>PBNO01000018.1 GCA_002723155.1 Ponticaulis sp. | reverse complement strand
CGTGATACCACGCGCTTTTTCTTCCGGCGCGGAGTCAATGTCAGCGTATGAACGCTTCGCGCCACCTGTTACTTCCGCAAGTACCATAGTGATCGCCGCTGTCAGCGTCGTCTTACCGTGGTCAACGTGACCAATCGTGCCAATGTTTACGTGAGGCTTATTGCGCTCAAACTTTGCCTTAGACATGTCCGCAGTCCTTAATTTGCAGTCTGTATCGTTGGATCAGTCGGTTCCGATGCGGACTCGCCCGGGGCCTCCCGATCTACGACTCTGTTTCCAGTCGAACCGGCCACATACACGGCACTGCCCCTATTGAGCAAGACCGAAAACACGCAGATTTGCGGTTAAATGCGGTTCACAGGCAGAATTTTTCAGTGAGATGACCGGGAGGACACGAACTCTCCTCTTGTCTATGAGGAAAATCCCTGTCGCCCCGAACTTTCAGGCGTCAGGAAAGCGCCTTGCGTGCAAGCGCTTGGACGAGCGCTTTTGTTTCCGGATGATCCATGGCGTGCGCGAACACCGCCTCGAAATACCCCGGAATAGATCCGCAGTCAAAATCCTGTCCGTCGTATTCAAAGGCATAGAATTGCTGCGCCTTCATGAGGCGCTCCATGGCGTCCGTCAGCTGGATTTCGTTACCCGCGCCAGGCCCCTGATCTTCAAGCAGATCAAAGATTTCAGGCTGAAGAATATACCGGCCGGTAATCTTGAGGTTTGACGGCGCGTCCTCGCGAGGCGGCTTCTCGACCATGCCGCTCATTTCGATCAGTTTGCCATCGCGGGACTTTGGCGCGATCACACCATATTTGGAGACTTCTTCTTCAGGCACCGCATCAACCGCAATGATGTTGCCGCCGACTTTGTCATAGGCCTCAACCATCTGAGCGAGACAACCCGTGCCTGATTTGATGATGACATCTGGCAACAGAACCGCGAACGGCTCATTGCCAACAACGGCGCGCCCGCACCAGACGGCGTGCCCCAGACCAAGCGGAAATTGCTGCCGGGTGAAGGTCGACTTGCCCGCAGGAATGCGCAGCTTCTCCAGCTGCTCTTTAATCTCGATTTTGTTCTTCTTCTCGAGCGTGTCCTCCAGCTCATAAGCAGAATCGAAATAGTCTTCGATAGCGCTTTTATTCCGTCCGGTGATGAAGACGATGTGCTCAATGCCCGCTTCAAATGCTTCGTCGACAACAATCTGCAGCGCAGGACGGTCTACAATTGGCAGCATCTCCTTAGGAATAGACTTGGTCATCGGCAGAACCCGCGTACCAAACCCCGCCACCGGAAGAATTGCTGTTTTAATAGCACCCATAAGACGCCCCTTCTGCAGTCGCGACAATTTACGCGCATATGGCAAACGCGTCATTGTCTAAGCAGTTCAGAATTACATTGCCAAGTGCCAACACCCTCGCAAACTAAACCTTGATACTCCAGATTGTGAAACCAGCAGTTCTGCTCAAGCAGAAACCAGCACACATTTGCACCTGCAAGAAAAGTTCAAAATTTTCAGGAAGATTGGAGCGGGTAGACGGGATCGAACCGACATATGCAGCTTGGAAGGCTGCCGTTCTACCATTGAACTATACCCGCTGAGAGGCGCAGTTACTGCCCAAAACATATGGGAACGTCAAGTGACTCTGTGAAGCGGGCGAAAGATATTTTACCATAAAGCGCGCCCGCCATTGGTAGACCTATTCAGGACCGTGAATATCCACAGTCTCCGTGGCACCCTCGTGATTGGACCTCAACTCATAAACGAGCGGGTAGACGACATTCTCGACACGTTTTGCGGTTCCGTCCTCGCCCGTCACATCAAAACGGATTGCAGATACAGCCGTTACAGCCGACTCAGTAAAACCAGGATGCGTACAATTGGCCTGAATATTCGCTTCCACAACGCCGGCCTCGGTAACGCTGAACGTCACATTGCAACGTGCGCTCAGCCCCTCAGCCATCATATCAGCCGGATAGACAGGGCTTGGTAGGTTTAGCGGTCGCAAAGTCGCTTCAGAGACAGCAGGCGCCGCAAACAATAGCGATGCCGCAACAATGCCCGCGCCCACACCGCTTGCGCTCAAGGTCGCCTTCACCGGATTTTTGATCAGTTTCATCGTGATATCCTTCACAATCTGTTTGAGTTTCTCAGACCGTGAACGAGCAAGATAAGCGTCGACAAAAGTGCGAACCGCGTCACTGGCCGTCGTGCCATTGCGCTCACATTCCCGCATGAAGGCATCTTTGGTTGCAGGAGAAATCCTGACTTCCAGATGAGTTGTCTTCTTGTCGCGTCGTCGGCTCATGCCTGTTTTCCTCGTTATCAGGTCTTCAGATTGGATATCGGGACGTGAGCTGCAGGATGAAGCAAAACCGTGCTCATGCGCCAGAACTTTCGTGTCCGGCCATGGAAGACACTGATTTCATGCAGAAATGTTTGGAGTCGCGAACATCATCTGCCTCACGTAAGACAACCCTGAGCGCGCTCTATGTGAGCAAAGCGACACGAGAGCCAAAATGAAACACGATTTGCGTGGAAAATTGATCCCCCGGATCAATTTTACCGTCGCAAATGGTGGAGGGGGCTGGATTCGAACCAGCGTACGCTATGCGGGCAGATTTACAGTCTGCTGCCTTTAACCACTCGGCCACCCCTCCGCCTGCTCAACCAATCAGTTTGACGACGGTGAATTGCCGGTCCACAGAGGAGCAAAATCGCTCTTCAAAATGGATCGGAAGCGGCCTTATAGTCATGAAGAATTCCGTAGGCAACCGCCGAAATCGCAAGAATGTCACAAAACATGAAAAACATGACCCAAACGCCCCTGTTTGGCTGTGGGGAACCCACGCTGTCATGGCTGCGCTCAACAACCCGGACAGGGTCTGCCAGCGCCTTTGCGTGACCAAGAATGCAGCTACTAAATTAAATGAAATCAAACACCTAAAAGCAACACCGGAAGAGATGCTGCCCAAGGACATCGACCAGATTTTGCCTCGGGATTCCGTGCATCAGGGTATAGCAGCACTTTTTGCACCCCTGCCCGATCTTTCAGTAGAAGATGCGCTCGACCACCGCCGTATCGTCGTATTCGACCAGCTGACAGACCCGCACAATATCGGGGCAATCTTCCGGTCGGCAGCCGCATTCGGTTTCACCGCAGCGATTCTTCAGACAAAGAATGTGCCGCCAATTACCGGCGTTACGGCGAAAACGGCGGCCGGCGCCGTAGAAACCGTGAAAGAAATTCGCGCCGTGAATATTTCTCGCGCCATCGATTCGCTCAAAGAGGGCGGCTTCCACGTAGTCGGTCTGGATGGCGGTGGCGATTCGGACATAGCTGATGCTGTGAACGGCGCTGAAAAACTCGCAATTGTCATCGGTGCGGAAGGGTCAGGTCTTCGCCCGGGTGTCGCAAAATCCTGTGACCAGATCGCCAGCATTCCGATTGAACGGACGATGGAGAGCCTCAACGCCTCCAACGCCGCAGCAATCGCGTTTTATGCCGCAAGCATGACGTTACGTCCGTCTTGACCCCTGCCCGAAGCGGTGGTCCCTAGCCAGTGATGCCCTGCCCCGCGCAGGCAAGAGAATAAGCGTTCAGAGGGAAATTGAGATGTCAGAAATTCGTTTTGATGGAAAAACGGCAATCGTTACAGGCGCAGGCGGCGGTCTTGGACGTTGCCACGCACTTGAACTCGCACGTCGCGGCGCGAATGTCGTCGTCAATGATCTGGGCCCGGCAATGGATGGCTCAGAAGGCACATCTGACGGTGCGAAAGCTGTCGTTGAAGAAATCCGCGCATTGGGCGGTACGGCCATCGCCAACGGTTCTTCCGTTGCAGACGATGCAGGCGTCAAAAAAATGATCGACGACACGATGTCTGAGTTCGGCCGTATCGACGTTATCATCGCGAATGCAGGCATTCTGCGCGACAAATCCTTCGCAAAGCTCACCGTCGGCGACTTCGATATCATTCTCGACGTCCACCTGATGGGTACGGTGAAGCCATTCATGGCAGCGTGGGACATCATGAAAGAGCAGCAATACGGCCGCCTCGTCGTGACGACCTCGTCGACCGGCCTTTACGGCAATTTCGGTCAGGCGAACTATGGCGCAGCAAAGCTTGGCCTTGTTGGTCTAATGAACACGCTGAAGCAGGAAGGCGCGAAATATAACATCAAGGTCAACGCGGTCTGCCCTGTAGCGGCGACAGCGATGACAGAAAACCTGATGCCGCCTGCACTGCTCGAAGCGCTCAAGCCAGAATACGTCACGCCTGGCGTCATGAACCTCGTCAAGGAAGATGCGCCAACAGGCACGATTCTGTCTTGCGCAGCGGGTGGCTTCTCGATCGCACAAATCCGCGAAACCAAAGGCGCGTTCGTTGGTACAGGCGACGCCCTCACAGCCGAAGCTGTCGCAGCGAAGTGGGATGAGATCGCAGACGATTCAGTGCTTCAGGCTTTCGATAACGGATCCGGTCACACAGGCCACTTCATCCGTATGATCCAGGAAGCTCAGAAGGGCTAAGCCCCTTTACTCTGACGGGGAGGCTCGCCCTCCCCGCAAAACTCCAAATGCAATACTCTTTGACTTTTGCTGCAGCGCAACGTATGTGCTGCGGCATCCTGCATTATGCAGCACTGAAAGAGAGAACTGCGTGAAGCGCCGATGGCCTTGAGCCGTCTTTGGGTTTTTTCTTCAAAGGCAATTCGAGCTCCACGCCCTGGATTCACGCAGGCCGTCCCAAAATGACTAACCTTTTCGCCCGCAGTTTCTGCGCTGGCGGACGGACTCCTTTCTGAAAGACTACATGACACAATTTATCGACTTCGGTCTCGCAGCCCCGCTCACAAAGACGCTGGACGAGCTTGGCTATACGACACCTACACCTATTCAGGCTCAGGCCATTCCGATGCTTCTGGAAGGTCACGACCTTCTGGGCATCGCGCAGACCGGTACCGGCAAGACAGCAGCATTCACTCTGCCGCTGCTTCACATGCTGAACGCGTCGCAAAAAGAAGGTCAGCGCCCAGCCAAGAGCGTGCGCGGCCTGATCCTCGCGCCAACACGCGAGCTTGCTGTCCAGATTGCTGACAGCGTTCGCGAGTATGGCAAGCTGCTTGGCCTGCGCTCGGTTCACGTTCTCGGCGGCGTTCCGATCAACAAACAGATCCGCCAGCTGGAAAAAGGCACCGACATCCTGATTGCAACACCGGGTCGTCTTGAAGACCTGATGCAACAAAAGGCTGTCACGCTGAACCACGTCACGCACCTCATCCTTGATGAAGCCGACCAGATGCTGGACATGGGCTTCATCCACGCGCTTAAACGTATTGCGAGAGCGCTGCCGAAGGAACGCCAGACGCTGCTCTTCTCTGCGACCATGCCGACAGAGATTGAAAAGCTCGCTCAGGATTTCCTTCGAACCCCGAAGAAAGTTTCCGTTGCACCAGTTTCGTCGACTGCAGAGCGCGTGAACCAGTCCGCATACTTCGTGAAACAGAAGGACAAAGCTGTCCTGCTCGCACGTCTTCTGAAAGACCGCGAAGTGCAGCGCTCGATCGTCTTCACGCGCACCAAACATGGCGCGAACCGTCTGGTGGGTCAGCTGGACAAGGCTAATCTCGACGCGGTCGCCATTCACGGCAACAAAACGCAAAACCAGCGCCAGAAAGCGCTCAACGCGTTCCGTGAAGGCCAATGCCTCATCCTGGTAGCAACAGACGTTGCGGCCCGCGGTATCGACATTCCTGAAGTCAGCCACGTCTTCAACTTCGACCTACCTGAAGTGCCTGAGCAATACGTCCACCGCATTGGTCGTACAGCGCGTGCGGGTCGTTCTGGTGAAGCTGTGTCGCTAATCTGCGATCAGGAACGCCACCTGCACCGCGCAATCGAGCGCCTCACAAACGTGACGCTCAGCACGCTGCCGCTTCCGGATGGTTTCACTCAGGACCTGAAAGATGCGCCGGCTGAAATGTCGACATCACCACGTGACCGTCGCAAAGCCGAGTTCAAGCAAAAAGCTGACGGCGAAGGCGGCCAGCGCCGCAATAAGAGCCGTGGCGGTCGTCCGCCTCGCGGCGGCAAATCCGGTGGTGGCAACTCATCTTCCGGTGGCCAGCCGCGCCAGAACCGTGCTCGCAATGGCAACAGTCAGGGTGGCGGTCAGAACAAGTCTGGCGGCGGTCGTCCGCGTCGCCAGCGCAACTCGTAAGTACAAACAAAAAGGCCGGTCATCTGACCGGCCTTTCTTTTATTATTTGTCTTTTTTGTAGATTGACTGCTTTGGTTTCTCGAACACGCGGCGCACCATCGGCTCGAAGAATTCCAACGTCTCGCTCTCATAGTCCGGATCGAACGCCGCCTGATCGTAGAGATGGCAGAACTGTGCCGTGTATTCATACCAAGGGTGGCCCTGATACTGCTCACGCATATTCTTGTTCAGACCGAGATGTTCGAAGAAGTAATAGCCCTGAAACACACCATGGTTGGCGACCATCCAGTGGTTCTGCTCGCTGACAAACGGTTTCAGAATTGCCGCAGCAATATCCGGATGATTATAGCTGCCGAGTGTGTCGCCGATATCGTGCAGCAGCGCACAGACAACATACTCTTCGTCGCGTCCGTCACGATGGGCACGTGTCGCGGTTTGAAGCGAATGCTCCAGACGGTCGATCGGAAATCCACCGTAATCGCCCCGCAGAATACGAAGGTGATCGAGCACGCGGTCCGCCAGACCTTTATTGAACTCAGCGGTCTCGCGACCAATGATCATCCAGTCATCACGCGTGCTGTCCACGAAGGACTTGAACGTCGCGCGAGGTCTCATCTCGCTATCATGTCCGTCAGCCATGCTTCATTCTCCCTTGGACTATTTTATCGTTATGTCGCCCGAGTTTATCACAAAACGCGTGCGTTCGCCTATTAGCTCACTTCGTCCATGCGTGTGATCGTCGGCCGGCCAGCAAGACACTCACCGAAAACAGGCTGAGCAGCGCGAAAATAGTCGGTCTTGCCGTGCGCTGCGAGTGCGTCCGCGTCCGTGTACTGTTCCATGAAGTAATATTCGGTCTCAGAACCTTGCTGCTTGTAAAGCGTGTACATCAGACAACCCGGCTCGTTCGCACGCACCTTTTCCATCAGGTCCTTCGCCATAGCTTCGAAGTCAGCCTGCTTGCCTTCTTTAATCGGCAAATGCGCAATAATTCCAATCATCTTGTGTCTCCCCGACAGTCATATCTTTAGATTTTAGAGTGCGCTAACACTAAAGCAGATCACAGCTCGAGCAAGCCTTCACCTTACGCAAAGTTTCGATTGCATCTTCAACACAGTGAGATGAAGATCACCGCCGCATTTGGAAGAATGAAGGGGGAAGAAATGCATACTTTACTGATTGTCTCGGTGGCCCTGTTGGCGCTTCTGGTCCTGCTGCTTGGCTTCAACGTATCCTTGCAGCGCAACAAGACGAAAACGAGCATTTCGCCGGGAACTGATCCCACCAGTCCTTTGATGAAAGCAGTTCGCGCGCACGCCAACGCATCTGAGTATGTGCCGCTGATTATCGGTCTCTTCATCACAATGGGATTTGTGTATCAGGGGCGCGATCTGGGAATTTTTGCGACCAGTCTTGTTGTCGCTCTTGTGCTGGCGCGTTTCACGCATGCGGCCGGTATGCTGACGTGCCAAACGCTTGAAAAGTCTAACCCGCTTCGGTTTATCGGAGCGCTTTTGACCTATGTCGCTGGCATTGTCTTATGTGGTCTGCTGCTCGCCAAAGCCTTCTGACGAGCAGCCTATAAGACCAGATCGTCAGACCTGCTTCGTCAGCCAGTCGACCAGAAGATCATTCACCGCGTCAGGGCGTTCTTGCTGCGTCCAGTGGCCCACACCTTCCAGCACGACACCGGTCTGCAGGTTTGGAACGTATTTGCGCATACGCTCCACAACATCGACGCCAGGCAGCATTTTAAGGACGAGATCCCGGTCGCCGCCAATGAATAGTGCTGGCTGATAGATATTCAGATCGTCGCGTGAGCGCAGGTATTCATGGTCGCGCGGATGGTTTCGATACCGGTTGAGCGGTCCGTGAAAGCCCGACGATTTGAATTCCGCTTCATAATAGTCGATGTCTTCATCTGAGAGCCATGCCGGAAACGGATCAGGATCTGGCAGGCGGTCCAGCATACCCAATGTATTCGGCTTGTCCTTCGGCCAGGTTCCATCAGGCGCATCACCGGAAACTGCATAATAGAAACGGCGGATCGTATCGCGCGGATCACGCTCCAGCTCGGCTTCTGCAACGCCCTGCTTCTGGAAGTAAATCTGGTAGAAAAACAGGCCTCTTTTGGTGAAAACGTCATCCATGACATCGAGGAACATACGCTCACCGGGCGGCGAGTAAGGCACTGAGAGAGCGCCCACCGCTCTGAACACATCCGGATGCAACAGAGCAGAATTCCACGCTATCGGCGCACCCCAGTCATGGCCGAGCACAATCGCCTGTCCATCATCCGAGAGTGCTTTAGCGATTTCCGCCATGTCACTAGCCAGATTTTGCATGGAATACCGCTCGATCTCATGCGGTTTATCTGAGCCGCCATAACCGAGCACATCCACTGCAGCGGCCTTAAAGCCAGCCTGTGCGATCACAGGGATTTGATGGCGCCAGGAATACCAGCTCTCCGGAAAGCCGTGGACCATAAGCACCAAAGGGCCCTTGCCTTCTACGGCCACGCGGTAGTTTACGCCGTTTACCGGCACATTCTGAAACTCGACTGACATACTGGTTATATCGCCTCCCCGCGAAAATTTTGACGTCTTTAGTAACTAAAACAAAATCTGATTAGGCTAATTTCAGGCTGAGGTGAAATGGGTGATCGGAAATGTTCGGACTGTTTAAGAATAAAAAACACGAAGAAGACGAGATTGATGCACTCCCTGAACGGGAGCCTGAGGAACCACTACGTGCTGTACTGCCGCGCGAGCAACGTGTGAACTCTTACAAGGAAGCACACATCACGACAGATGGCGGCTATAAGGTTCGTGGCATCGTCGTGGACCACAGTCCTTCCGGGCTGCGTATTCGCTTTCAGTCTCACGAAACACTGCCAGAAATAATCCAGCTTCGCGTACCTGATCTTTCAATTAAGGGATTCGGCCGCATCGTCTGGCAGGACCGAACAGACTTCGGCGTAGAAATGATCAACTGATCGTTTTCGTCTCGCCGACAAACTGAAAAGAGCGCCCGTGAGGCGCTCTTTTTCGTTTTGCCGGTCAACCTGACTTCATCTGGTCGAAAGCAATATCCTTATCAACGCGGACATCCTGCGGCAGACCAAGGACCCGTTCAGCGATGATGTTCTTCAGGATTTCATCCGTACCACCCGCAATACGCAGGCCCGGCGCCCACATAAAGCTCGACTGGAAGATCGCCTTCATTGGTGCCAGTTCCTCATCATTGATGAGGCCGTAATGGTCCTGCAGCTCAATGCCGGAATTACAGATGTCCTGCAGCTGGTTCGCTGTGAGGATTTTACCGATGGAGTTTTCCGGCCCCGGCGTATCCCCTCGCGAAAGCGCTGTCTGAGTGCGGAACTTGGTCAGCTTGTAGCCTTGCGCCTGAATGTACCAGTCGGCCAGTTTCTCACGGAATGCCTGATCAGACATCAGCCCCATTTCCGTGCCAAACTTCATGATCTCATCATAGTCAGGGCCCGGTGACCCGCCCACCGCCAGACGCTCATTCATCAGCGTAACCAGCGCGACTTTCCAGCCCGCACCGACTTCACCGAGGCGATCTGAATCCGGAATACGAACGTCCGTGAAATAGACTTCGTTGAACTCGCGTCCACCGGATGCCTGGTGGATCGGACGTACTTCAACGCCAGGGTCTTTCATGTTCACGATGAACATTGTCAGGCCCTTATGCTTTGGAACGCTCGGGTCCGTTCGGGTCAGAAGAATGCCATAGTCAGAGAACTGGGCGCCGGTCGTCCAGACCTTCTGACCATTGATTACCCAGTCATCCCCATCACGAACTGCACGCGTTTTCAGGCCTGCAACGTCAGAGCCTGCTGCCGGCTCTGAGAAGAGCTGACACCAGATTTCCTCACCGATCAGAGCCTTCGGCACATAACGCTTTTTATGCTCGTCAGAGCCGAATGCGATCACTGTCGGGATGCACATACCAAGACCGATCTGGAATGGCCCAGTCGGCGCTGCAAATGACGATTCTTCCTGATTCCAGATAACCTGCTGCATAGGTGTGCCGCCGCGGCCACCTACAGCTTTAGGCCATGTAATCTGGGCAAAGCCGCCTTGTGCTTTGGTTTTCTGCCACGCTTTCGCGCGCTTCAGAAATTCCTCACCGCGCTCACGTCCACCGGCTTGCTTCTTCTCAGGCAGATTGGCTTTGAGAAAGGCGCGGGCCTCTGCGCGGAACGCTGCTTCTTCTGGCGTATCGTTGAAATCCATTTTGTGTCCCTCCCTTACGCGGCAGCTTTGTTTTCAAGCGCGCTGATAAGTTTCTCTTTCCAGATTTTCGGCGAACCGACCTGCACCGCGAGCAGTTTTGCGCGTCGGTAGAAGAGGTGGCAGTCGACTTCCCACGTGAAGCCCATGCCACCATGAGTCTGGATGTTTTCCTTCGATGCGAACCAGAAGGCCTCGCTTGCCGCTACGCGTGCTGCTGCAGCCGCTTCAGGCAGCTCGTCAGCATCTGTAGAGAGCGCCCATGCGCCATAATACGCGTTAGATCGGGCAACCTGATTTTTCACCCAACCATCAGCCAGCTTATGCTTGATCGCCTGATAACCACCGATCGGACGACCGAACGCATAACGGGACTTGGCGTAGTCTGTCGCCATCTCAACCGCGCGGTCTGCACCGCCAGTTTGTTCGAAAGCGACAAGAACCGCCGCACGGTCCATCAGCTTATCAATCAACGGGCCAGCCTGCCCCGCTTCGCCAATACGCTCACCGGCTACATCGGTGAATTCGAGCTCTGCGTGGGAACGTGTCGGGTCCAGTGTTTTAACCACAGTCCGCTTCACACCCGCCTGATTGAGATCAACCAGAACCAGAGACACACCGCCATTCTCAGCAGCCGTCACCAGCGCATGGGTTGCGATATCGCCGTCCAGCACCGGAATTTTTGTGCCGTTCAGCTTGTTACCGTCAAACGTCGTTTTCAGAGCTGAGAGGTCTGGTGCGCCCGGACCTTCTGAAGATGCATAGGCGCCAATCACCTTGCCCGCAGCAATCTCTGGCAGGAGCGCCTGCTTCTGAGCTTCGGAACCGCCAAGCTTCAGAGCCTCCGCAAGCATGTAAACGGTAGAAGAGAATGGCACTGGCGCCAGAGCACGGCCGATTTCCTCCGCCAGCACGCACAGTTCCAGCATACCGAGCCCAAGCCCGCCATACTCTTCGGGAATGGCCGTACCCAGCCAGCCCATTTCAGCAATGCCGCTCCATAGGCTCTCATGGCAGGCCATGCCATCATCATTCAGCACTTTGCGGACTTCTGCCGTGGTGCATTGTTCGCTCAGATACTTTCGCGCCTGATCACCCAGAAATTTCTGATCTTCCGAAAAGTCGAAATTCATGGCGTCTCCTCTCTACCTTTAGCGGCGAAGCATGCATTGGCGTCGCCTGTTTTGCAGAGAGGTTATCAGCCCTTTCAATCGAGAAAAGTCCTGTCGTTACGGCAAGTCCGAAGGATTTTGATTGTTTGTATTCACCGTAATCTAACGACCTTCAGACCATAGTGTGGCAAAGTTGGAGGATGATGACGCAATGGCTAAGGCCCTGTTCCATAAAAACCAGAAAGTCTACGTGAAACCTGTAGGCACCTGGGCAATTGTCGAACGTGTAATCCCGCAATGGGTTAAGGGCATGGATGAGCCGCTGCGCGTTCATTACGATGTCGGTCTGGGTCGTGAGTTCTCTGCAAACGACCTTGTCGCTGAAGACAAGCTGGAAAAACGCCAGTCACAATCTGACGCGATGCTGATGGAAAACTGGCGGGTTTGCCGCGCGAAAAGCCGCTGGGGCGCTGATGATGACAATTCACATCATCCATTCCCGGGCACCTTCCCCGTTGTCGTCACAGACGAAAACGACTGGGGCGGCTGGCGCGTACCCGGCGCGGAATATGACCGCGATCCGGAGAAAATCGAGTATCAGGCCCGCCTGATCTCTAACAGCCCGCAAATGCTGAAGCTTCTGAAATCTCTCGTGGATCAGGTGTCTGACGCTCCGGAGAATGCAAGTGCTGAAGTTCGCGAACTGGCACGCACCGGCATCTACATTCTGCGTGACGTTTACGACGTGCCGGACAAGCTACCTGCTGAAGCGGCAGAGTAACTACCGTATCGTTGCCAGCCCCGCGTAAAGCATGCAATCTGATCAACTGGTTCAGATTGCTGGGGGATGCGACATGCCAATCCGATTTCTTGTTCTGTCGGGTGTAATGCTCGCGTCCTGCGCCCACGGCTCAACAGAGGTCAGCGCGTCTCAAACGCTGTCATGGATGCTGGGCTGCTGGCAGTCCGAGCACGGTATGCAGGAAGAGTGGGTCATTGCCGACTATCCCTCTGTTATTTGGGGAGAAGGCAGACGCCCCGGAGCCGATGGGCCTCAAATCACCGAAAAACTGACCATATCACCGGTGGCAACCGAGTTCCTGCTGCTCGCCGAGCCAGTTGGACAATCCGCTCAAGTGTTTTTCGAAACAGAGCGAGACGAGACAACAATCACATTTGAAAATCCTGACCATGATTATCCGCAGCGCATTCAATACACGCGCGACGCAGATCAACTGACTGCAACCATCTCGCTGGCAGACGGGTCCAGACCTGCACGCTGGACGTTTTCGCCCTGCCCCGCAGAGAATTGAGAACTTCTCGCACTTTTAAGCCCTCGACACCTTTCGGCATGCCAACTCACGCCTTAGATTAGGGCCAGAAAATTTCATCGGAGCCGACATGCGCACTGACACGCCACCACCAGTCCTTCTGCAGGACTATAAGCCTTATCCATTCGAGATTCCGAACGTCCGTCTCGTTTTCCAGCTGGACACAGCTCGTACGCACGTTCTGTCCACCATGCAGGTGAAGCGTACCGGCGAACCGGGCGACAGCATGGTTCTGGACGGCGTTGCTTTCGAAGAGACGGGCAAAATCCTGATCAACGGCACGCCTGCCGAAGACCATCAGGTCGAGTTCACTGAAACCGGCATGACGCTGCACGCCCTGCCGGATGAATTTGAACTCACCACCGAAGTCTGGATCTCTCCGGAAAAGAACACCGAACTCTCGGGACTTTACATGTCTGGCGGCCGCTTCTGCACACAGTGCGAAGCTGAAGGCTTCCGCCGCATTACATATTGGCCGGACCGTCCGGACGTCATGTCTACTTTCTCGGTCCGCATCGAAGCCGACGTAGAGTTTGCACCAACACTGCTCTCTAACGGAAATCCGGGTGAAGCTGGCGCGATCGACGAAACGCGCCACTATGCCGAGTGGGATGATCCGCACCCGAAGCCGTCTTACCTCTTCGCGCTCTGCGGCGGCGACTATGACGTCTTCACTGACCACTTCATCACCATGTCCGGTAAGGAAGTTGCGCTGTCTATCTTCGTTGATAAGGGCGACGCTGAACGTGCCGCTTACGCGATGGACAGCCTGAAGCGCTCCATGAAGTGGGACGAAGACACATTCGGCCGCGAGTATGACCTCGACGTCTTCAACATTGTTGCCGTCCGCGACTTCAATTTCGGCGCGATGGAAAACAAAGGCCTCAACATCTTCAACTCGGCCTATGTTCTGGCAAACGCAGAGACCGCCACCGATGGTGATTTCGAAGCGATTGAAAGCATTGTCGCCCACGAGTATTTCCATAACTGGACTGGTAACCGCATTACCTGCCGTGACTGGTTCCAACTGTGCCTGAAAGAAGGCCTGACCGTTTTCCGCGATCAGGAATTCTCCGCTGACATGCGATCGCGCCCGGTTCAGCGCATTAAAGACGTGATCCGCCTGCGTGGCCGTCAGTTTGCCGAGGATGCAGGCCCACTTGCCCACCCTGTACGTCCGGACCGCTATGCGTCCATCGACAACCTCTACACCGCCACCGTCTATGAAAAAGGTGCAGAGCTTATCCGCGCCCTGAAGACTTATATCGGTGCTGATGCCTTCAAGCGCGGCATGGACCTCTATTTTGAAAAATATGACGGCACCGCCACGACCATTGAAGCATTCTATGAAGGCTTCGAAGAAGCTGCGGGCTTTGACCTGTCTCGCTTCCGCACCTGGTATAGTCAGGCCGGCACCCCGACGGTCACCGTTGAGCGCGTTGAGGTCGAGGGCAGCAACGCCCCACGCCTCCGCCTCACTCAGGCCAACGGACCAACGCCAGGCCAGACAGAGAAGAAGCCGGTGCCGATTCCTCTGCGCATGACGGCATTCACCGCTGACGGCACAGAGATCAATCCGGAAACGGGTGAGCCTCGTGATGGTCAGGACGAAGATGTCGTTCTGCTGATTGACGAGGTCACCGAACTTCAGCTCGCACCGAACGCCGCAGATGCTCTTATCTCTGCAAACCGTAATTTCAGCGCGCCGGTTCGCATTAAAGACGAGCTGACGATGGAAGACCGTCTCAAGCTCGTGACGGTTGAAACGGACGCGTTCGCAAAGTGGGAAGCGCTGCAGACAGTCGCCCGCGCAACACTTCTGGAAATGGCCCATACGATTGTCGCTGGTGACACGCCGTCTATTCCGGACGAGCTGGTGGCTGCGATGGTGACGGCGGTCAAAGACACGCATGAAAGCGATCCGGCGTTTGCATCGCTTCTTCTGACACTGCCAGGCGTTGGCGAGCTGTTCATGGAAATGACGCCGGCCAACCCTGCGGCTATTTACGAAGCCAAGCGTCTGGTCCGCACAGCCATTCTGAAGCAGCTCTGGCCGATCATTGACGAAGTCATTCACGAGAACCTCACCGATGAAGGTGAGTTCACACCGGATGCAGCGTCCGCTGGACGCCGCGCCTTTTACGCGGCCTGCATTGATCTGCTGTCTGCGGAAGGCGACAAACACAGCGCCAAGCTTCTGTCCTGCTTCCGTGCGGCTAAAAATATGACTGACACAATGTCTGCGCTCCGTGCGCTTTCAAATGTCGGCGGACCGGACTTTGAAGCTGCTGTTCAGGCCTTTGAAGCTAAATGGAAGCACGCACCTCTGGTCATGGATAAGTGGTTTGGCGTTCAGGCTCTGCAGGCAAGCGATGATGCAATCACGCGCGTGCGCCACCTGATGGAACATGAAGACTTTGACTGGAAAAACCCGAACCGTGTTCGCTCCGTCGCCGCGACGTTTGCCATGGGCAATCTCGTCGCCTTCCACAGCGAAACCGGTGAAGGCTACAAACTGCTGGGCGAAGTTGTCCGCAAAGTCGATCCGCTGAACGGCGCGCTCTCTGCACGTCTGCTGACAGCCTTCGAACAATGGCGCCGTGTCAGTGAGACTGCACAGGCACATGCCCGCGCTGAACTGGAAGCGCTTCGCGAGTGTGACCTGTCGAAAAACGCGATGGATATCGTTCAGCGTGCACTCGCGGACTAGCAGACTGAAAACTCAATCGTCATAATAAAGACGGTATTAATTTTGACCCGCTAAGGTTTCTGTTCACGTGTTTCAGGCCTTGCGGGTCAATTTATGTCGAATTCAAATATGAACCGTCTGACTGTGCTGATTGTCGATGACAACAAGCACATGATCACCATCGTGAAGACATTGCTTCGCGGTTTCGGCATTTCTCACTTTCTTGAAGCAAATGATGCTGCGGAAGCGTTCGATCTGGTACGGTCAGAGCATATCGATTTCATCATTGTCGATTATCTGATGGAAATTCTGGACGGTACGGATTTTGTACGACTGGTGCGTACCGGTGACGACAGCCCAAACCCATTCGTGCCAATCATCATGCTCACAGCCTATTCGGAACGTTCGAAAGTAATTGCAGCGCGCGATGCGGGTGTAACCGAATTTTGCTGCAAGCCGGTGACCGCGAAAGAGCTGTTCCGCAAGGTTCGCTCCATCGTAAACACCCCTCGCCCATTCGTGCGTACATCCAACTATTTCGGGCCGGACAGACGCCGCATCAAATCGGAAAACTATCGCGGTCCCGAACGTCGTAGCGAAGAAAACGAAGCATCTGAGCTACTCACTGCTGACAAATAATCATCCGCCTCCTGAAAGTCTTACTGATTCCTTCACAGCTATAAGAGTGTTAACAGCGCCTTAATATTTGGTGCCGTATCAGAATCGTGGGCTTTATGCCTTGAACGGTCGAGGCACTTCAGTGAAGACGAATAACGGACATAAGGACGCTATGCATGCCGGAGCGCAAAGCACGCGCGCCCGAAGCAACATGTCTACGTCACTGTCGCGCCTCAGCTTCCTTACCGGCGTTTTCCTGACAATTCAGATCGGCATTCTTGGCCTTAAAGGCTGGGATGACATTAAGCGCGAAAGTGAGCTTCAACAGGCCAGACTACAGACGAACATGCAGAGCATGCTAGATCGTTACGACCTGCAGCGCGACATCATTGGCGATGCTCTTACAGTAGGCTTGAATTCAGGCAGCTCCGTTCTGGAAGTTGAAAGCCAGATCTCATCAGTGCAGCGCATTTTCCGCATATCACCCGAGGGGAGCCGCGCCTCCCTCACCGATGAACAAACACTTGAGACTGCGCGATGGATGTCAGAAAACGGCGTTGCGATCGCAGCAAGCCCGAGCAATCTGCTCATCATGTCGACGGTCGGACGCACCGAGTTCATCTCGACCATTCCATTACACCAGCTCGCATCCGATCTTCCGCAGAACGAAGCCATGCGCTTTTCTATGGGGCAAGGTGCGCCGCAGGGTGGCTCTGTCGGCTCCCAAGACGTAATTGGCTGGCTCGACAGACAGGATGTCCTTCAGGATCTGACGAGCTTTGACCGCTACTGGGTCCGCCACACCTCAACCTGTGTCGCGCATAATGGCGGCCCGCTACAGGTGTGTCAGGTTCAGACTGAGCCGTGGTTCACCGCACTCGGCACTGGTGCGATTCTTCTCTACTCGCTGCTATTCCTGTCACCGACACTTGCGGTTCTCAGCCTTCTGGGCGCAGCGCGCTCCCGCCTCGGCGGAGCTAAACCTGCAGCGAAACCGAGCAAGAAGCAAAAAGAGACAGATGCCGGGTTTGCCGAAGCGTCCGAAGGCCTGACACGTCTCGCTGCGAATGTCGGGGTCGGCTCATGGAAGATTGATCGCAACATCCAGTCCCTGACCGTTTCAGGTGCTCTGGCGAAATCTCTGAACCTCGAACCGGGCAGCGATATTCCGCTCAATGCACTGGAGCCATATTTCGGTGCGCAGAGTGCTCGTAAGTTTGTAAACGCCGTCGCAAAAGGTGCTGTCGAAGGCACGTTGAAAGGCACGCTCAATATCCGCGGACGCCATTTCGAATTCAGAGCCCTTCGCCCTCAATCACGCGCCGTTGCCGATCAGATTGCACTGGAAGGCATTGCAATCGACGTATCAGATCGCCGTCTGCTCGAAGAACGTATGCGTGCTTCCGAAATGCGGCTGCGGAACGCATTCGAAGGCTTCTCAATGCCGATCGCGCTCTGGGATGATCGCAAGCGCCTGATGTTCTGGAACCCGGCCTTCGCAAAAGCATTCGCGCTGGACGACGAAGTGCTGCGCCCGGGTGTCAGCCATGACATCATCAATGTCGAGATCAGCCGCGCTGTACGTTTCGACCGCGCGACAGAAGATGTGGGCGAAGAGCGCGAAGTCCTGATGCGTGACGGCCGCTGGTTCCACCTTGCGGAGCGCGAAACTTCTGGCGGATTGATGCTCACCATCGCGTCAGACATCTCCAAGCTCAAGAATCAGCAGGACGAACACCTTCGCAATGAGAAGAAGCTGAAGCGCCTCATCTCCGAGCTTGAACGCTCAGAAGGACGCGCACGTGAGTTCACGCGCAAATACGCGGAAGAGAAAACCAAAGCCGAGCATGCAAGCCAGGCCAAGGGCAGCTTCCTTGCGAATATGAGCCATGAGCTGCGCACGCCGCTCAACGCCATCAATGGCTTCTCGGAAATGCTCGTTAAGGAGATTTTCGGCCCTCTCGGCGACGAACGGTACAAGTCATACGCGCAAGACATTCTGCTATCCGGTCAGCACCTGCTCGACATGATCAACGACATTCTCGATATGGCGAAGATCGAATCCGGCAAGATGACGATCAACACCAAGCCGATAGACCCGGTCGAACCTGTCGATGCTGCCATCCGCATGATCCGCCGCAAAGCGGACGAAAAGAATATCAAGCTGGAGCTTGTCCACGCGGACGATGTGCATGACATTGAGGCCGACCACCGCGCTGTCCGCCAGATGGTTCTGAACCTCGTTTCAAACGCAATTAAATTCACGCATGACAACGGGCAGATCACCGTCACCGTGAAGAATGAGAAAGAATTCATTTCGATCTCGGTCAAAGACTCTGGCGTCGGCATTTCCAAGGATGACCTGCCTCGCCTCGCCAACCCGTTCGAGCAGGCGGAGTCCAATCAGGACATGAACCATAACGGCACCGGCCTCGGCCTTGCCCTCACGCGCTCGCTTGTCGAGCTGCACGGCGGACGGTTCGCGATCGATAGTGAATTGAATGTCGGAACGACGGTAACGCTATACCTGCCGGTTCAGCAGCCAGACGAAGACATTGAAGCGGCGTGATCAGCCGTAGAGGCTAGTGCGCCGCTCTTCTACACGTTCGGCCCGAGGTCGACGCGCAACATAGACCAACGAATAAACCATAGTGAACAGGCTCAGGAACAGCCACATCACAATCCCCCCCTGAATCGTACCTGCGAGGATTTGTTCAGCTGTTGGGGGAGGTCCGCGTCTGCGCATTTGCGGGCGTGGTGCAGGTGCTTCCGCCTCTGGCGCATCGGCTTCGTTGGCTTCTTCTGTGTCGGAGCCATTTAATTCCGCTTCAACCGCAGCGCGGAGCGTTTCGGCATCCAATTCAGCCACAACAGGCTGCTGGGAAATCGCCTGAATCTGTACCACAGTGAAGAGCGATGCCAATAGAAACGGAAGAGCGACAAACAGAGCCAAAAACGCTGGACGGCCCGCATGCGCAAGACGCCGAACATGGCTCACCAACGACATCAACATTGGAACTCCAATGCCGAAAGCCGCGACGGCCGCTCCAACTCTCGGTGCGCTGGATAGAACACCAAATGTAGCCACCAGGATCACAAGCCGTGCGATTGCAAGCAGCATCTGCCCACGCAGAAAGACCGGTTTCGCGGTCTCGCCCGTCGGATCAAAATACTCCGCGGCCCAGTTGGCGCGGTTAGGGTCTTCGTCAGGACCAGAAATCCATGGACGGCCAGGATCATACATTGTTTCAACTGACGCGGACTGATCGGTCATGACGTACCCCACTCACACCGGAATTGGCAGATTACTCGAATTCAACCATGATTTCGTCAGCAGCAACACTGTCGCCAGCACCAACATTGATCGCTTTCACTACGCCATCTGCTTCAGCACGGATGATGTTCTGCATCTTCATGGCTTCGACAACGCAGACAGCTTCACCTGATTTTACTTCCTGACCAAGCTCTACATCCATGGAGACAACGAGACCCGGCATCGGGCTCATGATCAGTTTGGAAAGGTCAGCTGCTTCTTTCTCAGGAAGTTTCGCGTGAAGCTCTGCAGAACGTGGTGTGCAAACCAGCGCACGCAGTGCAACGCCGCGGTGGCGGAAGAGATAGCCTTCAGTACGGTCGGCAAATTTTACGGCAAACGGGTTACCATCGAGCGTACCTTCGAGAAGGTGCGTACCCGGCTTCCAGTCTGTTTCCAGAACATGGACCTTGCCCTCAATTTCAATCTCGCTGCGGCCTTCAGCGAAGCGCAGTTTGATCGGATGGTGCGACTTATCGAGAATGACGACCCAGTCTTCGCGAACAGTCTCGGGCGGAGACAGGCGACCTGATGTCAGCGCTGCACGAGCAGAATATACACCGTGCACGTGAGCTGCGCTTGCCGTCAAAATCAGAGTCTGTTCTGCGGTTGGCTCAACACCGTTAAAGCCGTCAGGGAACTCGTCTTTGATGTAAGCCGTGGTGATATCACCGGAACGGAAACGCTCCTGCTCGTACACAGCGGTCACGAACGGCATGTTATCCTGAATACCTTCAATGTGGTAACGATCCATCGCCGCGAGCTGCGTATCAATCGCCTCGTCACGTGTCTTGCCGTGAGTCACCAGCTTGGAGATCATCGGGTCATAGAACATGGAGATTTCGTCGCCCTCACGGACACCGGAATCAACACGCACAACGCCCGGCGCGCCCGTCGCTTCGCCTTCCACCGGCGGAATGTAACGCTTCAGACGGCCAATGCTTGGCAGGAAGTTGCGGTATGGATCTTCCGCGTAGACACGGCTTTCCACCGCCCAGCCATTGATGGAGAGATCGTCCTGCGCAATCGCAAGCTTCTCACCGGACGCCACACGCAGCATCTGCTCAACAAGGTCAACGCCCGTAATCATCTCTGTGACCGGGTGTTCCACCTGCAGACGCGTGTTCATCTCAAGGAAGTAGAAGCTCTTATCGACGCCGGAAGCGACGAATTCCACTGTACCGGCACTGTCATAGTTCACCGCTTTCGCCAGCGCGACAGCCTGCGCGCCCATCTTCATGCGGGTCTCTTCATCGAGAAGCGGAGACGGTGCTTCCTCAATGACTTTCTGGTTACGACGCTGGATGGAGCACTCACGCTCGAACAGATGGATCGCATTACCGTGCTTATCGCCAAGAACCTGGATCTCAACGTGGCGCGGGCTCAGAATGAATTTCTCGATGAAGACACGGTCATCACCGAATGCTGTTTTCGCTTCGGCCTTAACTGCCGGGAAGCCTTCGCGGACTTCTGCGTCGTCATAAGCAACGCGGATACCTTTACCGCCACCGCCAGCAGACGCCTTGATCATGACCGGATAGCCGATCTCGCCAGAAATGCGCACAGCTTCTTCGGTCTCTTCGATCAGGCCCATATGGCCTGGAACTGTAGAAACGCCTGCTTTGGCAGCGAATTCTTTAGAGGTGATCTTGTCACCCATGGATTCGATCGCGAACGGGTTCGGGCCGATGAAGGTGATTTTCTCTTCTTCAAGGCGGCGGGCAAATACAGGGTTCTCAGAGAGGAAACCGAAACCCGGGTGAACAGCTTCTGCGCCGGTCTTGCGTACCGCGTCGATGATCTTGTCCTGAACCAGATACGATTCTGAAGCAGGCGCGCCACCGATAAAGACGGCTTCATCTGCCATTTCAACCGCGAGGCTGTCTGCGTCGGCCTCGGAATAAACAATGGCTGTTTTTACGCCCATCCGCTTGCACGTCTTGATGACGCGCACACCAATTTCACCACGGTTCGCAATGAGGATTTTCGAAAACATGCTTATTCTTGCCCCTGAACGCTGACTATTTTTCAGACCGGATTAGACGCGGACATTCAGATTGGCAAACCCTTCCCGGAAAAAACCGCATAGTAAATTGGCCGCAGTGACAAAAAAGTGCCGTGTCTTCGATGTCCCTGCCCTCAATTCATCACCTTCCCCGAAGTAAGCTGGCAGCGATTAAAGTTAAGCCCGAGCCCGTAGCTCAGTAGACAATCGAATTGGTAACGCCTAATCAGCGCGTAGTTTCAATCAATTCTTGTACTGAGATAGGCCCGACCATGATCCCTCGTTATGCCCGCCCGGAAATGAGCGCCATCTGGAGCCCGGAAAGCAAATACGCAATCTGGCTTGAAATCGAGACGCTTGCTTGTGAGGCCATGGCCGAACTCGGCGAAATCCCGCAGGAAGCCGCACAGGCAATTCGCGAGCGCGGCAATTTCAGCGTCGAGCGCATTGACGAGATCGAACGCGAAGTGAAGCACGACATTATCGCCTTCACGACAAGCGTTGCCGAATTCGTTGGCGAGGAAGCCCGTTTCCTTCACAAGGGCCTGACATCTTCAGACGTTCTCGACACCTGCCTTGCGGTTCAGCTGTCCCGCGCAAGCGACATCCTGATCAAGGACATGGAAGAGCTTCTGGAAAGCATCAAGAAGCGCGCTGAAGAGCACAAATGGACGATCACAATCGGCCGCAGCCACGGCATTCACGCAGAGCCGACCACCTTCGGTGTGAAGCTCGCCACTTATTATGCAGAGTTTGACCGTAACCTTCAGCGCCTGAAAACAGCGCGCGAAGAAATCGCAACCTGCGCAATATCTGGCGCTGTTGGCACTTACGCGAACATTGATCCGCGCATTGAAGCTTATGTCGCTAACGCACTCGGCCTTGCTCAGGAACCTGTGTCAACTCAGGTCATCCCGCGTGACCGCCATGCAGCCTTCTTCTGCGCACTTGGCGTCGTCGCAAGCTCGATCGAGCGTCTCGCCACCGAGATTCGCCACCTGCAACGTACAGAGGTTCTGGAAGCCGAAGAGTTCTTCTCTGCCGGTCAGAAAGGCTCCTCCGCGATGCCGCACAAGCGCAACCCTGTACTCACAGAGAACCTGACAGGTCTTGCGCGTCTGGTTCGCTCGTCTGTTGTTCCGGCGATGGAAAACGTCGCTCTCTGGCACGAGCGCGACATCTCTCACTCGTCCGTAGAGCGCGGCATCGGCCCTGACGCCACAATCCACCTCGACTTTGCTCTGGCGCGTCTGAAAGGCGTTATGGACGGCCTCGTCGTGTATCCTGAGAACATGGAGCGCAATATGAACCAGCTGGGTGGCCTTCATAACTCCCAGCGTGTGCTTCTCGCACTCGTCGAAGCCGGTTCCAGCCGTGAAGATGCGTACCGTCTGGTCCAACGCAATGCGATGGTCACATGGCGCGAAGGCAAACCGTTCAACGAGCTTCTGAAAGCTGATGCTGACATTAAAACAATGCTGACAGACCAGCAGATCGACGAACTGTTCGATCTGGGCTATCACACAAAACGTGTCGATGAGACTTTCGACCGCGTGTTTGGCAACGCTCTTGCTTGAGACAGCACCAAGCTGAACTCATTGTGCCAGAAGGAGGAGTGATATGAGACTTACAGCACTTCTTTTTCTTATTCTGGTCGGGGCGCTCAGCCGCCCCGCTCATGCTGATACGCCTGGCATCCAGATCATCAACTTCACTGCTGACTGGTGCCCGACCTGCCATATCTTCGATCCGGCTCTACATGACGCCGTAGACGGTATGAGCCATCAGCAGGTGGAATGGATTTCTGTCGATCTGACTTATGCGCGCACCGGCACGCAGCAGCAGAAAGATGAAATGTGGTCGGGCTTTCTGAACCGCATGCAGTCTGCGGGCATTGAGCAGATCTATCACGCCTATAACCAGTACCCTTACACCGGTTATGCGGTGGTAATTGCCTCTGATTCCAAAGAACCACTGGTCTGCATGCAGGGCGTAATGAATTCCCGCGAAATCACCTTCCGTCTGCGCCGCGCTCTGAACGAAGTTCAACGCCGTGCACCTGGTCGCCGCGTACCGGAAGGCTCCGGTTGTCCGGAACCATTTCTGTCCAACTGATTGACATCACCCACAATTCAGAGAAATAACGCCCCTCAGATGGTGCCGGGAGACCGGCGAAGAGGGAAGCAGGTGTAATTCCTGCGCTGTGCCCGCAACTGTAAACCGGGAGCATTCGTCCCACACGCCACTGGATTTTCCGGGAAGGCGGGCGGATGCGAAGATCGGTGAGCCAGGAGACCTGCCATCGCGTCGTTCGTCCGTCGGCCGGGTCCAGCCAATGACAGACGGGACAGGGTTTCCCTTCCTTTGAAGCGACACGCCACCCCATTGCGGCGCCGGGCGCAGTGCGGGTTACTCATGTCGTTTCCAGGTCCGTCTGCCGGCGCAGACCGGCCTACAGGGATATCGTATGAAATCGATCCTTTTCTCGGGCTGCGCCGCACTGTGTTTTATTGCGCCAGCTCACGCACAATCCGCTGACACAGAAGAAGCACGTCAGGACACAATCAGCGTTGTCGGCCTTCGTCCGGTCGCTGCTGAAGACGTGACAGCGAGCGTATCTGTTCTTTCCGCAGCTGATCTCGCCGTCCGCGACTCAGAATTCATTGCCGATCAACTCCGCGCTGTTCCTGGCCTCGGCATTTCCCGTTCGGGCACTCAGAGCGGCCTCACCCAAATCCGTATTCGCGGTGCAGAAGCGAACCACACGCTCGTGCTTCTGAACGGGATCGAAGTTTCAGACGCAGTGAATGGCGAAACGGATTTCGGTCTGTTCTCCGGCCTCAACTTGTCGCGCATTGAAGTTGCGCGCGGCGAACAATCTGCGCTCTACGGCTCTGATGCTGTCGGCGGTGTGATCAATCTTGTCACCGCAGACGCAACCGAACTGAACGCAGCCGCAGAGTATGGCACCTTCGATACATTGCGCGGACAAGTGTCCGGCGGTCTCGATTACGGAAATGGAAATCTCTCAGCTGCTGCATCAGCATTCAGCACAGACGGCGTCGATGTTTCCGGAAATGATGGCGAAAAAGACGGTTCTGAGAGCTATTCCTTCCTCGTCACCGGTAATCAACAGGTCGCCGGCTCCATCGATCTGAGCGGGCTCCTCACATACCGTGCGACCACCAGCCAGACTGATCCTGACACTGACTTTGACGGCCTTCTGGACAATGCAGACCGCGAAACAGAAAGCGACCAATGGCTGCTCGGCGCTCGTGCATCCACCACCGCATTCGCTCTCGACCACGTTCTGACAGCGAGCTTCAACTCCGTTGTCCGCGAGAACTTTGCAGACGGTGTCGCCACCGATGAAACCACCGGTGAGCGCACAAAGATTGCCTATTCTCCAGCGACCTCTTTTGATTTCGACGGCGCGGTTCTGGACCTCGCCGGTATTCTGGACTGGGAGCAGGAAGATTACACGCGCGAGGGTCAGGCGAGCTTCTTCGGCGATCCAAATCAGTCCCAGACGTTTGAAACGCTCGGCGCTGCAGTTGAAGCGCGACTGTCTGTTGGCGATCTCGCCCTGACGGCTTCAGCACGCCATGACGACAATGACGGCGTGTTCGACGACGCGGACACATGGCGCATTGGTGCCGCATATAACATCTCACCTGCATTCCGCTTCCGCGCGAGCGCTGGCGAAGGCGTAAAGAACCCGACCTTCACTGAATTGTTCGGCTTCTATCCGGGCAGTTTTGTCGGCAATCCGGACCTGGAGCCGGAAACATCATCCAGCTGGGAAATCGGCTTCGACCACGTCCATGGTCCGTTCGATGTGTCTCTCACCTATTTCGAGGCAGAACTCGAAAACGAGATATACACCTCGTATGCGCCGCCACTTTTCCTCGCCACACCGATGAACCGCACGGGCGAATCTGAGCGCTCAGGTGTCGAAGGCGCATTCGGTTGGACGATCAGCGAGACGCTCCGCCTGAATGCGAGTGCGACGAAAATCGACTCCACAAGCGATAGCGGCATTCAGGAAATCCGCGTTCCGGAATGGACCGGCAGCGTGTCTGTCGATTGGCAGTCCGCAACGGTTGAAGGCATGCGCGCAGGCTTTGCGCTCGACTATGTCGGCACGCAGCTGGACACAGACTTCGGTACGTTCACAACCGTTTCTCTTGGCGATTATCTGCTCGCGTCAGGTACTTTCGAATATCCGGTAACAGAACGCTTTGCAGTCACGCTGCGAGGCGAGAACCTGTTCGATGTGCGAGTAGATGACGTCTTCGGGTATCATGCACCGGGTGCAACCGCCCTCATTGGCGTGAAACTGAGATAACATGAAACGGCTAATCATCCCGGCGCTCTGTTTGCTGACAGCCTGCTCTACGGAGCAGGATGCCGGGGTGGTTCAGCCTGCATCCGAAGGCTATCAGCGCATTATCAGCATGGATTATTGTGCTGACCAGTATGTACTGGCGCTTGCCGAACGAGAGGACATTCTCGCCCTCTCGCCAGACGCCGATAAGACATTCTCCTATCTTCGCGATCAGGCAGACGGCATTCCCCAGATACGCCCCGTCGCAGAGAGCGTACTTGCAGCGCAGCCAGATCTGATCGTCCGCTCTTATGGCGGCGGCCCGCTCACACCGCGCTTTTTTTCTCAGGCTGGTATCGACGTGCTCCAGATTGGCTGGACGAGCGACTTTGAGAGTATCCGCACCGTCACTCGCGATATCGCCGCACAAATGGGTGTACCAGAGCGCGGCGAAGAGCTCATCGCAGCCTTCGATGCCCGCCTTGCGGCCATCACCCCGCGCGACGATGGCCAGCGTGTGCTCTATGTCACTCCGGGTGGTGTCACCAGTGGCCCGAACAGTCTGATCAACGACGCCTTCGAGACCGCGGGACTGACCAATTACGAAACGCGCGCTGGCTGGCACGACCTGCCGCTCGAGCAAATCGCCACCGATGCACCGGATGTGCTGGCCGTGGCCTTTTACGACTCTATTCACCAGAACCCGTCCATTTGGAGTCCGAGCCATCATCCCGTGACGCTGAACGCGCTTGAAGCAGCCGAAACAGTCCCTCTCGATGCCTCATGGACATCCTGCGGCTCATGGTATCTGATCGATGCAATCGAAGCGCTCGCCGCTTCCGGAAGCGAGGCTTCATGATCCGCGACCTGCCATTAAATGCCGGTCTGTTCACCGCAGGCATCATCGCCATTTTTCTGGCCTGCCTGCTCGGCTCCACACCACTCAGCATAGCTGATGTGTTCGGTGGACTGACTGCCACCGGCGCAGACGAGCACAGCGTCATCATCTGGCAAATCAGACTGCCCCGCGCCTTTGCCGCCTTTATCACTGGCGCAGCGCTGGCCATGTCGGGTGCTGCCCTTCAGGGCCTGCTTCGCAATCCGCTCGCAGAGCCGGGTGTGCTCGGCGTATCAGCCATGTCAGTTCTGGCTGCAACGCTCGTTCTTTACTTCGGGCTCGCCACCGCAAGCAGTCTCATCCTGCCAGCCGCCGCTATTTTCGGAGCATTGCTCGCCACCGCACTCCTGGGCTTTGCCGCGCTTCGCACCGGTTCAGTCGTGACGCTCATCTTGATCGGCGTTGGTGTTTCGAGCTTTTCCGGCGCGCTAATGTCTCTGCTTCTGAACTTTGCGCCTAACCCATTTTCACTGGCCGACATGGTGAACTGGACACTTGGCTCGGTCGCTAATCGCAGCCTGACAGACCTCGCTTACAGCCTACCTTTCATTGTCGTTGGCCTCGGACTGCTTCTGGCGTCCGCGCGCGGCTTGTCTGCGCTGACACTGGGCGAAGAAGCTGCCGCGGGTCTGGGCCTCAATCTGATGCATCAACGCATTCTGGTGATCGTAGGCGCAGGCCTCGCCACCGGGGGCAGCATCGCCATTGCAGGTGCGATCGGCTTTGTTGGTATTATCACGCCGCATGTTATGCGTCCGCTGGTTGGGCATGATCCAGGCCGCATTCTGCTGCCATCCGCGTTGGCCGGAGGCGTACTGCTGGTGGCTGCCGATATCCTCATACGCATTCTTCCAACATATGCCGAGCTGAAGCTCGGTGTGGTCGCCGCACTCATTGGTGCGCCAGCGTTCGTGTGGATCGCAATCCAGAAGCGTTCCGGAGGCCAGTCATGACACAACTATCTGCAGACAACCTCTCTCTCAAAGCCGGGCAGACAGAACTCTTCGCCAAGGTGAACCTGTCCCTCGCCCCGGGAAAACTGACCTGTCTGATAGGACCAAACGGAGCTGGCAAATCATCGTTATTGACGTGTCTTGCGGGGCTGAAAAAGCCCGCCACCGGAACCGTCATGTTGAACGGCCAAGACCTCACCGGCATGTCTTCAACCGAACGCGCAAAGCAACTCAGCTATCTGCCGCAGAACCGGCAACTCAGCTGGCCAATCAGCGTAGAGGATGCTGTAGCACTCGGCCGGTTTGCCTATGGCGGCACGCCCGCCCGCCTCTCCGAAGCAGACCGGATTGCCGTCGATGAAGCGCTCGACATTTGCGAACTGAACGGGCTGCGCAAGCGAGCCACCGACACGCTGTCAGGCGGCGAGCTATCACGCGTTCACTTTGCCCGCGCCTTTGCAGGCAAAGCCCCGCTTCTAATCGCAGACGAACCCCTGACCGCGCTCGACCCGAAACACCAGATCCGCGTCATGCGTCTGATGCAACGCTTCACTGAAAATGGCGGAACAGCGCTGATTGTTCTGCACGATATCGCGCTCGCGGCGCAGTTCGCTGATGTGTTGCTCTGGATGCGTTTCGGTCGTCTCGTTGACGAAGGACCACCGGCGAGCACATTCACTGAGAAGAATATGTCCCGTGTATTTGAAGTGGACGCCCGCATCGACAACGGGCGACTGATCTCTATCGCAGACGCTTAAGGCAGCAACAGGCGCTGAAGATAACGGCCATAGTCGGATTTACCGAAGCGTGTCGCACGCGACATCAGCTCTTCAGGACTGATCCACCCCTGATGATAAGCAACCTCGTCCGGCGACCCCACCAGCTGGCCTTGTCGTTCCGAAAGCGTCCTCACGAAATTACCCGCATCGAGCAGGCTTGCATGCGTGCCAGTATCCAGCCAGGCAAAACCACGCCCAAGCTGTTCCACCGACAGAACACCATCGTTCAGATAGGTCTCCAGAAGAGAGGTGATTTCCAGCTCCCCGCGCGCAGACTTTTCAATGGAACGCGCGCGTTCAGGGGCGGAGGCATCAAGATAGTAAAGCCCGGTCACAGCATATTGTGAGGGCGGGATTTCCGGCTTCTCGATGATGGATGTCACCATTCCATCACGGTCGAAACCGATCACGCCATAGCGTTCAGGATCAGCAACCCGGTACCCGAAGATTGTGCCACCAGTTTTACGTGCATCTGCAGCTTTCAACTGGTTCGGCAATCCATGGCCAAAGAAAATGTTGTCGCCGAGTACCATGGCTGACGGAGCGCCGTCGAGAAAATCTTCGGCAAGTATGTAGGCCTGTGCCAGACCATCCGGTGACGGCTGCTCGATATAGGTGAAACTCACACCCCATTGCGATCCGTCACCCATAGTGCGCACGAACTGCTCTTTATCTTCGGGCGTGGTGATGATCGCGATATCGCGAATGCCCGACAGCATCAAAACGCTCGTCGGATAATAAATCATCGGCTTGTCGTAAACAGGCAGAAGCTGTTTGGAGATTCCAAGCGTAATAGGATGAAGGCGCGAGCCCTTGCCGCCCGCGAGAATAATACCTTTTCGCTCAGCCATTGGCTTTGAGCTCCCCCATCTCATCCAGCACGCGCGCGAGAGATTCGCGCCAGTCTGGCCGTTCTATCCCGAAATCCTTTTCAATTTTAGAACAGTCCAGCCGTGAATTTAAGGGACGCTCAGCCGGTGTGGGATAATCCGTGGTCGGGATGGGCAGGATTTCAGGTGCCCGGCCGCTCATCCTGAATATCTGCCTCGCGAACTCGACGCGGCTTACATCTGGTCCACCGGCATAATGATAAATTTCCGCTTTGCCCGGCATAGCGCCGCGTGTGCGCACAATGTTGAGCGCAGCCACCGCAATGTCTCGCGCCGAAGTCGGCCCACCAAACTGGTCCTCCACCACACGCAATATGCCCCGCTCGTCTGCCAGACGCATCATGATGTGGACGAAATTGCTGCCATTAGGCGAGAACACCCACGCCGTCCGCAAAACAACCGAATTGCCACCGGCTTGCAGAACAGCCTTTTCGCCATCCAGTTTGGTTTGCCCATACACACTTTTCGGCGTTGGGACGTCATCCTCAGTGTAAGGCCCGGTCTTGTTTCCATCGAAGACAAAGTCGGTTGAAATATGTACGAACGGAATTTCGCGCGAGCGGGCCTCACGCGCCATAATGCCGGGCGCGACAGCATTCACCAGATGCGCCGCTTCACTGTCGGTTTCTGCCTTATCTACCGCGGTATAGGCCGCAGCATTTACGATCGCTGTCGGTTTCATCACCTCGATGGCTGACACAATATCAGCTTCCTTGCTGACATCCGCCTCTTCGCGGCTTAACGCTCTGACATATCCTACCCGTTGTAGCTCGCGGCCCACCTGACCATTTGCGCCGAAAACCAGAACGGTCATTGGATCTGTCCCAGACGCTGCCCCACGCCGTGACGCGCCATGAGCGGCTTCCACCAACTCTCATTATTCAGATACCAGTCCACCGTCTGCGCAAGTCCTTGCTCCAGCGTGACTGACGGACGCCAGCCCAGCGTTTCACGGATGTGAGACGGATCAATCGCGTAACGCTGATCATGACCGGGACGATCTGACACGAAGGTTATGAGATCTGCATAGGGTGTTGCACGCGGTCTTCGGTCATCAAGCGTAGCACAGATCAGGCGTACAAGGTCGATATTCCGGACCTCGTTCTCGCCACCGATATTATAGCTGCCGCCCAGCTCACCCTCACCCAGCACGAGCAGAAGCGCGTCGGCATGATCTTCGACATGAAGCCAGTCACGTACCTGCTCGCCGGTGCCATAGACAGGGATCGGGTCGCCGCGCAGGGCATTCAGGATGACCACCGGAATAAGCTTTTCCGGAAACTGGTACGGCCCGTAATTGTTAGAGCAATTCGTCATGACCACCGGCAGGCCATAAGTCTCGGACCAGGCCCGCACGAGATGGTCGGCTGAGGCTTTTGAGGCAGAATACGGGCTGTTCGGCTGATACGGCGAGGTCTCAGTGAAAAGCCCTTCAGGGCCGAGACTGCCGAACACTTCGTCAGTGGAAATATGATGGAAACGGAAACTCTCCGGTCTGCCGCTCTTCATCCAGTAGCCGCGAGACGCTTCAAGCAGATTGAACGTTCCGTTGATATTCGTCGTGATGAAATCCGCTGGTCCATCAATCGAGCGGTCTACGTGGGTCTCAGCTGCCAGATGCATAACGGCGTCGGGCTGATGCAGATCAAACAGCTTATCGAGCGCGACACGATCGCGGATATCCACTCGTTCGAATTCGTATTTTGAATTGCCTTGAACCGCCTCCAGGTTCGCCTCACAGGCCGCATAGGTCATCGCATCCAGATTGACGACATGATAGCCCCGCGAAATCGCAAGCCGCACAACAGCAGAACCGATAAAGCCGGCACCTCCGGTTACGAACAGCTTCAATTGCAGGTCCCTTCATTCTGGTACTGCAAATACATGCCTGAAAACTAACGGGGTTTCAAACCACGGACCGCAGATTATCGCCTTTAGCGATTATAATAGTCCCGATACCATTTCACGAACACGTCCACACCATCCTTCAGGTCAGTCTCAGGCCTATAGCCTGTCAGACGCTGTAACAGAGTTGCGTCTGCCCAAGTCGCCTGCACATCGCCCGGCTGCATCGGCATATAATTGCGGACTGCTTCCTTGCCGATGCTGGTCTCGATCGCCTCGATGAAGTCGAGCAGCTTCACCGGATTTGAATTGCCGATGTTCACCACGCGGAAGGGCGCGACCGGTGAAAGCGAGTCACCTTCAACGCGCGCGTCTTCAGATGGGATAGCATCCATCAGCAAGCGGATGCCACGCACCAGATCTTCCACATAGGTGAAGTCACGCGCCATATCGCCATGGTTATAAATGTCGATTGGCCGGTCGTTCAGAATAGCGTCTGTAAATTTAAAGTAGGCCAGGTCAGGCCGCCCCCACGCCCCATATACTGTGAAGAAGCGGAACATGGTGGTCGGAACGTTCCAGAGATTGGCGTAGGAATGCGCCATGCTCTCATTTGCCTTCTTGGTGGCGGCATACATTGAGAGCTGGGTTTCAGTCTGGTCGGTCTCTTTAAACGGCATCTGTGTGTTAGCGCCATAAACAGAGCTCGATGAAGCCATGAGCAAATGCTGCACGCCGCTTTTCTGGGCAGCATCCATCACGTTGAACGTGCCCATAACATTCGAATTGATATAGTCGCGCGGCTTTTCAATAGAGTGGCGCACCCCGGCCTGCCCCGCCAGATGCACGATCATGTCCGGTTTGAAGTCCAGAATGGCAGGAACAAGAACGTCTTCGTCTTCCAAGAGCCCTTCACTGCGCGAAAACGCCGGATAAGCATCAAGCTGCGCATTGCGATCTTTCTTCAGCTGGACGTCATAATAGTCGGTCATGCCGTCGAAGCCTTGAACTTCCACGCCCTCCTCAAGCAGCAATTTTGCGAGGTGGAAACCGATAAAGCCTGCTGTGCCGGTAACAAATACGCGCTTCAACAAGGATGTCCTTCTTTAATGACCGTCTTGAGGCGGGACAGCGTCATGCCATTCCCGCCCCCAATGGGCAATCACTCCGAGTGCTATGGACCATGCTTTGCGAGCATTGTGAATGCCTGCGCTTATCCCGTCCGTTTTCACCTGGTGATATCCCGCAAACCCATACGTCGAATTATCCTACTCAAATATGGACAATCTGAATAAGAATTGGTCAGCTCGCTTAAAAGCAGAAAATTAAGGCCCGCCTCTATTCAGTTCGTGGCAAAAAAATTTCAAAGCAGGTCAGCGTCAGCGCGTATTGCTGACAAGCATAGGAACAGGAACAAAAATGCAGCGTCACATCCGGACTATTCTAGCTGCCACATCGGTAGTCGCTCTTTCAGGTTTATCGCAGGTCGCCTCCGCGCAGAGCTACCCGCAGGTTCGCTATACAGACGCTACGCCGACACTCGAATCTGTTGTCGGGCACGACCATGGCGCAGACGTTTCCTCAATCCCGGAAATCCATGAATTCTTCGATGCGCTCATGGAAGCCAATCCGGACCGTATGGAAGTCTTCAAATATGCTGAAAGCTGGCAGGGCCGCGATCTGATCTACGCAGCGATTTCATCAGCTGAAAACCTCGCGCGTATGGAAGAGATCAAAGCGGACATGGCGCGCCTCGCATCTGGTACGCTCAGCGAATCTGAAGCCTCAAGCATTGCTGCATCTATCCCAGCTGTCGTCTGGATTTCTGCAGGTGTGCACGGCGACGAAATTTCGCCGCCGGATAGCGCCGCCTTCCTCGCCTACCACCTACTCGCAGCTGAAGGCGACGCGCTCGTAGACCAGATCCTCGAGAATACAATCGTCATCATCGATCCGAGCCAGAACCCTGACGGTCGCATGCGCTTCCACCACAGCTTTGATTCCTCTGTGGGTATGGAACCGTTCTCCGACCCTGCCGCCGCAGAGCACGACCAGCCTTGGCCGGGCGGACGCTATAACCACTATCTCTTTGACCTGAACCGTGACTGGTTTGCGATGACCCAGCCGGAAGTTCAGGGCCGTGTCTCGTCCGTACTCGACTGGCATCCTGTCGTGTATGTCGACAGCCACGAAATGGGCCCGTCCAGCACGTATTACTTCCCGCCACCGGCGAACCCGCTCAACCCGAATATCCCTCAGGAACAGGTTGATCGCCTCTATGAAATGGGCCGCAACCATGGACGATGGTTCGACCGTTTCGGCGTCGCCTACTACACCCGTGAGGTCTTTGATGCCTTCTATCCGGGCTATGGCGATATGTGGCCAATGCTGAACGGCGCGACGGCTATGACCTTCGAACAATCCAGTGCACGCGGCCTTCTGCAGGACCGCGATGACGGTTCAGTCATCACGTATGGCGAAGGTGTACGAAACAACGCACTGGCCATGATCTCCACTCTGGAAGTTGTTTCCCGCGATTCTGAAGGCTATCTGCAGGCTTATGCAGGTTACCGCCGTGATGCGATCGCAGACAATCGTGGCGCGTCCGACCGCTATATCGTGATGGACCTGTCTGAGAACACCTATGAGGCAGAGAGCCTCGGTCGCCGCCTCGCCCAGCAGGGTATTGCGGTAAACCGTATCGGCGAGAATGCGCGCGTTTGTGGCACGACCTATCAGGATGGCGCACTGGTCGTTGACCTTGCCCAGCCTCAGGGCCGCCTCGCACGTACGCTTCTGGTTGACGATACGCCGCTTCCACCGGACTTCATTGAAGAGACCGAAGCACGACGCGCACGCGGTGCAAGGCCGGAACTCTATGACGTGACTGCATGGTCGCTTCCTCTCATGTTCGGCGTAGATTCAGCGACATGCGGATCTGTGAACCTGAGCAATGCGATCTCTGTCAGTGCGGATGATCCAATTGCCTCAGACGTCGAAACAGGTGGCAGCTTTGGCTACGCAATCCCGTGGACGGATGGCGGTCAGGCCCGCCTCGTAATTGCTGCAATGCGTGAAGGGCTTGTTGGCCGCACAACCGACCTGCCATTCGTGCAGGACGGCGTGACCTATCCGATTGGGACAGTTGTCTTCGCTGCGCAGGATAATCCGCGTGACTATGAAACCACCCTTCTCTCTCTGGCCCGTGACATTGGCGCGGAAGTCGATGCGATGGAATCAAGCTGGGTGGATGATGGGCCGAACTTCGGCAGTGACAACTTCCACCGCCTGAGCGTACCGCGCGTGGCAATTGCGTGGGATAGCGGCACAAACCCGATCTCAGCTGGTAACACACGCTTCGTGATCGAGCGTCAGCTTGGCCTGCCGGTGACACCGATTAGAACCTCCAGCTTCGCACGCGCTAATCTCAGTGCTTATGATGTGGTCGTTCTGCCAACCTCTTACGGCCTTGGTGCAGAGCTTGGTACATCAGGTGCGAACGCGCTTCAGACCTATGTTCGCAATGGCGGCACGCTGATCGCATTTGAGAACAGCGCCTCCATGCTGACTGGCGAAAATTTCGGTCTTCTGTCTACCAGCTCTGAAGGCGCAGCGGGCGCTTCAGCCGATAATGGTGCGGCTGGTGCTGGCACGGTCATCACCTCTGAAGAAGCTTACCGTGAGATCATTGCAGATCACCATGCACGCCCTGATGGCGTACCAGGCGTGATCGCCCGCGTTGTAGCAGATACGAACCACTGGCTCGCAGCCGGTTATGATGAAGCAAGCGCACTTTATACAGGCAGCCTGATCTTCAGCCCGCTGAACGAAGCGGCTGGCGAAAACGTGTTCCGCTTCGCAGACAGCGATACGCTTCTGCAGAGCGGCTATCTCTGGGCTGAGAACCTGGAGCAGCTCGCATACAAACCATTCGTTATGTATGAGCGCACTGGCCGTGGGTCTGTTATCGCTTTTGCTCAGAGCCCGACAACACGTGCATATCTGGATGGTCTGAACCTCGTTCTGGCGAACGCGCTGGTTCTGGCACCTGCGCACTAAGCAAACGCCAAAACCTCAAACAGAAAAGCCCCCGCTATCGGGGGCTTTTTTATGTGCGACTTTCAACATGTCGGGCGAGCAGTCTCACCCCTTCTTCCACATCCGGCGGAAGCTGACCCGCCTCCTCTTCCGTACGAAAAACAAGACCAATCTGGCGTTCAACGGCGAACCCTTTGAGGGGGCGAAGCACGATGCCTGACGACTCATAGCTGGCTGGCATGATTGTGATTCCGAGCCCACATGCCACCATCTCCATCACGCGCTCATCATTCGATGACCGGAAAGAGAAAAACGGCCGGACGCCCTGCTCAGTGAAAAACCGGCTGGTCTCTGAAAGCGCCTCACAATGGCGTCGAACCATCATGACGCTTTCAGCGACATCCTCGACGGTTACGACGTCATGGCCTGCCGCAGGGTGCTCCGGCATCAGCGCCATATGGTAGGGCTCGCGATAAAGATGCTGCTCGACATACCGTTCGCCGCCGCGCCCCACCACGGTGAGCGCTGCATCAATCCGTCTTCGTGCAAGCGCATTGGAAAGCTCCTTCTCAGAACCCTCCACGATCTCGATCCGAAGTGTCGGATTGGAGAGGTGCAGTCGCCCGAATGCCTGACCGACCAGCCTCGCGGGGATCGTAGAGAGGATTCCGAGCCGCGTGACTTCTGGTGCACCTTCGGACCTGACTGAAATGGCTGCCTGATTGAACTCGCTTTCAATCCGCCGTGCATGCGGCAGAAATCGCGCGCCTGCACTCGTCAGACTGATACGTCGCGTAGACCGTTCAAACAGGGTTTCCCCCAGAAGGCTTTCAAGCTTGGCAATGCCGACAGACAGCGTAGGCTGAGACACGTTCGCTTGCCGTGATGCCCGTGAAAACGAGCCCTGATCCACGACAGCGAGGAAGTAGCGAATAAGATAGCGGTCGATCATCGGACGATCCTATTTATAGACAGGACCTATATCTAAGGCAAAAGTTTTTCAATTTCATCTATTCAACGTGTTTTGCTAAAATCCGCGAAAAATACAGTTAGGGAGACTGAACAGATGAGCGGCCTCGATTTCTCACTTGGTGAAACAGCGGACATGCTCCGCGAGACCTGCGAGCGTTTTGCGCGCGACAGGCTAGCCCCTATCGCAGCCGAGATCGACAGCACCGACGAATGCCCGCGTTGGGTATGGACGGAGATGGGCGAACTCGGCCTGCACGGCATTACCGTGGAAGAAGAAGATGGCGGGCTAGGCCTCGGCTATCTGGAACACGTCGTGGCTATGGAAGAAATTTCCCGTGCCTCCGCCTCTATCGGTCTCTCTTATGGTGCGCACTCCAACTTATGTGTGAACCAGATCCGTCGCTGGGGCACGCCAGCTCAGAAGGCAAAATATCTTCCAAAACTGATCTCGGGTGAGCATGTCGGCGCACTCGCGATGTCTGAAGCCGGATCCGGCTCTGACGTGATGAGCATGAGCCTGCGCGCAAAGAAAGCTGACGGCGGATATGTTCTGAACGGCACCAAGTTCTGGATCACGAATGGTCCGATCGCGGATACACTGGTCATCTACGCTAAGACCGATCCGGACGCCGGTTCTAAGAGCGTGACAGCCTTCCTGGTTGAGAAGGACTTCAAAGGCTTTTCCTGTGCTCGCAAGCTCGATAAGATGGGCATGCGCGGCTCCTACACGGGCGAGCTGGTCTTTGAAGACTGCTTCGTGCCGGACGAAAATGTAATGGGCGAAGAGGGTCAGGGCGCTGCGATCCTGATGAGTGGCCTCGACTATGAGCGTTCGGTTCTGTCCGGGGGCCCGCTTGGCATCATGCAGGCCTGCATTGATACCGTCCTGCCTTATATTCGCGAGCGCAAGCAATTCGGGCGCCCAATTGGTGACTTCCAACTCATGCAGGCGAAGATCGCCGACATGTATGTCGCGCTGAACTCCTCGCGCGCCTACGTCTATGCAGTCGCCAAAGCCTGCGACAATGACCAGACGACGAGGTTTGACGCAGCGGGTGCAATCCTGATGTCGAGCGAGAACGCAGTGAAGTGTTCCCTTGAAGCTATTCAGGCTCTTGGCGGCGCAGGCTACACAAAAGAATGGCCCGTCGAACGCCTTCTGCGTGACGCGAAACTCTATGACATTGGCGCGGGCACGAACGAGATCCGTCGCTTCCTCATCGGACGGGAGCTGATGAAAGGATGAGTACGCCGAAACTGAAAACCAAACTCCTGCCGGATAGCAATGATGCGAAAACCTTCGCAGCAGCTAACCGGTCTCTCGTTGATCGACTGAAAGCAGATGTCGCGCAGGCGGCACTCGGCGGGAATGAAAAATCCCGCGCGCGCCATACATCACGCGGCAAACTTTTACCGCGCGACCGTGTACGTCATCTGCTTGATCCACGCGCCCCGTTTCTGGAGCTTTCCCAGCTTGCCGCGAATGGCCTTTATGGCGAGGATATTCCGGGCGCTGGCATTATCACAGGCATAGGTCAGGTCCACGAACGCCCCGTCATGATCGTCGCCAATGATGCGACGGTTAAGGGCGGCACTTACTATCCGATGACGGTGAAGAAGCATTTGCGCGCACAGGAAATCGCGCTGCAGAACCGCCTGCCTTGCATCTACCTCGTCGACTCCGGTGGCGCGAACCTGCCCCATCAGGATGAAGTCTTCCCGGACAAGGACCATTTCGGCCGCATCTTCTTCAATCAGGCCAATATGTCGGCCAAAGGCATTCCGCAGATTGCCTGCGTAATGGGTAGCTGTACGGCGGGTGGCGCTTATGTGCCGGCCATGTCGGACGAGACCGTGATCGTACGCAATCAAGGCACAATCTTCCTTGCTGGCCCGCCTTTGGTGAAAGCCGCTACAGGCGAAGAAATCTCCGCTGAAGACCTTGGCGGCGGCGACCTCCACGGTTCTAAGTCCGGTGTAGTCGACCATGTGGCAGAAAACGATGAGCACGCGCTCTCAATTGTGCGCAGCATTATTGCGACCCTGCCGCCAGCTGCTGATCCTGGCCTCAACATGAAGCAGGGCAATGCGCCGCTTTATCCGGCAGAGGATCTCTACAGCCTTATCCCGACTGATTTGCGCATGCAGATGGACGTGAAGGAGATCATTGCACGTCTGGTAGACGGTTCGGAGTTTCACGAATTCAAAGCCAATTATGGCAGCACGCTCGTATGTGGGTTTGCCCATATCTGGGGTATGCCCGTCGCCATTCTCGGCAATAACGGCGTCCTCTATTCAGAGAGCGCACAGAAAGGCGCGCACTTCATCGAGCTCGCCTGCCAGCGACGCATTCCGCTTCTCTTCCTGCAAAACATTTCCGGCTTCATGGTGGGCGGTAAGTATGAGGCAGAAGGCATTGCCAAGCACGGTGCCAAGCTGGTGACAGCGGTCTCCACAGCACAGGTTCCGAAAATCACCGTTCTGATTGGTGGCAGTTTCGGCGCAGGTAATTACGGTATGGCCGGACGCGCCTACGAGCCACGCTTCCTCTTCTCATGGCCGAACAGCCGCATCTCCGTTATGGGCGGCGAACAGGCGGCCAGCGTCCTGGCAACGGTACACCGCGATGCGGACAAATGGAGCGATGAAGACGCCGAGAACTTCAAGGCACCCATCCGCGAGAAATACGAAACCGAGGGCAATCCATGGTATGCAACGTCCCGCATCTGGGATGATGGCATTATCGATCCAGCACAGACACGAGATGTGCTCGGCCTCGCCTTCGCTGCAACGCTGAACGCGCCGATCCCGGAACGCGCTCAATTCGGCATTTTCAGGATGTAATGCCATGATCAGTTCTATTCTAATCGCAAATCGCGGCGAGATTGCCTGCCGTGTCATTCGTACTGCTCGTGAACTCGGCATCCGAACCATTGCCGTCTTTTCCGATGCGGACGCAAATGCTCTCCACGCTCTGGAAGCGGACGAAGCCGTTCATATCGGTCCTGCTCCGGCCAATGAGAGCTATCTCATCGGCAGCAAGATCATCGAAGCCGCAAAGCAAACCGGCGCAGATGCCATCCATCCGGGCTATGGCTTCCTGTCAGAGAACGCAGCCTTCGCTCAGTCAGTTATTGATGCCGGTATCATCTGGGTTGGTCCCAAGCCTGACAGCATTAACGCAATGGGTTTGAAAGACGCCGCCAAGAAGCTGATGCAGGATGCAGGCGTGCCAACAACGCCGGGGTATCTCGGCGAAGATCAGTCATCTGACACGTTGAAATCGGAAGCGGACAAAATAGGCTACCCGGTGCTGATCAAGGCGGTCGCTGGCGGTGGCGGCAAAGGCATGCGCAAAGTCGAACGCAGCGAAGATTTCCTCGAAGCGCTTGGCTCCTGCCAGCGTGAAGCGAAATCAAGCTTCGGCGATGATCGTGTTCTGCTGGAAAAATTTATCACCAACCCCCGCCATATCGAGGTGCAGGTGTTTGGTGACACCCACGGCAATGTCGTCCACCTGTTCGAGCGCGACTGCACCCTTCAGCGTCGCCACCAGAAAGTGATCGAAGAAGCCCCTGCCCCGGGCATGAGTCATGAAGCCCGCGAGGCTATTTGCGCAGCCGCGGTTCGCGCGGCGCAGGCGGTGAACTACGTCGGCGCTGGTACGGTGGAGTTTATTGCTGACGGGTCGGGGCCACTCTCTGCAGACCGGACATGGTTCATGGAAATGAATACCCGTCTGCAAGTGGAGCATCCCGTCACTGAAGAGATCACAGGCATCGACCTTGTAGAATGGCAGTTGCGCGTCGCTGCTGGTGAAGCTCTGCCGCTTCAGCAGGACGAGATCGAGATGGATGGCTGGGCGATGGAAGCCCGCCTCTATGCAGAGAACCCGGAAACCGGCTTTCTGCCCTCGACGGGCAAACTTGAAATCCTCGACCTTCCGTCTTTCGTCCGCGTCGACACCGGCGTTTATCAGGGAAGCGAAGTCTCACCGTTCTATGACCCTATGATCGCCAAGCTAATTGCCTATGGTGAAACGCGCGATGATGCCCGCGAAGCGCTTGCGAGCGCCTGCGGGGCTGTAGCGACATGGCCGGTGCGCAATAATGCCGGCTTCCTGACGACGCTCCTTCGTGAACCGGCGTTTGCAGAGGCTGAAGTCACCACAGGCTTCATCGAAGCCGAAGGCGCTCGTCTGACAGACAAGCCGGCACCATCGCCAGAAGGCATCAGCGTCGTTGCACTCCATCTGGAGCAGGAAATCGCGCCCGTAAGCTTCTCCGGCACGACACTTAATCCATGGAGCCAGCTGGAAGGTTTCCGCCTTAACGCGGCTCAGGATGTCGAAAGCTGGTTCTCAGTGGACGGTGAAATCGTATCTGTGACCCGCTCTGAAGATGAAGACTATTTTGAAGATAACCTGCTCGGTACGCCGGAAGGCTATCTGCTCATCGAGAATGGCTGGCCATATCATATCACATGGCCGCAATTTGATGCTCAAGGCGCGGCGGGCGCGAGCGATGGAGCCATCATCTCACCAATGCCCGGTAAAGTGATTGGACTATTCGTATCGGAAGGCCAGAGCGTGACAGCAGGCGAAAAGCTCGTCACGCTGGAAGCCATGAAGATGGAGCACAATCTCACTGCGCGCCATGATGGCATAGTCGCGACAGTTTCTGTCGCGCAAAACGATCAGGTTGAAGAAGGCGCAGCCCTTGTCACGATCGAACCTAAAACGGACGAGGCATAATCATGGCCGGAAAACATTTCGACGAATGGACTGTCGGCGAGCGTATTCAGCATGATCTGCGCCGCACAGTAACAGAAACCGACAATCTGATGATGTGTACGCTGACACATAATCCGCAGCCACTGCACCTTGATAAAACCTATGCTGAATCAACAGAGTTCGGCCAGATTGTCGTGAATGGTATTTTCACATTCGGCCTGATGGTTGGCGTGACCGTAGGCGACACGACACTTGGAACGCTGGTTGCCAATCTGGGCTATGACAAGCTGGTTATGCCAAATCCGGTCTTTATCGGGGACACGCTTCGCTGCGAGACAGAAGTTGTCGAGCTACGCGAGAGCCGTTCGCGCCCGACCGCAGGCATCGTCACATTCAAGCACATCATGCTCAATCAGGGCGATAAGATCGTCTGTGAATGCCTTCGTATGGCCCTGCTGCACAAGAAGCCGAACTGACATGGAATTTCGTTCTCTGCTCTTCGTACCGGGTGATCGTCCAGAGCGCTTCCGAAAAGCACTCGACAGTGCTGCTGATGGCCTGATCCTTGATCTTGAAGATTCGGTTGCGCCATCCCGCAAAGCAGATGCGCGACAAGCCGTTATAGAGAGCCTTTCTCTGCCGCGATCGAAGCCGGTCTTTGTGCGGATCAATCCAATTCCTGCTGGTGGGCTTGAGACCGACCTTCCTGATGTGCTCAAGGCGAAGCCGGACGGCATTGTCCTTCCCAAAGCCGATGGCGCGAAAGACGTCCTCAATCTGACGGATGCGATGGGCGACTCCCCTGTCCCCGTCCTCCCGATCGCAACAGAAACGCCACGTGCGCTGTTCAAACTGGATACGTATGAAGATGTTAGCTCAAGCCTGTGCGGTCTCACCTGGGGCGCAGAGGATCTTCCAGCGACAATCGGAGCGTCCAGCTCACGTGAGACTGATGGGAGCTACACGCCACCTTTCGAATGGGTGCGTAGCGTTGCTCTCTTCGCAGCCCACGCAGCAGGCGTTAAAGCCGTCGAGACGGTATATCCTGATATCAAAGATATAGACGGCCTCACCGCGTATGCTGCGCGCGCCCGACGCGACGGATTTACTGCGATGATGGCGATCCACCCGTCCCAGTGCCAGATCATCAACGACGCATTTACGCCATCAGATGATGAGATTGCGCATGCAATGAAGATCATCGAGGCTTTTCAGCAGAATCCCGACGCTGGCGCACTTCAGATCGACGGGAAGATGGTCGACGCACCTCACGAGAAGCAGGCCCGCAAACTAGTCGCACAGTGGAAACAGCTCACTGGCCAAGACTGATACTTCACCTTTGCAGCTTCTGCGTAAGGCAACAAGAACGCCCCCGTCTTTCGACGAGGGCGTCTATGTTTGGGTGCGGGAGTAGGATTTGAACCTACGACCTTCAGGTTATGAGCCTGACGAGCTACCGGGCTGCTCCATCCCGCGTCACTGTGTTTTGTCTCTTGGTTTAGAGACAAAAAAACCGCAAGGACGGGTGTCGATGCGGATTTTGTTACACCCGAGGGTGAAGTCGTATTGATAGAAGGGTTTGAGTTTCCTGCTGACTAATGGTGCACCATTCTTCTTTGCGGACCCGGCAGCGACCTACTCTCCCACGTCTTGAGACGCAGTACCATTGGCGCAGGGGGACTTAACGGCCGAGTTCGGGATGGGATCGGGTGGGGAACCCCCGCCATAACCACCAGGTCGGCAAAAAAGAATGCTGAACGTATATATTAGTTGTCTGAGAGACGCATATTTTGGGTGAGATATACTCACCAACACGCATGAGCGGCAATCAAGCCTATTGAGCAATTAGTACTAGTTAGCTCCATGCCTCGCGGCACTTCCACACCTAGCCTATCGACGTCCTAGTCTAGAACGGCTCTCTGGGAAGCCTAGTATTGAGGTGGGTTTCCCGCTTAGATGCTTTCAGCGGTTATCCCGTCCACACATAGCTACCCTGCACTGCGGCTGGCGCCACAACAGGTCCACCAGAGGTGTGTCCATCCCGGTCCTCTCGTACTAGGGACAGATCCTCTCAAGCTTCCAACTCCCACGGCAGATAGGGACCAAACTGTCTCACGACGTTCTGAACCCAGCTCACGTACCACTTTAATCGGCGAACAGCCGAACCCTTGGGACCTGCTCCAGCCCCAGGATG
>PBNO01000017.1 GCA_002723155.1 Ponticaulis sp. | reverse complement strand
AGCATAGAAATGCTTGCGGATGACGCGGCCAGTTTGATCGACTATTTGAAGATAGGGTCGGTGCATTTTTGTGGCTTATCCAAGGGTGGCATGGTTGGACAGATGATGGGGATGCGGCATGCGGACAAGGTGAAATCACTCACTATCGCCGACAGTGCGGCCCATATGCCGGCCAAGGATGTCTGGGAGCAGCGTATCGCGACGGTGAGAGAGGATGGCATGGAAGCGGTTGTCGATGGGACAATCGACCGTTGGTTCACTCATCTTGGCCAGCAACGCATTCCCGATGAGGTGGAGAAGGTGAGAGAGATGATACTATCGACCCCTGCGAGTGGCTTCATTTCCTGCGGTCAGGCGATCATGGCGATGGACATGCGTCCTACGAACCCGAAAATCTCCAAGCCGACCCTAGTACTCTGCGGTGAGGAGGACAAGGGTACGACGCCAGAACAGGCTAAGGAGATCGCCGATGGCATCTCCGGCGCGGTGTTAGAGTTGATACCGAATGCCGCACACCTAGCTAATATCGAACAGCCGGAAGCTTTCACCAGTAGCCTCTTAAAGCACGTGACAGAACACCGTTGAGCTGCTGCTCAGACAAGGCAGAAATCGTCCCCCCTGCCCGCAAAAGCTGGCGGAATAGAAGGCTTTAAGAAGCGACGCCGACCGTAGAGTTGCAGGCTTTCGGGCGTATGCCCTTGTTCCGTTTTCCCAATCAACCCTGCCGTTTCGCGTCGGCGGCGGCGACCTCACTCATAAAGGGAGCCGCCACATCGGCGTTGATCTTACAGTCGAGAAAGATCGGTCCTTCGGGATTTGCGAGTATTGGAGCCACTGTCTCTAGCTCGTCCAAGGTCCGTATCGTACGGGCGTCATAGCCGAAACCCTCAGCGATCGGTGCGAAATCCACATCCGGGAAGATCGACTTAGCGACCGGAAGCTGACGCAATCGCAGAAAATGCAGTTCTGCTCCATAGGCGCAGTCGTTCATCAGAACGACTACCAGCGGAAGGTCTTCGCGCACCACGGTTTCGAGTTCACCCATTGTCATAAGAAATCCACCGTCGCCGATCACCAGTACCGTCGGAACGTCAGGGTGCGCCCGGGCAAAACCCAGGGCTGCACCAAAACCAAGCCCTATCGAGGCAAAGTCGTTTGTCATCTTGAAATGATCCGGCCCCGGCACCGAGAGATAGGGAACAATGCCGAGGAAATTTCCGGCATCGTAAACCACGTTGCGCATCTTGGGTAGCAGCCGGTCGAGTGTCACGCCAAGCGAGCGAGGGTCGACAGTGCGTGCGGTGTTACCAGCCTGAAAGTCGTCGGCAAGTGAGAATTTATCGAGCAATCCTAGGGACTCAGTGCCATGAAACGGCTTGTCCTCAGCCGTGCGATCCGGCACAGCGGCGACCAGTTGTTCTGCTACTAACTTGGCATCACCGACGACGGCCACATCAGCTGTCGTCCAACGCCCGATATTCGAGCGCACGGCGTCGACTTGGATCAGCGGCGCGTCAGGAAGCGACTCACCGAAACTCATGGTTAGGATGTTGAGCCCGGCCCCAAAGGCGAGCACGCAATCGGCCTCTCCCGCCATCCGCCTCGCCATCGAATGCGAGAACGATCCGATGATTCCTAGATTATGAGGGTGACCCTTGAACATGTCCTTGCCCTTTGCCGTAGTAGACAAGAGCGCCCCCGTTTTCTCTGAGAGACTAATGAGGGCCCCCTTAGCACCGGCCTTGTGGGCACCGTGGCCTGCCAGGATGAGTGGCCTTTTCGCTTGGGCCAACATCGCGACAGATGCGGCGACGGCATGCGCCCGAGCCGGCTGTCCGACTCTTCTCGGTATAGGGGTAGCATCTATTGGCGCGATCGTAATCTCGTGGTCGTGCACGTCCACTTCGGCCAACTGAACATTGACCGGTAGCAGCAGTGCTACGGTCTGACCCAAGCGTGCGGCGGCAGCCGCATCAGCGAGGGTACGACGCGCAGCTTCGGCACTTGTCGGGGTAAAAGTCCGGATGCCGGCCGCCGTTAAGACGCCCACTGCATCTAGACCTTTGTAGTCGGGACCCTGCCCGTTGACGCTACCACCCGGCAGGTTCGACTCGCCATAGATTAGTAACAACGGATTGCCCGTCCGACTGGCGAAGGTCGCTCCATGCAGACCATTAGCAAGAGCCGGCCCGCGGCCGACACAGACGACTGCAAGGCGGCCAGTCGCCGCTGCATATCCATCGGCCATCGTGATTGCGATGTTCTCATGGCGAGCGCCTAGAAACTTGATCCCGACAGCATCTAGAGTAACGCCGAAATGCGCCGTGTCGTCACTCATCAACCCAAAGACCGTGTCGACACCCATGGCCTTGATATCCTCGGCTAGTATCTGATAGGTCGGGACCCGCCGTACTCCGATTTCGTCATACTTTTCCTGGACCGCCATTACCCATCCTTTCATCCATACGAACCTAAGAATGAAGCGTAAGGCGCGGGTATCGCCCGTGTCGAGGCCGGCCCGATAAGCTCCATGTGGGTGATCCGGAGGCTTGGTGACTTTTTTCTCGGTCAGGCACTGTCGTCCACATCCGCCCCAGCTCCACCGCGTGAGCGATCACTGGTTGGTACGAGCACCCTACGCGCTGCTACTTTGAGTGCGTCCCAGTCGTGCGGGTCCACAGTGATCCCATCGCGCAACGACTTTGTTTGGAAGGCAGCCAGCCGCGCGAGATCTTTCGCTTTGGGTGGTCTAGCGAGTTTTATCGTAACGGTTGACGCGTCGTTGACCGTCCGAAGATCAAGCGATAAGGCCGCCTCTCCATGACCGCACCTCGCGTTGTTTCGAGCGCTGCCCGCGTGCCATTTGATTCGAAAACCAATCCCTTCGACTGAGCGGCGTGCCGCCTCGGCGACGAACAATAATGGTGCATGACAGTCGGGAATACGAACATCCTGGCCATTCAGAGCCCAGTCCGTTGCGCCAGGTGCGAGCAGTAGTCCGCTTGATCGTTTCGAGATTATAGTCGCGACATCGTCGTCGTCTTCAATATACGGTTCGATCCATTCGGCGCCCGGCTCGGTATCTTGCAGTTCAGCCACCAATACTGAGATCCCGGCGAGCCCCCGCGTTGCGAGCCATGTCACATTTGTCGCACCATCGAAATCGAGACCATGCGCCACCCCGTGACCCTCTAACGCTTTCAGGCTGGTTTGAAGGATTTCCGCAGAAGAGATCCGAATGCTCATAGCCCCAATCCTTTGGATAGGAATGGAAAGGCCCAGTCGTCTGCATCTTCCTTAGAAAGTTCGGCCGTCAGTGGTGCGCCCTGAAACAGCGCAATTCGTGTCCAGAGATTGGATTTTGGATCGAACTTCGTAGCGCCGAAGATCGAAAGTTTACACCGCAGGAGATCGATCGGGCGGCAGCTAGCGTCGAGCAAGTTATCTCGAATCTCACCGTAGGGAAATCGGGCAACGTTCTGGACGCGTCGTGTGGTTTCGCGCCACTCCGGAAACTTCATTAGGAACTCGGCGATAGTGGCTTCCAGCATATCTGGATCTCGATCATTGAGGCAGTGATGCAGCGACACGACATCGTGGGCGATGGCGACCTGCATTTCGAGTTCTTCCCCAGGCTCCTCAAACCGGTAACCAAGTCGGGGTTCCTCCTTTTCGGCCGAACGGTACCAGAACATGGTTCTGGCTCCGTCTCTTGCAAAGTCGATGGCCAGCGACCAATCGTACTTATCCTCGATGGTGAATTTGAGGTCTTTCAGTTTCATACTGGGATCGAGGACCATACGCTCATCCGATCCGGTTTCGCTCTCCAGTTCGTCCACTAAATCCGGATGAAGTTCAATCAAAAGGCTGTTGACCAGTTCCTGAGATTCTAGGGAGAGCGTATCCTCTGCCCAGTGGACCAACTGGTCCCAGATGCGAGTTCCACATAGCGATCGTGCAGTATCCAAAATCCATGGAATCTGTTCGATCAATACAGCGTTTCTTTGTTGCTGTTGGAGGTCTGTGGTCGGCCATTGGTCCAAGTGTATGCTGGCTCGATCCATAAGGGCGATGAATCGCAATCTTTCTGTCTCTCTCACTGGGTCCACAGAACGCACGCGGGCGAGTGCGGTTTCCCGAGCGGTGATCCAACGGTCGATGAGAAGTGGATGGTTGATAAGAAACGGAGCCATGCCGAGGCCAGTTGCGTTGCCAACCCCCAACGCGCGCGCTAGACCCAAGTCGAGTGGTTTGAATAAGGGTGGATTTCGCATCCATGCGATATGTTCTACCCAATCTATACTGAAAAGACGTGCCATGTAGACACACAGCATTTCCGCCTGAAAGGGCATACTAAAGATACCGTCCGCCTTGACCTGATTAAAATCCGCCAAACCGAACTTGCCGTTGCCGTAGACCGCAGTAGTCCGGATCAGGTATCCCACCTCCAAGATCTTGGCGCGGTTAGGCTGTTGACCTTGAGAAAGGGCGTTCACCACGTGCTCGAAGAGCCTGACGCTCTTGTTAGCTCGGCTCAGGATTAGCTCTCCGGACGAGCATCGACCTCCTTCTTGGAGCGGTACATTGGCCCGTAGACGGGCGATCTCACTGTCGTCCGGGGCGCGTGTTGTGAGTGCGAACGTCGCGTCCCACTTCTCCGCGATGACACGGTCAGTGCGGTCCTCTGGGGCAATATGGTCGGCGAAAACGACGAACCAGACCGGGGCGGCGGCCGTGTCTACTCGGTATATTGCGGTGCCAATCCCATCCGCGTCTAGATCGAAGACAGGACGGGTAAACTTCCAGGCTTCCCGCGTCATGCGCCGCACAATGGTGCGCGCGAAGCTGAGGCGGGTTGCGTGAAACGCGCCAATTCGCGCCAGGCGCATCACTTTGCCGGGTGTACGCAGAGCCACCTGGGTTGGAGAAGCGATTGTGATGGAGGTCGACGTGGTCATGCCGGGCCAAAATGCTTGTCAAAGAAACGTAACCAGTTTCCACCCATAATCCGGTCGACTTCATCCTCCCCGAATCCATGACAGCGCAGGCCCGTGGTTACTTTGGGAAAATCTTGGTTGCTGGTGAACCAGGAGACCGGATCGGGCCAGCCGGCATCCCTCGCCGTTCCTTCGCCGAAGTCCGTTTCCTTGCTCCAACGACCATTGCGCATCCACTCGACCACTTCGTTTGGGTGACCCTGGACCAGATCAGAGCCAATCCCGATGTGTTCAATACCTATCAAATCCGCTGTCCTCGCGATCATCTCGCAGAACGACTCTATAGTGCAGTTCGACTTGCCTTTCATGTGAAATGGATACATTGAAAAGCCCAACATACCCCCACTTTCGGCGAGCGCTGTTAGCAGGTTGTCGGTCTTGTTGCGCAGTGCCGGGTGCCAAGATTTGGGATTGGCGTGCGTGATGGTGATTGGTCGCTCAGAAAGTTCGATCGCGTGAAAGGTCGAGCGTTCGCCCGAATGAGACATATCAATCACCATGCCGACGCGGTTCATCTCGCGAATCACCTGACGTCCGAACCGAGTAATTCCTGGATCCTCCTCCTCGTAGCAACCGGTCGCGCAGACGCTCTGGTTGTTGTAGCTGAGTTGCATGAAGCGGACACCGAGCGTGTGCATGATTTCGACCAGATCGATATCTTCTTCGATTGGCGAGCAGTGTTGAAATGCAAACGTGATCGCCGTCTTACCTAGCTCCTTCGCCACGCGTATGTCGTTTCCTGTTTGTGCTGGCATAATGAGGTCATTATGACGTTCGAAGAACCGATTCCACCTACCAATCTCACTCAGGGTATCGCGTGCGGTCTCCCAATAGACGATAGTGACGTTCACGCAGTCCACGCCACCGTCGCGCATCTCTTGAAAGGTTTGACGGTCCCATTTGGCGTATTGGGCGCCATCGATCACGAAGCCTGAATAGGAGCGTTCATCCGACATGTCTTCCCTCGGAACAGTATCGTTTGCGGGTTGGAGGTCGTACGTTACCCCATGGCAGGATCCGCACAAACTGGTCAAGGTGCGTCGTTTAAACGCCAATCATAGGCTACCCGATGGATCTCGCCGATAGCTTCGAGTCGTGTCCGGAGTTCCGGTTCAGCGAAACCGGCTATGTGCCCGAGCACGTCTCGATCGGAAGAGCCAAAGTCTTCGTGGAACCAGTCGTAGATGCGGGAAACCGTCACTATATTGTCCTCGATGGAGACGCCGCGCGAACTATTCACAAATTCCTGCGCTGCCCGTGTCAGAACACTATCCATACTATTGGGCGATAATGTCCGTGGGCGTAGGTCAGGGCAGCCGATTGACGCACAGTTTAAAACATAGTGGATCCGAGGATCACGCCAGAGCGGACGCAGTATGCGATGCTCTATATCGTTCAGTGAAACGCCCTCGCCCTCAATCACGATCAGCTTGGCATCCCAGGGGCCGTTCGAGAATAGGCCAGCAGCAATATCGACATCCAATATGGTTTTGACTGGATAACGATTTAACACCACCTGGACGGTGAGAGCGTTGTAAAGATTGATCCAGTAGGCCAACTGTTCATTACGAGCAAAGGCACCGATAGGCAGCTTCGTTAATGTTTCGATATAGCGATCGAGTGTGCTTCGATCCTCGCCTGTCACCTCGCCATACCGTACGCGATTGGCGTCACCGTCGAGAACTTCAAGATAGCGATCGAGGAAGGCCTGCCATGGCGCGTGGTCGACGTGCGCTGTGCTTGTCGGATTGTGTTGTTTCCAACGTTCCCACGGTTGGGCGTCCGGCGCGAAGAGACGCTCAATCGTTGCGAATCCGGACAAAAAAAACACCGCTGCGAGCAGAAAAGCACACCGTTTCATTATCTCACGACCTCAAACGGGGCGATTATTGATGGGGGTGGTTTGCCATTTAATCTACCGGGACTGGGCCTAACGAGGCCTCGATGGGAGTACGTGGTCGCGAGCGCATATTTGTTTTGAGATATTTGGTGTTGTAACCGTTGAAAATGTGGCCGAGTAATCCGCGGTCAAGATCAGAAGTTCCAAAAAGACAGTCCGCTATCGGAAAAGTCAGGTTCATGTTGGTTTCCATCATGAGGCTTTTGTTGTGATGCGCTACGTGGTGACGACGTAGCGTATTAATAAAAGGCATGTTGCGCACGAAGGCGTTTTCGTCCACGTGGCAGCAGAAGTGCATGAATTCGTAAATGAGATACATGGAAACGGTGGTGCAGATGAACAGCCATCCAACATTCCAGCCAAAGAGATAACCGAATACAGCCACGCCCGGCAGGGACATCATGATGAAAATGACCAATGCGTATGGAGGGAAGACCGTCACCCGCCAGTCCCCATGATCACGGAAACGCACCTCCTCATCGGTGAAGAACTGGTGATGGTTAAGAGTGTGTCTCTCATAAATCGCGCGCAATCCAGTCACGTTAATGCGTCGGTGCATGACATATTTGTGGAGGAACCACTCGAAGATGTTACAACCTACGAAGGTGACGGGTACCACCAGCCATTGGTACCATTGCACGTTCGAGATGTGCTGACTGAAAATCCAGAGCGCCGAGAAACCGATAGAATAAATCACGGCGATATGGACATAGCCGTTGTACCAACCATCGATCTTTTGGCGGTAACCCTTGCGGAACTCGGTCTGGCGTTCACCCATCATGGCTCGCCCCTCCTATTCTTTCTAATCGCCTTCACCGGCCAAGACCGGTGCACATTCCGGAAACCCTCAAACCGCACTATAAATCATTTGCTGAGATATTACGCGTATATCAGCAAATGATTTAACAACAATCACAAAAACGGCGGCGACCGGGGCGATGTCACCAAGTACGCCTTTGGACGGGGAGCCCCACCCATCAACCGCTAAAAAGGACAGGGAGCGCCTAAGTAGGCGCTCCCTGGTTAACGCGTTTAGCGTCATTGCCCATTACTAAGCAAGTTTAGTTTATGGCGGCATGGCCGGCTTCATTGGGGTTTCGAACACCACCGACGGCAACCAGAGTGCGATTTCTGGAAATACCATAACCAAGCCGAGGCAGATAAACTCCAGCGCGATGAACGGCACTACGCCCCGATACATGTCGGAGAGCCTGATCTCTGGGGGACTTATACCTCTCAAATAGAAGATCGCTGGTGCCATCGGAGGTGTCAGATAGCTCGTCTGGATCACAACTAGGAACATGATGCAGAACCAAACGTCGTTGACCCCCATAGCACGCAACACTGTAATCGCTATTGGGATGATGATCAGCACAATGGAGATCAAATCCAGCACAAAACCGGCGATGAAGGCTATCAACATCAGGATCAGCATGGTCGGCCAAGCTGTCAAATTCGCCGCTTCCAGCAGATTCTGAACAGCGCTTATACCCCCCAAGGCGACGAACACGCCCGCGAACATCACCCCACCCAAAAGAATCGTTAGGATCATGGCGGTGATCTGCAGGGTTTTCAGAAAAGCCTCCTGCATGATAGCGAAGCTAAAGTTGCGGTAGATCAATGTCATGATCACCGTACCTATAGCCCCCGTGGCGGCAGCCTCGGTCGGCGTCGCCCAACCCAACATGATCGTGCCGAGGACTGCAAAGATCAGCACCAACGGGGGAATCAAGGCGGTTGCAGTAATGTATAGCTTTCGTAACAGGGAAGGTTCGTTCTCGTCGGGCGGCAGGCTTGGTCCATCCTGCGGGCGAATTAGGCAACGCCCGAGAATGTAGACGACGTAGAGCCCGGCCAAGATCAACCCCGGGAACAGCATGCCGACGAATAAGTCACCAACCGACACATCGGCGACAGGGCCGAGAATGACAACCACCACCGAGGGAGGAATGATCGTACCTAATGAACCACCGGCGCAGATTGTGCCGGAAATCAAGCCCTTATCGTATGCGTAGCGGAGCATCACCGGGATGGCAAGCAGGCCGACTACCGATTCCGTCGCACCTACCACGCCGCTCGCAGCCGCGAAGACAACGCATAAGATAACCGTTCCAACTGCTAGACCGCCCGGTAGTCGGCGTGTCCATAGGTGAATAGCCTCAAACAGGCGTTCTGCTATGCCCGAGCGTTCTAACATCGCGCCCATGAAGACGAAGAGTGGCACTGCGGCTAAGACGTAATAGGAGGCAACATCGTCCACTTTAGACACTAACTGGTGAACCAGCGCGTCACCGAAACGGAAATACCCGAAGAAAAGCGCGACGCCCATCAGTGAGAAGGCAACCGGGAACCCGATGAAGATGCACACCATCAAAGCCGGGAACATCATGAGGCCAATACCCAAGGTCATGACGGGCTCTCCTCGGGGCCAACGAATCCTAGCGCCGCAACGTCCACATTTTGAAGGACCAGGATATTTTTCAGTACTTCGGCTACACACTGCAGACACAGCGCGGCGTATCCGATAACCCAGACTGTGCGGAACGGCCATATGATGGGGTTCCAGGCAGACTCGCCGGACACTTCGTTTGTGACATAGGCCTCCACCGCGTATTCGTAGAGCCCCCAAGTCAGCCAAATTGCCCCCGGCAACATGAGTACGAGGAAGCCCACTAGATTGACGACCGCTTTGCGCTTCAGGGATAGGCCTTCGTAAATGAAATCAACCCGGATATGTCCGCCGACCTTTAGGCAGTATGCCATCCCGAACATGTAGGTGGTGCCGGCGAGCATATAACCGACCTCGTAGGCCCAGAAAGTCGGCGCATCGAGAAGTTTTCGAGCGATCACCTCGTAAACCATGGACAAAACCAAGGGCGCCATTACCCAAGCCCCGATTAGTCCGACGATATAGGAGATTCGCTCGATAAAACGAGCGGTGGCAATCATTCCAGCCCCTTTGCTTGGTCACAAGGACGAAAGTGGGGGCGCCAACGAGCGACGCCCCCACTTAGCTAGTATGATGACTATAGAACTATGTGCCAATTGTCGATCAACTTTGGCCCAAGCTGGGTCCGATGCATGAAAGCGGAAGTGTCCTCACGTCCGATCTCTGACATAAAAATGCCATATGCTTGGTGGATAACACGGTCTTCCAAACTCGTTTCGTGTGTTCTATGGGTAATTTCTGTCAATTGTTCAAATTTCGAGAGGCTTCGCAAATCTTTGTTCCGGTTCGGAGGTGGCGGGAGCCGCCGGATGTCTACCTCATAAGGAGAAGGCCACATCCCGCCGATCCGGACACCCCGCGCCCGAGTTTACGCGAAAGTCGGGCAAGGGAGCCGCTTCTGGCATCGTTAAAGTGTGAGGTAGCGCTCTAATACGTCGGGGTTGGCACGTAAGTCATTCGGGGTTCCGGAATACTTAACCTCACCCTTTTCTAGGATATGGCACCGGTCGCTTAGATACAGCACAAATGATAGGTTCTGCTCGGCGAGTACTATCGAGAGGCCGGAATCCTTCAAGGCTTTGATTTGATCACGGAGGTCCTCGACCACCTTAGGTGCTAATCCCTCCGACGGTTCGTCCAGTAATAACAGGCGCGGATTGTTCATCAGACTGCGCGCGATGGTCAGCATTTGCTGCTGACCCCCGCTGAGTACGCCGCCTGGACGGCTTTGGATGTCTCGCAAGTCTGGGAATAGTGAAAAAACCCGCTCCTCGTCCCAGCCGTTGCCATTGTTGGCCGGACGCCGGGCGATGTCCAGGTTTTCCCAGACTGTGAGTTGCGGAAAAATTCGCCGTTCCTCGGGCACAAAGCCGACGCCAAGACGCGAAATTCTATGCGCTGCCATGCGCGTGATGTTGGTGCCCTCGAAGGTGATTCGGCCCATGGTCGCGTGCGTTAGCCCTATGATGGAGCGCATGGTTGTAGTCTTACCCACCCCGTTACGACCAATGAGCGAGACCACTTCTCCCGGCTCAACAACGAAGCTGATGCCGAACAGAACCTGGCTCAGCCCATAGGATGTATGGATCGAATGAACCTCAAGCTGCGGCATCGTCGGCCTCACCAAGATAGACTCGTCGGACTTCTTTGTTGTTGCGAACTTCGTCAGGCAGGCCCGAGGCGATCAGCTCGCCGTGGTGCAATACTGAAATGCGGTCGGCAATGCCGAAGACCACGCTCATGTCGTGCTCGGTGAACAACAAAGTAAGGCCTCTGCTACTAGCGATTTCGTCGACCAGTTGGATTGCGTCGCTCGTTTCTTGCGGTGACATACCCGCCGTCGGCTCATCGAGCAGCAGGATGCTCGGGTTTTCGGCCAGTGATATTGCGAGTTCAAGTTGCTTCTGTTTGCCATAGGACAATTCACCAGCAATTTCGGCCATTTCTTTATTCAAGCCCACGAGGTCTAGCAGATCGCGGGTTTCTTTGCGGTTCTGCGTGGCGGCCGGTGTGAAAAGACTGAAATGTTTGTGATCCTTGGCGATAAGCGCTGTTTGGATATTCTCGTAGACCGTCATGCGGGGGAAAATATTTATCCGTTGAAAAGATCGCGCGAGACCGAGACGCACGATTTGGTGCGGCGGCATGCCAGTGATCTCACGCCCTTCGAACTCCACTGTTCCTTGGCTTGGCTTCAGATGGCCGGTAATCAGATTGAAAAATGTAGTTTTGCCAGCGCCGTTTGGCCCAATGATGGCGTGCTTCTGGCCTTTCTCCAGCGAAAAAGTGACGTCGTTAATCGCAATGAACCCGCCGAAATCTTTCACCAACCCGTTAGTCTCGAGAACAACCATGGATCAATTTCCTCCGGCAATATGGCCGCGGATCCGTTTGGCGAGGCCGACCAGACCTTCAGGCAAGACCAGCACGATGACAAGAAGGATCACGCCCAAGACAGTCGGCCAGTACTCCGTATATTCGTTTGCGAACCGCTCAAGCAAGTAGAGCGTTGTGGCTCCGATCGCAGGGCCAAAAACGGAGTACATGCCGCCCAGCAGCGTCATGATCAGCACTTGAGCGGACTCGGTCCAAAACGCCGATTCTGTATAGACGCCTCGGTTGTACATCGCGAAGATTGCACCAGCGACACCGGCGAAAGTGCCGGCTACGATAAAGGCCGCACACCGCATCATTCGTGTGTTGACGCCAATGAAACCTGCGCGGGTCAGATTCTCTCGTACCGCAATCAATGTCTGACCAAATGCGGAATGACAGATCATCCAAAGCGTTGCGATGGAAGTCGTGACTATGACGAGTGTGAAGTAGAAGAACGGCACGCGCGAATTTAGAAATTCGGGCACATTAACGCCCACAAAACCGTCGTCCCCACCGGTGACAGAGCGCCACTTGAACGCGATTGCCCAGACCAGCATAGAGAAGGCCAATGTTAGCATAGCGAAGTATATGTCGGTCAGCCGAGTGCAAAAATAGGCGACGAATGCGGCGGCCGCCGCCGACAGCACCACGGCGGCCGGAAACGATAGGAAGAGTGGCCATTCGTATGTGGTTAGCAGGATAGCGTTGGCGTATCCCCCAATTGCGAAATAGGCCGCGTGGCCAAAAGATACGTTCCCGGAAAAGCCGATGATCACGTTTAGGCTCAGAGCGAACAGAACATAAACGAGGATCTCAGTCGACAGATCGATTAGGTAGCGCGACTCCATTAGCGGTACGCAGGCAAGTGCGACAAGAACGAGGATGCACGTGGTCAGAACGCCGCGTGGCATTGCCCAACCCATCTCATTGACCCTCACGTTCAGGCTTACCGAAAAGGCCCCAGGGTCGCCATAGGAGCACTACCATGAGAAGCAAGAATGCGAACACGTCCTGCCAATTTGGGACGATCACCGATCCGAAATTAAATACAAAGCCGTAGACCAACGCTCCGACGAAACTACCCCAGAGCGAGCCTAGTCCACCAATAATCACGATGACGAAGCACTCGACGATAATGGTCGCGTCCATGCCTGGTGTGGGGCTGTTAATCGGAGCGGCCAGCGCGCCGCCGATACCAGCCAAGGCCGAGCCAATCAAAAAGATTGTCACATAGATAACCGGTACGTTGATGCCAAGCGCTGACAGCATCTCCATGTCCTGGGTCGCCGCTCGGGTGAGCCGTCCCCACCGAGTACGCTCGATCATTAAAAAAAGGCCAATAAAGATTAGTGGACCGATCACAGCCAACGTCAGCCGATAAGTTGGATAAAATGTCACACCCAGGTTAGTCGCGCCCGATAAACCCTCTGGGTACGACACACTCAACTGGTCGGTACCCCAGATAATCTTGGCCAGATCTCCCATTATCAGCACGATCGCAAAAGTTAACAGAAGCTGCATCAGGTGTTCTTTGTCATAGAGCCACTGAAACAGACCGCGCTCGATCACGATCGCTATGATCGATAAGCCCAAGCCGGCTGCGACCACGCCGGTTACGAACCCCAACTCCATCTCCTTTGAGATGGAATACATGATGTAAGCACCAAACATATAAAAAACACCATGGGCGAAGTTTATCACGCGGAGAACGCCGAAGATCAACGATAGTCCCGCAGCGATAATAAATAGGTTCATACCCAGTGAGATCGAGTTCAGCACCTGTATGAATACAAAAGTCGGACTGGACAGCAACATGTCCATGGGCGCTGATTTACCTTTCTGTGCGAGACAAAGACCCTTCCCGCCGGAACTATATGTCCCGGCGGGAAGGGAATTGGTGGTGTCGGTAAAGAGGCTCCTTAGTCGAGAGTCGCCGGATAATAGGTGACGGGGTTCATGACGCGATAGTCCACGCCGTCTTTCTTGACCATTGGACCCCAGAATTGACCCGCGTCGGCTTGATGGGTCTTCGGGTCGATTGTGCGGGGACCGACCGGAGTGTCGATTGACATGCCCTCAAGCGCCGCAGCCAGCTTGTCGGCATCCATCGAGCCTGCCTTCTCGGCGGCAGCTGCGATGAACTTCACGCCAATATAGGCGAGTACTGGCCACATCGCTGTTTCCTTCTTGCCGGAACGCTTGGCAAGGTCCGCTTGAAACTTTTTATGGCCGGGAAACGTGTGATCATACCAAAGTTCGTAGGTGTTGGAGATCACATTGTCCGGATAATCCTTGCCCATCTTTCCGGCAATCTCGTGGCTGGCGATCTCGCCGCCCGAGATGTAGGTAACCTTATCGAATAGGCCAAATGGCTTGGCTTGCTGCGCAAAGTTGACAAAGTGAGAACCCCAAAGGCCGCTGGTGACGATCTCACAACCGGCGCCAAGGATCTGAGTAATCTGGGCGTTGTAATCGGTCGCACCCAGCTTGGAACGCAGGTCCAGAACCTTCTTTATTTGTGGCGCATGCCTCTTGAGCCCCTTTTCAATCCCCGCGGCTAAGTCATGACCATACGCGTAGTCTAGCTGAATGTCGCAGAGTGTTTTCTTGCCAAGCTTCTTTGCGATCTGAGCTATCGCGTCGCCCTCAAAGTCGGTATGAGAGGAGGTGCGAAAGACGTGTTTGTGCAGTTTCGTGGTGGTCATTTGGATTGTTTTGGGGATCGTCGCAATATAAACAATCCCTTCCTGCCGTGCGACCTCAGAAATCGCAAGTCCAACGGCCGAGCTCAAGCCACCCACCAAAACTTGCACGCCTTCCTTGGTAATCAATTCCTTTGCGGCGGCTGCGGCCCGCCGCTGGCTTTAATTTGGTATCGCGGGCCACGGTAACGATCTGCTGGCCGAGAATACCGCCAGCGGCGTTAACTTCATCCGCGCCCATGTTGTGTCCGTGCATCGCGGGCGTGCCATAAACGGCACCGGTTCCGGCGATCGGATAGAGCACGCCGATCTTGATTTCCGCTTGAGCGGCGCCAGTGCAAAGAAGTAGCGTGGCCGCGGCCGCGGCCGTTGTGCGCAAGGTGGGTACCATGTGTTCCTCCCGAGAGCGTGCTGTCGTCTGCAACAAAGAGATGAATTAGGCGCGCCGAGACAGCGACCAGCGACACGCGTCATCCCCAATAGAACTTGCGCTTTGGCCTTTTCAGGCCGTGCGCCCGGTTGACGCCATACAACCCTTGGCCGAAAGTTGCGCAAGCTTATCCAGCATAGCAGGCCATTGACTTGATGGTGTCAAGATAACGGTTGGCGTCAACACGCATGTGGAATGATTTGATCATAAGGGGCGAATAGTGGTTGATCTGACAGACAAGTTGGTGGTGGTGACGGGCGGCGCCTCCGGCATCGGGCGGGCGACAGTACTGAAACTAGCCCAGGCGGGGGCGGAGGTATTTAGCGGCGACATTGATGAGGCCGGAAATGCGGAGACCCAGTTGCGGGCGGTCGGTCGCGTAACGGCTCTCGCGCTGGACATCGCCAACCGCGAGAGCGTGGCTACTTTTTGCGAGCGAGTTACAGACGGCGGATTGCGAACCGTCGACATCATCGTAAATATTGCCGGCTGGGACCGCATCCAACCCTTTCTCGACGCCACGCCCGATTTCATGGACAAGGTACTAGACATCAACCTAAAGGGCCCGATGAACGTGGTTAAAGCCTTCTTGCCGTCAATGATCGAGGCCAACTCCGGCAAGATCGTATGCATATCCAGTGACGCTGGCCGTGTCGGATCCATGGGCGAGACAATCTATGCAGGGGCCAAGGGTGGGGTGATCGCATTTTCTAAGTCGCTGGCTCGGGAGACTGCACGACACAAAATCAATGTGAACTGCGTCTGCCCCGGCCCAACCAACACACCGCTTTTGATGGCGCAACCCGAGTCCATGCGTGAAAAACTGGCTCGGGCGATACCATTCCGGCGTATTGGCGAGCCCGAAGAGATCGCCGATGCTGTGTTATTTTTCTCTAGCCCTATGTCCGACTACGTGACAGGCCAAGTCTTGAGTGTCTCCGGTGGTCTGACTATGGCTGATTAACGAGCGGAATAAGTTGCGTGCCCCGATAAGCTCGAAATAAAACTACAAGAGCCAATGTATCAGATCTTTGGGGCAGTCTGGAATGTATCCGTGAGCCCAAGGCCCTGGCACGGCAAAGGCTGGAGTGACAGAGGAAGCGCCCGGCCAACCATCGCTCTCCTGATTGACCCTCTCAAATGTGCGCTGCAAGCTCGAGCCAATCAACCAAAGGGACGGAGGACGGAGCCATGCGGTTCGAGAACAAAGGCGTGATCGTTACTGGGGCCACCGGTGGCCTTGGCCGAGAGACCAGTTTCCACTTCGCCGCGGAGGGTGCTAGCGTGGCGGTTACTGATCTAGACATCAACCTCGCCACTAGGGTGGCGGACGAGATCAAGGAGAAAGGCGGCAGAGCGCATCCATTCGAACTCGATGTGACTGACGCCAGGCGGACTGCAGAAGTGATGGCGGCGGCGGCAGAAGTTATGGGGTCCCTCGACATTGCCTTCTGCAACGCAGGGATCCGCGAGATCATGCCTGCCCAGGAACTGGCGGTCGATGAATGGCGCCAAGTGATCGAGGTCAATGTCACAGGGGTCTTTATCACCGCCCAAGCGATCGCTAAACACCTGATCGCGAAGGGCAAGGCTGGAGCGATCGTTAATACGGCCTCCGCACTGGGCGTTATGGCGGCTAATTCGCGCTGTGCCTACACGACGTCTAAACATGCGGTCGTCGGCATGACCAAGGCACTCGCTATGGACCTCGCTCCGCATGATATCCGCGTCAACGCGGTCGGCCCGGGCGTGATTCGAACACCCCTGACCGAACGCTACTTTCAGAACCCGGAAATGCACGAGAAGATAAAGAAAATTCACGCCATGGGCCGTGCGGGCCACCCACCGGAGATCGCTAAGGCTGTACTGTATCTTGCGAGCGATGAAGCGAGCTTTTGTACCGGAACCCATCTGGTCGTCGATGGTGGCTGGACGGCTGGTAAGCAAATGTGAAGATTGCAATTTCGTTGCATGAAAAGTGGGCATAATCTATCAAAAGTGTTGATCGTGAAGCACTATTGGTAACGCGAACCTGTCTAAGGCGCAGTGTCCCTTTTCCTGAAAATTCCGAACTTTCTAAGACCTGTTAATGGTTGAAAACGCCCTCTATCGCCGAAATGGCGAGACGGTCTTTCTGTTTCAGCATTAAAATCAGTAATGGTTGCCGGCTATATCTGTCCAATCGAACTAAGCCGCCCAAGCCAATAAAGGAACAAAGCTATGAGCCCCGCTGCGCGCGTCTTCACCGAGCAGCCTGGTCGCGCGGTAACCGCCGACCTTACCTACATCGTTCGCCAAGATACCAAGCCTTATTTCGAGAGCTCCCGGCTCACCGGTGGCGAGCCGAAGGTCTACTTCCGGACCGAGCAGGTATCCGCGGAAATACAAGACATGCGCAATATAAAAGCGAAACTCTCGATCGACGTGCAGGGCTTTGAAATCCTCCACCGACCAACTAAGGTGACCGACCTCCAGGACGATGGGGCAATAGAGTCCGAGTATAACCAAGAGCTCATCGCCATGCTGAAAGTCCACACCGGGGCGGACAGCGTGGTCATCTTTGATCACACACGGCGATCCGACACACCGGGCGGTGCAACCAATCAGGATGGATTGCGCGGCCCGGCTAGTCGGGTGCATTGCGACTACACGGTCAAGTCAGGCCCGCAACGGGCCAAGTACACCATGGGCGAGGCTGAGGTTGAACGTGTAATTTCTTCCGGTGGGCGCATCGTGCAGGTCAATGTCTGGCGCCCGATCAAAGGGCCGGTCAGGCGCTCACCGCTGGCACTGGCGGATGCTGGCAGCATTCCGGCGGATGATCTCATAGCTACTGATCAGCACTTCCCTGACCGTATAGGGGAGATCTACCAGCTCGCCCGCGGGGCTGGACACCGGTGGTACTTCGCCTCTGAGATGCAACCAGACGAGGTGATTCTGATCAAAGGCTGGGACAGCATCGATGATGGACGCGCACTGTTCACGCCGCACGGCGCCTTCCATCACCCGGACGAAACCACAGAAACTCCTGCCCGCGAGAGCATCGAGACCCGCACCCACTTGGTCTTCGAAGCACGGTAGGATGCCTTCACAACGCGGGTCGATCGACCTACGGCGGAAAACCATTAGCGGGTCTTATAGCCGCCTTAGGCGCGGCAAGAACAGCAACACCAGGACCGCGATAGCGATTAGTGCTGTCCCATTCACTGCAAAGGCTCCGCCTAAGCCGAGCGCGCCGATTAGTAATCCCATCTCTATCTGGCCGGCGGGCGATATGCCGATGGCCAGCGACCAGGCCCCCATGGCACGCCCGCGCAAGGCGTTCGGCACGCTCAACTGCAACATTGACTGAGTTAATATATCCGATGCCACCGCCATTGCTGAGACCAGAAACAGGGATGCCAGTGCTGCGGGTAAGCTCTCAGCCTGCGATACCCAGATCATACCGAGGCCGAAGATCGTGATCACGCCAATATAGGCTCGGCCAGGCCGACGAAGCCAGGAAAATCCCATGGCTAATAACAGGCTGGCCACCACTCCACCTGCCGCACGGGCAGCGTGTAACTGGCCCAGGCCATCCGCACCTAACTCGAGCCGGGTGGCCGCGAGTTCAGGCATCCCAGTTTGGAATGAGAATCCGAACAGCTCGACCGAGGCGGTCAGGAGGACCAGCATCATCAGCGTCCTGTTAGACCTAAGTTCGCCTAAATATTCTACCAGATTACGGCCTATTGGTACCCGCTCGGTCTCGGGAACCGCTGCCCGGCCGGCGCTCTTGACACGTGATACCAGGAACCAAGCGACCATGTGGCTCGCGGCCAATACCCCGAATGCCCATTGCGCGCCGGCCCATTCTGTGATCCCGCCGGCGACGAGTGAACCAAACAGTTGGCCCAGACGCAGCCCGATATTGAGAGTACCAATCGCAGTGACGATGCGTTCGCCACCTACAAGGTCATAGGAATAGCTAACTCGAATCGGTTGATTCATGGCGCGCAAGCTGCCGAGCACTACGTGGGTACCGAGCAGGGCCGCAAGGCTCCCCCAGCCGCTCCAAGTAATGAGCGCCATCCCGCCAAGAGCAACGACGAAACAAAGTTCGAGATGCCGCAGTAGTCGCCGCCGGTCAATCCAATCGGCGACAGCGCCGGATAGGGTACCCACTACGAATAGCGGCAGAAAGTAAAGAGCCAGAGAAATCCCCACCCACTCGGACGCCCCGGTGATCCGAAACACCAGTAGACCGAGGATCACCAACTCGCCCGCCATGCCCACGGCCGTAAATATCGAAGCGGCCCATAGCCAACGAAAGTCAGGCTCCTCAGAGATTGGATTGGTTCTAATCGCACCGCTCAAGCGGTCGCGGAAACGGGCCATGAAAAAAGGTCCGACGGGGTTGCGGAATATCTTTCTTGATTCATCGCTGAACAACTTATTATCGCTGTGAAGGACGTGCCATGAAACTACACGGGGGCAGCGACGATTGTGCGTATACAGCTACCTATCGCTCTTACTCTTGGGGATAACGCCAGGGGCCCTCTGGCTGTTCAGCTCCCTCGTCGATGGTCCAGTGTGGCAGCGCGAACTCGCCGGTCACATCCACGAAAACCATTCGAACTCGGGAGCCAATGCCAATTCGCTTGATCATTTCAGGCGGCGCGAACTTGCCATCTGAGGTCATCAAGTTGCCGGCTACCCGGAGGGCCTCGTGTTCACTTGGCACGCCTTTTTGGGTATCGAGATCAGCGAGGATGATCATGTAGGGTACTTTGTCCCGGAATGTCGGCTGGATCGGGTGATGCACCTCGACGTAGGAATGCACCGTTCCCTTGCCCTCGACCGGCACCCATTCCGATTCGCGATCAGTGGTCCAGGGACACGCAGTGGTAGGCGGGTAGCGCAATAGACCGCTTTTCTTCCCGCGCTGCAGGCGGAAATCGCGGTCGGCGCAAAAACGAAAGAACGCCCGATTTTCCTGATCCAGGTCCTCGATGGTAAGCATCATGCCCTGATATTCACCCTGAATTGGCATCGTCCCGCTCTCCTATCTTAGATCCTTGGCCATAACCATGGCCGAGCCGGTGCCTGGCATAGCCCAGCCGAGATTTGCAGCCAATTCCGCGTCCTTGACCTGTCGGCATCCGCCCTCGGAATGGTCGTGGGTGTGCTGGCGCTTGCCGTCCGGCCCGATTGGGCAGCTATCATCGACGTCGTCGCGCAACTGACGGGTGTTCTCAATCACCATGTTCATGCCATGGGTATAGCCTTCGCAGAGATGGCCACCAGAGGTGTTGTTGGGCCGTTTCCCGCCAAGCTCGATCGTGCCGCTCGAGACATAATCTCCCCCTTCGCCTTTCTTGCAGAAGCCGTAGTCCTCAAGCTGTAGCATAGTGGTGAAGGTGAACGCGTCATATGACCCGGTGATGTCAATGTCGTTGGGGCCCACGCCAGCGTTTGGCCACAAGATCTCCTTGGCGTAGTGACCCGCGACCGTGGAAATCGGCCCATGTTGGTAGTGCATATCGATCCTTGGCTTGCAGCAGCGGCCGACCACTGACTGGATTACGGCAGGTGGATGCTTGCAGTCGCGCGCACGTTCTAGCGAGGTAACGATGATGCAGGTCGCATTGTCGGTCTCCACGCAGCAGTCGAGCAGATGTAGCGGCTTGCATATGATTCTTGAGTGGACAACGTCATCGACTGTGTAGCGCTTCTTGTAGTAGGCCTTGGGATTGTTAGACGCGTGCTTGGAATGCGCCACCTTGACGGCGGCGACTTGCTCAGGTGTCGTGCCGTATTCATACATGTGGCGCAGAAATGTCGGTGCGAACATCTGTCCCGCGCTTTGCCAGCCGTAGGCCCTGTGGTGGATCTGATCACCCACGATGGGGGCGGCCGATCGAGTGCCAGTGCCGCCAATTCGTACGGCCGAATAGCCATTCATGGCCCTGTAAATGGCCACCGTTTTGCACATGCCCGCTTCGATGACACCGATGGCGATGCCAATCAATGCCTCGGTCGACGACCCACCTCCGTGCACGTCCATGTAGAAATTCAGGCGGATGCCCAGATCACCTGCAACCCAGGGCGCGAAGATCGAATCGTTTCCTGAATAGCTCAGCATGCCGTCAATGTCCGCCGGAACGAGCCCCGAATCCTCCATGGCGTTGGTGATCGCCCAGGTGGCGAGCGAACGGGTAGATTCCTCCGAACCTCGGCGATAGGTGGTTTCGCCAACGCCACAGATTGCGTACTTGCCGCGCAAAAATTTTGGAGAGGTAGCATCGTGCTCGGACATGCTGGTGGGCGACATGGGAACTTCCCCGGATTGTTCACATTCGTAGAACCGTAGCGCGTGATCCGAATTGAGGGGAGAAAAGCGCGCACGTCCAGGCCATTATCACGGCTGTGAACGCAATCAGGAACCGGACAGGGGGAAGAGCCATGCTTGCGCTGACGGGATATGCCGATAAGTTTTCAGCTCCGCCGAATGGGCGGATCTCATTCAAGGTGAGCAGCACGTTTGAGGAAAACTATTCCGTTGACGTGGTACGTATCATTCATGGCGACCCGAACCCCGCAGGGCCTGGAGTCAAGTTACTGCCCGTCGCGACGGACTTGGAGGCCACCTATCCCTCGCGTGTCCAGCCAGTTCACCTTGGCTCTTACGCCTTGATCAAAGATAAGAGTGCGCTTGACGGATTAAGTGCCTTCACAATTGGTGCGGTGGTTTGGCCGACCCTACCGGACAAGGGGCCACAGGCTGTTCTCTCGAAATGGGATCATGGAGCCAAGGCCGGGTTTTCGCTGGAAATTGGACCCAAGGGCGCGGTGCTGGAAGTTGGCAATCTTTCCATCGCTGTTGGCAAGCGAATGCGTCGGCACCAGTGGTACAGAATCACCGCGAGCTATGATTCTGGCACGGGCACTATCCGGGTTTCCCAGGAACCGCTGCGTCCGGAACACTTGTGCGACGACGCGGGAGAGAACACGCTCAACCTAGAAACGCCGGCCAACGCAATTGGGGACGGTCCAATCTTAGTAGCTGCCCGCGCTGAGCGTGTGATCGGACGGCATTTCAACGGCAAGATTGAGGACCCCTACATCCTTTCTGTCGCTAACCCGGCGGCTCGCAATGCAGCCAACACTATCGCCGCCTGGGATTTCTCCCGCGACATCTGTTCAATGTATATCCATGACGCGGGACCGAACGGACTTCATGGTGACCTTGTCAACGTTCCCTCAAGAGCAATGACAGGGTCGGCCTGGGATGGAACCGAAATGTGTTTCACTCACAAACCCGAACACTACTCTGCGATCCATTTCCATGAGGATGACCTGCACGATTGTGGTTGGGAAGACGACTTTGTCCTGGATATTCCAAAGGAAATGCCTAGCGGGATCTACGGCTGCCGTTTGCGCTGCCAGCATGTCGAGGACGTTATACCCTTCTATGTGCGCCCCAGGACCGGTCAACCCACCTCCGATATTGTGTTCCTCGCCTCGACTTTCACCTATCAGGTCTATGGCAACCACCGCCGCGCTATCTCTGACTTTAAGTTCCGCGAGAAGGGCCGGCGGTGGGGCGCTTCGCAGCACTTGCCGGACGACCATTCCGGCTACGCGCATTCAACATATAACTATCACACCGACGGCAGTGGGGTGGCCTATTCTTCACGACTTCGTCCGTTAATGACCATGCGCCATAATTTTCTCACCTTCGACGATCCCCATGGCTCTGGGCTCCGGCATTTTCCCGCCGATACGCACCTAATCGACTGGCTGGACGCTATGGGTCATTCGGTCGACGTAATCACCGATGAAGACCTTGACGAAGAGGGTATTGAGCTGATCGCTCAATACAAAGTGGTAATGACTGGCTCGCATCCCGAATACCACACTAAGGGAACCCTGGATGCACTCACTACATACGTACACGAGCGCGGGGGACGGCTCATGTACATGGGTGGGAACGGGTTTTACTGGCGGGTTGCTCGCCATCCTGAAATCCCCGGAATGCTTGAGATCCGCCGGGCCGAGAACGGCATCCGCGCTTGGGCTGCCGAGCCAGGCGAATACTACAACGCTTTTGACGGCAGCTATGGTGGGCTGTGGCGCAGGAACGGCCGACCTCCGCAGCTCCTAGCCGGCGTCGGGTTCTCCAGCCAAGGTGGGTTCGAGGGCTCATACTTTCGGCGATCTAAGGGAAGTGACGATGCCCGCGTCGCTTGGATACTAGAGGGTATCAACGAGGAAGTTCTTGGCAATTTTGGCTTGTCGGGCGGTGGCGCCGCGGGTTTTGAGCTGGACCGCGCCGACACCCGTCTCGGCACACCTTCACATGCTGTCGTTATAGCGTCGTCCGAGAACCACCAGCCCAGTTTCATAGCGGTTCTGGAGGATCAGCTATCCCAACGGAACACATATACCGGGGTACCGCATACCGAATTGATCCGAGCCGACATCACCTATTTTGAAACCGTGAACGGGGGCGCGGTGTTTTCTGTCGGTTCGATCACCTTCTGTGGATCCTTGTCGCACCAGGACTACAAAAACAACATCTCGCGGATGATCGACAACGTGCTCCGGCGTTTCAAGGAATAGGGCGTTCAAAGTCCTAGTGCGTTTCGCTGAGCACAGGTACACGTGGTCCCGAGGCTTCGGTGGGCGTCCCTCCAGTAGAACTTAAAATCTTTGTCGTTAATCTCTGGGGCGGCGTTGAGATGTGCTCGTTGGGCGGGGCAGGTGTAGGGCAACGGAACGGCGTCGTTTTGCTCACGAAGTAGGTCTTAGGGAAAGCTTAGCTTCTGGCGGTTCTTCCCCACCTTGCCGCCCACCTCAAAGGCGGTGGTTCCTAGCTATCAAACCTGGCTAGTTGACGGGGAAGGTTTTTGAGGCGTAAGGCCTCGGTTGTTCCGTCGGCCACTAGCAAACCATTTAGTGGTAGGCCATAAGGAAGAGAACCCGAAATGGCGGTTGACCAGAGCAGCAGCGACAGCGTTGAGACCCCTTACGGCTGGTTCGTGGTCGCGGCGTCGGTCGCATATTTGGTGATGGCCTATGGCTCCTCACATCTGATCATCGTGAGTCTGAAACCGATGGCTGACGCCTACGATTGGCCGCGTTGGATCCCATCGGTGGCCTATTCGGCGCTCATGTTGGGTGCGGGTATAGGTGGTATCCTGATGGGTTATTGGTCGGACAAATCAAATATTCGCGGGCCAGCCGTGGTAGGCGCAGTGATGACTGGCGGCGGAATTATTGTCGCAAGTTATTTGCCTGATAAGTGGACCCTGATAGCGTGTTGTGGTCTCCTGGTAGGGCTCCTAGGTACAAGCACCGCGTTTTCTCCAATGCTAGCTAATGTCACACGCTGGTTCGACCGCCGGCGGGGCCTTGCTATCGCTGTGGTCGCCAGCGGCCAGGCCCTGGCTGGGGCTGTTTGGCCTCTGGTGTTTGAACCGAACATCTCGACAATCGGCTGGCAGGAGACTTGGCGCGGTTATGGGCTCGTAGCCATTTTTATTATGTTGCCGATAACGTTCGCATTTCGCCGACCGATCCCGCTGCAAACGTCCCAACGGACGGGGGCGGACAGCTCATCTGGGGACGTCTATGGGGCCGAGCTGATACGCCCAGTGGTTCCGTACAACATGGTCCTGGCCCTGCTCTGTTTCGCTATAGTGGGCTGTTGCGTCGCAATGGCAATGCCTATGGTTCACCTCGTTGCGTATTGCTCTGACTTGGGGTTTTCCTCAGCCACTGGCGCCAGGATGCTCTCATTGCTGCTATTGTGCAGTGCGATCAGTCGGCTGCTTTTCGGCTTGATTTCTGACCGGATCGGAGGACTTCTGACGATCCTTCTTGGGTCCGCCGCTCAGACCGCGGCGCTTGGCCTGTTTTCTCTGGTCGCGACAGAAACTTCACTCTACATGGTATCCGGCCTGTTCGGCTTAGTTTTTGGTGGTATCGTCCCAGCATATGCGTTGGCCGTTAGGGAACTTTTTCCGGCTTGCGAAGCTGGATGGCGTATGGGCGTGGTGTTTCTATTTGGAACTAGCGGCATGGCCTTGGGTGGGTTTCTCGGCGGCTGGATCTTCGACCTGATGGGCCACTACCACATGGCCTTCGTGGTTGGCGTCGCTTTTAACTCAGCTAACTTGTTGGCCGTACTGACTGCTATCTGGTTGAATAACTCGCGTTTTGGCAATGTCGCCAAAGCCTGAGGGCCACAATCTACCATGGTTGCAGATTTAAAATGTTTTCATTAATCAACTTGTCGGGGTTCCGCACGATATTTGGTAGGCCCTAGTCATCGACAGGCTCTGTTGAAGAAAAGTTGGCATTTTTCGACTCTATATTGCCATATGTTGTCATCTGGAACGTTAATGCGTTCGTTACATCTGGATGCGTGGCTCGCGGGAATTTTTGCAGTCAGATGGAGAGTTATTGGAGCCCACGGGGCGCGGGGGAGTTGGATTAGAAATGGGTGCTGCGAAACGATTTCCCGCTTGCGCCGGGCAGGTCGAAACCTTAGATATCCCCAAATTAGGCAGATTAGGGCCGCAGTAGCTCAGCTGGTAGAGCAACGCATTCGTAATGCGTGGGTCGGGGGTTCAAGTCCCTCCTGCGGCACCACTATCTCGTTAAAATTATTGAACGAAAAGAGTTCACAGTGGGTGGTAAAGTTTTACAAATCCAATAGTATAAACTACACTTCTCCTGTGGCGGATAGGCCAAATCAGGTAGTGGGTAGCAACCAACCGTGGAATTTTGGTCGATACACCCGTCTAGACATGCCCTCGAAGGCGTCCAAAGATAAGCATCGGGCCACCATGCATTTCACGCTCTTCCTGAAGAACCATGCCGAGCTTCTTCGCCACTCGAATGGACGCAAGATTTCCTGGGCGAACCATGCTTATCAATTGATCCACCCCAAACTCATTAAAGGCCCATTGCATTGCTCGTTGCGCGCCCTCTGTTGCGAGGCCCCGCCCCCACACGTCTCGCGAAAGGGCCCACCCGAGTTCTAAGCCGGGCCAGCCCTCCGGACCGATCAGCCCTATTCGCCCGATGAATTTTGAAGACGTTGCGTCTTCGACCGCCCACAAACCGCAACCACGTAAATGCCAGTGACCGATCATGGTCGCCAGGCTGCGCCAAGCCGTTACCCGGTCCCGTGGTTCGCCCGAGCTGATGTAACGCGCAACCTCTGGATCGGCATACATATTTGCATATGCATCAAAATCGTTCGAAGAAAACTCCCGAAGGATCAGACGCTTGGTGCGAAGAATGGGGATATTCAAAGGGTTCTCCCATTGTCGTCAAGCCTTGTCATCGCCGCGGCATGTCCCTCGTAGCTGTGCGGTTTCTACAGCCAGTTTGATCGCAGGCCATAGGTAATGTTTGCATCAACACAAATGACGGTTCTTCAGAACCTCGAATTCTGCCTCGGTGAACCGTCCTTCTCTTGCTCTGGGTAGTTTCAGCTTCCACACTCGATTTTCCGGGTTCAATGGTATTGCGGCCCCGACTTTCGCAACGCCTGGTATATCACGTCTTCGATCAGGACGAGATCGTATCGGTCGCTTTCCGGTAGTTCTCAAGCCGCGGACCCTGAACTTCCCAAGATAGCGTGCTTAAAGTATCCAGATTTAGGTCTGACCGGTGTTCGATTTGATTAGTTATCAAAGGCGCGTAATTTTTGGGCCTCCAACTCTTGTTGATCGGCGTGACTTCTTGTAGGCAGCGTTCCAGTAGGTCACCATGAACCTGAGATCGAGTTTCGAATTGCTGCGGGTCGTACTGATCAAGATCTTTGGATCTTTCGATGTGCCTAAACTAACCATGAGTAGCGGATTGAGTGGTGAAAATTTATGAGGTTGCGGGAGTGTTTTAGCGACGGGCCATTGCCTCATAGGGGTTGCCGTTTTTCCTGATCGTAACCATAGTTATCTGCCTGACACTGTAACCGTTTTGTGCCAGTGCGCCGCGTCCCCGAAATAACCTATTGATATCGCAGTAGGTCAACTGGTAGAGCAACACGTTAGTAATGCGTGGGTCGGAGAACCAAGTCCCTCCTGCTTCAGCAAATAATTTAACGCAGTACCGATATATCTGCACTTTGCAGAATGCTAAATTTTGGGGACTTTGAGAATGCCGGCAGAATATTTAACTCTTTTGGAAGATGACGAGAAGCGTTTACAAACTTTGTTGGACGAGCGGTCTTCGCTAGGCGTTGAAACGGAAAAAATTGACAAGAAGATCTGGGATCTTTTTGGAGAAAATTGGGCAATAATGTTTACGGATTTGGTTGGCTTTTCTAGGTCTGTCGACTCTTACGGCATTATTCATTTCTTAAATTCGATATATTCATCACGGGAACTTTTCAGGCCAATTGTCAATGATTTCAATGGTTGGCTAATTCAGGAACATGCTGACAGTTTATTGGTAGCCTTTAGAAATCCGTCTAATGCGCTGGGGTGCGCTATAGACATGCAAAAGTCGACGCGGGATTATAATCAAGATCTGGAGGAAAAAGATAAAATTATCGTTTGCATTGGACTCGGTTATGGCAAAGTACTCAGGGTTGGGAAATCTAATTTATATGGGCAACAGGTGAACGCGACCAGTCGCCTTGGTGAAGACATAGCCAAAGGCCAAGAAATATTGATCACCCAAAAATTTAAAGATTCAGTAAACGAAATTTTAGATGGGGACCTTGAAGAATTAGGCTCTTCGCATCCTGCTTTGATTAATTCCTATAAGTTGAATTATAAAATTTAAGAAAATATAGCGAAAAAAATTAACTAAATCAACGAAATTAGCCTGATTAAATGTCGATCTAGCCTTGTATATAGATTAAAGCTGAGCAAAGGAGCCAAGCCCGGCCCGAACATTGTGCCATTATTCTCTGCCGGAACCAATGCAATCAGGTCAGTTGGTCCGAGCGTTTCTAGCGACCCCTGGCCGACGCACTGTCGAGAGACGTGGGCAGGACGTGTTTGTTCTGCACGAGGGCGGAAAGTCCAGCATATAGACTTAGTCTGGACATCTTGCGTGAAGCTCGTCTGTCCCAACGTCGCATTATGTGTCCTTGAATTGCTCGTCGAACTTGTTGTTGATCGCGGAAGCGACGGCAAACGTGAGGTGACCAAAGATCCCATCAATTCGAGGCGCCGGCGCGAACCAGCAAAATGGATAGTGACTGGAGCGGCCGACGAAAACTTGGAGGTCAAATGGCACTTGACCGGAATACGTTTCATCAATGAGCCGTCGAGCCGTTCGTTCAAGGCACAGATCATCGCCGAATGGCCCCAATCAAAAAAGAGTTGAGCTTGAAAATCCGCAAGATTATGGGCCTGGCACGTCTTGGAAAATCCGGCGCTAAGACTAGCGGACGCTCCCAAGTAATCGCACCCAACCATAAAATGTCTGGTAAGGGTCTGAAACAGATCACTGTGACCGGTCCGTTTCGAGATGATGAACGGACACCGCGATGGGATGAGTGCAATGTCTATTCTTGACCCGGACCGGACGACGACCAGGAGCTAAATTGGTACGGACGGAACTGAGGCATGGGGCGGAAACCAGTTAAGCGTTTGTTCTCTTTGGTCAGACGGTTCATCAAGCTTTCCATACGATAACTGAGTTAGAGCGAACTCTTTGGGAAAGTACCCTAAGTGTTTGTTGACCGCGAATCCGTATCCTGAGATTCTAATGTTTGTGTGGATTATTAGAATGAATGGTGCTTGTGTCAGGAAATGCTCTCTTTTCCTGGGCACTACGCCCGGTCGCCGCGCCTGGACAACTTTGCGTTGGAACAACATGACGATCATGCTGCACAAAGGTGATCTGCCGGACGGATTGGATCTCGGTACTTCAGTGGCGGTCGATAGCGAGACTATGGGGCTTCGGCCTGAGCGTGATCGATTGTGTTTGGTTCAGCTCTCTTCCGGTGACGGATCAGCCCACCTCGTGCAATTTCGCCAAGGCGTTTACGATGCGCCAAATTTAAAGCTATTGCTGACAGATCGAAACGTCACAAAAATCTACCATTACGCGCGGTTTGACTTAGCCGTTATGAGGGCTTATCTGGGCGTAACGGCTGGTCCCATATATTGTACCAAGATCGCTTCAAAACTGGTGCGCACCTATACGGACCGGCATGGTCTTAAGGATCTCTGCCGCGAACTTCTCAGCGTGGATCTTTCCAAGCAGCAGCAGTCATCGGACTGGGGTTCAGACGGGCTGAGCGAAGACCAATTGCAATACGCAGCCTCGGATGTGCTGCATTTGCATTCGATCCGAGCCATACTCGATTCGCGCTTAGCGCGCGAGGGGCGTACTGCGTTTGCACAGGCATGCTTCGACTTCTTGCCGCATCGCGCGGAACTGGATCTGATCGGGTATGGCGCCGAGGACATCTTCAGTCATTGAACGGGAACATGAGTGGTTCATTAGCATTGGCAGAAAATTTAATTCCCAATCGTCAAGATGCAAACATACCCTGCGATTGGTGACGGTTGGATCGTAGAAAATGGACGAGATGGAACGTGTGCCCCCGCAACCCCGACGCCGACGTTTCTTTGGCAGCGACGGCCGGCGTCCCAGAGCGCGGGCGAGCCGGGCGGTCGCCTTTATGAAGCTGGTTTTCCCGGCTATCGCGTTGGCAATCGTTGGTGTCACTTTCGCCTGGCCTCAGTTGCTGACGGACCAGCGAAAGTTTCGGGTCGGAGAAGCGTCGATGGTGGGAGTGAATGTCGATGGCCTGGTGATGAAGAACCCGCGCTACGTCGGTGTTGACGAAAGGCGCCGACCCTACCAGATTGCCGCGGTTAGTGCGTCGCAACGTAGCAAGTCGGATCAGTTAATCGATCTCGTTCAGCCCAAGGCGGATATCCTGTTGAGTGATAGGGGCTGGGTTGCCATGAAAGCGCGGACGGGGGTCTTCGATAAGAGAACCGAGACGGTTAACCTGGATGGTGGCGTTACCTTGTTCTACGACGAGGGATATCAGTTCGTTTCCGAGCGTGCCCTGGTAGACCTGCGGGATGGAACGGCGCGTGGTGATCACCCGGTAGTGGGCCACGGCGAGGGGGGAGAGATCCAGGCCGAAGGCTTCCTTCTTTACGACCGTGGTACACGCATCCTGTTTAGGGGTCGCAGCAAAGCGATTCTGCGAGGTGTTAGGAGAGTGCGCTCGTGACGAGGGGTAGTTGTCGGAACATCGTCGCCACCTTGGTGGGGTTAGTAGTGATGCTGTATCCCATGACTTCGGTACTCAGCGCGGATGTGAAAAATCCACTAGTTCGAGGGGACAGCCCGGTTACCGTTGAGGCGGATGACGGTATCGAATGGATCAGCGAGAAAAAGATGTATGTAGCCAGGGGCAATGCTAGGGCGACACGAGGTACGATGAGTGTCGTGGCCGACACCCTTACGGCGCTTTATCGCGATACGGAGGGCGACGGGACCGAGATTCATCGACTGGAGGCGCGAGGCCGCGTTGTGATCAAATCTCCAGAGAGAACAGCGTTTGGCGATCGAGCAATCTATGATCTAGATCAGACGATGGCGGTCATGTATGGCCAAAATCTTCGCTTGGTTACCAAGGGTGACACCATCACAGCGTCCGACAGTTTAGAATATTGGGAGAAGCGGCGGGTAGCAGTGGCCCGTGGAAATGCGGTCGCGATAAGGCGCGATCGGAGAATTCGTGCTGACGTGCTTAAGGTATTGTTCCGAGAGAAAAGGGCGGGCGCGCTTGAGGCGGTGCGGATGGACGCGCTTGGCAATGTTGTCATCACAACGCCGCAAGAGGTCGCGCAGGCGCGAGAGGGCGTCTATAATGCTAAGAGTGGGATCGCGACTTTGTCTGGGGACGTTAAGATCACCAAAGGGAAGACACAGTTGAATGGAGAGGTGGCGGAAGTGAACTTAAATTCCGGTATTAGCCGGTTGCTTTCCTCTCGCAAGCCTTCCAAATCGGGTCGAGTGCGCGGAATTTTCGTGCCCAACTCGAATAAGAATTGAGCACGCCGTGAAGGATAAATTGAACGAATTTGACAACGTTGCGAATATGCCGCGCTTGGTGACCAAGAACCCGGGACTGGTCGCCAACACGATTGGAAAAAGGTTCAAGATGCGCCCCGTTCTTCGGGACATTAGTCTGTCAGTCCAGCGAGGGGAGGCTGTAGGCCTGTTGGGTCCAAACGGTGCGGGCAAGACCACATGTTTTTATGTGATCACTGGATTAATCTCCGCAGACTATGGCGCGATCCTGCTTGACGGATCTGACATATCGGACCTTCCGATGTATCGGCGCGCGCGACTTGGCATCGGTTATTTGCCCCAGGAGGCTTCCATCTTTCGTGGGCTCACCGTCGAACAGAATATCCGTGCCATTCTTGAGGTGGTAGAAGCGAACGAAGATCGCCAAGACGCCATGTTGGATGATTTGTTGGCGGAATTTTCGATCAGCCACCTCCGTCGTACACCGGCGCTGGCTCTCTCGGGCGGCGAGCGTCGCAGAGTGGAGATCGCACGGGCATTAGCGTCGCGTCCAAGTTTTATGCTGCTTGATGAGCCCCTTGCTGGGATCGACCCGATCGCTCTTGGAGAAATACGAGACTTGATAGCACATCTGAAGGACAAGGGCATTGGCGTTCTAATTACTGACCACAATGTCCGCGAAACGCTCGATATCGTCGACCGTGCGTACATCCTTCACGACGGGGCAGTGCTGATGGAAGGTGCGCCAACGGAAATCGTTGAGCATCAGGACGTACGCCGGGTTTATCTCGGCGACCGTTTCAGGCTGTAACGGGGAGGAGGGCATGGCCCTGTCACAGAGACTGGATCTCCGCCACTCCCAGTCACTCGTGATGACCCCGCAGCTGCAGCAGGCGATCAAACTGCTGCAACTTTCGAATATTGAATTGGCAGAATACATTAGTGGGGAATTGCAAAAAAACCCGTTACTAGAGCGCGACGACGGCGATGGGCCAGCTGCTCAGGAAGCAGGCTCCGACAACCTCTCCGCATATGATGAGGCGCGCGTAGATGAGGAAAGGCCGTCGGGTCTGGAGGATGGGTTTTCGGACGAAGTCAGCATCGACGCCTTTGACAATGCGGAAGCTACCACTTTGCCCGACGCAGGCGATGATCCGAATGATAACGATTACGAGAACAATTGGGGCAGTGCAGGAATCGAGGAAACGGACGGACCCACGCCCGGCTTGGGCGATGATGCGGGCTTGAATCTTGGTTCTTACACTGGCTCGGGCGGCCGCAGTGATTTCGACGATAGCGACTTTGGGCTGGATCAGTCGGCACAGGCGGGGAAGACCCTGCGCGAGCACTTACATGAACAGATAGGCATTGATTTCGTTGATCCGGTGCACCGTATGATCGGCGCCAATTTGATTGAAATGATTGATGACACTGGTTATTTCCTAGTTGAAATGACTGTCGCGGCGGAGGCGTTGGGGTGCGAAGTCGCCGCGATCGAGACTGTGTTCGAGCGCATGCAAAAACTTGACCCACCAGGGGTCTTCGCTCGCACGCTTTCTGAATGCCTTACGCTTCAATTAAAGGATCGGAACCGTTTTGATCCGGCGATTGAAGCTTTGGTTAACAATCTCGACCGCTTGGCACGGCGCGATATCGCCGGATTAAAAAAACTCTGTGGAGTCGATGATGAGGACATAGCCGAGATGATCGGGGAGATCAAATCTCTCGATCCTAAACCAGGCCTTGCCTTCGAATCCATCGTCGATGAGCAAATTGTCCCGGACGTGTTGATGCGCGCTGGACATGCAGGCGACTGGATCTTAGAACTCAATCCTGATTCGCTCCCGCGAGTATTGGTCAACAACAGCTACCTCACGAGCATTTCAAAACGTTCGATGAACAAGACCGATCGTGAGTATCTGAGCGAATGTCAACAGTCCGCTAACTGGTTGGTCCGCTCGTTGCACCAAAGGGCGACCACAATCCTGAAGGTGGCGGGTGAAATCATTCGCCAACAAGATGAATTTTTCCGTTTTGGTGTGCAATACCTGAAACCCCTCGTTCTTAGAGATATAGCCGAGGTAATAAATATGCACGAAAGCACGGTGAGCCGGGTGACTAACAACAAGTACATTGCAACGCCGCGGGGTTTGTTGGAGTTGAAATATTTTTTCACCTCGGCGATCGCGTCGGCCGCCGGCGGGGAAGCTCACTCGGCGGAATCGGTTAGATTCAGGATCAAAGCGTTGATCGATGAGGAACCGGCAGACAAGGTTCTTTCGGATGACCGGCTGGTTGAGATATTGCGGGGCCAAGGGGTTGATATCGCTCGACGAACCGTCGCGAAGTACCGCGAATCTATGCGTATACCATCGTCCGTCCACCGTCGCCGGGAGAAAGCAATTGCTTATTGATATCAATGAGTTGACCGGTTTTTTCTGAAAGCTGTGTTAAGCATTTACCAGGGTTGACTCGGTTCGTGGGTGGTCATATTGTCCCGCGCCTTGCGTCGATTAGACCGGGGGACAGTCGGTACCGAGACCGTAGCGGGATTGCTGACGAGCTAATCAATGGAAATACACGAAATATTGACTGCCGAGGCGGTCGTTCCTCATCTCAAGGCCTCCAGCAAGAAACAGGCGCTTCAGGAACTCTCCAGGGTTGCGGCCGAGTTGACGGAACTCGATCAACGAGAAATTTTTGATATGTTGATCGAACGGGAGCGTTTAGGGACAACGGGTGTCGGTGAAGGGATTGCAATTCCGCATGGGAAACTGAATGCTCTCGACCGCCTTCACGGCGTGTTCGCGCGAGCAAGCAGGGCCATTGAGTTCGATGCAATCGACGATCGGCCTGTTGATCTGGTCTTTCTGCTCTTGGCACCAGAGGCCGCGGGCGCGGATCACTTGAAAGCACTGGCGCGGGTCTCACGATTGCTCCGCGATCCAAGCACATGTGACAAACTTCGGGGTTGCGAGACTCGGGACGCTATCTATGCGTTGCTAACGCAAACAGAATCGAGCGACGCAGCTTAGAGGGGCGCAGGACCAAATGGAGGTCCATGGACGCCGGTCGCGGTTGGCCTATTAGGAAAATTAACGAAAATGACCCGGTAAATAGTCAGCAAAGCGGCAACCACGGCTGTAGGACCGAGGCCCGAGAAACTTTCTGGACTTTGAACCGGTAGGGCGTTCCGCGTGCGCCCTTGGCTGGTAGCGGGAAAACCAAATCTAGTGGTTCCATAAGGCCAAGGTCATGGAACCCGTATAGTTTTTGTATAGTCCTCCCCAATAAAATACCCAAATAGCCTCGTATCATCAGAATTTGGGAACATTCCTTCCGTGTTTCATACTGTGTGCCAATCGGTTAGTTGGTAACATCGAAGTCAAGGCTCTGGCTTGTTCTCCTGGCACTCTTCGGTGGAGCGGATCGGATATTAATTTTCTGTACCCGGACTTCCGGTTTAGGCCGGGTCAAATCTATGTTAAGTAAGCCGTTGTTAATCTCGGCCGACGTAACCTTGATGCCTTCAGCCAGGACGAAAGTGCGTTGAAATTGCCGTGCAGCGATACCACGATGCAGGTAAACCTTCTCTTTATCATCGTCCTGCCTGCCTTGGATGATAAGCTGATTTTCTTCAACATGAACACTCAGATTGTCCTCGGAAAACCCCGCCACCGCGAGGGTAATACGAAGATCATCTTTTGAAGTTTGTTCGATATTGTACGGCGGATAGCCTTCGGGGGATGTTTTTGTGACGCGATCAAGAGTGCGCTCGAATTGATCGAACCCGAGCAACAATGGTGAGTTGAACAGGGAAAGTCGTGTCATGTGCGATCAGCTCCTCCTAGAGCGTAACGGTCTTTCGCCTTGTCGAGGTCGCGCCAACAATGCCGCTCGCAAGGCATGGAGTCTGATAATTTCTTACAATTATCTAGGATGGACCTGTTTATCATCAAGGGGCAGGGAATAATGCAGGTAATGCCAGTTGCATTGCTAGCGCTTGCTCAAAAAATGCTGAAAATTTCCGGTATTTGGGCGCACAAGTTTTCATGTGTAAGCGATTTGTACGCAGCGGATGATGCACCAATGAAATGGACAAGATTGTCGCCTGGAAGATGCATTTTGTGTTTGAACACATAATCTTCGACGTCTTTTTGGCGCGTTAAATTTCCAATTGTCGGCAGTGTCATGACCGAAACTTTTAAATTATCTCATGAGACCACGCTTTCGATAACCCGGGGTGTGGCCCGGTTACTTATGAATCTTGGGCAGGTGATAATAGCCGAAATGTCGCTCGTGACTGGTCGACGTGTCGACCTGATTGGAATCGACCGCGCGGGCTTGGTGACGATCGTGGAGATTAAGGCGTCCGTGGCGGGTTTTAAGTCTGACCGAAAGTGGCAAGAATATTTAGAATACTGTGATTTATTCTATTTTGCGGTCGCGCCGGGGTTTCCCCTCGAGCTTTTGCCCAGTGGCCCAGAATATGGGCTCATTGTAGGGGACAGGTTTGACGCTGAGATCCTGCGTGAGGCGACTCGGTTGAAACTTGCTGCAGCACGCAGGAAAGCGGTCACGCTGCGCTTCGCTCGCACCGCCGCCACACGGCTGCAAGAACTTACCTTTCCTGTTACGTGACGGGGACTGTAATCGGGTATTTTATTGCAGGGAATATATCAAGGTCAGAATTATTTAATATTAAAGTATCGATATAGACAAACGCATAACACTAATATTTTAAAAAAGACAAAAACTGGGGCAAGATATTCGGATTGATCCTTTGAACATCCCCCTAGTACAAAAAATAGAAATTTTCGTGATAGCTGGTGTCAATGTCTAATAAACCATCATCATGTATAGCTGCGGATCCCCACGGATCGCTACTTTGCTTCAGTTCTTGGCCTTCAACATGGCCGGAGACGCTATTAAACTCTGGTTTTAGTTTTTTGTGTAAGCGCCCGTGACCACAACAGTCAAAAATAAAGCCGAAACAGGCCGACCTGGGGATCTGCCCAAACGAGCGTGTTCGATCTTGCACCCTGTGAAGCCTAAGGATTCAGCCAGTATGCTGGTGTTGCGTATCGGTGCAACCGGTATCGAAGTCCTCATGGGGCGCCGTGGTTGCAAAGCGGTTTTTAGCAACGCATATGTATTCCCCGGTGGCAAAGTAGATCGCACAGATCGGTTGCCGAGGCCATCACGGGAGCTTGATAGAGACCTCTCACGGCGGCTGTCAAGAGACTCAAATATGGCAAGAACCCTTGCCATGGCGGCAGTACGGGAGACGTTCGAGGAGACGGGGCTGGTTCTGGGTGAACCAGGAGATTTGGGTGAAACTGGGGATGAGAGTTGGGAGGCAATGCGTGCGCTTGGGCTGGCGCCCAACCTTGCCCGTCTTGCCTATCTGGGACGTGCAATCACGCCAGCGTCTCGCGCGATACGATTTCATGCTCGTTTCTTCTGGGCTTGGTCCAGTGACATGACTGGAAAACTTGGCGGCAGTGGTGAGCTCGCGAACCTCGCGTTTGTCCCGGTTCGCGAAGCGCTCGATTTGCCGCTTGTCGACGTGACACAATTCATGCTCGAGGAGGTGCTGAGACGCGTGGGGGTCGGCTTTGCCCTGCCCGACCGGTACCCGTTCTTCGGTTATCGCAAAGACCAAAGGCACGTGCGCTATGGCTAGCTCGAACCCGGTCGATATCTTCCATGTATGGTGGCTGGCCCGAGCGCGACGGCGCGATCTTCCTCCACCAGGTACATTAGCGTCGCGAAAAGTGAACGGGAGGCCGCCGCGTGCAGAGAAGGAGCGATGTCGGCATAAACGTTGGGCACCATCTCGGCGACCGTCTCGATTCCTGACATGAGACAGCTCATGATCTTATCTTCGCGTTCTCGGCGGTGGGCGATGAAGGCTTTCACGAGTGGATGTGGATCGGCGATCGTCGGTCCGTGGGTGGGGCAGTAAAGCGCATCTTCGCGCGCCAGAAGTTTGGTCAGGCTCCGCATGTAGTCGCCCATATCGCCATCGGGCGGCGAGATTATGCTGGTGGACCAGCCCATGATATGGTCACCAGGGAACAAGATCTTACGCTCATCCCAAGAGTAGCAGATATGGTTGGAAGTATGACCTGGCGTATGCAGGCAGGAGACCGACCAGTCAGCACCCTCGATTACGCTTCCGTCCCTAACAAATTCGTCCGGCACAAAGTCCATGTCGCCGCCGGCTTCGACCTTCAGGCCCTGTTCCCCTTTGCCCGAGCCATGTGGACCAAAACCGTAACTCGGAGCCCCAGTCTCCGCCTTCAAAATCCGGGCTGCGGGTGAGTGATCATTATGTGTATGCGTGATGAGGATATGACTAATAGTTTCGCCTACAAGTGCACTAAGCAGCGCATCGACATGTTCTGGCATGTCCGGTCCCGGGTCGATCACCGCCACACTGCCTTCTCCCACAACGTACGTGCCAGTACCGCGGAACGTGAAGGGGCCTGGGTTGCTTGCGGTGATACGCCGGAGCCCTGGGGCGACGGTCTCCAGAGCCCCGTAAGGTACCTCGAAATCACGATTAAAGGGGATGTTGACGGCCATCCCAGTCTCCTCGGTCGGCCCGCCGGAAACCGGGCAGCATATAAGTTGGCGAGCATCATAGGCAAGGCGAACGAGGTATACAATCTCCGTCAGAGCAAAGTTATGGAAGTTTCCGCGCCACCCTGTTCCGCGGAAAGATAGCCCGCGTATATCGTCGCGACGGTGTCGGCGCCAAGTGCCGAGCCGCTCTCGATCGGTCCTCCACTGGCTACTGCTCGATAAAACGCGTCGATCTCTTGCGGGAATCCAGTGCTAAAATCTTCGTCGGGCGCGGTCATCGCCCAGCCCTGCTTTGTTTCGATCTTCTCTACGACGTAGATGTGTCGAAATTGCTCCTCCTTTGGATTATAAGTCTGCATCGCAGTGTTGGGATTGATGCTGCAAACTGTACGGTGGTTATTCGCCACTACTTCGAGCCAGTTGTGGATCCCGCCGAGCACTAACTCAGAGGCGAAGATTGTGGCAATCGTACCATCCTCGAAAGTTACGTGCTGCATCGAAAAATCTTCAACGTCAAAGTAGTCAGTTCGGATGAGGCCGACATCTATAAAATTGTCGAGGCGTGTTATCTCATGCGTGCGCGCCGTTATGGAGATTGGTCTGATCGGCTTGCCGTTCCGAGCACGGCCCTCGACCCTTTTAAGGTACAGCGCTGCCGTCAACGGATGGCAACCTTTGCCAATCAGTGATCCACCCCCACCGAACCGCCAGTAGCCGTAGACCGGGGAGTGGGAGCCCGAATGGGCTTCCTCGCCGTGCATCCAAAGGACCTGCCCTCCCGTCTTTTCCAGGACCTCGCGTTCTTTTTGGATCGCGGGGACATAGACCCAGTTTTCCGCATAAAGGATTCTCGCGGTGCTTGCTGCTTCTGCCTCGAGCATGCGTTTTACGCTGTCCAGCGCGCCGTCCAGCGCATGCTGACGCGGAACCGTCCGCGCATCGAATTGCGCGCTACCATCGCCGAAGAATCCCGTAAACGGCTTCTCCACGATCGGTGCGACACCTCTAGTTAACGCCGCGATGGCAACCGTTTCGTGAGCGGAGGCCGGCACGCAGACGTGGACAACGTCGACTTCTTCAAGGAGTGCTTCCATTCTATCGAATGCCCTCAGGCCGCGTGGCTCGGCGAAGGCTCGTGCGGTTTCTATTGAACGGGAGGTTACGCCAACGATTTCCGGGTCGGTACCGTAGACCCGGTGTATTGCGTTGACATGGAAATTTGCGGCGAACCCGGCGCCGACGATCCCGGCGCGGACCTTTGATTTTTTCATAGGAAACTCTGGAACTATCTTTGTGGACGAACATTATTTTAGTGCCAATTCATCGTCTGCGCGAGACGGATGGATCGACATAAACGTGTTCCTAGGTTCAGCAAAGCGGCACAGCAATCACTGTCTATCATTTCCGTGCGGGGGACGGAGACGGTAGCCGGTCACTTAAAACGGATTTATCCGGTAGAGAACACAAGGAGGGATGCAATCAGATGTTGAGGCTGTCTTTATTTCCGTGACTGACCACCTATTATCTTCGAGGAATTTAGCCTGCACAGAAAAGTACGACTACGCTTCAGTTTTCATCTGAAAAAATCGCCAAGGATTTTGACCAAACAGTGAAGTTTATGGAGACCACAAATGCATCTGTGAAAGTCTATGCGGTTGATGGTCGCGGTGCATTCTAGAACTAAAATGTTTTTAATTCTCTATAGGTTCCGCTAAAATTCTGGATGAAAAATGTGCATTTCCGCCATCTTGTCGAAGGCTTTTGGTCACACATCCGACCGATCTTGACGATACGTATTAAAATGCATTTTTTTCAAGCAAAACATTCTATAAATGTGGAATTTATATCATAAATGTGGCATGTTTTGGTGGATTCGGGCATGGAACCATCTGCTCGGGTGGCGCGGCAGTGTGGATTGTTCCTCACGTGGTTAACCGAAACGAAGGTTAATTTGTATGAACCGTAGTATTAGAAACGTCGAGATCTCAGGCCGTCGTACAAGTTTCCGTCTTGAAGAACCGTTTTGGGACGCAGTGAATGATTGTGCGAAAGAACTCGGCCTAACGGTCAATCAGTTGATTACGCATGCTGTCCGTAATTACGGAGGTTCTGACGCCTCCATGTCTTCATCGCTTAGGGTTTTTCTTATCTCGCACTACCGGGACCGATTCCTAAATCGAGACAATGCGAGGAGCGCAGCGTAATGGACAACCCTACGTCGACGCGCAAGATGCGCCTTAACCTTGCTATTAAGGGCAAGCGGACGTCGCTGGCTTTGGAGTCGGGAGTTTAGGAAACTCTGACTGAAATTTGTCGGCGTGAAGAACAAAGTCTAGACGAGTTGTGCGAGAAAATTGTTGATAAGTGCGGCAAGGATGTTTCAATGGCGTCCGCAATAAGGATCCATGCGCTGAAGTACTTCAAGAGCCGCGCAGCATGAAAAATGTTGGATTTTGGTTAGATGCCCGGTACAGCGGCGGTCCAATGAACCGTCTTGGTTGAATTTTTTGAGTAGCTGATCTTCCCGAGGTCGGTACAACTACCTTTAATTCGTTATTCCACAATGCGAATCTAATCCTTGCTTCTCTATCGCTTAATTAATATTGGACTTGGGACATTTCTATTGCGGTGTGCCGCGGTCAAGAAAGGCGCTGCAATCCAAATCGCGAAGCTACAAGCAAATAGTCCGGTGGCGAGATTGCCATCACGGTTTGAAACTCAGGTCGACTAGTAGGAGCATCCCAGCCGATGGCGAGAACACCCTTGAATTAACGTTTCGCTAAGACGGCTAAACGAGTTCCATATTGCATAGTTTTATTTTGCGTCGGCCGCGACCTGCATTTTGACGATCTTGTCGGGATTCTCCGGCGGTTCGCCCCGAGTTATATTGTCGACGAGCTCAATACCTTCGCTTACCTTGCCCCATACCGTGTATTGGCCGTTCAGAAACTGAGCATCGGCGAAACAAATAAAGAATTGGCTGTCTCCGCTATCAGGGTCTTGCGAGCGCGCCATCCCCACAGTACCGCGGACGAAGGGGGTATTGGAGAACTCGGCCTTAAGCTTAGTTCCCGATCCTCCCATACCCGTACCGGTCGGATCACCCGTCTGAGCCATGAAGCCATCGATAACTCGATGAAAAACGATTCCATCGTAGAACCCCTCGCGGGTTAGTTCCTTGATCCTGGTGACGTGCTCCGGTGCTACGTCGGGGAGCAAATCAATAACCACTCGACCATCTTTCAGATCCAAATAGATCTGGTTCTCGACGTCTTGCGCCTGGGAATTGCTGATAGACATGAGTAAGGACAAAGCTCCAAACAGACCAAGACCGGTGCCGTGCGTTTTGGTGGTGTAAAAGGGTTCGAAAATTTTATCTTTCAGAGCGTCAGAAATACCAGGCCCCTGATCGCTGATATTGATACACAACCAGCGGTTAAGTACGCTGAACTGCACGGTAACATCGCTACCCTTCGGACTAATCTGGCTGGCATTCTGGATCAGGTTAAGCAAAGCGCCCTGCAAGGCGGTAAGATTACCGGTGATCGACGCATCGATTTGTTGGCCCTTAAAAATAACAACCTGCTCCTGGCCCTGGGTGATGGTTTGCGCTGTAGGCGCAATTGCCTCATACAGTTCTTGTACTGAGATATCATTAACTACCTGTTGCTCCCCGCTTTTAGCAAACAGCAACATGTCATTGACCTGACTCTCCAGCTCTTTGAGTCTGTCCTGCAGTTTATGCGCAAATTGAACGCCGGATTCTGGCTGCAGGTTTTTGCGGGTCAGATTGGCTGCATACAGCATTGCCGCTGACAGTGGCGTACGAATTTGGTGGGCCAGTGAGGCAACCATTTTGCCCAGTGAGGACAAGCGTTGCAGATGACTCAGACGCGCCTGTAACTGGCGGGTTTCCGTAAGGTCGGTAAGCACGATAAGTTGCCCCGGCTCATTCACCAGTGGCGTAATAGACAGTTTCACCCGGCGCCCATCGAACAACGACACTTCGTGACCATCGTCGGCGCGGGGTTTAAAAGATCGGGCAATAATGGTTCGCCACAGCTCGCCTTCGAGCGGTTCGCCCAGTAGCAGAGAGGCCTGCTCATTGGCTTGCCTGACATAACCTTTGCCATCCAGCACGATAACCCCGGCGGGCATAACCTGTAACAGGTGGTTAAGGCGGGACGCTTGTTGTCGTAAGGAGTCGAGTTCCTGCTGCTGTGATTGAGCAGTTTCGCGTACCAGCGATAAATCGGCCGCGGCCTGATGGCTTTTCACCGGCTTTATCGATACTTCTTCTACGGTATTGGCAACACGACTATTTAATGCCATACATTCCTCGTCAATTTGCAGACACTTGTTGGACTGCTAAGGATTTTGCATTAGTCGTGCCAGAAATTTAGCTATTAAATTTCAATAAGATAAGTAATTTATAACGAAGTTTTCGCTGTCAATATAATGACAAAAGGAGGTTGTCAGCGTTTACATTCAGAAAAATAGCCAACCGAATGGTTAGCTCCAACTCTGCTCAGGCGTGCTAGTCACGCTGAATATTGTACTTGCGCATCTTCTCAACCAGGGTGGTTCGGCGCATTCCCAGCTTATCGGCAGCCCGGGCGACAACCCACTCCTGCTGATCGAGAGCTTGCTGGATAAGATTAATTTCCAGCTCCGAAAGATACTCTTTAAGGTTTACCCCTTCATCCGGCAAATAACCGTTGATAGCCGGTTCAGGCTCCGGTGTATCATCGTCATATCCGGCCGACTCGGCGAAGAGTTCGTTGAAGGCATCACGCTCAAGCACTTCTTCGGGGTAATCCGGCTCAAAGCGCTCCATGTCACCATACTGGTATTTCTGCGGCAGATCCTGCACATCGACAATCTGGCCCGGATAGAGGATCATCAGTCGTTCCACCAGATTAGACAACTCGCGGACATTGCCCGACCAGGGGTGCTCCATCAGAGAACTGATAGCGCGCTCAGTAAATTTGACCGGGTCGACACCATCTCCCTGAATGCGGCTGTTCAACTCCTGCAACAGTAACGGAATATCCTCACGGCGTTCACGCAGGGCCGGACTGTCGATAGGGAACACGTTCAGACGGTAATATAAATCTTCGCGGAACTTATCATCGGCAATCATCTTTTCCAGATCGCGATGGGTGGCGGCGATAATCCGCACGTCACACTGTATTGGCCGGTTACCACCGACTCTTTCAAACATTCTTTCCTGCAGTACGCGCAGTAATTTCACCTGCATCTGCAGCGGCATATCGCCGATTTCATCGAGAAACAATGTGCCGCCTTCGGCCAGCTCAAAACGGCCTTTACGGGCACTGATAGCACCGGTAAAAGCGCCCTTTTCGTGACCAAACAGCTCACTTTCCAGCAGTTCACCGGGTATGGCACCGCAGTTTACCGGGATGAACGGCCCATCTTTGCGCTCAGATAAAAAGTGAACATTACGCGCGACAACTTCTTTACCGGTTCCAGACTCCCCCAGAATAAGCACTGTGGCTTCAGTGGGTGCAACCTGTTCTACCAGGCGACGAACGCCCTGAATTTGCTCGCTTTTACCCACCAGACTGCGGAATAACCGGGTTTTAGTGGGGACCGCGCCGTTGCGTACGGGGTGACTACGAATATATTCCTGGCAGCGGTGAATAGCCTGCGTCAGTGCCGGGTAAGTTATCGGCAGCGTGATATGCCCCACCAAATTGCCTACGCTAAGGCCTGGCTGGTCGGCCATATTGATTGCTACGAACGGATGCTGAGGATAATTTTTGATTAACGCCAGGGCATCGTTGCCGGTTTCTACATCGATGATCACCGCAACGGGTGATTTGTTTTCGAGCAACGATTGCGCTTCAGACACCGAAAGTGAAACACACGGCTCCCCTAAAAATGTCAGGATCGTGTGCAGATTTTGTTGTAATGCATTGTTATCACTAACAAGCAATATATCCTTCATTCAGTCCCCAAACGCTATTGTTATATTTACTAGTTTATACCAAACCACGGTTTTGTGTGT
>PBNO01000016.1 GCA_002723155.1 Ponticaulis sp. | reverse complement strand
CGCGATCGCTGTGAATGTCACGCCGGCAGGCGCGGGGTATCTGATGCGTCAGCTCGAACGCTAGAAGAGCGCGCTTTCATCGAAAGCTGCGAGCGGGGCTTCCATTCCGCGCCCGATTGGCTATCACGCTCACGAACCTTTTTGCCTGCCCGACCGCATCGCCCACACGGCTCAGCGGTCGGCGGGATTGTTGTAAGCAATCGAAAGGTTCTGATCCCATGAAACCACATGCATGTTTTCGCATCTCGGTCGACGAGCTCGCGCAGGATCTCGGCAATTATGTCGAACTTGCGAAGACGCGGACGTTCGAGATTTATGATAACGGTGAAGTCGAAGTGATGCTGGTGCGCATTTCTGCAATTCCCGATTGGGACGAGCAGTTGCAGAAGAGCATCCGGACCGACATGATGACGAAGATGGAGCGAGAAGAGTTCATGACCCCGCCTGAGGATCTGAGCCATCTGCCGGACAGCTATGACGATTGGCCGGATGACACAGACTGATCGCCGTGCGCCGGCTGCTCGAAACTACCTTGAAGCGAATGGCCCGCTTAGAGTTTCGAGCCGTTGGAGTTTCGCGCCAGTGAAGCTCTGATTTTGCAAAAGGTTTGTGGTTCAAGCATCGCCCCGAGAACCTCGCGCTCGTCGCGGTCCATTTCTCGAAAGCGAGACAAGAGAGCGATCTCCTGATCGTTGAGCTCGAACAGCCGAGCGTAATACTCCTCTTCTTCGCGCTCGCGCCTGACATCGCTGTGTTGCGGGATGTTCTCGCGTTCCCAGTCCCAGCGATCTTCATACGCGACCTGCGCGTGCTGAACGACAAGAGGCATCCAGAACATCCAATCCGGGATAGCGTCGCCTTCCCGTTCGAATCGAGCCACGCGCTTTTCCGTAGCCCGATCAAATCTGCTGCCTCCGCCGGGTCCAATATAAAGATCACTTTTGACCGCGCATGAAAAAAAGGCTTTCTCCACGTCCTTATGGGACCACTTCAATACGCGGCGCTGTTCGATGAGCCAGGTTCTGGCCTCCAATGGCGTTTCCCACTTTGGTCCGGGCAACATTACCAACTTAAGTCCGCCGTTACAGCACCGATAGTTCTTCCAGCCATCCGTTCTTCAAGCTCCCGAGTGAGCGCGCTGATTGGTCGCTCGACTATGCAAGCTCATGCTTGCCGAACATTCGGGTGAAGTCTAGAGCGTCCAGCGTCGGCGAAATCGCTCGCCGATAGTGCGTGCCGGTAACGGGAACGCAGTGAGGTCTTGCCGGGCCAATTCTGCGGCTGTCCCTGCAACTGTAAGCGGCGAGCGCGTGACATGAGTGGGGTTCGCTCCACGACCACTGGGCGGCGATGTCCGTCTGGGAAGGTATGTCGCGTGCAGTGACCCGTGAGCCAGGAGACCGACCGGTGCGTGTCGCTCTTGCCGGGCTCATGGGATTGGCCGGGCGCGAAACGAATTTCGTCTGGGCGACGAGTAGCGGTTGGAGCCGCATCGGCAGGACCGCCGGGGGATGCACGCGTCCGTCCCCTGGCAGTCTCGTCGACCGCGTTTGCGCGGACGCTCCGGCCAAGTCGCCTGGCGCCCTGGAAATTCGTGTCTATGAAATACGTTCATTTATTGCTTCTGTCTTCCGCATTCCTGACAAGTCCGGCGCTCGCGCAAACGATCGATCCCGATGCCGATCCTGAAACCTCCACGACCTCGATCGTCGTTACCGGGAACCGCGCGACCGATCCCGTGCCGATCGATCAGGTTGGCGGATCGGTCACGATCCTCGACCAGCAGGTCCTCGATCGGCGGCAAGTGCGCGAGGTGTCCGACGTGCTGCGCGACGTCCCGGGTGTCGCGGTCGGGCGGGTTCCCGGCCAGACGCAGATCCGGCTGCGAGGGGCCGAAGCCAATCATACGCTCGTCCTGATCGATGGGATCGAGGTGTCCGACCCCTACGCTGGCGAATTCGATTTCGGAACGCTCATCGCCGACGAGGCGGCGCGGATCGAGGTGCTGCGCGGGCAGCAGAGCGCGATCTACGGATCGGACGCGATCGGCGGCGTCATCCAGTACATCACGCTCGGCGGCCGCGATGCTCCCGGGGCGGCCGCGCGTATCGAAGCCGGTTCGTTCGGCACGCTGAACGGCGCTGCCCGGATCGCCGGATATAGCGGCGATCTCGACTATGCGCTGTCCGCCACGCTCAACACCACCGATGGCACGCCAGGCGCCCGCGGCGGCACGCGCGACCTTGCGAACGACAGCGGTGCGGTGTCTCTCAAGACGACGTTCGCGCCTACGTCCGATGCACGCCTTACCGGCGTATTGCGCTACGCACGCACCGATGCCGAATTCAACGACAGCGATTCCGATCCGGCAAGCCCGACGTTCGGATTCCAGGTCGATAGCCCCGGCAACCGTTTCCAGAACGAGGCTGTCTACGCGCTGGTGCGGGGCGAGGTGGACCTGCTCGACGATCGTTGGACCCATGCGCTGTCGGCACAGATCGCGGACACCCGGCGCGACGGTTTCGCTTCGACTGGACGCAGCTACGGCAGTGAAGGGCAGAGGCTGAAAGGGTCCTACGATACGACGTTGCGTATCGAAGCTGGCGGTCTCACACACCGGGTCACGGCGGCTCTCGACGTCGAACGCGAACGGTTCCGTAACACCGATCCGACCGGCTTCGCATTTACCGGTCGTCGGCAGATCGACAATATCGGCCTCGTCGGCCAGTATGCGATCGATCTGGGAGACCGGGCGAGCGCGTCCGCCTCGATTCGCAGGGACTGGAACGACCAGTTCGCCGATACGACGACCTACAGACTTCAGGCGAGCTATCGGATCGCTGCGGCTACGCGGGTGCGCGGGGCAGCAGGATCGGGGGTGAAGAACCCCTCGTTCTACGAACTCTACGGTTTCGTCGACGGTCGCTTTATAGGCAATCCCGACTTGAGGCCCGAGAAGTCGAGCGGATGGGAGATCGGGATAGACCAATCGCTGTTCGGTGAGCGCGCTTCGATTGGGGTCACCTATTTCGAAAGCGAACTGGACGACGAGATCTTCACTTCCTTTCCGCCCCCGAACTTCGTCGCCAGCCCCAGCAATCGCGACACCGTCTCTGAAAGAAACGGTGTCGAAGTGTCCGGCGAGGCGCGCTTGGGCGAGGCCTGGCGCGTCAATGGAGCCTACACCTATCTGCGTTCCCGCGAGAATGGCACGCGCGAGGTACGTCGGCCCTCGCATACCGCCAGTCTGGCCGTCGACTGGCGCGTTCCCGGGGATGCGGGAGGGGTCACGCTCGTCGCGCGCTACAATGGCGAGACGATCGACAGCGCCTTCATCGATCCCTCCTTCGTGCCGGTTCGCGTGCAACTGGACGACTACCTGCTGCTGAACGTCGCCGCCGACGTGAGGGTCATGGATAATGTCGAGCTGTTCGGCCGGGTCGAGAACCTGACGGCCGCCGACTACGAGGATGTCTTCAGCTTCGCGACGCCGGGACGCTCGTTCGCCGTCGGCGCGCGCGCACGCTTCTAGGGAGAATTTCGATGACGGATGAAATCACGGCGCAGTCGGAGGCTGCTAGGTTCGCATGGCCTGTCACACTCGCCTTGGCGACCGTGGGCGGATCGCTGGCCGCCGCCTGCATGATGCCGTTCGTGGCTCTGGCGATCGTGACCGCCGCGACCATGCACCGCTCGCTCGCGCTGGCGACGATCCTCGCGATCTGGGCGACCAACCAGGTGCTGGGGTTCACCGTTCTCGGCTACCCGCATACGGGTTATGCGTTCGCTTGGGGCGGTGCGCTCGGCATCGCATCGGTTCTGGCAATGCTTGCAGGTGCCGCCGTCATGGGCGAACGTGACGAGCTGAGTTCGTTTCGGACGCTGAGTGCCTTTCTGATCGGATTCTTCGTCTACGAGGCTGCGCTCTTCGGGCTCGCTTTGGTCGTAGGCGGAACCGAGACCTTCGCGATGCCGATCGTGGGGCAGATCTTCGCGAACGATGCACTGTGGTTCGCAGGACTTTCGGGCGCCTACTGGATCCTTACCAGCACCGCTCCAAAACTCTTCGGACCCACGCCGCGGCTGCGGCTCGCCTGACATGGCGCATCCGCGGATAGTGTCTCTCCTGCCGAGCGCGACCGAGATCGCCGTCGCGCTCGGGTTGGGACAGAACCTCGTAGGTCGCTCTCACGAATGCGACTATCCGCCATTCGTAAAGGGGTTGCCGGTCGTCACGTCCACCAAGCTGGAGAAGGGATTGACGTCGTGCCAGATCGACGACCGGGTTCAGGGAATCGTGCGGCAGGGTCTGTCGGTATACGAGGTCGACACCGCGCTGCTGCGCGACCTGCGGCCCGACCTCATCCTGACGCAGTCGCAATGCGCGGTCTGCGCGGTTACCCCTGCCGATCTGGAGGAGGCACTGAGCGAGTGGACCGGAACCGCACCGGTCCTGCTCTCGCTGGCGCCCGACACGCTGGAGGATGTGTGGGGCGATTTCGCCAAGGTCGCCGAAGCGGCGGGATTGTCCGAGCGGACATCTTCGGTGGTCGACGGCTTGAGACGGCGCATGGCAGGGCTGGCCGAAAACCGAGGGCGGAGGATAGATCGTCCAAGCGTCGCCGCGATCGAATGGATCGATCCGCTGATGGCGGCAGGAAACTGGGTGCCCGAACTGATCGAGGCGGCCGGCGGTCGTCCGTTATTCGCGCGAGCCGGTGAACATTCCCCGTGGCTGGAATGGGACGACTTGATCGCCGCCGATCCCGAGCTGATCGTCGCTATGCCCTGCGGATATCAATTGCCGAAGACACTCGCCGATCTCGGTTCGCTCGTCGACCGCTCCGGTTGGAAGGACCTTACCGCGGTTCGCAAAGGAAAGGTCTTCGCCGTCGATGGCCATCATTATTTCAATCGGCCCGGCCCACGGCTCGTCGAATCTGCCGAGCTTATTGCGCAGCTGCTCGGGACGAGCTCAATTCGCGCATTCGAAATGGGACGGGACTGGATGGTCATCGGCGGGGATTGACGATGTTTCCGCACCGTTCGACGCATATGATCCCTTCGCCCTGTCCCCCGCGATCGACGGCTGCCTTCGTTTCACCATGGCGCTCGAGAGATTCCTCTCCCAGGGCCACAATGCGATCGGTCGATGCGCTGTGACCGGGATCGAACGCATCGAGCGCCGCCTTATTCGCGCGAATTTTCGGTTGGAGCGTGTCCCATCCCCAGACCTGAACGTCGATCCGGCGTCCGAGCGCCGCCTGTTCCTGCGACAGCGTGTTCGCAATGCGGTCGTATTCGAGATCGTCGTTTGCGGTGGTGGCGACGATGAATTCGGTCAGCGCCGGAGTGATCTGCAGGGCTTTGTCGAAGTCAGCGCGGACGATCTCCTCGGTAAGCTTTCCGCCACGCGTGATGAGCTTGCACTGGATACCGACCAGCTGCGTCGGATCGCGGTCGCGCCTGCCGGTCAGATCGATCCCCGATTGGGCTTTGCCCCGCGTGCCGACGAGCTTGACGTTCGGGTCTTTCAGGACGCCGCAGAACAGCGGCACGCAGTTCTCTTCGAAGGCCTTGTCGTCCGATGGTATCTTGATGATTGTCGAGGAGGGCATCGTGGAAAACGGAGCTTTCGAAGTTGGAGGCCAATTCTATCGGGCTGGCCTAGGTCTCGGTTGCATGCCGGTCTTTTGCGAACGACGGGACCAGTTGCGGATCATTCTATGCGGCATCGGCGCCCGGCGTTTCGGGACTGGTCGGTTTCGCTTGAGGCTCTGGCATCGACCAGGTTGCCAATAGCTTCTCATGATTCTCAAGCGCGTTCGGCCGGTAAGGCTCGTGCCGGTCGTAGTTCCTGACCGACGTTGCGCGGGAGCGCTCCAAAACGCTCGGATGCAATTCCGCTTGCGGATTGATGGACCTGGCCTCCCGCGGCCATGTTTTCCGCCACTTCCTGGGTAGCAGGGCCTGCCAGGGGGCATCGAGCAGCGCACGGCGCTCATCATGCTGGATCCCGAGCGCATCGGGCCACAGATTGAGGCGCGCCCGGTTCAGTTCTATCGGGTGCTCGGTCTCGTCGAGTTGTTCCACCATCCACTGCAAGGCAATATCGGAAAGCCGTGATTCGTCTTCTGCATGGCTGCCTCCGATGTCCGAGTGGTTGCCCGCAAACCAGACCTGGCGAAGCCAGGGTGGGTCGAGGTGATCCATACGCTTTACGTCGGAGGAATAGCCCCAGCCTGCGATGGGGAAATGCTTGCGGTCTTCGTCGATCGAGCATGCATGGCGCGCAAAGCGCACGTTCGTGTCGAGGAACCTGTCGGCGTTCTTCATGCTCCACTTGGCGCTGTGCGATCGCTTCTGACCAGGCTTTGGCCAGTCGGTAATCGTCTTCCACTGCCGCTTTGCCATGCGGATGCCCTTGTAGAGCAACCACAGTGCGGGGATCGCCAGAAGAGCAGCAATCCAAGGAGACTCGGTCCAGAACCATGCGAGCAAAGCGGCTCCGAGCGAGAGAAAGAAGCTGATGAAGATGAAGGCTCGAGCCCGCGCCGTCCCGAGCGATGCCACCGTATCGAAAACGCCGATGAAGTACGGCGCGACATTGCCCTGCTCCTCGCCATCCAGTCCCTCGCCGCAGCAATTGTATTTCGCTCGAAACCGTCGGGCCTTCTCCTCGCGCTCTTCCTCGTAGTCGCCGCGTGGCTTGCCGGCGCCGTGCTCATAGACGTCGAACACGGCTTCCTCGGCGATGTCGCGCAGTGCTTTCCCGCCGCGTGGAATAGGGCCGCTTTCAAGCCTTTGCGGGACACCGCACAGGTTTAGCACGTTCGCCACGCACCGCGCGGTGTAGGCGCCGCGACTGAACCCGAAGAGATAGATGCGGTCGCCCGGCTCGTAGTGCTTAAGGATAGCTTCGTAGCAGTCGGCGATATTGTCGCTGATGCCGGTTCCGAAGGCCAATCCGAATATACGCGAAAGGCGCTGACCCCATCCGCCCCCATCTTCTCCTGTGCCGAGGCCCGGATCGTAGAATGCGATCTGGTCGGCAGGGTCGATGCAATTGTCGATGGAAGGGCGCGCCGTGCTGTAGAGCTTGTAAATGTTCGACAGGCGCTGGTCGGGTTTCAGCCCGCCATATTGACCGGTGCCATCGGAAAATATCAGAATGTTCTTCGACACGGTGGCCTGCCTCGCTTGCGCGTCCGACCGCGCTTGCAATCGGACTTCATATGATATAAATATCTCTATCATAAGAGGTGAAACATGACAAGCGTCCAGGAATTAGAGCGTCCACAGGTCGCCCCGATCGCCGATCGCGAGCAGGTCTCGGTAATCGTGAAAGCTGTGGTTCGTGCCGCCCAGCACTGGGATCTGTCCGGTCAGGAAGGTGCGGCGCTGTTCGATGTTCCCCAAGCAACTTGGGACCGGATGAAGCAGGATGCGTTCAAGGGTCGCCTCGATCGCGACAAGGTTACGCGCGCAAGCCTCATCATCGGCATCTTCAAGGGGTTGCGGCTCTTGTTCAACGGACCGCTTACCACCGAGTGGCCGACGCTGGCCAACAAAGGCGCGCCCTATAATGGCAGGCGGCCGGTCGATATGATGATCGCCGGCGGTATTCCTGCGATGGCGGCGGTCCGCCAGCATATCGACGCGCTGCGCGGCGGCCTGTGAGGCGGTCGTGCAGCTTGTCGAAAACACAGTTCCGCGGGGATTACCGCTTGTCGAGATCGTCGAACCGGCGACGATCCGGCTGATCAGCACAGCCTATATCGAAGAGCCTGCGATGGCTCCGCTGGCGGACACGGACGCCGCGCTCGCCTTTCTGGAGGAGATCGAGCGAAAGACTTCACTCAGGCAAAACGAGGATATGCCGCTGCCATCCGATGTGCGGCAGGACGAATTGCTGACATCCGCTTACGGTTATGGCTGGACCTATGTGAACGCGGCATTCTGTTACACGCGTCCTCAAGGCAGCCGTTTCAACGACGGCAATCGCGGCGCATGGTACGCGGCGTTCGGCGATGCGCCGAAGGAGACCGCGGTGGCGGAAGTCGGTCACCATCTGACCCGCGAACTGGACAACGTCGGCCGCTACGAGAACGTCACGCGGTACCGCGAATTGATCGCAGGGTTTCTGGGACCTTTCGTGGATCTGCGAGACCAGGACGGAGCGGACTACCTCGATCCCGTTGAGGAAAGTGGCCATGCAGCGGGGCAGAAACTGGCGCGGGAACTGCGAGGCGCCGATCTCGGTGGTGTTGTCTATCCGTCGTCACGCCGGGCCGGTGGAAGCTGCCTGGCGGCTTTCCGCACGACACTTGTCCAGAACATCCGACAAGGAGCGACTTGGGAGCTTACCTGGGCAGGCTCGCCCGAATTCGCTGTAGCTGAGGTTTGATGGAGGTCAGTCTGTTGATCGCCTCGCTCGGTCGCGACCTGCGGCTAGCTTGCTAGGTGAATTAGTAGCCGCACGATCGCATAAACGAGCACTGGCAGAACCAGGCAGCCAACCCAGTAATTGTGCAGATTTCTCCTTTCCCGCTCATCCACTGTGGCTATCCGAAAATTCGCGGTATGCTTGGTTGGCAAAAAAATGTCGGTCGGAGCGCGCAAGCTCGGTAAGTTATTGCTTTACGAAACTTATTGAGCTTGCCGCCGGTCACACGAAATGAGAATCTCGCTCTATGTGGCGCGGAATCCCGTTTTCCGAGGCTTTTGACATTCTCTTCCACAAGCCCAGAAGGCGCGCCAGATCTTCTCTGAGGGCGATCTCGCAGTTATCGGCCTTCATACCGTGTTCGAGCATCATGAAGCACAAGGAACGAGGGCGGCATTAGAGGCATTTCTCCATGAGTATCGGATCACGTTTCCGGTCGGTATTGATGTTCGAGATGAAGGTCAGCGGCTTCCGCGCACAATGCAAACCTACCAGATGCAGGGTACGCCAACGACCATCCTGATTGATAGGGCAGGCAACCTCCGCAAACAAAAATTCGGCCGCGATGATGACATGCTGATCGGCGCCGAGATCATGGCGCTGGTAAGCGAAAGCGCGGTTGACCTGCCAGATCAGGTGGCGGACAGTTCAAGTGGACCTAAATCTGCATGCGACGATAATGGCTGCAGAATCGCTTGATGGCGCCTCATCTAGGATACGCGAGCCATTGTCCGCTTTTCGAAATTTGAAGACCATAGCCGGACAGTCTGGAATCGGCCCAAAGACCGACCCACCGTCCTCTCATTTTTGGGCACCAGTTTCAAAACCGCCACCCAATGCAAGGTGCAGGTTGATCCGGTTATCGATCCGGGCCTGTCTGACCACCAGCAAGGCGGACTGTGCCTCGATCATACGGCTCTGAGCATCAAGCACGTTAAGCAATGGGTCGCTGCCTACGTCATAGCGATTGCGCGCAATCCTGTGTGCTTCGCTTGCTGCAGCTAAGGCAGTGGCCAATTCCTGCTCCTGTTCCGTCAGAAACTCTTCAACAGCCAGCGCAGTCTCCACCTCGCTCAGCGCGTTCAAGACAGTGTCTGCATATAGTTGGAGCGCTTCGTCCCGTTCGCCTTCACGCAGATCAAATTGCGCACGAAGACGGCCTCCCTGAAAGATTGGCTGGAGCAAACGCCCGGCGATTGACCAGATGAAGAAATCAGGATCGAGCAGATTGCTCAATTGCGTGCTCGAAGTACCCGCCCTTCCCGTCAGCTCAATGCTGGGCAAAAAGGATCGCTCCGCCGCATCGAGCCGGAATCCCGCTGCCTCAAGGTTAAGTTGCGCCGCCAGAATATCCGGCCTGCGCGAAAGCAGTTCGGCCGGAAGTCCGGCGGGCGGCTGTGACTGCAAAGCGGGCAACTGGTCAGCGAAGGCAACCACGCCATCGGGATAATCGCCAAGCAGCACATCGAATTGACGCGTGGTCCGCGCCAAGATCTCTTCGCGCGCCGCCAGATTGGCATTGGCGGATGCAAGGCTTGCGATTGCAAGCTGACCATCGGCAGGCTGCGCTGCGCCCAGGCGCACGCGATTGCTGATCTGCCGCTCCATTTGAGCGGCATTCTCGGCAACCTGCCTCGCTAGGTTGACCTGTCGGCCGCCCTCTATCATCGCGAAATAGGCGCGTGCTGTTTGCGCAGCGATAGACTGGCGGACAGATTGCAGATTGGCCTCGTTGGCAAGAAAATCGGCTCGCGCGGCCGCCGATTGCGCGGAGAGCCTGCCCCATAGATCGACCTCCCAGCTGACATTGCCAGTCAGGTCAAACGTATTGATCCGGTAGGAAGACTGTGCCCCACCGCCGCCTGCATCAGGGACAACGATACCAAGGCTTTCCAAGGTTAGCTTCTGTCGCCCAGCACCGAAACCGAGAGAGACTTGCGGGGACTGATCGGCTCCGGCCAGATCGGCAAGCGCGCGAGCCTGCTGCGTGCGGGCAATGGCCTGCAGGATGGCAGGACTATCGGACAGTGCGCGTTCAACATGGGCATCGAGTTGCCTGTCGCCAAATTCTTCCCACCACTTGCCGCCAATTTCGCCCGGAGCCGAACTCCCGGCCTCAAACTGGTCCGGGACGGGGATTTCCAGCTGTGGAGGCGTGCGTTCGGGAAGAGCACAACCAGACAGCAGCACGGCCGATAGTGAAAGGGAAAGCAGGGGATTGGAGCGTTTGTGGTTCATCGCTCAGCCCACTTCACGCTGTTCGACTGCGCTGCCATCTTCCACCTCCGAAGCGGGATAAAGGATGACCGTTTCGCCTTCTTGCAGGCCGCTCAGCACTTGCGCTTGAGTGCCGTTGTTTCGCCCAATCTCCAGCTGACGCAATTCGGCCTTTCCGCCGGAAACCACAAAGACCGCCCATTCGCCCTGCTCGCGAAAAAGAGCTGTAGAAGGCACAATCAGTGCGTTGTCATCCAGCCAGACAATGATGCGCGCCTCGACACGGAATCCGCTGCCCAACCGGTCCGCTGGATCGTGTATCCGGATTCGGGCATTTACGCGCTGCTCTTCAACGCCAAGCGCGGAGACTTTGGTGAAGCCCTGCGGTTCGATCTGCGCAACCTCGCCCGTGATTGGCGCATCTCCGCCCCAATCCTCGATCAACACCGGATCGCCCATCGAGACCTGCACCGCATCAGTGGAAAGTAGCTCCACAACCACTTCAAGGTCACCCGCAATATTGCCGATCTCGACGATCGGCGTGCCGACAGCAACTGTCGCTTCGCTTTCCTGCCTGACTGAAAGCACCTGTCCCGAAACGGGTGCTCGGATGGGAATGGCCGAACTGCCTGCATTGATCTGCGCCCTGGCGCTCGCCAAATCGGCCTGTCGCAGGGCAATTGTCGCATTGCTCGCCTCCAGCGCTGATGCCGCTCCCTGGGCATTTCTTTGTGCCAGTTCCAAGGCGGAGCGACTGGTGGATTCGAGCTCCCATAAACGCTCCTCGCGAGCCAGATCGGCATCGGCCAATTGCCTGTTCGCAGCTGCATTATCCCGCTCGCTTTGCGCCGCTCTGAGCGCCGCCTGCGCGCTGGCAATGTTTGCGCGGGCCTGAGCGTCGGAGCGTGAATCCAGCGGCGGAGGGCTAATCCAGCCAATCACGCTTCCGGCGGTGACTGTGTCTCCAGCCTCCACTTCAATGCGCTGCAACCGGCCGTTGGAGGGTGCTGAGACGAGATAGGCATCATGCACCTGTGTGCGGCCCTCTTCATCAATGCTCACACGCATTGGCCCGCTGGTGACCTCGTCCATATCGACCGCAATCGCGCTGGGCCAGAAGGCGAGAGCGAGCATAGCAAGGCCGAAAATGATCGCGCCAATTGTCAGATATTTGCGGGAGTTCTTTTTGCTATTCGCCATGATTACTCTCTGGATTTCAGGGCTGTGATAAGTTCGGTTCGATCGACATCGCGTTTCACCAGCCATGCAGAAACCAATGTCGCCACAAGCACGGCCAATGCGCCAATGCCGATGTCGGCGCGGCCATAAGCGGCAGGAATTTGGTAGAGATCGCTGCTAAAGCCCTCGGCAATGACAGAGGAAAGGCCAAAGCCGATCAGCGCGCCGACTGGCAGAGCGATGAAGGTGACAAGGACTAGTTCGCCTAATAGAACGAAGGCCGCCTCGCCCTTGGAGAAGCCCAGCACCCGCAGGCTGGCAAGGTCTCGCTCGCGCTCCGCCTGAGCGATGCGGGCGGAGTTGTAGACGATGCCAAAGGTGATGACGAAGGCGATGCCCGCCATGATGAAGCGCATGGCTCCCGCACCTGTATCCATCATCCTCTGAAGCGATTCCCGCGCATTTTCTTTCAGGCTCACGCCCACAACAGCGGGCATCCCCTTGAGCCTGCGATAGATCGCATCGCTTTGCGCGGAATCGACGCGCAGGCTTGCTGCGGAGATACGGCCCGGTTCGCGCATGGCGCGGTTAAGCGCATCAATTTCAATATAGGCAGGTGAACCCAGCAGGCTCTGGGTCGTCCCGACAACCGGGATCTGCAAGACCGGCTGGCGGCCTTCCTTCACCTCAACCGTCAGAATCTCGCCCGGAGTGATGGCAAGTTTCTGAGCCAGTGATGTCGCGATAATGATCCCCTCTTGGCGCATTTCGATAGGCTCAAGGCGCGGGGTTATTGCGCGGTTGAGGCGTGGATTGCGCACCCTCCCTTCCAGCGCGCCGCGATGGGTTCTGGTGCCATTCCGCAATACGACAGAGACATTGCGAGCAGGCTCAACCTCAATCACGCCCGGCATTCGCCCAAGTTCCAGAACAACCTTGTTTGATACCGGGTTCACAAAACTGACGGTGACATCGCTGCGGTCGATCACGCCGAAGGTCAGGTCCATAGAACGGTCAAACCCTCCCATTACGGCGGTCATGGCCGTTGCCAGCCCCATGCCTGCTGCAACCCCCAAGGCCGCGCCAGCCATTCTGCCAGGTTGGCGTGTTATACGCCGCAGAACCATTCTGCTGGGCTGATCGAGCAGACCAAAGATCGACTGGCCGATGCGCCCCGATGCGCTGTAATCTGCAGGAGCAGCCGGGCGCATGGCCACTGCGGGCGTGAGCGCAAAAACCTGCCGCAACACCAGCAGCCCGCCTGCCGATGCAGAAAGCACACTCACCAATATACCCAGAATGAAGCTGGACGGCTTCACCTCGAACAAGAGGAAAGGAAACTTGAAGTAATCGACATAGACATTGACGAGACTTCGCCCCGAGGCGATGCCCCCGAGGCAGCCTAGCAACGCGCCTGAAACCGCGATCACAAGGATCAGTTTGAAATAGTGCGCGCCGACCTCGAGATCGGTATAGCCAAAGGCCTTGATAAGCCCGATCTGACTGCGTTCTGCCTGCACCATTCGGGAAATCACAATGTAGAGCAGGAAGGCGGCAACGGCGAGAAATACAGGCGGAACCACGGCGCTTGTTCCCCGCAAGCCGCTGATTTCTTCACTCACATATCGATCCGAGAAATGATCTTCCAGCCCATAGGCACCCAAGCCGCCATAGGGTCGGACAAGCTGGTCAATGGATTCGATCACGGCGGGCTCACGGGCATCGCGTGTCAGGGAAACCAGCGCCTCGTTAAACGCGCCGCTCATATCGAATGCAGCAGCGGCCGTTGCCTGCCCCATCCAGATAACCGCGTAGCGCGCATCATCAGGAGCAATCTCACCGGGCGCGGTGACATAGAGAAACTCCGGTGATCGGGCGAGGCCGACAATCTGGAATTCTCTCTGGCCTCCGCGAATTGTTAAGGTCAGCGCATCCCCGGGCAGAAGACCGCGCGCATCGGCAAAGCTCTTCAGAAGGATGATCTCATCGGGATTGGCTTCGTCCAGCCGGCGCCCGTCGGTGAGATAGATCTCATTGAGCTGCGGCTCACCATTCTCGGGAAGCGAAATGATACGCGCCTGCAATGGAAGATCTTCACCTGAAAGATCGATCTGGGCCGATCCTGAGATTCTCCCCTCAGCGCTCGCTACGCCGGGGATTTCGGCCAGACGGGCCTCCATGCGCTCAGGCGCCCGCACGAGGGGCACAAACACATCTGCCAGCCTGTGCCGTTCATAATAGGCGCGGCGCGTTTCATCGAGCGAAGTGACAAGACCAGTCATCATCACCAGCATCAGCACGCCAACACCGATAACAGCGCCGATGGCGAGTGCTTGCCCCTTGATTCGCCAGAGATCGCGCAGCAGCTTCTTGTCGAGTGGGCTCATCGGGCGATCACCACTCGATCTCATCAGGATCGAGCAAGGTCGCATTGAGTTCAACCTTGCGAATATCTCCATCGGCGAAATGGATTACGCGGTGCGCCATGGCGGCGGTTGCTGCGGCATGAGTGACGATCAGGACAGTAGAACCAAGCGTCTGGTTTACATCGCGCAGCACGCGCAACACCGAGCGCCCAGTTGCAGAATCAAGCGCGCCGGTCGGTTCATCGCAAAACAGAACCTTAGGCTTTTTTGCGACAGCACGGGCAATGGCGACACGTTGCTGTTCGCCGCCTGAAAGTTGTGTTGGAAAATGGTCGACTCTTTCCTTCAGGCCCACCAGCGCCAAAGCCTCTGCCGGATCCATCGGATCATCGGCAATTTCTGTGACCAGCTCAACATTCTCATAGGCAGTCAGGCTCGGCATCAGATTGTAGAACTGGAAGACAAAGCCGACATTTTCCCGGCGATAGCGAGTGAGCTCCTTGTCGCTCATCACGCCTAGCTCACTTTCCTCAAACCAGGCCTGGCCATCGGTCTGGCGATCAAGACCGCCAAGAATATTGAGCAAGGTCGACTTGCCGCTGCCCGATGGCCCAAGCAAAACCACCACCTCGCCAGCGGGAATCTCCAGATCTACTCCGCGCAGCGCATGGACGGCAGCCGAACCCTCGCCATAGACCTTGGTCAGGCCCTGAGTGCGATAGGCTGTCACGCTGGCTTCGATGTCGGGTCGGGCGGACATTGGTATGGAGTTTTCCAGGATGCGATGAGTCGAATAGCAAACTAACAGTTTGTGGACCACTGGTCCATACGCTAGTACATATGGCCTGTCAGAACTTGGAAATCACCCAATGAGCCGCAATCGTTTAGACAATCTTGACCCGGAAAAGCAGCGCATTCTGTTTGAGGCGGCAACCGAAGAATTTGCCAAAAACGGTTTTGATGGAGCATCTCTCAACCAGATTCTCAAACAATCCGGCATGAGCAAGAGCTCGCTCTATTATTACTTCGACGACAAGGCCGATCTCTTTGTGACCTTGGTAGAACGGACCGCCGCGATACTCTTCAAACATGTCGGCCATTTCGACCTCGATGAGCTGACGGCCAACAATTTCTGGTCCTATTTTGAAGGACGCTATGGTCGGGCCATGGCTTTCATCAGCAACAATGGCTGGGTCATTCGGTTTGGGGCAATCTTCTATGCTTTGCGCAGAGATCCAAAGCGAGGATCGGCGACCAACCGGTTGTTTCAAACGGCGCGCTCTTGGGTTGAGGCAATTATTCGCAAAGGGCAGTCACTCGGCATAGTGCGCAACGATCTACCTGAAAGCCTGCTGGTGGATTCCACCATGGGCCTGCTCGAATCTCTCGACCGATGGATGGTGACTCATTGGGATGAGCTAACGGCTGAGGAACGAAGCGCTATGCCGACCAAGCACCTCGGCCTTTTCCGCGATCTGCTTGCTCTGCCTGCAAAGAAGTAATCTCAACCAAGTTGAAGGATTGGCTATTAGAGGGGGCCGCTTAGACCGTTGAAAGGCTGAAAGCTGCCAGTCCGCTCACGGCCCAATTTTCGACACCGAGAAGAGGTTACAAGGCTGATTGAAGCCTAACCCAAACAAATTGAGGCTTGGCCACAATTGTTGGTTCACATTGCAATCGAGAAAGTGGTGACCGTAATTTAAGAATTACATTGCAAGAAGTGCCCATGTTTAGGGGCGTAATCATAGCATTTTGGGCTCTAGTTTTTGCCTTCCCTGCCCAGGCGCAAGTCATCGAAGGCACGGCGACGGTTATCGATGGCGACACGATAGACATGACTGGGATGCGCATCCGTCTTGCCTACATCGATGCGCCCGAAGCAGTTCAGACCTGTGACAAAGACAATGAGCCTTGGGCTTGCGGTGATTTCGCCACGGCAGAGCTTGCTTCAATCATCGAAGGGCAGTCGGTATCGTGCACCGTGATCGATAGAGACGTTTACAGGCGTCAGGTCGCGACATGCAGGACACGCGTGTTCGATGTAGGGCATGAGATGGTTAGGCGCGGCGTTGCGATTGCGCTCGATACTGCGCCATTTGAATATAACGAGGCGACGGAAGTTGCGCAGCGTCTGAATTCAGGCCTGTGGGCATCGACATTCGAGTTGCCTTGGGTCTGGCGCGCAGAAAACCCGCAGCTTGTCCCGGAAGTGGCAAGCCGCGAGCCACTGCCAACAGTGAGAGCGCAGCCTGTGCGAGAGCCTTCCTATCAAAACCAGAACGGCTGTTTGATCAAAGGAAACCGCAACAGGCGCGGTGAGTGGATCTATCACTTGCCTGGCCGGCCATATTACGACCAAACACGCGCGGAGGAAATGTTCTGCACCGAGCGTGAAGCTCGCGCGGCAGGCTATCGGCGATCAAGGGCATAATGCCAGGGAGTGGTTCAATGGAAGTGGATCAACAACACTAAGGCAGGTCATTTCCTCTGAATCTCCATTGCCTGATCGAATGCAATACCAGCGTAGTCTGCCGACACAATTCAAAGCTGCATGATATAGCCATGCTTTGAATTCAGAAGCTTGTATCCCCAATAGAATTTACTAGTACTGATACCGGGCAGGGGGCTTGGATGTCAGAATCAAATACAGAAACGGCGGCGAGCCCCGCCGATGCAGCACTGGCGAGCTTTGTCCTACTTGCGCAGTTTCTTGGCGTGCCCGCTGACCCCTCGCAGATCCATCATGATCGCGGGCAAGGCGACAAGCCTTATGACTTCGATGACCTGATCAGGGTGGCGAAGAAGTTGGGGCTCATGGCGCGTCGCCGCGCCGCTGTTTTGGCAGACCTGCCGAAAATGCCGCTGCCCGCTTTGGTGTCGCTTGCCGATGGCGGCACGGCAATGTTGCTCAAGATCGATGAGAACAGCGACACTGGCACGCGTTTCATGGTGATGCAGCCTGGCAGCGAGCGCCCTGAAATCTGGACTGAGGACGAAGTCGAGGCCCGTTTCCTGGTCGATGGTGGCAAGGTCGACCTACTGCTCATGACCAGCCGTGAACATATCGCCGGACAAAAACGGGCGTTTGATGTCAGCTGGTTCATTCCTGCGATTGTCAAATACCGCAAACCGATGCGCGACGTCCTGCTGGGCAGTTTCTTCCTGCAGCTGATGGGGCTTGCATCGCCGATCTTTTTCCAGCTGGTGATCGACAAGGTGCTGGTTCACCAGTCGATGACGACGCTGGAAGTGCTGGCGTTTGGCCTTGCGACTGTACTGGTATTTGAGACCATGCTTTCGGGCCTGAGGAACTGGCTCTTCGCGCATACCACCAACCGCGTGGATGCGGAGCTTTCGGCGGCCTTGTTCCGGCATCTGGTCGCCTTGCCGCTCTCCTATTTCGAGGCGCGGCGCGTGGGTGACAGCGTGGCGCGTGTGCGCGAGCTGGAGAATATCCGCAACTTCCTCACCAGTAATGCGGTGACGGTGGTGATCGACCTTTTCTTCACCATCGTATTCTTTGTGGTGATGTACATCTATTCGCCAATGCTGACATTGATCGTGGCGCTGACGATTCCGATTTACGTGGCGATCTCCGTCTTCATCACACCGCCTCTGCGGGCTCGCCTGGATGAGAAGTTCAAGCGCGGGGCGGAGAACCAGGCCTTCCTGGTGGAGACAGTTACCGGCATCGGCACTCTCAAAAGCATGGCGGTTGAGCCGCGCATGCGTGATCGCTGGGAAAAGCAGTTTGCCGGCTATATCAAGACAGGTTGGGACGTGACGGTGCTTTCCACCTGGGGCAGCCATTTGATCCAGCTTGTCTCCAAGTTGACAACGGTGGCGATCCTCTTTTTCGGCGCGCGCGCGGTGATTGCAGGCGAGCTGTCCGTTGGCAGCCTCGTCGCCTTCAACATGCTGGCTGGGCGCGTGGCGCAACCGATCTTGCGCCTGTCGCAGCTTTGGCAAGACTTCCAGCAGGTGCGTATTTCGGTCGACCGGCTGGGCGATATCCTCAATGCGCCTGCCGAGCCGGAGCACAATCCCAATCGTGCAAGCCTGCCGCCGATTGAGGGGCGGGTGGAGTTTGACCAGGTTCGCTTTCGCTATCGCCCCGATGCGCCTGAGGCTCTGCGCGGCGTCTCGTTGGATGTGAAAGCGGGTGAGATGCTTGGCATTGTCGGGCCTTCTGGCAGCGGCAAGTCAACGCTGACCAAGCTGGTGCAACGGCTCTATGTTCCCGAACAAGGCCGGGTGCTGGTGGATGGCACGGATTTGGCCCTGGTCGATCCGGCCTGGTTGCGACGGCAGGTCGGCGTGGTGCTGCAGGAAAACATCCTGTTCAACCGCTCGGTGCGTGAGAATATCGCTCTCAGCAACCCGACAGAGTCAATGGAGCGCGTGATTGCGGCGGCGGAACTTGCCGGAGCGCATGAGTTTATCCTTACCCTGCCGCACGGTTATGACACGATGATTGAGGAGCGCGGCAGCAACCTGTCTGGCGGGCAGCGTCAGCGCCTCGCCATTGCCCGCGCCCTGCTGACCGATCCGCGCATCCTTATCCTCGATGAAGCCACAAGCGCGCTCGATGCAGAGAGCGAAGAAATCATCCAGAACAATCTCGCGCGTATTGCCGAGGGGCGCACGGTGATGATCATCGCGCACCGTCTTTCGGCGGTCCGGCCGTGCAACCGCATCATCACGGTGGAGAATGGCGAGGTCACCGAGATGGGCAGTCATGACGAGCTGCTGAAGGCGGGCGGGCGCTATGCCCAGCTGCATGCGAAGCAGACGGGCCTGTCCGGAGCGCAGGCATGAGTTGGCTTGCTGACCGTTTTCCGGCGCTTTCCAAACATCTGGGCGTCTTGCGCGAAAGCTGGCGCAACCAGAACGAGGCCGATGCCGCCTTTCGCCCGCGCGAGGAGCATGAGTTTCTGCCAGCTGCGCTGGAAATCATGGAGAAGCCGCCAAGCCCGGGCATGCGCTGGCTGCTGTGGCTGACCTGCGCACTGGTCGTAATCGCGCTCGTTTGGTCTGTCATTGGCAAGGTTGACGTGGTTGCCGTCGCCTCTGGCCGCGTGGTTCCCGGTGGCAATGTGAAGATCGTCCAGCCTATAGAGATCGGCGCTGTCCGTGCGATCCATGTGAGTAATGGTCAATTCGTGCGGGAGGGTGAGCTGCTGATCGAGCTCGATCCCACGCTGGCCAGCGCGGACGAAGCGCAGAGCGAGCAAAACCTGCTAACCGCCAATGTCGTGCAGGCGCGGAACAATGCCCTGCTGGCATATCTTGACGGGCGCGAACCGCGTTTCGCAGCGCCTCAGGGAACGCCAACAGATGTTGTGGCTACCGAACGGGCGCTGATCAGCAGCGCGATTGCCGAGTTCGAGGCACAACGGGCAAGCCTGTCCCAACAACGGGCCGAGCGTGCCGCCGAACTGCAGGGTGCGAATGCGGAAATCGCCAAGCTGGAGGAGGCCTTGCCATATATTGAGCAGCAGCTTTCAGCCCGGGCGGAATTGGCAGAGCGCGGTTTCTATTCCCGCTTGCGCTTGCTGGAATATGAGCAGCTGCGCGCCGAGCACTTGCGCAATATCGAAATTCAGCAGGCCAATGCCAACCGCGCGCAGGCAGCGATAGGAACGCTGGATGCAGAACTGCGAGCGCTGCGTGCCAATTTTGGACGAACCGCAGTAACCGACATGGCCGAAGCGAACGACCAGGCTGGCCTGGCCAGCGAGGAATTGCGGGCGGCAGAGCGGCGGCGGCAGTTCCAGGATTTGCGTGCGCCGGTGGATGGCGTGGTGCAACAGCTTTCGGTGACAACGGTCGGCGGTGTTGTGCAACCCGCACAAACGCTGATGGTGATCGTTCCATGCTCTTCCGCCGATGCAGAAAGCCCGGCCAGCTGCAATGGCAGCATCACTGTTGAAGCCTTCGTGCAGAACAAGGATATCGGCTTTGTTGAGCAGGGGCAGCGTGTGGCAGTGAAACTGGAAGCGTTCAATTTCACCGATTACGGCATGCTGGAAGGCACCGTCACCAATATCAGCCGCGATGCCATTGACCAGAACCAGCAACCCGCCGGTTCCGAGCGGGATGAGAACGGTCGCCCGGTCCAGAACCGATTGGTCTACGCCGCCAGCATATCCCTGCCTTGTGGCCCGGAAGTGGCAGACCGCCACTCCCTGTGTAACCGTGTGCAACCGGGTATGTCTGTTCAGGCAGAGATCAAGACGGGCACGCGCCGGATTATCCAGTACCTGCTTTCACCGATCAGCCAGGCGCTGGATGAAGCGGGGCGGGAGAGATAATTTCACGCACAAAGTAAGGGCAAGTAATAAAACCCAGAAATATTATGGGGTTGCAGGAAAATTCCTACTTGCTCTTTGGCTTTGCATCGATACCTTTAAATATCTGGGAGGGGGATACGGCCATGATGCGACGACATTTCCTGAATGCCTGTGCCACTGTCCTGTGCGCGGGGATGGCATTCACAACAACCGCATGCAGCGCATCTGATGATACTCCGGACTATCGCTATCGCCTGTCGGTGGAGGTGGAAACACCGGAGGGTTTGCGCAGCGGCTCAAGCGTACTCGAAGTGAAGCAGAGCATGGGTCGGTCGGCGATGGATCCGGCTGGCATGCGGATTTCCCGCCGATTGCGAGGGGAAGCGGTTTCGGTTGATCTGGGCGATGGCAGAATGCTGTTCGCGCTGCTGCGATCGGAAACCGATACGGACTGGGCCTTAAGCGTGGTGCAGCGGCTCTCGCCAGACACCCCCGGCGAATCCTGGGCTGAGCAATTTGACGATATGCTCCAATTAGAGGGCGAAATCCCCATCCCCAGAATGTGGCCTGCAACCCGGAGACTGCCCGAGATTTCTGCCTATCCAATGCTGGTGACCTTCGGCGATCTGGATGATCCGACCAGCGTTGAGCGGGTTGATCCCGATGATCTTGCAGCGACCTTTGGCGAAGGCGTGAGCCTCAGCCGCATCACCGTGGAAATGACCGATGATTATGTGACGACGGGCATTGATGAGAGCCTGGGGTGGTTCAGAGATCAAGCGGCAAAGGGGGGAAATCTCATTCCCATGGTAAGCAATGCGCGTGGAAGATATGAGGTCGCACCAGGTTATGACGAGGCGTTAATCCAAGTCGGTGTTAGTAGTTTTTCGACAGAGGCGTACGAACAATGAGTATGGATCGCACTGTCTTTCTGTCGCTCCTTGCGCTTGATTCTTACAATAGGGGTTATGGCTCTAATGTCGGGGGGCTATCCGAAAGCGACGGTGTCGGTACCGCGTCCATTGTCAGCCGAGACGCGATCTTTGGGCCAAATACCGATCAAGTATACCAAGCTTGGCAGTCCGCCGGCTTTTACGCGATTGCTTATGAGTGGAATGGCGAGACAGTTATTTCCATTCGAGGAACAAATTTCGAATTCGCAGAATCGGTTGAAGATGCGCTCAACAGCCCAATTGTTTTGGATGTCTGGAATGGATGGACTGTCGGCGGCGGGTTCGAATCTAGCGCGCAGGCTGGACTTGCCATCGAGTTTTACGAATCCGTAGTTTATGGAAACAATCCTGCCGGCCTAGACGTCTTTTATGTGAACGATGAATTTGTCAGTTTGACTGGCCATTCTCTTGGCGGAGGCTTGGCAGGGTTTGTCGGCTCCCTGGCTAAAAAGCCTGTGGTTGGCTTTGACCATATGCCTTATGGTTTGGCTGCGCAGGGCCAAGTTTTTTCAGAAGCTCTAAAGCGGACATTGGACCAATTTGGCCTATCTGATCTGGATCCCCTGGAAGTTCTGGAGCAAATTGAAAACGCTCTGTTCCCTGGAATTCAAAACGGTGACTTTACGCTTCAGGAATTCGTTGAAGCGCTATTCTTCCACTTTGATGCGATCGCTCCGTCATATGGTGCGCTCCGAGGCTATTACGCAGAAGATGAAGTGCTTGAACGTGTCCGATCGGGCGAATTCCAAGTCGCAGGCGGAGATGTTTTAGCTGGAGTCCTGAACGTTTTGGGACTTCCGATCATCGGTGCCGCACTTGGCGGGTACATTGCGAGTATTGGTGTAACCACAGCAATCCTGGAAGAAGAGGTCGCAAAGGAGGAAATTGGCCTTCGCGGAACCGATTTGGGAGGAGGCCCTCTTCGTGATCCAGTGAACGCGCACTCGATGGCTTTGCTTACCACGTTGCTGTTTGGCCAGCTGCAGTGGGTAGATGTAGACGAGGGAGGCTCGAACGAGTGGGAACTTAGCGCCAGATTCGTGTTGCCGGCAATCAATTCTGAATCGATCGCCCAGAACCTCGAAATAGGTGTCGATTCTGGTGTGGCTACATCGGGATCACAAATGGCCGCGATGATCGCTTACAGCCTATTGGATGAGGGCGAACGTCCATTTGGTGATACGGGGATCCGGGCGATGTTCGGCGACATGGAAGATCTTGGTAACGCGCTTGTTTCATTACCGGCCTTCGTCGATGACGATATCCATTTTGAAATTGGAGAACTTGTTGTTGAATTCGCAGGGCTGCTTGCTTCTTCAGGCCTTCTGCAAACTGACTGGAACAGTGCTGTTCATGGTGTCCTTGATTTTGATGATGACGGAGCCGAGTCTAGTCTCAGTGTCGATCTTTCCGACTCAACATGGAGTTTGGATGGAGGACTCCCAGAAGTATATGAAAATATCAGTGCGGCATCTCTGGTAGAGTCCATAATTACTGGTTCCTTGGAAGGAACTCTTGGTGAAGAGAGGGCAAGCGACCTTTTGTCTGAACTAAAGGGCTGGTTGCTGGCCAACGGCTCAGACACTCAAACTTCAGCATTTGAAGAAATAGACTTCATCAGCTTTTCGCTAGAACCGGGCAGGCTCTATCAACATCCAGAGTCCCAGAATCGGCAGCTGATCGTTGGCTCGGATGGAAGCGAGAACTTCCTTATCGATGGAACTCCGGCAATCGTCATCACAGCTGAGGGTAACGATACGGTCTTCGGTTCGGTTGGGGATGATGCACTGATTGGCGGGTCAGGCAACGACACCCTTGTCGGCGGCGAGGGCAATGACTGGTTCTTTGCCGGAGAAGGGGCAGACGAAATCTATGGTGACGCCGCAGACGGATCGGGCACCGGATACGATACGGTCGTTTATGATGATCTCGACACCTTGTTTGTTACATATGATGGCTTGGGAGATACCGGCGTCATTCGGACAAATGGCGATCTTGGCGCCGATGAACTGCACCAGATTGAAATGGTCAAGGTCACTGCTGCGCGGACAATTTTTAATGTAATTGGCACAATAGGCAGCGATGCAAACGTCACGATTGCAGCGGTTAAAGGAGGGCAAGTCAGCCCCGCGCTGAGTCAGGTAATCTCTGCAAACAACCTTCGTCACGGTGTGGATATCAGGTTGAATAGCGGAGTGAACCGCATCGGTAACGGCGAAACCGGCGGCAACATCCTGCTCGAAAATTTCAACACGCAGATTATTGCAACCGACTTTGATGATGAACTTATCGACTTCAGTGATGAGGAGAAGTTCATTTCTGGCGGTAGCGGCAATGACATTATCTCAATTGCCGGTACCACTGCGGGTTCAGTCCTTTTTGGCGATGATGGCTCTGATCGTATTCTGGGCGGGGATGGTGATGACGTTATAATCGACCATAATTCGTCCGCTCTCGAAGGCATTGTTCTGCCGGTCTATTACTCGGAATTAACCGGAAGTTTCCTGGAACTTGACGAGGATGCCGTCATTGCCGGTGAACTGCTGTTTGATTGGGGGCGTGGCAACAAACGAAATGGGATCGGCGCAATCGATGCAGGGGCAGGCGATGATCAGATCGTTGTCTCCGTTGTTGAATCAACTCCCCAGATTGGGGAAGGAAACCCGGTTGATAATGAGAACGGGAACCCAACCCTTCCGGGATTCGATGGGGTAGGCCGCCCTATTTACCTTCTGGACCCAGGGGCCGGTGACGACACGGTCACTCTGGAATTCAACACTGGCGAAGTGTTCTATCGCTACCAAGCTGGCGATGGGTCTGATCATGTCACTTTGGGAAGTACGGCCTCGTTTGAATATTCTGGTGATATGAATACGCCACCAGAAGGTTATTTCCGGCAGCCGACACTAACATTCGATTTTTCAGAATACTCAACATCAGAAGTCAGCTTCACGTATCATGAGACCAGCAAGGAGCTCATTTGGCTTTTGCTTCCCAATCTGGATTCCCCACCGGTACATTTGCTGCAAGGCGATTTGGAAGTGCAGTTTGCAGATGGTGGTTCGATCTTGGTTGAAGGCGTGTACGGGTTTACCGGTGCCCAACCGAACGATGTGCCTCCGGGCCATATTCGTCTTGAGGCAAGCTTTACGACTTCTGATGGTGTAGGTTCTATCGATGTGGCCGTCGACGAACCTACGCTCCAAGGGCCGTCTAACTTTGCGGCGCCATCGCAGTCCAGTATTAGCACAAGTGGTTTTGCTGCGGCGATGACGGCTCCTACTCCTACGGTAGCCACGTCAACAACTAGCACCTCTGATGATCAGGATGTGTTACTTGCGCGCGGCGATCATGTTTTTGCGGGTGGTTTGGGAACCGACAGATTGTTGGTGACTTGGTCGCTGGATACGATTGTCGCGTCCCTCGATGGGACTGACCTTTCTGTAACCGACAAATGGGGCACACTTGGCACCACCGTCGTAAGCGACTTTGAGGAAATCTATGTCGTCTCGGAAGGCATTACCTACACTCCGCAAGACTTTGTAGATCTTATTGCCAGTCTGGCGTCCAGCGGAGATGTGTACGGAACTGAAGATGATGACGTCATCGACGGCACAGAACTGCGAGACCTGATTTTTGGTGAAGCTGGCAACGACCAGATTAGTGGCCTGCAAGGCGACGACTACCTTTTTGGCGGTAGTGACAATGACCACTTAGATGGCGGTGATGGTGACGACGGGCTTTACGGAGGGTCCGGAAGTGATGTTCTTGTAGGCGGCGATGGTAATGACACTCTTGATGGCGGTAGCGGTGCAGACGCGCTATCCGGAGGACGAGGCGATGACACCTATGTTATTGACGACGTAGGCGATTCAATTGTGGAGCAGGCCGACGAAGGTCGTGATCGTGTTCGAGCGGCGTTCGATTACACACTTGGTTCGAACGTTGAAGATCTCGATCTACTGGACGATGCAGTTTCGGGCACTGGTAATAGTTCGGACAACAGCATCACCGGCAACAGCGCAGACAATGACATATTTGGTCTGAGCGGGAACGACGCTCTCACCGGAGGGGCTGGCGACGACAATCTGAACGGCGGTTCTGGAAATGATGTGCTGCAAGGCGGATCAGGAAGAGATACGCTGCATGGCGGTGATGGCGATGATCGTTTGTATGCAAACGGTCTTAACACCAGCGGCAATGACGCCTTGCTGGTGGACGATAACAACCCTCTAACTTCAAGCGGTGAAACTCTCATTGGAGGAAGCGGCAACGATTACCTTGCGGGAAGTGGTGGCAACGACACGCTAGAAGGTGGCGACGGAAATGATGAGATCTATGGCGGCGAGAATAATGATGAACTGAATGGTGGCTCTGGAAACGACACCTTGGATGGCGGTCTAGGTGCCGATGACATGATGGGTGGCGTCGGTGACGACATCTATTTTGTGAATGACGCCGAGGACTTTGTGTTTGAGCAAGCCGATTCTGGGTTTGATACAGTCTATGTTTCTGCCGCGTCTTATGGGGGCGGACAATTTATTGAACGCTACGTCTTGCTTGCCGGCGCACAAACGGTTTTTGGGCATTCAAACGGTACGGAAATTGTTGGTAACGATCTGGACAACCTGATTTTTGGTGGTGATGGAAGTGACTTCATTACCGGCGGTCACGGCAACGATGTATTGTTTGGCTTTTCGATTGGACGTCCAGGTATGGGAGCGCCAATTGGCCAAGACACAATTGAAGGTGGGGAGGGTGATGACGAAATAAATGGCGGATCCGGGGACGACCTACTGTCAGGTGACGGCGGTTCAGATAAAATAAGTGGCGGCATGGGAGACGACACCCTGCTCGGTGGTCAAGGTCTCGATGAATTTTTCAGCAGTTCCGGCAGCGACCTGATTATCGGCGAAGGTGTTGCTACTCTTGATGATGTTGGAACGTTTGTTGAAGCTGAGGGATGGAGCGCCATCAGCGGAAACACTGATCGAGTTCACTACACTGGCTCTAGAGACCAGTATACAATTACTGCAGCTGGAAATGGCTGGTTCCGCGTTGAAGATCTTCATAGTTCCGGACAAGACATTGATCATATTGTACGGATCGGTGAACTTATCTTCCTTTCTGACGATGGGTCCACTGAAACCTATTCCTTGGCTGGCCCATCCGCGACCGTCAGCAATGTCACCTTCGATCTGGTCGAGGATGACTTTTTTGGTCTCCAAATCGATGCTGGTTGGTTCACAGATCCGAATGAAGATCCGATAGATCTAACTCTGGAAGGTCCAGACGGCGAACCAGCTCCTGATTGGATCTCGATAGTTGACAATGAAATTGTCGGCACACCACCACAGGACTTCAATGGTCAAATCACGTTGCAATTGGTATCGACCACCAGCACCGGTACGGCATCGATCCAACTGGATCTGAACGTCTCACCAGTAAATGATGCGCCGGTTTTTTCTGGCAGCGTTTCGGACATTGAGCTTGTTCCGTATCAGACGTTTGCCTTTGGTGTTGGAGACTTGGAGTTCACCGATCCCGACGGCGATAGTCTGGTTGTTTCGGCTTCGCTTTCTGATGGCAACTCACTTCCAAGTTGGCTTGCATATGACGGCGAACAGTTTTTTGGAACGGTGCCTGGTTCCGAAACGGGCGACTATTCGATCGCTCTGTCCGCGTCAGATGGGGAATTGCAGGCAAGTACGAACTTTGTCTTGAGCCTTGCTGCCCCTCAGTACAACCATATCGTCGGAACAGAAGGGAATGAGTCTCTTGCGGGCACAATTGGTGCCGACCATTTCGAAGGCCTGGGAGGAGATGATCGTCTTGCGCCTGGTGATGGAGCAGATCTAGTCGACGGAGGCTCTCAGGCAGGCTACGATATCGTTACCTATCGCTGGTATGCGACAACTGGCATCGCCGCTTCATTGCTGACGGGAGGCACCGCCGGTAGTGCAAGTGGCGATATCTACATCGATATCGAAGGCGTTGAAGGCACTGATTTTGATGACTGGATCGAAGGGGACGACGGAAACAATTTCCTCAGGGGTTTCGGCGGAGATGATGTTATCTATGCCGGAGATGGCAATGATAGTATTCTCGGCGACGCTGGTGTCGACACACTGTATGGTGGAGCCGGAGACGACAATTTCTGGCACGTAAAGAATGATGATACCGGAGACTTCGTGTTCGCCGGGAACGGGAACGATGCCGTCTTCGCTGGTTTGGACGACTATGTTGAAGGTGGTGCTGGTGATGATGACCTGCGCATTTTTGGCAACTTTGCGACCGTTCTTGGCGACGAGGGAGACGACAGGTTCTCAGTCTCGAACGGGCTGCTCGGTCTTAATATCGATGGTGGTGCCGGAAACGACGCGATCTATATGTATGGCGGCGATGATATTACTTTGCAGTCATTCGCAGACGTTGAGACCATTGTAGCCGGAAATACGCCAGATAACTCCGCGACATTTACCATTGAGTTCGACTATTTTGATCTCTCAGGATCAAGCCTGCAAAGAAACCTGGATATTGTTGCGGGGCTTGATGCGGACACAACCATCGTTGGCCCTTCCCTAAATACATGGTCTGGAAATTCTTGGAGGCTGCGGGTTGTTGGAGCAGGTGGAAATGACAACCTGACCGGCTCCGAGCATCATGATCTGCTGGAGGGTAAAGTCGGCAATGATCAACTGTTCGGGCAGGATGGTAATGATAGTCTGACAGGGGGCGCAGGCAACGACGTCCTGATGGGCGGAGCAGGTTCTGACACCGCGTTTTTCGCCGGCGAAATGTCGACCTACTCAGTCGTGACTAATGCAGGCACACTCACCGTTACTGACAATGATGCCATCAACGATGGAGATGATGGCACGGACACAATTGCTGGAGTCGAGGTCCTTTCCTTCAAGAATGGCGAAACCGTATCGGTGGCAGCACCCATCGTGCTCGATCTTGATGGGAATGGAATCGAAACGCTGAACAGCGCTGAGAGTTCAGCTATTTTTGATCTTAATGGAGACGGCATAGCCGACGATACGAGTTGGATCGGGTCTACCGAAGGCTTCCTCTTCCTTGATCGTGACGGCAATGGCACCGTAAGCTCCGCTAGCGAATTGTCATTCATAGGGGACGTGCCGGATGCCATGTCCGACCTTGATGGTCTGAGAGCCTTTGATAGCAACGAAGACGGCACCCTGTCCGCTGCTGACGAGCGTTTTGCTGACTTTGGGGTGTGGCAAGACTTGGACGGCAATGGGTTCGTGAGCAACAACGAGGTTGCCAGCCTGACTAACATTGGTTTCCAGTCATTGAACCTGTCGGCAACGTCTCATCAGGGCGAATTTGAGTTTGGTGATGTCGCGGTCCTTAATGTCGGCCAGTACACATTGAGAGACGGGCAAACTCGGGAATATTTTGATGCGGCGCTAACCTACTTTGCTTCGCCTGAGGCTTCTCAACCTGTTAGGCAGGCATTCCCAAATCTATCTGCCGTAATGCACTCGGTTGGCTCGAACTCCAATGGTGATTTCCAGCATACCCGCTCCAAGCGATCGCCATCTGGCGGCAGAAATGAGCATGCCGGAAGAATGATCCATTTGCGCGATGTGCTCGGTCTGTCATCAAACAAATCGCCGTTCGCGAGCGGTTGGGGTGATGAAAGGCCACTGCGGCGCCAACCTGTATCCACAGGAGCGCTTTTAGAGAGTGGCGAGTATGAACCAACCAATAATGGCTTTGCTGTGGCAAATAGGTCTACCCAAGACCTGCCTCCGGAACGCGAGACCCTTGCGGCGCTCGAGCAGCCGCCTTTGGCTGCGACGCTGAATCCAATCGAACGAAAACTCCAGTTGATGGTCCAAGATATGGCCGCTTTTGGAGATAAGCGGGGTGTTGGAAATACTGCCGATCGGGAATTTCAGACCGGACAAAGCGATTGGTTCGCATAAAGAGAACGGTATTATCAGTTTAACTAGGCAGGCAAGGGCGTCCGCGGCTAACGGCAACTTATGAGCTGTAAGTCGAGAGCCAAAACAGACAGCCCGTTCAAACGGCACTGTCAGATTGACTGCACCTGATTGAATATTGAGCGGGTTGGGGTAGGGCCACGCGATGCCCAGACCTCGAAAACCTGCCAGTCCATTCAAGCGCTTCAACTCTTCGCCGGAAGTTATTCGCCTGGTCGTGATGATGTACGTTCGGTTTCCGCTGTCGTTGCGAAATGTCGAAGATCTACTCTTCGAGCGAGGCATCGATATCTGCCACGAAACAGTTCGCTTCTGGTGGAACCGGTTTGGACCAATGTTCGCAGCTAATATCAAGCGGCAGCGCATTTCGAGAATGAGGGGCTTTCGCCATTGGCGCTGGCACGTCGACGAGGTGTTCGTAAAGATCAATGGCGAGACGCATTATCTTTGGCGTGCAGTGGATCACGAAGGCGAAGTGCTCGAGAGCTACGTTACCAAGAAACGGGATAAAGCTGCGGCGTTGCGGTTCTTCAAGAAGGCGTTGAAACGGCATGGAAGTCCCGAAACGATAGTCACCGATGGGTTGAGATCTTACCCTGCGGCGATGAAGGATCTTGGCATTGAAGATCGTCGCGAAATGGGGCGATGGGAGAACAATCGCGCCGAGAACTCACACTTGCCCATCCGAAGGCGAGAGCGCGTGATGCTCAGATTTCGACAGATGAAGAGTCTGCAGAAATTCGTCTCCGTCCACGCCAATGTCCGCAACCACTTCAACCAGGATCGCCATCTCGTAGATCGTCAAACTTACAGAGCATCCCGCTCAGCCGCCCTGGCTGAGTGGCAAAACCTCGCTGCATAAACGGAGCCTTGGGTTGGGAGAGTTCTGCCAATGGGAGACGAGTTGCCGTTAGACGACAGCACCATTCAGCATTGTTGGGCCCCTCCACGTGAAGTTGGACGGCAAAGGCTCCAGCATGGCCGGTATATGGTTCCTCGCTAGCTTTGAGGCTCGAGAAACGGTCTGTGAGATTGAAGATGCTACCGACTACCGCTGAAACTGTCGTGATAATGATGCCCAAGACGACGACGATGGCTAAGACACGATTGTTCTTCAGTCTGGCAAGAATTTGATCGACGCGGGTTTCTGACATAGGTCACATGCTATCGAGCACTTTTGATTTGCGCTAGCCAACTTGGAACCGTGATACCCTTGCAACCAATACGGCACTGTCAAAGCAAACTGGCTGATCGGGGAGGGCCACCTCTGCCAAGTGGAGACAAGTTGTCGTTAGACCGGCGGCACCCGGTATCATAACGCAACGGCGCCTTTCGCATCCATATGCGCTCGTGCAATCCCATTCATGTCGAACTTCAGTACAGGAGGAGCTAGATTTGCACCAAGCGCTCCTTTGGGATTGAATTCACCGGCCGAGGCCTTTTCATAGAGCGATTGGTGATCCCAGGCAGCGGTCGTTCCCGTTCCTCGTTCTGGTTCCGAATGACCAGAGTGTAGATGATTGTTCGCAATCATTACATCGGCGAGGCTCGGTGATCCGTGCCAAGGGTGTTGTCAGACAAACTGCACCTGTTGCGGATTAAGGTGGCGAGGGTAGGGCGATTGGATGCCCAGACGTCGCAATCCGGATAGCCCGTTCAAACGCTTCAACTCATCGCCCGAGGTCATTCGGTTGGTTGTGATGATGTATGTCCGTTTTCCCCTGAGTTTGCGGAACGTCGAAGACCTGCTGTTTGAGCGTGGCATCGACATTTGCCACGAAACGGTGCGGTTCTGGTGGAACCGGTTCGGTCCAATGTTTGCAGCGGACATCAAGCGCCAGCGCATCAGCAGGATGCGCGGTTTCTGTCACTGGCGTTGGCACCTCGATGAGATCTTCGTGAAGATCAACGGCGAAACCCACTACCTCTGGCGTGCAGTCGATCACGAGGGTGAGGTTCTGGAGAGCTACGTCACCAAGAAACGCGACAAGAAAGCTGCACTTCGCTTCTTGAAGAAAGCACTGAAGAGCAACGGCAGCCCGGTTGAAGTCGTTACCGATGGGCTTCGCTCTTACCCTGCTGCTTTCGATGATCTCGGTATTGAGGATCGTCGAAGCATGGGGCGGTGGAAGAACAACAGAGCCGAGAATTCTCACTTGCCGCTACGAAGACGAGAGCGTGTCATGCAGCGATTTCGGCGAATGAAGTCACTTCAGAAATTCGCTTCAGTTCACGCCAACGTCCACAACCATTTCAACCAAGACCGCTATCTCACTGACAGACGAACCTACAAGACCAACCGCTCAGCCGCCCTGGCTGAGTGGTAAAACCTCATGGCTTGAGATATTGGCGAGGGCAGGGTGCTCTCTGCCCAACGGAGACGAGTTCGCGTTAGACTGACAGCACCTCAGAAAGAACTGCGCGGGCAGATTCCTTCGATGTGGTGTGCTTCGCCGAAAACGCCTTGGCGCCTTCCGCGAATTTCGACGCAGCTTCCTGCGACGAGGGATCTCTCATTGTCGTGACGAAGCGTCCATTGGTTGCGTTTCTTGACATGTTTTCAATGTAGCATTCGATGTCGCTATTGCCAATGTTGCTGTGTTCGTTTTCGAGTTGGCTGTTGATGGAGTTGCTGCCTACTTTTTTATGATCGTTGCGATGGCACGTTTGCATCATGTTTCCATGCTTCTCTGGTGCAACTAGCGCTCTCTTCGCTCTTTGAGATGCGCGATGATCTCGGTTTCCAGCAAATTGATGCCGTTCCAAGGCGGGTCATAGCTCGTCTCTGTGAGTTGGGGCAAAGGTCGCACGTCAGCGTGATTTGTCTCGAATTCACTAGATCGCCCGGTTTTCAGGAAGCTGATTAGCTCGTGGCACGAATGCACCGGGATTATCCGAACGTTTGGGACATGTTGCAGCACTCCCATCTGCTCTGATGCCACTACTAAGGAGAGTTCCCGCTCTTCCGCATGCAATGCCGCCAACACCGTACCAACAACAGGTTTAACTCCTCCATCGTTGCTAAATTGTCCGACAAACAGGAATTCAGAGGCTGTCTCTCGGTCGACAAGCTCGAGTTCGCAAAGAAGAGCTGTGGCGATTGCAAGGTCACAATGTGGGCCTAAAATCACAGTTTTTGCGCAAACCATGTCCACCACTATTCGCTGCGCGGGTAGCGCGAGGCCGACAGCGTTGAACGCGGACAAAATCCGGGCCTTCGCGCCAGTGGCCAATGAACCTGGCAGGCCCTTGATTTCAAAAGATGACAGGCCTGGACGGAGCGAACACTCGACATCCACATGACGAGCTCTGAACCCTTGGAACCCGACAGAGGCCGCGTTCGCCGTCATCTCAAAAGCCGCTTGGCAAACGAAAATTTTCGATTCCAGCCTGTGAAAAAGCAAGATACTGATATTGTGAGAGAGTTTCGCATTCGGCTTCGACAGAGTGCATGCGAATAAGACCGAAAATAGCCTTTATTCGCATCGTCTTTGTCCGTTACCATAGTGATCATGCCGAGGAGATAGCGACAGGCGCGGCCACTGGAAGTAAAATCTGTTCGGGTGGATTTCGAACGTCTCGATCGGGCACGTTTACCGAAAGTCAGTCATTCGCGCCGGGGCTACCAAAAGCCGACCGTCTACTCCCGGCCCAGAGTTTGTCTTTGGTAAAAAAATGGGGCGTGCTATCGAAAGTTGATATAAGTCATTTAGAAAACTACTAAATTGCCTGAATCGTTTGCCATGAACAATGAGAATCTCACCGTTTTTGGCAAGGAATCTCGTTTTTCCTGACTTTTGTCAGCTCTGTCCAGCGTTGATGTAGTCGCGCCGTGCATTGGTTGGGCCTACCGTGACGGGCCCAGCACGACAATTACTGATGCACCGGTTTCTTTGGGTTATTCGGGCGTTTTCTCCGAATCTTGAGGAAGGAGCGTGTTCTCGTCGTTCCAGGGAGTACCTTCAAAAGCGGGCTGACCTTCGACGTAGGTTACGGTGGCGCCGGTGGCTTTCGATACCGACCGGACGGTGCCGACGATGGTCTTGTTGGTCCAGTCACGGGGATCCTTGACCACGGCGCCAGCGATTGCGCGCCCCAGTTTGGCTGCAATCCCGCCTCCCTTCTCTTCGGTATCGACCGCGTAGACGTCGAGGTGGTAGCCCTCGGTGTAGGGAAACAGACACATCGTGAGCCGGAGGTTCTATGAACCGCGGATGCGGCGCACCGCGTTCGCGATCCAGACGGCGCCGTCGCACTTGACCTGCTTGAATTGCGCCCGCTGTGCAGCCGGGATGAGCGCGGCGAGGCCACCCATGCGCGAATTCTCGAGCGCGTCGACGAGCTCGAAGGTTCCGGGCTTTTCGGGCGGCTCTCCCCGCACCAGCGGCATGGCCGTATCGCTGTCGGTGACGTTGGCGTTGAGGGAATCGGTGATTGCCCGGGTTACCTCCGCTCGTGACGCGGAGGTCTGCAGATCGAAGATGTGATAGATTTCGATCGAACGGTCAGCGCGTTGCGCCATCGCGGGATATGCAATGCACAGCGCAGCACTCATTCCCAACACAGCTTTAGCTCGAATTGATGTAATCTTGCTCATTTTTCGCGTCCCTTTGCTGCCTCTGTACTGGGTGATGGGGAGATCTTCAAAGCCGAGCCAGCTGCCAGCTTGATGATCCCGAGAGGTCTGCCGTGGTCCAGATCGCTGGCTGAGGTCAGGCTCTCCCTCGTTCCCGAAGTGACGATCGTATGCCATGTCCCTGCCGGGACTTTGAGCTTTGCCGTTTTCTCGGCTCGGATAAATCCAACGAATACTTCACGATCGTTAGTGTCGAGAAGATGAAGCGCCACCGGCTCGGTATCTGCCGTAAATGTGAGGGTAGCGGTCTCGGCGTCCTGCAGCTCCGCGCGGACGCGGAACTCGCCGTTTTTCGGGAGCCCGCTGAAGAATGCACCAAAGGGTGCAGCAATGATCGTATAGACCAGCGCAATCGCCGCGAGGCCCGCCGCCGCCACGATATTCTTTTTGGGTCTGGCGTAGGTCTTTCCCGGATTGCTGCCGTCGCCGGAGAACCGCCGCCGTGCGTATCTCTCCGGGACCATGTCGGCGTCGTCGAACTCCAGGCGGGCATGGCGTTCGCGCCAGATCGGGAGCGACCGCGCGCCGCCGCGTTCGCGGTATCGCTCGTGCATGTATTCGCGGTCGTCCATGCCCATGGTCAGTTCACCATCAACAAGCCGATCGACCCGAGGATGATTGAGGAAAGTCCGAAGATGGTCTTGGCGATCGACATCTTGCGTGCCGCGCTCCCGCGCTTGACCTGTTTCTTCACGCGGTCGAATTCGGTCTTGATCCCTGCCGTTCCGTCCCAGACGTCGATCATGCCCCATGCGAGCAGTGCGCCGGCCACGACTGCAGCGAACTGCTCCGGATCGAGTCCGCCCATGCCAAACGAGACTGTAGCGCCGCCGACGATTGGGAGCATCGTCACCTTGGCGACGTCGATGGCCGACAGAATGTTAAGCCTCCGCTTCCGCAGGAGCGAGGGGAAAAGGAAGAGGGGGCGATCGCATATGTCGCAAGCCTTCACCGGGAGCGGGGTGCCCCACTCCGGCATGAAGCGCCTGCAGAACGGGCACTGTGGCTGTTCCTCGATCATATCGTCCCCTCTCCCGGTTGCGTGCCGCAGTCGGCTGTCAGACGGGTTTGAGTTCGTCGTTCTCAGCACTTCTGCCCGGCGTCGCACTTCGGCCGAGGCTTCGGCCGATCGCAATCGTCACTCTCGCATTCGGTCTTCTCGCACTTGGCGCATTCGGCGGTACCATGCTGATGCGCTGCATGATTGCGCTCGACCTTGTGCTTTTCGAGGTAGGCGAGGAGTTTCAGCTTTGCCGCGCGTTCGTCCGTCGCGGGGCTCGTGCCATTGGCGAGCTTCGTGATCGCTGCGGCCATGCCGGCATTCACTTCCTTGTGAATGGGCGCGGCGGCCACTTCTGGAGCAGCCTCCTGGGCTGCGGCGGGGCTCGCGGCGAGCGCGCAAGCGAGCGCCAGGGTCGAGAACAGATACTTCATGATGGTCATCCTTCTTCGATTGCCGGTTCATCCGGCGTGGGTTGGGACACCTTGTGGGTGCCATCCCCGCTCCCGCGGGAATTCGGTCAGCGCCAGAAGCCGTCTCGCCTCTCGCCAGTTCTGTTGTCGTAGTTTTCCCGGGGGTCGTATCCGCTCTTGCGGACACCGACCTCGACGCGTTCTCCGCCCAGGTTGCGGATATGGAGATCGCGCAGGTCTACCTTGTTGCGGTGGGCCCAGTCCTCGGCGGCACGCTTGCTGCCGAATGTACCGACGTCTTCGTAATCGTAAGCCATGACGTATCCTCCTTCAGGCTCTGATGGGCGCGGACAAACGCTGTCCGGGCAGGGGTGCGGGAAGGCCGAGCGCCGCCTCGATCCGGGCGGTGACGCTCTGCTGGGTGGGTCGCTCGCCCGCAGGCAGGCGCACAGTGGTGTAACCGGCGTGGCGCGTGAGTTCGTCGCGATCCTTGTCGCGCAGCGCCTTGTGGCTTCTGTCGTCGAGCTCGACGAGGAGGATGATCTGTCCGGTCTCCGGATCCTCGGCCACGAAGTCGACGCGCTTTGAGCTGAACTTGTTGAAGGTGGTCCACCACTCCGATTTCGACAGGCCCTTGGCCGGGTTCATGATGGCCCCCATCGAAACCTGCGCATGAATGCGGGCACCGGGCAGCGCGCGCTCGATCATCAGGCAGACGCGCCGTTCCGGCGGCGTCATGAGCGGCTTGGGCTGGACCTTGAGGCGCGAGAGCTCGCCGCGCGAGATTGTCTGCAGGAGCGCGATCGCGGCGAGCAGCGCGCCGGCGACAATGGCATAAACCAGATATTGTCCGTCCATCCCTTAGGCCTCCCCTGCCGAGAAGGGCGTGCGCCAGTGGATGAAGATCGTGAGGGCGATCGAGACCCCGATCATTACGGCAATCTCGACCAGTTCCTGCTGTGTCGCGTTGAACAGGCCCCACGGGCCCGTGAAAACGTTGTTCATGTGGTCCTGCCTTTCCAGAATTGGCTCACCCGCCGGGGGAACAGCGCGTAGACGCGGTGCTCGCCGACCGGCTTTGCGAGCTTCGTCACCAGGCTGACGAAACCCACCGCGATGGAGCCGACGATGACGGCGACGAACAGGGCGAGGCCGAGCGCGATCACCTCGGCCGCAAAATGCTCCCGGGCGATGTCGTTGCGCAGGTCCGCGCAGCCCTGGACCCCGTGAACCTGGAGGTCGCACACAAAATACGTGTCCCCCTCCAGCTTCTTCGCCACCGGCTCGAGGCCGGTGGCGACCGAGAAATTGTGCATGGTCGGCCGGTGGGCGAGGATCTGGGCCAGGCTGTCGCCCGGCTCTGCTTTCCCGATGTAATTTTCCTTGGCGTACATGGCGTTCCTCCTATCGGCTGCGTTCGATGGTTCGTTCGGGGAGGTCGATCTGCGGGACGGCGCGCAAGCTGTCCTTGTCGACCGCGGGAAGCGGCTCTTCCTTCGCGCCTGCAGGAAGCAGGTGCTCTGGGATGCGCGGGTTGAAGTCGGTCTGGCTGCGCTCCTGGACGGGGCCGTCGAGACGCTTCTCGCCCAAGGTCTCGAGCGCGCTGCTCTTGTCGCCCGGGTTCCGGTCGATCTGGGAAAGCAGGCGGTCCTTGTCATTGGTGACGATCGTGATGTCGTCGCGCACGCGGGTCATCATCACGAGCGCGAGACGCTGGTTCGAGAGATGACGCGCGGATGAGTGCATCTCGCCGATCGCCATGTCGCGTGTGTCGCCCTGCGCCTGGTGCATGTTGATCGCGTAGGCGAGCCCCATGCGTTCGAGCATCTTGTCGTTCTGCTTGAGCTCGACCGTCTCGCCGTGCCGGTTTTCGACCGTGACCGTGCCGTCCTTGATGGCGAGGATCTTCGCCTCCTCGGATTTCATCAGTTTCCGGGCGTCGTCCTTCTCGGTCCAGCGGATCTTGTCGCCTTCGTGAATGGTTTCCTTGGTCTTCTCCGAAAGACGCAAGGCATCGCGCTTGTCGGCGGGATCGATCCGGGTCGGATCGAAGCGCTTCAGCTTGCCGTTCTCGTCGCGCAGCAGCACCCTGCCCTTGTCGTCGAGACCCTCGACGTCGTAGCGGCCCCTCGGAAGCCCGCCAGGGGCGTTGTGGCGCGTAACCTCGAGCATCTGGCCCTTCGCATAGGTCGCAGTGTACCGGAGCTCCTCACGGGTCGCGTGAGCCGGCCGCAGCGTGGTCAGCTCGATCCCCTCACCCTTCAACACACCCTCGGCGCGCAGCCCGTCCTGGACCATCCGGTTGAGCGACATCCGTGCATCGCGACCGGAGGAGTAGATCGCGGTGCGCTCGCGATCCTCCGGCGAAAGATCGAGCCAGGTTTTGGCTGTGACCGCGAGATGATCCTTGCCCGCCTCGGCCACCTTGTCGCCCAGCGAGGCGAAGCTTTCGCGGAACTTGCCTGCCCGGGCGAGCCCCGCCGCCTCCTTCATATGGTCGGTGCGCTGGCGGAGGCTGGTGTCGAGACGCGCCATGGCTGGTCCATCGGACTGAATCAGCGAGAAGCTCTTGCCCGCCTCGATCGGCTGCAGCTGTGCCTTATCGCCGATCATGACGAGTTTTTCGACGCCGAGCCGGTTCGCGATCGTCAGGACATCGTTCATCGGCTTGTTCGCAACCAGCGAGGCTTCGTCGAGCACGAGGACCCTGCCCTGCAGCGCCGCGCGCGATGCTTCGAATGCAGGTCCTGAGCCATGAAGCGCTGCGCGCAGGTGCTGGTTGACGAAGGATGAGACCGTCTTCGCCTCGATGCCGCCCTGGACGAGCTCGCCCCCGGGCTTGCGGAGTTCGGTGTCGTTCCGGAGGTCGTTGACCATCTTGTTCGCGAAAGCGAGACCGATGACTTCGCGGCCCTCCTGGTGGGCGACGCTGGCGATCGCGGAGATGAGCGTGGTCTTGCCCGCGCCGGCGACGCCCTGGATGACGACGGTGCGATCGTCGCTCGACAGCGCGAGGACTCCGGCCGCGATTTGCTCGGCATTGAGCTCATGCGGACCTGCGACCTCTCGTAGCCGAGCCGGTGCCTCTCCGGCGTCTATCATGCCGGGGCTTTGCCCCTTACCGGAAGCCACGTTGGCGAGGGCGGCCCGCTCGATCGCGGCGTGTTCGGGGGTTGTGTACTTGTCGACCGCCTTGTCGAGACGCGTGCTTTCGCCTTCGAGCATACGACCGCTTGCGATGAGGGCATCCATCCGGGCTTCGACGCCTTCAGCGGTTACGCCCTTGAGGCCGAGATCGAGTGCCGTCTTGACCAGTTCGCCCCGGGTCCATGACGTCTCGCGCTCGCCTATGACGCGAACGGCGGACGCGGTGGCCATCTCGGTCCGCAATTGGGTCGGGGTCAGCGTTACCCGCCTGAGGCCGTTGGTGGTCAGTTCATCTGCAGGGCGCGTGTAGACCTTCGCCGTTTCCCGGAGCTCCCCAAGCGCTGTCTGAACCCGCTCTGGCGTGCCCAGCGGCGTTTCCCGTCCATCATTGGCCCGGGCCCGCGCCTGGTCGACGATCGCCTTGGCATCGAAACCCAGGCCCCTTGCGCGCTCTGCCCATTCGGCGCGGAGCGCCTGCTTGTCGTCGGCGTTCAGCTTTGGGTCGCGCGTTGTCTTAGTGATCTTCCGGAGTTCTTCGGTCTCGTTTATGCCGGTACCGCGTCGATTTGCTTCGGCCAAGATGTCCTGACGGCGCTGGCTGAATGCTTCGATGACCTCGCGAGAGACGCCCTTGATCTCGAACTGCCCGTGCTTGCCGGTGAGCTCCGTCTGGTAGCCGAGCTTTTCGAGGCCAGTGCGCAGGGCGGCGTTGTAGATCGAGCCCAGAACCGAGTTGTTCTTCCAGATCTCCACATTGTGGAGCGCCTGCCACTTGCCGTCCTTGGTCTGGGTGAGTGCCGCGATGACGGCGTGTGTATGGTTCTGGGGATCGAGCTTGCGACTCGTATCGTGCTGGAAGAGGGCATAGACGAGTTTGCCTGTGATGACCGGCTCACCCTTCGAATTGCGCGAATAGTCGCGCGTCTCCGCGAAACGCTTTTCCAGATACGCCATCGTCGCTTTGACGGCGTCGTGCTGCGCCGCGAGGATGCGCTGGTCCCCTCCGAGCTGGGCGAGGAGGCTGGCCGATTTCGGCATTGAGAAGGTGAGATCGGTCCCGCTTTGCCGCTTCTCGTGACCGTTGACGACCGTGCCATCGGGCAGTTTGCCGTCGAGGACCTTTTCGAAGTCCTCCTTGCTGACGGGCCCGCTCAGACCGAGGACTTCGGCCCCCTTCCCGCCCCATTCGCTCAGTTCCGCGGGACCATCGCCGACATAGTAGTCGTCTTTCGCGAAGTAGTTCGCCGCGCCCCCTGCCGAGGAAACCGATGCGACCGAGAGCATATCAGGCCGCCTCCGCCTGCCGCACAACGCGGAACATTTGACCCCTGCCGAGCAGCAACCAGTTCGCGTCGACGCGATACGTTTCGCACAGGCACAGGACGATCCGGATCGGAACGGCGTTCTTGCCATTCTCGTATCCCGACAATGATGCCTGAAAGGTCCCGATCGCCTGGGCAAAGGTTTCACCGACCTCGCCGACGGTTTTCCTGACAGCCTTCAGCCGTCGGCCGATCTCGGCTTTGTTCTTCGGGTCGATATGGCTGATCGTAAACAGGCGGCTCACCGGCTCATCTCCTGGTCGTCGTCGATCCCGTGATCGTCGCGCTGCACTTTTTCGGCGCCGAAGCCGCGCATGTTCTCGCGGGCCAGCTCGCTCTCCTGATTGTCCGCTCGTGCGCGCTGGTCGCGAAGGGCATCTTGTCCGTGCTTCCCGTGCGCAGCGCGTTCCTCGACATCGCGTTGCGCATAGCGTTGACGCTCTCGCTGATCCCGCTGACCCGAAGGTTTCCAAGTGAGAGTCTCTTTCGGATCTCGCTGTTCACTGGCAGCTTCCTCTGCCTCTTTCATGATATTCGTCTTGTCGATCTGGGAACGCGCCTCCTCCGTCTGGCGAGCGAGTGATCCCTCCACCTGTTCGCGCAACCTCTCGGCTTCACGCTCCGCCTCGCTCAGCTCGAGATTGGCTTCTTCGCGGCTCTCGGTAGGCTGGAAGAGCGGCCCATCCCCCTCGCGCCCCTCGACACCCATTTCCGCGGTTTCCTCGTTGCTCGGGATATATTCGGCCGCGCGCATGTCGGTGACGCGCTGGAAACCTTCGGCGCAGACGGGATAGTCCTTCCACGACAAGCGGATTCGCGCGGCGGGAAACCCGTCCGGAAACTTGATGAAGCCGTGCATACTCGGCAGGTTTCCGATGTCGTCCGGCATCACCAGCTCTTCGACATTGGTGCGCGGCGTGATGGTCGAGGCGTCGCGTCTGTTGTTGTAGCCATAGGAGTAGGCCTCATCCATCTGCCGGACCTGCCGGTTGCCGATGAATTCGGAGCAGCGGCGCGAGGTCTCCGGGTCGGCCGTCTTGAGGATTAGCTTGGTCCCCGCCAGAGAGGCGAGATTGGTCGCCCCGTGCTCCCCGTAGGTCTCCTCGAGCTTGTCGAAGGAGTGCATCCCCAGAACGAAAGCACCGCCGAACGCTCGCGCGGTCTGGAGACCGTGATCGATCGCCGGCAGCCGATGGAGCGCATGGACTTCGTCGATTAGGAACCAGGTACGCAGCGACCGGCTCCGGCCCATCTGGAGCAAAGCGTTGACCGCGAGGTCCATCCAGAGCGTCAGCAGCGGTCGATTGAGGGTGAGATCGGGATGTGTGGAGGTGATGAACAGGATCGACCCCTCCTTCACGTCAGTGGTCATCCAGCGCTTGATCGAGAAGCCTTCCTCTGCGGGCTTCGGGTCTGGCAGAAAGCGGAACGCGTTCGCATTCGCGATAAAGGTGGTGCGGATCGATTCCGCCATCTTCGCAGCCGACGGTGACATCATCGGGCCCGCAACCGTTCCCTCGAGCTGCGCGTGGATCGTCTTGAGGTCGGATTGCATCAGATAATAGGCGAGCCCACCATTGGTGCGCACACCCATCTGGACCAGCTTGACGCACATTTCGACCATCAGAGTACGGGCTGACTTTTGCCAGAAATCGTCCTCGACATTCTGGCCGCTCGGCACGAGAGCGGTGGCCGCGCTCATGAACTCCGCGTAGTTGTCGCAATCGTTGAAGATCGACCACGGTTCGCAGCGGCGATCCATCGGGTTCAGGATGACGTCGGTTTCCGCGTTGAAGAAGTTCTCGACGAAGGTCCCGGTGAGGTCGAAAATGACACAGCGATGGCCCCGAGCGCGGGCCTGCGTGACGAGCTTCTTGAGCTCTGTCGTCTTACCTGCGCCGGTCGTGCCGATGAACATCGCGTGGCTCTGTTCGAGGCGCCATGGGACGGGCAGTCCGGCAAGCATGTAGGGGTGATGAATTCCGCGCCGGACGCGGCTCTTTAGGTTCTCTTTGAGGACGGCTCTCGGATCTTCGGCGGGCTTGCGCGAAAGGCATTCTTTCTCATGCTCGCGCCAGTTGTGGGCACGGATCGCGTCGGCGAGGGTTTGCCGGTCGACCATGACCGCGCCTCGCTCATGTCTTTCGGTCAGGATTGCGGATCCGCGGCGGCGCGAAAAGTCGACGAACCATACCGTAAGCGGGACGCAGATGAATGCTGCTCCTAGCATCGAGGAAACGGTGACGCGGACGGCCGTTGCCCATGCTGCCTGGACGGCAGGATGATAGGGCACCATGGCCATGTGTCCCTGCACGATCTGGCCATTTGGAAGCGTGAGATTGACGGCCTTTTCAGGGTTAAGCGAGACCCAGTTCCATAGGGTTGCCAGACCCCGCATAATGACGAGATGAACCTCGTGGTTTTCGAAGGTGAAGAACCCGAGCGCGAACAGCAGTACGATAGTGGTTGCGAGCCACGTATAGAGCGGCAGCTTGACGCCCGCCCAGGTCATCAAAACCTCGTGGTGGAAGAGCTGCGATCCACGGGTGAAGTTGCCCGCGTTTCGCTTCACCTTTCCACGTGCAGAGTCGTGCGTCAGCGTCGCCGCTCGCTTGCTGAAGCGGATGTCCTCACGCATGGTGCTCTCGCACGTTGCGCATGGCGATCTCGATGAGTTCGTCGCTGTCTTCGGGGTATTGTTTTTGGACGAGTAGTGAGAGCGCGAGCTGAGTATGCTCGAGGATCGTCAGCGCGCGTTGGCCGTTGATCGCAATGCCAAGGTGTAGGAGAGGAACACCAAGTTCCAGCGAAACCCGAATAGCCTCGGAGCGGGATACTCCCCTGCTCGAAGCCAAATGGTCGAGTTTGTCGACCATTTGAGGACTGAGCGTCACGCCGACGCTTTGTAGTTTTCGTTCCATGCAAACTCACCTGAGTTATGCATGGTCCGGTTATCGCGACCGCCAGTATATCCGGCTGCAGCGGAAAAGAAAGGCTTTTTACGGATGCAGCGCGCTGCAGTTCTAACTTGCTGATATCTCTTGCGTTCGTATCAAGCCGCAGATGGATGCACCGGGCTGCAGTTCCGTAGAAAGCGGGCAGGTTGGCTCTAAGCTACTGAATTGACGACACATCTTCGATGCAGAAGGCCGCGGCGCAGCCGCATTCGGTGTGCTAAAATCAGGGACTGGTGGTCCTGTCCCTGCCTGTCCCTTCTTGGGGATTCGTAGAGGAGCTGGATTTCCAGCGGTGAGCGGCGGCCGAACGGCCGCAAGCGTCAAGCAGACTGTGCTCCACGATGCGGAGCTGCTGATCCTCGGGCGGACAAGAGTGGCGCGTGAAGCGCGCCACGTCGATCGTCACCCGCAGGGCCGAGACGGACTGCAAGGCCGGCTCGGTGGAGCTTGGTGACGAAGCTGCCCTAGCGTAGCCAGGGCAGCGAGGAACCTAGCGAAATAGAGCGCGGTCCTGAGCGGCTGAAGGCCGCGAAGGATGGCCCAGACCTTTCCGTCACCATCAACAGAAGACGCAAAAGCATCAGGCAAAAAAACGTCTCGAATCCGATCGCCGTTTGGTCCATCAAACGGCGATCGGAACGAGACGCAAGGAGCGATAAAATGGTGTCGAAAGTGGAGCGCGAACGCGCGGCCCTCGAAGCAGCCGAACAGGATCTGGCTGATCGCCGGAAGAGGCTTGCCGAGATGGAGAAGGAAGAGGCTGAAAAGGAGGTCGCAAGGCTCGTGAAAAAAGTTGGCTACGAGCGTGCGATCAGGCTGCTCGACCTAGCGGTAAAGGTGAAGCCGAAGGGCGCCATCGAAGCGCTCGAAAAGATCGCGCCGAAGGCACCTGGCCAGGGTGCCTGAGGGCGGCGCGCTGCGCCGCCCGAAGCCGGGTCAGTATTCGTCGTCCATTTTGCCGGTAGCGGTGTAGACGATGTCGTCGATGAGGTGCATCGGAATCTCGCCGTAATCGCCTTCCTCGATGAGGATGTAGCCGTCTTCGGTCTGGACCACGTGGACGTCGAAGAATGTGTGGTAGGAACGGCGTTCCGCTTCGAGCGTCTTTTCGTCGAGCGCGATCGTGTCGCTGTTGATCTCGCGGATGACAGTGGTGTCAGCTTCGATCGTTTCCGTGGTGTAGCACATGGTAGCCTCCTGTCGTTGGCGGCTCGTCCGCCATGCCATGAACCAGCGCTCCGGAGCTGCGCGGGTCACCGGAGCGAAGCGGAGGCTTGATGAAAAATTGATGGAGTGGTGCGGAAGCCGCTTGCGGCTTCACGGTCGGTCCATTTTTCATTGACCCGTGCATGGCCGGAGTGCTCATGGCGATGGTGGCGGACGGGCCATCGGCGGGAGGCGGAAGTCCAGTCTGCACCGCATGGTCGAGGCTTTGCCATTGTCCGCCAGGCCCACGCGATTCCCTGCACGAAAAAGGGTGCCGCGGCACGTGGCCGGGCACCCTTCCCCGTGTCACCGATCCGGCGGGAGGCTAGTCGCCGGTCGATGCGATCTTGGTTGGGACCCTGTCGTCCTGTAAAGGGCAACAGGCGGTGCAATATGGCGCACCGGTGACAGGGTGCGGCTGCATGGTGTGACCTTGTCCGCTTGCGCAGTTGACGGGCATCCCTTGATCGATCGCGGACCCGACCTTTAGGCCGGTGGCGATGTCGGTGCGCTCGAACATTTCATCGCCATCACGCTCGCATCCGATGCAGGTCTCGCTGTCGTAGACGCCGCCCAGCTCCCAGCGCTGGTTCGTCTCGTCCCATGCTGCCCAGGCGTCCTTGCAGATGGCTTCCGAACCGCAATGCGGGCAGCGCATCCGGATCCGTGGACGCGGTGTCGCCGCCGGTGTCGTGGGCGCTTTCACTGTGCCCATTCCAGCACCGGTGCCTGCTCGCCGCAATCGGTGAACGCGAGGTAGGTAAGGGAGTCGTACAGCGGTGCGATCTTCGCCGCGGCGAAGGCATCGTAGATGCGCGGCTCCTGCAGCAGTTCGCGCAAGCTTTCGAGTGCAATCTCTCCGTTCTCAGCATTGTCGCGTCCAAGCGCAAAGAGCAGCTTGGCGGCAAGGTCGGGCCCCATCATGAGGTCACGCGCAAGCGCGATATGCTCGGAGACCTCGATCGTGATCGGGGACAGCCTGCCGAGGTGTGTCACGCGCAGCGTGCGCCCGAGGAACTGGGCTTCCTCGACGATCTCGATGATGTCCGCACGGTGGTCGAAGCAGGCGGTGAAGGAGGCCATCGACATGGCGTTGGCGTTGATCTCGAAGTTCAGCGGTGCCACCCCGAATTCGCCCTCGTCCACGTCCAGCGTGGCGTTGCTAGAGTGGAGCCGGCGCGTCAGCGCGGCGAGCTCGAGCGCGGTGATTTCGGCAGGCCGCGATTGCAGCGTGGTGTGCGTGTCCTTGACGCGGAAGGTGACGAGCATCTTTGCCTCCTATGATGGCTCGTCACTCCCCTCCCCCTCCCCTTTGATGCGCGACGGTGCCTCGCGGCGAAAGGGCGGCGGTCTGGCACTGCCCTCGGCATTCAGCGGGCGCAGGCCCGCTCCGGCAAGGGGCCGCGTTCCGAGAAGGAAAGCCGGCGATGCGCGGGCGAACGGATGTTCGCCAGCGAGCCTTGTCGCCGTGACGGTCACGTTTCACGGTGTGGCCAAGGCGGACCGCGCGATGCGCCGGCGAACGGATGTTCGCCAGCAAGCAAGGGACCGCCGCGGCCCGCGCCCCACGGTTCGGTCAGACCGCGGCCGACGACGGCCGCTTCGGGGTCTCGATCCTCTCTGCAGCAGGTGCAGGGGCGATGACCGCGAGGCGCGAAGGCGCCGATGCAAGGGCGAGCAATCCTGCACCGGGCAGGGCGCATGGCAGACCGTCGATGCCGAGGCGGACGCATGTCCGCCAGGCGAGCAAGGGACTGCCGGCGCCCCGGGCGCAGGTCGTGCGGATCGCTGCGGCCGACGACGGCCGCTCCCGGCATTGCCTCATTCGGTATCGGAGGCGTGCCCTGCGAGACCGGCGAGGCGCGAAGTCGCCAATGCCAGGTCGAGCGGAGGCACGCCGGTGCAGAAGTGGGAGGCGAGCAAAAAAGGGGCCGAAGCCCCTTGCTCTATTTCAGGATGAAGGCGACGTAGCCGCCAAGGCCCGCGGAGATCGTTGTGACGATGAGCAGGAAACCGAGAACCCAACGCTGGCTTTTGAGCTCGCCGACGAGTTCCTTATTGGCTTCGGTGATCTTCACGGCGATGTGACCTTCCAGTTCTTCGACGACTTTTGATGCTTCGTCATTGCCGATCTTAACAGACCGGAGCGCTTTGAACAATTCGACTTGGACACCCATGATAACCTCCATTGTTCGGTGGGAGTTCCCATCGGGTGCGCGGGTCAAGCCGGTCAGGGACGTTGCGCAGCAACGCCGCGCCAGCGGGCGGCGGGGGAGCCGATTTGCGCAGCAAATTGGGGGGACCGCCGATCCTTGACGGGCGCAGGAATGCCGCACCAGACTGGGACGACACGAGAGACGACCACTCCATGTTCCCGGTACGGGCGACGGGGGCTCGATGCCCCCCGAGCCCGTCTTGCCGAGACGAAAAGGAAAGGGAGGCCCCGGCGTATGCCGGAGCCTCCCGAGAGGCGCTCACCCGAAGGTGGACGCGCCGACCTTCTGCTGCCGCTGATCGGCGATCCGGCGGATGTGAACCGGCACGCCTGCCTGCCGCAGCCGTTGTGCGAGGTTCGACTGGATGCCCGAACCTTCGCCGATGATCGCTTCCACCGGCCCGAGCTTGACCATGTTCTCGTTGCGCAGGAACGGTGCGCGGTTGCCGTGCCGCCGGTCGGGCATGAAGAGGATCGTCTGCACGCCGTTCTTCTGGGCCCATGCGTTCGCCATCGCGTCGACACCCTTGCGCATTCCGGTCGTGCCGAGGACCATGTTGGGGACGCGCTCCTTGATGTCGTCGAGGATGTCCCAGATCATCTCGAAGTCGTGCCAGTCCTTCATGCCGCCCGAGACCACCACAAGCGGCCCTTCGGGCTGGAACTGGGCCCTGCGATCCTTCGCCCGGGCTGCGAGGAAGTCGCGTGCCTGGATCTGCGAGGCGGTGACGCCGTTCTTGCTGACCTGCGATCCGCGTGTGGCAGTGAACGGTCGCCCGGTCTCGACCCGGTAGACGTCCGAGGCATGGTCGCGCATCGCTTCCAGCGCTTCGCGGCACCCCTGCAGCGTCTGGACGAGAAGCTGGGTCTCTTCGAGTTCGACGGCGTAGATTTCGGAAGGATCGAAGTGACGGGCAAGTTCTCCGAGCTTCTTCGCCGCATCGTCCTCGCGTCCTTCGACCAGGCGGGCGGTCATGTGGAAGGAGTTGACCATCCCCCAGGCGAGCTGCTGGGCGAATTCCTCCATGCGGGTGTCCTTCAGGACGTCGAAGATCGTTCCGATCGCCATCTCCACGGCGCGCCTCGCCATGTCGGCGTCGGGCATGTCGGCGGTGATCGGTTCGTCGACCACGCTGAGCTTCGCCATGTCGCTGTGCTCGAGGAACGCGCCGTCGTATGCTTCGGTCACCGGGCCGCGGCTGTCGGCCAGCTCGATCCGGGCGTTGGCGAGATCGGCGAAAGAGTTGAAAGTCTGCATTGGAAGCCTCCATTGGTTTGATCGCGTCATCTCGTGATGACGGGTCCAATGGTGCGCAGCGGGCAAACGAGGTCAGGGACGTTAACCGGGAAGCCGGCACGTCAGGGCCGGACCCCGGTTAACGCCTACGGGCTGCGGGGGAGCCGATTTTTTCCCGTCTGCTGCAAGCAGACAAAAGCCGGGAAAAAATTGGGGGGACCGCAGATCCTTGACCGGATCTTTGCCGCAAGTATCCTTCGGACCCCATCACACGAGGATGCAATCAAACCCACCCTCCCCTCTCCCCTCTTCTTTTCTTCACACCCATCGGGCTCCCGCAGGAGCCGCGGCTAGACAGGCCGGTGCGTCTCGCGCGCGCGGCAACGCCAAGGGTCGTTGCCCTCGCGCGGCCGCCCGGACGCGAGCGGCGGGACCGAGAGCCCGCGGGGCCAATGAAAAAGGCGGAGGCCCGACCGAAGGCTGGCGCTCCGCTGAAGGGATGCGGTGAATCTGCCAGCCATGCGTCAGCCAAGACCTTGTCGGCCGGAGGTCGAGCCGATGCAGTCAGCCCCGCTCTTCAGGCCGCAGCGCGATAGCGCGGTGCGCGGCTATCCCGCCACGCGATCGTCACCCGGATGGGCCGAAACCGGCTTGCCGGGTTCGGCGTAGCTTGGCGACGCAGACAGCGATCGAGCGAAGGCGAGGAGCTGGCAGGAGCCTAGCGTAGTAGAGCGCGGTCCCGGCAAAAGGCCGGGAGGCGGTAACAATATTCCTCGATTTCCCTTTTTCTCACAACGCTTGTTGGCTTATGTCAGCGGGCATATTCATGCATGATGAGGACCCGCGAAACAAACTCATTGGGCTTTGCGATTGGTCAGCGCCGCTGGTCGGATGGGTCGCCGCTGATGCGAGTTGCGTTGAATGCAGAGCGTCAGATCGTGAGTATCGAAAATGTACGCAGGGGTTTCGATTGTAACTGCGTTTGCGCCTGTTGCGAAGAGAACCTCTCGGCGAAGCAAGGAGAAGAGCGAGAGTGGCATTTCGCGCATCGTCCAGGGCCCGTCCATTGTTCGAAGCGGCAATGGCTCTCTTTGCAAGCAGCGGAATTCTTTAAGCGGATCTTGCCCAGCAAAGAGTTGCTGCTTCCTCACGTTGTCGATCATCGTGTCAGCGGGCAATTGGTGAGGGTCGAGCGTTTCGTCAGGTGTCCATCGTATTTGCCTTTAAGCTTGGCATTCGACATGTCGTTTCAGCGTGCGCGTCCGGGGTCTACTTCGGAATTCAGACGTGCGCCGATTGCCGTTCTACTTCGTCTTCCGTGGACGGATGGATGCGCTGAGCCTGACTGGGCACAACAGGAGCAGAGAGCTATCGAAGTAGATCTGCGGCAGTATTTTTCTGTTCCCGACGATATACTGGTTGATGCTGTTTGTCGTGATGGTTTCCGGGCGTGGCGTTGGCCGATAAGAGCACGGAAGTCCCGTCAGGAGTTGTCCTTGCTCAAGTCGAGTTCGGATGACGCTCGCTGGCGTAGGTTCTGGCTCAGTGGCCGTCGCCGGTAATCCGCGGATGAGCCAAGAGAATGGCTGAGGATATTTCCTCCTCTCAAGCAGCCCGCGCTAGCGTCGCCGCGATCTCGACGCGTTGTGCCTCGAGCGTCGCGAGATGATGGACGTAGATTGGCCCGAAGGCGAGCGTCTCTGCCAGGTCTTCATCTGCTTCGAGGATCTCAAATGCGGCGTTCCGGTCGAGGGCGTCGAGGTCGATGGTCTCGAGCATGATTTCGCGCCGGGCAGCGAAGCGGTTGAGTTCGCTGAGCTTGCGTTCCGCGCGTGCGGCGTCTCGCTCGGCGAAGAGGCCGAAGTCCTTCATGGCAATTCTCCTGGGTGAGATGGTGAAAGGGCGGCGCTTGCGCGCCGCCCGATCGGGGTCGGTCAGAGGAACTCGACGTTCTCGGCGATGATCTCGCAGCCGTAGCGGTCGTTGCCGTCGGCATCCTGCCAGCGGGTGTAGTGAATGCGTCCGGTGACCGCGAGCTGGTCGCCCTTCGCCTTGTGGTCGCGGAGCGGAAGACCCATGCCGTTGAAGACGATGATCTTGTGGAACTCGGCGTCGGTTTTCGTGTAGCCGGTTTCCGGATCCTTCTGGACGCGGCCGTCGCGGATGACGGGGCGTTCGGTGACCAGGAGCAGCTCGGTGACCTTGGTCTTGCTGCCGTCGCGGGCGATCGGGTCCTTGGCCAGTCGGCCGACGAGGTTGACGATGTTCATTTCAAAAGCCTCCTTCTGAGCCGACGGCTTGTCCGCCGGTGCCCTTATCGAGCCCTGGAGGGAGGGATGGGACACCGCGCATTCGTGCGCGGGAAACCTCGAAAATCGAGGTGGAGCGGGCAGCTCGCGAAGCGAGCAACACGGCTCGTATTTTCGCAGGTTGGCCCTAAGCCCGACCGGAGGGGCAGGGGCACTGGACGGCGGACATGCACTTGGCGTTGAGGGGCCCTGAAGTGCTGAACACTGTCCCGGAGGTGACGCCGTAGCGATTGCCTGCGGAAGCTGGATCGGTCGCGCTGCGTAGTGCGGACTCTGTTTTCGGGAGTGGCCGGTGGCAAGATTCCTGCCGCTACGATCCCTCGCCTTCCACGTTCGTCGCGAGGCATTTCCGCCCGGGCAGGCGGGCGTCCCGCGCAACCGGACGATTCACGCCGTTGGCGTGCTCCCCGCTGCGCGTGTCAGGGAGACCGGAAAACGATAGTCGGGGTTCGGCCGACCATGGCGGCGCCGATTGCCGTGGTCAGCTTCCTCGATGCGGGGTTTGCCCGCATCAGGGATCCGTCCGATTGTGGGACGATGTCGGGACCCGACCACTGGAACACGTTCATTTCCTCGATCACGACGTCGCAGTCGTCCGGAAGCCCCAGCGCTGCTCGTTCGCGTGGATGAACGGGCACGCGTGCGCCGGTCGACGAGCTCGATATGGCCATGACGGAGACGATGTAGAGCCCGTCGATGGGCTTGACGCCGTAGATGTAGCACGGGCGCGTCTTCGTGGCGTTCTCCTGCCCCTTCGCGTCTTCGCGGGCCCAGAGATAGCCGTAATCGATGATGGCGCCGGGTTCAGGCGGTCGCGGTCTCGCGTTCTGCCCGCTTGCGGGATTGGCGGGGGCGCTCGGCGCCGGCGTGGGGTTCGTCTTCGTAGCTGTCCGGGGCGTCAGGGTGGAACGCCGGCGGCGCGGTGGTGATTTCTCCGATGACATCCTTCAGCTGCTCCGATTGCAGGGCACGCGCGAACAGCTTTCGAAGCGAATTGTACTCGTCGACCGGCACCATGACGACGCGGACCTCTCCGTGGCGCTCGAGACCGATGGATCTGCGGATCGCCTCGTCGTAATAGTAGCCGACCTTCTTCGAGAAAGCGGTCGTGGTGACGGTTTCTCCGTAAGCTTGTTTCATGTTCGTCTCCGCCATCATCATCGCCAAGTTACCAGCGGGTCACGCCCGTCATCGTCGTCGTCATTACCGTCGTGCGGATAACAATCCGTATAATCCGGATTGTCCGGATTTTCAAGCAATCTCGGCAAGATCGATACGTGCGGCAAAGCCGATGGCGTTGGCGTCAGGCAGCAGCACGGCGTTGATATCGTGCACGCTCCACACCGTCAGCTCTTCGCCAACGGCGATCGAGAGGCAGCGATGGGTCTCGACCAGCAGCGTGTTCCATATTTGGGGGTCGGCGATCGGCGCCCCGTTGATCGCGGAGATGCAATCGAGTTCGCCGTCGCGGATTCGCCCGATGATGATGAAGTTCGGCAGGCGCTGCGTCCTGGGTTGCTGGGGCATGGTCTGGCTCCTCCACTGGTCTGCGGCAACCCCACCCCCTTTTCCTTCGCTGGCGGTTTCGGGGCGCAGGAGCAGACGGCAGTAAAAAGGCCCGCCCGCGGGGGTCGCGCGGACGGGCCTCGTGAGTGGCCGGTG
>PBNO01000015.1 GCA_002723155.1 Ponticaulis sp. | reverse complement strand
CGGCCCATTCCGTAAACTAGGATCGGTCGGGGTGGGATTACATGCCCATTCCCATGCCGCCCATGTCGCCACCCGGCATCGCGGGCATAGCCGCCTTGTCGTCCGGCTTCTCGGCCACCATCGCTTCGGTGGTGATGAGGAGACCGGCAACGGAGGCCGCGTCTTGCAGAGCCGTCCGCACGACCTTGGCCGGATCGATGATACCGGACTTGATCATGTCGACGAACTTGCCCGACTGCGCGTCGAAGCCGTAGTTCTTGTCGTTGCTCTCGGAGAGCTTGCCGGCGATGATCGAACCGTCGGCACCGGCGTTCTCGGCAATCTGCTTGACCGGGACGATAATCGCGCGACGCACGATCTCGACACCGACACGCTGATCGTCGTTGTCCGGATTGACTTTATCGAGCGCCTTGACCGCCTTGAGCAGCGCGGAACCGCCACCCGGGACGATGCCTTCCTCGACCGCAGCGCGTGTCGAGTTCATGGCGTCTTCGACGCGGTCTTTACGCTCTTTCACTTCGATCTCGGTCGCACCACCGACACGGATCACCGCAACACCGCCGGCGAGTTTCGCCAGACGCTCTTGCAGTTTCTCGCGATCGTAGTCGGAGCTGGTTTCTTCGATCTGAGCGCGGATCTGGTTGACCCGACCGTCGATGTCCTTCTTCTTGCCGGCGCCGTCGATAATGGTCGTGTTGTCCTTATCGATGGACACGCGCTTGGCGCGGCCCAGCATGTCGATGGTGACGTTCTCGAGCTTGATGCCGAGGTCTTCCGAAACAACCTGACCACCGGTCAAGACAGCGATGTCCTGCAGCATGGCCTTCCGGCGATCGCCGAAGCCCGGCGCCTTGACGGCGGCGACCTTCAAGCCGCCACGCAGGCGGTTGACGACCAACGTCGCGAGCGCTTCGCCTTCGACGTCCTCGGCGAGGACGAGAAGCGGGCGGCCGCTTTGAACGACAGCTTCCAACAACGGCAGCATCGGCTGCAGGCCGGAAAGCTTCGACTCATGGATCAAGATGTAGGGATCCTCGAGTTCGGCGATCATCTTTTCCGGGTTGGTGATGAAGTACGGCGAGAGGTAGCCGCGGTCGAACTGCATGCCCTCGACGACGTCGAGTTCCGTATCGAGGCTCTTCGCCTCTTCGACCGTGATCACGCCTTCGTTGCCGACTTTTTCCATTGCTTTCGCAATCATGTCGCCAATTTCGCGCTCGCCGTTTGCAGAGATCGTACCGACCTGAGCGATTTGCTCAGATGTGTCGACCGGCTTAGCAGAAGATTTGATTGTGTTGACGACTTCAGCAACAGCTTTTTCAACGCCGCGACGCAGGTCCATCGGGTTCATGCCGGCAGCAACGCGCTTCATGCCTTCGCGAACGATAGCCTGAGCGAGAACTGTAGCAGTTGTTGTACCGTCACCAGCAACGTCGTTAGCTTTAGATGCAACTTCGCGAAGCATCTGAGCGCCCATGTTCTGGAACTTGTCTTCCAGTTCGATTTCTTTCGCGACTGTTACGCCGTCTTTCGTTGTGCGCGGAGCACCGAAAGATTTTTCGATAACAACGTTACGACCTTTAGGGCCGAGTGTTACCTTTACCGCGTTCGCGAGGACGTCGACGCCCTTCATCATACGTTCGCGAGCGTCAGCGGAGAATTTCACATCCTTAGCAGCCATGTGTATTTTCCTTGTTCAGAATGAATTTAAAAAACGACCAGTGCGGTGAAGCTTACGCTTCAACAACGCCCAGAATGTCGGACTCTTTCATGATGAGGAGCTCTTCCCCACCAACGTTGACTTCTGTGCCAGACCATTTGCCGAACAGGACGCGGTCGCCAGCTTTGACGTCGAGCGCTACGAGGGAACCGTCGTCGCCGCGCACGCCTGTGCCAACTGCAACAACTTCACCTTCCTGTGGCTTTTCTTTCGCCGTATCGGGAATGATGATCCCGCCTTTGGTTTTTTCTTCTTCCTGTACGCGGCGTACAAGCACGCGGTCGTGAAGCGGACGGAATTTCATTGAATGCCCTCTCTCCAGATTGGGTTGATACAAAGAGTTTTGCCTGTTTAGCACTCACCGGGGGAGAGTGCTAACAGAGGGGCAATTAAGAACAGGGGGAGTTACCGTCAAGGGGCAAAAAACAAGATTTATCCTGTTTGTGCGGCGCCTTCTTCACTTATCCGACGGCGATGAGCCGTGCAGAGATTACGCCAGAAATGAGGATGGTATTCGTAATTACAACCGCGCCCCGGTGAATCCGCGATTGGAAAGCGCCGATAAAAAAGAAACCGGCGCGATAAAGGCGCCGGTTTCGTAAATTTGAATTCGGGCGGGTGATCAGGTGATCGTCTGGCCGCCATCAATCACCATCATCTGGCCGTTCATGTAAGATCCGGCTTTGGAAGCGAGGAATACCGCAGCACCAGCAATCTCTTCTGGCTCACCGATACGCTGCATTGGCGTGTAAGCGAGTGAGCGTTTGAGGGTTTCCGGGTTCTCCCAGAGTGCGCGGGCAAAGTCGGTGCGGATCAGACCCGGCGCAATGCAGTTCACACGGATGTTGTCTTTGCCGAGTTCCACACAGAGGTTGCGCGCCAGCTGGAAGTCAGCAGCTTTGGAGATGTTGTAAGCGCCGATCACCGGTGAGCCTTTCAGGCCGCCGATGGACGAGATGATCACGACTGCACCATCTTTGCGCTCGCGCATTTGCGGCGCACACATCTGGATCAGCCAGTTGTTTGAGATGATGTTGTTCGACAGAATTTTCTCGAACTGGTCGTCGTTAATATCACCGAGAGATCCGTAGAACGGGTTCGATGCCGCGTTGCAGACGACAATGTCGATCTTGCCGAATGCAGCATTTGTTTCGTCGACAAGGTTTTGAAGCTCTTCCTTGGAAGAAATGTTCGCCGGTACGGCAATCGCAGTGCCAACGCCAAAGCGCTCATTGATCTCATGCGCAGTTTCTTCGCATGGCTCTGGCTTGCGTGATGAAATCACGACGCGTGCGCCCTGTTCAGCCATAGCAATCGCGATCGCTTTACCGATGCCGCGGCTGGAGCCTGTGATAATTGCCGATTTTCCCGACAGATCAAAAAGTGACATATGTTTCTCCCTCTGGACGCTTTTGTCTTCTGATTGCGATCAGATGTAGCGTCCTGAAACCAGCGAGTACAGATGCTTATTAGCCGACCGGAAGGTCCAGCTTCCATTCGCGGATAAGAAGCTTTGCCAGCCGCGCAGTCCTCTCGCGAACGATAGCAGGCGTCCATTCTTCATATGTCGCCACGTCGCGGGTCAGAGCATAGCGGCCGCCTCGGGAAGGGCGACGGAAGAACTCGTTTCGTTTTTGCAGGAAATCCAGACGGTCTGCGCGTTGATTGTCTCTCTGGGTCAGCAAGCAGAAATTCCCGAGCGACTCGCAGATTTCCCGGCGCTCAACCAAATCCGGCCAGATGTCATACCATTCAGAGCCCGGTTCCGGATTGCGTGGAAGGACATGCTCTACAGTGGCGTCGCTTGTATCGGGTGAGGTCTCTCCGTCATCCAGAAGACTGTTGAGCTTGATGGCCAGCGCGCGGCGCTGGGTTACGGATCCAAATCGACCATACAGCCGCTGTGTCAGCTTTTCGCGTTCTTCGCCAGTCAGTGACAATGCGCCTGATGGTGAAAAAAGCTTGCTGTCCGAAATGACTTCCTCTGACAGGCGTCTATAGCGGCGCGCGCGTGTATCGCGGTCTGTAATGACCAGCTGCATCGCAAAGCCGAGTCGCTCAAGATCACAGAAGAACTCACGCGCCGTATCCGCATCGCGCGGATGATAGACAAGGAATTGCAGGGCAGGGGCGCGCCAGCCCGCATGGTCCAGTGAGATCAGGCGTGCCAGATGCTCATTGACTGCAGGCATAGGCCGCGAGAGCTGCACATCGCCCTGTTTGAGCTCAAGATAGGCTTCAACAAAGCGCGGTAGTTCTTCCTCAAGGAAGCTACGCGGTGATGTTCCTTGAAGGACTGAGTTACAAAAGCCGGTGACGAAATCGCCGCGCATCTGACGGTCATGCAGGGACCGTATCTGGCGGAGAAGATCGTCAAAATCCTTCGCGCCAAGGCGAGCCTCATGCAGCGTCCATGCACGCGCCAGCCGGTCAGCATCCTGAGATGACAGATTGGCCCGCTCGAACAGCTCTGTTTTCAAAATGTCATGTGCAGTGGGTTGTCGCCCCCGCGTGTTGAGTACCTGAAAGACTTTATAACCGGCGTCTCTGTTCTCGACGCAGACATGCACGATCGGGCACTGGTGTAGAACGAAATCTGCCAGCGCGTCACGATCGGCTTCGGAGAGCAGCTTAACCTCCTCGCGAATGGCGATGAGATTGTCGATCAGCATGCTTTGCTCGGATGTCTCGGGCACAACATTCTCTGCGTTGAAGGTTGAGCCGGGCCGCTGGGCCAGCGCGCGGAACACCGGCGCATCGACATGATTTAGCGTCAGCCGCCATTCACCGAGGCGCAGATCATCGGCCAGATAGCTGTGTAGCTCGTTGCGCCTTTTCTTATCTGCCATAGCGTCACGGAGACAGGCGATCAGAAGAGAGATCGTTGTGATGCGCTGCTGCCCGTCTACAATTTCGCAGAGATCAGGAAAGCCGGTCTCGCAGGTAACGACTGCGCCGAGGAAGTGAGAGCGTTCTTCGTCCATAGCCTGAACGAGGTCCGTCAGAAGTCCATTCGCATCAGGTACCTGCCAGGAGTAACTCCGCTGGTAACTCGGTATGCGATAGCTGGTGCCAGACTTCAGCAGCTCGGCGATTGATCTCGCCTCGGCTGTAACTCCCAACAAACTCATTACTTCTTCCGGTACGCATAAAAACACTTTATCGCTGCAGTGACGAGACACGGAAAGCAAGAGGTGACGTGATGAAGTTCGGACGGATCACAAAATTTGGGCAACATTTTTCGGTTGTGTTTCAAAATAACCATGCCTACCGGCTGCAATCTGAGGTGGCGGGCGAAGACAAACCGATAGAGGCCTGGCTTGCGGATCCTGAAGCGCTTGCCGAAGCGGGCAAGGCTGCCATTGATGGCGGCGAGGCCATTGAGTTCACAGAAGACGAGCTGCTGGCGCCGGTAAAAGCGCCGCGCAAAATACTTGCGATTGCGCTCAATTACCTTGATCATGCCCGAGAAACCGGCCGCGAACCGCCAGAGCGCCAGACCTGGTTTGTAAAGCAGGTCACGGCACTGAACGCACCGTATGGTACGATTGACATGCCGAAGGTGTCAGACCGTCTCGACTATGAAGCCGAACTCGTCGTCGTGATTGGTCGCGGTGGCCGCCATATTCCGGCAGAGCGCGCCGATGAACTGATTGCGGGCTATATGTGCGGCAATGACGTGTCCGTTCGTGACTGGCAGCGCGCAACCCCAACCATGATTATGGGCAAGGGCTTTGATACGCACGCGCCTGTTGGGCCGTGGATCGTCACGCCGGATGAAATCGGCGATGCTAATACGCTGGGTGTGCGAACGCTGCTGAATGGCGAGGTTCGCCAGAGTGGCACGACAGCTGACCTGATCCACAAAATCCCTGACATGATTGCGCATCTGAGCGCGGCCTTCACACTGGAGCCGGGTGATCTCATCTTCACGGGCACGCCTGCTGGCGTGGCCGTCGCTTATGATCCACCCAAGTTCATGAAAACCGGCGACCGTGTCCGTGTAGAGATTGATCGAATCGGCCATATTGAGCACGTGATCGCTGACGAAGCAGGATTGACGCGCATCGGATAGTCGAGTGACGAAAAAAACAGCTCTCATTGCCCTGATTGCAGGTGCCGCGGTCGGCGCTGGAGGGCTTAGCCTGTTCGGACTGTTGCAGCCCGAAGACAGGGCAGGTGCTGAGACGCTTGTGCCATCCCCATTCACGGCTGAACCATGGTCCTTCATGGTGAGCTCATGCGCAGAAAACCCAAGTGCCATTGCGCCCTGCGTGCTTGTGCAGGCAGGTGGCAAACGGCTGGTCTTTGGTGCGCCGCTCCATAATGACTGGCGCGGCATCGGGCCTCTGGATGCTATCTTTCTTATGGACGGGAAGCCTGAGTCTTCAGCTGGCGTGATGGGACTTCGCTATGAAACCTGGGTTTCCGGGCGTCCCTACAGACAGGCTCTGGTAACGGGCGAGCTCTATCTGGAAACGCTTCAGGCGCTTGATGAGGCGATGCTGATCCCTGACGCGCTGGTGCAAATGGATAGCGCCAATACGCTGGATTCACGGCAGGCAGGGTTTTCTGTCCGGCCTGTGCCGAGTGCCGCCGAACGGTTTTCCGTCTTCAATACGGGCGATTTGCAGGTGCTGGCGCACTCACGGCTCAATGATCGCGGCGACCAGATCATCGCCTATCGTGTGACCTATGAAGGGCAGGCACTGGATATCTATTCGTGCGAAGGTATGGACGCGCCAATAGCAGGCCTATCGCCCGATGGCGTTTTTGTGCCCGTGGTCGACCGGGTACAGCTTTCTGAAATGCGTCGTTACGCCGAACGCGAAGATCTGGTGGCGCGGCGCCGCGAAATTCTATCTGCCGGTCTGAACTGTCCGTCTCTTACCGAGGCGAGGGATTACGCGCAGGAGCGTAGCGCGAGTGCCCTGATCACAGTTGGTGTGGCAAATCCGGATGTGCGGCCGAATTTTCAGTCAGCAGGGCTTAGCTGGCAGCCTGTCGATACAGAGCCAGCTCTGCTCGATTAACTCTGATTGCAGGAAAAAAGGCTCTTAAAAGACGACGGGGCCCGGTGCGAACACCAGACCCCGTACTCCCCAGATCGCCCCCGTCCGGCCATCAGGCCGCGGACTTGAGCTGCCAGATGAATGCCATGTGAATGAATTCTGGTCCAGACGCTTTTCTGCATCGAATTCAACGAGGTTCAGCTGCGTTGCGCATTTGCCACTCCTGAGGTCAACGCGGTCCGCTTTTTAAGAAGAAGCTGTGAGAACGGAGTTTGTGGGGGAAGGAGCGGCACAAAATCTTGTGCATCCGGCACTGGTCTTCCCCATGAATTTGGGGGCGCGAGATTGCCATCAGCACTGAATCATAGACAATCAATGTGTTAACCAAAACAGTGTATTAATGCGATAACTGAAGTTACAACACACTGATCGCAAAGGCCCTTCATGCCAGCATTCGCGCATATTCTGATTGCTGCCTCCTACGTCGTCGTAGGTGTGTTTCTGGGTATTTGCTTTTTTCAGTTCACGTCTTACTCCTTTGAAATTGCAGTAATATCAGCGCTCGCGACAGTATCTGTGTCCGGCCTTGTGCACGTCATGGCGGTGAGCCGAGAGCGTGCGAAACTGCTTGAATCCCGCTTGCTTTCTATGCGCAATGAGCTGCGCAAAGCGCATCAGAAATCTGAAGTTCTGGAAGCGCGTATGGGGGTGATGGAAGAATCACTTCAGCGCGAAGTGTCTGAGCGTCGTCAGACTCTCGTGGCCGAAATGCGCGAGCTTGAAGACCTGATCCAGCGTCTCGGCAAAAGCTTTGAGGCTAAAATGGAGAGCGCCAAGCGCAATCCGCGTCTGGCTGGTGTGAGCGGCAAGCCGGGTGAGCGGTCTCCGGAAGAAGCGCTTCAGGCAGTTCAGGATGCGCTCGATTCCAACCGCGTTGATCTGCATTTGCAGCCAATCGTCAGCCTGCCGCAGCGCCGTGTCTGCTTCTATGAAGGCTTTACGCGCCTGCGTGACGAGAACGATCAGCTCATCATGCCGGGCGAGTTCCTCGGCGCGGCAAAAGAGGCAGGGCTTCTGGGCGTCATCGACAACATGTTGCTTTTCCGTTGCGTGCAGATCGTTCGCCGCCTCAGCGAGAAAGACCGCCGTATTGGCGTATTCTGCAACGTAGCAATCTCGTCTCTGGAAGATGAGGCTTTCTTCCCGCAATTCCTCGAATTCATCAAAGAGAACCGCGATCTTGCCGGCTCTCTGATTTTCGAAATTTCAGCGAAGGACTTTGCGCGTCGCTCGCCAACGACAGCCCGTCATATGGCGCGTCTGTCTGACCTTGGCTTCCGTTTCTCGCTCGATAAGGCTGACGGCATTGATGTGAACCTGCCGGAAATGCAGGCCGAGCAGGTGAAATTCCTCAAAGTCGAAGGCAGCAAGCTACTTGAGCAGCTCGTCGAAGGCGGACCTCGCCCGATTTCGGCTGTGACGCGTTCAACCGCGCCGCAGGATGTGCCTGCCGTGTTCATGCGCTACGGCGTCGATCTGATCGCAGAGAAGGTCGAAACCGAGAAAGAAGTCGTCGAAATTCTCGACTTCGATATCCCTTATGGTCAGGGCTATGTGTTCGGCGAAGCACGTCCGATCAAAGAGAGCCTGATGGAAGAAACAGCGCCGCCAACGGATTTCATGCACCGCAACGCAATCTAAGGCGCTCAGACCCTTTTCTTGATCTGTCGATTAGGCTAACGCCTAGGCCATGACAGCACCGCTTTTTCCTGCCGGACTTTCCGAAATTCACGACCGATATGACGCGATTCTCTGTGATGTATGGGGCGTCATCCATAATGGCCGCGAAGCCTTTCACGATGCCTGCGACGCGCTCGCGGCGTTCAGAAAAGAGGGCAAGCCGGTCATTCTGGTGACGAATGCGCCAGTTCAGGCCCGCGAGGTTGAAGCGCTGTTTCCGGGCTTTGGCGTCCGCCGCGACTGCTATAACGCGATTGCCTCATCAGGAGATGCGACACGTCTGGTGATAGACGAGCGTGCACCGGGGCCAGCTTATCGTCTCGGAACCGACAATTCATGGGAGCGGGATAACACGTTGTTTGTTGGGTCCGGCCTTGAGTTTTCAGAGCCTGAAAATGCTGCATTTATCGTCGCCATGGGCATGCGCGATCAGGCGAATGAACATCCTGAAGACTATCGCGAAGAGCTGCGTCCGCTGGCAAAGCGTGGGCTGGAAATGATCTGCGCCAATCCGGATATTCAGGTGCGCGTTGGCAATACGCTTCAATGGTGCGCGGGTGCAATTGCGCGCATTTATGAGGAAGAGGGCGGCCCCGTTATCTATCCGGGCAAGCCGCATGATGCGATTTACGATCTCGCCGAACAGCATCTGGCGCGCCTTGGCTTTCCGGACATTCCGCGTTCCCGCCTGCTGGCGATTGGCGACGGGCCAATCACGGACATGAAAGGCGCCAATCATCGCGGTATGGATTGTCTCTATGTAGGTACGGGGCTCAATCAGTCCGCCAGCAATTTCGAGGCAAGCACGACCGAACTGCTGGAACGCAGCGGCGTGACAGCGACCTACGCCATGCCGGGGCTCTGCTGGTAGTCGCATTTCCTTTCACGGTGTGCTAGAATTCCTCGAAATTGTGGAGGAAGTCAGATGCCTGCGTTTCCGAAAATTACGTCGCCATGCCCCTATAAGGGCGATATTTCAGATATTCTGACGGGCGAAACCTGTAAGCTGTGCAAACGAGACGTCACCAATCTTTCTGCCATGACTCAGGAAGACCGCATCTCCTTTTTGTCGTCATGTTCCGGGGAAGTCTGCGTACGTTACGAAATCCCGCTGAAACAGGCGGCACTTGCTGCCCTTGTAGCAGGGGCTTCTGTGACAGGCCTCCAGACTGCCCATGCGCAGGACGCTGAGATTTGTTCACCGCCTGAACCGGTCTACATCATCGTTGGTGGTATCCGTGATCCGCATTCAGCAGACATGCAGGATGTGTCGGAGCCGGTAGATCTTGATGAGCTGCCGATCATCTATGACGATGAAGACAGTGCAGACGCCGGATAATCCTGCAATTATTCAGAAGGTCTTCTGCGTACCTCATTCATGGCGGTCCAGTTCAACAGGGATGCAATCTGATTTGATGCATTAAACTGGAACGGCTCGCCGTCTCCCAGGCCAAGTGCAATATGTCCGGCGTCAAAGTCTCCCAGCGCGCGGTCAAAGCTCACCCATTCACCATCTACATATGCCACGACCCAGGCATGAGGCATGAAACTGTTGCTGGTGCCGTGATAGGCTTCTCGGGTGTAGACTAGGCCGCTGGCGACAAGGCTTGGTATTCCTGCCGCTCGTCCAAGCGCGGCCAGTACCAGAGCATCTTCCACACAATCGCCTTCGCGGCTCCTGAAGCGCTCCAGTGCAGAATAATGCCCGGAAAAATTCACCCGACCAAAACGACGTGTCAGGCGATTTACCAGCCATTCCATGACTTGCCGGTCCGTCTGGCTTCCGTTCCGCGCGCTGACCGCATAGTCCAGCAAGTCAGGATGCGAACTTTCCAGCCATAATGTCGGGCGTAGCGCTGCAGCCAGAGCTTCTTCGTCCATCTCCAACCGCCCACACGTGTCACAGATGTCGACAGTGACGTTGCGTCCGGATACGCGAACGCGTTGCTCGCCTGTCTGCGGCAGCGATATGTCGAAATCTTCCGGCAGTTCAAACTCATATCGGATATGGCCGCGCAGCGCTGTTCTTGAAATGCGGTAGGGCGACCGAATGCGGGCTGTCTCCACGGCATTCAGATTAGCTGACGGACTAATGACAGGCTCGCTATCCATGCGTCGGAAGAAAAGGTCTCCGCCAAGATTGGGCTGTGTCATACCAGTGAGACGATTATCCTCGTCGAAATGTAGCCAGCTAAGTGAGGCTGGATTTCCCTCGATAGAACGGGTCACTGCAAAACTGGTGCGGATATCGGGGGCGAAATCAGTCCTGCTCGTCTGTCGCACAGAAATTATCTGAAGGGTGCCGGTTTCCGGATTAAATCCGTCGAACGACGCAAAAGGGGAGGCGTCGAAGTCCCATGAATGAATGCTGGACGTCAGGTCTGGCGCTGCGAAAGAAGCGGGCGGCTCCGCTAAAGTGGACGTTGCGATACGGGGCGCTGACCGCTCCAGCATTAGTCCAGAATTAGTCCGCTCAACACGTAGACTGACTTCCCGGCCATCATCGATTCCAGTCTGGGCAAACCGAATAAAATCTCCGGATGGCGAGAACAGAGTTTCAGACTGTCTTGTTTGCTGAAGCCGTCTTTCTCCCGGCGCACCCGTCATATGATAGCTAATCGACCGCTCGATTACGCCGTCCTCAGTCCGTTCAGTGACGGTCTGAGTTTCGCCAATCACGTCACCTTCAGCAGTCTCGATCAGAAACCATGAGGTCTGAGCGCGAGCACTCGGGAGGGAGGCGGCCAGAAACGCAGCCGCGATGAGTGGACCACAAATGAAAATGCCTCTCGTCATAGTGACAAGAGGCATTCAGATTTTGGGTCAATCAAGTAAATTCGTCAGATTGATCAGTCGAACAGGGCGTCGATATCGTCCTGGGAGACCTCTTCGCCTTCGGCGTCATCGCCATCAAAGAGGGCATCGATATCATCCTGACCTGCAGGGCCTTCGGCAAACATCGCGTCGATGTCGTCCTGTGCGGTTTCCGGGCCACCAATGGCAGGGCCATTGAGGAGGAGATCGCGGCGGCGCTGTTCTTCCGGCGTAATTTCGACTTCGTCTTCGTCCACACCCATTACTTCAGCGAAGCGTGAGATACGGTCTTCGATCTGCTTCAGAGTGTTGACGACTTTAGATACACGCTGACCGGTCAGATCCTGGAACGAACAGGCTTCAATGATGACAAGCATCTTGTCCTGAATCTGCATTCCGAAATCTTCGGTGCTGTCGGGATCCATGGCCAGAACGTCTTCCGCCGTCTGCATGATCTTGTCCGTAGCGATTTCCGTATCGGCTACGATCGCTTCCAGCTCTTCGCCAGCGCTAGGGATCCGGTTTGTTTTGATGTCTTTTGGACGGAGGTCACCGATTTCGTTACGGGCTTTTTTGATAAAGCCTGCAATATCGACGAACTCGTCTTTGATTGTTTCATCAAGTGCACTGAAGAAGTGACCCATCGCATCAGTCAGGACGCCCGAAAGCTCGAGAACGTCGACCAGCTGGCGATCTTTCACATTCTGGGATTTCAGATGGCTTATCGCCTCCTTCACCCTTAGTGCTGCATCATTCGCACCCATGTTGTTTTCCTTTTTTATTGGCACGTTCCGGTCTGACGAGGCAGGCGGTCCGTGCACTTATGTCCACATGAGCAGACGGCAAAACGAACTGCGGGATTTAGAAATCACCAATAACAGCGGCGATTTTTGACTTCAGCGTGGCAGCGTTAAACGGCTTAACGATGTAGTTGTTTACGCCGGCGCGTTTCGCGGCGACTACGTTTTCCGTTTTGGATTCTGCTGTTACCATAATGAATGGCGTCGCTTTGAGGCCGTCATCGGCACGGACTTCGCGGAGAAGTTCGTAGCCAGTCATCGGCTCCATGTTCCAGTCTGAAATAACGAGACCGAATTTCTGGTCAGCGTTTTTCATTTTTTCCAGCGCTTCCTGACCGTCAGCTGCATCTTCGACATTCTCGAAGCCCAGCTGCTTAAGCAGGTTGCGAATAATACGTATCATGGTCTTGTAGTCATCAACTACGAGTACCGGCATAGACAGATCAACAGCCATTCTTTTTTACCCCAGGATCATCCAAATCCAATTTGTTATGTCCTAGGACTAGCGCATTGCCGCAAATAAACGGTAAACCGCGACGGTCAGATTTTTAACGTGGAGTTCAAAGGTGGCAAAATACGAGGGAAAATGTTTCGAAGATCTCGAAATTGGGATGAGTCACGAGACGCATCACACGATTTCTGAAGAAGACATCGAGATGTTCGCAACTGTTTCTGGGGACAGAAATCCACTTCACATGGATGAAGAGTTTGCGCAGGGCACAATCTTTAAAGGTCGTATTGCGCACGGCGCTCTGACCGCATCCTATATTTCAGGTATTCTTGGTAATGACCTGCCAGGCCCTGGCGCTATCTTTACCGACCTCGCACTTCAGTTCAAACGTCCGGTTCGCATTGGTGATGAAGTCACTGCGCGTGCAGAGGTTTCCGAGATGTTTGAAAAGGGCAATCGCGTGACGCTGAAAGTTCAGTGTTCGGTCAATGGCCGTAAGGTTGTTGCGGGCGAAGCCAAGGTCATGGTTCCTAGCCGCGATAAATAATTCCCGATGGCGGTGATCTCAGATTTCAGAAATGTACCGGAAGAGGCACAGGGCGCAGCAGTCGCTCTGGGCAATTTTGATGGTGTGCATGAAGGCCATGTCGCGGTGATCGACAGTGCGGGCGAAATCGCGCGCGCTAAAGATGTGCCGCTGGGTGTTCTGATTTTTGAACCACCGCCGCGGATGTATTTTCAGCCGGAAGGTACACCCTTCCGGATTATGACGCCGGAAACACGCCGTGACGCGCTGCGCGAACATGGCGTCGACATTATTTACGAGCTCCCTTTCAATAAAGAGGTGTCTCAGATGTCACCTGAGGCTTTCGTGCGCGATGTGCTGGTCGAAGGCCTGAAGCTGAAACATCTCTCCGTAGGATTCGATTTCCGTTTCGGTCGCGGGCGCGAAGGCGATGTGAATACGCTTGCCACGCTCGCCAAAACCTATGGCTTCTCTTTCTCTGTGCAGGAACGGATTACAGACGGTTTCACCAAGATATCGTCGACGGCGATCCGCACAGCGCTGCAGGAAGGCAAACCGGAAACGGCGGGCCATTTGCTCGGTCGCTATTGGCGGGCAACCGGCACCGTTGAAATGGGCGAACAGCGCGGCCGCACGATTTCCTTCCCGACTGCGAATATGCGTCTCGGTGATCTGATCCAGCCAATGCACGGCGTTTATGCCGTCTGGGCGCAGATTGAGGGCGAGGACAAATGGCGCGCTGGTGTCGCCAATTTTGGTCGTACGCCAACGACAGGCCTGCGCGATCCGCTTCTTGAGACGCATTTATTCGATTTCGACGAAGAGATTTACGGCAAGCAGATGACTGTCGCGCTCGTCGATTTTCTGCGCCGTGAAAAGAAGTTCGACAGTTTTGAAGCGCTGACCCTGCAGATCGCTGCCGATGCGGCCGATGCCAAGCAAAGCCTCAAAGCCATGTCTGGCGGGTCTCTATCTGTCTCTGCTCTGCCGAAGCCGGAATAATTCCCGCGTTATAAAGCCCATCTTATATAGAAGGTGTCTGTTCTTCCCCGCTGCGCCGACTTAAAGATAGGCGAGCTAACATAATATCGCTCGCGGGGAGACAATCATGAGCCTGACAGTTCCAAACGTATTCAATGTAAATGGCAAAGTGGCGCTGGTCACAGGCGGTGGCCGTGGCCTTGGCAAATCTATCGCTGAGGGCTTTCTCGCCGCAGGCGCGGCCAAAGTTTATATTGCATCGCGTGACGCTGAGGCGCTTGAGGCAACAGCGAAAGAGCTCTCCCCTGAAGGTAAATGCATCGCCATTCCGGCAAACCTTGCGACGGTTGAGGGGGTGAAAGCGCTGGCAGACGAGATTAAGGCGCGCGAAGGCAAGTTGCACATTCTCGTCAACAATTCCGGCGCGGCATGGGGCGGGCCTCTGACCGGCTTTCCTGAAAAGGGCTGGGACAAGGTATTCGACCTCAATGTCAAAACGCCATTCTATCTTACAGGTGAACTGGTCGATCTGATGGACGCGGCTGGCACGCACGAAGACCCAGCGCGCCTGATCAATATCGGCTCCATTGCGGGTGAAGTTTGTTCGACGCTCGGCGCATATCCTTATGGCCTCTCTAAAGGCGCGGTGCATCAGTTCACGCAGATGATGGCGCTGGAGCTTGCGCCTAAGAACATTACGTCCAACGCCATCGCGCCGGGCCGCTTCCCGTCCAAAATGACCGAATACGTCATGAATGATAAAGAGCGCTATGACGCGGAAGTCGAAGGCATCCCGCTCAAACGCTGGGGGCAGGATGAAGATATCGCCGGCACGGCGCTGTTCCTTGCAGGCCCGTCAGGCGCATATATCACCGGCGCGATTATCCCCGTCGATGGCGGCGCGCGTTTGCGATAGTTCCGAACAGAGGCAATCTGTTCGAAGAAATAGTGTCATGATTCTTCTTTAGATTGCCTCTTATGCTGATCTCATTTGCCGTCAAAGACTATCGCTCGCTGCGCAATATCCGGCTCCCTCTGGAGCGCCTGAATGTCATTACCGGTCCAAATGGCAGTGGTAAGTCCAGCCTGTATCGCTCGCTTCAGCTCCTTGCGTCAGTCGGGCAGGGGCGGGTGATTAGCGCGCTCGCAAATGAGGGCGGACTATCCTCCACGATTTGGGCTGGTCCTGAATCAATCGCTCAGTCAGTGAAACGCGGTGAGCATGAACTGGAAGGAACGGTTCGCAAGCAAACCATTTCGCTCAAGCTCGGGTTCGCCAGCGAAGACTTCGGCTACGCCATAGATCTTGGCGTGCCGATAGGCGGAGGAACCGTCTTCCTCAGCGATCCTGACATTAAGACTGAAGTTGTCTGGGCGGGGCCGGTTCTGCGCCGCGCTAATGTGCTGGCACAACGGAATGGCCCTTTGGTAACAGCGCTCGGCAGTAGTGGGGAGCGGGTCTCCATCAAAACCGATCTTGCCTCATATGACAGTATGCTGACCTACGCCGCTGATGCTTCAACTACGCCGGAACTTATTGAGCTTCGCGAGCGTATGCGTGGCTGGCGTTTCTATGATCAACTGCGCACCGACAAATATGCGCCATGTCGGACGCCCCATGTCGGAACACGCACCTTCGCCCTGGCGGAAGACGGATCAGACCTTGCAGCAGCCATCGCGACGATCCGGGAAATTGGTGATGGTGATGCGTTTGAGCACGCGATTGAAGATGCGTTTCCGGGCAGCCGCGTAGAAATTCTTCAGCAGGGCGGTCTGTTTGACATCGTTCTGAAACAGCCGGGAATGCTGCGCTCACTTCGAACGGCAGAGCTGTCCGATGGCACGTTGCGATTCCTTCTGCTGGCAGCTGCCTTGCTCACGCCGCGTCCACCTCAGCTTATGGTGCTGAACGAGCCGGAAACCAGCTTGCACTCGGAGCTGATACCAGCACTTGGCAGGTTGATCCTGAGAGCGTCTGAGGACTGCCAGATGATTGTGGTGAGTCATAATGCTCACCTCGTCGAAATCCTTGCCGGTGAAGGCGGTCAATTGCTGGAGCTGTCTAAGGATTGGGGCGAAACGCAGGTTGAAGGCGCGGACCCTGTTACCTTCAACTGGCCATCACGCTAAAGGCGGTCAAAATGTCAGGACAGGTTTAGAGGCACCCGTTCTGACGCGACGGAGAACTAGTATGAGACATATTGTATGTATTTGCGCGCTCGCCGTTCTCACAAGTATGGGCAGTGCGTGCATGTCCTCCGCGAGTGCGCAGGACGCTATTCCGCTCATGGATTTTTACACTGTTGATCAGCGCTATTATCGCAATGTGGAAACCCATCCGGAGATTGAATGGCCGACGCTTACCTTTGCGCACGGCCAAAGCGTCAGTTTTGACCGCCTCTATAAAGAAGAGGACGGTCGCAAGCTGCATGTCGATGTGTTCGGGCCATCTGAAGAGGTGCGAAACGGGCGCGCGGTCATTCTTGTGCATGGCGGGGCCTGGCGGTCTGGCAACAAGTCTCACATGTTTCTTCTGGCAAATCTTCTTGCCCAGCGCGGTTATACCGTCTTCACGCCTGAATATCGCCTCTCTGTCGAAGCGCCATATCCGACAGGGCTTGTCGATCTCAATGATCTGATCGTGTGGGTGAAGGACAATGCAGAAGAGTTAGAAATTGATCCGGCTGCGGTCGCCATTGCGGGCGGCTCATCAGGTGGCCATATGGCCGCGCTTCTCGGCTTCTCGTCAGGAGAAACCCTTTTCCGGTCTGACGCGGGCGACGATACCAGCGTTGCTGCCGTCATCGATATGGATGGGGTGCTCGATTTCAGAACTGATCTCGCGCTGCAGTATGAAAACCGTGCTGGCGCAAACTCGGGCGTCGCCCTCTGGGTTGGCGGTGCATACGAAACCGCGACGGAGCTCTGGGTAGAGGCAAGCCCGGTGGTGCATCTCTCTGAGGATGCGCCGCCAACGCTCATCATATCCAGCGGAAATCCACGTTTTACAGAAGGGCATCTCTCAGTCGAGGCATGGCTCACCGCGCGTGATATACCGTACGAGTTCTATAGCTATGAAGACATGTTCCATACCTTCTGGCTGTTTGATCCCTATGCCTCTGAGGTGGCTGATCGGATTGATGCTTTTTTGGAGCAGGTCTTTCCAGTCAGCCTCGATTATCCCTCTAACTACCAAATCGAAATTGATGGACAGACTTGGTTCGCTGCACGGTCTTCGGACATGTGTGAGCGGCATGTGAACGCCGCTTTGAGTGCCTATTATAGTTTTCCATTATATCGTGAGGAAAGAAGCGCCACACGTGACCGCTTTTTTCTGAATGAGACGTCTGACTGCTGGATTGAATTGTACGTCGATGGCGTCGATGACCAATCTATTCTTTACAAGGTCGACGCAAGCGGCCGTCTTACAGATAAGCGTGTGCTTTCTTGGTGGGGGCCAACCATATACCCATACCCTGAAGTGACCGGAACGGTGTTTCCGTTAGAGCCCGGTGATCTCCTGTTGGATCGTCGGCCAGACTAATTGTGTTTGAAAGTCGACAACCCCGACTAACCCTGCTAACGCATCGCCCATGCAATGCGCCGCTCTGATATATGTCATTCGAATTAGCGGCCCGGCCGTCAGCTGAACCACAGCTCGCGGTCGGGGTATTTGTTTTTGCTCCCAATTTTCAAAGAACAACCTGCTGCTGATTGAAGACAACCGAACTATGGCTGATACAGACAACACCTCCGAAGGCGGACGCGATTACCGCGAGACGCTTTTCCTTCCGAAAACCGAATTTCCGATGCGTGCGGGCCTTCCAAAGGCCGAGCCTCAATGGATCGAGAAATGGGATGAGCTGAAGCTTTATGAGCGCCTGCGCGAAGAGAGCAAAGACCGTCCGAAATTCGTCTATCATGACGGCCCCCCATACGCGAATGGCGACATCCACCTCGGCACCGCGATGAACAAAATCCTGAAGGATATTGTCTGCCGCTCTCACCAGATGTCAGGCTATGACGTGGGCTTCATCCCGGGTTGGGACTGCCATGGTCTGCCAATCGAGTGGAAGGTGGAAGAACAGTTCCGCGCCAAAGGCAAAACCAAAGAGCAGGTGACCGGTTCAGAATTCCGCGCGGCCTGCCGTGAATATGCTGCGCACTGGATCGATGTTCAGCGCGAGCAGTTCCGTCGTCTCGGCGTGAACGCTGAATGGTATGAAAAAGACGGTGATCCGAACACCGGACCATACCTGACCATGCGTTTTGAATCCGAAGCGAAGATCGTTTCTGAATTCCTGACCATTGCAATGTCCGGTCTTCTGTATCGCGGTGCGAAACCGATCATGTGGTCTCCGGTGGAACAAACCGCGCTCGCCGAAGCCGAGGTCGAGTATCACGACCGTAAGGCGACAACGATCTGGGTGAAATTCCCCATCAATGAGTTTTCTGCCGCGTATGATATCAAACCTTCGATGTCGGTACCTGAGGGCTTCTCAGGGGTGTCGGTGGTCATCTGGACGACGACCCCTTGGACCATTCCTGCGAACCAGGCAGTCAGCTTCAACCCGAAGATCAGCTATGGCCTCTATGAGGTAAAAGCTGTGATGTCCGAGGAAGAACTGGGCTTCAAACCATTTGCTGTTGTTGGCGAAAAACTGGTCGTTGCTGATAACCTTGCCGCTGACGTGTTTGGCGCAGCGAAGGTGTCTGAATATGCGCGTGTCAGCGATGTCGATCCGACAGGCTGGACGCTGAAGCACCCGTTCAACGGCGCTGAGTTTGGCGAAGGCTTCTGGGATCATGAAGTGCCAATGCTGGCCGGTGATCACGTCACCGATGATGCGGGTACGGGCTTCGTTCACACCGCGCCAGCGCACGGTGATGATGACTATATCGTCTTCCTAGGATCTGGCCGCACGGCCAAGGAAATCCGCGATATCGTTGATCCGGAAGGGGCTTACCGTCCGGACGTGCCACGCTTTGCAGGCCTCGACATCATCCGCACATCTGGCAAGAAGCGCGGACAGGACGGCAAGGCTGGTCCTGAGGTGCTGAAAGCCCTTACAGAAGTCGGCGCGCTGCTTGGCCGTGGCATGACCACGCTGCGTGATGCGCACTCATGGCGCTCCAAAGCGCCGGTTATCCGCCGCGCGACACCGCAATGGTTCATCGCGATGGATAAAGCTGACCGCGATGGCAAAACCCTGCGTGACAAAGCGCTGGCCGGTATCGACCAGACAGATTTTGTGCCGGCCGTTGGTCGCAACCGTATCCGCTCCATGGTGGAAGGTCGCCCGGACTGGCTGATTTCCCGTCAGCGTAACTGGGGTGTGCCGCTTACACTCTTCGTGAACGCCGATGGCGAGCCACACACAGTTCTGCCGCAAGCGTCTGAAATCAACGACCGTATCCTCGAAACCATCCGCAATGGTGGCGTCGACGCATGGTTCACCGCTGAGAAAGCCGACCTGCTCGGCCCGGGCGTGAATGTTCATGAGTGGGAGAAGGTGACAGACGTTCTGGACGTCTGGTTTGACTCCGGGACCACCCACGCCTTCACACTGCGCGAGCGTGGCATCATTGATGACGCGACCGGTCAGGCTGACGTGTATCTGGAAGGCTCTGACCAGCACCGCGGCTGGTTCCAGTCTTCCCTTCTGGAAAGCTGCGCCACACGTGGCATCGCGCCGTACAAAACGGTCGTCACGCACGGCTTCATCGTGGACGGCGAAGGCCGCAAAATGTCGAAGTCTATCGGCAATACGGTGAACCCGCTCGATGTTGCCCAGAAGAACGGTATCGAAATCCTGCGCCTCTGGACAGCGACGTCTGACTTCACGGAAGACCTGCGCATTTCTGACGAGATTCTGAAGGCGAATGTGGAAAGCTATCGCCGCCTGCGGAACACGTTCCGCTATCTGCTCGGCGCGCTCGACGGCTATTCAGAAGACGAGAACGTGCCGCTGGAAGAGATGCCGGGTCTGGAGCGCTGGGTGCTTCACCGCATCTCCGAGCTCGATGTTCTGGTGAAGTCTGCTTACGAGAAGTTTGACTATAAGCGGATCATGTCTGCGTTGATCAATTTCTGCGGTGTGGACCTCTCTGCGGTTTACTTCGATATCCGCAAGGATGCGCTCTACTGTGATCCGATCAGCTCTACGCGTCGCCGCGCGAATCGCATGGTGATGAACGAGCTGCTGAAGCGCCTTTGCCTCTGGCTGGCGCCGGTTATGCCGTTCACAACTGAAGAAGCGTTCCAGACAAGCCATCTGGCTGGCATGTCCGACAGCGTGCACCTTCTGACCTTCGAAGATGTGCCTGCAGACTGGAAGAATGATGAACTCGCTGAGAAGTGGGCGAAAATCTTCAAAGTCCGCCGCGTTGTGACGGGTGCGCTGGAAATTGAGCGCCGCGAGAAGCGTATCGGGTCGTCGCTTGAGGCCGCTCCGGTGGTTCACATTGAAGATGCTGAGCTGCTGGGTGCTTTCGATGGCGAAGATGCAGCTGATCTCTTCATCACCTCCAAGGCAATTCTGACCGACGCACCAGCGCCGGGCGTTGCTTTCCGCATGGAAGACGTGCCGGGTGTTGCGGTTGTGCCGGGAATGGCCGAAGGTCGCAAATGTGCTCGCAGCTGGAAGTATTTCGATCCTGCCGAAGCGCTGGATGACTTCCCGGATATCACACCGCGTGATGCCGCGGCGGTGATGGAATGGGACCAGTCGAATGGCTAAAATGAATGTATCCCGCGTAGTCTGGGCGATTGCGGTTGCTGGCGTGATCTTTTTTCTCGACCAGCTGACCAAGCACCTTGTGCTGCGCGAGGATGTGTTCAATGCGCTGGCGTGCCTGGATCGCACCCAGCCTTGCGGCAAGATCGAGATTTCCTCTGTGATGGATTTCTCAATGGTCTGGAACCGCGGTTTCAGCTTTGGCATGGCCCAGTCTGAAGGCTGGGCGCGCTGGGCGCTCGTGGCGGTCCAGTTCGGCGTATCCGCGCTGTTCCTTGGCTGGCTGCTTCAGGCGAAGCACCGCGTAACCGCACTGTCGCTCGCGATGGTGATTGGTGGCGCGCTGGGCAATGTGATCGACCGCATCCGTTTCGGCGCTGTGGTCGATTTCTTCGACTTTTCAGGGCCATGGTTTGGGATCGAATTTACCCTTCCCGGCTTCATGGCTGGATTGGAAAGCATATTTACGCCAGAGCACCTGCTTGACGGCAGGCTCGGGCTGGGCTTTCCCTATGTGTTCAATATTGCAGATGCAGGGATTACCGTCGGCGCGATTCTGTTGCTCATCGATCAATTCTTACTGAAGCGTCATGATGTAGACGCTAGATGAGCTGGAAAATCCGCGCTAGGAAGACGTAAACCGGAATGAAAGAGGCAAGTTCGATGAAATCAAAGGCGTTCGCAGTGTGTGGTGTCGCGATAGCCGCCGTTGGTCTGGCAGGCTGTAGCTCGCTTGGTCAGTCTTCGGGATTTGCCCGCACAACTCCTGACGAGTTCAACGTTGTCACGAAGCCGCCTCTGGTCGTTCCACCGGAGTATGCGCTGCGTCCACCGGCTGTGGGTGCTGTTCTGCCAGCTGAGCTGCAGAATCAGGGCAATCCGGGCCGCACAATTCTGTTCGGACAGGATCTTGGCCAGAGCGCATCCGCAGGTGAGCGCGCGCTGGTAACGGCTGCTGGCGCTGCTGCTGCTGACCCGACTGTACGCACTCAGGTTGATTTCGAAAGCGCACAAATCATGCGTAAGCCGAACACAATCGTCGGCCAGATCTTTGACTTTGTTCCACTGAACAACACTTCTACAGATGCAGACGGCAATCCGCTGGACGCTGACGCAGAAGCGGCGCGCCTGCGCCAGATTGATTCTGTAAACAGCGCGACCGGCGGTGGCACTGTTGTAATTGAATACGGAGAGGCAGGTTTTAAACTGCCGGGCACTTAGGCCCATTAGACATCATCAGACAGGGAGGCCCCTTACCCGATGCGATTGATCCGTTCACTGGCCCTCGCAGGGGCCTTGTCCTGCGCTGCCCCGATGGCGCTGCTTGCGCCGCAGGCTGTCGCTTCAAGCGAAACTGAAGCCTGGGCACCAGAAACCTTCACCCTCGAAAATGGTATGGAAGTCATCGTGCTTCCTGATCACCGTGCGCCTGTTGTGACGCATATGGTGTGGTACCGTGTTGGCGCAGCGGACGAGCTGCCTGGCAAATCCGGTATTGCTCACCTGTTCGAGCACCTCATGTTCAAAGCGACTGACGACATTCCGGCTGGCGAATTTTCTAAAATCGTCGCCCGTAATGGCGGTCAGGACAACGCGTTCACAAGCTGGGACTACACAGCATATTATCAGCGCGTCGCCGTCGATCGTCTCGAAACGATGATGGAAATGGAAGCCGAGCGTATGACCGACCTTATCCTCTCCGAGGATCAGGTTCTGCCAGAGCGCGACGTAGTTGTTGAAGAGCGCCGTCAGCGTATCGAAAACAACCCGGGCGCCATCCTGTTCGAAATGATGATGGATGAGCTGTTTGAAGGCCACCCGTACGAAATTCCGATCATCGGATATATGGACGAGGTCACACAACTGACCCTTCAGGACGCGAATGATTTCTACGGCTATTGGTATGGCCCGCAGAACGCTATTCTCGTCGTCGCAGGTGACATCACGGCTGCTGAGCTGCGTCCGCTTGCCGAAAACATTTATGGTTCAATCGAGCCAACGGCTGATCTGGAAGAGCGCGTCTGGCCGGAAGTCCAGCCACTCGCTGAATCCATGACGCTCACACACTCTGACCCGAAAGTGCGTCAGGAAGAGTGGGATCAGTACTGGCAGTCCACGTCTTACAGCGTGAACACAGAAACGCTCGAGCCGCATGCGCTTGATCTGGCTGCGCAAATCCTTGGCGGTGGCCGCACAAGCCGTCTCTATCAGGAGCTGGTTGAAGAGCAGGGCGTTGCTGTCAGCGCTTATGCATTCAGCTGGACTGACCTGCGTGCAACCGGTTTGTTTGGCATGGGTGCGTCGCCTGCTATGGGCGTTGATCTTGAAACGGTTTCCGAAGCTGCACACGCAGTTCTGGCAGATTTCATTGAGAACGGCCCAACTGAAGAAGAACTGGCCCGTGCTCAATCCAGCATGATCGCGAGCTCCATCTTCCAGCGCGACAACCAGGCGAGCATGGCTCAGCTTTACGGTAGCGCTGCAGCGCGCGGTGATGACCTTGATCGCATCGCGACATGGCCGCAGGAAATCGAGTCTGTGACACCAGAAATGGTTCGCGAAGCGCTTGCGCGTTACATCGCTGACCAACCGTCTATTCAAACCCAGTTGCTGGTTCCGGAGGAAAGCTAACATGAATTTGAAACTGCTTTCTCTTGGCGTTGCAGGTGCAGCGCTTCTGTCAGCCTGTGCGACAAGCACGCCTGTAAACGAGCCGGCTCCGGTTTCTGTTGCGACACCGCCTCCGGTTGTTGAGACAGTTGAAGAAGAAGCCAAAACGGGTCTCTCCAACATTCAGGTTGTTGAAGCCTCCGGTGGTTATTCTGCATGGCTGGTCAGCGAACCAGCTATTCCGATTGTATCCATCAACATGGCATGGAGCGGCGGCGAAACGTCTGACCCTGAAGGTCTGACGGGTGCAACCGGCCTCATGACCTATATGATGAACGAAGGCGCTGGCGAACTCGACTCCAATGCGTATGCAACGCGTATGGAAGAGCTGAACATGTCCTTCGGGTGTACGTCTGGCGATGACTGGACGTCTTGTTCCATGTCCACGCTGTCTGAAAACTTCGAAGAAGCGATGGATATGGTCCGCATGGGCCTGACAGAGACACGCTTTGATGCTGCGCCGTTTGAGCGTTCCATCGAGGAAACTCTGATCGCCCTTCAGCGCGCTGAAACTAATCCGGGCACACTCGCGCGTCGTGCGCTTTACGAGACGATCTATCCCGAAGGTCACCCTTATGCGCGTTACGCGACACCGGACACAGTTCAGGCTGTAACCATCGAAGATCTGCGCACGCAGCGTGACAATATCATGGTTCAGGACACGCTTCTGATCACGGCTGTTGGCGACATTTCAGAAGAGCGTCTTCTGGCTGCCATGGAATCAACCTTCTCCGGTCTTCCAGAGAGCGGCACGACGGTAGTTGTCGAAGATGTGGTTCTTCGTGAAGCACCTGCAGAGCCTGTCGTTCGCGACCTCCCTCAGCCACAGTCTCTGGTCGCGTTCACAGCGCCAGGCGTTGACCGCGATGATCCGGACTTTTTCGCAGCTTATGTCGCGAACTATATCCTTGGCGGCGGCGGTTTCTCTGCCCGTCTCATGGATGAAATCCGTGAAAAGCGCGGTCTGACTTATGGCATCTACACGTCTCTGTCGTCTCAGGATCACCTGTCTCGCTGGAGCGGGTCGTCCCAGACGATGAACGAACGTGCTGGCGAGCTGATCGGTCGTACGCAAGCCGAACTTTATCGCCTTGCGACCGAAGGTCCGACGGAAGCTGAACTCGAAGATGCTAAGTCCTATCTGACAGGTGCATACCCGCTCGGCTTTGACTCCAACGCGAAGATCGCCGGTCAGATGATGGGGGTCCGTCAGGACGAGCTGGGCATCGATTACTTCGAACGTCGCAACGACCTCGTAAACGCTGTGACGATTGAAGAAGTCCGCCGCGTCGCTGCTGAGTATCTGATGCCAGAGAACTTCACGTTTGTGGTTGTCGGTCAGCCTGAAGAGCTCGATAAGATCGGCGAGTACTTCCAGGACTCACTGGCACCTTCTGTTGAAGAAGAAGCTGCTGAATAGTCCCGATTTCGGCTGAAACAGCTGTTAACAGTGTACGGCCTGCCCATATCGGGCGGGCCGTATTTCTTTTAAACTGACCGCCATGCCTGATGATTCGTCCCCACATACGCCTGAACAATCCAGACTGAACCGCGCTGGCGGTATCCGTCTGCTGCCGCCTGATGCGGTAAACCGGATCGCGGCTGGCGAAGTGGTGGAGCGCCCGGCTGCGGCCATCAAGGAACTCGTCGAGAACGCATTGGATGCCGGTGCGCGCCATATTACTATTGAAGCCGAACAAGGTGGATGTACTTTCTTCCGCGTCAGTGATGACGGTTGCGGTATGGATGCGGACGAACTGACGCTCGCGGTAGAGCGCCATGCTACATCCAAGCTGCTCTCGGACGAAAATGGCCGTGTAGATCTTCTCAACATCTCGACGCTTGGCTTTCGCGGCGAGGCTTTGCCGTCCATTGGCTCGGTTGCCCGGATGACGCTGCTCTCGCGCTCTGAAAGCTCGGATGATGCGTTCGAACTGAAAGTGGAGGCAGGCCGCAAAAGCGATCCGAAGCCTGCCGCCTGGAAAGGGCTTCTGCCGCACGGGACCAGCATCACGGTCGAAGACCTTTTCTACGCGACGCCAGCGCGGCTTAAGTTCATGAAATCCTCGCGCGCCGAAGCGATGGCTGTCTCTGACACCTGTCGCCGGCTTGCCATGTCCCGCTCCGATGTCGGTTTCGAGCTCTCACAGAATGGTCGCTCTGTTTTCCGCCTGAAGGCCGAGGGAGGTACGCCGGAAGAATCCCGTCTGGCTCGTCTCGGCGCGATTATGGGCCGTGAGTTTCGCGAAAATGCGATGCAGATTGATGCCGAGAAAGAAGGCGTCCGCATTTCCGGATTTGCAGGCCTGCCAACGCTTAATCGCGGCAATAACCAACACCAGTATCTGTTCGTGAATGGCCGTCCGGTGAAGGACAAACTGCTCACCGGCGTTATTCGTGCCGCGTATCAGGATTTCCTCGCGCGGGACCGTCACCCGATGGCGGCGTTGTTTGTCGACCTCGATCCGGAAGCCGTCGATGTAAACGTGCACCCGGCAAAAACCGAAGTCCGCTTTCGTGACGCCGGTCTGGTGCGCGGCCTTCTGATCGGAGCGCTTCGTCACGCGCTGGCAGATGCTGGCCACCGTGCCTCGACAACAGTGGCAGGTCAGGCGCTCGGCAAAGTAAATGTCGAGCAGGAGCGCCCGACGGCGAGCCTGTGGCGTGCATCCAGCTTGCACGCCGAACCGGCGCAGCGTCCGGTTATGCCTCAACGCCCTTGGGGCGGAGATTTCGAGGCTCAACCGGTTCAGCCGGACCCGTCTGTCAATTTCCGTTCGGATGCGCCTGTCCCTATGCCAGAAGGCTTTCGCGAGCCTGCGCGGACCATGGACGATCCGATGTCCGTCCGCGTCGAGCAGGACCGGTCAGCGCCAGAGGTTGAAGCGCTTCCGCTCGGCCTTGCCAAAGCCCAGCTGCACGAAACCTATGTTATTGCTCAGACCAAAGACGGTATTGTCATCGTCGATCAGCACGCAGCCCATGAGCGCCTCGTCTACGAACGTATGAAGGCCGACATGGCCGAGAGCGGCGTGAAACGACAGGCGCTGCTTATCCCCGAAGTTGTTGAACTCACAGAAGATGAGGCAGAGCGTGTCTTGTCGCGTGCGCCGGAACTTGAGGCGATGGGGCTTGAGATCGAACCGTTCGGCGGCGGCGCGATTTGTGTGCGGGCGACACCGGCGCTGTTCGGCAATATGAATGTCCACGGATTGATACAGGATCTGGCCGACGACTTTGTCGAGTATGATGCCGGCCTCTCGCTGAAGGAGCGTTTTGAAGAGGTCATGGGCAATATGGCCTGTCGTGGCTCCGTGCGGGCAGGGCGCAGGCTGACAGCTGAAGAGATGAACTCCCTGCTTCGGCAGATGGAAGCCACACCGTATTCCGGTCAGTGTAATCACGGACGCCCGACCTATGTGGAGCTCAAGCTCGCTGACATTGAACGCCTGTTCGGGCGACGCTGACGCGAAGCGAGATTGCTTGATCTTGGACCGGCAAGCTCGTATCGCACATTCATGAGTGATTTTGAGAAAACCTTCGACGGCGACGAGCCAGTCCGCGTCAATAAATGGCTGGCCCAGTCCGGCGTATGTTCGCGCCGTGAAGCTGAAGGTCTCATCACATCTGGCACTGTCTTCATTGATGGCGAAAAGGTCGAAGATGCGGGGCGTAAAATCCTTCCTGGCCAGACGCTGACGCTGAACCGAAAGGGCGCAGAAACGCTCTCGTCCAAGCGTACCATTATGCTGAACAAGCCGGTTGGGTTCGTTTCGGCGACACCGGAAGAGGACCAGATCCCCGCCATTCGCCTGCTGACCAATGAGAACCGCGTCGGCAAGGGCGCGCCGGTGCGCGGCAATGACAGCCTTGCGCCTGTCGGGCGGCTCGATCAGGATTCACGTGGCCTCCTTATTCTGTCTGATGACGGCACGGTGGCTAAAGGCGTGATCGGCCCGGATGCCGACCTTGAGAAAGAGTATATCGTCCGCATTCGCGGTAAGATCACGGGCAAGAAAATGGCTTTGCTCCGCGAAGGGCTGGAGCTGGACGGGCGCAAGCTGAAGCCTGCGCGCGTGACAGGCATTGCCGACCAGACGCTCCGCTTCGTTCTGCGCGAAGGGCGTAACCGCCAGATCCGGCGTATGTGTGACCTTGTTGAACTGCGTGTCATTGATCTCGTCCGTGTGCGGATTGGTGCGCTGAAACTGGGCGGTCTGAAAGAAGGTTGCTGGAAAGAGCTTCGATCACACGAAATTGAAGCCCTGCTTCGCAATCCGAGCCTTGAGGAACTCAGAGGCAAAGGCCCTGAAAACAAGCGCTGATCGGGCGTTCTGCAAGGGCAGCAAATTGCGCAAAACCCTGCGATATAAACAATTTGTAACCTTGATTATTATTGGTCAACGATATCAGATTGCCCGGCTGATTTGATTTTTCGGGGGTAGCTATGCGCTCATTTCTTATGTCGTCTCTTATTGGTTGCGCTGCATTCGCACTGCCAGCAACCGCACAGACGCAGGGGTATTATCAAACCCCGACCGCGAACGATAACGTTCTGATTTTTGCGAGCGAGGGTGACCTCTGGCAAACGAATGCGGCCGGTGGAACCGCCTTCCGCATGACGACGCACCCGGAAGCGGAAACCTCGCCAATGCTGTCTCCGGACGGGGCATGGGTTGCGTTTCAGGCAAACTATGATGGCCCGTCCGAGATTTACATCATGCCGGTAGCCGGTGGTGCGCCGCGTCAGGTGACGTTCGGCGGCGGCGGTGTCGCCCTGCGTGGCTGGACGCCGGACGGTGAGGTTCTCATCGTGAACCGCAACATTCCTGGCCCTGTGCAGCGCATTCTGCAAACGGTTGATATCAATACGTTCGTAACAACCGATATTCCGCTGATGGAAGCCGATCAGGCCGCGTTCAACGAAGACGGCAGCACGATCTTCTTCACCCGTTACGGACTTTCCATGTCCAACGACAACGCCGTTCAGTATCGCGGCGGCGCGATGGCGCTATGATATGGGTTCTGACGTTGAAGCCACACGCCTTGCCGCAGACCATGGCGCGGGCATGCGTCATCCGATGTACTGGAATGGCCGCGTCTATTTCGTTTCCGACAAATCCAGCTCGGACAATATCTGGTCCATGAGTGAAACTGGCGACGATGTGCGTCAGGAAACCAGCTCTGAACGCTGGCTGATGCGCCAGCCTTACATGCATGACGGCGTGATTTATTATCACCGCGGCGCTGACATCTACAGCTATGATCTGACCTCTGGCGAGACAGCTCTGGTGAGCCTAGCGCTTATTGGCGATGGCGACTACCAGCGCGAGCGTTGGCTGGATGATCCTCTCAGCTATATGAGCTCCGCGCAGATTTCTCCCGAGGGCGACTCTGTAACCGTCACGGCACGCGGCCATTTCGTCACCGCCCATCTGAATGACCGTCGCCGCATTGAATATACGCTGCCGGAAGGTACGCGCGCCCGCGACGCCGTTGTCAGCGGTGATGGCGAATGGATTTACGCCTGGGTTGGCAATGAAGACCGTCAGGAGTTCTGGCGCTTCCCGGTTGATGGCTCCGGCGAGGGCGAACGCCGCCTGAGCAATCATGATGCATTTGCCTGGGACATTGTACTGGTCCCGGACAGCCCTTGGGTTGTGTTCCCGGACAAGGCCGGACGGCTCATGATGTTTCATCCGTCTACCGGAATGATCATGGAGATCGACAAGACCGAGAGCAGCAATGACAACGGCTTCGATAATTTCAGCTTTACCTCCGACGGTCGCTATATGGCTTACGAGATCTATGATGCGCGGGATATTGCCCAAATCGCGGTGTATGACATCGAAAGCCAGACCCGAACTGTTTTGACTGATGGACGTTTCCCGTCTTACTCTCCGGCAATCGCGGAGGATGGCAGCTGGCTCTATTTCCTTTCCAGCCGCAATTATGATCCAAATCCGGGCTCTCCGTGGGGTGACCGGAATATGGGGCCTGCGTTCAATGACCGCGATCTGGTCTATGCGCTGCAGCTTGATCCTGAAGCCGATTTCCCGTTCCAGCGTCCGGATGAACTGATGCTCGATACCGAGGATGAGGACGAGGACAAAGATGAGGACGAAGCAGAAGACGAAGGCGTGGTCATCAACTTTGATGGAGCGTCGTCGCGTCTCTGGCAGGTTCCGGTCAGCGCAGGCAATTACGGCGATCTGTCCGTCACAGGCAAATATCTCTATCTGATCGAGCGCTCCGGTCGTTCTGCGGCGATCAAACGCATCGAGCTGACATATGACGAGCCTGAGCTTGAAACTTATACCAGCGGTGTGATGGGCTATTCGCTCTCCGGCGATCGCTCTACCATTCTGGTGGCAAAGCGCGGCGATCAGCCAAGCTTCTTCCTTGTTGATGCTGCTCAGGGTTTCCCGACGGACACCGGTTCGGCTGAAGTGAACTTGTCCGATTGGAAACTTCGTATCAATCCGGATGATGAGTGGGGGCAAATGGCGAACGATGCCTGGCGCCTCCACCGCGATTTCGCATTCGATCCGAACCTTCGTGGCCTCGACTGGGAAACCGTGGGTGAGCAGTTCCTTCCATATGCCGAGCGTATCGGCCACCGGACGGAACTCAACGATCTGATCTCTCAAATGTCTGCCGAGCTTGGAATCCTTCACAGCCAGATCCGTCAGGGCGACGTGCCGGAAGACGAAGAGAGTGGTGCACCAGCCTTCCTCGGTGCAAGCTTTGCCCGTCATGCTGATGGCCTCGAAATCGTTGATCTTTACGAGCCGGAGCGGGACCTTCTCGATACGCTTGGCCCGCTGCAACAGCCGGGCATGGACTTCCGGGAAGGCGATGTGATCACCGCGATCAACGGCTCGGCAGTTCGAACAGAAGCTGACCTGTCCCGCGCACTTGATCACCGCGCGGGTGAGCAGGTTCTTGTCACCTACGAGCGTAATGGCTCGGAGATGCAGGATATTGTCGAACCTGTCTCTCGTGGCGGTCAGAGCATGCTCTACTATCGCGACTGGGTTCAGACGAACCGTGACCGTGTTGCCGAAGCGAGCAATGGCGAGATTGGCTATCTGCACCTGCGCGCCATGGGTAGCGGTGACGTTGCGAGCTTCGCCCGTGATTTCTACGAGCATTTCGACAAAGACGGCCTGATCATTGACGTTCGCGGCAATCGCGGCGGCAATATTGATAGCTGGATCATCGGTACGCTTCTGCGTCAGGCCTGGGCCTTCTGGCAGAGTCCGCATGGCGGCCCGGCATACACCAACATGCAGCAGGCCTTCCGTGGTCACCTTGTCGTTCTGATTGATGAGAACACCTATTCAGACGGTGAGAGCTTCTCTGCCGGTGTGAAGGCGCTCGAACTTGCGCCTCTGATCGGCACGCGTACGGCAGGTGCTGGTATCTGGCTGTCAGACCGAAACCGTCTCGTTGATGGCGGTCAGGCGCGTGTAGCTGAATACGCCCAGTATGGTCTGGATGGCCGCTGGCTCGTTGAAGGTTACGGCATCGGACCAGACATTGAGGTGGATACACCGCCGCTCGCGGCGTATCGCGGTGAGGACCACCAGCTTGATGAAGCTCTGCGGTATCTGGAGCAGCAAATTGCGGCTGATCCAATTCCGGAACTGTCTCCTCTGCCAATTCCGCCGGTTGGCACACACGGACGCGACGTCGACTAAACGTCCCTCCGAACTCTGATCGTGAGCGGGTTCTGCCGGTGCAGAATCCGCTTGCTATTACCCTGATCGTGCATAGCTTCAGACTATGACCGAAGAAACTGATCAGGATCACCGCACTGAGGAAGATATCCGTCACGGCTTGCTTTACAGCCGTGTTCTGGATGGTCATGGCGGGGCGCGCGAAGTCCATTGGCAGGAAGCCTGTGACTGGAAACCGGAAAAGCCCGGTGAAGTGCTCTGGATCCATCTGGACCGGTCCGCAGAAGGCATTCGCGACTGGCTGATGAACCAGATTGGCCTGCCGGAAGCCACCGCTAATCTTATGGTCTCTCATGAAACCCATCCTCGTGCGTTTCAGGAAGAGGGCGCGCTGATCGCCGTTCTGCGCGGTATCAATTTTAACCCCGGTGCAAAGCCGGAGGATATGATTTCCATGCAGCTCTGGGCCGATGAGCACCGTGTCATCACGCTGCGCCGACGTCGACTGCAATCGCCTCGCGATGTGATGAAGCAGCTTGATGCTGGCAATGGGCCGAAAACCGCTGGCGGACTTGTGACGGAGATTATCGAGCAGCTGGTCGCGCGAATGAACAGAGCCATTCTCGACATGAACGACAAGCTCGATCATCTCGAACAGATTGATTTCACCAAAGAACACGAGACGGCTTTGGACGACATCGCGGTCATCCGCCGGAACTGTCTGTCACTCAAGCGGCATATGTCACCGCAACATGAGGCGCTGTCTGCCATTGGCCGCGACGCACCGAAATGGTTCAGCGATATGAACCGCCGCGATGTGCGCGAGGTCATTGCGCGTCTGCATCGTTATCTGGGCGATCTGGACGTCTCTAAAGAGAGCGCCATCCTGATTCAGGACGACATTGATAGCCGCGCGGCCAGCCAGTCGAACAAGACCATGTATCTTCTCTCGATTGTTGCCGCGATCTTCCTGCCAATGGGCTTTCTGACCGGCCTATTGGGCATCAATGTCGGTGGCATGCCTGGCGTTGATAACTCGCACGCGTTTACGATCACTGTGATCGCGCTCGTCGCTATCATGTTGCTGCAGCTTTGGGTCTTCCGCAAACTGAAATGGCTTTAGGCCAAGCGTCGCGCTGACAGTGAAACCGGTTTGAAACTCATGCGGTGGACGGCGCAGGGGCCAAGAGTTGCCAGCGCCTCTGAATGCGCTTTCACGCCATATCCCTTGTGCTTTGCAAAGCCATAGCCGGGATAGGTTTCGTCCAGCTCGACCATCAGCCTGTCGCGGGCGTTCTTGACCAGAATGGATGCGGCTGAAATCTCGGCGATCTTACCGTCACCTTTGATAATTGCTTCGGCAGGGCAAGGCAGGCCTTGCGGCAGATCATTGCCGTCAATCTGGATGAAATCAGGCGTGATGCCGGTGTTTTCAATCGCGCGTCGCCAGGCCAGATGGGTCGCCTGGCGGATGTTCAATTCGTCTATTTCCTGCGGGCTGGCCCAGCCTAGGCCGAACGCCAACGCCTTCTCACGTATTTCTGCTTCGAGGGCGACGCGCTTCTTCTCGGTGAGCTTCTTTGAATCGTTGAGGCCCGTAATAGGACGATCCGGATGCAGGATAACTGCTGCTGCAGCGACCGGTCCGGCCCATGGGCCGCGGCCTGCTTCATCGACTCCGCAAAGAAGGTGTGATTTCGTCATGCCGAAATAAAGACGTGAGTCCCGGAGGTATTCAAATGGTGCAAGCCCGCGCAGTACGAGTTCATGAAAATGGTGGCCCTGAAGTTCTGAAGCTGGAGGACGTTGACGTCAGCGCGCCGGGCGCGGGTGAAGTGCTGATCCGGCAGACGGCGATCGGCCTGAACTTCATCGATACCTACATCCGTACGGGCCTTTACCCGACCAAGCTACCTGTGACGCCGGGTTTTGAAGGTGCTGGCATTATTGAAGCAGTCGGTGAGAGTGTTGAGGGCTTCAGCGTGGGTGACCGTGTGGCTTACCCGACAATCACGGGCGCCTATGCGACCCATGTTTGTGACCTTGCCGCTAAAGTGGTTCCCATTCCTGATGGTGTGGCCGACGAAGATGCAGCCGCGCTGATGATGAAGGGGATGACGGCGTGGATGCTATTGTTCGAGATTGAACGCGTTATGCCGGGCGATACGCTGCTAGTATGGGCTGCGGCGGGCGGCGTTGGATCGATTGTCGTGCGCTGGGCGAAGGCTCTCGGCGCGAATGTCATCGGCGTTGTGTCTACTGAAGAGAAAGCGGCGCGCGTCCGTGAAAACGGCGCAGACCATGTGCTGCTTCAGTCGGCTGATATTCCTGCCGAGGTGAAAGCGCTGACCGGCGGCAAAGGCGTCGACATTTCCATCGACGGCGTTGGTAAGGACAGCGCTATGGCGAGCCTGAAATCCCTGCGTCCGCGCGGCCTGTTCATCACCTATGGCAACGCGTCAGGGCCGGTTGATCCGATCCCGCCAGCGCTTCTCAATCAGCGCGGATCACTGATGATGACGCGTCCCGGCCTGTTCCACTTCATCAACACACCGGAAAGCCTTGCGCGCGCTGCCAATGCCGTGTTCGGCGCGCTGAAAGTTGGCGCGATCAAAGCCGATATCGGCCAGCGTTATAAGCTGGAAGACATCGCGCAGGCGCATATTGATCTGGAGAGCCGTAAAACGGTCGGCTCGACGATTATTCAGCCTTAATAGCCAATCTCGAGCAGCAGGGCCGGGTCGATATAGAAATCACCGCCACGGTCATCGCTGGCGGTGTTGCGCCATTTGACAGACCAGTGCAGGTGCGGGCCCGTTGTGCGGCCCGTATTGCCGGTGAGCGCGATTTGCTCACCCGCCGTAACGCGTTGACCGGCTTCGACCTGAACTTCGCTCAGATGCATGAAGACAGAGACCAGCCCCTGACCATGGTCGAGGAAGATCGCGCCGCCTTCATAATAGAGGTCACCATCTGCCAGTGTGATCACGCCATCAGCCGGCGCGACGACAGGTGTGCCGACAGGGGTCGCAATGTCATAGCCGCGGTGAACTGAAACGCTGTCGCACGCTTCGCCGGTTACGGCAGACACACCGGTATAGCGACGGGTCGGGCCAAACGGCGAGGACATTGGGCCTTCTGACGGGCGCGTGACACCATTCCAGATGCCTGCGCCTTCATTGAATTCCTGAAATGCGGCCTGTTTCTTCACCCAGCTACGACCGGCATGGTCAATCTGCTCCTGCGTCCGCGCATCAACGCGGTCACAGTCGAGACCCTCAAGAACGCGGAAATCATCATCGCGTGTTGCGAGGGTCAGGCTTTCGGTGAAGCGTTCGCCATTGCTGGTGAAGCGCAGCGTAACATCCGTTTCCGCATGTTGTGCGAGGCCAACGCTGGCGCGGCCATCTGCATCAAACACAGCAACTGCGCCGCCATTCATATAAACCGTTGTGCCCGGTTCGCCGGTGCAGAGCAGAAGTCCGCCCTGCTGGATTGCGCCCGCATTACAGGTTGGGGTTATCGTCTCCTGCGCCGAGGCCGTGACAGCGTTTCCGCCTTCGGGAGAGGTGGCGAGGATAGCGAGAATTGGCAGGGCAATCAGGCGCAGCATTCAAATCAACCTTCGTCTTGTTTCGTCACCATAGCCTGATTTGCGGCAGCCGCATCGGCGTAAGGTTGCTGCAGATCAATGCTCCAATAGCGAAGCTCTGTCAGCGGGATCTGCTTGCCCGTAACAGCGCAGACGACGAAGTCGCCCTTTTCAACAATGTTGAAGGTCGCGTCGGTGTATCGGAGTTTTGCCTCACCCGGGAGGCGCGGAGTTTGATTTAGCATAATTGTATTATGACCTAGTTCGTATCGGTGTTGAAGGTCTCTTGCTCAGTTGTTTCATCGTTGATTTCAGGACCGTTTTCCTGAGGCGCAGACTTGCGGAACTGCAGGAAAATGATGCCGGCAATATAGACGACGCCAGTGTAGGCAGAGAGCGCCGCTGTCGCCCACAAAACCACAGTCCAGACGGACAGATAGTTTGAGAGGAACGGGTCGGGCGTTTCCGCGAGTGCCATCAGCAGCAGGAAAACGGCGATCAGGATCATCTCGATAAAGGTCTTCATCTTCGCGACGAAGTTCACCTTCATGGCATCCGCGCCGAGCCCGATAAAGCGAAGCACGGTAATCAGCACATCGCGGCCGACAATCACCAGAACCGGCAGAGCGATTGGCCATGGCCAGCCGCTTGTCCATGCGAGTGTGAGCAGCGGCACGCCGACAAAGATCTTGTCCGCAATCGGGTCCAGCAGACGACCGAATTTGCTTTCTACGCCCCAGCGCCGCGCCAGAAATCCGTCGAAGAAATCGGTGACCGCCGATAGCGCAAAAATTACAAACGCCACATGGCCCCAGAAGGTGCGGAAATTGGAAATCATCTCCTGATGGATGAGGCGGGTTTCCATATCCACGCGCTGAGAGCTGACAATCTCTAAGAGGCTCGCTTCTTTTCCGGCCACCATGAATATGATGTACGCCACCACCACGCCCAGGACGCATCGCATCAGGGTGAGGGCATTGGGAAGCCAGAAGAGAGGGTGTCTGCGCATGGTTTCTAAGTAGGCCCGATTAGGTTTCGCGAACATAGCTGATCGCAGATTTTTTTACGTTTCTTCCGGTGCCGCCCGCGTTTGGTGCCGGAAACGGCTTCAAAACTTTTTTACTGGTTTGCCGACGCGCAATGCTGCACCCTGTCAGCTCAATGCATTGAATGAGGCGCTGGCCGATGCCAGCCCGTGGAGGACTTATGCAAAAGCGCGCTGTTGGACCCTTTTCTGTAAACCCGGTTGGCCTTGGCTGCATGAACATGATGCATGCCTATAACGACCCGATCTCTGAGGAGGCGTCAGACAAGCTGCTCAACCGCGCACTCGACCTCGGCTATGATTTCTTCGACACGGCAACGCTTTACGGCTTTGGCGAGAGCGAGCGCCGGATTGGTAAATTCCTCAAACACCGCCGCGATGAGTTCGTGCTCGCCAGCAAATGCGTGCTCGGCTTCAAGGATGGCCAGCGTACACTGGATGCCCGCCCTGAAAGCATTATCGCAGCCTGCGAGGCGAGCTTGTCGCGCCTGCAGACGGACGTGATCGACCTCTATTACATGCACCGTCCGGACCCGCGCGTGCCGATTGAAGACTCCGTTGGCGCGCTGAAAACGCTGGTCGAGCAGGGCAAGATCAAAACTATCGGCCTGTCTGAAATGTCTGCTGACATGCTGCGACAGGCGGCGGCTGTTCACCCGATTGCCGCCATGCAGTCTGAATATTCTCTAATTGCCCGCAACCCGGAAATCGCCGTCATCGACGCGTGTAAGGAACTCGGCACGGCGCTGGTCTCCTTCTCGCCGGTCGGGCGAGGTATCTTCTCGCAAAAGCCGCTCGTGCCTTCAGAGTTTGTCGACAGCGACATGCGCAAGGCGAACTTCTTCCCGCGCGTGAACGACCCGCACTTCTCGGAGAATATGAAGCTGGTCGCCAGCGCGCGCGAGATTGCCGATGCGGTCGGCTGCTCCCTGCCTCAGCTCGCCATCGCCTGGGTGCTCGCCAAGGATGAGGAAATCGTCACCATTCCGGGCACCAAGGATATCACCCATCTGGAAGACAATTGGGGCGCGATGAATGTCACCCTCAATGCTGCGACTGTGGCCCAGCTGGATGAGATTTTCGCCCCGGAAAACATCTCCGGTCCGCGCTATAGCGAGATGGGCCAGAAGTCTGTCACGACTGAGATGTATGAGTTTGAGAAGGTCTAGAACGCGTCAACAAATCCGCGCATAATCTCCAAAACACAGCGTGATAGCCCTCTGTATTGCTACAGATGGGACACGACATGACAGGGGAGAGGCGCACTTGGATCTGCCAGAAAGTTTTTCCAAAACCGAAGCCAATGTCGCTGAAGCACTACTGACGACGGGCAATTATCGCTTCGACGGGGAGGAGAGAGAGGCGCCGGAACTGGGCGAAGACTTCTTTATCTGGATGTTTTCAGGCGCGCTGGGGGAGCGGCCTGTCTATCGTATAGAAAATGCGATCTTTCCTCATGCGGCGTCCATTCGCGGGTGGGCATGTGATTGCCATTTTGAGTTCATCGGTTGCACCTTTGCGGGCGAGCTGGATCTTCGGCATGTTCGGCTCCGGCAATTCGATTTTAGTCGTTCAGTTTTCGAGGCTTCCGTCCGGTTGAACGGCGCACAAATCGAACGCGGAATCATCGCTAATTATGCCGTATTCCAGAACCTGATTGTTCAGGCGTCTGAGCTCGGCGGGAATTTGGAGCTTGAAGGCGCAACCATTACAGAGCCGCTCAAAGCCTATCAGATATCCATCCGCAAAAGCCTTTTTATCCGCGATGGCGCGAGCCTGAATGGTGCCGATATCCGCGGCGCTAAAATCGGCACAGACTGCCAGTTCAGAAAAGCGACGATTGCCGGCAGTCTCGATTTGTCGAGCGCTGAAATTTCCGGCGAGCTGCAATTCGGCAAACCCGGACAGGACTGCATACAATGGGCTGAAGGTGCTGAACTCTCTCTGGAAAACGCCAGGTCAGGGGTTTTCTCAGCTCGGTTGGATGACTTCAGGCAGTCTGGTGAATTCATCAGAATGAGCCTTGCCGGTTTCTCCTTCGGCGAACTCGATACCAGCGGAGACGAGAGCTCTAAATCCCTCATTCATGAACCGTCACAAAAGCTTCTTGGCTGGCTGAAAGCCGCAACGCCCAATAGCTCCTTTTTCAGTGGTAAGCCATACCTTACCTTCGCTGACGCGCTTTCTAAAGCAGGGCAATATGATAAAGCAAAGAAGGTGAAAATTGGCCTTGGCTGGCGCGAGACAAGCCGAAAAGGTGGGCCGTGGATTTCACGGATTGGACGCTTTCTCTCCGGCATTTTCGTCGGTTTTGGTTACGCGCCTTCACGTGCAATTACGCTTTTTCTAGCCGTTTTCTCGGCCGGATCGCTTTATGCGCTGTGGTTGGCCATGCAAGGAAATCCGGATCACGCGGTGACAGACCTGATTGTGCCATCGTTGCGTTTGTCGCTTGAAAATTCAGCCCCGTTGGTCGAATTCGCCAATCCTGTACCTACACGCGCGTGTGACGTAGGCGATGAGATATGCATTCCGACGAATAATCTGGCTTCTCTGATGTTCGATCTTCAGAAACTCTTCTCTCTCATTCTGGTGAGCTATTTTATCGCCGCGATTACTGGCTTTGCTTCAGATCGCCGTGCAAGCGATTAGCGGGCGTTGTTTGTTTTGTGTGCTCGGGCTTGTCGTTCGTGAACTCACTTGCCCTGCGCCGTCGCGTTGCTCGTGATGGGCTCCACACAAACGCATGTGCAGGCGCAGCGTGCCCGAAGCCGAAGGCGACGGGACAGCACGCGAGCAAACTAAATCAATCTGATACAAGGTGGTTCAGGTGGTTTCCACCGCTCAAACTCCGGCAGGCGCAGCCTCGGGTCGGGGCCGGGCGGAAAGCCTGCCGCGCTGAGCCCCTCGCTCGCCATCAGATGGAGCGAGGTAAGGTCGCCTCTTTCATCCTCCAGCTCTTTGGCAGACGCCCAGAGTTCCTCCGGTGCCAGTATGGAGTGCAGGGAGGAGAGATAGAGAGGGTTGGTTTTGTTGTTTTGACCGCCCGCTTCGGCTCCGCCTTCGCGATGGGTCGCGCTCAAGGCTGTTGGTGCTTCGCTAACTGATGCCGACGATACCTGCGAAGGCAGGTATCCATGCCTGAGTGTTTCGTCAGGCGCGTAACCGGATTTCCGGCATGGACCCCAGCCTTCGCGGGGGTCTGCGGAAGAAAACTTCACCGTCAGTGCACGGCCTGCGAGGCGTTCTGCCAGCACATCAGCACGCAAAAGCACGCGGTAAAGGCGGCCATAGCGCGCCAGAAGATGGCGGGCATCTACGGGCTGAAGGCTATCCGGCATCAGCGTGTAAGGGCGCTTGCCGCCACGGGATTTGCGGCGCGATTTACCCTCAATCACCGGCGTGGTGATGGAAAACGGGCTGAGGCGCACCTTACCGGACAGCGCAAGGCGCAGCTCGCGGTCCTGACGACGAATAATGATGGACGGGCCAGCCGGGTCTGCCTCACCGCGGGGGCGGAGGGTAAGCGGCTGGGGCTTTACCAGGCCGCGCTCGATCAGCTCTGCTGCAAGAAACAGGATAAAGCATCGCATCTGATGCTCCAGCCGGCGGATATGGAGGAGCAGCCCGTCCATAAAACCGCGCTGGATTTTCGGCGTGTCTCCCGTGTCGTCCACATGGTCACGGGCATGGCGCTCATGGCGCGCAATATAGGCCTCCAACCGCGCTGCAATGTCTGCAGGCTCTCTGGAGGGTGGGGTATATGCGCTCGCCTCGGTCATGAGGGAAAGTATGGGGCAGCCGCGCAGGCGTTGGATTGTTTTTGCAGGTGGGTCCTAGAGGCCAAAAATCCGTTCGACCCAGGGATGAATTTTGGATAATATTTCGTTATGGCAACCGAGTCGGATTCATCTCTCGACACTGAAGAGTTTCGCACCGCGGTATTGGACGTGTACAATGCTGGAGGATTGCTTGCTTGGCTGCGGGATCAAGGATACACGCGAGCTAACAAACAGTTTGACCAACTGCTGCAAACACTAGCTGATTTACATAATTCACAGGCGCTGAATATACTGCAGCCGATCTTTGCTGGCGAACTGGAATGTCTGACAGGTCGAGACTTTTTCCTGATCCAAGACGTCTACTGTCACCTCATTCCAAACTTAAAGGCCGATGCCGATGAACTCATGGATGCCGTCCAGAAGCTGGTCTATGCCGGTGGACAAGATTTAGCGGCGAACGATCCAAACAGCGCTTTCCGCGATTGGCTTGGCAACCATCCAGACCAAACTAACCAGCTATTAGAGCGAGCTGAAGCGGGAACGAATTCAGATTTTCCGTTGCTCACTTTTGTGCTGGAAGCGGGGGCTCGGTTCAGCTTCGAGCGTTATCACAGCGCCGCTCTTCGACTGTTGTCGTCAACTCGCCTCGAATTTCGCCTAGCCGCTGTCATCGCACTCAGTCGGATACCAACACTGCCTGATATGTCAAAACATCAAGAAACCGTCGGAGCCCTCGCAAAACAGGTCCTCGCCACAGAGGACAACAACGAACGTACCTCTTCCGTGGCGTCGCTGCTACATGTTCATGCACAAGACGTCGCCAATGAGACAGAGTTGGTAATCGAGGCCATCAAGTTTGCGATATCGCAGCCCACCGATGGGTTACATTTCATCTTAGCGCAACGCTTAGCGCAGCATTACAAAGTGCTCTCATTGGAAGTACAGCAACTGATAATCGACGCTTTGGGACACTCCAATCCTGCGATGAAAGGAGTTGTTGATCAGCTGGATTTCGCTTTTTCGCAGTGCATCACTGATGACAACCGACAAAACATTGCGGACTGCGTACGACAGTTATTGAACCACCCAGAACACGCCGTGGACATCGGGGAATTGGAAAGCTTTTGTCATCGACTGAGCGCTGAAAAGCCCCAACTGTTGGCTTGGCTCGTGATTTGCTGGTTACGCTTTGGCGACCATCGTTCTCGGGAGGCGCTTCCCGTACTTTTTCGTCGCTATCATGAAACAGGTCTAACGCTCGACTGGCCTTTGCGAGAGTTCGCGCTCTCAGATGAGGAACTCGTTTTTGTCTGCAAAAAAGCAATTGGATATTTCTTGATCGACGCCCGCAGTGCAGCTTCTGTTCTGATTGCTTGCATTGACGCGGCTCAAACTGACGAAACCGCTCAGTCAATCGCGAGCCTATTGTTCGATCCACTCATGCTGAACTACTCCGGCCAAGCGCGCGAATACATTGAGCCAGAATCAAAAAAGAAGCGACCTCGACAGAAGTTTCTGAAATCGGCTGTAAAACAACACGATGATTATTTAGCGGATTTGCGCTCCGTGGGAAAAATTCCTGAACTTTGGCCTTCAGCGGCTGAACGGCAAATTCAAGGCGAACGTCAGCGCGCGTTATTTTCACAGTCTTTTGCCGAAGCTCACTCAGAGTCATCGCTATTAAATTTTGTTTCCAGGCAGACGCTGCTCAATGGAGAAGGCTCGGTTTCCTATTACCGAGACTATGGCGGAAATCATCATCGCAGCGAGACGATGTTGTCATCTCACGGCACGTCGATGGAAGTGCCCAGATATGAGGCCGTCGATCCGTTGTACTTTCAGTATCTCATTTTTTTGCTTCGTAACGAAACTTTCCCCGAATGAAATTACTCATCAAAGAATATCTATCTTCACTCAAGGAACGCGGTGAACTAGACGCTATTCTGCCCGACCTCCTCAGTGAAATGGGGCTACATGTCTTTTCCCGCCCAGCGGTAGGCGTGCGGCAACATGGCGTTGATCTCGCTGCCGTTGGTGTGGACGGTGACGGGCAGCGAAAAGTTTTCCTGTTTACGGTGAAAGCGGGAAATCTCACGCGCCAAGACTGGAATGGAACCACTCAAGCAGTTCGCCCCTCCCTCGATGAGATTCAGGACAGCTACGTTCGTCAGCGCATTCCAAAGCAGTATGCCGAACTACCAGTGGCAATTTGCATCTGCGTTGGAGGAGATGTTGATCAGAATGTGGATGGCGATCTGAGCGCCTATGAGGATCGCTACACGAAAGACGGTGTTGAGTTTCAGCGCTGGGATGGAGATCGCCTCGCGAACTTCATGTTGACCGCAGTTCTTGGCGAGAACGTGGTTTCTGGCGAGGCCCGCTCTTATTTCCGAAAGTCAGTCGCAATGCTTGATGAGCCAGGCGCATCGTATGGCTATTTTGCAGAAATGCTTCAGAAGATGAGAGGCGAAATTGGCAAGAGACAAAAGGACAAAATACGCTTTGTTCGCCAACTGAATTTGTGCTGTTGGGTCCTCTTCGTTTGGGCGCGTGAAGCTGACAACATTGAAGCTCCTTACCGTTGCTCTGAATTGGCGTTGCTCTGGGGCTGGCACTTTACTGCAGAGCATCTTGGAAAGTCTTCTCGACAAGCCAAAGAGATGCAAAACGCGATGACCAGTCTCATTGAATTGCATATCAATATCGCAAACGCCTTTATTACCGAAAAAGTTCTACCACACGCCGATAAGCGCGACGGACTGGCTACAGCGGTCAACAGCAGCTTCGCACTCGATGTGAACTTGAGACTGTATGAAATTTTAGGACGGTTAGCGCTGACGGGCATTTGGCTACAATTTGTCAAAAACCGTGCCTCTGGCTTAACAGAAGAGATAGAAGCAAGAGCAGAAGCGGAGCTTGTCTCCTACACTGACGGACTCGTACAAATTCTCAATCAGAACGGCATCCTCCGCAGTCCACGACTGGACAGCCACGCCATCGAACTCAGTTTAGTCGGCATGTTCTTGGCCATGCGAAGTCGCTATGACGTCATCAGCGATTGGATGGGCCAGGTTCTGGCCGCGAGTCTATTCGCGCTCCAATTCAACGATGCTTATCCCTGCATTTTAACGGAATACGGAGAACTTGCAGCACACCCAAAAGCTCGATCAGACAAGAAGTATTTCGAGAACGTCACCGCAGGAAGCACGCTGTATCCCACGCTCATGATCTGGCAAAAAATCGCAAATAAGAGTGCCGAATTTACGGATGCGAGTGCTGCGATTAATGAAATACTGCCACACTGCACCATGCAATTGTGGGTACCGAACGAATCCAGCGAGGCGCATTTGTATCTTCACGACGCCACGCATGGATTGGCGGTCGTTGGCTTAGAAATCACTCCGAGTGGCGACGATATACTCCAGATAGTTTTCGAAGAGTGCCGTCATAACGAAACCCGCTTTAATTCTCTAAGTGCAGTCAAGTTATCGTTTTGGCCGATCATCTTAGTTGCCTGTCGTCACCACCGAATTTCCGTACCGTTGAATTTCTGGCGGGATTTATCGCCGTTGAATGACGCTTCTGCCTAACTCCCATGAAAATAATTATAAATCCGCTCGGCGAGGGCCTGGCTGACGCCATCTACCGTGGCGATGTCTGAGAGCTTGGCGCGGGCAATCGCCTTGGCCGAGCCGAACCGGTGGAGCAGCGCCTTCTTCCGCGCAGGGCCAATGCCCTCAATCTCGTCCAGCGGGTTCTTGCGGATATCGGCCGAGCGGCGCGTGCGGTGCGCGCCAATTGCCCAGCGGTGCACCTCGTCGCGCAGCCGCTGCAAATAATAGAGCACCGGCGCGGTTTCCGGCAGCATGAAGGGCGCTTTGTCCGGCCGGAAGAATTTCTCGCGGCCTGCATTTCTCTCCGGCCCTTTGGCGATAGAGACCAAAGTCACATCCTCATGCGACAGGCCAAGCTCCTGCAGCGTCTCCATCACGGCATGGAGCTGGCCCAGCCCGCCATCGATGAGGACGAGGTCGGGATAATTGGGGGAGCTCTTTAATTTGTCTCTACGAGACTGCTCGGTGATGTTTCCTCCAGCTTCGCTGTTCGGATCACCTGCGCCTGCACGGTCGTTTGTGGGGGGAGGTGAACTGGCGTCTGTGCTGTCTTGTTCGGTGTCCGAGTTTCCGCCGATCCCAGCGGAGGCTGGGATCCATGCCTTTGAACTATCACCCGGCGTGTTGTCAGTGCTCTGGCCTGGACCCCAATCTTCATTGGGGTCAGCGGTACTGGATTTGAGATCGAGACCGGCTTCCTTGATCAACCGTGAGAACCTGCGCCGCATGACTTCGCGCATCATGCCATAGTCATCGCCCGGCTCTATGTCGGAATCCTTGATGTTGAACTTGCGGTACTGGTTTTTCTCAAAGCCTTCCGGGCCGGCGACAATCATGCCGCCGACAGCATTGGACCCCTGAATGTGCGAGTTATCGTACGCCTCGATACGCTTTGGCGTCTCTGGCAGGTCGAACACTTTGCGCACCTCTTCCAGAAGACGCGCCTGACTGGCCGTTTCGGCGAGCTTGCGGCTGAGCGCTTCGCGCGCATTGTTCAGCGCCTGAACCACCAGCTCCCGCTTGCCGCCGCGTGACGGTTTGCGCACCTCGATCTTACGGTCGGCGCGCAGGGCGAGGGCATCCTCGATCAGCTCGATCTGGGCCGGTTCATGGCTCGTCAGAATGAGCTTTGGTGGCGGGCGCTCATCATAGAACTGCACGAGGAAGGCGGCGACGATCTCTTCCGGCGTCGCGTCGCGTTCGTGCTTTGGATAGAAGGCCTTGGTCCCCCAGTTCTGGCCCGAGCGATAGAAGAAGACCTGCATACAGGACTGGCCGCCATCCACGGCGAGGGCGAACACATCGGCCTCTTCCACGCCTTCCGGGTTGATATCCTGCGTGGCGCGCACGGCCGCAATGGCGCGGATACGGTCTCGTAGGCGGGCGGCCTGTTCAAACTCGAGGTTTTCTGCCGCCTTTTCCATGTCTGCGGCCAGCTCTTCATGCAGGCTGACCACCTTGCCGCGCAGGAAGTCTGCCGCCTGATCGGCCAGCGCAGAATAGTCTTTCTCCGAAATCAGGTCGACGCAGGGCGCCGCGCAGCGCTTGATCTGGTGCAGCATGCACGGGCGGGAGCGCTGCTCGAACACGGTGTCCTCGCAGGTGCGCAGGAGGAAGGCTTTCTGCAGCGTGTCCAGCGTGCGCGTAACGGAGCCTGCGCTGGCGAACGGGCCGAAATAGTCGCCCTTATGCTTTTTCGAGCCGCGATATTTCAGGATTTGAGGGGCAGGGTGATCGCGCCGGATGAGAATGTAGGGAAAGCTCTTATCGTCGCGCAGAAGGATGTTGAAGCGGGGCTTTAGCCGTTTGATGAGGTTCGCTTCCAGAAGCAGGGCTTCTGTCTCTGTCTCGGTAACGACGAATTCCATAGACGCGGTGAGCGAGATCATCAGCGCGATACGCTGGGTGTGGCCGCCCAGCTTGGCGTAATTGCTCACACGGTTTTTGAGGTTCTTCGCCTTGCCCACATAGAGCACCTCACCATCGGCGCCGAACATGCGGTAAACGCCCGGCTTGCCAGGCAGTCGGGTGAGATTGTCCTTGATGACCTCAACGCCGTTCGGGCGGACGGGTTGGGAATTATTGTGAGCCATGCGTCTGGTTTATATCGCTTCGTTTCGGGCGTCACGCGCCATGGCGTTCAGATATAGGGCATGCTGACAGCTTCGGGAGAGAAAAATTCCAGCTCTTTTGTCCGGCTCTGAGGCTCCCGCCCGTGGAAGGGGGGGAGGACCATATTTCAGAGGAGGTTTCATCATGTCGGCTTTTCATCGCGCGCTTATCGCATCAGCCGGATTGCTCGCCGCGGCTTGCGGGAATTCGGAGTCGCAGGCCCAGCAGGCTGAACCGCGCGGGCCGGGCCCGTCTGCCAGTGACTATATGAGCATTGAGCTGACGCATTGGGTCAGCTGTTTCATGCGGGATGAGAGCGGGGATGTATGGTTTGTGAAGCATGCGACGCCGGTGGATCTTTCTCCGGCGGAAATGGGCGCGAACGGCGTAGTGCGGACCGACTTTCTGGCGGCGGTTCAGGATCAGTATGGTGATGAACTGGGGGCTAACCCGTCAGAGCCGAGCTGTTTTGTCCGCTCTGACGAGGCGTCTGCCTCTGCACAGATTGACCGCTTTGTTCAGATGGCAGAGCGCGACGGCGATACCATCCGCGACGTTGACTAGCTGTCAGCCTACTCCGCCATGTAGGGTGGGTAGACCTCCTGGCGTCCCATGTTCTGGGCTTCGCGAACCATGTCTTCAGGTTTCAGGCCCAGAACCTGTTCCCAATAGGCCATCAGCGCGCCGCGGGCTTCGGCGAGCTTGGCGCGCGCTTCCATGATAGCCACGACAGAATCAGCATCTGTCGCAAACTGTGCATAATAATTCAGATAGCCTTCGTGCATGGTGAGGAGGGCGTTCGCCGTCTGAACATCTTCTGCGGTCAGGCCTGCGCCTTCGACCACCATGTCGATCACTTCCTGCGCGAAGTTCTGGATGCGCCAGACCTGATCCTGGAAGAAGGCCGGTGTAACCTTGCCGGAACCGTCAGCGCCGGTCGCGCGGCCCGCCGTGATGCGGCCGCTCCACTCCATCAGGAGCTCACCGAGCGGAGAGACTTCTGCGCGTGCTGGCTGAGAAATGGAAAGCGTGAGTGCGCCCGCGAGTGTCGCGGCCAAAAGGTGTCGTTTCATGCTGTCCCCGTGCATGTAAATGAATCGAACTGTGAAGATATCTGCTGCTCTGAACGAAGCAATCAAAATACTGCTTAAAGTAGCTAAACTGATCGACAGGCGGCATCTCGCTTGCAGGTTTCAATCTGAAGCATTTGATTTTCTCAGTTTGGAACAGACCAATTTTAGTCGAGATTTATCCGATATTCGCCGCTTTGGGCGTGGGGGCGTTTTCCGGAAGCCGGTTGGTTGAAGGACCGGGCAAGGGCACGTTGCAGGCCCTTGCCATGGTCATGCTTCTGTCCGCCCTCGGACTATCTATCGTGTACTTTCTGCAGGCGTTCGGTGCCTTGCCGCTGGTTAGCAACAGCGCCAATCAATAGTCGGGCAGAACGGTAGTCAGGCTAGTCGGGATGACCGTGTAATTGTACGGGATGTAGAAGATCACATTCACATTGTCTGTGTTCTGCCACTGCATGCGCCCGTCAATGCCGCTCAGGATCACGCGATAATTGTTGCCTAATGTTGACGTGACGTCTTCCACTTCTTCGAGGATAAGATCGATCACTTCGCCCCGGTACTGATCCGGATCAACGACGCTGACCGTCGGGCCGCCGCGTGTATCAACGGTCGCGCGGCCTTCGCCCTCAACCAGACTTGCAAACTGTTCCAGCCGTTGGACCAGCGGTTGGATGTTGGAAATATCCTGAGGGATTGGTGTGCGAAGCACTAAATTAGCAACGGATGTGTCAGGCCGTGAGCCTGAGGACAATGGCAGCTCTTCGGTGGACTCAAGCGGATAGATCAGGCCATTCACATCGATACTGATGGAAATATCATCATAATCGTTGGCCTGAGCGAGAAGGGCATCGACTGTGGTCTCGATCTCGGTCCGGCGCAGGGCGTAGTCGCGCGAATCGCTGGCCACGATGACGTCGATGATCAGGAAGTCGCCCTGTCGTTTCAGATAAACGCCCGGCGTGGAAATGCGCGCGCCTGTCACGACAACTGATTGTTGTCGGTATTCCTGCGCCGCAGCGGTAGAGCCGATGCCCGACATGAACGCGCAGGCCGCAAGAATGCCGTATCCAATAAACTTCATTTTTATTCCCCCCGACCTTCGGAAATTATGTGCTCACTTTGTAAGCCGTTTCGCGATGGGTCAACTGCAAGGTGAGCCGGTGGGAGAGGAGTTGTGCTTCATTCAAGCAATCCGGGGGCGGATCATTTCAACTGGCACGCTGTTGCAGAATTACCCGAATTTCCCGGTCTGACGCTTCCGCGACGTAATGGCCCATGCCGAGCCTTGGTTTTTCGTTGGCGTATCCGATTACGTGAGTATAGTGCCCGCGACTTTAACGGGGAGAACGATACATCATGTCTAACCTGCAACTGAGTGAAGCCGTAAATCGTGTCCAGCCATCTGCGACGATTGCCGTCAGCAATAAGGCTATGGAACTCAAACGTCAGGGTATTGATGTTATTGGTCTTGGCGCGGGCGAGCCGGACTTCGACACGCCGGACAATATCAAGGAAGCCGCAATCAAGGCGATCCATGACGGCAAGACGAAGTATACGCCTGTCGACGGTATCCCTGAGCTGAAAGAAGCGATTGTTGCCAAGTTCAAGCGCGATAACGAGCTGACTTACACCAATTCTCAGGTGACTGTGGCGCCGGGCGGTAAACCGATCATCTTTAACGCGTTTCTTGCGACCCTAAACGCAGGTGATGAAGTTATCATTCCTGCGCCATACTGGGTGTCTTACCCTGAAATGGCGATCATGTGTGGCGGCACGCCAGTGCCTGTCGCGTGTGGCGCGAACCAGAATTACAAGCTGACGCCTGAGGCTCTGGAAGCTGCGATCACGCCGAAAACCAAATGGCTGATCCTGAACTCTCCGTCCAACCCGACGGGTGCGGCCTACACAAAAGCCGAGCTGCGTGCGCTGGCGGACGTGCTTCTGCGTCACCCGCAGGTGTGGATCCTGACAGACGATATGTATGAGCACCTCGTCTATGACGGGTTCGAATACTTCACCATCGCTCAGGTCGAGCCGGGCCTCTATGACCGTACGCTCACTATGAACGGTGTGTCTAAAGCCTATGCGATGACAGGCTGGCGTATTGGTTACGCAGCCGGTCCGGACAAGCTGATCGGCGCTATGCGTAAAGTCATCAGCCAGACAACGTCTAACCCGTGCTCTATTTCTCAATGGGCATCTGTTGAGGCGCTGAACGGCCCGCAGGACTTCCTGGCAGAGCGCAACGAGGTCTTCAAAACACGTCGTGACCTGGTGGTCGCTGAGCTGAACAAAGCTGAAGGCCTGCATTGCCCGACACCGGAAGGCGCATTCTACGTCTACCCGTCTTGCGCAGGTGCAATTGGCAAAACCAGCCCAGGCGGCGTTGTGATCGAGAATGACGAAATCTTCGCAACCGAGCTGCTTCAGCACGGCAATGTGGCGGTCGTGTTCGGCGCGGCCTTCGGCATGGGCCCTGCCTTCCGCGTGTCTTATGCGACGTCTACAGAAGCGCTGACAGAAGCGACGAAGCGTATTCAGAACTTCTGCGCCAGCCTGAAATAGGCCAGCATCTACAATCAGACTGAAAAGGCCCGCTATAAAGCGGGTCTTTTTATATCCGCATCTCGCATTAAAAATCTTTATATTAGCAATTGCTATTATTGATTTTAAATTCCGGAACTGATCCCATATCTTGAGTGTTGAGACTTAAAGAGAAAGGGTCACCAAATGTACAATCCAACAGAGCTTTCTGCCGACGACCGCGCGCGCCTTACTGCTGCGCTGAAATCCGTCATGGGCGACACATATGCGCTTTATGTGAAGACACACGGCTATCACTGGAACGTCACCGGTCCGCGCTTTAAATCGCTGCACGAAATGTTCATGGAGCAATATACAGAGCTGTGGACTGCGCTGGACGAGATTGCTGAGCGCATCCGTACTCTGGGTGAGTTTGCGCCGGGCTCGACCGAGCAAATCCTTGAGAATGCGACGATCAAGCCGGACAATTCCCAGCCGGACGCAGACTCTATGGTCGAAAACCTCGCCAAAGGTCACGACATGCTCTCTACCACGCTGAAAAAGGCGCTGGATGTGGCTGATGAGATTGGCGACGATGTGACTGTCGACCTGTTCACACAGCGTATGACGGTCAGCCAGAAAACAGCCTGGATGCTCAGGTCTAGTCTTTAGGTATTGCTCGGTGCACTTGTCTCCGCCGGACTGAGACCGGCAGAGACGCACCTGCGCCTTCGCCTTGCTCGTATAGCACTGAACATTAGCGTTTGAGCCTGAGGCGGGCATTCGTCCAGCGCTCTTGCTTGTGATTTTCCAGCGCAAGACAAGGTGAGGCTCCAGAGACAGGTCCGAAAACGTAATAGCCGCGAGGGGTATCCTTCGCGGCTTTTTCGTGTCTGATGTGCAGGAAAAAGAAAAGCCGGGCAGCTATGAAAAGCGCCCGGCGTAAAGTGGTGTCTCGGGGAGGAAACGCCCGATCTGGAGATCAGGCTGCATGATGAGACGTCATGCACAGACATCAATCTACTTTTTCACTCAGTTTTTACAACACGCAATTGCGGGCTGGTGATATGCTGAAATGCATGGCTTCCCGTTAGTCGTTCTCCGTTGCACGGAATTCAGAGATCTCGCTCGTCACAAAATCGCGGAAGGCGGCGATACGATTGGAGCGCCGCAGATCGCTCGGATAGATGAAATAGAGGTCAAAGTGCGGGCCCTTCATACCGGGCAGGACTTTGACCAGGTTTGAGTTTTCCGGGATCATATAGTCCGGCAGGTCGGCTACGCCGAGGCCGGCTTCAGCCGCCCGAACCATGCCGATAACATTGTTCACGGTGAGACTGGCCTCACGCGGTGGCCGGTCATCGCGGCCCACACGCTGGGCCCAGTTGGCGTGGTGCATCGGAGAGATTTGTTCGCCATAGACGATGATACGGTGGTTATCGAGGTCCTGAGGCACTTCCGGCGTGCCGTATTTCTCCAGATAGGACGGCGCAGCATAGAGGCTGGTATTCACCGAGGAGAGCTTGCGCTGGATAAGGTCAGCCTTATCTGCCGCCCAGAGGCGAATCGCGCATTCGGCTTCGAGCTTCAATAGGTCGTATTCACGGTCATCCAGATAGAGATGGAGGTGAATATCAGGGTAGAGGTCGGCGAACTTCTGCAGGCGGCTCACCAGCCATGTGGAGCCGAACGCAATGGGGGCAGTGACGGTGAGATCGCCTTGCGGGCGATCCATCGCGTCTTTCACCACATTGTGCGCCACAGATGCTGCGCGGGCCATGTCGGTTGTGGCAGCGTGAAGCTTGATGCCAGCGTCGGTGAGAACGAGGCCGCGGGCGTGTCTCTGGAAGAGTGGCACGCCGATACCCGACTCAAGGGCGGCAATCTGACGAGAGACAGCAGACTGGCTGATTTTCAGCCTGTCGCCCGCTGCGGTGAGGCTGCCTGTTTCAGCAGCCGCATGAAAAGATCGAAGTTTATCCCAGTCCATGCAAAATCGATGACCCCTTTTGCGCAAATTTGCAATAGAAAAGGGCGCAGTTACCTGCGCCCTTTGGAATACTAGTTATGCATTTTTGATATATCAGAAACGCTTGGTGACTGTCACGCCATAAGTTGCAGGCTGGTTCGGATAGCCTGATACAGAGCCTGCCTGAGCCACGGATGGGAATGTCTCGATCAGATATTCATCGTCGAAAATGTTCCGGCCCCATACGGAAACGCGCAGGTCATTTTCAAATGTGACGCCAGCCGCAGCATTGAAGACATTCACTTCACGCTGCTGACGCGGATCGTTCACAACCCAGTCAAGGTGGGTTTCTGACTCATACTGATAGTCTGCGCGAACATATGCGTCCTGACCCGTTGGCAGGGTGAAGTCATATGTGCCGGAGAATGAAAGGTATGTGTCAGAGATGCCTGCCGGTGCTTCACCAGAGACATCACCTGCAGGAGAGTTCACGAACTCATCATAGACAGGGTCGAGGAATGTACCTGCCGCAACGAGGCGCAGGCCATCGATCGGCGTCCATGTGACGTCAACTTCAAGACCGGTTGTAGACTGAACGCCCGCATTGGTGAGCGCGAAGCCTGTGCCGGTGAAGGAGTTGGACTGGAAGCCTTCGATTTCCTGATCGAAGATTGCAAGGTTCACGGCCACATTGTCGAACTGGGCTTTCAGGCCGATTTCGAACACTGTGGAGTCCTCTGGGCCAGCATAGCGTGTGCCGGTTGTGAGGTTTGGAACAGACAGACCAGCTGCGTTCAGAGCAGGGATGTCGCTCGCGAACGGACGGGAGTCACGTGAGAGGTTCCAGGAGCTCGCCTTGAAGCCTGTCGCATAAGACGCATAGACGTTGATATCGTCTGTCAGGTCGTATGCTGCACGCAGCGTATAGGTGAAGGCATCGTCCGCTGTAGAGCCGTTCTCAACCGCGTTCGGATAGTTCACGAATTGCGGGAAGAATTGCAGCGCCTGCAGACCGAGCAGCGGGTTCACTGCAGGGTTGGAGTCGTTTGCATCAGCGAAGGCCTGAGCACCCGCCTGAATTTGCGCAAACTGCGTTGGGAACGCGCCAGCAAATGCCGCGACAGCTGCAGGGTCTTGCGGGTTCACGCCCACGCCTGCGAGTGTCTGAGCGAATGCTGTCTGGAACAGAACGTTGTTACCAATGCTGACGAAGTCGAGCGCAGAGAATGTGTCTGTGCTGACAACGTTTGCTGCTGCATCTTTCTGGTCGTCTGTGTAGTTGAAGCCGACAGTCAGCGTCAGACGGTCTGTGACATAGGCATCAACCGTACCGAAAACAGACCATGCATTGTTGTCCTGAGAGTATGTCTCGAACATGCCCTGGCCAGCCTGACCGAAGGTCGTGCCAACCGGCAGGCCGAGCAGCGCTTCAACCTGACCATAGCCGCCGCCAGACAGGAAGTCTGCATAGCCGCGAAGGTCCTGACCGTAGGTGATCGTGCTGTCGATATCGACGGACTCGTCGAAATAGTAACCGCCGACCATCCAGTCATAGCGTTCGCCGCCGGTGCTTGCCAGGCGCACTTCCTGCGTGATGGTTTCGATCTCTGTGTTGTTAGAGAAGCGGCCAATCAGGTCTGCGCTTGTGAAGTCAGCGTCAGAGTTGGACGCAAAATCGGACACGCGGTAAGCGGTGATGGATGTCAGCTCAGCAAAGCCGAGATCATAATCAACCTGACCGGAGACACCCCAGTTTGCGATGTCGTTGGTTGGCGCAAAGTTGCTGTAAACCTGATAGGAGAACGGGTCTTCCGGATCGATTGCACCGCCAAGACCAAAGATTGCCGCGCCGGTTGGGCCGTTCGTGACGTTACCCGCCGCACAGCACAGCTCGTCAATCTGATCATAGTCTGCGATCAGGCGCACAGACATGTCTTCGTTCGGAAGGAACAGAAGCTGGCCGCGAAGACCCCAGCGGTTACGCTCGTTGACGTTCTGGTTGATGCCCAGGTCTTCAACATAGCCGTCGCGCTGGTTCATATTGCCAGACAGGCTGTAAGCGATGGTGTCTGTGATCGGGCCGGTAATGCTGCCAGCGACGCGGAATAGATCGTAATTGCCCATGGAGGCTTCGATGCTGCCCTGCTGCTCGAACTGAGGCTCCTGCGTGATGATTGAGATCACACCCGCAGAGGCGTTCTTACCGAATAGGGTTGATTGCGGGCCGCGCAGAACTTCCACGCGCTCAAGGTTTGGCAGGTCGGCAATCGCTGCAGCAGAGCGCGAGCGGTAGACGCCGTCAATGAAGACACCAACGGATGGCTCGACGCCAGCATTGTTGTCGCCATTACCAAAGCCGCGAATACGGAAGGCTGTTTGTGCCGCAGACTGGAACTGGTCAACGCGCAGGGATGGAACAACAGCCTGAAGGTCGGCGAGATCGAGAATCTCTGCCTGATCAATCGTTGTATTGTCGACAACTGAAACCGCAACAGGGATGTCCTGAAGTGTTGCTTCGCGTTTTGTGGAGGTTACGGTGACGGTCTGGAGGCGACGGTTATCTTCCGCGCTCTCATCTTCTTGTGCCACAACTGCAGGGGCTGTCAGGCCACCAAGTACCAGCACGCTGGCGCTAAGCGCCAGCAGTTTAATTTGGGGTTTCACGATATTTCCTCTTTCCTCAATCGCCAGCGTGTCGCTGATCGTATTCTATGCGGCGCAGTCCACTACTTTCGATGGACTTTCGCAAGCATGGTATAGGAAGATTTTGAGAAATCGCGTGAAGTATTATGCCCTGTGTGGCAAAGATGTCGGCAATTTTATACCTGACGTAACGGAAGCTTACTGGTCTTCCAGCTCCGCCAGATAACGTTCAGCTTCGAGCGCAGCCATACAACCCATTCCCGCAGCTGTAACAGCCTGACGATAGTGCTCGTCAGTCACGTCGCCTGCTGCGAATACGCCAGGAATGTTCGTCGCTGTCGTGCCCGGTTTGACGTCGATATAACCGCTGTCGCGCATCGTCACCTGACCCTGGAAGAGCTCGGTTGATGGCGCGTGGCCAATCGCGACGAATACGCCGTGCGCGTCAATGTCAGTCACTTCGCCGGATTTGACGTTCTTGAGCTTCGCGCCTGTCACGCCGAGCGGCATGTCTGTGCCGACAACTTCATCCAGAACGCTGTCCCAGATGACTTCTGTCTTCGGATGCTTCATGAAGCGGTTCTCGAGGATTTTCTCACAGCGCAGGGAATCACGGCGGTGCACCAGTGTCACTTTTGATGCGAAGTTTGTGAGGTAGAGCGCTTCTTCGACAGCTGTGTTGCCGCCGCCAATGACGATGACTTCTTTCTCGCGATAGAAGAAGCCGTCGCATGTCGCGCAAGCCGAGACGCCGAAGCCTTTGAACTTCTCTTCTGTCGGCAGGCCGAGCCATTTCGCCTGAGCGCCAGTTGAAATAATGACGACGTCAGCGGTGAATTTCTTGCCTGAGTCCGTTTCCATCTGGAACGGGCGAACCTGCAGGTCGACTTTGGCAACCTGTTCTTCTTCAACGCGTGCGCCCATAGCTTCGGCGTGCTCGCGCATTTTGACCATCAGGTCCGGACCCTGAATTTCTTTCTCGCCCGGCCAGTTCTCGACTTCTGTAGTGATGGTGAGCTGGCCGCCCGGCTGATAGCCTGCGAGGACGAGCGGATTACGCATAGCACGAGCGGCATAGACTGCGGCTGTATAGCCTGCAGGGCCTGCACCAATGATGATTACGCTTTCGTGTTGAACGTCGCTCATGTCAGCGGTCTCCATAAATATCCGAAAGGGAGTTATGGGGATTTCCGAGGAGAGTTAAACCCCTCAGAGCGATCAACTGTGTGTATTATGGCTGTGATCGTGATTTTCATGGCTATGACCGTGATGATCGCAGCCATGATCTGCTGCTGAGAGCGTATGGATATCGCATTCATCCAGCGGTTCGAGGTCCAGCTCGATCGTCGCATGGTCGATGCCGAATCGGTCCTTCAGCACCTCACGAACCGCAGGAATAAGATCCATAGCGGTGCTGCGGTCTTTCGGGACCACGTGCAATGTGATGAGGCGGTCCTGACCGGTGAGGGACCATGCGTGAATATGGTGGACTGCCGAGACGCCGGACAGGGCTTCAACCACGCCCGCAGAAATGGCCTGCAGATCAACACCCGCTGGCGTGCCTTGTAGCAGAATGTGCGCAGACTTGCGGATGATTGGCAGCGCACCAGCCAGCAGGATCAGCGCGACCAGAATGGAGAGCAGAGGGTCTGCCAGTGTCCAGCCGGTGGTGTAGATGATGATTGCCGCAGCCACGGCGGCTACAGAGCCGAGCAGGTCGCCAATCACATGCATGAGCGCGCCCTGCATATTGAGATCGTGGCTATGGCCATGGCCGCCATGCAGCAGCTTCAGCATGGCAAGGTTCAGAAGAAGGCCGATAACCGCTACCCAGAACATAATGCCGGAGAGAACCGGTTCCGGCTCCACGATACGGTGGACGGCTTCAACAATGATCCAGATGCCCAGCAGCAGGAGCAGAAGCCCGTTCACAAAGCTCGCCAGAACCTTGAAGCGTGAAAAGCCGAATGTGCGGTTCACATCCGCCGGGCGACGCGCCAGCGCATAGCCGACATAGGCCAGCATCAGGCTTCCTGCATCGGTAAGCATGTGCGCGGCATCCGCCAGCAGTGCGAGCGAGCCCGAGATCAGGCCGCCAACAACCTCTGCGAACATAAAGGTGAAGGTAATGAGCGCCGCGATACCGACTTTGCGTTGTGCATCCTGACCACCCGAATGGGAGTGGCTGTGTTCAGAATGTTTATGCAAGTGCAGGTCGCTCATAAGCGTGTCATAGCGCAGTATTCATGTGGCGAGAACATAAAAAATATTATTTTTTCAGTATGTTATACTGTATATTTTGAAAATAAGTTCAGCTTCAAAGCATTATCGCCTGTCGAAGTCGCCTTGACGCGCTTCTTTCGGGGCGTCGAACTTCGGCTGCGGGTATCGCTTGATCAGCTCTTCCACAATGGCATCGGCCACGCGGTCGATTTCGCGAATGGCCGGATAGGTCCAGTGCTCGACTGTGCCGTCAAACCAGCGGGCAGCGCCGCGCTCGACCAGTGAATTGTGGAAGCGGGCGAACTTCTCATTATGACCTTCAAGCTTCGCAATATGTACGGGCAGGCCGAAATAGGCCGCTTCTGATAGCATGTTGGAGGAGTCTTCTGTCACGATGGCGACGTCAGACAGGAGAAGGTAAGCCAGATACGGGTTTTCGCCGTCTGCAGGGCTTTCCCAGAAGCGCGCACCAACACGTTCGGCGAAGGCGCGGAAGCGCACACGGGCATGCGTTGGTGTGCGGCGGGAACAGACAATGCGCAGGCGCGCGCCATTGCTGGCAATGCCCTGAAGCTGTTGTTCCAGCTTTTCACAGACGACTTCCGTCATTTTATGAGATTTCGAGTCCCCGCCCAGAATAACGGCGACCTTCATGCCGCGCTCGTCTGCCAGATCGGCAAACATCATCTGCGTATCTTCCACCCTGTCCGGCGTGAAGTAGGCAGGTGAACCAAGAATGTCGACGACGTTATCGCCAGACAGCTGGTCGTGCTTTGGCGCGACTACCATGTCGAAATCTTCCAGCGGCAGCTGCGGGTTCATCACATGAATGGCGAGCGTTTTGCCCTGAGAGGCCCGCCGGATATAGCGCGTATACGGCGCAATCTTGCGACCCGCGCCGATGAATACGGTCGGCCATGGTGGCTGGAATATGGATTTCTGGTCTTGTGGAAGGGCGCCCAGTGGTGACCACCACATGCTGGAGGGCAGAAGCGGCTGAAGGCCTTTCGGTGTCAGCTCAATCGGAGCAGACCGGTGGCCTTCGCCATTAATGTGCGCGATCTTCACCCAGCGATACATTTCGCCAAGTGCGCGGGCAATTGCCAGGACCTGAGCCGCATTGCCAGCCCGGCCATCCGATGCGACCCAGACTGAAGGCCCGAGTGCACCGGACGTTTTCATCTAGATGAACTCCACCTTGAGGATTTCGTAGGATTTGGCGCCGCCCGGTGCGGATACTTCCACGACATCATCAACGTCTTTACCGATCAGCGCGCGCGCGATCGGAGAGGTGATGGAGATTTTGCCTGTTGCAACGTCAGCTTCGTCTTCGCCAACAATTTTGTAGCGGGACTCTTCTTCGGACTCTTCGTCCATGATTGTTACAGTCGCGCCAAACTTCACGGTGTCGCCGCCCAGACGTGATGTGTCGATCACGTCCGCACGCGCGAGCTTGTCTTCCAGCTCAGCGACGCGGCCTTCGATGAAGCTCTGCTTTTCTTTCGCCGCGTGATACTCGGCATTCTCCGAAAGGTCGCCGTGTTCACGCGCCTCAGCGATCGCCGTAATGATGTTCGGGCGCTCTACTACTTTCAGATTCTTCAGTTCTGCCTCAAGAGCCGCATGGCCCTCGGCGGTCATAGGTATTCTCTGCATTCAGGAAATCCATCCGGTTTAGAAGTGAGAAGCGTTTCTCGCTTTTTGACGTCAGTCAAGACCAGCGCACTCGCAGACTTGTTGGAAAGTCCGCTATATCGCGCTTTTAAACGCTTCCCCTGTTAAATTCAGCCAGCCCAGTTACCGGTTGCAAGCGCACTTAGGATTGAAGTGAGCGAACTTCAAGAGGTCGGGTGAGCAGGGCATCAATCGCTTTCACGGCTGCTCGCGAGGCGGCCAGCGTTGTGAAGTAAGGTACGCGCTGCTTCAGAACGGTCTCACGAATGGATTGTGAGTCTTTCATAGACTGGGCACCTTCTGTGGTGTTGAATACCAGATGGATTTCTCCATCCGTGATCATATCCACGATGTGACGTGAGCCTTCAGCCACCTTGTTGACGCGCTCTACATTCACGCCAGCTTCTTTCAGATAGCTCGCCGTGCCGCTTGTCGCGCAAATGCTGAGGCCGATTTCTTCAAGACGCTTCACTGCTTTCAGAACGCCCGGCTTGTCAGAATCCTTCACAGACACGAACACGCGGCCTTTTGTTGGCAGGTCTACGCCAGCAGCGATTTGCGTTTTCAGGAAGGCCGCGCCGAAATCATCATCCCAGCCCATGACTTCGCCGGTAGAGCGCATTTCAGGGCCAAGCACAGGGTCGACGCCCTGGAAGCGTGCGAACGGGAAGACAGCTTCCTTCACCGCGACGCGGCGAGGCTTCGCGCGCTCGGCAAGATCGAAGCTTGCAAGCGGAACGCCTGCCATGACTTTCGCAGCAATTGCAGCGATTGGAGCCGCCACAGCCTTCGCAACGAAAGGTACAGTACGTGATGCACGCGGGTTTGCTTCAAGAACGAAGATCTCGTCGCCTTTGACGGCAAACTGAATGTTGATCAGGCCGCGCACGTCCAGCGCCATAGCCAGTTCTGCTGCCTGCGCCTCAAGCTGTGAAATCGTGCTGACCGGCAGCGTGTATGGCGGAAGCGAACACGCAGAGTCACCGGAATGAACACCAGCTTCTTCAATATGCTCCATCACGCCAGCAATATGGACATCCTTGCCATCGCACAGCGCGTCCACGTCCACTTCAATCGCGTCAGCGAGGTAACGGTCGCAGAGCAGGGGCTGGTCGCCGGATACATTTACCGCGTCACGGACATAGCGCTTGAGGTCGTCTTCATCACGCACGACTTCCATTGCGCGGCCACCCAGAACGTAGGACGGGCGCAGCATGAGCGGATAGCCGATCTTCTCAGCAGCCGCGATGACTTCCTCTTCGGAACGGGCAATCGCAGACGGCGCCTGTTTCAGGCCGATATCATCGAGGATTTTTGTGAAGCGTTCGCGGTCTTCTGCGAGGTCGATGCTCTCAGGGCTTGTGCCGAGGATTGGAATACCTTCTTCCGCCAGCATGCTTGCGAGCTTGAGCGGTGTCTGGCCACCGAACTGTACGATCACGCCGAGGAGTTCGCCCTTGGACATTTCCTTGCGGATAATTTCCAGAACGGTCTCGCCTGTCAGCGGCTCGAAATAGAGGCGATCGGACGTGTCATAGTCTGTCGAAACCGTCTCAGGGTTACAGTTGACCATGATGGATTCAATGCCGAGATCGTCCATCGCGAAGGCGGCGTGGCAGCAGCAATAGTCAAACTCGATACCCTGACCGATACGGTTCGGGCCACCGCCGAGAATGATGACTTTCTTGCGGTCAGACACCTCTGCCTCACATTCGGCTTCTGTCTGGCCGAACAGTGGCTGCTCATAGGTGGAGTAAAGGTATGGCGTTTTCGCTGCGAACTCTGCTGCGCAGGTGTCGATGCGTTTGAAGACAGGGAAGACACCCGCTTCGTGACGCTTGCGGCGGATTTCTGTCTCGGAAGAGTTTGTGAGGTAGGCAATGCGTGAGTCCGCAAAACCCATGCTCTTCAGATAGGTCCAGCCTTCGGCATCCACCGGCAGGCCGTCAGACATAAGCTTAGCTTCTGTTTCAACAATCTCGTTGAACTGACGAAGGAACCAGAGGTCATAGTGTGACGCCTCATGGACTTCTTCAACGCTGAGACCAGAGCGGAGCGCCTGCGCAATTGTGCGGATACGGTCTTTGGAGCGCTTGGCAACGGCAGCTGTCAGCACATTGCGGTCATCATCCTGACCGAGGCCCGGAATGTCGATCTCGTTCAGGCCATCAAGACCTGTTTCCATAGAGCGGAGCGCCTTCTGGAGCGATTCCTGGAAGGTCCGGCCAATCGCCATTGCCTCGCCAACAGATTTCATGCTGGTCGTCAGGCTGTCGTCAGCGCCTTTATACTTCTCGAAGTCGAAGCGCGGGATCTTCGTGACAACATAGTCGATTGTCGGCTCGAAGCTTGCCGGTGTGACGCCTGTAATGTCGTTGTCGAGTTCGTCGAGCGTGTAACCGACCGCCAGCTTGGCTGCGATTTTCGCAATCGGGAAGCCGGTTGCTTTAGACGCGAGCGCAGACGAGCGTGATACACGCGGGTTCATCTCGATCACGACAACACGGCCGTTTTCAGGGTTCACCGCGAACTGGACGTTAGAGCCGCCCGTCTCAACGCCAATCTCGCGCAGAACGGCAATCGAAGCGTTCCGCATGACCTGATATTCGCGGTCGGACAGGGTGAGGGCAGGGGCGACCGTGACAGAGTCACCTGTGTGCACGCCCATCGGGTCAATGTTCTCGATAGAACAGATGATGATGCAGTTATCCGCTTTGTCGCGAACAACTTCCATCTCGTATTCTTTCCAGCCAAGCAGGCTTTCGTCGATCAGGACTTGCGCCACTGGAGACATAGCGAGGCCGGAACGGACATATTGTTCGTATTCTTCGCGGTTGTTCGCGATGCCGCCGCCTGTGCCGCCAAGTGTAAAGGCTGGACGGATGATGGCTGGCAGGCCGACTTCCTCAATCGCATCCATCGCCTTTTTGAGGCCGGTGATGCGGTCATAATCTACGATACGGCCTTCTTCATTGCGGATTTCCGGTGCGCCAATGATCACAGCGCGCGGGTTTTCCAGACCGATCTTGTCCATCGCTTCGCGGAAGAGTTTGCGGTCTTCGGCTTTGTTGATGGCTTCGGCTTTCGCGCCGATCATCTCAACGCCGTATTTTTCGAGGATGCCCGCATTCTCGAGATCCAGTGCACAGTTCAGCGCTGTCTGGCCGCCCATGGTCGGCAGGATCGCGTCCGGGCGTTCTTTCTCGATGATCTTCTCAACGAAGGCCGGTGTGATCGGCTCAATGTAAGTTGCGTCGGCCAGATCAGGGTCTGTCATGATCGTCGCCGGGTTGGAGTTTACCAGAATGACCCGGTAGCCTTCGCTCTTCAGCGCCTTGATCGCCTGAACGCCTGAATAGTCGAACTCGCAGGCCTGTCCGATGACAATAGGACCGGCACCAATGACGAGGATGGATTCGATATCGGTGCGCTTTGGCATTTACGGTCTCCGGCGTAACTTTTTATATGTCAGTGCCTGCTATCGGGCAAACGGCCCGCGTATATCCCTCTAGGTGAGTCCGAGCAAGGGCAAATCGTGTGATATTTCGCGCCAGATTGCCAATTTGCTGTCAGGCGGGTTTCCCCTGTTCAGATGATTTCACGTCATTCCTTCCGGCATATGATGTATGCTCACGTAAAACGGTCATTTGGGAGGACGATATGTCTACGATCCGGCGATTTTTGAAAGGCATGACTATCGCATCTGTCGCTACGTTTTTGGTCTGTGGCCTGAGCGCGCAGGCGGAAGAATTTTGCGAAACGGAGATGATCGAAATTCTTACCCAGACTCGATCAGTCCTTATGAACAGTGACGAGCCGGACCTCATTCAGGCGGTTCGCAACGCGTCTGCAGCGAAGAATGACTGTTCCGACAATCCGGAAGCTCTGGCTTTGGCTGTCTCAGTTTACAATTGGTCCGCCTACCAGTTTGAAGGTGATGGGAACCGCATGATGCTTTACAGCATCGGACTGGAGACAGCGCTCATGCGTGAAGCCCTCGTTACAGAGGCATCGCGTGAGGATGAGGCGGGCGAGGACATGAATGCAGCGCTCCTGGCGATTGTGCGTGAGCTTCTGGTTTTGACCGAAAGCCAGGTGCCACATGAAATGTTCATAGAGGACGCGTCGAGCTGTCCATATCCGGCAGCGAACAATTACCGTGTGCGTATGGAAGCAGGGGGTCTGTTGGGCGGGGTAGATCGGGCGTCATCGGCATCCAGCGACATGTATGACTGGGCTGAACATCGTTTAGCCAATCTGGCAGCAGTTTGCCCGGGGCATCAGCGCTATGCGACCGAGGCGCTTGCCATGCTGCACCATCATCGTGCCAGAGCTTTTGCCCGCGAAAGCAATCCCGAAGCCCAGCGTGATGAGCTGCGTCTCGCTGCATCCTTCATGAATGCGTCTTTGAGCATGGAGAGTGAGGGCCATTACGTGGGCACGATGACGCGTATCCATCAGGAAATTCAGGACGAACTGGCCGGTCGGAATTAAATTCTGCGCCTGCGTCCCCTGATCGGGGGAATTACGCCTGAGTTGAAATCTGCCACTCTCGGTTCAAAGAGGGAGAATTCAAATGGTCCAGCTGGTTCTGAAATACAAACTGAAGACCGGTGTCGCAAAACCGGACTTTGAAAATTGGGTGAAGACAACAGACTACCCGAAAATGCGGTCTTTAGATCGCGTAAAATCCTTCCGGACTTTCCGGGCTGAGAAGCTACTCATTGGTGAAGGTTCGCCAAGCGTCGAATATATCGAGCTGTTTGAGATTCCCGACCTTGAAGGGTTCACCGCAGAGGATATGCCCGGTGATCTGGTTCAGAGCGTGATGGGTGAGTTCATAGGGCTGGTCGAAGCACCGGAATTCATAATCGTCAGCGAAGTCGAGTAGGCGCTTGCAATCTGTGCGCGCTGCCTGTCTTTTACGTGACTGGCAGGGGGACACATATGCCAGACTATCATCTCGCACAGATCAATATCGCAAAATTTCGCAAGTCACGCGCACATCCGGATAATCGGGACTTTTACGCCGCCATTGAGAGCGTGCATAAAGCGGCCGATGAGCATGCCGGATTTGTCTGGCGCTGGACCGAAGACGATATGCCGGTGGCGATCCGTCAGTTCAGAAACCCGAAGATCACCATCAATATGACGGTCTGGGAGAGCCTAGAGGCGCTCGGGGCCTTCGCTTATCGCCAGAGCAATCACAAGACCGTCTTTGCGCGCAAGGACGACTGGTTCGAGCCGCTGCCGGTCAGCGTTGCGCTCTGGTGGGTGCCTGCCGGTCATCTGCCATCTATCGAAGAGGGCAAGGAACGCCTGGACTATCTGGAAACGCATGGCCCGAGCGAACGCGCCTTCACCTTCAAAGAACGCTTTCCGGCACCAGTCTCCGTTCAGAGATAGTCCCAGATGTCGCGGTTCAGTGCGCCGCGGCGAATATCCGGCGCGGCATTACGGGCGATACGGAAGGCAGTATTCACCCGACCGACATCGCCCTCATAATACATGGACAGGCCAAGCTCGAAGGCTGCCTCACGCTGCTGGGGTGTGCCGTGATGGTTGGGGGAGTTGAAGGCATAGTCGCCAATGTCGAACATTGTGCGCGCTGCCTCGGAGAGAAGCCGCTGGCGCCTTCGGTCGTCAGTGACAAACTCGTCGGAGAAGAGCAGGCCAATCGCCCAGCCAGCCATCATGTCGGCCATCAGCTCCTGCGTCGGCACGTCGACATAATAGCCGCGTGAGAACTGGGCCAGATGCGCAAACTCGTGCGCGAGGATGGTCGCAATGCGCACAGTGTTGAGGTCATTCCCGCCAACATCAATCGCTTCGCGCCAGAGAAGTTCGCCGCCGAACAGAATTGTGCCCCGGCTGTAATTGCCGTTCAGCGTGCGGTTCATCGCAATTGCGTTGGGGCCTTGCCAGTCATCATAAAAGGCAACGTCCGGCACCTGACCGTTATCCAGACCAAATGCCACGGTCATCAGCAGAACCTGATTTTCGAAATGGTTTTCGAAATTGCGATTGCCGGGGAAATCAATCAGGTCATAAGGCATGCCGGACGCGTTTCCCGCAGCATATTCGACCGAACAGCCCATGCCGCCATCCAGATAGACCGTGCCTCTGTAATCAAAATAAGGGACATCCGGCGTCGAGCCACATGAGGTGAGAACTGCAGCAGACAGAGCGGCAACAGAAATCGAGGTCAGCTTGTTCATGGTGTCCCCCTGATGATTTATCTTCAGGGCATGCCAGCGAAAATCGCTTTCAAGGTCAAGGTGCGCGGCTGTGATTTCAGGCGCTCAAACCGGTAATCCGGTTTAAACGAGTGGCTTCGTCATCCGGTAGTTATGGAGGCAGACATCTTCCAGCCAGACATCCTGTTTATGGGTGATCTCAAACCCGTACTTCGCAAAGAAACGCTTTGCAGCTTCGGAAGCTTCGGTGGACAGCTCGGTAATCCCTTTGCGGTGCGCCTCACATAAGAGCTCATCGAACAAGTCATGCGTGACCTGTGTGCGCGTGACGTCCGGACGGGCATAGAAGAAATCGATATGCCCGTCGTCCACGAGATCAATATAGGCAAGCAGTCTGTCGGTCTCAGTCACGGCAACCCATGCTGATCGTGCTTCGAACTCTGTCTCGAATATGTGCTGAAACCGAGGTGCGCGGCGCGCCCATGCGTCAATCTGGGCGGGCGTGTAGAACCGCGAAGCAATGAGGCGCAGAGCATCATCGAACAGACCCGGAAGCTGGTCTGCATCCGAAAGGCGCGCACGCCTGATTGTAATACCCTCAGGCAATGTCGCGCCTTCCATAAGTGTCGCTAGGCTTCTGGCAGTTTGTAAACGCGGCGTGCCGTACCAGAGAACATGGCGGTCTTCTCGTCTTCGGAATAGCCGGCAGCCATTTTCTTGAAGGCATTCCAGAGCACAGGATAGCTGATCGATGCCCGGTCTACAGGGAAGTTACTTTCAAACATACAGCGGCTCGGGCCGAAATGGTCGATCGCGTATTTGTACCAGTCGCCCTGATCGGCAACGAGCTGGTCTGAACTCGGCGGCGTTTCCTGCGCGCTATAGCCCCAGCCATTATCTGGCATAGCGAGGCCGCCAATCTTGGCGTGGACATTCGGGCAGGCCGCAAGCTCTGCAATGTCTGTCTTCCATTGCTCGAAGATTTCTGCGCGCTTGCCTTCAAACCGGCCAACGCCGAGCGGGGTGCCGAAATGGTCGAGGATGATGGTGGTGTCCGGCGCAGCCTGCGCCAGCTTTGTCAGGTCTTTGATCTGGAAATGGTAATTCCAGGTGTCATAGGTGAGACCGCGCTCGCCAAGACGGCGCACGCCTGCCTGAAAGTCTTCCATAAGATAGAGGCCTGCCGGCTGGTGAGGCTTGATCACCAGAGCCGGATCATCGTCACAGGCACCAGCCTGACGAATACCGCGAAAACGCCCGCTGGCGGCCTGATCATGTGCGTCCAGCACTTCATCCAGAAGGTCGGAGCGCAGATCCGTATGCGCGATAATTCCGGCGATCTGCGCTTTGGAAGGATCTTTGGCGGCGTCGGTGGCAATGCTCGCGACGCGTTCTGTCTCACCGACAGGTTTGAGATGGTCCGGACCTTCTTTGTGATAAGACCAGCCGCACTCCATAAACATGGTCTGGACGACGTTATGGCCGGAGCTTGTGTCTTTCCAGAGCTGGTCGAGCAGGTAATTGGCCATGGATGGCCAGTCCCAGAGGTGGTGGTGCGGGTCTACGATCTCCCGTTCCGGCTCGATAATGTCCTCTTGATGAGATGCCAGCCAGTCGTCCCGGTCAAACATGTGTCTCTCCCCTTATTTTTGTCGTTGGAAAAAGAGTTTCACAGTTTGAGGGGCGGGTGAAGATTGAGGCGCGCAAAATCTCGTGAATGGGCCTGTCGGTTGAGAAATTTGGAACTTTGAACTGCGGGCTACGTTGGTTGGTCATGTCAAAAAAGAGAAAATCGGCAACGGGCTTCGCACTCGGCTTTCTCGCAGCGTCCAGCGTGGCAGCCCTTTTAATCTTCTCCCAATCGTCAAACTGGAGCGTGTCTTCACCGGTTGATGCGGTGTCCGCCATGCTCGATCCCGAGCCTGCCGAACCGCCAGTTTCGCACGGACTCGAAGGCATTCGCGCTGATGGTGAGCTGGTTGTTCTGACCGTCGCCTCGCCAACCACGTTTCGCGACCGCGCAGGAATTGCGACCGGTTATGAGGTTGATCTGACAAGCGAGCTTGCAGAGGCGATGGGCGTGCAGGTCCGCTACAAGATTTACGATGATTTCAATGCTGTCCTCGAGGCCGTTCGGAATGGCGAGGGGCATATTGCAGCCCCCGGGCTGACCCAGCGCGAAATCAGGATGGAGCATGAAGAAGAGGGCGAGGTCATTTTTGGCCCCGCCTACAAGAATGTCCGGCCTGTTGCGGTTTGCAGCCGGGGTGGTCCGGCACCCAATTCTCTTTCCGCAATGTCCGACTATGAAGTGGTCGCCATCCGCGACTCAGGCGCCGAGGCGACACTGGAAGTCGCTGCGCAATCGGTTGATGAACTCGACTGGCGCTCGGTTGACGGCATGACAGGCTATGGCCTGCTGACGGACGTGGCCGAGGGCGACATTGATTGCGCTATAGTGGATTCAAACGTTGCGCAGTTCGCGCGGCGACAATTCCCTGAGCTTATGCGATCCATGATGGTCGGCAGCGAGGATCGGCAGCTTGCCTGGGAAATCGCGCCTCAGTCGCGTGATATACTGCCTTTCCTGAGTGACTGGTTCGAAACCGCTCATCAAGACGGGTTGCTCACCGAGTTAGACGAGCGTCACTACGGCCATCTCAACGAATTTGATTATGTCGACATCTCGACCTTCTACCGCCGTATCGAAACCCGACTGCCGCAGTTCGAGCCGACTTTCCGCGACGCCGCGCGTGAAGAGGACCTCGACTGGACCATGCTTGCCGCGCAAGGCTATCAGGAAAGCCATTGGGAAGCCGATGCACGCAGTCCGACAGGTGTGCGCGGCCTGATGATGCTGACGCGCCCTACCGCGCGTGAAGTAGGCGTGACCGACAGGCTGGACCCTGAGCAAAGCATTTATGGCGGCGCTGAATATATGCGTCGTATATATGAGCGTCTGCCGGACGGTGTGAGCGGCTATGATCGGTTATGGATGGCGATGGCGGCTTACAATGTCGGCTATGGTCACTTGCTCGACGCGCGGACATTGGCGCGCCGACAGAATCTTGATCCCAACCGCTGGTCCAATATTTCGCGTATGTTGCCGCTGCTGACCGAGCGGGAATATCACTCTACCGTGCGTCACGGGTATGCGCGCGGCTATGAGCCAGTGCGCTATGTGCGCCGTATCCGCGAGTATGATGAGGTGCTTACGGCAAATGTCGAAGCGCCGGAGCGCCCGCCTTTCCGGATGGATAATGCCGGAGTGCCCATTCCGCCGCCTGAACCAGCAACGCCGCTGCCTCAGGAGGTCATGAATGACGAGGACGAGGCCGACGCCGGCTGATTATTGCTGTTGCTGCTGTTGTGCCTTCATCTGCGCGACAGCTGAATCAGAGACAAATGGATTGGTCTGGCGTTCATGACCGAAGGTCGAATGCTGGTTGTGCCCCGGAATGAAGGTGATGTCGTCGCCCAGCGGCCATAGCTTTGTGGTGATTGAGTTCACCAGCTGGTCGAGATTCCCCTTTGGAAAATCCGTCCGGCCAATGCTGCCGCGGAAGAGTACATCGCCAACAAAAGCGATTTTGACCTCAGTGTTATAGATCACAACATGGCCCGGTGTATGGCCCGGCGTATGGACGACGTTGAAGGTGTAATCGCCGAGTGTCAGCGTATCGCCTTCTTCCAGATAGCGTGTCGGCACGACATTACGCGGGCCTTCCGTGACGCCGTATTTCTGCCATTGCTCTTTAATGTCATCCATTAGCCATTGGTCATCCTTGTGAGGACCAATTACCGGCGCGCCTGTCAGTTCGCGGACTTCGTCAGCCGCACCGGCATGGTCGAGGTGACCGTGTGTCAGCCAGACTTCCTTGATGGTGACGTCGAGCTCTTTAGCGACCTGCATGAGCTTTTCTGTCTCACCGCCCGGATCCACGAAGACACCTTCCATCGTGTCCCGATCCCAGAGGAGGGAGCAGTTTTGCTGGAAAGGTGTGACGGGAATGATTTGAAGGCCGAGCTTCGGCTCTTGGCGGTCAGTCATAGAGTATCTCCTTGGCCATAGGGATAGTCGCAACGGCGCAGACGTCAATGTGGTTCAAGGCTTCGCAGGTCATTCAAGCTGGTCTAAAATGAGCGAAGACAGATTCCCGGAGGGTTTGGGGTATGCGCGCACGTTTGCTGTTGATCGTCATCGCATTGGCGGGGCTGGGGCTCTACTGGTTCTTCAATCAGAAGCCAGTTGGCTATACCGAGCGCAGACAGGTGCTGACGACGTCTGTGTCTCAGGAGAATGAACTGGGCGCGCAGGCTTATGCGCAAATTCTCTCCGAAGCGGGCTCAAACGTGATCTGCTCAAACCTCTCGCGCCAGTGCGCGCCAGCTCAGGAGAATCTGGTCGATGTGGTGAGAGAGATTGGCGACGATCTGCGCGGCGCCGCCATTGCTTACGAGCGCGAACTCATCGCAGCAGGATATCCGGTCGAGCCGAAAGCCGAGAGCTTTGACTGGACCTTCAACGTCATCCAGTCCGACCAGCCGAACGCCTTCTGTCTGCCGGGCGGCTATGTGGCCGTTTACACAGGCATGCTGGATGTCACAGGAAATTTCGACGGACAAGTAACGGCCGCCGATGTGATTGACCGCGATAAGCTGGCTGTGGTGATGGGCCACGAGATCGCCCATGCGCTGGCGCGTCATGGTGGCGAGCGCATGTCTCAGGGCCGTATCCTGCAAGTCGGCCAGATGGCGATTGGCGTTGCCGCAGACAGCCGCGCGGTGATGGAAGCTTTTGGCATGGCGGCGCAGGCGGGGGTGCTTCTGCCATTCTCGCGCCAGCATGAAACCGAAGCCGATAAGATTGGCCTCGAACTGCTCGTACGCGCTTGTTACGATCCGCGTGAAGCGCCGGAGCTCTGGCAGCGCATGGGGGAATTGAGCGGCGGGCAGGCGCCGCCGGAGTTTATGTCGACTCACCCGTCATCCGACCGCAGAGCCGAAAATTTCGAGCTCTGGATGGATGATGCTATTGCCGAATATCAGCGCCGTGGTTGCCCAACACTGCAATAGGTTCCCAAAAAAACTAATTTTATTCAGCAGTTCCAACCGGAACCTCTCGTGGTGGTTGCCGTTTCTTCTTGCAGTTACGGAGAGCCAAAATGTCATCTTTCACGATATATGTTGTCGGATTTATAATTCTGATCGCTGGCCTCGCTTACGGCGCGGCTATGCTAGGTGTTCCAGCTCAATGGATCGCTGTTGTCGCCATCGCAATGTCGGGCCTCGGTCTGATTTCTGCGGTAACCCATACGCGCAAAAAGGATGAAACGGAGGCGTCGCAATAATGAAAGTCTTCCGTGAATATACGACCGCCCTGAAGGCAGGTGTCAGTGCAGCCGCAGTTATGCTGGCTGTCACACCGGCCGCATTCGCCAATCACCATAATGATACTGCTCAGACTTCGGTTGAGTCCCCCGTTCATGAAGCCAATCTTCAGATCGAGGTTGATTCCCGCATGGCTGGCGCAGTTCAGGATCTTTTTATCCAGGAAGACTTCGCAGAGCTGTTTGGCGCTGACGTCACTGAGGGTGAGCTGATGCTTGCACGTTCAGCCTATGCGCAGCGCCTGTTTGAGCCGGTATGGACGTATGATGGCGTGGATGGACTGCTTGAAGCTGTCGCATCGGTTGGCCGCTATGGCGTTGTGATGAGCGATGAAGACCGCCAACGCATTTCCATTCTTGCTGACCGCCGTTTCACAGGTGGTGACGCTGCAGACCGTGCACGCGCTGATATTCTTCTGACGGCTGAATGGTTCGATCTGATGGCCCGCATTGGTGGCCCGCTGGAGAATATGGGTGAGGCGACTGCGTCTCAGACTAACGCGCCAGCACGTTCAGAGCTTGTGGTTCTGCTGGAACGCTCCGGTCAGGGTGATGTCCGCTCGAGCGCGGAACACGTCGCGCCGCAAGCTGCACAGTTCCAGATGCTTCAGGCAGAGCTTGAACGCTATCAGATGATCGAAGCACGCGGTGGCTGGATCGCTATTCCCGATGCCGATGATGCGCTTGAGCCTGGCATGACTGACGCACGCGTTCCGGCACTTCGCGAACGCATGATCGCTGAAGGCTATTATTCAGCGGGCGACCTTCTGGAGCGCACGACTGAGTTCTTCGCACAGAATGACGCGGTGGAAGCCGAAACCGTCAGCGTGACAACTGAAACAACACTCACAGAAGACGCTGATTCAGACCTTGAAGCTGAAGCTGAAGCCGAGGCACCGGATTTCAATGAGTGGTACATCACTTACGATGAGACGCTGGCAGATGCCGTAGAAGCGTTTCAGGAGCAGCATGGCCTCGAGATTGATGGCGTGCTTGGCCCGAACACTCTGGAAGCGCTGAACGAGAGCGTCGACTCCAAGGTCGACCGCATTCGTGCCGCGATGGATTTCTGGCGCGAGCAGGGCGATATGGGAGAACGTTTCGTCTGGGCGAACGTACCATCTTTCACTGCCGAAGGCTGGGCGAACAATCAGCGCGAAATCTCTATGCGCGCGATTTTCGGTCTGCCATCCCGTGCAACGCCGATCTTCTCTGACGAGATCGAGTATGCGGTGGCCAATCCGCGCTGGTACGCGCCAGTAAGCATCGTGTCGCGTGATAAAATTCCGCACATGCAGGAAGACCCGAGCTATGCGGCCCGCAACGGCTACACGATTGTAGACCGCGAGACAGGCAGCACAGTCGCGGCTGAAACAGTCGACTGGTATGCTGACAATGCCGGTTCGCGCTATCAGTTCATTCAGGCACCCGGCGACAACAATGCGCTTGGTGAGCTGAAGATCATCTTCCCGAACCAGCATTCTGTGTATCTGCACGGTACGCCGTCAGTACACCTGTTTGACCGCGCCCAGCGTGCATTCTCTTCAGGCTGTGTCCGTCTGGAAAACCCTGTCGATATGGCGATGTGGGTGGCAGGCGACGACTTTGAGTCTATGGAAGACCTGCAGGAAGCGCTGGATGATAGTGAACTGCGCCGCGTCGACTTTGAAAACCATGTTCCGGTCCACATCACCTATGTGACAGTCACGGTTGCTGAAGACGGTCATGCCCGCTTCTGGCGCGATGTTTATAACCGTGAAAACTCTATCCGCATGGAGGAGCGCGTCGCTCCGCTGTGGGAGCCACAGGATGAACCCGCCGCAGAGATCGCTCAGATGAGCCCTGTAGCGGCAGGTTCGCTATAATTCGAAAAATTTAGAAGGGCGCGCTGTTACCAGCGCGCTCTGTAGCCTCGTGCATCAATGTGCACGAATGGGCCATGGACAGCGTTTGCATTGTAGATACCAATGCCGCCATTCGGCCAGTTGGATGGGTCCGCTTCGGCGATCTCGCTCGCCAGTGACGCCAGCGCAACGGCATCATCACGTGTGATACGGCCGTCACCGTCCAGATCATCCATCACACCATCCTGATCATGGTCGATATAGATGTCGGCTGCGTCACCGAAGAGGTGGCGAGAAGACGTCGTCGGATTGCCGATGGCTGCGTTATAGAACGGCGTGCGGAAGCCAGACATAACGAAGAAGGTGTCAGCTTCCCAACCACGGTCATTCGCTGCTTCGAGCAGGGTTTCCAGCTTTAGCAGCATAGATGGATCAACCATCAGGAAGACGTTCTCAAAACCCGGCTGTTGTTTGCAGATGAACTGGCCAAGGCGGAAGTGAGGTGCAATCTGAATGTCCTCCATGCCTGGCTCCATATGGATGAAACCGGTTGGTGGAACATAGCGTTCAAGCCCGCGAAGTGGGTTCGGGTTATATTCGCCGATGCGATAGCCAGACAGGTCATCGTCACGACCGTTTTCAAAAGGCGTCAGTACGAACACGTTGAGCAGGGCAGTTTCGCCATTGCGCTGGAAGTACAGCTCGTGGTGGCCCGGCGTGTCGGGCGCTTTCCAGTGCCATTCACCATCAATATTCTCAGTGACGCCGGATACTGCAAACAGATTTGCATCTGCTGCAATTGTCAGCGTTTCGCCGGGCATGACCGTGGCCGAGTTGATCGCGAGGTCAGAGGAGACACCAGCAAATTCGATACGGAACCCGACGCGTGTCGCGTCTGCACGGACCTGTGGTGTTTCGAATGGAATATTTTCGGATGTCGGCGTGTTTTGCGACACGAATAACCCTGTCAGGGCTACAATTGCGAAGTGCACGGGATTCAAAGCCTGTATCCTTCTGTTCTGAGGTGAGTCTGGGGTATGTTATAACTTACATGGGGCTTGCGAGGATTAATTTCAACAACTGCCTCTGGTGCCGCGAAGATGTAAGATTGCGCCTGTTTACCGGCAGATTTTGTCCGGAAAGTGACGAAACGCGGCTGGAAATCTGCCATTTGTCAGTTCACAACGGGTTGATATTAAAAAATTTGCTCTTGGGAATTCAGACCAATCCACCTATCTGGCAGAGATTGCACTGACGCGGCAGCGGGAGAGATGAGTGACCACACCTACGGCAGACATCGACGAGAACGCGCCGCGAATCCAGGATAAGCGAGAGTTCGTTGAATACCTCGCGACGGGCAATAAGCCGAAAGACGATTGGCGTATCGGTACCGAGCACGAAAAGTTCGGCTTTCTGACAGACGGCTATCGTCCGCTTCCTTATGATGGTGAAGCGTCAGTCCGCACTGTGCTTCAATCTCTGCACGAGCAGTTCGGCTGGGACCCGATCCTTGAGGGCGAACATATTATCGGTCTGCAAAAGGACGGCGCGAGCGTCAGCCTCGAGCCGGGCGGTCAGTTCGAGCTGTCTGGTGCGCCGCTGGAACATATTCACCAGACGTGCAACGAGGTCGGTCGTCACCTTGAAGAAGTGAGGACTGTGTCTGAGCATCTGGGCGTTGGTTTCCTCGGCCTTGGCTTTTCGCCGATCTGGTCGCTTGAAGAAACACCGCTCATGCCGAAAGGCCGTTACAAGATCATGCGCGATTACATGCGCAAGGTGGGTCGTCTCGGTCAGCAGATGATGTTCCGGTCGTGCACGGTTCAGACCAATCTCGATTTCTCGGACGAAGCCGACATGGTCAAGAAATTCCGTGTCAGTATCGCGCTGCAGCCACTTGCAACGGCTCTGTTCGCAAACTCTCCGTTTGCCGAAGGTCGCCCCAACGGCTTTGTGGCTTACCGTGCGAATGTCTGGGGCGATACAGACCCGGACCGCACGGGTACGCTGCCGTTCGTCTTCGAAGAAGGCTTCGGTTTTGAGCAGTATGTCGACTATGCGCTCGATGTGCCGATGTACTTCATTCGCCGCGATGGTGGGTATCTGAACTGCGCGGGCCTGTCTTTCCGTGACTTCATGGATGGCAAACTGCCAGCGCGTCCGGGCGACCTGCCAACGCTTGAAGACTTCAAAGACCATATTTCGACGATTTTCCCTGAAGTGCGCCTGAAAACCTTCCTGGAAATGCGCGGTGCAGACTCTGGTCCGTGGGATCGTATCTGCGCGCTGCCAGCCTTCTGGGTAGGCATTCTCTATGACAGCCACTCGCTGGATGGGGCGTGGGATCTGGTGAAACACTGGACCGCGGAACAACGCGAAACGCTTCGCCGCGTCGCGCCTGTGCTTGGCCTGAAAACACCTCTGCCGAACGGTGAAGGCACGCTTCAGGATCTGGCCCAGCAAGTGCTCAAAATCAGTCGTTATGGTCTGAAAGCGCGCGCACGTCTTTCAACATCGGGTGATGACGAGACGGGCTTCCTTTCCGAACTCGACCAGATTGCCGAAAGCGGCAATACTCCGGCTGAACGACTCCTGCGTCGCTACCATGAGAATTGGAACGGCGATGCGTCTAAAGTGTTTGAGGAGTGCGCATTCTAGGGAGGCTGTATTGAAGCGACGTGAGATGATGCTCCTGAGTGGAGCTGCCGTTTTTGCGGGATGTACTTCAAACACAGGCTTTCTGGCGACGCGCAATCTGCGCTGGCGGGAAGGGCCATCTCTTCCCGCGCCAAAGCAGGAAATCTATCCAGCGCTCCATAATGGTGAAATCTGGCTGACGGGCGGCTTTATCGCCCGTGAGGGACGCATTGTCGGGCCGACGAACGAAACCCTGATCCTCGATCCACGCTCCGGCGTCTGGCGCGAAGGGCCGGGCATTCCGGCTCCGCGTCACCATCCGCAACTTCAAAGCCATAACGGCAAGCTGCATGTGCTGGGCGGCTTTCAGGCGATTTCGGCTGAAGGCATGTGGCAGATGCAGACGGGCGGCTGGCGACTGGATGAAGACGGCTGGAACCGCCTGCCTGATCTTCCGGAACCTTTGGGAGAAGCTGTTACGGCAAGCCTGCCGGACGGGCTTCACTTTGCCGGAGGCCGCACGCCGGTTGCTGACGCCAACGCAGCGTGGACCGATCATGCAGATACCGGTCTGCACTTCGTTCTGACAGGCGATGCATGGGAAAGCGCTGCGCCGCTGCCAACTCCGCGCAATTCCTCAACGGCGGAAGTGATTGATGGTCGCTGGCATGTCGTCGGCGGTCGCACTGTATCTGGCGGGAATACCGCAGCACATGAGGCCTATATCGCAGGTGAGGACCGCTGGGTGACGCTGGCGCCAATGCCGCAAGCGCAGGCTGGCCTTGCGTCGGGCGTGATTGACGGAAAGCTCTATGCCTTTGGTGGTGAATGGTTCGACAATGGCGGCGGCGTGTATCCGCAATGTTGGGTGTATGACCCGCAAGCCGATAGCTGGCAGGCCGGCCCTGATATGCGTTCGCCGCGTCATGGTCTTGGCGGTGTCACGCTGAACAATGAAATCTACGCGATTGGCGGGGCGCTTCAGCCAAGTGGCAGGGAGACATCAGTGCTCGTGGAAATACTCGGAGCCTAAAAGAAAAAGGGCGCCGCAGCGGCGCCCTTGCTCGATTAGTTTGCGGAGAGAATTTCCCGCATGCCGCCTTCCGGATCATTCACCATTGCAGGCTCGACATCGAACTGCATGACCGGGCGATCTTCCAGATTGTAAGGCGTCCATTCCGGCAGCAGGTCAGAAGTCGGTACGCCGGTACGGGCAAAGCTCACCCAGGCATCAGACATCATCTCGCCGAGAATGACCGGACCTTCGCCCGAACCGACCAGAACGCGGCTCTCTTCGACATTGTCGAACATGAACGGGATATCCAGCGTGTGAGGTGAGCGCAGAATGCCGCCATTGGCATCTGACTCATACATAAGCTGATACATGTAGAGCGGCGCAGCATCTGCCTGACGGGCGCGCTGGTCGGCCAGCGTGTAGGTGCCGTAGACGAAGCGGGCCGTCATCGCGCTATTGGCGATATAGGTTGGCGAGTCGTCAGGGCGTTCTGCGCGGTAGTGATCGATCAGCGCCTGACCGTCTTCACCGAGGTTTTGCGCGAACATGGCAAGGCCAGCTTCCGGCAGCGTGCCGAACCATGGTTGCGGCGCGTTGAAGATGGTCATCTCGTCCTTGTTCCAACCGATCATGATTGGAATATCGCGGGATTGTTCAGGCGCGGCAGGCATGAACGGGTGGCGCGGCAGAACCGTGCCATCAACAATCGGGCCGAAGTTTCCGCTAATGCCTTCGCTGCGAGCACGTGTGAGCGCGTCGCGGCCAGCCTGAAGGACTGTTTCAGCAGGAACCGCCTGGAGTTCCTCGATCGTCTCAACGCCAAGCTCGTCGAGCACGATTTCTGCCAGTGCAGCAGCATCTTCCTGACTGCCGGATGTTACGCCCGGACCAGACTGGATGATGGCGCGGTGGAACAGGCCTTCTGCAGCCGGTGTCGCCAGAAGGTGGCTGACTTTAGAGCCGCCGCCGGATTCGCCCATAATCGTCACGTTGTTCGGATCGCCGCCAAATTCGGCGATGTTGTCTCGTACCCATTCGAGGGATGCGACGAGGTCGAGGTTTCCGGCATTGCCGGACGCTGCGTAGTCCTCACCGAAGGCATCGCCGAGATACATATAGCCGAACAGGTTCAGGCGGTGGTTTACGGTGACAACGACCACATCACCATGCTCTGCGAGGTTGCGACCATCATAAGCTGCCCAGCCGCCGGAACCGTAGGCATAGCCGCCGCCATGGAACCAGACCATGACCGGACGGGCTTCGTCATCAACGCCGGGCGTCCACACGTTCAGGAAGAGGGCATCTTCATTGTCGAACTTCTCTTCGGCGAGTGTCGGGAAAATGGTTTGAAGCTGGCGGGTGAAGTCCGTCGTGCGCGGCCCTGATGGAGAGTACATTTGCATGGCAGGTGCGCCGAGCGTGGTCGCATCGTAAATGCCGTCCCAGTCTTCGACCGGTTCTGGCGGCATAAAGCGCAGATCACCAATTGGCGGCGCGGCGTAGCGAAGGCCCAGAAATTCGTGAATGCCATCGTCGACAAGGCCCTGAACCTGACCGTTCGCGGTCTCTACAACCGGGGTTGTCGGAGGAACAACATGGTCTTCGGCATATGGATCGTTGACGAGGGGCTCTTGCGCGCTGGCGGCGCCAGCGAATGAAAGGGTGCCGGCGATAAGCACACTGGCGCATATCAGGCGGCTCAGCCTGTTTGTGTTCATGATAGTCTCCCTAAGATTATGTTATGTGAGTATCACTAACCATGTTTAGGAGAATTGGAATACGTCGTGGGCGTAGAATTTATTACTCCGCCAAATTTTCAATACCTGTGAGCGACCGGGGGCGATCAGGAAGATTTGCGAAACGGATTTTCGTCATGCCCGAGGAAGCGAGATGCGAACCGTCGATTGTCCTCGTCGAACCGCTGGAAGACGTCGGGTGAAGCGCGTTGAGCCTTCGTATTGCCGTCCAGAAACGTTGCGCGCCGGAGCGCTCCAAGGGCTAGTTGTCTTGCGAGTGATCCGATGCGGAAAAGCCTGTTTATCTGCCTCAGCAGGCTCTGTCGTTTGAGGCCAAGGCTTTCGTTCACTTTCGCTGTTTTTGGCGTGTTTATTCTAGTTTGATGGCCTGTGATCGCGGATAAAAGGGTGATGAAATCGGTACAGATGTCGCCGCCTGTAAGGCGCTTTCGTTCATAGATACGAGCGGTGAGGGCATCATCGCCGAACGTATCGCCCCAGAGCGAGAACATCCGCAAATGATTATAGTAATGGCTTTCAGGCACGCATTCCTGGGCAAAGGTGTCGAATGCACGCGTTTCACCGTTCAGAAGCCGCGTCGTGTAGAAGCTGCGGCACATATCGCCCTGTTCGCGGAAATAGCCGACGACCCGAACGTCCTCAAAAAGCGGGGCGAGAAATTCGCGCAAAGCCTGAACGGCTTCTACGTTTTTCAAAAGCGAGTGGAAATGTTCGCTCGTCAGGATCACCGTGTGGATTTGCGGGGGCAGGGCGCCCAGCCAGACGGTGAATTCGGATCTGACCTGAGCGCAGAACTCTGCGTGGTCTTCGGCCGTTTTAATGCCCTGCTGGACGAAATAGTCGTCCCAGAATTCCAGATCCTGAAACATGGCGACGATCTGACGGTTGTTCGGAATTTGCGCCGGATCATCTTTTGAAAACCGGAAGAGGGCATAGCCCGCCGCATTCAGAGCGGGCTCATTCGAAAACAGGCAGGATTGCAGAGCCGTCGAGCCGGTCTTCTCCGTACCGATATGAATGATGAAGCGCATAACCCGCTACCCCGACCTGAGAAACACCCTGATCGGGACTAAAGACGCCGCTGCACTGAATGTCTAGCGGCGCGAGGGGCTCAGTTAAACCGTGCCCTTAAGCTGGATGTAATACACCGGGCCGTTATCGTCATTGCGCACATAGCGCTCGGTCTGAATGCCGTTCGAGCGCGGGCCATCATAGATGTTACGTATGCGGCGACCGTCAGGGCCAAAGATGTTGTCTGCGCCAAAGCGCAGATTCACGCCGAGGAAGCGGCTGGTTTCGACATAAACGTCGAAGTCACCCGTGCCGCGCTCATATGTGCCCCACTCGTCGATGAAGTAGAAGTCGTTGCTGGTACCCTGATTATAGTCGAAGCCGTAGGACCACTGCTGTTCAGGGAAGTCCTGACGGAACTCTACATTCCAGTTTAGCGGCTGCTCATAGGCGAAGACGCGTGTTTCGCCGGTGACCGGATCTTCGACTTCGGAGTCACGATAGGTTAAGCCGATATCAAGACGGCCATTCTGAATGCCTGCGCTATCGGTCGGGATAGCCGCTTCGGCAGACAGGCGCACGCGTGTGCCATCGCCCATATTGCCCGGGCCATCAAAGATTGCGCCGGAAGATGATGTGATCGGGATGAAGCCCATCACGTCTTCCACCGCGTCATAGCGTGCCGTGAGGGCGAGATTGCCCGTCGACATGATTGGCTGCTCGTAAGAGACCTCAAAGCGCCAGGTCTGGTCCGGCTCAAGTTCCGGGTTACCTGAGCGGACATTGTCCTCGAATGCGGAGACGTTGGAAACGAAGTCTTCAAAGTTCAGCTGCGCAATCAGGCGCTCGACAGAAAGACGCCATTGGCGGTCATTCTCAAGCGTGTAGGTCGCGGCAAGCGCTGGCTTAGGGAAGGTGAATGTACGTGTCGCTTCGGCGTCGCCAGTCTGGCCAATCTCGGAATACTCGACCACGATAGCCGGTTCGAGGGTGAGCCGGTCTGTCACGACCCAGACATCAGAGAGAAAGATCTCGCCGCGCCATTCTTCAACCTTGGTCGTCGTGACGGGGATATTGTTTGGTACGCCGCCGGACGCGTCGAAATAGCTATAGCTGCGGTCGGCATCACGGAAATTATAAGCAATCTCGCCGCCAAACTCGATGGAATGCGCATCATTCAGACGCCAGCCTGTCTGGCTGCGGATAATGCTTTCGCCGAAGGAGTCTTCGATATCGGCTTCAAACGCGCCGTCAAAACCGGATGCTGCCAGAATGTCTTCGAAACGGGACTGCGAATTGAATGTCTCGCGGCGCTGATACCAGATGATCTTGCTGGAAATGGCTTCGGTAATATCGACATCAATGTCGCCGCCAAAGTCATATCCGACCCATTCGTCGCGTACACGGCCAGTTTCTTCCGCGAAGAGCGGGCTGTCTGGTGTCGGGCGATATTCGGCCAGTGTCTGGTCTAGGCGCCAGCTGCCATCCCAGGCGCGGCCATTCGCGCGGAAAGTAACGCTGTCACCGAAATCGCGGGAGTATTCGAAACCGGGTGTCCATTCGCGATTGCGGGTGACGTGAACTTCGTCGCGATAGGCAAAGAGCGTGTCAGGGAAGGTGTACCGGAATTCGCGGCGTGCGTTCGTACCTGCCCAGCCGTGACGCGTCAGCGACACTGTCAGGTTACCGCCTGCAAACTGGGTCGACCAGTCAGCATTGGCGTAAACAGACGCCTGATCCGGATCGTGGAGACGTGCAGAGACAGTGTAGTTCACCTGGTTCGTGGTGAGATCTTCGCGCAGAACGACGTTCACGACGCGCGATTGTCCGCGCATGTCGAGTTCAGCCGATGTGCCGCGCACAAGATCAATACGGGCAACATTGTCCACTGGAATGCGGCGCAGAAAGCTCTCAAGGCCTGATTTGGCAGACGGGCGCTCGCCATTGATCAGGACATTGCCTGCCGCGCCGCCGAATCCTCGAACATTATCGCCGTTATCGATGGAGAAACCCGGTAGCTGTGCCACCATATCGAGTGCGGAGATAGGATTGTACTGGGTGAAATGGTCAGGATCGAACGATGTGATGCCGTTATCATTCGGCAGGCTGTCGGCAATTGCAGGCGTCGAAATCATCAGCAGTCCGGCCAATACGCTCACCGAGATTCGACCCACCGCCATAGATAACTCCAATACGAAATAGCAAAAACCTGAGGCAAATCAGCCCCTAACAATGCACGGATATAAACATGTTTTTGCTAATGGTTTACAGTTACACCGGTGTCAGTTTGCTCACAGCTCCGTGATAATGATTACAGATTGGTCATGATTTCATTCAGATTGCCTCTTGAGGTTTGAATACGCCTCGTGAAGATACGTCCCCAGAATATTGATTGATGCAGGCATAAACCTGCAGAGCGGGGTAACATGACAAATATCAGTGCTGACCAGGCGGCGTCAGGCGAGAAAACCATTCTCGGCCACCCGCGTGGACTGGTAATTCTTTTCTTCACCGAAATGTGGGAGCGCTTTTCCTATTACGGCATGCGCGGCCTGCTCATTCTGTATCTCACCCAGCACTTCCTGTTCTCTGATGAGAAGTCATCTGTAATGTACGGCGCCTATACGGCGCTTGTTTACATTATGACGATTGTCGGCGGCACGCTGGCGGACCGTTATCTCGGTCAGAGAAAGGCTGTGACCTTCGGTGCGATCCTTCTGGTGCTTGGTCACTTTGGCATGGCGTTCGAGGGCTCGGGCTCTAAAGAGATCATGACCTATGAGGGGGCTGAGTATCAGCTCACGCTGGATGGTCGTGGCGGCGATGCTAACCAGATCATCATTTCAGACACAGGTGAGTCGCTGATTACCTTCAATGAAGGTGCGACGGCGATGATTATCGCAGACCCGGCTGCTGTTGGATTGCCTGCGGAGATTTCACGCGATGCGTACACGACACGTGTCGAGCGTGAAGAGATGTATGTGTACATTCTTTACCTGTCTCTGGCGCTGATCATTGCGGGTGTGGGGTATCTGAAAGCGAACATTTCCACGATTGTGGGCGCGCTCTACGGTATCGACGACAAGCGTCGCGATTCAGGCTTCACCCTGTTCTATATGGGCATCAACCTTGGCTCGTTCCTGTCTTCCATCACCTGCGGTATTCTCGGCATTGTCTATGGCTGGGCGTGGGGTTTTGGCCTCGCTGGTATCGGTATGGGACTTGGTCTTGTCGTCTTCCTTTGGGGACAGTCCTGGCTTGAGGGCAAAGCTGATCCGCCAAGCGTTGAGAAGCTGAAAGAGAAAGTCCTCGGCCCGATCAATGTGGAACTGGCATGTTATCTGGCCGGTATCGGTATCATCGCTGTATCCATGCTGATCGTGATGAATTCCGAAATCATTCCGGACTGGTTTGTCGGTGGCCTTGGTCTCGCTGTGCTTGCTGGTCTCATCGTTTATACGGTTGTGAACCTTCAGGGTGTCGAGCGTGACCGCATGTTTGCGGCGCTTTACTTCATTCTGGCGCAAATCCCGTTCTGGGCTCTGTTCGAGCAGGCTGGTTCTTCTCTGAACCTCTTCACCGACCGTCTGGTTGACCGGACAATCTTTGGCTGGCCGGTTCCTGCGCCTGTGTTCCAGTTCCTGAATGCTGGTTATATCGTGATCTTCGCGCCAATTCTGGCGTGGCTCTGGGTCACGCTGGCGAAGAAAAACCGTGAGCCATCCACACCGGTGAAGTTTGCGTTCGGCGTGTTCCTCGCTGGCCTTGGCTTCCTGTCTCTGGTCGCCGGTATTGGTTCATCAGGCGCGACGGGCCTCACAGCTGTCTACTTCATCTTCCTGATCTACTGGATCCACACTATGGGCGAGCTCATGGTCTCTCCTGTAGGCCTATCCAGTGTGACGAAGCTCGCACCAGCGCGCGTGGTCGGCATGTCTATGGGTGCGTGGTTCCTGTATTCCGGTCTGTCTAACTATCTCGCAGGTGTTATTGCTCGCGCGACAGGTGCAGAAACGATTGGTGGTCAGCTGACAGACGTTGCTGCGGCTAAAGCCGGCTATGCGGAAGTGTATTCGAACGTGGCTTATGTCGCGATGGGCATTGCGGTGGTCATGCTGTTGCTTTCGCCGCTCATCAAACGCCTGATGCACATGGACCATCACGCCGATGTCTCCAAAGAGGGCGCTGACCCGTCCGACTATCAGGGCAAGGCCGACAAACTGGTCGACTAAGCGTCTGAAAACAAAAGTACTGAAAAGAGCCTGCGTACTGCAGGCTCTTTTTGTATCTGCGTCTGGTTAGGTGTATAGAGCGGACTATGACGAACATTGCTCGACGTATCTCTATTCTTTTGACTGCGGCGCTTCTGGCACTGGCGCCGGCAAGTGCGCAGGACAATGAAGTCTCCAATGAAGTGCGCGTTGTAACCCACCCCCATCCGATTTATCCGGCTGTTGCCGCGCTCAGCGGAATGGAGGGGCGCTGCCTCACCAAATTCCGCCTTCTGGATTACGGCGCCACGATCATCGTGGATGGCGTCATCTGTTCCGCGCCGATCTTTTGTTTGCCGAGCCGGAATGCGCTGCAAGGCGCAGAGTTTCAGGTGATAGATGTCGAAGGCACGCTGACGCCAGGTGCGCGGGACGCGATCTTCTATCCATTCCGCTTCGCACAGGGCGACGATATGCGCGACATCCCGGATGAGGAACTTGTCGAGTGCGAGTTCCCGGATAGCGGCGAGACAACATCCTGATACGAAAAAGGCGGACCGAAAGGCCCGCCTTTTTGTTGTCTATGTGCGCCAGTCTATCGGCGGTTCAGCATGTCGAAAATGTCGTCCATGCTGTTGCCGTCGCCATCGGCATCCAGAAGATTGCCTAGGCCGCCAAGCGGGTTCTGTGATGCACCGGCTTGTTCGTTGGCGCCGCCGAGCGCGCCCATCAGACCACCCAGCAGTCCGCCGCCACCAGAGCGCGTGCCCGCCTGCGGTGCAGCGCCGGAAAGTGCGCTTGTCAGCATGCCTGCAATGCTCTGATCTTCGGTTTGTTTGGAAAGTGCGCTTGTCAGCATGCCTGCAATGCTCTGATCTTCGGTTTGTTTGGAAAGTGCGCCCATGGCCATGCTCGCAACGACCGGAAGGATCTGTTTCAGAAGGTCGCTTGAAATGCCCGTCTGTTCAGAAGCGCGGGACGCAGCTGCACGGCTGACATCGCGGGAGCCGAGAATGTGGCCAAGAATGGCGTTGCCATCCTGAACGGTTTCTTCTGAGGTGAGGCGCTCCGGGTTATCCAGAAGCTCGCCATGGTTACCGTTCTGAAGTGCGCCCATAAGGGCCTCCAGGCCGCCCGGTTGGGAGACATTGCGGCGAAGGCCGGATGATAGCGCTGGAAGCAGAGCGCTGACCGCTGCCTGCGCCTGACTTTCGTCCAGGCCGAATTGTTGAGCGACTTGAGCAATGCCCGCGCCATCATTTGTGCGCGTCAGCATGTCCATCAGATTGAAACCCGCCATGAATAAACCCCATCAATTGTTGATGGGGTTTGCCTAGGCCGTTACGGCAGATTTGTCGATTACGCATTGCAGCGCAGGTGCTTATCCTGCGCCGCCGACTGTGATCGCATCGATCTTCAGGCTTGGCTGGCCAACGCCGACAGGTACGGTCTGGCCGCCTTTGCCGCATGTGCCGACGCCATCATCCATTGCGAAGTCATTGCCGATCATAGACACGCGGTTCAGAGCTGTCGGGCCGTGACCGATAAGGGTGGCGTTTTTCACTGGCGCGCCGACTTTGCCGTCTTCAATCATGTAGGCTTCGGTGCACTGGAAGACGAAGTTGCCGGAGGTGATGTCGACCTGTCCGCCGCCAAAATCCACAGCCCAGATGCCGCGCTTCACGGATTTGATCATGTCTTCAGGATTATCCTTGCCGCCCAGCATGTATGTGTTTGTCATGCGTGGCATTGGCAGGGAGGCGTAAGATTCGCGGCGGCCATTGCCAGTTGGCGCAACACCCATAAGCCGGGCGTTCTGGCGGTCCTGCATATAGCCTTTCAGAATACCGTCCTCGATGAGTACCGTGCGCTGTGTCTCTGTGCCTTCATCATCTACGCTGAGGGAGCCGCGGCGGCGCTCGATTGTACCATCATCGACAACGGTCACGCCTTTAGCCGCGACCTGCTCACCGATTTTACCGGAATAAACCGATGAGCCTTTGCGGTTGAAGTCACCTTCAAGGCCATGGCCGACAGCTTCGTGCAGCAGAACGGCAGGCCAGCCCGGCCCAAGCACCACTTCCATCTCACCGGCAGGTGTCGGGATGCTCTCAAGGTTCGTCTCGGCTTTCTTCATGGCGCGCTCGACGAGGCCTTTCCAGCGGTCCGGCGCAATCCATTCTTCATATGCCGCGCGACCACCTGCGCCAGCTGAGCCGCTTTCGCGGCGGCCGTCTTTTTCCATGGTGACGGAGACATTCACGCGCACGAGCGGGCGGACATCTTCAAACACTGCGCCATCAGGGCGGACAATCGTCACATGCTTGTGGGAGCCGGCAATGCTTGCAGACACCTGCACAACGCGCGGGTCTTTGGCGCGGGCATATGCGTCAATCTCAGCGAGCAGGGAGGTCTTCACACCGAAGTCCGGGGACTCTGTCGGGTCGATCGGGTCGTAAAGGCGGCGGTTGATCGGGCGAGGGCCTTCAGCCAGTTCACCGGAATAGCCGCGCTTGGCCGCAGCAGCGGTTTCGCCTGCGCGTCTGATTGCATCGTCGCTCAGTTCGCTGCCATGGGAGAAGCCAGTTGCTTCCCCTGCGACAACGCGCAGCCCCATACCTTGTCCTGTGTCGAATGCGGCTGATTTCAGACGGCCATCATCGAACACAAAGCTCTCGCTACGGGTCTGCTCCACATAGATTTCGCCATCATCTGCGCCGCTCACGGCGTCAGCGAGTGTTTTGCGAGCTGTATCGAGATCGAAAGGAAGGGACATGGAAGGCTTTCTACTTATGTACGGTCGTTCTTATAGAGACTTAGGAGTGTTTCGCAGATGTGCAAAGCGCCGATCCATAAGAATCGGCGCTCTGGCTGTATTCTGTAAGTGGTGGAAGGGCGCCGAATCAGGCGTCTGGTTCGACAGGGCGCTCTTCCACTGTGAAGCGCTCAATCTGACGCGCAGGTAGTGGAGAGTCCGGATTCAATTCCTGCGACCGCACAAAATCCCAATAGCCAGATGTCAGGTCGCCAGACTGTTCGTGAGCGATGCCGCGATTGTAGTACGCCGCCCAGAGATGGTTGGCTTCCAGCTCGATTGCGCGATCCAGCACCTCGATGGCAGGGCCGTAATCCTGCTCGTAAATATAAGCTGCGCCCATGTTCAGAAAGGCTTCGGCATTGTCAGGGTCCATCTCAAGCGCCTGATTATAATCAGCCATTGCGGTCTCGAACTCGCCTTCGCGCATATAGAGAATACCGCGGTTTACCAGCGTAGAGACGCGGTCCTGGCGGGTCATTGTGCCTTCAGTCAGGGCATTTGTGCACACGCCGATGGCGGCGCGGGCGGTCATGCGACTTGTTTCGGCGGCTTCATAACATTGTCGTCCGAGGCCTGATCCGTAGACAACGACCTGAGCATTTGCGCTGAAGCTCAGCGCAGAAAAAGCGAGGGTAGTCAGCAAAATTCGCATTGTTCATTCCTCCTCATGACCTAGTTTCGTGATTTCACTAGTGTTCAAATGAATTTGGAAATGATACCGAAAAAGTCCAGTTTTTGGAATAAGTGTGACATTTTGGGGCTTGGCAAACGCCTGTCAGGCTTTATGGCCTACCGTGAAAGTCACTTTCGATTTGTAGCCAGGGGAGAAGAGCGTGCGCTGGATCGCCGTTGCTTTGCTTAGTTTGTTGTCACTGCCCGCTATGGCGGACGGTGTACCTGTAGATGGCGCGCTGGGCTTCCAGCCTGCCGCCTCACCACTCATGGAAGAGATCACAAGTTTCCATAACATTCTGTTGTGGATCATCATTCCTGTGACGATCTTCGTACTCGCTCTTTTGATCATCGTTGTTGTTAAATACAACGCGAAGGCCAACAAGGTTCCAAGCAAATTCAGTCACAACACGATGATTGAGATTGTCTGGACGCTTGTTCCGGTGATCATCCTGCTGTTCATCGCATTCTTCAGCTTCCGCCTTCTCTACCTCGGCGACGTCTTCCCTGACGTTGATGAGGCAGAAGTCGTGAACGTGAAGGCGCAAGGAAACCAGTGGAACTGGACATACACCTACACTGACGTGATCGTTGACGATTACCCGGTTGAGTTCGTGTCCAACCCGATCCACCGCGGCCTTCCTGGCGAACCTGAAGGTACTGCTGATGCACCACGTAATCTCGCGGTCGACCTGCCAATGGTTGTTCCGGTTGATACGGTTGTTCGTGTGCAGACAGCAGCTTCTGACGTAATCCACTCATTTGCAGTTCCAGCTTTCGGTATCAAAACAGACGCGGTTCCTGGCCGTCTGAACGAACTCTGGTTCCTCGCAAACGAGACCGGCACATTCTACGGTCAGTGTTCAGAGCTTTGCGGTAAAGATCACGCATTCATGCCGATCGAAATCCGCGTCGTCACTCAAGCGCAATACGAAGCGTGGCTTGAGCGTGTAACAGGTAACAGCGTTGAGGACGCTCGCCAGTATCTGGCAGAGATCACCAACGAGTCTCCTGTTCAGCTCGCTTCGGTTCAGTAATAGGTTAGGAGCAAATAGATATGCCTATGGACGCTATTACGCCTGCAGATGAGCTTCACCACGAAGACGATCACAAAATCGGCTTCATCCAGCGCTGGTTCTTCTCTACGAACCACAAGGATATTGGTACGCTCTACCTCATCGCGGCTATCATCTTTGGTCTGGTCGGTACATTCCTGTCCGGTCTGATCCGTATGGAGCTCGCCGCTCCTGAAATCGGCCCGCTCACACACTTCGTTCTCTGGGGCGTTGAAGGTGCGACACAGGCCGAGAAGATCGAAGCTGCTAAGCACTTCTACAACACGGTTATCACCTATCACGGCCTGATCATGATCTTCTTCATGGTTATGCCTGCTCTTATCGGTGGTTTCGGTAACTGGTTCGTTCCAATCATGATTGGTGCGCCTGACATGGCGTTCCCACGCATGAACAACATCTCGTTCTGGCTTCTGCCAGCAGCCTTCCTTCTGGCTGTTGTCTCCATGCTGGTTCCAGGTGGTCCGTCTGGTAACGGTTTCGGCGGTGGCTGGGTTCTCTATCCGCCATTGTCTTCGACAACCGGTCACCCGGGCCCGTCGATGGACCTTCTCATTCTGTCACTCCACATTGCGGGTATCAGCTCTATTCTGGGTGCGATCAACTTCATCGTGACCATCCTGAACATGCGCGCACCAGGCATGACGATCCACAAAATGCCGCTCTTCGTATGGGCTATGCTCATCACGGCGTTCCTGCTGGTTCTGTCTCTGCCGGTTCTCGCTGGCGCGCTCACAATGCTTCTGACAGACCGTAACTTCGGCACGACCTTCTTCGATCCTGCCGGTGGTGGCGACCCGATCATGTTCCAGCACCTGTTCTGGTTCTTCGGTCACCCTGAAGTTTACATCATGATCCTGCCAGCCTTCGGTATCGTGTCTCACATCGTATCGACCTTCTCCAAAAAGCCGGTCTTCGGCTATCTGGGCATGGCGTACGCTATGGCATCTATCGGCTTCATCGGCTTCGTCGTGTGGGCGCACCACATGTACACAGTCGGCATGAACGTCGACCTGAAGGCTTACTTCGTTGCGGCAACGATGATCATTGCGGTTCCTACAGGCATCAAGATCTTCTCATGGATCGCGACAATGTGGGGCGGCTCTATCGAGTTCAAAGTGCCAATGCTCTGGGCTATCGGCTTCATCTTCCTCTTCACCGTTGGTGGTGTGACTGGTGTTGTTCTGGCTAACGCTGGCGTCGACCACGCTCTGCACGACACATACTATGTGGTAGCTCACTTCCACTACGTTCTGTCGCTCGGTGCTGTATTCGCGCTCTTTGCAGGCTGGTTCTACTGGTATGAGAAGATGTTCGGCATCAAGTATAACGGCTTCCTCGCTGGTATTCAGTTCTGGCTGATGTTCATCGGTGCGAACGTTGTCTTCTTCCCGCAGCACTTCCTCGGTCTGCAGGGCATGCCACGTCGTTACATCGACTATGCTGACGGCTTCGTTCTGTGGAACCAGGTGTCTTCATTCGGTTACCTGTTCATCCTTGCGTCTCTGTTCTTCTTCTTTGCAGTGGTCATCGAAAGTGTGGTCCGCCGTCGCAAAGCAGATGCGAACCCATGGGGCGAGTATGCGACAACACTGGAATGGACACTTCCGTCTCCACCGCCATTCCACCAGTTCAACGAGCTTCCAAAAGTGAAGTAAGTTGTCTGGAAAGACGAAATCAGAAATCGGGCCCAGGCGGGCCCGATTTTTTTTGCGGTAATGTTCGGATCGGATAAGATGGCGAACTGGCATAGAATGTGCCTAGGAACGTGTTTTCGCGCGTAATCTTCGAAAAGGTGTCCCGAATGGACTTGTTCAATCCGGAGAATGGCGACTGGGTGCAACATATCACCTGGATGTTCAGCCAACCTGAGTTCTATCCGCCGCTCATCATTATCGGCCTGATTGCTATGGCCGTGCTGATCGCGACGTTCCGTTTCATCTTTGCAAAGCAGTTCCTCGCCCTGTCTGTTCTTTGGCTCGTTGTCATTGTCGCGGGCGCGGGCCTTGTGTCCTTTTTCAAGACATCCCAGCAGAATTTCGAAGAGGGTGTTGGCGTATCCGCTGACGGGCCGATTCGGATTTCAGACATGCCGTTCTCGGTTGACCCGAACTTCATCATCTTCGGCTCGATTGCGGTTGCCTGCCTTTTTATCTTCGGATTTTCAAAGTTTCGCGCGGCGCTGTCTCCGAACCTGGGCTCACGTCTGGCGCTTGAAGGTCTGGTGATCAGTCTGCTTGCCTTGAGCGGGCTTGTTCTGCTCGGTTCGCGGGCGACCTCGGTTGATCCGGCGATAGGCGAGACAAGTTTTGCCCTCGCTCAGTATCAGTTCCCAGCGCTGATGACCCTCGGCTGGCTCGGCATTGCCATTGTGTATTGGGGGCTGGCAGCGCTCGGGCGGAAACCGAATGGTTTCCTGTCTTTCCTGCAATGGCTGGCCTATATGGCGGGTCTGGTTTTGATGTTCGCACCGACAGGATTGTCACATATGTCAGCTTCCGGCCTGTTCGATATGGACTATCAGGGGCAATTCGAAGTATGGAACCGCATCTCGGGCTTTGGGATGTATTGCATCATCGGCTCGATTGTCATACTCGCCGCACTAGCTGTACTCGCGCTGGTGCGTAGAACCAGATAAGCTGATCAGAACCGACACATGACAGACCAGACTATGAACGCGACCACATCAGCGGCGTCCGTCCGCGATTATTTCGAGCTTATGAAGCCGCGCATTATGATGCTCGTGGTCTTCACGGCTGCGGCTGGTCTGGTGGCAGCGCCATCCGGCATTCACTGGCTGACTGGCGCGGCGGCACTTCTGGCTGTTGCGCTGGGCTCCGGGGCAGCTGGTGCGATCAATATGTGGTATGACGCCGACATTGATTCGGTGATGACGCGCACGAGCACACGCCCGCTTCCTGCAGGCCGCGTGCAGGCCAGCGATGCGCTGTCGCTTGGTATCTTCATGTCGATCATGTCTGTGATCATCATGACGCTGGCGACCAACTGGCAGGCCGGCGCACTGCTCGCATTCTCGATTTTCTTCTATGGCGTAATCTACACGATGTGGCTGAAGCGTTCGACGCACCAGAACATTGTGATTGGCGGTGCTGCGGGCGCATTCCCTCCGGTTATCGGCTGGGCTGCGGTAACGGGCACAATGCCAGTGGAAGCATGGGCGCTGTTCCTGATCACCTTTATGTGGACGCCGCCGCACTTCTGGGCGCTCTCTCTTGTTGCGAACAAGGATTATGAGAAGGCCGGTGTGCCTATGCTGCCTGTTGTGAAGGGCGCGTCCAACACACGTCTTCAGATCCTGATTTACACAATTCTGCTTCTGCCAGTCACGCTGCTGCCTACGGCATTCGGTACGGGTGGATACATCTACACAGCGATCGCAGCCGTTGGTGGTGTTGTCTTCCTCGGCTTCGCTCTCAAAGTGTTTGCTTCGAAAGCTGGTGACCTCGATATGGAAGCGAAAGACCGCAAGCTCGCCCTCGGCATGTTTGCGTTTTCTATCCTCTATCTGGCGCTACTATTTGGCGCACTCATTGTTGAGCACGGATTCGGTCTATATTTCTCCTCACCAAATCTTGCGATCTGGGCCGGAGTCTGACCTTGAACGAATTTAATCAATACCAACGCCCGCTGACAGCAGCAGAGGTGAATGCGCGTAAGAAACGCAACACCGCGCTCGCGATCATTCTAATTGCCTTCATGCTGCTCATTTTCGGAATTTCCGTTGTGAAGCTGCAGGGCGGCATTGCTCGTCCACAGGACTGGCAGGAAGAAACAGCAGGCTGGCAGCTGGATGAAGCGCCAGTTGAAGCAGGCGAGGGACCTCCGCCCGGAATGGAACCAGCGGAGGAGACAACCAGTGAATAAGAATATGCTCGGAGCATCTATTGCAGGCGTTGCTGTGGCCATGCTCGGCCTCGCATTTGCGTCCAAGCCGCTCTATGACACATTCTGCAAAGTAACGGGCTTTGGCGGCACCACGCAGGATGCCACAGAGCGCCCTGACGATATTCTGGATCGCCAGATCACTGTGCGTCTTGATGCGAACGTCGCTGACGTACCGTTCGAGTTCCGGCCGGTTGACCGCATGACGACGCTGAATGTCGGCGCGACCGAGCTCATCCAGTTTGAACTGACCAATACATCTGACGTGCCTGTCCGTGCGATGGCGAGCTATAATGTGACGCCGCACAAGGCTGGTCCGTATTTCACCAAGCTCGAATGCTTCTGCTATGACGAGCAAGTCTATCAGCCGGGCGAAACGATTACGCTTCCAGTGATCTTTTTCATCAATCCGCTTATCGATGAAGAGCCTCAGCTGGACGATGTGAGAACAATTACGCTGTCTTACACCTTTTATCGGGCAGATGATGGCAATGAATCGCTTGCATCTCTTGGCGATTTGGTTTCAGAACACTAACACGTAATTCAAAACGCGAACGTGCGAACAGCTGCAGGGGAATTCCATGGCGCACGCCGAAGTCAAACACGATTATCACCTGGTCAATCCATCACCATGGCCGCTTCTGGCCTCTATTGGCCTTTTTGTTCTCGCAATCGGTGCAGTGGTCTTCATGAAAGGCCTCGCTTCTGAAGTTACCGGCGACGAGATCAGCCTTTTTGGTTATCTCGGAAACACCTTCTTCACTGAAGGCAAACTCTGGATCATGCTGCTTGGTTTCCTGATCATCGCATGGGTCATGTTTGGCTGGTGGGGCGACGTTATCAAGGAAAGCCGCGCTGGCGATCACACACCGGTTGTTCAGATCGGCCTGCGGTATGGCATGATCCTGTTCATCGCGTCCGAAGTCATGTTCTTCGTCGCATGGTTCTGGTCTTTCTTCGAACTCGCGATTTTCCACGGCGCGCGCGCTGGCGGCACGTGGGACTCTGCGAACCCGCTTTACGAGAACCTCTCTGCATGGGCGAACTGGCCGCCTCCAGGTGTTGAGACATTCGACCCGTTCCACCTTCCGCTGATCAACACGCTGATCCTACTTCTGTCTGGTACGACTGTGACCTGGGCGCACCACGCGATCCAGCATGGCGACCGTGAAGGTACACGCAACGGCCTCGTGATCACGGTTCTGCTCGGCTTCATCTTCAGCCTGCTGCAGGCGTATGAGTACTCTACTGCTGGCTTCTCATTCAGCGGTTCGCTCTACGGTGCATCCTTCTTCATGGCGACAGGCTTCCACGGCGCACACGTGATCATCGGTACGATCTTCCTGTTCGTCTGCCTGCTCCGCATCCTTGGCGGCGGCATGTCTGCGAAGAAACACATCGGCTTCGAAGCGGCGGCATGGTACTGGCACTTCGTCGACGTGGTCTGGCTCTTCCTCTTCGCGTTCGTTTACGTGACGCCGAAGCTGGTTCTCGGCCACTAGGCCAGCCTGAAGACTTCGATTATGAAAAGGCCTGTCACATGACAGGCCTTTTTCACATCCGGTGATAGCCTCCCGATTAGCGAGTTTTACGTATGACCTTTCGTCCTATGCCTATTATGAGCCTTTTGTTGATCCCGGCGCTTGCGGTGCTGGTCTATCTCGGCAGCTGGCAATGGCAGCGCTATGGCGAAAAACAGAATGCTGAACAGGGTATCGGCCTGAGTGAGACCTTCGCGCTCACTGTGACGCCTTTGGACGTGCCGCCTCAGTTTATCTATTCCACATATGATGGCAGCGCCGTATGGCGCGTGTTCCAGGCGATGACGGGTTGTCTGACCGATGAAGCGGGTGAGGAGGTCTGCTCTGACGCGCCATTGTTCGTTGATCTTGGCCTGATCAGCGGTACCGAGCCCTCAGAACGGCTCGCAACGCGAGTTGCGCAGGTTGAGATCTCTGGCCGCTACAGAGAAGTGCCGGATGGTCGTCGTACCATGCTGACGCCAGAGGACATTCCTGAGCGCGACATGTGGTATGCAGGCGAGGCGGTAACGCTCGCACAGCATCTTGAGCTAAGCGGTGCGGAAGACGCCCGTTTCTTCGAACCTGAGACGATTATCCAGTTTGCACTGACCAATGATGAGATCGTCAACCGACGCATTCCGAACCCTTATGTGAGCATCGCTAATCTGGATAATCTGCCGCCGGCGCGTCACCTCGGCTATGCGCTGACATGGTTTGGTCTCGCGCTGGGTATGATTGGCGTCTATATCGCGCTGCATATGGCGCGTGGCCGGTTGCGTTTCAGCTAGATCGGCATAAACAGGCTTCGCGAAAGAAGGAAGCGAGTGATGGAATACGTCTCGACCCGTGGTGGAAGTGGCCCCGTAAGTTTTGCAGATGCCTGCCTCTCCGGCCTGGCACCGGATGGTGGTCTCTACACGCCGGTTGAATATCCAAAGCTCGCACCGGCGAAACCGGGCGAAAGCTATTTCGAACTGGCGACACGTATTCTTTCCGCATTCTCTGCGGGCTCTATCGCGCCGGACGTCATGGCGGGCCTCGTTGAGAAGGCTTACTCAAGCTTTGCGCACCAGTCGGTTACGCCGCTCAATCAGGTCGGACCGGATCGCTGGCTTCTTGAGCTGCACCATGGCCCGACGCTGGCGTTCAAAGACGTGGCGATGCAGATCATCGCACAAATCTACGATCACCTTCTGGCAGAGCGCGGTGAGCGCCTGACCGTTCTGTGCGCGACATCCGGCGACACAGGCGGCGCAGCCGCAGCAGCCTTTGCTGGCCTGAAATCTGTCGACGTTTTCATTCTTCACCCATTTGGCCGTATCTCGCCGATCCAGCGTCGCTTCATGACGTCGACCGGCGCATCGAACGTGCATAACCTTGCGCTCGATGGCGACTTTGATGGCTGTCAGGCCATTGTGAAATCTCTGTTTGGCGACACAGCCTTCCGCGATGAAGTGAGCCTGTCTGGCGTGAACTCCATCAACTGGACCCGTATTGCGGCCCAGTCTGTCTATTTTGCAGCGGCTCAGGGCGCGCTGGGCGCGGATCGCAAGCTGCGCTTCGTAGTGCCTACCGGCAACTTCGGTGACGCTCTGGCGGCCTATGTAGCGGCGCGCTGCGGCATGCTGAATGGTCTTGAGCTGGTTTCAGCTGTGAACGCCAACCGCACTATGGTTGACCTTATGGAAACGGGTAGCCTGTCCAAACGCTCTGCAATTGCAACGCACAGCCCGGCAATGGACATTGCGCTTCCGTCAAATGCGGAGCGCCTGTTGTTTGAAGTCATGGGCCGTGACCCGTCCAAACTGAAAAACTTCTATGACAGCTTCACCCAGTCAGGCGAGGCTGAGCTGGACGACCAGTCCAAGGGCGCTCTGAAATGTGTTGGCGTAAAAGCTGTCAGCATTGATGACGATGTCACTGCGCGCGAGATGAACCGCCTCTATGATGAGACAGGCACGCTGCAATGTCCGCACACCGCGGTCGGCTCGGCGTCTGCGCGGGAAGTTCCAACCGACTGCGTTGATGTCATTCTCTCAACGGCACATGCCGCGAAATTCCCTGAGACGGTTTCCGAGGTCACGGGCAAGACGCCGCCTCTGCCGGAGCGGAGCGAATCATTCCTTGCACGCGATGAAGAGTTTGACCGCCTGGAAGCCGATCTCGGCAAGGTTCGCGAATATATCCGCGAGCGTGTAGGCGAGGCGCGCTAAGCGCGGCGTTTCATGCTGGGGCGCCTGTTCAGCGATGATGTCATAGAGCTCGAGGTTGAGGGTGCAGACTTTCTGCTGCGTCTTGCGTCGCGAGGTGATTATCTGAACTGGCGCCGTGCACGCGCAGATAATCATGCCTTCCTGCAGCCCTATGAGCCTGTCTGGGCGGAAGATGCGCTCGATGAGGATCGGTATCGTATGATGGTGCGTGATGCGCGCCGTGCGTTCCGCTATCAGAGCGGTGCGGTGATGTTCCTGATCCATAAAGATGAAGGCGAAGTGATTGGCGGTATCAATCTCTCCAATGTCCGTCGCCGTGTCGCGCAGATGGGCACGCTCGGATATTGGATGAGCGAACGCTGGGGCGGGCAGGGGCGTATGACGCGGGCCGTGGAACGCATGGTTCGGTTTGCCTTTTATGATTTCAACCTTCATCGTATCGAAGCAGGCTGTATTCCGGATAATGAAGCGTCTGCCCGGGTTCTCCTGAATGCCGGTTTTCGCGAAGAAGGGTATGCAGAAAAGTATCTGCGCATTAATGGCGCCTGGCAGGATCATCGCCTGTTTGGCATCACCCGTCCTGAAGATGATCTCTGACCGCCGGTATGGTCGTGGAGCAAAGTATGAGTGACGCGCAGTATAACCCGTCCGAACTAGCCCCTGATCGCAGTGCAGCTCTGGAAGCTGCGCGTGTCAGCGTGTGGGACTGGAACCCGGCGTCAGGACATCTGCGTATCCGAGCGCATGGCGCGGCTGTGATTCCTGAAATTGAAGGTGACTGGAAGCTTGGTGCATTTCAGTCGCTGCTGAAAGGGCTGTCGACTCGTGCGCTTGAGGGTGCGCTGACCTCCCGTCAGGGACATATTTCGCTTCTCTTGCTTATGGCGGATGGTCGCCGTTTCCGCATGGTTGGGGCGCGCGGTGAAGACGGAGAGGCGCGGGGTCTTCTATTCCTGGCGGACGCTGTCGATGATGTGCGCGCACGGCCTGCCATCGAAGCCGTCTTCCAGCCGATAATTCGTATTGCTGATGAAAAACCGGTCGGCTTTGAGGCGCTCGCCCGTTGGCGCGATGATGACAATAAACTGCGCCCGGTCGGCGAATTCTCCATCTCCGGGCATCCGTTCACGGGGTCGGATCTGGCCATCGAAATGTTGAGGCAAACAGGTGATGGGCTTTGTGAGTGGTCATCGGCATTCCCTGCACATCCTGTACATGCGCAGGTCAATCTGACCGGCAGTGACCTGTTTCAGGCTGACGTGATCCAGACCGTAGAAGACCTGATGGGGCAGGGCCGATTTGCGAAAGAGGCTTTGCGTATTGAGCTGACCGAGCAGGCGGCGCTGCGCGATTTCGATGATGGCGTTGCCGCAGCGGCAGCGCTCAGTGCATCCGGCGTGACGCTTATTCTGGATGACTTTGGGTCTGGCCATTCGTCGCTGGCCTGGCTGGCAGCTATTCCGGCGAGTGCGATCAAGCTTGATCCGCAGCTCACCCAGATGGCGGGCTCACCGCGCGTGGATACTGTGCTGAAGGGTGTCTGCAAGCTGGCACGCGAGCTGGGCATGTCGATCACCGCGGAGGGCGTTGAAGACAAATCCAAAGTGGCTTTCCTGCAGAATATTGGCTGTGACTATGTGCAGGGCTACGCCTATGCCCGCCCGATGACGCGCAGCGATGTGATCAGCTATCTGAAAAACGAAGGGTTCGAGCCAGCCTAGGCGCGGCCCGCTGTGCCCGGCTGAAGCTGGGATGGAGAGACGCCGAGCTTTTTCATCGCTCGTTCCCATTTTTCATCAAAGTCTGTGTCGAAGATGATGTCCTCGTCGGCATCTGCGACGAGCCAGACATTCTGCTTCAATTCGGCTTCGAGCTGATTCGGCCCCCAGCCTGAATAGCCAAGCGCCAACCGGCTGCGATTCGGCGGGTCAGCTGACGCAATCGCGTTCAGGACTTCTTTGGTCGCAGTGAGACGTAGCCCATCAGTGATGTTGACCGTCGCACCTGCGCTTTCAAAGTCTTCAGAATGAATAACGAAGCCGCGATCCTGACCGACAGGGCCGCCATGAAGCACGGGTTCATCCGGTAACAGGCCGATAATGGGCACATTCAGCTGGTCGAGCAGGTCTGGCAGGCGCAGATCGCCCATTTCCTTATTCAGGACGATGCCCATGGCGTGCTCTTCGGTGTGGGCGCAGAGCAGAATGACAGATTTCTCAAAGCGCTCATCATCAATGCCGGGCATTGCGATGAGCAGTTTGCCTATCAGTCCTTCGGTTTCCTGCAATTCCATCATAGCTCCAGAAGAATTGACGCTATCGTCTCCCGAAGCAGGCATTCTGGCAAGTGGCAGGTCACACAATCGCGACTAGGGGACGGTTCACACTGGCGCGAGCCATCGCATTTCGGTAAGGCTAGATGAAACAAACCTGACCTGAGGAGACCCGAACGTGAGCATTTCTGTCGGCGATAAACTACCTGAAACAACTTTCATGACGATGGGTGCAAGCGGCCCTGAGCCGGTCGCGTCTGCTGACTTCTTTGCTGGCAAAACCGTTGCGCTTTTCGCAGTTCCTGGCGCGTTCACGCCTACTTGCTCCGCTAAGCACCTGCCGGGTTTCAAAGAGAAAGCGGGTGACCTGAAAGCTAAAGGCATCGACACAATCGCCTGCACATCCGTTAACGACGTATTCGTTATGGATGCCTGGGGCAAAGACCAGTCTGTTGGCGAAGACGTTGTTATGCTCGCAGATGGCAATGGCGCTTTTGCTGATGCGATCGGCCTTGAAATGGACGGTTCCGGCTTCGGCATGGGCAAGCGTTCGCGCCGCTATTCCATGGTCGTAAAAGACGGTGTGGTCGAGCAGCTGAATGTTGAAGAAGGCCCGAGCTTTGAAGTTTCCAGCGCGGATTACATGCTCGGCAAGCTCTAAGCACCGCCCAGCTTAAAGAATTGCGCCGCAGGAGACTGCGGCGCTTTTTTTATGCTTTGTTTTCCAGCTTTTTCGGACTTACGCGTTTTATGCGGCGTGCATTTTCATACTGGGCAAGCACGTCTTCAGGTGCGCCATCCATCATGGTGCGCCCCTTATCCAGCCAGATCACTCGATTACAGGCCTCGCGAATGATGCGTGTGTTGTGGCTGCAGAGTACGGTGATGCCGGAGAACTCCAGAAGGCTCTTCATACGGTCGCGCGCTTTTTCCTGAAAATCGCGATCGCCGACACCAATCCATTCGTCGAGCAGCAAGATCTCCGGAGAGAAGGTTGTCGCGATGGAGAATGACAGCCGCATGGCCATACCAGACGAATAGGTCCGCACCGGCATGTCGATGAAGTCGCCAAGCTCGGAGAAATCGATGATTTCCTGCTCGACTTCAGCAATCTGGTCTTTGTTCAGACCACGCATATAGCCGCGCAGATAGATATTCTGGCGCCCTGTCGATTCAGCACGCGTGCCGAGGCCTACATTGAGCAGAGAAGAAATCTGGCCCTGCGTCTCAACCGTGCCCGCTGTCGGCGTATAAATGCCGGCAAGCGCGCGCAGAATGGTCGACTTGCCTGAACCGTTGCGTCCGATAATGCCGAGGCGCGCACCAGCGCGAAGATCGACGTTGAAATTATCGACCGCGAGAATGAATGAACGCTTCTGACGCGCGACCACGTCACCACGGCCGGACCCGTCGGAACTTACGCGTTCTTCGGGCTTGTTCAGGCCGATGACCGGATAGGCGATTGTTACGTCTCTGGCGATTAGATGAACCATGATGCGCCCCTAGAACCAGAAGACCATGCGCTTGCGGAAGCGCGCATAGAGAGCGAATGCCAGAACCGTCACGATCAGCGCCAGCACGGATGTGAAAATCCAGCTGTCGACGGGAATTTCATTGTCGAGCACTGGCGTTCTGAACAGCCACAGGAAGTGGGTGAACGGGTTCCACCAGAGATATTTCATCGCGTTTGGCAGGGCTTCGGGAAACCAGAAGATCGGCGTCAGAAAGAATGTGACGCGCATGGTCGTCTGCATGAACTGGCCGAAGTCACGGAACCGCAGCGAAATCACGCCAATAAGCAGCGTCACCGCATAAGAGGTCCAGATCGTCAGGAAGAGCGCGGGGATCAAAGTCAGCGCGGCCAGGCCAACCGGATAGCGATAGAAGGCCAGTACAGCGACTGCCGCGATTGCTGTCAGGAACAGGTTGAACAGGCAGCGTATGACAATGATCACAGGGTAGCCGGAGATCGGGATCGGATCGTTTCGAATCCACCCTTCAAACCCCTGAAAGATCGTGGTGGCCGAGTTCACAATGTTATTCATGAACTGCCAGACCAGAACGCCGAATGTCAGGTACAGAATGAAATAATTGGGGCCGCGCGGGCTCTCCATGATCGGCATGAAGATCAGCGCTTTCACGCCCACGAAAGCGAGGAAGGTGATCGTGATCCAGAGCACGCCGAAAAAGGTCCGGCGATAGCTGGTCTTGATATCTTCCCAGGCAAACCCGAGCCAGAAACGGCGTAAGGACAGCGTCTGTCTGAATTCGTCCAGCAGCGTCTTTGAAGAAAACGTGTTTGAAGAGGCAGCGCTTTCAGGCTGGATGCGGGTGAGTTCATTCATACGCGAAGAGGCGTCCTGTTGTTCGGAAGCTCGGTTTATTCCGGAGCAACTGTTCCGGATACGATATCGATTTCACGGATATAGGCGACATGGTTGCGAATGTCGTCCCCTTCGCCGAAATCAGCCGGGCTGCCAAGCTGTTCACCGCTAATGCGGAGAAGGCCTGTCGTTTCGCTGGTGTCGACGCTGAACGGGATTTCAACTTGCTTCGTCTGGTAGCGTGATTCCATGTCGGCAAAGGCGATTTCCGCGACGACCGGCTCGTCATCGTTGAATTGGAAACTGACCAAGCGGGATTCGATGTCTCCATTTGTCGGGAAGTAAGGCGTGTAGCTCACCACGATAGCGCCCTGACTTCGTGTCAGGTTGAGTTCGATCAGCATGCTTTCCGACGACATCCAGCCGCCGTCATGCTTGGGCGCATATTCGCCCTCAAGCACACCATCGCCGGAAACGATACCGTTCGCAAAAAGTGACGGGGTCGCTGTTTCTTCAACGGGTGGGGCGGAGGCCGCAACATCTTCGCTTGCAGGCGTTTCGCTGCCATTGCCGCAGGCCGCGAGGCCGATGCTGAACAAAAGAGCGGTCAGGACAGGAGCGTGTCGGCTCATATCTAAATTCCTCGGTTTCTAGCGCAGACTACGGTTTGTAATCCGGCGTTTGATTCCTTCGACAACCCGCTGACGTAGGCGCGCGGCAGAAATGCCGGTCGCGATGCCGCGATCGGTTGCTTCGGGCGTTGGTGTAACAAGATGATCGTAAATTGCGACACCATTCAGGCAAAGGCTCAATTGACGGCCATCCTGAGCAAGGCCGCCTTCGCCGCCTATGATGAATTCGATCAGATAGGTTTCTGCAGGTTCAGCTTCACGCAGATCAATGATGAGGTGCTGCTCACCAGCTTTGGCGCTGTCTTCATGCTGGAGGTCGCCATTTACCCGAATTCTGTACGGCGTCGCATTGATCACCAGATCGCGGAAGAAAGAGATATCCAGCTTCAGGCTCTCGATCTTACTCGAGCCATCTTCCGGCCTGACGACAAGCGCTGCTTCGCGGCCCTCCATCCACTGGTGGCCGGATTCAGGGAAGCTCCAGTCACCCATTTGCCCGGTGCTGAGACCGCCTGACAGAGATGACTTCACGACTGTGTTCACAGGAATATCTGCAACACGCCCCATCATGATGAACTCAGATTCAAAGTCGCGACCGGAAGTGAGACCATCATGAGGCGTTGATGGTGCTGTCGGCGTTTCGGCTAAAGCAGGCGCAGGCGCAGGCGCTTCAGGTTCTGTAGGCGCCGGCGCATCCGTCTTGTCTGGATGCGAAGCCAGATAAAGGGAAGAGGCCAGTGAGAAGCCTGACAGCATTACAGACAGCGTGCGTAGATCACCTTCAGGCGTGAAGTTGCGATCCGGTGCCAGCTCGATGCGATAGATATCATCATCAGACACGGCGTCAGACGGGATATCAAACAGGATAGAGCGTTGGTCGGTATCGATCAGTTCTTCATGTGCTTTGATGCCATTGACCGAGAAGACGAGATTCAACGCGCCCTCATCGAGGGCGAGGGTCTTCGTAGACAGGAACATCTCAACCCGCTTCGGAGTATCGAAACTGTTCCAGCCGACATGGATGACGCCGCTCGAACCGACGAGCCAGACGCCATCTGCTTCCATATGGCTCCAACCCTCATCAAGGGAGGTGCCGTCAAACCCGGATGCTGCGGACACAAATTGCCATTCGCCATCTTTGACAGGCGTTGGAACAATGTCTGACTTCGGTTCAACCGGTTCCGGTTTTGGTTCTGGTGCCGCGACCGGTGCGGCAGGCTCGGGAGCAGGCGCGATAGCCGCGCCCTCTTCACATTTGATAGTGAGTTCTTTGACGCTGATGGACAGATCACGGACGTCACCTGGAACATCTGCCGTGAGCTTGGCGACGAACTCCATAACAAACGTTCCGCCTGGCAGGATTGCGCCCGGTGGGATGCCGATGTCGAACAGCATGAAGTTCTTATTGAATTTATAGGTGCCGATCTCTTCGCCGTTGATAAGGACGGTCATAGTCTGCCCGGAAGCGACCAGATCGCCCACAGTGCTCGCGGCTAGATAGATGCGATGCGGAACACCTGCATTCTTAGGGGCGCGCAACAGGAAGCCCGCGCGTCGACCGTCCATCCAGGTGTGCGCAGCTTCAGGGAAGCTCCAGTCACCCAGCATGAAGTCATGCTTCAGAATCTGGCCGTTGATCGTGTAGGTGGTTTTGCTCTCAAATTCGAAGAACTCGTCTTCCTCGATGCGGACGGGGAAAGGCACAGCCTCGCGGTGTTCGTCGACGGTTTCCTCGTACGGCTCTGCCGGTGGCTTGAGTTCGAAATACTCGGCGAGCTTTTGATAGTAGCGGTCGTGCGAGAAATATTTGCTGGCGAAACGGAAGCCGTCCTGAGCGCGCTGGCGTCTGGCGTCTTCGCTCTCCAGAAGGCTGAGAATATCGTCAGCCATATCCTCAGGCGAGGTGGCGACGTGGAAATACTCTTTGGCTTCGTCGGCCAGATCGTAAAGCGCGCGGTCGTTGATCGCGAAAGCCTGTCCGTCGCTCAGCGTCTCGATTACTTTGGTCGGGAAGCCTGTGCCCTCGGTAATCGAGAGCACGGTGACTTTGGCCATCTGATAAATCACACCAAGATCATCAACGCGCCCTAATGGAACGATGGAGGTCGGATACTTGGCCAGCTGCGTTTCATCGACTTCGTTGACAACACGCGAAATGCTACCCGCGATGAAGAGGCGATACCCTTTTGGCGCAAGGAAGGGCAGGAAGGTCTTCTCGATGAAGGAGAGAAGCGACACATTGTTCGCCGGGTGACTGGTGCCAACATAGAGCAGGTCGACTTCAACCGTGTCCACATCGTGCAGCAGCATGGCCGTCTTCATGTAGACGTTCTTCTGAATATTATCCTTCAGATAGGTTTCACATGCGACCGGATCCGAAATATCGACCCGATGATCCCATAGCCCTGCAATCGGGATTGGACGCAGTACTTCGACCTTATTGTTCTCGGTCTCATAGCTTTCTTTGAGCGGACCGGCGATCGCGATGGCGTGATCTGCGAGTTCAGACGTTTTCTGCTCATCGAGACGCTCGCGCTTGTCGAGTTCATTGTTCCAGCGTGTGTCAAAATCGTCTTTGTCGCGGAGCTTGCGCCGGATGCGGTTCTGGTGTTCCAGCCAGTCATGAAGTTCCACCACTACAGGCGCATCAACGTCTGAGAAGATGTTGCGGACCATTGGCAGAGAGTAGGCATAGTTTGTGAAAATGCCTTTGAGATTAAATCGCTCGAGCGCCATTTTCGTGGTGCTGTTCAGACCGAAAAACCGCTCCATATAGGAGCGCTGCGCTGAGTGGGCGAGGTTTTCGCGCTTGTCCATATATTGCGTATTTGAGAAACCTGATTCTGCAATCCGGCCGGAGAGCATTGAACCGAACAGCGGCAGAAATTCGAAATCATCCCAGCTTTTGAAGAAGCGGCTGACGCGTTCTTTCTTCCAGGCATTATAGCTGTTTGCGTCCTGAAACGGCCATGGAATGTCGATCATGATCGTCAGAACGTCGAGATCTTTAAGCGCTTTCAAATGTCCGCGTTGGACGAACTCCGAGCCACCTGAATCGCCGCCCATGGCGAGGTAGACGACGGCGCCCTGATAATTTTTTAGCGGTGGCTGATCAAAGCCCTCGGCGTTTTTCTCATGCAGTTCAAACAGGCGGCCAAGGAAGCCACTTTCTGCATAGTATTCCAGGCCGCTCTTGGTTGCGCGCAGCGACGCACGGTCAAACTTCGCCTTTTTGAGTTGCTTCAGCAGCGCCTCGGCGAAAGAACCGGCGGAGAATTCTGTCGGGACGAGGAGATTGTACCCGTCGAATGTTTCGGCAACGTCGATGTCCGGTGAGGTGAGCAGCATTTTGCCGCCAGCCAGCATCTCAACGGCAACGCCGGAGCCGCGAATGCGGTAGGATTCCGGTTCATAGCCGAGGAAACAGATATCGGTTTCGTCGATGGCCGTCTGGTATTCTTCGGTTGAAAGCTTACCAAGAATTTGGATGTTGTCGTACGTCTTGGCGAGGTTTTCCAGCGTACGACGGGCCGTCTTGATCTCGACGGTGTCATTCAGCGGAGAGGAGAAGGTCTGCAGTTGGAAGCGGATTTTCTGGAAGTCATCGCCCAGCTCCTGAATGAGCCGGTCGATAACGCCCGGAAGCAGCTGGAAACCCTTCTCATGACGCGCTTCGCCGAGGAACGCGATAACAGGGCGTGGGTCGTCGCCCATCCGTTGTTCGAAACAGTGGTCCGGCAGAGGGCCAACCATCATCGGGAAGTGCAGGCCGACCTGTTCTTCATACGTCTTCTGTAGCCGGATCGTCTCAGTGTGGAAGAAGGCGTAACGGCCGATAAAGCCCTGCTGGTTATACTTATTCAGGATGTCGCAGAAGGTATAGTTGCCAACGCGCTCGCCCTGAATGAGCTCCGGAAGAATGTAGATTTGCGCATACAGTTTCGGACGCAGATGGTCCGGGCGCAGCATAAGGAAAACAAACCATGCGTGCGCCAGCGGAGTGGAGACTGTGTGGCAGTAGAATGTGTCGTCCGCAGTGAAGCGGAGTTCTTCGTCGATTGCGAGCAATTGCTGAAGATGGATTTCCCAGTCATGCAGCTCGTATTCGTCGTTAAACTCGACAGGTATGCGGCGGCGGCCCTCCGAGATGCCCGGGAAATCAAAGGCCAGCGCTTTGAAATGCGCACGGATTGAAAAGCCGAGCTTCTTGTTAAGCGCTTTCGATTCGGGAAAATGGCGGTTGGCCAGAATGGTGACAGCGTAGCCGGACTCGACTGCACTGGCAGCCACACGGACAGATGTCTGATAGTTGTGGCCGGTACCGATCTGCAGGTCTGGATCGAGAATAAAAAGCCGTTGCTTTGCGCTTTTTTTGCTTCTCGCACGTGAGGTGCTTTTTATTTCTCTGAACATATCAAATCGTACACTTAATGCGGGCCTGAAATTATTCCCGACCTGAACGCAACTGACGTGTTCATAAAGCTATACGCCGTAGGCGGCGTCAACGTCCGAAACCCCGAAACGCGTCGTCCTGGCCAGATATGCTTAGCGACGCCCCACCGATACAGAAGTATCGGAGTTGAGAGCGTCGCCAGCGGGTATGACTATGCCATCGCCGGAGCGAATTTGAGTGGTGTAAGCGGTTGCAGATCCATGATGCTGCATTTCTTCGACCGGCAGAATTCTGCGAAGAATTTCGCGCTCATACGCATGGCCGTTTCACGCGACACGTCGATGGAATTGCCTTCTACCTTGCCGCGTACGACCTGAGACGTGCGGTATTCAAAGCCCAGTGCTTCGGCGAGGTAATCTGGAACCGGGAAATAAGAGCGTGTGACGAGATCATTGGCAGCCGGTGGAATCAGACGCGGCGTTGCTTTCTCACCAAGATGTTTGATCAGTCGGTCGCCCAGCTCGCCGAGCACGCTGCCTGCCGGAAGATTGAAGTTGTAGAATGTCTGAGACTTCCTGCTTTCAGCAGCGATGAAGTCAGCGATCTTTACGTCGAAATCTTTTTCAGCGTCCTGATAGCTGCTGACAGCTGCGTCCCACGTCGCCTGCACGTCGATTGTTTCACCCGGCGCAGTGCGCACAAGCAGGTGAATGACGTCTTCGACATCAAGGCCGCGTTTCATCAGCTCGAGAATGACGGAGTAGTGATAATCGCCGGCCAGTGCAGGGTTGTAGAGAAACTCGCCTTTGGAGATGACGTAGCCAACATCAGGCTGGAGGCCGTAAAAGACCAGCGGAGCGAACGGGATAACCGCGCTGCCATGCTTGCCCTTCAGCGCTTCAATGCTGAGATCGTCGGCTTTATTGTACGATGTGAAAATGACATCGTAGTTTCCAAGACTGTCTTTGACGGTGTTCTTGGTTGCCGGGTCGAGAAATTCCGGCTGATAGGAGTCGACCTTGTCGAACAGTTCCAGTGATCGGAAGTATTCGCCCAATGCGTGATGGCAGTGGTCTGACAAGACCACCAGCGACAGGTTACTCATAAAATTGTCCCTCGTTCAGTACGCCTGAAACGCAATGCACGACAACAATAGTCCCCACTGCCGTCATGAGTGAAAACATGCACTCATAAACATCACGTCCCGTGGTGGGCAATCTATAGATATCGAGTCAGGTGTCCAGCCGGATAAGTGTGAATTTCAATAGTAAAGCAGCACGTGTTCGCGGGTTACAATGACGCCTGATTTGAAGATTTTAACAGAGCGCGACATCAGGGAGGCACCTTCTGGTAGTGATTTTTCGCGCGCGAAGGGACGGTAGGCCTGTGAATCCGGCAAATTCATTGTGAATTCTTGCTACTTAAAGCGGTGCGAATTGAATGAGGCAGCAATTTTCGGCACTGGCGGTGCGGAGATGCCGAATAGAATGAAAGTTTAAATATATGCAGTGCTGAACTGAATTTGACCGGAGATGAGCAGTAATTCGGCAGAGAAATCAGATTCAGTTTTGACGTGAAGGCATGTGAGCTTCTTGCATAAAAAGGCGGGACCGTTTGCAGGTCCCGCCTTTTTGAGGCCAGTCGAAGTTAAACGCCGCTTTTCAACTCGGAAAGAATGCCTTCTTCCATTTCGTTCGGGCCCATCGGAGACCGGCACCAAGAGACGTTATCTTTGATCTTCTTGGCTGGAATGCCGCCGAATATCGTTTTAGCTGGCATGTCAGTGGTCAGGATTGAGCCTGCACCAAGAATTCCGCCCGGTCCAATGCGGACATCTGGCATGATGGTCGTACGGCGCCCGATCCAGACGTGCTTGCCGATCTCGATTTTACGGCGATGCGCGTTTACGACATCCATGGTCTCAAGATCGATAATGCCGTGCTGGTCATTCGACTGAAGCAGGATTTCGTCCGACCAGAGACCGTTCTCGCCGATTTTTACATCAGCAAGGTCCATTACCATACGTGCGGAGTTGATCGTTACGCCTTCCCCAATACGCAGCGTGCTTGGACGCCATGTGCGGATATTAGCGAAGATGTGTCCGGCTGTATGAATCTCGATTTTTGCGCTGCCAGGGCCAATCACGAATGTCAGATTGCCGTTCAGATTCGGCTTGGAGATCAGAATGTCGACATTGTTACGATTGCCGCCAATTGGGGGCGATTTGAACTGAAGAGCCCCCATTGAGGATTGCGGGGCGCGGACGCGGCAGTTTCGAAACAGGCTGCGCTGCCCTTCGGGCATGAATTCTGCGAGGTCGAATTCCTTCAGCTCCTCACTCATATGTATTCCTCTCCCCAGAAGTCAGCTGGTTTGTTGCAGTAATAAAATAGGTTCTGGACGTCTTTCGAGAGCGTCTTCTGAATTTCGGCGATGCGTTCTTTGGAGATGTCCTTGATGGACCAGCGCTTTACATCAGTGGCATAGGCAGCGCCGACATTGTGGCGCTCTGGCGGAATCTGGTCGCCGATTTCGTCAATGCCGAGGAAGCGGAAGATATCGTTCATCGTTTCGGCGTGCTTGCTGATCAGGTCTTCCATGAAGACGACTTTGATCTGCCGTGTTGGGAACAGCGCAAGATAAGCCTGCAGCTGGTAGTAATACCGTGTGCGGTCGACGAAGAATTTTCGGTGCTGTTCATGCGCCAGAGATTTTTCAATATCCTTGAAAGTGTGGGCCTGCGTGCGGGACCAGTGATTGAAGTGTGACACAATCCGTTTGATAGGTTCGCGGACGATGTAGATGATCTTCATGTCCGGATTGAGGTCGTAAATGTTCTGCGGAACGTGCGGAAACTCATCGCGGAAAGAATATTGCGGCGTCGATTCAAAATAGACTTTCACACCATCACGAACTTTGAAGTTCGATTTGTACCAGTCTACGCCCTTATCCATGAAGCGCGAAAAGTACATCAGCTCTTTATCACCCGCGCCGAAAACCTGCGGATGGGCGTCCAGATAATTGTGAAGAGATGTCGTGCCTGCCTTGCCGGCGCCAACAACGATCAGGTTGGGAATGGTCGTGTTCTGCATCGGGTCCCCTCACTCTACAGAAATCATACCTTACTCAGCTACTCTGCGTGATTTCAATAATCAACACCGAGTTTCCAGAAGTCGGATTTGATGAAAATTCTTTTGGGGAGGTGCAGCTGATTAGAGGGCGCATGCAATGATGCAGGCTGAAATGTTGGTCCAAAACACATATTTTCCAATATTGTGAGCGCTATTGCTTAGTGCCTGCGCAGTTACCAGCTTGCCAAGGGAGCGCTTGCCGGTTTGCATAAAATCGGGTTGCGTCGGCGTAAAATATCAGCATGACATGCCTGCGTTGATTATAGGGGACTTTGAGTGGCTAAACAGAAGACCGTGTTTCTGCATATCGGTACGAACAAGACCGGTACGTCCAGCATTCAGCACCATTTCTTTCAAAACCGCGACCTGCTGGCGAGCCACGGCATCTGTTATCCTGGCCTCGGGCAAGACGCTGCCGCCCATCATGAGCTGTTGAGCTGGGTAACCCACCCGAAAAAGCATGAGAAACACCTCAAAGCGCTGCGCAAGGAAATTGCGCCATTCGACACGACGATCATTTCCAGCGAGTCACTCTGCGATCTTGAGAAGCCTGAAACACTGAAAGAGGTGTTCGCCGGCTATGACATTCGGATCATTCTATATTTGCGTGACCCTGTCCGCTATCTTCTCAGTTGGTGGCAGCAGGACATCCAGATGGGCAAGCGCTATCCGGATATGAGCCAGTATCTGGTCACTAAGCGTCGCTCCTACATCGACTTGGTAGACCGCTGGGTGGAGGTGTTCGGCAAGGCGAATGTCACCACTCATGTTTATGATCGTCAGCAATTGCCTAAGGGCGATGTTCTGCTCGACTTCAAGAACATCACGGGCACGAGTGATATCGAAGGCATGCAGCGCCTGCCATGGGATAATAACCCAAGCGTTTCGGGAAACCTTCTCTATTTCAAACTCGTCTACAACACGCTGCGGCTGCCGGATGCGACGAGCCAGAAAATGATTGATGGCCTGACGGATGCGTCCAAGCTGGATTCGACTTTCCGGATCGTGCCCAAGGTGCCTGAAATCCTGGCTGCGGGCACGCGCCGGATTTACAATGAAGAACTTAAAGAACTTCGTGATCGCCATGGGGTGGAAGTGCCTACGACCCGATCTATCGATGGCGTCCGTATTCCTGAGCTGGACACAATTCGCCGTGATTTCCGTAAAGTTATGGAATTCTCCGAAGAGAAGGGCCTGCCCCTTGCTGAAATGGCGAAGTATGTGAAATTCTGATTGCGGAATCAGGCAACCAAACATGCGTCGGGGGCGCGTTTATCAGAATGTGGCCATTCAGTACCATCAAGAACAAGATTGTTTCGCTCACCCGCACGACGGTCAAAATGGAGCTGGAGGGTGAGTCCATCACTTTCCTGTCTGCCAAGGCGCTGGTGGAGATGTTTGATATGCGGCTCGCCCGTATCGAGACTGAAGCGCTCACGCGGATTGATGATCTTGAGCAGCAGGTCGAAAGCCTGAAACGCGAGCTCGAGCGCAAACATGAAGATTGATATCTGGTCGCCTCTGCCGCCGGTGCCGAGTGGCATTGCGCACTATACCCAGCAGGTGTTTTCGACCGGATTTGAGGACTTCGATATCCAGTTCGTAGACAGGGCAGAGGCGCTGTTTCGTTCGGATGCCGTCCCGATCTACCAGCTTGGAAACAACCCGTATCACGAGTTCATCTACTTTGCCGCGCTCGACCGGCCTGGCATCGTGGAAATCCATGATTTCTCCGTGCACCATCTCGTCACCGAGATGACGCTCGCAAAGGGCGATAAGACAGCTTACGAGTATGTGCTCGGCAAGGCTGCGGGTGAACGTGGCATCTCACTTGCGCAGAAGCGAGGACAGAAAAAGCCGGAATATCATCCACAGCTTCAGTTCGAGATGCCGTTGCTGGAACCATTTATTCGCGACGCCTACCATGTGATTGTCCATTCGCGCTGGGCGCGTCAGCGTACAAAAATGATCCGCCGTGATGCGCCGGTCTCTATGATTCCGCACTTCTGCCAGACGCCTGAAGAGAGCGGTGTATCGGCAGACGCGCGTGAAGTCGTGCGCAAGCGTTTGAACATTGCTGACGATGAGACGATGATCTTATGTGCTGGCTTTGTGACGCCGCCCAAACGGATCGATCTTGTCCTGAAAGCACTGGGACGTTGCCAGGAAGCGGGCGATACGAAGTTCAGACTGGTGATCGCAGGTGAGGTGATGGACCCGGGCGTTCTGCGCCTGATTCAAAAGTTCCCGGACCAGTCCCGTATTTCCATGCTTGGCTATACAGATGAAAAACAGTTCGACGAGCTGTTTATGGCGGCCGATATTGTTCCGGCGCTCCGCTGGCCGTCGGTTGGAGAATCGTCAGGCGTTGCGTCGCGAGCAGTCGGCTTCGGAAAGCGTACACTTGCATTCAATCTGAAAGCCTTCGCCGACCTGCCGAAAGCGTGTACCGACCTGATTTCGCTCGGTTCGGATGAGGAAATGGCGGCGCAGATCGCCGCCGCATTCTCTCAGCAAATTCGCGGGCAGGGGCGGGCTGTGGATCAGAGCGCGCTGGAATCATATTTGTCGGAAGAGGCCGGACTTGGTGCTGTCCGGCAACAATATCGCCAGCTGTTTGAGCATATAGCGGATGTCGGTCAGCAGGCCGTAACGGATATGCGTCAGACGCAGCTGAGCGTCGGAAGAGAGTAGGCCTTGCGCCTACTCTTCAACCATCCATTCAAATTCGGAACCCGCCAGAGCAGCTTTGACTTCATCAAAGTTTTCAATGTCGTTGCGGATACCTGCGCTTGTTTTGCGTAGGGTGATTTCCTGCTGCTCAATGCCAAGCATCATGTAAGAGCAGATAATGTCATACGCGTCGAGCGGGTTCTGCTCGATGTGTTCTTCATAGGTGAGGTGCAGCATGTCGATGCCCTTCTCCTCGAAGAAGTTCATAAGGCGCTGTTCTTCTGTTTTGGCCTTACGAAGCAGATCAACAAGCGTATCCGCTTTGGACGCGGAATCGTAGTCGTGCAGATCTTTCAGATCGAGCGTGATTGCCTTCTTTTCCGGCTTCGGACCATCATCCGCTTTCACATGGTAGAGTGACAGCTTAGAGGCTTTCACCGCGCTGATATAGCGGCGCAGCGTATTGTGACGCTGAAGGAAAATGAAGGTCGTGTCGCCAGCTGCATGGTAGTGCTCGATGACGTCTTCAATCTTCACATTCGCGTTCTTGTAGAAGTTAATTGGTTTAACTTCATACCCGACATGGCGTTTGGGCTGAGGGAGGTTGTCGATCAGTGAAACATAGTCGCCAACCTGCCATTCAGTGGTCTTGGCGCCTTTCTGTTCCTGAAGCGTTACAATCTCCTCAAACCAGGCAATTTTGGTGTGTTTGGCAAGCATTTTGGCGATAACGGTCGAGCCGCTTCGGCCAAAATGTACCAACATAATCTTATTCGTCACACCAACCTCCTAATTACTTTTTTCTTTGATTTCATTGAAAGAGTTTTGTCAACTCACCTTCTGCTTGCATTCCAGCATCCGGTTTTTTATGTCCGGAGACAGGCGTAAACGCTCAAACTCAGGTGTTGACTCATTCAGTGCCCTTTCAAATGACGCGTAGAAGTTGCGTGCGATATCTACATTGTTTCTGGCGAGCGCCCGCTCGCATTCTGTTAGATGTGTTTCTGCTTTCTGACGAAGCAATACCATCCGGCTTCTTTCAAGCACATGTTCGATTAAACGACCGGTCTCTTTAGACGGGGTTATTTCATCGAAATTGCTTGCTTCCATATGTGGTGCCCAGTCCGGCGTCAGATCGCTTGCTTTGATCCCCTGATAGCGGGTCGCGAGCTGTGCGTTATCTTCGAAAAACGCCGCCTGTAGTTTGGTCGCCCGGTCGATGCCAAGTCTCAACGGCGTCTGTACCGGGTAGGACTGGAAGTATTGAATGTGACGCGTGCGCAGATCCGGCACGGACATGACGGCTTCGATCATGGAAAGGTCAAGCCCCATGGTCAGGGAGTCTTCGGCATTATCGATAATGTCTGACTCGATGCTGGCCGGGCCTGCTTCCATGCCCTTGAGTGGGAAAACAGCATTTTTGAAGGCCGAGAGGCGAATGCTGGAATCTCCAAAAACGCTCGCCCACTTCTTCACCATGCCCAGATAGTCGTAATACGCGGTAGTTGGCTTCACGACATTGAAGCTAGCCTTCGAAAGAGGCTGACCAAACAGCACAGAGTTCGTGATGGCACTGATCGCCATATCGATTTGCGGACGCAGGTGAAACAATACCGTCACGCTTTCGAATAAGCCGTCGAACAGCGTTTTAAGCTCGGAAATCCATTCTGGCTTGGTCAGACGAGAGTGCGCGTGTTCGCAGCTCAGGAAAAAGACCTCCGCCCCATTCTCGCGCGCTTTAGCCACTTCGTTCTCAAGCTTCTCACGCGTCTTTGCGCGGAAGTTTACCTGTGCATCGGCGCTTTGAATGCCGAACATCTCCAGACTATCGTCCTTCTCAGAGAAAGGACGCGCATATGCGATCAGCTTTCGATGGTTCGCCGGGAAAAACGGAGCGCCCATACTGGCTGAATACCAGAGTTTGCTCTCTGCCAGCTGGCTGCGATAATGGAACAGAACCTTCTGCCAGTTAGCGGCCCCCGTCTGTTCCGTCCCGACGTGCAATAGAAGATGCATAACTTCAGTACCCCTGCACAATACAAAATAAGCGTTTCAGCTGAAACGCTTCCCCCAATTTCATCAGACACTATCGGCAGTGGTGCGAGTTATCCATCGTAAATCGCGAGATTTTTTGGGGAATTGATCGAACAGACGACATGATTGGGAAGATTTTTAGCGGGGCTGTTCGCTCGCGCCTTTTCGAGCCAGCTCATCGGCTCGTTCATTGCCCTCATCGCCTGCGTGTCCCTTTACCCATTTCCATTTCAGGTGAGGGTGGCGGGACGCGGCAGCATCAAGTCTCTGCCAGAGATCGGCGTTTTTGACCGGCTTTTTCGCGGCCGTTTTCCAGCCATTGCGTTTCCAGTTGTGGATCCACTTGTTCAGACCGTCTTTCACATAGGTGGAGTCGGTGTGCAGCGTGATGTGATAGCCGTCTTTCACCGTCTCAAGCGCAACAATGGCGGCCATGAGTTCCATACGGTTGTTCGTGCTTTCAGGCTCACCGCCATAAAGCTCTTTCTCGTGCGTGCCACTCTTAAGCAGTGCACCCCAGCCGCCAGGGCCAGGGTTTCCGGAGCAGGCTCCGTCTGTCCAGATCTCAACTGATTTCGTCATCACACAGGTTGAACCGAGCTTTGAGCGTAGCGTCAATTTCATAAACGCAATTTCACCCAGATTTCTCAGGCGTCCTCGGTTTCGGCCTCGATTGTCGGGGTAGAGGAGAAGATGGTGATGAGACTTTGCACTTCGACAGGTTTGGTCAGCACATGATCGAAGCCGGCAGACTTATAGTGTTCGACCTGATGGGTCATCGCATTTGCTGTAAACGCAATATATTGAGGCGGTGTTCGGCCTTCAGCGAGATCGATCTCTTTCATGCGAATGAGCGCGTCGATGCCGTCCATAACGGGCATTTGGATATCGAGAAAGACGAAGCTAAACGGCGCGTTCTGATAGGCGCTGACAGCATCAAGGCCGGTTTCAACAATCAGGGGCGAAATGCCAAGGCCGTCCATAAGTACATCGATGACCTTGCGATTCATTGGATGGTCTTCGGCGACGAGAACTTGCGTAGTGGTTTCTAAACTGACGGGCGTTTCTGTTTCGCTGACAATCGCGGCGTCTTCGGAGACCAGCTCTACCGGAACGCAGAATTCGATCTGTGTGCCCGACCCGATGGTAGAACTCGCATAGATGTCTCCATCCATAAGCTGGACGAGTTGTCTGGAAATTGCGAGGCCGAGACCCAGACCGCCAAAGCGGCGTGTCGACGAACTGTCCGCCTGCATGAACGGCTCAAAAATCGTCTTCAGCTTGTCGGATGGAATGCCCTGGCCGGTATCTTCGACCGAGAACCAGAGACTAATCTTGTCATCCGTTCTGCCGGTTCTGTTCACCCAGCATCTGACTTCAATACTGCCGCTGTCTGTAAACTTCAGTGCATTGGTGATGAGGTTGTACAGGATTTGACGAATGCGCGAGGCGTCGCCGTTCACCAGAAGATTTTCGCAGATATTTGGTACGAATGTGAGCGATAAGCCCTCTCTGTCGGTGCTGGCTTCGAAGAAGACCCTCGTTTCTTCGAATAATTCACGCGGCACGAATTCCTTGTTCTCAATGATGATCTTTTCAGACTCGATGCGAGAGAGGTCGAGAATATCATCGAGCACGTTCATCATGAGCTTGCTCGAGCGTTGAATGAGCGTCACAAGCTCGGACTGTCGTGCGTTCAGTTCGGTCTTTTCGAGTGCACCAGAAAGACCGATGACCCCATTCATAGGTGTGCGAACTTCATGGCTCATATTTGCAAGGAAACGGGATTTCACTTCGCTCATACGGCGGGCATCGTCGCGGGCATGAACGACTTCCCGGTTTTTCCGGAGCATCAGGAACGCAAAAGCGATCGACAGAGCGAGCAACAGGCCAAAGAGCGCAGATAACCACTGGAATAAACCAATCGTGCGTTGTTGCAGCGTGTTCTGAAGGTTCAGCAGGTTGGCGCGCTCGGCAATCCTGTCAGCCTCTTCCTGCAGATATTGCATCTGGTTTGCCGCCAGTGCCTGAATTTCATCGTCCAGAGCCACGGCTTTTGTCTGGTGAAAGGTCAGCATGGCGTTATAGGCGGCGTCTATATCGCCCGATAGCGCGAGAAGCCGCGCTTCCAATTCGGCCACAGTGAACTGGTTGCGATTATTGAGCTGCGCTTCCGGCAGCGCGCTGAGTTTTGCGAAATAGGTCTGGGCGAGGTCCGCATCCCCGGCACGGATAGCCGCCTCAACCGTTGTGACAGCCCATAAATAATGGATGTTGTCCTCGTTCGTAACGAAAGGTTCCGCCTCAACAGCACATTCGATGGCGCGTTCGTTCAGCCCCTTGGCGAGATTTAACATCGCACAGCTATGGAGTGCGTCGCCGCGTAGATAGGCGTATTCATCGCTCTCGGTTGCGGTCAGAAAGGCATTTGTGACCTGTTCGAGTTCCGCTGTTCTGCCATGAGTATAGAGCATGGTCGCGATATCATGCGGCGTCGTGCTCACTGTGTATGGAAGCATCAAATCCTGAATGGTCCAGTATTCACGAGACAGTAGATCAATCATGCTTTCCGGAGATGTGTGTGCTTCAAATACACGAATTTCCAGCTGGGCGACGTCGAATGCAACGAAGTCCGAAACACTATGCCTGTTCGTGAAGGCGGTAATGTCGCGTACGACATTGGCCGCATCGATATCCTGATCAAGATACAGAAGAAACACGGCTTGCAGCACGAGGGCGCGAACATATTCGTCTGCTGTAAAACCGCGGGCGCGAAGGAATGAGTCAATCCGATCGAGTCCGGCACGGTAATCATTGGAGACCATCGTCTCATATCCGATAGTACTCAGCGTTCTGAAAGCGGGGGTGACCTCAAGTCCTGTTTCTTCCAGAAAGGCGTCCATCTCTTCGACGACACGGGGATAGTCGGCGATACCCATAATGGAATCGTGGAAGACATATTCCATATGTCGTTCGAGCAATTCTTCTTCAGACAATGTCTCTTTCAAAGCTTCGAACGCGTAATAATCACCCGGCATGAAAGGACGTGAGAGAATGTCTTCGACAAGCTCTACTGCTGCATCGGGCCAGTTTGCTGCGGTGACGTCTTCGTTGGTGATCTGAGATGATACATCATCAGATTGAGAAAAGACGGGTGGCGACGCTAAAAAGAAGACACAGGCAAGCGCGGCTACGCTACATCTCCTGATGGAGCTGCGCTGCTGGTTCGCGGCTTTATGCGTCTCGCCCACTCCAGATCCCCGCCTGGTTTCTTCAGATGCTCCTGAAATTTGCTCAGGATTCCTCGGAAATAGAAAGCAGAAGCGAGTGAACGGCGGGTTAGCGCACCGCTTATTGGGGGTGTTTTTTTGTCTGCCCGTTTTGAGAGCAGGCTTATCCTGCCATGTAACCATAGTCTTCCACGGTTCGTGCCAATCTGTGGAAGCCGAGCTTTTCTGCATATTCGACCGGATTTTTGGGGCGCACGAGCGCATCGGCTGGCGTATCCGTCCAGTCAACGAGGCGTGTCAGGAAGAAGCGCATAGCCGCGCCATGGATGAGTGCGGGCAGAGCTTTGCGCTCGGCTTCGGTGAAACTGCGAACGCTGTCATAGCCAGCCATGAGCGCCCGGCCTTTGGTCATGTTGAATTCGCCGCGCGCCTCAAAGCACCACGCATTTAGTGCAATAGCCACGTCGTAGGCCAGCATGTCAGTGCAGGCGAAGTAGAAGTCAATTACGCCAGAGAAGTTTGCGCCGAGGAAGAAGGCGTTGTCCGGAAACAGATCTGCGTGGATGATACCGCGTGGCAACGTGTCGGGATCTGGCCATTGATCGTGCAGACGTTCAAGATCACCGGATATGAGCGTGGCGAGGTTCGGCGCCAGCGTCGCGGCAACGCTCTCGCGGCCGTCATAAAGCTCATCCCACGCATCGATGGATAGATTGTTCGGACGCCCGAGGGAGCTTGTCTGTAGCGCAAGGTGCATGCGTGCCATGGCTTCGCCAATCTGGCGGCACTGGTTTACATCAGGTCTGCGTGGAGACATGCCCTTCAGAAAGGTGACGATGGCGGCAGGCTTGTCGAGAAGTGTCTGAAGCGCCGATCCATTCTTTCCTTTGACGGGCTGAGGACAAGGAAAGTTCGCCGCGGACAGGGCCTCCATGACGCCCATGAAGAACGGCAGGTCATCCGGATTTACGCGCTTTTCATACAAAGTGAGAATAAAGCGCGCCTCGGTTGTTTCGAGGAGGTAGTTAGAGTTCTCAACGCCCTCCGCAATACCTTTAAAAGCAACCGCTTCACCGATGTCATATCGGGTCAGAAAGTCGTTTAGTGCGTCGTCGTCAACTTCAGTATAAACAGCCATGCGCTTCCTTCACATGAGAGCCCCATCTGGTCAATTGAGCAGATGTCGCGGTTTGGTTGTATTGAAGATTATTGGCTCACCCTTTTGTTGAGCAGGCTGCATCCATTTTGTGCATGGTGACCGATAACATCCAAGAAACAGGGCCTTCACGCGCGTTCTTGGAACGAAATGCCAAATTGATGACTTATTTCGTTTTTAAGCGTGACCCCGTATTGCGTACGTTCCCGTTTTCGGAGACGACGGGATCACATCAGCCTGGGGACAGGCATTTGAAGAATGAGGTTGATTATGCATTTCAGGACACTTGGTGTTTCCATTTTGGCGCTTGGGCTTGCCGCATGTGGGGGACAGGACGAGCCAGCGCCGGCAGCGCCGACTCCTGCCCCCGAAGAAGTCGTTGAGACGCCTTCAAACCCGCAGAATATGAGCTGGGAAGGTGCTGCACTTGTTGGCGCACTCAGCGCAACAGATCAGGTTACGGTTACGCCTGGCTCATCAGTCGTGACGCTGGTGAACACCAATATTGGTGGCATGAACTCTGGTGGTGAAACATCAGGTGCATCCATCGAGTACACCGGGCCGACACTTGGCAGCCTTAATGGCCAGACTGTGACGGTCAGCTTCTCAGCACGCGCTGCGGGTGGACAGGCAAACCGTGTGGCAGTTGCTTACTCTACGAATGCAGCAGGCAATAGCGGGTGGGAACGCTTTGATCTGACATCGGATTTTGCTGATTATTCTTTCGACTACACAATTCCGGACATTGTTGATCCGGCATCCGACTTTGTTGGCTTCTGGCCAGCTGGTGACACGGTAGTCGAACTGGAATCCGTTTCAGTTACAGTCGCCGAATAAATCAGGCGAACGTGAAAAGAATAAAGGCGGTGCTGAAGAGTGCCGCCTTTTTTGTATCAGACCGCCAGAACGCGCGGCAGTTTGAAGGTCACATTCTCATCGGTGACACGGATCTCTTCCATCGAGACGTCAAACCGTTCGCGGCACGCATCAATCAGATCATCGACTAGGATTTCGGGCGCGCTCGCGCCCGCTGTGATGCCGAGCGTTGAAACACCCTCAAACCAGCTCCAGTCAACGAAATCGACGGATGCAATAAGGCGTGCAGCCTTTGCGCCGGAACGTAGTGCCACATCAACGAGGCGTTTAGAGTTCGAAGAGTTTTCCGCGCCGATGACCAGCACCAGATCAGCGCCTTTAGCCATCGCCTTTACGGCTTCCTGACGGTTGGTGGTCGCGTAGCAAATATCTTCTTTATGCGGCGCTGAAATAGACGGGAAACGTCGTTGCAACACGCTAATGACGGCAGCGGTGTCGTCGACCGAAAGCGTCGTCTGGGTAACGAACGCCAGATTATTCGGATTCTCGACGCTGATCGTTTCTGCGTCCTCAGGCGTTTCAATCAGGCGAATCGTTCCATCCGGCAGCTGGCCCATTGTGCCGACGACTTCGGGGTGGCCCGCATGACCGATCAGAAGAATATCGCGCCCTGCATCAGCGTGTTTCTGAGCTTCGACATGAACTTTGGAAACGAGCGGGCAGGTTGCGTCGACGTAAATCATCTCGCGTGACGCCGCTTCGGCGGGTACCGATTTTGGCACGCCATGGGCAGAAAAAATGACTGGTCGGTCGTCAGGGCACTCATACAGTTCTTCTACAAACACCGCGCCTTTAGCCTTCAAGCCTTCGACGACATGGGCGTTGTGAACAATTTCATGGCGCACATAAACGGGCGGTCCCCATTTGGTCAGCGCCTCTTCGACGATCTGAATGGCACGGTCTACGCCAGCGCAGAATCCACGCGGGGCAGAGAGGCGGATCGTCAGTGACTGCATGTTTTCTTATTACCTCTTGTTCACACGACACAATGCGCCGTTGCCAGTTCGGGTTTGCACCGTTATCACGCTCTAACAGATGGTGTCCTTACAGAAAACGGCCAAGGAGTTGTTTCACGTGCGTCTTTTAGTGTCTTCTGCCCTTGCCGGGTCTGCTCTGCTTCTTTCAGCCTGCTCTACATTTGAAAATCTGGACACACGTCCGAACCAGGGCCCGTGCCCTGCGGCAGGTTCTGTTTATGAAGCTCAGCGCATTGTAGAGTTCACCGATGGGGGCGACCAGTACAACAACATCGAGTTCACCGGTGAGATCAATGGCGTGCGCCTGTTCTGCCGTTACCTCGAAGATGATCCGATCGAAGCACAGATCGAGATCGATTTCGCGTTTGGCCGCGGCGATGCTGCGACAACGAACCAGCACACTTTCAACTATTTCGTAGCCGTGACGCGTACAAACCGCGCGGTGATTGAAAAGCAGGTTTTCCCTGTGAATGTTGAATTCCGCAACGGTCGTCAGATCGTGACAATGGAAGAGACTGTCGGTCGCATCGTGATCCCGCGCGCTGATTCTTCAATCTCGGGCGCGAACTTTGAAATTCTTGTGGGCTTTGAGCTGACCGACGAACAACGCACGTTCAACGAAACCGGTCGTCGCTTCCTGCTCCAGACACAATAACCAGTACAGTTCAGTAAATAAGGAAATCCGGTCATGGCGGACATAGCGTCCGAACTGTCCACGGCATGTGGACAGGCGTTTGAAGCAATTGGTCTTGAAGCAAAACTCGGCATGGTTCGCCGATCCGACCGCCCGGACCTCGCAGATTTCCAGTGCAACGGCGCTATGGCGGCGGCTAAGGCTGCGCGCCGCAACCCGCGCGAGATTGCGGGCGAGCTTGTGGAGAAACTCTCTGGTCATCCGGCTATCGCTGACATCACAGTTGCCGGCCCCGGCTTTCTGAACATCAAAGTGACCGAAGTGCTTCTCGCTGGCCGTGTACAAGGCGTGCGCGAAAGTGAGCTTGCGGGTGCAGACCAGAGCACAGACACAAAAACCATTGTGATCGATTTTGGCGGCCCAAACGTTGCTAAACCCATGCACGTTGGGCATCTGCGGTCAGCTGTGATCGGCGATACTTTGAAGCGTCTTTGCCGTTTCCTGGGCCACACCGTCATCGGTGATGCACACCTTGGTGACTGGGGGCTTCAAATGGGCCAGCTGATTGTCGGTCTATCCGAAGAACAGCCAGACCTGCCTTACTTTGATGCGGGCAATGAAGGCCCGTTCCCAGCGGAAAGCCCGGTCACGATTGAGGACCTTGCGCGGCTTTACCCGCTCGCGTCTGGCAAATCCAAGACGGATGAGGCGTATCGCGAGCTTTGCCAGAAAGCCACGGCAGAGCTACAGGCGGGCCGTGCAGGCTATCGCGCACTTCTGAAGCATTTCATTGATGTGTCAGTTGAAGCGCTGAAAGTCGATTACGACCGCCTCAACGTGTCGTTCGACCTCTGGAAAGGCGAAAGCGACGCGGACCCGTTCGTGGCGCCGATGGTGGCTGATCTGAAAGATCGCGGCATTGCCGAAAAGAGCGACGGCGCGTGGATTATCCGCGTGGCGCGTGACACCGACAAAGGCAAAACCGAAATGCCGCCATTTATCCTCGTGAATTCACGGGGCGGCGTCGGCTATCACACGACTGATCTCGCGACGATTTTTGACCGCGCGCAGAACATTAAGCCGGACACCATGCTGTATGTGGTGGACCAGCGTCAGGCGCTGCACTTCCAGCAGGTATTCCGTGCGTCTGAAAAAGCGGGCTATTTCCCGGAAGCCGGGCTGGAGCATATCGGCTTCGGCACGGTGAATGGTGATGATGGCAAGCCGTTCAAAACGCGCGATGGCGGTACAGTGCGTCTGTCCGACCTGAACCGCATGGCGCTGGAAGAGGCGGAAAAGCGTATCTCCGAAGCAAACCTGTCTGATGATCTGTCGGAAGAAGAGGTGCGTGATATCGGCCTGAAGATTGCGCTGGCAGCGACGCGTTTCTCTGACCTGCAGAACACGCGCACCACGGACTACAAGTTCGACCTGGAGCGCTTCACCAGCTTTGAAGGCAAAACCGGTCCGTATCTTCTTTACGCAGCCGTGCGTATCAAAGCGCTTTTACGCCGCGCGAAAGGCGAGGGGAATGCTGCGGGCGCGATCCGGATTGTCAGCGACACAGAGCGTAAGCTTGCCATGCAGATGGACGGCTTCAACACGGCGCTTGAGCAGGCGTTTGAAAAGCGTATGCCGCACTTCCTCTGCGAGCATATCTACAACCTCGCTCAGGCGTTCTCGGCATTCTATGCAGCCCATCCGATCGCTGCGGAGAAAGACGCAGAGCTGCGCGCATCGCGACTCGGTCTGTGCGAGGCGGTGCTAAACCAGCTTGAGACGGGCCTCGACATTCTGGGCATCAAAACGCCAGAGCGCATGTAGTGCCTCAATAAAGAGCAGGAAATCTCTGATTTTCTGCCGAATTTGCAGGAACTGGGGATAGGCCGCGGAATCTGCGGCCTGTCATTTGACTCTCACCTCGCGAGTCATACTCTTTGACTCGCGTAATGTTTACGCATAGAGACCACGCTCTCGACGGGAGACACCGGGATTAACCCCGGGGCCGAAGGCGCAACCGCCCCGGAAACGCTCAGGCAAAAGGACCGTTGAGAACGAAAACGCTGGAAAGAGGCAAAAAGCCTCGCCGACGGAGCAAGTGAGCGCGTTTTGGCTCACGGAATCTCTCAGGCACCGAGACAGCGGGGGCTGGCTGCGACACGCGGCTGCTAACCCGTTGGAGTGCATTTTGAGTGACCATCCGCCGCTAGCGCAAACCCCTTTGCACGATGTTCATGTCCGCCTCGGCGCGAAGATGGTCGGCTTTGCCGGTTATGACATGCCAATCCAGTTTGAAGGCGTCATGGCCGAACATAAATGGACCCGCGAACACTGCGGTCTGTTTGATGTCTCCCATATGGGGCCATGTCTTCTGACCCTTCCTGGCGGTCCGCGTGAAGATGAAGACGCGCACATTGAAATTGCCAAATTGATCGAAACGCTCGTTCCGGGCGACATTCAGGGCCTTGAGCCAGGTCAGGCGCGCCTCACCGTTCTGCTCAATGAAGACGGCGGTATTCTCGACGACCTTATCATCACCCGCCCGTATGAAGGCGACCAGCAGGGCCGCCTCTACATTGTGGTGAATGGCGCGACCAAGGAAGATGATTGGGCGCTGATGAAAGAAAAGCTCGGTGATCTTGCTGATCTTGAGCGACTTGATAACCGCATTCTGGTTGCCTTGCAGGGACCTGAGGCGGAAGCGGTTGTGACCGAACGCTTCACGGAAGCTGCCTATCTCGGCTTCATGGAAAGCCGCCGCATGGTCTGCAAAGACCTCACCTGCATCGTGTCACGTTGTGGCTATACGGGTGAAGACGGTTTTGAAATTCTCGTCCCGGCGTCGGGTGTCGGCCATATTGTCGAACTGCTGGACGACGAGCGCGTAAAGCCGATCGGTCTTGGCGCGCGCGACAGCCTCCGCCTTGAGGCAGGTCTCTGTCTTTACGGGCATGATCTTGATCCGCAGAAGACGCCTGTCGAAGCGTCGCTGACATGGCTCATATCCAAGAATCGCCGCGAAGCAGCAGACTTTCCGGGCGCAGCGAAAATCCTCGACCAGATTGCCAATGGCGCGCCGATACGCCGTGTAGGCATCCAGCCATTGGACCGTGCGCCAGCGCGCGAGGGCACTGAGATTTACGCGGGCGACAAGAAGATTGGCGAGATCACCTCAGGTGGTTTTGGACCGACTGTCGAAGGGCCTGTGGCTATGGGTTATGTCGACCGCGAATTCGCAAAAACGGGCACTGAACTGACGCTGATGGTTCGCGGTAAGCCGCGCGCCGCGAAGGTCGCAAAGCTTCCGTTCGTTCCACACAACTACAAGAGATAGGGCATCTGGTCGGGCACCAGACACAATGCCGGGCAGTTTGAAAAAGGGGTTAGGCTATGACTGTTAAGTACACAGAAGATCATGAATGGGTGAGCGTCGAAGGTGACACAGCGACTGTAGGCATTACGTCCTACGCGGCTGAACAGCTTGGTGACGTTGTATTTGTCGAGCTGCCAGAAGAAGGCCGCAACTCCAACAAAGGCGACGAGCTCGCGGTTGTTGAGAGCGTGAAGGCTGCGTCTGACGTTTACGCGCCTGTTTCCGGCATTGTGAAAGAAGCCAACTCCGAACTGGAAGGCGCACCAGAGACAGTCAATCAGGACCCTGAAGGTAAGGCCTGGTTCGTCAAAATGCTCATCACGGACCCGACCCAGCTCGACGCGATGATGGACGCTGACGCTTACAAAGCCTTCTGCGCAGACCTCTAAGCGGTCTGACTTTTAAACCAGAAATTCTGAGAGAGGCATAATGAGATACCTCCCGCTTACACAGGAAGACCGCGCAGATATGCTGTCGGCAATCGGCGCAAACAGCGTCGATGATTTCTATACAGACGTCCCTGAAAGCGCGCGCCTGCCTGGCACAGTGCCCGGCCTGCCGGACCATCAGGGCGAATTCGCTGTTGAACGCTACCTGACCAAACTGGCCAGCAAGAACGTCACGGCATCTGACTCGGCCTTCTTTGTGGGCTGCGGCGCGTATAAGCACCATGTTCCGGCGAGCATCGACATGGTGATCCAGCGCTCCGAATTTCTGACGACTTACACGCCTTACCAGCCGGAAATTGCTCAGGGCACGCTTCAGACCCTGTTTGAATTCCAGACACAGGTTGCTGAAATCACTGCAATGGATGTGGCCAACGCGTCCATGTATGACGGCGCTACATCCTGTGCCGAAGCTGCTGTCATGGCATGCCGCGCGACACGCCGTAAAAAGGTCGTTCTGTCTGGTGGTCTCCATCCGCATTATGCAGCGTCCACCAAACTGCTCTGCGAAGCGCAGGGTATTGAGGTCGTCCAGCTGCCAGCCGCGATTGATGGCGAGCTGGAATTGGCTGGCGCAGTTGATGACGCAACAGCCTGTGTGATCGGTCAGAGCCCGAACGTGTTCGGCACAATTACAGACATGACGCCGGTTGCTGATGCCGCTCATGAGAAGAAAGCGCTGTTTGTGTCTGTCTTTACTGAAGCGGTCAGCCTTGGTCTTGTGAAGCCGCCAGGCGAAATGGGCGCTGACATTGCTGTGGGTGAGGGGCAGTCCATTGGTAACTCCCTCAATTTCGGTGGCCCTTATGTCGGTCTGTTCGCAGCGACGCAAAAGCTGGTTCGTCAGATGCCGGGGCGTCTGTGCGGTGAAACCACAGATGCCGAAGGCAAGCGCGGCTTTGTTCTGACGCTTTCAACGCGTGAGCAGCACATTCGCCGTGATAAGGCGACGTCTAACATCTGTACAAACTCCGGCCTTTGCGCGCTGGCGTTTACAGCGCACATGACGCTTCTCGGCGGCAAAGGTTTGCATGACCTTGCTGTCCTGAACCATGAGGCAGCGTGTGATCTGGCGGACGCTCTGGAAGCCGTAAATGGTGTTGAAATCCTCACGCCGCGCTTCTTCAACGAGTTTGCTTTCCGTGTGCCGATGAATGCAGCTGACGCGCTTCAGGGCCTTCTGGACCGCGATGTTGTTGGTGGTGTGCGTGTATCGCGCCTCTACCCGCATGAGGACGAGCTCTCCAACGTCATCGTTTGCGCGGCAACAGAATGCACAACACCTGAAGACATCGCCGCCTACGCGTCAGCCCTGAAGGAGATCCTCTCATGAGCATGAACTCTCAAGGTCGCCCATCAACTCCGGTTGCTACCGGCTCTCAGCATGACACTGAAACGGTATCCGGCTCTAAAGGCCTCTACCAGTTTGAACCGCTGATCTTTGAAACAGATCGCTGGGGTAAAACCGGTGTGGACCTTCCAAAAGCTAAAGGCACGAAGTCGCGTCTTGGCGGCGTAGAACGTACTGGTAAGGCGGAGCTGCCGGGTCTGTCTGAACCTGAAACGGTTCGCCACTATATGCGTCTGTCACAGCGCAACTATGCGATCGACCTTGGTCTCTTCCCGCTGGGTTCGTGCACAATGAAGCACAATCCGCGTCTGAACGAGAAAATGGCGCGTCTGCCAGGCTTTGCTGACATTCACCCGATGCAGCCTCAGGCGAGCGTACAGGGCGCGCTGGAGCTGATCGATGAGCTGGCGACATGGCTGAAAACGCTGACTGGCATGCCGGCTGTTGCAATGAGCCCAAAAGCCGGTGCGCATGGTGAGCTGTGTGGCATGCTGGCAATCCGTCAGGCGCTCATCTCTCGCGGTGAGGCCGATACGCGTAAACGTGTTCTCGTTCCTGCGTCTGCGCACGGCACCAACCCTGCGACAGCTGCCCAGTGCGGTTTCATCGTAGACGAGATCGGCGCTGACAAGCGTGGCCGTGTCGATATGGACGACCTGCGCGCGAAACTGGAAAAGACAGATGATGTCGCGGGCATCATGCTGACCAACCCGAACACGTGTGGTCTGTTCGAAACCGACATCAAAGAAATCGCTGATCTCATCCATGAGGCTGGCGGCTATTTCTATTGTGACGGTGCGAACTTCAACGCGATTGTTGGTCGTGTGCGCCCGGGTGATCTCGGCATCGACGCGATGCACATCAACCTGCACAAAACCTTCTCCACGCCGCACGGCGGTGGTGGTCCAGGGTCCGGCCCGACCGTGCTTTCAGAAGCGCTCGCGCCGTTCGCGCCTGTGCCATTCATTCTGAAGGATGAAGACGGCTTCCGTCTGGTGGAAGAGGCTGAGGAAGAAGCCAAGGAGAGCTTTGGCCGTATGGCGAGCTTCCACGGTCAGATGGGCATGTTCGTGCGTGCTCTGTCTTACATGCTGAGCCATGGCGCAGACGGGCTGAAACAGGTCGCTGAAGATGCTGTTCTCAATGCCAACTACATTCAGGCGAAGCTGAAGACGGTCATGACACCTGCGTTTGATGGCTTCTGCATGCACGAGGCGCTGTTCTCGGACAAGTTCACGGCTGAGGGCATTGAGACAATCGATATCGCGAAAGCGCTGATCGACGAGGGCTATCACCCGATGACCATGTACTTCCCGCTGGTTGTGCATGGCGCGATGCTGATCGAGCCGACTGAGACAGAGAGCAAAGCAGAGCTCGACCGTTTCTGCGGCGCTCTGGAAAGCGTGGCACGCCGCGCGGCACAGGACGATGATACGCTGAAAGGCGCGCCATATCTTGCGCCTATGAAGCGTCTCGACGAGACACATGCGGCACGTAAGCCGGTGCTGAAATGGGCGCCGCCAGCGCCTGAACAGCTGGCCGCTGAATAATCAGATGCTAAGGCGCGACGGTTTCATTCAGTCGCGCCTTTTCTTTATCCGCCTGAGGCTTACGGAACTGGCCATTCAGGAAGCGCAGAACAGGCCGCTCGAAGATATAGAAGGTCACGCCGGCGCATAGCGTAGATCCAAGAATGGCCAGCAGGTTGAACACCAGATTGTCGATTATCCCTTCGCTGCCGACCAGCAGGAAGGAGACGCTGCTTGCCCGTAGCCCCACGCTCATCAGGATCTGAGCTGTAAGCTGCATGACTTTCGGTAGAACCAGCAAAACTATCGGATGGCAGAGATAGAGCGAATAGCTCCCGTCACCCAGACGCGCAGCACCTCTGAAGAGCGGGTTTTCCTTCAGCGCCGCATCGAGGCCTGTCGCGCCATAGACCATCAGCGTGAAGGGGAGGGCGAAGTATGCGACGACGATCAGCCTGTCGCCTTCAGCCATGCTAGCCGAGACCAGCGGGTAGGCGATAACCGCGCCGATAAGACCAACGATGAATGCAGGCAGCTGGAATTTTCGGAAGCCTGAGGCAAAGGCAAAACCCGCAAACGCGCCTAGGATGAACTCAAGCGACATAGGCGACAGCAATACCTCAAGCGTCGCATCTGAGAGCGAGAGTTGTGACGCGAGGACGAACCCCGCCATCACCACTACAGCCCATACCGCAAGGCCCGCAGGCAGGAGCTTTCGCGGAAGAAAGAGAAGCCCAGCAAAGATCAGATAGAAGCCCATCTCGTGGATTAGCGTCCAGCCGACATTCAGCGATGGCAGATTATCCTGCGGGATGAGCAGGAAGGACTTCAGCATGAAGAGATAACCATTGCCCTCGGCTGCGTTAAAGGCATCGGGGTGCCAGAGCGTGCCTGCCATGGCGAGTGAGAGAATGGCGAGGATGCCAGCAAACAGCCACCAGACTGGGTAGATGCGGAAGAGGCGTGCCAGCATGAATTGCTTCACCCCACCAAGGCCGCGCGTCAGATCATGCGTGACATAGGCCATGATGAAACCGGAGATCACGAAGAACAGATCAACACCAACAAAGCCCTGATTGAAGAGCGTGCCAAATAGAGGGCTTTCTGAAGACCCGGCCAGGCTGATCTGCAGGCGTTCATTGCCTGTGACGTGGAAGAACAGGACCAGATTAGCGGCGAGCGCTCTTAGCCCCTGAATGCCCTCAATCTTCATCTGATCCCCCGATTATGGCGCCACGGTTTAATTCAGCCGCGCTTTTTCGTTGTCAGCCTGTGGCTTGCGGAAGCGCTTTGTCAGGAAGCGAAGCGCAGGCTGTTCAAAGAAGTGATAGATGATCGCCGAAAATAGGGTAGAGCCGATCACCATACCGGTCATGAAGAGTGCGTTATCCAGTATCCCTTCGGAGCCGAGGCGGAATATATCCAGCGTGCCTGGTGTCAATCCAAGCAAAGTCTCACCTTTGGCTGCGATGATCGCACCGATGATGGGCAGGCCTGCAATCACGAAATGATGGCCGAGATACAGCGAAAACGACCAGTCACCCAGACGGCTGAGCGGCTGCAACCAATTGCCTGTCGCCCGCGCCTGAAGGCCTGCTGCGCCGTAAAGAAGCATGGCGCAGGGCAGGGTGAATACCAGCATGCGGCCCCATTCCAGCGTGAAACGGTTCGGATACGGGTGGAGAAATGTTGCTGCGATAAAGGCGACCACGCCTAAGCCGAATATAGCGGCAGGGAAGAATGGCTTGTCCTGCTTCAGGAACAGATAGGCGGTGAACGCGCCGACGATGAACTCAACAGTATGCACAGAGAAGGCGAGCTTCAGGTAGTCGGCGGCAAACGCGCCGGTCCAGCCCATGGCAGCGCCACCCAGAACGATGACCGCCCACAGACCCAAAAGGGCTGGCATGTATTTGCGCGGTGCAAGCAGGATGAATGCGAAGACGATGTAGAACCAGACTTCATGCACCAGCGTCCAGCCAAGGCCAAGGATGGGGAAGTTCGGCTGCGGCAGCAGGAAGATGGACCTGAGAATATGGTTCAGCGGATAATTATCGTACTGCGCCAAAGCCGCTGCATCATATGGTGTGCCGTAAGACAGGAAAAAAAACAGTGCCATCATGCCGGAGAACAGCCACCAGGGTGGATAAATCCGGAAGGCACGCGCCAGCAGAAAGTCTTTCACCGTTGCGACGCCGGAAGGTCTTGAAAAGGTCACATAGACCATGATGAATCCGGAGATCACAAAGAACAGGTCCACACCGGCCCAGCCATTGGAGAAGAGCCCGCCTACCAACGCATATTCATCGGTGCCCAATTCGCGCGCATATTCAAATTCGATGGCGCGGATATGGTAGAACACTACGAGATAGGCAGCGAAAGCGCGTAAGGCCTGGATCAGGTTCAATCGCATGGTGTGCTTCGTCCCACTTAAAATCACATACACGCGTTGGTGAGCGCTTATCCGTCAAATAATGGCCGGTTCGCGCGCTTTGTCCAATTGCTTTATATCTCCGCTTACCCCATATCGACTTTCATGATCGCTCCGAACGAAAATCCTTCATCCCAGACAGAGAAAGCTGCCGCATCTGCGACGCAGGCCCCTCCGTCGATGGTGAAGCAAGGTGTAGCCGCAATTATTCGGTCGGCGCTGGCTGTTCTGGGGGCGATCCTGATCCCGCTTGGTGTGATCATCGCCTTCCTGACGCCGATCATCCCAATTGGTCTGCCGATTGTAATTCTGGGCGTGGTGCTGCTCGCACGCAATGCCGTGTGGGGCCGTCGCTGGCTGCAGGGGATGCTTGCCCGTCATCCGAGCCTCGAGCGGTTTGCGCCGGACTGGCTGCTGCGCCTCATCTTCGGCGAACACAAAGACAGCTAAAGCGGTCTGTTACTTTTCCAGTTGAAGTAAATCTTCTGACAGGCGCTCTATCTGTTGGGTGAGCGCAGCCTGTGTGTCGTAGATCGCCTGATTGTAGACAGCAGGTCCGATCTCTTTGATCAAATAGTCCAGAAAGAACCCCGCTTCGAAGCTTCCAACATCAGCGTCCAGTTCTTCGGACATATAAGATTTGATTCCATCAATCAGGTGATCTCGCTGTACTTCGGAGAGTTTGATGTCGGCCATATTCGGTGTCTCCATGGTTTGCAGCTGGCGCCTAGGATTGATGAGGTGGCGCGGAAGGGCAATAAAAAACGCCGCTTGGTGGGAAGCGGCGTTCTTAAAGTTCTTATCGGTTTAGCAGAGCTTAGAGCGCTGACTTAACCTGACCCAGTGCCTGGGTGAATGTGTCTGCGCCGGATGTCTTGTCCGCGTTAGAGCGAACCAGATCTGCTGCAGCACGTGTCGCAGCATCAGCCGCTACGCGCTTCACAGCACGGGTAGCTTCTTCTTCTGCGCGCGCAATGCGAACCTGCACTTGAGCTTCACGACGAGCGACCATTTCAGCGAGGTCTTTGTCAGCCTGAGAGAGCATAGCTTTCGCGTCTGCTTCAGCCTGACGAACGATCGCCGCTGCGTGGTCTGCAGCGTCCTGCTGCTTGCGTTCAGCGTCTTTTAGGACGGCTGCTGCTTCTTCACGAAGGCTTTTAGCGTGATCAAGTTCGCGCTGAATTTCATCAGCACGATTGTCCAGCATTTTGCCAATCGCTTTGAATGCACCTGCACGCCAAACGAAGAGCAGGAACAGGACCAGCACGAACATCGCCCAGTGGGTGGTGTTCAGGAGCAGAGGCTCCCCTTCAGCAGCGAACGCGGCAGGCGCGCCGAACACGGTGAGTGCTGATACTGCGGTTAAGATAGACGCGCGCTTCATGCCATCATCTCGTCGATTGATTTAGAAACCGAAGACTCGATTTGTTTCGGAGTAGCTTTTGTACCGAGCTGCGCAAGAATAGTTGCGGTCGCTTCTCTGGCAATGTCAGAGACATTAGCCATTGCAGCTGCTTTCATCTCTTCGATGCGTGCTTCAGCTTCAGACAGTGTCTGATCAAGTTCAGCATTCTTAGCTGCGCTTGCTGCTGAAATACGTTGATCGATTTCAGAACGCGTTTTTTCCGCACTTGCACGTGCTTCCGCACGAGCTACCGCGAGTTGCTTATCCATCTCAACGATAGAAGCGTCGGCTTCGGCCTTCATTCGGGCTGCTTCATCAAGATCTGAAGCGATCTTGTTTTTACGCTCTTCAATCATTCCGCCAAGTTTTGGCAGAACGACGTAAGAAAGCAGAACGTAAAGAAGGACGAAGGCAATCGCTAGCCAAAACAGCTGAGACTGAAATGTAGCTACGTCAAATGGTGGAAACGCTTCGCCCATAGAATTACCGGCGTGTGCTGCGTCTGCCCCATGTGTTTCTGATGCCATGGCTCACGACCTTCCTGGTACGTTCGGGCCTCTAAATTCGAGGCCCGATTGTTATAATGCGATCTCTGAAGTGATCAGTTGACCACAAACAGAACCAGGATCGCGATTACGAACGCCAGAATGCCGAGCGCCTCTACGAGCGCGAAGCCGATGAGGAGGTTTGTTTGCTGCTGTGGAGCAGCAGATGGGTTGCGCATAGCTGCGTCGAGGAAGCTTGAGAAGATGTTGCCAACGCCGAGTGCTGCACCGAGCATGCCGAGTGTAGCCAGACCTGCGCCAACATATTTCAAACCAAGTGCGATATTACCGTCCATTGTGATAACTCCCTGAGTGGAACTGGTGCTCGTGAAACCTTTTCTGCCCGAGACGTCAAGTCTTATCCCGGACAAACGTGATTAGTGTGACGGGTGGAACGCGTCGTTAAGGTAGACGCACGTCAAAACTGTGAAGATGTATGCCTGCAGGAACGCGACCAGGAACTCCAGCGCGGTGAACGCAAGCGCAAGGAAGAACGGCGCAATAGCAAACACTGAAAGGAAGCTAGCTGTGCCGAGCAGGGCAACGGTGAAGCCAACGAAGAGCTTCAGAACGATGTGGCCCGCAAGAATGTTGCCGAACAGACGCAGAGAAAGCGTGAGCGGGCGAACGAAGAAGGAAATGATTTCCAGCGGGACGAGAAGGAAGAGAAGCGGAAGCGGTACGCCGGATGGAACGAACAGCTTCAGGAAGCCGATGCCGTTACGGATGAAGCCGAAAACGATAACGGTGAAGAACACGAGAAGTGCGAGCGCTGCAGTCACGACGATCTGCGCGGTCGGTGTCACGAAATACGGGATCATGCCGAGCATGTTGCAGCCGAATACGAGCAGGAACAGCGTGAAGATAAACGGGAAGAATTTGATGCCTTCTTCACCGATCGTGTCACGCACCATGTTCGCAACAAACTCATAACCGAGTTCACCAACTGACTGCATGCGGCTTGGAACGATTTTTGGCTTGGAAATAGCAAAAAACAGCAGCGCGAAAACGATCACGACAACAAGCATAAGTGCGAGGCTCGCCGTGGTGAACGAGATGTCAAAACCGCCAATGCTGAACTCTCGAAGTGTTTCCACTTTGAACTGGTGCATTGGATCGAGTGCCATCTGACCCATCATGTGTCTTCGTGTCCCTGTTTCGCCGCCCCAGCCCCAGCTGATGCAGCGTTTGTTTCATCCGCGATGCGCTTAGCCTGCTGTTCGGCTGTGCGCAACATTAATCTGAATCCCGCCGCCATACCAAGAGCCAGTAATGCAAGCATTCCCCAAGGCTCTGTGCCAAGCACATGATCTAGCGCCAGCCCAAACATCAAACCGACCAAAATGCTCCCGATCAGATCGAGGACCATTTTCATTCCAATGCCGTACCCCGAATTTCCGTTCGAGCCCGACCTTGGTTTAGTTCGCTCTGACTGCTTTGCTTGTGCTGCAGCGATGCGTGCGCCCAAGTCGCTTTTATCCGGCGGTGTATTCGCCACTAAGTCACCATGACAGCTGAGAGAGCTAACCCAAATTTTGGCGGAAACTAGCCATGTGCAGTTGCGAAGTCAAGCAAGCTGAGAAAGACTAGTGCGCTGTAAAGATTGGTAAAAAATATTATCTCTGACTATTCAGCTGCGACTAATTGTTCCGCAGTGCCCAAATCCACTGAAACGATGCGCGAAACACCTTGTTCCTGCATGGTGACGCCAAACAAGCGGTCCATACGGGACATGGTGACGGGATTGTGCGTGATCGTAACGAATCGCGTTTGTGTCCGGCTCTTCATTTCTTCGAGCAGCCGGCAGAAACGATCGACGTTTACATCATCTAGTGGAGCATCGACCTCGTCGAGGACACATATCGGCGCAGGGTTAGAGAGGAACACCGCGAAAATAAGCGCCGTTGCCGTTAGTGCCTGCTCGCCACCGGACATCAGATTGAGAGATGTGACCTTTTTACCTGGCGGCTGGGCGTAAATCTCAAGGCCGGACTGGAGCGGGTCATCCGCCTCAACAAGCTTGAGTTCGGCCTGACCGCCATTGAAGAGCGCGGTGAACAGGCTCTGGAAATGCTCGTTGACTGTTTCGAAGGCTGCGAGCAGGCGGCCGCGGCCTTCTTCATTCAGCGCATGAACGCCTTCGCGGAGTTTCGCGATGGCGGCGGTGAGGTCGGCTTTTTCTTCATGTTGCGCGCCAAGACGCTCAGCTAGTTCTTCGGCGTCTTTCTCTGCATCCTGATTCACGCTGCCGAGCGCAGCGAGTTCATGCTTCAGGCGAGCAAGTTCGTTGTCGAGCTCTTTCGATTCGCGTTCCATCCACTCTTCTTCGAGTGCCGATTCGGCAAGTTGGATCAGGCCGTGCGGCTGACGGTTAAATTGGGAGCTGGCGAGTTCGACTGCATCGTTCAGGCGTTCTTTGGCCGTCTCAAGATGAGCCTGCGCCATGACCGTGGCTTCACGCGCCTGAGTCGCCGCTTCTTTGGCGCGGCGTGCCTCGGCCTCTGTTTCGCGCGAACCTTTTTCGGCTTCGGCGTGCAGGTCTGCGGCTTCCTGACGTTTTACTTCCAGGGCCTGAAGCTCTGCAGCCAGCGTTTCAATGGCTTCGTCAACGCGTTCCGGGCCGGCTTCGACCGTTTCCAGCGCCGTGCGGGTCTGTGTGCGCGCTGCTGTCAGTTCCGAGATTCGGGTCTGGGAGCTGTTCAGGCGTTTTGTCCATTCCTGAACTTCACGTTCCAGGCCGCGCTTGCGTCCTTCCAGACGCTCACGGTTGCGCTGCAAATCGGAGAGGGCGTTGCGAGCCGCCTGTTCATCCTGACGGAGTTCATGAATGCGGCGGCGGACTTCACCAAGCTCCGCTTCAGCTTTGGCTTCGTCGCCTGAGGCGGACACATCCTGCAAAGCGTCGACTGCTGCTTGCGCATCATCACGTTGCTGGCGCGCTTCGGAGACGGTGGACTGGAGATTATCGCGCTTCAGGCTGGCGCGTTCCAATTCCTGCTCGGCGCGGAAAACGGACGCACTCGCTTCGTTTCGTGCTTTCTGCAGGGACGGGGCGTGGGCGCGCAGATCGCGAAGTTCGGACTCGGCTTCGCGGCGGCGCGTTTCGATATTCGCTTGTGCCGCCTGAGCCGAAGCCAGATTGGATTCCAATTGCGGCAGCTCGGCCTGACAGGCTTCGAGACGGTTTTTCTGCTCAAGCTGTTCAGCCTGAGACAGCGGCGCATCACTACGGCGGATATAGCCATCCCAGCGCCAGAGGCCGCCTGTCCTGGAGACAATTCGCTGGCCAACCTGCAGCTGACCGCGCAGCGTGTTTGCCTCAGCGTCGGTTTCGACCACTCCGCATTGTGCAAGACGGCGGTCCAGCTCGGACGGCGCTGAGCAGACGGAGTTGAGGGGCGTTACACCAGCCGGAAGTGACGGATCCGATCCTCGGTCTGCACCCGCCCAGTAAGATGGCGCATTAGGATCAGTCGGGGCATTGAGATCATCGCCAAGCGCAGCGGCAAGCGCGCGCTCATAGCCAGCCTGCGGGCTGAGGGAATCCATAATCGGCGGAGCAGATGAACCTTCAGCCTTTCGCAGCAGGCGTTCAAGGCCCGCAATCTCGGCTTTGACACTGCGCAGCGCGGTATCGGCCTCTTTTACCGGTTCGCCTACAGTTTCTTCCTCGCGGCGAAGGGCGAGTGAGCGTTGCTCGGCTTCAGAGATAGACGCCGCCATATCCTCAAGCGCGGATTCGGCGTCCGCCAGTTCGGTGCGGGCTGTTTCGAGAGCTGTTTCCAGCGCAGACACATCCGGCAGGCGGGAGAGTTCTGCCTCCAGCTGGTTCAGGCGAGCATTTGTCTGATTCAGACGATTACTGAGATCGCGGCGATTGCGTTCAGCTGCTTCGCGTTCGGCGCGGAGGCGGGCGAGGGTCTCAGTCGCCGTCTGTCCGGCGAGTTCAGCTTCATTGAGGTCCTTCTGTACCATTTGCAGACGCCCCTGAGCTTCCATCTGATCTCGCTCGAACACGGCTGGATCCAGGCTTGGAAGAGAAGCAAGCTGCCGTTTGGCATCTTCGATGCGGGATTCAGCGTCTTCGGCTTGCCCCTTTTCACGCTCGATATCGGACACGATGCGTTTCAGGTCAGAGGCGTGACGTTCCAGCGCGGTCTCGATGGCGCGCTTTTCGGCCTGAAGCTCGGTCATGCGGACTTTAGCCTGACCAACGCGGCCGGACGCTTCGGTTTCTGCCAGACGAAGCGGTTCAATTTTCTCGCGGGCCTGAAGCGCGGTGCGTTCGGCCATGGCGTCTTCAAGTGTCAGCTTCTCAACGCTCTCGCGTGCATCACGCAGCGCCTGTTGATGCGTATTCACCGCCTCTTGCGCCAGCGACCAGCGGCGATGGCAAAGCAGAGCTTCGAGGCCGGTGATAACGGCGGACAGGTCTTTATGCTTGCGCGCTTTACGGGCCTGTCGTTTCAGGCTTTCAAGCTGACGTTCCACTTCCGATGAGAGATCATCAAGTCTTTCAAGATTGCTCTCTGCACCGCGTAGCTTCAGTTCGGCTTCGTGGCGGCGTGTGTTCAGGCCCGCAATACCCGCAGCTTCTTCAAGGAGGCGGCGACGGTTTTGCGGCTTGGATCCGATTAGCTCGCTGATCTGGCCCTGACGAACCAGCGCCGGTGAGTTTGCACCCGTTGAGGCATCCGCGAAGATGAGCTGGATGTCCTTGCCTCGAACGGTCCGCCCATTCACCTTATAGGTGGAGCCAATGCCGCGGCGCAAACGACGCAGAATTTCAAGCTTGTCATTATCGTTGAATTCCGGCGGCGCGCGGCGATCTGTATTGTCGATTACCAGCGTCACTTCGGCCATTTCGCGCGCAGGGCGCTTAGCCGTACCGGAGAAGATGAGGTCGTCCATCTCGCCGCCGCGCATAGCGCGCGCGGAGCTGGCACCCATCACCCATCTCAGAGATTCCAGAAGGTTCGACTTGCCGCAGCCATTCGGCCCGACAATACCCGTCAGCCCCGGCTCAACATAGAAGTTGACCGGATCAACAAAGGATTTGAACCCTGCAATTCTGATCTCGGTGATCTGCAATCAGGACCTCAATTCCGGAGTACGCACGTCTCCATAGCTTACGACTCTGCAGCATCGCTAGATTCGCAAGACGTTACGATACCAGAACGAATTTGTGTCAGAAAGTCTGTGTAAAACTCGAAAAGAGGCCGGAATGCTAGTCGAGCGCCGCCAGAGCTGCATCGATAACGGCATTCATGCCGTCTGGTGTGCGTGCTTCATTGCCGAGCTGAGCGCCATTGAGGAAAAGCGTTGGCGTGTGAGTGACACCCAGCTCTTCACCGCCACGCACAGTTTCCATCATGGAAGAAAAGAGTTCGCGGTCGCGTGTACACTCTCGAAAACCGGCATTGTTGATGCCGTATTCGGACGCGATGTCACGCAACATGTCGCCGGCAGAGCCAGAGCGCATTGCGTTGAAGAAATCCTGCTGGTTGTCGTAAAACTCGTCCAGCACATCGTAATAATCATCCGCACCGGCGCAGCGCGCGACAGCAAAGCCAGCGGTCGCGATCTCTGCAGGTGCAGTCGGGAACTCGCGGAAGATGAAGTTGATATCGCCTGCGTCTACGCGTTCCTTGATGACGGGCATGACGGTGTTGTGGAACTGACCACACGCGCCACATGTGATGGATGCGTACTCGATGAGTGTAAGAGGCGCATCCGGATCACCCATGATCACATCGCCGATAGCGATCTCGTCCAGAGTTGGCGGACCGTCATCCTGCGCGCTGGTCCCACCGCTGCCATTTCCGCAAGACGCGAGTGTGAGGGCGGCGACAGAGGTGATGAAAGCACGCAGCATGGTCATGTTAGGTTTTCCGTTCGAAAGGCTTATTCGGCAGCGAGGGCTGCGTCGATCAACGCGGCCATGCCTGCGCCACTCTGAGCGTCATTGCCGAGTAGTTCGCCGTTCATGAAGACGGTTGGAGTTGCGCGTACGCCTGCATCCTGACCAGCTTCAATTGTGGCAACCATAGAGTTGAACAGCTCTTCATCCGCGAGACACGCGCGGAATTCAGGCTCTGAAAGTCCAGCGCCCGCCGCGACGCCTTCCAGCCACTCGCCAACTGTTCCGCCGCGTGCGGCCTGCAGCATGTCATCCTGTCCGGTGAACAGCGTATCCAGAACAGGATAGTACTGATCTTCGCCTGCGCAGCGGGCAATCAGGAAGCCCGCCATCGCAATTTGAACCGGTGGCGTCGGGAATTCGCGGAAGATGAACTTCACTTCACCCAGTTCAACACGCTCTTCGATGACCGGCATGACCGATTCATGAAAGTGCGCACAGTGAGGGCAGGTGACGGAGGCGTATTCAACGATTGTGATCGGTGCATCTGCATCGCCGAGCACAACGTCACCCAGAACAATGTTGTCGAGCACGACTGCAGGCGCCTCCGCTTCACCTTCCTGCGCGAGCGCAGCAGTTGGTGTTGCGGTCAGTGCGATTGCAGTGAGTGCAGCGGTCAGCCAGTTCGGGGATTTCATATATGTCTCCAGTCGGTTGCGAAAGGTCTGGTGAGGGTTATTCAGCCAGTGCCGCGTCAATCAGTTCGTTTATGCCCTCAGGTGTCTGCGCTTCCGGGCCGGCAATTTCGCCATTGATGAAAATCGTCGGTGTGCCGCGTACACCCTGGGCTTGCGCATCACGGATGACGTTAGACATTTGTTCGTACAGGTCCTGATTGCGTGTGCAAGCACGAAACTCAGCTTCATCCAGACCGTGGCGTGCTGCAGTGGCCTGAAGTGCGTCGCCAACCGTGCCAGTGCGGGCAGCCTGGAAAATGTTTGTCTGGTTCTCAAACAGGTCGTGCAGAACATCATAGAAGCGATCTTCGCCTGCGCAGTGCGCAATTGCATGGCCCGCCATCGCGATCTCGACCGGTTGTGTCGGGAAGCCACGGAAGATGAACTTCACATCGCCAGCGTCAACCCGTTCTTCAATGGTCGGCATGACTTCCTGTGAGAAGGTTGCGCAGTGGGAGCAGGTGATAGACGCGTATTCAATGATCGTCACAGGTGCGCTTGCGTCGCCCAGTACAACGTCACCTTCGACGACGCCGGTGGAGCCGCCAGAACCGGAATTGCTGCCACCACATGCCGCGAGCGCAAGTGCAGCTGTCGCAGAAATAAGCCATTTAGATACGTTCATGCCCGTCATCCGTTTGTTTGTCCTACAGATTCGCCCTCAGGCGTGTTCAGCGGTCCTGTCTATAGACTGCCTCACCGAACGCCAACAGTGCCTGAGACAAACGTGGATTTTTTACGCTTGCAACACCTTCATTCAGTTGATCACGTTCTTGTGCACTCAATGGGCGAAGCTTGCGCGCCTTGTCACCATTCTGACCGGGCGTGGCTTTATGCACAAATTTCAAATCTTTAAGAAAACCGCCGCTTGACGCCGCCAGCCTCTGTTTCAGCATCTCGCTCTGATGCTGGAAGATAGGGGAGGCGGACGGCAAAATCTCTAGCGTGAGGACGCGGTTTTCTGCCTTGCCAGTCAGCTTGATCGGATAGGACAGCTTGGCGAGACGTTCGCCGACAAGATCCTTCCATCGACGTTGCAGCATGGAAATGCCCGGACCTTCATTCTTGGTGTAGGGCTTCATGATCTTGGTAATGCGCAGGCTCAGGCGTTCGCCCTGGCCGTTGGCCGGGCGTGCACGGTGTTTAGACAGCCGTTTCAGCGCCGCACGTTCAGTGTCGAAGTCCAGTGACTGTGAGTTTTCGGAGCGGTTCGTGTCGCCGGGCATGCAAATCGTCTCATATCAGGGATGGCCCCGCGTAAGAGAGGCGCTATGTATCCATTGATGTCTAATACCCATACACCCGGCGCCGAGATCAGCGCAAATATTCTTCGCTGGTATGACGCCTCAGCGCGAAGTCTGCCGTGGCGTGTCTCGCCTCAGGATCGGGCTGAGGGTGTAAAGCCGAACCCGTATCATGTCTGGCTGTCGGAAATCATGCTCCAGCAGACGACTATTCCGCATGCGACGCGGTATTTTCTGGACTTTGTAAAACGCTGGCCGACGATTGAAGACCTCGCTTCTGCGCCGCGTGATGACATTATGAACGCATGGGCGGGGCTTGGGTATTACTCGCGGGCGCGAAACCTTTATGCCTGTGCGCAAGAGATCGCTGCGCAGGGCGGTTTTCCCGAAACCAGCGCGGGGCTGATCAAGCTGCCGGGTATCGGGCCTTATACGTCCGGCGCGATTGCTGCGATTGCCTTTAACGAGCAGGTCGCGGCGGTGGATGGCAATGTCGAGCGGGTGACGACGCGTCTTCTCGCCATGGATGCGCCTCTGCCGGACATCAAGAAAGACATCAAAGCCATTGTTGAAAACTGGGTGCCGGAAGATCGGCCGGGCGACTTTGCGCAGGCCATGATGGATTTGGGGGCAACGGTCTGCACGCCGCGCTCGCCTGATTGCCTGATCTGTCCGCTAAGTGAGCCTTGCAAAGCCCGCGCACTGGTGCGGCAGACCGACTTTCCGGTGAAGACTCCGAAAAAGACCAAGCCGATGCGTCATGGCGCAGTACTGCTCGCGATTGCCGGTGACGGGATGGTCGCTGAGCGCCGCGCGGATAAAGGATTGCTGGCTGGAACTCTGGGGCTGCCGACGACTGCATGGAATGATGTGCCGTCAGAGCCGGCTGTTGCTTCCGATGATCGCTATATCGGTCGTGTCGAGCACGTGTTTACGCATTTTCGCTTATACCTAGACGTCTACACGTCTGAAGCGGCTGAGGCACTAAATTTGATTGTAGAGGGGGAAGAGGAGCTGATCCCAATGTCAGAGCTATCGTCTGCGGGGCTGCCATCAGTATTCCGGAAGGCTCTGAACCTCTATCAGAGCCCCCGAGGAACGTAGTTCAGAGCGGCTAGCCGTTCTGAAGTTCTGCTTTTACCTGTTCGTTATGCGTCTCGGCCAGGTCCCAGATTTCTTCAAATGTGAGCGTGCCGTCGGCGGCGATGACATAGTCACCTTTTTCGTCACCAATCAGTGTGTAAGCACCGTCTGGATCATCCGCGTCTGACTCATACCAGTAATCAAGCGCATACAGGTTTATAAGCCGTGTCATGGGGCCTCCGTGTTAAACCCGAATCGGTGTTGCCCTTCCAGCTATATATAAAGGTAAGCATCAATAATGCGTTGATCAACCGAGTCCCATCTGCGTACGGAACTTTCTGCGCAGAAGATCGATCGGCTCCAGACCGTTCCGGCTCTCATAATGCCAGAAAGTCCAACCATTACACGCTGCTGCACGCTGAACATGCGCACCGAGACGGTGAATAGAGCCGACATCGCGGCCATTTGTCAGGCTGCCATCAATGCGAACGCGCGCTTCGTGACGTCGTGATGCAGAGAAAAGACGGTCGCCGGGACGCAGATAACCACTCTCGATCAGAGCGCCAAATGGCACACGTGGCTCGGCCTTCTTGCTTGTGACAGTTTTAAGCTGTTCGCTTTCGTAAGGCTGGACGCGGGCAAGGCGCTCGCGCGCATGGCGTGCATAGCCACCATCCTGTTCGATGCCGACGAAGCGGCGGCCAAGTGCTTTGGCGACAGCGGCCGTCGTGCCAGTGCCGGAGAACGGGTCGAGAATAAGGTCATTCTCTTTACTGGTTGCCAGTAGAACGCGGTGCAGAAGGCCTTCCGGCTTTTGTGTAGGGTGAACCTTCTTGCCGTCATCGCCTTTCAGGCGCTCCTGACCTGTGCAGATCGGGATCGTCCAGTCAGACCGCATTTGCAGGTCGTCATTGAAGGTCTTCAGAGCGTCATAGTTGAACGTATACGGCTTCTGGTTCGGGTGCTTTGTCGCCCAGATCAGCGTTTCGTGCGCGTTCTGAAAGCGTGTGCCTTTGAAGTTCGGCATTGGGTTGGTCTTGCGCCAGATCACATCATTCATGATCCAGAAGCCGGCATCTTGGAGGATGGCGCCAACGCGGAAAATATTGTGATAGCTGCCAATAACCCAGATTGCGCCTGTATCTTTCAGAACGCGGCGGCAGGCAGCCAGCCATTCGTGTGTGAAGAGGTCATAGGAATCGAAGCTGTCGAACTGGTCCCAATCATCGGTAACGCCTTTAACTTCGGAGTTATCCGGACGGGTGAGATCGCCGCCAAGCTGCAGATTGTATGGTGGGTCTGCAAAAATGAGATCCACCGAGTTTTCCGGCATGCGGTTCATCACGTCGACGCAATCACCTTGGATGATCACATTTTCCAGCGCGTCCATATCGAAAAAACCTCGTTCTAAAATTCTTCTGAGATGCCAATCCGAAGTGATTTCATGAAGAATGTCTTACCGAAGCGAATCAATCGGAAAATTTTGTTAAAATTTTACGTTTCAGAATCCGAAGGACATTTGCGGCGAGTCTTTTGTTGGCACTTTGAAGAGATCGCATCGCAATCGAGACGGTTGTTCTGTCATGCCTGCGCGCTTGACCGCCTGTTTGAAGCGCGCTGCAATCAGGGCTGCAACAGGGCCGTCGCCACGCTGGCGTTTGTGCCATTCAGCATCATAATCTTTGCCGCCGCGCATATCTCTCAGAGTGTTGATGACGCGCGCTGCCCGATCAGGAAAATGCGCTTTCAGCCATTCCTGGAATATATCCTTCAGCTCGTAGGGCAGGCGGAGCAGAACATAACGCGCATTGATTGCGCCTGCGTCCGCTCCGGCTGAAATCATGGCCTCCAGCTCACTGTCATTCAGGCAGGGGATGATGGGCGCTGTCATCTGAACGACAGGGATGCCCGCCTTTGCCAACGCTTCTATTGTTTGCAGGCGAAGTGATGGCGCAGCTGCGCGCGGTTCCAGTTTAATCGAGACATCATGCTTGAGCGTAGTCATGGAAACGCCGGTAGACACTAGGCCGCGCTCCGCCATGCCGGACAGGATATCAATATCCCGCCGGATCAGCGCGGACTTGGTAAGGATCATCACCGGATGGTTGAACTCGTCCAGCACACGCAAAATCTCGCGCGTCAGGCGCAGGCGTTTTTCTTCCGGCTGATAGGCGTCGGTATTGATGCCGAGCGCTATAGGGCGTGGTTCATATTTGCGTCCTGAAAGTTCGCGCCGCAGAAGCTCGACCGCATTGTTCTTAAAATAAAGCTGTCGTTCGAAATCGATGCCCGGCGAATGGCCGAGATAGGCGTGCGAGGGACGCGCAAAGCAATAGGCGCAGCCATGCTCGCAGCCACGATAAGGGTTAATCGAACGGTCAAAAGAAATGTCTGGTGACTGGTTCCTCGTAATGATGGTGCGCGCCGTTTCCGAGTGCCATGAAATGCGGCTGGCTTCGTCAATAAAGTCAGTCGCATTCTCCCAGCCATCATCGAACTTATCGGTCTGAATGGTTACGAAACGCCCGGCGGGATTAGACACAGCACCGCGTCCCCGCCTTGCGTCTGAAGGCGTTAGGGCATTGAGTTCATTGGACTTTGTGCGTCCGCGTTCCGGGAGTTTCTGGCTGGCTTTCATGCTCTATGAATAACAGTCAAAAAAGAACATAACAAGAACAAATGTGGCGAGTATATACCGTCTTCAACAGGTAATAGGCACCTCGGCGCTGTGATCATGATCATGGTGAAGAAAATTCACTTTAACGTCAGAATGCTCCGAATTGATTCACGAATGTTCAATCTGAACATGGAATAGTCATTGGCGAATGGGGATCGAAACTAGGTTTTAAAAACTCTATAGAGGGATGGGTTCGTGCCAGCTTACAATCCGGGTCTGTTAGTGTTGGAGGATAGCACTACGCAGGCGAAGATGATTTCAAGAATGTTCGAGGACCAGGGCGCAACGGTGACGACAGTCACAACGCCGCGCGAGTTTTCGTCTGCGCCGCATTTGTTCGACCTGAAAGTGAATGCTGCATTGATTGACGTGCACTTTGGTGAAGTGAGCGGCCTCAAGCTGATCGAGCCGTTATCTCGCCGCTGGCCGTCGGCTGTTCTGATCATGATGACAGCCAATGACACGGATGACTTCGCAGTGCTTGCCAAAGCCCGCGAGAAGGGCGCTCACCTCGTGCTGAAAAAGCCTTTCAAACGTGAAGACGTTATGGAAACGCTTGCCGATATCAAATCCATTCAGCAAACGGGCGCACGTCGTAAGCACATCGTTCTGATTGATGATAGCAAGACGACCTGCCGTATCGCGTCGGATCTGTTGCGCGCCCATGGCTTCCGCGTGTCCAGCTTCCAGAGCGGCCTCAGCGCTATCCAGCAGTTGAACTATGACCATGTGGATGCGGTTCTGACCGACATGCACATGCCGGAAATGTCTGGTAGCGAGTTGATCTGCCTTGTGCGCGACGTGTGGGCGAATGTGCCGATTGTTGCGATGTCTGCCGATGAAAAACTGGCGTCGCAAAAATTCGATGTGGACGCGTTTGTTCAGAAGCCATTCGGCCCTGAAGAGATCATCTCTGTTCTGAAGAACGTCATGCGCCGCGAAGAGATGGAGCTGGACTGCTAGTCAGTCCGGTTTCTGGCTCGCCATTTGGTCAGCGCATCGAAATCATCAATATCAATCCGTTCGTCGAGATAGGCGACCCGGTCGCGCCGCAAATTGCCCCGAACATCGGCCAGTGCCCATTGGCTTGACCATCTGACGTCATCAAACGGGGCTTTGGTACGGCAGCTCTTAGTCATGCCAAATAACCAGAAGCCTCCATCATCGGCCGGGCCGAAGACGGCGCTGTGCGTTAAAAGCTTCTGGCTTGCCGCATGAATATCTGCAGGGCGAAGGTCCGGCATATCGCTTCCAACGAAGATCACACGCCCGGACGGTGCAAGATCGAAGGCACGGGTGAGCCTGTCTCCAAGGTCGCCGCCGCCTTGCGGAATCCGGATTAGCTGGTCCGGCCATAGGGGCTGACGGCTTTTCACGGCTGTATCAGGCGCAACGCTCAGAACGCCGGTCCATCGCTGGTCGTCCAGTGCGCGTAGCGCTCGCGCCGTGCTCATCGCATTGATGCGCCTTGCCTCAGTCTTACCGATATCGCGGGCGAGGCGCGTTTTGGCCATGCCCATCCGGTTCGGTTTGACGAAAGCAAAGACGGTGATCGGTGTCATGCGTTTGGCGCTGCGGTTCAGTCTATTTGTAAAGCTTAGACAGCTTTTCAGGGCTGGCGCCCAGATAATAGCGCGTCAGCAGCAAGGCATTTGCGTAAGCGCGTTTACGCCAGCCGTCACGCTCGTATTTCTCTGCAGATGTGAAGGCGCGTACCGGCAGGATTTTCAGGCGGCGTTTGCGGATGCGGCGAACCATATCGACATCTTCCATGAGCGGAATGTCTTTGAAGCCACCGAGGTCTTCATACATGGCGCGTGGCATGAGAAGGCCCTGGTCGCCGTATGGAAGGCCGAGCAGCTTAGCGCGCTGGTTTGCGCGCTTTTCCAGCCAGCGCGCTTCTTTAGAATTGCTCTGATAGCGCAGCTCAAACGCGGCGGCGTGGGTTTCATGCTCAAACATGTGACGATCGACCATGCGAGGCCAGTTCTTGTCGAGCTTGGTATCGGCGTGAAGGAATAAGAACCACTCGCCGGTCGCATTCTTCGCACCGGTACGAAGCTGTCGGCCACGGCCCTTCGCAGCCGAGCAGATGACGCGTGCGCCCCAGTTGAACGCGGTGACGATGGAATTGTCGGTCGAGCCGCCGTCCACAACAATCACTTCACGGATGATTTCATCCTGCATGCCCTTCATCAGGGATTTCAGGCAGGTCGTGAGCTGTTTTTCACCATTATAAACAGGGATGATAACAGAAACAGGAGCGCGCAATTTACTGAGCCTTTTTACTATACACGGGTGGGGTCAGTGGTGGTCATTTCAGGTGATCCCGCTCTCTTCCATGAACTTCCTGATGTTGAGCAGGTCTTCCCAGGCTTTGGATTTTTCCGCCGGTCTCTTCAGAAGGAAGGATGGATGGAAAATCGGGAATACGGGAACGGGCTGTTTCAGCCCGGGTACGTCCAGATTGAAGCGCTTTCCGCGCATCTGGCCGATTGTTTCTTCGCTGTTGAGCAGGGCGTTCGCTGGCACTAAGCCTGTCGCAATAATCAGCTTCGGTGCAACGAGTTCAATATGCTTGTTGACGAATGGACGGCATATCGCCAGCTCTTCCGGTGTCGGGTTCCGGTTGCCGGGCGGGCGCCAGAAATTGACGTTGGTGAGATAGGCATTCTCTTCCCGAGACAGGCCGATCGCTTTGAGCATTTTGTCGAGAAGTTGTCCGGCAGGCCCGATGAAAGGTTTGCCGCTTTTGTCTTCTTCCCGGCCAGGGCCTTCGCCGATCACCATTACGCCGGCATTGGCTGGGCCGTCTGCGATTACGGTGGACTGAGCCTTCATCTTCAGTTCGCAGCCATCGAACGCTTCAAGGGCGGTGCGAAGTTCATCCAGCGTGCGCATGTTCGCAACGGCGCTGCGTGCAGCTTCGTCGGCGGTAATACGTTTCGCGGTTCGCTTCACCTGAGGGATCGCCTGTTGCGGCGCACTGGTTTCGGCTTTCGGGGCTGACGCATTTGCTGCGCGGATCAGCTTTTCGAGTTCACGTGTGTCTACCGGAACGCCTGCGTCTTCCCACCAGTCGGTGAGCGGCTTGAGCTGTTTTAACAAGTTGTCGGTCAAAGCCATGGTTAGTGATCGGTAACATGTGAAGTTTGAAACTGTTCTAAACACGTTTCACCGATAGTGCCACCGCCTGTATTTGCCATTTTCACATATTTGATTGGCAGCCAGACCGTTGAGCATAATCTGTTTTTTGCGAGAAAAGAATAAGCAGTATTCTGACAAAGAATATTTTTGCATTCGCAAATACAGTTCAGATTTCAGCTCTTTCTGTCGATTTTTTGCCATTCAAGCCAAAAACTTTGCTCAGTTGGCCTTGGGCGGGCCATGTAACACTTGAACCTGTCCGTGTTTATCATGCATTAGCTTTGCAAGATTTGCGTTTGGACTTTTGGCCCGAAGGTCATTAGATCAAACGTCTGAACCAGAATGTACACCGGCTTGGGGAGATAAAGCATGGCGTCTGACGCTGTAGAACGTGAGTCCATGGAAGTTGATGTACTGATCATTGGTGGCGGACCTGCTGGTCTGTCTGCTGCGATCAGACTCATGCAGCTGTCACAGGAAAAAGGCGAAGAGCTTTCTGTGATCGTGCTGGAGAAGGGCGGTGAGATTGGCGCTCACATCCTGTCAGGTGTCGTTGTTGACCCTGTTGGTCTTGATACGCTGATCCCGGACTGGCGCGAACGCGACAACCGTCCGCTGCGCACTAAAGTCACTGGCGACAAATTCAAATATCTCGGCCCTAAAGGCTCACTTGATATTTCCCTGCTGCCAATGCCGGGTTTCATGAAGAACCATGGCAACTTCACAGGCTCTCTGGGTAATGTGACACGCTTCCTCGCTGAAGAAGCTGAAGGCATGGGCGTTGAGATTTTCCCGGGCTTTGCGGCGTCTGAGCTGGTCTATGGCGAGAATGGCGAAGTTCGCGGTGTTATCGCTGGCGTGAACGGCCTCGACGCTGAAGGTAACCCAAAACCGGACTATGAGCCGGGTATGGAGCTTCTCGGTAAGTATGTTCTGTTCGCGGAAGGTACGCGCGGCTCTCTCACGAAGAAGCTGATCTCCAAGTTTGACCTCGACAAAGACAGCGAGCCACAAAAATACGGCATCGGCCTCAAAGAGCTCTGGTCTGTTCCTGAAGAAAACTTCCAGGAAGGCTATGTTCAGCACACGCTTGGCTGGCCGCTGCCAGACAATGTTGGCGGTGGTTCATTCCTTTATCACTTCCGTGATAATGGCGAGCCGTTCATCTCTCTCGGTTTCGTGGTTCACCTGAACTATGAGAACCCGTACATCGCGCCGTATCAGGAATTCCAGCGTTGGAAGCATCACCCTGAAGTGATGAAATACATCGAAGGCGGTAAGCGCGTGTCTTACGGTGCTCGTGCGATTACTGAAGGTGGCTGGCAGTCTGTGCCTAAGCTCGCCTTCCCGGGCGGCGCTCTGATCGGGTGTTCAGCCGGTTTCGTAAACGTGCCGCGTATTAAAGGCTCTCACAATGCCATTCTGACAGGCATGATGGGTGCTGAAGCAGCATTCAACGCACTGCAGGCTGGTCGTTCCGGTGATGAACTCGTCGAGTACGAAGAAGCGTATGAGAAATCCAGCGTTTACAAAGAGCTGAAGACAGTTCGTAACGTCAAGCCTATCCTGTCTCGCTTCGGTACTGTGCTGGGTACAGGTCTTGGCGGCGTTGAGATGTGGCTCACATCGATCTTCGGCGGCTGGTCACCATTCGGCACACTCGGCCATAAGAAAACTGATGCTGCGTCTCTCAAGCCTGCTGCGAAGTTCAAGCCGATCGATTATCCGAAGCCGGATGGCAAATACAGCTTCGATAAGCTGACAAACGTTGCCTTCACCAATACATATCACGGTGAAGACCAGCCATGTCACCTCAAACTGCTCGATCCGGATCTGCAGAAGTCTTCTGAACTCGGCGTCTTCGACGGTCCATCAGCGCGCTACTGCCCGGCAGGCGTGTATGAGTGGGTTGAAGAGGCGAACGGCGAGCAGCGCTTCCAGATCAACTCGCAGAACTGCATTCACTGCAAAACCTGTGACATCAAGGACCCGAACCAGAACATCAACTGGGAAACACCAGAAGGTGGTGGCGGTCCGGCTTACCCGAACATGTAATACTCAGAAGGGCGGCTCATCGGGTCGCCCTTTTCCGTTCACTGATATTTTTACCCGTATTACCAGAATTACGATTGTATTCTCGGTCCGCTTCTTTCAGTTTGGCCACATGAAAACTTTGTATCGCGCTTTATTCGCGGCATGCGGTGTATCCGCGCTTGCTGCCTGCACTACACCTTCTGCGACGACCCCGTCAGCTAACGGCTTTACGCTTGTGCCTGCGCCGGTGCCGCCGACGGCTGAGCAGTTCTCCGATTTCCTGATCGGGCGATATGCCTCTCTGACGAATGATCCCGTGCTTGCAGCAGAGACATTTGTTCGCGCCGCAGAACGTGCGCCGGAAGACGATGTGCTGCAGGAGCGCGCCATTTATTCGCTTCTGCTGGCAGGCGACAATAACCGTGCAGTCGAGCTGGCACGCAATGCGCAGAACCATTCTGAAGATTATGGATCGCTCACCCGTCTGACGCTTGGCGTAGCCGCGCTGGAAGATGGTCAGGCAGATTATGCGCGCACGCTTCTCACAACAGGTGAGGTGAGCCCGTTCAACCGCATTGTGTCACGCCTCGTTGCTGCCTGGGCGGCCTATGGCGCGGATGATTATGATGCTGCACGCACGCATGTCGTAGAAGGTCTGGTCGGTGACGACATTCTGGACGGCGTATCTCTCTACATGCTGGCCATGATCCAGATGTCCGAAGGCGATGACGATGCGGCCATTGGCACCTTCTCTGCGGTTTGGGAAGAGCGCATGCGTCTGGCTGTGGCGGCCGAACATTATATGCGTCTCCTCGCTGCGCGCGGCGATACCGAGCGCGCGCTTCTGATCGCAGACGAGTTCTATCAGGATGTCGGTAACAACCCGTCCGTAGACCGTGTTGCGCGCCAGTTGCGTAATGGCGAGACGGTCGAGGTTAAACGTTTGGACGCCGCTGAAGGCGCTGCCATCGCGGTGTACTCTCTGGCGTCTGCGCTCGCTGCCGAAACGCGTGATGATGTGGCAGGCATTTACTTCAATCTGGCTCTGATCCTGAACCCTGACCTCGATATGGCGCGCACCATGCTCGGCAACACGCTCGATGCAGGCGGCCGCGGTGACGAAGCGCTGGAGGTACTTCAGCGTGTGGGAACGGATTCGCCATTCTTCGCGACGGCTCAGGCGCAGATGGCCTGGATCCTTCGCCGTCAGGATCGTGACGAAGAAGCGCTCCGGATCGCTTCAGAAGCGCTGGCATTCACCGATGAGCGTGAAATGCGCATCCAGCTGGGTGAGCTTTATCGCTCTCTCGAAAAGTATGAAGAAGCGCTCGAACTCTTCGACGAAGTGGTCATAGAAGATGAAGCGGCGGGTCGTGAAGACTGGCTGATCTATTATGCGCGCGGCGTTGTTCATCACGAGTTGGATGACTGGGAAGCGGCAGAAGATGATTTCCTGCGTTCGCTCGAGATTGATGGCTCCCGCGCTCAGGTGCTCAACTATCTTGGCTATTCTTGGGTCGATCGCGGCGAGCATCTGGAACAGGCCTTTGAGATGATCCAGCAGGCCGTCGCGCTGCAGCCATACTCCGGCTATATCGTGGATAGTCTTGGTTGGGCGTATTACCGCCTTGGTCAGTATGAGCAGGCCGTGACCTACCTCGAGCACGCTGTTGAGCTGTCCTCCAACGACCCGACGCTGAACGATCACCTTGGTGATGCTTACTGGCGTGTAGGGCGTCGCATTGAGGCGCGCTTCCAATGGCGGCATGCACTTGCGCTTGAGCCGGAAGAAGACCAGATCCCACTCATTCAGGAAAAGCTTGAGAACGGACTGCCTGAGCTACCTGTGACAGTAGTTGCAGAAGACGATGAGACGCGTCACGGACAATGATCGGGGTGAAACCGGCAAGCATCTCTGCACCTGCCAAGGTCAATCTATATCTCCATGTCGGCCCGGTGCGTAGCGACGGGCGGCATCCACTCGATAGTCTCGTCGTGTTTGCAGACGCGCGCGCCGCAGACCGCCTGCATTTTGCACCATCTGATGAAGCGTTGCGCCTGAACGTGTCCGGTCCGGGCATGGACGATGCGATGCTTGGCGCTGACGAAGATAACCTTGTGCTTAGAGCTGCGCGTCTACTGTCTCAAAAGATGGGCGTCACTTTCAAGGGCATCCTTACGCTCGAAAAGCATCTCCCAATTGCTGCCGGCATTGGTGGCGGATCATCTGATGCGGCCGCAACCCTTCGGCTTCTCAATCATGTCTTTGAGCTTGGCTTGAGTGTCGAAGAGCTCATGACGATGTCTGTTCCGCTTGGCGGTGATGTGCCTGCCTGCGTCGCCGGTGAGCCTGTCCTCATGCGTGGTGACGGCGATTGTATCGAGGCGCTTCGGACGCTGCCGCCCGAATTTCCTGCAGTGTTGGTGACGCTGCCGATTGCGTGCCCGACGGGGCCGGTCTTCAGGGCTTTTGACGAATTGGATGATGCGCCGCCGTTTTCCGAATGCGAGCCACCAGCCGGATCAGGTGGTCAGGCGTATCTCGCGTCGTTGCGTTCTGGATACCGGAATGATCTTCAGGCGCCAGCAATCGCGCGTCATCCGGAGATCGGCGACCTGCTCGAGCGTCTTCAGGCGGTAACCGGGGCCCGGTTCGTCGCAATGTCCGGTTCCGGTGCCACGTGCTTTGCGCTGTTCGCGGATGAGCAGGCGGCTCGCCATGCGGCGAGTGTCATCCGTGATCAATCCCCGACATTCTGGGTGGCAGAGACGAAACTCGGCGCTGCCGGGTTTGACCTCTTAGTCTAAGCTGCGTACAGCAAAAAGGGTTCTATGGGGTTGTTATGCCTGAGTTTCTGACATTGCCTCTGATTTCTGCGCTCGCTGCGATACCGCTGGCTGCGCTGCTTGGTGCTCTACTGATCCGTATTGGTCCGCGTGATGCGCCCGATGGCGACAGAAAAGATCAGGCGAAGGCGATGCCGACCTCTGGCGGCATTGCGGTGTTCTTCACTGTGGTGCCTCTCACTGTTCTTGTGCTTCTGCTAAACCCGGAATGGCGGAACATTCCCGTATTCGTTCTGCTCGCGGGTGCCCTCTACATGTTCGTCATGGGCGTCTGGGACGATCTGGTGGCGTTGCCCGCTTTACCAAAGCTCGTTGCTCAGCTCATTCTGGCGCTTGCCGTAGCCTGGCTGGGGGTGCGTGTTGGGTATTTCGACCTTGGTCGCCACAGCTGGGAGACGGGCTTTGTCATAGGAATGATCGGGTCTGCTGCCTGGCTTATCGTGACAACTAACGCCGTGAACTTCATGGACGGGTCTGATGGCCTCGCTATGGGCTCTTCAGCCGTAATCGCGACAGCGCTTGCCTTCCTGTCAGCCGTCACCGGCGAGTACGATATTCTCGCCTGCTCACTCATCCTGCTTGGCGGACTGTTTGGCCTGTTGTTCTGGAATGGACGCGGCAAGCTCTTCGCAGGTGATGCGGGCGCGCTGTTTGTCGGCTTCTATCTGGCTGGGCTGGTGCTCATCTGGGTGGATCGCACACATAGTTCGGTCTGGATTGCGCCATCTCTTTTCATTGCGTTTCTGGCGGACGTGCTTCTGACGCTCATCTGGCGTTTCCAGCGTAAGCGAAACCTGATGCAGCCGCATCGCGAGCACGTCTATCAGATCATGCTGAAGGCAAGAGTTTCACAGCCTCTGACCGCGTGGATTTACGTTTGGGTGAGTGTGCACGGCGCACTGATCGCTGGCCTGTCACTCGTGTTTCCGGTGGGCGGCGCACTTGTCGGCTTCTCGCTCCTGCTTGCGATTCTCTACGTGATCAATCGCAAGATCAGAGCGTCAGCCCTCGAGAACGGTTACCTCGAGCAGGACAATCAGTAAGCGCGGTCGACGCAGAAATCAGCCAGTGACGACAGAGCGTCGCGATAAGGCGAAGCTGGCAAAGCCTGCAGCGACTTCTTGGCAATCTCTACGTATGAGCGGGCTTCGGCCAGCGTGTCCTTCGCCGCGCCAGTGGAGCGGATCAGATGGATGGCGTGCGCCAGATCGCTGTCTTCCTGAGTTTCAGGGTTAAGCGCACGATCCCAGAAGACTTTGTCGTCGGCGCTGCCACGGCGGCGCGCGATAACGATTGGGAGCGTGATTTTGCATTCGCGGAAATCGTCGCCGACTGATTTGCCGATAACAGAGGTCGTTCCGCCATAATCAAGCGCGTCATCAACGAGCTGGAAGGCGAGGCCGAGGTTCTTGCCGTAAGCCTGCATTGCGCGAACCTGTTCTTCCGGCGCATCGGCGCAGACCGCGCCTGATTCTGACGCTGCCTCGAACAGTGCGGCTGTCTTGGCCTCGATAATGCGAAGGTATTCTTCTGTCGGAAGGTCCAGCTGGCCCATCACGGCGAGCTGGTGAACTTCGCCTTCAGCGATGATGCTGGACGCGTTGGAGAGGATATCCAGAACCGAGAGGCGGCCTGTCTCAACCATCAGCGTGAAAGCGCGTGCGAACAGGAAGTCGCCAACCAGAATGCTGGCAGAATTACCCCAGACATTCTTCGCAGCCGGCTTGCCGCGGCGCAGATCGGATTCGTCTACGACATCGTCGTGAAGCAGGGTCGCTGTGTGAATAAACTCAACGGCCGCCGCCAGGCAGTGGACCGGGGTCATATCAGTCGCGCCGCAGGCTTTCGCCGCAGCAAGCGTGATCAGAGGACGCAGACGTTTGCCGCCAGCAGAAACAATATAGCCGGAGAGATTAGGGATGACAGAAACAGGGCTCGCTGCGCGCTCCGTCAGAAGCGCTTCTACGGCGGCGACGTCATCGTCCAGAAGTCCGGAGAGTGTCTGGAAAGCGTTGGCGGAATCAATTTTCAATGGCGTGGCGTCCAAGGATCAAAACCTTTTTACTACTCACCCCAGATATAGGGCGTTCTTCCCAACGAAACAAAGAGCTGTCATCCTCTCCGCGTCACTCCGCCGCCATCTTCTACGAAGATTTGCGATCGGAAAACCTCTTGGCCCAGATCAAAAGGAAAAGCAAACGCTTGGAAGAAATAATCCGAACGAATAACGCCGTAGAGTTGTCTGTCATTGATACGCGTCTCACTGAAGCCGGTATTGAGCATGTTGTGCTGGATGGCTTCACGAGCGGCATGGAAGGGTCTATCGGGGCAATACCAAGGCGCGTGCTGGTATTCTCAGAAGATAAAGCAGCTGCGCTGGCGCTGATCGAAGACGTATTGAAGGGCGAATGATGTCGCTTGTGACCGAGGACTGGTTGCTCAACGAGCAGGTCCGTATTTTTCAGCCGGAAAAGGGCTATAGAGCGGGGCTGGATGCCATTCTGCTTGCCGCAAGCCTGTCCGGGCGCAAAGGGCAGCGCATTCTGGATATGGGATGCGGTGCGGGCGGTGCGCTCTTTCCTGCGGCGTGGCGCCTCGCCGAAGCAGAGTTTGTCGGGCTGGAGCGTGATGCTGTGATGGTGCCTCTGGCAAAGCAAGGCATTGAGGCTAATGGCTTGTCTGATCGTGTGAGCATCGCTGAGCAGGACGTGTCTACCATTCCGGCAGATTGGGAGAACCGGTTCGATCAGGTCATGTCCAACCCGCCATATTTCGAGCCCGGGCGCATAACCTCAACGCATGAAGGGCGCACGCATGCCTACATGGCAGAGGTGCCCTTGAATGACTGGTTGAAGAAGATGCTGTTCGTCACGAAGCCGAAGGGCCGGATTACGCTGATCCACCGCGCCGGGGTGCTGGGTGACATTCTGGCCTATCTGATGAGCCGGTCCGGGCAGATCGAAATCCTGCCGGTGAGGTCCGCGCCGGGTGAACCTGCCAAACGCGTGATCGTGACAGCCCGTAAAGGCCTTAAGCGCGGGGAGACTGTGCTTCACGAAGGATTGATCATGCATAAGGCCAAAGGCGTGCAGGATTATACCGAAAGGGCGGCTGCGGTTCTCGGCGGTGCGCCGCTCGATTGGGTTTAGACCTGCCTTATTCTGACCCAATGCGTCTGCTTAGCTTTCCCATAGAAGGAGAAGCTCCATGCAGACGATGTTCGCATTCCTGCTGATTTCAGGCCTGATATTGGGCCTGGTCATCGCTATGCTCGGGCATCCGAAAATCTATCGTGCAATCTTTGGCGGTTCGGCGCGTTCGCTTGACCATTAGCCCATAAAAAAGGACGGGCCCGTGAGCCCGTCCAGATACATGGGGATCGCTGGAAAATCAGATCGCGGTAAGAATGTCGGCCGCCGCGGCGTGGCATTTATCGATCTCATGATCGAGGCCGACGCAAATGCGTGTCCATTGCGGCAGGTCCGTCCAGCGATTGCCCACGACACGAACGCCGCGGTCGAGCATCTGGCTGGCAAATTCGGCATTGCTCATGCCGGTATCCATATAAATGAAGCTGCCTTGTGGATTTGGCGCAATCGGGCGGCCTAGGTCTGCAGCCATAGCGATGAGCCGGTCGCGACCGGCTTTCGTTTTGGCGCGCATTTCTTCGAAATAGGCTGTATCCAGAAGTGACGCTTTAGCCGCGACAAGGCCGAGATGGTTCACGCTGGAGAGATGCCCATAGCCGCGCCATTCCATCGCCATATCCGCAGGCATGAGCGCATAGCCAATGCGCTGACCAGCCATGGCATAGATTTTTGAGAAGGTGCGGGCGACGATAACCGGACGGCCCATCTGCACATATTTCGTCATCACGCCAGCTGGATAGTCTTCAGACATGTCCAGATAGGCTTCGTCGATGAAGACCGGGATGCCCTGCGCGGACACTGAATCGACGAAGGCGTCCAGCACGACCGGATCAATCGTGCGGCCCGTCGGGTTGTTCGGGTTACACAGATAGACAGCCATACCCGGCGCAACCTGCGCTTCGATGGCAGCCATGTCATAGCCGAGATCTGCGTCGAGCGGCGTATAAATGACATTTGTACCATAGGCCTCTGCCACGCGTGGCACGCCTTCATAGGTGACAGCGGAGGTCAGGACTGTCTTGTCATTCATGGTGGCCCATTGTGAGTAGGCAGCGAGCAGCGGCGTTGAGCCGTTGGTGATCAGAACCTGATCAGGTGAAACGCCTTCACGTTCAGCGATCATCTCGCCGAATTCCTGAAGCAGCGGGCCGGAGTAGCGGTAGATATTGCCGACCTCCGCGCGCATGGCTTCCATCGCCATAGGTGACGGGCCGAACGGGTTTTCGTTCGAAGACATGATGGCCAATGCGTCCGGATCGGGCGCGACGGCAGCTACGGTTTCTGTATCGGCTGTTGCCTGCGAGCAGCCCGAGAGCAGACCAATGCCGGCTGCGCCCGCGCCAATGCCGGCCATTTTGAGCCAGGAGCGGCGTGAAATGCCGTTCAGGATTTCGGTGTTGATATCTGACATGATGCTTCCCTGCGAGTAGTTGCGCGGGCGACGATCAAGCTGAAAAAGAAATGTCCCGCGAAGTGACTAGAAGTCGGCGCCCAAACCTGCTGCAGCGCAACACGTTTGGCGTGTTTAAGGGAAAGTGTGCCGCTATTTCTTTCATCACAAAAAGATTGTGCCTAATGTTAAGGCTATGCGGGCAGCGTGTATCACCAGACCGCGCCATGGCGGGCATTGCATGCGTTGCCGCGCCGCTAAGATCAGGCCTTGTAACCGCACGCGCTTGCGGCTAGCTTCCGCGCGAATTTCTCAGAGGCTCAGATGGCAATCGTAACCGCAGACAAACCGAAATCCTTTCAGGACATCATTCTCACGCTTCAGGCATACTGGGCGGAGAAAGGTTGCGCCATTCTGCAGCCTTACGACATGGAAGTCGGCGCGGGTACGCTGCATCCTGGTACGGTTCTGCGCGCGCTTGGCCCGAAGAACTGGAACGCGGCTTATGTGCAGCCATCGCGCCGTCCGGCAGATGCGCGCTATGGTGAGAACCCGAACCGTCTTGGCCATTACTACCAGTTTCAGGTCATTCTGAAGCCGAACCCGATCAACATTCAGGATCTCTATCTTGAGAGCCTTTATGCCATCGGTATCGACCCGGAAATCCACGATATCCGCTTTGTTGAGGATGACTGGGAAAACCCGACCGTTGGTGCATGGGGCCTTGGCTGGGAAGTCTGGTGTGACGGTATGGAAGTCAGCCAGTTCACATACTTCCAGCAGGTTGGCGGCCTTGATGTACGCCCGGTCTCCGGTGAGCTGACTTACGGTCTTGAGCGCCTCGCAATGTATGTCTTCGGCGTCGACAATGTCTATGAGCTGCCATTCAACGATCCGGACAGCCCGAACCCGCTTTCTTATGGCGATGTGTTCCTCGAAAACGAGAAGCAGCAGTCCGCGTTCAATTTCGAGCATTCCAATGTCGACATGCTGAAGCGCTGGTTCGCTGATTGCGAAATGCAGTCCAACGCGCTGCGTGAAGCGGGCAAACCTCTGCCAGCCTATGACTATGCGCTGAAAGCATCTCACACGTTTAACCTGATTGATGCGCGCGGCGCGATCTCTCCAACCGAGCGTCAGGCGTTCATTGCGCGTGTGCGTGACCTTGCACGCGGCGCGGCAGAACTCTGGGCGAAGCAGGAAGACGAGCGCGCAGCTTAAACGCCTGCACGTCCTTCAGCGCTCTCAAAGTGAACTCCGTAAGAAGGATGCGTCCCGTGTCTGATCCAAAAGACGTGCTTTTCATTCTACAGACCGATTATGCCGATCCCGCGCATGGCGGAGATCTCTTTTACTGCGAGCATTGCGTCCTGCTTGAGGGCGTCATGTCTGCTTTTCCGGAGCTTGCAGAGAAGATTGAGGTTCGTCGCCTGAAATGGCCCCGACCTCGCAAAGACGTTGTGGATCTGCTGGGCGAGGACAATCAGAATCTTCCTGCGCTGGTGCTCTATGGTGCGGTTGAAGACGGCCTGCCGGTGAAAGAAGCCAATGGCGTTCACTTTGTGAATGATAAGGATGACCTGCTTGAGGTGATGGCACGGCGCTACGGCATTTCGCGGCCACATCCTTAAGTTTAACAGGTTGGGGGACGCTTATGTCAGACAATGCACCGATTGCCCTTGCGGCCTATGATGCTCTGGCAGAGCGTTATGCTGCCATCGCCGAAACCAAGGCGGAGAACGGCTATAACGAGCATCCTGCAATTCGGAATGTCATTGGCGACGTCGCAGGGCTGCATATTCTTGATGCCGGTTGCGGGCCGGGCTTTCTGAGCCGTGACCTGCTCTATAAAGGCGCGGCCAGCGCTACGGCTTTTGATGTCAGCCCAAACATGGTGGAAATCGCAAAGCGCACCACAGCCGATAGGGCGAAGTGCTTCGTCTCTGACCTCGCGCGGCCACTTACCAATCTTGCAGACCAGAGCTTTGACCTTGTCGTCTCATCGCTCGCGATTGACTACGTTCGTGACTGGTCAGTGCCACTTTCCGAATTTAGGCGCCTCTTAAAGCCGCAAGGACGTCTGGTGATGACTGTTCAGCATCCGATGGGCGCTTACGAATGGTATCAGCCGCCGAGTGCGTTCGGGGTACACCTGTGCAGCGCAGTCTGGAAAGGGTTTGGCGGCGAACCTGTCGAAGTGCATGATTATTACCGCTCATTTGACGAGATCGTGAACCCGATCCTGTCAGCGGGTTTTCAGCTACGCGGAATTCATGAGACAAAGCCCGCAGAGAAACTGAAAGTGCTCAACCCGCGTAAATATGAGCAGAATAGCTGCTTCCCAACCTTTATGGTTCTGGACGCGGTTTTACCTGATTGAACCGGAAGCCGATTTAATATGCTGCGCATCAATAATGACATATCCATTCAGGACTGGGAGATGACCGAGCAGTTCGTTCGCGCTTCTGGCGCCGGTGGGCAGCATGTGAACAAGGTGTCGTCTGCGGTGGAATTGCGTTTTGAAGCCGCCTCCAGCCCGTCTTTGCCAGAGCCGGTGAAGCGTCGTCTGAAGCGCGTGGCCGGTCGTAAATGGACGCTGGATGGGGCGATTGTCATTCAGGTGCAGGATACGCGCAGTCAGGCGCGCAACCGCGAAATCGCCCGCGAACGTCTGAAAGAAATGATCGAGCAGGCACTTGTTGTGCCGAAAAAGCGGATCGCCACGCGACCGTCCAAAGGCGCGATCCGTCGCCGCATTCAGGCCAAGAAACAGCGCGGTGAAGTGAAGTCACTTCGTGGTAAAGTCACGCCCGGCGAGGAGTGATCTGAAGCTGAACGCCAGCCGGTTCAAATCGTTGCAGTGCGTTCAGACGGGTTCAGGCATGTTCGCCTCATCACTGAACACAGGATGGAGCCCTAAATGCTCAAAAAGTTTCTGACCTCGACCTTTCTGATTGGCGCACTTGCCGTGTCCTCCGTCAGCATGGCTTCGACGGCCCACGCACAGGACGTGTCGGCAAATGCCCGCTACCTCGCCGGTGAGTTTGAGCGTCGTCATGACGCCAATGTTGAACTTGCGGCTGATATCGCGCGTATCGCTATGGTCGCTGAATATCCCGGCATTGTCGTCAGCGAAATCATGATGAGCGAGCAGATGACGATGGAAGATCGCGAGCAATTTCTTGATCTTGTCGATCCGTTCTTTGCCTCGACTGCAGCGCAAGCGACATCTGAGCTGCAAGCGCATGTTCGCCGCGTAGGTTGGGACGGAATAGCCGAAGCTGGCTCGGTCACCATGTCCATCGCATTTGATATCGTCGCAAACTCACGCGATCTGGCATTCAAGCGCAGCACGCTTAGCGTCTTCGAGCCATATGCGGTGAATTACGATATCAACTCGTATTCGTATGCTCTGTTTCATGACGACGTCATGGCTGCGAGCGGCGAGCCGCAGAAATATGGTACGGCAGGCCAGTGCGAAAACGGTGCCTGGGTGCCGGCTACTATGGCCAGCACTGCTCAGGTTGACGCGGCCCGAGAAGAAATCGGCCTTGGCCCTATGGCTGAGCTGATTGAGGCTGAATCTGAATACTGCAGCATGTAGACAGTAAAGCGTCGGCTTAAAGGCCTGCCGCGTTAGCGGTAGGCCTGACAGGCATAGGTGATGTCGAGATAAGGCTGGGACTGCACCATATGGTTCCATTGTGCCTGATAATCACGGACCTGTCGCTCGGTCGTGCCAAGTTCTTCGGCGGCGACAGCATCAACGTCGTTCCAGTCGACTTCGCCGTCCTGAGCGCGCAGATTCACCTTGCTTGAAACGAAATAGGCGCGGCGTTGTTCTGCGGTCATAAGCTCTGCGGTCTCATCCGCGTGACAGCCGCAATACCCCGGCGAATTTCCAAAACTCATGCAGTCAGCAATCACGATGTCACGAAACTCCGTGGCCGCGCGTGCACCGGCCTCTCCGGCGAGAGGGTTGGTGGCGGAAGGATTAGTCACTTCAGGCGGTGCGTCGGCGGTGCCTATGGCGGCGACGCGCTCGTCTTCAGCGGCTTCTACGGCATCAGCATAGTCTTCGAGCGCTTCCGCCTCGGCTTCTGCAGCAGCGATTGTTTCTTCGAAATTGGTCGCCATGCAGGCTTCAATGGTATCGCCGACCGCGTCCAGTGGCAGTGTCATCATGACTGAAGGGCTGACCTCCGCAAAACGCATAGCCGCGGCCGTGTCGCCCATTGTGTTGGCATAAAGATCAGCAAGTGCAGATGTTTGCTCTGCATTGAGGCCTGAGGCAGCTGCACTATAGCGGTCTACGACGCAGTTGCAGTTGTAATAGCCGTTTGCGGCGTCAGCTTCACATGCTGAACGGACGACGTCGGATGCATGCGCGCTAAAGCCTAGCGCTCCGATTGATGCGAGTGTGACAATAGCGGATTTGATCCGGTAGCTCATGAGTGCGTCCCTGCGGTTTGAAATTTGTCCCGCAGCGACGCTAACAGTAGCCGGCCAGTTCTTTCAATGACCCGCGGTTAATTCTCTGCAGGTCGAACTGCAATTAGTGCATTGCCGGTATTCTGACCGAAGCGTGCATAACCCGAGCCTGTAACGATCATACCCTGCGCTGCAGAAATGGCATGGCTATCAATCGATCCGCCCTGAACCGGAAGACCATTGATTGAGGTGAGAGGGACAGTCGTGTCGATCTCATTCAGGAGGTCACCTGTCGCGATATCGAAGGCGAACAGCTTCCCATCCAGCGTGCCTGCAATCACCGAGCTGCCGACGATGAGCGGCGTTGCTGAAAAGCCGAACAGGCTCTCGCAACGGACCAGCCGTTCGCCGCGGCCGTCATCGCAGTCTGCCTCAGCGCTATACTCCCAGAGTGGTGTGCCATCACTGACATTGAACGCGAACACACCCGGGCGGGGCGTTGGGGCGCCGGGACGGACAGGATCATTGATCGTCAGGATGACCGTCTTGCCATCGGTTGCAATGCCCCAGTGATTGCCGCCAAGCGCTGTGCCCTGACCGATACGTTGCGCCCATTCAAGCGTGCCATCATCTGCGCGTAGCGCCCATAAATGGCCGGATTTCTGGCCCGCCAGCACCAGATCAACGCTTTCGCCGTCGATCTCGGAGGTAACGATGACTGCGGCGCCGCCAAAGTCGAAGTCGCGGCCGATATTATACTCGTCCCAGTGCCACGGGCAGTTCGGGCCGGAGGTTTCATCAGTGCCTCGGCAATGTGCGTTCCATGCATCGCCCACCATGGCCTGAAACAGCCAGGCCGGTTCGCCGGTGTTGAGGTCCAGTGCGATGATCGCATCTGATGTATTGGTCGCAGGAAGAGAGGTATTCTCACCCGTCGTGACGAGTACGCGATTGCGCGAAACATCGACCGTCGGCTGGGACCAGATCGGCGCGCCGGACGGGCCTTGCTGCGGCTGGCCGAGATCATTGAAGAGACCATTCGGCGAGGACTCTTCCATAGTGTGGTATTCCCAGAGATGGGAGCCGTCTTCCGCGTTTAGAACAACCAGAGCGCCATGGCCGGTGCAGCAGCTTTCGACGTTCGGAAACACGCCGGACGCCGAGATCGGCACGAGCACTTTATCTTCGTGCAGAACGACGCCGGGGCGAATATCACCGCCATCACCGCGCAGGGGCTGACCGTCTGCCTGCCAGATCAGCTCTCCGGTTTCGGCATTCACAACGTGGATCATGCGTTCATTTGCGACGAACAGGATCGCCTTCTGCCCTGCGACCTCGCCATAGGTGAGGGGAGAGCGCGTCTGCTCGCCAAAGCGATACGTCCATCTTACGCAGCCCGTGTCCTGATCGAGCGCAGATAGGTTTCCACCGCCAGCATAGAATAGCGTGTCACCAACATTTGCCGTGGCAACGCTCATCTGAAAGCCGTCCGGTTCACCAATCACCCAGTTGATCTCAAGATTGCGAATATCGTTCTGGGTCAGGCCCGACGCCTCTTCGGAGATATAGCGCCAGCCTTCAGTATTCACACCGAACGTTGTCCATGTTTCAGGGCCGGTCAGGTCAACCGTGCGATTGTCCTCAGCGCACATGAACGCGTCCGTCCACGCGGACTGATCCTGTTCGATAGCTTGTCCAGAGACAAGATAATCAATCAAGTCGTTTGTCTCGTCTGCCGTGAGAGACGCCGCCATAGGGGCCATGAGGCCATTTTCGCCCAGTGCCGCTTCAATTTGTTGGCGGGGCAGATTGACCAGCTGATCGAATGGAATGGCGCGCTCGTCGGCTGCGTTTTCATGGCACATCTGACAAAAGTTTTCATAGACGGCGCGGCCAGGCAGCGTCTCATCGGGTGCGCCATTGTCTGTTTGAGCCGCAACCGGAAGCCCCACCAGCACGAAAACCGCAGATGCCAGCAGGCTCTGCTTCACAAATGATTGCCTCATAATGTCCTCCCGATGGACGCGCTTTTTTTTGTCGCGTTTTGTAGCAGACTACATTGAACTGCGGATAGGGAAAGGCCTGTTTGGCGTGTTTGCCAAAATGAGGTCTCGGAGCGTCCTTTTGGTCGCACTTCCGCAATGCGAATAATGGCCATATATTTTATATGGATAAGCTGACCGGAGGAAATCAGATGCAGCTCAAACAGATTGTTCTCAGACTGGCGCGTAATCCGGGTTTTCCGGAAGGAGACCGTGATCAGGGCTATGTCATCGTGGCACCGCTCAACAATGACGCGAAGCTGGATGTCGATGCCTGGCGCGATGTGAAGAAGCATTGCACGGTGAAACGTTTCCACCCTGATGACGCGCTTGCAGCCGACGGGCTTCTGACCCATCGTGGCAGTCATTGGCATTTTCACTATGACGAAGAGGACGAAGGTCCGGATGAGCCGCTTTATAAGCTCGCAGACCACCAGATACTTCACGGGTCTTACGTAACGATCGCGCATGGCGATGACGCCGAGCCGCTGACCTATCAGGTGGATGACATTCGCAATATCGAGGTCTAGGTCTCAAACGAATTCAGCCGGGACGCGTCCCGGCTGAGTTTCAATTCAATAGTTGGCTGGCGGGTCGCTCGCCGGGAAGGATTCATCGCCTTCCTCGTCTACGATATCCCACGTTTTCTTTGGATCTTTGAGTTTGTCATTGTCAGACGGCTCGATCTCGTGTTTGTCGTCCTTCGCGGACGCGCTAAGGCTCTGCTGTTCCATCATTTCCTCCTGAACAAATTGGAATGTTTGATGCGTACGAAACGCGTCAGCCCCATTTTCAGTTTCAAGAAAACCAAAAAAATTGTCCGTTTCCGGCAAAAAATACCGTACTGATTTGTCACAGTGTGCGCTTTCATGGCACATGCTCCATTCTATGCATTGCATTTCTGTCTTGAGGCGCTAATCCGAGTGCAAATCCATCCAGCTGAAACGTGTTTCTATGCCCCAGCTTTTGCTCGAACTCTTTTGTGAAGAAATCCCGGCCCGTATGCAGGCGAAAGCCGAGTCCGATCTGGGGGAGGCGATCAAAAAGGAGCTGTCTGGCGCAGGTCTGGAATTCGGCGCTGTTGAGACGCTCGGCGGTCCGCGCCGCTTGACGGTTGTCGTCAATGATCTGGCTGAGAAATCCGCTGACGTGCGCGAAGAACGTAAAGGTCCGAAAGTGGGCGCGCCGGAAAAAGCCGTAGAGGGCTTTATGCGCGGCGCTGGTCTCACATCAATCGATCAGGCTGAGATCAAGTCCGACCCGAAAAAGGGCGACTTCTACGTCGCTGTCATCGAGACACCGGGCCGTGCGGCGACTGACATTATCGCGGAGATCGTGCCGTCCGTCATTCGTGGCTTCCATTGGCCGAAATCCATGCGCTGGGGCACGGGCGATCTGCGCTGGGTGCGTCCGCTGCAACGCATTGTCTGTGTGTTCGGCGGTAACGTGGTTCCGTTTGAAATTGATGGTCTCGCGTCAGGTAATGAAACCGAAGGTCACCGTGTGCATGGCCGCGGTCCATTCGCAGTAACCGACGCTGACAGCTATAAGTCTGCGCTCGAAGGTGAGGGGCATGTGATGCTCTCCCGCGAGGCGCGTCGTTCAAAAATTCACGCCGACGCGCAAAAGGTCTGCGCGGATGCGGGCCTCGAGCTGGTTGAGGATATCGGTCTCCTGGAAGAAGTGACCGGCCTTGCTGAATGGCCTGTGGTTCTGCTCGGTGAGATGGACCCTGCTTTCCTCGATCTGCCTGAGGAAGTCATCCAGCTGTCCATGCGTGTGCACCAGAAATACTTTGCCGTACGAGACCCTAAGACGGGCGGCCTCGCGCCAAACTTTGTCGTGGTGGCAAACATCTCTGCGAAGGATGGCGGCAAGAAGATTGCCGAGGGCAACTCCCGCGTTCTTTCAGCGCGCCTGAATGATGGCCGTTTCTTCTGGGATAATGACCTTGCAACGCCGCTCGAAGAAATGGGCGAGAAGCTCAAAACCATCGACTTCAAAAAAGAGCTCGGCACGATTGCTGACAAGGTGGAGCGTGTTGCTGCGCTTGCCAGAGAGCTCGCGCCGAAGGTTGGCGCTGATCCTGCGCTGGCTGAACGGGCTGCGCGTCTCTCTAAATCTGATCTCGTGTCAGAGATGGTCTATGAATTCCCTGAGCTTCAGGGCGTGATGGGCCGTTATTATGCGCAGAAGCAGGGCGAGCCACAGGCTGTCGCTGATGCGATCCGTGATCACTATAAGCCGCAAGGCCCGTCCGACGCTGTACCGTCTGAGTCAGTCTCGATTGCCGTTGCGCTGGCAGACAAGCTGGACACTCTGGTTGGCTTCTGGGCGATTGATGAAAAACCGACAGGGTCCAAAGACCCGTTTGCGCTTCGTCGTGCTGCGCTGGGCGTAGTCCGTATCGTTCTGGAGAACAATGTTCGTCTCGCGCTGACAAAGGACACGCAGGTCAATGCTGATCTCCTCTCATTCTTCGCAGACCGTCTGAAGCAATATCTGCGCGATCAGGGCAAACGCCATGATCTGATCGACGCTGTGTTCGCGCTTGGCGAAGATGACCTCGTTGCGATCACCAACCGTGTTGATGCGCTTCAGTCTTTCCTCAGCAGTGATGATGGCGCGAACCTGCTCGCTGGATTCAAGCGAGCCGCGAACATTCTGAAAGCAGAAGAGAAAAAAGACGGCACCACCTACCAAGGAACGGTCAATCCCGAATTACTGACGGAAAGTCAGGAAAAAGACTTGTTCGCCGCGCTTCAGGATGGCGAAACTAAAGCCGGGGCTGCTCTTGCGGCAGAAGACTTTGAAGCGGCAATGGGTGTTTTGAGTAGTTTACGTGGACCAATCGATGCATTCTTCGACCATGTCACAGTGAATGCAGATGATGTTGCAGTGCGGCAAAACAGGCTGTATCTGCTTTCACAAATCAGATCCGTGCTTGGCCAAGTAGCGGACTTTACAAAAATAGAAGGTTAGGGGACGAGTTTTATGAGTAAGCTTGCAGAACAGGTTACAGACGTTCGTTGGGTCTACGCCTTCGGTGGCGGTGATTCAGACGGCGAAGCGAGCATGAAAAACCTGCTTGGTGGTAAAGGCGCCAACCTCGCTGAAATGGCGAAGCTCGGCCTGCCGGTGCCTCCTGGTTTCACAATCACCACAGAAGTCTGCACAGAGTACTACAAACTCGGCGAGAAATATCCGGACACGCTGGCAGGGCAGGTTGAAGCTGCTTTGATCGATCTGGAAGAGAAAACCGGTAAGAAATTCGGTGAAGCGTCTAACCCGCTTCTCGTGTCTGTCCGCTCCGGTGCGCGTGCCTCCATGCCAGGCATGATGGACACTGTTCTGAACCTTGGCCTGAACGACAAGACGGCTGAAGGTCTGGCTGAACTGTCTGGCGACCGCCGTTTCGCATTCGACAGCTATCGCCGCTTCATCCAGATGTACTCCAACGTTGTTCTGGACCTGCCGCACCACGAGTTCGAGCACATCCTCGACACGTATAAAGAGCAGAACGAATTCGACGTCGACACGCAGCTCTCTGCTGAAGACTGGATGGACGTTATCAAGCAGTACAAAGCGGCTGTTGCGAAGCTCTCTGACAAGCCGTTCCCGGAAGACCCGATGGAACAGCTCTGGGGTGCTGTCTCTGCTGTATTCGGTTCATGGATGAACGACCGCGCGATCCTGTATCGCAAGCTGAACGACATTCCACAGGAATGGGGTACAGCGGTAAACGTACAGTCCATGGTGTTCGGTAATATGGGCGACACGTCCGCGACAGGCGTTGCGTTCACACGTGACCCGTCTACCGGCGAAAACATGTTCTATGGCGAGTTCCTCGTGAACGCGCAGGGTGAGGACGTTGTTGCGGGCATCCGTACACCAGCGCCGATCTCCAAAGCGCGCGCTGAGAAGATCAACTCCGATCTCGTTTCTCTCGAAGAAGAAATGCCAGCGGTCTACGAGCAGCTTATCGAGGTCGCACAGACACTCGAAAGCCATTACCGCGACATGCAGGACATCGAGTTCACGGTTGAGAACAACATTCTCTATATGCTGCAAACCCGTAACGGTAAGCGTACGGCTGGTGCGGCGCTGAAGATCGCTGTCGACATGGCTGCTGAAGGCCTGATCAGCGAGGACGAAGCCGTTCTGCGCCTCGAGCCGGCTCAGCTTGACCAGCTTCTTCACCCGACAATCTCTCCGGATGCGACACGTGACATGCTCGTGCAGGGCCTGCCAGCGTCTCCGGGCGCGGCTGTTGGTAAAGTTGTGTTCTCGTCTGATAAAGCTGCTGAAATGGCGGCTGACGGTCACAAGGTTATCCTTGTCCGCCAGGAAACAAGCCCTGAAGACATTCACGGCATGCACGCGGCGCAGGCGATTGTTACGTCTCGCGGCGGTATGACATCTCACGCCGCTGTTGTTGCGCGTGGCATGGGCCGTCCATGTGTGTGTGGCGCAGGCGAAATGCAGATCAAAGAAGCTGAAGGCGTGTTCCGCGTATTCGGCCGTGAAGTTCGCGAAGGCGATGTCATCACGGTTGATGGTGCTGCCGGTCAGGTCCTGATGGGCGAAGTCGACATGATTGAACCAGACCTCTCAGGTGACTTCGGTCAGCTGATGGAATGGGCAGACCGTGTTCGTACGCTGAAAGTCCGCACGAACGCTGAAACACCGGAAGACGTTCGCACGGCGAAATCTTTCGGCGCAGAAGGCATTGGCCTCTGCCGTACAGAGCACATGTTCTTCGACGCTGAGCGTATTCCTGTTGTTCGCGCGATGATCCTCGCATCTGACACGGCTGGCCGCAAGGAAGCGCTTGCGAAGCTTCTGCCATTCCAGCGTGACGACTTCGTAGAAATCTTCTCGATCATGGAAGATCGTCCTTGCACGATCCGTCTGCTTGACCCGCCTCTGCACGAATTCCTCCCGCATACGGATGAAGACATTGCTGAAGTGGCTAAAGGCACAGGCCTCGACGCTGAAGACCTGAAAGCACGTGCAGAAGAGCTTTCTGAATCCAACCCAATGCTTGGTCATCGTGGTTGCCGTCTCGGCATCACATACCCTGAGATCTATGAGATGCAGGCGCGTGCGATCTTTGAAGCGGCTCTGCAGGTTGCGAAAGAGACCAGCTTCAAGCCGGTTCCTGAGATCATGATCCCTCTGGTTGCGACGAAGAAAGAGCTTTCAATCCTGAAAGACCGCGTCGATGCGATGGCTAAAGAAGTCTTCGCTGCAGCCGGTACGTCTGTTGATTACCTCGTCGGTACAATGATCGAGCTGCCTCGTGCAGCCCTCAAAGCCGGTGAGATTGCAGAGGACGCAGAGTTCTTCTCATTCGGTACGAACGACCTGACGCAGACTGCGCTCGGCATCAGCCGTGACGATGCTGGTCGCTTCCTCACAGCTTACGAAGACAAGGGCATCTATGAGAAAGACCCGTTTGTGACGCTGGATCAGGAAGGTGTTGGCGAGCTGGTCAAGATCGGTGTGGAACGCGGCAAGGCAACACGCCCTGATATCAAGCTTGGTATCTGCGGCGAGCATGGCGGCGATCCTGCCTCAGTCATCTTCTGCCACAATGCCGGGCTGAATTATGTCTCCTGCTCACCTTATCGTGTGCCAATTGCGCGACTCGCAGCGGCTCACGCGGTACTGAAATCGTAGATTGCGGGTCGTTTCAGGTTTCACAAACAGCGGCGCACGGTAATTTTTTACAGTGCGCCGTTTTTGCATCAGGTCGCTGGCAGGTATGCTGAGCTTGCACATGGCTTCGCTCGACGGGCGAAAATTATGCCGCTGTAGCCGACTGAATTTATGGAATTTTATGGAATTCTTTCGTCAAGTTATGACGAATGTATTGGCTTAGTATTCGCCAGCTGGTCTTGGCCGATACAGGCCCTAAACACGTGAAGATTTCGTGATGTTAATGAGGTGCGACTCCTAATATCTTGCAAAAGCGAGGAAAATGGATATCTACACCTGACTTTGGAGGCGACTGGCACCAGTTTTGTAATTGTCAGTCCACCCGTCTGAACAGAATAAAACATTAAGACGGGTTAAAGATTAGCTGGGGTTATAACTTAAATGTTAACCTTATTTAAGACTTCTTCCCGTAAGGGATTACGTCAGCGGTCGCCTTGGGGCCGAGTGACGTCATGGTGGTCAACTATGTCTGATCGAGAGCAACGCTCTACGCTTGCGCGCGGAATCGCGATTTCCGCTTGCGCAGTGACGGCTGCGATTGCGCTCCCGACTCTTGCTGGCCGCGTTGAGACCGAAACACAACGTGCAGAATTCCGTGAGGATGCACGCTATCTCGCTTCACGTATCGAAACACGTGCGCCTGTTGAGGCCGATTCTGATTCTGCTGTCCTCGACACAGAATGGATTCGCACAGTTGAGTATGCGCTCAATCGTGCACCTGGTGCTGCAACAGACCGCTACAGCCAGCGCTATCGCGATATGGCTGCGCTCGAGGCGTATGCGTCTTTCGACCCGTCTCACCTCGAGATGGCCGAACAGACACAGCAAGAGCATGAGTGCCTGTCCACTGCGATCTACTACGAAGCGCGCTCTGAACCGATCCTTGGTCAGATTGCCGTAGCAGAAGTGATCGTAAACCGTGTACGTGACCACCGCTATCCTAACTCCGTATGCGAGGTTGTGTTCCAAGGTTCTGAGCGCAGCACAGGTTGTCAGTTCAGCTTCACATGTGATGGCGCAATGGATCGTCACCCAGCACGTGGTCGTCTGTGGCGCCGTGCGCAGGATGTGGCGTCCCACGTCATGATGGAGCTCAACCAGCCTCTGACAGGTTCTGCGACGCACTATCACACAGACTATGTTGATCCGGTCTGGAACCGTCATCTGGTTCACACCAAAACGATCGGTACGCACATTTTCTACCGCTTCCCGCGCGGTCGTGAGTGGGCAGAGGTTCGTGAGCGCAATGAGCGCTCTACCTGATCATCTGATCTGAAAATCAGTTTTTCTGAAAGCTGACCCGGCCTGCCGCGGTCAGCTTTCTCTTTTGGGCATAGTGCGCGCAATGCGCTTTTTCAGCATGCCGGGGAAGAAACGCTTCGCGAAGCGCGCGCGTTCTGCATCCTTGCCAACAAGATAATGCATCTGTTTGCCGTGGGCCGCTTCCCAGACTTTTTCTGCCGCCATGGAAACCGGGTAAACGTTCAAACCGCTGGCAAGCAGTTCGTCCTTCATGAAGCGGTTCGTGCCTTGCTGGCCGGCGCTATCGAGAATTGGCGTGTCGACGAACCATGGAAGCAGGCAACAAACCTTCACGTCAAAGTCAGAAAATTCGTGATCCAGGGCTTCTGTCAGCCCGCGCACCGCAAATTTGGTGGCTGAATACACCGCCAGCTGTGGGGAGCCTGCTATGCCCGCTGTGGAGGCTGTATTGATGATGCGGGCGCCGCGGGTTTCTTTCAGATAAGGCAGGGAGGCATAGACGCCATTGACGACGCCTTTCAGGTTCACATCGATCATGCGGTCGGATTCTTCCGGTGCGATCGTCTCCATCCAGCCAAAGCTACCGATACCGGCATTGTTGAAGAGTACATTCATCTGACGCTCAGTGGCTTCGCCAAAGTCCCGCATCGCGGTATTCCACGCGTCACGGTCGCGCACGTCTAGAACGCCGCTGAGAGAGTTCTGTTTGCCAATTTCGTCGGAAATGTCTTCGAGGCCGCGCTCGTCAATGTCGTAAAGTCCGACGAACCAGCCCTTTTTTGCAAAGAAGCGTGCTGTCTCGGCGCCAATGCCTGATGCGGCGCCGGTGATGAAGATGCTTTTGCGTCCCCGAGCTTCACTCATATGTTCGTTCCATCCCCTGTTTGAGTGAACAGGTTAAGGTGCTCTGCGGGCTTTGCAATCAGCTTTTTTGAAAAGCCTCATCAGGCGGCATCCATGCCGAGGTCGAGGTTCAGCGCAGAGTGCGTCAGCGCGCCAACCGAAATGAAATCAACGCCTGTGGAAGCGATTTCGGCAACAGTGTCCAGATTTACTCCGCCGGAAGCTTCTGTCGTGAAGGCCCCGCCAACCATGCGGACCGCCTCGCGAAGATTGTCGCAGGACATATTATCCAGAAGCACCGCATGTGGCTTCAGAGGAATGATCTCTTCAAGCTGGTCGAGTGTATCGACCTCAATTTCGACCATCCGCAGATGGCCGGCATAGTCCAGCGCACGCTTCAGAGCGTCCGTAATGCTGCCGCACGCCGCGATATGGTTGTCCTTGATCATGATGGCATCGTCGAGACCATAGCGGTGGCTGGTGCCGCCGCCGCAACGCACGGCGCGCTTTTCAACGGCGCGGTGTCCAGGCGTGGTTTTGCGCGTGCAAACGATTTTGGCGTCAGAGCCGTCAATGCGGGAGACAAACTCGCGGGTGAGTGTGGCAATGCCGGAAAGACGCCCCATAAAGTTCAGCATGGTGCGTTCTGCAGTCAGAATGGAACGGGCAGAGCCGTTCAGTCTTGCCACGACCTGACCCGGGGCTACTGCTGCGCCATCGGGTGTTGCAATGTCCAGAGAGACGGACGTATCGATCATACGCAGAGCAAGGCTGGCGGCATCAAGACCTGCGATCACGCCGTTCTTACGGCCCACAATATTCACGGCCATGTTCGTATCAGGCGGGATCGTTGCATCCGTCGTCAGATCGCCCGCGCGGCCCAGATCTTCGCTCAGCGCGAGTCGGACAATCGGTTCCAGAACGATATCGGGAAGGGGTGGGATGAATGAGGTCAAACTCGGTCTCCTCTAAGCGTTGCTGGTCGGCGGATCGATGAAAACAGGTCCGGCCTGTCCTTTATAGAGAAAGGTCCGCTTCGGCGTATCTGATGTGTCCGGGAAATCGAACCGGAAATGTCCGCCGCGGCTCTCTTCGCGTCGCAGGGCAGAGCGGACGATTAGTTCGCTGACTACGAGTGCGCGCGGCACCAGTCCTGCTGGGAACTCTTCAGCTTGCTCGATGATCCAATCAAGCAGCGCTGCTAGGCCCTTGCCATCGCGCACGACGCCGCATTCGGCCGCCATGCGAGCCCGGAGCGTTTGCAGCGTCGCATCGTCCAGATCAGGTGGTGAGATGCCTTTAGCGGTGTCGTCGAGCTCTGGCAGATCGCTTCCTTTAAGCCGGTCGGCAATACGCGCAGCATAGACGACCGCTTCCAGAAGGGAGTTGGAGGCGAGACGGTTTGCGCCATGCGCGCCTGTAGAGGTGCACTCGCCACACGCGGAAAGGCCTTTCAGGCTGGTTCGCCCCCACAGGTCGGTGACAATGCCGCCCATATGATAATGCGCTGCAGGCGCGACCGGGATCGGATCAATGCGCGGGTCAATGCCGGCTGACATGCAGGTAGAATAGACGGTCGGGAAATGCTCTTCGATTTCATCACCGATGGCATCGCGCGTATCGAGGAAGGCTTTTCCGTCCGACAGTGCTTCGATGTGGACAGCGCGCGCGACCCGGTCACGTGGCGCAAGTTCGCCCATCGGGTCGTGACGCGGCATAAAGAGCGTACCGTCTTTATTGATCAGTTTTGCGCCTTCGCCGCGCAACGCTTCAGTGGCTAGCGGAGCAGGGTCGCGGTCAATGTCGATCGCCGTCGGGTGGAATTGCACGAACTCCAGATCGGCGACGAGGGCGCCCGCTTCATAAGCCATGGCCACGGCATCGCCGCGGGATTCGCGTGGATTGGTCGTGATGCGGAATAGGCCGCCTGAGCCGCCCGTACAGAATACGGTTTCTCTGGCGTAGATCGGAGAGACTTCACCTTCGCTATCGCGCACAAGGACGCCCGCCACATTCTTTTTGCTGCCTGACAGCAGGCCAATCGCCTTAAGACCGTCGATGATTTCGATATGGTCAGCAGCTGCGGCGGCTGCTGACAGCGCCTCCATAATGGCGCGGCCTGCCAGATCACCGGCCACACGCGCGACCCGTGCCTTGCTGTGAGCAGCTTCAAGAGACAGCGCGAGTGCGCCTTCTGCCGTCCGGTCAAACGGTACGCCAAGTTCTATCAGATCACGCACGCGCAGCGGACCAGCTTCGGCAATGAGTTGCGCCGTGACCGGATCGACAAGGCCGTCGCCCGCCAGAACGGTATCGCGCGCATGCTCTTCCGGAGAATCGTCCGGTGCGAGCGCTGCTGCCAGGCCACCTTGTGCCCATGTTGAGGACGACGCCTGACCAACGGGAGCAGGGCAGATGACCGTGCATTTGCGCGGTGCAAGTCGCAGAGCCAGAAACAGGCCCGCAAGCCCGGCACCCACGATCAGGATATCAGTGCGATCACTCATTTCGTGACGCAGCCTTTGGCGAAATTGGTTGTCATGAGATCAGGAAATAGCCCCGATTGAGCGCCGGAATTCGGCGACGTGGAACCCCCAGGACATTAGATAGCCCTGCATCAGATCAGCGCTTGTAATGGCAAGGCGAAAATTGTCCGGCAAATAGCCGCCGTTGTCATAGCCCTGAATGTATTCCTCAATTTCGGAGCTGATCTCCAGAATATTGTCGTCACGAATAGCGGTGCATGACTGGCGAACCTGCCATTGTTCCGATCCGCAAATCTGTAGCGCTGTCAGTTCACACTCATAGACGTCTGGCTCGGAGGTGCCCAGAAGCAGGGCTGACCCAGTGAAGGAGCATCCAGCACCTGTATCGGCTTCAAACGACCATTCGCCGCTGATGTTTGGAACGTCGTCGGATGCCTGCTCAGCAAACGCCGCGCCTGAGAGCATTGGCGCGAGACAAACAGAAAGGGCCAGTACAAGCTGTTTCATGAGATATTCCCCTCATCGCGCACAAAGATCGCTGCGGCTGTAGAAGCGGACACAAGACGCCCATGCATTTCATCGCCGGTAACGTCGCTGATGATGAAATGATCGGGCATATAAACGCCCATCACATTGGGCATACGTTCGATAAATTCGACGATCTCGCTTTCGAGCAGATACTCTGTGTTGTCCGCTGTGATCTGACAGGTCTGGGCAACAACAGACCGTCCGAAGCCGCAATCTTCAACAGCCGTCAGTTCACATTCCAGACCGTCCGCGTTCGTCTGGCCGGGGAAGACTGTGAGAGTGCCTGTCATCTGGCAAATGCCGTTGGCATATCGGTCTGTTGAGAATGACCAGCTTCCCAGCATGTCAGCATTGAACTCCGAACGCGCCGTGACCGCCGGTTCTGCCTGTGCGACAGAGAGACATGTGGCGATCACAAAGAGCGTTGCCGGAACTGATTTCATACTGACCTCCGGGGCAACTGAGCCCTTAAGCAGGGCTCAGCGTTTCAATATCCTTCGGTGCAAGACCCGTTTCGAACGGACGTGCAGTCTTTGGATTAGGCAGAGCGAGCATAGCATCAATCGCTTTTTTCGCCTGCACACGAACATCTTCGTTGACCAGAACTTCGTGCTTCATCTCGGTCAGAGCGTCGAAAATGTTCTCCAGTGTAATCCGTTTCATATGTGGGCACAGATTACATGGTTTCACAAACTCTACGTCCGGATTGGCACTCGCGACATTATCGCTCATGGAGCACTCGGTCAGCAGAACAACTTTGTTCGGGCTGCGCTCGGACACATAGTTGGACAGAGCTGATGTAGAGCCTGCAAAGTCCGATGCTTCCAGAACATCTGGTGGGCATTCAGGGTGCGCAAGGATCAGCACGCCAGGGTGGGCATCACGCAGCGCGTGGATATCGTCAGCTGTGAACTGCTCGTGCACTTCGCAGCGGCCATCCCATGTGATGATCTCGATTTCGGTCACCGCGGCTACGTTGCGCGCCAGATATTTGTCCGGGATCAGGATGACTTTATCGACACCCCATTCCGCCGCGACGTGTTCAACAACCTGAACCGCGTTGGAAGATGTACAGCAAACGTCGGTTTCCGCTTTCACATCCGCAGTCGTGTTCACATAGGTAACAACAGGAATGCCCGGATACTTTTGCTTGATGAGGCGGATATCCGCACCGGTAATGGATTCGGCCAATGAGCAGCCGGCTTCCATATCAGGGATAAGAACCGTCTTCTCCGGCGCGAGAATTTTAGAGGTCTCGGCCATGAAGTGAACGCCAGCCTGTACGATGACTTCCGCATCTACATTGGCCGCTTCGCGTGCCAGCTGGAGAGAGTCACCACGAAAATCGCCAACAAGGTTGAAGATGTCCGGCGTCATGTAGTTGTGCGCCAGAATAACCGCATTGCGCTGTGTTTTCAGCTTGTTGATGCCGTGTACGAGCGGCGCAATGCCCGGCCATTCCATCGGAGTGATGAAATCCTTCACCTCTTCATAGAGATGGTCCGTAGCGGCTTTAACCTCGTCATTATAGGAGAGGCCGCGAGCTTCCAGTGCAGTTGGCGTGCGCGTCAGCGCAGGCATGTCGCAACCAGGTGCAGTGTCAATAATTCGGGCCATTAGTCCCCTCCTTTAATTGTAAGGGGCAAGCCCCTTTTGCTCAATATGAGTATAATATGGGTAGACGAATACGCCTTTTCAAGATCACAGGCCTTGAGAAAGGAGGAATTGATACCCTTTTGCCCAAATTGAGCAAAACTCAGTGCGTCACAAATACGTCAAAGAGCAGAAGCTGGCAAGTCAAATCTGGGAGAGGCGTAAAAGGCAGGACGATCTAAAACGCGATCAAAAGGACGCGGCGTGGGCATATTCCTTGCTGCAACTGCGAGATAGCGGAGAAAATTTGCTTCGGCCTATGCTTAATCGGTTACTCTTCGCGGAGAAGCGCTGTCGCTGCGGTACGAAGGTTGTCCGGAATAGGTACGGGGCGGCGCGTATCTTTGTTGACATAGACATGCGTGAAGCTTGCTTCGGCAGCGGCGTCATCCTCGCCGACAGAAAATAGGCCGATCAGATAGGTGATGGAGCTATTGCCGACGCGTGCAACCGCCATACCGGCCTCAATAGGTTCGGGCCAGCCGAGGCTGGCGTGATAGGTGCAGCCCGATTGCACGACAAGGCCGACGATATCACCGTCCGGCACCGGCATGCCTGCTTCATTGCGCAGCCAGCTGTTCACAACGCTGTCGACCAGTTCGTAATACACGACATTGTTCATATGACCGTAGACATCATTATCCTGCCAGCGAGTGGTCAGGTGACGGTATTGAACAAAGTCGGAACGTGTCGCGCGGGTTTTAGTCACTTGTTGGCCTGCCAGTCGTGTTGGTTGTCTATATTGAGTGTTAGGGTGCTTGCTGCAGCGTGCATAGGGACGGATTGGAAAAAGTCCGGCTTATCGCTGTTTGGGCGTTTGAACGCCAAGAGCTGCCTGTTCTGAGAGTATTTCTCTGCGGAAACGGAAGCGTTCAGCCGGGCGGCCGCCCGTCGCGGTTTCAAACTCGCCAGTGCCTTCTACAAAACCTGTCTTATCAAGCGCGCGGCGGAAGTTCTGCTTGTGCAGCTTGGTGCCCAGAATGCCCTCAACAGTCTCCTGCAAAGCAGAGAGGGTGAACATTTCCTGCATTAATTCAAAGACAACCGGGCGATATTTGATTTTGCCTCTTAAGCGGCTCATGCCGGTTGCCAGAATGCGGCGGTGGTCGGACCGCATCGGCGTGCCGGTGACGCGCTCGGGCAGGCTACAAGGCGAGGTTTCGGCGCGGTCGCGCCAGGCTTCCGGAACGATATCGGCTTCGTAAAGGAGCTCGTAGCGCTCCAGAACACGCTCTTCGATCCACGGTTTGCCGTCGAGCCCAAAAGCAATGCTGGCGCGGGTCCACCGGTCATGGCTGGCTGCCGGACTGCCCGCGCTGTCCGCCCATTTTTTCAACTGGTCAGACAACGGGCTGATAATGGCTTGCGCGCTGTCTGCGCGATGGTCTTCCCAGGGGAAATAGCGATACCAATTGCGCCACACCGCATCGAATGCGCCGCCAATTTCCGTGGCTTCAGGCGTCAGCGCGATATAGCCGACAGATATCACGCGATCAGCGGGGCTTCCGCTATCAAGGCGCGCGGTTGGAAGCTCCCGGCCCAGATCGCCAAATGTATAGAGTTGCTCAACATAGCCGAGTTCAAAACCGGTTTGCGCGCTCACCCAGTCTCTCAGACCGATTTCGAACGTGCGATGGCCTTCAGGGTCGAACGCACCAAAGGGCAAGCCCTCGAGCCCGTCTTCGTCGCCGCCACGTGTCGCGAGCACATGGGGCAGGCCATCAATGGCCGCAACGATAACTGCAGAGAGGCCGACCCGCAGAGACATTATACCCAGTGACCTCGCACATCGTCGAATTGTGTGGGCAAGGCGAATGGTTCGGCGTCTTCGGCGTAAGTATGCGGTTTCATCGTCATGACGGCCTTGAGCATACGACCGTTGCGGCCAAGAAGAGAGTCCGCAAATGTCACAAGCTGCCGGTTCGGCTTGGCCGTCGGGGACGCCTCTCGCAGAAGGTCTGCGATCTCGGACTCATCGCGATCCGGATTTAAAAGACACGCAGTAATAAATGCAGATGCGGTTGAGCGGGAGACGCCGGCCCAGCAATGAATGAGGATCGGGTCATTACGATCCCAATCGCTGATAAATTCGATCAGCTGTTCAACATGTTCCGGCATTGGCGGATCGGGCGTTTCGTCATCTGCTTCAACGTCTTCGAACGCCAGCCTTAAATGCTGGCCGTCATCCAAATGAGGAAAGACGGGGAATTCATCCCATGGGGCGAGAAGGCTCACCACTTTTACTGGGCGTATCTCGTCTGAAAGCGGCGGCGCTCGGAAGCGCGAACTGACCCAGATTGTCATGTCTTCCCCTGTTCGAAGGATACCCGCCCCTGCGCGTCTGAGGCAAAGTTCAGATGCCCGGATACGTTGCCGTAATTTCTGACGCAACGGAAGGCTAAAATAAATATGTAAAACAGAGCAATAGGTTCTTCTGATGAGAAAGCCCGTAGAAACTGCCATCCTGTTCGTGATTATCTGTGCAGGTCTCTACACAATGAAAATCGCTGGTGACGAGCCGCAGGCCGAAGCTGAACTGACCGGATACGGCAAAACGAGACTCACAGTGAATTGCACTGATGAGTCTGCATCAGCCTCTCAAGACGATATGACGTCATTCAGCTGGCCTGAAGCGCTTTGAAGCGTTCTACGAACTTTGCTTGGGCTTCCATGGCGGGCATTGGCGTGAGACGCATCTCGGAATGGACTTCAGGTGCGCCGAAAATCTCGTCAGCCTCGGCTTCGGAGAACCCCGCTAGCTGAACCGCTTCCAGCCATGCACTGATGTGATCGGCTCTCTTAATCAGCTTTTTCAATTTTTTGTCGGTAACGGGTGGTAAACCGAAACGAATATGAATCGCGCGTTCAAGCCTGTCTTCGAACGTACGGTAACCTTCACCCAGTACCGCTTTGAATGGCGAGATCATATCACCGATGACATATTCAGGGCTGTCATGGAGCAGGGCGACCATGCACTCTTCACGCGTCATTTTGGGTGACAGCTCACGGCAGACTTCTTCGACGACAAGGCTGTGTTGGGCGACAGAAAATGCATGTTCGCCAATCGTTTGGCCGTTCCAGCGCGCTACGCGAGCGAGGCCGTGGGCGATATCGCTGATCTCAATATCCAGCGGAGACGGGTCCAGAAGATCCAGTCTGCGACCTGAGAGCATACGCTGCCAGGCGCGTGATGCGGGAGCTTTTTGACGTGCGATTTTAGCCTCCGAATGGTCAGTTCTACCCGGCAAAATCTGCCGGTTTTAGTTATCAAAAAGTGAATAAAATCAGATACTTTTGCAGTAATTTTATTCGCCTGAATCTTCGCTTTGAATACCCTTCATTAAGAGCCTTCACATTACTCTGTCTACACTCCGAGGGAGAGAGTGAAAAATGATTGATGTGATGGTGAATGCGGTGCAGCAGCCTGCTGCACCTCTGATGGTTCTTTGCCTCGCGGGGCTCGCAGTCGTGATTGAAGCGATGCGCGTTAGCCGTGAAGCTATGTGGAGCGATCTTTTCGAGGACTAACCTCCGCTGAGGCGTTCTGGGTGATAATAAGAAAAATTATTGGGCGGCCTCAAGGGTCGCCCATTTTCATTTCTGCCCATTTCCATTTTTGAAAGAGCGCGTAAACAGGCTGAATGTCTGAACGTGTGCGCCTTGATAAGTTTCTTGTTGATAGCGGGTCTTTAGCGACCCGATCGGACGCGCAAGCCGCGATCAGCGCGGGCAAGGTAACGGTGAATGGCACCGTCGTGACGAAGGCCAGCCTGAAAGTCGGCGAGGACGACATCATTCATGCCGAGCGCGCACATCCTTATGTCTCTCGCGCGGCTCTGAAGCTCAAAGGCGCGCTGGATGTGTTTGGCGTCGATGCTAGCGGGCTAAACTGTCTTGATGTCGGCTGCTCGACAGGCGGCTTTACACAAGTGCTGCTGGAAGCCGGTGCAGCGCATGTTATCTCGGTAGATGTGGGCACAGACCAGTTCCACCCAAGTCTCCCCGAAGATCCGCGCATCACGCTGTATGAGCAACTGGATGCGCGCAAACTGACGTCCGAACAGATTGATCGTGAGATTGATCTTCTGGTTTGTGATGCGAGCTTTATCGGCCTGGAGAAGGTTCTCGATCCGGCAGTATCATTTGTGAAACCGGGCGGTCTGGCGCTTTTGCTCTTCAAACCGCAATTTCAGGTCGGTCGTAAGGCTGTCGGCAAGGGCGGTATCGTGACAGATATTGAGGCTGTGGACGTTGCAAAGCAGGCCTTCTCAGACTGGCTGGTGGCAAATGGCTTCAAGCTAAAAGGCTGGGAGCCATCACCTGTTACGGGCAGTGATGGCAATCAGGAATGGCTGGTGTACGCCATTAAAAGCTGAGGCTTCCCAAAGCGGTTAAAAACGCCATATCTTCTCTCAGGAGAGAAAAGCCATGGCTGAGAGTCCTCGCAATCCGCTTCGCGCGCTGAGTACGGCAAAATATGTCGCCGGGCAGGGTGTTCGCACGCTCTGGTATTCCGGTCATTATGCGCTGCTTCGCCGGAATATGGGCGGTTTCTCACGACCTGATGAACCTGCATTTAAGCCTGCCAGCGGTCAGCCGAGCTTTAAGGCGATGCGCCGCGAATTCTTCAAAGCCTATCAGCGCGATCTGGCAAACATCGAAGCGGGGTTATATCCGCGCCCGCGTGATGCGCAGCCTTCTCAGCTTCCCGCAGCTCTGCGGCGTTCACGCTTATTTTTGAAAGATGCTGATGCGGTGAATAAGCGCCGGCTTGAGCGTAATGGCACGGAAGTACGCGAGGAAACGCGGACGGGCAATTATCCGGCCTATTACCGCCAGAACTTTCACTATCAATCTGGTGGCTGGTTCTCTGATGAGAGCGCCGATATTTACGACACACAGGTCGAGGTGCTTTTCACCGGCTCTGCCGATGTAATGCGGCGCTGCGTGCTGGGCGAGATTGCAAAGCTCATGAAGGGCCGAGACCAACGCCAGACGCAGCTGCTGGATCTGGCATGTGGCACGGGCCGTTTTCTTGCCAGTGTGATGGATGCGTTTCCGCGCCTTAACGCAACAGGGCTCGATCTGTCGCCAAATTATACAGAGAAAGCCAAAGACGAAGTCCGTCAGTGGAAGTCTGCGGAGATTATTCAGGGTCAGGCCGAAGCCATGCCGCTGCCGGATGCATCGCAGGATATCATTGTCAGCATTTATCTCTTTCACGAGCTGCCGCCGAAAGTGCGCCCCGTCGTGGCCAAAGATATTGCCCGCGTTCTGAAGCCAGGTGGAAGCTTTGTTTTTGCGGACTCAATCCAGCTTGGCGACACACCGGAGATGGATGGTCTTCTTGAATATTTTCCGGAAGGCTTCCACGAACCCTATTATAAACACTATCTCACCGAGGATTTCGGAAAGCTGTTTTCCGAAGCCGGCCTTGAACCATCAGAGCCTGATCCGGTGTTCCTCACTAAAATTCAAACTTGGAAAAAGCCCGACGCATGACCGCAGCCGATAATAAAGACGCAATCGACTTTCTTGATTTCTGGCTGAGCGCCGGACCGTCCAAATGGTTCAGCGGCGGTGAGGCATTCGATGAGAAATGCCGCGCTTATGAAGCGCTATGGGAGAAGGGCGCTGCAGGTGAGCTGGACAGCTGGGCGGATACCGCCTCGGGAATGCTTTCGCTCATTATTCTATTGGACCAGATTCCGCGTAATATCTTTCGCGGTGATGCCAAGCAGTTCTCCACCGACGCAAAAGCGCTGGACCTTGCACGCGTGGCTATCGAACGTGGCGATGACAAAACGCAGATGATGCCGACGCGGAACTTCTTCTATCTGCCATTCATGCATTCAGAAGATCTGGCCGACCAGCAGTTATGTTGCGATCTGCTGCGTCCGTTGAACTCACGCGAGCATTACTATTTTGCGCTGGTTCATATGGACGCGATAGCGCGCTTCGGACGTTTCCCGCATCGGAACAAGATGTTGGGCCGTGAAACCACCGAGGCTGAAAAAGCCTATATGAAATCTGGCGGCTTCGGCGCTTAAGCGTTCAGGCATTGCCCGACATGAAATAGCGGAACGCGCCACGCACATCTTCCGGCGTGTCTTCGAGCTTTGAGAGATCGAGACGGATTTTGCCGTCGCGGCGCAGCTTGAAAATGCGGATTTCCCAGGGACGCAGGCGCGTTGCCGCCGTGGCTGAAAACACATCCGGAATAGGACGGGTAAAGCTGAGGTCGATCGCCGGAAGTTTCACCGCTTTCACCTGAACCATACCGTCGCGCACATCAGATATATCGCGCCAGCGCACTGCGCCAAGGCCGTCAATCTCGACACCATCTTCGGATAGCTTGAGTGCAGGCCGATCAAATCGCGTGAGAGGCCAGAAGCGCAGGGCGACGAAGGTCAGTATCGCTGCAATGATGGACAGGCCCGGTACGCCGGCCAGAAGACCGGTCATGCCAGTCACAGCAGCGAGGCCTAAAGGTATCCAGACACGCGTCGCAATATTGGTCTTGTCATAGTCCGCCGTGAAGGTGCGTCCTGACATCAGCCCATTTGTCCTCTGTGACGGAGTTTATGGTCTGCCAGTACGCAGGCCATCATCGCCTCGGCAACAGGTGCGGCGCGAATGCCAACGCATGGATCATGGCGGCCCTTCGTCATTACATCGACATCCTGTCCGTCGCGGGTCACGGATTTGCGGGTCGTGAGAATGGAGGAGGTCGGCTTCACAGAGAAGCGGGCCACAATGGGCTGGCCGGACGAGATACCGCCCAGAATGCCACCATTATTGTTGGAAAGGAAACGCGGACCTTCATTGCCTGCACGCATTTCGTCAGCGTTTGCTTCGCCGGTGAGTTCGGCTGCATCCATGCCGGCACCAATCTCGACGCCTTTCACAGCGTTGATCGACATCATTGCCATAGCGAGGTCTGAATCGAGCTTGCCATAGATCGGCGCGCCCCAGCCTGGAGGAACGCCTTCAGCAACGACTTCAATGACGGCGCCAACGGAGGAACCGGACTTACGAATCTCGTCGAGATAGGTTTCCCAGGTCTTTGCTGTGTCTGCGTCAGGGCACCAGAATGCATTCTTCTCTGTTTCAGCCCAGTCCCACTTCGCGCGATCAATCTTGTGCTCGCCAATCTGGACAAGTGCCGCGCGGATTTTGATGTCAGGGCCCAGTACGGCGCGAGCGATTGCACCCGCTGCAACGCGTGATGCTGTTTCGCGGGCAGATGAGCGTCCACCACCACGATAGTCGCGCACGCCGTATTTTTCGTCATAGGTGAAGTCGGCATGGCCCGGGCGATAACGATCACGAATATCGCCATAGTCTTTGGAGCGCTGGTCGACATTTTCAATCATCAGGCAGATCGGCGTACCCGTGGTGACCTGTCCGCCGAATTTTTCTTCAGTCTGGTCATCATTGAAGACGCCAGAGAGGATTTTGACCTGATCCGGCTCGCGACGCTGCGTCACAAAACGCGATGTGCCCGGCTTGCGCAGGTCCAGATATTTCTGGATATCTTCCACATCGACGCGTACGCCGCCAGGACATCCGTCAACTACACAGCCAATAGCTGGACCATGGCTTTCGCCCCAGGTTGTGACCCGAAAAAGATGACCGAACGTGTTATGCGACATGTGACCTGGCTACCGTGCTGATTTCCGGTCAATCCATAATGGCATGAGCGCGCACTGGAAAGGTGCCGACCTCTTTAATTTTCGGCGGTACAGCGGAAAACAGGAAGCCGTCATGCGGCAGCTCGGCCAGATTGGTCAGATGCTCGACAATCGGAATCTCGGCGCCGAGGAGAATAGAGTGCACAGGGCGCTCGCCGCCATCCACATTGTCGATATTGAAGCTGTCTATCCCGACGAGCGCTGCGCCTTCGTCTCGCAGCCAGGCTGCGGCTTCGCGGCTGAGGAATGGGTGCTCTTCGAAATAAGCGTCCGTCCCGAATTTGTGTGACCAGTCGGTACGGATCAGTACGGCTTTGCCTGCAACGTTCAGATGCTCGAACCATGACAGCCCGATATCGCGGTTCGGCGCCGCGGTCACATTCACGCACAGCGCCTCAACGGATGACACACGCTCAAGGCTCAGCCCGCACATATCATGACCTTCGCGGTATCGATGACGCGGCACATCCAGATACGTGCCGGTGTTTCCGTGCATGGATATCCATTGCATGGAGAACTCCGTGCCTTCGGCATATTTGCCGTGCGATTTCACAAAGCTCATCCAATCGCAGATGATGGGTGCTGGCAGGCCTTTATAGGTCACCATGCCTTCTTCGATAGCGTGCGAGAGGTCGATATATCGCGGCATAATCCGTTCCTTCAGACTTGTCCTTGTGTGGAACCGCGCACACATTCAGTCAAGGCGACAGTATCGCAGGAAAGTTCACATGTCCGACAAGAAAATTGACGATATCATCCCGGCGTCTCCGGATTACAAAGATCAGGAAAACGCTCCGGCGGACGATCATGTGTTCTTCGCAAAAGAGAACCCTTTCGACCTATTCGCGGACTGGCTGGAAACAGCGGTGAAGTCCGAAGTGAACGATGCGAATGCTATGTCTCTTGCGACAGTCGATGCCGACGGTCTGCCGAACGTTCGCATGGTGCTGTTGAAGAGCGCCGATCAGGACGGCTTTGTCTGGTACACCAATCTTGAAAGCGCCAAAGGCGGCGAGCTAATCGGCCAGAAAAAGGCTGCGCTGTGCTTCCATTGGAAATCGCTTCGCCGGTCTGTCCGTGTCCGCGGTGAGGTCGAGCTTGTCAGCGATGACGAAGCTGATGCGTATTTCCAGTCCCGCGCGCGTGACAGCCGCATCGGCGCATGGGCAAGCGAACAATCTCGCCCGATGGAGGGGCGCTTTGCGCTCGAAAAACGTGTGGCGCAATACGCGACCAAGTTCGGCCTTGGTAAAGTGCCGCGTCCGCCGCACTGGTCAGGGTTCCGGCTGAAGCCGGTCGAGATCGAGTTCTGGCGTGACCGGCCATTCCGTCTGCATGACCGTCTGGTGTTTCGTAGAGAGAATGAGGACGCACCGTGGACCACGACACGGTTATTTCCCTAGCGCTCAATCGCCCATTCCAGCGGTTCTGGCAGATCGAAGGCTGAATAGTCGATCCTGATAGTTCTACGCCGCGCATTGGATTTTGACTTTCCCGATCGGTGGAGGATTAGGCTGTTGCACGCGAGCAGATCGCCAGCTTTGCATTCGCCCGCGTCGATCTCGCACCCTTCGGCAACTTCCCTGGCACTCCCGGCGGGTACGAAGCCATTCAGATGGCTGGCTGAGGCCAGCTGCATTGCTCCGTTCTCAATGGTCAGGTCGTCAAGATGCATCCGGATGAAGAGGCTTTTCTTGATGGCTTCAATCGGTGGCTCGCAGTGCCAGTAATCGTCTTGTTTGGTCCACGCAGAAAAGCCAGCGAGATCGTGTCTGTGGCGAACAGCAATGACCCGGTCCTGATGCCATGGTACCAGCCAGTTCTGGTCATTTGATTTATTGAAGACCGTCACACGAACCGGGCGGCCTGCCGGCAGCAATTTATCCGCAAAAGCACCGACGGTTCCTGTGGGCGCAAGCAGATCCTTGATGCTATCTATTCTGACGTGCCGTGTGCCCGCACCGCCATGATTTTTATCGACCCAATTGGCCAGACGCAAAAGCTCGGCGGGCGATAACGCCTGCCGAGCCCAATGATAGCCTTTTGTGACAAAATCGGTGCTCAAGATGAGCTGATCTAATCAGCGACCGACCGGATTTTCAATCACTACGGATGCACCTGCTGGAATGCCGAGCTCGGAGAAGCTGTAAACCAGCTCAACGCCTTCCGGCATGAGTGCACGGCAATGATCTTCGCGTTCGCGCTCGAACTCGACATAGAATGTGTTGTGGTCTTCACGGTCCACATCGACCTCAAAATAGGATTTGTCTGTGCAACCGTTAGATGGAACGCGTACTGTGACGGTGTCGCCAGAGACATCTGCGCTATAGACGCGGTCATCATGGGATGAATAGTGAGAGCTGTAGCCGTCTGAGTCGGCGTCGATGATGACACAGCCAGCGGCGAGGAATGCAGCGCCTGAAATGGCTGCGAGGGTGATGAGTTTCATGACGGAAGTCCGTATTGTTTTGCGATAAATTTCATATCGCAAAACAATAATAGTTCGTCAAGTAACAATATCGGGAAAAGCGTCAGAACTGAAAACGGTTACCGAAACGGACGACAAACTGGCTCTGCACGGACTCAAATTCTCTCGGAAACTCATCATAATCGACAACGGCGCCATGGCCGAGGGATACAAAGACCTCAGTTTCAGGGCGCACTTCCCAGCGCAGTCGGCTGAAGATCGACATGCCTTCAGAGATATTGTCGTACTGAACCTGAGTATTCACAGAGATGTCCGGCGAGAGATTGATGACATTCTCGACCGAGTAGACCTGCACGGTGACATCACCATTTGGCACTGAAATCTGGTCGCGGTCATATTCCAGTTTCAGGCTCCAGTAAGGAGAGGGCTGGAAATTCGTCGCGAGCTTCACCTTCACACGTTCGCCGCCGAAATAATCCTGCACCCGAATCTCTGAGTTTGTGCCGTAGGGCCGTGTGAAGGACGACCGGATCGATGCTGATGCCCCGTCATTATGGTACTCGCCTGTGGGGATGATAATGCCGCGTGGCAGCGAGAATGGCGTATTCACGACTTCCAGATTTTCGAACACTGAAAATTTGAACTCGTCGGTAGCGCTATTCACGAACTCAAAATTGAACTGATTACGTCGCGTTTCCAGATTGCCGTCGAGGTCGGTGATATAATTGTGCTCTGTGCCTACCTGCCAGTATTGCAGCCAGCTATCGGTCTGGCGGAAACGGCGGTGCCAGCCAGCGCGGCTGTCCTGCGTGCCCGGGCGGTTCACGAAGCCGAGGGCAGGGCGATACTCCTCGCCGATCTCGCGGAATGAGACATTCCAGCCCCATTTATCGTTCGGGTATTGAACGAGCACGCCATAGGAATCGTCTTCAATGTCATCAGACTGGCTGCGCAGATAGAAAGCTGTTGCCTGCAACAGGCCGCCGCCCATGAAGTTACGGTCGCGGTAGATGAAGTCTGTGCCGAGCACAGTGTTATCTGTAAGGCCGCGCGGGTCGCCATTCGTGGCGATGAAGCCGAGGCGGGAATTATCGAGCACATCAATGCTGACACGGCCGACAGACAGGGTTTGCTCTTCAATATTGGCGGCGCTGCCCATGCGGGTTGTCAAAAGCCCCACTTCGACGCCGTTGAGCTCGCCGCTGAGCTTGATACCGCCCTTCATATCTACCTGCGTACCGTCAACAATACCAATGCGACGCGAGAAAAATGGCTGGCCGTTGGACTGGCCTCGGCCGAAGGTCTGTCCCGCAAATTCGAAAACAGCAGCGTCCTGCAGGAAGAAGTCACGCGTCTCTGGCAGGAAGATGGAAAAGCGACCTGTATTGATCTGGCGGGCATCCAACGGTGTGTCCGAAAAGTCGGCGTTCAGCGTGAGGAGGCCGGTAAGCGACGGTGTAAACTTGTAATAGATGTTTGCGCTCGGGGCGAAGATCAGATCGTCGTCGCGCGGGCGTTCCCAGTCGCGGCTCGCTTCAATCTTGCCGAGGACTTCAATATCCAGCCCCATGCCTTCTTCGATGTCACTAATACCGACGAGGCGGCCCGGCTGACGGAAGTCAAATGGCTGCACGCCAGGGTCAATAGAAGCCCAGCGAATCTGTTCGTTTTTGTGAGCCAGCTCACGCGTGATGAGCAGGCCCCAACCTTCATCTGACTCCGGATCGAAGCTGATAGAACGGAACGGAATTTCGATTTCTGCTGTCCAGCCATCATCCGTGACCTGTCCATCTGCCGCCCAGATCGTGTCCCAGGCGACGATTGGCGGGCCACCGCGCTGAAGGATTCGGTCGAGACGCGCGCCGGCAGCGTTCACATCAAAGCCGAAGCCGCCAAGGCCTGTGTTGAATGGGTCGATATAGAAGCGCAGCATGTCATCGCGCCAGACTTCACCGTCGCGTTCCATAATGCGGGTGATGATTGCGTCAGGATTGCTGTCAAAGGCGTGGACGGCGACATAGAGCGCGTTTTCGTCATAGGCCATGTAGACGATCGTGTCTTCTGTCGGCGTGCCGACAATTGGCTCTACGGAATAGAAGTCGGTTATCTGCGTCGCCTGTGCCCAGATCGGGTCTGAGAGGTCGCCATCAATGGTCGGGGCAAGATCAGGGGAGACACGCGCAGGAGCGACACTTGGCACATAATTTGGAAAATCAGGGAATTCAGCTTCCTGTGCGCTGGCTGCACCGATAATGCCGGCTGCGACACAGCTAACTAGCAAACTCTTACAAAACGACGCCAATATCCTCGCCCCTCATATATCTTATGCCTGTCGTTTTAGACAACCGCACCAACAGCGCAACAAGATAATGAGAGTTAACTACACAATTCTGTCTCTGAAGCAGGCCTTAGAGACGAACCGCCCTGATTTTCATCAATAGTTGCGCATTAAATGTCGTAGTCCGCTGCATTCCAGCCCGGATCCGGATATTGCGGGTCCATGTCTTCGAGCGCGCCGCGAACGATTCGGGCAATCATCGCATTGCGGCGGGATTTGGAGTCGGACGGCACAACATACCATGGCGCGTGCTCTGTTGAGCAGCGCTCTACCATGTCGTCATACGCATCCATGAATTCGGGCCAGAGCTTGCGATCCTCAAGGTCGCCCGGATTAAACTTCCAGCGCTTATGAGGCTCGTCGAGACGGGATTTGAGGCGCTCTGCCTGCGTCTCCAGAGAGATGTGCAGCATGAATTTCAGAATGCGCGTGCCGTTCTCGGTGAGGTGTTTTTCGAACTGGTTGATCTGCTCGTAACGCTTCTCAATGTCGTCCTTTGGCGCGAACCCGCGCACTTTGACGACCAGCACATCCTCATAGTGAGAGCGATCGAATATCCCGATATAGCCTTTGCGAGGCACTTGCTGGTGCACCCGCCAGAGATAGTCATGAGAGAGTTCGAGGTCGGTGGGCTTTTTGAAGGCGGCAACCTGGAGACCAAGCGGGCTGGTATAGGCAAAAACAGAGCGCATGGTGCCGCTCTTGCCTGAAGTATCAATGCCTTGCAGCACGACAAGCAGGGCGCGTTTTTGTTCGGCGTAGAGAATATCCTGAAGCCGGTCGATCTCGCGCGCGTCTTCTTCGCAGCTGGCGCGGGCCGTGTGTTTATCGTCGAACAGTTTTTCGTCACGTGTGGCGCAGTCCTTCAGTTTGAAGGTTTTGCCGGGCTCTGCAATCAGACGCTTTGCAACGTCCTTACTGGATGGAATCTCGATACTCATGACGTCAGTAAGACGTGAATTCGTCCTGACAGCAAATGGTTTTGCCGTCAGGGCGGAAATTGCAGGCTAGCAGACGTTGCGGTTCTGGTTGCTGCCCTGACACCATGCTGCGCGATAGCGGTCACGCGTCTGTTGAGACGCTTGCGCTGACGACAAGACAGGCGAGGAACTCGGCGTTGGACCAGAGTTTGTGGTGTAGCTCGGCGCACGTGAGCCATACTGCTGCTGGTAGCGTGCAGCGGCAGCGCCAGCTGCGTTCGTGTCGCCGCCAAATGTGCCTTCGAGGCCAGTACCGCGTGCGGATAGCTGAGAGTTCACAAATGATGCGACCTGACCGGAAGGGAACCAGTAGGCCAGAACATAAAGGTCCTGAGTGTTCAGGGTCGACACCGCACCCGCATTGTTTGCAGCCAAAACGGCGCGGGATGCCAGATCCGTAGACCGATACTCGTGTACTGCGCGGTTCACTGCATCTGCGTAGCGACCAGCGCGAATGAGGCCATCAATATCGCTGTTACGCTGCTGTTGCTGAGCCTGATACGCGGCGAGTTCTGCTGCCTGAGTGCGGATCCAGTTCGTCAGATACTGCCCGTATTCGCAGTGGTTTTGCTGACCACCGCGGCAGGCGCGTGTGTACGCCTGCGCCGCAAGTTCGTACTCTTCGAGCATCATATAGATATAGCCGACATTACCGCAGGATGCCGCGACGCCCTGATTGCAGTTCAGCTGGTTGTAATAAATACCGCGCTGGGCATCGAATGTCGGGGATTCCGGATTGCCGTAAATCGCTTCTGCCATCTGACAGTAGAGACGGTCATATGCGTCAGCACAGACAAGCTCGGCCATCGGGCCTGCGCGGGAAAAGTCGACATGGCCCGGATGCTCGCCAGCGCGGCCATCATATGCGATCGCGGCGCCGTCCTTACAGGCGGGGATATTCCCCGCCTCGCAGCCTTCTTCCATCATATCGAGACCACGCCCGATATCCCGAAAGCCGAATTGCGGGAGGATCGCAACATCGTAGGCAAACTGACAGCCATCATAATGACCTACCGAGCAAGCGCGTTCAAAATTGTCGAGAGCCGCGCTACGGTCTTGGCGGATATTGCCTTCGCCATAGAGTTGCCAGCGCCCGACATAGAAGCAGCCATCCGGCACACCCAGCTCACAGGCGCGCAAAAAATAGGGAAGGGCGTTCTGTTTGTTGTTCGGCGCAATCTCTGCACCTGCATAGAAACAGCCTTCGGCATTTCCGGACTGGCAGGCGCGAACATTGTTGGCCGACTGAGCTTCAGCCGGCGAAAAGGCAGGCGCGAGCATCACCATTGCTGCGCAGAAGGCCGCGCCAGCTAAATACTTGAATACAGACATAATATCCCCAGAAAACATTATCGATAATGTAGTCTGGCGGATGTTGGTGCATTTTTCGTCCCCTGAATAGGGGAGAGTTGCATTTTCACTGCTTTCGCTAAAGCGTTGGGTGTGGCCAAGAAAAAAGCCGCCCGGAAATCCGGACGGCTTCTTCGAAATCGATGTTCTGTCTTCTTACGAAGAGTAGAATTCGACGACCAGGTTTGGTTCCATTTTCACTGGGTATGGAACGTCAGAAAGCTCAGGAATACGAACGAATGTCGATTTCATAGCTTTCGGGTCGAGGTCGATGTACTCAGGAACGTCACGCTCAGCAGAACCGAGAGCTTCCAGAACCAGCGCCATGTTTTTCGCACGGTCACGCAGTTCAACAACGTCACCCGGCTTCAGACGGTAGGAAGGAATGTTCGTGCGAACGCCGTTTACTTTGACGTGAGCGTGGTTCACGAACTGACGCGCTGCAAAGATTGTAGGAACAAACTTGGAGCGGTAGATGAATGCGTCGAGGCGGCACTCGAGGAGACCGATCAGGTTCTCTGCAGTGTTACCCTTACGACGAGCTGCTTCGTCATAAGTTTTACGGAACTGCTTCTCGGTGATGTCGCCGTAGTAACCTTTAAGCTTCTGCTTCGCCATCAGCTGTGTACCGAAGTCCGACATTTTCGAACGACGAGCTGCACCGTGCTGACCCGGGCGAGACTGACGCTTGTTTACTGGAGACTTTGCGCGGCCCCAGATGTTTTCGCCGACGCGACGGTCAATTTTGTATTTTGCACTATGTCTGCGGGACATGGTGTTATCCTTATTACTGACTGGGTCCGGCTTGCCACCCTATGTGGCGAGCGATCTCAACGGCGGACACCAACCACCCGTCATAGCTCCGCACCCGAGTAAACGGGGCGAAGCGCGCTAAAAGCCTGAACCCGACGTGTTTGTCAACCGCCTATTGGTCGGGTGTTTCGATTGTCTGCGATCCATAGCGGATAATGAAGTACAGAACACCGAATAGCAGGCCGCCAAGCCCCCATTCAACGCCTTGATGAAGTACCAGCGCTACAAGCGTGAAAATCAACCCTGAGACAGCTGGAATCGCCCAGATGATGAGCTGTGTCGTGGTAGGTGCAAGTTTCTTCTCTGACATGGCACTGAATTAGCGTGTTAGATGCCCCGTTTCAATTCTGATCGCGTGCGCCGGCAAAAATACGTGCAAGCACAATGACTGCGATGGCGCTGCCAAGACAGAGCCATGACAGAATGTCGAAACCGCCGCCGCCGAATAAAGCGGCCACAAGACCGACCAGAGTAAGCGCGGCCAGCATTGCAGGGATCAAAAATGTACTGCGCAGAAGCTGTTTCATTCGGCAAACTCCGCGATATTCAAATCCTGCGAGGCGGAGGCCTTGCGCTGACCTTTGGCGAGCCAGAGATAGAGGCCTGTCACCAGAATGATGATGGTGAAGAGATCCAGAATGAACCAGATAATCTTCAGCGGCAGGCCACCATAATCGCCAAAATGGAGCGGACCGGAAAAGGCCAGCACTTTCATATACCAGGGCATTTCGCGCATGGCCGCGAAAGTGCCGGTATCTGCTTCGATAAGCACTGGCGTTACAATATGGCTGGTGGCAGGCGTATCGCCGCGAATGAACACCGCCAGATGGTGGTCGGTTGACCAGCTACCGCCCGGAAAAGCTACAAACTGGACCCAAGCGCCTGGTGCCTCTTCTCGGGCACGGTCTACGGCGGATTGCACGGACGTTAGGTCTGTGACGACGGACGTATCGCCATATTCGGAAGTCAGGTCTACAAGGCTGTCATTCTGCCAGATTTCCAGCATAGGCACGGCCAGCGTGTTCACAACGCCCGTCAGGCCGACAATGGTCATCCAAAGCAGGGCAACAATTCCAAGCAGATTGTGATAATCGAGCCATTTTACGCGGCTGGACCGGTTGAGGCGAAGCGTGGCGAAATCAAGCTTTCGCATGAACGGCGCATAGAGAACCACGCCTGAAACAATCGCCAGCGTGAACAAAAGGCCCATCAGGCCGAGAAAAAGCATGCCGGGTAGACCAAGAAACATGTCGGTGTGAAGTTGCAATATGAAGTCCATCACGCCGCCATCACCTGTCGGCGCAGGCACGATCTCTCCACTCGTCCGGTCAAAGCGTTCGAAGTACATCTGGCTTCCGGGGGCATCTGGCGTGGGGCCAGATGTGACGTTCACAACAGGCCGATCCTCGTCAAAGCTCATGAAGAGGGGCACTTCACCTGGACGGTTCGCCTCGGCGGCAGCCAGAATGGCATCCAGTGACAGCATTGGCCCATCAGGATTGGCCGGCACCCACGGCTCGCTCGTATCCAGCGCGTGCTCGATCTCATCATGGAGGATCAGCGGCAGGCCGGTAATGCAGAGCATAAGCAGGAAAACCGTGCAGATCAGGCTCGACCATTTATGGATCAGTGACCAGAGCCGAACAGTGCGCGATGTCATGCATTTCTCCAGATAGGGAATCAGAAAGGGAGGGGCAGGTTAACTCCGCCCCGACTGTTGAAATTAAAAGTCTACCGAAGCTGAAACGATAAAGGTCCGCGGGCCACCCTGCACGAGGTAGTTGGCGCCGGGGAAACCGCCCGTGGATGCCCAATAGGATTCGTCAGTCAGGTTCTCTATACGTGCGCGCAGCGTGACGTCATTATCCTGAACGGCCATGATGTAGCGGGCACCAATATCGAGACGCGTCCAGCTGTCGATTTCTGTTGTGTTTGCTTCGTCGATATATTGCTCGCCCGTGAAGACGATACGGCCATCAAGAGACAGGTTTTCAACGGCCGGTACATCCCATTCGAGGTTAGCGTTGGCCTGCCATTCGGGAATGCCGATAGGCGTGTTGCCTTCGTTCAGGTCACTCTGCGTTTCGGCTAGTTCAGCATCCAGCCATGTCAGGCCACCAATCAGGCGTAGCCCATCGCGCGGTTCACCGAAGACGCTGGCCTCGAAACCATTTACCTGTTGCTCGCCAGATGCGGAGTAAATCTGATTTTCGACAATCGCGTTTGGTTTGGAGAGGTTGAAGCCTGCAAAGGTCGCTGCGAAATTGCCACTGTCATATTTTACGCCGATTTCAAGCTGTTCGCTGCGGAACGGGTCGAGCACTTCACCTGCATTCAAGATAGCAACGCCGCCACTGGTCGCCGGTGCTATCGCGCCCGGCTGCAGGCCTTCAGTGTAATTGCCGTAAACAGAGACGTTCTCCGTTGGCTGATAGACAACGCCAAAGGTTGGGGTGAGGGCGCTGTCATCATAGGATGAGAGTTCTGCGCCGCTATTGTAATCGAAGCTGGTTGTCTCGATCCATTGCTGACGTGCACCAATGGTCACTAGAAGCTGGCCATCAAGGAAGCTCATCATGTCTGCAATCGCAAGCGAGCTGTTCTGGGTTTCCTCGGTCTTAAGTGGTGAGCTCAGATCGCCGCCGACGAAGAAGTCTGCTGCTGGAGGGGCGACCGAAACCGGCTGGTTGAGGTCACTGGCAAACGGCGTGAAGAAGCTGGAGAATGCGTAGGCGTTGCGCGATTCAAGCGATACGGCAGAGCCGGAAACCACCAGACGGTGATCGATGGAACCGGTCGCAAAGTCCGCACGCAGGCCGATATCGCCGGATAAAACATCGTCTTCACGCGTATTGTCAAAGCGGTAGGCGGTGGTTGCGCCCGTTGGTGTGGCGGTCGGATTCGCCAGAACATTGGCTTCTTCGCCGTTTCGCGCACCTGCTGCTGCCCAGACGGTTACATTGTCGGTGAGGTCATACTCACCGCGCACAACACCAAAGAGCTGTTCTTCAGATGAATAGGTCCATGGCTGGGCATAGTTTGTGCTCGCGTCCGGCGCGTCCGGTACACCGCCTGATGGTGTCACCTGAGGGCGTGGAGCGTCGAGCTGGTTGTCCTGATAGCCTATATCGAAGCTCGCGCGGAAACGGTCGCCGGCATAGTCGGACCCGAAGGCAAGAACGTTCAGTTCGCGGTCCTGACCTTCTATTGATGTTTCACCATTTCGACGTACTGCGTTGAAGCGCCAGCCAAATTCATCATCCGCACCTGAGCGACGGGCAATGTCCAGTGCACCATAAAGCTGACCTGAATTCTCAAAGCCGACGGTCGCGCGGTTAAAGTCGTCTTCCGGCGCGCGCTTCGGTACGAGGTTAAACGCGCCGCCAACGCCAGAGCCGCCCGGCGCTGCGCCATTCAGGAAAGCGTTTGCACCACGAAAGACTTCTACACGTTCGACGAGTTCGGCCGCCACGAACTGGCGGGGCAGAATGCCGTAAATACCGTTATAGGTGATGTCGTCGGAATAAACCGGAAAGCCGCGAACGACATAGACTTCCTGAAAATTGCCGAAGCCTTTGGCGACACGAACAACAGGATCATTCTGGAGGGCGGCGCCAACGCTATCTGCTTGTTGGTTGGAGATCAGCTCTTCAGTGTAGGCCGTGCCGGAAAAGGGCGAGTCCAAAAAGTCGAGATTACCTAGCAGGCCATTGCGACCACCGCGCGCGACTTGACCGCCAGCATATGGCTCTGTGAGATTTACCTGCGAACCGGAGTCGACAACGGTAATGCTTTCAAGACGCAGATCTTCGGTTTCACTAGCCTCCTGCGCAATAGCAGGGAGAGCAGCGAAGGCTGCGCTGGCGAGAATGGTTGAGCTCAGAACGAGGGTTTTCATAGGTAATCCATACTGTGCGAATGATTATGCGAAGCATTCGCAACAGGGGGAGTGAATTGCAACCCCGTATTTTCTGATATCGCTTACGATTGGAGGAGTGTGACTTTTGTGCGTCAGGTAGTTCTGACGTGTTTCAATCAGTCATCGCGCTGAATGCGGGCTTTTCCGCGACCAATCGCGAGGGCTTTGATGGCACCGCGAAAGGTTCTGGTTTCCTGCGCTGTCCAGCCAGAACGGGTGAAAGCGTTGCGAAGGTTCTGAACCATCACGTCTTTCTTCTGTGCAGGAAAGAAGAAGCCTGCGCGGTCGAGCTCGTCTTCGAAATGCTCCATCATGCCGAGAAGCTCTTTTCTATCCGCCGGCATATCGACGCCCGTAACCTCCTCGGTTGCTTCCGCATCGGCAAAGGCATGAGCAAAGACGCCAACGGCCTGAGCCAGATTGAGGGACGCAAACTCACGGTTCACCGGATAGGTCAGGATAGCATCGCACATGACAACAGCGTCGTTCGGGAGACCTGATTTTTCGGCGCCAAACAAAACGCCTGTTTTGCCCGGAGCCTTTATGAGTGCATCAACGCCGGTACGTGTGGAATGAACCGGCTTTTCCATACCGCGTTGGCGGGCGGTGGTTGCGAGTAGGAAGTGGAGATCTGAAACGGCCTCATCCAGCGTCTCGCAAACGGTTGGCGTGACCACGCCGCTTTCGAAAGCGCCTGCAGACATGATCTCTGCTGCAGGGTTCGGCCATCCGTCACGCGGTGCGACGATGCGCAGATCCGACAGGCCGAAATTCCCCATAACGCGCGCCGCAGCGCCGATATTCTCGCCCATTTGAGGGCCAACGAGGATGATTGCAGGCGTGTTCTTTGTCATGTCAGCCTTTTTCTGCATTCAGCGCGGCTTGTCCAGTTGTTGCCGCCGGTTTGCCCGTGGTTAGCAGACCAATTCCGACCGATGTGAGGATCAACGCGCCGAGATGGGGCAGGCCAAAACTTTCTCCAAGAACGAAAACAGCGAGCATGGATGTCGCGACCGGTCCGACATTGCCAATGGCGCTGGTTGGGCCGGAGCCGAGGCGGGCAATCGCTTCTGAGAGCATAAAGCTTGGCAGCACTGTACAGAAGGTTGCGAGTAAAACCCCGTAGACAATGATCAACCATGTGAAGTCCGGCATGTCTCCGCTAATGGCAACGATGCCGGAGTGGGCCATAATCGTCGCGCCAGCTGCTGTCATGGCAATGCTGGTGAACAATGCTGAGCCGAGTGCCGTGATCACCGGTTTGGCCGCTGTCACGTAGATCGCGAACAGAATGGCCGCGCTGAACACCAGGAGACTACCGAAAATGATGTGGTCGCCTTGCTGCGAGAACTCACGACCGAACAGAAGAAAAACGCCGGCATAGGAGAGGGCGAGCGCCATCATGTGCCGGATCGTCAGCTTTTCTTTGAGGAATATCGCCGCCAGAACCGCGACAATTGTCGGGTAGGTGAAGAGGATCAGTCGTTCCAGCTGTGCAGAGGTGTATCGCAGACCCTGAAAATCGAGCCAGGTGCATAAATGGTAGCTCATTATGCCAAGGCCTGCAGCGAGCAGAACTGTTCGCAGCTTTGTGCTGGCCAGACGCTTTCGGAAAGAAAAGAAGCCCACAGCCAGAAATGCAGGCAGCGAGAAGCCCATACGCAGGAGCATCATCTGCTCCACCGTGCTGCCTTCATCCAGCGCGAGCTTCAACACAATCCCTTTCGCGCCGAAAAGGATGGTGCCGATAATGGCAAAGCCGAGGCCGGTCAGACGGTGATTGTCATGTTGCATAGAGGCGAGGCATTAGGCCTCGGGCTCTCAGTTGGCAATGCCGGATGACGGTGAAGTGAATTTATCTGAATCCAGGAGCTGAAACAGGTCATCATTGCCCAGAAAGTCATTCCAGCGCGCAACGACCTGACCTGACTTTCCAAACAAAATGATCTCGTTCGTTTCCAGATTGCACCCCTGTTCGCGGGCCTCGCGTTTACGCCCTGTCAGATTGAGTGACATGACCTGGCTCATCGGGCCGAACGCGGTTGAGACATGCGTTGCTGCGCGTGCCTCGGAGAACTCGGCTACGGTGACCTGTCGCTCTGCGTAGCCAGCCCAGTTGATCTGGTTCAGCTGGGTATGTGCGAAATCCGCATCACCGAAATTACAGATGACCAGGCGTACCGGGTCATTCGAAAAGTCGCGTAAAACGGGACCGGCCTTCGGCACGTCCGAAACGGCGGCGATAGCAATCGTGCCCGCCAGTATGAGTGTTTGAAAAGCCACCTGAAATCGTCTCCCTGACGGGACGCTAACCCAGCATGCCGGAGCATAACAGGTGGCTGATCATTAAATTTCGCGTCTGTTACGCGTTACGTGCCAACTGGCCGCCATCTACGCGGATCGCGACACCGTTCATGAAGGAAGACGCTGGCAGCACGCAGTTAAGCGTGATGTTAGCTACCTCTTCGGGATAGCCATAGCGGCGCAGCGGAACGCGGCGCTTGGCGAAGATCGTCTTGTGATCATCCTGAATGCCTTCGGTGATGCCGGTATGGATCGGGCCCGGACAGACGGCATTCACAGTGATGCCTTTCGCACTGAGTTCGACGGCCATAGCTTTAGTGAGGCCGATAACGCCGTGCTTGGCCGCAACATAAGGCGAGTTCAGCGCGGTCGCGCCTAGGCCTTCGGTAGAGGCGATGTTTACAATGCGGCCTTCGCCGGATTTGACGAGATATGGCAGCGCCGCACGAACCATACGCTGGTGCGCTGTCAGCATGACATTGATGGAGCGGTTCCAGACTTCATCATACTCGTCTGCTTCGAACGGTACGAGATGGGCAAAGCCCGCATTGTTGACGACGATATCGAGGCCGCCAAAGCGCTCGACAGTCGCCGCAACCGTTGTTTTGATCGCTCCATGGTCGCCGACATCAAGCGCCAGACCGAAAACGTGATCAATGCCAGCGGCTTTGATTTCATCGACGACGATATCCACTTTTTCCTGAGACAGGTCGGTGACGACGACGTTTGCGCCTTCGCGTGCAAAGAGGTGTGCGGTGGCGCGGCCCATGCCGGATGCTGCACCCGTTACGATTGCTGTTTTGCCTTTGATGGACCGGCTGAGTTCGCGATACGGCTCCATAATTGTCTCCCCTGAGCTTGCTGTTTAGTTGCGAACCTTATCAGTGAGTTCCTGCGCAATTGGCAAGAGATGAGTGAATGGTTCTGTCGCGAAAGCGCCATGTAGTGCATGAGTGAAGCACGTACAATTTGCTTTACCGTCAGTGTGAGGCGCTATAGTTTTGGTTTATGAAAAGAGTGAACCGGTATTCACGGTTGTTGAGTAAATCACGCAAGAAACCGCTTATCAGCACAACACTGTGTCTGTTTCTGGTTGCTGTAAGTTTCGCCGTTATCGGTCGGATCATCAGTATTCATATCATTGTGCACGAGATGTGCGATCCGCTCATATTCACGGGACGGCTACCGGATCAGGATATTTCCGGCATTGAGTGGTTCATGATTGTTGGTGGGCTTCTTCTCGTCGCTCAGCTTATGGTCATGCTGGGCGGTATTCTGGATAAGCGTTTTGGTTGGATGGATTTCAGCCTCGGAACGGTAAACGTGCTATTGGCTCTGTTCTTTATCGCGCACTGGCTGACCCTCTGGTCGTATTATAGTCCGCAGCATCCGGCATCCCGATTTGTCGACTCAGTGCTGCTGAGCAGTCCATTCGTAAGAATAAAGCTCATTGATTTGGGATCTTCGGAATTTCGATCTCCGGCTAACGACCCGAATTGGGACGTGTATGAGCCTATGCGCTATTCTGCGGGCTCGGCAGACCTCGCGATTGATGCGCCTTCAGTCTACCAGCACCGCGCGTCTGGTGTGCTGGCATCGCGTGAGATCGTTTTTCAGTGTTTACCGGCGCATATTCAAATCGCGAATGCTGAGCGCCTGATCGCGAATGATGTTATTGACGAAGACTATAATATCGTCCCCTTGATAGGACCTGAGTACGACTGGGTCTATCGGGACACAGAATGGCGGATCGTTTATGCGCCGGCGCATCCAAACACGCCCGCAGGGGCCGCGCTTCTTGAAGAATACCGTCAGAATCCTTCTCCAATAACCCGAGAAGACTTTTACCAAATTCTCGGAGAAGAGGAGCGGCGTATACAGGAAGAACAGCCGGAAATGACGTTCGACGAGTTTGTGGACGCTTATATGGCCGAGATGGAGCGCAAAGCGGAACGACGCGAACGGCAGGCGAGATAGCAATGCGCTCACCAGTCCCCGCACGCGCAGGGACTGGTGACCAATTCGGCCAGCCTAGAGCCCACACTGTTCGCGGGCGATGTCGTCACCATCAATCGCCTCTGCGACTTCAAGCGGAACATCTGTTGCAATAAGCGTCAGGCCGGCATCGACCAGGTCCTGAAATTCGGATCCGTCTCCGTCCGCCATGTACTCATCATCTAGGCGTTCGCCCGGACGCCCCAGCGTGCCGAACGCTGCTTCCACGCCTTCATCCAGAACGCGTTCCCATGCCGCAAAATCCGGATCACGTGTGCCAGTCCAGGCGATGAGCTGAGGCTGCTGAACGCCAAGGTCGAGGAGCGTATTGATGTCACGCGCGCCAAATGCGCTGGCTGTCATCATCAGCTCTGGCGCGATGCGCGCAATTTCTGCTGCCTGACGGTCATCATAGGAGATCATGATGACGTTATTTTCTGCACCTGCCGCGCGGACGGCTTCGATAATGTTTCGGAAGCTGGTGGTTGGCTTTTTGTCGAGTTCCAGAATAGCCCCGCTCTCGACCGCCCAGTTCAGAGCGTCTTCCAGAGTTGGAATGGCATAGCCGGTCTCATTGCCGAAATTGTCGACCAGCGTTGCCCGGCTGATTTCAGACCAGTCATACTCTGCCACAGCGCCTTGCATGGTGGTGGTGCGGGTGAGGGTGCGGTCATGCATCAGGAAGAGTACGCCATCCTGACTTTCGGCGATGTCGATCTCAAAGACGCGGACGTCATTGTTGTAGCCGTATTGAAGCGTCTCGATGGCATTCTCGGGATAGAACTCATACGGGCCGCCGCGATGTGCAGCGATGGCGGTGCCGTTATTCTCGCGCAGGCAGTCGAAGATTTCCGGCAGGGGCGGTCGGGCGGCAACCGGAGTCGCTGTTGTCTCGCCAGAGCTCTGCTCTACCTCAACTGGATCAACAGAAGAGACATCAGGCGATTCTACTTCACCAAAGCAGCCTGTGAACAGGAAAGTTGCGGCGAATAGCGGTAGTGCGGCATTTTTAAACATGATCAGTGGGCCTCGGCGATGTATATTGCGGCCTCTCTCTAACGAATATTTGTGACATGGAAAATATTCAGTGCTGCCGGGTTGCACTTTTTGTTCGTTTGACGCTTCTTAATACCCAAAAAAGATGACACATGCGTCATCATACAAAATTACGCTATTCGAACGTCAGGGAGAGGACGATGAGCCTAATCGGCAAAATGCAGGATTGGCCGCTAACCGTAAACAAGGTTATCGAACACGCCAAAGCCAATCACGGCCACCGCCGGGTTATTTCGCGCTCGGTTGAGGGCCCGATTGTCGAGACGACATACGCAGAAATTCACGACCGCGCGAAGCAGGTTTCCAACGCCCTGAAGGGTGATGGCGTCAAGCTGCATGACCGTGTCGCAACGCTTGCATGGAATACTGCGCGCCACATGGAAACATGGTTCGGCGCAATGGGCATCGGCTCCGTACTTCACACCATCAATCCGCGTCTGCACCCTGAGCAGATCGCCTGGATTGCAAATGATGCAGAAGATAAAATCCTCTTCGTTGACCTGACATTCGTTCCACTGCTTGAAGCTGTTCAGGATCAGATCAAAACCGTCGAGCGCTATGTCATTTTCTGTGATGCGGCGCATATGCCGGACACGAAGCTTCGCAACGCTGTTGCATATGAAGAATATATCGCGGGCCAGTCTCAGGACTGTGTCTGGGGTGACTTCCCTGAAACGACGCCATGTGGCCTTTGCTACACATCCGGTACGACGGGCAATCCTAAGGGTGTTCTTTATTCGCACCGTTCGAACGTGCTCCACACTTTCATCACCGGCATGGCTGACGCGCTTGGCGTCACCGTTTTTGATAAGGTTCTGCCGGTCGTTCCAATGTTCCACGCGAACGCTTGGGGCCTGACATTTACGTGTCCTGCAGTTGGCGCTGAAATGATTATGCCGGGCGCGCAGATGGACGGTGCGTCGATCTACGAGCTTCTGACAAAGTACAAAGTGACAATGTCAGCGGCGGTTCCGACCGTCTGGCTGATGCTGCTTCAGCACCTTGAAGCGAATAATCTCGATCTGCCGGATCTTGATCGCGTTGTTATTGGTGGTTCTGCGGTTCCTGAGCGCATTCTGCGTGCGTTCAAAGAGAAGTTCGACGTCGACACAGCTCACGCCTGGGGGATGACGGAAACATCTCCGCTCGGCACAATCGGCCAGTTGATCCCGGAAATTGTTGAACAGGGCTGGGATAAGCACGTCGAGTACAAGCTCAAACAGGGCCGTATGCCATTCGGTGTCGAGCTGAAAGTCGTCGATGACGACGGCAAGGAGTTGCCGCGTGATGGCGAGAGCTCTGGTCACCTACTTGTTCGCGGTTGCGCAGTTGTCGACACCTATTTCAAAGGTGCTGGCGGCGATGGCGGCTCGGTTCTGGATGAAAACGGCTTCTTCGATACGGGCGACGTCGCGCACCTTGACGAGTACGGCTACATGCAGATCACTGACCGTGCGAAAGACGTGATCAAATCCGGTGGTGAATGGATTTCCTCCATCGACATCGAGAACATCGCTGTCGGTCACCCGAAGGTCGCTAATGCCGCCGCTATTGGTATCTATCACCCGAAATGGGATGAGCGTCCGCTTCTGATCATTCAGCTCCATGAGGGGCAGGAGGCCACGAAGGAAGAGATGCTGAAGCAACTCGAAGGCAAGATCGCGAAATGGTGGACGCCGGATGATGTTGCGTTTGTTGAGGCTATTCCGCTCGGCGCGACCGGCAAGATCAACAAGCTCGCCCTTCGCGACATGTTCAAGGACTACAAACTGCCAACTGCGTAAGCAGGAGGTCGTTTGTGCCGGAGCATGACGTGAAGTCCATTCTGATTACGGGAGCCAGCGCGGGGATTGGTAAAGCCACCGCGCAGCTCTTTCTTGAGCAGGGCTGGGCTGTCGGGCTTCTGGCGCGTCGCGGGGATGCTCTGGCAGAAATGGCTGCCGATCATCCCAATGCACACGCACTTGAGTGTGATGTAACAGATCATGAAGCCGTCGATGCCGCATTCGATAAATTTGTCGAAGCGGCAGGACGGCTTGATGTGCTTTTCAATAATGCCGGTCGGGGCGCGTTTCCGGCCACGATTGACGAGATTTCGCCAGCGACATGGCTCTCAGTCGTGAACGTGAACCTGAATGGCATGTTCTGGTGCGCACGCGCGGCCTTCCGCCATATGCGCCAACAATCGCCGCAAGGTGGACGGATCATAAATAACGGTTCGATATCCGCGATGACGCCGCGCCCGGGCGCGACGCCTTACAACGCGACCAAACACGCCGTGACGGGCCTTACCAAATCACTCGCGCTCGATGGTCGTCCGTATTCAATTGCTTGCAGCCAGATTGATATTGGCAACGCTGCAACCGAGATGACCGTGCGCATGGCGAAAGGCGTACCGCAAGCAGATGGCAGCCTGAAGCCCGAACCGACTATGGCCGTCGAGGATGTGGCGAGTTCTGTGCTGCACATGGCGAATTTGCCTCTTGAGGCAAATGTACTTTCTATGACTGTGATGGCGACGAACATGCCATTCGTCGGGCGGGGCTGATCCGCGCCTGATCTGATTATCTCAGCAGCGGAGATCCTTGCGTGACACTTTCCAGACGACGTTTCGGACAATTAGGACTGGCTGCAGGTTTGACCGGCCTGATCGCGCCTCAAATCGCGTCTGCTCGCGATGACGAGCTGACAACGATGGCTGCAGGTGCGCAACCTATCTCTCCGCTGGAGCATGAGGCGCGTATCGCAAAAGCGCAGGTGCTTATGCAGGAGCAGGGCATTTCTGCACTTGTTCTGGAGGCAGGCTCTGCGCTGGTCTACTTCACCGGTATTCGCTGGTGGCGCTCTGAACGGTTCACAGGCGTAGTGATTCCTGCCGAAGGAACGCCCACCGTTGTCACTCCATACTTTGAAGAACCGTCCGTCCGCGAAAGCGTGAAAGTGGATGTTGTCGTTCGGACATGGCACGAGCATGAAAGCCCGTTCGTGCTGGTCGCTGGAATTCTGAGTGATGCCGGCCTGAGTGAAGGCAAGGTTGCGATTGAAGAGACGGTGCGTCACTTCATTTCAGACGGAATTGCACAGGCAGCGCCATCTTTTGAAATGGTGTCGGGCATGAGTGTTACCCGAGGCGTTCGCATGTTCAAATCGCCCGCCGAACTCGCTCTGATGCAGACAGCTAACAACATAACGCTGGCGGCTTACAGGCATATCTATCCGCGGGTCGAACTGGGGATGAACCAGTTCGATATCTCCAATCTTATGAGTGAAACCACGCGCAGGCTTGGCGGAAATGTCGAGTTCTCAATGGTCCTGTTGAACGAGGCGAGCGCTTATCCGCATGGTACGGGTTCAGCGCAGGACGTACGTGAGGGCTCCGTTATTCTGATGGATTGCGGCTGCGGCGTGCATGATTATGAATCCGACATCTCACGTACATGGGTATTTGGCGAACCCACAGCAAAGCAACGGCAGGTTTGGAACACAGTCAAACGCGGGCAGGAGCTGGCGCTGGAAACTGCTCAGATCGGTGCGCCGGCAGGGCAGGTGGATGCAACGGTGCGCGCCTATTATGAGCGTGAGGGCTATGGGCCGGGCTACCAGACGCCGGGGCTTTCCCACCGTCTTGGCCATGGCATCGGCCTCGACGGGCATGAGCCTGTAAATTTCGTCATGGGCGAGGACACACCGCTTGCGCCGGGCATGTGTTTCTCTAACGAGCCGGGGATTTATATCTTTGGCGAATTCGGAGTGCGCCTCGAAGACTGCCTTTATATGACCGAGGATGGTCCGCGCCTGTTTAGCGAGTTTTCGCCATCAATTGATATGCCGTTCGGCTGATTTCGCAATCTATTGACCTTGTTCACCTACGCCCCAGTTCCCTCAGGGAAGGGGAGAAACATTGCGTGACAAGCCTGATTCCTGCGCTATGACTCTCTCAATCTCGGGAGTGGAGTGATAAAATGAGCAATTCTAAGAGTAAGGGCGGTATTCGCCTCGGGCTCGCATGGCTGGTGCTGTTTCTGGCGATCTTGCTGCCGTTCTGGTTCATGGCTGCCGGCCTCGGCTATAAATACGGCCTTTGGGATCTTGGAACCGCTTTGAGCACAATGACGGTAAACTGGGGGCCGAAGCTTGCAATGGGCATTGGCGGTGCCGGTATCGTGCTGACAGTGCTCGGCCTGATCAAAGCGCCGCGCGTCAAAATCGTCATTCTGTCGCTTGCGGCTATTCTCATAGCGGGTCTTGTTCTCGGTCGCATGCAGGGCTTCCGAATGAATGCCCAAAGCGTTCCGCCAATCCATGATATCCAGACGGACTGGTCCGATCCGATCCAGTTCTCAGATGAAATGATGGAACTGCGTGAAGGGGCTAACCCTGTGCTCGACGCGCCTACATTTGGTAGCGGCGATAACGAACGCCTCGTGTCAGAAGCGCAAGCTGAAGCGTATCCGGAAATCCGCTCACTTATTCTGCGTGCACCGGCTGACGTGACCTATTCTGCGGCGTATTCCACGCTCGATGAGATGGGCATGGAGATCGTCACAGCGAATGAGGAAGCAGGCGTTCTGGAAGCAACTTACACCTCTACCTGGTACGGCTTCAAAGATGACGTCGCAGTCCGCATCCGTCCGCAAGGCGAAGGTAGTCAGGTGGACGTACGCTCAGTGTCTCGTGTTGGTCGTTCCGACCTTGGCGCAAATGCCGCTCGCATCAGCGCTATTCTGGAAAGCCTGTCCAGCAAGCTGGATGTTGCGGACATGCCGTCCTAAGCGACAGCTCAGTTCAGAAAATCGAGACGCGGCCTTTCGGGGCCGCGTTTTTTATTGTGTGAGAGTGTAGGTGCCGGACACGTCCATGGAGCCGGTGACTGACACATGCCCGTCTTTCACCAGATGGATCATATGGCCGAGCACTGAGTGGCAAGCTGCTGGATGCAGGCGCGAGTCCACGTCGGCATAGATTACCTTCACCATATCGGGAATGGTTGTATCGCCCGCTTTCAGGCGTTCGAGGATTGACGCTTCACGCGCGCGGCGATGGGTGATGTAAGCCCCAATAAATCCATCCACATCATCCGTAATCGGTGGACCATGCGTAGGGATGAGTGTGTCGAAGCCGCGTGCACGGACTTTGTCGAGGCTTTCGAAATAGTCGCGCATATCGCCGTCCGGCGGAGATATCACTGTCGTCGACCAGCCCATAATATGATCGCCCGAGAACAGCGCATTTTCTTCTTTCAGCGCAAAGCAGAGATGGTTCGATGTATGTCCCGGAGTTTCTATCGTTTCCAGCGTCCAGCCAGGACCTTCCAGAACGTCGCCATCATTCAGTTCGACATGTGGTTTAAAGCCGTGGTCTGAACCGGCATCCATCTGGACAGCAGATTCTTCGTGGCGCGGCGCTGGTTTGCCATAGACCTTGCAGCCTGCCCATTCCGCGAGCGGATGGGCGAGCGGAGAGTGATCCATATGATGGTGGGTGACAATCACATGGCTGACCGCTTCGCCCTCGAGCGCTTGTTTAAGCGCATCAAAGTGTTCTTCTGTGTATGGGCCGGGGTCGATTACAGCGACTGTGCCGCGCCCGACTATATAGACGCCGGTGCCGGTAAAGGTGAACGGGCCGGGATTATTGGCAATCACACGGCGGACGAGGGGGCTGATCTCTGTGACGGCGCCATAGTCGAAGTCCATGTCGCGGACAAACGGGATCTGACCAGCCATGAGGCCCCCTTTCAAAGTGTTTGGAGTTTATTTTGGTCCGTATGATGCACGGAATTTACGTGCCATGTAACGTGTAGAGCGTAGTTTCTGGCCGAGCGGCATCGCTACAGGCGGGCCCATGTCCGTCTTGTTGGCGTCAACAATATAGATACGGCCGTCACGCTTGTCGCGCAGTACATCCACACCGCCCCAGTCGAGGCCGAGCTCAGTTGCAAAGTTCTTGATGACCTCAATTTCTTCCGCAGAGAAGACAGCTTGCGGTGAGGTGAGGGTCACATCGGTGTTTTCATTGAGGAAGCGGCGGCTCAGTGGACGGCGCTTGCGGAAGACGATTGTTGGCTCGCCGCCGACCAGTGTCGTACGCAGGTCCTCTACCAGATCGCCTTCAATAGAGTTGTCGACGAGGCGCTGATAGCTCTTGCCGTCAATCGGCTCCATCGGCCCTTGAACGATACGGCCGTCATGGGCTGCGTTGATCTCGGACTTTTCAACCATCAGCCCGTCATAGTCAGACGGATCAACGGCCAGATCATAACCCGCAACCCGAGTAAACGTGGATGCGACAAGCGACTTGGAAACGTCATTGCAGCCGAAATTGATGAATTTTACCGGATGGGAGACTTCAGGCTTATCAGCATCGCAAAGAGTCGAATCATCAAAGTGGAAGATCACGTCAGCTTTGTTGACGTCTTTCTCGATGATCGCACCGGCAGCGTGCATGACCGGCCAGATAAAATACCACGGACGTGGCTGATCAGGCAGAAAAGCGATTCGCGGTGCACGATGGCCCTGAATGCGCTGCCAGATGCGCCAGCCTTGCGCGAGCGAGTAGAAGCTCATCCATGTCAGGATGTCGTTCACCAGACCGAGATTGAAGGGAACGGTGTGCCCTGTCTTCTTCACCAGAACGCCGCCGTCCTGAATTTTAAAGTCTGAAAGCCAGTTCTTACTCATACCCGTTTTCCCGTCGGCAGCTTCGCGCTGCTTTTTACTCTACTTATGCGCGTCGCGCTTTTTCAGCGTCTTTGGCGCAGGCTTTGCGTGGATGCAATCGCATCTTTCGTTAAAGCCAGAATGGGACATTCTCGTGACAGACAAAATCACACCTGTTTTCTTTCGCGTGATCCGGCCGTTTGCTGCGGCACTCATTGGCCTTGCCGTGGTACAGGCTATGGCAGCACCGAGTTCAGCTCCATCTACCGCGAGCGTCCCCTCTGTCACCATTCATATCCCAGCTGGGTAAAGGTGCAATCTTTACAGTGCAAAAAGCGCTTCGAGCGCTGGTCTGTGTGGTGACAAATCATAGCCGCCATTCATAGCTGCGGTCAGGATATCATTGACGGGCATCGCCTTATCCAGTGCCACGGCATACGCCCACAGAGTCGTTGAGCGTGTGCCGGAACGACAGAACGCGAGCACTTTCTCACCTTCATGGGCTTTCAGGACTTCCAGCGTCGCTTTTACATCGCTCATTTGTGGTGGCGCGGTGATCGGAATGTGAACGAAGGGCAGCTGGTTTGCATCTGCGCGATCTTTGATCAGTGCGGTTGCCGGTTGGTCAGGTGTTTCGCCATCAGGGCGATTCATGATGATGGCTGCGAAGCCTTCGCTGGCAGCGACATCGATTTCGTCTGGTTCGATTTGAGGCGCGGCATAAAAATGATCGGTGATCTTACGAAAATTGTGCACGATCTGACCTCCACATGAGTGTTATCTGCGGAAATCCTGATGCCAGTCTTGTCGATCAAGGTAAACCCATGCCAGATAGGCCGCTCACGGAATCCCGGCTGGGCGTATTAATCAGCTGTCCGAAAATTTGAGTGGAGTACCAAGTTTCATCGTGCCTCGATTTCTCTCACGTATTTCTCTGCCTTTCATTCTGAAACGGCTGCTGATCGCGATCCCGACGCTGTTTGTCGTGATCACGGTCGCCTTCTTCATGATGCGCGCCGCGCCAGGCAGCCCGTTCAGTAATGACCGCCGCCTTGAGCCCGCGGTCGAAGCGCAAATTCTCGCTGTTTATGGTCATGACCGTCCGCTGCACGAGCAATATCTCACTTATCTGGGAGATGTGGTGCGGGGTGATTTCGGTCCGTCGCTCCGTAACAAGGATAAAACTGTCTCCGAACTGATCGGCGAAGGGTTTCCTGTCAGCGCGACAATTGGCGGCCTCGCAATGTTTTTCGCCTTCGTTGTTGGCGGTGGTCTCGGGATCATATCGGGGCTCAAGCAGAACTCGGCGGTGGATTACGGATTAATGGGGGTGGCCACGCTGGGCATTTCCATTCCGTCCTATGTGGTCGGTCCTGTTGCGGCTCTCGTGTTCGGGGTTTGGATACCGATCTTCGCGCCCGGCGGGCTCGATCTGGGGCGCATGACGCCATACACGATCACTTTGCCGGTTATCACGCTGTCTCTTTATTATATCGCGGGCATTTCGCGGATTATGCGCGGCAGTATGATTGAGGCGATGCGGTCTAACCATATCCGCACCGCGCGTTCTAAGGGTGTGTCGGAGCGTGAGATTATTTTGAAGCATGCGCTGCCAATCGCGGTCCTGCCTCTCGTCAGCTATATCGGTCCTGCCTCTGTCGGCGTTGTGACCGGTTCTCTCGTGATCGAACGCGTCTTCAGCCTTCCGGGCATTGGCAGCTTCTTCATCGATGGCGCGCTCAACCGTGACTATACGCTGGTTATGGGCGTGGTTATTCTTTTTGCGACGCTGATCCTTCTGATGAACCTGGTGGCTGACGTCCTCTATGCAATTCTGGATCCGAGGGTGAAGTACTGATGATCGGAATGCGTAACCCTCAGAACGACGCGGCGCTGGAAGCTGCCGCAGTCGCTGGTCGCTCGCTATGGGATGATGCCCGTGCGCGTCTGTTCCGGAACAAGGCTGCTGTGGCCGCTATGATCGTGCTGGGCCTTTTCACGGCTTGTGCGCTGATCCTGCCGCTATTCTGGCCACACGAATATGAAACGCTGTACCGTGATCGTGTGGGCTGGTCGCCGACATTCGAGCACCTTCACATTATGGGTACAGACACGCTTGGCCGTGACCAGTTCATCCGTCTGTTGGTCGGTTATCAGGTGTCTCTTGCTGTTGGCGTTCTGGCGACATTCGTCAGTCTCGTCATCGGGGTGACATGGGGTACGGTTGCAGGCTATTTCGGTGGCCGGACTGACAGCATCATGATGCGTATCGTTGATGCGCTCTATGCGATCCCGTTCATTTTCTTCGTGATCCTGCTGACCACTGTATTCGGGCGGAACATCTATCTGATCTTCATCGCGATTGGTGCCGTCGAATGGCTGACCATGTCGCGTATCGTGCGTGGGCAAACGTTGTCTCTGAAGAACCGTGAGTTCATCGAGGCAGCGCGTGCATCTGGTGTGTCTCAAGGCGCGATCATCGCACGTCACATCGTGCCGAATATTATCGGCCCTGTTGTCGTCTACATGACGCTGATTATTCCGCAGGTCATTCTGCTAGAAAGCTTCCTCAGCTTCATCGGTCTTGGCATTAACGAGCCGCTGACATCACTCGGCGTTCTGATTTCAAACGGTAAGCAGCAAATGTCGTCCAGCCCGTGGCTTCTTTTGTTCCCGGCGGTTGTCATGGCGGTAACATTGCTCTGCCTGAACTTCATCGGTGACGGCGTGCGTGATGCGGTCGACCCGAAAGAGCGCTAAGCTGATCTGAACGAACCAATAAAAAAGCCGCTCCTTTCGGGGCGGCTTTTTCTTTTAGGTTTTCGGCTTTCCGCTAGTCGACGCGGCGAACGAGCAATGACTGGCCCTGACCATTCAGGCGCATGACGTAAGCACCGAGTGTCGTCCGGCGAATTGTCGCGAAGGTTGGCGGGCGACGGCGATTGAGGCGGGTAGGGCGGCTCTCGATCTGACGCCAGACCTGACCATTTCTGAAGTAGACCGTGATCTGGTCGTTTGCGTTCACCGTGATGCGTTCAATGCTGAGAGATACAGATTCAATCTCTCCATCATCATTGCGCTCAACCTCGAGCGGACGATTTTCGTCCTCGGCTTCTTCTTCCGGTGCGGCCGGGGCAGGTGTCGGAGTCGGTGCAGCCTGAACTGGCGGCGCGATCGGTTGCGCAGGCGTTTCGACTGTTTCTGGCACTTCTGGTGCAGCAGCTACCGGTTCAGCTGGTTCTGGCGTTTCAGGTGCTTCAGCGACCTGCGTTGGCGCTTCCACAACCGGCTCCGGAGTTGGCTCTGGTTCTGGAACAGCATCGGCAAGCGCATTAGGACGCGAGCCTGGCGACAGGATGTTGAAATTAGAGATGCTCGGAATGCGAAGTCCGAAGGCATCTTCCTGAACGCGCTCTGAGTCCTGGCGCGTTATTGTACGGAAATCACCGGCCTGCTGAGCGGACTGAGTCGCGCTGACCGCCGTGTCAAAACAGGCAAGACGTGCTGAATCATCAGCGATATTTGCGCAGGCATAAATGTCTGCGAGCGGGTCGACTTCATCGGCGAGTGCCGGAATTCCCAGCAGGGAAAGGCTTGCAACGCCGGCGAGGCAAATTTTTTTCATCACGAGTGTCCGTATTTGTGCATGAATGCAGCGAATATACTTGAACTGTAACCGTCTGCGTTTCAATCTCAACACAGATCGACATAGAATGTCCTCTTAAAGTTCGGAGAGATTGGAATAAAAATGCGAAACAAAAATGGTTTGCTTTCGGCGTCGCTAGCGGCACTTGCGCTTTCACTGGCGGCTTGTGGTGGTGGCAGCGAAGTCTCTCCAGACACGCTAAGACGCGGCATCAGTGCGAACCCTGATTCCGTCGACCCGCACAAAGTTTCTTCCCAGTGGGAAAACATCGTAATTGGTGACATGTTCATTGGCCTGTTTACGGACGGCGCGGACGCAACACCTGTGCTCGGCATGGCGGAAAGCTATGAGATCAGCGAAGACGGCCGCACATGGACGTTTGAGCTGAAAGACGCCAATTGGTCAGATGGTGAGCCGGTTACGGCCAGCGATTTCGAGTTCGCATTCCGCCGCATTCTGACGCCGTCAACAGCGTCTCAATATGCGTCTATGCTGTTCCTGATCGAGAATGCTGAAGAGTTCTATGGCGGCGAGGTTGAGGCTGATCAGCTGGGCGTTGAAGCCGTTGACGATGACACACTTGTGATCAACCTCGAATATCCTGCGCCTTATCTGCCGGGCATTCTGAAGCACTATGTGAGCTTCCCGGTGCCGGAGCACGCTATTGAAGAGTTTGGCGACGACTGGACGGACCCTGAAAATATCGTCGTGAACGGCCCGTATCGTCTTGAGCAGTTCCGTACGGGTGACTTCCTGCGGTCTGTCGTAAACCCTGAATGGGAAGGCGCAGAAGACCTTTGCTTCACAGAAGTCATCTACTTCCCGTATGACGACCTCGACGCGGTTGAGCGCTATATCCAGACGGGTCGTCTGGACATGAACAACTCGTTCGACGGGCAGCGCACAGATGAGCTGCGCGAGCGTTTTCCGGGCTGGGTACGCACCGCTCCTGCTCTCATCACGACATACTACTCTATCAACACGGAACTCGAGATTTTCGAAGATACACGTGTTCGCAACGCACTCGCTATGGCGCTCGATCGCGACTTCATGGTCAACGAAGTTCTGACCGCCGGTTACGAGCCTGCTTACTCTCTTATTCCCCCGGGTACAGCGAATTACACCGAAGATGGTGCGCAAGTGTATTGGGCGGATATGAGCCAGGAAGACCGTATGGTTGAAGCGCGCCGCTTGCTGGAAGAAGCCGGCTTTGGCCCGGATAACCCGCTTGAATTCGAGTACACTTACCGTTCAACAGACGATAACCCGCGCGTGGCGCCTGCGGTTCAGGCGAGCTGGCTGGAAATCGCTGACTGGGTGCGTCCTGAAATCCTCCAGAAAGAAACTCAGGTTCAGTATGCACTTCTGCGTCAGGGTGACTTCCAGATCGGTGATGGTGCGTGGGTTGCGGATTTCAACGATCCGAAGAACTTCCTCTTCCTTCTGCAATCTAATGCCGGTCCTATGAACTATGGCCGCTACAACAATCCGGAATATGATGCGCTGGTAGAAGCGGCGGACAATGAACGCGATCTTGATGTTCGTGCTCAGATGCTGGAAGAGGCCGAGCAAATGATGCTCGATGATATGCCGGTGATTCCAATGTGGTATCAGGTCACGAAAAATCTCGTTGATCCGACACTTACGGGCTTTGTCGACAACGCGGATGATGTTCACCGGTCACGTTATATCTGCCGCGAAGGCTGATCTGATCGTCTGAGCGTCGGGCTTATTAGCGGGAGGGGCTGATGTCCGGAGAACTCGAAGCAGGAGCGTTAGGCTCCGTTGGCGGATTGTCCAAAGGGGCAGGGGACGGGGACTTGTCAGGTGATCCGTGTCGCAATTGCGGCACGGTGGTCACTGGCAGGTACTGCGGAAACTGCGGCCAGCTCGCTCAGACGTTTCACCGGCCAATCTGGTCTCTGGCCAGCGAAGTGCTTGGTGACTTTCTATCTCTTGATGGTCGCGTCATGCGTACGCTGCCGTCGCTCATGTTGCGGCCGGGAAAGGTCACAAAAGAATATCTGACGGGTAAACGTCAGCGTTTTGTGCCACCTTTCCGGCTCTATCTTCTGACCAGCTTCATCTATTTTGTGATGCTCTTTGCCTATGGCGACTCGCAGGGCTGGTTTGATATCCGATACGCCAATCAGGGCGGTGTTCCGGTCACAGTCGATACAGAGCCGCCGGAAGGCGTCACTCAGGAGGATATGGACGCCGCGATGGAGCAGGCGCAGCAGGCGCTGGATGAGGCGGGTGTCCCCGTTGATCTCGAGGTTGTTGGCGTGCCGCCAGATGTGCCGGGTGTTTCCTCAGGTGGGGACGCTGGTTTTACTGGTACCAACACATCCGAGCACTCAAGTTTGTTTAGAGAAGACGGGCGCGTAAACCGAGATCAAATTCTGAATAGTGTCCGGGATAGTGACGACTTTGACGACGGTACAAAGCAATTTCTCGAAATGGTGATCGGACATGCCGCTGATGCCTACGAAAATCAGGGAATGTTTTTCGCGTCCATCCAGAACTGGGCACCAAGAATTGCCTTAGCGCTTACCCCCGCGATGATACTATTGCTCACCATCGTGTACCCGTTTTCTAAACGCATTTATATTTACGATCATGTGATCGTGTCGCTGCATTTTCAAAGTTGGTACTACATTCTGCTGAGTGTGGCATTTTTATTCTTCTGGCTCGGTCTCGATTGGTTCGTGTTCGTATTGTTCATCGCGCCGCCGATCTATATTTATCGAATGCTTCGTGAGGTCTACAGTTCAGGCAGAATATTGTCGCTTCTGAGAACAGGTTTTATTCTGTTTTCTCTTACGCTGATGTTGCAGATATTCTTCGTTATTCTGGTTATAGTTGGCGCTTTTGAAGTGACGCCCGTAGCAGGCGGACTGTCATAAAAATGAGGCCTTTCTGCCACAGTTTTGGGCAAATTCTTACAAACCTGTCACTATCAATTGACGCTTGCGCTAAGGCCTGAATAGCTTCCAATCAGTTCGGATTCTGGGGATCCGGCACTCCCTTTGTCGTTGGCAAATTTTGCCAGCTGCCAAAGCGTTACTTTTTGGAGGTTCAAACGTGAACGGGAAATTATTTAAATCACGCCTGCTGGCGACTTCGGTCTTCGCAGGCTTCGTGGGTGCTATGGCGCTCGCGCCTGCACATGCGCAGGAGGCTGAGACCGACGAAGAAGTCGTGATCATTGAAGAAGAAGAAACAGATGGTGAAGTTGCCGTACAGCAACGCGTCACAGTAACGGGTTCCCGTCTTGCTCGTGACGAATTCTCTAGTGCTTCTCCGCTTCAGGTAATCGACGGCGTCACATCTCGTGACCTCGGTCTCGTAGACGCTTCTGACCTTCTCGGTCAGACAACAGTTGTTCAGGGTCAGCAGATCACAACTGGCGTTTCTACATCTGCCGGCATCAACACAGAAAGCGGTCCAGGTTCTGCGACAGCTTCTCTTCGTGGTCTTGATCCAGGTCGTACACTCGTACTCGTAAACGGTCGTCGCCTCGCACCAGCTGGTGTTCGTGGTGTTCCGTCTGCGCCAGACCTCAACATGATCCCGGGTACAATGATTGAGCGCGTTGACGTCCTCCTCGACGGCGCGTCTTCTGTATACGGTTCTGACGCTGTTGCGGGTGTTGTTAACTACATCCTGCGTACAGACTTCGATGGTCTTCAGCTTGAAGCTTACTACACAGACCCAGAGCTTTCTGGAAACGGTGGTCAGCAGCAAGTTTACGCAGCGACTTACGGTGTATCTGGCGACCGTGGCTTCATGACATTCGCTGGTGAGTACACGCAGTCTAGCGGCTTCACGCAAGACCAGTGGGGTTCTTTCTACGAACTTTACGACGCTGCATGTACGATCGGTCCTTACCAGGGTGCATCTGGCCAGGTTTACTACGGTAACTGTGCAAGCTCCGCTTTCGGTGCTGGTGCTATCTCCGGTACGCCATTCGGCTTCCTGTACTATGATCCAGGCTTCGACGCTGGTATCGCAGGTCTCCCGCAGAACTTCCGTCCAATCGGTATCGCTGCTGACCTGATCACACCAGATTCTGCTAACGGCCAGCGCCTTCTGCTTCACCCGGAAGCTCAGAACGCTGTCCTGACACCTAACTTCCGTCGCTTCAACCTGTACTCCACAGGTGAGTATGAGACTGATTTCTACGGTGACATGGTTGCATACTACGAGGCTTCGCACTCTACACGTATCACAACAACCAACACATCTGGTCAGGGCTTCGTTTACCTCCCAGACACATACGCTCTGAACGAGCTTGGTTATAACGCGTCTCTGTACTACTCAGAACGTTACTACAACCAGACAGACGTGAGCCAGACCCGCATGATCGGCGGCGTTCGTGGTGACCTGCCATTCCTCGGTGAAACAGGTCTCGGCGACAACTGGAGCTATGACGTTTACGCTCAGTACAGCCGTTCAGCTGGTACTGACATCGTAGAAGGCATCGCTTACTACCCACGTCTCGTTCAGACTTTCCAGAACACACGTTTCGACGCTGCGACTGGCGAGTTCGTCTGTGACCCACTGTCTATCCCGAACTTCGGTCAGACAGTTGAATGTCGTCCACTCGACTTCTTCGACGCGACATTCATCAACACAGGTCGCTTCTCTGACCCAGCTGACAACGAATATCTCTTCCCTAACCGTATCACAAACACGGTTGTTGAGCAGATGGTTGTGTCCGGCTTCGTCACTGGCGACGTAATGGAACTTCCTGCTGGTCCACTGGGCGTTGTGCTCGGTGCTGAGTACCGTGAAGACAAGATCCGCACAGACACAGACGCTGGTGCGACATCTGGTGACTTCTACGGCTTCTCTGGTGACCCAGGTTCTAACGGTGAGCGTGCGCTGACTGAAGGCTTCTTCGAGATCGAGATTCCTGTCCTTGCTGACATGACGCTCGCAGAAGAACTGACATTCAACCTTGCTGGTCGTTACACAAGCGAAACTAACTTCGGTTCAGAGTTCACATACCGCGTACAGGGCCAATACGCTCCTGTAGAGTGGCTGCGTGCTCGTGCAACTGTTGGTACATCCTTCCGTGCGCCTGACCTCGGTCAGCAGTTCGGTGGTCGTGCTACTGGCTTCTCTAACCCTTCTGACCCATGTCGTGTTCCAGGTATCGCAGTTCCATTCGGTGACTACGATAACGACCCGACAACGCCAGAAACTCGTGAGTACCAGGCTAACCTCGACCCACGTGACCCAGACCTGATCGCACGTTGTGCTGCAGGTGGTGGCCCGTTCAACCTGCCAGCTGTTGACCCAACAGAGCTTGGTGTTCTTGGTCTCGGCACTACGAACCCAGTATTTGCTGGTTCACCAACTCAGGTTGCTTCTGGTTCTAACCCGAACCTCGCTCCAGAGACGTCTCAGGCGATTTCTGCGGGTATCGTGTTCGAACAGCCATGGTTTGACTCTTTCGACCTTCGTACTTCTGTAACGTACTACGAAATCACGGTTGAAGACGAGATTGACCAGCTTTCAGCTGCTACAATCGCGGCACGTTGCTACAACTCTGTTGGTCTGTCTGACCCGCAGTGTGGTAACATCACACGTGAAGCTGTGGACCCGGCTGCTGGTACTCAGGGTGAGATCGTCTTCATTGAAGCGCTCAACCAGAACCTCGGTGACCAGGTTGTTGAAGGTATCGACTATAACCTCGAGTTCATGACTGATCTGCCTGCAGACATCGGTTATAACCTCACAGTTCGTGCAACTCAGTCTCTGACTCAGACTGAAGAGTTCGTCACTGCAACAGGTATCGAAATCAACGACACACTCGGTGAGTACGGTAACCCAGAATGGCGCCTCAACATCACGAACCAGTTCGAGCGTGGCGACTGGCGTTTCACAGCTCAATCTCGCTTCCTCGGTAGCATGATTGAAGACAACACAGACCCGACTGACGAAACGACTTCGTTCTTCAACCTCTGTGTTCAAGCTGGCGACACACCATGTATCCAGGTTGACTGGCTCGACGATTACTGGGTCCACGATGCGTCTGTAACATGGTCTGGTGAAACTACTGTCGTACGTGCTGGTGTCAGCAACGTATTCGACGAGCAGCCACCAATCACGTTCAACAACGGCATCGGTTCCCTCGGTGGTATCGGTTACGACATCTACGGTCGTACATTCTTCGTGAACGTTTCTAAGCGCTTCTAATCGATCGCTGAAACGTTCGAAGATCGAACGTAAAAGAATTAGGGCCAGCAGTTTCGACTGCTGGCCCTTTTTCGTGTCAACTTCTCGAGATGGGTTGCGCGTTGAAGAAAGCTTCGACGCGAAGCGTCGATAATAATAGGCAGAGACTGTCGTGCATGGCGTTTGCCTCGCCCTGCAACAAGGCGGAGCGTAAGGGGTGGGCAATACGTAAAGAGGGTTTCGCAGCGCAGCACGTGCTGAAAGTATTGGGATTTCCAATGACATCACGATGATCAGACAGCAGGTCGCCATGATCGAGCTTCCTGCAAAACAACGTTTTGGTGCCGTTGGCTGACACAGGGCAGCTATTGCTCCCAGCGTTATGCGGGCGTCGTCTGACTTGCTTTCTGGCAAAGAAAAAGGCCCTCTTCGCATTGAAGAGGGCCTTTCGTGTTTTAGTTTTCAGGCGTGCTTTTTTAACGGATTGATCCGTACTCAGAACGCATCTGCGTCTGGCCGGAGCTCAGAGCCTGAGATTGCTGGATAAGCATTTGGACCTGCTCGTTCTGAAGGAGGACGGACAGGTCTTCCATATTTGCCGCGGCGTTAGCTGAAGAGCCCGTCAGGCTGCCAATGAACTCTTCCAGGGTTGGCGCTTCCGGATAATAGATCGTCTCTGTGTTCGCATCTTCCGGGATGTTTGCCAGCTCGCGGGCATGATCGATTGCATCCATCAGACCACCGACATTCGTGACGAGGCCTAGATCGGCAGCATCAGTGCCGCTCCAGACACGACCGCGTGCGATTTCGCGAACGCGTGTTTCGTCCAGTTCACGGCCGGTCGCTACGATGTGCATGAAGCGATCATAGGTCCTCTCAAGGCCGGCATAGAGCAGTTCCCGCTGTTCGTCTGTGAAGCTATCCAGCGTGTAGACGGACGCCATAGGACCGCCAACAGCAATCGTGCTTGGATTGACGCCGAACCGGCGCATCGCATCGGCCAGCGCAAACTTACCGCCATAAACACCGATAGAACCGGTGATGGTGGTTTCAGACGCGAAGATTGCATCTGCGCCAGCGGACACGTAATAACCGCCAGATGCGGCGACAGAGCCCATGCTAACAACGACTGGCTTGTTCATATCCGTCTGGACACGTTCTACCGCGCGCCAGATCTGTTCGGATGCGATGGCTGAGCCGCCGCCTGAGTCGACCCGGAACACGATCGCGCCGACATTGTCGTTTCGGCCGGCCGCAAGGATCGCTTCAGCAATAGAATCAGATGCGAAATTGCCTTCGCCTCCGAATGGAGAGCCGCTGTATCCACCTGTCACGATACCGCCTTCGCCGCCAACAATCGCGATTGCAGGGCTATCATAGCGCACGTATGGTGGCTCGTAATCAAAGACAGACACGAGTTCTGCACTTGAGCCTGCTTGTTGCAGGGCTGCGCGCTGTGCATCTTCCGGCCAGTTGATTTGCGTAATCAGGTTCGCTTCCAGGGCGCGGTCTGCGGTGATCGGGCCGCTTTCCAGAAGTGAGCGCAGGCTCCCGACATCTGTATATGCGCGGTCTTCGGCGATATCACGTACAGTAATGTCCCAGATATCTGAGATGAGCTCCAGCATCGCTTCGCGGTGCGGCTCTGTGTAATCGTTCTGCTGGTACACGTTTGGCGCGTTCTTGTATTCGTAGAAGGCAAGGATCTCAGCTGAAGCCTGAAACTCTTCAAACAGGTCGCCCATGAAAAGGGTCTCTGTTGAAAGGCCGGAGACGACAATTTCAGAGCCCGGCTGCAGAATAATCTCGTCAGCAGATGAAATGCTCCGATAGGCGGACGGGCTGGTGCCCAGAACGCCCTGTGTATGAACGTGAACGAACTTACCGTTGTCGCGAAGGGTTTGAATCGTATCGCGCAGCTCTTCAGCGCGAGAGTGACCGATTCCCATTTCGCTGGCGCGGATGAAGACGCCATGGACGGCAGGGTCTTCTGCAGCAAGTTCGAGATTCTGCAGCATTCCGATAAAGGAGGAAGATGATCCAAACGGAGGAGGGGCGTTTACTGGCTGATCTGGCAGCGGACGGCGCAGATCAATTTCCAGGACGATTGATTCGGGTGGCGGTTCGGCTTTTGGAATCATCGCAATTACTGCGAGGAAGCCTAAGGCCAGAAACAGCAGCAGGGCGATAAAGCCGCCCAGCACTGAGGCAAAAAAGGTTTTCAATTCCTGCTCCTTGGTCGGAATGTACTATTCGCATTTATCGAAAAAGGATAAGGAAAGAGCTAATTTTTGTAAAGATTTTATCGCATCACAAAAAAAATTCCCCGCGCTGGCGGCATTGAAGTGAAACAATCTGAAGAATCTTCAAAAAGCTGGTTGCATCCTTAAAAAGCATTGGGTAATAACCGCCGCTCGTTGGGGCGTCGCCAAGTGGTAAGGCACCGGTTTTTGGTATCGGCATTCCCAGGTTCGAATCCTGGCGCCCCAGCCACCTTCTGAAAACTACTGAGCCGTTCCGTCAGATGAATTTTGTCTGGCCCGCGCTGTCGCATAACTGGCCCAGAGCCATGATGAAGTCGCAACGGTTCATCCAGTTGCTTTAAAGCGTTGTCGCCTAATACCCCAAAGAATTGAATCGGCCTGAACGTGTTCCCGTATCAGGATTTTTCGGCGTATTTTTTGTGGGGCGCTGTAATAACGAAGAACGCCGCCGAATTCTGTTTCAGGTCTTCTCTGAGCACTTGGCTGAATAAAAATTTTTCAGTTTTGCGGGAAATTTGTTCACGTCATTCCGGTTTTTAAATTGGTTAGAAAAAAAATACGCACTCGCCAGACGAGTAAAGCCAAATAATCATCTGGTCCTGTACAATAAAAATACGCTCCTCTTATCAAGCAGATCAGGAGTGCACTTAGTGACCAAAAAGTTAATCAACATCAGGGTCGGACTGTTTTGAAATGCGGTCCAAAATTGATGCTGGACATTCACTTCATAACGGGGCACTTCGGTCTGGGGCCAATTCTGGGCACCTTTAAGGCAGCGCTGTGTTTCAGCTATTGTCTTAACGGCAGTTCAGTGATTGGTTACATTATAACCTGTTGAGTTGACGTATTGATCTTTTCCTGAAGGTTGATAGCGTCAGGATGTCGCTCGGGGACTGGCGTCATTTCAGCCAATGAATTGGCTCAACAAGATAAGCCGGATGGCTAGCATCCGTATTTCGGGTCTTGCGCGGTCCATAGAGGCCGGCAGAATCCCAGAACTGAACCTGCGTGTGTGTGCAGGGCTATGAGTTTTGACGGCGGCAGAGTGCTCTGTCTGCCGCCTTGCGGATTTCTCGCGTGAAAGTCACGCGCACAATGGGAGTGAGAGGCGAACATGAAGAATGTTCTTTATCCGGCCTGCAGCGCAGCGATTGCTGGCCTTTGCCTGGTTGCATTGCCTGCATCAGCTCAGCTGAACCAGGCGCTCGAAATTGGTGAACAAGCTACACGCCAAGCCGAGCAAATTCAGGTTCAAATCAATCAGCTCGACGACGAGCGCAGCGACCTCGAGCGTGAATATCGCTCACTGCTGCAAGAACTGACTGCTGCTGAACTTTTTGTTCTGCAACAGGAGCAGGTTGTTGAATCTCAGCAGGAAGAACTCGCTTCAGCGCGCGAGCAGCTCGAGCGTATCGATGAGACGAAAGCTCAGATGATGCCGATGATGTACGCAATGATCGATGATCTGCGCACATTTGTTGAAGCTGACCTGCCGTTCAAAATGGACATCCGTACAGAGCGCCTCGAGCAGCTCGACACAGCTATGACAGCTGCGGACGTAACAGCGGGTGAGCGCTACCGCCTCATCGTTGAAGCGTACCAGGCTGAAATGCAGTACGGTAACACCATCGACACTTTCGAAGGTGAAATCACAAACGCTGCTGGCGAAGCGATCACGGTTCAAATGTTCCAATACGGTCGCGTCGCGCTTGTTTATCACAACCCTGCAAACGGTCAGGTCGCACGTTGGGACCGCGCAGCTGGTGACTGGGAAGTTCTCCCAGACAGCTACCGTCGTCCGATCCAGGACGCGATCCGTATCGCTGAAGGCACGAAGCAACAGGACGTTCTCTTCGCTCCTGTCGAACGCTTCTCGGTCGAGTAACGCAAGGTCAAGGTATCGTAACTATGAAAAAGAACACCTTTTCTATGAAAGCGCTTGCTGCCGCCGCGATGTTCGGCGCTGGTACGCTTGTCTCTGCCGTTCCGGCAGTTGCTCAGGTCAGCTCACTCTCTGAGGTTCTGGAAGCTGTCCGTCGCGACTCTAACGAACTGTCTTCTGCTAACCAGCAGCGTCTGAACGAATTCCGTCAGGCTGCTAGCGAGCAGGAAGCCTCTATGGCGTCTCTCCGTTCACAGCTGAACGCTGCAAACAGCCGTGGCCAGTCTCTGGCTAACCAGGTTGCTGCAACGGAAGCTGAACTCGGCGAACTCCGTGCTGAGATTTCTGAACTTGCTGGTGACTTCGGTCAGCTGCACGGTCAGTTCCGTGAGGCTGCTGGTCAGGTCATGCCTGTTCTGCGCAACTCACTTGCATCTGCTCAGTACACAGGTCGTGTAGAAGGTCTCGCTGAAGTTGCTGAATCTCAGTCGCTTCCGGTTCGTGAAGAACTTGACCGTCTTCCAAAGTCGATCCTTCTCGAAATGATCGCTCAGTCTGAAGTCACGTCTTTCGAAGCTCCTGTTCAGCAGATCGGTCCAGATGGCGAAACTCAGACAATGGAAGTTTTCCGTGTAGGCGTATTCAACGCTGCTACGGTTGACGGTACACGTTTCGTTGAAATGCGTAACGGCGATCTTATCGCTTACGAGAAGCAGCCTCCTGGCAACTACTCAAGCGCTATGGCGGCTCTGATTTCTGCGGGCGAAGGCGAAGTTGTTCGCGCGCCAATCGACCCGTCTAAAGGCACGCTGTTCGACACATACGGTAAACTGCCAACATTCGATGACCGTATCGAAGCTGGTGGTACTGTTGGTTACGTCATCATCGTAATGGGCATCATTGGTGTTCTCCTCGGTCTCTTCAAACTCGTTTCCATCATTCTGATGACAGGCGCTATGCGTTCTACAGCGAAGTCGAAGCAAGCTGGTAAAGGTAACCCTCTGGCACGCGTATTCGGTGTGTACGAAGCTCACCGTAATGACGGCGTAGAAACACTCGAAATGAAACTCGACGAGCAAATCCTCAAAGAGTCTCCGAAAATCGAACGCTTCAACGACATCATTAAAGTTTTCGCGTCTGTTGCTCCGCTTCTCGGTCTCCTCGGTACGGTTATCGGTATGATCGTAACCTTTACGGCGATCACGATTTACGGTGCTGGTGATCCACAGCTGATGGCTGACGGTATCTCCCAGGCTCTTATGACAACCGTTATGGGTCTCTGTGCGGCTATCCCGCTTCTTCTGATCCACGCAATCTGTTCAGCGGCTTCCCGCTCTGCGTCTCAGCTCCTCGACGAGCAGGCTGCAGGTCTGGTTGCAGAACGTGCGGAACGTGAGGCGGCGGCTTAGGCCGTCGCAAGGTGGAATGGAGGCAAGCATATGCTAGCTGACCTTCAAGCCTTTCTGGGTCGAGGTGGACCAGTCCTCGTCGTGATCATGGCTACCACATTCATTATGTGGGCTCTGATTCTCGAACGGATGTTCTACTTCAACTTCGGGCACAACGCTGTGGCCAAGAGAGCTGTAGAAGCTTGGAATAGTCGTAAAGACAAATCCTCGGTTCTGGCTCACTGGGTTCGCGAGAAGCTTGTGTCTGAAGTTCGCCAGCAGGCGGAACAGAATGTAGGCCTCACGAAAGCGATGGTAGCTTTAGCGCCATTGCTGGGTCTCCTCGGTACAGTGACGGGGATGGTGACCGTATTCGACGTTATGGCCCTTTCTTCGGGTTCTGACGCGCAGGCAATGTCTGGTGGTGTGTCTCGTGCAACCATCCCGACAATGGCAGGCATGGTCGCCTCTCTGTCAGGCATCATTTTTACCAGCAGTATGGATCGTACGGTTAGCCGTAAGGTTCAGACGGTCGCAGACCAGATGGAGATTGATGCATGAGAGGACGTAAGCGTAAGGCGGAAGAGTCCGAAGTCGATCTGACACCAATGCTCGACATCGTATTCATTCTTCTTATCTTCTTTATTGTGACCGCGACCTTCATCAAGGAAAACGCGATCGACCTGACACCACCGCCTCCGGCTCCGCCGGATCAGCCGGTGAACCCTCAGCCTACGGTGCTTATCCGTATCACTGAGGACAGCCTCGTCACGGTCAATGGTCGTCTTTCGGATGTTGGCTCTGTGCGGGCTGCGATTGAACGGCGGATTGCGGAAAATCCGGAAAGCGCTGTTCTGGTTCAGGCACACCCACGTGCCCGCAACCAACTGGTCATCATGATTGTTGACCAGGCTCGTAGCGCCGGCATTGAGAATGTCGGTTTCACAGTCGACGCAACAGCATAGGAGATCGTCATGGCTCGAAAAGTACGTGCCCGCGAAGCTGAGGAACAGGCGCTTGACCTGACTCCAATGCTCGACGTGACGTTCATCCTGCTTATCTTCTTCATCGTCACCGCGCAGTTCATCAAACTGCCGGGTGTGGATATCAGCCGCACGGACGCTGAGAACGATAACAACATTGCGCCACTCGGGATCATCATCGCGATTGACGAAAACAGCGATGTTTTCGTTGCCCGTGAGAAGATTGAGCTGAGCGAACTGGAATTCACGATCCGTGAACTCCGCGAGACGAATGCCAAAGGGGAAATCGTTCTCCAGGTGGATAATGCGTCTGAAGCCGGTGTTCTCGACTCTGTGATGCAGGCGATTGTTTCAGCAGACCCTGAGTCCGCTGTGAACGTGTCGACTGAGCTGGACTAAGGAGGACTACAATATGTTTAGTAACCCTTTGGTACGCATCATTCTCGGTGTCCCTTTCGCCGGTGCGATCGTCGTAGCTCTGTTCATTCTGATGGGCTGGCTCATTGAGCCAAAGCCTATTGAACTCGGCGAAAGCGAATTCCGCTCTCTCTCCCGCGTTACACCGCAGGAAGAGGCGACGGAAATTCGTCGTACGACACGTCAGAACGTTCAACGTATTCAGACAGCAGACCAGCCGCCGCCACCGCCGCGCCTGTCGTCTTCTCGCTCTGACGTGAACCTTCCGACGCCGCAGATTCAAGGTGCTGCACCAGCAACAGTCGAGATCGGAAACGTTTCCGGCTTCGCTCTGGACGCAGTCGCCGTGTCTGACCGTGACGCGCAGCCAATTCGTCCACCTGTTCCGTCTTACCCTACTCGGGCTGCGGAACGTGGTATCGAAGGCAGCTGTGATGTTCGGTTCGACGTGGACGAGCGCGGTCGTCCGTTCAACATCGAAGCGACTTGCACAGATAACGTGTTCGTCCGTGAAGCTGAACGTGCGGTTAGCCGAGTTGAGTTTGCGCCGAAGATCGTCCGTGGACAGGCGGTTCGCCGCGTGAACGTGGTCTATCCGATCTCGTTCAACCTGCAATAATTTTTAGGGCATGTGATAACGTAACAAAATATAGATTATTCTATAATGTTATGATATAACTTTCCTTGTCATAGGACATAGGAGAGGAACATGCCCCAAAGATTATCCGGTTTTAGTTCTGATGCTGGCCGCCTGGCGGCCAGTTTCATCCCCGCCGCCGCTTTCACTCTGTGTTTGTTTGTCGTGATGGATCGGTTGGTGTCAGTCGGGGAAGTTCATTTGTCGGAGAGGACTGTGAGGCCTCTGGTTAGCATTACGCCATTACCGGAAGAACCTCAGACCCTTATTCGCCGTGAACCCGTAGAACGAATTAGTGAGGTCCAACCTCCACCTAGATTAGATCCAGTCCGCCGACCGAACTCAGGTGAAATCGGTCTGGCGCCAGTAGAGCTTCTAACGCCCACACCGGAAATTGATCCGGGGCCGGTTGGAGATTTTGCTGGGACCATAGTGGTGATTGGTAGAGAAACTGGAGTGCCTGTAAGGGCGCCAATAGTCGAATATCCGCATCGCGCTCTGACGCGCGGGATTGAAGGCGATTGCGAAGTCAGCTTCTCTATTGACGCAGCCGGCCGGCCATTCGGCGTTTCGGCAAGCTGCACCGATGAGATTTTTGCGCGCTCCAGCGCGCGCGCAGTTGAGCAAACCTTGTTCGCTGCACCCGTGAGAAATGGTGTACCGGTAGGTCAGGGCAACCTTGTCTATCCGATACAGTACAGGTTGGAAGACTAGCAGCCGAATGACGGCTAGGGAGTGAAGACGATGCGTAAAGCACAATGGATGACTGGCGTCCTCGGCGCTGCATTGATTGCATTTGCGGGAGTTGGTTCAGCTCAGGCGCAACAAGCGTGTGAAGCGACTGAGTTCGGCTCTGAAGCGGGGCAGGTTTACCTGAACGCCGAGACTGAGCTGATCCAGAACGACAACCCTGCAGGCGCTCTGCAACAACTCAACCAGCTGCGTAGCATGGAATTGAACTGCTACGAGCGCGGTGCGATGCTTCGCCTGAGCGCGGCTGTGAAGATCAACCAGGATGACCTGACGGGTGCTATTCGTGACCTCGAAGAGGCGATCCGCGTTGGCGCAATTGCTGGTGATCAGGTCGGTCAGACTTACTACTCAATCGCTCAGCTGCACCTGCAGACAGAAAATGTTCCACAAGCGAAAGCTTACATGGATCGCTGGCTCGCAACTGGTGTAACTCCAACTCGCGATCAGAACTGGCAGCTTGCGGTAATCCACCAGCAGCTTGAGGACTATCGAGGTGCGCTCCCTTACGCTGAGCGGGTTCTTGCGGCCGATGGCGACAATGCCAGCCGTCAGACGATCGACTTCCTGATCTTCCTCTACGACCGTACAGGTGACCGCGCGAAGAAAGCTGAACTGCTTCAGCGTCTGCTTCGCTCAGATCCGAACGACCGTCGTGTGTGGGATGCGATTGCTGGTGACTATTATTCCGGTAACCAGGAACGCCGCGCGTTTGAGGTTTACAAAGCCATGTACCTTGCTGGTCTTCTGACAGAAGAGCAGGAAATCATGCGCGTGGTGAACTTCTACAACCAGTTCAACGTTCCGTTCGAAGCGGCACGTATTCTGGAAATGGAAATGAACCGTGGTCGTGTGTCCAAGACTTTCGAACGTCTTGAGCTTCTGGCCACACTCTATCAGGTTGCCCGTGAATTCGACCGCGCGCTCCCGGCTATTCGTGAAGCCGCTCAGATGAGCCCGGACGGCAAAATGTATGAGCGTCTTGGTCGTTCCCTCTTCGAACTCGGCGAGTACGAAGATGCGATTGAGGCTTATCAGTCCGCTATCTCCCGCGGTAACCTCTCAGAGCCGGGCTATGCTCGCGTGATGATCGGTCAGGCGATGTACGAGCTTGAGCGTAAAGGTGAAGCTCGCGACTACTTCAATGAAGCGACGCGCTTCTCTGATGGTCGCCGTGCGGCAAACGGCTGGATCAACTTCCTTGACTCTGAAGTGCGTACACAGATCGCATTGCAGCGGTTCCAGCTCCAGACTCGTCTGCAAGGTCTGACAAACGAGAAAGACAGCTGTGACGAGCTCCGCGTCTTCGGTAACAACCTGCCAGAGGGTTGCAGCACGGTTGATGACCGTATTGCGGAAGTGCAGGCAGAAATTGACCAACTCGGCTAAGATCGGTTGATCAACATCAAAAGCAAAAAGGCGCCCGCATATGCAGGCGCCTTTTTTGTTTCTGGGCCGATGTGCGCCCTTAAAGATCAAGGGAGAACGCGTCTGTCTTGCCTGCGATTGTGAGCGCGAAGGCATATTCAATTGCCGTCTCTTTAAGCCCTTCAAAACGTCCCGAAGCGCCGCCATGTCCTGCGTCCATATTGATCCGAAGGAAGTAAGGCCCGCCTTCTGGCGCTTCATGGCGCAATGTCGCGACCCATTTGGCAGGCTCCCAATACGTCACGCGTGGATCAGTGAGACCGCCCGTAATCAGCATGGCAGGGTAGGGGCGCTGGGAGACCTGATCTATAGGGGAATAGGCGCGTATTGTTTCATAGTCGTCCGCGCTCTCAATCGGGTTACCCCATTCCGGCCATTCCGGCGGCGTCAGAGGAAGGTCTGCGTCCGACATCGTCGTCAGCACATCTACGAACGGTACGGCGGCTATAATGCCTGCAAAGAGTTCCGGGTCGAGATTAGATGCTGCACCCATCAGAAGGCCACCAGCGGAGCCGCCATGGTCTACCACGCGCCCTTCTTGCGTATAGCCTTGCTCTACGAGGTGGCGACCTGCAGCAACATAATCGCGGAAGGTGTTTTCCTTCTTCTCCAGCTTGCCATCGAGATACCATTGATAGCCGAGGGCCTGTGACCCGCGAATATGGGCAATCGCGTAAATGAACCCGCGATCAACAAGGCTGAGACGCCCGGTGCGGAAATCAGCTGAAATTGTGACACCATAGGAGCCATAGCCGTAGAGCAGCACAGGCGCGCTACCATCCAGCGGTGTGCTCACATGACGAAGCAGGGTGATTGGTACCTCAACGCCGTCGTGCGAGGGCGCCATGATGCGCTCCACCACATAGTCCTCAGGGTTGTGGCCTGATGGGACTTCACGAGTCTTTCGCAAGGTACGCTCGCGCGTTGTCATATTATAATCAAACACCTGATCCGGCGTTGTTGGCGACGCATAGGCAAAACGCAGGATTTCAGAGTTGTATTCATAGCCACCTGCGAGGCCGAGATCATAGGCGGCTTCTTTCATCTCAATGGCGTGCTCGGCCCCATCACGCGAACGGATGACGATGCGCGGCAAACCTTTTTCGCGCTCTACGCGGACGAGGTGGTTCTCATAAGAATCAACATCGAGAATGAGTCGACCCGCCTGATGCGGCAGAACATCGGCCCAGTTTTCACGGCCCGGAGCGCTGATCGGTGCTTTCACAATCTTGAAATCGACTGCACCGTCCGCATTCGTCAGAATGTAGAACTCGTTGTCAAAGTCGACGACCGAGTACTCAATGTCCGTTTCTCGCGCGGCAATCGTAAGCAGCTCCGGATCGGTTTCGTCGGCGCTGAAGAAATGAACTTCAGACGTCGTATGGCCGCCTGTGCGTATAAAGATGTATTTCTCAGACGGGCTCTGCTCAATGTTTACGAAGAAGCCTGGATTGGATTCCTCATACACCAGCGTGTCCTCACCAGTGCCCAGCACGCGACGATACACGGCTGATGGGCGCCCCTGGTCATCGCGATAGACCCAGAAAATGACGTTTGAGCCAGCGCCCCATACAAAATCGCCGGTCGTGTTCTCAATCACATCCGGAAGATGTTCGCCCGTAGCAATGTCGCGAACGGTTATGGTGTAAAATTCTGAGCCTTTGTCATCGACAGCTACGGCGATCAGTTTGTGGTCGGGCGACTGGCAGATGTCACCTGTATCGAAATAGGCTTTGCCTTCGCCTTCAACATCTCCGTCAAACAGGATCTGGTATTCCGCATCCGTGTCGAAGGCGCGTTCCCATTGGCGCCGCGCATAGGCGCCATACTCGCCGCCCTCACGATGAAAAGTGAAATAGGCGAACGGACCATCGGGCGTCGGTACGCTGGAATCGTCTTCTTTGATCCGGCCTCGCATTTCCTGAAACAGCTCCTCGCGCAGTGCTTCAGAAGGATCTTCCAAGGCTGCCTTGGTGTAGGCGTTTTCAGCTTCCAGATAGGCTCGGATGTCGGCGGAAAGGACACTCGGGTCCTTCATGACCGCCTGCCAGTTATCATCCTTCAGCCATGCATAGGGAGATACCCTTGTGTGCCCGTGCTGAGTGATCGTTTCAGAGCGTCTTTCAGCGATCGGCGGCGTGCGGGTCATATAGGTCCTCATGAAGTTTGCGGCAGTCTCGACTTGCGTTTTTGCCAGCAGAAAATTGTGTCTTCATAAGGTAATATCTGCTTCGGATTACACCAGATGGATTGGCGTGATTTCGCCGCTTGAAATGCTTCAGTTATGTGATTTTAGTATTTATGATAAATATAACATTCAATGAAATCAGTGATCTTAAAAATTTTATGCGCAAATAATCGTCCGGATGTAGACAAAAAAATACAATAGTGACACATTGTTGTCATGAAGAAACTTGTTGGAGTGCTTGGCACATTGGCCCTTGTCGTCAGCGTGATGCCGACCGCAACGGCCGAGCAGGGCGTTGAAGAAAACGCTCGTGATCTTACAATTGATGTCACCGGAACAGCTGTCCCAGCGAGCCTCGGTGAACTTACATATCCGTATTATGCTGCAGAGCGCGGCATGGCTGGCGAATGCTCTATGGAGCTCAGCGTAGACGAAGCTGGTGAGGCGACGTCTTACCAGATCCGCGAATGCTCACACGCGACTTTCCGTCGTGCGGCAGAGTCTTTCGCGCGTACGCTGAACTACGCGCCAGCGGAAGCGGCTTCCACTCAGGAACTGACTGTGTCCTGGGGCGCAGACAGCTAATCGCTTTCAAACAGACTTAACGCTCCGGAGCGATCCGGGGCGTTTCCATTTTCTCGATTGGCAATTGAGCCCCCTCAAAAGTTCATGAGCGATCGAGACCTGACCTCCGCTTCCAAAGAGCCTTGGAAGCGGAGGTTTTTTATTATCCTTCTTCGCGTGGAACGAAGTTCAGAATGGCGCCATTGATACACCAGCGCAGGCCGGTTGGCGGCGGGCCGTCTTTGAAGACATGGCCCTGATGCAGGCCGCAAACGGCGCAATGGCATTCGGTGCGGGGCACAATCATTTTGAAATCACGCTTCGTATCGATCACGCCCTCAGAGGCAGGCTGGAAGAAGCTCGGCCAACCTGTGCCGGATTCAAACTTATGGTCGGATTGCCAGAGCACTGTATCGCACCCGACGCAGTGATAATCGCCGTCGCGTTTTTCGTCCTGATAATTGCCCGGAGTAAAGGCGCGTTCTGTGCCGTCTTTAACGCCAACGCGGTATTGCTCCTCGGTCAGGATTGATTTCCATTCTTCGTCGCTGCGGACAACCTTTGGGGGTGTTTGGGTCATAAAACGTCCTTCCTGACAGTCTTTACGAAAATTTAGGTCAAATACGGGCAGATTCTATCATCAATGGTTAAACCCCGCAGAGGTTTCGTTAAATGTCAGAAGTTTCGCAAGGCAGTTCGCTCTTTCCGCGCCGTACGCGCTGCCGCCTGACGGATGCGCCTCTGCAGACGATCATGGACCTCGGTCATCAGTCGCTGACGGGTGTTTTTCCCAAGTCTCCTGAAGATAAGGTCTCTGTAAGCCCCCTGGAACTCGCATTCTGCGAAGAGTCCGGCCTTGTTCAGCTTCACCATGATTATCCAGGTGAGCTCATGTATGGCGAGACTTACGGATATCGCTCCGGTCTTAACGCTTCGATGGTGCGCCATCTGGAAGCGAAAATATACGATCTTGAAAAGCGTGTGCGTCCATTGGGCTCCGGCGATGTAGTCTTAGATATTGGCGCAAATGATGCGACATCCCTCAAGGCCTATAAGACACCCGGCATTGAACGTATTGGCATTGACCCGAGCGCCGAGAAATTCCGCCGCTTCTATACCGACGATATTGCTCTGAAAGTCGACTTCTTCAACGAAGAAACCTATCGCGCGGCTACGGGCAAACAGGCCAGCATCGTGACATCTATCGCGATGTTCTATGATCTGCCGGATCCGGTATCGTTCGTGAAGGATATCGCGAGTGTGCTTGCGGATGACGGTATTTGGCATTTTGAGCAGAGCTATCTGCCGCTCATGCTTCGCCAGCTTGCTTATGACACGGTGTGTCAGGAGCATCTGGAATATTATTCGCTGACAGTCGTGAAGAACATCCTTGCGCAAGCGGGGCTGAAGATTGTCGATGTGGAGCTTAACGGTACGAATGGCGGCTCGTTTGCAGTGACTGCGGCCCATCAGGGCAATCGCAATATTCCGGTCAATCAGGCTGCAATTAACGAGCTTCTACAGGCGGAAGTGGCAGCTGGTCTGCATACGATGATGCCATATCTGGACTTTGCGCAGCGTGCTGAGTTTCACTCCAGAATGCTCGTTGAGAAGCTTCAAAGCCTTAAAGCGGATGGCAAGCGTATTCTGGGGCTGGGCGCCTCAACCAAAGGAAATGTCATCCTGCAATATGCGGGGATCGGCCCTGATATGTTGGATGCAATCTCCGACGTGAACCCTGATAAATGGGGCTGCGTCACGCCGGGAACGCATATTCCGATTGTACCGGAAGACGTCGCACGCTCTATGAAGCCGGACTATTTCCTGGTGCTGCCTTGGCATTTCCGTGAAGGCATCATCCAGCGCGAGACTGAGTTCCTTGCCGGCGGCGGAAAGCTGATCTTCCCGCTGCCGGAGGTCGAGATTGTCTCCGCGACCGAGGTTGTGAACCTCGAAGCAGAGTTTAGAAAAGCGTCTTAAGCGCTTCGCCGTCATAGGCGCGGGTTTCGTCGAAACGGCCTTCTTTGACCTTTTTCACCCACTCCGGATCCTGAAGCAGGGCGCGGCCGACAGCGATCATGTCAAATTCGCCCTTGTCGAGGCGCTCGACTACGTCTGCGAGTGGACGTGTCTTTGACCCTTCGCCGCGGAAGGCGCCTGTAAACTCAGTAGAGAGGCCTACAGAGCCGACTGTGATGGTCGGGAGGCCTGTGAGTTTCTTCGCCCAGCCCGCAAGGTTCAGGCCTTCTTCGCCGTCGATCTCAGGAAATTCAGGTTCCCAGTAACGACGCTGAGAGCAGTGAATGCAGTCTACGCCTGCGTCAGCCAGAACGCCGAGGAAGGCTTCCAGCTCTTGTGGCGTCTCGCAAAGGCGCGCGCCGTAATCGAACTGCTTCCACTGGGAAATACGCAGAATCAGAGGGTAGTCGTCGCCGACTTTAGCTTTTGCGCGTGAGATAATGTCCGCTGCAAACTGCGCGCGGGATGTGATGGAGCCACCGTATTTGTCGTCGCGGGTGTTCATCACGCCCCAGAAGAATTCATCGACCAGATAGCCGTGAGCGCCGTGTATCTCAGCGCAGTCAAAGCCGAGCTCTTTCGCTGTGACGATACCGTCTACAAAGGCTTCGATCATCGCATCAACGTCATCAAGCGTCGGCGTTTCATAGACCTGCTTGCCAGCATGTGTGACGCCTGACGGGCTATCTGATTGGGCCTCCGGGTGCGGGCCCTGACCCGGCTTGCGCGCCATGCCGACGTGCCAGATTTGCGGTGCGATCTTGCCATTATTGGCGTGGACTTCGTCTACAACATGTTTCCAGCCGGCTTTGGCTTCGTCCGCATGGATATTCGGAATGTTCGGGTCGAAAGATGCACCGCCTCGGTTGATGGTCGTACCTTCAGTGATAAGCAGGCCAACGTCAGCGGCTGCACGGCGGGAATAATAATCCGCAACATTCTGGCCAGGTACGCCGCCCGTCGCGAAGGAGCGGGTCATTGGGGCCATTGCCAGGCGGTTGGCAAAGGTGACACCTTTTAGCGTGAATGGCTCAAAAAGCGGTGCAAAATCAGACATGCGTTCTCCCGATACTGTCTATGTTTTCGTTCGGCCGTCTTTACTTGGGGTGACCTGACGTTTGTCAAACCCGTATACATGTTCAGCGGGCATGTTTCTTGCTCATTTTCCCGTGAACATCCATTCCGGACCGAATTAAGCGCTCGCGCGGGAAGCGAATATGCCAGAACGATACAACAAAACAGCGTCTGACCGATTTCAGCATACCCTGATCTGGGCGCCAGCGATTCTTATCTGGGGTTTTTTTGCACTTTTTGCGTTGCCAGCCATGTCTGCTGCGGCCGCGCAAACTTCTCCTGAGCCGGTGGTGACTGAAAATACAGTCCGCCGTACAGTAACGCGTACCGTTCGTCGTATTGAAGCGGACGGGACAGAGACCATCGTCACGGAGCCGGTGACGGAAGCGCCTGCAAGGTCGACGTACACGCGCCCTGCAGGCTCGACATCGACCTACACCGCCCCCGTGACAACGCAAACGACGACCGGCTCTTCAACACGCTATTCCAGCCCGTCTGAAGCGCCTTCGTCGACCACGAACACGTCAACGACTACGACGCGAACGTATACGCGCTATCCTGGTTCGAGCTCCACAACGCAGCAGGATACGGGCGCGACGACGACCTATCGCCCGACGACCACCACGCGCACCTATACCTCCGAGCCTCAACCAGCTGTCGAATCCAGCGGGACGAATTCAGGCACCAGCTACCGCTCGGACACTGTGACGACCTCTACGCCGGTTCGCACATACACCCGATCGGTCACCACGACGCCTTCTGAACCTGCGATGATGCGCACCTATACCTATGAAAACGGTGCACCGGCACCGACGGTATCTACGACTCCTGACACTCTTCAGAGCGCGGCTGTGCGCAGGACAGAAATTGCGCCGACTTCATCTGCTGTCATACCGCGTGAGGAGCCAGCACCGGAGCCGGAGATGACTACGCCGACGGTAACAGAAAGTGAGCCCGAAATTCCGACGGTTCAGCCGGAGAACATCCAGCCACGTGTAGCTCCGCGCACGCCTGCACTGACACGCAACCGGCTTGCGCCAGCATCTTATGATGTGCCCGATATGGATGAAATTCATCAGATTCTCTGGTCCACGCTGGTCGTGATCACTGAGGCTCAGCTGACGGAAGATTATAGCCGCTTCATGCTGATCCTATCGCCGCGAATGCGTAGTGAGGTAACAGCTGACGTTCTGCCGGATCATTTCCGCTCGCTGGTGCCCCATCGTGCAGAGATGGTGGCGTCCATCGGGCAGCAGGCTGAGTTCGAGATACCGCCTCACTTGATTGCCGACGGACGCATGCGTCTGCGCGGTGCATTCCGCCTGAGTGAGGGCGGTGTGCGGTTTGATCTGATGTACCAGGAAGTGAATGGCGTCTGGCTCGTCGACGCCATTGCGTTTGCCGAACTTCGCTAGTCTTCGTCTCGCTCAAGGCGCGCACTATCCAGCGTTTGATCTGAGCGCGCCTTTTCTGCGTCGGTCCGCTTTTTATCTAGCTTCGACTGACCGAATTTTGCCCGGTTCACTTCAGCTTTCGCAGACTTGTCCTGTCGTTGCTTCTGTTTTCGGAACTGACGAAGATTGACGATATCGCCCATGTTCAGGCCTCGGCTATCATGGCTTCACTAAGAGCCCAGAGACGATCGGCAGCTTCGGTGTCGATCGCGTAAGGGCGGACGTCACAATAGCGCGGCGATTCTGGCGTGGCCAGATTAGCAACGTCGCTGTCTTCACAATAGAGTCCGCCTTTGCCGTCGAGCAGTTTCGAAGTGGCCGCAAAAATTGTCGTCGAAGCACCTGCTTCCGGCTTCTTGAATGATTTTGCGGCTCGATCGGACAATGTACCGTCTGGATTGGTCCAGCCGAGCACAGTCATTTCTTCATTGCCAAGGTGACGCTGCAGGTCAGTCATAATGCCGCCCGGATGCACGGCGAAGGCACGAATGCCGTTGTCTCTCTCACGTTGGTCGAGGCCTACGGCAAACAGCGAGTTCGATGTTTTTGACTGTCCGTAGGCCTGCCATTTGTCATAGTCATGGGAGAGGAAGTTCGGGTCGTCCCAGTGAACATCGCTGACGATATGTCCTGTCGAAGAGAGGCAGACCACGCGCGCACCATTCGCTTTGCGAAGCGCAGGCAAAAGACCCTGAGTCATCACCATGTGCCCCAGATGGTTGGTGCCGAACTGTGATTCCCAACCTGCCGCGGTGCGCGAAAGCGGGCAGGCCATAATCCCTGCATTATTGATCAGAAGATCGATTGCGCCGCCGGACTGGACCACATCATTTGAAAACCGTTGGACGGAAGGCAGGTCTGCCAGATTCATGGTTGCGATCTCTATATCTCCATTCAATTCAGCGAGCGCTGTTTTCGCCTTGTCGATGGTGCGAGCCGGAACGATTACCCGTGCTCCGGCGGAGGCGAGGGCGCGTGTCGTTTCAAGGCCGATGCCTGAATAGCCGCCCGTGACAATCGCGGTTTTTCCGGAAAGGTCGGCATCTCCGAGAACGGTCTGTGCCGAAGTATGTGGATCAATTCCTGACGGGAGTTTGTGCTGATCTGGATTTAGCATTTGGTGCGGCCTTCCTCTGTTTTTTATATCTACTAAAATGCAGTGTTCCCGCTTGTTCGCAATAGCAGACTTCACTCATCGCATGTTTGGCGGGCTGCCAAACTGGTGTATGACACCGGGCTGTTCTGGTGCCGGAGTTCGGGCATGACGTTATCAGAAAAATTGGTCCCACCGCCTTTGGTGACTGCTGCGCTGGCAGTAATGCTCGGCGTCGGCATGGATGCACTGGTGCGTTTTGTTCAGCAGGATATGGACTTGCTAACGCTTGTCTTCTGGCGGTTCGGGCTGGCTACGGTCCTTGTGGCTCTGCCCTACTTCCTGACGGGGCGACGGCTTCCTGGTTGGAAGGCGACGCGCTTCCATGCACTACGCGGGCTGGTTCACGTCGCAGCGGCCACCTTGTTCTTCTTTGCGCTTAGTAAGCTTGAGCTGGTGGTTGTTACAGCGCTCGGGTTCTCAGCTGTTTTGATTATCACGCCGTTCGCATGGCTGTTGTTGGGAGAGCGTCCGGCGAAATATGCCGTGCTGGCGGGCCTCATCGGATTCATTGGTGTGCTGGTGACATTCCTTGGCAAGGACATGAATTTGCGCTTCACGCCAGACGAGTGGCTGGGCTTTGCCAGCGTGATGACGTCTGCTGTCTGCTATGCGCTCTCAATGGTCATGCTGAGAATGCGGGCCACAAAAGATAGCGGTTTTGCAATAGCGATTTATGCCAATTTCTTTCCGGCTATATACATGGCCGTGCCCGCCTTTCTGTTCGCAGAGCCTGCCACACTGAGTGATTTTCCGCCGCTCATCATGCTCGGGGCGTTTGGTGGATCTATCTGGGTGTTGATGACATCGGCATACGCCCGCGCACCAGCCCAAAAGATTGCGCCAATGGAGTACACGGCGCTGATCTGGAGCGCGCTGCTCGGCTGGATGTTCTACGAGGAGGTTCCGACCATCTGGGTCTGGATTGGCGCGGCGATCATTATCGCCGCGTGTGTGCTGGTATCACGTGAGCCGCGGCTGAAGCCTGCGCCGCCAGAGGCGGCTCATTCCTGAGGGCATTGCCCGACATGGTTCGCATTGGCGTCAAATGAAAAGTCTGCGGCGAGACCGGCCAGCATAACCTGTCCGCTTGCTTCAAGCTGTATCTGGTAGTCCGACAGCTTGCGTAGCGTGCCTTGGGCTTCGCCGGAATAGAAGCCTTCACAGACGAGCGTGAACGAATAGCCGGAGCCTTGTGGCTCCACGTCTGTGACCGAGCAATCCTGACCGAGGTCGGCAGCAAGTCGATCAAGTGAGAACCGTGATTGCGAAGGCGGTAGACATTCAGTGTTCTCTTCAGAGAATGGAATGTTCGCGAGGGTCGTCTGGTGTGACCAGTTCCAATAGCCCGGTTCAACCTCGATCTGCGCCTGTTCTGGCGAGGTCGCATTGAAGGTGAGGGCGGCATAGCTGACAAAGATCAGACTGGTGAGGATTTGCATGGGGAGCTCCTGTTGTCAGGCGCATACCCGCACGTGAATGGGGCAATACGAAGACAAACAGAAGGTAAGTGCAGTGCGCGCTGCTTTCAGCGCGCACTTGATCAATGGGTTAGCGGCATTGGCCCACATTGCGGGCAGTCAGCTGGCGGTGCATTGGCAGCGGGTGCCCGCCGAGTTGCAGCGCGAGGTCGCTGGAAATCGTGAATTCGCTCGCAGATACGTTCACGTTGACCGGGCCTTCGATGTCGCCATTGCGGCTCGGGCAATTCAGGCTGAACTGGAGCTGTGATGCATTCACTGATGTGAGGTCGGATGCGCAACCGGCATTCGGTTTCGCCAGATCGATGAACCAGTTTTCGGATACCAGGTTTTCGTTGGCAGTGATGCAGATAGAGCGCGTCTGCGTTGGCGTCGCGTTCGCTGACAGGCTCATGCCCTCAGTGATTTCCCACTGGCCCGGCTGAAGCTGGAAATCAGCAGCATGTGCGAGTGATGCACCTGCTGCGGAAAGGCATGCGATCGAAAGAAGTTTAGCGCAGAAATTCATGTTAGACCCCAGAACAACCATTTCTTCGAATATATATCCAGCATGATCATTTTTGCGGTCAGTGAAACTGGTTTCTCTCCTTACGGGAGTAGTTTTCTGGGCAAAAAAAGAGCCGCAAACTCTGAAGTTTGCAGCTCTTATTCTTAATCGATGAATTGGTCTCGCTTAGTTGCGGGACTTGTCCACGAGGCGGTCGTTCTGTGCCCAGTGCATCATGCCGCGAAGCTTTTCGCCGACTTCTTCAATCTGGTGTGAGTTCATGCGAGCGCGTGTTGCATGGAAGCTTGGTGCGCCAGCCTGGTTCTCAAGGACCCAGTCACGAGCGAACTTACCGGACTGAATGTCTTCCAGAACCGCTTTCATCGCTTTCTTGCTCTCGGAGTCTACAACGCGTGGGCCGGAAACGTATTCGCCGTACTCAGCTGTGTTGGAGATCGAGTAGTTCATGTTCGCGATACCGCCTTCGTAGATCAGGTCTACGATGAGCTTGGTTTCGTGGAGGCACTCGAAGTAAGCCATCTCAGGCGCGTAGCCAGCTTCAACGAGAGTTTCGAAGCCTGCTTTGATCAGCTCGACGATACCTCCGCAGAGAACAGCCTGCTCACCGAACAGGTCGGTTTCAGTTTCTTCGCGGAAAGATGTCTCGATGACGCCAGCACGTGTGTTGCCGATAGCTTTAGAGTAAGACAGAGCAACCTGCTGCGCCGTGCCAGTCGCGTCCTGATGGATCGCGATGAGGCCTGGAAGACCGAAGCCCATCTGATATTGAGCGCGCAGTGTGTGGCCAGGGCCTTTCGGTGCGGACAGGGAAATGTCCACATTCGCGCTTGGACGGATCAGGTTGTAGTGAATGTTGAAGCCGTGGCCGAACATGATGTGCTGGCCGTCGCGAACGTGTGGTTCGATTTCGTTTGCCCAGAGAACAGCCTGCTTCTCGTCCGGGATGAGGATCATTACGACGTCAGCCCATTTAGTCGCTTCTGCCGGTGTCATGACCGTAAGGCCTTCAGCTTCAGCTTTCGCGCGGGAGGAAGAGATTTCCTGCAGACCGACAACGATATCCTTCACGCCAGAATCGCGCGCGTTAAGGACGTGTGCGTGGCCTTGAGAACCATAACCGATCACAGCAACCTTCTTGGACTGGATCAGGGAAAGGTCGGCATCCTGTTCGTAGTAAACTTTCATCGTCATTCTTTCTTTCTGGGACGAATATTGTGCGCCATGCAGCGCAAACGCCTATCTGAAGCAAGACTTTGCTTCAAGTGTTTATTCGGGAAGGCCGCGCTGAATACTCAGAACGCCCGTTCTTGAGACCTGAATCAGGCCAAGTGGCTCCATCAGTTCAATGAACTGATCAATTTTTGACGACCCGCCAGTCACTTCAAAGATGAAGCTTTCCAGCGTGACATCGAGTACGCGTGCGCGGAAAATTTCAGACAGTCGCATCGCCTCGACGCGCTCGTCCGAGCCTGTAGCCGCGCTGACCTTGATAAGCGCAAGCTCGCGTTCGAGACCAGCAGGTGAAGTGGTGATATCCACCACACGGGCAACCGGCACCAGACGTTCAAGCTGAGCTTTGATCTGCGCGATAATCTGAACTGTACCGCTCGTTACAATGGTGATGCGTGACTGGTGGGCTTTATGATCCACCTCGGCCACGGTCAGGCTTTCAATATTGTAGCCGCGCGCAGAGAACAGGCCTACCACACGGGCCAGAACGCCCGGCTCGTTGTCTACTATCGCCGCCAATGTGCGGCGGACGATGGCATCCTCTGAATGGTCATCAATGAAATATGCGCTCTGTGGCGAAGATGGAGTGTTAGCTTGCGTCACTTGGTATTCCTGTTCACGCTATAACCTGATGTTGTTTGTTACCTGCAGCTTCGCAGGGCTTAAACCAGAACCTTGCCGGACTCGTCGATTTCGTCGCCGGTGATTTCGCCAAGGATCATTTCATTGTGCGCAGCACCTGATGGGATCATCGGGAAGCAGTTCTCATCCTTGGTGACAAGGCAGTCAAAGAGTACCGGACCATCATATGCGATCATCTCTTCGATGGCTGCATCAAGGTCTGCCGGATTACGACATTGAATGCCGTGACCGCCATAGGCTTTCGCCAATGCTACAAAATCAGGCAGGCTGTCGCTGTAAGAGTGTGAATAGCGCTCTCCGTGCAGCAGTTGCTGCCACTGGCGGACCATGCCCATCCACTCATTGTTCAGAATGAAGATCTTGATCGGCAGGTTGAACTGAACGGCGGTGGACAGCTCCTGCATGCACATCTGAATGGAGGCTTCACCTGCAATGTCGATAACCAGCGCGTCCTTGTGGGCAGCCTGAACGCCGAGCGCTGCTGGCAGGCCGTAGCCCATTGTGCCGAGGCCGCCTGATGTCATCCAACGGTTTGGCTCTTCAAAATGGTAATGCTGTGCGGCCCACATCTGGTGCTGGCCAACTTCTGTCGTGATGTAGGTGTCACGGTTCTTTGTCAGCTCGTACAGGCGCTCGATCGCGTATTGCGGTTTGATCTGCTCTTCCTGCTTCTCATAAGCGAAGCCTTTCCGCGCGCGCCACTCGTCGATCTGCGTCCACCACTCGCTGAGATCATTGCGCGGGTGCTGTTCGCGGCGCCAACCTTCGAGCAGTGCATTGATGGCTTTGCCAGCATCGGCAATGATCGGAACGTCAACGCGAACCGTCTTGTTGATGGAAGATGGATCAATATCGACGTGGATTTTCTTCGAGTTTGGTGAGAACGCATCGAGGCGTCCCGTCACGCGATCGTCAAAGCGTGCGCCAAGGCAGATCATGACGTCACAATCATGCATGGCGTGGTTTGCTTCATACGCGCCATGCATCCCAACCATTCCGAGCCAGTTGCTGCCTGATGCCGGATAGCAACCCAGTCCCATCAGGGTGGATGTGATCGGGAAGTTCGTTTCAGAAACCAGCGCACGCAGAGCAGCGCTTGCCTCAGTTCCGGAATTGATGATGCCGCCGCCTGTGTAGAAGATTGGGCGACGGGCATTGCGCATCAGTTCGAGAGCAGCTTCGATACCGGCCTCATGCGGCTCAGATGCCGGATGATAGGTTTTGTGTTGTGTTCCTTCAGGACCTTTATAAGTGCCCTTAGAGAACTGAATATCCTTAGGAATATCGATAACAACCGGGCCCGGGCGGCCCGTTGTGGCGATAAGGAATGCCTCATGCATGATGCGCGCAAGGTCGTTTACATCGCGAACAAGATAGTTGTGCTTGGCGCAGCAACGCGTAATGCCAACCGTGTCGCATTCCTGGAACGCGTCAGTGCCGATGAGGTGGCTTGGAACCTGACCTGTGATGACAACCATCGGGATGGAATCCATCATCGCATCCGCAATTGGCGTCACCATATTGGTCGCGCCCGGGCCTGACGTAACCAGGGCAACGCCCGGTTTGCCGGTCGAGCGGGCATAGCCTTCAGCCGCATGGCCAGCGCCTTGTTCATGGCGAACGAGGATGTGATGAAGTTCCGGTGTGGTGAACAATGCGTCGTAAATAGGAAGGACCGCGCCGCCCGGATAACCGAATAGCGTATCCACACCCTGATCGCACAGAGCGCGCACGACGATCTCTGCACCCGTCATGGTCAAATCCGTATCTGCGATCTTTTCTTGCGTGTCCATTTGTTCAATTCCTGCATTTTGGCACGAGCCAGAATTCCAACCAAAAATAAAGGGGCCCGCTGAGCCCCTTGCATAACCGCGCCTGCGCTGAAGTGGTCTCTCACTTCACCGACAGGCGCTTTCTCACGACTACGAGCAGTTTGCTCATCTTTTTCCTCTTAATCTTCGAATGCAGGTTATCTTTTCGAAAAAGCCGCGTCAATCTCTTTAAAAAGGGCACAAATAACCTTTTGTCGCACTTCAGGCTCCGGAGACGGGATTCTTGGCCAGAACGGAAACTGATGAGAGATCCAGGTGAATTGGCGTTTTGCATAACGCCGCGTGTCACGTTTGGCATATTCTGCTGCAATATCAGAGCTGAGCTCGCCGCGCAGATAGGCGAGAAGCCATGGCATTCCGTGTGCTTTCATGGCCGGAAGTGACGGATCAAGGTCGCGTGCAGCCAGCGCACGCGCTTCATCCATAGCGCCTTCCATCAGCATTCCAGCAAAACGACGGTCAATACGGGCATAAAGTTTCGCGCGCGGCGGGGTGAGGGCGACGCCTACCCATTCGCCCGGGCTAAGAATCGGCGGGGTACGGTCGCCCTGAAAGCTTGAGAGTGGCTTTCCGGTGGCTGTGTGCACCTCAAGACCGCGCATGATGCGTTGGCGGTCATTCGGTTTGATTTTGGAAGCCGCGTCGGGATCAATCTCTGTCAGGCGCGCGTGAGCTTCGTCAGTGCCGATGGCTTGAACCAGGGTGCGAACCTGAGAACGCACTTCATCGGGAATCGGAGGGATTTCCGACAGGCCTTTCACCAGCGCAAGAAGGTGAAGCCCTGTGCCGCCGATAATGATCGGTACGCGTCCACGCATCTGAATGCCGCGAATGACGGATTTGGCATCTTTCAGCCAGCTTCCTGCGGAGCCCGCATCAGCCGGGTCGCGATATCCGAATAAATGATGTGGCGCCTGCGACATTTCTTCGTCGGATGGCTGGGCTGTAATTACCCGCAATCCTTTGTACACCTGCATCGAATCAGCATTCACGATCTCGCCATCGAGACGTTTTGCGACGTCGATTGAAATTTGGGTCTTGCCGCTGGCGGTCGGACCGTGGATGAGAATGGCAGGGCGCATTCCCGAAACCTACCTTGTTTGAAAGATTTGTGAAAGCTCATCATGAACACATTCAGTGCTAAATCATCAGAACCTATCGCAGTCCCGGCTACGGTGGTGATCGTGTCTCACGACGAGCAGACGCATGCCGCGCCTGACCGGCTGAAAGATGCTTCCATTAAAATTCTTGGTCCGGGCGCGATGGAGTTTGCAATTGCTCCTCCGAATGAAACATTAGCTGACCTTATGGCTGCCATACGCGTAGAAATTGGCGATGCGTTTGACGTCTATGTCCGACCAACATATGCCGCGCGAAAGAAGCTTCTCATCTGCGATATGGATTCTACCGTGATCGGTCAGGAATGCATTGACGAGCTGGCAGACTATGCGGGCATTAAGGACCAGATTTCGGAAATCACTGAGCGCGCTATGCGCGGCGAGCTGGATTTCGAAGCAGCCCTGACCGAGCGTGTCGGTCTCTTGAAAGGCCTGTCAGAGACTGCACTTCAGCAATGCTTTGATGAGCGTATCACGCTCAATCCAGGTATTAAGACGCTCACAGCGACGATGAAGGCGAATGGCGGTCGATGCCTGCTGGTGTCGGGCGGTTTCACCTTCTTCACATCGCGTGTAGCCGAAGTTGCGGGCTTTGATGAGAACTACGCAAACACGCTACTTATGGATGGAAGCGCGCTCTCTGGTGAAGTGGGCATGCCTATACTGGGCCGACAGGCGAAGCTCGATCGTCTGAATGAAGCAGTCGAGAAGCTCGGCATTTCATCTGCCGATGTGGTGTCCATGGGCGATGGCGCGAACGATATGTCCATGATTGAGGCTGCAGGTCTGGGCGTTGGCTATCATCCGCACCCGATCCTCGTTGAAGCTGCAGACGCGGTGATTAAAGGGCCGTCGCTTGCAACGGCGCTTTATTTCCAGGGCATTCCGAAATCGGATTGGGTTGTCGTTCCCGACTAGGCGCTAGCTTTCCAGCTGGAGCGCATAAAATGAATAGCGGCCGTGACGCAGCACTTTAACGAGCAACGGGTCCGAGCCGCCTTCTTCTTCGAAAATCTCGTTCGCATCTTCTGGTGATGTGACCGACTGGAAGGCGATTTCTGTGATGACATCGCCTTTCTGCAGATGGCCGTAAGACGGGCCTTCCGGATCAACCATATCAATCAGTGCGCCCTGTACCGGAGACGGAATTTGCCAGCGGCGGCGAGCATCTTCGTCAATTTCGAGAAGCAGAAGACCGTAAGCGTTTGAGCCCGCGAACAGAGCCGGTGGCGCTTCTTCTTCCTCATCGTCGGGCAAGCCATCATCGCGTTCGGTCAGAGTGACAGACAATTCGCGGCGTACTTCACCGCGTATAATGTTCATGCTGATCGGCGTTTCGAGTTCGGCTTCCGCCACCCAGCGAGACAGTTGGCGGGTTTCAGTGATGAGTTCGCCATCGAACCGGAGAATTAAGTCGCCGATTTGTAGTCCAGCTTTATCGCCCGGGCTGTCCGGTGTGACCTCAGTGACAATGACGCCCGCCGCATTGGTCAGGCCATAGGTGCGCGCCAGAGGCAGGTCTACTGACTGGATGTTCACGCCGAGATAACCGCGGCTGACGCGGCCTTCGGCAATCAGTTCTTCTACAATGGACTCAGCAAGGTTCGACGGCACGGAGAAGCCGATACCAACAGAGCCGCCTGTCGGAGAGATGATGGCTGTATTCACGCCGACGACTTCGCCATCAAGATTGAAGAGCGGGCCGCCCGAGTTGCCGCGGTTGATAGCTGCGTCGGTCTGGATGAAATCATCATAAGAGCCGGCATTGATATCGCGGCTACGCGCCGAGATGATACCCGCGGAGACAGATCCACCGAGACCGAACGGGTTACCGATAGCAATGACCCAGTCGCCAACTTCAGCGGTATCAGAATCAGCAAACGGCACTGCTTCCAGTGGGCGGAGCGGTTCGATCTTCAACACGGCGATATCGGTGTCGACATCGCGGCCGATCAGTTCGGCAGGATAGGTGCGACCGTCCGCGAACTGGACTTCGATTTCGTCAGCACCCTCAATAACGTGATTATTGGTGACGATGTAGCCGGTCGGGTCGATGACGAAGCCTGAACCGAGCGAAGATGTTCTACGGAAGCCGTCATCATCACGACCGAACAGGTCGTTGAAGCGCTCCATGGGCGAACCTTGCGGAAAGTCAGGCAGGCCTGCTTCGATGACGCGTTGTGACGTGGAAATGTTCACAACGGACGGCATGAGGCGGCGCGAGAGTTCCGAGAATCCGTCAGCCGTGTCGTGCACACGAGTAGGTGAGTTCGTCTGAGCCGCTGAATTCTGCGCCACTGCTGGAAGTGCGCTTGCCATGGCCAAGGCCAGACACGAAGTTGAAATCAGCTTCAGGTCCATCAAACTACCTTAAAATTTCTGTCGCCCAGCCAGAGTCATAGAGGGGTCTGGCCGGAGGAACAATCGGCTAATTGGAATCGATGTCAATCCTAGCGGTCTCAGCGCATAAAGCGAGCGGCGATATAAATCAGAATTGCGCCAAGAGTTGCAGCGATAATACCGCTTTGACGCAGCTGATCGCGTTCGGTTCCCAAAAGGCGAGCGGCCATGCGTTTCATGAAATCCGGCGCCAGAGCATACAAAAGGCCTTCTGCAGCGAGCAGAAGGCCTAATGCAACAATAAAGACACTCATGAAGTGCGCTTAACGACCGCTTGCGCGGCGCGCGCCTTCAATGAAGACACGGCAGACATCGAGCTCACTTGAGTCGGAGACGATGACTGTGCCCTCGATAATGGCTTCCTCACATGCAATCAGACCACGCTGAAGACGGAAGAAGGCAATGTCACGGCCATAAGCGTCGGCGTAAATGCGGGTTGCTTCCGCGTCGCCTTCACCACGTGTCTGCTCCGCTGTCTGGTTCGCTTCGGCGCGGACGATCGTCGCTTCGCGGTCAGCCTGAGCGCGAATGAGGCGTGCCTCTTCTTCACCCTCGGAACGAATGCGCTGGGCTTCCTGCTCACGCTCTGTACGCATACGGGTGTAAACACCTTCTGCAACAGCCGCTGGAAGGTCAGCCTGACGGATACGAACGTCGATAATGTCGATGCCGGTGCCGTCGAGCGCTTCGTTCACGTTAGTCCGGATTTCTTCCATCAGCGCAACACGCTGACCGGAGACGATTTCCGGTACAGGAACCTGACCGAGTGAGTTACGGATGCTGGTTTCCGTGAAGCGTTGGATCTGACCCGCAGCGACACGTTCTTCGCGGAAACGCTGATAGAACATAAGTGGGTCTGTGATGCGCCAGCGGACGAACGCGTCAACCGTCAGACGACGCTGGTCGGACGCCAGGACTTCGATGTCCGGAATGTTGCTGCCGATGTTTTTGCGATCAAGCGTGATGACCTGTTCCCAGGGCAATTTGAAGAAAAGACCGGCTTCATCGATTTGTTCGCCGCCTTCGGTGAGCGAAAACTCGTTACGCACGGCAACAGGGCTACCGAATTGCAGAACTAACGCCTGCTGATCCTGACGGACCGTGTAGAAGCTGTTCAAACCGACCAGAGCGACGATGCCCAGTACGACGAGCAGAATGACTGAAATAGCTCTCATGTGTTCGTCCTCCTAGTTAGCCGTCGGGCGGCGGGTTGTGTTTTCAAGCGGCAGATACGGAACAGCACCGGAATCGTTGTCCAGAACGGTGTTCTGCGTACGGCTCAGAATGCGGGACCATGTATCAAGGTAGAGACGTTCAGTCGTTACCGTTGGTGCCTGAGTGTATTCTGCGAGAATTTGCAGGAAGCGTGATGCTTCACCGGTGGCTTCCGCAATGACCTGAGCTTTGTAGGCCTGAGCCGCCTCAAGAATGATGGAGGCTTCACCACGTGCCTCTGGAACAACCTGGTTGGCGTAACGCGTCGCCTGGTTGATCAGCTGCTGGGCGTCCTGCTCAGCGACGTTCACGTCGTTGAAGGCCTGAATAACAGGCGCAGGCGGGTCGCCGCGTGCGATGTTGATCTCAATGATTTCAACGCCGGCACCATACTGGTCGAGAAGGTTCTGGGTGAGTTCCTGAACCTGACGTGCGACTTCCGCACGTTCAGTCGTGATCACGCGTTGGAGCTCTGAACGACCGACAACTTCACGCATCACGGATTCTGCAACCATCTGAACGGTAGCTTCCGGATTTGCGACGTTGAGGATGTAGTCCTGCGGGTTCTCTGTGGAGACTTTCCAGATAACGGAGAAACGAACGTCTGCGATGTTCTCGTCAGATGTCAGCATCAGACTCTGATCAGCGCTGTTGCCGATCTGGACTTCCTGTTGTGCTTCCACTTCGATGATCTGGTGGGTTTCAATCGGTTGCGGCAGGTGGATATGGATACCTGCTGGCAGATTGCGCTGCCACTTACCGAACTGGAAAACGGCTGCCTGCTGGCCTGCGTCTACGACGACGACGCCAGTTGCGATCCATGCCACGGCCAGTGCGCCGATAAGAAGGAAGATGCCAGCAATGCCGAGGCCTTTGCCGCCACCGCCAGATCCGCCGGATCCACCGCGACCGCCGCCCCACGCGCCTTTGAAGCGCTCCTGGACTTTGCGCAGCTGATCTTCAAGATCTTCGCCTTGATTGCCGCCTCCCTGTGGACGTCCCCATGGAGAGTTATTATCTCCGTTGGACCCGCCGCCGGATCCCCAGGGGCCACCCCCTCCGCCTTTTTGGTCGTTCCATGGCATATAAAGCCGCTCCTTTGTGTCTTTATGTCCAACTGTTAATCGGATTCAGTCTGCTATCTAGTGATTGTTTCTGCAATGTGCCACCGAGAGCATGAAGATTATGCGTTTCTTTAAATCGACAAGACCAGACGCCGAACTGGTTTCCGAAGCCCTGAAATCAATAGCCGATCCGGCTACGGGAACACCAGTCACTGAAGCCGGTCGTATCGATCAGCTCCTCGTAACGAAAGAGGGTGATGTCACCATCACGCTATATGGCGCGCCGCAAACGCTCGAGCGCGATGAACGCCTTCGTTATGAAGTAGAGCAGGCAGTGGTTGCACTCAAGGGTATCAACTCGGTTCGTGTGATGCTGACGGCGCACTCGGAGACACCTGCGCCTTCAGCCGGTCAGCAACGTGTCACCAAAGGGGCAGACCTTGCTGGGAAATCCACCTCGAAACCGGCGCCTGCTGTAACGGCAAAATCCGGAACGCTAGACATTCCGGGTATCAAGCACATCATTGCCGTGGCTAGTGCCAAGGGCGGTGTAGGCAAATCCACGCTCTCGTTGAACCTCGCAATCGCGCTTCGCGATCAGGGCCTGCGTGTCGGCATTATGGATGCAGACGTTTATGGGCCGTCTCTGCCGACCATGACGGGCACAGTCGAATCGCATCCGGGCAAAGGCGATGGCGGAAAGATCACGCCTGTTGAGGCGTTCGGCATGAAACTCATGTCCATCGGTTATATTTCAGATGTGGATGCGCCAATGATCTGGCGCGGCCCGATTGTTATGTCGGCCATCACGCAAATGCTGAAAGACGTTCAGTGGGGCGAACTGGACATGCTCATCATTGATACCCCTCCAGGAACGGGTGATGCGCAGCTGACACTTGCTCAACGCGTGAGCCTTTCCGGTGCGGTGATCGTCTCTACGCCTCAGGAAGTCGCGCTGGCCGATGTGCGCCGCGGCGTGGCCATGTTCCGCAAGACGGATGTGCCTGTATTGGGCATTGTGGAGAACATGGCCTATTTCGAAGACCCGGTGTCACAGAATAGAACATATTTGTTCGGTGAAGGCGGCGCGCGCCGCATGGCGGAAACACTTGATGTGCCGTTTCTGGGTGAGGTGCCGCTTCTGCAGGCTATTCGGGAAGGCGGAGATACGGGCAAACCGGCTGCGCTGTCAGAAGGCACGTCCAGCGCTGTCTATGCAGACATCGCGCAGCAGGTAAGGGCAGGGCTGGAGGGCGTTTCAGTGCCTGTAGGCCCTGAGATTGTGTTCGAATAAGCGCGCATTCTTTTAGCAGTATTATTAAATTCATCTCACGAACTGCTGATCTGACTTGCCAGTTGGCATGAAGTTGGCTTGGCTGTCGTTATGAGTTTATTAACCGCGATCTCAACGCTCCTCGCTCTGGCTCTTGTCTGGGGTGCGGTAAGCCTCTCGAAACCTCAGCCCATTCGCGTGCGTGTGAGGAAAAAGCGATGACTGGCGCGACGACGCTCTGGCCTCAGGATCCCTGGGGGCGCGTGCTGAATGGCGCGTGTGATGCGAGCGAATTGCCAGCACTGATTCAGGACATCGCGCATACAGCTGCTGATCTCGCATTCGAGCGGTTCGGTGATCGTATGCACAGTGTCTATCTGTCAGGAGATCTTGCGCGTGATGCGGGCGGTGAAGCTGCGTTTATTATCGTGCTTCGCAATTCCGAATTTTCCGTTGGTCTGGACCTGTTCTGCGCGGCTGCGGCCTTGCGGGTTCAGAAGCTGCACCCTGAACTTCACGCCTGCACATTCGAGACGTATGGCTGGGATGAAGTTTTCCCGTCTGATGGGCGATTTTCGCCAGCGCGTTTCCGCATCGGCGTGAACAGTGTCGCCGTGGCCGGTCGTGACCTGAAGCGTCTGATCGCGCCTCAAAAGCTGACATCGGCAGTGTCTAATGCCTCTATTGTGGGGCTAAGCGGTCGCCTGCGCGCGCTACAGCATCGTTTGAAAGCGGTCGCGACTGAGTCGCGCGTTCGTGCTTCCAGTAAGCAGTTTGCGCAAACCTCGCTGAAAGGCGCATTCGCCTGCGTTATGTCGAATGAGCAGGTTTACACTGAAGATTTTGCGACAATGGCGCGGTATATCGCGCTGTCCGTGCCAGAACGTAAGCATACGCTCGCGTCCCTGGTAGGGCTCGCGCAGCACGGCACAGCTTCTTCTCTCGAAGCGCTCGCATTCGTCGATGAAGTTATGAGCTGGCTGCCGGATTTTGCAGACAGCTGGCTGGACCAGAATAATCCGACGCGTGATCAGTCGATCAATCTTGTCTGATTATTTCCGTTCGAGCAGGCGATATCGGGTAGGGTAATCATCTTTCTCGCCTGCTGGAACATCTTCTGAATCCAGTTCTTCCCAGTCATCGTCATCAAATGACGGGAAGTATGTGTCACCTTCAATATCGGCGTCGACCTCGGTGATGTGCATGCGGTCTGCGTGGCGAATAGCTTCTTCGTAAAGACCAGCGCCGCCTATGACAAACACCTCATCTACATCTGCTTTCTGCGCCATTGCGCTTGCCATGGCGTATGCTGAAGCAAGATCTGATGTGAGCCACGCATCTTCGGCGCGGTAATCAGAGTTACGACTGACCACGATATTCGGTCGGTTCGGAAGGGGACGACGCGGCAGGCTTTCCCAGGTTTTGCGCCCCATGATCACCGGTTTTCCGCTCGTCAGTGATCGAAAGCGTTTCAGGTCCGTTGAGAGGCGCCATGGCATGTCACCATCGCGGCCAATGACACTGTTCTTCGCTCGTGCAACGATCAAAGAGCGGAAAATCTGTGTATCGGTTCGGGCCAATTGTGCATCCACCTTGAGAAATGATAGAACCGGTCCACTTGATACCCGCACACGGGCAATGAGCAAGTGACGAACGGGTGGATTTGGGGCGAGGGGCTCACAATGCAGGATGTTATCGGGCAATTTTTGTCCGCGATTTTTTACCGGTCAAACATCAGTGCTCTGGCTGACCTGACCGAACCCGCTAATCTTCAGCACGCATTAATTGTATCCGTTCTGATTGTTGTCACCGCCGCAATCATCTGGATTCTCAAAGGACGTAGCTGGGCATTTATATATGTCGCGCTGATTCCTGCTCTCAACTGGTCCTTCGGTAATGTCGATAGCATCAGTTTTATTGAGCCGAATGAGAGCTTCCCACATGGCGTATTGATCAACCCGCTGACCATGGTCACGGGGCTCGTCTTTGTTCTGCGGGACTTCGTTCAGCGGGAAATCGGCCATAAAGTCCTAATCGTTATGGCGATGGCGATTGCCTGGTCATTCTATTATTCCTGGGCTGTGATCGCGGTCGCATCCGGCATTGCATTTGCTGCGTCTGAGACCGTCGACTGGCTTCTTTTCACCTTCACCAAGTACCGTCTCTCAACTCGTATTCTGCTCTCGAGCGCTTTGGCGGCACCGATCGACACGACCGTGTTCCTGTACGGGGCAGATCTGGCGCAGGCAATGGCTGGTATCGCCGAACGTGGATCGCAGCTCCATCCGGCCAACTGGATTGTGTTTGTGATCGGTAAAATGGTCGGCGCCGTGGTCGTGTCATGGATGATCCGGAGACGCGAAGACCGGGGCGAGGTTGACCCGAAGGCCGCCTGATTAACCCTGAAGGGGCTGTGATGGCCTCAAGACTGCATCGTGTCGTGAAACTGAACCATAACGACACGGACCATTGGGATGAAACTGGAATACGGCCTGCTAATCGCACTTATCGCCAGCGTAGCCATTATTGGCTGGACACATCTCAGTGCCGAACTTGGTCTGACGTTTCAATCGCTAGGTCTTGTGACCGGCGGTGAGCCTGCCGAAGCAGGCGCACCAGCTATAGAAGTTGTTGACCCGGCCTAGTGGGCCAGCGCGAGCGCAGGGCCCTGATCTGCACGCAGAAGGCTCTTGCTAACGCCGCCGAAAATGAACTCTTCCAGTCGGTTGTGGCCATATGCTCCGGCAATGATAATGCCGGCACTCTCATCTGAAGCGAGTTTCAGCAGGCCTTCCGCAACATTGCCGTTAAAGTTGGTCGCCTCAGACTCAATACCGAAACGCTCCAGATAAGCCTGAACGAATGCAGGATCTTCGCTGCCATTGCGGTCCTGTGCATCAATTCGGTTGCTGTTCTGCGCAATGATGATCCGGTCGGCGGCTTTCAGAACCGGCGTATGGAAACGTACAGCACGCGCGGCTTCCGGGCTGCCATCCCATGCGATAATCACAGTGCCGAAATTTGCAGGTTCGTCGGTACCGCAGGCAATGACCGGCAAGCGTTTGTCCAGCAGAATGCTTTCGAATGCCAGGCCATGGTCTGATCCGTCGGTGACGCACTCATGCGGGGTGATGAATGCATCAGAGAGCATGGAGATGCGAGGATAGACTTCGCTTGGAAGGCCTATCTCATGTTCGATCTTCCGCTTCTCTACTGGAACGCCTTCGTCATTGCAGACTTTGTGGAACAGTGTCTCCAGCTTTTCACGGGCCTCTTTTTGAGCATCGCGAATACCATCAGCGAGCGTGCCGCCGGTCGCGATCATCACGCCATGCATGCTGACGCCTGTCATCAACATGGCGCGTGCTGGATCAGGCATGGCTGAAACGCCTACGAGCGTCGTATCAAGCTTGAGCGCGATCCGCGCGGCGAGCTTGAGTGAGTTTTCGAGGCTGAATTCGCCTTCGGTCAGGGCTGCGTGCACAGTCATTGTCGCGTCCTCCTCTAAAAGGCAGGGAATTACCCTGCTGTTAGTATGGATTTTGTCTCAATGAACGTGAACTACAAGTAGTCAGTTCCGCGCAGTCTGAGATAACATGTGTATCGACTAAACGGCGATTGGAGCTCGAATACCCGGATGGGCATCATAATCGGTGAGTTTGAAGTCGCTGCGCTCCCAGCCGAAAATGTCGTTACGGTCTGTGTTTAACAGCATACGGGGTGCCGGATTCGGCTCACGAGACAGCTGCAGCCGCGCCTGATCCAAATGGTTCAGATAAAGGTGAGCATCACCGAGCGTATGGACGAATTCTCCAGCTTTCAGCCCACAGGCCTGCGCCATCATCATGGTGAGGAGGGCGTATGAGGCGATGTTGAAGGGCACGCCGAGGAATACATCTGCCGAGCGTTGATAAAGCTGGCAGTTCAGCTTGCCGTCCATGACATTGAACTGGAACAGGCAATGGCAGGGCGGGAGCGCCATGTCGTTTACGTCTGCAGGGTTCCAGGCAGATACAATAAGACGCCGCGAATTCGGATTGTTGCGAATTTCATCACGCACCCAGGTTAGCTGGTCGATCGTTTCGCCGGTTGGCGCTGCCCAGGATCGCCATTGCTTACCATAAACGGGGCCAAGTTCACCGTTCTCGTCGGCCCACTCATCCCAGATCGAAACGCCGCTCTCTTGCAGATATCGAACATTCGTGTCGCCGTTAATAAACCAGAGAAGCTCATAGATAATCGATTTCAGATGAAGCTTTTTGGTTGTCAGAAGTGGAAACGTGTCAGACAGATCGAAGCGCATCTGGTGTCCGAACACGGCTTTTGTGCCGGTTCCGGTACGATCTCCGCGCTCAACACCGTCTTCAAGGATGCGTTTCAGAAGCTTCAAATACGTAATATCAGCGGAATCTGAATTATTTTTGACTTCCGGTTGTGTTGTGTCAGAGTTCACGTTCTGCATCCCGTTTACCTTATCTCACTTACACACATCTGAAAAAGTATGTCTTTTTATCAAAGATAGACCATGACTTTTGTCCGGTTAACCATCGCTGATCCTTATGGTTAGCAAACCTCTTAAGATCAGGCGATGATTCGGCATTTAGAGTTATCTCCTGTGTAGGAGTTAACAACAATAATACGACCGATAAATTCAGCGAAGTGTGGGTGGAATGCTGAAAGCGGGACGGACATTCGTAAATGCATTGAGGGAGCGCGATGGCAATGTCACGATGACATTCGCATTGACGCTCATTCCTTTAATGATGGTCGCCGGTCTGGCCATCGACTTTTCACGTACTGAAGGGTCCGCAACGCAGGTCCAATCCGCGCTCGACGGCGCTGTTCTGGCAGCAGCTCGCGCACTTCAGGACGACAAGACGGATGCGCAAATCCGTCAGACAGGGCGCGTGTATTACGATGCGACCGTGTCTGCGAACAATGTAAATGCAAATTGTGCTAATCCGATCTTCGAAATCGACCGTGTGAACCATCAGGTTGCTTCCAGCGTGACGTGCCAGGAGCGGACAACGCTCTCCGGCTTGCTGGGTATGGAGAACCTTGAATTTACACGTTATGCGGAAACGGATTATGGCGTCGGCAAGCTTGATGTCGTCTTCATGTTCGATACGTCCGGGTCTATGGGCGATAATGATCGCATGCTCGATCTGCAGCATGCGGCCCGTGATGCAGTTCGCACCATTCTGAACAGCGAAGTTGAAGAACCCGAAGACGTCCGCATTGCGATCTCGACTTACGCGTCAGCAGTAAATGTCGGAGAAGACCTGTTCGAGACTGTTACGGACGAAGAACCCGATCAATACGAGTGTTCCCGCTGGAGACGGCGTGGCCGTAGCAATAATTATTACTGCCAGCGCTGGGAGCAGGTGACAGACACATGCGTTACTGGCCGCGAGGGCGCTCAGAAATATACTGATGCGGCACCGGGGGCTGGCGCTTGGATGCGATATGAAACCACATCCTGTAATTCGGCGGGGCTCACGCCACTTACCAACCATCAGGGTACGCTCATTTCCGCGATCAGCACAATGCCGACGTCCGGCGGTACCGCAGGGCATCTTGGTATTGCGTGGGCCTGGTATCTGATTTCGCCGGACTGGTCGGGCATTTGGGGTTCGGATTCGGCGCCTCGCGCTTATGATGAACCGGACTCTACCAAAGTTGCCATTCTGATGACCGATGGTGAGTTCAATACCGATTATATGAGCAATGGTAATTCTTTCGACCATGCCCAGCGGTTCTGCGATGCCATGAAAGCGGAGGGTATCGTGATCTACACGGTCGCTTTCCAGGCGCCGCAACAGGGGCAGAATATTCTGAATTATTGCTCGTCTGGCAGCGAGTATGCGTTCAACGCCTCAAATGGCGAGCAATTGGAAGAAGCCTATCAGGCAATTGCTACGAACATCTCCGATTTGCGGATTTCTCACTAAGCGGGTCAAAACCTGCCTTTCAATGGCCGAAAATCACCACTATATAAGTCTTGTTCTTCGGAACTATGGCGATAAACGCGCACGTAATAAGCGGTTTGGACCCGGGGGCGGTACCCGGCGGCTCCACCAATAACTCTGCTCATTAGGCAGAAGGTGAGGGGCCGAAATAGGATCGACAGACGTGTAAAGGTGATGCCTTCGCCCGGATGAGCTCCGTTAGAAGCTCAACTTGCAAATAGTTGCTAATGACAACTTTGCTGAAGGTGAACTCCTCGCAGCGTAATGCTGTGCGGAAACTAACCGCTTAAACTCCTGGATGGTTTAGCTCGTCCAGGCGGGGCCCGGAGGCGCCTGGCAACAGAAGCCTCCACTCTATCCATTTGCTCTCGTATCGCTTGGCTCACATAGGGCGCGCTCAGGGGCGATGTTTGTATTCCGGACTGTGCGTGTCAGCTACGTTAGGCAGCTGTCGATCAATCCTCGGAGCTCCAGCTCCATGTCTGGCTACAGCTGCTGGACCGCGTGGTTCCATCCGGAGATTCATATTCAGAACACTGCCTGCCATCACGGCCGCGACGTGATTCTGGAATTTCTAGTCGCTCTTCGAGCCTGTCTCGAGCTGGATTGTCGTCTCGTCCGCTCGATGACTGAGAACGGGTGTCGACCCTCCAATTAGAGAGATCAAACTCAGATCCGCTATTTACGCTTCGGTTAGAGGTCTCATTTGCTGGCCTTTGAATAGGAAACCGCCGAGCTGGAGCGGCTGACGCTGTTGGATCGAGCGGCATTCGCTCGAGGTCCGGATCGCGCGAGATCGCTTCGCGCCAGGCGTCAGTTTCGGCGAGCGTTGGTGAACGTTCCTCTGTAGAGCCATTTTCGAAAACGGTTTCCACGTATGGTACTTTCTGGCCATCAGAGAGGGTGACAGTAATGATATCGACGCTTGTCACACGTCTGGCCACCTGTTCATTGTCTTCATTGAATGAAAGCATCTGCCCCCAACGAAGCGCCAAGTCTTCATCGTGATCCTGCAGGTTATCTGTTGTCTGCGAGCCTTCTGAAGCAGCGTAAGCGGCGGCGGCGAGTTCTGAAAGCTCATTGGTGATTTCTTCAGATACTTCGGGCTCTGGCTCTGGCGCGCATGTCTGGAAAAGGACCGCGCTCGGAGAATTGCAATCTGGATTGTTGGCTTGAGCTAAAGCGGGCAGGCCGGTCAGTACGGCCGCGCATAGGGCGATGTTCGCAAGTGACATATCTGTACCCCTCCGTAACGACGGCAGGCCGCCGATACGGAAAGATACCATATTTCAGAACTTGCTGAACATCCCCTGTTCAGAGGGTTAGCCGTAGACGACTGAAATCTGCTGCGCGACGAGAGCAGGGCGTTCCTGACCTTCAATCTCTACAGTCGACTCGTTGATCATCTGCTTGCCGCCGGACTTCTCGGTGACAGAGATGTTCTTCATGCGCAGACGGACTTTAGAACCAACGCGGACCATATTTGTGAAACGGACTTTGTCCGAGCCGTAATTGATGCCGCGGGAAACACCGGTGATTTGAAGAACTTCAGATGACAGCATCGGAAGCAGAGACAGCGTAAGGAAGCCGTGTGCAATCGGGCCACCCATTTCCTTCGTCGCGCGTTCTAAGTCTACGTGGATCCATTGGTGGTCGCCTGTAGCGTCCGCAAACAGGTTTACGCGGTCCTGATCAATGACGTGCCAGTCGGATACACCGATTTCCTGCCCGATGATCGATTCAAGATCTGCGTATGCGACTTTTTTTGTTTCAGCCATGTGTCTTCTCTTTTTCCTTTAAATAATTCTGCTGTCGGATTTGCCCCAGTACCGGTCACGGACGAGGCGTTTGTAGAGTTTGCCCGTTGGATGGCGCGGAAGTTCAGGATCGAAGTCCACGCTTTTAGGACATTTGATTTTGGAAAGCTGTGACTGGCAATAGCGTATAAGCTCATCGCCAAGTTCATCGCTGGCGGTGATGCCAGGCATTGGCTGTACAACAGCTTTCACTTCTTCCCCGAATTCGTCGTTCGGAACACCAATCACGGCCACGTCAGCGACCTTCGGGTGCGTGATCAGAACGTTTTCAGCTTCCTGAGGATAGATGTTCACACCGCCTGAAATGATCATGAACGCCTTGCGGTCGGTCAGATAGAGGAAACCGTCTTCGTCCAGCTTGCCGATGTCACCGAGGGACGACCAGCCTTCCTTGAAGGGGTGGCATGCCTTCTTCGATTTCTCTGGATCATTGTGATAGGTCGGAGGCGTAGTGTCAGAGAAGTAGATCATGCCTTCTTCATTCGGGCCGAGCTCGTTGCCTTCCTCATCGCAAATATGTGGTACACCGTGCAGCGGTTTTCCGACGCTTCCCTTGTGCGTCATCCAGTCCGGTGAGGAGATCCATGTCAGGCCATTTCCTTCAGAGCCAGCATAGTATTCATGGATGACCGTGCCCCACCATTCAATCATTTGCTCCTTCACCGGCACCGGGCATGGCGCGGCAGCGTGGACCGCAAATTTCAAGGATGACAGATCGTATGTCTTGCGCGTGGCCTCAGGCAGTTTGAGCATTTTTACAAACATGGTTGGTACCAGCTGCGTATGCGTGACCTGATATTTCTCTACCAACTGTAGGAAGGTTTCAGGATCAAACTTGTCCATAATGATCGCCGTTGCGCCGATTGACATTGCGGTCATGGTCCAGCGAAGTGGGGCGGCGTGATAGAGCGGAGCAGGGGAGAGATAGATGCTGTCTTCAGTAATCCCGCCTGCTGCGCTTAGGATCATGCGTAGAACGCTGTCTGCCCCGATAGGTTTGTCCGGATCGAGCGGCGGGCGAATACCTTTCGGACGCCCTGTCGTGCCGGATGAATACAGCATGTCAGCCCCGGCGCTCTCATCGGCAATCGGAGTAGAAGGCATGCCATCGCGCAATGATTCATAGGCTTCATAGCCGTCCAACTCACCGCAAACGCTGAAATAGCGTTCCATCCTGGTGATTGCTTTCACCTCTTTTGCGGCTTCAGCGAGGTCAGGACAGGAAAAGAGCACTCGCGCGCCGGAATCCTGGACGATGTAGTCGATTTCAGGAGCTGTCAGTCGAGACGAGATGCAGGTGAAATACAGTCCGGATCGCTGAGCCGCCCAGGCCAGCTCCAGATACTGGATTGAGTTTGTCATGAAGAATGCGATCGTGTCGCCCTTCTTCAAACCTATCGATCTGAAAAACTGTGCCCCCTGATTTGATCGCGTTTCAAGCTCGCCAAAGGTGAGTTTCTCTCCGGTGGCAGCCATGATAATGGCAGGCTTGTCCGGATGCTTAGCCGCGTGAATGCAAGGGTGGAATGTCTGCTCCTCCGCCATGCGCGTTTCCTTCCCGATTTTATATATTTTCGAGAGGATGGCGCGAGCAAAGGTCACTGTCTAGCGGTGACGCTGGGGCAGGTAATCTGAAAAGAATAAGACGCTGAGTTGTTACGCGGAGCTGTGAAGGCGCTTCAATTCGGTCGGATCAGGGTGATCGTGCCGTCCTGATAAGCAGCCAGACAATCGGTTGCGTCATTGCGGATATCGCTGTCGAGCAGAACCGTTGTGGACATGCCGTCTCCTTCGAAGCGTGGATCATCGCATTCGCCATCTTCTGCCCAGCGTCCGTTGTCGACGCCGAACAGAATGCCATCATACAGCGTTCCGCTGGCCGCAGCTTGTGAAATGAGCGTGACGCGTCCTTGCTGGTATGCGTTCAGGCAGTCTGTTGCGTCGGCTTTTTTGTTCTCATCTAACGGTTCGCCTTCTGCCATGGCTTCGCCTTCGAATCTCGGGTCGTCGCACTCATTATCGTTGGCGAAAACGCTCGTATCGATACCGAAATTAATACCGTCATAATGGCGGGGGCGGGTGATTTCTTCTCTGAGTTCGAGGCGGTCTTCCTGATAGGCGGCCAGGCAGTCAGATGCATCAGCACGGATATGTTCATCGGTGAGAAGCACCTGCGTCATTCCTTCACCAATGAAGCGGCGGTCATCGCATTCGCCGTCGTTCGACCAGACGCCGCTGTCATCGCCGAAGTCGATTCCGTTATAGGTGACTGGAGAGAAATAGGCGTTGCGAATGGTTATGCGGTCTTGCTGATACGCCGTCAGACAGTCGGTTGCATCGGCCTCGATATTGCTTTGCTCCAGCGGTGGGCTTGCCATGCCGAGCCCCTGAAAACGCGGATCATCGCATTCATTGTCATTGGCGAAATCACTTGAATCTACGCCAAATGTAATGGTTTCGAACTTTAGTGGTTCCGTGATCGGCGTGCGCAGCTCCAACTCGCCAGACATCCAGGCCGCGATGCAGTCAGACGCGTCCGCCATGATGTTTGCATCGGTGAGCAGGACGCGTGTCATCCCGTCGCCTATGAAGCGACGATCGTCACACTCGTCATCGTTTGCATAAGGGCTGCTATCGTCGCCAAAATTGACCCCGGCGACCATGCGCGGGGCGATATAGGCGCGGCGAAGAAAGATGCGGCCGGCCTCATATCCGGCGAGGCAGTCCGACGCGTCTTTCTCCACTGCGTCGGATAATCCGCCGATGAGAGACATGTCTGGGCCGACAAAGCGTGGGTCGTCACACTCGCCATCATTCGCGAATGGCCCCTCATCGATACCAAACAGAATGCCCTCTTGAGAGTAAGGCTCTTCGATCTCGACAATCAGGCTGATCGTACCGTTTCGGTAGTAGAACAAACAGTCGGACGCATCAGCTTCGATGTTTTCCTCGTTCAGGAACTGAGCCATGCCTGTTCCCTGAAACCGAGGGTCATCGCATTCGTCATCATTGGCCCATTCGCTGGAATCGATACCAAAATTGATGCCATCGAACGTGTAAGGCTCGTCGAAACTGGTGCGCAGAGCGATAGTCCCCGCCTGAAATGCAGCCATGCAATCTGTGGAATCGGCGAGAATGTTCTCATCCTGCGTATATGTTGCCATGCCGCGACCACGAAAGCGCGGGTCGTCGCATTCGTCATCGTGGGCAAAACGACCGCTGTCTGTGCCGAACTCCACGCCATCATAAGTGACGAAAATCGTGTTTCTCAGAAATACCGTTCCGTCTTCGAAAGCCGCCTGACAGTCTTCCGCGTCATGGCCTTCATTTCGGCGTGACTGGAAACTGGACGCATCAGGGCCCGCAAAACGCGGATCATCGCATTCGCCGTCATTGGCAAAGCGACTCGTATTGTCACCGAAATCGGGTGAGTCCTGCGCGGAAACAGATTCGCCTGCCAGGCAGAGAGACGTCACCAGCGCCAGTGTCATGAATATCCGCACATTCACATCCTTAAAAGTCCGTGCAGTCAGTTTTGCGAGAAAACAGGTCTGGTCAACCGTGAATGCAGGGGATTGGGCGGTGTTTGAGGGGGTGAAGTGCGAGCTAAGACGCTAAACGCAACATGAACGAAAAGGCTCGTTTACCACAACGAAGCATTCAGACTGGGTTCAATGCGGGTTCGCCATATTGGCTGCATGGAAGGAGAATTTCCCATGCAACTGAAAGCCATTACCTCTGGAGTAGCTCTCGCCGCGATGATGGCGATCACCCCAGCCGCCAACGCCCAGTCCTCTTACTGGAGCTATGACGGTCAAACGAATTACAGCTCATACGCTGCCTGCGAAGAAGCACGCAGCACACGCACTATGAACGGCGCGGCGATTGGCGGCCTTCTGGGTGCCGGTGCTGGCGCAATGGCAGGTGGTGATGACACCCGCAACGCGATTGTCGGTGCGATGATTGGTGCTGCAGCCGGTGGCATTGTCGGCAACCGTCAGATCCAGTGTTCCGAATACCAGTATCCGAGCCAGAGCTCGTCTTACTCAACGACGTCAAACACGCGTTATGTAAGCAGCCAGCCGACATACGGGCACACATCGTCCAATGGTTACTACAGCAATGGTCAGTACAATAACGGCCACCATAACCAGGGTTATCAGACGACATATCCATCCCGCTCCTACACAACGACACGGACGCACAATAACGGCTATAGCAACAACAACCGTTATGGCAGCAGCACCTATAATAACGGTTACAACAATAGCGGTTATCAGTCCGGTCGCACCTATACGACGTCGCGGACTTACAGCTCCCAGCCGACCTACAGCTACGGCAATAACCGCAGCTATGGCCAAAATGGCAGCTATTCGAACCACGGCAGCTACCAGTCCAATAGCGGCTACAACAACGGCTATCACAGCGGCAGTACATACCAGACCTCTAACCGGTATTCGCAGCCAACATACAGCTATCAGCAGCCTGCAACACAGCGCTGGAGCTATGACGGCGAGACCATGTTCCGCTCGTACGGTGAGTGTGACGAAGCCCGCCGCAGCCGGACCCTTGCCGGTGGTGGTATCGGTGCCCTCGCAGGTGCAGGCCTTGGGGCCATGGCCGGTGGCGATGACACACGAAATGCAGCAGTCGGCGCGGTCGTAGGTGGTGTAATCGGTGCCTATGCTGGTCAGCGTACGATCCAGTGCTCGCAGTACTGATCCGCGCAAATAATTAGGAAGTGACCTCGGGTTATACTTGATTTTACTTCCCAGACACGTCTTCACTCCCCGTCAATCAGACGGGGAGTTTTACTATGACAAAAAGAAAAGAGTTTGAGACAGTCATCCTTGAGGTCGAGGATGGCATTGCAACGGTTACGCTGAACCGTCCGGAGAAGATGAACGCCTTCACCGGCCAGATGATGCTCGATATCATCGCAGCTTTTGACGAGACAGACGCAGATGATGACGTGAAAGCCGTCATCGTGACGGGCGCGGGCGATCGTGCATTCTGTGCCGGCGCTGACCTCTCTCAAGGTGGCAAGACCTTCGATTATGAAGCACGTCAGGCGGGCGGCAAGGAAGCCGGTCACGCAACGCAGGAAGACCTGCAACGTGATGGCGGCGGCCGCTGCACACTGCGCATGTATGAGAGCCTGAAACCGATCATTGGTGCGATCAATGGCGCAGCCGTCGGTATCGGCGCGACTATGCAGCTGCCTATGGATGTGCGTATCGCATCTGACAATGCGCGCTTCGGATTCGTCTTTTCCCGCCGAGGCATCACACCGGAAGCGTGCTCCAGTTATTTCCTTCCGCGTCTCGTTGGCATCAGCCAGGCGCTCGATTGGTGTTATTCCGGTCGTGTTTTCAGCGCACAGGAAGCCCTCGATGGCGGTCTGATCAAAGCGATCTATCCGCAGGCTGAACTCATGGACGCAGCGCGTGCATGGTGCCGCGAAATCATCGACAACACGGCGCCGGTGTCTGTTGCGCTGACACGCCAGATGATGTGGCAGATGCTTGGTGCCGATCACCCGATGGAAGCGCACATCATTGACAGCCGTGCGATCTTTGAGCGTGGCCGCACGGGCGACGCGAAAGAGGGCGTCACAAGCTTCCTTGAAAAGCGTAAGCCTGAATACCCTGAGAAGGTATCTGACGGTATCGCGCCGCACTATCCGTTCTATCCGGAGCGCAAATTCCGCTGGCCAGAAAAAGCTGAATAGTCAGCTGATGAATTACGCGAAAAGGCCTGCTTTTGCAGGCCTTTTGACTATTCGGGAGCGCGATACTCGAGGATATCGTTTGGTGTGCATTCGAGTGCGAAACAAAGTTTGGCGAGTGTTTCAAACCGTATGCCTTTTACTTTTCCCGACTTGAGTTGGGATAAGTTTGCTTCTGTAATGCCGACTTCGATCGCTAGATCTTTGGCCTTACGCTTCTGTAGGGCCAGTACCACGTCCAGCCGTACAACGATGTCACCGAAGGGCGTGGAGGTATCAGACAAAGCTTTCATTCTCCTCATTCGCTCGGATGCCCTGTTCGAGGCCTATGTTGAGAAGGCTGATAATGGAGCAGGCTGAAAACAGAGAGATGATGATCAGATAATGAGATGATGTTTCGACGCGGAGGCGGTCCGCCAAATCTCCCATGGCAATGTCGAGAAAACACATCAGGGAAGCAGCTAGCGCGAAACTTGCGCTGATGAGTTTAGTGGTTCTGATTTTTCTTAAAACAAATGCCTGCGACCGTTGTGAATTCGCTATAATCCCAGCCGCTGAAGCACCGATTAGAGCAATCAAAACAAACGGACTCATCCAAAGCGCAACCAAGAGCTTGGCTTTTAGAAGTCCATAATCAGTCAGGAGGGTCGGTCCTCCAGCTTTCCAGACTTCATAGGCTACGACTGAAAGGAAGCAGAATGCGTGAAATAAAAGGACAGCTGCGATACCGTCAGCAAGTTTGAAAATTTTCAATGTCACCTCCATGGCTTTCATGGAGATAAGCATGATAAATTATTCTATACAATAATTAAATTATTGCGTGCAGTAAATTTATGTCGCGAAGATCTGGTCGAAATCGCGGAACGTCTTGAATTCCAGCGCCGTATTGCTGCCCGGTTCGCGGACGAAGAACGTACCTTGTTCGCCAACTTCGCCCGCAAAGCGGATGTAAGGGCCAATCTCGAATGGCACGCCTTTAGCGTCTACGCGATCGGCCAGAGCCTGCCAGTCATCCCATTGCATGATGATGCCGAAATGGAAGGCCGGAACCTGCTGCCCGTCCACCGGATTTTTGGCCGCTTCATCCATATCGTCTACGAGGTGACTGGTGATCTGGTGACCGAAAAAGTCGAAATCCACCCAACGCTCGCTGGTCCGGCCAATGCTCGCGCCGATCACGTCAGTCATGAAAGCTGACGTCTTCTCAAGATTGGCGGTCGGAAAGGCAAGGTGAAATGGCTGCATTGAAGGCGTGTCCTGCTGCGTTTGGTACAGATGCGATTCTATAGCGGCGAATCTGTCTGTCATCATGTTTCGATGGTTTTGCGCCAGTCTGCAAAGCGATACTGCACAGGAGATAAACAGATAGGCGCAGGCATGCTTAACCGGCGTTTCTGAGCGTATCAGACATGTTTTGCTGTGAATAAGGGTTTGCACCGGCAGGCTCTGCCGATTACAGAAATGTGTCGATCGGGCGGAAAACGCCCTGCGGGAAAAGGATTACGGTATGGATTGGGGCTGGGATAACGCGCGGGCGCTGCTCGGGCTGGTGGTGATTGTTGGTATCGCCTGGGCTGTTTCGGAAAACCGGAAACTCTTTCCATGGAAACTCGTGCTCGGCGCAGTTGGCCTCCAGTTTGTGTTTGCGCTCCTTCTGTTTGCTGTTCCGCCAGTCCGCAATGTGCTGTTCAAAGCGAATGTCGTTGTCGATGGCCTTGAGAACGCGACCCGCTACGGTACAGGTTTCGTGTTCGGCTATATCGGCGACAATACGACCTTTCCGGTAGAGCAGGCGAACGCCAATCCGGCCTTCTTCTTCCAGATCCTTCCAATCGTTATTGTTGTTGCGGCTTTGTCAGCGATCCTGTGGCACTGGCGCATTCTGCGCTGGGTGACCAAGGCGTTCGCTTTCATCTTCGCGAAAACCATGGGCCTTGGTGGCGCGACATCGCTGGCTGTGTCTGCGAACATCTTTATGGGCATGACCGAAGCACCGGTCCTTGTTAAACCATACATCAAAGGCATGACGCGTTCGGAAGTCTTCGTTCTGATGACAACCGGCTTTGCGACCATCGCGGGTTCCGTTCTCATCATCTACACGACCTTCCTGCAGCCGGTTATGGCCAATCCGCTCGCCCAGCTTCTGACGGCGTCTATCGTGGCTGCGCCTGCCGCTGTAGCCCTCGCGCTGACTATGGTGCCTGAAACGGTTGCGATCTCTGATCGTGCGCATGAGCCTGATTTTGAATACGAATCCACAATGGATGCGTTTTCATCTGGTGCCAGCACAGGTCTTCAGATCGTTCTCAACATCGCGACTATGCTGATCGCAGCGCTCGCGCTTCTCTTCATGGTGAATGCGGCCCTCGGCGCCGCGCCGGATGTGAATGGCGAGGCACTGTCTATTCAGCGCATTCTTGGCTGGATTTTCATGCCACTCATGTACATGACGGGTGTGCCGATGGAAGAGGCGGCCAAGGCGGGCTCTCTCATGGGGATCAAAACGGTTCTGACCGAGTTTGTTGCCTTCCTTGACCTTGCGAACACGCCTGCAGACCAGCTGTCTGACCGCTCACGCATTATCGTTGCGCACGCGATTTGCGGCTTTGCGAATTTCGGCTCTATCGGCATTCTGATTGGTGGTCTCACCATCATTGCTCCGGAACGCCGTGACACGTTCCTCAGCCTGTCATGGAAGACACTTTTGGCCGGTACGCTCGCAACATGCATGAGCGCATGCATTGCCGGTGCGCTGCCAGCATCACTTTTCCTTGGTGGCTGATCTGCAACGCTGTGAATGAAGTTGGGTAGAGTTTACTCTATCCAGCTTGATTATTGCGCGACAGGGATACAGATACATCTCATGACGCCCTGAAAACGGGTGCAGGGAGGAAGTCTATGTCGCGTTTGATCCATCTTCTTGGTGCAGGGTCTGTTCTGGCACTCGGTCTCGCAGTGCCTCAGGCAATTGCACAAGTTGCAGATGATGAATTGCAGCTTTGTTCCGAAGTGTGGGACGCGCGTACCGGTTCTTCTGGCGGATACAGGTGCATCAATGATGAAACTGGTGAGCCGACAGGCATCATTTGGTGGTCAGAATTGAGACTTCCGCGGGCTTTGGTGGAAGGCGACCGACGGAGGGAAGAGCCCGGATCAAATGCTGTTCTCGGAGGATTTCACATTGACGAAGTTCGGGCTGACCATCCTGCCGAAATTCTGAACACCCTGCCGGGCGTAAATATCCACACAAATTCTGGTCAGGAGCACCTGATTGCGATCCGCTCGCCCGTTTTGAATGGTGGCGCGGGGCAGGGCAGCTTCCTCGTGCTGCAGAATGGAGTGCCGACACGTTCTCCTGCATTTGGAAATGTGAACATGCTTTTTGAGGCTCATCATGAAATTGCAGAGTCTATCAGTGTCGTGCGAGGGCCGGGCTCAGCTGCTCATGGGTCCAATGCGGTGCATGGGTTAATTGACGTATACTTGCACGATCCTAACATTCAGAGATCTCAGTTATCTGTAAGTACCTCGACGCTCTCCCGTACACGTGGTGACTTTGTTCTTGGCAATGGCGAACAGGTGATGGGATTGTCGCTACAACATGATGCAGGCTGGCGCGATGATACCAGCGTCGATCAGCAAAAGCTTTATCTGGCGACGGCGGTGGAGTTTGCGGGCTGGTCCGGGCAGGCATGGCTATCTGCCATGAACCTCAATCAGGAGACCGGTGGGTTCATTCAGGGCTTTGAAGCGTATGAGGACGAGGACGTTTCAGAAAGCAATCCAAATCCCGAAGCCTTTCGTGACGCGCAATTCGCTATGGCAGCTATCGATTTGAACCGTTCTTTCGGCGAGTACGATGTGAATGTCACGCCTTATGCGCGTTGGCAGGAGATGGAATTCCGTCAGCACTTCTTGCCGTACAAAGGCTTCGAAGAAAACAGTCATTCCGCCTTCGGTGTTATGGGCGATGTGACCCGTCGCTATGATGACTTGCGCTGGACGGTAGGTGGCATGGTCGATGCGGCGAGCGGTGATCTGCTTGAAACACAGCCAGCGCCATTTGGCTTTTTCCCGGGCGACAGTCGTTTCCCTGTGGGCGTTCACTATGACTACACGGTCGAGACGCTGGCGCTCGCGCTCTGGGGTGAGCTGGAGTACGAAATCAGTGACGATATTCGGGTGCTGGCGGGACTTCGCGCCGAAACGCACGACTATGATTACACCACGCGCGCGCCGTCCGGCGTGAATGGCCGCTTCAACGTGCCGGCTGACCGGTCAGACAGTTTTGATCTGGTGACGCCAAAGCTCGGTATCATCTGGGACGACGCAATCGGCAATGTGGCGCTCTATGCAAACTATGCGCGCGGCCAACGTGCGCCGCAGGCATCCGACCTTTATCGCCTGCAGAACCTTCAGACCGTCGGTGAGGTGAAATCTGAAACGCTGGACAGTTTTGAGATCGGCGCGCGCGGTGCGGTTCTGGATGGCCGCCTCTACTTTGATGTCGCCGCCTATGTAATGGAGAAGGAGAATTTCTTCTTCCGCGATGCGCAGGGGCTCAATGTGATTGCGGGCCGTACCGATCATGCGGGTATTGAAGTGCAGGCGAGCTTTGAGCTGACCGACACGGTCACAGTGTCTGGTAACCTCAGCTGGGCGGACCACACATATGCGTTCGACCGTGCGGCAAATGGCATTGTGGATGGCAATCAGATCGACTCAGCACCAGAATGGCTTGGTGATCTGCGAATTGCCTGGGCCCCGACGGAGCGGTTCGATGCCAGCTTGAGCCTTGAATATGTCGGCGAGTACTTCACGAATGAAGCGAACACGGCAAGCTATGATGGCCACACCGTTGCGTCCGCTCGTGCGAGCTATGATCTGACCGACCAGCTGGAAGCCTTCGTGATCATTCGCAATCTGACAGACGAGCGCTATGCGGACCGGGCTGACTTTGCCTTCGGCAATGACCGGTATTTTCCGGGTGAGCCGATGAATGCGACGTTCGGTGTGCGGGCGTCCTTCGATTAACGCTGCGTGACGGGTTGAAAAACTTCACGTCCGGACCGACTGTCTAAACAGTCACTGGGAGTGAAACATATGAAATTATATAGTGCCAAAGGCGCACCGAATCCGGATCGCGTTACCTTCTTCCTGAAAGAGAAGGGCAAGCTTGATGAGGTCGAAATCATCGAGCTTGCGCTCCTGGAAGGTGAGCACCGCAGTTCCGACTATAAGTCTGTGAACGAGCTTGCACGCGTGCCATCTCTGAAGCTGGATGATGGCACAGTGATTGGCGAGAGCCGGGCCATCTGTACTTATCTGGAAAGCGTGTTTCCCGAGCCGAACCTGATGGGGCGCGATGGTCTTGAGCGCGCACAGATTGAAATGTGGGATCGCCGTGTAGAGCTCATGCTGATGATGTCGATTGCGGGCTGGTTCCGTCATGGCCACCCACGCGCTGCGGCTCTGGAAGCGAAGCAATCCAAAGAATGGTCTGAGATGTCAGAAGAGCAGGCGCTGAAGACGGCTGATTATTTTGACCGTGTTCTGGAGCGGACCGAGTTCGTTGCTGGTGACCGTTTCACCAATGCCGATATCACGCTGTTTATCTGCATGAATTTCGGCCTGTATATGCGCTGCAAACTCTGGGAAGGGCGGCCTAATCTGTCCCGCTGGTTCGAGACCATGCAGGCGCGCCCTATGGCAGCCAAAGACTAGCTGTTTGGCCGCTTACGCAGGATTTTGATTGTTCCTGAAAAATTGAGGCAGGGCGTTCCGTTGGCGGTGACGACACCGCGTACAAACACAACTGAACGGCCTGCTTTCAGAACTTCACCGCGCACTTCCATAAGGTCACCGACGGACGCGGCGCTGAGGAATTCAGAATTCATGGAAAGCGTCACGCCCGGCGTCTCATCATTGATGATCTCATCGGTGATGACGAACAGTCCGAAATCGGCGAAAGACATCATGCAGCCGCCATGCATATTGCCGTGGCCGTTCATGTGGCGAGGCTCAGCGCGGAAGGCGCCAACCATTTCGCCGTTGTCGTCTTTTTTCATGTAGAACGGACCGACCAGCTGGGATTCATAGGCGTCGCCATCCCAATAATGCCAGCCTGCAAATTCACCCTCGGTCTTTAGTGTATACCCCATAGAAAACGGCCCTGTTCGTTAGAATCAGGACCGTCTTTAAGTTCTCAAAAGAGTGAGGTCTAGGCCTCTAGCGGATCTGGCGAACCTGACCGCCGCCGATCACGCTGCGGTTCACTTCAGGTGAACCGACATAGCCGATTTCGCCGCCGCCAATGATGGAGACATTCAGCTCTGTCGCTGCCGCTACGTCAATTTCGCCGCCACCAACAATCGAAATGTTCACTTCGTTTGCCTGTACGGAACGCGCGTCAATGTCGCCGCCACCGACGAGGGCGATGTTCAGCTCGTTTGTATTCGGGAAGTCGCCATCAATCATCATGTCGCCGCCGCCAGTGATCGCTATGTTATCGATGGATGGGAGAGTGACCACGATTGTGTCTGCGTTGTTGTCACGGCACTGGCGGTCGCATTCAAGAACCAGCGTGTCGCCATCCAGGCCCACAAGCCAGCCTTCCGCTTCAGCTTCCCGATTCACAGCGAATGTGCGGCCGTGCTGGATGTGGACGTCGCCGCCACCACGAAGTTCGAGGCCATCAAAATTTGATTGAGTAATATTCTGGGAGCCCACAAGATCAAGATCGTCGTCGTCAGCATTGATGACGATACAGCCGGACAGGAGTGTGGCAGCGAGCAGAATTGGAATGAGTTTCATCAGGGGTCTCCGAATTATTGAAAAACGATACATCAATTATCGTTTTTCGGCAAGTGAAAATATTTTCACGTTTAATCCGGGCCGCCTTTCCCATTGTCATATTATGCCTGCAGTTCTAGTTAGTGTCCGACACTATATCAAAGTCGCTATATAAAAGTTGCGCGGGAGAAACACGTAAATGGCATATGATCAGGAAACACGGGATGCGCTGATTGAGATGGTTCGTCGTTTCGTCGACGAGCAGTGCAAACCGATTGAAGGTCAGGTTGCTGAAGAAGACGCTGTTCCACAGGACGTCGTCGACGGCATGAAAGAGCTCGGCCTGTTTGGTATTTCCATTCCTGAAGAGTTTGGCGGCCTTGGCCTCAACATGGAAGAAGAAGTGCTTGTCGCGCTTGAGCTCGGCCAGACATCTCCTGCATTCCGTTCCGTCGCGGGCACAAATATCGGCATCGGTTCCCAGGGCCTCGTCATGTGGGGCAATGACGAACAGAAAGCGCAGTGGCTGCCGAAAATCGCGAGCGGAGAAGTTATTACGTCTTTCTGTCTCACGGAGCCTGAAGCCGGTTCCGATGCGGGCAGCGTAAAGACACGCGCAGAGCGTGATGGCGACCATTACATTCTGAACGGTACGAAGCGTTACATCACAAACGCAAACAAAGCCGACCTTCTGACGGTGATGGCGCGTACAGACCAGAACACACCTGGCGGCAAAGGCCTGTCGTCCTTCCTAGTTGAAACGACGACTCCGGGCGTGACGATTGGTAAGCCTGAGAAGAAGATGGGCCAGCAGGGCGCGCACGTGTGTGACGTGATCTTCGACAATGCACGCGTGCCTGTAGCGAACCGTCTCGGCGAAGAGGGCGACGGCTTTAAAGTTGCTATGTCCGTCCTCGACCGTGGTCGTCTGCACATCTCGGCGGTTTGTACTGGCGTTGCAGAACGCCTCATCTCAGAAATGACGAACTACGCTGTTGAACGTAAGCAGTTTGGTGAGCCGATTGCGAACCACCAGCTGGTGCAGGCAATGATGGCTGACAGCTACGCTGAAGCGTATGCGGCGCGCTGCATGGTGCTTGATGCGGCGCAAAAGCGTGACCGCGGCGAGAACGTAACTTTGCTGGCCGCGAGCTGTAAGATGTTTGCGTCTGAGATGGTTGGTCGTGTCGCTGACCGTGCGGTTCAGGTCTTCGGTGGTGCAGGTTATATCGCTGATTACGGTATCGAGCGCTTCTACCGCGATGTACGTATCTTCCGTCTCTATGAAGGTACAACGCAAATCCAGCAGATCGTTATCGGTCGTGGCCTCGCGAAACTGGCTAAAGACGGTCAGATCTAACGGTCAGCAAATCTGATTTGGAAAAGGGGAGCTTCGGCTCCCCTTTTTTGTTTGAGAGTCAGCGTCAGGTGTTTGGTCCATCACCAATCATTCCGCCAAACAGGATGACGAAGAAGACGACGAGCAGAACCAGATATATCCAGATTGATGGATCACCACGGCCACCATCTCCGGCTTCTCCGGTTGCTTCTGCTGCTTCAGAGGAGTGAGTACCGATCGGGAAGGACCGGCCGTCTCTTGCGACGCCGGACTTGCGTTTCATGTATCGGGCCCGGCGCGCACGCATGCGGTCGTAGACTTCTTTGTTTTTGTTATGCTTCAACATCGATCTCCCAGCCGATGCCGCCGTACCCCTACGAGCATTACATATGTGTAATCTGGGTTGTGTTCGGCGAGTTAGCAAGCCTTGGGCGAACGATTTCGGGGAACAGGCATATAAAAAGCCCGGCGCTGGGCCGGGCTTTGTTTCTTCAGATTAGTTAGCCAGTTCGGGCCGGACCCTGTAAGCCTGTCCATCCTGCTCCATAAAAATTTCGCTGATTTGCGGATGGTCAACAGGGCCGCCATCAGCGTCATCCAGCAAGTTCTGTTCAGAGACATAAGCCACGTAATGGCTTTGCTCGTTCTCCGCGAGCAAGTGATAGAAAGGCTGGTCCTTACTTGGCCGTACATTCTCCGGAATTGATTCCCACCACTCGTCGGAGTTGGAGAATTCCGGGTCGACGTCAAAGATCACGCCTCGGAAAGGGTAGAGACGGTGCTTGACGACCTGGCCGATCTGAAACTTTGCCATGCGATCTGTCATTTTGAACAACCTCGTCACTTCGGTTCTCTATAAAGATAGATGCAGCAACCTCACTCAACAAGATGTCAGAGCTTTTGCTTCTGCATCACGTCTGCTAGTCTGGTCGCAACTTAAGCATTCAGAGCGGTACTATGCTCACCTCCAAAGCGTCTCAAAAGAAGAGGCGTCGGCGGCCGAAACAAAAAAAGCCTGATCGCAAGCCCGTATACGCGGCTATTGATCTGGGTACGAATAATTGTCGTCTGCTGGTCGCAGAAGAAAAAGGCCGGCGGTTTCGGGTTGTCGACTCATATTCTCAGATCGTCCGTCTGGGCGAAGGTCTCACATCTTCAGGCATGCTGTCTGAAGATGCGATTGAGCGCACCATAAGGGCGCTTTCCGTCATTCGTGACAAACTCAAGAACCATAATGTGAAGCGGCTCAAGTGCATCGCAACACAGGCGTGCCGTGCGGCAACGAACGGTCGCGAATTCATTGAGCGCGTTCAGAAAGAAGTCGGTCTATCCTTCAAGATTATTTCTCCGAAAGAGGAGGCGCGTCTGGCTGTCACCGGCGCGCTCGATCTTCTGGAGAATGATAAAGAAGTCGCGCTCGTCGTGGATATCGGTGGCGGCTCAACCGAGCTGTGCTGGGTTGATATCGCCAAAGCGAAGAAGCGCGGTTTGAAAAACTCGCTGGAAAAAACGCCGATGATCGCGTGGGCGAGCTTTCCTTTGGGCGTCGTCACCTTGTCAGAACAGTTCCCCGAACGGCCGGGGGATCCGGACTGGTATCCGGAGATGCTGGCGTATGCGAAAAATATGCTTCAGGAGTTTAAGAGAGGGCAGGACTTCTCTGAAACCTTTAAGGAAAATCGTGGTCATCTGATTGGTACAAGCGGCACTGTGACCAGCCTGTGTGCGGTACATCTCGATCTGGATAAGTATATCCGGTCAATCGTCGATGGCAGCATGTTTGCCCGCGAGGACGCATTGGCTGCGCGTCAGCGTCTGTCTTCACTGACCAAGGAGGGGCGGGCACAGATCGGCTGTATTGGTGATGGTCGTTCAGACCTTGTGCTTTCAGGGTGTGCGATTCTGGAAGCCATTTGGGAGCTCTGGCCGTGCGAGCAGATGCGTGTGGCTGACCGTGGCCTTCGAGAAGGCCTGCTTATGTCGCTGATTCACGGGAAGCCGCCGCGCAAACGGCGCCGCAAATCTAAAAATGATCAGGAAGGCGACTCGTCTGACGCACCGCCTGAGAAGGAGGCCGATCTTGGCTGATGATGGAAAACGTCGCTGGAACGGCAAAGGCATCGGAGCTGGAAAAGGCTCTGCTGGTCGAACCGCGAAGAAGAAAACCCCCGCCTATAATGCGCGAACCGAAAGCTCCAAACGCTGGATCGAACGCCAGCTTTCTGATCCATACGTAAAGAAAGCGCAGGATGCGGGATATCGCTCGCGTGCGGCCTTCAAGCTCAATGAGCTTCAGGAACGGTTTGAGATCATCAAGAAAGGTGATGCGGTCGTTGACCTTGGCGCCGCGCCTGGTGGCTGGGTACAGGTCGCATTGTCGCTCGGAGCGTCCAAAGTGGTTGGTATCGACCTGCTCGAGATCGAACCGATTGTCGGCGCTGTGCTGTTGCAGGGCGATGTGGCTGACGCGGCTATTATGAAACAGCTCGAAGGTGAGCTGGGTGGCCTCGCGGACGTTGTGCTCTCTGACATGGCGGCGAATACGACTGGCCACAGGCAGACCGATCACCTTCGAACGGTGGCACTGGTCGAGCTTGCGGTAGATTTCGCGCTGGATGTGCTCAAGCCGGGTGGGACGTTCTGTTCAAAAGTGTTTCAGGGCGGAACCAGCCCCGAACTTCTGGAGCGGCTGAAGGCGAACTTCACCGAAGTTAAGCATGCCAAACCGCCGGCGAGTCGGGCACATTCGCCCGAAATTTATGTCCTCGCCAAAGGGTTTAAGGGCAAGCGTAAGACGTAGCCCAGGGCGTGGCGCGGTGAAATCAAGTGAGGCAGAATCAATGGCCAATAGCGAAACACCGGTGAAGCCTGCCGTGCGAAAGCGGGTGCCAAATGTCGAACGGACAGCCAGAACGCGCGCAAAGCTGATTGAAGCAACCATCGCATCTCTGCACGAAATTGGCTTTCACCAGACGACTACCACAGTCGTGGCGCAACGCGCTGGCGTGAGCCGGGGCGCAATGCTCCATCATTTCCCGACCAAGGCGGATCTGATGATGGCAGCTGCAGAGCGCATGCGCGATATGCGTGGTGAATTGCATCGGGAGCGGCTGGCGAATCTGGAAACGCCGACGGACAAGTTTCTCGCACTTATTGATGTACTCTGGGAAGCAATGGTCTCGCCATCGGGCGTCGCGCGAATCGAACTTATGCTCAGCACACGTAGCGATCCGGACATGGCTGAGAAATTCGTTCGTATGAATGACGAACTCGATAAGCGCCATAAGGAAAGCGTCTGGGGGCTGTGCCAGTCAGCCGGAATGTCGGGCGATGAGGCGCGCGATAAGATTTACGCCTTTGTGCAGCTCTACGCTGCGGCATTACGAGGTCTTGCGATCGACGCTTTACGTGAGGAGAGCCGTGAAGGCGCCGATTCGGCCGTAGAGCTTTTGAAAACCTACCAATTGCAGATGTTCGAAGATTTAGTGGCGCGCCAAAACTGACCTTACGGCAAGGTTTGTGTGATAAAAACGACACTACTACAATATATCAGCATATAGCGAACGGTGTTCACTAACATAATAGGTATTTACATTCTCACCAGTCATGCCTCTAAATGTGTTTAAGGCCCGAAAAAATGGGTCTGTATATAAAATACAAGTGGAGGAAATTATGAGGGCTGGATTGAAGTACGCCTCTATGGCGGCTTTGGCTTTTGCTATTCAACCAACATTGGCTTATGCGCAGGACGACGTCGAGCGCATTCAGGAACAAGCTGAAGATGAAGTGTTCACGCAGCAGCAGGTTGTTGTAACCGGTTCTGCTATCCGTGGAACACCTGAAGACGCGGCTCTGCCGGTAAACGTCTACTCAGCTGAAGACCTGCAACTGCAAGGTAGCCCGACTGCACTGCAGTTCGCGCGCGAACTGCCGCAGTCTGGTCCAACGTCGGGTGAAGCAAACTATTTTGGTGGCGCTGAACTGACAGGTTCACCAAGCTTCAACCTTCGTGGCCTCGGTGCAGACAAGACTCTGACGCTCCTTAACGGACGTCGCATGAGTGAAAACCTGTCTAACATTCCGGGTATCGCGATTGGTCGTACAGAAGTTCTGAAAGACGGCGCGGCCGTTATTTACGGTGCGGACGCTGTGGGCGGCGTTGTGAACTTCATCACGCGCGAAGGCTTCACAGGCTTCGAAACCACCGGCAACTATATGCATGTCGACGGTTCTGATGGCGAGTGGGATATGGGCTTCATCGCCGGTTGGGGCGAGGGCGACACAAACTTCTATATCGCGGCTGAGTGGGAGCATCGTTCCCGTCTCGAGACAGAAGACCGTGACTGGGCGCTGGTTCCATACACTGAGAACCCGACACCATGGTCCTTCCTGACCAACCTGACAGGCTACCTGCCGCAAAACACAAGCCTCGGCATTGGTAACCTGAACTCTTTCCTCAACGACTTTACACAAACATCGTGTGAGGCTGTCGGTGGTATTTACGCGACTGATCAGACGGTTACTCCGGTCTGCCTTTATAATTACGCGTCTTACTACAACCTCGTTGAAGATCAGGACATCTACCGCGTTTATTCGCAGTTCGACACCGTCATCAACGAGAACATGAACTTCCACGCTGACTTCTCTTACGGTCAGGTTGATGTTCCTCACGTATTCGGTTCTCCGTCCCTGCCGACAACGCAAGGTCCGGCGACAACAGTTGGCGCGACATTCCAATACTTTGTCCCAAGCACCAACCCGTATGTAGCCGAGTTTGCAGCGCGTACAGGTTGGGATCAAAGCGCACTTTACGGCCTAACAAACCGCTATTCAGCGTTCCTTGTTCGTCCATTCGCGCACAATGGTAACCCTGTCATGGGCCGCGGCGAGGGCTTCGGTTCTGCCGCCAGCGTTAGCAATCAGGTATGGCGTATGTCTGCGGGCATTGACGGTACGCTGGGTGATTTCTTTGGTCGTTTCTCTGATATCGGCTATGATGTTGCAGTTACTTACAACTCTGCGCGTTCAACGAACACCAACCCTGACTATCTTGGCTATCGCCTGCAGGAAGCGCTGAACGGTTTTGGTGGTCCGAACTGTGCGGCAGCTGACCTTGATTCATCTCAGCTGGGTACTCAAAACCCTGCTGAAGCTGGTCAGAATGGCTGTCTCTGGTACAACCCGTTTGCATCTGCTTTTGCAGAGCAACCTGAGCTTGGTCTTGCAAACCCGAACTATGTTCCGGGCGCAGAGAACCCTGATGAACTTGTTGCTTGGCTGTTCGACGAACGTCGAGACGAGTCCACCACCGAAAGCGTTACGTTCGACGCAGTTTTCGACGGCGTTCTTCCAGTCGAGCTGCCAGGCGGTACAATTGGTTGGGCTGTCGGTGCACAAGGCCGTATGGTTGAATTCCGTGAGTTCGTTCCGAGCGAGCTCTATAACGGGGCAACACCATGTGCGTGGCCTGTTGGGCAGCGTCCGCTTCCGGACACCCACCCTGATTTCAATGGTTGTACAGCCAACGAGCCAGGCCCTTACGGCTTCTTCGGTACAAACACACCTGATTACTTTGACCAGCAATCTTACTCCTTCTTCGCGGAGACAAATCTACCGCTAACAGACGACATCAACGTTCAGGCAGCGGTTCGTCGCGAGGAGTTTTCTGGTGGTCTGGGCGCGACAGTCTACAAAGTGTCGGGTAAATGGCAGTTGACTGACGAACTCGCGATCCGCGGCTCGTACGGTACCAACTTCCAGGCACCCCCAATCTCACTGGCGCCGGGCAATATTGCCAACCTCGTTCGCTCATATGACGTAGTTAATGGTGCGTGGCTGGCCGCTACAACTGTGACGCTTGCGGGCGTGGAGCCGGAAGAAGCTGAGAGCTGGAATATTGGTGCGATCTGGCAGAGCGATGGCTTTGCATCAGATCATGATCTGACAATCATCGTGGATTATTTTGACATCCATACAATGGGTGAAATCGGCGAGATTGCTCCGCACAACTTCATCGCGAATGCTGTGTTTGATCCAAATGATCAGTACGATCTTTGTAGCCACCCGCTTATCAACCGCGTTGAATTCAACGGTGGTTGTGTGCAGGGTACAACAACTGCGGCTGACCTGAACCGTGTCACGACTGATTTCGGTAACGGTTCTGACCAGTTCACATCCGGTTTTGACTACCAGATCAACTACTCGTTTCCGATTGGTGCGGCTGACGCATCCTTTGGTCTGACGGGTACAAGCATCACAGAGCTCATGACGAGTGCACGTGTTCTTGATGGCTTTGAAGTCACACCAGATGATGACCGTCTGGGCTTCCTGAACTTCTCGTCTGTCGGTTTCTCCGCGCCGAAGCACCGTATCAACGCGTTCTTCAACTATAATCGCGGTGACCACAACGCTCGTCTGACAGCACGTTATGTGTCTGGTCTGACGGACGAACGTGGTGGTGTTGACCCGGTCGGCATCATTCCTGGTTCCGCGCCTCCGTTCACGCCAGACGAGTTCGTTGGCCCGTTCACACGTGGCAACGAGATCGACAGCACGCTGACATTTGACTTCACATACGTTTATGACCTGAACGACAATCTGCGTCTCACAGGTTCTATGCAGAACATTCTGGACGAAGATCCACCATTCGTTCGTGCAGAGTTCGGCTATGACCCACGTATGGGTGTTAACGCGCTCGGTCGTACGATCGAAGTTGGCTTCAAATACACTTACTAAGGTGTAGCTGAGCGAAATTAAGGTCCGGCGGTGTTCTGCACCGCCGGATTTTTTTTGGTCCTGCGTACAACTAAGTGTGAACCGGTTGCCTGATTGACGAGTTAATCACCCAACCTTACGGTTTTCGTAGGGTTAAGCGATGGGATGATGACGGCATCCGTTTACGAAGAGGGGTACCCTATGAAGAAAGTTATGTTCGGCATGATTGCCGGTTCTGCTCTACTGCTCGCTGCATGCGGCGGCGCAGAAGAAGCGGCAACACCTGAAGCTGAGGCGCCAGCTGCAACAGAAACAGCTGAAGCACCTGTGGTAGACGCTGAAATCGTGGCAATTATCGAAGCGCGTCAGGACAATCTGAAAGAGATGGGCGCCAGCATGCGTGCCATCAGTGAAAGCATGCGCTCGGGCAGCCCTGACGCTATGCTGATCTCTGAAAAAGCTGATATTATCGCAGGTCATGCTGCAACTATGGGAGACTGGTTCCCTGCAGGGTCTGGTCCTGAGGCGGGTGTTGAAACTGAGGCTCTGCCAACGATCTGGGAAAACCCAGAAGGCTTTGATGAAGCCGTTTCTAACTTCCAGACGGCTGCTGTCGCATTCCAGACAGCCGCTGCATCCGGCGACATGACGGCCACGGGCGGCGCTCTGCGCACACTCGGCGGCACATGTGGTGCCTGCCATGACGATTTCCGTGTAGACGATGACTAGTGCGGACGCTGTTCCGGTCCGGTCCCAGAAGGTCTGGGACTGGACAGTCCGCACATTTCACTGGGGTCTGGTTTTCCTGATCGCCTGCATGTGGTCGACAGCAGAGGGTCACGGCATCTGGGAAACGCTTGATGGCTTCATGGTAGAGCAGGGGTGGATTGCCTATGGCTGGGGCGAAATGGGATGGCACCGCCGGATCGGCATGCTTGTTCTGTTTCTTTGGTTTTATCGCGTGTATTGGGGGCTTTTCGGGGCTTCTACGGCGAAGTTTTCTAACTTCGTAAAAGGTCCGGGCAAAGTCATCGCGTATGCGAAGTCGCTCACGAAAGGCAATTACAAGCCGTCAACCGGGCATAGCCCGCTCGGTGCGCTGAGTGTTGTTGCTCTGATCCTTGTGGTCGGTACACAGGTGGGAACAGGTCTTTTCACGATTGATGTGAATGGTCTGGAATCCGGTCCGTTATCTAAATTTCTGGAGTTCGATACAGGGCGTCTGTTCTCCGAGTTTCATGAAATGAGCTTTCGGGCGCTCTACATCCTTATTGCGCTGCATGTGCTGGCTGTTCTGGCTTATCAGTTTGTTCTGAAGGCAAATCTGGTTCGCCCGATGCTCACAGGCAGCCGAAAGGTAGAAGAGGGTGCGCCGGAAAAAACGGTTCGGGCACCACTTTGGAATGTGGCGCTTGGCGTTGCGGTTGCGATTGGCCTCACCTGGCTCGTCTGGACGATTTGATTTTCTGTTTCCGACCGGTTTCGTCAGGAGCCGGTCGGAGGCATGCTGACAACCTCACCGATATGGTGAGGGGAAATTGTTTCTGCATAAACATTATTCCTTGAGAGACATGGTCTGCTCCAGTCCTTCCCGCGAACGTTTAGTCCGCAAAAGATAGCTGCACCTGCTTCGCTCAAAAGGCTTGAGCCTGACGCACGCAATTTATACAACGTAAAAAAGCAAAACAGCGATCGCCGGTAAAGGCGACACGAGTTGATTGGTCTCATGACGCTCGGGATTGATCGGGGAGGACGAAATTGATGATTGAAACACGCGACCTGTTTATAGGCGTGGCCGCCATGGCTTTTATGGCAATTCAAGGCTGCTCACAGACGGAACATACTGCAACCCCGGTCAGCGCTGATACGCCTGATGCGCAGGTGACGCGACAGATCGGAACGGACGATCTTGTAAACGCGGCCAGCAATAACAGTGAATGGCTCTCTTATGGACGCACATGGGCGGAACAGCGCTACAGCCCGCTTGATCAGGTGAACCGCGAAACGGTCGGCGATTTACAGCTTGAGTGGTTCGCAGACCTCGATACAGCGCGCGGACAGGAGGCGACGCCGCTGGTCATTGATGGCAAAATGTACATCACAACTGCGTGGAGCCTTGTGAAGGCTTATGACGCGGTGACCGGCGAGCTGCTCTGGGAGTATGATCCTGAAGTGCCGGGTAGAACAGGCGTTAAGCCATGCTGTGACGTGGTGAACCGAGGGCTCGCAGCCTGGGGTGAGCATCTTTACTTTGGATCACTGGATGGACGTCTTATCGCGCTGGATCGCGAAACCGGCGATGAAGTGTGGACGACAGATACAATCGTCGATCACGAACTGCCGTATACGATTACAGGTGCGCCACGTGCCGTGAACGGCATGATCATGATTGGCAATGGTGGCGCCGATATGGGCCGTGTTCGTGGTTATATGTCTGCATATGACGCGGACACCGGTGAGCTGATCTGGCGCTTCTACACAGTGCCGGATAATCCAGATGCTGGTGAGCAGCCTGAATATTTGCAGGCCGCTGCCGAAACCTGGACGGGTGACTGGTGGGAAGTCGGCGGTGGTGGCACCGTCTGGGACTCCATGGCCTATGATCCAGACCTCGACCTTCTCTATATCGGTGTCGGCAATGGCGCGCCCTGGAACCAGCAATATCGCTCTCCCGAAGGCGGCGATAACCTCTATCTCTCCTCAATTGTAGCGATCCATGCGTCCACCGGTGAGTATGCGTGGCACTTCCAGACTACGCCGGGTGAGACATGGGATTTCACGGCAACCCAGCACATTATGCTCGCTGAGCTCGAGATTGATGGCCAGATGCGTGATGTCCTGATGCAGGCGCCGAAGAATGGCTTCTTCTACGTGCTGGATCGTGAAACGGGCGAGTTTCTGACAGCGAATAACTATACCAACGTAACCTGGGCTTTGGGGATCGATCCAGAGACGGGCCGTCCGGTAGAAAACCCGTCAGCGCGTTATCTTGACGGGCCGGCTTTGGTCTTCCCGAGCCCGTTCGGTGGACATAACTGGCATCCTATGGCGTTTAGTCAGGATGAGGAGCTGGTTTATATTCCAGTCCATAACCTGCCTATGCCGTTTGATAGTCCGGATGAATGGGGCTTTGCTGATGCGAGCTTCAATATCGCGATTGGTAATCGGGGCACCGGGGCCGTTGTCGGAAGTGGCGACGACCTCATGCAGCGACCAGCAGCCGGCAGCCGAACACTGGAAACTACGTCGACCGTCGAGGACTATCAGCCTGTTGAGCCACGTTCGCGCGCTATGGGCTCACTCGTTGCGTGGGACCCGGTTGCGCAGGAGGAGCGCTGGCGCGTCGAGTATCCGATTATGTGGAATGGCGGTCTTCTGGCGACAGGTGGCGGTCTTGTCTTCCAAGGCACAGCGACGGGCGAGTTCCGCGCTTATGACGCGGCGGACGGCACTCAGCTCTGGTCACATCCGCTGCAAACGGCAGCCATTGCTGCTCCAATGACGTTTGAACAGAACGGCACGCAATATGTGGCTATTCTTGCGGGGTGGGGCGGTGTGTTTGGCCTCAATGCCGGACTGGTCGAAAATCGGAGCCGTCTCTTTGTGTTCTCTCTGGAGGGCGAAGCGGAAATGCCTGAAGCCTATCCGCTGCCAGAAGGCGTTCTGGACCCGCCAGCACTGTCCGCAGACGAGGACACGATTGCGTTGGGCGGTGAATACTATGGCCGTTTCTGCGTTACTTGCCATGGCGGCGGCGTGATCCCTGATCTTCGCTATTCCGCAGCGCTGGAGCGCGAAGAGACCTTCATGTCGATCGTCCGTGATGGCGCTCTTGAGGGCAATGGCATGGTCGGCTTTGGCGACGTGATTGGTGAGGAAGCGATTTCCGCTATTCGTCAGAACATCATCTGGCAAGCTCATCAGGAGCGAGCTCGCCTCGATGCTGCAGCGGCCGAATAGCAGGTCTTCACATTTTTCCAGAAGGGAGGGCGAAAGTCCTCCCTTTTTTGTTTGGCGACCTCACTAATGAAACAGGATTGACTGACTGTTTTTGCGGGGTTAGCAATTTACGAGACTTAACGTGTTCATAGCTTTTGGATGGGGGCCACTTGCGCGCCGGTCTGTGGAGGCTACCGGCGCGTTAGTGTCGATAGGGCATCGCCCGATTTGGAAGTTTATTCTCCCTCGCTACCAACCCCATCGGTTTTCCGTTGCGGTTGGTAGCATCCTTTTACCCGTAAGCGAGATGTGCGTGACTGATTGCACGGCTGATCTGATGGATCAGTTTTTGAATATCCATGAGTGGATCGAGGAATTCTTTGTGAAGTGCGGTGTAGTCCGAGGTCGTCAGATCTCCGCGCTCTTCGCGAGGCTCCTTCAGGTCTGACAATTCCACGATATCGAGAGCTGATTTCGGGAAGAGTTTTCGCAGCAAGCCAACCGCTTCTTCAATGCGCATTTCAACAATCAGATGCTGTACATCATCAATGTCAAAGCCGTGTCGCTCCGAAATCGTCGGCAGGCTGCCCGCAATTTCAAGAGCACGCATCATGGCGCCCTGACGCATTGCATGCAGCGCGTGGATCGGCAGGCGCGCTTCGTGTCGATAAGAGACCGATGGTGCGCTCTTCAGGCGCGAGATAAGCTGGTCGAAACGGCCAAGGTCAATCGAGAGATGATCGGCGCAGCGGTTCATTGCGGATGAAATACGCTGGGACCGAACAAGGCGGTACATCATGGTACGCGCGGCTTTGCGGTCTGCATCGCCGCTGCGCTTTGTGCAGGCCACCCAGAAGCTTGGAGAGTAGACAGCCGCGTATGACCGCAGCGCGGGAATGGAGGTGCGGACACGGCCGAACAGAGCCAGATCGACCAGAGCACGCAGGCGCGGAGAATCGTCGATCAGCTCGACGAGTTCATCAATGTCTCGTTCAAGCGCGGAGCCGATACCGCAAGCGGTATTGGCGAGAGCGCCCAGCTGTTGAAGCGTGGCATTGTGGGAAATCGCGCGAAGAGAGCGCGGGCCGGCTGGGCCTTTGGCGCGACGTTTCGGGCGCGAGCCTGCGTCGAGCAGGAAGCCGCCAGCAAATTCGCCCAGCAGGACAGCATAGTCCGGATCATCAAACAGCGTCTCGTGCCAGAGGCGAAGCGCGCGATAAAAGTCCCAGACAAGGCTGGAGCGCTGATAGAACGGGTCGCTATCGTCATGTTCTTGCGTGAATACGCCCTCGCGCACGAAGGCGAGATAGGCCGAATCCGACAATGGCTGGTTCGCGAAGTGGATATAGCCGTCGCCGCCCTGGAAGCTTACTTCATTGCGCAGCGGTACACCGAGCCGGGCGCACAGCGATGGCGTGTGTGCAGGAAGAACATGGTTCAGACGAGCTTTGAAGTCCCCCGGATAAGCGCCGCGCCCGGCGGACTCCCCATGCGTATTGAAAAACAGGAGAGCAATACCCGGCATCTTTTCAGCAAGGGCGGATGCGATGTGTGACTGGATTCGCTCGATTGCGATGTCTGCAGCAACTTGTCCGATAAAACGACCCGCGTCCGAGAAGCCAAGCTGGATGGATAGCTGGCCACGCGTGCGGACATATTCCTGAAACTCCGGCACTTTCAAAAGGCGCGCTACGAAGCGGCCACCATTTTCAAGCGCTTCAGGTGTTTCGAACAGAGGCGAGATATCCAGTTGCCCTTCAACGCCGTATTGGCGCGCAAGATAGAGGGCGCCCAGCACTGTCGCAGGGTTCTCACTCTCGGCGATGAGGAAACGGATCGGCGTGTCAGCATCAATATGTTTGCTGATTTGTGCGCACAGCATGAACTGGCGGCGGGCTGTGGACTGTTCGAGGAACAGGTCGCCGAAGTTGATCTTTGCTGGAACGGCCGCGCTTAGCTTGTCTGCCAGCGTGTCGAGCGCGACTTGACCAAGATCATTGTCTTCCGTGAGGAAGCCGAGGTCGCGCCGGATCACTGACTGGATTTGAGCGGCATTGATACGAAGATGGATGCGAGCCGTTCCGAAACCGAGGATTTCCATCTGCCGCGACAGTTGAAGCAGGCGCAGTGCGGTATCGTCGTCTTCGCCGTCCATGAGCGCTGCAACACGTTCCGACAGCGCGCGAATGCTGACGAGGTTTTTGTCATCGTTCTCGGTCAGCGTATTTGCTGCCTCGACCATGAGCTCTGCCTTCGACAGATCGCCGAAGAAAAGATCGGATTGTTTTGCTGCGAGCGCCTGCGCGGTTTCAAGCTCTGATATCAGGGCGTCAATCGCAGCTGCATCTTTAGCGCTTTGACCAATGTCTTTCAGCGCGCTTGCATAGCGGCCAATTTGTTCGGACTTTTCTTTCAGGCGATAGGCAAGGCTCGTCCACCAATGAATGTCGCTTCTGCCGTCAAGGTCGTAACCGACCCATGAGGCGAGCGTTGGTGCGACAGGGCGAAGACTGCGCCACTCACTTGGATAGGCTTTACGGGCTGTCTCCAGAACCGCTTTCAGATAGCTACTGACCGATGCCTGTGCGTTCGCAATCGCATTCTGGGCTTCTTCATGCTCTTGCTGGAGCGTGATGCCCTGAGTGTCGTCTGTCGGAGTAGATACGATCGCGCTGTCTGCCGCGTCTGATACGGCGAGTTCAGCAAGCCTCTGACGCTCGCTGAGCGGGTTTGCGAAGGTTGGATGGGCCGTAAAGACAATGCCGCCTACGGGCGTTTCTACGCAATCCTTGAAAGCGTCGAGCCCTTCAGCGGCTTTCTGCGAGAGCTTCTCACTAATCATCTCCCACGGAGATTCCGGCAAGTGGAGTTCGTGCTGCATGGCGATGAAGGCCGCGCGTTCACTGAAAAGCTCGTCGGTAATGTCCTGCACAGGCGCGCTAAGCGCATCGGCGCTCAATTCGCCTTTTGACAGAGCGAAAAAGTAATCTTGAGCCAGTCTGAAAACAGAATTGGTCTGCGGGTCGCGTTCGATATCGCGCGCATAGAATTTCAGACGCTCATAGATCTCATCTTTTTTCAGGGGAAGGTCAGCGTTTTCCATGATGATGAGCCTTGAGATTTGTGTTGTCGATGTCAGCCCGGTCGAAGCGATTTCACGAGATCTGATGCTTCCTGAGCCAGTTCTGTAATTCGGGCCCAGTTGCCGGCCTGAATATCTGCTGGTGTTGCAAGCCAGGACCCACCTGCTGCCGCAACGTTTGGCAGTTTCAGATAGGATGGCAGCTTCTCGAAAGAGACACCGCCCGTTGGCATGAAGCTTATGTTTGGCAGCGGCGCAGACAATGCTTTGAGCGTAGAAGCGCCGCCATAAGGCTCAGCTGGGAAGAATTTCACCACATCAAACCCGTGATCGTAGAGAGACAGGGCTTCTGTAGGGGTAGCTATACCCGGGACGACGAGGCCGGGGAAAGCTGCAAGTTCGGATAGCAGAAATGCAGGAGTGGCTGGCGTTACAAGAAACTGGGCGCCGTATTTCAGCGCTGAGCCGACATCTGATTCGCATGTGATTGTGCCTGCGCCGACGAGAACATCGAGGCCGGAATTGGAAATCTCTCTGATAGCGTCCAGCGCACAAGCCGTGCGTAGCGTGACTTCGAGTACTCGCAAGCCGCCATCTGCCAGAGCTTTCGCGACAGGAACAGCGTCTTCGGTGCGGTCGATTGTCAGGACCGGAACGACGCCTGCAGCGCGAAGCTGGCGCTTTTGTGCATTCACATCAGCCATTTGAATTTATCTCTCAAACAGAATTATCGGGGAGTGGGCGGAAGACCATTCTCTGCTGCCCAGTTCATGAGGAGGCCGGGCCAGTCTTCCAATGGTGTGTTCTCAATGCCGCGCATGCCGAAGCCATGTCCGCCATGTTCGAAAATATGGAGGACCGCCGGCACATCTGCGTCGCGATACGCGTTCATAAGCTCCATGGAATTTTCCATGACGACAGAGGTGTCATCCAGCGCGTGGAGCAGGAAAAGTGGCGGGCTATCAGGATTTACATTTCGCGTGAGGTCGTAGGCCCGAAGCTGGTCTTCAGTCGGGGTGTCTCCGAGCAGGTTATTCTGGGAACCTGAATGTGTGTGTTCCGATCCCATCAGAACGACCGGATAGACCAGAGCCGTGATATCAGGCCTGGCGGAGAGTTCGTCCAGAGCATCCACGGGATCGTAGACGGTGTCCGCGAAACGCTGGTTCAGCGAGCCTGCGAGGTGGCCGCCAGCAGAAAAACCGATGGCCAGAACATTCGCATCTGAACCATGGGTGTTGGCGTTATGGCCGCGCAGGACACGCATCGCACGCTGGGCATCCTGAAGCGGTGTGTCCGCGCCGGACGGCCAGCCTTGAAATGGCAGCCGATAGGTCATGACATAAACGTCATAGCCGAACTGATTGAAATACCGCGCGCCTTCCCAGCCTTCCTTTTCGACGACAACGCGCTGATAGCCGCCGCCGGGAATGAGCAGAATGCTATTGCCGGAGAAGTTTTCCGACCTGAAATAGGACAAGGTCGGCGCGGTGACATCCAGCGCTGCGCGGTCAGGCAGGCCAAACGAGTTCTGGCGTTCCACTATATGCTCAGTGAGGTCGACAGCATCGCGGCCTGGTGCCTGCTCAGGCCAGATGCTCAGGGTTTCTTCAGGCTGGCGTGTGATGTCGATGACAAAGCGGTCAAAGTCGATCCGTTCCGACGTCTCGGTAAACGACACGTCGGGTGTCGCGCAGGCCGCCAGTGAGATGGCTGCCGTTCCGAGCATCATGGATCGACGTGTGAGCGCCGCATTCACCATTAGAACAGCCCCGGAAGCGTGAGCGAGATGGCAGGCACGAAGGTGATGACCAGCAGTGCTGCAATCAGGGCGCAATAGAATGGCCAGATCGTTTTAACCGCCGACTCTACTGGTATCTTGCCGACCGCTGCGCCTACGAACAGGACAGAGCCGACAGGCGGTGTGACCAGACCAATGCCGAGGTTCAGCATCATGATGATACCGAAATGTACAGGATCTACGCCAACTTCCATCACGACAGGCAGTAGAATTGGCGTCGTGATAACGATGAGCGGCGACATGTCCATAAACGTGCCGAGGCAGAGCAGGATCACGTTAATGATCAGCAATACGAGGATCGGATTGCTTGTAATGTTGGTAATCAGTTCAGCCAGCTTTGTGGGCGCTTCCAGAATGGCGAGCGCATAGCCAAAGGCGGTCGCCGCACCGATGATCATCAGAACCATCGCCGTGATCTTCACGGACTGGATTGCAGCTTTTGAAAAGCGGTCCCAGCCAAGCGTACGATAGACGAAAGCGCCGATAATGATGGTGTAGATAACGGCAATGGCAGAGGATTCTGTCGCCGTGAAAATGCCTGAAAGAATACCGCCCATAATGATGATCGCGGTCATCAGGCCCGGAATTGCAAAAACGAGCGCTTTCATGAATTCGGCCCAGCCCGGGAACTTGCCGGCGGCATAGCCACGCTTCACGGCAACAATCCATGACACAACCATAAGCAGAATGGCCGTCAGTACGCCTGGGACGATACCAGCCAAGAACAGATCACCAATCGAGACACCGATGCCGGATGCCGCCGAGTAGATAATCATGTTGTGGGATGGGGGGATGAGCAGGCCGACGATCGCCGCTGTCACAGTAACATTTACTGAATAATCAGCGTCATAGCCTTTTTCCTTCATGAGCGGCATCATGGTTGCGCCCATGGCAGATGCCGATGCAATCGCAGAACCCGATACCGCGCCAAATAGCGTGGACGCACCGACATTCACCGCGCCAAGACCACCGCGGGCACGGCCAAACGCCGCTTCAGCGATATGGACGAGCCGTTCGGCTATGCCCGAGCGATACATGAGATCGCCTGCGAAAATGAAGAACGGAATCGCCATCAGTGTGAATACGCTCACGCCCGCGGCCATACGCTGGAATACGACAACCAGCGGGATGTCCATTGCGAGGAAGCAGGCGATTGAAGCGGTCAGCAGTGAGAACGCGACCGGCACGCCCAGCGCCAGACAGATTACGAGTACAGAGAGTAGAATAATCAACTCCATCGGGGATCCTCCTCATCCTCGACGTTTTCACCTTCTGCCTCTTCCAGCATGCGTTCGAGCGAGAACAGCGCGATCAGAACACCGCTGATTGGCAGGGCGAGATATGCAAGGCCGCGAGGCAGGCCGAGCGATGGAATAATGTGTTCCCAGGTACGGATAACGAGTTCACCGCCCCAGATCGTCATGGCGATACCGCAGCTGGCAACAATCAGATCCTGCACCATGCGCATGCCACGTTTAGCCTTTGGGCCAACGGCTTCTTCAAGCGCGACGATACGGATATGGAAGCCTTCGCGGACACCAGCAGCGGCTGCGAGCAGCACATACCAGATCATCAGTGTCAGTGCGGCTTGCTCGGACCAAGACGGGCTGGAGTTCAGCACGTAGCGGCCGAAGACCTGCCACCCAACGATCACAGTCATCAGGACGAGACCAAACGCGGCGATCCGTAAAAGCAGTTCAGCCGCAAAATGGGTAACTTTAGCCAGATTGTGCTTCATCACGCCCCTCCCAGCTCAGAGCCGATGCTCTGGATCTGGTTGACGAGTTCTTCCTGTTCCGGCGTCACGATAAAGTTCTCCCAGACAGGCTCCATCAGTCCCTGAAAGTCTGACAGATTGTCGACTTCGTTGGCTTGAATGCCAGCGTCCATAAGACGTTCGCGCGCGCCGGCGACACGTGCGTCCCAAAGCTCACGCATGAATGGGACGGATGATTTGGCAGCGTTGACGACCAGCTCCTGATCCGCTTCGGACAGCTTGCGCCAGCGGCTGAGTGACATGACCAGAATTTCTGGTGCCATTACGTGGCGCGTCAGGCTGTAATACGGTGCTGCTTCGAAGTGGCGGCCGGACTCATAAGACGGCCAGTTATTCTCGGCGCCATCGATCACGCCTTGAACGAGCGACTGATACACCTCACCAAGCGGCATAGGTGTCGCGTCAGCGCCGAGCGCACGGATCATCGCAACATAGAGGTCGGAGTTCTGAACACGGATTTTCATGCCCCGCATATCATCCGGTGTGCGGATCGCCTGGCGCGTATTGTAAAAGCTGCGTTCGCCTGAATCGTAGAAGCAAAGGCCGACCAGATTGTGTGGCACAAGCGAGTTCAGGATCACATCGCCTGGCGCGCCATCAAGGCTCTGGCGCATATGTTCGGTAGAGCTGAACAGGAAAGGCAGGGACGGAATAACCGTCATTGGCTCGATTGAGTTCAGCGGCGCGAGATTCACGCGGTTCATGTCGAGGCCACCAAAACTGGTGATTTCGAGCGTATCGCGTTCCGAACCAAGCTGGCCGCCTGCATAAATGCGGATGTCCAGACGACCATCAGTCTGCTCGCGCAGGAATTCGCCCATATGGCGGACGGCCTGAACCGTCGGATAGTCTGACGGGTGCGTGTCGGAAGACAAAAGAGGCCTTGAGCCTGCTTGTCCGCACGCCCCAAGGGACATCCCGGCCAGTCCGGCTGCGCCTGCTTGCAGGACGCGCCGTCTGTTTAGAGATGGCGTTTGGGTCATTTAAATTCCTGAGCCTCCCCGAAGTGATTTTTGTTCTGTTTTTATGATGTCAGTGTAGGCGCGCTTTACGGCGGCTACAAACTCGTCATCGTTGCAAAGCGTGGCGTTGAACACCTCGTCCAGCGCGAGGAATGCATCGACATCGTCGCTTTCGTCTTTGGCGATTTTTCCGAGTGCCAGAAGCTGGTCTGCGAGCGGATCGGTGATCTGCGCTTCGGCGCGGGACATACGCACAATGAAGCGCATCCATGCCGCTACTCCGAAGCCGAGCTTTTCTATACTGCGGCTGGCAGCGCGATTGGTCTCAATCGTGTTCAGTAGTCTGATCGGAAGCTTTTTCGAGCCATCCCAGGCAATCTGCGAAAGCTTATGGACGATGGCCGGGTTCGCGAACCGCTCGAGCAGGTCCTCGATATAGTCCTCAAGGTCCATTCCATCCGGTGGAGATAAGGCCGGCATGATCTCTTCGCGCATCATGGCGCGAACAAGGGAGCGCAGCTCCGCATTTTCCATCGTTTCGGCGACAGATTGATGCCCGTAAGCCAGACCAAGATAGGCGAGGGTTGAGTGCGCACCATTCAAAAGCCAGAGCTTGGCCTTTTCGTGTCTTGAAACATCGCGGGTCAACAAGACACCTGCGTCGGCGAGTTCTTTGATCACCGATGCGCCGGTGTTCTCAATCACCCATGAGGTGAAGGCTTCTCGCTGGATTGGCCAGGCATCGCTGTAGCCACAGTCCGTCTGAATGCGCTGGATAAGCGCGTCGTCTGTTGCGGGTGTGATTGAGTCGACCATGCTGGATGGGAAGTCGACATTTGTGCGGATCCAGCTGCTGAGTGACGCATCGACCAGTTCGGCAAATCGCAGAACCGCCGCTTCAAGTTTCTCACCATTGCCGGGAAGGTTGTCACAGGAGAGCACGACCAGTTTTCCAACACCGCTTTCACGACGCAGGGCGAGCCCCTTTGTTAGCCAGCCAATCGCGCTTACAGGCGTGTCGAACTGCTTCAGGTCGTGCGCAATGTCGGTATGGGTTTCGTCCAGCTCACCATCACCGTTCAGGCAGTAGCCTTTTTCTGTGACGGTCAGTGTGACGAGCTGCAGGTCTTGGGTCGTAAACGGCTCGAAGGCGCTCGCATCGTCGCGGAACTTTACGCCTTTCAGAGCGGCGATGATTTCGCAGCTGGTTTCGCGGTCGAGTTTGATCAGCGTGTAGAGGCCGTCTTGCGCGTTTAGCTTTTCAGACGTTCCTTTGGAGCGCAGCGCTACTGCGGTAACGCCCCATTTCGGCTCGTTCGCATTCAGACGGTTATAATAATCCATCTGGTGTGCGCGAAAGAATGCGCCGGGTCCAATATGCAGTACCCGCGTTGGCAGCGCAGACCGTTCGTATGATGGGGGTGTGCAGCTCGCGGCATCAATCTCGGCAAGCATCGCGTCGCTGAGCGGTTTCAGAGCGGTCTCGGTGGTCATAGTGTTACACCCCGTTTCCAGATGGCAATGGACCGCTCCTGATTGAGCTCGTGGCAGGCTTTTTTGCCGCTCGCTGTTTCGATGATGAGATCGAGCAGCGCTTCTGCGGCTTCGCTCCGGTCTGGCGAGCGAAGCACCTGTCCGGCATCGAAATCGATCCATCGCGGTTTGCGTGCGGCGAGGTCTGAGTTTGAAGAAATCTTAAGTGTCGGAACAGGGAAGCCAAGCGGCGTACCGCGGCCTGTAGTGAAGAGAATGATGTTCGCGCCCGCTGCAGCCAGAGCGGTGCACGACACGGCGTCGTTGCCCGGTGCTTCCAGTAGGGTGAGGCCGTTGGCTTTGTTACGTTCGCCATAAAGGATGACGTCTCGTACCTCGGCTTTACCGGCCTTCTGGACTGCGCCGAGCGATTTTTCTTCCAGCGTTGTGATGCCGCCAGCTTTGTTGCCAGGAGACGGGTTCTCGTTCACTGGCTCGCCTGCGCGGACGAAATAATCTTTGAAGTCATTGACCAGAGCGCCAATGCGGCCGCGCACACTCTCATCCGAAGTCCGACGCATGAGGAGGTGTTCAGCGCCGAATATCTCTGGAATTTCGGTGAGAATGGCGCGGCCATCATTGCCGGTGACGATGTCTGTAATGTCACCAAGAAGAGGATTGGCTGTTAGGCCGGACAGAGCGTCCGATCCGCCGCATTTCAGCCCGATGACAAGGTCGGAGAGATCGCACTCTGAGCGCTCGTCTTCGGACATAACGTCGAGCAGCTCGTCGATGGCGTTCTGCGTCTCGTCCATCTCGTCGAGAACCGATTGTGAGCGAACGATGCGGAGCCTGTTCTCCGGAATACCGTGGAGCTCTGCCGCCAGCACATCCACCTGATTGGTTTCGCATCCCAATGCCAGCAGAATTAGGCCGCCAACATTCGGGTGCATAGCCAGTGAGGCCAGAACTTTGCGTGTGCCCTCCAGATCATCACCCAGCTGAGAGCAGCCATGAGGGTGGGGCAGGGCTATTATGCCATCCGCGCGGCCATCGATGCGGTCAGAGGCACGAATAGCGGCCTGCTCAGCGGTGCGGGCAACGCAGCCGACTGTTGGAATTATCCAGATTTCGTTGCGCGTGCCGACACGTCCGTCTGCACGCCGATACCCCTCGAATGTGCGTGAACGTCTTGCACTGGTCGCGTCGTCGCTCTGTGCTTCAATCGTATAGGTCTCGGCGCCTTTCAGAGTGGAGCTGACATTGTGTGTGTGAACATGCTCGCCTTGAACGATTGCATGCGAGGCGATGCCGATAGATTCGCCAAAACGCAGTACCGTCTCGCCTTTGGCGATCAGTGTGACCGCAAACTTATGAAACGCTGGAACGTCCGAGATCAGTTGAAAAGGCGTATCACCGATGCGAACGGTCTCGCCCGCTTGCATGGCGCGTAGGCATACAGCAACATTGTCCTGCGGAGAGACCTGCAGGACCGAGCGGAGCGCTTCGGTTTTGCTACTGTCGACTAACAACTTCCAATTCCCGATGACATGCTGCGAACGATAAATTTCGTCGCAATTATTTTGTTCTGTTCTCATCTATGGTAACCGGTGTCATAAGAAACGCAAGAGCGGAAAATCTGAATTTAAAAAAGGACGCTGGCTGACCATGAAACACGGAGAATCCGGAGCAATGACACAGGGTGGAAAACTGCAATTAAACGAAGATCGACTGTTTTCGTCGGATCCTGTCCAACGCGGAATTGCGCGCGAGCTCTATGCAGAAGTCTCTGGCCTGCCGATCATCAGTCCGCACGGTCACACTGATCCGTCATGGTTTTCGGGCAACGAAAATTTCGGCAATCCGACAGAGCTTTTCCTTGCGCCGGACCATTACATTTATCGCATGCTTTATAGTCAGGGGCATAATCTTGATAATCTCGGCGTGCCGAGCAAAGCAGGCGTTCCAGAACATGATCCCCGTGAAGCGTGGCGCCTGTTTGCCAGCAACTATCATCTCTTCCGCGGCACGCCATCGCGTATGTGGCTCGACCATGTGTTCGCGAATGTATTCGGCATGGAAGAGCGCCTCAGCGCCTACACGGCGGATAGCTATTACGACACGATCGATGCGGCCTTGAAGTCGGACGCGTATAAGCCGCGCGCACTCTTCGAACGGTTCAATATCGAAGTGATTGCGACGACTGAAGGCCCGACAGATTCTCTTGAGCATCACGAAGCAATTCTGGCGTCCGGCTGGACGGGTGGACGCGTTATTTCGGCCTATCGCCCTGATGCCGTGATCGACCCGGAACATGAGCAGTTCAAAGGCGCGATGATCGCGTTCGGAGAGATGACAGGTGAAGATGTCTTTAGCTGGAAAGGCTATCTGAATGCGCACCGTAAACGCCGCGAAGACTTTATCCGTATTGGCACGACGTCCTCGGATCACGGACATATCACAGCACGTACGGCAGACCTCTCTGATGCGGACGCTGAGCATCTCTTCCTGAAGATTGTTTCAGACGATTTCACAGCTGAAGATGCCGAGCTTTTCCGCGCACAGATGCTGACTGAAATGGCGCGTATGAGTCTCGATGACGGCCTTGTCCTTCAAATCCATCCCGGCGCATTCCGTAATCACAATCAGGCACTGTTTGAGAGCCATGGTCGTGACAAGGGCGCTGATGTGCCATCGCAAACCGAATATGTGCAGGCGCTTAAGCCGCTGCTCAATAGGTTCGGCAATGATCCGCGCCTCTCCATCATTGTGTTTACGCTGGATGAGACGAGCTATTCACGCGAGCTTGCTCCCCTTGCGGGCCATTATCCAGCGATGAAACTTGGTCCGTCCTGGTGGTTCCACGATAGCCCTGAAGGTATGCGCCGTTTCCGTGAGATGACGACTGAGACAGCCGGTTTCTACAATACCGTAGGCTTCAATGATGACACGCGTGCCTTCCTGTCTATTCCAGCCCGTCACGACGTTGCGCGCCGCGTGGATTGTGCATTCCTGGCGCGACTGGTTGCCGAACATCGTATGGAGCTGGACGAGGCCCACGAACTGATCGTGGACCTGTCCTATAATCTGGCGAAGGCGGCCTATAAGCTTTAGTGGATCCAGCGCTCTGAGAGCGTTTCTACTTCGCCCGCATGGACCCGGACTTCATAGGCCGGGTCTGCGGGTTGGCCCTCTGCAAATAGCTCATAAATCACTGAGCCGTCTGTCTGCACGCTTTCGATGATGCGGACGGGGAGTTCGCCGTCCGATGCGACAAGCGCGGCGTCACGGACTTCTGTCGGAATGTCTTCCCATTCGAGATCGCGTTGAATTTCGACGATTTCGGCTGAGCCGTCTGCGCCCATCAAAATATCAAATTCCAGCTCGCTGCCATCGGCTAGTTCGCCTTCGACATCATAATAGGTTCGACCGTCGCGAACCTTGCGCAGCACTTCTTCAATTGTGAAGCCGTCGCGTTCAACGGCAATAGCTTGCGGAACGCTCGGTGGAAGAGCGTCGACCGGGATTTCGGTGATGACAACCTCGTCTGTCGCTGCGGTCGCGCAGGCGGCAACGAGTGAAAGGCTGGCGGCTGCCAGAAAAGTATTAAAAGTCAGTTTCATGTTAGCTTCCCCATTGGATGAATGGCACGGTTGCGAACAGCTCGCGTTCGCGTTGGCGCGGGTCGTTCTCAAGCCGAGTCGTTGAGTTGAAGACCATGGTTTCGCGGTTTGGCAGAGTATGCTGGTCCCATTGCGGGATACCGGCATGGTTCGGGTCTCCATTGCGCGCGAGATTGATGAAGGCGGTTGATAACTGGTCTGCCACACGGGCCGCTGTCGGGCCTGTGCCTGACATCGCACCAGGCTGTGCCAGATTGTCGAAGGCATGCTCGATGTCGATTGTGTGGGGTGCACCGCGCTCACGCTCGGCTGCGGGCAGGTCAAACTGATAAACCCATGTTGGTGCGCCCTGTCGGGCTCGCGCGTCTGATTCTTCCACCTGTCCACGCCAGCTTCGGCCAGCCGTCGTGGCTTTGAACATAACCTCGGTCGGGTCGAGTTCAGGGAACCATTCGCGGTATTTCTCGACCACATGGCCCGGATGAATATCGCAGCGCAGCTGGATTTCCAGCCAGTCGGGTAGCGTTTCCCAGGTGAGCGCAAACGCTTCATCCCGCCAGAGGAATGCTTTGGTCTCATCGGCTGTGTTGCCGAGGATCATCGGGATATGGGCAGACTGGCCCGGCGCATCTGGGAAGAACGGATGGCGCGACAGCATGCGATAGTCGAGCACTGGTCCGAAATAGAGGCCGTGCGCTTCGTTGATTGGGTCGCGCGCAGTGAGCCCCTCCATCAGGCGCTGCATTGGAATATTGCGCAAACCGTCTGGCGTAGCAGCGCTGGCCCCGATGGTTTCGAGGAAGCGTGTCGCGCGCGCGGTGCCATTGAGCGGGCCACACGCGGTGACTTGCTGGCCGCTCATCGTCGCTGCGGAATGGAAAAGGCCTTCAGCGGCGGGTGAGGCCATCATGGTCGCGATTTTTGCGCCACCGCCGGACTGGCCAAACACCATGACGCGATCGGGATCGCCGCCAAAGGTCTCTGCGTTTTGCTTCACCCAGTTGAGGGCAAGCACTAGGTCCCATTGACCGGCATTGCCGCTATCGGGGAATGCACCCGGATAAAGGCGATCGAGGTAGAGATAGCCAAAAGCGTTGAGGCGGTGATTGACGGTAATGACAACTACGTCGCCTTTTGTGGCGAGGCGGGTTCCGTCATAGAGCTCATCTGAACCAGATCCGTTCGAGTACGCGCCGCCATGGATGTAGAACATGATTGGGCGTTTCGCGCCGTCATTCAGGCCGGGTGTCCAGACATTGAGGAACAGGCAGTCTTCGCTGATTTCTGGCTGGTTTGAGCGTTGTGGTGAAGACGCACGGTAATTGATCGCATCGGAGATGTCGGTTCGACGGGTAACCGGAATTGGCTTGGCAAAGCGCGAAAGGGCTGTGTCTTCGCCATAGCGGACACCGCGGAAAACATTGATGCCGTCAGATTTGAGACCGCGCAGCTGACCGCTTGTCGTATCTGCGAGCACGGATGTCTCATCCTGTGCGAACGCACCTAAACCAGCGGCAAACGGGCTTGCCGCTGCTGCACCAAGCACCAGACGTCTGGACAGTTTCATGTGTTCCTCCCGGTTTTTATTACCGGCGGACGTCCAGCCCTGACTCATTCATGGCGTCTTCGACTTCCTGCACATTTGTCAGGTTAAAGTCGCCCGGGATGGAGTGTTTGATGGCGCCCGCCGCCATAGCAAATTCGATTGTGTATTGAGGGGCTGCGTTGTTCAGCAGGCAGTGTAGAACGCCGGCGGCAAACGCGTCGCCGCCACCAATCCGGTCCACAACACCCTCAAGCTCATGAGCGCGTGAGGTGAACAACGCGTCGCGGGTGTAGTATTCGCCGATCAGAGACTGGTTTGAAACCGAGCTCTGAGCCCGCTGTGTCGCGGCGATGATTTTCAGGTTCGGGAAAGTATCGAAAGCCCGTGCAATCGCATCTTTGCGCGTCTCGGGTTCTGTGCCGAGGAGCAGGGCGATATCGCGCTCGTTGATGAACGCGATAGTCGCGTGGCTGAGAATGTTTTTTAGAATGGCCGGGCCATTTCCGTTCCAGCTCTTCCAGAGAAGCTCGCGGTAATTGCCATCGAATGACAGCTGAATGCCTCGCTCCGCGCATTTCGCCGCCAGAAGCTGTGACGCTTCAGCGGGGCCGGGGCCTGTCGCAGGTGTTATGCCTGAAATATGGACAAGTTTCATGCCCTCAAGCAGGCTGTTCCAGTCATAGTCGTCAGCAGTGGATGTTGCGAACGCTGAATATGCACGATCATAGATGATCCGTGACGGCCTGCGGACAGCACCTGTTTCCAGAAAATACATGCCCATACGACCCGCACGGGTCAGGATGTTCGATGTGCCAACACCTTGGGCGCGCAGGCCAGCAAGCACGCTGTCTGCGAGCGCGTGGTCGTCCGGAATGGCGCTCATCATGTCAACGGAATGCCCAAAACGGGCAAGGCTTACGCCTACATTGGCTTCAGCGCCGCCGAACTGGACGTTCAACGCGCCGGATTGGCCGAAACGCTCATTGCCTGGCGGAGAGAGGCGCAGCAAAAGCTCACCAAAGCACAGTACATCCGTTGTCATGACAGCATCAGATCCTTTTTAGCGGGCGAGCCAGCCGCCATCGACCGGCAATGTAATGCCCTGCACATAGTCTGATGCAGAAGATGACAGGAAGACGGCCGCGCCGCCAAGGTCTGATGGTTTGCCCCAACGACCTGCCGGAATGCGGCCAAGAATCTCGGTGTTGCGTTTCTCGTCAGCCTGAAGGGCTGCAGTGTTGTTCGTCGCGAAATAGCCTGGCGCAATCGCATTCACGTTGATGCCGTGCGCGGCCCACTCGTTTGCGAGGATACGTGTCAGGCCCATCACGCCGCTCTTGGAAGCAGTATAAGATGGAACGCGGATGCCGCCCTGATAGGAGAGCATGGACGCGATATTTATGATCTTGCCGCCTTTTTCAGCCGCGATCATGGAGCGCGCTACAGCTTGGCTGAGGAAGAACAGAGTTTTGAGGTTGATATCCATCACCGCATCCCAGTCTTCTTCGGTGAAGTCGATGGAATCATTGCGTTTGATGATGCCCGCATTGTTCACGAGGATGTCGATCTCGCCGAGGTTTTCGCGTGTTTCCGAAACGATGCGCTCAATCGGTTCCATGCTGCCAAGGTCAGCCATAATGACATGAGCTTTGCGGCCGGTTTTCTCGACGAGTTCAACAGTCTCTTCAGGACGCGAACGGCCCACCAGGGCGACATCTGCGCCTGCTTCAGCCAGCGCGACGGCCATGCCTTGTCCAAGACCGGTATTTGCGCCGGTAACGATGGCAGTTTTGCCTGAAAGATTGAACGGGTTGGACATATTAGCCTCGTTTTTCTGTCGCGTTTCTGGAAGGGAAGTGCCCTTCAAACTCACCTATGGTAACCGGTGTCATAACATTGGGAAAACACACTATCAACCGGTAAGCTAGCTGTTTGGTCTCGCGGTGGATTGGCGAACAATGATTTCCGGCGTGAACTCTTTGACGAATTTTGTGTTCTCGCCGCGCAGTTGTTCCAGAAGGCGGGTGGCGGCTTCCTGGCCCATCTCGCGTATTGGTAGTTTTACGGTTGTCAGCTGTGGCCAGATTCGTGCCGCCATCGGCGTGTCATCAAAGCCGACAATTGAAAGGTCTTCAGGCACGCTCAGCCCGGCCTTGCGAGCCGACGTATAGATACCAATCGCCATCTCGTCGTTACCGGCGAAGATCGCGGTAGGGCGCTTGGCTCGGGACAGAAGATTATCGGCAGCCTGCACACCAGAATCGAAGGTATATCCGGCTTCCAGTGTCAGAGAGCTTTCCAGCTCAATGCCGAACTCTGCCAAACCATTGCGGAAGCCGTAAAGACGTTCGTGGGCCGAACGGAAGCTTTTAGGGCCGTGAATATGGGCGATACGCTTATGGCCGAGCGTTGCCAGATGGCGGGCGGCCTGCGCAGCGCCTTCGGCGTCCTGCGTGCGGATCATCCGGTAGGGCTCATCGAGCTCAACCGAGGCGATGCGCACATAATTGCAGCCCAGTTCTTCGAGCTTGCGAGCCAGCGCATCATCCTCTGAGACCGATGGCGGCATGATCATGCCGGACGGGCGATGACGCTCTACGAAGAGGCAGATTTCTTCCTGATAGTTCGGATTTGTCCGGTCTACGGGCTGCAAAACGAGCTGATAGTCCGTAACGGACAGCGCATCGAGAATACCTCGTTGCATATTCACAACGTATTGCGGGCTCGGGTTATCGTAAGCGAGGCCGATCAGATAGGATTTTCGGAAGGCAAGGGCACGAGCCTGCGGGTCTGGCCGGAAGCCGTGTTCGGCGATGATGGCCTCAACGCGCTTGCGCGTATCTTCGCTCACCAGAGGCGAGCGGTTGATAATGCGGGAAACCGTTTTCTTCGAAACGTTTGCCAGACGCGCAATGTCGTTGATTGTAACGCGCCCTTCGATACCGGTACCGATATCGTCCAATCCCGAAGGGCGATCACTGTTTTCTTTACTGGCCACTGTCCGTACCACACCTGAGGCTGATGTTTTGCAAAAGCATACAGCCTCAAAAAGCGTCGTATAGCTGAAATTTAAGTGCCGCGAGCGCTGAGGTCGCCGCTGAGGGCGGCTTCATTGCGCGGGCTCATTGTGTTCAGATCCCAGTTTTCCGGATCGAAAGCGCGGCGAACCTCAGGAAACTCGGGGTATCCGCCAACTTCGTCCTGGCTATCGATGATGCCGCCGCGTCCTTCTGCAGCATCTGCGGTCACGCGAACGTCATGTGTGTCGCGGTCCCAAGGACGTGCGCCCGCATTGGTCAGAACGTAGGTTTCCACCTGTTCGGATGGGAGGATGCGCAGTGATTCGAGGTCCATGTGTGCAGAATTCGCTGTCAGGAACTCAGCTGGACCAACAGTGTAATGACCGTACATCGGCGCATCATGGCCCCAACGGTCTACGGCAATATTGTCGCTCTCATAGATAGACAGGTCGCCGATGCCGCCAATCATCACCATTGGGAGATCAGGCTGTGTAGACGGGCCATAGCGCATGACATTTGAAACGAGGTCCATCTCGCCGAGCTCAGGCGCGTGCCCCGCCCATTCGAGCGCTTGCAGATTGTAGTGAACGGCACGTTGGCCCGGATTGTAGATGAAGTTGTTCACGATCGCGCCGTGCACGTCGCCTTTGAACAGCGGGCTGCGCTCATAATTTGACGAGTACAGGTTCGCATAGAGCACGATATTGTTCACGTGGTCGTGGATGAGAGAGCCTTTGGAATGCTCGCCTTTTGCGTGGACAGAATGTGCGAGGCCTTCTGCGATGATATTGTTTGAATAGAGCACGTCATGAGACGCGTTTTGATGCCACTCTTCTGGTGTTTCGCCAGAGAAACGACGGCTTGAGGAAGACAGGTTCTCATCCGTCGCCCAGCTGAATGAGCAATGGTCGACGACAATATTGTAAGCGCCGCCTGTGGACAGGCCGTCAATGTCATCACCTGAGCGTTCTGGCATGCCGCGGTCGCCTGGACGCACACGCAGGTGCTGAACGATAATATCATGACCGGAAATCGTGAAACCGCCGCGGATCAGCGTAATGCCCGGGGAGGGGGCCGTCTGACCTGCAATGGTGATGTCTGACCCACGGATCGGCAGGTTATTGCCGTCCAGATCAATCGCGCCAGCGACTTCAAAGACGATCGTAACCGGGCCGTCATGCTCGGCTTCCAGCGCAGCGCGAAGCGTGCCCGGACCTTCGCTCTCAAGAGAGGTGACTCGAACAATCTCGCCGCCATTGCCACCATTGGTGACAGATTGCGCGTATGGTGGGAGGCCGTAATCCCATCCGATGGCGTCTGGCGCTGGCACGGTGTAGCTGACTGCAGGCGCTGCAACTGGCTCAACAGCCGTTGCGCAGCCGGCCATCAGAGCAGGTCCTGCCGTGAAAAGCGTCGTCGCGATGAGTGCGGTGCGAAGTTTAGAAAAGCTCATTTGATATTTCCTCCCCGGAAAAGTGTGCTCTCGATATTTTGTTGTTGGATAAACATACAACAACGTCTAGACAAGCATGAATGACACCGGTTACCATCGATGTCCATAACGACAAAAGAAATAAAGAAAACGAGGCTTGGAAATGAGCGAGGAAACGAAAACACAGAATCTCGCTGGATCAGATGCGCGGGCTGAGGCATTCGTCACAGCACGGCGTAGTGGTTCAGGAATTGACGTGTATCCAGGCGAACTGCCAGCCAGCCTCGACGAAGCTTATGCTATTCAGGATGCGGCCATCGCGCTTTGGCCTACTGCCATCGCGGGCTGGAAAGTCGGACGGATTACCGGCGAGCATGAAGCAAAGCTCGGTCATGACCGTCTGGTTGGTCCTGTATTCGAAGAATTTTTCCACCGGAACTCCGGTGATGTGCTTGAGCTCCCTGTGTATGTGGAAGGTTTCGCTGCTGTTGAAGGTGAGGTAACCGCGGTAATCAGCAAAGATGTTCCGGCTGGTAAAACGAACTTCACTACTGAAGATGCGCTTGAGTATATCGGTGCGCTTCATTTCGGCGTTGAACTGGCCAGCAGCCCGTTCAAAGGAATCAATGATTTTGGCCCGTTGGTGACGATCTCTGACTTCGGTAACAATCGCGGACTGATTATTGGTCAGGAAATTGCTGACTGGCGCGACATGAACCTTTCAGACTGGACCTTCGAGACCTTTGTGAATGAGCAGTCTGTCGGGCGCGCAACACCTGAGGGTATTCCGGGTGGTCCTGTTGAGTCAGTTCGTTACCTCCTTGAAAACACGGCTAAACGTGGCCTGCCGCTGAAGGCTGGCATGATGGTGCTCACGGGCGCCGTAACCGGCGTGCATGAAGCTTTTGCTGGCGACAGCGCGTCCGTCACCCTGGCTGGAGAAGAGATTTCACTTCGATTGACGGAAGCATAGTCCCTGATTTTCTGTCACATGATCTGAAGTGAGGGGCTCGCCTTTGGCGGGCCCTTCTTTTTATCTGCTGTCGCGCAATGCCCTATACTGCAGGTTATAAAACCGGGCAGATCCTTCGCGGGACGAATAGATACCCGGTCTGAGGCTGAGAAAGCCGTAGGCGACGTTGTGATGATAGCCTGAAACTTCCATCTGCACGTCCATTTTAGACCAGCTTTCGCCATCAAGACTGCAATAGAGGGTGAGCACATGCTCATCATTTTTCATGCGAATGAAGAGGGTCTCCGTGCCCGCAGGAATATCGGCTGCGCGTCGGCGTGACATCCCGTAACGATGGAAAAGAAGCCCGTCATCATTGAACGCGAGACCGGCATATAGCTTGTCATTATAGAATGCGAGCAGCCCTGCTTCATTGCCTGCTTCGCGCCGGATCTCGACGGTGACTTCATAAGATAAGTCACCAGCCACAAAGCAAAGTGGAGAGCTGTCTTCTGGGCTTTCGCCGCGCGCGGCCAATGCCAGTCCGGGCTGAAGCAGGGATATGCGCTCATACTCGTCGCGGGACGGGCGGAAAAAGCGCCATTGATCAGCGAGACTGGAGCCTGAAAAGTCGTCTGAGTGAGGTGTGCCGTGCGGCAGGGTGCTCTGCACTGCAGGAATAGGGAAGGCCGACGACAAATCGCCGCCAAGCGATTCCCACCAACCGTCTTCGCGCCAGCGCACGGGTTCGAGCAGCGCTTGCCGGCCCAATGTCCAATAGCCGTTTTCATAGCCGTGAGAAATGAGCCACCAGTCACCGTTCGGACCGTCGATCAGCGTGGCATGACCGCGTGACCACCATTGTTCGTCGCGTGTCAGTGTTCGAACCTGCGGATTGTTTGGTGCGTGTTCCCATGCGCCGTGTACCGAGCGGGATCGTGCGCTGATCACCATATGGCTGGTCGGTGGGCCGGCGGTGCCCCCAACGGCCGTGAGCATGTAGAACCAATCATCTTTGCGGAGCATTTTCGGCCCTTCAGGGCAGAAGCATTCTACGTCCCAGCTTTCCGGATAGCGCCATGGATCGTAAATGTGCGTAACTTCGCCATCCGTAGCGAGGCCATCATCTGTCAGCGTGATCATGTCGCCGTTGGATAAAAACAGATAGCGTTTACCGTCTTCTCCGACGATGTGTCCGGGGTCGATATGGTCTGGCAAAAACAAGTCGACAGGTTCTGACCACGGGCCTTCGATATTGTCCGCTGTAATTACATAAATCGACCGATATTCATCGGTGCGAGCTGGAATATAGAGATAGTACCGGCCTTCATGCAGCACGAGATCAGGTGCCCAGACCGAACCGACATATGTGTTGAGCGCAGGGGCAACCGGCTCCCAGTTTACGAGATCATATGACCGGTAAATCATCAGGCCCGGATATGCCTCGAAGGTCGAAAAAGTAACGTAGTAGATGTCGCCATCACGTATGATCGCCGGGTCAGGATGATCGCCTGCGAAGATCGGATTCAGGAAGGCGCCATCTCCGCGGTCGGCGATACGCTGGTTTTCGAAACCATAGCCCCATTCGCGATCTTCAGCGGTCGGGCGCGGCTCTTCTTCTGATCGGCGCGAACACGCGTTTAACACGGGAAGGGTGATCCCTGTTGCTGCGAGAGACTGAAACAGTTGGCGGCGGGTAGGGCGTGTCATCTGGAACCTCCGTTTAGATAAGAAAAAAACCGGCGCCACAGGGAAAGCGCCGGTTTCAGTTTGATCTGCAGAACAGGAGATAGTTCTGAGGGAGAACTTAGTACTTGAAGCGAGCACCGAACAGGAACTCGGTTCCTGTGTGGTGATAGACGTTCACAAGATCGGCAGCGTCGAAGATTTGCTGTTCGAACTCGTCAGTCAGGTTGATCGCTTCAAATGTCAGATCGATCTGATCGTTCAGCTGGTATGAAGAAGCGAAGTCCAGGTTGAAGCTGGAGTCTACGCCGCGCTCGTCACGACCGTTAGAGTTTTCGCGGCGTGTGATGTAGGCATCACGTTGCGCAGCAGAAAGACGTGCAGAGAAGCGGTCATCTTCATAGTACAGGGTGGCGTTGTACGCGTTCGGAGAGAAGCCGATGATGTCATCCGACTCGACGTGCGTGAAGTTGCCCTGGAAGCCGAAGTTGGACCAGAAGCCCGGCAGGAATGTGAATGGCTGCTGATAGCCAATCTCGAAGCCGGAAATGCTGCCTGGGCCGCCGTTAGATGTCTGGCGAACTTCAACAGTCGGGTCACCGCCAGCCTGGATCAGGTTGAACAGCGGGCTGGATGCCGGTGGCAGGCTCGCTGGGAGGCCTGTCTGGCTGTAAGGTACCGCGTTGGAGATCGTAGAGTTGAAGAAGTTGTCTACGTCTTTGTAGAAGTACGCAAAGGATACGAGTGCTTCATCGTCGAAATACCATTCCAGAGACACGTCATATGTCGTAGCGCGGAAGGGATCGAGACCCGGGTTGCCAGCGCTGTAGGAGAATGGAGGGCCGTTGAAGCTGTCCAGAGAGCCGCCTGGTGTCAGGTTGCCGAGAGATGGACGCGCCATCACCTTCGCAACGCTTGTTCGCAGAACGAGATCTTCGCGGAGTTCGAAGTTCAGGTTTAGAGATGGAAGCGTGTCTTCATAAGAGCGTTCAACCGTTACGGTTGTGCCGCTTACGATACCGGTAGATTCAACAGTTGTTTCGACATAGCGAACACCAACGTCACCACGGACTGGAACGTCACCCAGCATGTATTCGAAGTCAGCCTGAACGAATACGCCCAAATCTTCTTCTTCTACACCTCGGGTGTTGCCGTCACGAACAGCGCCTGGAATGCCATACGCGTTGATCAGGTTAGCAGCTGCGGACACGTTTGGAACAATCCAGCTCGTGTCATTGCTGCCTGGCATGCCGAGGTTTGTGCCGAAGCCGGACAGGATGCTGTAGAGATCAGCTGTGATCGGCAGACCTGTTGCACCAGCCGGGCAGGTGACGCCTGGAAGGCCGCAAACCAGCGAGCCATTGGTAGACTCACGACGTGCTTCGGTTGTGTCGAACTCGAACTGTTTCAGGCTGACGCCGCCGGAGAGAACGACTGCATCGTTAAAGTCATACTCAAGCGTACCAGCGAAGTTGGTGAAAGAGTTCGAAACCGAGTTCGGACGGTCACGGAATTCTGTGAACGCGAACTGGGATGGGTCTGTGATGTCGAGGCTACCAAAATCAATCGCTGGCGTATTTTCGTTGCCACGGAAATCATAAGTGTAGCCATTCACGTCGCCGACAGCATCAAAGAAGATGGTTGTCTGGATCGGGTTGTCGAAGTCGGACTGAACCGTACCAGCAACAAAGTTACCACGCAGACGGTCAGAGAATTCGTGGTCAACTTCCAGAGTGAACTGGGTGAAGTCGGTTTCGAGTTCGTCGTAACGGCCCTCAGAGCGGATCGGGTGTGTACCGTTCGCGTTAGGGCTAATGTTGAAGTTACCGGAGTCGACGATGTTCTGAGCGTTGTTCAGTGTGAAGCTGTTAACGTCGATCTGGCCTTCCTGACTACGGAAGAACACTTCCATATAGTTCTCTACGCGTGTCGCTTCGAAGTTGGAATAGAGAGCGTCGAGAGAAACTGTTGTGCGGTCTGTCGGACGGAACTGAACAGAACCCGTCAGGCCAAGGCGTTGCTGATCGTTAGTCAGGCGGCCATAGCGCGGAATACGCGGGTGATAGTTCAGAGAGTTTGTGTCTACAGATGCGCAATCCGGACCCGCAGGGCAGGCAACGCCGTTGACTGAGCGGAAGTTACCATCCTGCCAGCGCACCGTAGAGAAGCCTTCTTCGAGGATTGTGCGGTCTGAGTAAGCTGCAGACACAAGAACGCCGAAGTTCTCTGCGTCGTTGGTCCAGGACAGGAGGCCAGCATAGCGAGGGCTGAACTCTTCAGAAAGATCGTTATAGCCGAACTGTGCTGAGCCAGCGGCTGTGAGGCCAGCGTCATAATCCAGCGGACGCGCTGTACGCAGATCTACCGTCGCACCGAGGGAGCCTTCATCCATAGACGCAGACGTCGTTTTGGTAACAACGATCTCGTTGAACAGGTCAGATGCGAATGTGTTGAAGTCGAAGCCACGACTACGGTTTGTGCCACCGGAAGAGTCTGCACCGCCCGTAGTGGAGAGCGCTTCCATGCCGTTGATGCGTACGCGTGTGAATGTAGAGCCGAGACCACGAACCGTGATTTGACGACCTTCGCCTGCGACGCGGTTGATCGAGATACCAGGGATACGCTGAATAGATTCTGCAAGGTTCAGATCAGGGAATGCTGCAATGTCTTCAGCAACAATGGCATCAACAACGCCAGATGCTTCGCGCTTCACGTCCAGAGCTTCAGCAAGTGAACTACGGAAACCGGTTACCTGAACGGTGGACAAACGAGCGACATCGTCTTCTGTCTGTTCTTCCTGCGCTATTGCGGCAGGCGCTGCTGTCGCCATGGCGAGCAGTGACGCACCCGCAAAAAATTTGTTAAACAAAGTACGTTTCATGAACTTCCTCCCAAAGGTGTTTCCCGGTATGACACCGGTGTCATTGAGGAGACTATGCGACAGGAGATTCATCAGATCAAGCCTGAATTTTCAGCATGTGAATTTTTTTCAATCATTTAACGGCCTGAAAAATATATATTTTGACTAAAAATTAAGGTGCTTTAACCGTCCGAATAGGGCTTATTTTTCAAAAGAATAACGTGTGAGTGTTGAAAAAAAATCACACTTTCTAAGGTGTGGTCACGCTCTGAAAAGCGTGCTGCACAGTATGAAGCATGCGGATAGGTGCAAAAAATGCCTTCCGAGAGGCATTTTTGATCTTAAACAGCGAGATGAGAATCGCGCTCGTTTTGGCATCAATAAATTTTATGGAAACTGGTGCCGCGAGGGAGAATTGAACTCCCGACCTCACCCTTACCAAGGGTGCGCTCTACCACTGAGCTACCGCGGCATTGAAATCGCAGAGCGGGCTCGTTACCTCAAACAATTGCGATTGAAAACCCCTTATGAGTAGCGCGGATAAAGAATGTCTGAAGAAACCGGCAAATCCCCTAACAAGCCTTCTGCCACTGAAAAGGAACAGAGGTTAAAGGATGCATTGCGCGCCAACCTGCGGCGTCGTAAGTCGGCGGCAAGAAAGGCCAAATCGGAGCCCGACACGTCGTCCGATCCGAAATAGCCTGAATTGATCTGACTTTTGCCGCAATAACGCCTTTGCGTTTGCGCGACTCCGGGAATAGCTTGCGCCATGGACAAACTTACAATTCGCGGCGGCCACCAGCTGAACGGAAATATCCGTATCTCAGGTGCCAAGAACTCCGCACTGAAACTCATGGCAGCTGCGCTTCTGACAGACGAACCTGTCGAACTGCGCAATATGCCCAATCTGGCTGACTCGCGCTTTATGGCGCGCCTGCTGTCTACGCTAGGCGTCGACGTCTACTGGCCGCAGGGTGACTCTACCTGCCGCCTGAACGCGGCCAACATCTCTTCGACAATCGCGCCATATGATCTGGTGCGTAAGATGCGAGCGACCTTCAACGTGCTCGGTCCGCTTCTTGGGCGTATCGGGCATGCAACGGTCTCTCTTCCAGGTGGCTGCGCAATCGGCGCGCGCCCTGTGAACTTTCACCTTGATGCCTTTGAAGCGATGGGCGCCGACATTGTTATCGAGCAAGGTTATGTCAAAGCCGCCGCAATTCGCGGACTGAACGGTGCGATTATTGATCTGCCGTTTCCGTCCGTTGGTGCGACAGAGCACACAATGATGGCTGCCACCCTCGCGAAAGGGACCACCACCATTAATAACGCCGCGCGCGAGCCTGAAATTATCGATATTGCCAACATGCTGAAAGCCATGGGCGCGAAGATAGAAGGCGAGGGAACGTCGACTATTCGAATTGAAGGCGTCGATAAGCTAAAAGGCGTTTCTTACTCTGTCATGCCGGACCGTATTGAGGCAGGTACTTACGCTATGGCTGTGGCCGCGGCTGGTGGAGACGTTCTGCTTGAGGGCGCGCCGGCTGCTGAAATGACATCTCTGCTGGAGCATCTTCGAAAGGCGGGCGTGACTGCGACGGTGGAAGACAATGGTGTACGCATTCAGCGAAATGGCGAACGACTGAAGGCCGTTGATGTCGACGTACAGCCGCACCCGGGCTTTGCGACTGACCTTCAGGCACAGTTCATGGCGCTGATGACGGTTGCGGACGGTACGAGCACAATCACAGAAAATATCTTCGAGAACCGCTTTCTCCATGCACCAGAGCTGAACCGCTTCGGCGCAGACATCCGTGTTCAGGGAAAGGTCGCCACCGTGCATGGTGTAGACCATCTTGTCGCCGCGCCCGTAATGGCAACTGACCTGCGCGCATCTGTCAGTCTGGTCATCGCCGGTCTGGTGGCTGAAGGTGAGACTGAAGTTAATCGCATTTATCACCTCGATCGGGGCTTTGAGAATCTCGAAGAGAAACTAAATGCATGTGGTGCCCGGATTGAACGCGGGGCCGACACAGAATAACGACGGAATGCCCGGAGGCGGAATTGTCGCAAGCGAACACCTTGAGATTGATGGCCGTAGATGCCGACGATCTGAAAATTATTTCAGCTGCATGTCAGGACGGCGTCTGTAAGCCAGCTGACATTGCCTATGAAGCTCGCAAGCGGCGTTTCCTTATCGAGTTCAATCGTTTTCGTTGGGAAAATGGCGAAAGCGATGCACAGCAGCGTGTACGAAGCGCTTTATCGCTCGAAGACGTTACAGGCGTGAAAGCGCGTGGTCTCCCTCCGAAGTCTGCTGATCTTGTGCTTTCGCTTATGTCTGTCGAGTGGGAGGACGGTGAAGAGGCACCTTCCGGCCAGTTCCGTCTCATTTTTGCTGGCGATGGAGAACTTGTTGTGTCAGCAGACTGTCTGGATGCAACTCTTGTGGACGTGAGCCAGCCATGGCCCGCAAAAAATCGTCCGGCACACAAGGAATAACGCCAGATGGCACGGCGATTTAATAGTTCTGATAGCGGTTTCGAAGCTGACTTCGGCGCATTTCTGAAAGAACCTCGCGGCAACGCGCAGGACACGCGCGATATTGTACGTGAAATTCTGGATGCGGTTGAGATGCGCGGCGGTGACGCCGTGGCTGAGTACACAAGCCGTTTCGACCGTTTCGAGATTGAGCCTGACACGCTTTCAAACCCATCCATGGATCTATCCAAAATCGCGGAAGGCTGCCCGGATGAGGTGAAGCGCGCCATCGATTTCGCGCATGACCGTATTTCTGCCTATCACGAAGCGCAGATGCCTTCCGACCACAGCTTTGATGATGGCCACGGGCTTAATCTTGGCTGGAAGTGGAATGCTGTGGATTCGGTGGGCGTGTATGTGCCTGGCGGACGCGCAAATTATCCGAGCTCTGTGCTGATGAATATGGTGCCGGCACGCGTTGCAGGTGTGAAGCGCATTGTGATGGTTGCGCCAACGCCGGATGGCGTTCTGAGCCCAGCTGTTGCCTATGCCGCTATTCGTGCTGGCGTTCAGGAATACTATCCGATTGGCGGTGCGCAGGCTGTTGCGGCGCTGACTTTCGGCGCGGGTAATATGAAGCCGGTAGATAAGATTGTTGGCCCGGGTAATGCGTTTGTCGCCGAAGCGAAACGTCAGGTGTTCGGACGCGTGGGCATTGATACAGTGGCAGGACCTTCTGAGGTTTGCATTATCGGTGACGGCTCCGTTCCTGCCGGCTGGATTGCAGCTGATCTCCTGTCTCAGGCCGAGCACGACCCTGCTGCACAATCCATTCTGATTTCACCGGATGCGGAATATCTGGACGAGGTTGAGCGAGAGCTTGATCGCCAGCTCCAACAGCTTCCTACGGTCGAGACGGCAACCACCTCATGGAAGGCGCACGGCGCTTTCATTCAGTCTCGTTCCATCGATGAGGCGTGCGAGATTTCGAATCAAATCGCGCCGGAACACCTCGAACTCGCTATTGAGGCTCCTGAAAGCAAGGTCGATCTGGTCCGTCACGCGGGCGCTGTTTTCCTCGGTGCATGGGCACCTGAGGCGCTCGGTGATTATGTGACAGGTTCGAATCACGTGCTTCCGACATCGGGAGCCGCGCGTTTCTCGTCGGGACTCGGACTGTTTGATTTCCTGAAACGGATATCTATTCAGTCAATCAGCCGTGCTGGTTTCGAGCATCTTGCGCCGTCTGCGATTGCTCTTGCGCAATCTGAGCACTTGCCTGCACACGAACGGAGTGTTTCCATTCGACTCGGTAAGGAAACAGAGACGTGACCAGTTCTGAGCGGATCATCGCTGTAGACATCGACAATGAAACCCTCAGCGCCGCCGGGCCGGATGCTGAGCACGAACGTCGTGTGGCGATTTTTGATCTGCTCGAAGACAATACCTTTTCGTTGGAAGGTAATCCCGCAGGCCCCTACAAGCTTGCGCTATCGCGACAGGATAATCGCCTGATTATGCAGATCAGCAATGAAGAGGATGTGCATTTGCACACCTTCATTCTGTCACTCGCGCCGTTTCGTCGGATCGTGAAAGATTACTTCATGATTTGCGACAGCTATTATGATGCGATCCGCAACCAGACTCCGAACCAGATCGAGGCGATCGATATGGCGCGTCGCGGTATTCACAATGAAGGCTCCGAGCTTCTGGCCGAGCGCTTGCGTGGGAAAATCGACACGGATTTTGATACAGCGCGTCGCCTGTTTACGCTCATTTGTGCTCTGCACGCCAAAAGCTGATAATTTTTACCAGCTAAAAAATGACATAAATTCAGGGTTCTTTTGCTTTCCCTTGAAGTTTATGCGGCTATTTAGTGCATAATGGGTGACGCTTTCGAGAAAATTACACTATATGCGACCCCTTGATTAGATTGGTTGCCCACGAGGAGTGCATGGCAAAAGAAGAGATGCTTGAATTCACTGGAACGATTGTGGAATTGCTTCCCAATGCGACGTTCCGGGTGAAGCTGGAAAATGACCACGAAATTGTGGCTCATACGGCAGGTAAAATGCGTAAAAACCGCATTCGTGTTCTGACAGGCGATAAAGTGCTTGTTGAAATGACCCCGTACGACCTCACTAAGGGGCGCATTACTTACCGCTTTAAATAGTGGTGTCCCGCTCTTCTTTGCCTGATTTTGTGCTCGCTAGCGCCTCGCCGAGGCGCCGCGACCTTCTTGCGCAAATGGGCATCATCCCGACCAAAATCCATCCTGCTGACCTTGATGAGACCCCTCATCAGGGCGAGCTTCCGCGCGTCTACGCTGAGCGGTTGGCCATCGAGAAAGCTCAGGCCGTGCAGAGCCAATTTGCGGGCAGCGTTATCCTGGCAGCAGACACGGTTGTTGCTGTCGGGCGCCGCATTCTACCAAAAACCGAAGATGAAACCTCTGCACGCGAATGTCTTGAGCTCTTGTCCGGGCGCGCTCACAAAGTTCTGACGGCCATCGCGGTTATCGCTCCAGATGGCTCGTTATCTCGCCGCGTCGTCGTCACGCGTGTAAAGATGAAGCGTCTCACCGACGAAGAAATTGCGGTCTATCTGGCGAGTGGCGAATGGAATGGTAAAGCTGGCGGCTATGGCATTCAGGGCATGGCGTCTGCATTCATTTCTGACCTGAGTGGCTCATACTCTGCGGTCGTCGGACTTCCATTGTTTGAAACACGCAATCTCCTGATGGGGGCAGGGTTTCCTGTCCTGACCGGCGGTCATGCTTGAGCTGATTGAAATCAGCTGGATTGGTGAGCGCTGGTCGCTGGCCAGCCTGCCGAACGGAGATCCGGTTTCACTATTTATCTGGCGTGATCGCGATATTGATGCGTCAGCGCGTTGCGGCGATGTGCTGCCTGCGATCGTAAGGTCCATCGACCGCGCAGGCGGGATGGGCTTTGTCGAGCTCCCGGCCGGTGAGCAGGCATTTTTCAATATTGCAAAGTCACGGACACCGCCTGTGGAAGGCGCGCATATCAATGTCTCGGTGCGTGCAGAGGCGTATGGCGACAAGCTCGCCAATGTTTCGCCGGCATCAGGCTCGCCTGTTGTCCTGCCTGAAGGCGATGCACGAAATGCATGGCTTGAGCGTTTGCCGGAGCATGCTGATCTGACAGATCAGCTCTCCTTTGGGCAAAAAGCAGAGATGTGTCGCGCAGCAATTGATGTTGCATCGGCATCGACTGTGACGATCGATAATGGCGGAGAACTACATTTTGATCGTACGAGGGCTTTGACTGCGATCGACGTTGATTCATCTGGGCGCGTTCAGCGTTCAGGTATTCCGGGATTGAACACGGATGCGCTTGCCACAGCCGCGCGCCATATCAATCTGCGCAGGCTTGCGGGACTGTTTGTGGTTGACCTTGAAGGCGCGCCGAAAGGTGAGAAAGCTAAAGGATTGGCGACCCAATTCGAAACCAAATTGAAAGCGTCGACCGGACGCACGGTGAAGGTGCTCCCTCCGTCAGCGTTCGGTTTGATCGAGGCCACGGTAGCCCGTCGTGAAAAGCCACTGTTCGAATTTGCGACTGAGACATGCAGTTCTGAGCGTCGAACTATGGAAGCGTTCTTGAGCGCGATGCGCGAAGCACTAACTCTTGCCGAATCGGATCGAAGCGCTTTCTTTGCGCTGAAGACGTCGGCCGCGCTGACCGAGTATATGAAACAGACCGCATTTGATTGGCAGGGCGAACTGAAGGCCCGCACAGGCGGTCGGATAAGATGGGAGCCTCTGAATAATGCGGGGCTCGATTACCAGATAGAGTTGATATGAACCGCCTGCCACTTTGCCCGATTTGTGAGAAAAACCGCGCGAAACCAGAGTTTAAGCCGTTTTGTTCGAAACGATGCGCAGATGTGGATCTGTCGCGCTGGCTGTCCGATGGATACGCCATTCCTGGCGAAGCCTCCGATCAGGCAGAAGAAACGCCGGGCAACCGAAGAGACACTGGCGAGACTGGCGACTAGGTTTCTCAAACAAAATTCGAAAAACTTTGGAACCCGTAAGTCTGCCGCGCGTCATGCTTATGTCAGAGCATGAAGTGGGGGCTTTTTCGCCTGTTTCCGGACTGCTCTGATTGTTCAGTAGAGTGTGCGATGCCGGTGGGAGGAAGCGAAAAGGTCATCCGGCAATTTCAGAAATCGATTCTCATCAAAATTCGGTGTTTCGTTGCTCACGCGTGACGTATTTGACGCAGAGTTATCCCTATTAAGGCGAAAATCTGGCGAAGAATGCCTAGAACTGTTGCATTCTAGCCTCTCTGGTCGAAAACGACATGAAAATGCAACGACTTACCTCGGAAAGGGTATCGCATTTTTCTCAGAAACTGGATATGTACAAAGATGTGTGGACGTTCCACACGGTTTCCTATGGCCGCTCAGTCCGACGACTTTGGCGGCTCACTCAAGGGGATGGGTATGAAAAAAACTCTTTTGTGCGCCACCGCAGCCCTCGCAATGGCGACGGCAACGGGCGCGGCCCACGCAACTGACGGATGGTATGTCCGCGGTGACGTAGGTTACACTTTTGACGGCACATTCGACTACGATCCGATTAATCCGGTTCCTGGCGTTCTCGCCGGTAAATCTGAAGTCGAAGATGGCATGACTTACGGCCTCGGCCTCGGTTATGGCTTCGACAACGGTTTCCGTCTTGAAGGTGCTGTAACTCAGCACAATAACAGCCTTGATGTTGAAGCTAACGCTGGCAACCTGCCTGTTTATCAGGGCAACCTGTCTGCAACTGAGTACGTGGTTCTTTCTCCAATCGGCAGCTATGACGGTTGGGACGCAATGCTGAACCTGTACTACGATTTCGACATGGGTTCGAGCTTCGCGCCATACGTTGGTGCTGGTGTTGGCTGGTCTGAAATCGAAGCGCAAATCACAAGCATGGCGCTCGTAGACACATCTGGTCCAACAGTTACTCGTGCTAACTTCCTCGACGATTCTGAAAGCGCTTTCGCTTATCAGCTCCTCGCAGGTTTCGGTTACGATCTCACAGAGCAACTGACATTCGACCTCGGCTACCGCTACTTCGTAGTGAGCAATGCTGACTTCGGTGACAGCGTTCTCGGCGTTGATTACGACAGCGAGCTGATCGAACATAACGTGACAGCTGGTCTGCGTTGGCAGTTTGCGGCTCCTCCGCCGCCACCACCGCCTCCGCCACCACCGCCACCTCCGCCACCACCTCCTCCGCCGCCACCACCTCCGCCGCCTCCGCCGCCGCCTCCACCGCGTCCGGCACTTCCAGCGTGCTCGACTGTGTCTCAGGAATTCGTGGTTTACTTCGAGTGGGACGAATCTGACCTCACATCTGAAGCTGCAGCGGTTATCGACCGTGCGGTTCGTCAGATCGCAGCTCGCGGCGACTGCTCTGTCTCTACAGTAGCTATCGGCGGCCACGCTGACCGTTCTGGTGCAGCAGCTTACAACGTTCGCCTCTCTGCACGTCGTGCGGCAGTTGTTCGTGACGCTCTCGTAGCTCGCGGCGTAGCTGCTGACATGATCAGCACAGAAGCATTCGGTGAGACAGCTAACGCTCGTCCAACTGAAGACGGTGTTCGTGAGCCTCTGAACCGTCGTTCAGAAGTACGCATCATCGTTCAATAATCCGAGCGATTATCGAATTAAAGGCGGCCCGACTTTGCAGTCGGGCCGTTTTTTATTGCGCCAAACCCATTGCACCGTGAAAGATTTTGTCGGCTACGGCTTTATCTAAAGCGCGCGCCACCTTACGTTTCTGCTTTGATTTAGTGTGATCCGGATTCGGAGCTGAGCCTTCTGTCGCTGCCAATGGCACTGAATGCTTGGCTAATTCGCCGCGCTGTGGAATTGGAAAGGTATTCATGCTCGATCAGCTCAACGAGACTGATAAACTGGTGCTGGCGAAAATTGCTGGCAAAGGTGATGAGATGTGCGCTCTGACCGTGGATTGGTCGCGCGTCAACTCGGGCAGCTGGAATGCCGAAGGGCTACGCCAGATGGTGCCTCTAATTTCTGATCGTCTATCCATCTTACCGGGTGAAACTGAATTGATTGATCGCGGTGATATCCCGCAGATCTCCGCGCAAGGTAAGGAAACGGGGCATCCGACAGGGCCAGTTATCCGGCATACGTGCCGGCCGAACGCGCAGGTGCAAATCGTTTTCACGGGTCACTATGACACCGTTTTTCCGCCATCCGCAGGTTTCGAAGACGTCACTGATATTGGCGACGGAAAGCTGAACGGACCGGGCCTGGCTGACATGAAGGGCGGTCTCATCGTTATGACTGAAGCGCTTCGGGTTTTTGAAGAGACTGAATGCGCAGGGCAGATTGGCTATCGGATTGTCATCTCCCCGGACGAAGAGATCGGCAATCCTGTCAGCGCTGAGGTGATTCATGAAACCGCGCTCGGTGCACATGTCGGGATGACGTATGAGCCCGCGCTGGAGAGTGGAGACTTTGCCGGTGAGCGCAAAGGCAGTGGCAATTTCAGCCTCGTTATTAAAGGCATCTCGGCTCATGCGGGCCGGGCGCATGCAGATGGTCGAAGCGCAGTGCTGGCGGCAGCGAAATTTGTGGTCGCTTTGGAAAGCCTGAATGGTGTCCGCGACGGTGTGACCTTCAATACAGGAAAGATTGAGGGCGGTGGTCCGAATAATCAGGTGCCAGATCTTTCCGTCGTGCGCTTCAATGTGCGTGTTCCGGATCAGCCAGCGACGGATTGGGCCCAGGAGAACATCGACAAGCTCGTCAGTGATCTGAACGGAATGGATGGCATTTCCAGCCACATCCATGGCGGATTTTACAGGCCGCCCAAACCGTTCAACGCGGCGCAGCAGGCCTTGTTCAGCGGCGTACAGGAAACCGGACGTGCGCTCGGGCTTGAATTGGGCTGGGTGTCGACCGGCGGTGTCTGCGAGGGCAATAACGTGTTTGCCGCAGGCGTGCCAAATATTGATACATTGGGCGTGCGTGGCGGACGGATCCACTCCACAGAAGAATTTGTAGTGACAGACAGTTTTGAAGAACGCGCCTCGCTTTCTGCGCTTATTCTTTGCCGTCTGGCAGAAGGGCGTATGGACGCTCACCAGATCAAAAAACTCATGGAAGGGGACTCATGAGCATGCTGATCATGCGGCCGTCACGGCTGGACGATTTCGATGATATGATGGAGCTGGCGGAGCTTTCAGGCCCGGGTTTCACGAGCCTGCCTGTCGATGAAGGCCTGATCCGCAAGCGCCTTCAGGCGTCTGAAAAGGCTTTCTCAGGCAGCCCCGATGCACCCCAGCAGGGTAAGTTTCTTCTGGTAATGGAAGACAGTGATACGGGCGAAGTTGCCGGCTGCTGCGCTGTGAAGGCGGGCATCGGTATGAACCGTCCATTCTTCAATTATCGTATCATCACGATTTTGCAGTCTTCAAACGTCGTCGACCGTCGGTTCAGCATGGATGCGCTCGTGCTTACGAACGAGTTCATGGGCTATACTGAAGTCGGTACGCTTTTCCTGAAGAAAGAATTCAGGGGCGGACCGCATCGGGCAGGGCGTCTGGCCGCGCAATCGCGCTATTTGCTCATGGCCGCAGCGCCGGACGAGTTCGGCGAAATGGTGCTGGCAGAGCTGCGCGGCGTTGTGAATCCGAATGGTATTTCACCATTCTGGGAGGGCGTTGGCCGCTGCTTCTTCGATATGGATTTTCAGGAAGCAGACTATCAATCCGGCGTCACCGACGGCCAGTTCATCATGGATCTGATGCCGAAATACCCGATTTATGTGGACCTCTTGCCGCCTGAAGCGCGCGAAGTGATCGGTCGCTGCCATGTCGAGGGCATCGGCGCGATGAAGCTTCTCGAATGGGAGGGCTTCCGCTTCGAGCGCGTTGTCGATATTTTCGACGGTGGTCCGCAGGTGTCCACGCAGCGAAAAAATATCCGCACAATTCGCGAGTCGCGCGTCGTCACGTTTGAGATGGGCATGCCGGAAGACCGCGCCAAGGATGCTCTCGTCTCAACAGACTCACTGGAAAACTTCCGCACAGCATGGGCGAAAATTGATACTCGCTCGGACAGCGTTGCTGTGATGGACCAAGCCGTATTCGATGCACTGAAGATCAAGCCGGGGCATCAAGGGCGTATCTGGACAAAGGAATAGGCATGTCTCTCTTTATCGCAGGGCAATGGATTTCCGGCACCGGGCCGGAGCTTCAATCGACCGATCCGGCAACAGGCGAAATTGTTTGGGCAGGCAAAAGCGCATCGCCTGGCGATGTCTCTGAAGCGTATAAAGCGGCACGTGGCGCCTTCCTCGGTTGGGCGCGTACGCCGCTAGCGGAGCGTGTGGAGATTTTGCGCAAGTATGCGTCCGTACTGGATGAGATGGCGGACGAACTGCCAACCACGATCTCACGGGAAGTGGGCAAAGTGCTTTGGGAAACCCGCACAGAGCTTGGTGCGATGAAGGGCAAGGTCGAGCTTTCGATCAAGTCCTATGAAGATCGTACGGGGAATACCGTGTCAGACACGGCATTTGGCCGCTCCGAACTCGTGCACCGCCCACATGGTGTTATGGCTGTCATGGGGCCATTTAATTTTCCGGGACACCTGCCAAACGGTCATATCGTGCCTGCGCTTCTTGCTGGCAACACGATTGTTTTCAAACCCTCTGAATTTGCACCTGCGACGGGCGAGTTGCTTGTCAAAGCCATGGAAAAGGCGGGATTGCCCGCTGGCGTTCTGAACCTTGTGCAAGGTGCAAGAGATACGGGCGCTGCACTTCTGGATGGTGATCTGGACGGAGTGTTGTTCACTGGTTCTGCAGCAACTGGCACTTTCATCCATAAGAAGTTTGGTGGTCGCCCTGAGGTCATGCTGGCGCTCGAAATGGGGGGCAACAATCCGCTCATCGCGTGGGAGTTTGCTGATGTGGAAGCGGCGGCAGATATCGCCGCGCAATCTGCGTATCTGACAAGCGGACAGCGTTGTTCCTGTGCGCGTCGCCTCATCGTGCCTGAAGGTACGGAAGGCGAGGCGCTGGTTCAGGCGGTGCTGGCGCGCGCCGAAGGCGTGAAAATCGGCAAGTGGGATGATGACGGCGTCTTCATGGGCTCGCTCGTGAATGACCGCGCCGCAGATGGTGCGCTCGCTTTTCAACAGAAGCTTGAAGAAGCGGGCGGTAAGTCTCTGAAGAAGCTTGAAAAACTGCCGATTAGTGATGCATTTGTTTCGACAGGCATCATAGACATGACAGATGCTACAAATCCGCCGGATGAAGAACTGTTCGGGCCGTTTTTGCAGGTCTATCGTGCTATGTCTTTCGAGAATGCGCTGCGCATCGCGAACAATACGCAGTATGGCCTCGCAGGCGGTCTGATCAGCGACAACAAGGCGCTCTGGAATGAAGCGCATATCAGCATGCGTGCCGGCATTCTGAACTTCAACCGCCCGACCGCAGGGGCGTCGTCAGCGCTGCCGTTTGGCGGACCGGGTATCTCGGGTAACCACAGACCTAGCGCCTGGTATGCGGCAGATTACTGCGCATGGCCGCAGGCGAGCCAGATTGCAGATGCGCCGGAACGTATGAGTGCGCAGGGGTTCCCAAAATGAGTGAGGCGTACGAAGTCAATTTTGATGGCCTGATCGGACCGACGCACAATTATGGCGGTCTGTCTGATGGTAATCTTGCAAGCTCTAACAATGCCGGTGAGGTTTCCCGTCCGCAGGAGGCCGCGCTGCAAGGGCTTGAGAAGATGCGGACGCTTCATAAGGCGGGGCTTAAGCAAGGGTTCCTGCCGCCGCTTATGCGTCCCAGCATGACGTTCCTGAAGCGTGCCGGGTTCACCGGTAGTCAGGAAGACATGATCAAAGCAGCCGCTAATGAGGCGCCATCGCTTTTGAAGACGGCCTATTCTGCAAGCTCTATGTGGGCAGCGAATGCCGCGACAGTTTCGCCATCAGCGGACACGCAGGACGGTAAGCTGCATCTGACGCCAGCAAATCTCTCAACCATGCTACACCGTAGCCTGGAACACCCCGACACGTTCCGGAACTTACAAACCATTTTCGCGGATATGGGGCAGTTTGCAGTGCATGACGCACTGCCAGAGCACTCAAATTTTTCTGATGAAGGCGCGGCAAACCACGTGCGCCTGTGTGCAGAACATGGTGCAGAGGGCGTAGAGGTGTTCGTCTACGGCCGTGAAGCCAGCGAAGATACAGCTGGCTTCCCTGCTCGTCAGACAAAGCTTGCGTCCGAGCGCATTGCAGCCATGCACGGGCTGAAGCCGGACCGTACAGTTTATATTCGCCAGTCGCGTCAGGCGATTGATGCGGGTGCCTTCCATAACGACGTTGTCAGCGTTGGGTCGCTCAACACGCTATTCACGCACGAACTGGCATTTGAAGACAAAGCGGCTGCCTATGATGCCATCGCGAAAGCTGGCGAAGGATTGTTCGATTTGAACGTTGTTGAGGTGCCGGATGCTGAAGTCCCTCTCAAGGACGCGATCAAATCCTATCTGTTCAATTCCCAGCTCGTGAAAATGCCGGGCGAGGATCGCCTTGTGCTGATTGCGCCGTCAGAAACAGAAGAAACGGAAAGCACGCGTTTGTTCTGTGAGGCGATGACGAAAAGCAACGGGCCGATCGGGCGTGTGCATTATGTGGATGTGCGCCAGTCCATGCGAAATGGTGGTGGCCCAGCATGTCTGCGTCTGCGTGTCGTGCTGACCGAAGAGCAGCTTCGCGGCGTGAATCAGGCGTTTCTGCTGGATGATCAGAAGATTGATGCGTTGCAGGATTGGGTGCGCGCCCATTATCGCGAAACCTTGAGCGCAGCAGATTTTGCGGATCCGGCCCTTGCGCTCGAAATCAGCAATGGGCATCTGGCTCTGCAGAAACTTATCAATGACTTCGGCGCACAGGTGAACTGACATGGCAATGGACCGCAACACACTGGAAACAATGCTTCGTGAAGCTTTTCCGGACGCTGAAATCGAGCTGACAGATCTCGCCGGTGATGATGATCACTGGAGCGCGAAGATCGTGTCCGAGAGCTTCCGCGGTAAGCCGCGCGTGGCGCAGCACCAGATGGTTTATGCCGCGCTGGACGGCAAAATGGGCGGCGTTCTGCACGCGCTGCAGCTCAAAACGTCTGCACCAGCGTAGAGCGAGTTTGTGAAGACAGCGATCATCGGGGCATCTGGCGCGCTTGGTCGCGCCATTTTCGATTTGCTCCGCGCAGATGCTGACGGACACGAAATTGTTCTGACCTCCCGCGATCCGTCCAAACTTGAATGGGCGAAGGGCATGACCGGTGTCGAGATCAGAACGCTTGATCTCGATGACCCTGAAAATGCAACGAGTGTGCTCGCCGACTGCGAGCAAATCATTTTCTGTCCGATCCTCTCCAGCAGTGGACCGACCGCGCGCCAACTCAGGGCGAAGGGAAGCTCCGCGCACCTCATCCTGTTTTCCTCGAACAATGTCGGGATCGATTTTGAGTCTCCGGTCTATGCGGCGCTGCGCGCTGAAGAAGAGCAAGTGTCTTCCCTGACAGGCGGTAAGCTGGCCATCATCCGGCCATGCATGATCTATGGAAACCGGAATGACGGTAATATCGGTCGCCTGATCGGTCTGGCCGAGCGGTTTCGGGTTCTGCCTTTGATGGGAGGGGGTACGGCGCGTCAGCAGCCAGTGCACTATGATGATCTCGCGGCGCTGACAGTCCATGTCCTGAAAAGACAGTCCGAGCCAATACTGAAAGTTGGCGCGGGTGGGCCTGACGTCCATCAGATGAAAGCCATTTACCGGATGATCGCTGATGAAGTGTCCGGGCCTGTATTTACGGCACGCGTGCCGGGCTTTGTCCTGCAGATAGGCCGTAAGATTATGGGGCAGGGCGCGGACCTGTCCGATGCTCAGATCAAACGCGCAGATGCAGATCGCTTGCAGACCTGGCCAGCCGCCGAAGGGTGGCAGGCGAGGATATCCATGCGGGATGGCATCAGGCAAATTGCTGAAATGCGCTAACATTTGCGGCATGAGGCCTTGATATTTGGTCCCAAAAGCCTCACTTCCGCGATAGGTTTTAAGGAGAACTTTCATGAGTGTTCAGGACACAATCCGCTCTCAGGTCGATAAGAACGACGTAATGCTGTATATGAAGGGCACACCAACCTTCCCGCAGTGCGGATTTTCTTCCGTTGTGTCCCAGATTCTGAACTATCTTCAGGTGGACTATGAGTCCGTGAACGTTCTGGAAGACATGGAAATCCGGGAAGGCATCAAACAGTTCTCGAACTGGCCGACAATTCCTCAGCTTTACGTAAAAGGTGAGTTTGTTGGCGGATGCGATATTGTAAAAGAAATGTTCGAAGAGGGTGAGTTGAAGACTTACCTGATCGAAAAGGGCGTTCTTGCTGAAGCGTGATGGTTTTCAAACCGGCTATTTTCAGGTACAGCCGCGCGCTCCCCGGAAACTGAGGCCGTTATGACCGTCAATGCACCTGTAGAAACAAACTCGCAGCCGAAAGTAGGCATCGTCTCTCTCGGCTGCCCGAAAGCGCTTGTTGATTCCGAGCGCATCGTGACCCGTCTGCGCGCTGAAGGCTATGCGATAGCGCCGGACTATAAAGGCGCAGACCTCGTTCTTGTGAACACTTGCGGCTTCCTCGACTCTGCGCGGGACGAGAGCCTCGACGCCATTGGCGAAGCGATTGCCGAAAACGGCAAAGTCGTCGTGACGGGCTGTCTCGGTGCTGAACCGGACGTTATCCGTGAGCGCCACCCTAAGGTTCTGGCAATCACAGGCCCACACCAATACGAGCAGGTCATGAATGCGGTGCACGAGAACGTTGCGCCGCCACCTAACAAATATCTCGACCTTGTTCCGGAAACTGGCCTGCGCCTCACGCCGCGCCATTACGCCTATCTGAAAATTTCAGAAGGCTGCCACAACAAGTGCAGCTTCTGCATCATTCCGAAACTGCGCGGTGACCTCGTATCTCGACCGATCGACCATGTTCTGCGTGAAGCTGAGCAGTTGGTGAATGCTGGTGTTCAGGAGCTGATGGTCATCAGTCAGGACACGTCGGCGTACGGCCTTGATGTGAAGTACGAACCTCGCATGTGGAAGGACGAAGAATATCAGACGCGTTTCTTCGATCTCTGCAAAGGTCTTGGTACTCTCGATGCCTGGGTTCGCCTTCACTATGTGTATCCTTACCCGCACGTCGACAAAGTCATGCCGCTTATGGCGGAAGGTCATGTCCTGCCTTACCTCGATATTCCGTTCCAGCACGCTCACAACGACGTTCTGAAGCGTATGCGTCGCCCGGGTCAGGGCGGTGACAAGGCGCTTGAGCGTATTCTCCAGTGGCGCAAGGATGTTCCGGACCTCACAATCCGTTCGACCTTCATTGTGGGCTTCCCGGGTGAAACCGAGGAACAGTTCGAGTTTCTGCTCGACTGGATGCGCGAAGCGAAGATCGATCGCGCGGGCTGCTTCAAGTATGAAAACGTCGAGCACGCGGAAAGCCGCGCGCTGGACGATCATGTGCCGGAAGAAGTCAAGGAAGAGCGCTGGCATCGCTTCATGGAAGTTCAGGCAGAAATTTCTGCAGAACGCTCCAAAGCACAGATCGGTAAAATCGTTGATGTCATCGTTGATAGTGTCGACGAAGACCGTGACGTCGCTATTGGCCGAACCAAAGCTGACGCGCCTGAGATTGACGGTACTGTAGAGCTAGCCGAAGGCGGCGAGCTGGAGCCGGGCATGATCGTTGAAGCGCGCGTCGTTGGCGCAGACCATTACGACCTTTGGGCTGAGCCAGCTTAAGCGTCTTTTCCCCTGAACGGGTGAATTGCAAACTGTTTCCCTTGCCGTAAGTTCACGGCGGGGGACGTTTCCATGATTCACTACTTGCGCCCGAGCTTCTGGCAGGCCGCCATCAAAGACCCGCTCACATGGCTCGCCATTGCAGTAGACTTTGTGCCTGTCATTCTGGTCTTTTTCTTTGGTTGGGGCGCAGCGCCTCTGGTTCTGCTTTACTGGGCAGAGAATGTGATTATTGGCGTCGTCACATTTCTTCGAATTATTGCGTCGTCGGTTTTGACGCTTGGTGGAATTGGCTCGGTCTTCGGCTTTTTCCTCGCCGCATTTTTCAGCGTACATTACGGCATGTTCTGCTTTGGGCACGGCATTTTTCTGTTTTCATTCATCAATTTGCCCGGTGCAGACATTGGGATGGGCCCGCCAGGTCCTGATGCAATAATCGAGATGCTTAGCGCTATTGTGACGGCCTATCCGGCGGCGCTCTATGCGATGGGGCTTATCTTTGTTTTTCAGCTTATCGCCGCCGTGATGGACTATTGGCCGGGTGGGAAGCGTGTGTATGCATCGCCGCAGGAAGAAATGTTCTCCCCCTATGGCCGTATCATTGTTCTTCATATCGGTGTGTTTGCGGGTGCCTTTGCGTTGCTCGCGATAGGTGATCCGGCGATTGGCGTACTTGCGCTCATTCTGCTGCGCATGGCGTTCAGCGTGCTCGGGCGCGCCTGGCGTGATCGGGATAGAGGGGTAGAAGGAAGCCGAGCCTAAGCTTCGGCTGCGTCTTCAGCTTCGCGATCGAGAAAGTCGTCAATCGCTTTGGCAAGGGCACGCGGGTATAGGATATGCTCCCGCTCAAGGACACGCTCGGCCAATGTGTCTGGCGTGTCGCCTTCCTGAATTGCAACGCGCTCCTGATCAATCACAGCGCCTTCATCCACACCTTCAGTGACCCAGTGTACGGAACAGCCCGCTTCGGCGTCTCCGGCTTCAATGGCACGCTTGTGCGTGTGCAGGCCTGGATATTTAGGCAGAAGGGATGGATGGATGTTGATCATCCGGCCTTCCCATTGCTCGGTGAACCAGCTTGTCAGAACGCGCATGAAGCCAGCCAGTGCGATGAATTCCACATTGTGAAGCTCTAGCGTCTGCTGAACATCTTTTTCAAAAGATTCGCGGTCGTCGTACGCGCGGTGATCAATCGCTGCAATTGGCAGACCTTGCTCACTGGCCCATTCAAGGCCAGCAGCAGAATAGGAATTGGATAGCACGAGAACCGGTTTTGCCACCACGTCTCCGTCGAGACAGGCTTCCACCAAAGTTTTCATGTTGGAGCCGCGGCCGGAGATGAAAATCGCCAGGCGGACCGGTTCTTCACGCTCAGGCATTTTTCAGATGTCCATACAGGAACGCTTCTTCCCCGTTGAAGCGGAGGGCCGCCAGAACTTCTTCCACTTTTTCTGGTGCGACAGCGAGGATGATGCCGATGCCCATATTGAAGGTGCGCCACATTTCAGCGTCTTCGACATTGCCGACTGACTGCATCCATTCGAATACGGCGGGAGGCGTATAGTCATCGCCGTCGCGTACCGGCACGAGTGTATCCGGAAGCATGCGCGGCAGGTTCTCGGTCACGCCGCCGCCAGTGATGTGGGCGAGGCCTTTAACGTGGCCGGATTTGATGAGTGGCAGAACGGACTTCACGTAAAGCTTTGTAGGTGTCAGCAGGGCTTCGCCAAGCGATTTGCCTTCCGCGAATGGCGCGTCTGCCGAAAGTTCGAGGCCTGAACGCTCTACGATCTTGCGGATCAGTGAGTAGCCGTTGGAGTGCGGCCCGGAAGACGAAATTGCGATAAGCGCGTCGCCTTCGGCCATCTCGTCCAATTTCGGAAGAATATTCGCGCGTTCAACTGCGCCAACGACGAAGCCTGCGAGGTCATAATGGCCCGGCGCATACATGCTCGGCATTTCGGCGGTCTCGCCCCCGATGAGCGCGCATCCGCTCTGGCGGCAGCCTTCAGCGATACCTGCAACTACCTCCGCAGCAGTATCGGTCTCCAGTTTGCCGGTGGCAAAATAGTCGAGGAAGAAGAGCGGTTCAGCGCCTTGCGCCAGAACGTCATTCACACACATGGCAACGAGGTCGATGCCAATTGTCGTGTGGAAGTTAGCTTCCTGAGCCAGCAGCAGCTTCGTGCCGACGCCATCTGTACCTGAAACCAGTACTGGATCATCATACCCGCAAGCCTTCAGATCAAAGAGGCCACCAAAGCCGCCGAGGTCGGATGCAACGCCCGGACGGAAAGTCGATTTTGCCAGCGGTTTGATCTTGTCGACCAGCTCATTGCCTGCATCGATGTCAACGCCTGCCTGGCGGTAGGTCATAGGAGAGGAATCTGTCATGAAGGCCCCGTTAGCATGGCTTCCCTGTTCTCGCCATATTCTCTGTCTTTAAACTTGAATAAATGACTGCTAGGACGAGTCGTATGAAAAAGATTTCCGTATTGCTGAGCGCAGTTATCGCGCTTTTCATGGGCGCGACGTCAGCTCACGCTGATCTGCGTGATGTTTACACGATTTCCAACATTCCAGTGGATCACACAGCGAATACGACGCGAGAAGCCGAAGCGCAGGCGGTGGCTGAAGCCAAAATCATTGGTTTGAACCGTCTTATCGAGCGGCTGACGCTGGAAGAAGATCGTGCGCTGCTCGGCGAGGATTTCTACAGCTATTCAAACGCCAACGAACTGGCTGCGGCGGTAGACGTTGATAACGAACGCCGTTCGACAACTGTTTATCGTGCAGAGTTGTCCGTTGTTTACAACCCGATCCGCCTGCGTGCGCAGCTGTCTCAGCGCGGCGTGCCATTCATCGATCAGCAGGCGTCGCGCGTTTTGCTGGTCCCTGTTTCGGCAAGTGCGGCGCCCGTTGCCGATTGGGCTGCAGTGTGGCCGCGCTCTGATGAAGGCGCTCTGAGCCCTTACACGACGTCTCAGCGTCCTCGCTCTTCAGTCGCAGATTGGTCTGCCGTTGCGCCGGAAGTGCGCTCTGTGGGCGCTACAGGCGCTATTTTCGCGGGCCTTGTCGGTACTGAGGGCGATTATGCGGTGAACCTCACGCGTATGACGGCGGCGGGACAAACTGTCATCGGCCGTACTCGTTCGGTTGAAACTCTTGAAGAGGCGGTCGCTGCGGCATCGGCATATATGGATGCCGCCTGGAAGAGCCAGTCCATTGTCCGAAGCGATGAAGCGCGAACAGACAGCACTGCCGTTGCGCGTTTTTCCGATCAGCGTAGCTGGAATGCGATGCGCTCTGCTATGTCGAACTCACCGCTGATTTCCGGTTTTCGTGTAGACGCAATCGCGCGCGACGGAGCGCTGGTTTCCTTCACCTACGCGGGAAGCGAAGAGCGCCTGCGCACCGAATTCAGTCAGCGCGGCATTAATCTGTTATCTTCGCCGGATGGCTGGGTGATCGAATATGGCGGCAGCCGCCAGTTTTAGGGCTGAATGATTATGCCGGGTGAGCAATTCAAACTCGCTTTCCCATCGCCGATTTTGCCGTTGGATGCGTTGTTCTCCGATGATCAGGGGCAACAGTCGCTCAGCGTGCTTCGGCGTTGGCAGGAATGGCCTAAATCTACTCTGTGTGTGACTGGACCAGAGAACTCCGGTGTCACCAGTATTCTGAAGAGTTGGGCAAAAGAAGTTGATGGCCGATACCTTGTTCCAACGGATTGGGAAAATCTGGATCCCAAAGCGCTGTCCGACCTGCTCAGCCAGCCATTGTGTCTGGACGACTGCCACCGCGTCGAAGCGTCTGCGAGCCTTCTGACGATCCTCAATCTCGCTGAAGAGAGCGGTGTCAAAATTCTGATTGGTGGGCACGGCCAGCCGTCTGTATGGCATGTCACGCCGCCGGACCTGGTTTCACGGCTTGCGGCCATGACGACGATCATGCTGCCCGCCATGGACGATGAAGCCTTTATCCGCCGTTTAAGGGCTGCCTGTCTCAGAAGGTTCATACGAATCCCCGAAGAAACACTGTCTTTCCTCGAGCCGCGGCTTGATCGCAGCTTTCAGGCCATTGAAGCATTTGCTGATCGTCTGGACAGAGCAATGACGGAAACGAAACGTCCGGCGACTATTCCGCTTGCCCGCGACGTTCTCAACGAATTAATCGAAGAGTGGGAAACAGACGAGGTCTGACCCATTGTCTTGAGGCTGATATGAGCATTTCAAAATCCGGTTCGGAGCATAAAGCGGGTTCTGCCGAACCGCGGGCGATTACCTTATCGTCGCCGTCACGTTTTATCGACCGCGAACTGTCCTGGCTTGGCTTTAATCAGCGAGTTCTCGAAGAAGCGGCCAATGACAAGCATCCGCTTCTCGAACAGCTCCGGTTCCTGTCGATCTCTGCAAACAATCTCGACGAATTCTATATGGTTCGCGTGGCTGGTCTTCGTGAACAGGTCCGTGCGGGTGTCTCGCGTCCGGGACTGGACGGGCGGACGCCGGCGCAGCAGCTTCAATCGGTAAACGAACTTGCACTGCGGCTAATGGCTGACCAGCAGACGCGCTGGAACGAGCTACGTAAACGACTTCAGCAGGAAGATATTCATGTGCTCGAAGTCGAGGATGTGACGAAGACGGACAAGGCGTGGCTGAAAAGCTATTTCATGGACCACATCTTCCCGATCATTACGCCGCTGGCGGTTGATCCGGCGCACCCGTTTCCGTTTATCCCAAACCTTGGCTTCGCGATTGCGCTGGACCTGAAGAACAACACAACCGGCGAGATGATGAAGGCGCTTATGCCGCTCCCATCTCAGGTGGACCGTTTTATCCGGCTGCCAGCGACACCGAAGACGAAGAAGTCTATTCGGTTTCTCTCGCTGGAAAGCATGCTGGAGCTGTTCCTGGATATCATCTTCCCGGGCTTTAGCTGTCTTAATCGCTGTGAGTTTCGCGTCGTGCGCGACAGCGATATCGAGATTGAAGAGGAAGCCGAAGACCTCATCCGCGAGTTTGAAATTCTGCTGAAGCAACGCCGCCGTGGCCGAGTTGTTCGCCTGAAACTCGAACGCGGTGCTGATGAAAGCCTCAAGAAATTTATCGTGTCTGGCGTCGGCGCGGAAGATCAGGACATTATCGAGGTTGATGGCATTCTTGGTATGGCCCAGCTTTCTGAGCTGATCACCGATGATCGCCCTGAACTGTCCTTTGATTCCTATGAGCCACGTTTCCCGGAACGTGTACGCGAAAATGGCGGCGACTGTTTTGCCGCGATCCGCCAAAAGGACATGATCGTCCATCACCCGTATGAGAGCTTTGATGTCGTCCTGCAGTTCATCAAGCAGGCTGCGCGTGATCCGGACGTGATTGCCATCAAGCAAACGCTCTATCGGACCAGTAAGAACTCACCGGTTATTGCCGCGCTCGTTGAGGCCGCGGAGGCTGGCAAGAACGTCACAGCACTGGTTGAGATCAAGGCGCGTTTTGATGAGGAGGCAAACCTTCGCTGGGCGCGCGATCTGGAGCGTGCAGGTGTTCAGGTCGTCTACGGCTTCATCGAGTATAAAACGCACGCCAAAATCAGTCTGGTCGTACGCCGTGAAGGCGGAGAGCTTCGAACCTACACGCACTTCGGCACCGGCAATTACCACCCGATCACAGCGAAGATTTATACCGACTTGTCGCTGTTCACGGATGATCAGGCCCTGGGTCGGGATGCAGGTCGTATCTTCAATTATGTGACGAGCTATGCCGAGCCTCCGATGCTGGAGAAGGTGTCCATGTCGCCGCTCAGCATGAAGAACGACATTCTGAAGCTGATCAAAGCCGAGATCGCGAACGCTAAAGCCGGAAAACCTTCCGGCATCTGGGTGAAGCTGAACTCGCTGGTCCATGCTGAGGTGATTGATGCGCTGTATCGCGCGAGTCAGGCAGGCGTGCCGATTGAGCTGGTCATTCGTGGCATTTGTTCACTCCGTCCGGGTGTGCCGGGCCTTTCGGAGAATATCCGGGTGAAAAGCGTTGTCGGACGTTTCCTCGAACACTCACGTATTGCCTGTTTCGCGAACGGTCATGAGCTGCCATCGCGTGAAGCCAAGGTCTTCATTTCGTCTGCTGACTGGATGAACCGTAATCTGGACCGACGCGTGGAAGCCTTCGTTCCGTTGGAGAATGAAACTGTGAAGCGTCAGGTGCTCAACCAGATTATGGTCGCGAACCTCAATGACGATGCGCAGAGCTGGATTTTGCAATCTGATGGCACTTATGAGCGGGTATTGCCTGAAGGCGAGCCATTCAGCGTACATGATTATCTGATGGAGTATCCGAGCTTGTCAGGACGGGGTGAAGCGCTCGATATGGAAATGCCGCCCAAGCTGGCACCGAAAGCAACGAAGAAGGCCAAGGCTTAATGGCGACAGGAATTGCCAGACCACCCGTCTTGTGGAGATTTTCCAGAAAGCAGGCTGTCCGGCAGCAAGCCGTTATCGATATCGGTTCGAACTCTGTTCGCTTGCTGGTGTATCAGATTGACGGGCGCAGTATCGTTCCGCGCCTGAATGAAAAAGTTATGGCGGGTCTCGGGCGCGGACTGGCGGACACCGGGCGTCTTTCACCGGAAGGCGTAGAAGCCGCGCTGCAGGCGTTATCGCGCTACTCCGCCATTTGTTCTTCTCTGGGCGTCGATGACGTGACCGCTATCGCCACAGCGGCAACACGTGAAGCCGAGGACGGGGACGCGTTCTGCGAAGAGATCGAGCGTGTCTCCGGTTTTCCTGTAAGAGTGCTCACAGGCCCCGAAGAGGCTCATTATGCGGCGCTTGGTGTCGTAGCGGGGCAGGGCGCGCCTACAGGTCTGATCGGTGATCTCGGGGGCTCGAGCCTCGAGTTGATCACGACAGATGCAGGCGAGCTAACCGAAGGTAAAACCTATAAGCTTGGTCCGTTCGCATTGCAGGCTTTCCAGCCTGACGAAAAGACCAGCCTCTCCAGCCATGTGAAGAAGGTTCTGAAGTCACAGGGCGGGGTGCCCAAATGCCGGAATTTCTACACGGTGGGTGGGGCCTGGCGTGCGATTGCCAGCATTCACATGGCGATGAACAATTATCCGCTTCAGGTCCTTCAGTCTTATGTCGTGCCGGCATCGGAGATAATTTCGCTTTGCAAACTCCTGATGGACGCGAAGAAGCGTCCCGACGATGTGATCCGGTCTGTGGCCGGTAAGCGGACACCGATCATCGAGTATGCTGCGCTGACGCTAAAAACAGTGCTGGAAGTGTCGAAGGCAGACAACGTTGTCGTCTCTGCCAACGGCGTCCGCGAAGGGCTTGTCTTCAGCGGTATGGAGGCAGAAACCCAGCGGCTTGATCCACTCTTCGCAGGCGTTGCACGTCTCGCGCGGCAGGATTCGCGGCAGGCGGGTTTCACAAAAGAACTGCATAATTTCTCGGCTGATATCCTCAGCGCGCTTCCGCCTGTATTTGGCGATGCCCATGCACCTGAAGATCGGCTTCATGAGGCAGCCTTTCTGCTGGCGGACATTGGCGCAACCATGCATCCGGATCATCGCTCTGATATTGCGCGGCAGATCGTGCTGCGTGGCCCATATTCGGGCGCCGACCATCCGGCGCGTATTTATCTCGGGCTGGTGACCGCGATCCGCTATTGGCGCAAGTTCACGCCGACCGACCTGGAGACGTCGGCTCTGACACCGGAGCAGATCGACAGAGCCAAAACTGTAGCGCTGACAATAAGGCTCGCAGCCGAATTCTCAGGACGTACTGAGAGAATACTTAAGCGCGCTTCTTTAAGCGTTGATGATGGCAAGCTCGTGCTGACGATTCAAAAACGCCACCAGAACCTGATGTCTGATGGCGTTAGAAAACGTTTGGGGCATTTGGCATCCCAGCTCAATCTGGAAGCCGATATCCGATAGTCCTTAGGCCTTGCTCGCCTGAGACGTGTCGAACAACTCGACCTTGCCCTGATTGAAGGTGATAGCGAGACGGCCATGCAGGAGGTCTTCGGCCTGACGTCCGAACAAGTCATAGCGCCATCCGGACATCACAGCCGTGGACTCGCCATCGCCTGATGCAATGCGTTCCAGGTCAGCCGCGTTTGCGACAAGACGGGGCGTGACGTTCTCATCATCGCACACCTGTTTAAGCAGGACGCGTAAAAGGTCTGACGCACCGGCTGGCGACGCAGAGCGATGCTTTGGCTTTTCCACCTGCGGGGCTACTTCCTCGACATTGTCCAGAGCGTAGTTGATCGCATCCAGCAGGCCAGCGCCGTGACGGGATTTTGCAAATCCCTTCGGAACCGAGCGAAGACGCTCAAGCGCTTCAGCTGTGCGCGGGCGCTGATCGGAAATTTCCTGAATTGCGTCATCTTTGAGGATGCGGCTGCGCGGGCGGTTAAGGTCCTGAGCGAGGCGTTCACGCCAGATCGCAACATTCTTGAGAACAGCCAGATAGTCTTTCTTAGGGCGACGGATCTTCATCCGGTTCCATGCATTCTCAGGATCGGTGTTATAGAGACTTGGTGCGGCCAGCGCCTGATTTTCTTCCTCGATCCAGCTCCAGCGATTTTTCTCATCGAGTTTTTCGGCCATGCGATCATAAACCGTGCGCAGGTGCGTTACATCTCCGAGCGCATATTTGAGCTGCTTCTGGCTGAGAGGACGGCGCGTCCAGTCGGTAAACTGTGAAGATTTGTCGATCTGCTGACCGGCCAGACCCGACACAAGATTCTCGTAAGAAATGGAATCACCGAGACCGAGCGCCATCGCGGCGATCTGCGTGTCGAAGATCGGGGATGGCGGCGTACCCATCAACCGATAAAAAATTTCCATGTCCTGACGAGCCGCGTGGAAAACTTTTCCAATCGACTCGTCGCCCATTAATTTCAGGAATGGGGCGAGGTCGAGCCCATCAACCATAGGGTCGATAATGCCCTCTACGCCTTCACCAGCTGCCTGAATCAAACACAGGGTCGGCCAGTATGTGCTCTCACGGTGGAATTCTGTGTCCACAAAAATGACGTCGCTTTGTGAAAGTGCGTCACAGAAGGCGTTGAGTTCGCCTTGTTCTTTGATTACAGCGATATCCGTGTCGCTCATGTGCAGGTTTGCCTTTCACTCGCTTGACAAGGCGGGGTGCCCTGTGTCGTGTGCGCGCCAGAATAATTTTATCAACGGAGTCTTCCTCAAATGCATCTCTACCGGACGCACACCTGTGGCGCGCTACGGCAAACCCATGTGGGTGACACGGTCCGCTTGTCGGGCTGGGTACACCGCAAACGCGACCACGGAGGACTCCTGTTCGTCGACTTACGCGATCATTATGGTCTGACGCAATGTGTCGTAACGCCTTCAAACGAAAATTTTGAACGTCTTGAGCGGATTCGCGTCGAAAGTGTCATCACGATCGAAGGCACAGTCGTTGCGCGTGACAGCGAAACTGTGAACGAAAATCTGCCGACAGGTGAGATCGAAGTTCAGGTTGCAACGCTCGACATTCAGTCGGAAGCTTCTGAGCTGCCTCTGCCAGTCTTTGGTGAGCCGGACTATCCGGAAGATATTCGTCTGAAGCACCGTTATCTCGACCTGCGTCGTGATAGCCTGCACAAGAACATGGTTCTGCGTAGTCAGGTTATTGCTTCTCTGCGTAGCCGAATGGTCGAACAGGGCTTCACCGAATACCAGACACCAATCCTTACAGCGTCTTCTCCGGAAGGTGCGCGCGACTTCCTCGTGCCGTCACGTCTGCACCCGGGCCAGTTCTATGCGCTGCCGCAGGCGCCTCAGCAGTTCAAGCAGCTGCTCATGGTGTCCGGCTTTGACCGTTACTTCCAGATCGCACCATGTTTCCGCGATGAGGATGCACGTGCTGACCGCTCGCCTGGTGAATTCTATCAGCTCGATATCGAGATGAGCTTTGTCACGCAGGAAGATGTCTTCCAGGCGATCGAACCTGTCATGGCTGGTGTATTCCGCGAGTTCCAGAACTGGGACGGCAAAAAGCGCGATATGGCCGAAGGCCCTTTCCCACGCATTCCATACCGTGAAGCGATGGAAAAGTACGGCTCTGACAAGCCGGACCTGCGCAACCCGATCGAGCTGAAAGACGTCACTGACTTCTTCAAAGACGAGAGCAAAACAGGCTTCTCTATCTTTGCGAAGATCACAAACGGCGGCGGCAAGGTTATTGCGATCCCTGCACCGAAGGCGACTGAAACCCAGTCCCGTAAATTCTTCGACGACTTTGATAAGTGGGCGAAGAAAGAGATGCAGGCTCCGGGCCTCGGCTATGCGCGTCTGCGTAAGGACGAGAGCGGCAACGTTGTCAGCCAGGACCCGGTCCTGAAGAACTTTGACCCTGAGCACCTGAAAGCATTCCTCGAGGCTACAGGCCTGGAGGATGGCGACGGCGTCTTCTTCTCCGCGGGTAAGAAGGAAGCAGCGTACAAACTGGCTGGTCCTGCGCGTCTGCGTATTGGTGAAGAGCTCGACCTCGTCGAGAAAGACGTGTTCCGCTTCTGCTGGATCGTCGACTTTCCAATGTATGAGTACGACGAAGACAACAAGAAGATCGACTTCTCTCACAACCCGTTCTCCATGCCGCAAGGTGGTATGGAAGCGCTGGAAGCAGCCGATACGGATGAGAAGAAACTCGACCTTCTGGCCTATCAGTATGACATCGTTTGTAACGGCGTTGAGCTGTCTTCAGGTGCGATCCGGAACCACCGCCCGGATATCATGCTGAAAGCCTTTGAGCTGGCGGGTTATGGCCCTGAGGTCGTTGAAGAAGAGTTCGGCGGTATGCTGAACGCCTTCCGCTATGGCGCGCCTCCACACGGCGGTATCGCGCCTGGCGTCGACCGTATCGTCATGCTGCTGGCAGAGACTGAGTCCATTCGTGACGTCATTCTCTTCCCGTTCAACCAGCAGGCTCAGGACCTGATGATGGGTGCTCCTTCTGTTGTCGACGATAAACAACTTCGCGAGCTCAACATCCGTCTGGCTCCGCAGAAGAAGTAATGGAATGCCACCCCTTACCTAAGGTGAGGGGTGGCTTCATTCTAAAAACGAATACATATAGCCTCGTACACGCACCATAGAGCGCGGTCTTCGGGGGTTATATGAGCGAAGCAGCACCAGTCAGGCCATTATCACGCCTTCAGAAATGGGTGATTGCTTTCGGGCTCCTCTCGATGGGAGTCGGCTTTACCATCAGTTTCGTTGTTGCGCCGCCACTCGCGCGGAGCGCGGGTCTGACCGAGCTTCAGGTCGCGGGCATGTTGACGCTGTCGTCTCTTCTGTTTGCTTTTATGACGCCTGTCTGGGGGCGCATCTCCGGGCGGATCGGTCGTAAGCGGGTCATGGTGTTCGCGCTGTTCATGACGGCGTTCAACAATATGATTTTCCTGTTTACGCTGGATGCTGCGATCCATGGCGTTTTCGTGGGGCTGCAGGCCTTCTTTGCATTGGCAGCCGTGCGAACGGCATTTGGCCTTTTGTCGTCAGGCCTTCAACCGGCGGCATTTGCCGCGATGACAGACGCCACAACGCCACATGACCGAGCTGCCGGCCTTGGCTTTCTCGGCGCGGCGATGAGTGTCGGTTCGATCCTTGGTCCTGCAGCAGCAGCCGTGCTTGCGCGTTTTGGTGCATTGGCACCGCTATGGGGCTCGGTCGCGTTTTCTTTGATGTGCAGCGTGATCTTCCTGTTTGTTTTGCCAAAAGAAGAATCAGATTCAACGCGCCAGCGCCCGAAGCCACTATCATTGATGGATCCGCGCGTGCGTCCGTTCATCATCTTCCTGATTTCCTATTTCATGGCGGTGGCCTGTGTGCAGCAAACGATCGCCTGGTTCGTGTCTGACCGTTTCGGATTTCAGGGGGCAGAGGCCGTCGAGTTTGGCGGGTTGGTGTTTGCCGTAATGGCGGTGTGCATGGTGCTCGTACAGACCTTCTATGTAGACCGTTTCAAGCCGGACCCGCGCTTTATGTTGCCGGTAGGGCTGGCTCTGGTGGCAACAGGATACGCGACCGCGATCATCCATACGCCGTTTATTTTCCTTTGCATGTCGTTTGCCGTGATGGGGAGCGGCGCGGCTTTGATCGTTCCGTCGCTGAATGCGCTTGGGACGCTGGCTGTGGAGCCAAAAGATCAAGGCGCGGCTGGCGCGCTTATGGCCGCAGCGCCGCCTGCTGGCTTTGTGGTTGGGCCTCTCATTGGTGCAGGCCTTTATATGATCCACAACGACCTGCCGCTCACAGTCAGTGCTACGGCTATGGTTTGCCTTCTGATTGCAGCGCTGGTGTTCGTGAAAAGGCCAAAAACCGTCCGCCAATAGTTCGGACAGGACAAAACGCGCACTTGTCATTTCTCGGCAGCAGGTCTTTCTGAACCTATGAAAATTCTGATCGCTGGCGGCGGCATTGCCGGACTTACTGCTGCACTCTGTTTTGTTGAAGACGGGCATGACGTGACCGTGCTGGAGCAGGCCGCTGCTTTTGGCGAGGTCGGTGCAGGCCTTCAGATTGGTCCGAACGGAATGCGCGTCATGCAGGCGCTAGGTCTTGAGGCCGAACTGCGCAGAACTGCTTTCGAACCGGAACGCATTGAAATGCGCTTTGGCGAAAGCGGTAAAACGATTTTCACCATCCCTTTGAAAGACAAAGCGATAGACCGCTGGGGCGCCCCCTATCTGCATATTCACCGGGCAGACCTGATCTCCATCCTCGAAAATGCTTGCAACACAGCGCCGAACATTGATGTCAGGTTCAACACGCAGCTCCAGTCAGTGGAGCAAACGCCCACGGGCGTGACGGTTCATCTGTCAGGCGGTGACGTGGACAATGCTGATTTGCTTGTCGGAGCGGACGGCATTCATTCGGTCGTGCAGGCACATATCGTTGGACCGTACGTGCCACGATTCACCGGCTGTATTGCGTGGCGCGGGGTTGTGCCGGCCAGTAAGCTGACAATGCATCCGCCACCCCCTACGGCCTGCGCCTGGGTCGGGCGCGGCAAGCACGCCGTCACCTATTATCTGCGCGGTGGTGAGCTTGTGAACCTTGTCGGCGTGATCGAGCGTGATGACTGGCGCGAAGAGGGCTGGTCGATCGAGGGCAAGAAGAAAGAGCTGCGCGCCGAGTTCGAAGGCTGGGACCCGGTGATCGGTGATATCATTGAGCAGGGTGAATCCTTTTTCCGTTGGGCATTGTTCGACCGCCCATCGCTTCGTCGCTGGGTTGATGGACGCCTGTGTGTACTCGGAGATGCAGCCCATCCTATGCTGCCATTCGTTGCTCAAGGCGCTGTGATGGCCATGGAAGATGCCTGGATGCTGAAGTCCTGCCTCAAAGGCTCTCGCTCAATCGTAGAGGCGCTGAAAACCTATCAGGCGCGTCGACACGCCCGCGCAACTCATGTTCAGGCCCTGTCGCGCAAGAATGCGACGACGTTCCATCATCGCAATCCGATGAAGCGTCTGATGACATACGGGCCGATGTGGCTGGCGGGAAATATCCTTCCGGAGATCGTTCATCAGCGCATGGACTGGATTTACGGCTACGACGTCACTGCATGATACTTCTGCAGAAAATTCATTTGGAACCAGTGGAATGATCTGATAGCCCACTATACCATGACTATAGGTAATAATCCGGGATAACCTGGAAGAGTGTCATGGGGAGACAGGTCAAATGACAACAGCTTCAGCCTTTCCGGCAAAGAGCCTTGCAGAGATCCGCGAAATTTTGTGTGCGCCAGGCCAGCGCTTTGAGATGGAGACCGTTGACGTAAACGGCGTTCCGACTCGCGACTGGAAAAACGGCGTCCATACACTGCGCGAACTCGCAATGCAGGGCCGAACGCACGGCGACCACCTTTTTACAATCTATGAGGATGAACGCGTCTCATTCGATTCATGGTTCCGCGCGACGTCAGCGTTTGCGCGCAAACTACAGGAATTGGGCGTCAAGAAAGGTGACCGCGTAGCGCTCGCTATGCGTAACCTGCCGGAATGGCCGGTCGCGTATTTCGCAACTGTTTCCATTGGTGCCATCATCGTTCCGCTGAATGCGTGGTGGACGGGTGCAGAGCTTGCCTTCGGTATTGAAAACTCTGGCTCTAAAGTACTGGTCTGCGACCATGAGCGCCTCGACCGTCTTTCGGGTGACCTCGACAAGGTGACCACGCTGGAGACAATGATTGTGTCGCGCGCCTCTGAAGGGTCTGACGATTATATCCAGCTTGAGAGCGTGATCGGCGCTCCGTCGAGCTGGAACGCGCTTCCGGATCAGGATCTGCCTGATGTAGAGGTGAAACCTGAAGACCGCGCGACGATCTTCTACACGTCTGGCACAACCGGTCAGCCAAAAGGCGCTGTTGGCACGCATCGTAACGCGACGACTAACGTGTTTTCTACCGGATATGCGACGGCACGCGGCGCTCTACGTCGCGGTGAAGCGCCGCCAGAGCCGGAACAGAAAGTTGGTTTGCTGGTCATTCCGCTCTTCCACGTTACGGCAGCGAATGCGCGCATGATGGGTTCCATCTTTGCCGGCCACACGCTGGTCTTCATGTACAAATGGGATACGGTGAAAGCGTTCGAAATTATTGAGCGTGAGAAGGTTCAGTCTACCGGTGGCGTTCCTACGATTGCATGGCAGCTGATCGAGCATCCGGACCGTGAAAAGTACGATCTGTCATCTCTCGAATCGATTGGTTATGGCGGTGCGCCGTCAGCGCCGGAGCTTGTCCGCAAGATTCGCGAAGTCTTTGGCGCAGAGCCGGGCAATGGTTGGGGGATGACTGAAACCTCTGCGACTGTCACAGTCCACGGTGCTGAAGACTATGAAGCGCGCCCTGAAAGTTGTGGCCCACCTGTTGCGACAGCCGATCTTAAAATCATGAGCCCGGATGGCTCTAAAGAACTTCCGGTTGGTGAGGTCGGTGAGCTTTGGGCCCGCGGACCTATGGTTGTTCAGGAATACTGGCAGCGCCCTGAGGCTACCGAAGAAACATTCGTCGATGGTTGGGTGAAAACTGGCGACCTTGCTCGTCTTGATGAGGAAGGCTTCTGCTTCATTGTGGACCGTGCGAAAGACATCATCATTCGGGGCGGTGAGAACATTTATTCTTCGGAAGTCGAGAATGTTCTCTATGACCATCCGGCGGTCACAGATGCGGCGCTGATTGGTATTCCGCATCGCACGCTTGGTGAAGAGCCTGCGGCAGTTGTCCACCTTGCGCCGGGCATGAGCGCAACCGAAGACGAGCTGAAGCAATGGGTGATGGAACGCCTCGCTAAATTCAAAGCGCCAGTGAAGATCGTATTCTGCGAAGACACGTTGCCGCGTAATGCGAACGGTAAAATCCTCAAAAAAGATCTGAAGTCGCTTTTTGAAACGGCCGAAGCCTGACGCCTATTCGCCTGCGTTGCGCGCGCGGGCGAGGGCCAATGCTCCAATGATACCTGACTTATCACCAAGCTTCGGCTTGGTGATGTAGTTTTGAAGGCCGGTATCCAGAGTAGCATGTTTCATATATCCGGCCAGATAGCGTTCGGCTTTCACGCGAATGCGCTCGATAAGGCCTTCGGTTTTCATAACGCCGCCGCCGAGCACAATGCTGTGTGGCGCATGCATAAGCGTGATTGAATGTACCAACTGGGCGAGATAATCGGCCTCAATATCGTGCGCGGGATGATCGGCGCTGAGGTCTGATAGTGGGTGTCCCCAACGTGCTTTGATGGCTGGGCCCGCAGCTAGCCCTTCCAGACAGTCACCATGCGAAGGGCAGAGACCATCAAACGTGTCGCCCTCAGCCCTGCGGGGCAGGATGTGACCCATCTCGTAGTGAGAAGAGCCTGAGAGGGGCTTCCCAGCCCGAACGACGCCTACGCCAATGCCTGTGCCGACCGTAACATAGGCGAGGGTATCTGAGCTCTTGCCGGCTCCGTAAACCTGTTCTGCGAGAGCTGCACCATTCACGTCTGTATCGATAACGACAGGCACGCCGAAGTGCGAAAGGCGGCGCTGATATGAAACGCCGCGCCATGCCAGCTTGGGTGTCTCAAGTATTTCGGCATAGCTGGAGGAAGCGGGATCAACGCCAACAGGGCCAAAGCTTGCGACGCCAATAGTCGTCAGGTCGGAGCCGTGTTCGCTTTGGGCTTGCTCAAAGAAGTTGATGATTGAAGCGAACGTCTCATCCGGCGCTGTAGTTGGAATGGTCGCTTCAGCAATGATCGAGAGATCATCATCTGCGACCGCAACGACGCATTTTGTGCCACCCGCTTCAATCCCGCCTAGCATTGTAAGTTCCTTAGAGCGGGGAGAGCGTATGGCCGCCATCCACCGTAATGGTGGTGCCCGTCATGTAGGATGCAGCATCCGAGGCGAGTAGAACCAGCGCGCCGTCCAGTTCCTGATAGTCACCGAAGCGGCGCATCGGAATGCGTTTGGCCATACGCGCACCTGCTTCGCTTTCCAGATAGTCTGCGTTGATATCTGTCTTATAGTAGCCAGGGGCAATTGCGTTGACGCGGATGCGATGACGAGCGGCTTCAACCGCCATGTTTCGGGTCATATGGTCTACGGCAGCTTTTGAAGCCGAATAAGCTACGTTCATCATGGCAGGTTTATGCGCCGTGATGGATGCGATGTTGACGATAGAACCGGGCTGGCCCGCTGCGATCAGCGCATTGGTTGCCGCTTTGGCTACGCGCCAGACGCCATTGAGGTTTGTCTCGATGACGGACTGCCATTCGTCTTGAGGCGTTTCATGGAACCAGCTCGCCTGACCAATGCCGGAGTTGTTGACGATGATATCGGCAGGGCGTCCGAACTCCGCAGCAATTGCCGCGAAGGCGTCATCTACTGATTGTGGGGATGTGACATCCATAGCGACGCTGAAGGCTTTACCGTCGGCTTCGACGAGCTCGGTCTCGAGCGCTTTCAGACGATCAAGACGACGTGCAGCCAGGATAACAGTCGCGCCCGCCTCGGACAGCGTCCTCGCAAAGTGTGCGCCCAGGCCGCCAGAAGCGCCGGTCACCAGTGCCAGCTTGCCTGAGAGGTTTAGTCTGTCTGCGAGTTTCGTCATGTGTCGCTCCCTGTCATCTGTGCGATACAGATGACAGAGCTTGGCGACTTAATCCACACTCACGTGGCGTTAATTGGAAACGGCTGTTTCAAGATCGTTGGAGAGGCTCAAAAGACGGGCCTCTGCGATCTTGAGGCTGGTCTCAGCCTGAATGCGGGCGATCTGCGCGTCACGGAACGCGTTTTCCGCATCCAGAGCGTCTACGAGTGTACGAAGGCCTGCTTCGTGTTCACGCAAGGCCCCTTCCGCGGCAAGGCGTGCTGCAGCCTCGGCGCGGCTTGCGGCAGACACGGCGAGGCGTCGGGCCTGAATGTCGCCCCAGAGGCCGCTCACGGCTTCGCGGAGCATAAGCTCTGCATTGCGCACGTCAGCCGTCGCCTGAGAACGGGCCGCGAGTGCTTCACGCTCGCTCGCCTGACGCATGCCGTTCGTGAACAGTGGCATTTCAACGGTTACAAAAGCGCCCACGTCGCTGATTGGGTCTTCGAAGAAGAAGAACATATCTTCGCCATGCGTAGCGCGTGCGCGAACCGAAATGCTCGGGCCAAATCGAGCGCGCGCCTCTTCCAGACGTGAGCCTGCCACGCTCTGCATGGAACGCGCCGCTTCAAGGTCGGAATTTTGAATGAGAACGCGGTTAAGCGCTTCATCAAAGGTCGAAAAGCCTGTCTCGGACAGAGAGAACTCACCAACGGGATTTGCATCAGCAACACCGGTGAGACGAGAAAGTCGGGCAGTGGCCGCAGCAAGCTGGGCACGTGTCGCTTCGAGCTGGGCCTGGGACGAGGCGAGGCGGGCTTCCGTCATTGCGACATCTGTCCGTGTGACCTGGCCCTGATCAAAACGTGCCTGCGTTTCCTGAAGGCGCATGTCGAAGGTTTCGACGCGTGCGTCGGCGACGTTCAGAACCTGCTCGGCCAGCCAGGCCTGAGCGAAAGCTTCGAAGGTTTGCAGAATGGTCTTTTCGCGCTGGCCGGTAAGCTGGCTACGTGCGGCGTCATACTGAAAATCGGCTGCATCCACGGCCGCCGCGTTGGCACCGGAGGAGAATACGTTCCATTCGGCTTGAAGGCCGACGGAACGGGGCACCTGAGTAATGCTGTCTGCGGTGAAATCCGTTTCCAGCGCGCCAACTTCTGCACGTATCCCTGCTTGCGGGCCAAGCCCCGCGCGCGCCATGTCACCTCCCGCTGTCGCTCGGGTCAGGCCCGCCTCGGCGCGTTCAATGCTTGGGTCATTCAGAAGCGCACGAGAGATTGCTTCTTCAAGCGTCACCGGAGACGCCGCTGCCGTCGAAGAGAGGAGGGCGGCCAGAAGACCAGCCAGCCCCAGTCGGGAGGATTTCATCATTTGAAAGCGCAGCCTGATTTCACACCGAGAGCTTTGAAGATCATCGCCGCCGGACAAAAGCCGGTGAAGGCGGCCTGGAACATGTTGAGGCCCGCAAAGGCTGTCAGCAGGAACCAGTAAGGTGACACGTAATAGCCGAGCGCGAGGCTCGCGAGGATCACGACACCAGCGAAGGCGAAAATTGCACGATCAAGATTCATCGTCTACTCTTTCAGTAATCAGCCCTGTGGGATGCCGAGGGTTTGCCCGGTCCACGCCATGAGCTGTGGTTTCTGCATAGCACCAGACTGGATGCCAGCCTGTTTGCCGTCTTTGAACGCGATGAGGGTCGGGATGCCGCGAATATTAAAGCGACCGGCAGCCTGCTGATTTTCATCGGTGTTGAGTTTGAAAAAGCGCACCTGATCGCCGAGCGCCTCGGCGGTCTGGGCATAGGATGGCGCCATCATGCGACACGGGCCACACCATGGTGCCCAAAGATCAAGGACATACATGCCTGTGTCTTTTGCCATCAGCTTGGACAGCATGGCACCATCAATGTCGCGGGGCTTTTTCGTAGCGAGTGTGACACCGCATGTGCCGCACTTGCCCTGAGAAAGTGCCTTTCCAGCCGGTACACGGTTCAGCTGTCCGCACTCTGTGCAAACGAGAGTATGTGAAGTGGCTGTCGTCATGGTCGGAAAGGCCTCCTTTCGGCCTATTTGAGCTTATGAGTTTTCAGAATGCTCAGCGCGGCATTCTCATAGAATGTTTCAGACTTGCCCGATTTGATCTTCTTCAGGAAGTATTTCTCGAAGGCGATCTTGGCAGTGTGGACCCATCCGCCAGCCATTGACCAGTTGACGTTTCGCGGCGGAATCTGAGGCTGCGCAACGAATGCAACGCCGCCATCGCCGAAATCTGCAATACAGATCGCATTCCATGTGGCCTCGTGCGTCGGCTCTTTGCCGCGCAGGATTTCGCCAAGGTTTTCAGCTGTTGCTGTTACCATGGACTCGATCATGAATCCGGTTTTCGGAACGCCGACCGGGACCGGTGTCTGTTCGACAGGCGGGATAGCAATGCAAACGCCGATACCGAAGATTTCCGGATATTTCGGGTTACGTTGGTGCTTATCCGTCAGGATGAAGCCACGCGGGTTCGACAGGCCTTCAACATCGCGCACAGCAGGAATGCCGCGGAACGCCGGAAGCATCATGGAGAACTTCATTGGCAGCTCATGCTCTTTCTTGAGCGTGCCGTCTTCGTTCATTTCTTCCACGATCATCTTGTCTGCTTCGACGCGTTTGACTTTCGCGTTGCAGATCCAGTTGATGTGACGCTCGCGCATCTCGCTTTCGAGAAGGCCTTTGGTGTCGCCAACGCCGCCAAGGCCAAGATGCCCAACGTATGGTTCAGACGTCACAAACGTCATCGGAACCTTGTCTCGCACTTTGCGCTTGCGAAGCTCGGTCTCAATGATCATCGCTGTTTCATAGGCGGGGCCATAACAGGACGCGCCTTGAACCGCGCCCACAATGACCGGGCCAGGATCAGCGCACAGCTCTTCAAATGCTGCATAGCCAGCCGTTGCGTGATCGATATGGCAGACCGATTGAGTGTGGCCGCCATGCGGGCCGAGGCCTTCGATTTCGTCGAACGCTAGCTCAGGGCCTGTTGAGATGACCAGATAATCATAATCGACTGATGAGCCATCTTCCATGCGAACGCATTTGGCTTCCGGATCAACTTTGGCAGCTTTGCCAACGATGAAGTCGATTTTCTTCTTCTTCATAGGTTTGACCAGATCGACAACAATGTCTTTGCGTTCTCGCCAGCCGACGATGACCCAGGGGTTAGAAGGAACAAACTGGTAGAAGTCATATTCGTTGATGACGACGACTTCATCTTCGCGGCGAGCCGCATTTCGAATCTCGTAAGCAGCGATGACGCCTCCGAGCCCTGCACCTAAAACAACAATCTTGGCCATCTCAGCCTCCCAAAAATTATGTTTTGCATTATTTATAAAATCATAATATTAGAAAGTGTGCAATATGTCGCATATAAGATAATGCTAAACTGAGGCAGATAGGGGTGTAATTACCGAATGGTGCCTCAGAAAATGGGAGTTAGATGATGAGTGACGGACGCGATCTGCCGCCAACAGACATTTTTGAAGACCTCAAAGCGCAGAAGATTCTGCTCGTTGATGTGCGTGAACCAGCCGAGTTCGCAAACGAGCGTATTCATGGTGCGCTGCTCCATCCGCTGTCCACCTTTGAGCCGAAAGCGATCCCGACCGATGGTGCCCGTCGCGTTATCTTCCAATGCGGTTCGGGCAAACGTTCGCGCATGGCGCTTGATATGTTCATGAAAGAAACCGGCGCGGATGCCGCTCACATGACGGGCGGTATCGGCATGTGGAAGACCCACAATCTTCCAGTCGTTAAAATCAATCCAGCTACAGGTCAGGTACAAGATGCAGGCCGCTACTAAACTTGCTGCGCTGGCGACGCTGATTGCTGTCGCCGCGCCTGCTGCCCTCGCACAGAATATTACAGTCGAAGAGATGACTGTGGTCGACTACCGTCCGGTGATCGCGCGCATAGAGGCAGGTGACGTGGCGACGGCGCGTTCGCGCCTTCAAGGCGTTGTGTCGCGTCTCAGCATTGATGAAGGTCAGGTCGTTGAGGCGGGCGAACTTGTTGCGCTTGTCACCGACGACACGATCGGCCCGGGCCTCGCCGCTTTCGACGCACGTATTGCGGGCCTTCAGTCACAGATTTCGCAAGCTGAAGCGGATCTCGCTCGCAATGAGGCGCTGTTCGAAGACGGCTTCTTTCCTCGTGCGCGTCTGGACGAGCAACGTACAGCGCTCGAAGTTCTGAACCGCAACCTCGCTTCTGCGCAGGCTGAGCGCCGCGCACTGGCAGCACGTCAGTCTGAGGGCCGTATTCTCGCTCCGGCTGATGCACGCGTCACAAGTGTGAATGTAGTTGAAGGCTCTGTGGTGAACCCGGGCGAGGTGATTGCAAGCTTTGCGACGCTGAACGGCGTTGTGCGCCTGTCATTGCCAGAGCGCCATGCCTCTCAGGTTGCTGAAGGTGAGACGATCTCTCTGCGCCAGCCATCGCGTGGCAATGAAGTGCGCTCTGCGACCATCATCACGGTTTATCCTGAACTTCGCGACGGCGCGGTTGTGGCGGACGCGACAGTGCAGGGCGGTCTCAATGCGCTGGTTGGTGAACGCGTGGATGTGCTTGCACCTGTTGGTGAACGCCGCGCAACCCGTATCCCCGCTGAATATGTATCCACGCGCTATGGCGTCGACTTTGTTCGTGTTGAGGTGGGTGAGCGTTTCGTCGATGCGCCGGTCGCTCTCGCAGCACCTCTCGGTGAAACTGAAGGCTATTACGAAATCCTGTCCGGTCTCCGCCCAGGCGACGTAATTACGATGCCGGAGTAAGATTATGAAAGCGGATATTTCCGGTTCAATCACCAAAGCGACGATCCGTTCGCCGCTTACACCGCTCTTCCTCCTGTCAGCCCTGGCTGTCGGGTTGATCGCGCTTCTGACGATCCCGCGTGAGGAAGAGCCTCAGATTTCTGTGCCGATGGTAGATATTATGGTGTCTGCCGCGGGTCTTCGCGCTGCCGATACGGTTGAGCAGGTAACTGAACCTCTCGAACAGATCATTATGGCGATCCCGAATGTCGAGCATGTCTATTCGCAGTCGCGCGATGATGGCGCGCTGGTAACGGCGCGCTTCGACGTCGGCACAGATGCCGACGACGCCATACTGCGTGTACATGAGCGCATTCGAGCGAACATCGACCGTATCCCGAATGGGGTGCCTATGCCGCTGGTTGTCGGTCGCGGCATTAATGACGTTCCGATTGTCAGCCTGACCCTGTCTCCTGAAGAGTGGACGGGCAGCGTCTGGTCCGACACGAGCCTTCGTATGATTGTGGACGAGCTTCAGCGAGAGCTGATGAAGGTCGATGAAGTTGGCCTGACATATGTTGTCGGCGGGCGTCCTCTTGAGATGCGCGTAGAGCCGGACATACAGGCGCTTGCAGCCTATGGTGTGCCGCTTCAAACCCTCGTTCAGTCAGTTCAGCAAGCAGCTGCCGCGCAGCCTGTCGGCACAGCCCGTCAGGAAGGCGAGAGCGTTATCGTTCAGGCTGGTGACCGCGTGAACTCAGTTGCAGAGCTGGAACGTCTGGAGCTTCCGGGCACGGGTGGCCGAAGCGTTTATCTGTCTGATGTCGCAACAGTCCGCGTCGTCGGTGAGGAGACTGAAGACCGCGTCTGGACGCTTGAGCGACATGACGGCGCTGACGAGTTTGATGCGCGTCCTGCTGTGACACTCGCGCTGGCGAAACGTCCGGGTGCAAATGCGGTGAATGTAGCCGAAGCTATTCTGCACCGCGTGGACGAGCTGACAGGTACGCTCATTCCGGAAGGTGTGCGCGTGGAGGTCACGCGTAACTATGGTGAGACTGCGAACCACAAAGCCAACGAGCTTCTGTTCCACCTCGGTCTGGCGACGGTGTCTATCGTTGTTCTGATCGCGTTTGCGATTGGCTGGCGTGAAGCTCTGGTGACGTTGATCGTTATCCCGACAACCATTCTGCTGACGCTGTTTGCGTCTTTGATGATGGGGTACACGATCAACCGCGTGAGCCTGTTCGCGCTTATCTTTTCGATCGGTATTCTGGTCGACGATGCGATTGTCATCATCGAAAACATTGCCCGTCACTGGGCAATGAAAGATGGCCGGACACGTGTGAAGGCGGCCGTGGATGCGGTTGCCGAAGTTGGTAACCCGACCATCATCGCGACGCTTACAGTTATCGCTGCACTTCTGCCTATGATGTTCGTATCCGGCCTTATGGGCCCATACATGGCACCAATTCCGGCGAATGCGTCTGCAGCGATGATGTTTTCATTCTTCGTTGCGGTTGGCATTGCGCCTTGGCTGCTGATGAAAATTGCGGGCAATGCAAAGCTTGCTGATCATGGACATGACGAACACGCCGAGACGCGTATCAGCAAATTCTACCGGGCTGTGGCCGGGCCGATTGTGAAGTCGCGAACGACTGCATGGACGTTTCTTCTGATCGTCGGCGTGACGACGCTGGCCTCGATGAGCTTGTTTGCTTTCAAGGCTGTGCCGGTGAAACTTCTTCCATTCGATAACAAGTCTGAGATCCAGATTGTTCTCGATCTGCCGGAAGGTGCATCTGTTGAAGATACCGAACGGTCACTCTTTGCGCTGGCAGACGCTATTCGCGGCGTGCACGAGGTAGAGACAATTCAGGCTTATGCAGGCACGGCAGCGCCGTTCAACTTCAACGGCCTTGTACGTCACTACTTCCTGCGAAACTCTCCGGAGCTCGGCGACCTTCAGGTCAATCTGTCCGAGAAAGAGCACCGTGACCGGTCCAGCCATGAAGTAGCTCTGGAGCTGCGCCATCTCGTTCTCGATGTGCCGCTTCCTGAGGGCGCAAATGTAAGCGTCGTAGAAGTGCCGCCTGGCCCGCCGGTCATCGCGACTCTGATGGCAGAGATTTATGGCCCAACGCCGGAAGCACGCCGTCAGACGGCAGGCATTGTGCGTGGCTTCTTTGAAGAGACAGACTTTATCGTGGACGTGAACGATTCAATCGGCTCGCCAGCACCTCGTCTGTCTATCTCTGTTGATGAACCGCGTGCGACCGATTATGGCGTCATGCAGCAGGATATTCTCGACACGGTCGCTTTGGCGTTTTCCGGTCAGACTGTTGGCGTGAATCCGCGCGGCGAAGGCCGAGACCCGCTGAACATCAATATCCGGCTGCCACGTGCTGAGCGCGCATGGACGCAGGAGATCGGTGCGATCCCTGTCCCTCGCCGTATGGGGCAGCCGGGTATTGCGCCTGTGGAGCTAGGTGCTCTGGTGAATGTTTCCGAAGAAGTGGGCTCTCCGCTTATCTTCCGACGGGACGGCTATTTCACGGATATGGTGATGGGCGAACTTGCCGGTCGTTATGAGGCACCAATCTACGGCATGTTCGAGATTCAGGACCTCATCGCGGAATATGACTGGGAAGCAGTCGGTCTCGAGGCACCAGCTGTGCGTATGTATGGTCAGCCGGAAGATGAAACGCGTCCGACCATTCTCTGGGATGGCGAGTGGGAGATCACATATGTGACCTTCCGTGACATGGGCATGGCTTTCGGTGTCGCTCTGGTGGGTATCTATATTCTGGTGGTCGCCCAGTTTGGTACGTTCCGTGTGCCTCTGATCATCCTGACGCCCGTTCCGCTCACGCTGATCGGTATCATGATTGGTCACTGGTTGTTCGGTGCCGCCTTCACGGCGACATCAATGATTGGTTTCATCGCGCTCGCGGGCATTATCGTGCGGAACTCCATCCTTCTGGTGGACTTCGTACGTCACCGCACCGACGCAACCACGCCTCTCAAAGAGGTTCTGCTTGATGCCGGCGCGATTCGTTTCAAACCAATCGTACTGACTGCACTTGCGGCTATGATTGGTGCAGCAGTGATCCTGACTGACCCTATTTTCCAGGGATTAGCGATTTCACTGCTGTTTGGACTTGCATCTTCTACTGCGCTTACTGTTCTGGTAATCCCTGCAATCTATATTGCTCTGCGGGGACCAGAGTGGCTGCCGCCTGAAGCTAAAACCGATGATGGCGATGGCGCAGAGATGATGGTTACAGAGGAGCGTTTTTCCTGATGACAGTTTTGCATCCAGACTCAAAGGAAGCCTTTGACGTGGTTTCAGACCGCATCAATGAGGCATCGGAAGTGCTGAAAGCTATGGCCAGCGAAACGCGGCTGAAGATTCTCTGCGCACTGAGCGGCGGTGAGTTGTCTGTGAACCAGCTGGTGGAACTGACAGATCAGTCCCAGTCTGCTGTATCTCAGCATCTCGCCAAGCTCCGTGCAGCCGGGCTCGTTGAGTCCCGTCGTGACGCACAGACGATTTTCTACCGCTGCAGCGGTGGCATTGGTAAGGCTCTGGTTGACACATTGTGTGGCTTCTACGGATAACAATCTGAGATTTCAGATCGTTTCCGGAGCTTTCCTTGATCGACAGACTTGAAGCGCTGGCGCGTATTAGCGCCAGTGCCGTTCGTACCCGGTCCGAGACCATCCCGCTGGCTGAAGCTGACGGACGTACGCTTTCAGCACCCATTCTCGCTAAACTTACCCAGCCGGCATCAAACATGTCCGCGATGGATGGCTATGCCGTGCGTGATGTCGATTTTGTACAAGGTAAAACGCTGAAGCTGGTCGGTGAAGCGCCCGCCGGGCACCCGTACAAGGGTGATCTCGGTGAAAACGAATGCGTCCGCATCTTTACCGGCTCGGTCGTACCTGACGGTGCAGACCGTGTGGTGATGCAGGAGAATGTCAGCCGTGAAGGGGATGCCGTCACACTGATCGAGCCCAAATCGCCCAGCCTGCATATTCGCCGTGCAGGTATAGACTTCTCCAAGGGCGATGAGCTGATCGCGGCTGGAACTCGTCTGACACCACGCCATCTTTCTATCATTGCGGCAGCCAATCATGGATCGGTTGATGTCTATCGACGCCCGAAAGTGGCAGTGCTCTCGAACGGCGACGAACTGCGTCCGCCGGGCAGCGTGTTGTCTGAAGGCCAGATCATCGCGTCGAATGGATATTCGCTATGCGCGCTCATCAACGCATGGGGCGGAGAGGCTATCGATCTGGGCGCTGCACCTGATGATCGCGCTGAAATTGCACGGCGAATTGAGAGCGCAGGCGAGGTCGATCTTTACGTGCCAATTGGCGGCGCATCTGTCGGCGACCATGATCATATGAAACCGGTTTTCCAGTCTCTCGGTTTCGAAGAAGTTTTCTCCAAGATCGCGATCAAGCCGGGCAAGCCGACCTGGCTTTTCAAGAAGGGGGATGCTCGTGTTCTGGGGCTGCCCGGCAACCCTGCATCCGCGCTGGTCTGCGCTCATATTTTTCTGAAACCTCTTGTTCAGACGATGATCGGCGCAGAGCTATCAGAAGGCTGGATGAATGTGATTCTGGCAGAAGATATCCCTGCGAACGGTCAACGAGAAACGTTTATGCGCGGGCATCTCGCATATGACGAAGATGGACGACAGATTGTCGTGCCTGCAGGCAATCAGGACTCCTCATTGCTTAGCCCGTTTATCCACGCGGACGTTCTGATCCATCGTCCCTCATCAGATCCGGCAAAATCATCAGGCGATAAGGTGTCATGCCTTCGTCTCGATTGACGCTGCGTCATGCATTGATCTTTCGCGTCGGCTGGAGAAGTTAGCCTAAAAATAAATATGACTTCTGGGATAGAAGGACGATTGAATGATCACCCCACGTACGATCGATGATATTTCGAGTATTCTGACGCAGGTCACGCAGATTGGTGACATGAGCGCTGAGGCGTTTCCCGATTTTGATACTGATCTTGTCGCGCCCGTTCTTGAAGAGGCTGGAAAGCTCTGCATGGACGTTCTGGCGCCGTTCAATCAGCCCGGAGACAAGACCGGGGCCCGCCTGGAAAACGGGCAGGTCTACTCAGCTCCCGGCTTTAAAGATGCTTATAAAGCCTTTCAGGAAGGCGGCTGGATGGGGATGCCATTTCCTGAGGCGTATGGGGGGCAGGGGCTTCCGCGCACGCTGGCCGTTGCCGTAATGGAAATGGTGCAGGCTTCCAATATGTCGTTTAGCCTGTGCCCGATGTTGTCTTTCGGTGCGATTGAAGCACTGCTCGAGCACGGCTCAGAAGAGCAGAAGGCGCTCTACCTGCCAAAGCTCATTTCCGGTGATTGGACTGGCACAATGAACCTTACCGAGCCTCAGGCGGGCTCTGATGTGGGTGCGTTGAAAACGAAAGCTGTGCCGAATGACGACGGCAGCTACGCCATCACAGGCCAGAAGATTTATATTACCTGGGGTGATCATGACCTGACGGACAATATCGTCCATCTGGTGCTGGCACGCTTGCCAGATGCGCCATCCGGTTCTCGCGGTATTTCGCTCTTCCTTTGTCCTAAATTTCTGCCGGACGCCGATGGCGAAGCTGGTGAGCGCAACGGTGTTACCTGCATTGGTCTTGAGCACAAACTCGGTATCCACGCGTCTCCAACCTGCGTCATGGAATATGACGGAGCCAAAGGCTGGCTGATTGGCGAACCAAATAAGGGTCTTGCGGCCATGTTCACCATGATGAACTCGGCGCGTCTGCAGGTCGGCATTCAGGGGCTTGCCCAGTCCGAGGCGGCCTACCGCGTTGCTCGCGACTTTGCGGCGGAACGCAAGCAGGGGCGCGCTGAAGGTGTTGAGGGCGCTGCTCCGATCATCAACCACCCTGATGTTCAGCACATGCTGCTTCAGATGCGCGCCCGTACTATGGCAGCTCGTGCGATCTGTTATGAATGCGCGAAGTCCAGCGATATGTCTGTTGCCGGTAGCGAGGCCGACGAACGCAAGCTTGCAAAAGAGGTAGAAGAAATCCTGACACCTATCGCGAAGTCTTGGTCGACCGATGTTGGTGTCCTATCTGCCAGTCTCGGTGTGCAAATCCATGGCGGTATGGGCTTTATGGGCGAAACACTCGCTTCGCAGCTTTATAGGGATGCGCGTATCGCGCCGATCTATGAAGGTACAAACGGCATTCAGGCGATTGACCTTGCTACGCGAAAGCTAGGCCTTTCAGCAGGCGAGGCTATTCCACGCCTTCTCGCAAGCTTCGAGGCGAAGTGTTCGGAATTTGAAGCGTCAGGCGATGCTGATCTGAAGCGCGTTGCGGTTCATCTTGCTGCGGGCATTAGGGCTCTCCAAGAGGTCACCTCATGGATGAAAGAGACTGACATGGATACGCGACTCTTCGGCGCGACGGCGTATCAGGAGATGTTTGGCCGGGTGGCTGGCGTCACGTATCTGGCGCGCGGAGCCATGTCTGCGAAAGACGCAGGTTCAAATTCGGCAGCGGATCTGTCAGGGCTGGCGCTTTTCCTCGCTGAAACAGACCTCGGCGATATTGCTGGCTGGGCAATACGTGTCCGTTCGGGCGAAGCGATGGACCGTCAAAAGCGAATGGATTTGCTTTCCTAGTTGGGAGCAATTGGCGGGAGCGCTTTTAAGGCGCATCACCTTTTAGATTTTGGAGCGCTTCGATGATATCACCACGAAGCGCTTCAGGAATTTTTTTGTGAGCGCTGACTTCTGCGGCCTTCGTTAGCGCGAATACTCTTTCCGCTATTTTGTGCCCTTTTTCAGTCAGCGCTAATCCGTGCGAACGCCCATCGACGGGCATTCTGATCAAAAAATCACGCTTATCCAGTCGTCCGATAACGGGGGCAATGTTCGCGCTCGCAATGGCTAAAGTGCGTCCGATTTCACTCTGAGTGATGCCCTCATTGTGCATAATTAGAATGAGCACATTTGCGTCAGTGATACGAAGCTTCAGATCGGCCAACTGATTTGTGAGATCCGATGTCATCGCTGTCGCGACACGTCGTATCGTATAGCTGATCATGTCATTGAGCGGGTTTTGGATCATTGTGATAAACCAGATTCGAATTGAAGCTTTACTTCGGCAAGCGTTATAAGAAGCCGTGCGCGAAAACAAAAGGCTTTTGGATAAAATGGCAAATGCGTTGTGGGCGTGAATCAGAAAGTGATCGGGGTCATTTTTGCGGGTGGCGAGGGACGTCGTCTCGGTGGGGTCTCTAAGGCGCTGATCGAGTATGATGGCGAGCCGTTATGGAGGCTCATTCAGCGTGAGCTCTCCGCAATTGCAGATGAGATTGTTATTGTGTCCCCGAGACAGCCAGACTGGCTTGAACAGGATGGCGAAATTATCTGGCTCGCCGATCATCTGATTGACGGTGAGATGATAGGGCCAGCGGGCGCTCTATCTGCTGCTCTGACATATGCCCATGAGCACTATGGTGAGGACGCTGTTATCGTGACGGCCCCCGTCGATGCGCCGTTTTATAAATCCACGCTCTCTGAAGCTCTTTTGGTCGAATTGAACGCCGCGCCGCACCAGGCGGTTCTTGCAGAGACCGGAGACCGGATTCAGCCTGCATTCGGTGTGTGGCGCGCAGGCCTTGCGCCAGACGTGAATACTTTGATTGGTTCCGGTGAACGCGCTCTGCACCGGATTGCGTCGCACATTGGAGCAGCTCGCGTGAGTTTTGCGGCTGACGATCTGCGGTTCTTCAATATCAATACGCCTGAAGACCTCGAGCGCGCTCGGCGCTTAGGGCCCTGAAAGGGAATGTATTTTCTCTTGGGGAAAGTGGTGCCGGCTGCAGGAGTCGAACCCGCGACCTGATGATTACAAATCATAACAACCTAAAAATGAATATTGAAAAAAGAGCATAAAAACAGTAGTATATAGTCATTATCTCGAGAGTTTTGGCGCCTAAAATCGTTACACAACTCTTACACATTTTCGAGCGTAGTGACGGGAGGCGCTGTTTTTATGCAAGCTGTTGAAAAACATTCGATTTATGGCGGAAAGGTCCATGTGTACCGCCGCGAGAACTCAGGCGTGTGGCAGTGCTCTGCCTACATCGCGGGCAAGAACCGCCGGAAAACCACCGGCGAGGCGAGCCTTCAGTTGGCGAAGGAATTTGCGGAAGACTGGTATCTTGGCCTGAAAGGCAAGGTACGCGACGGAGTGTTAAAAAACGAGAAAACGTTCAAAGAGGCCGCGACCCAGTTCAAGCGCGAGTATGAGATTATTACAGAGGGCGAGCGCAGCCCGATCTACGTCAAATGTCTGATGGAGCGGATCGACAATTATCTCATCCCATATTTCGGAAACTATGGCTTGTCCGAGATTACGGCAGGTTTGGTGCAGGAGTATCGTATCTACCGACAGGGTCATTCCATCCCGCGACCTCACCACAAGATGCCCGACCAACCAAAGCCGCCTTCTCGGAGCACCATGCACACGGAGATCGTGGCGCTAAGGCACGTCCTCAAAACTGCTCTTCGGCATGGTTGGATGAGTGCGCTTCCCGATTTCTCCATGCCGTACAAAACGTCGGGTAAGATTACTCGTCGCGCATGGTTTTCTCCGGATGAATACAAGAAGCTTTACGAGGCCACCCGAGCGGAATCCAAGAAGCATAAACACGGGCTTTGGAAGAATGCGGCGCTGATGCTTCATGACTATGTGCTGTTCATGGTGAACACCGGACTGAGGCCAGACGAAGCATCACGGCTCGAATATCGCGATGTCGCTGTCGTCAAAGACAAAGACAGCGGCGAAACCATTTTGGAAATCGAAGTTCGCGGAAAGCGGGGCGTCGGGTATTGTAAGAGCATGCCTGGCGCGGTTCAGCCGTTCAAACGCCTCAAAGCGCGGGCCGGTGCCGAACCGACCGATCCGATCTTTCCGACCTTCTCGAAGAAGATGTTCAATCGCATCCTCGAAGAAACCAATCTCAAAGTCGATCGAGAAGGACAGAAGCGGACTGCCTATTCATTGCGCCATACCTATATTTGCTTCCGCCTCATGGAGGGGGCCGATATTTATCAGGTTGCAAAGAACTGTCGCACCAGCGTGGAAATGATCCAGAAATACTATGCTGATCACATCAAGACCCTGATCAACGCAGCAGCTGTAAACGTGAGGCGGAAAAAGTAATCGGGCAAATCATGTCCGTGGCGAAGGCGCGAGCGGAACCGCTCAAGCCAAGCCTTTCGCAAAGTGGATGCTGAACAGCATCCACGGTGTCTGAAGAAACCCGAACGGGTTTTAGACATTGCATATCATCCGCCTAACTGGCCTGCTCTCTGTTTGAGAAACGAGAAGGGCACGATATAGAATATGTCCTCACAAAAGTGAAACTAAACAACACATAGAGGAAGTTTATAAGATAATTGCTTGTTAGAAAAAAATAGTGTAATATCTAACATAAAGGAGTTGAGATTGATGTCTGCGATATCGGATAAAATCATGAGGCGAGTTCGAGCGAAGGGCCGTGGTTGGGCCTTTACGCCTAAGGACTTCATTGATTTTGGTACGCGCGGCTCGGTCGATATGGCTCTTTCCCGTCTGGTTAAGGACGGTGCGATCCGTCGTATTGGTCGTGGCCTCTATGATTATCCACGTCTGCACCAGAAACTTGGCGCTCTAAGTCCTGATATGGACCGAATTGCGCAGGCTGTTTCTTCTCAGATCGGGGATAAATTGGTTCCTTCTGGTGCAGCAGCAGCAAACTTACTCGGGCTTTCAACGCAGGTTCCGGCTAAGGTGACGTATGCGACCAATGGAGCTTCGCGCGTGAAGAAGGTTGCGGGGCGGACGCTTTCTATAAAGCATGCGCGCGCGCCGCTGATTGATAACGCGCCTGACCGCGCAAATGCCGTTTTGCAGGCAATGGTTCATTTGGGACGAAGCAATATCGATGCAGATATGATCGATCAGCTGGCGAAGAGGCTTGATGATCGGGATATGAAGTCGCTTGTGTCCTCTCGCGCACAAATGCCTGGATGGATGGGTGATATTGTTCTGAAGATTGATGCGGCAATGCATGGATAATTTTGCCCGCAAATCGGCAGAAGATCGCCGAGCATATATCGAAGAGGCCGCCAGCAGGCGTGATCTGACAGCACTTATCATCGAGAAAGACTTCTGGGTTTGCTGGACACTCAAGCGCCTGATGGCGAGCGAGTTACTTAGTGGCTCTCTCACCTTCAAAGGTGGAACCTCACTCTCAAAGGCATACGGGCTTATTCAGCGATTTTCAGAAGATATCGATCTCACAATCAGTCGCGATGCGACGTTCTTGTGTGATGTTCCTGCTCCTATGGAAGAGGGTATCAGCGGCAAGCAACGGAAGAAGCGCGGCAGAGAGTTGAAAGAGGCAGCTCAGCAGTATGTTCAGGAAATCATCCTGCCAGAACTCTCGAAAGCAATCGAAGATGCCCTCGGAACATTGGAAGGATGGAGTGTCGAACTTGATCCTGACGATCCCGATGCTCAGACGATACTATTCAATTATCCGCAGGCCGACGGCGAGTCTGACGGCGGAGGTAGCTCGGGTGCGGGTTACATAAAGCCGCGCATCAAGCTTGAATTTGGAGCGCGAGGTGACACTGAGCCTTCAGGCTTGCAATCCATCCAGCCATATCTGGCGGAAGAGTTTCAGGAAGAGCTGCCGGATGCGTTGTGTACGGTTCCAACGCTCGCCGCTGAGCGAACGTTTTGGGAAAAGGTCACTATCCTTCACGCGCTCCACCACAACGGAAAACTGAGAGACGGGATGTCTCGTCATTACTATGATACATTGATGCTGGTGAATGGCGGGATTGCGGACCAATTCGATGTCGAGCTGCTCGCGCAAGTCGTGCACAACAAAAGCCTTATGTTTCCTGACCCCAAGGCATCCTACGAAACGGCAGTCCTCGGATCACTCAAGCTGATTCCTTCAGATGATGTTGTCGTTAAATTGCAGTCCGATTACGCGGCAATGGCCGAAATGTTCATGGAAACGCCGCCAAGTTTTGCAGAACTGATTTCCGGCCTTGAAGCTCTCGAGAGCCGTCTGAATAACGGCTCGTGAAGAGTGAGCTATTTAGCGGCCCGCTTTGTGGACCATCCAATAAAAGTCTTTAGATTCTCGGGTAGGGCCCGCATGATCTGACGAATTGTCGGACCTTTCTGAATTCCTGAAGGCGTCCCAACAGTCACCAAAACCGCTTCAACTTTCGCGACTTCAAAGTTTGGCAGCTGACCGCCATTCGAACCCATCGGCTTTTGCTGGCGCTTATTTTTGGGCCTTTTAGGTTGCTTTGGGCCAGTGCTGGTGTCCCAGTTGTTCAGAATGTTGTTGGCAATCGAGTTGACCAGCTGAATCGGGAAAATCGCCAAAAACACGTAAAGCGTGAGCTGACTGTACTGATAATTGAAGTACACGAACGCCAAGGTGAGGATCCACACAAAGTGCCAGGCTTTTGTGCTGAGAAGCCAAAGAATGAGTTTAGCAGGTATTATCCAAAGCCACCGCATGCATCAGATCCTTTGCGGGAAACGGGTTTTGAGCCAGTTCTTTTTCACGGAGCGAAACATCGTACCGGTCTGGTAGAAAATGCCGTCCACCATGAAGCTGTGATGGGGCCCACCTGAGGCGAGGTCTCGACCAAATGCGCCTGGCTCGATTTCATACTCGAGGGCTTCATTCATGGACTCGCTATAGCTGGAGCCAACCTGAGAGCCTCGATCCTTATTCTTCGAACGATTGCCGCGTCCCCAGAAGCTTGCGCGCTGATCTTGTTCGTTCACCGATCGACCTCTTGAATGGCTCTCGCTATATCCTTCATTCTCACCGTAATTCACGCCTCGTCGAACCTGAATCGATTTGCCGATGAGTTCGGCAGCCCACTCATTCGTGCTCGAACTACTGTTGGAATGGAAAATCTTTGTTTGAAAATGGCCAAGCAGGGAGTCGCAAATCTCGCGTGCATTGGATCCACCAATTTTCTTGATATAGCCGTCAATGCCTTGAGAAAGATACACCGAACAGACGCTTGAAGACCGTGCCATGGATTGGAAGTCTTCATCATACTCATCAACAAAGACGTGCGCTTCATCGCACCAGAGAAAGACAGGTCTTTCTTTGCCCGTTTTGGGCCGTCGCTGCGTTGCGCGTTGCCACATATACTTGCAGATTTTCTGAATGAGAATGCCGACATCAGACCAGATTTGCGCGGGCATATCGATGATCCAGATTGCGCCTTCGTGCGTCATTTCTGGAACGACGTTTGTCGATGTGCACAGCAGCTCATGCTCCTGACCAGTAAATAGAAGGGCCATTTTGCTGGTGAAGGATATCCGAATGTTTTCCCGCGTTTTCGTGTCCGCAGGACCAAACACATTTTCCCAGTAGTTTCTAATGACCCACATGGATCGACTGTCCATTTGATGGGCCGGATTGGTTGCGAGCTTTTCTAATGTTTGCGCGCAAAATGAATGCTGCTTCCAGATGGGGTCACTATATTCCATCGCGCTACGCGGGCCAGAATTGATCATCTGCATGACCTGATCGAGGTCTATCCGCCCATAGGCATGAAAGAGGGGATTGAGCGTGTTGCGTAAAAGCTCTCGAATGGCGTCATCCCAAAACTGGTTCTCATTGCTTCCCATCAGTTGGCGTTTCGACATCTCGATGACCTTCAGGAGCAGTTCGACGACATTGTTCACGCCGCCGGAGCCAACCGTCATTTCATACTCAAGAAAGTTAAACCGCGTTCCCGTATCGGGGCGAAAAAGGACAACCGACTTTTCCCGCCCACAGGCTTTTGCATAATTCACCCAAAGCTCTGCTTCGTCCGGCTTGGCGCACAGCACCAATCCCCCCATACCAGCTTTGAGGAAGGCGTGCGCCAGGCTTTGTCCCGAGCCACTGGTTTTGCCACTTCCGGTGCCGCCAAAGATGGCAGTGCCCCGATACGCATCAGAAAGTGTCCAAATATCTTTCTTTCCCAGCCTCAGCAGAGGCGTTGTGAGTTTTGCGTGGTAGTTTCCCATCAAAATTCCCCCGTAAGGTTGCTGTAACGCAAAACCTGAGAGAAAATAAAGTCAGTACATCAACTAGATGTAGGGGAAATCTTATGCCGAGACCGATGAGTGGGCAGCAAAGTCAGGAAATGGCACGGGTTGCATCAAATACGCAGAAAGAACTTGCAGCTGCGACAAGAGAGTTTTCCAGAGCAATAAATGATATCCGGCAAACCGTCGTTGAAGAAGGATGGTTCGGTAAGTCCCAAACCGGAAACTATGGGCACGGCCTCTATGAATCTAGGGGTTTTGGCAATGCAGGCCACAGCGTGTCGCCGGAAAATCAGCCTTCGATACATAGCCAAACGATTGAGACCTATGCTCAGCCCGGCTCGATCCATGACACGCACGATCTCAACAATGGAATGGGGCCGACGCAGTCTCTACAGGTGTCCGCACCAGCTCAACCGAGTGCCTTTGACCAGGCGACGGGAGGCGCAAGCTATCATCAAGCATCTTACGGCCAGGAACAACAGCATGGGATCGACCAATCTCACGGAGACATCAACCGGTGATCAAAGAGCTTCTGAAATGGATGGGGCTCGGTTTTTTCGTGATCGCTTGTGTTTATGCAGGACCGATTGTCTATGCGCGCATAAATGAAGCGCGTGAAGACGCCTATCATCGCCAGCCCGTTCATCCGGGCGATTCAACGATCACCGTTGATACTGAGCGCCAGTCAAATCGCAATGTCCCAATGCGCCTTACCAACGTAAACGGACAGACCTTCTATGTACTGGCGAATGAGGGCGAGACGGAATCCTTTATCAACCAACTTATTGAGCGACTAGAAAGTGAACGGCGGGTGCAGCTAGAGCGCCTGTGTGAAGATATTCGGGATGATTTTGAGGTTGCCTTTCAGTCTCGTGACAATGACGTCGATGACTTCGCGGATTGGCATTTTTCCTGGAACAGAAAATACGATTATCTCGCAACCGCCGCTGGGCAAATGATTGGCTCTGTTCTGTCTCTGGACATCGAAGATGTGTCTGAAGAAGGAAAGCAGGCTGTCAGAAAGAAGTTCATGCTTCGATATGAGCGAACGGTGTTGCGCCCAGAAATACGAGACCCGATTATTCAGGAGCGACTTCGCCGATCCATCCTGAGGGCGCATGAGCGCTATGTCCGCGAGATGAGTTATCTCGATAGACAATTCCAGGCCTATATAGCGGAAAACACGACCTTGCTCGATGAGCCGGATGTCGAAGAGATACTCCAAGTCGATCTGGACTGGGATCCAGAGCACTGGAAGTCACCCTATTATTCCGCAGAAGGTGCGCCAACCGAGGCCGTCTTTACTGCTGTCGCCGATGTCGCAGGGGGTGCGCTTAGTTATTACGTGCTCGCACCAGCGATTGAAGCTGTGTTTCTGGAAACATTTCTGCCACTCGTAGCCAACGTCATCACTGGAATAGGAACTGAGCTGGCAGCAGCAGAAGGTGGAGGAGCGATTGGTACATTCGTTGAACCTGGAGGTGGAACCGCGATTGGCGCAGTCGTTGGGATTGCGGGCGCGGTGCTTACAGAAACTCTGATCTCTGAGAATTCCGAAAACCTTCAGCGTCCCGACTTTATCGAAGCCGTTAATGAGGGGTTGGATGTGACAATCGATGGCTGGTCGGGTCTTGCCTGTGAGCGCTCAGAAGAACTCGTGAACGTGTGGTTCGACGACACGATCAATGTTCTGGCCTATGAGATTCTGAGAGATTGATTGAAGAACGATAATAAATCTGTATGATATCAATGGTGTAAACAAGACTATTGATGAGATGAGTAACGATCAGAACCCAGACGAACGCCCAGTAATGACCGAAGAAGCCATCAGGGAGCTCGCGGAAGAATTTCGGGTAGAGGGCGAACTTGGCAAGATTGGCCACGTATCAAGTCAGCTACTCAATCTCGGATTTCCTGAGAAATTTGCCGATTTTCTCGTTCAGCGCGGTTTCAGCGAAGACATCGTTCAGCAACTTATGCAGGCCATGGGTGAGTTCTTCTCGACCTTCTCGATCAATTTCGGTCAACCCTCTGAGGCCGACCTTCAGAAGCAAATCGAGTTAGAGGAGGCGCGAAACGTTGACGCGCCTATCGGTCCAAGGATTAACATTGGCGACCCCAATAACCCGCCAAACTTGCCTCAATAGTATCGATAGACGTCGTCCACGAAACTAGAAATGAACGACGAAAAGAACGACCGCAGTTCTCGAGGTAAACCCGCGCTCTCAACGGTCCTCAGAAGCTCGTCAATTAGTGCTGCCCGGCCAATCTCGGTAAGGTCTCGTCCTTGAACGGTGCTGGCAATAATACCAACTCCGCGCCCTATGTTGTCGCGGTCGCTGTCGGAGAGGTTTGAGCAGGATTGGCCAGTAAAAAGCTGGCAAACAAATTCTTCTGCTGCCAAGCTGAACAGCGTTTGAAGTAACGCCTCTCCTGCAACTTCCGTCAAATCGATACGGTGAACCGCGTAATTAATGGAGCCACCGCTTCCCGAATAGTCTCCGATAACAACGTTATACCAACCAGATCGTCCGACATCCCCGAACAAGACCAATTCGTTGCCAGTGGTTTCACCTCTGGTAACCGGTGAATCAAACAATGGAGTGATGAGCACGTCGGGGTCGATAGAGCCGGAGGTGCGTTTGATAGCGACGACGCCCACTTGGCCTGCACCTAAATAAAAGTCGGCACAGACATATCGATTGTATCGAGTGTCGCTGGGGAAATTAACGGATCTATTGATGTAGTATCCGGAGCCAGTATCACCGCAGGATTCGTCTGCCTGCCGTACCAAACTCTGGGCGCTAGCGCTTCCCCACATCGAAATCGCCGCAAGCATTCCGCCAATTGAAATTGCCCATTTCCGCATTGCCACTCTCCCCACAATTTCAGATTTTAGAAAAAATCAGAAATATCTCCCGTGGGTAGCAATAGGGCGCAAATTCAGATTGTTATCAATATATGCGCTATCATAAATAGATTATTTACGGGAATTGCCTCGATTTTGGCGTTAAATGACCTCCCAGCCAATTTGCTCGATATAGGTCGCCTTTTCCCAGGCGTTGCGTTCTTCAAAATCAGTCGGCTGAAAATCGTAAGGCTGGTGGCGTTCGATAATTTCGCAAATCAACTCTTCTTCGATCCGCAGGTATAGCGTGGCCAGATTTCTTCCGCTGAGCGTGACCCTATGTCCTATGAAACTCATGATAATTCCGACATCGGTATTATACTCGGTCTCGATCAGCTGCATGTAGGGTAGTGAGCGCATAGCCCCATTACTGAAGCGAAAGCCAATTCGATTGCCGAGCCGTGGATCGGTAAGCGTTGTAAAGGCGAGGTCTCTTTCCATTCGACGTGCATCACGCCGTCTGTCGGCCATGTGGTCTCGCGCAGTCTCATAAGTCATTCTCTATCCCCTGGCTTGAATAAGCTGCATGTTGGCGAGCTGCGATTGCTGGATCAATCGGTCGTGCGCCAGCCCTGCCAATCGCGTGGCTTTGTTCTGCGCGAGCCTCGTGGAAGGCCCGATAGCGAAGCCCAAAATCTGTTTGTTCCTGGACGCGGCTATTTCGGCCAGTTGGGGCAAGATCGGAGGACAGTGATCCATCCTGAAGTTCGATTGCAGATCCCCGCGCGCCGCTTTTGCTGATTGCTTCTAAGGTGGCGTCTTTGTCGTCAGTGTAGATGCGGATATTGCTCTTGCCTCTGCTGACAGTCACGTAGAACTGTTGGGATGACATCGCGGGACTGCTCTGCTCTGACATTGAGGCAATGACCGTATCAACGGTGCGTCCCTGCGAGGAATAAGAGGTCGAGCAATAGCCGTAGTCGAGATGACCAAAACTCGGGCTGAGCTCGATACCGTTTTCAAACGACATATGTCCATTTTTGCTGATCGACTTCACGCTCAGCAATTGCCCCGTCACGAGCTTTTTACCGCTAAGGTCTTTAGCTTGCTCAGTGACGCGGACCAAATCGCCCGAGCTGAGGGGCAATGCTTCTGTCTCATAGACTTTGAAGTCTGACGCTTTGTCGAGCGGTAGGGCAAAAATGTTGCTCGCATCTGTTCTTGCAAGCGGCTGACCATTATCGTCTCGTCCCATGATGGTCATCCGGTCTCCTCGGGTGACGCCATGGGGCATGTTCTGGAAGGCCTTCACAACCATGCCCGCTTCGTAGTTCGAGGCATCTCGCCGTTGCGCTTCAGTCCAGCGGGTGTCCTTCAGGCGCAGCACGGCGGTTTCGTCGTCGCTGAGCGCCTTCTTCGCGCGCAGCCCACTGCGAATGCCTCCAGTGATTTTGTCTTTCTCCCAATGGGTCGGTGCAACGACAAGCGCAGACTGACCTTTCGCGACCGCCTCGACATAGTCGTTTGCAGCTTGCGTAAACCGCTCCTCACTCGCAATTTCCTTAATCGCTCCGAGCGCATCAAGCTGTTTCCATCCGCCTTTCAGGTCGCCCTTGGCGATTGTATCAACAGCTTGCTTGTAAGCGCCTTTCTGACGGACGATTTCCTGAACTTGCGCCGTGTTGAGGTTCGCCCGCTCCTGAAGGAGACGGAGGGCGTCACCCGCCGCGACAGCGCCGTGCTGTTTGGTATCTCCTGTGAGGACCAGCCGACAGGCATTGTCCTCAGCAATATGAAGAAGCGTGCACATATCCCGCACCCCAATCTGCCCCGCCTCATCGACGACCAGGACCGCGCCTCTTAGCTCCCGTTGCAGGCTCTCATCCACCAGCAAACGGGCAAGTGTGTAGGCGGGCGCATTCACTTCGCGCTCGAGTTCGCTGACCGCTCCAGACGCCGGAGCAAAGCTTGCTGTCTTGATACCTTGAGCATGAAGGCCATTGACGGCCTCAGCCAAAACCCCAGCGGTTTTGCCGACGCCGGCATCCCCTTGAACCACCATCACCCGATCGCGGCTGTTCCAGATATGCTGTATGGCAGCTCGCTGCTTATCGTTCAGATAGTCCTTGGAGATTTCGTAGTTTCCATGCCCCAGTGCCCGACAGGCCATTTTTCCGCGCCGAGCGAGCGCAATCATTTCCTGCTCTTTGGCCAGCATGTCTTTCGTCGTGACGACATCGCGACCGTTGACTTGCCCTCGAACAATCCCCGACAGGCTGGCGACGGCCTTGAGGTCTCCGACTCTCACATCGCCCGCGCCAAAACGAAGCGCATCAGACATGACCTTCTTTTCGTGGGCCACCGATTGGCGTTCGAGGGCGTGTGATAATCCATGCTCCCACGCGGAGGTGACAGTCTGTGTTGGGCCGATTTTACCCTGCCGCTCTGCCTTCCGGACGAGACCATTTATGCGCTCACTCTCGCCAAAGCGGAGTTTGGATTTCCAGACCGCGTGTAGATCGCTGCTGAACAGGGCTTCGTCTTTTGCATCGCGTGTCATGACGCCCAAAGCGCCTTTCTGGGCAGCGGACAGGTCGCCAAGCTCGGCAGCCTTGTCCTCGATTTCTTTGGTGCGTCTTGAATATCGGTCGAGCATTGTTTTGGGGATGTCGGCCAGGTCCCACCATTTGCCCTTTCGCTCAACGGCAAATCCAAGCCGTTTCATCTGATGTGCAAGTGAGGCCAGATAAACCGCTTCGTAATATTCTCGCTCTGCTGCGATATTGCCAATCTGGACCGCTTTCCATTGGCGCTCTTCGTCATCCCAAGTCGCGTTGATGACAGCGGCATGAGTGTGCAGGTGAGGGTCGGGATAACCGTCAATAGGTCGCGCCGTATCATGATGGAATCCAGCCCAGATGATATTGCCGGTCTTGCGGACATTGTCGGTGTTGAAGTGTCGCCCTTTGCGCACACGCGTTTCCATATTGGCTTCGACTTCTGCCATGGCCTCCGAGACTGCGAGCTTGTGAGCGGTCGCCAGACGCTCATCTTCTGTAAGCGCCCAGAGCAGGGAGACTGACTTTGGTGCATTGAATGTGAAGTCGATCATCGGCACGCGGTTCGCGCGGTCCCGTGCGGTGAGTTTTGCGCCCTGTGGGGTGCGGTTCTCGAGTAGGGCGATGAAGTCTTTATCGTGAACCTTACCGGCAAGCCCGAGCCGTGCGGCCCCCACGCCGTGCCACTCTCCACCGACGTCTTTGCCCTCGAGATAATAGTCCGCCGATCGCAGAGAATTGCGAAAATAGTTTGCCGCTCCCGACGACGAACGAGATTTCGTTAAGCGTAACACACAACCTAAAGTAGTTAAAAAGTATTAAGAAGTTCTTAAAAATTGTATAGCAGACATGTCCCCTAAGGCTAGCTTAGGATTGAAAACTGTTTCAAAATCGCTTGATTCATTGCCAAAAGCAACGACAAGGTCAATTTTTGAACTTTTGAAAACGTCCTATGGCTTATGAGAACTTACAACCGCACAGCGCAGCTGTTATCGCCTGGCGTAGAGATGGCGTGTCGCTGAAAGACTGCGTCGATCGCCTTCGCTCAGAGCAAGGCGTTGAGACCTCTATTGGCACGCTGAGCCGGTTTCTGAAGGAAACCGCTCCGGCTCACGGTTTACGCTCTGCTACACCGCAGGAAGGCCTCAGCATCGATATCGCAAGTATCGTCGCCGAACTGTTTGCTGAGGTGCGAACGCTGAAGGAAGAGAACCGTAAAGCGCTCGAGCATCTGTCCGGCCAAATTCGCGTTGCGACCGAAACCGCCAAGGGCAAGACGGCGACAACAAGCTATGACAAGAAGAAGCAACGCCAGACGTTCTTCACGGGCCTTTCGGTCGGTGTGTTCCTGTCTCTTCTGCTGGTCGGCGCGGGTGTTGGGCTGATGATCTATCTCAGATATCAATCCCAATAGATGGATCTTGGCGGGCTTTGGTCACAATCTGTCGCTCTTGGTCCAATCTTACGTCGGTGGCCTGAGTCATTTGCGACAGCGTGTTTAGCTCACGAGCGTCGAGCACCTGTCCGTCTACTATCTTGGCCTCAATTTCGATTGCGATGTCCCGACATGCGGAAGACTCAACGTCGATCCAGCATTGCCGGATATCCGCTTCGGGGAGGGCGGTACGATTATGGTCGCGCATGTTTGAGTGCCTCTGTGACATCGACGTCTGTCATGACGCCCCAAAAATGGATGGATCGCACATCGAGGATTCCTTTCGGCAGGTGCTCCATGGCTTCCTTGAAGCCTTCGCGTCCAACCTGTGCCCAAACAGTCCTCACGTCTGAACTCGTCCCATATCCCATCACTTGCGCCAAAAAAAACACTGGGTCTCGCTGGATGATTTGGGGATCGCTGAACCAAACGACATTTCTGGCAACTCGCTCAAGTTCGGGAGTAATCTGAAGCTTGACCGCCATTACAAATCCATACCTCGGTCATGCGATGGCAGAGCTGAAAGATCCACGGCGTACACAGCGGAATGAAGTTGTTCTTGTATCTTCTGTGGGAGCGGGTCGCCCTGAATGTCATTGAAGCTACATAGTGCTTTGAGCGACGTCATGGGTTCGAAACTGTACCCCCAAACCGAGATCGCGTCTTCACAGCCTTGTTCCAGCGTCCAGCCTTCGTTCAGGCCCGCTGCGATATCGATATAGTCTTTTGCGGAGCCGCGTTTCTGGATGGTGTTGAGCTTTGTCGCCAATACATCCCTGGGGGACGCGACCGCCAGATCATTCTCCGTACTTGAAAAGGGTTGCTCCACTTTTTGGAGCTTTCGGCCTCCAAAAAAAGAGACTAAAACTGGTCCTCCCCGATCCACCCGGCATTCCAGTGTGTTGTCAGCAGTGCGAATGAGGAGCGCGTCCTGAAGGTAAGGAACACTTTCCTTCAGTTCCATTGGATCAAAATCGAAATTGCTGAAAAAGTCGAAATCCACTGAATCCCGATGTCCATAATGCAGGGCGAGTGCCGTTCCACCATACAGGGTGAACATCGAAGGAGTGTCCTTGAGTTCGGGCCAAAGGCGCAGCTGTGGCGCTGGGAGTATCTCCAGCTTCGGCTCAAAATGCTGTCTGTGTGGCGTAGAATTCGTCATTACGGCATTATAGCGAGGCGTCGCTAATTCTCATCAAGTATTTCAAATTCGCGGGTAAAACATAGCTTCATGGGAAGCCGTGCAGTTAAAGCCATTACGCTTGGTTAACGAAAAGTTAACAAATAAAATATATCATATTGATACAAATGTGGAGATCTATGTCCGGTGGAGCGAACAGAGTAGAGGCTATTTCTGAGCAGCTATTGTCGATGGAAGTGATGCTGAAGAGTTCGCTTGCTTCCATGCCAGACGCTGGGAGCGCTGTTCATTATGAACTCGCAGATCACCTCGGAATGATTTCGTCTTTGCAAGCCAGCATGTCCGCAGGCATTGCGATTTCCCCAGCTTCCCTTCAACTGGCAATCAACCGTGTGCAGCAGGAGACGCTCCAGCTCGCACTGAAAAAGTCCGATCAACAAACCATCGCAGCCGTTCTCGCCGAGCAAATGCTCCAGGCCGAAGAGGCGCGACTTTCGCGAGAAGCAAGTGACTTCCGACTATACGAACGCGAAGCATCGAGTCGAATTCAGTCGCTCGCTGAAGTGAGTGGAATAGATATCAGCGCATACGAGCAGAATAGATCTGATATTCTTGCCAGCCGAAAAGCGGCTCAAGCTAGCGGCGATATCGTGGAAGAGTATAAGCAGGATGCGTTGCTGGCTGCGAACAACCGCCATGGAATGGCGCTAGTTCACGCACCCGAAGAAGAACAAGAGCGTGCTCGTAAGGAAGAGGAGGCGGCTAAAGAGCGCTACCTCAGACAGGTCGAGATCATGGCAATGCGGGAAGCACAGCGCATGGGATTAAGCGGCGAACAGGCGACTGAGTATGTTGTTTCACAAAGGGCGGAAGCGGAAGCAGAATTGCAGCAGGAGTTGGAGGAACGAAGCATTGAAGCGCCATCAGCCGTTGCTGGTTGGGCGACTGAAAGAGAACTGACCAATCTGGAAATTACCAACGTGAGAGAACAGCGATCCCGTGCTGAACAACCTATGGATCAAGTATCATCAGATGCCCTCGCCATTGTCGAAGGGATCGTGGAACAGAACTTCGATCTGAGCTTTCTCGAGGCAACAGACACGCCAGAACGTTCTGAAAGCACATGCCCCAGCAGACCCGTCGCCAAAGATGAGGCGCTTAGTCCCTGCTAGAAGCGAGACGACCAAACGACATGCCTGCCAGAAAGCTGGCTCTGGTTGAATCACTCTCCATGTCAAAGCACTGTTCAGCATTATGCCTGTGCGTGGCCTCATCGGTATTGGGGTCGAGGTCTTGAGTGGGGTTCTGAGTGCCAAAGAAGAAACCCGCATCGAATGCGGTCTGACAATTCAGCGGTTTCATTACCCTGGCTCCGCTCATGTCATTTACGCTTAGAAATTCTTGTCCATCTTGCATTGATGCACGAGCGATCTCTTGGAGGATTGTTTGAGGATATCTGATCGACCAGTCCGTAAAAAGTCTCATGATGTAAGTCTGATCGCCGGGGTCACGGGACAGGGTTTCTTCCATCACGACGAGGCAAAATTCCAATGGACTAGGATCATCGAGGTTAGATGCTCTTACCATGGCAGCAGAACAGCGCGTCCTCTGATCTCGTAAATTAAAGTCTCCAGCCACTCGAAGACGTTCAAATGATTCACGCAGGGTCATGCGGTCAGGCGATTGAGCAGCAGCTACTCCACAGAAAGCAGGAATGGACATCAGCGCCACAAGCGCGGATTTAAGGGGAGAGCATGAAGTCACGAGACACCTGTTCAAAAGATCAGATAAAATCGTGACGATGCTACCGAATGGCCTATACTGTTTCAGTATTGAGCCACTTTTTATTTTGTATGACTTGGATTGAGGTAATTTCCGCTTTTGAAGGGCAGCTTGTGAAGTCTCTCATCAGAGAGCAACTTTTTGCAGTCGCAACCTTGCAACCGAATAGGCCATTCTGTTTCGGCCTTAATGCAAAGGGCTGACATGGAAACTGAAGACGGGATTTACACGACAACTGGTGAACGAAAGTACCTGACAGTCAGTGAACGTGAGCGCTTCGTTGAAGAGGCGTCCAAAGAGGATCTAGCAACCTTCGCTTTTTGCCTTCTGTTATGTCTTACGGGCTGCCGTGTTTCTGAGGCATTGGCGCTTAAAGTCACGCATATCGACCGAGAGTTACGTTGTGTTCGGTATCTCACCCTGAAGCGCCGGTCCAAAGTAGTATGGCGATCGGTGCCGATTCCGAACCAACTAGTTGAGACACTAGTCAGATTGCCTGTCGCGGAAGATGGTAAAGTGTTCCAATTCAGCCGTTCTACGGCCTGGCGGCGCGTCGTCATGATCATGGAAAGGGCTGGAATCGCAGGCGCTCAAGCCTGCCCTAGAGGCTTGCGGCACTATTTCGGCGTGTTTGCAGACAGCCAAGGAATACCTCAGCCGGTACTCCAAAGATGGATGGGGCACGCAAAACTAGAGAGCACGGCAATCTACCGCCAAGCGGTCGGAGAAGAAGAGCAAAGCTTGGCTGAGAGACTATGTTGGTTAATGCCTTAGTTAAGGGCGTCAATCTGTCGAAATCTGTGAGTTTTCCAGACACCTATATTGTCACTGCATCAATATAAGGTCATTATGTTCATCTAATGTTCCGATTGAATATGGGTGGTCACGAAGGTTGCGAATGGGTTTCGAATATCGACGGAATGGTCGGCGGGTTAGCCACAGGGCATTTTTTGACGGGATCAAGAAGGATATGGTGGAAAAGGCTATGACGACGATAGAAGATAAATATCATGCTATCGCATCCTCGGTTGTCGATCCTGCCACAGGAAAGCACCCAGAAGTTATCGTTCGTCGAAACGGCAAAGAGAGCGTCGTTCTGACAACAAACGGATCGCAGGAATTTGCTCAATTGCTCGAGCGCAGAATGGGCGTGGCGGTCGAAACGTTAAACGCAAATCGCCCGAACATTTATCTCGCGCACGCGTCTGAAGACAAACGCGATCTGGCGGAACCCCTCGCGCGACAGCTGATTGCTCAGGGGATCAATGTGTGGCTCGATAAATGGGAAATCCGCTACGGCGACAGTCTTCGGCAAAAAATGGACGAAGGCCTGAGCAACTGCTCACATTTCGTGGTGCTTCTGACACCGAACTCAATCGGAAAGAATTGGGTAAATTCTGAAATCGATGCAGGCTTCATGGCTGATGTAGAGGGGCGCGCCAAATTTATCGGTATTCGAGTTGGCTTGGGTGTAGATGAGTTGACGCCTCTTCTTCGAACCAAAATGTGCCCAGACCTCAACCTGGAGAATGAAGAGGAAATTCAGGCGCTGGTGGACCAAGTGCATGGCGTCAGTGATAAACCCGAGCTAGGCCCTCCGCCGAAATACATCCAAACCAAGAAAACTGGTCTCGAGGGGTGGTCTAAGGAAGCTCAAGCCGTTGCTAAGTTCTTCGTTGAAAAGAGCAAGCACGGCATTCGAAGCGATCCCATTGTAGAAATGGCCGATATTGTTGCAGCAATCGATCTTGATGAGGATGGAGTTCGAGTCGGCGTTTTAGACCTTACAGATGCAGGCTTGTTGAAATCAGACTACGGCAGCCTCTATCCCACGACTGGAATGTTTGTCGAATTTGACCGGCACTTCATGGACTTGGACAGTCGAGCTGATGCTCTGGCACTTGCGAAATACATCGTGGATTCCAAACGCAGAGATCATGATGCGGATGAACTGAAAGCCGCTTTTCCCGATTGGTCGCTTCGTCGGTTCAACAGTGCAATTAATGTTCTGGATGAGACCAAGTCGGTTGAGACGCACAGATTCATGGACGGCAAATTTTACGCTGCATCGTTGATTTGCAAGACGGACAGTACTTTGCGTTTTGTCAGGCGTCACGATTGATACGCCTCGGCAGTGCATCCCGCATCGCGCACAAATGGATTTCTAGCCTCAGCTTGCCGAGCCTCAATTTGGCTTGAGCTTGTAATTGATATGTCCCGCTGAGCGCGAATAGGCCGTTTAATAAGTTGAACATCTGAGACTCCTTTTTGTGGTTACGGAGTTCTCTCAGCGCACCGTCATGAATGCTGGCACCTCTGGTCGTAACGTAGTGCCGAAGCTCCCAAGAGCTTGCCGTTTGTCAGACGTCGCTATACTCCGGAAAAACCACAGTAGGGCGTCTTGGTAAGTGCATCTCGCTTATTCTGTCGCCTGCTACGTATCAGCAGGCTCAACGTACTCCGCTGGCAGACTTGAGGCATCAGCTCGTATTTGAGTGACATGGCCCAATTGTCTCTTTCTCGTTTGTGAGATCAATCCGCGAATTTGGCAGAAAGCCCCACGGTTCAACGGGGGCCCGCTCCATTCCTCCGCAACGCTTCGTCCCGTGTTCCCCGTTCTCGCTCTACAAGCGATGAACCGTGTGTTCGATTTCCGCCTCTCCCTTCGCGTCCTCACAACAGCGAAAGGAGCCAGGACATGTCTAAAACTTCAAAACCACGCTTCGATGTCTATGAAGCTGTTACAAATCGCATCGTTGAAGTCCTTGAAAGTGGCGCAGCAGACTATCAGCGCCCCTGGATCAGAAGGGGTGGATGCACCGGACGCCCGATAAATGTCGTTTCTGGAAACGCCTATAACGGAATAAACGTCGTATCCCTCTGGGTCGAAGCGCTTGCGCGCGAGTTCGAAACCCCGATCTGGGGCACATTCAAACAATGGCGTGATCGTGGAACCCCAGTTCGCAAAGGCGAAAAAGCCTCTCTCATCGTATTCTATAAAACCATCGAAACTGAGCGTGACGACACATCTGGTGACGACTCTCCCGAGCTTCGTCACTTTGCTCGGGCAAGCTGGGTCTTTAACGCAGCTCAGGTTGAAGGCTATGAGCCACCGCAGTCAGATCCTATCCCTGATGATCCTCTCTTCGATCCAATTCCGGTCGCAGAAGCCTTTGTGGCTTCGACACGTGCGAACATCACGGAGACCGGTGATCAGGCGTATTTTTCACCTTCAGAGGACCGCATCTGTATGCCACCGCGAAACCTCTTTACGGGTACGCAGACCATGGCCGCTGACGAAGCCTACTACGCCACGCTATGCCATGAACTCACCCATTGGTCTGGCGCAACGCATCGCCTCAATCGTGACCTCACGGGCCGATTTGGCTCCGAAAGCTATGCCATGGAGGAACTCATCGCGGAACTCGGTGCAGCCTTTATCTGTGCTGACCTCGGCTTGACGCCTGAAGCTCGCGAAGATCATGCGGGCTATATTGCGAGCTGGCTGAAAGTCCTGAAAGAGGACAAACGCGCCATTTTCACCGCTTCTGCCAAGGCTTCTGAGGCCGCTAACTGGCTGCTTTCCCACAGGGAGACGGCTTAGGCCGTCTCTATCCCCAGTTCAGAGAAACTCGGGGACAACCTGCTCACTAAAAGTTCCCTTTTCAAAACCAGCCGGTTAAGGTGCGCAAGTGCGGGGAAAGTCGAATTGTCGGCTTTGATTCGGGGCTCACTTCATTGAAAATGAGAACAGATTCGTCCCGCGCCTCGCGGGCGATTGTGCTTGTGTCGTTAGTAGTCGGGGAAGTGTAGCGTTGAACGCCGTTGAGATTGAAGAAGCAATAAGCAAACTCGCAGAGCAGCCATCATTCGACGCTGACGAATTCCCCTATGCGTTTCTGGAAGCCTTCGGCAACAAAGCCACGACCATCAAGAAGCTTCGCACTGGCACATCCAACAAGTCCGATGTTGGAGGCGTGCTTCAGCATGGCCACATTCACCTGAAGGTCTGTGAGTCCGGCAAAGTCTCAGAAACACTCTCCGAACTTCGCGACAGCACGGCGACTACGCGCGGTAAAGCGAAATTCATTCTGGCGACAGATGGCGCCGAATTCGAAGCCGAAGACCTGACCTCAGGTGAAACGGTCGCTTGTGCTTATCCTGATTTCCCAAACCATTTCGGATTCTTCCTGGCACTGGCGGGTATCTCGACGGTCCAGCAGATCAGGGAAAGCTCGTTTGATATTCGGGCGACCAGCCGCCTCAATAAGCTCTATTCAACGCTTCTGACAGACAATCCAGATTGGGCAACCGCTGAACGTCGCCATGACATGAACCACTTCATGGCGCGTCTGATTTTTTGCTTCTTTGCAGAAGACACTAACATATTCCCTGATAAGGACCTCTTCACGAAGACAATCGAGACGATGTCTGCACGTGATGCGTCAAACACGCATGAAGTGATCAGCGAAATTTTCCGAGCAATGAACACGACGACCTTCCATGAAGGCAGGCCGGATGATCGCTACAGAAAAGAAGCCAACCTGCCACGTTGGGCTGACCGTTTTCCCTATGTGAATGGCGGGCTGTTCTCGGGAAGTACGGAGGTGCCGGTCTTTTCCCGAATCGCGCAGAAATACCTTCTGCATATCGGCAATCTCGACTGGCAGAAAATCAATCCCGATATTTTCGGTTCGATGATCCAGGCGGTCACGGATGAAGAAGAGCGCGGCTCACTTGGGATGCACTACACCAGTGTTCCGAATATCCTGAAGGTGCTCAATCCGCTGTTTCTGGACGATCTGCGCGAGAAGCTGGAAGAGGCCGGTGACAACCACCGCAAGCTGCTGAATCTGCGCAAACGCATGTCGCACATCCGCGTCTTCGACCCTGCATGCGGCTCCGGCAATTTCCTCGTTATCGCCTACAAGCAAATGCGAGAGATCGAGGCCGAAATCAACAAGCGTCGTGGGGAGCCTGATCGAAAGACACACATACCTCTCACCAATTTTCGAGGCATTGAGCTCAGAGACTTTCCGGCGGAGATCGCGCGGCTTGCGCTCATCATTGCGGAATATCAATGCGACGTGGTTTATCGCGGCCAGAAAGAAGCGCTTGCCGAGTTTCTTCCACTCGATAAGGAAAACTGGATCACATGCGGAAATGCACTTCGCCTCGATTGGCTGGCATTGTGTCCACCGACCGGAACTGGCGTAAAAGCTTCATCCGACGATTTGTTTGATACGCCTCTCGACCAGCCCGAAATCGATTTTGAGAATGAGGGTGGAGAGACGTTCATCTGTGGAAACCCACCATATTTGGGCGGAACTGTACAATCCGATGAGCAGAAGCGAGATCTGGAAAAACTTTTTGATCACAGAACTAACAGTTGGAAGTCGCTCGATTACGTAGCTGGCTGGCTTTTGAAGTTCTCAGACTACGCCAGAGTAATACCTTCGAGTGGGGCCTTCGTTACCACGAAATCCATTTGCCAAGGGGAGCAGGTTGCTAGACTTTGGCCCCTTTTGCTGGAAGGCGACATTGATATTCAATTTGCGCATACGCCTTTTCATTGGAAGAATTTAGCTTCCCACAATGCCGGTGTAACGGTGGTCATAATCGGATTGTCTAGCCAAGGTGTTGGACCAAAAATTATCTTTGAAGCGACTGAAGAGGCTCCAATAAAGCGTGAAGTCGGAAATATAAACGCCTACTTGGTGTCTCAGCCAAACGTTCTTGTTCAAGCCGAGACTAGACCACTCACTGAGCTATCTGAAATGCTAAATGGAAACAAACCAGTAGATGGTGGCTTTCTGATGTTGACGTTCGATGAAGCTGAGGAGTTGGTCGCTAGAGACGATCGGTGTCGGAAGTTCATTCGCCCCTTCTTAGGTTCTTCCGAGTTTATCAAAGGCAATCTACGATTTTGCATTTGGATCGACGAAAATGACGTAGCCGAGGCGCTAGAGATATTACCGATTTCGGAAAAGTTAGCCCGAGTTTCTGATTTTCGAAAGAATAGCAAAAAAGAATTGACCCGACGCGGGGCGTCATCGCCTCACGCCTTCCAACAAGTTAGACAGCGTGGGAATGAGAAAGTTGTAGTTGTTCCTCGCGTAAGCTCCGAGAATCGAGAATTTTTGCCCGCTGGCCTACTTACGAAGGGTTCAATCATTGGAGATCGAAATTTTGCGCTCTACGATGCGCCCAACTGGAACTTGGCTGTAATACTTTCCCGTCTTCATTGGGTTTGGATCGGTACTGTTTGTGTGAGGATGCGGAACGATTTCTTATATTCCAACACCCTTGGCTGGAACACTTTTCCCGTTCCGAAACTCACTGAAAAGAACAAGCAAGACCTGACTAAATCAGCAGAAGGCATTTTGCTTGCTCGGGAAGCGCATTTCCCAGCGACCATTGCTGATCTCTACGATCCGGATCAAATGCCGCCAGACCTTCGTGCTGCGCATCACCACAATGACGAAGTGCTGGAGCGTATCTACATTGGACGGCGATTCAAGAACGATACCGAACGTCTGGAGAAGCTGTTCGATCTCTACACCAAAATGACATCATCTCGGGAGGCTGCATGAGTAGTCTGACCGACATAGAGAAGCGTTACCTTGAGAAGCTCCTGGGAATGGGGTCTGGATATGTCCTCGACTATTCCGATCCAACGTATGGCGAGTTTTTTGCTCGTCACAGAATCCAGATTCACGGCTCCAAATATCAGACTTACGGGACATCTAAAGCCAAAAAGATGCGCGCGTTCTGGGAGCAAGAAGACGATAAGAAAGTTGGAACCGTCCTCAATGAAATGATCGACTCATACGAGGCCGATTGTGATCTAAATAACCGTGAGCTTGATGCGCCGCTACTTGAGAAGTCTCGAGCGATTGTCTTGCGCCTTCTTGGAAAGTCAGCTTCTCCATCTTCCGCTCAAACGGAAACGGACTTCCTGGACAAAGAGTTCTCGTTTCCAAATATTCCAAAACTGCCCATCGACCAGCATGTTGTGCCAATCATCGAGCATAGACTGAATGAAGCGAAACTTGCTCTCTCTGCCGGTGCCCACCTCTCGGTTATCTTTCTCTGCGGAAGTGTTCTGGAGGCTGTATTGCTGGGGGCGGCCCAACAGGCACCTGCGAGGTTCAACAAAGCATCCAGCAGCCCGAGAGCTGCGGATGGATCAGTTCACCGGTTCCACGACTGGAGCTTGGCGCAGCTCATCGATACGTCGTCCGAAATAGGGTTGCTCAAGCCGGATATTAAAAAATTCGGCCACGGCCTCAGAGACTTTCGAAATTACATTCATCCGTATCAGCAATTGATGTCCGGTTTTACGCCAGATCAGCACACGGCAAAGGTCTGCTTTCAGGTGCTGAAAGCGGCATTGGCAAGTGTGGCGGGGGAGCGATGAATAGCCATGCAAAATATAACGATAATCGCGGGGGACCAAACACATGACTGAACCAAAGAAAACTGTACCGTCGGTCTCCGTCAGCTATGCGCAAAATGGCGCTTCAACCAAGTCGAACGAACTTGGCATGCGCCCTATGCAGGAAGCAGCGTATGAGAAACGGGGCGAGCAATATCTTCTGATTAAGTCGCCGCCAGCCTCTGGTAAGAGCCGCGCACTGATGTTTGTGGCGCTCGATAAGCTGCACAATCAGGGTGTAAAACAAGCCATTATTGTCGTGCCTGAAAAGTCCATCGGTTCGAGCTTTAACAATGAACCGCTGGCGAAATATGGTTTCTGGGCTGACTGGGAGGTCAAACCGAACTGGAACCTCTGCAATGCGCCTGGCGAGGATGGCGGCAAGGTTAACTCGGTTGGCAGCTTTCTTGAGAGTGACGACAAAGTTCTGGTCTGCACCCATGCGACTTTCCGTTTCGCGGTAGACAAATTCGGTATTGAGGCCTTCGATGATCGTCTCATTGCCGTTGATGAATTCCATCACGTCTCAGCCAATCCAGACAACAAACTCGGCCAGCATCTGGGCGAGTTCATCACCCGCGACAAAGTCCATATCGTAGCTATGACAGGCTCCTATTTCAGGGGTGACGCTGAGCCCGTGCTCTCGCCTCAGGATGAATCGAAGTTCGAGACGGTCACCTATACCTATTATCAGCAACTCAATGGCTATCGCTGGCTGAAGCAGCTCCATATCGGCTATTTCTTCTACACTGACAGCTATGTTGACGACATTCTGGACGTTCTGAACTCCGATGAGAAAACCATCATCCATATCCCGAATGTGAACTCGCGTGAGAGTACCAAACAGAAGCACAAAGAGGTTGAGCACATCATGGACGTGCTCGGTACGTGGAAGGGCGTTGACGATGAGACAGGCTTTCATCTGGTCGAGCGCGCTGACGGGAAAATTCTGAAGATTGCTGACCTGGTCGATGACGAGAGCCTGAAGCGCGAGAAGGTCGCGCGGGCCCTGAAAGACCCAGCGCAGAAGAATAATCGCGACCATGTCGATATCATCATCGCCTTGGGCATGGCCAAGGAAGGCTTTGACTGGATCTGGTGTGAACACGCTCTGACGGTCGGATATCGCTCAAGTCTGACGGAGATTGTTCAGATTATAGGGCGGGCGACGCGCGACGCGGAAGGCAAAACCAGCGCACGCTTCACCAATCTGATCGCACAGCCGGATGCAGCAGACGATCTGGTGAGAGAGGCCGTGAATGACACGCTCAAGGCGATTGCCGCGAGCTTGCTTATGGAGCAGGTGCTGGCGCCGAAATTCAATTTCGTCCCGAAGAAACCGAACAACGAAGCTGCACCTGACTTCGACTATGGTGAAGGCGGGTACGATCCCAAGAAGTGCAATGTCGGGTTCAACGAAGACACTGGCCAGTTCCAGATTGAAATTGAAGGACTGGTCGAACCGAAGAGCAAAGAGGCCAAGCGCATTTGTCAGGAAGACCTGAACGAGGTCATTACAGCCTTTGTGCAGGACAAAACCTCCATTGAGCGCGGACTGTTCGATGAGGAGTTAGTCCCTGAAGAACTAACGCAGATACGCCTCGGTAAAATCATTAAGGAGCGCTATCCCGAGCTGGATGACGAAGATCGGGAGTCTGTTCGCCAGCATGCAATCGCGGCCCTGAATATCACTCAGAAGGCCAAAGAGGCAGCGCTTTCCAGTTCTGGTGATGAGATCAAGGGGAATACGGCTCTTGTTGACGGCGTGCGCAAGTTTGCGATGGATGTCCGCGAGCTGGATATCGACCTGATCGATCATATCAATCCGTTCGGCGAAGCCTACGCAATCCTCGCGAAAACCATGAGCGAGGAAAGCCTGAAACAGGTTGCCGCTGTTATTTCAGCGAAGCGAACCAAGATCGCACCGGACGAAGCTATCGATTACGCGGTCAAGGCTCGCGACTTTACCAGAGATCGTGGACGGCCACCTTCAGCGACGTCACAGGACGGCTGGGAGCGTTTGCTGGCCGAGGGTGCTGCGGCGTTTATGCGATATCGCGCGGAGGGTCGATATGAGCAAAACTGACCTCGATCAACTCGCCGCCGACCTTGCCTATTTTGCGCCGCAAGAGAAGAAGGTCGCGCGCTCGCCAAAGGAAGAGCGCATTATTGCGGGCTTTGAGGAGATTCAGCGATTTGTTGACGAGCATGGCCATGCACCGAGGCAGGGCGAAGACCTTGATATCTTCGAGCGCCTTTATGCCGTCCGTCTGCGCCGTTTGCGGGAGCTATCGGAATGTCGCGAGCTGCTCACGCCGCTGGACCGACAGGGACTTCTTGCTGGCGACGTAATCACCGCATCCGAGGACAAAGGCAAAATCGATCTGGATGCGCTGGCAGATGACCTGAAGGACTTCACGGGCGGTAGCGACATCACAGAGCTGAAGCATGTGCGTTCGACAGCAGAACGCCAGGCCGCAGACGAGATTGCACAGAGAGAGAAATGCGAGGATTTCGAGAAGTTCAAGCCATTGTTCAAGTCTGTTCAGGCCGACCTTGATTCCGGAGCACGCATCACGCGTCAGATCAGAAAGGACGCAGGCTTTCTCAAAACCGATATTCGCAAAGGTGAATTCTTCATCCTGGGCGGACAGGTTGCCTATGTGGCTGAAGTTGGTGAGACGTTCAAAGCGCCGAACGGTCAGTCGGATGCGCGTATGCGCGTCATCTATTCCAACGGTACGGAAAGCGATCTACTCTTACGCTCAATGCAGCGCGCGCTCTACAAAGATGATACCAGCCGGCGGATTTCTGATCCCAAGGCAGGTCCGCTCTTTTCGAGCGAGAAGGACGATGAAGACTTGGCCTCAGGTACAGTCTATGTCCTCAGAAGCAAGTCAGAGCACCCCATGGTCGCAGCTAATCGCGACATCGTTCACAAAATCGGTGTGACGGGCGGCAGCGTAGAGAAGCGCATAGCGAATGCCGAGAAGGAAGCGACTTATCTACTTTCCGGCGTCGAGGTGGTCGCGACCTATCAGTTGTTCAACATCAGTCGGACCAAGCTCGAAAACATCATACATCGCGTGTTTGAGCCCGCTCGTCTGAATATCGAAATCAAAGACCGGTTTGGGCACCCGTTCACGCCACGCGAGTGGTTTCTTGTTCCGTTATTTGTCATCGATGAGGCCATCGAGAAGATCAAAGATGGCACGATATCGGGGTGCAAATATGACCCTGAGAGCGCCTCTTTATTGGAGGTCAGCTAGTGCATATCGAATCTCTCTCGATCAGAAACTTCAAATGTTTCGGAAATCAGCCTGCAAAAACGACTATTAATCCTGGTCTCATGGGCCTAGTCGGAGACAATGGTGCGGGAAAATCGGCTATTCTAGAGGCGCTAAAAAGGTTGTTCTCCCCCATAGCCAATGAGCGTCGAATACAGAAAGCAGATGTACATTTCGGCCATGGCGAAGACAGCCAAAGTATTGACGAACGAGAAGTCGTGATCGATGTCGTGTTTGGTTTCAAAAACGCCGATGCGATACCACACGTTTTCAACGACATATTTTTTAATGCAAAAGACCGTTCTCTCAAAGTGCGAATAGCCCTTGAATGCCTCTATAAGCGCTCCGAGTCCTTTGAAGATGATATTGACGTAAAAATCTATACGATCAGGACTCTTGATGATGTACCATTCGGGCCTGATGATGAGCGCAAAATACCTCTCAGAGGGCGCGCCACTCAATTTGCAGAACTTGTGTACATTCCTGCGCACCGCGATTCGCTTGGTGTAACACGACATGCGTTGAAGAACGTATTGAAGCGAATTGAGCGTTCAGCGGATTGGGACCAAGCGACAAAAGATAAGTCTCGAAAATTCGCTCTGGATTTAGAGTCCAGTCTGAATGCCGAAAAGGCAGTTGGTTCAGTCAGAGATGACCTGAAGTCTTTTTGGGGCGCGCTCCATGACGGTCACTACGACGCTGATCCAGTCGTGAGCGTGGTAGCCACCGAATTCGAACAGCTTATTCGGGAGCTCACTTTACGATTCGAGAAATCGCCCGGTGGAGGGCAGAGACAACTTGAAGAGCTGAGTGAAGGGCAGGTTTCGCTCCTGTACTTTGCACTTTCGGCGACACTACATAACTTAATTTGGAAAATGCAGGCGGCCACACCTGGAGAACTAGATGGTTTCAAAACCCTCGACTTCTCGCCTCCTCCACTAACCATTTTTGCTTTGGAGGAACCGGAAAACCACCTGTCACCCTTTTATTTACCTCGACTGATTTCGCTATTGGAAAAACTCAACAAAGAGGGTGATGCCCAGTCCTTTGTTACTAGTCATTCTACGAGCATATTAACGCGCATAGCTCCGCGAAATGTAAGGTATGTCAGAAACTGCCGACAAACATTGGTTTCAGACATTCGCGACATACCTCTACCAGAATCTGGTTCGGACGAAGACAAATTTGTTACTCAAGCAATCCTGGCAAATCCCGAAATTTACTTCGCTAGACTGATTGTCATTGGTGAGGGTGATAGCGAGAGAATTGTAATTCCACGAATTGCTCAAGCCCTAGGCGTTCCTCTTGATCCATCTTTTATAGCATTCGTCCCAATTGGTGGCAGGCACGCGCAGCATTTGTGGAAACTTGCAGCGGGCTTGAAAATACCGTGTTTGACGCTTCTGGATTTTGACCTTGGACGGCACGGTGGAGGTATGGGGCGCGTAGAGAATGCCGTGAATTGGCTGGTCGATGCCGGTATTCCACGGGATCCAAAAGTGATAATCCCATCAAACGAACAAATTGATGGAATTACCGTCGATGGTTGGTGCAAATGGCTTCGACAGTGTGATATCTACTATTCCACATATCTTGATCTCGATATGATGATGGTCAAGGCATTTCCTTCTGCGTATCGGCCTACGAGAAGCTATGATCCCGCCAAAGATGACATTGGTAAAATTTCTGTGTCAGTTTTTGGCGAGAAAGGACTAGGAAATGATGAACTTAGTCGAATAGGTCAGCCTTTTGCCGATGAAGAATTGCACGCCTATAAGAACCTCTTCAAATCTCGAGCAAAACCAGCCTCCCACTATAATGCGTTAGGGAGCTTATCCGACCAAGACATTGTAAATAACTGTCCCGAACCTCTCAGGGCACTCGTGGAGCGAGCAAAAGAGTTATTGGCTGGCGCTGCGCGCAATCCGGATGGTGGCGCAGTATGACTATAGTGAAACCTGAAGATTGGCTGCCTTCCCCCGGAATTAACTTGGAGGGGAAAGCTCTGGAAGTAGCGACAGCAAATGCCTCTGCGTCCATCTTAGCTGGACCAGGAGCAGGAAAAACCGAACTGTTGGCTCAAAGAGCTACGTATCTTTTAGCTACCGGCGTCTGTCCCTTCCCAAAGAGAATCCTCGCAATTTCGTTCAAGGTCGATGCCGCCCGAAATCTACAAAAGCGAGTAGAACAAAGGTGCTCACTAGAGTTTGCAGGACGCTTTGAATCTTTAACGCTCCATGCTTTTGCAAAAAGAATTGTCGACCAGTTTCGTGAAGCCTTGCCGGCACATCTTCAACCGTCGAGTGATTATCGGGTCATGTTTCCCAATCGAGATATTTGGGAAGATTTCGGAATGGCGTACAGCGGAGAGGTTCCGACTATTCGCAATTTTAACAACGCTCAAATGGCGAAAATTGTTCATGAGCAGATACCAGAAACACCGCTTGAAAATGCGACTACCGACGAAGAAAAAATACGGGGCTTATGGTGGAAGCACAATTTAAGTGTCACACGGTCGAATATTACATTTGATATGATAATGTTGCTTGCTGCTTGGATAATTAGACGTGAAGAAACGATCAAATCTGCATTGCAAAATACATATTCGCATGTGTTCCTCGATGAGTTTCAAGATGTCACCGATCAACAATATGCTTTGGTCAAAGCCGCGTTCGTAAACTCAAAGGCCGTCATGACTGCCGTTGGAGACTCGAACCAAGCCATCATGCGATGGGCTGGCGCTAAGGCGGATATTTTTAATCGCTTCGAACAAGATTTTAACGCGGAGAGCAATCGCCTACTCTTCAATTTCAGGTCGAATAAAGCTATTGTGGGCCTGATCAACTCTTTGGCCAGAACATTTGACAACGACTACGTTGAAACTGAAGCGGCTCGAATAGACGATCCCGTACATGAAAATGCAATTGAAGGCTGGGTATTTAATACAAGAAACGATGAAGGCCTTCACTTAGCTGAATTTATACATAATGAGTTGGCGCAGAACGATAATCTAAACCCGTCTGACATCGTTGTGTTGGCAAGAATAAGGGTCGACGACGTTGAAAAACGGATTCGTGATGCCTTTCAAAATAAAGAGATTAAGATACGGAATGAAGCCAGAGCAGTTGGCGGAATAGCCATTCAAGATCTTGTGAAGGAACGAATTTACGAGTTTCTCATCGCCGTTTTGAAACTTGCGACCAATGTGCGAGTAGGTAGTCCTTTCCAAGTTTGTAGGGATATAGTTGCTGACGTCAGAGGAATCGATATCAACACTGATCGTGGACATAGTGATTCACTAGTCATTGTAAGAAATTTGGTCGAAGACATTGGTTCTTTTATTGGAAGTCGCGGACCAAATGAAATCTCTATGGACGAACTAGTCGATAGAGTTCTAACGAAAATCACGGCCAATGAATTTTTGCGAGCCTACAGAGAATACAGTGGCGGTGACCGATTCATGGACGCTGTTGCAGGTTTCAAAGAGTTTATACGAGAGTGCACGAACGAAAGTTCTACATGGGAGAATTGTATTTCTAACATGGAAGGGAATGACAGCGTTCGCCTGATGACGATCCATAAGAGCAAGGGATTGGAATACCACACGGTCATATTCTTGGAATTCAACGATGACTCTTTTTGGGGCAATGAAGACGATGTGAACGTATTTTTTGTCGCCCTATCAAGAGCTCGAGAAAAGATAAGATTTTCGTTCACAAAAGATTCTCGAGGTTTCAATAATGTCGGGACCTTTATAAAAAACCTTCAAGATGCGGGCGTTAAATTTCTCAGTCCTTAATGAGGATTCTATGTTCACCGCATCAATCGACCGGGCTCTCGTGAACCGAGCCAGCGTGTTTCTGTCTCGGCCATTCGGCTTCGATCCCTTGCGTAAGACTTAGGGGTGCTCTGCCCCACAGGGGTGGTCCACCGGTAATGTTAGTCCGGCGGTTTCCACGTAGCGGCGTTCATGCCGCTACCTCGTCACAGTAAGGCGGTATGAACGCCGCGGGCAAGATGGTT
>PBNO01000014.1 GCA_002723155.1 Ponticaulis sp. | reverse complement strand
TTCAGGCGTAGATCTCTTGCCCATGTCTCAGCTCCATATCTGAAGCCGGAACTAACTCAAATAATGGACCACTTTTCAGGGAGCAGACCACAATGATTGAAAGTGCCGTAAGAGACTTTCTCATCCGTTAGTTCCTTTGTCCATTCATACCCTTACATTCTTTAAGGGCGTTGATATTTGGCAAAAGAAACAACAGTTGAGTTAAAATAAAGCTGACATCTGTTATTCATTTAAGAAACACAGATCCCGCAAAGTCTTAGACCGGCTCAACATTAACGGATTTACTGAAATATTTATTCATTTTTTCCTGAATAAACCGCAAATCGTCATGAAATCAGAACTTTATGATCCCGGCGCTCACGCCTTTTCGAACCAGTTGCTGTCATGACCGGATCAAAGGATTAACGGACCCGGAGTTCGCGCTTCAGCGAGCGCACAACTTCGACATTTACCGAGCCATAATAGCTCGCCCCGGTAGAAATTTTTTGCACATGGCGCTGTAATTATTTCTGCGGCGTGCTGCCGCAGCCAGACCAACATCCGCACTAAAGTGCGCAAACCGTCCAACATTTCTGCGAAACATGAAATATCAGCCCAACGACACCGAAATATGGGATAATTCTATGCCCGTTACAGAAACTTCATCGAATAACGATGATTTCACTTGACGTTTAACAGATAATCCTTATTGTTTATCAACAAGGAACAACAAAGGTCGCTGGCAATTCATCACTGCCCCCTACCCCCGAGCTGCTGGCGGCCTCTCATTGTCCCTTTCACGTTTGCCTCCCCAGGGCACGAGAGCAGGTCTTCGGACCTGCTCTTTGCGTTTGAAGGAGATACACGATGTCGGACGGCAGAGGGCGTGAGACGCGGCAAAATTAGCCGGACAGGCGCCCAGCAAATTTAGATCAATATACCTGCACACATTTTCAACGCTTGTTGAATGCTATGCAAGATAAACAAGACTAGAGCGCGCGTTATTACTTCGATTTAGATGGAGTAGGCTGAAATTATAAACGGCGCAGCTGAAAGCCGCGCCGTTTGTTCTTTATAAAGCAGGACGTTTCCTCCCGAACTGCAAGAAGATAAGGCCCGAGCTTCATCAAAGTGTCAACAAGAAAAAACCGGATTTGGGAACAAACTAAGCGCTTGCTGCTAAATTACTGGGCATTTCGCGTAATCGCGCGGGAAAATTCTCCGAAGACTACGTTGTCCTCAAGAAACAGAAACTCCGGATTCACTACGGATACCGGGCCAAAGCCCGCGCTAGACAGTGCGTTTGCGACAGATTTTGCCTTTTTGCGCGAAAGAACCACAGAATCACCAAGTAGAGTGACCTCATCACTAATTGATGCGGCTGCGGACCGGAGAGACTTCCCACCTGTCAGGACGGAGACGTCCCGCGCGACTCGGCGTGCCTCAAAAATATCCAGCAGATTCTTGATCGCTGCCAGTGCGTCCTCATTCCAGTCAGCATTCAAAGACGCCGATAACTGCGCCTGAGATTTCAGCATAACGCCGTCACTGAGGATTTTCAGATTGTTCGCCCTCAGCGTCGCACCTGTCGTTGTGATGTCGACAATAAGCTCTGCTGTACCGGACGCCGGTGCTGCCTCTGTCGCGCCCGCAGAATCGATCAGGCGATACTGTGTCAGTCCACGCTCAGCGAAGAATCGGCGACTGCTACGCAGATACTTGGTTGCAACACGCATACGGCGTCCGTGGCGCGCACGGAAAGCGTGGCCGACATCTTCTAGATCTTCGATCGTATCGACGTCTACCCAGCTCTGCGGCACGGCAACGACCATATCCGCATACCCAAAGCCGAGCGCGCGCAGCAGATGAACCTGCGAATCAAAATTGTCAGCGTGCTCACGCAACAGGTCTTCGCCGGTCACACCGAGGTGGAGCGTACCGTCCAGAAGCCCTTTGGCGATCTCTGACGCCGAGAGCAGCATAATCTGGATACCAGGCGCGCCTTCGAGCACGGCAGAATAGCCCCGCTCGCCGCCAACTTGTTTCAGCTTCAGGCCACAGTCTGCGAAGAAGGCTTCAGTCTGTTCCTTAAGGCGCCCTTTGGACGGGATCGCCAGCATAAGCTGTGTCATGCTGCACCTCCTTCGAGGTTAAGTGCTGCGTCTACACGGTCAGGGCGTACAACGCCGCCAACAGCGGGCACATCTTTCGCGCCTTTACTGAGCCAGGAGACAAGGCCGTCATATCGGCCACCGAGCGCCAGCGGCTTCTCGCGGGTTAAACCAGCGTGATACAGCTCGAATACGAGACCATCATAATAATCGAAACGACGCCCGAACTGTACGGAGACATGAGCATTCGCCCAGAATGGCATGTCGCGTTCTGAAAGCGCCGAGAAAAGTTTCTCAGTGTATTCAAGAACGGATGACAGGTTCAGCGCATATTCGCTTGCGAGGGCGCGAAGCTTTTCAAGGAACACGTCAGGCGTACCAGAGACGCCTTTGAGCGCGCCAAGCACAGCGCGCGCCTTATCCGGCATTGCGCCGGCATTCGCTGCCTCAGCGCGCGCCTGAAGGCGTTCCAGAATTTCTTCTTTCGTGCGGCCGCCGACGACTTCCGTTCCGGAAATCGACATGACTTCATCAAGCAGGTCACGTGCATCGTCCGCAGGCAGCTTGGCAAGCGTCTGAGCGAGTGCAGACGATGCTTTCACAGTCTGACCTTCAGCGCTCGCCAGAACAGCTTCTACGCCCTCACGGCGCTTGTTTGCGCGGCGGATGCGGGCATCCCAGTGATCAGAGAGCGCCAGCGCGTCCACGACAGCGTGGAAGATAGATACATCGCCAAGATTAAGCTGCGCATTGCGAATGCCTGCGCCTGCAATCTCCGAACAGATTGTTGTCAGCGTCGCCACATCGCGCTCAAGGCGATCTGTGTGACCGAAATTCTCAAAGCCTGTCTGATTGAATTCAACCGGCTCGCCCTCTGTGCGCGCCTGACGGAAGGCACGGCCGAAATAGCGATAAGACACCGGCTCACCGCCCGCTTCCGCCAGATAGTGGTTGGCGACAGGCAGCGTGAGGTCGGGGCGCAGCGCCAGTTCCTCGCCCGGCGTATCAGAGCTGGTGATCAGGCGGGAACGGATACTCTCACCTGAAAGCTCCAGCGGCAGAGCCGCAGGGATCAGCAGAGGCGGATCAATCCAGTCTCCGCCAATCGCTTCAAACTGAAATGAGGTCAATTGTCTGCCTCCAGCATACCTTTAATGGTCGCGACCATTTCGTCACGCGAGACTTCAACCTGCCCCGGACGCGATTCACGCCATTCTGTATTGTCTTTGATCGCTTTGGCTTTCTGGGCACCCACGATCAGGTCCTTGATCGTGACAGTTCCCTTCTGGCGCTCGTCTTCGCCAACGATGACGACGGCAGGCGCGCCGCGACGGTCTGCATATTTCATCTGCGGGCGCATGCCGGAGCTGCCCATATAGACTTCAGAGCGAATACCCGCCGCACGCAGCTGATGCGCCAGCACGTGGCTGTCAGCGACATGCTCGCGGTCAAGCACCAGAACGACAACAGGACCGGACAGCGCATCCAGCTCACCTGTCAGTGACATTGCGGCTGCAAGGCGGGAAATGCCCAGAGAGAAGCCCGTCGCCGGAATTTCTTCATTACGAAAACGGGACACCAGACCGTCATAACGACCACCGCCGCCGACAGAGCCGATACGAACCGCACGGCCCTTCTCGTCGAGAATTTCGTCGAGCAACTCACCCTCAAAGACCGGGCCGGTATAGTATTCGAGGCCGCGCACGATTGTCGGGTCAAACACAACGACGCCATCCGGCGTGCCCATCGCAGAGAGAAGACCGTCAATCTCGCGAAGTTCTGCAATACCGCGGTCATAGGCTTCATTGCCGGAAACGACTGCCGCCAGAGCCTCAAGCGTTTCACCGCGTGAGGATTTACCGGACTCGGCAAATGCCAGAACTCGCTTCACGCGCTCTGCATCAAGGCCAGCGCCTTTAGTATAGTCGCCGGACTCGTCTTCACGGCCTTCACCAAGAAGATCAGCTACACCGGAGAGACCAAGGCGGTCGAGCTTATCGAGCGCACGCAGAATGGTGAGACGCGTTTCTTCATCACGCGCATCAATGGAGTCCAGAAGGCCGGACATCAGATCACGCGTGTTGACGCGAACATTGAAACGCTGCGCACCAGCCGCTTTGAGGGCTTCAGCCATCATCGCAATCATCTCGGCGTCAGCCGCAGGGCCTTTCGCGCCAACGGTATCGGCATCGCACTGCATGAACTCACGGAAGCGGCCCGGGCCAGGCTTCTCATTGCGCCAGACCGGACCATACGCATAGCGACGGAACGGCTTAGGCAGCGTGTCCCAGTTCTCTGCCGCAAAACGCGCGAGCGGCGCTGTCAGGTCATAGCGCAATGACATCCACTGTTCGTCATCATCCTGAATGGCGAAGACACCCGCATTCGGGCGGTCCTGATCAGGCAGGAATTTACCCAGCGCGTCCGCATATTCGAATGCGCCGGTTTCAATGCCTTCAAAGCCCCAGAGACGATAAACAGATGAAACCCGATGGATCATATCCAGCTCAGCTTTCAGCACGTCTTCCCGTTTGTCCGGGAAACCGCGAGGTTTGCGAGCGAGAGATTTCGGATTGGGTTTCTTGTTTTTTGCCATGATATATCGCCGGAATTTTTGGTCGGGATAGAGCCTTGTGAGCGCCTTGCCAACCTCATGTATTGCCTGTCGCATATTTTTACGTGTCGCACACGCCCAAATACACCTGCCTTTCAGGTCTGTTAACCGGCACGCGGGACACTCGCGCCATGAAAACGACCCCGTCTTTTATGCTCGTAATGGGCGCCCTTCTGTTCGCTGGATCCGCCAGCGCATCCCCTGCCCTGGCCAGAAGCTGGTCTGAGGAGGCCGCAGAGCTGCACACGCGGATTGAGGCGATGGACACGCACACGCTTCCCGATGATCTGCGCTTTCGACTGCAGCGCTTTGGCAGAACGGCAACGCGGCTTTCCGCATCCGGTTCAGAGGACGCCCCGCTGCCAGAAGACCTTGGCTGTATATTCCGGGGCATGGCGGAAGAAACAGACCTCCAGCTCTCAGCCTTCGCTGATGACAGCTCTGAAGCGGCGCGGATGCAGGCTGAGGAGCGGCTCTCCAAGATGCTGGAAGATGCTGTATCTGTAGGTGAAGCCGCTGCAATCGTATTGGAGGCTGGCGAAGTCATCGAGATGAACCTCCACTCTGACATTGACGGCCAGTGTGGCGGCGGAGATATCAGTTCGCTTCGTGCACCAGATCTGCGCTGACCGTCAGAGCGCCATGCGGGTCGCCCTGATCCGTCGAGAAAATGAAGGCACCAGCTGTCAGCGCAATGGCGAGCACCATGCCTGCAATCAAACCTTTTCTCTGTTGAAGTAACTTCAACACAACTCTATCCGTCTGCAACATCGGTCAGGGAACTACTGACTGATTGTATCTATCACAATTGACGGGCTAAGGATTTGCGGCAAAACAGCCGGCTCTTCCGCGCCCGGTGCGTAGTAGAGATAGAGCGGTACGCCTGCGCGTCCATGGCGAGCGAGTTCTTCAGCGATCTGATCGTCGCGGGATGTCCAATCAGCGATCAGCAAGGACACATTCTGGTCATCCAGAGCATTCTGCACGCGGTCACCGAACAGCGTCGTGCGCTTGTTCACCTGACAGGTCACGCACCAGCTTGCGGTGAAGTCTACAAACACGCCCTGACCTTCTGCCCGCAAATCTGCGACCGTCTGAGGTGACCATTCGCCGTCATAGCCCGCATGTGCGCCGCCTGCACTGCCTGCCTGCGCGTAGTTACCAACTGGTCCCATCAGCATTTGCGCCGGAATGATCAACGATACGAGCGTGACCACAAGCGCAACGCCAAGGCTGATCTTACGGCCTGTGCCCTTTTCCGGCGATGTTTTCAGCAGCCAGATAGCGAAGGTGAGGCCGACAGCGACGAGACCAACAAGCGCAACCGCATCAGCGCCGGACTGGTTCGCAAGAACCCAGAGAAGCCAGATCGCCGTGAGGAAGAGCGGGAATGCGAAGAATTGCTTCAGACGCTCCATCCAGCCACCCGGCTTTGGCAGGTATTTCGCAATACCCGGCACGAGACTAACCAGCAGGAATGGCAGAGCCATACCAAGGCCAAGCGTAAAGAAGACCAGAAGTACAATGTGAAGCGGCTGATTTACGGCCGCGCCAACGGCTGCACCAAGGAATGGACCAATACATGGCGCACCAACAAATGCCGCCAGAAGTCCGGTAAAGAATGCGCCCTGATGCCCGCCGCGCTCGGCCAGATTGCTACCCACACCCATGAGCGAGCTACCAAAGCTGAACCAGCCAAGCATGTTGAGGCCAAGAATGAACATGAGGAGCGACAGGCCAGCAATCACGATCGGATATTGCAGCTGGAAGCCAAGGCCCGCGCTTTCGCCCGCTGAGCGCAGCGCGACGAGAATGATACCAAAGCCGAGGAAACACGTGATGACGCCTGCAGTGTAGAACAGGCCATGGGCACGCACTTCGCCCATCTCGTTAGAGCCCGCCAGAGACAGAATGCTACGCGCTTTAATGAAGAGAACCGGAAGCACACACGGCATCAGGTTCAGAATAATACCACCCAACAGCGCACCGCCAAGGATAGCCAGCAGCCCACTGAAAGAAAGCGGTGGAGCAGAGGCGGAAGAGGATGATGCGCCACCAGCAAGCACCGTTCCGCTTGTGCCCGCAATCACGTCACCAACCGGTGCAGTCAGCTCGAATGAGATACGGTTCGCATCGATATCTTCAACGACCAGAACGCCTTCAATATTGTCCGGCACGCGGCTGCGACCCGAGCTTTGCAGTTCCAGCGTGATGCCGTTTGGACCAATGCTGACCGGTTGCTCTGGCGGGTGGAGGATCTGATGATCTGTCGGGAAGAAACGCACATTCGCAATATCTGCTTCAAACGCAGCGCGCACGATATCGCTCTCGATTGAGAGCTTCCATGGGTCGGAGCTACGATCAATCGCTGCATCGCCCTCAAACGCCATTGGGAGCTGGGCATCCACGCGCTGGAAGACATCTGCGCGGTCTGTGTTGAGTTCAGGCGTATCGGAGATCCAGAGGTCGAGACGGATCGGCGCGTCTTCCGGAATACAAATGTCGGCGCAGATAAGGAATGTTGCGAGGCCCGACATTGTCACGCTGCCGACAGCGTCTTCAGGAATAACCAGATCGAATGGCAGGATGAGCTCGTCTTCGTATCCGTAATTCATCAGGATATCGAGCGGCTGCGGGAATGGCGCCGGCCAGTTGAACTCGCCTGCGGTCACACCAGACGTATCATCCCAGATAATTTCGGTTGGCAGCCCGGAGTCGCCAGCGTTTTTCCAGTAGACATGCCAGTGATCATCGAGTTCGAGCACCAGCGCTGCGCGTACCGTCTGGCCCGGCACGACACTCACATGGTCCGAGATCAGTTCAACGCGCGCATGACCTGAATCGTGCGGCAATGCCGACGCAGAAAATCCGGCAAAGGAAAGGCTGATAAGAGCAATCAGACCTGCCCAAAAAGCGGAAAAAGAATTCATGCGCATGCGTACTACCTGTGTCTCGATCAATGACAGTTTTGTCGTCTAGCATGGAATATAAAGGGAAAAGTTAGCACGAAAGGGCTCTCGCGCGTTTGTGAGGCACAATGCCCCATCTGTTGATCTCATCCCTAAAACGACGAAGCGCGCAGAGTTGCCTCTGCGCGCCCGACGAAGTGGTTCCTGCTTCCCCCGAAGCAGTTTAGCTCAGCGGCTGGCCCGGAGGCGGTGTGCGCAGAGCACGCTGGATCACGCGCTGCCAGTTGAGCAGAGACAGAATGTGAGCGTAGATCGCGCCAATCGCGCCATTGTCGCGCAGTTCCTGGAACTTGTCCGCTGGGAGCTGGTTCAGCTTCTCTTCGGAAACTGCCCAGTAATCAGCGATTTTCTGCTGAGGGCCTTCCTGGCCGTTCTGGTCGCGCGGCGTGAAGTTCACTGACTTCTGCTCGAACAGGCCATAGCTGTCGACCAGCTTGACGAATTCCATAGTCGCGCGGCGCTGACGTTCGAATTCTTTACAGAACTCGATTGCGTCGTTTGTGAACTTAGTCGGCTGGCCATTCTCGAAGAACGGAACTTCCGGCTGGTCTGTAACCATCGGACCTTCGCGGTCAACGCAGAGCAGCAGACGGTCGCTTTGATTGTCAGATGCGAACACGAACGGATAGCGACGAACGAATGCTGGCAGGTAGAAGTCCTGATCAGAGTTGCCATCAGCGCCAACGAAAAGGTTCTGACCTTCACGGATGCCCATAACAGCTACAGGCGTTTTGTCGTTACCGACGAAGATGACCGGGAAAGATGCCGCAGCCATTCCAAATTCGCTTACAGTTACCGGTACAGCGTGCGCGGAACGCAGGAAGCCGAGCGGCTGATCGATACGCTTAACGCCGAGCGAACCGTGAGCTTCCGGAGACAGTGGCTCCGGCTTTTTGTAGAACATGACGTTCCCAGACAGCGCAGGGCCTTGTCCGGCTGGATTCGATTCCATAATAGTCTCCCAAAACACAGTGCAGCAGGCCTCTTAAAGGAAAACAATTTCTGCGACAACCTTCTGCGCACACCGACAGGCGATGACTCACCCATGCAGGCTAACTTTTTTTCCAAACTGCGCCCGAGCCGGGAAAAATTCGCGCCATTGCGGCTGTCGGCGGGGGCAATCGCGCTTTTAGCGCTAGCCGCCTGTCAGCCCGAAAACGGAGCCTTGTCACCGGAAGCCGCTGCGGTCCAGCGCCAGAACCTCTACATCCAGCTCGAACAGCTGGAAGCACAATTGCCGCAACCGATTCCACTCGATCTTTATGGCATCCCTACGCGCAACCCGCGCGTCTGGTTACGGGATACGGGCGTTCCGGGGCCGGCGGCATTTGAGAATGCGCGTGTGCGCCGGATTATCGCAATGGAGGAGCTGTCCGATTTGCAGGCTCCGGAAGCTGATGCGCCGGACTTCAACGCCTTCTGGGAAATCCACGGCGCTTATGTTCGTGCGGGCGAAGTCAGTCGGTTCAGCCATGGCCAGACCGGTCTCATCTATTCCCGCCCCTACCCGATCGACCAGCTAAGCGGGCCACATCTGGCTGCGCTGGACATTATGGGCGTGCTTCAGCTGGATTATGAAACGGCTGATGTTCCAATGCTGCTGGGTCTTCTTCCGGAAATTTCGAATGATATTCGCAGCGCACACCGCCGACTTGCCATGGACGCCGTATCGGGTGTTGTGCCGCCGGAAGACATTCTGCGCGACGTTACCGAACAGATCACGCGTTCGCCTTTCGCGTCCGAAACAGCGTTTGAGGCCTGGCGCGCACAATGGGAAGCGTTGGAGACTGAAGAGTTTCCTCGTTCTGACTGGACGATCCAGCTTGCCGAAGGCGTCGAGCGGCTATTGCTGCCGGAGATGACCGCGCTGTTGGCGACGATTGAAGCCTTGCCGCAAACGGCCGCGGACGATGCCACCGCTGGCGCGACCAGCGCCTATTATGACGCGCTGCTGCAGCAGGTGACCTCGGGCGTCGCAAATGCAGAAGACTGCCTGTTTAACGCGCAACGCCTCGCAGAAGAGACCGAAGCTGCCTTCGATCAGCTGCTCATTGATCGCTGGAACGACCACGCCCCTTTGGACGAGGAAGGCAATGCGCTTCTCGACAATGTAGCCATTCCGGACAATCCGCTCCGTGCCATGATGGTGTGGCAACAAAGAGCGCCGCTCGTTCCGCCGCCGGCGGCACCTGCGACTGATGCAGACGGCCAGCCCGTTGCATCACCAACGCCAGAGCCGACCGAAGGCGCCCCGCCTGAGAGCTTTGTGAATTTCGAGCGAGCGCTGCAGCATTTGTCCAGTTATCTGGCGGCCTACTCGGTTCAACGCCTGCCAGAGTACGAGCTGACACCTGTTCTGCCACCCGAAACACCTCCGCGAGGCCCTGCCCCACCTGTCCCGGAACAGCTGTATGATGCGCCGTCCAGCCTCGCAATTTTCGACACTGTGCCGCTTCGGGTGTCGACCGCATATCTTGAGGCCAATCCAATGGCCCTGTCAGTGATTGAGATCCTTCAAACCTATTATCCGGGCCACGCCTTTCGCGAGATGAAAGAAGAGCGCCGCGAGGACTTGCCCCTCTTGTCCCGCGAACTTCGCACGCTTGCATTTGATCTGGGCTGGCCTGCCTATGCGCTGGATGTGCTGGCCCGCCGGTCTGCGTTTGAAGATGCGCCGCAACTGGAAGCCGCCATGCTGTACCAACGCCTGGTTACCTTCACCGAGGCCGAAGCGGAAATCGGACTAATGACCGGCACAATGAGCGAGGACGAAGCCGCGAACCTTCTGACGACACGCCTTGGCATTTCCGAAGACGATGCCCGTGAACGACTACAGACCTTCAAAGCAGAACCCGGCCTCGGCTGCGCTGCGACTGAAGGTTATGTGATGTTTTCAAGCCTGCGGGACCGCGCGCGCGGTGTTCTAGGTAATCGACTCAACATCAGAGATTTCCATGACGTACTGCTCTCGACCGGTTCTCGCCCGCTTGCGCTCGTCGAACGCGACGTCGATAACTGGATTGCGTCACAGGTGAACTGACACAGGATTTCCATATACGCCGTGCAGTCCGGCAAGTTTCGGCCCCATTTCGAACATATCTCTCAAGCTGTTATGGTAGATCAGCTTTTGGGAGGGGAAGATGAAACCCACACTTAAACTTGCACTACTCGCTGCCTGCGGCATGCTTGCGCTTACCGCTTGCGAGTCCACCGGTTCCAGTTCTTCAGATCATCCGGCAGTGGCACCACCGCCTCCGCCACCGCCGCCTCCAGCACCACCTCCTCCTCCGCCTCCGCCGCCTCCTCCGATGCAGGCAATGGCATCGCCGCAATTGAGAATGGCCCCTTCACCGGTTGCGGGGAATATCGCGCCACCTCAGCAAGATGTCGTAGACCGCGAGCAGTATGAGGATTTCGACGCGAACCCTGTGCGCCGCGTGAGTGACGAGCCGGTGTCCACCTTCTCGGTTGACGTGGATACGGCATCATATTCGGTCATGCGTCGCTATTTGAATGACGGCACAATGCCGCCGGTCGATTCCGTACGCATTGAAGAGCTGATCAATTATTTCGATTACACCTACCCCGTGCCGGAAAGTACCGATCCGCCATTCTCAACGAATGTCACGCTCGTTCCGTCGCCATGGGCAGACAATAACTACCTCATGCAGGTTGGCCTGCAGGGATATGAAATTCCGGTCGATGAGCGCCCGCCGATCAATCTGACCCTGCTTGTAGATGTTTCAGGCTCCATGAACGCGCCGGACAAGCTGCCACTCGCCAAGCAGGCGCTCGGCATGCTGATCGACCAGATGACAGAGCAGGATACGATCTCCATCGTCGTCTATGCTGGCGCAGCAGGCACGGTGTTAGAGCCGACCTCCGGCGATGACAAAGCGGCGATCATGGCAGCGCTAGATCGTCTCAGCGCTGGTGGCTCGACTGCGGGCGGTGAAGGCCTTCGCCTCGCCTACTCCCTTGCCGAGCAGAACTTCGATGAAGACTCCGTCAACCGCGTCATGATGCTGACAGATGGCGACTTTAATGTCGGTATCACGAGCAATGAACGTCTTGAGGACTTCGTTGCCCGTCAACGCGATAGCGGGATTTATCTCTCTGTCATGGGCTTTGGCCGCGGCAATTATAACGACCATATGATGCAGACGATTTCTCAGGCTGGTAACGGAACCGCCGGGTATATCGACACGCTGAATGAAGCGCGCAAACTGCTTAGCGATGATTTGTCAGGGTCGCTCTTCACCATTGCCGAAGACGTAAAAATTCAGGTCGAGTTCAATCCTGACCGTGTGAGCGAGTACCGCCTGATCGGTTATGAGACGCGAATGCTCAACGAAGCCGACTTTAACAATGATGCTGTGGATGCCGGTGAAATCGGCGCGGGTCATACAGTAACGGCTATTTATGAAATCACACCGTCAGGTGAGACGGGTTTATTGAACCCACGTCGTTACGGGAATGACGAACCGGCAGGCGAGAGCACGTCAGACGAATGGGCTTTCGTGCAACTGCGCTACAAGCCACCACAGGAAGACGAATCCATTCTGGTGTCCCTGCCTGTAACGGACGGCCTGGTGTTCGAAGACATTGATGACGCCCCGCTCTACACGCGGTTTGCAACATCCGTTGCAGCCTTCGGCCAGCTTCTGCGCGGCGATCCGTATATGCAAAACGGTTTTGGATATGAGGACGTCATTGAACTGGCGCTTGATGCGCGCGGCCGTGATGAGTTCGGCTATCGCAGCGAGTTTGTTCAGCTGGTGAGAGCGGCGCAAGTCGCGGCAGATCAGGCTGCATTGCAGACACCGGGTCGCGGCGAATAAATCACGCCCCAAGCTAATAAAAAGAAGGCCGGTCCACGGGCAGCGGACCGGCCTTTCAGTTTAGGCAGCGCGGCTCGCGCGTTGGGTGTCACAGACAGGATCAAGACCTTCGCGCAGATCGGCGATAGTTGTTTTGCGATCCAGAATTCGGGTATGTTCCATAAAGAAGACAGCGCGGGCACCATATCGCTGTGCGTCACGATAAGCCCAGATCGGCTGGATATTGTCAGGGCGACCATCCAGCTCGACGATACGGATAATGCGCCATCCGAAACCGGTATGAGAAGCAAACATGGCGATGCCTTCACGCGCCGCCCAATCAGAGTCCGGGGAGACGCGTTCGAAAGACACTGACCGACCAGACTGACCACAGAAATTCACAACAGGCATGTTCACCCTCCGTTCCATGGGTCATAGATATTCCTCTTTTGTTCTCATGTAAATATTGTTTTGGAACAAATTTAGAATAAATTGGAATAAAGTTTTATATTTACTTTTTGTTTACTTTATTCGAGTCCGGCGCGGGCCTTGAAGACTGCTTTCGCGCTAAAGATCAGAGCATCTTCCTGATAGAGTTCCGCCTTCAGAAAAGCGACGCGGCGTGACGATTTCAGACGCTGGACTTTTGCCTCGCCGCCCTTCGGATCAACATCAGCAATCTTACTGAAATCAATCGTCACCAACACAGGATCGGTGAAACAGTCTGCCGCCTCCTCACGGAGCGCAGTCAGGATCATTTCGAAAGAGAGGATATCGTTATCGGCCATATCGCCGGTTTATCCAGCGTCACACATCTGCGCAAACGAAAAGAGCCACCCGCTCAGGTAGCTCTTCAGAAACTCAGTTTGTGCCTTGCAGGTCAGGCAACAGCCGTGTCCGTCGCTGCGTCCGCCCCGCGCGTTCCCAACAAGTCGCCGAGATGGCCAAAGCCCTTAAGGCCGAACGCCTCTTCGCAGTATGAAGAAACAGCCGGGAAGATGCCGGAAATCTCGTTATGGCCGAGGCCAGCCTTTTGCAGATTGCGGATCATACCTGTCGCGACCGCCATGCGACCACCCGGTGTCTGTTCAATCAGGCGCGCAAGCTCACCCGTGGCAGCGCCGGTTGCCTTACCTGCCTTCGCAGACAGCGCTTTAGCGCCTGGAAGCTTCTTATATAGCTGGGCTACGAACACAGAGCCTTGTCGTTCGGATGCATTAAGAACAATGCCAAGGGCATTTTCAGCACGCTTAGGGGACAGACCGGTCGCTGACGCGACGTGTTTGATCATAGCTTTCATCATAAGGGCTCCATAGTGAGGCACACCCTGATTAACGCAGCTATGGATTTCCGTATGGTTAAGCAAATGCGGCAGTCCACAGGAGAAACTAACAAAACCGATTAATGAAATACCCGCTTGCATTTACCTTGGTAAAAAGTGGGCCGATTTCCATTAATACTGATTACTGTTTAATGAATGGCATTATTTAAATTTTATCGATCAGGAACCGATTGCCAGATAATGCGTTCCATCACATGGTCTAATGGAGTTTGGGGGAATTTTGAAATGAAAACGCTTTCTGTCCGACGCGCCGTACTGACTTCAGGCCTGATGATGATGGCCGCCGCCTGCACGACCACTTCATTGCCGCCGCCACCACCGGAAGCACCGGTTATGGAAGCTGAAGCGACCACGCCTGTTTGCGCTGACAGAAACTTCCCGATCTATTTTGCGTCCAACGAGACCGACCTTGATGAAATCGCTCAGGATGCCATCGCTATCGCGGTCGAAGCCGCAGAGAACTGCGACCTTTCAGCAATTGAGATTGTCGCCCAGTCAGATGCGCTCGGTAGTGACACAGTGAACATGACCGTATCGCAGGAGCGCGCAGACAATGTTCTGGACGCGCTCATGGCAGCTGATCTCGACGTGGACCGCATTGCGATTGTCGCCATGGGTGAAACCAACGCTGTCACCGAAGACAATCTGATCAACCCGATGAACCGCCGGGTCGACGTCTATTTCCGGGAATAAGCCTAAGCCTCGCTCGACGCACTCTTGTGCTGACGCGCTAGCACTTCATGGCGCACCCGGAGAAACCGCGTCGCTGTGTGAACTTCCAGAAGAAAGCTGATCAGCCCAGCCGCGAGGGCTGCCATCACCATCATGAACAGGATGGCGATGATGATCCCTGCTGCCGCACCGATAAAATCGAGTACGAAAACCAGCGCGACCAGAATACAGATCAGCACGGCTGAGAGCGAACACAGAAGTACAGCGCGGTTGCCATATTTCATGCGCCGGTCCAGCGCCTTCAGCTCCATCAGATGACGACGCTCCAGAACTTCTTCCTCACCTTCTTCAATGAGGCGTTCCAATACGCGCGCACGGTCCACAACGCGCCCCAGCCGCCCTGTCACAACATTCAGAAGCGAGCCTGTACCGACCAGAAGAAAGATCGGACCAATCGCGACCTGAATTGCAGCCGAAATATCACTGACAGGAATATTAGGAAGAAACGGCAGACTCATCGACAAAACCCAAACTGAATATCAGGCCCTCAGGCACTGCGTGGTAACCTATACGTATTCGCACTTTCCCGCCTACACCGCTGTTCGATAAAAAACCTCGCTACGGATCCGGCCGAAGGCCCGTTTGCCAAGTTTTCATTAAGTATATCAGGCGAGACTCCATGACCTGAGATGAAAGGCATGACGGTGCAGCTGATTTATCGCAAAGCTCACGACCGGAAACTCAAATCCGGCGCATACACACGTATTCCCGGCAGCTGGATGGTGCGCGAAACCGCACTCACCTCTCACGGCTCCAAAACATGGCTTCATGACTGCCCGATGTGCGGCGCCAAGGTTCGCTCAGCAAAAATGCCTAATGGCGGCTGGTCGCATTATGAAGCGCGAGGCGGGCTGCAGTCTCTGAAGCATCCGTGTTTCTATGTTGGCGAGGACATCCGCAATGCGCGCGATGTCAAAACGCCGGATCTTTTTGCAAGTCTGTAAAGCCGCGGTACAAGGGCGCCATGTCGCGCACTATTCTGTTCAACAAACCATTCAACGTGCTGTCTCAATTCACCGATAAGGGAAATGAAGGCACGGACCGCCAGACGCTGTCTGACTATATCGACATTCCGGGCGTTTATGCTGCCGGTCGTCTGGATCGTGACAGCGAGGGCCTGCTTGTTCTGACAAATGACGGCAAGCTCCAGAACAAAATAGCCAGCCCGAAATTCAAACAGCCCAAAACCTATTGGGTTCAGGTTGAAGGGGTGCCGGATGAAGCCGCCCTGTCTGCTCTACAGAATGGCGTCGAACTGAAAGACGGGCTGACACGCCCGGCGATCGTACGCCCGATGGATGCACCAGCAGAGCTATGGGAACGAGACCCGCCTATACGAGTCCGCAAAAGCGTGCCGGACAGCTGGATCGAGCTTTCAATTACGGAAGGCAGAAACCGTCAGGTACGGCGTATGACAGCCGCAGTCGGTCACCCGACCTTGCGGCTTATACGCTATTCGGTTGGAAGCTGGAGCATTGACGGATTGGCATCCGGCGCGTGGCGGGACGCCTGATCAGGCGAAGAAGTTCACTCCGCCACCACCAGCCGTCAGACGCTGCAGACCGGCCTGAAGATTGGCAATCTGCGCTGTCAGATAAGCAGGCGGTGTACCGCCCGAATTCCGGCCCGGCCCTTGATCATTATTGCGGAGCGCCAGAAGCGTCGGGTCATCAACCGCCCAACGATAGGCTGTACGCAGACCGCGAAGCGCGCCCTCAAGAACGTCGAATGCGTCGTCGCGGGACTCTTTGGTGTCGAAGTTCAGATTATCCAGCAGACCAAGCGCGACGATTTCAGGACTGTCGCTGACAGAGTCGCTGCCCGGGATCGGCTTTTCCATAATGACGCCAGTTGGCAGGCCAAGTGCGGCCAGCGCATCACGGCCTTCAGCGCCGTATTTCAGCTCGATCTGGACACCTTCATTCGGAGTAATCTTGAGCGACTGCGCGCCATTGCTACGGCGCACGTCTGCTTTGCCGTCCAGCACAAGCGCAGCGCTCAGCTTAAATGTCAGAGACCGCAGATTGTCGCCCTGCTCGACCGTGATCTTCTTATCGCGCCCGCCGTCAACGGAGACGTAGAAATGGTCGCCAGGACGAATAGACAGGCGGTCCGTCACCGCCGCTGTATCCGCCAACACCATATCGCCATCCGGAAGGCCGAACGCATCAAGTGTGTTTGAGAAGCTGTCAGAGAGAACCACGTCGCTGGCAGAAGAAATGCCGCCGCGGCCTGACAGGCTGGACGACCAGCCTTGCGTACCGTCTGCAACAGACAGAGAGCTGAGGAACGCAGACTGATCTTTATCAGACGTTGCTGTACCGAACTCACCTTCGCCGGTGCCTGCGATAATCACTTCGCTACCCGAAACCTTCAGCCCTTCAACAGACTGATAGTCAGCTCCACCAATACGTTGCAGCCAGTTCGTGCTGACCACGCCGCCGCCATTGACGTTGATGCTCGCAACAAATCCATCACGGTCAGATTGTGTACCCGTTGTAAATCCCGTTGCATCGGTACCCGTCGTGCGTGTCGAACCGCCAAGATAGATTGTGCCGTCGTCTGCAATCTCGAGCGCGCCGATATCGCCGCCATTGAGATTACCAAGAGAGTATGTCCAGTCGGATGGATCGTCTGTACCACCCGCATAGCTGCGCAGAATGGCTTCACCGTTCTCGATGCTCGCGACGATGACGGAGCCATCATCTGCGACCTTCACCTCTTTCACGGAGTCATTCTCGGTCGTGCCGAACTGGCGCAGCCAGAGCTGGTTGCCGTCAGCGTCCAGTTTCTCGACGAACGCGTCTTTGCCACCTGTGAGCAGGTCTTCGGTCAGGCTGCCAGCCGTTGTGCCACCAATGACGAGCGACCCGTCTGCCGCAAAAGCAATCGAGTTACCCTGATCATCGTATGTGCTGCCGCGCTGACGGGTCCACTGCTCGATACCATCGGCATCATACATGGTGACGAATGTGTCATCGCCGCCGCCAATCGCATTGGTGATCAGCTCGTCGGATGTCTTGCCCGTAATAGCGATCTTGCCATCATCGGATACAGCGAGTGCCAGACCTTCAGCAGAGGTCGCAGCGCCGAGCGTACGTGACCAGACCATCTGACCCTGGCTGTCATAGCGCGCCATGAAGGTATCTTCTTCACCGCGAATACCGCTTTCGCCGATCACGCCCTCAGTCGTGCCAACGACAACGTATCCACCATCAGGATGAACCGCCGTAGCTGCAATATTCGTTTCTTTGCCGTCTTCGCCGAGGCGCGCGGCATTCGCCATGACAGGCGTGCCACCGTCGATACCGGTCCAGACAGAAAGCTGGCCGCCGCCATTATCGCCCATGCCGGACTGACCAACCATGATCGCCGCAGGCGCAGCGTCAGCTGCAGAAAAGCTCAGCGTCTCGGTCGAAACGCCTTTAATCTTGAAGCCGAAATCATCACCCTGAATGACGCCATTTTCGTCTTTAATGCCGATCTTCTCGCGGACGAACGAGCTACGAACGCCAGCTTCTTCAAGTTTGAAATTGATGAACTCGGCGACGTTGTCGAGATTGCGGACTGTTTTGCCGGTCGTGGCTTCCATGTCGGCAAGATCAATCGTCACCGACTCGGTCGTGTTGATCTTCTTGGCCGTGACTGTGAACACTTTGTCGCCAGTGAACGCAGCGACTTCAGCGTCATACTCGCCGGAGTGCAGAACCTTAGTATTGTACTCGTAAGAAGAGCGCGTGATCGCTGCTTCACTCTGCGCCGCAGACAGGCGCTCGCCGGTGATCAGAATGGTCTTCTGCATATCCACGCTGGCGAGGAAGTTCTTAACTTCCAGAATGCCTTCCAGCATTCTTTTCTGAGCGCGGCTTTCCTGACCGACCGGAAGGCGGTCTTCTTTGGCAGCCTGCGCGATCGCCGTGATGCTGGCCAGCGCAGAGTATGCCGCAAAAATTTTCGGTACGTCGCCGCGTTCGTCGCGCGCATCACGCGCTACGCTATCGGGAAGGAAAGAGGCTGCGCCAAGTGCTTTGCGCAGCGCGTCATCAGGATCAACTTCCTGGCGCCATGGCAGGTCGCTGCTGGATGTTGCGGTTTCTTCCGACGCTTGCGTAGACGAGACAGAGCGAGCCTGTGCGGATGCAAGGCTGAGATTAATCTTCGCGTTGTAATACCCCGCAAGCGGAGAAAAATCGAAATTAATCGGTTCCATCGTTTCGCCATCTTTCAGCGACAAAACACCTGCGACGCGCAGGCGAGACTTGATCATTATCCGTCATCGACCTAACGAAAGTACTAATAGGTCCCAGCAAATCGGTAGAATCCGGAAACCATTCCATGCGTTCACGCAGTCGAAATTCGCAAAGATCATTCGGATGGATTTCCGCCCTGATTTTCAACATTCTACTGATCATCAGCGGCATTGTCGTTTTCCTGATTATTCAGGAGACACGGAACGCTCGCGGTGCCGAATATGAGCCGACTTCAGAGGCTATCACGGCCACGCAGGACCGTATGGGACGCATGTTCGCAGACCTCATCCCAAGCCATGAGAATAACAGGCAGTACTGGGCAGAGCTGATCGATGCCGAAGTCCGACAGGGAGATATTACCAGCGCGCGCGGTTTCCTGCTTTCAGCGCCCTCTATGCTTAACCGGCAGGACGCAGCCGCTGTAAGCGCTGCCGCTTCCACAGAGAGCACAGGCCAGCATGATGACCGGCTTCTGACAGCAGCTAAGCTGTTCCTGCCTGATGATGTCCGCGCCCGCTATGAGCGCGCTGTCGCGCCGCCGGTGATGGACATGACGCCCGTACCACCTGCTGAGGCTGCGGAAACAGAGACTGAAACCATGCCCGAAACAGAAGAAGACGGCTTGCAGTCTGAAGCTCTGATCGAAGACGAGACAGACGCTGCGCCCGAGCCTGAATTCTTCGTGCTTGGCGATGCGCGTGACCTCGCCTTTCAGAGCGCTGGCTGGATACGCGGTGACCGCACGGACGTTTTTGCGCTATCCATTTCAGGCCTCGGTCTTATCGCCCGCGATGGTCTTCTGGACGAATTAGAGCTTGATAGCCGCTTTTTTGAGGGCGCATCGCTTCTGAAAACGGCTATCCGTGCAGACAGGCTGGCGCCTGATTTCGAGCGCACGCTGCGCGATCATCTGGAACGCGCAATGCCGGAAGACACGTTGCGGGCTAACCTTGAGGCCGCCTTTGCATCAAACTCCAACCTGTTGATCCAGACTGATGCCATTTTCGCGGCCTTCGCAGAGTCGGTGGACCAGCCACGTCTACGCATCTTCATCAGCGATCTGGAACGTCTGGCGGCGCTGAACGAAGGTCGTGCAACGGTCGATGCGCTTATGTTGATTGAAACGATCTCATCACAGAGCGATCTGAAACGCGCCGAGCTCATTTCGCAGGCAGGCGGCGACCGCGCTATCGCTCTGGCAAAACACTATGGCGAAGATGCGCTGAACGCAGCAACAACTGTGATGGACTGGTCCATGAAGCTGGTATCGCTGATTGCGGGATTCGTCGTTCTAAGCGTGCTTATGGGCCTGATTGCGCTCAGCACATTCACCCGCAGTTTCCATATTCCGAAATCCAGCCCGTACTAGCGGAAGTCTTTCGCAAGCAATCCATAGAACAGGCTGTCCACCCATTGGCCTTCAGTCCAGTGTGTTTCGCGATGCACGCCTTCGCGCGTAAAGCCCAGCTCGTAGAATAGCTGCTGCTTCGGCTTGTCGATCGAATAAATCTCGGCCCAGACCTTGTGAAGGTTCAGCTCTTCAAACCCGTAGCGGAGCAGAACGCGGCCCGCATCCGGCGCGTAATCCTCATCTATGTAGAGATCATCGATCCCCAGATAGATCGAGAAGTCTGCATTGCGGTTGATGCCATCAATATAGCAGAGCCCTGCCGCACCCATCAGTTCTTTGGTTTCAAGGTCGACGATAGCGAACATACGTGTCGCCGGATCGTTGTTCACCTTTGCATCAAACCAGCTCTTTTGCTGGGTCATGTTCAGCTCGCGGTATTCGCGGAAGAAGCGGCGCATACGCGGATCGTTCCGCCAGGCCAGAAGCTGTTCCAAATCGTTCTCTTCAATGGCGCGAAGGCCTGTGATTTCACCCGTCAGCATCAGCCCACATACTCCCACATCAGGGCATCGCCCTTTTTCACAGCGGCCGTCAGAGGCTGACCAACAACCAGATCCTGCTCGAACGGCTCAACGGAGCCTTCAGGGCGCGGACGAAGCGCCACGAGATCAGCATCCGTAATCGTTTCACCGGCCTCCAGATCGCGTGTCGCGCGCAAGCAACGACGCTGCACTACAGCACTGTCATGCTCGTTCGCTTCGATGCGTTTGACACCGTCGCCCAGCGCCAGCTCAAGTTCGCGTGTGCGATCGACCATGTCGCGCCAGCTTTGCGGGTTCATGGAGAATGGATGGTCAGGGCCATCGCGGTTATTGTCGTCCGTGAAGTGTTTCTCGACTGCACATGCGCCCAGCGTCACAGCACCAAGTACGGCAGCATGGCCCGGAGTGTGATCGGACAGGCCTAGCGGCATTCCCGGATATTTCAGAGCAAAAGCGCGAAGCACGTTGAGGTTCACATTCGCAAAGTTTTCAAGGCTTCCCGTGTAATTGGTATTGCACTGCATGAGGCAGAGTTCACGGGTTTTCGCGAGCGCCGCATCCACCGCGCGCTCGACATCTTCCATGTCAGCTGCACCTGTAGCTAGGAAGACAGGCTTACCGCGCGAACACACCTCTTCAATGAACTGGTTCCAGCCAATATCGCCCGAGCCGATTTTCCAGGCTTTCAAATGCTTATCGACCAGATCAATCGCGGCCAGATCATATGGCGTCGTCATGAAATCGATATCAGCCTTCTTACTCTCGGCGACGAGTTCATCCGTCCAGTCCCGTGGGGTCTGATACTTCTCGAAGATGTCGTAGACAGACTGCTTCCATGCCGCCTGATGCGCCATCTGCCCGCCGAGCGAGCGAAAGCCCTCATCGGAGACAATATCGCGCGCCAGAAAGTGCTGGAATTTCGCGCAATCGGCGCCAGCTTCCTTCGCCAGCCAGATCAGGTCTTTAGCGCGGGAGAGCTCTCCATCATGCGAGCTTGCAATGTCAGCGATGAAATAAGTCGGCTCGTTCAGGCCGATCTTACGGTCGCCGATGCTGAATTCGTGGTCGTAACGCATTGTGCATCCTCGTGAACGAGTGAACGGACGGTGTCCGAAAGGGTTGGCATGGCGCGGCCAAGGACGGCTTCGGCCCGCGAGACATCCAGTCCGCAGGAGAGCGCGCGTTCCGGCGTCATATCGCGCGCGGAACTCTGCACCATCCAGTCCGGATTGATGCCAAGCTCAGCGGCAAGCGCCTGCATGAATTCTTCTTTTGAGCTGACATCACGCGACGCCAGATTGATCACGCCGGTCTCGTCCGTCGCCATCAGGTCCACCAGCCCCTCAGCGCAGGCGCGGACATGCATGGTGGAGGTAAAATAGTCAGTGAAGGCACCGATAGGCGTGCGTTTTGTCAGGCTGTCGATTGCCCAGCGACCAAAGCCCTTCTTCGCGCCGCAAATATTGGTGCGCACAACGAGACCGTTCGGTGCTTCACGTGCCATGGTCTCGGCTGTAAATTTGGACGCGCCATAGGCATTGATCATATGAACGAGCGCGGCCTCATCATGCTTTTCGCGGGGATCGCCACGGAAGAACTGATCGGTTGAGACGTGAATGAGACGCCCTTCGGTCTGCTGGCTCCATGCCGCAAGCACGGCGACCGGCGCTGCATTTACGCGATAGGACATTTCCTGATCGGCTTCGCAGGCGGCAAGGTTCACATTGGCAACGCAGTTGATGACAGCCGTGGCATCCGTCTGACAGAGCAGACGAAACAGCCCCATCTGGTTTGTCACATCAATCTGGAGGTCAGCGCCCGAACGGGCAGCACCAAGCGCGCGTACGCCGCGCTCCTGCAGCACCGCCATCACTTCCGTGCCCAGAAGGCCGGTTGCGCCGAGAACCAGAACGCTCATTACGCGGCAAGCGATGTCTGGCTTGCGCCAGACACGTCCGCTTCCTGTTCGGCGGCCAGTCGCGCCGGATCAATACGCATGTCGTTAATCGCCGGAATATCAGGGCGGCGCATGCACATCGCCAGATAGTCAGCAGCACGCGCAAACGGTGCATCCTCGCCCATCGCTGCGTAAAGCGCGCGGAACATTTCGACGTCTTCTTCATAGTCGAGTGTCCAGCGCAGGCGTTCCATACCGCCTTTCGGGCCTTTAATGGATGCGTGTGTCAGGTTTGGATGATTGCGTATCCATGGCGTGACGTGTTCACGCTCATACGGGTCTTCAGCCAGATGATTAGCAGCATGCAGATGGCCGGCATGGAAGACTTCACAGTCCAGCCCGTGCGGAAAGCCCGGAGGCATGTTGTTGCAGCCATAGTCGGCCTGCGTCTCTTTCCAGAAGCGGATCGTCTCGCCGCAGATTTCCGGATCAATGAGCGGGCAATCCGAGGTCACGCGCATAACGGCCGTTGCGATCACTTCACGCGCCGCCAGCGCATAACGGGCGAGAACGTCCTTTTCAGGACCGCGCACAACCTTATAGCCCCAGCTTTCGGCAGCTTCAGCAACGGGATCGTCCTGTGCCAGATCAGGTACAGCGACCACAACCATATCCGCACCCGGTATCTGGTCGCAGCGATCAAGGCAGCGCTTCAGGAATGGCTCGCCGCCAAGATCCATCATCACTTTGCCCGGGCAACGGGAAGAGCCCATGCGGGCCTGAACGATAACCGCAAGCGTCATGCTGCATCTCCGGATTCTGAAGGTTGCGTCTGGGGCCGTGAGAACAGGGCCTGCGTACGCTTCGAGATTACGACACCAAGTCGCGTCAGCCCGCAGACCCAGAAATAGATCGCGGCGCGTGGACGGCCGGTGAAAACAGATTTGATCGGCCGCCAGATCGGATAGCGAACGAACAGGTGAAAATACATGGAATGGGCACGGTCCGGATGGGTGCGGATGAACTCGGCATCGCGGCGTCCATACCAGCGGAACTTGCCCAAATAATCGGAGAATTCAGGGTGGTGATATTGCGGCACGATGGTGCGCCCTACCCCGAATGTGAACCGTCCCGTATCGACGATACGCTTGAAGAGGTCCGCATCATCGGACTGGTCTTTGTTCACCTCGTCAAAGCGAACGGCCTGCAACACCTCTTTGCGGTAGAGGGTTGGAGCGACACCGATCATAAGAGTGCGCGGGCCCGGCTGGTGCTGGAAGACCGCCATCGCGTCATGCTCTGCACGGTTCCAGAAGCCATTATCTTCAATACCGACACCCGCCTGAACGACATCCAGACCGAACTCGTCCATGTCTCGCTGGAGCGAAACGAGCGCATCCGGCGCAGGACGGTGGTCGGCATCAATGAAGGCTATGAGGTCGTGCGTGGCATTGTCGGCCCCAAGCTGGCGGTCTGGCGCCAGCCCTCGTCCACCAGAGCCGATCACCTTCGCGCCGAGACCTTCGGCGATCGCGACAGTGTCGTCTGTCGAGCCACCATCCACGACAATCAGCTCGTCCGGCTGGCACGCCTCAATAGCCCGGATCGATTTCTCAATCCGGCTCGCTTCGTTGCGTGCACAGAGCACAACGGAAACAGGCGCGCGTATCATGCGCGTAGTTAAACATTTCAGGCGCTAAGGATTGGTAAAGCAAAGCACGCATATCTTTAACCGAAAGAACAAATTTGAACCAAATTGAAGGGGTTCAGACCATGAGTATCGCAGCAGCTTCCGACATTGATCTGCAAGGGATCACACGCGATTTCCGTACGCCATTTCCTGATCTCAACGGAAAATCCATCCTGATTACAGGTGGTACCGGCTCTTTCGGCAAGAAGCTCGTAAAGATCATCACCGACAACTGGACGCCGCGCCGCCTTGTTATCTTCTCTCGCGACGAGCTGAAGCAATACGAGATGGCTCAGGAGTTTCCGATGCAGAAACATGAGTTTCTGCGTTACTTTATCGGCGATGTTCGCGATCAGGCCCGCCTTGAAATGGCAATGCGCGACATTGATTTCGTTATCCACGCCGCCGCGCTGAAGCATGTTCCGATCGCTGAATACAACCCGATGGAATGCGTCAAAACTAATATTATGGGCGCAGAGAACGTGGTGAATGCCTGCATCCGCGCTGGCGTGCAGAAGGTTGTAGCGCTTTCCACCGATAAAGCCGCCAGCCCGATTAACCTTTATGGCGCGACCAAGCTGGCCTCCGACAAGATTTTCGCAGCAGCCAATAACCTTTCCGGTCGCAATGGCTGCCGCTTCTCGGTGGTGCGGTATGGCAATGTTGTCGGCTCTCGCGGCTCTGTCGTTCCGTTCTTCAAGAAACTGGTCGCGGAAGGTGCAGATCACCTGCCAATCACTGACGAGCGCATGACACGCTTCTGGATCACGCTGGAGCAAGGCGTGAATTTCGTGCTCTCCAGCCTCGAACTGATGGAAGGCGGCGAGATCTTTGTTCCAAAAATCCCGTCTACAACCGTGGTTGAGCTGGCAAAGTCTGTCGCCCCGCACCTGCCGCATAAAGTGATCGGTATTCGTCCGGGCGAGAAGCTGCACGAAACCATGGTCGCCGAAGATGATGGCCGTTCAACCATCGAAATCCCAGACCGTTTCGCAATTCTGCCTGCGCTCGATGAGAAGCTGATGGCAAAATGGCTGGAACGCGGCGCAAGCCAGATGGAAGACGGCTTCTATTATGCGTCTAACCGCAACCCTGAGCGCATGGATGCGCGCGGCCTTCTGGGTATGCTGCAGGCAGCCTTCCCTGAAATGGGCGAGCTTCCACTCGCACCGACATCAGACGTCAGCAAGGCCGGCTAACGCGCCTGACACGGACTTCAAAAAAATGCCGCTTCCGGATGGAGGCGGCATTTCTGTTTGGGATCAGATTAAGTCGGCGTCACTCTGCATCATTACCCAATGTCACCAACAGCTCTGCTGCTGCATCCGACATGGCGCGATAATTATGTCCTACACCGGGCACGATCTGAACTTGCCATACGAATGGCACGTTCCGCGCCTCAGCGTCCGCCTCAGCTGCAGCAAACAGGTTCTGTCCGCGGTCTAACCGGAAATTGCCCTGCGCCATGGCGCGATCTGTCTGCTCCAGAAACCCCTGATCAGCGGTATTGTCGTTCTCACCGAGTAGAATTGTCAGCTCAGTTCCATACGTCTCTGCCGCAGAGAATGGCATATTCTGAAGGCCATACGGATATGGCACGTTTTCGTCAGGGAATGTGTACGTGCCTGCATTTGCCGCAATAGCGTGACGAATACGCGCCTCCGGCTTCATCATCACCATACGCTGAATGAACTGAGAGCCCGCAGAATGCCCGAACATATCATATTCTGAGATCGCCCAGTCATTGCGTGCATTCAGCTCGTCGACAATGTTTTCGATGACAGTGAAGGCCCATTCGCTTTCAGGGTTCATCGCTCCGAACACGTTCCGGACATTGCCCTCCTGATAGTCCGCAGTGACATAGCGCGAGAACCGGTTTTCAAATTCAGGCGCGATGACGAGTATGCCCTGTGCGTCTGCCGTTTCAGCCCAGGCATCCAAATAATCGTCCGCATTGCGGCCCATGCCGTGCATTACAAACAGCACCGGATCTGTTGGCGTCCAACTCTCAGGGCGATGCGTCCAGACCCGAATGGTCCGCCTGTCCGACGTCTCATATGCGGTCATCACAAAACTGGATGTACCTTCAGCCGTTTGCACAGGGTCGGTCAGTTCCGGTCCACGGGGGATCCAGCTGACATAGGCATAAAGCAGGCCGACAAGCGACACTGCGACGACGACCAGCACAGCGCCGGTCCATTTCAAAAATTTCAAGATTCCCGTTCCCACAATCTACGGCAGTTCTGCCCGAACAGCCTCGTCCATGCCCCTACCTGAGCGGGATATGTGGGAGACAATCTGGCGACTACCAGTTCAACTCTGCCTCACACATTCGTGTGTAAGGCAGACTGACATCGGGGGTGAGATCATCCCAGATTGAACGCGCCTTTAATGCCGTCAATGAGCAGCTGAACAGACAGCGCCGCCAGAATAACGCCGAGGATACGGGTCAGACCACCGGCCACACTGTCGCCCATCATGCGAACGAGCGGACCAGCCAGCAGGAACATGGCAAGGCAAATCACCATGTTGAGCGCAAATGCGGCGAGAACCACGCCTTGCTCTGCGAAATTGCTGGAGTTGCTCATATAGAGCATCGCTGTGGCGATCGTACCCGGACCCGCGAGCATTGGAATACCGAGCGGAAAAACGGAAATATCTTCCATCGCGTGTTCCGCCATGTGCGTTTCGGCACGATGCTCACGGCGCTCTGTGCGCTTCTCAAACACCATGTCGAGCGCGATCAGAAAGAGCAGCAAACCACCGGCTGCACGGAACGCATCGATAGAGATATGCATCTTCTCAAGCAGCCATGAGCCACCGAAGGCGAACGCAAACACGATAATGGTCGCCACAAAAACTGATTTGACCGCCATTTTGCGCGAATACGCAGGTCCGCCTGGCGCAGTCATGGATGCGAAAACAGGGGCAACGCCCAGCGCGTCCACCAGCACGAAGAAGGTGACAAAACTTGCCGAGAAAAGAGAGATAAGATCCTGAGACATGAGGCCCCTCTACGCCTTTAGCGGCAAAGTTCAAGCGCTAAATTTGCATATCTGAATTGAACTCTTCACTGCACCGAACAGCTTGAGCACGAATAAAGCGGCTCGCCTGCATTTCTGAAGCAAAATAATGCGAAAGTATACCGCAGCACTCTTTTAAGGCCGCCACCTCTTCACCGCGCCGCAAAGCTGGTAAACGATAGACATCGGCGATTCAGGGGGTGATTGAACTATGGCAACGGCAGGCGAAGAAATCCTGATCAAGGACGCAATGGTGTTCCTGTTCGCTGCAGGCGTGGCCGTTCCCTTCTTCCGCTTTCTGAAGCTGCCTGCGGTTATCGGTTTCATGGTATCCGGTCTCGCGCTAGGCCCGTTTGGCGTCGGCATGCTGGCCGAGCATTGGCCCGTTCTGGAATATATTTCGATATCCGAGCCAGAAGCCGCCGCCCCCTTTGCCGAACTTGGCGTGCTCTTTCTTCTATTTTTGCTGGGGCTCGAATTCTCTTTCGAGAAGCTCTGGGCGCTGAAGAAAACCGTATTTGGCGTTGGCGGCATGCAAGCCTCCGTCAGCGCGCTGTCGCTCGCGGCAATTGCGTTCTGGCTCATCATTCCCGACCCTAGCGTCGCGATTGTCTGTGGTCTGGCGCTCGCCCTCTCCTCCACTGCGATTGTCATGCAGGTTCTGGTCGAGGAGAAAATCGCAGCAAAACCTGTCGGTCGGACAAGCTTCGGCGTTCTATTGTTTCAGGACATTCTGGTTGCGCCGATCCTGATCTTTGTCGGCCTTCTGAATATTGGAGAAGGCGCAAACCTGACATCCGTGCTTTTGCAGGCCTTTATTCAGGGCGTTATCGCCATTGCCGTGATCTTCTTCATCGGCAAATTCGTGCTGCGCCGGCTGTTTAAAATGGTCGCCATTGCCGGTGGCCGCGATTTCCTTATGGCGCTCACACTGCTGACAGTTGTTGGTGCAGCAGCGATTACCGCCAGCGCGGGACTGTCATTGGCGCTGGGCGCGTTTCTGGCTGGTCTTCTTCTTGGTGAGACAGAATTCAAACACCAGACAGAAGTTGATCTGGAGCCGTTCAAGGGCATTCTGCTTGGCCTGTTCTTCATGACGGTGGGCATGGGGCTGGACTTACCAGCCATCGCCTCACAGCCTCTGACCATTGTGCTCGGTCTGGTCATTCTGATCAGCGTAAAACTTGTCGCCGCTTACTGTGCGGTGCGTATTCTGAACAAGGATAACGCCATCGCAATTGAGAGTGCATTCCTGCTAGCGCCTGCCGGCGAGTTTGCGTTCGTCGTCGTCGCAACAGCGTCGGCGACCGGCATTCTACCATCAGACATCGCGGCGCCGCTTACCGCAGTCGCCGGTTTGTCCATGCTCTGCATTCCCGCAATGTCGAAGATCGGGCAATTTCTCGCCAAAAAGACGCTGCCTGATGACGCACCCGTCGCCGAGGAAGTTAAAGACTTTTCCGATCATCAGGGCCACGTCCTGCTCGCCGGGTTTGGTCGCGTCGGCGAGGTTGTGGCGCGAATTCTGTCTCAGGAGTCTGCCGATGTTGTCGCGCTGGACATGAATGCGCGGCTTGTCTCCAACGCGCGCGAGGCCGGATATCGCGCCTATCTGGGCGATGCGTCACGGCCAGAACTTCTCCATTCGGTAGGTCTGGAAGGCGCATCCGTCTTCATCATCACCGTCGACAATCCGCAAATCACTGAGATGCTGGTGCGGTCGGTGCGCGCAGTCCGTCCTGATATTCCAATCCTCGCGCGGGCGCACGATGCCTTGCACGCGACAGAACTAGAGCGCGCTGGCGCAAACTATGTCGTTCCGGAAGTTGTCGAAACAGGTCTTCAGTTATCGGGTAATGCGCTGCGCAGTTTCGGCTATGAATACGAAACTGTACGTGCGCTTCTCGCGACTGAACGCGAGGAGGCCTATCACACCAAATCGAGTGAAGACGCCTGATTCAAAAGAAAAATGGGTCCGGAGAATTACTCCGGACCCAAGTAAAGCGACTAGGGAAGACCAGATCCATAATCGCTGAAAAGATGTCAGATGCCCTATCCCTGGAAGAGGGAAAGGATCGTCTGAGAATTCTGGTTCGCGATAGACAGCGCCTGAACGCCGAGCTGTTGTTTAACCTGCAAGGCCTGCAGTCGCGCACTCTCTTTGGAGAGGTCAGCATCGACGAGGTTACCCACGCCTTGCTCAAGACTATCACTAAGTTTGGATACGAAGCTGACATGCGTATCAACGCGGTTGGCCGTCGCGCCGAGGCGGGACAGCGCTGCGTTCACATTGTTCAGGCTTGTATCAATCGTGCTGACAAGACCGGACGCCAGCGTTGCTGTGCCGAGGCTCGCCGTAGCCGCGAAGGTGATAATTGATCCGCCAAGTGACAGATTTTCAGTATCCAGAGTGATCTGATCAGTCGAGTCGATGTCAGCGATGAAGCCGATACCGTTCGTCTGCGAGCCATCGAGAAGGTTCGCACCGTCAAATTCGGAATTGCTGATGATCGTGCTGATCTGGCTGATGAGCGATTTGAAATCCTCATCATATGCGGAACGCGCCGCGCCGTTAATCGATGTATCGGACGCTGCAAGGGCTTTCGATCGCAGCTCAATCAACAAGTCAGAGATGGATTCACTACCGGCAATCGCGACGTCAACAATCGAGTTGGCGCGATCCAGACTGGTTCGAACCGCGGCTAGTGCTCCGATGTCGCCCCGCATGCCTTGCGCAACCGCAAAAACCGCTGAGTCGTCTCTGGCGCCGCCGACTTTATACCCGCTCGCGACCCGGTTTTGGGTCTGCTCAAGATCACTATTGGTTTTGTTCAGAACCTGCAATGCGCTCATTGCAGCTGAATTTGTATGTACACTAGAAACCATAAGTTCTCTCCCGCAGGGAAGCTAAATTTCCTGCCTCGGAGTAAAGGTTTCGCTCGCGATGGTTAAATAAACGTTGGCAAAGAGAAAAAAGTTTCTCAGATATTCGTTGGACCGGCTTCAGACCTGACGGTCAACAATCAGTCCGTAAGCTTCGCCCATAGACTTGGCGAGCTCGAGAAACTGCTCTTCTGGCCACTGTTTAAGAACCTCGCCGGACTTCGGATCAAGAACCTTCTGGACATATTTGCCCGTGTCTTCATCCCGCTCGATGACGAGCCGGCCGTTTGGCACATTCTGAGTTTCTTCCAGCGCCTCTTTCAGAAGCTGGCGTCTTTGCTCGGCAGGGTCAGTCGCTTCGGCATCTTCGTTTTTCGAGATGTCTGAAACTGCAGACTGTTCTTCCTGACCGGAAGCTTCACGGAACGCGAACCGTTCCTGTCTGATATCGGAAGCCAGTGCACCAGATACCGGAGTAAGTTTGAGATCTCCTGACATAGTTTGTCTCCTAACCGTATAAGGAAGGACCGGAGCCGATGACCAAAATCACCGGCCCCGATACCCTTGCCTCTATCGGAAGAAGGACAATGCAATACCTGCAGAAGAGTTCGCGATAGACAGAGCCTGAACACCAAGCTGTTGCTTGGTTTGCAGAGCCTGAAGTTTCGCAGATTCTTTTGCGAGGTCCGCATCGACCAGGTTGCCGATACCTTTCTCGGTCACGTCAGACAGCTTCTGAACGAAGTCGCCGTGGATGCCGAGCGCTTTAGACGCTGTACCGAGACGAGCGAGCGCCTGGTTCAGGTTGTCGAGCGAGGTTTCGATTGTGCCAACCGCTGCAGAAGCGTTTGTCACAGTGTCAAGAGATGCTGTCGCTGCGAGCGTCACGATTGAGCCGCCGAGAGACAGGTTTTCGTCCACAACAGTGATAGTAGAACCACCATCTGCATCAGCCAGCGCTTCCACGCCGGTTGTAGAGTTGTTGATGAGGTTCACGCCGTTGAATTCAGCGTTGCTGACAATTGTGCCGATCTGGTCACGAAGCGCTTTGAAGTCTTCGTTAAATGCTGCACGCTGAGATGTTGTGAGAGATCCGTCAGCAGCACCAAGTGCTTTTTCTTTCATGTCGATGAGAAGGTCACCAACTGCTTCACCAGCAGCAATAGCAACGTCGACAGTAGAGCTTGTGCGGTCGATGGATTCTTTAACAACACCGAAACCGGCAACGTCAGCGCGCATGCCTTGAGCAATCGCGAAGATAGCGCCGTTGTCTTTAGCAGACGCAACTTTCATACCCGTGTTGATGCGGGACTGAGATGTTTCGAGAGCCGAGTTTGTGTTGTTCAGCTGTTGCAGCGCAACCATTGCGCCATAGTTTGTATTCACGCTCACCATTTTGGTGGTCCTTTCTGGTCTTCAATGCCTGCAGGCAGGCATGTTCAGAGCTTTTTGCTCACTGGGATTCTTCCCGCATATGACTAGGCAAAAGCTGGGCCAGACTTATGGTTAAGCGTGATTTTCAGGATTCTCGGCGGCTGCTGCACGCCTATGGTTAACAAAATTTCCGGTATGGTTAGCGAAATATGAAGGTGGTGACCAAACCTGCCCACCGGCATAAATTGCCGGGTTAAATTTGCCTACCCTTTCACTGTTTTTATTGAAATTTTATAGATTTCGGTCGCGCAATCACATCACGAGAGTGCGCCAGAAACGAAAAAGCCGGGCCACAAGGGCCCGGCAGTCACGAAAGGTCTTACGCCTTTTATGTCTTCGTTTTTTTGGTCTTCCCTTATCGGAAGAAGGACAGGGCAATGCCGCTTGCCTGGTTGGCAATGGACAGAGCCTGAACGCCGAGCTGCTGCTTGGTTTGCAGAGCCTGCAGTTTTGCAGATTCTTTTGCGAGATCCGCATCGACGAGGTTGCCGATACCTTTCTCAGTCACGTCAGAAAGTTTCGTGACAAAATCAGAGTGAATACCAAGCGCTTTAGACGCCGTGCCAAGACGGGCCAGAGCCTGATTGAGGTTTGTGAGAGATGTCTCAATAGTGCCAACAGCTGCGGAAGCGTTAGTCACTGTGTTCAGAGACGCAGTTGCAGCCAGAGTAACGATTGAACCGCCCAGAGACAGGTTCTCGTCGAGAACTGTGATCACAGAACCGCCGTCAGCAGATGCGAATGCCTCTACAGAAGCTGTTGTGTTGTTGATCAGGTTCACGCCGTTGAATTCAGCGTTAGAGATAACTGTCGCAACCTGGTCACGAAGCGCTTTGAAGTCTTCGTTGAACGCAGAGCGCTGGGAAGACGTCAGAGAAGAGTCAGCAGCACCAAGTGCTTTCTCTTTCATGTCGATGAGGAGATCACCGATTGCTTCGCCAGCAGCGATAGCAACGTCAACTGTAGAGCTTGTGCGGTCGATAGACTCTTTAACAACGCCGTAGCCAGCAACGTCAGCGCGCATGCCCTGAGCGATCGCATAGATAGCACCGTTGTCTTTTGCGGAAGCGACTTTCATGCCCGTGTTGATGCGGGTCTGAGTTGTCTCGAGAGCTGAGTTGGTTTGGTTCAGCTGTTGCAGCGCAACCATTGCGCCATAGTTAGTGTTTACGCTCGCCATTTTAGCGATCTCCATTCTGGTTATGTAACTCAGGCCTTTTGCCTGAACGGACCTTTTGTCCGCAGAATGGCTTCGCAAATGACGGGCCAGTTTCCTGCTTAACAGAAAAAGAGTTTTGGCCGGTTTTCAGGGGCAAAAATGTTAACGCGGCACGGAAGCTTTATTAAATTTTCTCCGACCTCCCGCTTTTTCTGCCTATCGGCAATAATTGCCGGGCACAATTTACCACCCTTTACAAAGTATTGATTTTATTCAGAAATTTATAAATTGGTCGCACGGATCACGAAAAAGAAAAAGCCGGGCCCCTGAGGGACCCGGCAGGAATGAAGGCTGCCACCTTCAATATCTTAACTGTTTCGCCTCTGAGAGGCCGTCGCTTCTTAACGGAAGAAGGACAGAGCGATACCGCTCGCCTGGTTGGCGATAGAGAGCGCCTGAACGCCGAGCTGTTGCTTGGTTTGCAGGGCTTGCAGTTTCGCAGATTCTTTTGCGAGATCCGCATCGACGAGGTTGCCGATACCTTTCTCGGTTACGTCAGAAAGCTTCGTAACGAAGTCCGAGTGAATGCCGAGCGCTTTAGATGCTGTACCGAGACGAGCAAGCGCCTGGTTCAGGTTTGTCAGCGATGTCTCGATTGTAGAAACTGCTGTAGACGCTTTCGTGACTGTATCGATGACAGCAGTAGATGTCAGCGTCACGATAGAGCCGGACAGAGACAGGTTTTCGTCGAGAACTGTGATGACGGATGTACCGTCAGCAGACGCGAACGCCTCAATGTTAGCAGTAGAGTTGTTGATCAGGTTCACGCCGTTGAATTCAGCGTTAGAGACAACAGTCGCGATCTGGTCACGAAGCGCTTTAAAGTCTTCGTTGAAGGCAGCACGCTGGTTTGAAGTCAGGGAAGAGTCAGCTGCACCAAGCGCTTTCTCTTTCATATCGATGAGGAGATCACCGATCGCTTCGCCAGCTGCGATAGCAACGTCGACTGTAGAGCTTGAACGATCTAGTGAGTCTGTGACAACGCCATAGCCAGCAACGTCAGCGCGCATGCCCTGAGCGATCGCATAAACAGCACCATTGTCTTTTGCGGAGGAGACTTTCATGCCCGTATTAATACGGGTCTGAGTCATTTCGAGCTGAGAGTTTGTAGAGTTCAGCTGCTGCAGCGCAACCATAGCGCCATAGTTCGTATTTACGCTCGCCATTTTAGCGATCTCCATTCTGGTTATGTAACGCGTGCATTTTGCTCGCTCAGGCGTTTTGCCTGCGGACTAGTAAAAGCAAGCGCGATGCCAAACAGAATGGTTAAGGGATGAAGCGTCAGCCCCCGTAATTACGGATGAAAATGTTACGAAAAAGGATGCAATTTTCCCGCGAGGCAGTTTCGACCAGGCAAAACTTTCCTCCCCCGGCAATTACTGCCTGCCGGGCCATGAAAAAACCGCCGGGGATCTCTCCGCCGACGGCCGCCTGTGCTTCTGTGTGCGTGTTCTTACGCATTGTTTCCAACTTACGGTGTTCGTAGCAGGGGGAAGGAATACATCCCTCCCCCATTTACGACTGAAGGTCTTACTGGAACAGACTGTTGATGATCTGCGGAGCCTGGTTCGCGATCGACAGTGCCTGCACGCCAAGCTGCTGCTTTGTTTGCAGAGCCTGAAGTTTGGCACTCTCTTTTGCCATGTCCGCATCGACCAGTTGGCCGACACCCTTCTCGAGGGAATCACGCAGCTTTGTCACGAATTCAGAGTGAATCGTGAGCGCCTTCGAAGACGTGCCCAGACGCGCGAGCGCCTGGTTCAGGTTAGTCAGCGATGTTTCAATCGTAGAGACCAGAGCTGAAGCATTGGTAGCTGTGTCGAGCGATGCCGTCGCAGCGATCGTCACTACGCCACCACCCAGAGAAAGGTTTTCATCTTGCACCGTGATGACAGAATTGCCATCAGCATCGGCAAATGCCGTGATTTCTGCAGTCGATCCGTTGATCAGGTTCACGCCATTGAATTCAGCATTGCTGACAATGGTATCGATCTGATCACGCAGCGCCTTGAAATCTTCGCTGAAGGCAGCTCGTTGCGCCGTAGTCAGTGTTTCGTCAGATGCAGCAAGCGCTTTCTCTTTCATATCGATGAGAAGGTCGGAAATTGCACTTCCGGCCGCGATTGCGACATCCACCGTCGACCCGGTGCGGTCGAGACTGTCAAGAACAACGCCAAAGCCGGAAAGGTCTGCACGCATGCCCTGAGCAATGGCGTAAATCGCGCCATTGTCCTTAGCCGATGCAACCTTTAGCCCGGTATTGATACGTTCTTGGGTCCCGCTGAGAGCCATGTTGGTGCTGTTCAGTTGTTGCAGGGCGACCATCGCCCCATAATTGGTATTTACAGAAAGGGCAGCCATTTTAGTTTCCTTCCATTCTGGCAGGTATTGTTCTGACCATTTTAGTCAGCTGGACATTTTGTCCTGCATACGCGTGCGCAAATGGCGTGCCGTTTTGGTAAATGGAAACTTAACTGCGAAAGCCCCTATTTCATTGAATTTTCTATAAATATCCACACAAGTCGCCCGCGGATAGGCAGGGATTTCCGAGCCTGTTCAGCCCTGTAGTGCAGTCTTTGCCGGGTCGCTCCTCACCCATCACAAACCTGCGATCTGCTATGGAAAATGGCCAAAGCCATGATAGCTTCCCGACAAACATAATTGGAGGAACCGCGATGATCCGTCAGGCTCTTGTTTCAGTATCACTGCTCGCCACGTTTGCTGGCCCGGCATACGCCGCTGACCTCATGACAGCGGACGAGATCCGCGAGCGCATGCGCGCTGGCGTCGATCATATTTCAAACGATGAACTCATGAGTCGCATTGCCGCAAATGAAGACATTGTTCTGATCGATGTGCGCACGGAAGAAGAGTATGAAGCCGGACACATCTCAGGTGCGCAGTCCACCCCGCGCGGTGTCGTCGAGTTTCGGATTGGCGCGCTCGCGCCAGACGCTGATCAGGAAATTATTGTCACCTGCTCGCACGGAACACGCGCAGCTGCCGTTACAAAAATTCTACGCGGAATTGGCTACACCAATGTGCACGCGCATGAAGGCCTGACAGCCTGGGTTGACGCCGGCAATCCGATTGAGAACCGTCTAGGAACCCTGCAAGCAGCGCCAGCGTCAGGCAGCGACGACTAGTCAGGCATTTGCCGGCAATCCGACTTTCAGCTCGAGCCAGTCCAGAATATCAGCTGCAACCTGCTCTGATCCTGGCTCATCCAAAATCCAGTGCGCGTGGTTTTCGTACTCGCGGAAATCACCCGGCACCGGTGCCCTGGCGTATTTGTCCTTCATTTTCCGGACCGCTTTAGCTGGCGTTGCCCTGTCCTTACTGGCGGCTATCGTCAGCGTTGGCACCTGAAAGCGTTCTTCGCGGATAACAATTCCATCCGCCAGATTTCCATATACTTTGCCTGAATCATAAAGCGCGGTTGCGTAGATTTCATCGTGACGGGCGCGTGGCACACAGTTCAGAACGCCCCATTTGAAACCTGTCTTCCAGACTTTATGCGCCGTGGAGCGGTTCTGCGACAATACAATGTTCAGGAAGGTGATCGCCACGGCGGGAGTTACGGCATGGCAGTCGCGGGGCTGGGCCGGCGTCAGGAACACACCGCCAGAGGTCATGTTCATTTCCACGAGCGATTGGGCAATCAGACCGCCCATAGAGTGCCCGATCACCACCGGCTTTTCGCCGGTTTCTTCACGGATGCGGCGGCATTCCTCCGACATAGCGGTGATGTAATCGTCCAGCCCGAGCTTGTTCAGCTCATCGGGTGGGTTCTCAGCCAACCGATATTCGGGGAAGAGCGTTGGCGCCTCGCAGGTCCAGCCTGCACGCTCCAGAAAGCGGCGCATCGGCGTCCAGACACTACCAGCGCATCCGATGCCATGAATCAGAAGCAGTCTGCGGCTCATAAAAAAACCTCCCCGTATATATTTTCAGGGAGGTTAGCTCGGTTTAGACACAGGGCAAAGATGACGAAAGGGCACGCCCCTATTCGCCGTTCAGTCCCTGCATGATCAGTCGGTTGATATCGATCAGATCCTGAATGTCTTCGTCTTCGCGCATGATCTCAGAGGTATGCTTACTGACGAAAATCGACAGAGAAATAATGCTGGCACGCAGCTGAGCCGGCAATCCGTTGTCCGGATTCGCACAGTCCAGAGACAGCGCAGACCAGACCCGCCGGTTCCAGTCCAGCGCGTCCATGAGCTTATGGAGATCGCTCTTGCCGGTTTTTTGTGCCTCGACGAGCGCGGCGGTTACCTGAGCAAAGAGGCGATACTCAATTTCACGCGGATTCTCGGTCCGGCGTGCTGTCTGCTGATACGCCTTGATGGACATGCCCCAAGCGCTCCTCTTCGTATGACATAATGTTCCGGCACCTTGAAAGCGCCTTATAATATTGACCCGCCATCACATCCTTGGAACAGGAAATGCATTCCTTGAGGATATCAGGATTTTTTATGACGGACATGAATTCCGTCATTCTCACCACAAATTCTTCGTACTGGCTCGATACGTCCGAAGGATCGAGATACATCATCATAACCGGGAAATAGATGCGCTTCGCAGGCGTATCTGCTTCGTGCGGCTGCATAATGTCTTTCTCACGCAGAACAGACGCTTTGTTCTGCAGAAGCAGAACACCGCGACGATCGCCATTTTGAATGACAGCGCCGTTTACAACGAATTTTTCGCCTGGTTTCAGCGACAATTTAAGCGGCATGGTGTCCTCCAGCCAGTAAACATTCAGACTGGTTTTACCTCCATGAGGTTAATGCAAGTTTTAGATCGAGTAATTCGAAGTTAGCCGTTTCTTAAAGAGACCGTGGCAATTCGGTATAAACGCAATCACCGGAGCGCCACATGACCGACGCCACCCAGAACACAACTCTCGATCAAGCGCTGGACGCGGCACCTCTCGCCAATCCAATGCCGGCTGACGCCCTGGGCGATGCAGCCAAGAGTCAGGCGCTGAAAACGGTTCTTCGCTATAAGAATAACAAGTCAGACGATAAGCTGCGTAAGGCTATGCCGCTGATGAAGCGCGCTGTACGGCTTATCAATGAAGAGAAATACCGCGAGGCAGCGCAGCTTGGCTTGCAAGCCGTCAATATTGACGAGAACCTCGCCCTCGCCTGCCATATTACAGCTATCGCACTCGATAAGCTCGGCGTCGCGAGCCTTGCGCTCGGCATGTATGAACGCGCGCTTCAACTCTCGCCGGAAGAGCCGGAGATCTACCAGAACCTTGGCCTGCTGGCCTGGCGCATGGACCTTTATGACGTCGCAGAGAAATTCTTCCGCATTTTCTGCCGCATGATGCCGAACCATGTAGAAGGCCCGAACAACCTCGCTTGCGTTCTGCGCGATAAAGGCGAATTTGAGAGCGCTATCGAAGTACTGCGCGCCGCGATTTACGAGAATCAGGAAAGCTCGCTTCTGTGGAACTCGCTCGGCACTGTCATGATGGAGCAGACAGAATTCGACAATGCGGTTCTGTTCTATGAACAAGCGCTTCAGCTGGAGCCAAACCTTGCGCGCGCCTATCACAATATCGGCTATTGCCGCGCGACAGAGGGCCGCCATGACGTGGCGCTCGACTATCTTCAAAAAGCGCTCGATCTAGGCGTCATGCCAGCAAATGAGCGCGCGGAAACCGAGCACGCGATTGCGATCTCCCTCATTGGTTCCGGTCAGCTCGACAAAGCGTGGGACGCATACGAATGCCGTAACAACCCGCGCTATGGCGGTGCGACGTCCTACTCCATTCCGCTGAAGCAATGGGATGGCGAACCGCTGGAAGGAAAGAAAATCCTCGTCGTAGGCGAGCAGGGTCTCGGTGACGAAGTCATGTTCCTGAATATGGGCCATGATCTGATTGACCGGCTCGGCCCTGAAGGGTCGCTGACCATCGGTGTGGTGCCGCGTCTGGAAGCGCTAATGCAGCGCTCCTTCCCGACAGCGAAAGTCACTAAGCACTCTACGGTTCGCTCTAACGCCATTCCACTTCGTGGCTGCCCGCTGATCACCGACTGGGACACCTATGATTTCTGGGCACCAATGGCGAGCGTTCTGCGTGCTCTGCGTACAGATATCAAAGACTTCCCGACAGAAGGTGGCTTCCTGACACCTGATCCGGACCGTATCGAACACTGGAAAAGCGAACTGGCCAAGCTCGGCCCGGGCCTCAAAACCGGCATCCTCTGGAAGTCCATGCTGATGACGGCGAAGCGTTCGAAATACTATTCTCCGTTCACGCAGTGGAAGGACACGCTGAAAACCGAAGGCGTTGTCTGGGTAAACCTTCAGTATGGCGAATGCGCGGAAGATATTGAACGCGCTGAGAAAGAGTTCGGCGTCAAAATCCACCAGATGGAAGGCATCAATCTGAAAGACGATCTGGATGATCTGGCTGCACTTTGCGTTGCGCTTGATCTGGTCGTCGGCCCAATGAACGCAACGACGAACATCGCGGCAGGCTCTGGTGCGCGTACCGCCATTATCGGTGCGCCGAATGCGTGGCCTTATCTCGGCACGGGTGAACTGCCCTGGTATCCGACTGCGAAAGTCTTTGCGCCTGACACGATCAACAACTGGAAGCCCGCAATGAAGAACTTCCGAGAGTGGCTTACAGAGCAAGCTACAAAAGGCTCCGACGCGAAGGTCAAAGGCGCCGCTTGAAAGCCAGTTTAAGGCAGCGACCTCATCGGTCCGCCTTCACATAGTTTCTGATACAGCGCCGCGTCTTCTGCGTGGCGCTGTTTTAGTTTCTGCAGAACTGCGTCTGAGCGCTAGATCGCCTAAGCGAAATACTATCCTGGCGATTGAGGCGTCTGACCTCCGGTAAAAATAAAATCCGCCCGTCTTCCATCTTCGTATTGAGTATCTGAAGCATCACATTTCTGAACGGGATAGAACTCTTGAAACTCGCTATTATCGGTGCCGGATTCTCAGGCCTCACTTGCGCACGCATTGCCCGTCAGAACGGAATGGACGTCACAGTTTTTGATAAAGGGCGCGGCGCAGGCGGTCGGCTGTCGACCAAGCGTATCAGCGCGGACGGTACCGAATATCGCTTCGACCACGGAACAAGCGCATTCGAGGCTCGCTCTGAGGCGTTCGCACACGCGCTTCAACCACTCATCGAAGCAGGTTTCGTCGCAGAGCTGCATGCAAATGATAACGGCTTTCCGAAAAGCTTTGTCGGCACGCCCGGCATGAACTCCACCATCAAGGGTCTGGCCGAGGGCCTCGACGTTCGCTTTGGCCAACGTGTAGAGCGCATAACGCGCACACCGCGCGGTTGGGCGCTGTGTTTCGAACAGGATTCCCCTCCATTCGACTGCGATGTTGTTGTCTGCGCAATTCCAGCAGAACAGGCGACCATTCTTCTTGCCGATGCCGCGCCCGAGTTTGCCGCGAAAGCTGGCAAGGTTATTTCAGAGCCGCGCTGGGTGACGATGCTGGGCTTCGAGACACCTCTCGCAGTGGATTTCACCACTCTGAAACCGAAACAAAGCTCCATCGATGCGATCATCCGGAACCAGACCAAGCCGGGTAGAGATACTGCGAAGGACTGTCTTGTTCTGCATGCCAGCACAGACTGGTCGACAGCGCACCTTGAAGACGACGCGAGTGATGTTCTGCACGCCATGAAATCTGCATTGGCCGAGACATTATCGATAAAGCTACCATTGCCCGCCGTAGAGCATGCCCACCGCTGGCGCTATGCCGTTACATCCAAGCCCGCTGGCGAGCCCTTCATGCTGACCGAAGACAAGACACTCGGAGTTTGCGGAGACTGGCTTATGGGAGGGAGTGTCGAAGATGCCTGGGCGAGCGGCAAAGCGCTCGGCGACGCTCTTTCAGGCGCGGCGGACTAAAGCGTCCGGCTCATCATCATCGTGAACGCCGAGAATGACAGGATCGGCGGAATCCCTTGAGATTGGGAAGAAGGCGCTGACTTCAGTCCATTTGCCTTCTTCACTGTCAATTTTAAACTTGCCGCCGTGCATCTGAACAATCTCTTTAACGAGATTGAGCCCGATGCCTGTGCCTTGAATGCTGGTCGCTGTTGATGCCCGGAAGAAACGCTCTGTCACACGAGCCAATTCTGCTTTCGGAATGCCGACACCGTGATCGCGAACCTTGATGATCGCCCAATTGCCCTCGACATAACCACAAATATCGATGCGCGGGTCCACTTTGGAGTATTTCACGGCATTGCCGATCATATTTCCCAGCACATGCTCCATCAGGCGCGGATCACAGCTAAGCTCATCCGGAAGGTCTTCAATATCGATCTCGAACTGGTACTCGGTCGCAATCTCCTTGTGACGGTCCAGGACGTCGAGAATATGCGACTGGATGTCCACCATTTCCGGCTCGAACTGCAGCTTTGAAGCTGCCATGCGTGAGGCATCCAGCGTACGCTCGACCAGATTGGAAAGACGTCCAACAGAGCCGCGAATTTTTTCCATCCGCTCGCGAACAGCATCTGCATCCATGCTGTCAGCCCGGTTCTCGACACGGCGCGCCATGCCGTCGATCACCGCGAGCGGCGTACGGAATTCATGGCTAACCATGGACACAAAATCATTCTGCATCGCATTGAGTTCACGTTCTGCCTTCAGCGCCTGCTCCAGCTTCAGCTTTTGCTCTTCAAGCTCGGCAGTGCGCAGACAAACCTGTTGGGCAAGGTTATCGCGGTGCGTCTGAAGTTCGGCATAGAGCGAATTAAGCTCTGCGTTCGCCTCCGTCAGCTGTTTATTCAACGTGATGAAGCCGTAGAGATTGTGAAAATAGCTACGCACCAGCATGAAGACGACAAGCATCACCGTAATGAAGTTCAACGCCATTGCGGTGTAAGCAAGGTTTCCGCGCGTCGCAAAGAACAGGACGAACGTTGTGCCGCTAATCGTCATACAGACGAGTGCAGCCAGCGGGACCTGAACGACAGCGAAGACAGTCCCGATCAGCGTTACAGAGATAAAGAACGCGATATGTGTCTGCTGGTTTGCATCGCCATACGGGAAAAGCAGAATACACCAGACGGACAGGAAAACTGCCATGCCGGCAAGAAGCGCTGAGAGTTTCCGCAGCTCCCTCGCCGCATCAAGATGGCTTGCATACTCTTTCGGCCGCATGAACCAGAAAAGGCTGCGGACGATAAACAGACCGATCAGAACAGCAGGCGTCCATATGGCCAGTTCCGGCGGCGCAGCTGACGCAAAACTGACGGCGAGGCCGAACACATTGAACGCGACAATGATGTAAATCAGAGGTATCTGGCGTGACATAGCCGCCATCTGAGCCTGCACAAGCTCAGGTTCGTCGGAATGGATCCGGAACAGATTTTTAAATTTCAGCTTCTCGTGCATGCTGTGACCTCAGCATGCAGTCTTACCCACAAAAGGTTTAATTTTGCGGGAGCAGACATTTACAATTTTATCGATTGGCGTTGACGATTACTCACCATTACCCAGCAAAAAATGCGCACTAAGCGTTGCCACTGGCCGGGCCCGTTCCGATTGCCATGCTTCAGCATGAACATTCGCGATGCGCCGCCCCTGCTTGGTCACAGTCGCGCGGGCATAGAGGTTTTCTGCCTTCGCCTGACGCAGGTAATCGATTGTCAGATTAATCGGTTTGGCGAGGCTGACCTCATCAGAGAGCAGAAACAGCTGAGCCATCGCCGTCAGCTCAAGAAACGCACCGGTCGCGCCGCCATGAAGCGCACGGATGGACGGGTTGCCGATGATCTTCTCTTCAAATGGAAGGATCGCCGTCATTTCATCGCCCATGATTTCGCATTTGAAACCAATAAAATCAGCAAACGGCGTCCGGTTAAGATAGTCCTGCAACTTCTTCTGACGCTGGAGAATGTCCTCGCTCATCAGCTGCCCTCCCCGGTATTCGCGGGAAAGCCCTTAATGGTGTTCAGGGCGAATGATCCGGACGCTGTTGCAATCACACGGTCGCGGCTTTCATGATAGGCCCAGGCGCGTGTAAACGCGACGGTGCGGGTCATATGATAGCACTCTGCCTCGGCGATGATATCGCGGCCCACTTCTGCCGGGCGCATATAATCAATACGCAGATCGAGCGTGGCTGTAGACTTCATCTCTGAAAGGGCTGCGATCACCGAAACACCGGACACATTATCCAGCAAAGCCGTTACAACACCACCGTGAATAATACCGGTTTCGATGTCGCCAATTGTCTCTGGTTTATAGGGCGCGCGCGCGATCGCCTTACCCGGCTCAAGATCGACCAGCTCAAACCCTAGCGTGTTCGCATACGGCACCTTATTTATGATATTAGGCGCATATTGCCGAATAAGATCGAAGAAATCAGGATTCTCTGTCATGGCACCTCACTACACCGAGTGTCAGCGTATGGAAATAGATAATCACCATGACTGACGCGAACGACATCGCCGGATACTGGACCGGATGGTATGCCTATGGCACCGCCGCAGACGATCAGCGTATACCGTTTTCAGCCTTTCTTGAGTCGGTTGCCCAACTGGAATTCACCGGCACCACTCTGGAACCAAACACCTTCGCCGCGCCCATGCTGCGTGAGCTTTCAGCCGATGTCATGGGAGAAATGGCCGGTGAAAGCGTGATTTTCGAAAAGCTGTATCACCCCGGACCGGAAGTCCATCAGGCCCATATTCAGTACCTTGGACGACTGTCGGATGAGGCGAGCCGTATCTTTGGCGAATGGCATGTCGGAACCGGCGAAGATTTTCTGTCCGGTCACTTCGAAATGGTGCGCCTGTCACGACGAAATTCAAAAGCTGACGCCATATTCTCGGTCGAATCGCCCGCCTTCCAGCTTCCAGATGAATTAACTTCACCCTCAACTCCTCCGGACACGGACGGTGAGGATACGCAGTCCTGAGTGGATATTCGCTGGGCATAAGACCAGCTATCTCGCCGTGACGTGCACGGAAGCGATTGAGTTTTGATACCCGCAATTTTACAGTAATGTCCTCTCGTGCGGAAAACCGCCAGCCGATTCAAGTGACAGCGCCAGATGATGATTTCAAAGACCCAGGGCAAACGAGAGCGCTCCAAAGCTGCTAACCGTGAAGCAATACTGGATGCTGCGCGTCTCGTTTTCGCAGAACTCGGCTATGAGACGACGACTGTGCGGGACATCATCCGCCGCACGGATCTGGCGAGCGGCACGTTCTACAATTATTTCAAATCCAAAGAAGAAATCTTCGAAGCGCTCGCGGAAACATCTGCAGCTGAATTCGGCCGCTTGCTCAGAACACTGCCGCGCGAAAACATCAGCTTTGAAGAGTATCTCAAATGCGCCTTCAGTGCTTACTTCCACTTCATCGTGGAACGACATGCTGAAGTTCTGAGGCTCGCAGCACCCAAAATCCATATCAGCGACGTGCGGTCCGATACACCTGAAATGAACGCCATTTTTCAGGAGATCCGCAAGGACATCGAGACCATCCTCGCCTCCGAGGGTTCGCCTGATATCGACACCGCCTATCTGACCGCCTCCGCTATCGGGATCGCCCGCGAACTTGGCGATGTCATGCTCACGCGGATTTCAAATGATCAGGATCAGACCGAAAAGCTGGTTGAACAGGCGACGGATTTTGCGACTAATCTGATCTTGTGTGGTATCCGCCACGCTTTTGATGAAATTCGCACCTAAGATAAAACTCAGCGAACAAAGATTTATGGGGAAACGGGCATGAGCTTTAGCACAATGCTGGCCAAAATGGTCATGAAGCTGCCGAATAGCTGGCTGGTCAAAATGTCTGGCGGACACCCGGTTCAACTTGGTGGACGCACGCTGGACCCGCACTTCCAGATGATTGCCCACTCCGCGCGCAAGCAACCGCCTATGTCTTCACTCAGCCCTGAGATTGCCCGCGCAGCATCAGCAGAAGGCCTTGCGCCTTTTGCAGGCGACCTGCCATCCGGTGTCACGACGGAAGATACAAGCATTCCGACAGAAACGAATTCGATTCCGGCCCGAATTTACAAGCCGTTCGGTCAGGACCCGAACATGCCTGTCATCGTGTTCTACCACTTTGGCGGCGGCGTGATTGGCGACCTTGAGACCAGCCACGAATTCTGCGGACTGCTGAGCCATATCTGTAAAGCGCCGGTTGTCTCTGTCGATTATCGACTTGCCCCCGAACACAAATGGCCAGCCGGTCTGAATGACGCGATTGCAGCCTATGAGTGGTGCCTGCAGGAAGCTGAAAACCTTGGTGCATCTCCGGGCCATGCTGCTGTGGCGGGCGATTCCATGGGTGGTAATTTCACCGCCATCGTCGCGCAGGAAATGATGCGCGATCACAAGCCGCAGCCTGTGCTTCAAATTCTGATCTATCCGGCAACAGAGATCGAGTTTGAATCATCCAGCATGAATATCTACGCCGACAGCTACCCGCTGACGCGCGATACGATGGAATGGTTCATCGACCAGTATCTGCCAGAAGGCGCAGACCGCGAGGATCCGATGATCTCGCCTATGTGCTCCACCCAGCTGGAAAACCTCGCACCGGCGATCATCGTTACAGCAGGCTTCGACATTCTGCACGATCAGGGCAAAGCCTATGCTGATCGTCTGACAGATGCAGGCGTTGATGTAGTTTACCGGTGCTATGACAGCCTTGCGCACGGCTTTACGGCCTTTATGGGCATTTCACCCGCAGCACGGAAGGCCTGCGAGGATATCGCCGTGCTCGTTCGTGATGAATTGCGCGAGCGGGTTTAAAGCCGCTCTACGTCAGAATTTCGGAATTCGGTAACGTCACGACAAAGACAGATGCGGGCTTGTCTGCGCCCGCACCCGACTGGCGCTCAAACGTCAGATCACCGCCATGCAGGCGTGCAATACGGCGCGCCAGTGGCAATCCGAGTCCGCCGACAGGCTTGTCCTCTTCTTCGCGCTTACCGCCCTTCTGGAACATATCGAAGATGATCTTTTCATAACCGTCAGGAATGCCCGGACCGTTATCTCTGATCTCGATATGCGTGTCCTGCTCGCCGCGATAGACATCAACGCGAACTGTCAGATCCTGCTCCTTCGGCGTGTGAACCAAAGCATTCTCGAACAGGTGCACAAACATTTCCTGGATACGGACATCGTGCCCGATACAGGCTTCATCCCCGCGATAGTCGAGCACGGCATTGCTGCGCTCTTCAGACATCATCGCACGCTCGAAAGCCGAGGCCGCAAGCTTCTTCAGATTTACTTCTGTAGGTTCGTCCAGACCTCGACCGAGGCGCGCATATGTCACGATACCATCAAGCATCTCGGACACGCGCGAAATACTGTCTTTCACAATATCAAAATGCGCTGCAGCCTGGGTGGTGTTCCCCGCTTCCAGCTCGCGCTCGTAGAATTCAAGAAACTGACCAATGTGTCGAACCGGAGTTCTCACATCATGAGCTATGACAGAAGCCAGCTCTGCAAGCAGAGCGGTGGAGTCTGCCTGGTCATGTTCAAAGGATACTCGTTTAGGCACTTATTCCCCACCCCGGGTTCAATGTAGTCAAGTTAACGCGAAGGTCCTCTTCGCCTTTAAAAAATCAATATCTGAAATCAGCATACAAAACGTTCAAAGAACCTTAAGGCTGCATTGAGTCTCTCAAGTTTCGCAAGAAAAATGCACGAATCACTTCTCTATTACATGTGCTCTTCCGGCAGTTGTTCGGCCTTTAACAGTCATAGCCACAGTTAAGCTCTATAAAGTCTGTGGAAGAATTATCCTAAGTTATTGCAGGTTTGTATATTTAACAGTATCTTGGACTTGTACTGTCTGAGTCTAAATATGCGCATCCACTATGTAGAAGATAACGCGCTCGACGCGAAAATCCTGACCGAAATGGTTGGGGAAGAGCGCGATATTCAGCTCAATATCAGCGAACGCATTGAAGACTTTCAGCGCCTGTCACAACTTGGTCCAGCCGATTTTGTATTGCTGGATGTGCGACGGCCAGACGCCATTTCCATCGAAGATGATATCAAGCGCGTCCGTGAATTCACCGACGCGCCAATTGTATTTGTGACCTCTGACGACGCAGAGAACATGCGTCAGGAAGCTGTCTCAAGCGGCGCAGAAGCCGTTATCGATAAGATCGACCTGAGCTCGAAACTACTCAAGCAAATCCTGGCCAACTCGAAATGGCGCCGCAAAGCGCCTGATCAGCCCACTGAAGGCAAAGTCAACTCTCGGGACATCAAACGGTCTGTTGAATCACTGAGAGGCCCGTTCTCTTACATTGAACTCAGCCTCCAGACGCTTCTGGAAACCATGGAAGACTCCGGCCGCTCCAGCACGGCCGATTATGTCGCTCATCTTCTTGAAACCGTGCGCGCCATTCGCGCTTATTCAGAAGATGACCTTTCTCAGGCGACACGCACGCCGATCCACGAGCTATTATTGGAAACCGCAGAGCGTGTTTCCAGCACAGCCCAATCGAAGCAGGTCAATCTGGTCTTCGAGACAGAAACATCCTGGTTCACACAGATCGGCTCACGTCCGCTCGCGACGCTCGGCATCCAACATCTCGTTGCGGGCATTCTTCGCGCTTGCGAAAAGGGCGACCGCGTTTCCATTCGCTCAGAGCGTCATGAAGACGGTATTGCGCTGAATATTTTCGTTAGCCGCGCGGTCATTCCTTCAAAAGACGCACTATTCGATCTGACGAAAGCTGCACCATCGCTCGGGCTGGATTCAAAAGCGTCCCTGCAACTGGGCCTGACCCTGCTTTCAGTGCCACCTGAACAAGTCGATGTTCACGTGCACAACGGCAACTTGTTCCTGAAGCTGATCGTTTAACCCTGGCGGCCAAACATTTGCGAACTGCGTTCGTCAAAGGCTGCCTGTTCGCGCTTTTGAATTTCCTGACGCTCGCGAAGCTTGTGCTGCTCAAGCAATTGCTCAAGTCGTTTCAGTTCAGCAAAGGCGCGGTTGATCGCCTTCTGGCAGTCTAAATGAGCCTGATCGGCAAGCTTGAGCGCTTCATCCAGATTAACTTTGCGGAGCTTTTGACGATCCAGAAATGCCGCAAACCCGAGCCCAGCCATTGGTGAGCCATCAAACATGGATGCCTCGGCTTCGATGCTGGCTTCGCACGATGCCATCTCCGCAAGGATTTCATTCCGCGTTTCCAGAGCGCGACGCATCTCGATTGCGAGGGCATCGACGTCCTTCTGGGCGCGCTTGATCAGGGTTTCGAGCGTCTTACTCATGCGCTGGCATCATAGATCTGGCGAAGCGCATCAAATACGGCGTCCGGCGCTGTCGGGTCTGACTGGCTTTGAGTGAGGAATTCATTCAGCCCCTCATTCAGACGGATTGCACGATCCGTCTCAGGGTCGGCACCCGGTGCATATGCTCCGATCCGGATCAATTCTTCCATGTCGGAATAGGTAGAGATGAGACGGCGCACATTGCGCACTAGCTCAGCCTCATCCGGTCCGTGCAGCTGGGACGCAAGACGCGAAAGCGATTTCAGAATGTCGACCGCCGGATAACGCCCGCGCTCACCGATATGACGCGACATAACAATGTGACCGTCGAGAATACCGCGCACAGCATCGGCGACTGGCTCGTTATGGTCATCACCGTCGACAAGAACAGTAAAGAGACCGGTTATGGCGCCTGATCCCTGTTTACCAGGGCCGGCACGTTCAAGCAGTTTTGGAAGTTCTGCGAACACAGATGGCGTATAGCCGCGCGTCGTAGGCGGTTCGCCTGCGGCAAGACCAATCTCGCGCTGCGCCATGGCAAATCGAGTCACACTGTCGAGAAGACAGAGCACTTGCCTGCCCTGATCACGGAAGTACTCGGCGACAGCAAGCGCAGACATTGCTGCCCGCTTACGCGCTGGCGCAGGTGCATCAGATGTCGCGGTAACGATGACAGAACGGGCAAGCCCTTCCGGACCGAGCGCATCTTCAACAAACTCGCGAACTTCCCTGCCCCGCTCACCGATCAGACCGATTACAATCACATCTGCATCAGCGCCTTTGGCCAGCATGCCCATCAAGGTCGACTTACCGACACCAGAGCCCGCGAAGAGGCCAAGGCGCTGTCCCTGACCGCACGGCGTGAACAAATCCATGACGCGGACGCCGAGATGCAGGCGTTCTTCAATACGCGAGCGCGTATGTGCAGAGGGCGGCGGCGCATCTACAGGTTTGGCATATGGCCCATGCGGCAATTCCGGGCCACCATCCATCGGCAGGCCAAACGGATCAACAACACGGCCAAGCCACTTATCGGACGGGTATAGAACGGCGGGTTCTGTCTGGAAGAACACTTTAGCGCCGGGATAAACAGCCTGGCTTTCTTCGCAGGCGAGCAACACAGCGAGCTCACCGCGAAAGCCTACAATTTCCGCCAGAGGACCATTCGGCGCGCCTATATGTGCGAGCGCGCCAATGCGTAATGCCGTTCGAGGCCCACTTGCTTCGATGCGCAGCCCCTCAAGAGCTTCAACGCGACCGGTCAGCTGAATAGCCGAAGCGCGTTTAACGTCCCGAATGAGGTCCTGAAGCATGATATCGCTACGATCAGAGTGAGGGTGAAAGTTTCCTCAGAGAGTCGTCCTATGCGCTTAAGCATTCGTTAAGAGCGTGGCCCGTTTTGTTCATTCATTAATGAGGCGAATGTGTGGTTTCCCCGTGAAACACGGCGCCATCTGGTAACGAACCCGGCCCAACTCGTTAACAAAGTGCCAAGAAAATGAGTCAAATTTCGTAGGGTATTGCCTGAAAATGAGAATCAGGGAGTCTTTGTCCACAGGCTTCTCGAATCTCAACCCCCCCGTAAATGCTGGGGTTAACGCATCAAAATGACGGATTAGAAATCTTCGTTAAAATTTTTGATGCGAAAAGGAGTTCGCGTTAACCATTTCGCAACCCGACGACTGTTTACCTATAGGCGAAGACCGCCAACGCGTTACACTGTTAGTGATTCGGGAGACGACTTGATGCGCGTACTATTGATTGAAGACGACCACGCAGTCGCTCGCAGCATCGAGCTGATGCTCAAAGCAGCTGGGTTCAACATCTACCAGACGGACCTTGGTGAAGAGGGCGTCGATCTTGGTAAAGTGTACGAGTATGACATCATCATTCTCGACCTTTCACTTCCAGATATCTCAGGCTTTGATGTTCTCAAGCAGCTCCGCATGAGCCGCGTGAACACACCAGTTCTGATCCTCTCCGGTAACCCGGACATTGAGGCGAAAGTCAAAACGCTCGGTTACGGCGCTGACGACTACCTCACAAAGCCTTTCAACAAAGACGAACTGATCGCTCGTATCACTGCGATCGTCCGCCGCTCTAAAGGTCACGCTGAAAGCGTTATCCGCACTGGCGAGATCGTTGTGAACCTCGACGCTAAGACTGTTGAAGTTGGCCAGCAGCGAGTTCACCTCACCGGTAAAGAATACCAGATGTTCGAGCTTCTTTCCCTGCGTAAGGGTACGACGCTCACCAAAGAAATGTTCCTCAACCACCTTTATGGCGGTATGGACGAGCCTGAACTGAAGATCATCGACGTCTTCATCTGTAAGCTCCGCAAGAAGCTTCAACAGGCTACCAAGGGCAACCACTATATCGAGACAGTCTGGGGCCGTGGTTACGTTCTTCGTGATCCTTCTCCAAACGCTCAACAGCTTCGCGACGAAGAAGCCGCTTAAGGCCTTCACGCAACTGAAAAAGAGAACGGCGCCTCAGGGCGCCGTTTTTTTATGCCCTTTCCCACGAAAGCGTGATTTCAATCCTCGCCACGTAAACGCAATTGACAATCATTCTCATTATCAATATCGAACCCTTATTGATAATGACTCGCAATTGCGTCAGGGGAAATCCATGTCACTTTCGAAATCAGGTTACAGCGCCGGGGTCATCGCGCTGCTGACCGCCCTCAGCTTCACACCACAAGCTTTCGCGCAAGCCGCGTCCGGCGAACCAGCCGATGCAGAAAGCCGCCAGGAGACGATCATCGTCGCAGGCGAAGTCGATGCATTTGGCGCCACCAAAACAGATACGCCTATTACCGAGACCGCCCGCTCCGTTTCGATCGAACCTGCGGACGTATTCATCGAACGCGGCGCGCTCAATCTGTCCCAGACAGTGTCTTACGTGTCAGGCGTAACAGCTGAGACATACGGCTTCTCCACACGAGGCGACTGGGTCACATCCCGCGGCCTCTCCATTCCGCGCTATCGAGACTCCATTCAGGAGCTTTTCGGCAGCTATAACACCACGCGCGTCGAACCGTGGACGGTCGAACAGGTCGAAGTGCTGCGCGGCCCTGCATCCGTGCTTTATGGACAGGGATCCCCGGGCGGTCTGTTGAACGTTGTGTCCAAAACGCCCCGTGAAGACTTTGGTGGCTCACTCGTAGCAGAACTTGGCAACTTTAACCGCTATCAGCTGGCTGGCGACATCACAGGACCGGTTTCCGGAACAAACGGCCAACTACTCTTCCGAATGGTAGGCCTGTATCGAAACACCGGCTCTCAGGTCGATCATGTGGACGAAGAAACAGGCGTCTTCATGCCGTCCCTCACGTGGCTGCCATCGCCTGATACAAGGCTGACTTTAATCGGCATCCATCAGGATACAAAAGGCGACGTCGCTGCTCAGTTCATCCCTGTAGAAGGCACGCTCTTCCCTCATAACGTGACCGGCGAATATATCGATCAGGACGTCTATGCAGGCGAACCAGAGTTCAACTTCTTCGACACCAAGTCCGACCAGATCACGCTCCTAGGCGAGCATCGCATCAACGATTACTGGCGCCTTGAAGGTACCGCACTCTGGCGCTCCGGCGAGGCAGCATACCAACAGGCCTGGCCAACTTTTACTGGCGCTGGCCAAAGCCGTTACCTGAACCAGTATCTGGGCGCTCCCCTCTTCACCGAAACGACGGTTGCACGTTCATTCTACGCAGCGGACAACACGTCTGAACAATACGCAGCTGACCTGCGCGCCAAGTCTGATTTCTCTACCGGTGCTCTGGAACACAACCTGCTTCTGGGCATGCAGTATCAGGATGTCGAAACCGACAATAACACGGCCTACTTCTTTGGCGGCGGCGTTCTGTCAGGTGATTTTTCTTATGTCTTCGACCTCGCCAATCCGGTTTACGGAAACTATCCGGACCAAGCTGTTCTGGACGCTATCTACACGGATGGAACGCCCCAACAGGTAGAGGATCTCGGCCTCTATGTCTCCGACCAGATTTCCTACGAAAACTGGCGGTTCACCCTCGGCTTTCGCTATGACGAGATCGAGAGCAATACGGGCGCAGTGACACAATCTGACGACGCAATTTCAACCAGCGTCGGCGTGCTCTACCAATTCGAGAACGGCCTGTCGCCTTATGCAAGCTATTCGGAAAGCTTCGAACCAGTCATCGGCACAGACCTGAACGGCAACCAATTCGAGCCTGAAGAAGCCCGCCAGTATGAAGTCGGCCTCAAATACGAACCGACAAACTTCCCGGGTCTGGTCACACTCGCCTATTACGACATCGAGATCAGCAATCTGCCGAACCCGAACTCGCTGCCAGGAAATGCCGGTCAGCAACAGGGCATCTCGACCTTGCGCGGCGTCGAACTGGAAGGCCGTCTGCAACTCGACAACGTCTTCCTGCAGTTTGCAGCGTCGACAATTGATGCTGAAGATCCGAACGGCTTCCGCCTGTCAGGCCAGCCTGACAGCACAGCCTCAACATGGGTCACATGGCGCCCGGAAGGCGCATGGGATGGCCTCCGTGTCGGTGGTGGCGTCCGCTATGTTGGCGAAAGCGTATCTGAGACAGCTACCGTCAGATACGACACACCGTCCTATACGCTTGGCGATCTGATGATCGGTTATGAATGGGATCAGTGGGACTTCCAGATCAACGCACGGAATATTGCCGATGAAGTGTATCTGACCTCGTGTCTGACACGCGGCGACTGCTTCCCCGGCCTGAGACGTACGGTGGTCGCCCGACTTGCCTATGAGTTCGGCTCATGATCCAGCCAGCTGTCATATCAGCCGGGTTGAGCCTTGCCGCGATAGCGGCAGGGCTTTTCCTGCTTTTCTACGCATGGAAACACAGGTCTCAACCTGTTGCTCTCGGTGCAGGTTGGGCGCTGATCGCGGCGGCATTGATTGCGGCGTTTATAGCCAATGCAGATCGCGGCGTAGCCCAGATCATCGTGATCGCGATGTGCCTGACCGGCGTGTTCTTTGCAGCCAATCTCCTGTCTGGCCTTCCACCCGCTGATTACGTGGTTGAACGAAACAGAAAAGCGGATACTTCGACATCACCTTCCTCTCCTGTTCGTAAAAACCTTGCACGGGTCTGGACCTTCATTCTGACAGGTCCGGTCGCTGGCATCATCGCGCTCTTCGCCGCAGCAACCATGTTCCGCGTCATCAACCGGACGCCGGACCAGATCGCCACGCATGGTGTGCTCGCAATCATCACCGCAGTCGTCCTCTGGGGCGTGATCAGCATGCTTCTACTCATGGAAGCAAAGCTTATGCGCCGCACGCTCTTTGCTGTTTCCGGCGCAGCGATATTCGCCATCACGGCGTGGATCTGAGGGGGTAATCATGAAACAGTCACTTTGGCCGCGCGCATCGAACAAACTGGTCGAACAATCGCTCAGCGCGCACAGCGTTATGGGGCTGGTGATCAGCGCCATTCTCTACATTGTCTGCCTAAGCGGGACCGTCGCCGTGCTTGAGGACGAGTTTGGATGGTGGGAAGCGGCACAGACGCCTGCTGTGCAGACGGTAACACCACAGGCAGCACAAACCGCGGCCGAGAATGTTCTCGCAGCTCAACCAGATACAAGTCATGTCTATCTCTACCTTCCGCGCGAGAACTGGCCGCGCTTCGTCATTGGCGGAGATGATGGCGTTGAGGCGGCAGGCTCCAACGGCGAAATAGTGGGCGCTTATGAAACGGCATGGAACAGCTTTCTGATCCACCTGCACTACTATCTGAACCTTCCCGAACAGTTCGGAATGATACTGGTCGCTATCTTCGGTGTGATGATGATCGCCATGTCGATTTCGGGCCTGCTCGCGCATCCGCGTGTTTTTCGGGATGCCTTCCGTCTGAAAACGTCCGGGCAACAACGCCTTGTTCAGGCAGACCTGCACAATCGCCTCAGCGTCTGGACCCTGCCATTCAATCTCATTGTCGCGGGCACGGGCGCGGTCATCGGACTATTCGTCGTCGTCGCACTGGTCCTCGCCCAGACAAGCTTTGACGGCGACACCAGAGCATTGTCCGAAGCGATATTCGGGGATGAACCGGCAGCGAACGCAGCACCGGCGCCGCTTGCAGATGTTGAAACCGCGCTCTTAAATTTCGAGAACGAAGTCCCCGGCGTCGAGCCCTTCCTCATCATCGTGCACGATCCGGGCACGGCTGGACAGCACATCGACATTCAGGCCGAGCATTCAGACAGGCTCATTTATGGTGAAGCCTACCAGTTTGATGGCGACGGCACATATCTGGGCCATGCTGGCTTCAGTGACGGGTCAGCCGGTCGTCAGATCGCCTACTCCGTTTACAGGCTGCATTTCGGCGATTTTGGCGGAACAGCTATGAAGATTGCCTATCTGTTCCTTGGTGCATTGCTCTGCTTCATCGTCGCGACAGGGCTGAATATCTATTTCCTGAAGTCGGCTGAAAAAGGCCAGCCAAAGCAAAAACTGGCCGCAGCATGGAGTGCATGTGTTTGGGGCGCACCCGCTCTGCTAGCGCTGACCTTGCTGCTTAGCCTCGTTGGACTTGGCGAATACCTTATGAGCTGGGTGTTCTGGGCAGGTCTGACCGCTTTGTCGGTTGGCCTTCCATTCGTTGCAGATGCGGGCCGAATTGGCTTCCTATTGCGGCGCGCGACAGGCGCTGCGCTCATTCTAGCCGGTATACTGCATCAGATCATGTTCTTTAACGTCGCGTCTGACACGACATTTGCCGTACTGAATGCATGTCTGATTGTTCTGGGCGCCGCACTGGTCGCCGGTCCGTTCTGGATCAAACAGGCACCGGCCAAGCAAACGCAAAGCGTGCTGAACAACTAACGCTCATACCGAAAAGCGGGTGCCTCAGCTTGTCTGGTGCGCCTGCTTTTCGCGACCGTCGAAACGCGCCATCAAAGCCTTGTACCAGACCTGATATGGTCGCTCAAACAACAGGTGAAGTACGCAGGCTGCGACAACGGTCAGCACCAGCGTGATCCCCATGGTAAGGTCGTTGGCATAAATGCTGATACCGGCTGCTTTCTCGACCAGGAAACCAAGCACCATGAATGCTGGCAGGTGGACAAGGTAAAGCATGTAAGATGCATCCCCGAACAACTTACCTAAGAAACCCAGACGGAAATTGAGCCCCAGCGCGCCATAAACGAGGAATGCCGCTGGCACACCGGCCTGCAAAGCACGCCACTCATGAAGTTCGTGGCCGGGTACAAGAATGAGCGTCGCCAGCAGCCCCCCTGCCCCGAACGCAAACATTGGAAGCGCAAAACGGCGCATGCCCTTCATCCAGAGCTCGCAGATAATCATACCAAAGAGCAGCTCGCTAACCGCCGGATGGAAGATGACATTCAGACCGCCCGCATCTACGCCTGCGACCGTGTAGAGCACAGAAAGAAACGCCCAGCTGAGCATGGATGTGAAGACAAGGCTGGTATCGGAATTCGGGCCACGGAAAGTCGCCGCGAAAAGTACATAGAACAGAAGTTCGATAGTGAGTGTCCATGAAATCTCGATGACGTGCACATCAGACGGAAACAGGAAAATGGACCGGATCATCGTTTGCGGGTCTGCGAACCGGCTTGCATCTCCTGTCAGCACCCACAGGCCAATCAACAGCGCGAAATAGCCAATCAGAACGGCCCAATAGACCGGATAGATACGGAAAAACCGCCCCGCCATGAAGCGCCCGGATGACCAGACGGGCGCGCGCGCTGCCGCGTAGTAAATGATGAAGCCACTAATGACGAAGAAGATGTCTACGCCAAGTGCCCCACCTTTGAAGGCCGAAAAGAGAACCGGATTCCCGTTCTCACCGCCCGCCGACGCCGCATAGATGTGAAATCCTGCGACCAGAAGGGCCGCAACGCCGCGCAGCAGGTGAATTCCGGATAGCATATCGCTCGCTCTCGTCTCAGCGCGCAAACGAAACGCTGGCAGGTGTGCCAGAATCCGCCATGCGCAGGTGTTCAATCGCGAATTTTGCAAACTGCGAGCCGCCAATTCCCCTTTTGGGAGAAAATGGTCTGTGAGCCCTGCTCACATGTCAGGCATCCGAATTCATTTGATGGAAAGCGGGGTTGATCGTCCTCACGCAATGGATGTAGCAAGATACAACTATACACCGTACAATGGACGCTATTCATGACAGATCAGGCCCTACCGTTTGGCGAAACAGGTCAACCGCAAGCGACGCCGGAGCAAAAGCGCGCCACCTTCCTGGCTGTGATGATCGTCTTCCTGCTTAGCGCACTGGACCAGACCATCGTTTCGACCGCGATGCCACGCATCGTGGCAGACCTTCACGGGCTTGAGATTTATGCATGGGTAACGACGACCTATCTTCTGACGTCTACAGTCATGGTGCCGATCTGGGGCAAGCTCGGCGATATGTACGGCCGCAAAAGTGTTCTGATTGCCGGCATCTTCATCTTCATTCTCGGTTCCTGGCTATGCGGTCTGGCGGGCGAATTCGGTGACCTGCCCGTGCTTGGGTCCGGCATGACACAGCTGATTGTGTTTCGCGGCCTTCAGGGTATCGGCGGCGGCGCGCTGTTCACATCCGCCTTCGCCACGATTGCGGACCTGTTCGAACCACGTGAACGCGCAAAATATGCCGGTCTTTTCGGCGCAGTGTTCGGCCTTGCGAGCGTAGTCGGACCGATTATTGGCGGCTGGTTCACCGACCATGGTACAACGGACATTCTGGGAGTTCACATCGCAGGCTGGCGCTGGGTGTTTTATATCAACCTGCCAACGTCTCTTCTGGCGCTCTTCATGATTAACCGCAAAATGCCAGACATCGGCACGCGAACGGGCGGCACGATTGACTATGTTGGCGGCATTCTGATCGTCACATCGCTTGGTGCGCTCATGCTCGCACTGACACACGGCCCGACAGACGGCTGGTTTGATCCTGCGGTGGATCTGCTTTTCGCCCTCGCCATCGTCACCGGCATTGCCTTTCTGATCGTGCAGAGCCGCGTAAAAGACCCGGTCCTGCCACTTGGCCTGTTCAGGAACAAGGCCTTCACAACAAGCATGATCTCGTCCTTCATCATCTCAATGGCCTTCATGGGCACGATCATTTACGTGCCGCTCTACCTGCAGCTGGTGATTGGTATCAAAGCCACCAATTCCGGCTTCTCAATGCTGCCACTTATGGGCGGGCTTATACTGTCTGCCTTCCTCGTGGGCCGGCTCGTCACGAAGACTGGAAAGTATAAAGCCTTTATGTTGGGCGGCGCTGTGGTGCAGATTATCGGCCTCTGGCTGATGACGCATCTGACCGAAAACTCCAGCGCCTATGACGTCATCTGGAGGTTGTTCCTTGTCGGTCTCGGCCTTGGCCCGTCACAAAGCCTGTTCACGCTCGTCTCCCAGAGCGCATCACCAGTCCAACAGGTCGGCGTTGCGACCTCTACAGGCATGTTCCTACGCCAGACAGGCTCTGTGGTTGGCGTTGCGATCTTCGGTGCTCTGATGACCTCAAGGCTCACCGAAAACCTGTCTCAGCAGTTTCCTGAAGCTGCCGGTAACATCAATCTTGGCCGTCTGCAGGCAGAATACATGTCAGCAGAAACTGCAGGCGCTGCAGTCGAGATGCCGCCATTCCTGAAAGTCGCTTTTGCCGACTCCATGAGCTTCATCTTTATGGGCGGTGTCGTGATCGTTGTCTTCGCGCTGATCTCAATTCTGTTCGTGCCAGTGATCCAGCTGCGTGGTCGCGGGCAAGCGGAAAAGCCAATTCGCAAAGCAGAGCACGCGGTTGAGGATGCAGCACCCGGAGCGCCTGTCACACCCGAATAGAAGCGCTACAGTCTCTGAAAACAAAAAAGCCTGCCAGATGTCTGGCAGGCTTTTTTCTTGTAACTCTCGAGACCGGGTTATGCGGCGCGAATGCCCGCACGACCTGCAGTGCCAGACTTTTCGTACAGCCCACGGAACTCTTTGTTCGGCGCAAATGAATCTACAACGCCAACAACCGTCTCAGCAGCACCGAGAAGCAGGAAGCTAGGATCATTCATTTGTGCGGAGAGACGCTGAAGAATGTCACGCTTCGTCTGAAGGTCGAAGTAAATCAAAACGTTACGGCAGAACACCACGTCAAACTTACCAAGCGTTGTCATCGGATCCAGCAGATTCACGTTTTTGAACTGAACCTTAGAGCGGATGTTGTCAGACAGCTTCCAGACATCACCCTGCTGGGTGAAATACGTCATCAGCGTACGAATTGGCAGACCGCGCTGAACTTCGAACTGGCTGTAGAGACCAGCGCGCGCTTTATCGAGCACGCGATCAGAAATATCGACCGCAGTAATCTCAACTGGCGCACCACCCGTCAGAGCCGGGTTCTGGTCCAGCATCATCGCAATGGAATATGGCTCCTGACCCGTCGAACATGCCGCGCAGAGAATGCGGATACGCTGGCCCGGACGCTTCTCGCGAAGTGCCGGCAGTACGGCTTTCTCAAGATGGTCGAACGGCGTCTTATCGCGGAAGAAGAAGGTTTCGTTCGTCGTCATAGCGTCGACGATGACCTTCATCAGGCGTTCGTCACGATTACGGCGCACCAGCGAAACCAGCTCACCAATCGATTCAAGACCTTCCTTGCGCGCAATCGGCGAAAGTCGGCTCTCCAGGAGGTACATTTTGTCCTTGCCGATAACGATGCCTGAACGGCGTTTCAGCTCGGACGTCACGAAATCAAAATCAGCATCGTTCATGACATAACTCCATGGAGTGATTTGCCGACCGCGTCAGCAATTTCGTTCAGTGGATGGACAGAATGTGCAAGACCGGCATTGAAAACCGCGCCCGGCATACCCCAGACCACACTTGATTTCTGATCCTGCACGATGGACCGGCCACCCTGATCAACAATCGTTGCAACACCCTGACATCCGTCAGCGCCCATACCTGTGAGCACGACTGCTGTCAGTGCTGCACCGTAGACTTTTGCGGCAGCGTTGAACAGGACATCAGCCGCAGGACGGCAGAAATTCACCTGTGCATCCTGGTTCAGGCCGATTGTCGGCGTCGCGCCTTTTTTCTCGACGAACATGTGATAGCCGCCCGGCGCAATGTAAATGCGATTACGCATCACCTGCTCACCTTGCTGACCTTCGGCGACTTCGTGCTTACAGGTCGCATTGAGGTGCTCTGCAAGGATAGACGTGAAGGTTGGCGGCATATGCTGGACGACCAGAATAGGCAGGTCCGTCTTCTTGCAAATCTCCGGCAGGACAGCCTGTAGAGCCTGTGGCCCGCCCGTTGAACTTGCGACAACAATCGCGTTCGGGCGTGTCCAGCGTGTCGGCGGCTTGTGCAATTCCGGCTTGGACGGAATTTTGAGCTCAGGACGCGGCGCTTCATTCGGCTTGACCGATGCAGGACGCAGCGGCATTGGCGCCGGGAATGGGCGTTTGGCTTCTTCCGGCTTACCGAACAGACGGATCTTCTCGATCAACGCATCGCGATAGGCTTCAGCGCCGCCAAGCTGGCTTGCTTCCGGCTTTGGAAGATAGTCCGTCGCGCCTTTCGATAGCGCGGAAATCGTAACGTTGGCGCCCTTATGAGTGAGCGTCGACGCCATAATGATTTTGGCATTTGGTGCAGCGCGTCGCAGGTGCGGGAGAGCTTCAAGCCCATCCATGCGCGGCATCTCAACATCCAGGATAATTATGTCCGGACGCACTTTCGTCGCGTCCGCCACCCCTTGCATACCGTCAGTGCTCACCACGACAAGCTCAATGCCATCTACGCCGGTCAGCCAGCGGCGGGTAAGGCCGCGGACGACTGCGCTGTCGTCAATGAGTTGCACCCGGATAGGCGCCCCGGTCTGGGGTTTTATTGTTGCTGCAATGGTCATTCAATGTCCGATCAGACGAGGCCGACTTCGGCGAACTTTGATTCAATAATTTCGCTATCGAACGGCTTCATAATGTACTCATTCGCGCCAGAGCGGATCGCTTCGGCGATATGGTCCATGTCATTTTCAGTCGTGCAGAATACAACGATCGGGTCTTCGCCGCCTGGTTCGCGACGCAGAGCCCGCAGGAAATCAATGCCGTTCATCACAGGCATGTTCCAATCGAGCAGAACTGCATCCGGCATAGCGCGACGGCAGGCTTCAAGAGCCTCAGATCCGTCGGCCGCTTCCTCGGTCGAAAAATGGAGATCTTCCACGATGCGGCGTGCAACTTTTCTCACGACGCGCGAGTCATCAACAATCAAACACCGCTTCATTTCAAATTCCCTTCAGAGACTACGCAGCTTTAGCGCCGCGATCAGCGTCAGTTTCACTTTCGAATGCCAGAATTTTGTCGATATCGATAACAACCAGAAGGCCGTCATCAAGGCGGTAGACACCCGATGCGATCTGCGCCCACACAGGGTCGAGATTGCTCGGTACGTCTTCCCGGTCGCCATCATCCAGGGTTTTCACTTCGCCAACTTCGTCGATCAGAAGACCGAAAGATTCAGTCCCCTTCTCAATGCCGATGGCCATTACAGAGGCATCATCTTCGCGCTTCGGAAGACCGAGGCGGGAGCGTGCATCAATTGCTGTCACGATCCGGCCACGCAGGTTCAGAAGGCCTGCGACTTCCTTGGTTGCAAGTGGCACCGGTGTAATGGATTCCGGTGCAAAGACGTCGTGGATGCGCGATACTGCGGCGCCAAAGAGCTGCCCACCAATATAGAGCGTGATGTATTCAGTGCTGCTCATGCGGCTTGTCCTTTAAGGCTAGCGGTTTGATCGAGAACTGCGAGAAGGCCATGACGGTCAGACTTGCGGACACAGCCAGCGAAGTCAGGTGTCACGAGGCTTTCTTCGCGGTTAGACATTGCGACGCGTGGCACATCAGCCCATTCAGCGTCAGTAGAAAGCTTGTCGACGAAGGCACGGGCTTCAGCGTCATTGTCGATGTCAGCAAGCACCACATCGAAGTCAGACGGCTCGATGTTCGCAGCAAGAGCTTCTTCAACAGATGAGACCGTTGTTACGCGGTAGCCGGATGCTTCGAGAAGCGGTGCCAACATGTTGCGGAAGAAGTCATGGCTTTCGAAGAGCAGAAGAGACTTAGGCTCTTTTGGACCTTCAGACATCGCCTTCGCCCAGTCATAGTCAGCCTGGCCGAGGAAATGACCGATATCGATAACTTCTGTCGCCTTGCCGCCGATGACAGCCGTACCCAGAACGCCTGGTGTCGTGTCGCCGATTGCAACTTTCAGAACGTCTTCAGTGATGTCGAGAACTTTATCGACGCCGATACCGACAACGCTGTCACCATTGTTCACAACGAGAACCGGCTGACGGCCTTCTTCGTTCGCTGTCAGGCCACCAGACATTGGAATGACTGGCATAAGCTGACCGCGGTACTGAACCACAGGGCCTTTGTTTGTCATCTCGAAGCGATCAACTTCGATTTCTTCCAGACGTGTGACGAGCGACAGCGGGCATGCTTTTGGTTCTGCAGAGCCCGCAGAGAAGACGAGCAGGCTCGTTTTCTGGTCGCCACGAGAAACGATCTTGCGTGTCTCTTGTACCACCGGCTTGGTTCCTGTCGTTGATTTGTCGAAGGCAGCCAGTTTGGAAATGCCGTTCGGGTCAAGGATCATGATTACAGAGCCATCGCCGAGGATCGTAGAACCGGAATACTCGGTAATGTCACGCAGCACGCTGTTGATCGGCTTCACAACAATTTCTTCTGTGTCGAAGACTTCGTCGACCACCAGACCGAAGCGCTGGGATGCAACCTGCATCACGATGACAAAGCGGTTCTTGTTCTCGGCGTTTGTATCATCAAGCTTGAGTGCATTCGCGAGCGGAAGCACTGGCAGCAGACGATCACGCAGACGCAGAACCTGAGTACCGTTGATAGATTCGATTTTGTTCTCGCTGTTCGAACCAGTGCGAACCAGTTCCACGACAGAGAGCTGAGGCACAGCAAAGCGCTGGCCCTGAGACCCGACGATCAGTGCAGACACGATTGCGAGTGTCAGCGGGATTTTGATCGTGAAGGTCGTGCCCTCGCCTTCGCGAGATACCAGATCGATCGCGCCGCCAATCAGTTCGATGTTTGTACGAACAACGTCCATACCCACACCGCGACCGGACAGGTTTGTCACCTTCTCGGCAGTCGAGAAGCCAGGCGCAAAGATCAGGCGGTGAATTTGCGCTTCCGTCATAGTTGTCGCTTCTTCCGGCGTAATCACACCGTTATCGAGCGCTTTCTGACGAATGCGAGCTGTTTTCAGACCGGCACCATCGTCGCGCAGTTCGATGTGGATGTGACCACCTTCGTGATAAGCGCGCAGAATGATTGTGCCTTCTTCAGGCTTGCCGACAGCCATACGATCAGATGGCAGCTCCAGACCGTGGTCACATGAGTTGCGGATCATGTGTGTCAGCGGATCGCGAATGAGTTCAAGAACCTGACGGTCGAGTTCAGTCTGATCACCTTCCATGACCAGCTTGATCTTCTTGTTGAGATCCTGAGCAGCGTCGCGAACGATACGAGGAATTTTCTTCCACGCATTGCCGATTGGCTGCATGCGGGTCTTCATGACCGCATCCTGCAATTCGCCTGTTACATTAGACAGACGTTGCAGCGGTGTCTTGAATTCAGAGTCGTCCATCTGACGGACCATCTGAAGAAGCTGGTTACGTGTGAGAACCAGTTCGGACACCATGTTCATCAGGTGTTCGAGCACATCCACGTTTACGCGGATAGACTGGCTGGCACGCGGTGTGTTCGATGCCATTTCTGGCTCGTTCGCAACCGCTTTTTCGATCGCTGCAGCAACGGCTGCCGGTGTAACGGCTTCTGGCTCTTCTGCGTCGGAGGCGGCTGCTTCAGGCGCAGCTGCTTCAGCTGTTTCTTCTGTCGCGTCAGGCGGATTGGAGAAGTCTTCAACTTCAACAGACGCAAACGCGGCTTCCAGTTCAGCAAGAGACACTTCACCAGGGCGCAGTTCACGGCCGAGATCTTCATCCCAGCGCACATCGTCAGCGAGGTTTGCAGGACGAGGCTTCTTATCGCTCGCTGCCGGCTTGGCTTCGGCTGCTGCCGGCTGAGGAGCTGGCGCAGGCGCTTCTGCCACAGGCTCAGGCGTACCAAGTTCGCCGTCTGCGGCCTTTTCAAGACGAGAGATCAGTTCGGCGTCATCGCCTTCCGGCTCTGTCTCGTGATTTTCAAGGTGAGCAAGCAGCGCTTTAATCTGGTCAATAGACTCAAGAACCAGAGTCACCAGAGGCGGTGTAACTTCAATCGTACCGTCGCGGAACTTGCCGAGCAGTGTTTCACCCGCATGGGCTACTGCTTCAAGACGAGGTAATCCGAGGAACCCGCACGTCCCTTTAATAGTATGCACAAGTCGAAAAACATTGTTCAGAATGCCCTGATCATTCGGCTCCGCTTCGAACCGCACCAGTTCGGAGTCGATAACTTCCAGAGATTCCGATGTCTCGGTGAGAAATTCACTCAGAAGATCGTCCATAAAACCCACCTGTTATAAATTTATAGAGTTAGACGGGCTGACCTTCGCTTATCTGGGTTAAAAAAATGCTTTCGTTGCGTAATTAATTGCAAGCTCAGCGACTTTTGATGCCGCCGAGTGCTTGTTTCTATTTAATTAGATCAAATCCAGTTAGGACTTCTTAAAGTCCAGTTACAGTGAAGCTCACGGTTTCTTCGCCTTCGGTGAAGCTGAAAGAACCGCCGAGTTCCTGGACGATCATCGTCATAAAGTAAGGCTGGATCGTGCGCGGGTCCCAACCGTCTTCCGGTTCGGTGTTGGACAATGCTGCGCGAACATCCGGCGCCATACGAGCACGTTTGCCAGACGCGGCCAGATTAATGGTGAGCGTATCATCCTGATCAATCGTCACTTTAAGCGAGCCATCACGGGACAGGCAAGCAAGGCCCAGCATGATGACGTTCATCATAACCCGCACCTGCGCGAAGGACAGGCTGCTCGCATTAATGTTCCACTCAATCTCGCCCTTGTGAGACCCGACATATCCTTCGGCAATGGCTTTTGCCTCATGAAGCTCAGCAGCCCCTTTAGACATCCCCATTGACCCGAAGGCGTAGCGAAGAAACTGGAGGCGCGCGAGAGAGCGCGATGTGCTCTGCTCTAAAAGCTGCTCGGCTTGTTCACGCATATCCTGCGCAGAACTGTCCTGCATGAACTCCAGAGCGGATGACGCGGCGCCCACCGGCGACACAAGGTCGTGACAGATTTTGGAAGCCAGATACGACGCAAGTCGGTTTGAATCGAGCAGCATGAGACAATCGTCCTTATTGTCCGACGGGTCACACAGCCTCGCTCAGTATGGGCCGCATAATCCTGTTAGATACAAAAGGCAGACCGAAAACGCCCGATCTCCCCAATCAGATAAGGAAACTACCTGATTCGGGGATCATTATGGGTAGACGATTTTTCAGACAGGTCAGAAATTTCGTCCCGACCGGACCGCGCGCTGAAAAAAGCAAGCGCATAAAGCCCGGCTGACAGTAGCAGGCAAAGGAAGGACGCGGTTATAAACGCGAACCATCCATGGCCTGATATGTATGTCGGGCCATCAATATTTGAGAAAACAATAAATCCGACCCCGAGCAGGAAAACTGCAAACCCGAGGCCGGAAACAATAAGTACTTTTTTGATCATGGATCAGGGTTTTACCACCCATCGGCCAGTATCATCATAGACATAATGTCCCGATGGCTGTGCGGCGACGAGGCGCTCACCCGTGATGCGTGCTACATCTGAAATATTGACGCCTTCGCGCGCAGCCATATTGGCATAAGCAGCCCGGCGGCCAGCATTCACTTCATCCACCTTACGCATCACCGCAGCGTCGGCGCCGCCGATTATGCCAAGATAACCATCAATGCGTTCGCCCACTACGCCCTGATCCATTGCGCGCTCGAGGAGCGGATCAAGTGCCTGTGCAGGGCTGACAAGAAGCGCAAGGCCAGCAATCATCGCGGTCAGTGCAGTTTTGAACCATTTCATTTTACCATACTCCCGTCAGAACAGATCCGGATTATCAGCGATCAGTTCTTCAACCTCCCGGTCCAGACGGATCCGGACTTCCTGATCGATACGAACATTGAGGTTGATCGTTATCGGCTCGGTCGGCGCAGCTACTCGAACTGTTGGCGTGCATGCGCATGCCAGCAAAGGTACAATTGTGATTAAAAGTCTCACACCTATGTCTCCTGTCAGATGACGACCTTCACGCGTCCTTCGCGACTGGTCAATCATTCTGTTGCGATTCCCGTTCCTCTCTGATCAGATCAGTGATCATGTCTTGAGTGGATTGTACTGAAGCCGACATTGACCCAGCATGAACAAGTTCTGCGAGTTCTGAATCGATCGAAATATTCAGTTTGAATAACTGACCGTCCAGAACATCAGGATTATGCCCCTGCATTTGCAGCCCCAGCACAATATTGCCGACCAGATTGCCGTTCGCGCTTACGCCCAGAACTTCATATTCGAAATTGCGCAGCGCATCGAATGCCATACCCGCATATTCGTTCGCCGTGGAAGCGGACTCGCCGACATCACCACGGTAGCTGAGAGTGCCGTCCTCTATTGAACGTAAAAAGGCGTCACGCAGATAGGCGTTCGCCCCGACAATCTCGATTGGGAACCGGCCTGACGCGCGCCCTGCAATATCCAGATCATTGAGCGAGAACAGGCCCAGCAAGGAATGCAAATCCCACTCATCCGCCTCGATGATGACCATCTGGCTCGGCTCGTCAAAATTCCAGATTGTTGGCTCGATCAAAATACGGCCACCAACAAATGGCCATTCGGCGTGCTCGAGAGAGAAGCCATCGGGACCGAGCAGTGAGACATCGGCCACGCCATCAGTCAGGACGAGCGTTGGTGTGAAGCGAAATTCGTCCAGCGTGAGGCGCTGCGCCTCTGCCGTTCGAAAGCCGATCAGATCAGTGAAGTTTAATGTGCCGGACAGACCGTTCAAACGGCCAAGCCGGAAGGTATCAAAAGACAGCCCGTCAACTTCGACCTGCCCTGTAGACTCAACCACACCGTCCTGCCAGCTGAACTGCGCTGCTGGCAGAAGTGCACCTTCGGCATTTACTGCCAGGCCGCGCAGGCGTTCAGACAAATGGTGGAGCTGCAATCCGGCAGCCTCAAAGGTCAGCACACCGTTTTCGAGCACCGCAGACCCACGGTTTGACGAGAACCAGTGAATGGCACTCACATCGCCAATAAAGGCCGTCTGATCGGATAGCCTGAGACGCCCGTCCAGCGAGATACCTTCAGCGGACAACTCACCTGTCCCGTTCAGTACCAGCGGCTGGTAATACGCGTTGATCGGCTCGTTCATACCATCGGGGAAGAGCGCCCCCAGAATGGAGTAGTCGATATTCAGCCCACCTGCGCCAGCATGCCCGCTGCCCTGTATTTCGGCGACTTCAATATCCACTGGCAGATCTTCGAGAGAGGCATCATTGTCGGTCAGATCAAAACTGACATTCAAACCACGCTCATCCGTCGAAAGTGCTGTCGACGCAAATTCAGAACGGAAGTGTGCTGCACGTCCATCTTCCTCAATCGCGAGACGCATCGGGATCATGAGGCTATCTCCTGCCAGCTCCAGATCGAGCGCTTCGTCATACCGCCAGATAATCTGCGGGTTCTGAAGCGAAATGCTGCCCGTCGCGAAACCGGTATAGAACGGAATGTCTATTGCTTCGGTCAGAAATCCGCCGGAAAAGGCACTGCCCTGCTGAACAAATAACAGATCGTTCGGCGCGCACAGCTCCAGAGAGGCCGGCCCAAAAGCGACCGTAGGAAGCGCTGCTGTTTCAAAGTCCAGACCGAGGCAATTGTCACGTTCGAACCGGAAGTTCCAGCCATTACCGGCATCAAACCCCTGAACGCGCGCACGCACTTCGGCATCTTCAAACTCGAAACCGAAGGCATCTCCCGTGAAATGAATATGACCATCTGCAGAGAGGCTGCGCTGGCTTTCGGTCGACTGAAAGTCCGTTCGCGCAAAATCAATCATGATCTCACGACCTTCGGCCTCAATCTCATCAAGATGCAGGCGACGTGTAGAGAGCTGCACGGCATTGGTCACCCTATCCAGCATCAAAGACAGACGGTTTGCCGAAAGGTTGATACCGGAGCGAGGCGCCGAAAACTGCAGATTGCCCTGCACCCGGAACTCGCCTTCATCGATGTGCAGCCAAGGGTCCGTGCCGGTTGTTCCAATGCGCAGTATTTCACTTCGCGCATCGCCCTGAATATTTCCAGGACGCAGAGCATTCAGCTCATAGGTGAACGGCATGAAGGTAAAGCCGGCCTCAAATTCAAGACCGGTAGAAAAGCCGCTGGCGAGATTGAGGAGGCTGCCCTGAACCTTCTGCGCATGGGCAGTAAATGGCTGTGGCAAGGTAAAGCTGCTGAACAGTGTCTGCCGGAATGCGGGCTCGAGCGCGGCATCGGTCACACTCACGACGCCTTCAAGAGACCCGGCTCCGTTAAAAAGCGCAGTCCTGTCTAATGAGAGGTTGCCTGTAAGAACGGACCGCTCGGCACGCATAACGTTCACAAGCTCAAGCTGGGATGTGCCTGCAATCTCACCGACCAGGCGCTCGCCTTCAGCATCAAGACGCAGCTGGGCTGCGACCTGCCCGCCGTTCAGACTGCCAGCATTGAAACTCGACAGGGACAACGTTGCATCAACTGCGTCCAGCAACAGGTTCTGCGTAGAGACCTCACCGCCTGTGAAGGTGAGCCGAACAAGCCCGTCCGACTGAATGCCTCGCGCGCTCTGACCCGGGCGCGACAGATGTTCAGCGCGCATTTGCCAGTTCGCTTCATACTCATGGTCGTTCGCCGGCGTTATGTTCGCTTCAAGCACCACGTCCGCGAAGGACACGGTTTCCAGCTCTGCTGTGCGCAGATCGATTTCGACCTGCCCCGAGATGCGCCCTTCCGCAACAATAAGGTCTGCGTGCGCGCTTCTCAGATCCAGCTGGTGACCATCCATAGCAAGCTGAGCAGGTTCTAACGTTATATTAGACGTAATTTCTCGCTGCAGAGCGCCAGAAGATGAGACAGTACCTGTCACCGGCCCGGCATCGGTCAATACAGTGAGCCGACCGTCTTCAATGGCAAAAGGTGGTAACTCCATGCCAGACGAACCAGAACTCTCGCCGGATTGAAGTGCCTCAAGCATGGCAACTTTTACTTCGCCACCGCGGGTGTCGACGGTCAGATGCGGCTCGAAAACACTCACAGACGTAAGCACCGGGCTGAACCAGCCATTCCAGTCCATCGTCAAAGCGAGTCGCTCTGCCGTGACCGGTTCTACATCGTCTTTGGTTAATTCGAGTTCATAAAGACTAACAGAACTGAAGTTTAACTGGTCAATTTGAACCGAACAGTTAATTCCCCTATCGTTACACACTTGACGAACGGCTATTTCTGCAATCGGAATGCGGAATAGCCATAAAGAAGCAGGGATGACGACCAATCCAACGCCAACGGCCAATAAAAGCCAGTAACGACGTTTCAAACGTCGTTGAGGTGTCGTGTTGTCAGAAGTCATACCCAGCCGCTGAAGTGTTTAACTATGAGCCATTTATATTGGCATAATTCGTGAATAAATTGGCTCATTGTTAACGTTTCCAGTGAATTTTTACGTGTGAGTGTGTTTTCTTTACACAAAAAAGCGGAGTGTCCACGTGGTCGGAGTATTTGATCCAAAGTCGGAAACTACCAAAACATCAGGTTCTGGTCGGCTTAAACTCTCAATCGGTGTATTAGCGATTGCAATTGGCGGTATTGGCGTAATGAGCTGGTCAGCTCTTACTTCATCCCCTTCAACAGAGGCCGATGTTCATCTTGCTTCACTTGAAGCGCCACAGATTTCAGAAGCGCCGGATGAGCCTCAGCTCATCCTGACGTCGTTTCAGGAACTGGAACCACTCCCGCAGACTTACGAACGCACAGACGAACTTCAGCCGCGTGACACCCTCACAGACCTGATGGACCGCCTTGGCGTCAGCCGCTCCGAAGCAAACTCCGCGCTCTACTCTCTCTATGATGAAGAGTTTATCGACCCGCGCCGCGTTCGCCCTGGCCTTGAAGTTACGGCGCACGTTGAGGCTGCTCCAACTGAAGAAGACCCGGACGCTGTTCGCCTGATCGGCCTCACACTCAAGCACGCTTCCGAAGCAAGCCTCGTAGTGTCCCGCACATCTGATGGCGGCTTTACCGCGCACGAACTGCACACACGCCTCATGCCGGTGACACGCCGCGTATCTGGCACAGTTCAGACAAGCCTTTATGAAGCAGCACTCGATGCTGGCGCGCACGATGCGCAGGTTTTCGATTTCGCTCAGATCTACGCTTATGACGTCGACTTCCAGCGCGAAATGCGCGTTGGCGACGAATTCGAGATCGTATTCGAAGAATATGTCGACGAGCGCGGCAACTATATCCGCAGCGGCGACATTCTGTTCGCCGCACTGGACGGTTACGCGACCGACCGCGAATTCTACCGCTTCACACCATCAGATGATGGCATTACTGACTATTTCGACGCTGAAGGCGAAGCAGCACGCAAGTTCCTGATGAAAACGCCGATCAACGGCGCACGTCTTTCATCCAACTTCGGCTATCGCACACACCCGATTTCCGGCTATACACGCCTTCACAAGGGTACAGACTTCGCTGCACCAACCGGCACGCCGGTTATGGCTGCGGGTAACGGCACCATTGAGCGCGCGTCCCGCTTTGGCACATACGGCAACTATGTTCGTATCCGCCACGCAAACGGCTTCCAGACGGCTTATGCACACCTGAACGGCTATGGCCCGGGCATTCGCTCCGGCGTTCGCGTCCAGCAAGGTGACATTATCGGTTATGTCGGGTCCACAGGCGCCTCTACAGGCCCTCACCTTCACTATGAAGTTCTGGAGAACGGCAACCACATCAACGCAATGTCTCTCGACCTGCCAACAGGTCGTCAGCTTGAAGGTCCTCTCCTTGAGGAGTTCAACGAAGCACGTGCCGAGATCGACCGTATTCGCGGTGTAAACGAGACAGAAACCCTGTTCGCCAGCTCTTCCCAACTGGAAGAAGGTGAAGAGTCGACGCTCGAATAGACACCCGTCACACTCCGATTTGAAGAAACCCGTCGTCACTCCGCGACGGGTTTTTTATTGCCCTAATATTGCTGCCAGCCCGCATTCGCCTGAATTTATCGGCCCTGTGGGGGTTCACAGCGCCGCCCGCGATGACTAGGTTCTGCGCTGAGCTTAAGCACCTGCGCCAGATGCGCAGCCTTGCAAATTCACCTCCGAACAGAATTGGAATTCCTATGTCCGCAGCTAAAGCCGGCGATAAAGTCCGCATTCACTACACAGGCACACTGAATGACGGCTCCACCTTTGACTCCAGCGCCGGACGTGACCCACTTGAGTTCACAGTCGGATCCGGTCAGGTCATTCCAGGCTTTGACACAGCTGTCACAGGCATGGCGGTTGGCGAGAAGAAAACTGTCACAATTCCTGCTGATCAGGCTTATGGCCAACCAGACCCTCGCGCTGTTCAGGTCATCCCGCGCGACAACATCCCGGCAGACATTCCTTTGGAAGTCGGCCTCCAGCTTCAGGCCTCAGGCCCGGACGGTCAGGTCATGGTTGTAACTGTCAAAGAGATCACAGAGACAGAAGTGACACTGGACGCAAACCACCGTCTGGCTGGCGAAGACCTCACATTCGCGCTCGAACTCGTCGAGATCGCATAAGCTGAACAGATTGCGTAGCGGTGACACTGTCGCCCGCGTTTGACATCTGACGATTGTCGTAGTCCCCTCATTCTCGCGAATGGGGGGATTTTTTATGTCGACACACCTGAAGCTCATCATAGCGGGCGCTGCCGCTCTGTCGGTCTCAAGCATAGCAGAGGCGTGCACCTGCCCGCCTTATCCAGGTGCAGCCGAACACGCAGATGAATTCGATTTTGTTGCATTCGGTCATGTGGAAGACGTCTGGCAACTGCCTGTTGAAGATGGGAGCGAGGCCATGTTCGAATATTCACGCGTTTTTACAAACGCGCTGGCCGCTTACGTTGAAGCGGTAGAAGCAGGCGAAGACACGCGTCGTCTCGAAGAGTTTCGCGACGATTTCTATGCCGAAAATCCGCCGCCGCGCCGACCGCCATATCCGCAAGGTGGCGGTGCGATTTCGCGTATCTCGATTTCCAATGTTCTCAAGGGCGATCAAACCAGCCAAATTTATCTTCACACAGGCATGCCAGGTAATCCGCAGTGCGGCGTGAGCTATGCAGACGATTCTGACATTATCGTCCTCGCGAGCAATAATGGCGGGCGCTATGGTGCCTGGAAGTGCTCTCTGCCGCGCTTCTCCCGCGAAGAATACGAAGCCGCATTGAGTGGGGAGTGAAGCTACTCCCCCCCGAAATGCGCGTGCGCCTGTTCCACGACAGTATCCAGTGCATTGTCCATGAGAGGTCGCATATCGTTTGATACGAACTGCTGGATAAAGTGGTGCTTGTACCAGGCGTTAGGTTTCAGCCTGTAAGTCCATACAAGTTCGCTACGACCATCTGGCAGTTCGCGCCATGCCTGCTGGCCCAACGCATAATCCAGGTTCTGCCCCGCTGCGCTCGTATAATTCCAGACCTGATATCGGAAGAGCGTTGGAAAATCGTTTTCCAGAACACGCTCCATCGCGAAATGGCCATCCGAAAACTCAAGACGACGCACAGAGCCCTCTTCCGGCCATTCTCCGTGCACCACGACAACGTCGACCGGCTTGCGGATCTGATCGGTCTCTTCCATCGCGCCGACAATGCGCTGTTCGCTCTCGATGAAGTCACGAAGTGGGACCAGAGGCGCGTTAAAGACGCGGCGCGTTTCATATTCCGCATACTGGCCATCACGTATGGCTGGCGCCTCGCCCGTAAATGTCGGTGGCACGTCGGGAGGCGCGATATTCGCGCTGCACGCCGCCATAGTGACCGCCAAGATACCTGTCGCAATTGTCCGGGACATAGTTTTCATCGACTTACCCTCTCCGCCTGATTAAAAATACGAAGAACGTACAATAATTATACGAACTTCGTATAATCATAAAATTGTGAGCTGCATTGATGACAAGCCGTAACGCACAGAGCCTGCTTCAGAGCGTGAATACATTGCTGCGTATTTTTACCGTCGACGAACAACAGTATCCGTCGGCGGAAGGACGCATGCGTTACAATCCGTTGGACTTTCAGACCCTGCGCTATCTGGCAGATTATCCGGACACATCCGCCGCAGATGTCGCGCGGTTTCTGGGTGTCGTCCCAACGACGCAGCAGGCGGTTATGGACAGGCTCGTCAAGCAAGGGCTTGTCGAGCGCACTCCGCACCCGACAAGCAAGCGCTCAAAAGCCCATCGCCTGACCGAAACCGGCAATGACATGCTCTCTGCAATCATCCGGCAGGATCTCGCCAACATGAATACGATGCTCTCCGCACTTACGCCCGAAGAGCAGGACGAGATCGTACGCATGCTGGAGAAGATTACGTCAGCGGTTGAAACACCCTGAACAGAAAAACGCCCTGCTCGTTCGAACAGGGCGCTTCTGAAGTGGCTTTCGCAAAAGGCGTTAGCTAACTGCGCGTTCGCCCTTCACCATTGAGCCGGGCATGCCGTTGAGTTCGAGCATACCAGCCTCTGCAGAGACCTTCACAGTCTCCCCATCCTTCACCTTGCCTTCGAGGATCAGGCGGGCAAGCGGGTCCTGCAGCTCGCGCTGAATGAGCCGTTTGAGCGGACGCGCGCCATAGATCGGGTCATAGCCACGGTTCGCAAGCCAGGTCTTAGCGGCCTGATCAAGATCAATCGTGATCTGACGATCTGCCAGCAGACGTGCCAGACGGTCGACCTGAATGTCCACGATCCGGTCGATCTCATTGCGACCAAGGCGTTTGAAGAACACGGTCTCATCGATACGGTTCAGGAACTCCGGACGGAAGTGAGACCGGATCGCCGCAGACACGGATTCCCGTGCACCGTCAGAGATTTCGTCATCACTGTCGTCATTCGCCAGAGCATCTGCGCCAAGGTTTGACGTCATGATGATCAGCGTGTTCTTGAAGTCGACCGTTTTGCCCTGACCATCAGTCAGGCGGCCATCATCAAGCACCTGGAGCAGCACGTTGAACAAGTCCGGATGGGCCTTCTCGACCTCGTCAAACAGAACCACCTGATAAGGCCGGCGACGTACCGCTTCTGTCAGCGCACCGCCCTGATCATAACCGACATAGCCCGGAGGCGCGCCAATCAGGCGGCTGACCGCATGCTTCTCCATGTATTCCGACATATCGAGGCGCAGCACCGCCTGCTCATCATCAAACAGGAAGCCGGCAAGCGCCTTCGTAAGCTCGGTTTTACCGACACCGGTCGGACCAACGAACAGGAATGAACCAATCGGACGGTTCGGGTCCTGCAAACCTGCACGCGACCGACGCACAGCGTTAGACACGGCAGACAACGCCTCTTCCTGACCAACAACGCGCTTGCGAAGCTCATCTTCCATACGAAGCAGTTTTTCGCGTTCGCCTTCCATCATCTTGTCGACAGGCACGCCCGTCCATTTGGAGACGACCTGAGCGATGTTTTCAGATCGCACGACTTCAGACACCAGACCTTCTTCGGCAGCAGCGCCGTCGCTATCACGCGCTTCAGCGTCCTTCACCAGCTGTTCGAGCTGAGGAATTTCACCATATTTCAGCGCGCTTGCGCGGCCCCAGTCCTGACGACGTTCAGCGCCAGCAAGCTCTGCACGCAGTTGGTCGAGCTTCTTCTTGGCTTCGGTAGATCCGGCCAGTTTCTGCTTCTCCGCCTGCCATGCTGTCGTGAGTTCAGCTGACTTCGTCTCAAGTTCGGAGATTTCCGAACCCAGCTTTTCGAGCCGGTCCTGAGACGCTTCGTCTTTTTCTTTCTTCAGCGCTTCGGCTTCGATCTTGAGCTGCATCAGGCGGCGATCGATCTCGTCCAGCTCTTCCGGCTTGGAGTCGACCTGCATACGCAGGCGCGATGCTGCCTCGTCCATCAGGTCGATGGCTTTGTCTGGCAGGAAGCGGTCCGTGATGTAACGGTTGGAGAGCGTCGCAGCCGCCACAATCGCGCCGTCAGAAATGCGCACACCGTGGTGTACTTCATAGCGGTCTTTCAGGCCGCGCAGAATGGAGATCGTGTCTTCCACTGTCGGCTCGTCAACGAAGACAGGCTGGAAGCGACGGGCCAGCGCCGCATCTTTCTCGACATATTTGCGATACTCATCGAGCGTCGTCGCACCCACACAATGAAGCTCACCACGTGCAAGAGCAGGCTTCAACAAGTTGGATGCATCCATCGCACCATCAGATTTTCCGGCACCGACCAGTGTGTGCATCTCGTCAATGAAAAGTACGATTTCGCCTTCGGAAGTCTGCACCTCGTTGAGCACAGACTTCAGGCGTTCTTCGAACTCACCACGGAATTTCGCACCGGCAATCAGCGCGCCCATATCCAGCGCGAGAAGGCGTTTATCCTTCAGGCTTTCAGGCACATCGCCGTTGATGATGCGCAGGGCGAGACCTTCTGCAATGGCGGTTTTACCGACACCCGGCTCACCGATGAGCACAGGGTTGTTCTTTGTACGACGGGAAAGCACCTGCACAGTGCGGCGAATTTCCTCATCACGTCCGATGACCGGATCGAGCTTGCCGGAACGGGCATCTTCAGTGAGGTCGCGCGCATATTTCTTAAGCGCTTCATAGCCTTCCTCAGCGTTTTCACTGTCTGCTGTCCGCCCCTGACGCAACTTGTCGACAGCCTGCTGGAGACCTTCCGGCGTTGCACCGGAAGACCGTAAAGCATCAGCCGCCTTACACTGTGTCTTAGCAATTGCGATTAGCATGCGCTCCACAGTGACAAAGCTGTCCCCTGCGGCTTTCGCATCCTTGTCGGCGGTCTGGTAAACCTGCGCAGTTTCGCTGGCGAGATAGATCTGACCATTCCCACCGGACACAGCCGGCAGCTTGGTCAGGGCTTCATCAACAGAAGATCGAACCAGATCGGCGCGTCCACCGGAGGCCGTAATCAGGTTAGCAGCAAGCTGGTCTTTATCCTCCAGCATCGCCTTGAGCAGATGCTCCGGCGTGAATTGCTGATGGCGCGCCGCAAGCGCGGAGGATTGAGCAGCCTGAATGATCGCGCGGGCGCGCTCTGTATAAGTTTCTGGGTTCATGGCTCAACTCTTTGAAAATTCTTTGCCGCGGAATGCGACAAGCTCCCAACAAACATGGTGTGCTATTTTTACCACACAAGGTTTCGGCCTTAAATATTTTGCGGTTATCCGTCGCACCTCTTTCTGCACGTTTCTGAAAAAAACATACTTACAAAGTCAGGAACATAATCTGACATTACATATCTGTTTTTAATACATAAATTATGAGAATCAGTCGCGTTAGCAGTATATACAACTTAATAAAGCACGGTTTCGACACGTTTTATTGGCACCCTATTAACTTTTGAAAGGTAAACGTGTTTTCGTTCATTCAGGAGACGGGATACGCTCCGATCACTGGCGGCCGGGTCACCGGCCGCCAACTTTTTCTGAAGAACATATAATGCCTGATTTCACGAGGATCCGGCCTGGATAGGGAAGACCACCCGACTTCCACAAAGAAAAAGGCGAGCCGCTTGGCTCGCCTTTCTTGTTTTCAGTTCTGCTTCGGATCAGACCTTCACGCCCCGAACCAGATTGGAATAGTCATCCACCATGTACTGGGAAATGTCTGACGGCTTGTAGATATGCTCGCCAATCTCGGACACAGGCGTCACTTCGGCTGCCGAGCCGGTGATGAAGCACTCTGAGAATGTCGACAGCTCGTCCGGCATGATCGCGCGTTCAATGACTTCAATCTGGCGCTCTTTGGCGAGACCGATAACCGTCTGACGGGTCAGACCGTTCAGGAAGCAATCAGGTGTTGGCGTGTGAATCGCACCATCACGAACGAAGAAGATGTTCGCGCCAGTCGCTTCCGCGACCTGACCACGATAATCCAGCATCAGCGCATCAGCATATCCATCTTTCTCCGCAGCATGTTTGGAGAGCGTACAGATCATGTAGAGGCCAGCAGCTTTCGCGTGGCATGGCGCAGTGTCCGGAGCCGGACGACGCCATTGTGCGTGAGTGAGGCGGATGCCTTTCATCTTGTCTGCGAAATAGTCGCCCCAATGCCAGACCGCAATTGCGAGGTGGATTGTGTTCTGCTGTGCAGACACGCCCATCATTTCAGAACCGCGCCATGCAATCGCACGGATGTAAGCGCTTTCAAGGCCTGAACGCGCCAGAGCTTCTTTTTTTGCGTCTTCGATCTGGTCGACCGTGTACGGGATGTCGAAGCCCATAATCTTCGCAGAATTATGCAGGCGTTCAGAGTGCTGACGAGATTTGAAAATCACACCATTGTAAGCGCGCTCGCCTTCAAAAACGGAAGATGCGTAATGGAGGGCGTGCGTCAGCAGGTGTACTTTCGTATCCCGCCACGGCACGAATTCCCCATCCATCCAGATATAGCCGTCGCGATCGTCGTAGGGGGCCAAAGCCTTTTTCCTTCTTTATGCGTCTGAGTTCATCTCAGTATGAGTATCTGATCTACTGAATAACTTCTATAGCCTGCTTGGCAATGGAAATCGCACTGGCAGAAACCGATAAAATCGTGTCAAAATAGCCCAATGAGCGTCAATTCTTTCCCCAATAAGCCACGAGCAGAGCGTCTCGATGGCAGACTTTTCCTGACAGAGGAAAATCTGGACAGAGGTACGCTCACGCTTCTGGCTGCTGCGCGCAAGATCGAAGTCCAGCTACGCCGCTCGATTTCAGATGCCGGATTATCCGCGACGGAAGTGGCTGTACTCACCGAAATCTGTCTTGAACCAGGCATTGATGTCTCCAGCCTGCGAGACCGTGTGGGTGGCACCACGCCAACCATTGCGCGCATTCTGGCGGGGCTCGAAAAACAAGGGTTGATTGACCGCCCGAAAGCTGAAGGCGATGCCCGTCGCCGCGCGCTACGTCTCACGCGTCAGGGCATGGGGCTGATCGATCATGCACTCGCCGCAATCCGCAAAGATATGACGCAGGTTTACCGCCAGTCTGGCGAACCGTCCGTAACCGGCGCCATCGAGCTTTTACAAACCATCATCAGCATTCATGAGGAGCAGCCGAAATCATGAACCGTGCGCCTAGTCATATTCTTGTTGTTGATGATGATGACCGTATCCGTGATCTCACCCGCCGCTTCCTCAGCAATCTCGGCTACCACGTCACGGCTGCAAATGGCGGCGTGACAGCCAAGAAACTTCTCGAACAACTGGTCTTTGATCTCATCGTTCTGGACGTGATGATGCCACAAGTGGACGGTTTTGAACTGCTTGAACACTTACGCCAGACGGACAAAACCACCCCTGTCATCATGTTGACAGCGCGCGGCGAAACGACCGACCGCATTGAAGGCCTGAAGCTTGGCGCTGACGACTACCTCACCAAGCCGTTCGAACCGGAAGAGCTGGCATTGCGCATTGCCGCCGTCCTCCGCCGCGTTGTTGTTGAGGAGCCGGTTGAAGAGATCGAAATGTCGGGCCTCATATTTAATCTGGCGCGGGAAGAGCTGAAAGACGGTGACAAGCTGGTCCGCCTGACGGATGGAGAAACACAGCTCCTGAAGATTCTGGCCGAGAATGCCGGAGAGCCTGTCAGCCGGGAGACGCTGGCCAATGGCACCAGCGCTGGCGCAGACCGCTCTGTTGATGTTCAGATCACGCGCCTCCGCCGCAAGATCGAGCCAGACCCCAAAGAACCAATCCATATCCAGACGGTGCGCAGCATCGGCTACCGCCTGATGCCGGACGCCTGATACATGCTTCGATTGAGAGATTTCACTCCGCGAGGGTTCTACGCGCGCAGCCTGCTTCTGGTGCTATTGCCACTCGTATTGCTGCTCATCGTGATGACATGGCTGTTCTATGACTCGCATATTCAGCAGGTCAGCCGGAAAATGTCTCAATCAGTGGCCGGCGAAGTCGCTGAAGTGACAAGGCTGCTCGTCGCAGACACGGACACGCGCCCCGTACCAGAGCGGATCAGAACCGCCGAAGATGCACTGCGTTTAGAGGTCGAGTTCATTCCACGCGCACCGCTGCCAGATCCTATTGAAGGCGCATTCTGGCGTGAAAGCCGCGATGAAATACTTCGCCACGAACTCGACATCAGTCTGGGAGAGACGCCTTTCTGGTTCGACACAGCCTATTCGGCCTCTCAAATCGAAATTCTGGTCCAGCCAGCGGCAGCAGGCGATCAGATGCTCCGCTTCTTCGTGGACCAGAAGCGTGCCTTTGCAACGACCGGGCACAACTTCATCGCCTGGGTAGCCATCTTCTCTGTTCTGCTGGTCATCATCACCATCGGCTTCCTGCGCAATCAGGTTAAATCCGTTTTGCAGCTTGCAACCGCAGCCGAAGCCTGGGGACGCGGCGAAGATATGGCCGACCTGAAACCGTCAGGCGCGACCGAAGTCCGTCAGGCCTCTCTCGCCATCCGCCAGATGCGCGATAGGATCGTGGCCCACGCCGAACAACGTACAGCCATGCTCGCAGGCGTCAGCCACGATCTGCGCACACCGCTAACGCGCCTGAAATTGCAGCTCGCTTTGCTGCCACCTTCCGACGACTTGAAAGCCGCCCGTAAAGATCTGGATGAGATGGCGGCCATGCTCGATGAATATCTGGCCTTCGCGCGCGGTGAAGAAGGCGAAGCGTATGAGGACTGCGACCTTTCCACTATCACGCATGATGCGGCAAGCGTGATGGGAGACAGAGCGCAGCTTTCCATCACCGCCCTGCCCGGCGTCATTGTCCGTATCCGGCCTCTGGCGGTGAAACGGGCGCTTTCAAACCTGATCAATAATGCCGCTGACTATGGTTCTGCCATGATGATCACAGTTCATCAGGATAAGAACATGGCGCGGGTAACGGTCGAAGATAACGGACAGGGCATCCCCGAAGACAGGCTGGAGGATGCCTTTAAGCCATTTGTCCGCCTCGATGCTGCACGCAACCAGAATATCAAAGGCGTCGGTCTGGGCCTTGCCATCGCACGCGATGTCGCCCGCAGCCATGGCGGAGACATTTATCTCGCACATTCAGGTATGGGCGGGTTGAAAGCCGAGTTTGTTATTCCGGTTCAGCGCCACGCTATCGGCAAATAAAAAAGCCGGACACGAGGCCCGGCTTCTTCAAATTTGTCATTTCGGTTTTGATTAGTCTTCAACGCCGGAAAGCTTGCGGATCATGAAGTAGATACCGAAGATCAGGCCAAAACCACCAATCAATGTCAGGAACGGACCCGCATAAAGCTGGTTGTCAGCGACAGGCTCATCAGAACCGATCAGACCGCCCCAATCCATGACCCCGAATACACACATTGCAGCGCCCAGAAGTGCGAGCAGGATAAACGGGAACACGCCGAACCAGAAGTCACCGGCAGACTTACGACTGCCCGAAATTGGCGCGTGGACCTCTTCAGCATCAACGCCGTTGTCTTCACCCGGATAGTGATCAGATACGAGCGGATCAACAATCGTCACGCGGCGGTCATCGTCCTCTTCGGAGGTGTAATCCAGCGCTTCGACGGTTTCCGTCGCCTCTTCAGTCGTTTCGGCGACGATCGTTTCGCCTTCCTGCCAGATTTCGCCAGTTGCCTCTTCAGCAGCCTCGACTTCCGTCTCAGCAACTTCGACAACCGCGTCTTCTACAGGCTCAGAGACTTCCAGAAGTGTCGCAGGCTCTTCATCCAGATCAGCTGCTTCTTCCAGCGCCTCAGAAACCTCTTCGGCTTCCACGACCTCGGCCTCAACAAGCGTCGTTTCCTCGACGTCGGTAACGGTTTCGATCTCGGCTTCTTCAACCGCAACCGGTTCCGCTTCAGCCGTGTCTTCTACCTCGTCCTCGTCGCCAAGCGCGTCGATAACCGGCGCGTCGCCATCATCTTCGTCCGCTTCAGCTTCATCGAGATCGCTAAGCTCTACTTCTTCAGCGCTCGCCTCAGTCTCGGATTCCGGTTCGGACGCGAGGAAGTTGATTTCATTCTCAACCGGCTCGGCATCTGTCTCGCTTTCCTCCGCACCTTCAGCGGCAGTTTCTGCTTCCAACTCTGCTTCTGCATCGTCCAGAAAGCTAGGACGCGCGACGTTGTCCTCCAACGTCGCATCATCTTCCTGCGCATCATCAGATGCTGTGGCTTCGGTTTCATCAGCGTCTTCCAGATCCGGAAGCATAACAGGCTCGGCAGTTGTTTCTTCGTCAGGTAGATTTTCGAACGCGACCGTCTCTGTAGTCTCTTCTACAGATTCAGTCTCTTCAACTTCGTCTTCTGCTTCATCGTCGCGACGGGAGAGGTTTGACGCGGCGATTGCCGCTGCCAGCAGCGTGTCGTCAATGCCGTCATCTTCGACATCGTCTTCGATCTCGTCATAGTCAGCGAGTTCTTCATCACCAACAACGTCGCTTGCATCCCAGATAGATGCTTCAGCGCGAACACGATTTCCGATTTCTTCCGTCGTTTCCTCAATCGTCTGAGGCTCGGCTGCTTCAGCCTCTGTCTCATCCTGAGACGGCTCTTCAGCAGTTTCGGCAACAGCTTCTTCTTCGGCTTCTGCTTCCTCTACCGCTTCATCTTCAGTTTCTGCTGCGTCGGCTTCACCATTGCTGTTCGCCGCATTCAGTTCAGGCGCAGCAGCCGGCAGAAGTGCAGTCGCTTTAGCTTCTTCGGTGCGCTTATTCTCAAGGGACAGCGCGCCGTTAGACAGCGCCAGCACAGACGCCGCAGAGTCGAGAACCGGGCGAACAACGAGGCTTGGAGCCGCCGGAGCACCAGCAGGGTGGCTAAGGAAGAGGTTTTTCTCAGCCGCGCGTCGACGTACCAGCGCATCAAGAACGATCAGATGGCCATCAATGCGAGCCTTACGCCAAGCAGCAAAGCTTTCAGCCGCCGCAAGCATCTCACCGGAATTCACATATTTCAGAACATCGCTGTGACGGAAGGCTTCTTCACCAATGTTCCAGGCGAGCGATACCAGGGCATCAAACTCGTTCTGGTGCAGAGGTGCCCGCACAACGTCGCAAACAAGGCGTTCGGTTTCCTGCAGATCGTAACGCAGAAGATATTCCGCTTCACGTTCTGAAACCTCAATGCCCTCTCGCGCAGAACGCGTATGTCCATAACCCACGATCCAGCCGCCCGTCGGGAGCTTGCTCGACCGTCGTCTCAACCCTTCGAAGTTCTTGATTAGATCAAGTCCTGCCTGGGATATTCGATTTGTCTGACCCATGAATTGCCTCTTTCTGGCACACTGTGGCGCTTTGAGCGCTTCTCATGCAATTTCAGAACCTATCTGGATAATCACGGCAGAAGGAAGACCGTGGCAAGCCCCAGAAAGCTCAAAAAGCCGATAATATCGACCGTGGTTAAGAGAAAGACAGAGGACGCAACGGCAGGGTCTGCGCCCAGTCGTTTCAACGTCAGAGGAATGATAATTCCGGACAGGCCCGCCCACAGGAACGTAGCGAGCATCGCTACCGCAATAACCCCTGATAAAACAGGGTCCCTGAACCAGAAATAAGCGATCACGGCAACCGCAGCAGAGAACACAACGCCGTTGATGAGCGCAGTCAGCGCCTCACGAATAATCGCACGCCTTGTCGTGTTGCCTGACAATTCCCGTTCAGCCAGAGCGCGCACGGAAACAGCGAGCGTCTGCGAGCCTGCATTACCTCCCAGCGCGACCACAACAGGCATGAGCACAGCCAGCGCGACAATCGTCTCGATCGTCTTGTCGAAGAGAGAGATCACAATGGACGCCACGAAGGCCGTTAGCACGTTCATGGCGAGCCATGGCGCACGTGAGCGGAAGGTCGACAGGACCGTATCCAGCGCGTCGGCAGACGATACGTTCGAGAGCGCGAGAAGGTCTTCGCGGTTTTCTTCCTGAATAACGTCCACGACGTCATCAATCGTGACCATACCCGTCAGCCGGCCTGACTCATCGATTACTGGCGCGGAGGTCAAATCGTATTTCTGGAAGAGATACGCGACTTCTTCCTGGTCCATATCTTCCGGGATTTCGACCTTGTTTTCTTCCATGATTTCGCCGAGCGGCACATTGCGCGGTGTACGCATAATCTTGTGCAACGGAACACAGCCCAGCACGCGGAAGGTCGGATCAATTACGTAAATCTCGAAGAAAACGTCCGGCAGCTCTTCAGCGTTGCTACGGGCGTGATCCACCGTCTGCCCTACATTCCAGAATTCCGGCGCCGCCAGAAAGTCGCGCTGCATGAGGCGACCGGCGGACTCTTCGTCGAACGACATGGCACGTTCGAGCTCTTCACGGTCACTGCTTTCCAGTTTCTGCAGAATATCGCTCTGGCGATCATCCTCGAGGTCATCGAGCAGCATGGCCGCATCGTCGGTATCCAGGCTATTGAGCGCTTCCTGAAGCATTTCATCCGGCAGGCGCTCAACAACGAGTTCGCGATATTCATCGCGCATCTCGAGAAGCACTTCGGTCGGGAAGCTCTCCGCCAGAATATCGGTCGCTGCACCGATCAGGCTGCGCGGCAGAACCTCGATAACGTCCGCCGCATCAGCCGGGTGATATTGCTCAAGAACTTCAAGGACTTCAGCCTGACGCCCTGTTTCGATCGCTGCCTCTAATTCAGCAACGCGAGCGGCCTCGATCTCATCTTCGCTGAGCTCCTGTTCAGCGGGAAGCTCTCGCTCTTCATCCATTTCCATGGCGCCCTCCGCAGAACGTGTTTCAGCTCATTGAGTTAGTCTCAGAGTGCGCGGAAATAATCAATGACTATCGATCACGGAAGTGCACAGGCGGCCCTAAAGCTGTGATTTCAGTCACATGAGCAGAGCCGTCTGCCACAGATCAGTCATGGACCTCCGAGAGGAAGTCGAGGATCAGAGCATTGACCTGATCAGCCTCCTCCTGCTGCACCCAATGTCCTGCGCCTTCGATAAGATGCACATCGCGCAGATCACGAACGGTTCGTTCCAGCCCTGCTCTCAACTGCTCTGCGTTCGCACCGCCAATCACAACGTCCTGCTCACCTGCTAGGAAGACTACAGGAATATCGATCTGTGCGCCGTCCAGCTCGCCGGTCGTTTCCCAGTTACGATCGAAGTTTCGGTAATAGTTGATGCCGCCGCGAAACCCGGACTCTGTGAAATTGTCGACATAGTATTGAAGATCGCTCTCGCTCAGCCAGTCAGGCAGCTCAGTTGGCTGGCCAAGGCGCTGGGTCCACCCCCCAGCAGACCTGTGCGGGTCCTGAATTTCAGGCGGTATGCGCGGTGTTTCAGGCGATGCGTAAAGGCGTTGAAGAATACCCCGCGGATCAGCATCAAACTCGGCTTCAGCTACACCCGGCTCCTGAAAATAAAGGATATAATAGAAGTTCTCACCAAAGCCCGCACGCATACGGTCAATCGGAGATACGTCTCCACGTGGGCTGTAAGGCACGCTCATCGCGACCAGTGCATCAAACTTTTCCGGATGAAACAGCACGGAATACCAGCTAACGACCGCGCCCCAGTCATGGCCCACAATCGTCGCCTGCTCGTATCCATAATGGTCTACCAGACCAGCAACATCATTTGCGAGCGTTTGAATACGATAGGCTTCGACATCCGCAGGGGCATCACTACCGCCATAGCCACGCATATCCGGCGCGATGACGTGATATCCAGCCTCAACAAGTGCAGGGATCTGATAGCGCCAAGAATACCAAAGCTCCGGCCAGCCGTGCACAAACACAATAAGTGGCCCACCCTCAGGACCAGCTTCAGCAACACGCAGCTCCACGCCGTTCACCTGCACGTCTGTCAGCTCAATAGCCGTTCCGTTCGATGTTTCGGTCACCGGCGTTGTGCTGCAGCTAGCCAAAACCAGCGCCGCAGCGCCCATTATCAGACTGCCAATTTTTGTGAATCTCATCCGGACCTCCCTCTCATCCCTGTTAACACGTTTAGGATGCAAGCGCGGACAACGCAATCAATAGAGTAGAAGAACAACGCCCCGCCATTTCTGGCAGGGCGTTGCGTCAGATTAGTTTGCCTGAAGCTCTTTCTTCAAAGGCTTGGCCGCCATGATCAGAAGAACGCCCGACAGCACATAGAGCGAAACCGTCACAAGCATTGAGTATTGCAGGCTGACAGGGTTCGCCATCGCACAAGCCTCTGCGAGCGCAGATGTATCGCCCGCTTCAAGAAGCGTACATGAAGCACGAGTTACATCGCCAACATTGGCTGCGGCGAGCTGCATGTTGAAGAAGACATCGCTCAGCGCACCGATAAACAGCGGACCGAGGCCATAGCCGAGCAAGTTTACAACGAACAACATAATCGCAGTGGATACTGCACGCATTGTGTTGCGGACAACGCCCTGAGCAATCGTGTACTGAGCCGCCAGATAGCCGTATTTAATGAACGCACCAAGCGCGAGACCAACTGCACAGAGCCAAAGCGTGTTCGTCATGAACGCCAGAATGTAAAACGGCACGCAAAGAACGAGGCCAAGGCCCGGAAGCCATGCAATAGCGGTCGTGCGCTTTTTGGCGATCTTGCTCACCACCCAGCCAGTCGCGAACGTACCGACAGCCGCGGCAAGCGCGACAGGCACGTTGATCCAGACCGCCGCCTGACCAGCCGTTAGGTCAAAGGACCGTACCAGATAAAGCGATTGGAATGACGACACGCCATAACCGCAAAACGCAGCAAGCGTACAAGAGGCGGTCATGAACCAGAAGGATGTTTTGCTCGCCAGCTCCTTCAGACCGGCAGTAAACGGCACGCGTTCACGCGGCGCAGACGCTCCGCCCGGGTCTGAATAACCACGTGGTGGCTCTTTCACCGTAAGGAAGAAGACAACCGCGAACGCCACACCCGGAAGACCAAGCGCAAAGAACGCGACACGCCAACCAAAGGCATCCGTAATCGGGCCACCAATCAGGTTGGCCAGCATCGTTCCAAGCGTCACGCCCATAGCGTAATAGCCGAGCGCTGATGACCGTTTGCGTGGCGGATAATAGTCAGAAATCAGAGAGTTCGCAGGCGGTGTACAACCCGCCTCACCAACACCCACACCTACGCGGAACAGGAGAAGGCTCCAGAAACCACCAATGACCAGACCACCTATCGTGACTTCCCGCGAGAGACCACAAAGCGCCGTCATCAGAGACCAGAGCGCAAGACAGATCGCGATAATCGCAACGCGGTTACGGCGCTCCGAAATCTGTGCCAGCGGAATACCAACAATCGTATAGAACAGGGCAAATCCGAAACCCGTCAGCAGACCGAATGCGGTATCGGAAATGCCAAGCTCCGGCTTCATAACCGGCGCAACGACGGACAGAAGTCCGCGGTCGATAAAGTTCATGATGTAGATAAGAAGAAGAGCGTTCAGCACATATGTACGCTGGGCGCGCGTGCCGAAGCCTTCCATCACGCCAGGGCTGTCACCCTGAGCTGACGTCACACTCATATTTTCCTCCCGACGCTGCTCAATTGGGGTGCCGGTTTTCCGGTCATGCAGCGTGTTTGGGTGTAGCTTACCCATCATTTCGGGAGGGATGCAATCAAAACCGGAATATTAGTTATGAGATAAACGACATAAAACTACCGGTATAGATCGAGGTGCGTGAAGACATACGGCGTATATCAGAAATTTATACTGTGTTTATTTGAAATCGTCGCGGCGGCCGGGTGCTAGCTTAGTGGCTGCGGCCTTGAGCGCGATCCATCGCGCTGGCGCAGCCAGAGCGGGCGATCAAAACGAAGAGACACGATTTTCCCTTAAATCGATCCATTAGATCGATTTTTCATTTTTGAAAATAATATCGGGAAAATGGTGCGGTCGAGAAGACTCGAACTTCCACGGGTTGCCCCACAGCGACCTCAACGCTGCGCGTCTACCAATTCCGCCACGACCGCACGCCTTAGCAGAGCGGCGCTAATAACCCGAAAAGAACCGCTTTGTGAAGGACTTTTTTTGACAAAATTCACATTAGTTTGGTGAAAGTGCAGATCAGCCGCCTGTTCCGGCTTTCCAGTCCTGTGCACTGGCCGGTCCTGTGACCCGAACGGACATGCGTTCGCCCTCGATTTCGATGTCACCCTTAGCGATCGGATGGTCGTTCGCCAGAATCCAGACATCGTCCGTCTCGCGCACGTCGAGCGGAATCACCGCACCGCGACCCATTTTAAGTAATTGGTGCATCGGCAGACGGGTCCGGCCCAGAATGACCGATATTTCCACTTTCACTGCATCCAGTTGACGCGCCATAAGAGACCACCATTTATCGTGAAACCCGATTGTCCCGCGACAGGGTAATTAAGGAGTTAATACCGCCGTGCCTATGCGGAAAAATTTACCTATCGAATGGGCTGTTTCCGAAGAGCTCGTCCCTTACGCTGACGCCGTAACGGCGATGGAAGAACGTGTCGCGAAGATTGTCGCCGGTGAAGCGCGCGAACTCATCTGGTTTCTACAGCATCCACCAGTCTACACCGCCGGCACAAGCGCGCAGATGGACGACCTTCTGGATCCGAATCGCTTCCCTGTCTTCGAATCAGGTCGCGGCGGCCAGTTCACCTATCACGGGCCAGGACAGCGTATCGCTTACGTGATGCTGGACCTGCGTGAACGCGAGCGTGATGTACGCGCCTTCGTCTGCGCGCTGGAACGAGTGGTGATCGATACGCTGGCAGGCTTCAACATTCGCGGCGAGGCGCGAGACGGTGATCGTATCGGCGTCTGGGTGGACCGCACCCAACCGGGCGGCGATCTGCGCGAGGATAAAATCGCAGCTCTGGGCATTCGTCTGAAAAAGTGGGTGAGCATGCACGGGCTGAGCTTCAATGTAGAACCGGACCTCACCCATTTCGGCGGCATTACGCCATGCGGTGTGAGTGACCCGCGCTTTGGTGTGACCAGTCTTGTGGATCTCGGCTATCCGGTCAGCATGGACGATGCGGATATCGCTATGCGTGCAGCTTTTGAAACCCAGTTTGGCCCTCTGGAGCCGGGTAAAGCGCCGCTTTAAGCGTCAGGCATATTTAGAACGTAATACGCAACGGCTTTCTCTGGTGAGAAAGCCTGCCGGCCCACTTCAGCGAAACCAAGCCGCTTATGAAAACGGTGAGAGCCCGGATTGTCCGGTGCGGTATTCACCTCACAGCCAATCGCATCACAGCCCTCGGAATGCTCGAAAGCCGCTTTGTAGAGTTGAGGCCCGACGCCCTTCCCCCGCGCTTCGGGCGTAAGGGCGATACGGTCAACGTAGTTTAGCTTTACCGGATTGGTCTCCAGCCACGCTTCAAACCAGCGTAGATTGAGGCTCTTATACGCCGTAGTGCCCGGCGGAATCAGGTTGAGGAACCCGAGAACCTGGCCGTCATCGCCTTCAGCAATGAGACAAGTTCCCAAGCCCACGATCGTTCTGAGATCGTCCGGAGTTTCTTCACTGACGCCCGGCGTCGACGCGGCATTGATTTTATAAACCGCGTCGAAGTCTTCCGCCCTGAAAGGCCGGATGATCATAGAGCTTTGAGAGCCTCGCGAACGGTTTCGAGAGCGGCATCGGCTTTGTCACCGTCCGGACCACCGGCCTGCGCCATATCAGGACGGCCACCGCCGCCTTTGCCCCCAACTGCGCCTGCAGCCACACGCACCAAATCAACCGCCGAAATCTTCTCAACGACATCCGATGTAACGCCAGTTGCAACTGCGGCTTTGCCATCATTCACTGCAATGAAGACAGCAACGCCTGAACCAAGGCTTTGCTTGGCTTCATCGATGAGCGCGCGAAGGTCTTTTGCCGGAACGCCTTCAAGGACGCGCGCCATCAGCTTGATGCCATTGATCTCTTCCGGGCCTTGCGCAGGGCCGCTCGACGGACCTGCCATGGCGAGCTGGCGCTTCGCTTCGGAAAGATCACGCTCGAGCTCTTTACGCTGGTCCTGAAGCGCTGTGACGCGTGTCACGAGATCTGAGAGAGGCGCTTTCAGCTTGTCCGCAGCTGCCTGCCCAAGCTCGACCTGACCACGAAGGTGTTCGAATGCGGCTTTGGCTGTCGTTGCTTCAATACGGCGAACGCCAGCGGAAACGCCGCTTTCAGACAGCACCGTAAACAGAGCAATGTCACCGGTACGCGCAACGTGCGTGCCACCGCAGAATTCCATTGAATAGTGCTTAGGTTCGCTCAACGCCTCGCCCATGGTGAGTACGCGAACGACGTCGCCGTATTTCTCTCCGAAGAGAGCAAGTGCGCCGTCTTTAATCGCCTGTTCCGGAGACTTTTCCGCCGTTGATACGGACGTGTTCTGACGGATGACTGCGTTGACTTCATCCTCGACAGCTTTCAGCTCCTCACGTAAAACCGGCTGACCGTGAGAAAAGTCGAAACGCAGTCGGTCTGCTTCGACCAGAGAGCCTTTCTGGGTAACGTGCGTCCCCAGCACATTGCGGAGCGCCGCATGAAGCAAGTGTGTTGCAGAGTGGTTTGCGCGGATCGCAGCACGACGTTCCTTATCGATCGCCTGAACTGCGCGATCGCCCACGGAAACCTCACCTGATTTCAGCTCGCCAACCAGCACATGAAGTCCGCCGCCGCGCTTTTGAACATCAGTCACTGTGAATTCGGGCCCGGATTTGAATTTGACGACACCATGATCACCCGCCTGGCCACCAGATTCTGCATAGAATGGTGTTTCATCAAACACGAGTTCGAGAGCGCCTTCAGACGCGTTGTCGACAGTTTCACCGTCTTTGACGATAGCGAGCAGTTCACCTTCGCCTTGGGCGTCTTCATAGCCCGTAAAACTGGTCTGACCGAGACGGTCAGCAAGCTCTGCCCAGACTTCAAGGCTTCCAGCATCGCCGGAGCCCTTCCAGTTGGCTTTACCTGAAGCGCGTTGGTTCGCCATCGCATCTTCAAAGCCGTCCGAATCGACCTTCAGACCGCGACCACGCAGAACGTCCTGCGTCAAGTCGAGGGGGAAACCATAAGTGTCATAGAGCTTGAATGCGGTTTCACCCGGAAGCGAGTCGCCCTCATTCATGCCTGTTGTCGCATCGTCGAGCAGAGCAAGACCACGGCCGAGTGTCCTTTGGAAACGACCTTCTTCCTGCTCGAGCTGGTTACGGATCAGCGCTTCAGCCCGCACGAGCTCCGGATAGGCTTCACCCATCTCGTTCAGCAGCGCACCGGTCAGATCATGCATTTTAGGTTCCTGCGCACCCAGAATGTGCGAATGACGCATAGCGCGGCGCATAATCCGGCGCAGAACATAGCCACGACCTTCGTTAGACGGGAGCACGCCGTCCGCCAGAAGAAAAGCAGATGAGCGCAAATGGTCAGAAATCACCCGGAATGAGGCAAGCTCATCACCGGTCGCCTTGCGCTTATAAACTTCTTCCTCAGCCGCGATCAGCGACTTGAACAGGTCAATGTCATAGTTGTTGTGGACGCCTTGAAGGATGGTCGAAATACGCTCGAGTCCCATGCCGGTATCAATGCTTGGCGTTGGCAGATTTTCACGGGTGCCATCACCATGCTGGTTGAACTGCATGAAGACGAGGTTCCAAATCTCGATAAAGCGATCGCCATCTTCTTCTGGTGTGCCCGGAGGGCCGCCCCAGATGTGATCTCCATGGTCATAGAAGATTTCTGAACACGGACCGCAAGGACCGCTATCGCCCATGGACCAGAAGTTATCAGACGTCGCGATACGAATGATCTTATCGTCAGGCAGGCCTGCAATCTTCTTCCAAAGCGCGTGCGCTTCGTCATCCTCTGCGTAGATCGTGACGAGGAGCTTGTCCTTGGGAAGGCCGAACTCACCGGTCACTACATCCCAGGCATATTTGATCGCCTGCTCTTTGAAGTAATCGCCGAAAGAGAAGTTGCCCAGCATTTCAAAGAATGTGTGGTGACGGGCTGTGTAACCGACATTGTCGAGGTCGTTGTGCTTACCACCGGCACGGACACACTTTTGAGATGTCGCAGCGCGCGGCGCGAATGGTTTTTGAACGCCCGTAAAGATGTTCTTGAACGGCACCATGCCCGCATTCACGAACAGGAGTGTCGGGTCGTTGTCCGGCACCAGAGGTGCGGATGGACGAACCGCGTGTCCATTCTTCTCGAAGAAGGAAAGAAAACCTGATCGAATATCCGAAACGCTCGTCATAAATACCGTCCTGAGTGGTCAAATGCACACTGCACCCGACTAGCGGGTGCAGCATTTGGTTCGGATATATAGATATGCGCGGGTTTCGCCAACCGCGAGATCAGAGAAGCTTACTCGTTAACAGCGCTATCGCTGCTATCGTCGTCTTCGCCTGCCAGCATCATATCATCGATAAGACCTGCTTGAGCGCGGATCTTGTCTTCAATTTCATGAGCAACTGCCGGGTTTTCCCGCAGGAAGCGCTTAGAATTCTCACGGCCCTGACCGAGACGATCACCGCCATAGGAGAACCATGATCCGGACTTCTCAACGATATCGGCCTTCACACCGAGATCGAGAAGCTCGCCCATTTTTGAGATACCCTCGCCATAGATGATATCGAAGTCGACCTGCCTGAACGGAGGCGCAACCTTGTTCTTCACGACTTTGACGCGGGTCTGGTTACCTACAACTTCGTCGCGGTCTTTGATTGAGCCAATGCGACGGATATCCAGACGAACAGACGCATAGAATTTAAGCGCGTTACCGCCGGACGTAGTTTCAGGGCTACCGAACATTACACCGATCTTCATACGGATCTGGTTAATGAAGATCACCATACAATGAGACTTGGAAATCGAACCGGTGAGCTTACGCAGCGCCTGGCTCATCAGACGCGCCTGAAGACCCGGAAGGGAATCACCCATCTCGCCTTCAAGCTCGGCACGAGGTGTCAGCGCCGCAACGGAGTCGATGACGAGAACGTCAATCGCACCGGAACGTACCAGCGTATCAGCGATCTCGAGCGCTTGCTCGCCCGTATCTGGCTGGGAGACCAGAAGATCGTCCAGATCAACACCAAGCTTGCCTGCATAGACCGGGTCAAGCGCGTGCTCGGCGTCTACGAACGCACACACACCGCCGTTTTTCTGAGCTTCTGCCACACAGTGCAGCGCCAGAGTTGTCTTACCGGAACTCTCCGGACCATAGACCTCAATGATACGGCCCTTAGGCAGACCACCAATGCCGAGGGCGATATCCAGACCAAGCGATCCGGTGGATACAGCCTCAATATCCATTGACTGATTGTCGCCCAGTCGCATGACCGAGCCTTTACCAAAATTACGCTCAATCTGAGTGAGCGCTGTCTGGAGTGCTTTCTGCTTATCCACGCCGTTACCTTCCACGAGCCGAAGTGCCGCTTGTGCCATTAATTTATCTCCTTAGTAACCGAGTCTCTTTTCCGCAGAAAGACCGCTCAGAGTTATTATGGAGATTATTGTACCACATTTGTTCCAAGAGAACAAACGGGAAACAAATAAAAATGAGAGCCCACCATATCTGGGGACTCTCACTTGCGAAACCAACTATATTAAGCGGCTTCGAGCTCTTCCTTCACGCGTTCCGCGAGCTTCGCCATGCGGAACGGCTTCGGCAGGAAGGACACCGCGCGCTCTTCGTCGAGTGTACGCGTGAGGTCACCTTCGGAATATCCGGAGATAAACATGACCCGCGCATTACCGAGATATTCCTTGGCCTGTTTGAGAAGGCTCGGCCCATCGATACCAGGAAGAATCACATCTGAGATCAACAGGTCGATCTGGCCCTGATGCTCGATAATCATCTCGAGCGCCTCTTCACCGTCAGCAGCCGAGATCACTTCATAGCCACGTGCCTTGAGCGTAGAGACAGCAATATTGCGCACGCCATCTTCGTCTTCCACCAGCATGATCAACCCACGACCGGCAAGATCACGCGGCGCTTTTTCAGCTTGCGTCTGCTCTGGCTGCTCCTGCGCGCCAATTTCTTTTTCTACGTCTTCCGCAGAGAGCGCAGGCAGATAAATGAAGAAGCTGGTTCCCTCACCCACTTTACTTGTTGGGCAGATATAGCCGTCAGACTGTTTGACGATGCCATAAACCGTAGAGAGACCAAGGCCGGTGCCTTTGCCCTCTTTCTTCGTAGTGTAGAACGGCTCGAAAATGTTCTCCATCACTTCAGGCGGAATACCCGTGCCGTTATCGGCTATCTCAATGCAGAGGTAATCGCCTTCAGCGACGAAATCGAAGCCCTTTTCGTGGCCATGTTCTTCCGTCACACGGCTGGTCGAGATCGTGAGAACACCGCCACCATTCTCAAGCATGGCATCGCGCGCATTCACAGCAAGGTTGATGATCGCATTCTCAAGCTGGCCTTTATCTGCACGGATCATCGGAAGATCGCGGCCATGACGCAGGCTGAGATTCACACGCTCGTCCAGAAGAGGACGGATAAGGTAATTCAGCTCGTTGAGAACGTTCGAGACGTTGAGCATTTCGCGCTTCAGCGTCTGCTGACGAGAGAAAGCGAGCAGCATTTTCACAAGCTCAGCCGAGCGCTGCGAGAGCTCGGAAATCTGTTGAAGATCGTCGAAGCTCGGATCACCAACAGGATGACGCGCTAACAGGTTATCTGTGTAACCCATGACCGCGGTGAGCATGTTGTTGAAGTCGTGCGCCACGCCGCCCGCAAGTGTGCCGACAGCCTGCATCTTCTCAGAATGCACCAACCGGTTCTTCAACTGAGATTGCTCGGTCGTATCGACAAGGTACGCGATGGACGGGCGCCCGACTGAATCGAGCAGAATGTACACATTCACAGAGTTACCGCCCGCGCCTTTCAGCATTAGCGGAACAGCACCATCTACAGCTGCGAGTAGTTGTTTGGAGATGTCATCACCGCCCTCTTCGACGGCAAAAAGGTCGGCGAAACGTCCGCCCGGCACAGCTGCGCCCTCTGTGAGTTCGACCAACGCCGAGTTAGCATCGATCACGCAGGCCTGTGAGACGCTATCGCCCTCAAGGCGCGCCACACCGAATGGCGCATCATCGAACATCGGGTCCTGCCCTTCGCGCGGTGGACGGGATGACGATGCGGCCGTGAGACGTTCCTGAGCGCTGGTCTTGGCTGAAGCGGGAACCATAACGAGCGTGCGGGACACCGCATCTACGCCCTTACCGCTCCAGGTCGTCGCTGTATTCATCAGCGTCTCGACACCATCGCGCGCGCGGAAGTGAAGGTCGAGCCAGATCGGATGGTTCGTCTTCTTGTCACGACGGAACATTTTGGTGGATTCAGGACGAAGTACATCTTCGACTTTCAGATCGCCCAGATCATCTGGCAGACCAAGAAAGTTACGAAGCCAGCTATTCATGTAAGTGATCTGGCCGTTAGCCCGCGCGACATAGAAACCGAGCGGCGCGTCCTCGATAAAGAGACCACGCGCATCGGCAGCGCCAAGTGCTTCATTCATGCTGTTCAGACGACGCAAACGCCAGAGCGTGCGCTCGCCATCCAGAGGAGACACGGTCGCTTCAAACTGAACCGGGATACTTTCTGAGCCAATCGCAATTGCGGGCAGTACTTCATGACGGGTTTCGCCAGCTTTAGCTGCTCGAGACAAACGGTAGATCGGGGCGCTAAGCCCCGGGTTAGCGCCAAGAAGGCGGTCTACAGTGAGAACGCGCTCAACTTCCGTCGCGACGCCGACGTCTTTCATCACCTGCCGATAGTGATCGTTCGCAATTACAGCGCCGCCGCCTTTCTCGGTGATAACAATCGCCTCATCGAGCGCGCTGATCCATGAATATGGCTGTTTCTTCACCGATGCTGCAGCCTCGGTCGCGCCGCGCGACGGGAAGAGGCCCAGCTTTTTGCCAGCACCGCGAAGCACCCACACAAGGAAAACCATACCACCGGAGGCGAGTGCAATCAGAAGCACCGGCCCTGTCTGACCGACAGCATCCGGAATGATGATCGCCACGCAGGCCGCGACGACGGCCACTAGCAAGGATAGCCAGAAAACACCCTGAAACAGATCAAGGCCGCCCGACTTCGGCGTCGCCTCACTGTTCTGGTCGCTCGCGGTTTTTGTATCTGTATTCACGTCGACGGTATCAGTCATTTCGGGATACTCACTTCATATCCAATCAAAAGTGTCACGATTCGGCTCCCTTCAAGTAGAGCGTCATCGAGCTCACCATCCTCAGGTTTTCTTGGTCTTCATGACGAAGCTGATGATCTTAGCCACAGCCTCATAATGTTCGCGCGGGATCGTCTCATCCACTTCCATGCGTGCGTAGAGCGCGCGGGCGAGCGGCGGGTTTTCCACGAGCGGGATATTGTTCTCGGCGGCTACTTCGCGAATGCGCAGCGCCAGATCATCCACGCCCTTGGCGACGCAAATCGGCGCAGGCGTCTCATCATCGTAGCGCAGCGCGATGGAATAGTGTGTCGGGTTGGTGATGATCACTGTCGCGTCCGGCACGGCGGCCATCATACGACTGCGCGATTTTTCCATGCGCAACTGGCGGATCTTGGCTTTGACCTGCGGGTCACCTTCAGACTGTTTATGCTCGTCCTTGATTTCCTGACGGGACATTTTCATCTTCTTGTCAAACTGTTGCTTCTGGAAGATGTAGTCGATGGCCGCAATCAGTCCGACGACAACCAGTGCCGCCATAAGAAGACGCGCGGCAATATCCTGCAGAACACCCGCGAGAACGGCAATCTCCATCGCACCGGCACGCTCCACGAAGGACCGTTCGGGCCAGACCGCATACATAAGCGCAGCTGCGATCGCGACGAGCTTCATCAGAGCTTTGGCAAGGTTCATCCAACCCTGCGGGCCGAACATACGCTTAAAGCCTTCCACCGGGTTCAGCTTGGACAGTTTCGGCTTCATCTTTTCAGCCGTCCATGCCGGACGATTCTGGATGAGGTGACCGCCGAGCGCCGTCAAAGTCAGAATGCCAAACACAATTGCCGCCGCGGGCGCCAGCGCCCAGATCAGCGCTCCTGTCAGCTGCATCGCACCACCCTGCTCGAGGCGGAATGCGTGCGGGTGATCCATCAAGCTAACCAGCGGGCGCGCAATCATGCGCAGGATTGGTCCCGACGCAGCGATCAGTAGCGCGATCCCCATCATCATGAACCAGATCGGCACGTCCTGACTTCGGACGGCATCACCTTTTTTTCGGGCGTCGTCTAACCGTTTCTGGGTAGGTTCTTCGGTCTTCTGCGACTGGTCTTGTTCTTCAGCCATCAGCCACCTCCCCCTGTCATGAGGAACCGGTCAAAACCATTCAGCCAGGTCATGAAACCAGCGCCCATGCCGATCATCACGACGACAAGGCCGATCATGATGGAGCTCGGCAGAGCTATGAAGAAAATCTGAATTTGCGGGATCAGGCGCGCGGCGAGACCAAGCGCCAGATTAAAGATCAGACCAAACGCGATAGCTGGCGCGGCAATCTGCAAGCCGAGACGAAACGCTTCGACAAAGGCACGCGTACCATACTCGGCCACGTCAGCCATGTTCGGATACTGGCCCACAGGAAACAGAATATAGCTATCCACCGCGCCTTGCAGCATCCAGCGGTGAACACCGGCAGACAGCACAAGCACAACCGCAATCAGTGAGAAGAAGGCGGACAATACGTTGCCCTGCGCCTGCTGCATCGGGTCGAGCTGCATGGCAAAGCCAAGGCCGGTATGCATCGCAGTCACCTGCCCTGCCACTGAGGCTGCCGCCATGAACATGCGCGCAGCGGCCCCCAGCATCAGCCCGATCAACACCTCGCCGATCACGAGGAAAATCCCCTGCCCGAAATCAGCAGGCTGTAACGGCAGATCAGACATCAGGCCCGGCGCAAGCGCAAAAACCGCGAGCAGAGCCGCGGAAAGACGAAAGCGTACAGGAATCGATTGCTCGCCCCAGCCAGGAGCGAGCATCAGTACCGATCCTATGCGGGCAAATAGCAGCCCACCTGACCAGACATATGGGAGAAGCGGCTCCAAATACCGCCTACATACTGGCTATTCGCGCAAACGTATCCTGCGCGAAGGCGGCAATCATGCCCCCCATAAGCGGCAGGAAGATCAGGAGCGCGATAAAGATGGCAACGATTTTCGGAACGAAAACGAGAGTCATTTCCTGAACCTGCGTCAGCGCCTGAACGAGCGCGATGCTGACACCGACAAGCAGACCGATGATCATGGCAGGTGCAGCCATCATAACTGTCGTCCAGAGAGCATCGCGTCCGATGTCGAGCACTTCAAGGCCTGTCATGAAAGGTTACTCCGTATTCGTGTACGGTTAACCAATCCGAATAAAAGGTTAATAAAGCGCTTAAGATTTGCGGCAAACCGGCAATTATTGCCGGGTTCGCGGTTAATCTTTGCGGAATTCGCAGCCGCTAGTCGTGCGGCTCAATCCAGCTCATGCTCCAAAGGTTCGCCAGCCACATATCGCGCCAGATTTGCGAGGAAGGTCTCATCGGCGCGCAACAAAGTCGCGTGCGTTTGCGGACTGTCGTGCGGGGTGATCGTGACCTTCGGATGCGTCCAGAGCGGATGGTCCGCCGGTAGCGGCTCCTCACGTGTCACATCAAGCACCGCATGGCTCGGCCGACCTGCGTCTAGCGCAGCGATAAGCGCGCCCTCATCCACCAGCTTTCCTCGCCCGATATTCATAAACAGCGCATCCGGCTTCATCGCTGCGAAGAAATCCTTGCCCGCAATATCTTCCGTCGACGGTGTATGCGGCAGGCTGAGCAGAACGATGTCAGCTTTTGCGACTTCCTCTTCCAGCGATGAGAGCGGCAGGATCACGTCTGCGCCTTCACTTGGAGAGACGGCACGGCGAAGCCCGGTGACATGACCGCCAAGGGCCCGAACGCGCGTCCCGACCGACGTACCGATCGAGCCATACCCGACGATCAACCAGCGCGAACCATGAATATCTCTCTGGTCGAGCGGTTTCCAGACACCTTCAGCCGCGTTAGCGCGGTGCTCAGGGCCTCGCTTTAGCCAGTCGAGCGCCTGCCAAAGCACCCATTCTGACATGGATTCAGATTGGGTGTGGTTGGTGGTGTACCGGTTCGCAGCAGCGCGCAGTTTTTGCAGACCCGGATTGTCTACGCCCGCTGCGGAAGACTGGAACCAGTCCAGCTTTGGCGCACTCAAAAGCGTTTTTAAGAAAAGCCTCGCTTGCGGGCCAAACCAGACATCGCCATTGCCAAAAGCGATATCAATCTCCGGATCAGTCACAACTTCGCCAGTTCGCGAGCCGCGCAAAACACCGTCATCAGCGAGGAGAACAAACCGGATTTTATCAGCGAATGCTGAGAGTTCTGCTGTCCGGCGGCGATACACATGGTCATGGATAAGGCAATTAATCATGCCCCATCATGCCGCCTTCCGGAAAACATGCAAATTCAATTAGTTCTCGCACTTTTCTGCTTTTCGACTTCCGCCGCAGAGACAAACAGGTATGTTGCGCTAGGTTAGATATATCGAAAAAATTGGGCGAGTTTTATGCGAAATATTCTTCTTGCGTCAGCAGCACTGCTGGCGCTTCAGGCGTGTGGACCAAAAGAGACACCGGTAGCAAACACAGAAACAGCAGCGACAGAGCAGACTGTTTCACAGACCGAACAGCTTAATGCGTGGTTTGACGAGAAATACGAAGAGCAGCTTCTGCGCAGCCCGCAAACGCTTACTCAACTTGGCCGTCACGAACGCTATGACGAAGTCGACGACAATACTGAAGCCTTCCAGCTTGAAGGGCTGGAATGGCTGCGTGAGACCACCGCAGAAATGCGCGAAACGTTCGACTTCGACCAGTTGGATGAAGAAGCGCAGTTCTCGTACCGCCTCTGGGAAGCACGCCTTGAGCGCGCTGAACTCGGTTGGCAATGGCGCCACTATGGATACGCCTTCACGCAAGGCGGCTGGCACACCTATCCGGCCCGCTTCCTGATCAACTTCCACAACGTCAATTCCGACGCTGATATGGAAGCTTATATCTCCCGGATCGAAGGCTTTGCGAATGCGTTGGATGTACGCCTTGCGCGCGCGCAAACATCGGCGGAGATGGGCATTCGCGCACCGAGCTTTGCCTATCGCGGCGCGCTGGAAACAGCGCAGAATATTGTTCGCGGCGCACCATTCACCGACGGCGAAGATTCACCAATTTACGCGGACGTTAAAACCAAGATCGCAGCTCTCGTTGAGTCCGGCGAAATTGATGAAGCCCGCGCTGAAGAACTCGAAGCCGAAGCCGTCGCCGCTCTGACTGGCCCGTTCCTGAACAGCTATAACGAGCTGATCAGCTGGCTAGAAACAGATATGGAAAACACCGAAGAATCCTTCGGCGTGTCAGAGCTGCCTAATGGCGAGGCATATTACAATTACAGGCTCGCCAGCTACACGACGACAGACCTGACAGCGGACGAAATCCACGAAATCGGTCTTGCCGAAGTAGAGCGCCTGCGCGGCGAGATGGAACTCATCAAGGAAGAAGTCGGCTTTGACGGCAGCCTGCAGGAATTCTTCGACTATCTACGCGTGAACACGGATGATCCTGAACTCTTCCTGCCAAACACAGATGAAGGCCGTCAGGCTTACATCGACGAGGCGACACGTCAGATCAACAATATCCGCGAACAACTGCCGGACTATTTCGGTATTCTGCCGCAAGCTGATGTCGTGGTTCGCCGCGTTGAAGCCTTCCGCGAGCGCGCAGGCGCAGCTCAACACTACGTGACGGGCACGCCGGACGGGTCACGTCCGGGCGTTTACTATGCGCACCTTCTTGATATGTCCGCCCTGCCCCTGCGCGAGCTGGAAGTCGTCGCGTATCATGAAGCTATTCCCGGTCACCATATGCAGCGCTCAATTGCGCAGGAACTGACAGGCATTCCGCAGTTCCGGACGCGCCAATCCAACAGCGCATATACTGAAGGCTGGGCGCTGTATTCAGAGCTTCTGGCGAACGAGATGCCTGGCACGTATCAGGATCCTCTTTCGCAATTTGGCCGTCTGGGTACTGAAATCTGGCGCGCAATCCGCCTCGTCGTAGACACAGGCCTCCACACCAAGGGCTGGACCCGCGAAGACTCGATCGCCTACTTCCTCGAAAACTCTGCGATCACCGAGGCGCAAGCTGCGTCGGAAACAGAGCGCTACATTGTAGGCCCTGGACAGGCGACGAGCTATAAAATCGGCATGATCCGTATTCTGGAGCTTCGCGCTCACGCAGAAGAGGTTCTCGGTGAAGACTTCGATATTCGCGGCTTCCACGACACCATTCTTGGCGGCGGCTCTCTTCCGCTCGACCTTCTGGAAGTCCGCGTCAATAACTGGATTGAGGATGTTCAAAACAGCTAGACGCTGAAACACCCGACACATCTGACCGAAAATAGCTCAAAGCCCAAATTTATCGTTATTTGATAAATTTGGGCTTTCGCATGTCTGCATTCTGGTTAAGATGCGCCCAATTCTTCAACGCACGAAAGTGAAACCGACGATGAAAAACCTTCTTCTGGCGACAGCCGCAGTGCTGGCGCTCGGCGCGTGTGGCCAAACCGAAACCACTGGCACACAAACAGAAACATCCACACCGGCAGCCGCCACACCAACTGCCGAACAGGTTGCAGCGGAAACGGCGCGCCTGAATGCATGGTTCGACGAAAAGTACGAAGAAGAGCTGATGCTCAGCCCTATGACGCTGACCACGCTAGGCCGTAAAGAACGCTATGACGAGATCGACGACGTCTCTCCGGAAGCGCAGCTGGAACAGCTTGAATGGCGACGCGCCACAACCGCTGAAATGCAGGAAAACTTCGACTATGACCTTCTCGACGCAGAAGCGAAGATGTCATGGGATCTCTACGAATTCATCCTCGCGCAGGCCGAGGAAAACTGGCAGTGGCGCCATCACGGCTACATCTTCACACAGGGCGGCTGGCAGACATATCCAGCCCAGTTCATGATCAACTTCCACGGTGTTTCCACCGAAGAAGACATGCTGGCCTATATTTCGCGTCTCGACGGCTTTGCAACAATGGTGAACAGCCTCGTTTCCCAGGCTGAAGAGGCAGCGCAGATGGGTATTCGCCCACCAGCCTTTGCCTATCGCGCAGCGGCTGAACAATCACAGAATATTGTAACCGGCGCACCGTTCACCGAAGGCGATGACTCTGCGATTTTCGCGGACGCTAAAGGCAAGATTGCAGCGCTGGTCGAGGCCGGCACGATCACAGAAGAACGTGGTGAAGAGCTGGTTGCAGACGTTGAAGCCGCGCTCACCGGAAGCTTCCTCAGCGCATACAACAACATGATCAACTGGCTGGAAACTGATGTCGCCAATACTGAAGAAGCATTTGGCGTGTCCGAGCTGCCTGATGGCGAAGCGTATTACCAGCAGCGCCTCGGTTACTACACCACAACTGACATGACGGCTGACGAAATCCATGAGCTGGGCCTTGAGGAAGTTGCACGCCTTCGCGGTGAGATGGTTTCCGTCATGCGCGACTTCGGCTTCGAAGGCACACTACAGGAATTTTTCGTCTTCCTGCGTGAAAACAAGGACGACGAGCGCCTCTACTTCCCGAACACGGATGAAGGTCGTCAGGGCTATATCGATGCTGCGACTTACTATGTCGAAAACATCGAATCCCAACTGCCAGAGTATTTCGGTCTTCTGCCGCAAGCCGAACTGGAAGTTCGCCGCGTGGAAGCCTTCCGCGAACGCGATGGTGCAGCCCAGCACTACTATCCGAGCACGCCAGATGGCTCGCGCCCAGGCGTTTATTACGCGCACCTGTCTGACATGACAGCCATGCCAAAGCGTGAGCTCGAAGTCATCGCCTATCACGAGGCGCTTCCGGGTCACCACATGCAGATTGCTATCGCGCAGGAGCTGACGGGCATCCCGCAATTCCGCACACAGCAATTCTATGGCGCATATGTTGAAGGCTGGGCGCTCTACACAGAGCATTTCGCGCAGGAAATCCCGGGCACATATCAGGACCCGCTTTCCCAGTTCGGCCGCCTCGGCTCTGAAATCTGGCGCGCGATCCGCCTCGTTGTAGACACAGGCCTCCACGTGAAGGGCTGGACGCGCGAAGAAGCTGTTGCCTACTTCCAGGAAAACTCTGCAATCACGGATGCTCAGGCACTGTCAGAAGTGGAGCGCTATATTGCTGATCCTGGTCAGGCAACCGGCTATAAAATCGGCATGATCTTCATTCAGGACCTTCGCGCAAACGCAGAAGAAGTTCTGGGTGACGACTTTGACATTCGCGGCTTCCACGATGCGGTTCTCGGCGGTGGCGGACTTCCGCTCAACCTGCTTGAACAGCGCGTCGACAACTGGATCGCCAGCGTTCAGGCGAGCTAGTTTTAGTAGAATATGAGTATGAAAAAGGGCGATCAGTGATCGCCCTTTTTTATTAAGACGCCGGCGGCGCGGTAGAGATCATACTCTCGCGTTTCGACACCGGCTCATACCATTGTGCCAGCGACGGATGCGCTGCTCGCCAGTCAAAGTCCGTTATACGGAAATCCAGATAGCCAAGCATACACGCAATGGCGACCTGCCCCCGATCCAGACGGTCTTCAACAGGCGTCACAAGCTCTGCAGCTTCCGCAACCCCGCGCTCGATGGCTTCACGCCATCTGGTAGTCCAGAAAGACGATTGCTGATCGGCTGGACGGTTCTTCTCCATCACCGTGTTGAACGCCGCATCCATCACGCCATCGCCGAGCGCCTGAAGCTTCTGAGCGCGCCAATATGCGTCATCACGGGTAATGTCTGCGTCCGTGGCATAAGCCTCCACCCATTCACAGATAACCGGGCTGTCATAGACGGTGTCTCCGTCAGGCGTAATCAGGCAGGGGATTTTACCGAGCGGGTTCGGCGTGCTTTTAGCGTCCTCAAGTACTGATGCAAGTTTCAACTGAACACGGTTAGTTAATTCGTGCTCGGACAAAAGCACCCGAACCTTTCGGGCAAAGGGTGATGTCTTGGAATAGTAGAGAAGCATGGTTTTCAGCCGTGAAATCAGAGAAATCGTGAACCAACAAAGGGCACAGAAAAGCGAATCGACAACACAAAAATGCGCGAATAATTCGCAAGAACAGTAGTTCTCATAGTTAATCTGAAAAAAATCTACCTAAAGGGTCAGGAATTTTTTGAAGGAATACAAAAACGTGACCTCGTTTAGTTTTTTTTCGTGCTTAAGATGCGCATTATTTTTGGGCAAGTATTGTTGATTTTTGGGCATTATGTTACAAATAAGTCAAATGGCACCGCGGGTTGCGCCCCGTCATCCTGTCCCCCACACCTGGCCGCGGCCTCGGTGCCATTCATAAAAAACACAATAAATATAATAGTCTAAGGGAAGCCGCACCGCTTCCCTTTTTCTTTTCCTAATTCCTATTGCAGGCAATATGACAACGATATTAAGCCACAGATGTTGTTATCGATAACATTTTTACCCCAAGTATTCGCTCAAATTTTAGGCACCTAATTTTCAGTAAATACTCTTGCCCCCCGAAAGGCCACGATTTATGTGGGGTCATCTCTTCAGGAAATTTTGAAGCGATATTAGGGAGTGACAGTCAAAGAAGCTGCGCTCTTACGGGAGGGTTCGCAGCTTGCCAAAATTGGATTTTACCGCGGTCTGAAGATTCCTACGCAATTTGGTAGGGAATGCTTCACGTTTTGGTGAACTTTTGAACCTGCATATCAGTGCCGACCACCCGCGATAAGTCTGGGACGCAACGCGGTCGGAACGCGTAATGTATGGGGACCAAATGAAATCTCTAGTCACAGCCGTTAGTGCTATTGCGATGCTGGTCGCAGCGCCATCAGCTTTCGCACAAACAATCACAAATGAAGAACTTCTGGAACGCCTGGAGCGTCTGGAACAGCAGAACGCAGAACTTCGCGAAGAAGTCCGCTCGCTTCGTGCTGAAGAAGGCATTGTCCGTGTACCGGACACATCTGCGGAAGCCGCTACGAACAACCGTAATGGCTTTGTCTCTACCAACGTAGATTACTCATATCGCATTCTCGACCACGCGGAAGACATCAGCACCAAGCCGGTTGTTCAGCTGCGCGCGCGTCAGAACGGCGACCTGACAAGCTCGCTCACGCTGAGCGGCCAGATCACAGCTCTCGCAAACATTCAGCAGAGCAACCGTGACAGCAAATTCGGCTATCTGATGCGTCACCCGACATCTGCGAACCAGATCGGAGAGAACGTTTCCGAGGCCGTTATCCACTCTGCAAACCTTGCGGTGACCGCACAGCTGAATGATTGGATCACCGGTTATGTAGAGCTTCAGTACAGCCCGGAACAAAGCTTCGGCACTGGCACGATCACATCGCTCGGTCGTAACCAGATTGAAGCGCGTCAGGCTTACATGATCTTCGGTAACCTCGACGAGAGCCCGCTCTACGCCGCGATCGGTAAGCTTTACACGCCATTCGGCCTGAACGATTCCGTTAGCCCGTTCACGAACTCAACCAACTGGCACGCCTTTGCGGGCCTCGCATACGGTGCGCAGGTCGGTTACGTGCAGGACGGCCTGATGCTTCGCGCAATGGCTATTCAGGGCGGCGCGCAGTTCCGTGCGCACAACGTACCGGTTAGCGGCACGAGTGTACCATCCCGCGTGAACAACTTCGCTGTCGACGGTAATTACACATTCGCACTCAGCGATGAGAATTCTGCGATGGTCGGCGCAAGCTACACGCACGGTTCAGCCTATTGTCAGGCTTACCCGGTCTTCCACTTCAACCCGTGCGATGAGAACAACCCGGCATGGTCTGTCTATGGACGCGCAAACTTCGGTCCGCTTGAGCTGCTCGGTGAATTCGCATCGACAACGAAAGACTGGCCGGGCTCTGCGGTTCCTGATCCGACAAACCCGCTCAGCCAGTATGAAGCGCAGCGCACGCACTCCTTCACGCTCGGTGGCCGCTTCGGGTTTGGCGACCAGCACCCGAACGGTCGGTACCTGAATGCTGTGTCCCTGGAGTTCTCTAACTTCCGTGCCGGAGACGATGGCGCGCCGTGGGAACGTCAGAACCAGCTGGTTCTCGGCTACTCTCGTTTTGTTGGCGAGAACATCAACCTGTTCGCAGAGCTGGTTCACGTAGAAGGCTTTGCCCCTCTGAACTTCGTGTCAGGCGGCAACTTCCCGGATGGCAGCACATGGTCTGATCGCGACGCGACAACCGACGTTCTGCTCTTCGGTGCACAGGCTGCGTTCTAAAACGCCCCGCACAAACAAACACATGGAAACGCCCGCTCATTGCGGGCGTTTCCTTTTTTGGGATTCTCTTACGCTCTCATGTTGCGAAATCGTCCTATCCCATTGATGATACTGGCGGATAAGAGGGAGACAGAGTGTGAGCGATTTTATTCTCGTCATTGATGAGGGAACGACATCAACGCGTGCCATTGCGTTTGATAAGGATCTGCATGCCGGACCTGTCGCCCAGTCAGAGATCGGCCTCACATTTCCCAATGACGGTTGGGTAGAACAAAACCCGGAAGATATCTGGTCTCACACGCTGAAAGTGTGCCGGCGCGTGATTGAAGACTGTGGCGGCGTAGACAAAATCGCCGCAATCGGCATCGCCAACCAACGCGAAACGACGCTTCTGTGGAACAAGGATACTGGCGAAGCCTATGGCCCCGCCATTATATGGCAGGACCGACGCACCGCTCCGTTCTGCGCGGAGCTCGCCAAATCAGGCGTTGCGGAAGAAGTGCAGGCGCTGTCCGGCCTTCTTCTTGATCCATATTTTTCTGCGACGAAAATCCGCTGGATTCTGGACAATATTCCGGGGGCGAGAGATGCCGCTAAAGCGGGTAAAGCCGCCTTCGGTACGGTCGATAGCTTCCTGCTCGCACGTCTGACCTCGGGCCGCGAACATTCCACCGATGTTACTAATGCCAGCCGCACATCTCTCATGGATCTGGCGGCGTCTTCATGGTCGACACGTCTCTGCGAAATCTTTGGCATCCCATGGAGCGTTCTGCCGAGCATTGCTTCTACCGGCGGCAGTTTTGGCGAGACGGATAAAGACCTGTTCGGCAAAGCTATCCCGATCCTGTCCATGGTCGGCGACCAGCAGGCTGCACTTGTGGGTCAGGGCTGTGTGAAGACAGGCGAAGCAAAGATCACCTACGGCACCGGTGCGTTTCTGGTTGCGAACACAGGCACAGAGCTTCCCGTTTCAAAAAATCGCCTTTTGGCGACCACCGGTTTTCAGGCGCAGGGACGCCTTAACTGGGCGTTGGAAGGGTCAATCTTCAATGCGGGCACCGTGATCAAATGGCTGCGCGACGAGCTGGGCCTGATTTCTCAGGCCGCAGAGACAGAAGAGATGGCAAGCAGCCTTGACGACAATGGCGGCGTTTATTTTGTGCCTGCGTTTACGGGACTTGGCGCGCCGCATTGGGCACCGGATGCACGCGGCCAGATTACCGGCCTGTCGCGTGGCACCCGCGCTGCGCACATCGTGCGGGCTGGTCTTGAAGCAGGCGCCTATCAGACACTCGATCTTCTCAATGCCTTTGAAAGCGATGGCTGCCGCGTCGACGAGCTGCGCGTGGATGGTGGCATGGCGGAGAATGACTGGTTCCTGCAATTCCTGGCGGACATCACTGACCGTCCGGTCGAAAAGCCGGAGTATCCGGAAATGACTGCCCTCGGCGCAGCGGTACTCGCTGCGGGCGAGCTGGGCTGGATGACGCTGGACGAGTGGCATGAACACCGCCGCATCGCCTCACGCTTTGAGCCAAAAATGGACGCCGACAAGCGCGAGCGCAATTTGGATGGATGGAAAACCGCCCTATCTGGTGCGATAAATCACTAGCCATACCGGAGTAAGCAGACATGGTTGAACGCACAGGCAAAGCTGTCATGGGCATGACGCTCGCCGGGCTTCTTCCCTTTTTCATCTCCTGCTGGGCCAGCCTCGCGCCCTGGCAGGCGTCTGCCCTGCTCGGTCTGGAAGAGCCAGAAAGTATTATCGGTTTCTGGCAGATCGCGCTCCTATCTCTGCTGATCTACGGCGCTGTAATCCTGTCCTTCATGGGCGGCGCGCGCTGGGGGACCGCGTTCGGCGTGGAAGGTGAAAAGCCGAAAACATCAGTGATGATCATAGCTGTCACGGCGAGCCTCTGGGGCTTTTTCGCAGCCATGCTCGGTGCAGCGGGGCTCGTCTTCGGAGATCCGATGAATGGCGGCATTGGTCCGCTTTTGCCTGCCGGTCTCTATATGCTCGCGGCAGGCTTTCTTGTGTTACTCGCATTCGATGTGCATGCGGGCTATCCTATCCTTTACGTCCGGCTCCGCATACTTGCATCGCTTCTGGCCGCAGCAACGCTGCTAGCGGGTGCTATTTACGCCGGATAGCGTCGCCCCGATGGGCTCGTCCGGTCTCCAAACCACCAGAGCGTCGCAGCCGTTGCGGCAAAGACTGCTGTCTCCACCACACGCGCTTTCAACGCATCATCAACATTAAAGAAAACCGTTGCCGTGATCAGCCAAAGAAGCAATGTCAGCGCGGGGCGGGTCAGCGCCCGTATGGCGTCGACGAACTGATAGCCTGACGCGAGCGCGGCATCGGCTGCGACACTCGCCGTCAGCCCCTGCCATGAACCTTCGGCCTGAACAGCGTTTAACTCCGCCTCTGCCTCTGCACGGCTGACCTCCATCTGCAATCGGGTCATCGCCGCATCATGCTGCCAGCGGTCGCGCTCAAAGGCTTGCTGCTGCTTCGTTTCAAAATAACCTGCAACCCGCCCCAGCAGCGTGCCGATCACGCCGAACACGCCGCCACCAGCCGCACTTGCAGCCATTCCAAACCAGTCACCATCCATATGGCGCCTCCATTCTCTTCTGAAGATTTGTGATAATCAGGCGTAAACGCCGCCATTTGTTTCGGAGCCTGCGACTGTGCCCGGAATAGCGCTTGCCCCGCCTGAATAGGTCTGGATGACGCCGTTTGTATTGCAGCTATATCGCGTACCCGAGATGGCCCCCAGCGCTTCATCCACGGTCGCAGACTGCCAGGTGATCACACCGCACTCTGTCGTCCGCGCAACGGCATTGGAAAAGCTCGCCGCTGTCTCGGTGACAACGCGCAGGCCCGGCCAAAGCTGGATCAGAGAGCCGGTTGTCGACGCAAAAAGCGAAACACCCCCTGCCCCGACACGCACCTTGCCGTGCGTCAGCAAAATGGTTGAGTTGCCGGTCGCTATAACGTGAGAATGAGTTCCTTCAGACACGCGCACATTGCCAAGAATGGACAGCGACGCACCTGAGCCCGTCCGCAAGCTTGCATTCTGGCCGGTGCCGGTAACATGCACATCCCTCACCGTGGCGATCACGCCGCCTGAAAGTTCCAGCTTCCCGTCCAGCGTGGTCTGATCATACCCAGCGCCGCGAATGTTGATATGATAATCTGCGGACGCCGCAATCAATCCGCCTCCGATGGAGAAACTTCCCACACCGAATTCCAGAGTGACCTCGTGCGTGCCGTGATGCAGCGACAAAGCAGCTTCCACACCGCGCGCGAATGTCAGGAATGCACCTGACGCACTATCTGTAAGACCGTCATTGGAGTCGCTGCCATCGGTGCGGATGTAATATGTCCGGTTCGCGCTCAAGCGCTCACGAATTTGAGGTGACCCGTTCGGAAAGCTTACCTGACCGCTGGTCTGATCGACGCGTAACCCTTCATGAAACACCGCGCCGTCCGGCGATACTTTCACAACCAGATCATCATCACCGACAAGACCGATCTCCGCCCGACTGGAATAGCTGTTCTGAAAGAGAAGCGAGACAACGTTCGAACCCGCTTCCTTATTGAGTTTAACCCGCAAGTCACCAGAGCCACCGCTCGCACTTTCAACTGCTGTAAACAGTGCGTCGTTCAGCTTTGCCAGAAGCGGATTATTCGCGTCGGCCGCGGCACCAACGCCAAGCAATGCCAAATTCTGCAGCTCGTCAGATGTGGTTTCACGCCAGCCCACACCATCAAAAACTTTGAAGCTGGCTTCTTCTTCCACCCAGGCACGCCAGCCGGTTTGAGGCGCAAAAAAGTGCCACTCACCATCAGAGAACAATGCAAGCTCACCGTCATGGCCAGTCCAGTCACCCGTCGCGCCCGAAGCGATGAGATGGCGATCTCCTTCAGCCGGCACAGACGGTGGTGTCGCCTGATCTCTGTTCAGAACGGCCAGCTGCAACAGCCCGTCCAGTGCGCGAATACTTTCATTCAGGGTGACGTGCTTCTGTGCCTGATTGGACAGAAGATAGGGTAGCCCCAGAATGGGGGTGAAGTCAGACAAAACAACCGCTCCTCAGCTATGAAGAGCGGCAGTCTTGCTGTCAGATTATCAGCGTTGGATCGTTTTATGCGCCTTGCGTCAGCGCTTTCAGATTAGCCGCCTCACCGCGGGACAGAGCCGCAATCGCTGCTTTGTATTCTGCTTCCAGCTGGTCAACATACTCGGAAACAGGGCCACGCTTCTTGATCGCGCCAATACCCTGACCACAGCCCCAAATGTCTTTCCACGCTTTGGATTTCTGGTTGCCGCCAGAGCCGAAGTTCATTTTAGACGGATCGCTTTCTGGCAGGTCGTTCGGATCAAGGCCCGCTTTGGCAATGGATGGCGCCAGATAGTTGCCATGAACGCCGGTAAAGAGGTTGGAGTACACGATGTCCTTCGCCGCACTATCGACGATCATGTCTTTGTAGCCATCGACTGCTACAGCTTCGTCACACGCGATGAACGCAGACCCCATATAGGCAAAGTCAGCGCCCATAGCCTGCGCCGCCGCGACAGCACCGCCATTTGCGATGGAACCGGACAGAGCCAACGGACCATCAAAGAATTCGCGGATTTCCTGGATGAGAGCGAAAGGAGAGAGCTTGCCGGCGTGCCCGCCCGCACCGGCAGCAACAGCGATCAATCCGTCTGCGCCTTTCTCAAGCGCTTTGTGCGCGAACACTACGTTGATGATGTCGTGCATAACGATGCCGCCATATGAGTGTATCGCCTGATTGACCTCTTCGCGTGCGCCCAGCGATGTGATCACAAACGGCACTTTATACTTCACGCACATCTCAACATCATGATCGAGGCGGTCATTGGATTTGTGAACGATCTGATTGACCGCAAACGGCGCTGCCGGGCGATCCGGATTCGCTTTGTTATAGCTGTCCAGTTCAGAAGTAATCTGGTCGAGCCACTCATCGAGCTGGCTGGCAGGACGCGCATTCAACGACGGGAACGAACCGACAATTCCGGCCTTACACTGTGCAATCACCAGCTCCGGCTGAGAAATGATAAAGAGCGGCGATCCGATAATCGGCAGACGCATTTTGTCGAAGATAGCTGGTACGGACATGTTTGGTTTCCTCAGAAGACTTTTTCACTCGCAAATTAGCTTCTCCCCAGCTTTGGACAAGACTGTCCTAACGTCAGCTTCGGCTCCGTGACTGCGATAACCGGTGGTTAAAGGTCACAGGATTAGTCTAGTAAACAAATGACCGGCCTGAACACCGGCGATAATAACATGAACATGTATCCCGATAACCCTGAAGAACGTCCCGGAGACAAATTTGGCACACCCCCCAACCGAAGCCGAAAGGCTCCGAGCGCTGCGTTCAGCAAAGCTGCTCGACACCGCGCCGGACCCGCGTTTCGATAATATAACAGCGCTTGCACGCGATATTTTCGGCGTTCCCGTTTCGCTTATCTCTCTGGTTGATGAACACCGGCAATGGTTCAAATCAAATCAGGGACTTGAAGGCGTTACAGAGACAGACCGCAGCGTCGCATTCTGTGACTATGCAATCCGAAGCACCGGTGTGTTTGTCGTTGAAGATGCGCTTAAGGACGAACGCTTTGCATCCAATCCGCTGGTAACAGGTGAACCGAATATCCGATTTTATGCCGGCTCCCCAATCATCACGGCAGAAGGCTACGCGTTCGGGACATTGTGCCTGATCGACTACCAACCACGCGAATTCAATTCTAATGACCGTCAACGCCTGGCCAGCCTAGCCAATGTCATAACCGGCCTGATCGAGAACCACAAAATTGCCCGTAGTTCTCAATCTCTGTCTCAGACGATTGCCGAGAGCGCACTCATAAATCAGATGATTCTAGATTCGTCTGACGCAGGCGTATTACTATTGGAAGCCATCCGCGACGAGAACGGTGAGCCAATCGACTTTATGATCCTTGCGGCCAATGAAGCGAATGTAAACTTCAATGGATCGACGCCGGACGATCTTATCGGCAAAACGTTGCTTCAACGGTTCCCCGCCTTGGAGGAGCAGGATTATTATCAAGACTATAGCCGTGCGCTGAAAGAGCAGATCAATATCCGCCGAGAGGTGTTCTACGGTGCGGATGGCGTAAAACCGCACTGGTTTGACGTCTCTTTCCGGCCAGCTTCGAAAGACAGGCTGACTGTCACCTTCCATACCGTCACAGGAAAGCGCCTGTTCCAGAACGCGCTGGAGCAAATTGTCGAGACCGTACCAGTTGCCGCAAGCGATCCGCAACGGTTCCGCCAGCAAATTTTGAAGATCGGCGCTCAGGCGCTCGGGCTCTCTCACGGCTTTGCGTCCCACATTACGAACAACAAGTATGAGGTTCTCGAACTCCATGGGACGGACATCGGCCTGTCCCAAGGTGATGTTCTCAGCCTTGAAGACACTTTATGCGACCTCGTCGCGGAGGATCATAAGCTGGTTGCGCTTGCTGATTTTCAGGATGAAGACTGCGTGCCGCATCCTGCCTTTGATAAAGCGCCGTTCAGAAGTTATATCGGCGCGCCAATTTTTGTTCAGGAGAAATTCTTCGGAGCGGTTAGCTTCAGCGATGCGGCACCGCGAGCAGAACCGTTCGAAGATTGGCAACTCCATCTCATGCATATCATTGCCAGCCATATGGGGCAGGCAATCGAGCTGCAGAACGCTTTCTTTGAAAATCGTGCCCTGGCACGAGAGCTTCGCGCCGTTCTCGATAACGTGCCGGCGCGCATCTGGTATAAAGACGACAAGAATACAGTTCTGCGCGCAAACAAGGCAGCACTTGAATCGGTCAACCTGTCTGATCCGGCAGAGGTAGAAGGCAAGGCAACCGAAGACCTATTCCCTGAGATGGCCGCCAAATATCTGGCGGATGACCTCGACGTTATCGAAAGCGGCAAAGCCCGCCGCAATATTATTGAATCTTATGCGCCGAAGGACGGCAAGCAAGGTTGGATATCAACAGATAAAATCCCGATGACGTCGCGCGATGGCGAGCGTTTTATTTTGGCCGTGGCAACAGACATAACAGAACTGAAAGAGAATGAAGCTAAACTTGCGAGGCTGAATGATAGTCTCTCAGATTTTGCGTTTGTCGCCGCTCACGACCTGCAAGCCCCGCTGCGTCAGGCATCAATGTTCAGTGAGCTGGTCCGCGTCGACCTTGAGGCAAATAAAGTTTCTCTACCCGAAGAAGCTGATGAATATCTCACCGAGATCGAATCAGGCTTGAAACGGATGCGCGAAATGGTGCGCAATTTATTCGATCTGTTCCGTCTCGACAGCGAAAAAATCGAAATGGAGCCATGCGAGCTTTCGCGTGTCGTCGCTATCGCATCATCACAGCTGGAACATCACTTATCGGATGCAAATGCCCATCTGATCATAGATGACCTTCCGCAGGTGACGGGCAATTCCAGCCTGCTCACCCAACTTTTCCAGAACCTCATCGGAAACGCGTGCAAATACGCCGAAACAGGCGAGCTGACGATCCGCGTCTGGGCGAAATCAAGCATCACAGATCGAACTATCAATGTCTTCGTCGAAGATAACGGCGTAGGCATACCTGAGGACGCGCGAACAATGATTTTCGAGCCATTCAAACGCCTTCAACACAGTGATGGAATACCGGGTGCAGGCATTGGCCTGTCCCTAAGCCGTAAAATCTGTGCTTTGCATAATGCAGACCTCAGTGTTGACCCGGACTTCAACTCCGGTGCACGATTCATTGTATCATTCCGTATATGAAAACTTTTGAGATCGTTTCATGACCGTTAATGCATGCCTTTTGATCGTCGATGATGACTCTTTCGACACGCGCTTCATTTCGAACGCGATCCGCAAAGCCGATGACAGCATTCAGCTGGAATTTGCTCGCGATGGCGCGGACGCTATCAAACGTCTGGAAGACGGACCGAGACCGAAAATCATCCTGACCGATCTTAATATGCCACGCATGAATGGCCATGAACTGATCCGGCGACTACGGGACCACAAAGATTGGAAGAAGATCCCGACAATTGTGCTTTCAACTTCTACGGATCAAAAAGACGTAGATTTATCCTATGAGTTTCATGCGAATGCGTATCTATCAAAACCCGACAACCTGTCCGGATATGACGAGATAGGGGCATTCATTAAGTCTTTTTGGTTAGAACACGTACGCCTTCCAAGCTGAAATCGGTCCCTTTTTACATATGAGTCACCCCGTCACCGCAACTCACGCTGCGCAGATTACGCAGGTTCTGCTGGTCGATGACCATCCGGCGTTTTCACGTCTGGTTGAGCTGTTTGCGAACAAATGGGGTAAGGGCGCATACAAAGTAACAGCTGTCGCCTCCATAGAAGAAGCTGTCATCGCACTCACACTGAACGTTTTCGATGCGATCCTTCTGGACGGCAGACTGAGCGATGACCGCTCTCCGGGCGAGAATGCAGAAATTCTGGCGGAGACATATCAGGGGCCGATCATCCTGTTCTCAGGCATGTCGCCACTGAACTTTTCCACCTCACCAGATTATTCCCGCTTTGTCGGATCCATCTCTAAAGACGACTTGCCGAAAGACTATTTCGTCGACCAGATTCAGTCGTTTATTTCCAAGCACCGCGAAATGCGCTCAGCCGAGGCGAACAAGTAAGCCCTGAAGCTCTCTGCGATGGCTTTCGAGCCTGCCAAGCATTTCGGCATCACCGTTCTCTATTAGCCGATCAATCCAGAAGCCGAGCACTGACGACTGACTCTCCAGCCAGTCACGTAGTCGTTCTGATTGCGCCGTGTCGCCCCGCGCCTGCCAGTCCTGTTCCATGGAATGTCCTTTCTGCGAAAATCAGCGATAAACTTAGTTGAGAATAATTCTCAATTGCAGTCAAGACGAAAATTCACGACCGACTTCACGTCCGTGTGCCCCCATCGAGAAATGTCGGATTTCGATACGCATATATTGTTTTTCAATAAATAACGTGATATAACTTCAAGCATGACAGATACTTTCAACAGCCAGAACCCGGACCTAGCCCTCAACCTCCCGGAGCGGATTGCTCTCTTGTCTCGTCACGATGAGTCAGGCGCCAAGCAAGGTAGCTTCACAGATTATGCTGTTGCAGGCGCCACTCTTGTAGAGCTCATCCTGCAGGACCGACTGGAGACAGACGCGGACAACCCAAAAAAAATAAACGTAATTGATACATCTCCGACGAATGATGATTATCTGGACGAAGCTCTTGCATTCTTCGAACGCAAAGGCAGTGGGAAATCGGCTCAGTCGCTGGTTAGCAGCCTAGGCGGCAAGACAAAAATTTTGCGCCTCGTCGCCGAAGGGCTCGTGAAGCGCGGTATACTACAAGCCCAGAAACAATCGTTTCTTGTATTTAGTTGGACCAATTATCCGGAAGCAGACCCGCGCCCTGAGACTGCGCTCAAGTCGCATCTGGCAGACATTATGTTCGGACACCAAACACCTGATGCACGCGATTGCGTCGTCATAGCCTTAGCAAAAGAGGTCGATCTTCTGAAAAAGAATTTCGACAAACTTCAGCTGAAAGAGCACAAGCAACGCATCAAAGACATCGCATCGGGTGAAGTTGCTCTTACTGATAGTACAATCCGAGCGGTGCGTGCTATTCGCACGGCTGTGATTGTGGCAGCAACCATACCGGCGGTCGTTGCAAGTTCGTCTTCAGGCTAGGCACCGTTCACCCTACGACACCATAACCAATTGAAGTCTCTTTCTCTGCTGCAGTGCGGCGAAAGTGCGATGCTTCGCCCCTTGACGTGCAGCCCAATACGCTTTCTTTGTCCATCCAAAAGACAAGACAAGTGTTAGAGGGACTTCCATGGCCGATAGTGATCTGACGGGTTTCAGCGCTGCTTTTCCAACAGCAGAAGAGGCGCAGTGGCGCGCTCTGGTCGAGAAGGCCCTGAAAGGCAAAGGCCCTGAAGCGCTGCAGCGCAAAACGCGCGATGGAATCACCATCAAACCTCTCTACCGAGAAAGCGACTGGCCGTCGGCATCCGACCCGAACGGCCTGCCAGGGCAGGCGCCATATGTTCGCGGTTCGGATACTGTCAAAGATTCTTATCTACCCTGGGATATCCGTCACGTTGTTGATCATCCGGACCTGAAGGCGGCGCACGCAGATCTTATGAAAGACCTTGAGCGCGGCGTCAGCTCTATCGAGCTGCGTATTGATGCAAGCGGTCGTCACGGCGTCGCGATCCAGTCAGTTGATGATCTCTCTGTTGTACTCGATGGCGTGATGACAGACCTCGCGTCAGTTGCTCTCTCCAATTCGGCGCAAGAAGGCTATGGCCTTGAAGGCGCCGCCCTGCTTACAGCCTGGTCTGACAAGACAGGCAAAGATGCGTCCAAGCAGCTCTTCTCGTTCAACGTTGATCCGATTGGTGAGCTGGCGCGCTCTGGCGAGCTTTCCGTCAGCGCGGACAAAGCGCTCGCAGATACAGCAGCATTCGTAAAAGCGGCAGATCGCTTCTCTGCGTCTACGTTTATTCGAGTGGACGGCCGTCCGGCCCACGAAACCGGCGGTACGGAAGCGCAGGAACTCGCCTTCACCATCGCGAGCGGCGTCACCTATCTGCGCACGCTCATTGATGCGGGCCTCTCGCTTGAAGAAGCGAATGCGAAACTTCTCTTCTGTATCGCGGTCGGCCCTGACTACGCGCTCGAAATTTCGAAGCTCCGCGCACTGCGTCGTCTCTGGGCTCGCGTGACAGAAGCCTTCGGTGACAAGCCGCTCTCCATGAAAATTCAGGCAGTGTCGTCCCGCCGCATGCTGACCAAGCGTGACCCGTGGGTGAATATGCTGCGCAATACGGCAGCCTGCTTTGCAGGCGGTGTTGGCGGCGCTGACATTGTTACGCTGCGCCCATTCACCGATGCGATCGGTCTGGCTGACAGCATGTCGCGCCGTATCGGTCGCAACACGCAGATCATGGCTCAGGAAGAAAGCTCGCTCGGCAAGGTGAACGACCCGGCTGGCGGCACATGGGCTATCGAGAAAATCTCCAATGATATTGCTCAGGCTGCTTGGGGCATCTTCCAGGACATTGAAGGTAAAGGCGGCGTAGTTGCTGCGCTTGAAAGCGGTGATTTCCGCGCCCTGCTCGCTGAAGCGCGCAATGAACTCATGACATCTATCGCGCGTCGCAAACAGGCGATTACGGGTGTCAGCGAATACGCGCTGATCGACGAAGAAGACCCGAAAATCGTCGACACATCGACACTTCCAAAGGTCACAACGCACGTGACCGGCCCGATCCCGACGAGCCGTGAATTCGACACGCTTGTTTCCGCGGCGAAAGACGGTGCAACACTGGCAGCGCTCCTGCCGCATGAAGCTTCAGACCACGCGCATTGCGACCCGCTCTTCCCAATCCGCGTTTCGGAGCCATTCGAGCATCTGCGCGACTTTGCTGATGCACAGACAGAGAAGACAGGCACACGTCCGGCAATCTTCCTTGCGTGCCTTGGTTCCATCGCGGAGCACAACGCACGTGCAAGCTTTACCGCGAACTTCTTCGCTGCAGGCGGCATCACCACCGTGCCGTCCAACGCGCCATATGACAGCCTCGACGCAATGGCCGAGGACTTCAAAGCCAGCGGCGCCCTGCTCGCATGTATTTGCGGCACGGACGGCCTTTACGCCGAACAGGCGGGAGCTGCGGCGAAAGCTCTCCGCGGTGCACGAGACGACGCCCGCATCTATCTTGCTGGTAAGCCGGGCGAGGCAGAAGCCGGTTATCGCGAGGCAGGCATTGATGACTTCATCTTTGTCGGCGTGAACGTGCTCGATAAACTCGAAATCGCCCATGCCGAACTTGGCCTGGGAACGGACGCATAGGAGAGAGACGATGACACATCCAGATTTTACAAAAATCGATCTTGGCTCTGCGTCTGGCCATCAGGCAGCGCGTCCGTCTTTCTCAGACGCCGACATCTGGCAGACACCGGAAGAAATTGGCGTGAAGCCAGTCTACACAGCGGCTGACACTGCTGGCCTCGACTTCCTTGATGATTATCCGGGTCTGGCTCCGTTCGCGCGTGGTCCATACCCGACCATGTACCCGCAACGCCCATGGACGATCCGTCAGTATGCGGGCTTCTCTACGGCTGAAGATTCCAACGCTTTCTATCGTCGTAACCTCGCGGCGGGTCAGAAAGGCCTTTCTGTTGCCTTCGACCTTGCAACTCACCGCGGCTATGACTCTGACCACCCGCGCGTTCTAGGTGATGTCGGCATGGCGGGCGTCGCAATCGACAGCATTTACGACATGCGCACGTTGTTTGCGGGCATTCCGCTAGATGAGATGTCTGTCTCCATGACGATGAACGGCGCCGTACTTCCAGTTCTGGCGCTTTACATTGTTGCGGCTGAAGAACAAGGTGTCGATCAGGCGAAGCTCTCCGGCACCATTCAGAATGACATTTTGAAAGAGTTCATGGTGCGCAACACTTACATCTACCCGCCGCGCCCGAGCATGCGGATCATTTCGGACATTTTCGGCTACACGTCTCAGAACATGCCGAAATACAACTCGATCTCAATTTCCGGCTATCACATGCAGGAAGCCGGTGCGACGGCAGACCTTGAGCTTGCCTACACCATCGCGGACGGCATTGAGTATATCCGCGCAGGTGTGGCCGCAGGCCTCGACGTGGACGCTTTTGCGCCGCGCCTCAGCTTCTTCTGGGCGATTGGCATGAACACCTTCATGGAAGTTGCCAAAATGCGCGCTGCGCGCCTTCTCTGGGCGAACCTCGTGCAGAAGGAGTTCAGCCCAAAGAACTCCAAATCCATTTCTCTGCGTACCCACTCGCAAACGTCCGGCTGGTCTCTCACCGCGCAAGACGTTTACAACAACGTTGTCCGCACCTGCCTTGAGGCGATGGCGGCGGCCGGTGGCCAGACGCAGTCTCTGCACACCAACTCCTTTGATGAAGCGCTCGCGCTTCCGACAGACTTCTCTGCGCGCATTTCGCGTAACACCCAGCTCTTCCTGCAGCAGGAAGCGGGCGCGGCGAACCTGATCGACCCATGGGGCGGTTCTTACTATGTCGAACGCCTCACCCATGACCTTGCGAACAAGGCGATGGAGCACATCAACGAAGTTGAAGAGATGGGCGGCATGGCGAAAGCCATCGAGGAAGGCCTGCCAAAGCTGCGCATTGAAGAAGCGGCAGCTAAAACTCAGGCGCGCATTGATAGCGGCGTTCAGACCGTTGTTGGCGTGAACAAGTTCCGCATGGACGAGCCGGAAGACGTGCCGGTTCTGAAGGTCGACAATGCAAACGTCCGCCGCATGCAGCTCGATAAGCTGGCGCGTCTGCGCTCAGAACGTAACCAGACAGACGTTGATGCTGCGCTTCACGCCATCACCCGCGCGACCGAGAGCGGTGAAGGCAATCTTCTCGACCTCGCGATCAAGGCTGCTCGCGTTAAAGCAACGGTTGGCGAGATCTCTGAAGCTGTCGAAAAGGTCACTGGTCGTCACCAGGCCGTTATCAAATCCATTCAGGGGGTTTATGCTTCCGGTATGACTGCAAAATCTGACAAGGTTGAAGAAGCTCGCAAACTGGCTGACGATTTCGAAGCTGCTGAAGGCCGCCGCCCGCGTATCCTCATTGCGAAAATGGGTCAGGATGGCCACGACCGCGGCCAGAAGGTTGTCGCCTCTGGCATGGCGGACCTTGGCTGGGACGTGGATATCGGCCCGCTCTTCCAGACACCGGATGAAGCCGCGAAACAGGCTGTCGAGAACGACGTACACATCGTGGCGGCATCCTCACTCGCGGCAGGTCACCTCACGCTCGTACCTGAACTCAAAAAGGCTCTGGCTGATCAGGGCGCGCCGGAAATCATGATCGTCGTAGGCGGCGTTGTACCGCCGCAGGACTATGACGCGCTCTATGACGCTGGTGCCGCAGCAATCTTCGCTCCAGGCACAGTCATCGCAGAGGCGGCTATCGACCTTCTGAAGAAGCTTGGCCCTACTCTCGGCCACTCTGCAGCGGCAGAATAATAGGAAAGTCCCGAAGACTTTTCAGGTCTTCGGGACATTTTGAAATCTCTTCTGATCATCGCTGCAGCTAGGATACGTTCTCAAGCTTTCGTTGAGCGGATTCAGTTCCGAGGTGCGCCTTCAGGAAAGGCAGGATGCGGTCCATCGCGAGTCCGACAGGTTTCTGCCTGTCGTATAAATCATAGTGAGACCAGTCCTCAAGCTCGACCAGCTGCCGGTCCGCTGACGCAGTGGCTCGACCAAAGATTTCAAGACCGTCCCGATATGCACCAAACGCCCCGACTTTCTGGCCTACCACAACCATCATTGGCTGCGTCAATAGAAGTTCGGCGAAGTTGAATGCGTCCCAGCTCAGTGTTTGCTGAGCGTGCGAGAACACCATACGCGTCGCACCACCGGGCTGCTGTCCACGCGGCGTTTTATAATAGTCCGTCGCCTCGAAGACATCGCGCTCGGTCATACCGTTCTCTTCTGCCATCTCGACACTTAGCGGAAGCAATTCATTGACCTGCAACTTGCCGCCACGTGCTTCTGTCGTCCGCTGTGTTCCCATAGCGCCGAGCGTTGCGAGCGGACTGAAATTGCTGAACCCCTCTCGGAAGAGACGCCCGAGGTTTACTGGGGTAATACCTATGACGGCCTTGATCCGCTTCTCGGTGAGCGCTGCATTCAGAGCATATCCACCGCCACCGCAAACGCCGAGCGCGGCGATTTTGTCGGCGTCGACGTATGGCAAAGTAACTGCGTAGTCGATGACGTGGCTGATATCCGCAACGCGCTGGGAGGGATTTTCTATCCATCGGGGTGAGCCACCGGACTCGCCCTGATAGGACGCATCATAAGCAATGACCACATAGCCATTCCGGGCCAGCGCTTTGCCATAAACCTCGCCGGAGGTCTGCTCCTTACAACTCCCGAAAGGATGAACGCTCACCAGCGTCGGGTATTGCCGTGTTTTGTCAAATTCGGGCGGAAACAAAATCAGGGCTGAGATTGACCATGCCATGTCCGGATTTTTGATCGATACTTTTTGCATCTTCTTCAAGTCCATTTCTGATGTCTGAGTGCTGCGGGCAGAACCATAAAAGCCCCGCCCGCCGACCAATTCGCTATTCCGCAGCCACGACGTCAGCGTTCGTGGCTAAAATGGTTCGGGTAAAGAAAGGTGCCAGAACAGAAACTGCTTCAGCCACTTCGGCCTCGCCGTCATACATATCCATGTGGTTTGCACCCTCGACGATATGCATATTCTTGTCAGTGCTGGCCGCGCGAGCCATTAGGTCATCACTCATCCATTTGCTGCCTGCGACGCTGCCTACGACAACCTGCAGCGGTTGTGTCAGGAAGGCCTCAGCTTTAAAGAAGGCATCATAGGTGATGATCTGCGTCAGACTACGAGCGGTAGCAAAACCAGGTGCCGTCGGATATTGGGCCCGCGGGGTATGGTAATATTCCCACGCCTGACGCAGCTCCTCGTTTGGCGCGTCGGCTTCATTCAGAGGCGCTAGCGGCATGGTTGCCACGGCATTTCCGGCTGCGTCTGATGACCGTGCATCGGTCCCGCCCTGAATATATGGCAATGCGTCAGCGTCTTTGACGTTATTTTCCCAGCCATTACGGAACATTTGCCCGATATTAACGAGGCTTACAGTGCCTACCGCCTTGATCCGGCGATCATTGATCGCAGCATTGGCCGTATATCCTGCTCCAGCGCAAATCCCCATCGCGCCGATCCGGTCGACGTCGACATAAGGAAGCGTGGTCAGGTAATCGATAACTGCGCTGACGTCCTCTGTGCGGATGTGCGGGTTTTCCAGTTGGCGTGGCTCGCCACTGCTTTCGCCCTGATAGGACGCGTCGTAAGCGATTGTAATGAAGCCATGCTCAGCCAACTTGCGTGCATACGTTCCCGCAGTCTGTTCCTTCACGCCACCACCAGGATGGGAAACGACGATTGCAGGATATTGTTTGGTTTGGTCAAAGCCTTCCGGAAAATTCACAACGGCAGCCATTGTGATGTTGGTGTTATTTGAATTCGTGAAAGTCACTTTGGTCATGACCGGTCTCCTATTTGTTTCGAGGTCGCGATCTGTCTGCGACGATGAAGCGAATATAGACGGCGGCAATAATTCAATTAATATACTGAATTGAACTACACCCTATAAGCTGAGCTAATTAATGAATCGTGATCTGATGGCCAATCTCACGGCCTTTGTCGCTGTCGCTGAAGAAAAAAGCTTCACACGCGCAGCGACCCGGCTGGGCATAACTCAATCTGCGCTAAGCCAGATCATCCGCAAACTCGAAGACAGGCTGGATCTGCGTCTGCTTACACGCACCACTCGAAGCGTTTCCGTCACGCAAGCCGGCGAGCGTATCCTTGAAACGCTGAGACCAACACTCAACGAACTGGATGACAGAATCTCCGAGTTGTCCGATCTCAGTGCGCGCCCGTCTGGCACTATTCGTGTTGCTTCGATCGAACACGCTACGCGAAAATACCTGCTGCCTGCGATCAGCAATCTATTGCTGGAACATCCTGAAATCGCTGTAGAAGTGGTGGATGACTATGCGCTTTTCGACATCGTTTCAGATCGCTTTGATGCGGGAATCAGGCTGGGGCACCAAATCGATATGGACATGATCGCTGTGCCCGTTTCTGCAGAAATTCCAATGAAACTCGTCGCCTCGCCAGGCTATCTCAACAAGCGATCCGCCCCGCAAAGCCCACAGGATCTACTCAGCCATTCATGTGCCAATCTATGGTTACCTGAAACCAGAACGGGTTATGAGTGGCGCTTCCGAAAGGGCGCCCGACACACAAAGGTTCAGGTTTCCGGTGCCTTTGTCAGCAACAAAATCGAACATATCGTTCGCGCTGCGGTCGACGGCCTCGGCATTGCCTATCTTCCCGCGGATTATACTCAGTCCTTAATTGAAGACGGACAGCTTGTGACGTTGCTGGAAGAATGGAACGAGCCACTTCCAGCATACCATCTTTATTATCCCCACAGACGGCATTCCTCGCAGGCATTCCGACTGTTTCTCGACAAAGTCCGATACAGGCCTTCACATAATTAGACGACCACTACGCTGAAGACGCGACGAAACTCTTTAAATCCGCACGCATACGGTTTGCGTTCTCCGTCAGCGCTTCAGCTGTAGACTGAACCGCGCCCGCCATATCATCCACTTCGCCCATAGCGCCCGAAACCGAACTTATATTGCGAGCGATGTCCGCAGTCGTGCTGGTCTGCTCTTCAACGGCGCCTGCAACGTTCTGAAGAACGTCTGACAGGCTATTCACTGCACCTACGATCTGCTCGACCGCGTCCGCCGCTTCCGTTCCACCTTCCCGCATCGCTTCGAACTGGGCGGTGATCTGGGTTGTGGCATCACTCGTCTGCGCTGCAAGCGCTTTGACTTCGCTGGCGACCACCGCAAACCCTTTACCGGCTTCGCCTGCACGGGCGGCTTCAATGGTTGCATTCAACGCAAGCAGATTGGTCTGTTCGGCGATCCCCTTGATGAAGGCGACGACCTCCTCAACCGACGACGTCGATTCCGCAAGGCTCGCCACGCGGTCACGCGCAGAGCCCGCCTGCTTTGTAATATCAAAGGTATTCTGCGTCGTCTTGGAGAGTTGATGAGAAATCTCGTTTACTGTCAGCGACATTTCCTCTGCGGCTGCAGCGACATCAGACGCGCGCGACATATTTTCGAGCACGGCTGACTTCAATTGATCGCTGGATGCTTTCAGGCCGACTGCCTCTTTCGTCACCATCTCCGCACTTGCCGAAATATTCTCGGCCATAAGCTCGTTTTCGGTCACCACGCTCCAGGTCAGCATTGGCGCGATAAATTTGCCATCACCATCCCGAACAGCCGTGATGTTCAGCATCATCGTGTCATTACCGACCTTGATTTTGGCGGTGTGCGGCAGATGCTTGTCCGTTGCCAGAAGTTTCCGCTGGTGCGTCGGCATTTTATGGAAGACATCAATCGAACAACCGAGAATATCAGAAGACTTCCCCGGAAGATGCGACTTGATCCGTTCCAGAAGTTTGCGCGACTCCTCATTCATATACGTAATGGAGTAATCGCGTGCAGGGTCGACCGTCATCACCGCAATGGGCATGGACTCGACCATGGATTTGAGATTGAAAATCTCGGTGCGCTGCGCCGTGATGTCCCGAGCAGACTTGATGACGCTTTTGACGTTCTCATTTTCGTCAAACACCGGCATGTACGTCGCTTCAATCCAGACACGACGTCCGGATTTGGTAAAGCGCACGAACTCTGCCGACTGTTTTTCGCCGAATGACAGGTTACGCCAGAAACGCTGATACTTTTCGGACTGCGCGTAATCTGCATCGACAAACATGGAGTGGCTGCGCCCGATAATCTCCTCGCGCGAATACCCCATCACCGAACAGAAAATCTTGTTACAGTCCAGAATCCGACCGTCAGTCGAAAATTCAATAATCGCCAAAGAATCGTTGAGTGCTTTATATCGTTCTACAAATGCTGAATAAACGTGTTTACTAATTTTCTTTGGTCTTTTCAAATCAAGAATGCTCTGCCCCACAGGGGTGGTCCACCGGTAATGTTAGTCCGGCGGTTTCCACGTAGCGGCGTTCATGCCGCTACCTCGTCACAGTAAGGCGGTATGAACGC
>PBNO01000013.1 GCA_002723155.1 Ponticaulis sp. | reverse complement strand
CCCCACCCCCTTTTCCTTCGCTGGCGGTTTCGGGGCGCAGGAGCAGACGGCAGTAAAAAGGCCCGCCCGCGGGGGTCGCGCGGACGGGCCTCGTGAGTGGCCGGTGCGGGAGGGGTCGCATCGGCCCGGGGGACGCTGTCGTCAGGCGTCGGCGGTCTCCTTCGCCTTGGCCTTGCCCTTCGGGGCGGGCGCGGTGCTCTCGCCGAGGCCGTCGCCGCCGGTGGGGCCACCGGCCTGCTCGGGCTCGCCGCCGGTTGCGGTCGCGGTCAGCGGCGGCAGCTCGCCGTCGCTCTCGCTGACCATGCCGGGCAGGGTGCGCTTGCGCTGCGGCCGGCGCCAGGCGACGTTGTAGCTGTCGTCGTTCTGTCGGAAGAGCGCGACGTCGATCGGCTTGTCCAGGCTGGGATCGTCGATCCGGCCCGAGAGGAACACCTCGCCGGTCTCGTTCGACGTGTATTCCCAGAGGGCGCCGACCTTCACCCAGCTGCGGCGGTCGGCCGAGAGCGCCATCACGTCGAAGGCGGGGGCCCGCTCGTTGGTTGAGACGAACTCGCGCAGGGCGATGGTCGCGGCGAATGCCATCGTCACGATGCGGCCGATGTGGACGCCGTCGCCGTTGGCCTTGAGGGTACCGATGTTCATGGGAAGTCTCCTGATGCTTGCCCGAACCCCTTGTCCGGACCACTTCCCTTCATCCCTCCCTCCCCCCCGGGCGCAGCCCGGCAGCGCGCGCACGCGCGCCAATCCGCACGAAGCCCCGGCAGGGGCACGTGCGTCAGGTGCTCAGCGGATTTTCGAGGTTATTCGGAGCGTGAGCCCCGAGCTTCGAGCCGGGCTAGGAAGGCCTTCGCTTCCTGCTGGTTCGGCCCATCGATCGTCGCCAGCGTCTTCATCCGGTCGACTTCGAGTGAGACGGCAATCTCGGCGGGTATGTCGCAGTAGGGTTCGAGGAGCCTGATGGCGTCGACCGGCCTCGGGAGTTCTCGCTCGCTTGTGCCGCGCCAGATGAGTTCGACCTCTTCGTCCGGGTCCGAGGGATCGATGACGAAGACCTGCGCGAAGAAGGTCAGAAGCGGCCTGTCCCAACCGATCCAGGCGGATGTGGCTTCGACGCCCTCGCGCAGCGGGAGTTGATGCCGGCTCATGCTGCACCTCGCGTCATGCGATGGTCGGCGTGGCGCAGCGCGCCTTGCGTGCTTGCCAGCGCGGATCGCACTTTCGCGAGCGACTTCGGGCAATCGGCCTCGCGCAAGGCGCTGCGGGCGCGTTGAAGATGGGTTATGGCGGTCTCGATACTTTCTCGGGTCGAGGGTCCTGCAGGTCGAATATCCATTCAGTAATCCTCCGGTCTCATGATCGTGATGACCCGCCGCGTTTCGGCCGCGTTGGCGGGATCTTCCGATCCCCATTCGAAGTCGGCGTCGAAATAGTCGATCTTCATCATCATGCGAATACCGTCCACCTCGAACCAGGCCATGTCGCGCTCCGGAGAGTCCTCTCCGAAATCGCATTCGCGCATGGCTTTCATGATCCGCGCCTGTGCGAGTATGTCACTGGCCCGCGAACCGTCGCTCAGTTCGTCAAGGAGCCCGATCGTGAAGACCGTCCGCGCGGTCCGATCGAGCCCGTGCCGAGCTCGATCGTTGAGTTCGGCGATCCGCTCCGTCCTCGTCTTCGGTGACGTCGTCGTCAGTGCGTCAAGCATGGTGGGTTTCTCCTGCGTGGAAGCGCTCGAGCCAGCTCGCCATTGGCGTTCGCTCTTCGAGCGGCTGCGAAGCTGCGTGGGTCTGGAATGCGACAAGGTCGGCCGGCGCACTTTCGGTGATGCGAGTGATCTCATCGTCGGGCAGCAAACCTTCGTCGCGGATGAAATCCGTCATCCGCCCCGGCCTCGTGCGCGTCGAGCGCCGCCAGAGTCCCTCGACCGTCTTGAGGCGCGGAGCCGCGCGGGCCTCGATCAGCACAATCGTCCTCAGCCATTCGGGTGACAGTGATCTGACCTCGTCGGGTTTCATCGCCGTGCAGAAGACGCAGGACGACTTGGGTGGGACAGGCAGGCCGGCCTCGACGATGCGGGCCTTGCAGCGCTCGCGATCCCATCCCCAGTCGCGCAGGGGATAGCGATTGTCGAAGAGAGGATCGTCGATCGTCCTTGCGTGAGCGTAGCGCTGCCCGTCACGCGGCGATGCATCGTAGCCGATGTAGCGTATGACCTTTTCGCCTGACGCCCAGGCCTCGATCGCTGGTTGCCACGCCTTCAGGAACGTCTCTTGGGGCGCCGCCTTGTATTTGAGCGAACAGCTGTGGCGTCCGAATGCGATGGACGGGAGGCACCCGTTGGTGAGCAGCGATTCGGTCAGGTCCCAGTAGGGTGGCCAGTTCTTGAAGCGCTTCGCTTCGTAGCGGACGACTTCGTAGGGAATGGAGCGCTCCTCCATCCATGCGCGCATCAGCCGCTGGAACTCGTAGGTTTCGGTCTTCTCTGCGCCCGTGTCGGCAGTCAGTACGAGGTCCGGCGCTTCGTCCCGGGCTTCCAGCTCGACAAGCAAGGCTGTGCTGTCGACACCGACCCCGTAACACAGGACCCGCGGCGGCATCAGTTGGTCTCCGGCAGGTCCGAGACCTCGACTGCGATCGGGCTGTCGTGGGTGAATGCGATCTCGACGCGTTTGCCCTTGGGCAGCGCCCACATGATCCGTGCGACCGCGTCTCGGAATTGGGACGCGATCGCCGCGTTCTCGTCGATCAGGATGCGATAGGCGAGCTCGCGGGCATCGCGCAGGAACCGGTCGTGCTGGGTGTCCCAGCTGTCGGCTTCGCTGTCGTTCCACGGTGAGAAGCACGCATTGTCAAGGATGTCGACCAGAGTGTCGGGAGTGAGCGTTTCGGACCGAACGAACGCGATCGTGATATCGTCGAGCCCGTCCGAGCAGCACCCGTCGGGGAAGGTGAAGACCAGGTCGGCATTCACGCTTTCCCGCTCGGCCGTTCGGCCTCCCTGTTCGTCGATTGCGAATTCGAGATGGATGGTCTCGGCTTCGGTCACTGTCTGGAGAGGCGGTTCGGCTGCGATCGCGTCGACGCGATGTGTGATCCCGCCGGCTGTTACCAGGAAGATCGGTTCGCTGAATTCTCTCAGCTCGTCGTACCAGCTGTAGCCTTCGAACCCGCGTTTCCGCGACACGAGTTTCTCACGGAGGGGATTGTTTGCCAATGCACGCGCGATGGCCTGGCCGAAATGTGCGTCATGGTCGTCCATCAGGAATTCGTCGCCGGTGATCTCCCGGCGCTCTCCAGCCTCGGTTCCCGTGTCGCCGTCGGCGATGTCGGGCTCCCAGCCATTGAGGCAGGCCTCGGCCTCGGGCAGTTCGACACCGAGTTTCCGGGCCCGTTCGTAATCTTCGAAAGCAAGGCTGTGCTTGCCCTCGTGCGCGAGGGCCCGGTAGCAAGCGATCTCGCAGGCCTTTTTCAGCGCCGCCAGGCCTGCGTTGTCGACGAATTCCTTGCGCGCGGGCAGGACGAGCTGGAGTTCCGGCGTGGCTCCGATGTCGACCTTGGCATGGAGCTGTTCGACGCCGATCTGCGAGACGATGAACAGGTTGGCGAAAAGCGTCAGTCCGTGGAAGTTGACGGTCGGGGTTCGGTGATAGGGGCGACCCTTGAAGATGCCGATCCGACTTCCGTTCCAGGTCTCGATGTGATGGGCGCCCGCGAGGAAGTCCTGCCGGGGCTTTTCTCTGCCCCGGAATCGGACCGGCAACGGAAAGAACTTCGCCGCCTCGGCAAGCTCATGCTCCAGCGTGCCGTCGTGGATTCCCTCGACGTCGAACTGGATCGAGGTCCCGTGTGAGATCTCTGTGGTCCGAACGGCGATATCGCGTTCGCCGGTCCAGGCGTCTGCCGGGATTTCGATCGACCAACCTGTGATCGCATTCTCTGTCCGGCTTTCGATTCTCGCTGGCTTGCCCGCCAGGCTGAAGATCCCCATCCCGGCAGGATCCTCGCCGTTCGCCACGGCCGCGTCCCATCGCGAAGCGCCTAGCGCAAGCACGCGGGCTGGATCATCGATCCCGCAGCCGTCGTCGGCGATGGTAACCCGCAAGCCGTTCTCGACGGGCATCGCGTCGACGTCGACTCCGCTCGCGCCAGCGCGACGGGCGTTCTGCAGGAGCTCGTTCAGGATGTCGCCGATCGTCCCGTTGAACAGGCGCGTTACCTTCGAGATTGTTTCCGGGCTGACTGTCGCCCTGATCGTGTCGTGTTTCACCGGTGTCCTCCTTCATGGATCTGTTCCCGGTTTCCCTTCCCCCTCCCCTTTCCAGCGCGAGAATGTCGGCGAGTGTCGGCGGTTGTTCGAGGCGCGACCGGCGCCCGAATTGAAGGTCGCGCTTCGTCGCGAATTTCGACACCGACATGGCCTTTCGGTCCAGCGCCTGAGCAAGGTCGGCAATCGCGATATCGCGGCGATAGGCAATCTCGAGCGCGGCGAGCTCCTGCTCGCTCCACGGCCTGATGTAGCCGTGGACGAGGCCTAGGACATTCGCCCGGGTGGAGACTGCCAGCTTGCTTCGGCCGAGCTTCTTCGCGAGCGCCGCGTTCGGCATCGACCCATAGTGCTGTCGGAGACAAGCGATATCGGCCTCGCTCCAGTCGGGACCGCCGCGAAATCCGTTCTCGTGCTTGTGCGTACCGTTCAGACCGAGATGCTCGGCCCGCCATTTGATCGAGTGGCGTGTTCTTCCGAGGCGGGTTCGGAGTGGCGTGAGGCTGCTGCCGTGCTCGTAGGCCTTGCGAAGAAGCGCGTCTTCCTCCGGAAGCCACGCCCTTCCCCAGCCTCTGGTGTAGCCCGCAGCGCGGATCTTCGGACCGAAGCCGGCCTTGGATCGGCGCGGAAATCCCTCGGTAGCGAGGACATCGATCGCCTCGCTGTAGAGGATACCCGTTTCGAGCAATTCGAGGGCGCGGCAGATCTCCTTGTCGGTCCATCCATCGGGAGTGTTTGGATGGCGTAGCCCGAGTTTCGAGGCGCGGGACGCGGTTCCGCTGACGGGGCGGCCGATGATGGCGGCGATACGCGCGACGTCGATCGCTTCGGCGTAGCCTGCGCGAAGCTGCGCGTCTTCCCAGGCGGTCCATTCAGGAGGATTGGGTTCGGTGAGATCGAGATATTGTGCGCGGGCGTAGATAGCGCTGCAGCTGCGGCCGAGATCTCCGGCGATCGAGGCGGTGGCGTCGGTCCCGTAACGTCGGGCAAGCTCGGCGTCATCGAGCGGCGTCCACTCTCGAACCGAGTTCCGTCTCAGGCCGAGCTCGTGAATCTTCGAGCGAACGGCGTGCAGCTTTCGATCGAGGTGATCTCCGATGTCCGTGATGGCGGCATCATCGGCAAACATTCGTGCGAGATCGGTCAGTTCGCCGGGAGACCAGGCGTCGTGCCTGAAGGGCATTTCGCGAAGCGGCCTTCCCTGTTGCTGGCAGGGCTCCGGCACGTGGCGGGTGAGCTGGACGACGTCGAATCCGTCAGGCGAGTGCGACGAGATCGACATGGGCGTTCTTTTGCCTAAGGCGGGCGGACAGCCGGGCGATGCGCGTATCCTCGCGGTGCGTTGTCTCGATCACGCCGATCGCGGTGAGGGTATCGAGCGCGTCGTGGATATCGGTGCGCTCCCGCCCGGTGTGTGCGGAGAGCTCGCTGCAGGTGGTGGCGTTTGGCGAAATGCGAGCGAGCGCCTGGACCGTTGCGATTGCGAGCGTCGCACTGGGATCGAGGAGGAATGCGTCGAGTGCGCGGGTCCCCTTGACAGTCAGCCGCCCCCGGTCGGTCTGCGGCAGCGCCCGCATGGCATCGAGCGCCAGGAGGGCTTCGGCTTCCGCCGCTGTGTGGTCGGCCGAACCGATGAGTTCGGGTGTCGCGCCGATGTGCCGCGTGATCGTCGGATCGATCTTGGCCAGGGTAGCCGCGCTCTCGAGCGCCGGGCCCATTGCGTAGAATTCCCCGGGTGCGAGCGTCCGCAGTTTCTCCGCATCCTTGGCAGAGAAGCCGAGAAAATCGGCGGCACGCTTCACGTCGCGGTCGAAGACATTGAGCCCGACGAGGAAGTTCAGCAGCTCGCTGGTTACCGATGCGCTGAGTTTGGCCAGTCTCTGGGTGGCGACGATGGTGGCGAGGCCTCGCTTGCGGCCGCGGCTGCACAGGTCGGTCAGGGTCGCTACGCCGAGCCGCCTGGTTTCGGAGTCCTGAGCGCGGCCCGCGAGATGCGGTGCGAGCAAGTGACCCTCGTCGATGCAGACGAGCATCGTGTTCGCCCATAGCTCGGCAGGCGCGCTCATCAGCCCTGAAAAGAAGGCCGCGGCCTTGATGATCCGTTGCTCGGGATCGAGATCGGAGAGGTCGATATGCAGCGGGATCCTGTGTTCCCGCGCGCGCAGGGCCGCCGCACTGAGCCCGTCGGCGGTGATTTCGGTCGCCTTGATCGTCGTCGCGCCGATGTGCGCTGCCAGGTTGGCGAATTCGGCCTCGGGATCGACGATGATCGTTGTCATGTACTCGAAGGCTTCTTCGATGATGCGGCGAAGCGTTGCGCTCTTGCCGGCACCGCTCGTCCCCTGGATCAGGAGACGGCCCGCGAGGAGCTTGTCGAGATCGAGGTTGAGGGGCCCGGCATAGTGGCGGCCGATGGGGACGCAGTTTCGTTCGTTCGGGGTCTCGATGTCCATGAGGATCTCCTTTCGTGAAGATCTGAAGCCGCTTGCGCGGTGGGGATTTCGGCAAATGTTCGGCGAATCTTTTCCGAAATTCCGCCAATGCCTGGCGATGGCTTTCCAGCGTCAGGCAGCCCTGGCTGCGTGCAGCTCGGCAAATCGTTCACGCACTGCGCGGGCCGTCGGCCACCGGTTCGCTATGCGAAGTCGCGATGTGAGTGTTCCGCGCACGCTGCAGATCGTTTCAGCCTCGTCATGCGCCGGTATCCGCGGCGGCCAGCCCTTCGTGAATCGCAGGTCGGCGGGCAGGCGGCTCTCCAATGTGCGACGCTCGACCGCGAGTCGTTTTGCTGCTGCCAGGCCTCGCCTCTGGTCGCTACCGAGAATTTCTGGTCGGATGTCGCCAAGCCACCGGCCTGGTTGGAACGAAAATCCCGAGTTGATCTCGATCCCCACGATTGATCGGTAGGCCGGATGGTTTCCCTCGCACTGTGCGGAAACCATCAAGTTGTTGAGGCCCGCAAGGACGCAGTAGCTGCAGCTCAGGCGATCGGCGCCTCGATCGTAGGCCTCATGGAGCGGTATGGCGTGCGCTGCATGGTAGGCGAAGACCTGCTTGGCCGACCAATCGACGATTGGATGCCAGGTCAGCATCCGGGTTCCTGCACGGTTGCCCTCTGGCGCGAATCGCGTGTCGCGCTTGCTGACGGGGGCCGCGGCGCGTGAGAGGCTTTCTTCCCGGCGTATCCCGACAACCGATATGACCGTCTCTCCGGCCAGACTGGCGCGCAGGAAGGATCCGATCGGCTGTACCTTCGTCTCGCCGGTGCAGAAGCGCAGGCGGGCAGACGAGAAGGGTGAGACGAGCTGGTAGGTCTCGAGGTTCTCGTAACGACGCAGCGAGCTCGCCCAGCGCTGTTCCCAGCGTTCGATGAGCCCTCCGGCCTTGCGCCGTACCACTGTCAGCTCAACAGCAAGCATGGCCGCGATCCGCTCGACCATCGCCGGCGTGGAGAGCCATTCGATGATGCCCAGGTCAGCGTGTATCGCGTGGCGCCTGTCTCTGGGGTGACCGATCATGTCGAGGTGGGCGTTGACGGCGAACGCGGCCGCGCTGGAGTCCTTCCCGCCTGAGAGGCTGAAAACAACGTGGGCTCCTTGCCGGAGCGCCGAGGTCACCTCCGGGTCGAGCGCGATCGGCGGCTCGAAGTTGCTCATGCGATCCTCTTGGGCCGGATGGTTTCCGGGGGATCGATGATCGTGTGCGCGATGGCCGACAGGACAGTGACCTCACCCCGTTCGCGATAGGCGTTCTTGTCGACGAGCGCGCAGAGTTCGTCGTCCGCATAGGTGGGCCGACCGAGGTGGTTCACGGAGACGACCTTGCGGGCGATCACGCCCACCTTTCCTTCGGGAACCCAGTCGGCCCAGTCACCCCAGGCCGTGGTGGTGCAGAATTCGCCGATGGCTGCGCGGTAGGCCTCGCGCGTGCGCAAAACGGACGACTGATTGGGTGCTACGCTCTCGCCTGTATGAGCGGCGTAGCGGTCGGGGTGCCAGCAGCGGACCGTGTCTCGGGCGAGCTGGAGAAAACCTGCAGTGGAGGTTTTCTGGAGGGCAAGTTCGCTCTCGAAGGCGAGGTAGACCAGCGACCAGTCGCAATCCTCCTCGTAGGCGTCGCCCGACAAGCGCAGGGCGTCCGGCATGGCTGCGGATCTGGCCTCGGAGAGGAGCAATCCGCCGTGCGAGGCGGTTGTTACCGACCAGATTCCAGGGGCAATCTGATCGGCCTGCTGGACTGCGCCCCAAGGCGATTGATCCGGACGGGGTGAAAGCGGAAAGCTGGGCATGAGCGAGATCTCCTGACGGTTCGCTCCACCCCTCCCTCTTCCCTTCAGCCAATCACCGACAGAGCTCTTTCCGTGATCGCCTTGGCGGTGACCTCTGGGATCGGCAAGGCGAACACGGGTCCGATCTCGCGTAGCCGTTCGTATTCGATCGCACGGAGTTCGAGATATCCAGGATCGTTCGACTGGAGCACCTGCAGGGCGAAGACCACCTGCTGCTGGGTTTGTGTGTCCTTCACGGCGATGAGGAAATCAGGGCGCGCCGAACCGTGCTCGGTCTCTATATCGAAGAGGATCTTCTTGACCGACATCCGAACATGGGCGCGCCGCAGCGCATACTGTGCGCTCTGCAGCTCCTGGAGGATTGTTCGATCATGGTCGCGCTCGGCCGGCACGAACTGGTTGCCGCTGAAGACGGGCTGAGCATAGGCGCGAAGCGCGCGATAGCCTTCCCGCTTGCTGTGTTCGCCAACAACGGCGAGAACAAGAAAGGGAGGTTGGACCTCCGCCCGGATGATGCCGGTGTGCTGGATGCGGTTGCGGACCTGAACGGTGCCGAGCCCGGTGACGATCTCGCTCCCGGTGATTTCGCTGGCCTCAAGCAGCAGGAAGGCCTGCGGCGCAAACTCGGCAGGCCACGTTCCTTCAGCTTCGCGCAGGCGGGCCTGAACGCGTTTTGTCTCATAGTCGATTGCGGTGGTGTAGAAATGCCGCGCGAGCGAGATGCCTGGCGCAATTTCGAACTGGCTTGCGATGTCGCGCAGACGCTTCATCTCGGCGCTGATCGAGCCTTCGCGCGGCCCTTCGGGCGGCAGCTCGCGCAGGATGTTGGAGCGCGCCCGCTCCAGTAGCAGCCAGAGCAGTTTGCCGAGCCGCGGAATGGCGACTCCGCGGGAGCGATCGTCCGGATCGGTCGCGTCGGGTTTCTGTGCGAGCTTCTCAGGGGCCTTCTGATGGGCGTTGAACAATCCTTTGGGCACATCGATCTCGTAGAGCGTGTCCTTGCTCGTCTCGCGGATTCGCTGTGGCGCCTGGGGCATGTAGAAGGGGCATTTCGGGTCGTGGCTCGGCCGCGACGTCAGGCGTCTCAGGTAGTACGTCTCCTGGAAGCTGAGGTACGCGGGACTCATCAACGGCGGCGGGCGATCCTCGCCCAGGCAATCGCAGGCGAGCCATTTCGTGTTTTCCCGGGAGGTCACCACCAGCGACACGGATGCCCGATGATCGGCATCGCTGCCCTTGCCCGTGTACCAGCGAACCAGGGCATCCCTGAGGCCGCCGCTGACGGCAACCCTGCCGGTCTGGCCGGTGGTATCCTTGGGTATGAGCCACATGATCGTACCTGTTGACGCGCCTTTTTGTTCACTCTATGTTCATCACATAAGGGAGTTTTGCAGCATGAACAAGGTTTTCGCCGTCGGCCAGTTCGATCTCGACATCGCGCTTCGCGATGCCGGCGTGGACGAGATGAATCGCGCTACCCGCCGATCGTTGGCGAATGCCTCGATCGGCGTCGAGGCTTTCGATGCCTATCATTCCGCTCGCGAGTTGTTCGAGACGCTGGAAGCGCTTCACGAGGGCGAACGCGGTGCGAAGCGCAAGCTCACGCAGGTACTGTCCTGCGGCTGCGACGATTACCAGCGCTGCCTGTATTATACGCTCGCTGGTCGCGGCGTGCTGCAGATGCTGGACGATCTCGAATGGCTGCTCGACTTGCTCAAGGCGCGGTGCGAGATCTCGGCATCATTGTTCCGGGCAGGCGCGCTCCCGCAGGTTCAGGTCAATCCCTATGTCTCGGCCGAGCCAGATGGTCCGGTGCCTGCGCGCGGAAGCGATTTCGAGCAGGGTGCGTCGTGGTTTCTCGATCCGGCGCTTGGCGGTCACATCGACGAGTAGCCGGTGCCTTAGCTCACAGAAGCACTACCTGGAGTTCGACGTCCGCCGGACGCCCTTCTGCGGCAGGGATGACGCGATAGGGTTGGAGCTCGCAGTCGGTTCGGACGACGGCATGGTCCTCGCCGGTGATTTCACTCAACCTGATTGCTATGCGTTCCGCGTTCATTCGGCCGCACAGCTGCTGGCGTCGGCGGTCTAGCGATGTGCCCGACATAAATGGTCCAATCTATCAGGCTGCCGGAAAAAAGGTCCTGGCGACTTTGGGTTGACGGATGATCTCGAAGCGTCGTTCGAGCAGGCGGGATATCTTGAAGCGGCCTCGGCCGTCGGGCAAGGTCAGCGTCAGTTTCCGGCCTTCGCGTCGAACCTTGAAATCGGCGTGCCTGCTTCCATCGGTGAACTGCATCGGTTCGGGGAAACGGATGAGGTCGCCATGGGCGATCGTGCGTTCGGTGAGCTCAAGCATCCGGTAGCAGCGTCGGCGCCAGTCGAGGGCATGGGGATGGGTACTGCTGGTCAGGAGCTCGAGGACACTACGAGGACACGCAGCCTCGCATGGACCCATATCCTCATCCATGTCCTTGTATCCGAAGATGTGCCCGTCGGCGGCTTTCGGATTCCAGCGCACCAGACAGATGATGGCGGTGACGTAGAGCCGGGCGCCGCTTTCATCGTATAGTTCGACGGCGGCATAGTAGGCGCTGCCGGAATAGACGCTTTTCAGTACCCGTAGTGCCCGGAACGGCGTTTCTCCAGTGGCCGGGCGCTCGTAGGTCAGCTGGGCGTCCAGATAGGCTTTTGGCGTCTCGTAAGGCGCCATGCCGAGGCGCGTCATCGTAAGCCATCCCATGATCGTTTCCTTCAGATGAGGCCGGGCTGTGCCGGCGAAGGCAGTTTGAGTTCGCGCGCGATCCGTGCGGCGAGCGCCGGGATGTCGCGCAGCACGGTGATCGGCGCCTTGCGCATGGCGGCACCCGGGGGTTTCCAGTGGGGGTTTCGCCATGCAACGCCGGGCTCCCCGTAGCGCTCGGGAGAGATGCGAAGGTAGAGCTGCTTCGCTTCCAGCGTGTGATCGCCGGCGAGCGATTCCTGCGGGGTCGTATAGCCTAGCCGGTAATCGGTGTGTTCGAGGCCGAGCTGGAAAGCGATTGCGCGAAGGGCCCGGCTCCCTTCACGGCGATAATGCCGCAGCTCCTGCGGGCGGTAGTCGAGACCGCGCCGAACGAGAGCGACGATCGCCGGCGCGCGTTTCAGTTCTGCGATCCTCTCGATGCATTGGCGGCGCAGATTGTCGTCAAGCGCGGTGTGACAGAGGGATTCGCCGTTCGAGATACGCCCGAGATGGCGGGTGAGCAGTTTGATCGCCGGACAGAGCGCGGGATCGAGCGCGGCCAGCCTTGCGTCGTCCACAGCTTCGTTGAGCGCTCGCAAGGCGTTTTCGAATGTTGTCAGGCCATCGGGCTCGAGCGCGCGCCGGTAGCGGTAGTCGATGTCGCAGGTCATGGGCCTTGTCTCCGTTGGTGATGCAACGGACACCCTCCCCCTTCCCTCAATGCAGGAGGCGCGATGGCGGCGGCAGCGGAGCACCGGCAACCGGCTCGTAACTGATCGGCCGACGTAGAGCCTCCGGCGCGACGTGTTCGATGATCCGGACGATCGCGGATAGCGCCACACCTTCCGGATGGGTGATGATCGTCAGGACCTCGCTCCCGTCGTCGCTGCCAACGAGATCCCAGCTCGGAAGCCCCTTGCCCAGAAGCGCGTCCAGGACGGCTTCCGGTCTGCGGCGCGGGAATGTCAGCGAGATCCGTTCGCGCAGAGCCGGTCCGATCAACACCCGCTTCCCGTCGACCAGGTCGGTCGCGTACTGGTGGAGCTGGGCGAGGCGTACTACCCCGTCCAGACCCGGCTCAAGCGCAAGCCTGAAGTTCGACCGTATCATGGTCTTCCTCCTGCGCTTCGCTGTCGTACCCGGAGAATGCGGCGAGGTAGGTGAAGGCCTGGTCTGCCTTGGCTGCCGCGGTGATGATCGCACTCCTGTCCGATTTGAGGATGTCGAGCCAGTGGCCGATATAGCTCGCGTGGCTCTCGTGGAGATCCGCAGGCAAGCCCAGCTCGTAGCAGATGCGCGCCGAGATCTGCTCCGCAACCAGCTCTTCGAAGGCATAGGCCTTGTCTCCGAAGCGCTTCCCGAATTCGCGCGCCATACGTGTCGGATGGCCGGTCCAGTGGCCGGTCTCGTGGGCGAGCGTGGCGGCAATCCCGTCCTCGTCGATGAAGGCGTTGCGGTGCGGCATCTGGATGAAGTCGCCGCCCGGGGAATAGAAGGCACGGTCACCGCCATAGCGTACCTCGCTCGGGATCGGTGCGAAGAACGCCGCGATCGCAGCGGCCTTCTCGGACGCTGTCGGCGGAGTCTCGGGGACCGGGTCGGGATAGAAATGGGTCGGCAAGCCGTCGATCTGCGAGGCATTGAAGACCGAATAGGCGCGCATGAACCTGATCGTTCGCGAGGATTCCTCGCCCGTCACCTGGTCGACGTCGGTTTTCTTCGTCGAGTTGAAGTAGATGCTCGGCTCGGCGCTTTCGCCGCGGCGTACCTGTCCGCCGAGTTCCTGCGCCTGGCGATAGGTCATCCAGTAGCGGGACTGATACCCCATCGTGTCTGCGACCGCCCAGAGATAAAGCCGGTTGATGCCCGTATAGGGCACCCCGTTGGCCCGCAGCGGGGCACCGCCTGCTCCGGTCTTCTTCCACGGGCGGCGCCACGGAAGGGTGCCTTCCTCGATCTTTCGGATGATGAGGTTGGTGATGTCCTGCGCGACGTCGCGCTTGGGGCTGTGTTTCATGGCGGCTCTCCGGTCGGGAAAAAAAGGCCCGGCCGCTGCGTGAGCGACCGGGCCAGTTGCATCAGGAGGGTTGCGGCGCCGTCAGGCGTCCACCGCCGCTTCTTCGTCGACGTCTTCGAGATCCTCGGACGTGGTGTCGTCGTCGGCTTCGTTTTCGTGGTCCTCGACCTGTTCCTCCGGCTCGTCAGCGCCGGCCGTGACGGGAACCTCGAATTTCATGGCCTCGGGCAGCCATGCGAGGGCGCGTTCCTTCACCTCTTCCTCGACGATCGCATCGCCGGAGAAGATCTTCTCGCACGTCTTCGACAGGTCGGCCTTCTTCGAGGCTGCGTAACGCGCTGCGAGCTCGCTTCCGCCGATGTCGGTCAGGGCCGCAAGACACGACGTCTTGTTGATCCGGTCGAACAGGTTTTCCGACGTCGGTCGCCACATCGCGGCGACATCGACATCGAGGATCGAGCCGAGCACGGCGTGGATCGGATGATATTCCGAATTGTAGCCCTTCTTCGCTTCCAGCGAGACGGCGACGACGTAGGAGAGCCAGGCGGCCTTGGCCTCGTCGTCGAGCTCGCGGAAGGCGAGGAAACGATCGGTCACCATCTTGGGCTCGTGCCAGCTCTTGTCGAGCGCGTCCGCTGCGGCTGCGAGGATGCCTTCGGCCGCGGACTGGGGAATGTCGCCATAGGCAGGATCCTGCGGCTTGCCCGCCTTCAGCGAGGTGCCCTTGCTCTCGTAGCTGCGATCATCGCACAGCGCGAAGATCGCGTAGTCGAGCGCGAGGCCGGGATCGCCCAAGAGTGAGGCTGCGAGGATGTTGCGGCGCTGGACCGACAGCTCGTCGAACAGCTTCGCGCTGATCGGCTTGTCGCCGCCCGGCGCGACCGCTTCGGGTGTCGCCGGCCGCGGAGGAGTCGAGCTCGTGTTTCCGGTGGGGCGTTCCTCGGAGGTGGCGGTGACGTTGCCGTCCTCGTCCTGCTCAAAGCTGAGGCGCTTCTCGCTGTAGTAGTCGCTCTCGAGGACCATTTCGCCCTTGTTGGTGAGGATCAGGAAGCGGCCGACTTCGCCGCGCCATTCCTCGGGAAGTTCGCGAACCGGGTTGTTGAGCTCGTCGCGCTCGGTCGAGAGCGTGTCGTACTCGGTCTCGAGCTTGTCGAGGTCGACGCTTTCGTCTTCCTGCGCGCTCTCGTCCTCGAAGATCTCGTTGATCTCGTCGATCCGCGCGTCGATCGTGTCGATGCGGGCGCGTGCTTCTTCCGAAAGCGGCGCTGCCGGAAGCCGGACCGGCCCGACGTTCAACTCGCTTCGCGCGTGCCAGCTGTTGGTCGACGCGACAGGATTGATCCAGGCGAGGCCCGTTTCCGCCGCGAGCCGTTCGGCTTCGGCTTCCATTTTCGCGCCCGCGAGCTGGTGGGCGATTTCGACATCGACCCAGCGGTCGTCGGCGGCTTCGCTAAACAGGTCGCGTTCGATCTTGCCGCCCGCGGCCACATAGGCGTCTTCGCCCACGAGAAGCGCGATCGGATCGTTGCCGCGCAGCGAGCCATCGGCAATCATCCGGCGGATCGCGTCGGCGCTGGGATTCCAGGCGTGGCGCATCTGCTCGAAAACGCGGATTTGCACCTCGTGCTGATCGGTCGCGGCATAGGCCTTGGCGAGATCGAGGGTGATGTCGCCGGCAGCAAGCGCCTCGAAGATCGGGCCTGCAAGGTTGGCGAGCCGCAGGCGCCCTTCGACGAACCGCTGGGTCAGCCCGAAACGCTTGGCGACGGCGGCGGTGTCGCCGTCTTCCTTGATGAAGTGCTGGAAGGCCTGGCATTCCTCGGCCGGCGTCATCTGCAGGCGCTGGAAGTTCTCGGCAAGCGAGACTTCGCTGGCGTTGTGTTCGCGCCGGTCGATGACGAGGCACGGAACCTCGAAGTCGGCGTCCATCGCGCCGCGCTCGACGATCCGGTGCATGGCGCGCATCCGCTTGCCGCCACCGATGACCTCGAAACGACCGCGCTTCTTAGCCTTGGCGACGATGAGGTTCTGCAGCACGCCCCGCGCCTCGATGTCAAAGGACAGGCGTTCCTCGAATTCGGGATTGGGGCGCTTGCAGACGTTGTCTTCGCTCTGGTCGAGCTTGCTCAACGGGATAAGTTGCATTGGTCTGACTCCTGATGACCGACCGGCCAATTACCGGCCACCCCATCCCCTCCCCCTCCCCTTGCCGCTGTCCCGAGTCGTCAGAGCGGCGTCAGGAGCGCCTTGACGACGGGTTCGGGGTTGTCCTTCGGGATGAACAGCCTGGTGCGGTAGGCGATGATCTCGGTGAAGCACCCGATGCTCTTCAGCCATTCCACCTGATCTGCGGGTGCTCCTGCGATTTCGATGCGCAGTTCGCCAGCGACGCGCGAGCGCTTCAGTACCGCGCTGAAAGGCTGTTCGATCGTGACGCTGCGGTTTTCGCGCAGCGCCTTGACCACGGCGTCCTCGGTCAGCACCGCCGTCGAGTTGGCTCCGAAGGCCTTCAGCACGTCGGCAACATCGGTGTCGTAGACGATGCGGCCGAGCCAGCTGCGCCCTTCGAGATCGACGATCCGGTTGACCTCGAGATAGTCGCGCGGAAGGTTCGACCAGATCGGCAGCAGCAATCCGGTCGCGAGGTGGACCGTCTCGGTGTGTAGGCGCGACGCGCTGTCTTCGGCCTCGGCAGTCCACAGACGCGCGAAGTCGGCTTCGCTGCAGGGAGTCCATGCACTTTCCTCGAGATCGCGCAGCTGGTGGTACTCGCGGCGCAGCGGGCGGTGCAGGATCACCCGCTGGATGAGCTCGCCCTTCTCGGTCATGAAGTGCCTGGACGGTTCGCAAAGCGCCGCCTTGTCGCTCTTCGTGTTCCGCATAAGGGTGCAGCCGTCCGACCATTCCCGGCGTTCGAGCACCCGCTCGAGCGAGGTCGGCTGACAGCGGGTGGTAAGATCGAGCCTCAGAAGGTGCGAGGTGGCGCCAGTGCGGTCGTCAGTGCGGAGGACGATATCCTCGGCGACGCTGGCCGATTCCACCTGGATTGTCTCCACTCCGAGATCGAGAGTGCCGGCGTCGCGCGCGGCCGACACCCTGGCCTCGACGAGCGCGAGGAACTCTTCGAAGATCGCGTTCTGCATTGCGATCGGCAGCGCGAGGATGCGATTGAGCCAGCGCTGGATCGGCGGCAGGTCCTCTTCGAGGATGCCGTCGGCCGACGCGATCTTGAGCCCGCTCCTCTTCTGAAAGTCGAGTAAGGTGGCGCTGTTAAGCTTGCCCTCGGCAAGCAGTCCGAACCACGTCACGAGCGCTGCCTTGGCGTATTCGCTTTCGAGATTGTCTGCGGGATCGAACAGGTTCTGTCCGCCGGTCTGGCGCTGGCCCCGGGTCAGCGCACCGAGGCTGTCGAGACGCCGCGCGATCGTACTGGTGAAGCGCAGCTCCCCCTTGCAGTTGGTGGTCACGGGGCGGAAGAGCGGCGTCGCGGCCTGATGGGTCCGGTGCGTGCGGCCCAGCCCCTGGATCGCGCGATCCGCGCGCCAACCCGGCTCGAGCAGAAAGTGGACGCGCTGGCGCTGGTTCTCGGCGTCGAGGCTGGCGTGGTAGGAGCGGCCGGTGCCGCCTGCGTCGCTGAAAACGAGGATGGTCTTGCGACCGTCCATGAAGTGGTCGGTTTCGGACTGGTTGGTCCGCGCCGAGCGTGTTTCCAGCTTCTGGCTGCCGTCGCTCTGGGTGATGAGACGCTTCGTGCGACCGGTCACTTCTGCCACGCGCTCGGTGCCGTAGTGCTCGATTATGCCGTCGAGCGCCGGCTTGATCGGCGGCAAGGCGCACAGATGTTCGATCAGGCGCTGCTTTTTCTCGACCGCGAGTGCGTTGTGGACCGGTCGGCCCTCGTCGTCGAACATCGGCATCGAGCGTTCCTCGCCGGTGTCGTCGACGAAGACCTGCATCTGCTGCGTCGGGAACGCGCGTTCGAGATAGTCGATCACGTTTTCGCGCGGACTCAGGTCCAGGTCCAGCTCGGCGCGCTCCTCAGGCGAGAGGCTGTCGAGGCGACGATCGAGGATGCTCTCGGCGGTGGAGACGAGCTGCACGACAACCGCCTTGTCGTCGTCGATATGGTCGTTGATGGCGGCGATCAGCGTCGGCAGTTTCATCGAGAGCAGAACCTGGTTGAAGAACCGCTGCTTGGCGCCTTCGAATCTCGAACGCGCAGCTGCCTTGGCGCCGCTGTTGAGCGTGTCGCCCTCGAGCTCGTCGACCACGTTGGTTAGCGCGAGCGCCTCTTCCATGTTCTGGTGAATGATCGCCCACGCGTCGGCATAGGTGTCGTAGATACGAATCTGGTCGTCCGTCAGATCGTGCTTCAGCACCTCGTATTCGACACCCGCGAAGCTGAGCGCGCGGGCCTGGTAGAGTCCGAGTGCCTTCAGGTCGCGCGAGACCAGTTCCATCGCCGCGATGCCGCCCGAGCGGATCTGGCTGATGAAGTCCTCGCGGCTCGAGAAGGCGGTTCCCGGACCCCACAGGCCGAGCCGGACGGCATAGGCGAGGTTGTTGACGTCCGATGCACCGGTGGCGGAGGCGTAGAGTACGCGCGCATCGGGAAGATGGTTCTGCAGGAGCACTCCGGCGATGCCCTGCAGCGAGCCCGCCTTGGCGCCGCGGGCGCCTTCCCCGCCGGCCACGCCGCCCATCTCATGGCTCTCGTCGAAGGCGATCACGCCCTCGTAATCGGGCCCTGCCCAATCGAGCAGCTGCTTGAGCCGCGTTGCGTCCTGGCGCTGGCTACGCAGCGTCGGATAGGTGACGAACACGATGCCTTCGCGAAAAGGTAGGTCCTCGTCGATCTTCCAGCTCGACAGCGGTTGGATGTCGGCGGGCAATCCGCCGATCGCCGACCAGTCGCGGCGCGCGTCCTCGAGCAGGCTTTCGTTCTTTGACACCCAGATTGCCTGCCGGCGTCCGGCAAGCCAGTTGTCGAGGATGCAGGCGGCGATCTGCCTGCCCTTCCCCGCACCCGTGCCGTCGCCAAGAAAATAGCCCTTGCGGTAAGCGCGGCCATCCTCTGCGAGCGACAGACCCACCCCTTCCTCGTTGGGCTTGAACTTGCCTGGGAGGTATTGGCCCCAGGCGGCTCCCGCGTAGATGACGGTCTCGAGCTGGGCTTCGGAAAGCTGGGACTCGCTGACGATCCGCTCGTGAAGCCGCGGCGTATAGTCGGGCACCGGCGCCGGAATCGATCCCATCGCGACGCTTTCGACGAGCGGTGTGGGATGCTCGCGCGAGCCGGCGATGTCGATGCGGCTCGGGCGGTAGGGCACGTAGACGCCGGCCTGCGTTCCGAGTGCGCGCGGCGTGGCGAGGGTCGTGTAAACGACCGGAGCGATCTCGCGTGAGACCACCTTGCGCTCGAACTGCGGCGCAGTTCGAGGCGTTTTGCGCATGGCGCGGAAGAGGCTGGTCGCCTTGGGCCGCTGCGCGATGGGACCGGCCTTCGACGGCGGTGGTGCGATTTCTGGCCGTTTGACGATGCGGAACTCGGCCGCGAGGGCTTCGACCGTATCGCGCGCCAGGATGGAGGGTTTGATATTGCCCGGCACCTTGTCGACGACGAACAGGCGAACGGCAACGCTGGTCCCCTGCTTATGATAGCATCGTGCGAGTCTGCAGGAGGTGTGTACCGTGCAATTCGCGAAGGTGTCCTCGTAGATCCGGAGCATCTTGGCGCTGGTCGTGAACCAGTCGGGCATGATGGCGACCACGCGTCCTCCGGGAGGGAGCTTGGCAATCGCCGCGCGCAAATGCCGGACGGCCGCCAACGCGTCGGCCCCCCTGCCCTGCGATCGCGAGAAGGGCGGATTCATGACGATCAGCGTGGGGCGCAGGGCATGGTCGGCGAGCGACGTCAGCATCGCGCCGTCGAAGCCCGTTATCTGCGCTTTGGGGAAAAGCAGCGCGAGCTTGGCCCGGCGCTTGGGATCGAGCTCGTTGAGGTGAAGCGCCGCGACCGGTGGCAACATGCTCACTAGTGATCCGTGTCCGGCACTCGGCTCGAGAAGGACGTCGGACTGGCGCGCTTGCGCGGCGATCGCGACCAGCGCCGCCAGGTCCGCAGGCGTCGAGAACTGCTGGAACCTGATCTGGTCCTCGCTTCTCACGGTGTGTGTGGGGAGGGTCTCGACGAGGCGCGACAGCGAAGCGATCGTCGCAAGTGTCGGCTTCTCAGCGTCCCGAAGATGTTGCGTGAGCGCTGCTTCGAGCAGGTCGTAAGCGTCGCGCTGCGTCCAAACTCCCTGCGCCGAGGAACAACCGTGCAGGGTTTCCATCGCCCCGAAGAGATATTTCTTGGTGAGAGTGCCGCACGCGATGTCTTGCGCGACGTCGGTGATCGCTGCGCGCAGGCGATCGTCGGATTGCTCGAAAAGGTCGGTCACGGTCTGCTCCTGATGCTGATCCGCAACCAGTCCGCCCCCTCCCCTTTTTCAGGTGGTTCAGCCTCCCCGATGCTCGTTGAATTCGGCCCAGTCGGTGAAGCCCCGCGGTGGCGGGTCTCTCGTCACCGTTCGAGTGTCGGTCGTGAGCGCCTCAATCGCCGCCAGCGCGCCAAGCCGCCCCGCCCTGTTGTTGTCCTCGGCGATGATGAGCGTCGAAACCCGGTCGGGGATCCGGACCAATGGCAAGCGTTCCGCACCAAGCGAACTCCAACACGGGATACCCTTGAGCTTGGCGTAGGCGGCGGCATCTTCCATGCTTTCGGCGAGAGCCAGGACGGAGCCCTTGAAGTCTGGCGACCATGCCCCCTCCCCCGGCCGACCAAGCATGTACTTGCCTTTATGGCTCCTGCCCTTTGGCCCGAGCGCGATGCGCTGGATCGCGACGAGCTTTATCCCGGTTCGGACTGGCACAAGAATGGCTGGTCGAAACACCGTGTCGGGCTTTCGGCCGAATGGACATGCGTGGAGATAGCGCAGACCGGCCGCATTCCCGTCAATCTCGCGGTATCGCAGGTACTCTTCAGCCAAGGTCCTCTCGATCGCGCTGGCCTTGTCCCACAGGCGAGCGGCGTTCGCCGCCCCAGGATGGTTCTGCAACGCCGGTGCTGGTGAATTTGGAATGGGTCGTGTGCGAGCGATGGTGCGAAGAACGTCTTCGTTCCGGCAGCCGGCGAAACAATGGACGAGAATGCCTTGCTGCCCCTGCCTGATAGAGAGCGATGCGCGTCCGTCGGCATGAGCTGGGCATATGCACATGGCGTAGGATCCGTGCCAGCGACCCTTGAGGCCGGCAACGATGTCCAGAGTTCCTTGTTCGGGCTTCAAAGCGGTCAGCATCGCTCATCCTTCCTAACCCCCCTCCCCCTCGCCTCCCCCCAGTCCTGCTCGCATTCCGAGGCAGGATGCTTTTTTGTGCGTAGTTTCGGCACCTGAATGAAGGCCTTGCTCCACCATCCGATCGCGCATAGGAATTTCACTGCGATAATCGACCCATGCCGAAAGGTATGGTTATGAAAAGAATAGTCCTCGCTGCATTGGTCCTGACAGCCTCACAGGCGTCTGCCCAGCAGACACGGCTTGATGTCTTCCAAACGGAAGCCGGTCAAAGCTTCGCGATTTTGATCCCTGGTTCGGCGCCGGTTTCGGCCTCTCCCGAGCCTGTCGCGGTACAAGAGTCTAAAATAGACTTGGAGGCCGACTTCGAGGTTCTCAGGTCCTCATCGGCAGAAGGAACTGGCTACTCCGGCAGCCATTATGTGCCCTCATGGATGAGGAACGGTCGGTCGCCGTTCATGTCGCGCACTGGACAAGACGAGAACGCTCCGGGCGATCCGGACTGTATGACAGACGGATACTTCCCGCGTTCCGGGAATTAGCGGGGAAGCCCAAGCCAGACGGTTGATCTATTTCGACGATATCATGCTGGCTGCCTGCGAAGCAGGCATCCCGTTCCGACTTTTCGACGCCCTTGTCGCGCAGGAGAGTCGGTACCGCCCCTATGCACGCAGTTCTGCGGGCGCGATGGGTCTGACCCAACTGATGCCGGGAACCGCGCATTACGTTGGCGTGCGCGATCCATGGAACGTACAGGGAAATCTGCGAGGAGGAGCGCGCTACCTAAGGGAGCAGCTTGACCGTTTCGGTTCGTGGGAGCTCGCGCTCGCCGCGTATAATGCTGGACCTGGCAACGTGCAGAAATTTGGCGGTCTCCCGCCGTTCAGCGAAACCCGCACATACGTTCGAACGATCATGGCGACGCTCGATGGTCGAGCAATCTTCCGATCGACCCCGGTTTCGATGTTGGCTGCCAATCCGTTCCGGAGAGTTCAGTTGGCCCTGTTCTCCCCGGCGTCACAAATCCCAGAAAACTGAAAAACCTACGCTCCATGCGTAGTAAAGAGCGATCACCAGGATCACGGGAGCGCCCTTAAGGTAATTGACTTGCCAACGGATCAATGACTTGGGGAGGAGCAGTGCTTTCTCACTCCAGCTCGATGTTGCGACGCGCCAACGGCCACTTAGCAATTCGTCGGCCGTGACCGCGATTGCCAGCGCGGCGCAGATTAGCGCCATGCAACCGACGCCGATATACAGCGACGTCCAAGCTATGAGCACTTCGTGTTTCATGCGCTGTCAAACTCCGGGAAAGGCTGCCGCAAGGAAAAACTTCCACTTGGGTTTGGTTTCCCCCGGTGCACGTAAATGGTCGCTACCATTCCACTTGCTCAACCGGCAACTCGCCGTACTCCCTATGATGCACGCTGAGTCCACCCCGAGAGTCCGCTCGGCGGATCCCGGCCAGGCTCAAGGTCCCAAAGCCGACCTTCAGGCTTGCGACTGGCGTCGGCGTTTGGCGAAGGCGGTGACGAAGCTTTCCCACATACGCAGCCATTCCTTCTCGGTCCGCCTGCGATCGATGTCGGGACATCCGCGGCGGAATTCGCCAGCCATCATGTCGACATCCCACGGGGCGCCCTTGTCCCGGCCGATGGCGAGAAAGGCCGCCTCGCGGGAGCCGTACTGCAGGCTTCCCGCGGGAAAGGCCAGCAGGTCCGCCGCAGGCTTCTGCACCGCCCTGCCCTCCCCCGAAGCTGCGTCCGAGTGCCCGGCAACTGGTTTCTTCCTGCGCGGTTCGACGCCCACGAGCCGCAGGTGCGCGCCCACGAGCTTCTTCTCGAGCGGCGCCGGCGACGGGTAGAGCAAGACCTTTCGGCCCGAGACATCGACGTTGGCGTTGGGATAGACCGACGAGACGAGTTGCATGGTCTCGCGGACGGTCTGTCGGAAGCGTTTGCTGTCGGCGGCATTACCCAGGTGCTTCGCGAGCTGGTCCCAGGAGATGGCCTGCCCCCTTTCGGCGCTCACCCGCGGCAGACGGTAGGCAAGATATGTATACAGATCGAGCGCCGTCGGCGTCCCCTTGAGCTCGCGGATCGCGACCTCGTTGAGCGGGACCGCATGTTCGACCAGATGCTGGTAGAACACCTCCGACATACGGATCTCGCGAGCGAAGGCGCCGTCCTTGTCGAGCGATCCGGCGTATTCATTCGAAATCTTCACGTCGCGGACCGCAAACGCGTTCTGGTCCGCGTCGGCCCCGTCCCAGCGAATCTGCCATTCACAGGCGAGCAACCGGTCCACCTGCTGTTTCATCAGATTGGCGGTGCCGCGGGGCCCATAGGAAATCGTCTGGTAACCGAGACGGCGCATCCAGTCGGTGAAATTACGCCCTAGAAACACATCGCGCGATCGCTGCTGCACCGCCTGCGAGAGAATGTAGATCAGCGCGACGCGGGGATAGGAGCCGAACGGCACGCCGAGGCTCTTCATCACCCGCTTCCCATCGATCTCCTGCAGTACCGGCCGGGGATTGATCGCGAGAGCGTACCGGCCATCCTCGCGAATGATCGGTTCAAACTCGTCCTTGGGGCGCTTGGTCGGCAGTGACATTGCGCAAAGCGCCGAATGAAGGAAAGCCGGGACAGGTTCCTCGTCCTGCACGCGTAGGAAAGCATCCAACGTCAACTGGCTGCCCGCCTGCTCGGCCAGTCCGCGCACTTCTTCCTCGCCGCCGGAAAGCATGGCAAGCGCGTATTGGTGGCCTAGCGGTGCGCGATCATCTTGTCTCATCGTCCCCTTCCCCGTCTTGCCGGGTGATGTCTTGTCCCGGAATGGACAACAGGGTTCGTGGCCCAAATCAACCCTTTTGGCGATTTTGGAGGGTTTTCCAGTCGAAAACCTGCAAAATCACCGATGATCTCCGGTCCCTTCCGCACACCAGCGGCTCCAAAACCAAAAAATCCAAATAAAACCGATTCGCGAATCGGATTCGTAGAAGGAGATTCTGTTATAGTAGGTATGTGCTCCGACATCATCGGTTTGGCCGCACCGAGATCATAGCAAAAGCGCACCAAGGCCATCGGTCGCGCTCGCTGATCATCGGTTGTTGTCCACAGCACCCCCTATCCGGCCAAGTTGCTGGCCTAGAATGACCTCAACGGCACGAAGATCATCGGTTCTGGGCGCGCTTCCGATCGCGAGGGAGCGAAAAGGGCTCCGAGATCATCGGTCCTCTTGGAAGTTTTGGGGCCAAATCATTGATGAAAGCTTCAACTATCGCTATTCCGGTCGCCAAACTTCCAACGAGGACCTCACATGGCGATCCAGATTTCGACCGATGGGCTCGAAGCCAGCACAGCAACCGATGATCTCCGTTCCCTTCACCGCAAATCGCTGGCGATCCTTAAGCGGTTGCAGACCCACGCCATGGATCCTGAGACTGGAGAGAAGGCTGGACCCACCTTCCCCATTTCCAAGGCCGCCGAGCTTGTCGATCGGACTGCCTCGGCCATCCGCGAGGCCGAACGCGACGGCAGGCTGCCTGAGCGCGGTCGCACCCCATCGGGTCATCGCCTGCCCTATAACCTCACCGAACTCGACCATATGCGCAAGGTTTTTGGGACTCGTCGCTGGCGCGATACGGCCGACACGCCGGCGATCATCTCGGTGTCGAACTTCAAGGGCGGCGTCGGCAAATCGACGATTGCGGTCCATCTCGCGCAGCACTTCGCGATCAAGGGGTATCGCACCCTGCTCGTCGATTGCGACAGCCAGGCGAGTTCTACGATGATGTTCGGCTACCGCCCCGACATCGATCTCACCGAGAACGATACGCTCTACGGGCACTTCCACGACCCTGAATTGCTCGGTGTCCGCTCAATTATCCGCAAGACGCATTTCCACGGCCTGGATCTCATCCCGTCGAACCTGAAGCTCTACAACCTCGAGTACGAGATTGCCGCTCACTTGGCTCAGACACGCAGCTTCGACGTGATCGACCTCATTTCGCAAGCGATTGACGAGGTGGTCCACGACTACGATGTCGTCATCATGGACCCGCCGCCAGCGCTTGGCATGGTGTCCATGGCGGTGTTGCAGGCGGCCAATGCCATGGTCATTCCGATGCCGCCCAGCGTCATCGACTTCTCCTCGACCGTATCGTTCGTCGACATGGCCCGGACCACCATGGAGCAGCTCGAACAGCTTGGGGGGAGGGCGCGCCCGGCGTACAATTTCATCCGCGTGGTGGCGAGCCGGGTGGACGAGAACAAGTCGATGCACCGCGAGCTGCTGGCGATGATGCGCGACGTGTTCGGCGGCTCGCTTCTCACCTCAATCATGCCGACCAGCGCAGAGATCGATAACGCCAGTTCGAGGCTCAAGACGGTGTTTGAACTCGACCGGCCCGTAACATCGCGCGATGTTCACGTGCGCTGCCTTAAGTATCTGAACGCCGTGTGCGAAGAGATCGAAACTGACGTCGTCGCGTCTTGGAGTAGGAGGCAAGGGGAGGGCGGATCATGAAATTGCCACGTGGCAATTGTCGGTTTTCCTCGCGTAGAATCAGAGAGATATGCATTTTCACGCCGGCGTCGGAGGCCACGCGGGGGCGCGCAGATCGCGCGGGCCAAGCGACCCCTGCCGGTGAAATTGCCACGTGGCAATTTCGCTCCGGAACGCAGGAAATAAGGAAGGGTTTGAACCATGGCTAACGGCAACAAAGGCTTCAGTTCGCTGCTTACGGATTCACTTGATGAAGACCTGACAGATGATGAGGCCGCGCCGGCGCGGAGCGTCATGGCGAGCCGCAGCGAGGCGCTCAACCGCTTGGCCTCGGGCAAGGTCGTGACCGACCGGACAGAGTTCGTCGACCCGGCCCGTTGCAGGCCCTGGCGCCTGCACAACCGCGACCTTGACCATCTCACGGAGGAAAGCTGCCGCGACCTCATCGACGCATTCCTCTCGGCCAAGAAGCAGCGAATCCCCGCCATCGTGCGGCGCCTGCGCGATGATCCTGATTTCGACTACGAGATCATAGCGGGCGTGCGCCGCTGGTGGACGGTGCGCTGGCTGCGCGAACACAATCACCCTGAGTTCGAATATCTCGTCACTGTTCAGCAGCTCACGGACGAGGAAGCCTTCCGGGTTTCTGATGTTGAGAACCGGTCCCGCAAGGACATCACCGACTGGGAGCGCGCCCATGAGTACGAAACCGCGCTGGCGGAGTTCTACGAAGGCTCGCTCGCGCAAATGGCCGAGCATCTCAACATTTCTTCCTCTTGGCTAAATCGCATGCTCAACGTTGCCCGGTTGCCCGCGCCGCTGGTTGAGGCGTTCGCCGATCGGCACGATATTACGGTGCGAATAGCGCGCGATCTGAAGCCCTTGGTGAAGGACGCACGCGCGCGCCAGAGCATGGAAGAGGAAGCGCAAGTGATCGTATCGGCACGGGCGGCCGGTGAAGATGCGCTGTCGGGTCCGGAAACGGCCAAGCGTCTGCTGCGCGCCACCACGGCCCCGGCCAGTCGGTCCGCGAAGGCGAATACGACATTGCTCAAAGCCAAGACGGGGAAGCCGATGCTCACGGTCACGCGTCCTGCACGAGGCGAGGGAGTGACGATCAAGGTGCATCCCGGCTCGGGCGCGTCCAAGAGCGAGCTCATGAGCGCGATCGAAAAGCTCCTCGCGTAGGGGTCACGTTTAACCCTTCTCGAGGAGCCGGTCGATCGCTTCCATCTCGCGGTCAAAAGCGCAGAGGACGGCGTCCAGACCGGGCGAGGGCGGGGGAGGGGAGGGTGGCCGACCCCGCGGTGCCGCAAGAATCCCGAGTGCGATCCCGGCCTCGCTTGTGATGTAGACCCGCCAGCTCGTGCGTCCCGAGACTTCCACGAAGAGTCCGCGCTCGGCGGCGCGGGCCAGCAGCTTGCCCGCACCCGATACCGTCATGCCCAGGCGATTACTGACGCCGCGGGCCGAGACGGCCGGCGTGGTCAGGGCAAGCTTCCCGAGGTCCTCAAGCTGCCCCGGCCGCAACTCTCCGGCAATGACGGCGGCAAAGTCCCGGCGCCATTTTTCGAGCCGGTCGAGGCGTGCAAGCCCATCTTCGCAATTCTCCCGTATCGTCTTCAGGAGGCGCCGCAATTGCGCGACCCGCGGGCCATGCAACGTACGCAGTGCCGGGTCGCCGAGCGCGAGCGAGGGCAAGGGGGAGCTAGTCAGACCCATGCGCGCACAGAGTGCCGGAAACGCGAGCCAGACATTGATCGTCGCATCCCTTCTCGACCAGAGATCGAGCACGCCGAGCGCGCGGAGGAGCGTGGGAGCCGAACTCCAGCCCTCGGGCTCTTCGAAACTGAAGGGCAGGGCCTCGCGCCAGTGATGTTCGGAGCGATCGCCGAGGGATCGCAGCCACCCGGAGTAGGTGGCGAACGGCTCACCCATTGTAGCAACCGGTGGGCGATGGGGAATGGGAAGGCCCACGAGGGCAGAAAAAACATCGATTTCATCGATTTCGAAGCGCTGCAGCCGGAGCGCTGTTGCATAGCCCGCCCAACTCGCCCGGATCCGCCATGCCGAAGCTACCGAACTCGCGGAAATCCGCGCATCAAGCGCTCCGATGGCCGCCATTGTATCGCCCAGCACGGCAACCAGATCCGATGTCCAGGGGAGGGCGGTGAACGGGCGGACCGGCCGAGTCATAACCCAATAATAGACTGAAACACGCATTTCAGTCTACCCGCCTCGACGCTCAGTGTTGATAATGTCTGCTTATCAACACCCTATACAATAGAATGTCGCCGCGCTAATCCTCGTCGCCATGAACGCCGATGCCCCTGAACCTCCGGCACAGCCGTCGCCAGCGGCCGCGTTGCCCGTTCCTTTCCCCGATCCTTTCGTGGCGGAAGTCGTCGAGGACGTGCGCGATCTTGTCGGCGCTGGCGTCCGCCTCGATGCTGAACTGGTGTCGGCCGCGGTGCGGGGCTGGTCGGACAATACCCGCCGCGCCTTCCGCTCGGACCTGACGGTATGGGGCGATTGGTGTCGCCGCCATGGCGTCGTCCCGGCGCGGGCGACGCCAAGCCATGTAGCGGCCTTTATCCGAGCGCTGTCGGGCATCGACCCCTCGGCCGAAGAAATCCGCGCGATGGCGACGATCGAACGCTATGTCTCTTACATTGGCCGGGCCTATCGCTTGGCCGGGCTTCCCGATCCGACAAGCGGGGAATTGATAACCTTCGAGAAGAAGGCGGCGCGCAAGAAGCGGGGGGTTCGCCAGCGCCAGGCCCGTGCGATCCGCTTCAAGGGCGATATTGCCGATTTCGACAGCCCGGCCTCCGGCGTGTGCCTCGCCCATTTGCTGAAGGCGGTCCGGCGCGATGAGATGGGCCTGCGAGACGAGGCGTTGATGCGTGTCGCCTATGACGTGGCCGCGCGCCGCTCGGAGGTGGTGGCGATCGACGTCGACCATATCCACGGACCGGATGCACAAGGGGCAGGGGCCTTGTTCATCCCGTCGAGCAAGACCGATCAGGAAGGCGAGGGGGCCTGGGGCTACCTGTCCCCTGCGACGATGAAGGCGATCGCGCGGTGGCGCGAGGCGGCGCGTATCGATAAGGGGCCGCTGTTCCGCCGCATCGAAACCCACTTTGACGGCTCGATCGCGGCGATCGGGACCAAGCGGCTGCATCCCAACAGCATCAACCTCATCTACAAACGGCTCGTGCAGCGCGCGTTCGACAAGAAGTTGCTCGGCCCCATGAGCGAAGCGGAAGTGGCGCGCTGGGTTGCGGCCGTGTCGAGCCATTCGCTCCGCGTTGGCGTGGCGCAGGACAATTTCGCCGCGCGCGAGCCCTTACCCGCGATTATGCAGGCATACCGCTGGCGCGATCCCAAGACGGTGCTGCGCTATGGCGCGCAGCTCGCCGTGAAAAGCGGCGCGGCGGCTCGCATGGCGGCGCGGGTCAACGAAAGTTAGGAGGCGCGCCCCGCGGCGTCTTCAACGGTGGTTGCTTTGTCGATGTGGGGGCGGCCTATCCGACGATGACTGATCCATTGCCGTGCCCGTGGAAAAATTGACATCAAACATATGAATACATATACATATGAATTATTCAGTCTGATGAAAGTCTCTCAATGGCCCATTCGCACGCAGAACATGGTCACGACCACGACCACGATCATTCGCACACGCCGACTATAACCAGCGACAACGAACGGAAGGTTCTCTTATCGTTCGGCCTGATCTTCACGTTCATGGTCGTCGAAGTCGTAGGCGGCCTGCTCTCGGGCTCGCTCGCCTTGCTGGCGGACGCCGGGCATATGATGACCGACGCTGCGGCGCTCGCGCTCGCCTATGCGGCGTTTCGCTTTGGGCAGCGCGCCGCCGATTCGAAGCGCACCTTCGGCTATCTACGATTTGAGGTGGTCGCCGGCTTCGTCAACGCCGTCACCTTGTTCGCAATCGTGGGCTGGATCGTCTATGAGGCCTGGGAACGCTTTCAGGAGCCGCAACCGATCCTCGCAGGACCGATGTTCGGCGTCGCAGTCGCGGGATTGCTGGTCAACATCCTCGTATTCTGGATTCTGACGCGCGGCGACAGCGAGCATGTCAACATCAAGGGTGCGGCGCTGCACGTCCTGGGCGACTTGCTTGGCTCGGTCGGCGCCGTGGGGGCTGCGATCGTGATCTATTTGACGGGCTGGACGCCGATCGACCCGATCCTGTCGGTCCTCGTTTCGCTGCTGGTCCTGCGGAGCGCATGGAAGCTGGCCGCCAGATCGCTGCACATCCTGCTCGAAGGTGCGCCCGATGGTGCCGCGCCGGAGAAAATCGAGCGTCATTTGCTGGAGCATGTGCCGGGCGTGGCTGCGGTTGGCCATATCCATGTGTGGTCGATCACGTCGGGCCGCACGCTGGCGACGATGCACGTCCGGCCCACGAACGACGCCGAGGCCCGCATGGTCGTGCGCGCAGTCGAGCGCGAGTTGGAGAGCCATTTCGAGATCGAGCACGCCACCGTGGCTGTCGACTGGAACGAGGAAGGCGAGACGTGCAGTCTGGCGCCCGGCGGCAGGCTGAATCAAAAGCATGAGCACGGATCGGCTTGTCACGCACATGCCCATTGAAGTCTGCTCAACCCGCGACCGATCTATTGAGGGATCGGGGGTGCCGGTTCTCCAATCGGCACCGCGCATGACATGGACCTGAGCCGTGCAATGGTCTTCATGAGATGATATATGTGAACATATCGTGATATGTTCCATTATCGGGTGGCGGGTCTATGAACACAGACGACGTTTCGGACTTTCAGTCGAGCACACAGCGGGTCGCCATTCTGGCCGAAACCTTTCGCTTGCTCGGCGACCCGTCCCGCCTGCGCATTCTGCTGTTCTGCTTGCAAAGTCCCAAGGCGGTGGGGGACATCGCAAAATCCCTCAATCTCTCTCAGACGCTGGTGAGCCATCATCTTCGTCTGTTGCGCGGTGCCCGCCTCGTTCGCAGCGAACGGCAGGCCAAGAAGGTTTTTTATGAGGTGGCCGACGAGCATGTGAGCACCATGCTCGTCGATATGCTCAGCCATATAGATGAAGATCACGCCGACGACTGATCGAACGGTGGCTGTTGATGACTGTCAAAAGGATAGCCCTCCAGGATCGGTCGATCCTGGAGGGCTAGTCAATGTCGGGCTGCACGAGCAAGGCGGTGCTGGTCGGGGGGCTACTTGCTCCGATCGGCAAGCCATTTCTGCATCATCGCGATCTCGCCTTCCTGAGCGGTAATGACATCCTGCGCCAGTTTGCGAACCTTGGGGTCTTTCCCGTGTTCGAGAGCGACCTTGGCCATATCAATGGCGCCCTGGTGGTGCGGGATCATGCCGCGCATGAAATCGACGTCGGCATCGCCGGTGAACTCGATCTCCATATCGGCGTGCATCTTGTCGTTCGCCGTCTGATAATCGCGGATAACCGGGTTATCTGAATATTCCGGGCTTCCATGCCCGCCATGAGCGCTTTGCATCAGTGTTACTCCATTCGCCTGCGGGCCGATTCCAGATTGTGCGTAAGCGAGAACGCCGACGGCCAGGAGCGCGCCCGCAATGAATATAGGCGTCAGCTTGTTCATGATCGTCTCTCAGGCCTGTTCAATGGCTCGCGCGGGATAACCGTCTGCCGCGAGCGCGGCTTCGATGGCCTGCGCGGTGGCCACGCTATCGACCGTGACTTTCTTGGCCGCGATATCCACTTCGACCTTCGCATTCGGGTCGATCGCCGCGACAGCCTGCGTGATATGCTTGACGCACGAACCACAGCTCATGTTTTCGACGTGAAACTGCATTGAAAATCTCCATTGTTTCTAACGACGAATCACAAGCTAACCTTTCCCATCGTTGGAAGGTCAAGGCCGGTCTCACGGTCTTTATCATGAAGGAGATTGCACCTTCCGGCGTTGCGCCGTGATTGGGAGCGAATTTTGATCTCATTGTCGTGGCTGCGAGGCCCTTACCTGAGGGCACCCTATCTTTGCTCTTGACCTTCCCACGATTGGAACCTGCATTTTGATGCAAGTTCCAATCATGAAGCGTGGAGTATCGAGCAATGCTAGCCGCGAAAATCCAAGGAGATTCAACGAATCTCGCCGATTCGGCGTTCAGCTTGCCGATTGAGGGTATGACTTGCGCGTCGTGCGTAGCGCGCATCGAACGTTCGCTGAACAAGGTCGAAGGCGTTCAGTCCGTTAACGTCAATCTGGCGACGGAACGCGCCGACATTCAGGCCAGCGGTTTCGTCGATCGGAAGGCGCTGGTGCAGGCGGTCGAGGACGCCGGTTACAGCGTGCCGTCCGCGAGCGTCGAGTTGGCGGTGGAAGGGATGACCTGTGCATCCTGTGTCGGGCGTGTGGAACGGGCGATAAAAGCCATCCCCGGCGTCACCGAGGCCACCGTCAATCTGGCGATGGAGCGCGCGAGCGTGCGCGGCGCAGCCGATTTACAGGCGCTCATCGCCACGATCGCGAGCGCGGGATATACCGCGCGCCCGATCGAGGCGAGCGCAACGGGCGACGAGGAAACGGCCGAGCGCAAGGATGCCGAGCGCCGGGATCTCAAGCGGGACTTCACCATCGCCGCGGCGCTCGCCCTGCCGGTGTTTCTGCTCGAAATGGGCAGTCACGTCATTCCCGGCGCGCACGAACTGATCGGCCGGACGATCGGCATTCAGACGAGCTGGTATATTCAATTCGTCCTGACGACGCTGGTGCTCGCATTCCCCGGCATTCGTTTCTACGAGAAGGGCCTGCCCGCACTGGTGCGGCTCGCGCCCGACATGAACTCGCTAGTCGCGGTGGGCACGCTTGCCGCCTATGTCTATTCGCTGGTCGCCACCTTCGCTCCCGGCCTGCTGCCGGTGGGGACGGTCAACGTCTATTATGAAGCGGCGGCCGTCATCATCGCTCTGATCCTGCTGGGTCGCTATCTGGAAGCCCGCGCAAAGGGTCGAACGTCCGAGGCGATCAAGCGCCTCGTCGGGTTGCAGGCCAAGACGGCCCGCGTCCGTCGCGATGGCGCATTGGTGGAGGTTTCCATCAACGAAGTCGTCACCGGCGACATCATCGAGGTGCGTCCCGGCGAGCGTATTCCCGTCGATGGCGAAGTCACGGAAGGGGATAGCTACGTCGATGAGTCGATGATTACCGGCGAGCCGATCCCGGTCGCCAAGGTCGAAGGGGCAACGCTCGTCGGCGGAACCGTCAATCAAAAGGGCGCCTTGGCCTTCCGCGCAACCGCTGTCGGCCAGGCCACGATGCTGTCGCAGATCATTCGCATGGTCGAGCAGGCGCAAGGATCAAAGCTGCCGATCCAGGCGCTGGTGGACAAGGTGACGATGTGGTTCGTCCCCGCCGTGTTCGCGGTGGCGGCGCTGACTTTCGCCGCCTGGCTGTGGTTCGGCCCGTCGCCCGCCCTGACCTTCGCTCTGGTCAATGCAGTGGCGGTGCTCATCATCGCCTGCCCATGCGCCATGGGCCTTGCGACGCCAACAGCGATCATGGTGGGCACCGGGCGCGGCGCCGAACTGGGCATCCTGTTCCGCAAGGGGGAAGCTCTCCAGCTTCTCAAGGATGCCAGGGTCGTTGCCGTCGACAAGACCGGAACACTGACGGAGGGCCGCCCTGCGCTCACCGATCTTCAAGTTATGGATGAGTTCGACCGGACCAAGGTGCTGGGTCTGGTCGCCGCTGTCGAGGACAAGTCTGAGCATCCGATTGCCAGTGCGATCGTGGACGCGGCCAAGTCCGAAGGCATCGCATTGCCCGCGATCGACGACTTTGAATCCATCACTGGCTTTGGGGTCAAGGCGGTCGCTGGGAGAGAACTGGTCCAGATTGGCGCCGATCGCTACATGCGCGAGCTGGGGCTGGATGTCGGCGCTTTCGCCGCAACGGCTGAGCGGTTGGGCCAGGAAGGCAAGTCGCCGCTCTATGCCGCTATTGGCGGCCGCCTCGCGGCGATCGTCGCCGTGGCCGATCCGATCAAGGACACCACGCCCGCCGCCATCGCGGCACTGCACGCTTTGGGCCTCAAGGTCGCGATGATTACGGGCGATAACCGCATGACGGCGGAGGCCATCGCCCGCCAGCTCGGTATCGACGAAGTGATTGCCGAAGTGCTGCCCGATGGGAAGGTGGAGGCCATCGCCCGGCTCAAGGCGGAGCATGGCCGGGTCGCCTTCGTCGGCGATGGGATCAACGACGCGCCCGCCCTGGCGGCGGCCGACGTTGGCCTTGCCGTCGGCACTGGCACGGACATCGCGATCGAGGCGGCCGATGTTGTGCTCATGTCCGGTCATCTGAATGGCGTGGCGACGGCCATCGCGCTGTCGCGCGCGACGATCGGTAACATTCGCCAGAACCTGTTTTGGGCGTTCGCCTATAACACGGCGCTAATTCCGGTCGCTGCGGGCGCTCTCTATCCTGGCTGGGGCATCCTGTTGTCGCCGGTGTTCGCTGCGGGTGCTATGGCGATGTCGAGCATTTTTGTTCTGGGTAACTCGCTGCGCCTGCGCGGATTCCAGCCCCCTGAAAGGGCAATACCGATGGCACAGCATGGTTAAGGCACGAGAAGCATCATGAATATCGGACAAGCATCCAAGGCATCGGGCGTCTCTGCCAAGATGATCCGCTATTATGAGCAGACCGGCCTCATTCCGAAAGCCGATCGCAAGGATTCCGGCTATCGCGACTACTCGCCATCGGATGTCCATATGCTGCGGTTCATCCGGCGGGCGCGTGATCTCGGTTTCTCGGTCGCGGAGATCAATGAACTGCTGAGCCTCTGGCGGGACAAATCCCGCCAGAGCGCCGACGTGAAGCGGATCGCTCAGGCGCATATTGCCCAGCTCCAGGAGCGGATCGAAAGCCTCGAACAGATGACCGCCACGCTCGGGACACTGGTGGATTGCTGCGCGGGTGATGACCGGCCCGACTGTCCCATCCTCGCCGATCTGGAAGAACCCAGCGGCGAGCAGGATGTGCCAAGCCCGGCTACGGTAGGAACAGGGCGGCTTCGCCATCGCCCCTGAATGAATCAGGTTCCAAGCGGCGCTGTGTGATGCACCATCGTTCCCATCAGGAAGGAGCGGCCGCGCATGGCAACGCGTGTGAGTGAGAACTAGAAATCAGCTCCCGTCCTCGTCAATGGTGCCCGCGCCGTTGATGATGGCGGCGACGTTCGTGCCGTGGTCGGTCATGCCGGTCATAACGTCGTTCGTGGCGATCGTAACCATAACGCCGGTCGTAGCCACGATACCGCTGATCGTAGTAGCGGCCGTAGGAAGGCGCGACGTGGCCGCTGTTGCCGTGACGGCTTACGCTGCGTTCATGACTGCCGCGATCGCCATGATGCTGAGCCATCGCGACCGAAGGCGTCATGGCCGCAAGCGCGGCAGCGCCAAGTATCATCAGAAATTTCATTCTACCTCTCCTGGGCATCGAAAAGCCCAACGGAGCCAATTTGAAGAACGGCAATTGAACTCGCGGTGAATAGACGATTCATCGCTGCGGATCGCGCAGCAACGGCAGCATACGGTGAAGAACCTCGTCCTTGTCGAGGTAATGGTGTTTAAGCGCCCCAAGGACATGCAACCCTAGAACGACATAGATCGCCTTCACCATTGCCTTGTGAAGGCCACCCAGCGTCTCGGACAGTTCTTCCCCTTGCGGCACTGGTAAATTGGGGCCGGGGAGCGCACCGAAAAGTGGTGTTTCAGGGGAGCCGCCTGCCGAAGCTGCCGCCCACCCAAGGAGAGGTGCACCCATCATCAAAACATAGAACAGGATATGCGTGCCGCGCGCAATGATGCGTTCCCATGTCGTCATATTATCTGGAAAGGGGGGCCAGGGATGGGCGATGCGCCAGCCAAGCCGGACAAGGCTCAGCAACAGGACGGTGATTCCAACCGATTTGTGAAGCTGGTAATAGTCCAGCTTTTCGTTCGGGGCGGCTTCCTCCATCCAGCCACCGAAGGTCGCGTTGGCGAAGATCAGCACGAAGATGGTCCAGTGCAGCAGGATCGAAACCGTCGAATAGCGACTGCGTTGCTCGCGCATGGGCCTATCTCCTCTCAGGCCGGGTGCGGCTCTATAGTGACATGAACCAGCTCATCATGCACGCGCACACGTCTGGCGTAATCGTCGGGTGGCAAGGGGCGTTCCGCGACGAGCGCGACGATGGCGGCGAACTTGCCTGGCCCGACCCGCCAGATATGAAGATCCGTAATCCTGGCATCGCCGTCCTCGACCGCCTTCCGGATTTCTTCTTCAAGACTGGGATCGGCGGCGGCGTCGACGAGCACGGCCGAACTGTCGCGCAGCAGGCCCCATGACCAGCGGGCAATGACGGCCGCGCCGACGATGCCCATCGCCGCGTCCATCCAGCGCCAACCCAAATAAAGGCCGGCGAGGAGCGCGACGATGGCGAGCATGGAGGTGAGCGCGTCGGCCAGCACATGGAAATAGGCCGAGCGCAGATTGTTGTCATGCTCATGATGGGCATGACCGTGGCCGTGATGGTCATGGTGATCGAGATGATGGTCGCCGCCGAGCAGCCAGGCGCTGATGAGATTGACGATCAGGCCAAGGACCGCGATCCATATTGCTTCGGCATACGCGATGTCAGTCGGGGCAAGGAGCCGCCTCACGGATTCGACGCCGATGCCAAGCGCGATGATGGCAAGAACAAAGGCGCTGGCGAAACCGGCCAGCTCACCAACCTTGCCGGTTCCGAAGGTGAAACGTCGATCGCCCGCATGGCGCCGGGCATAGCTGTAGGCGAAGGCGGCGACACCGAGCGCACCGGCATGGGTCGCCATGTGGAAGCCGTCGGCAAGCAGCGCCATCGAGCCTGTGAGATAGCCGGCGGCGATTTCGCCAATCATCATGGCGAAAGTCAGGACGACGACGATGCGCGTGCGCCGGGCATTGTCGTCATGTGCCGCGCCAAGGAAATTGTGATCGTGCGCGAGAGCTTCGACCGATCGCGCAAGGTCCGGGCCGCGTGTCATTTGGAATAGCGCCGGATCACGGTCGCCAGTTCTGCCGCCCCCGTCGCCCGTTCGGCGTCGCCGAGACCAGGCTTTGCGACATGCTGGTCGAGATGATCAACGATGATTTCGTCCATCAGCCCGTTCACCGCGCCGCGCACTGCTGCGACGAGGTGAAGAATATCGGCGCAGGGCGCTTTCTCAGTCAGGCCGCGTTCCACGGCCGCGACTTGCCCAGCGATGCGCTTTACGCGGGCGAGGAGGTCGGAGTCGTTTCTGGAGAGGTGAGGCATAAGATACCCCCCTAGCCTATATTCAGGTATTCAACAAGGATCGGAGCGGTCTATGGTTTCACCGCAAAGCGCCATATGGGCGGCGTGCGCTGCATACCCTAAACGGTTTCTGCATCATTCCGGATGATCGTGCGTTGCTGGACCGCGAGGGATTTTCGGAATCTTGCCTGCCGAACCTTTTCAACACGCCGGTTCATCCAGTGCCGCACGAAGTTTTGATACATCCATTCGCGAGCCGTCCCCAAACGCTGCCTGTGGCGCGCGTAGAAGTCATCGGGACTGTCGAACAGCCCCAAGTCGGCGTTGATCCCCGTGCGCTGGATATAGGTGTCCTGCCCAAGCCAGTCGATCGGCGGCGACGACAGGCAATCGGTTCCGGCTCCGTAGCCGCACAGGCTGTTCGTCTCACCGGCAAATTTCGCCTGTAGCGCCTGAAGAAAGGGCCGATCCAGAATGAAGCCTTCGAGATTGATCCAGCGGCCATCATGCGCGATTTCGACCCAGCTATGAAGGATGCTGTTCGGGGCAAGGGGATAGACCAGCTCAGGGACAACGCCGCGCTGCAATCCCTTGTGGATGGTAAATCCGTGCAGGCGACACGGAATCTTCAGCGCCCGCAAAAGCGCCATCAACAAGGTTCCCTTGGTGTTGCACTGACCATAACCGTCCTTGAGAACCTTCGATGCGGGAATGTCATCGGACCTGTTGTAGCCGAAGGCGGTTTCGTCACGGACAAAAGCGTAAGCCTGTCCGATTCTTTCGAACGGGGTCAATGCACACCAACCCCGCGCCGCCAGGAGATCGCGGATGATTGGCGAGGCAAAGTCCAGCAAAGGCGTTTGTCGCAAGTATCGTTTGTCCATATCGCTCGCCTTCCTTCGGCGAGGGTTGCTGGAACGATTACGGCCTGTAGTAGCTATAGGGTCAAGGGCTTATTTGATTTTCCATCAGGGGGCAGGAAAGCGGGACGGTTTGTGCGCCTGATAGGGGCTATGACACGAAAGTACGCTGCGCGTACGCCAGACGTGAACGATAGGCGAACACGTGGCCGCGTCATGCAGCGAGCAACGATGCGGGTGTGCGTAGCGGCCTAAGCCGGCCGGCGGGAGGGCGCTCGTCGGTGTTCCATCGATAGTCGCCGGTGAGTGAGATATGCTCCCACCCGAGCGGTGCGATGTGGCGGGCGGCTTCAGGCGGCACCGCCATGCCGGCGATAGCTTGTTCGAGATAGCGGGTGTTCCACAGAATGATGGCGGCGACGAGCAGGTTGAGCCCGGAGGCGCGGTAGGTCTGATTTTCGAACCGGCGGTCGCGCAGTTCGCCGAGCTGGTTGAAGAACAGGGCTCGCGCGAGAGCGTTGCGCGCCTCTCCCTTGTTGAGCCCGGCCTGGGCACGCCGGCGCAGGTCGATGTCGCGCAACCAGTCGAGCATGAAGATCGAGCGTTCGATCCGACCGACATCGCGCAACGCGAGGGCAAGGCCGTTCTGGCGTGGATAGGCGGACAACCGGCGCAGCATCGCGGAGGCGGTGACGGTGCCGCTGCGGATCGAGGTGACGAGCCGGAGCAGTTCGTCCCAATGGTCAGCGACGTGGCCGACCGCGACCGGATCGCCGGTCAGTCCGGCGAGCAGCGCCCCGGCATCCTGCTGCGGCAGCAGATGCAGGCGCCGTTCCTTCAGATCCCGCAAACGCGGCGCGAAGCGGTAGCCGAAGAACGGCATGAGGCCAAATACATGGTCGGAGGCCCCGCCGGTATCGGTGTAATGTTCTTCGATCGACAGACCGGTGGCATGGTAGAGCAGCCCGTCAAGGACATAGGGCGCCTCGCCTGCTGTCGCCGCGATCACCCTGCTCGCGAACGGGTCATATTGATCCGAAATGTGGGTGTAGAAGCTGACGCCGGGTTCGTTGCCGTTACGCGCGTTGATGACACCGATCGCAGCCCCGCGCCCGCCGGCGTGAAAGAGCTGGCCATCGCTCGACGACGTGGTGCCGTCGCCCCACAGGCTGCTTAGCGGCAGGGCGCGATGCGCGTCGATCAGTCGCGCCAGCGCTGCGCCATAGGCGCTCTCGCTGACGTGCCAGTCATGCAGATGTGCGAGCTGGCGCAGGGTGGCCGCCTGGCAGGTATCCGCCATGCGCGTCAGGCCGAGATTGATGCCGTCCGCCAGGATCACGGTGAGAAGCGCGTTACGATCATCGGCCGGTCGACCGGAGCGTCGATGAGTGAAGCATTCGGAAAAGCCGGTCCAGCCATCGACCTCCAGCAACAGATCGGTGATCTTCACACGCGGCAGGCGGTCGTAGACCATGCGCCGCACGTCCTCCGCATCGGGCAGGGTCATGGCCTTGAGCGGCGAGATGACGAGCCCGCCGGCGTCGAGCCGTACCTGAGGCAGTTCCCCCTGCCGGGCAAGCGCCGTGACTTGTTCGATCGCGGTATCGAGGCGGGCGCGGCGACCGGCAATGAAGGTATCGAAGTCGGTGTCGATCGCCAACGGCAACGGCCCGCGATCGCGTAGCGCCGCGAATGTGGCGGGCGGCAGGAGGTAGCTGTCGAAAGCACGATACTGGCGGCTTTCCTCCACCCATATGTCGCCGGCACGCAGCCGGTCGCGCAACTGGGTGAGAGCGCACAGTTCATAGGCTGCGCGGACGACCTGCCCGTCGCGCAGCACAAAAGGCCGCCACGATGGCGGCACGAAGCGAAGCGGTGGATTGTCGGGTAGGCGCCGCCTGCCGGTCCGATAGACATCGCCGACGACCCGGACCGCATCGAGCAGCCCTTGCACCGGGCCAGCACCCTGGAAGGTGAAGGCGTTGAGGAACGGCCCAATCACCGGGCGCAGCGAACGATGCCGGTCGATCAGCTCGGCGGTACGGTCGGTCGTCTCCGGTGCGACCAGTATCTCCGCCTCCCCGACTGCTGTCCTCAGTTTCTCCCAGTCGATCGCCATCGCGGCAAGCGAGTCCAGCCCTTGCGCTCGTGCATCGATCAGGAGGCGGCAGGAGCCAGTGAGCAGGCGCAACTGTGTTTGGAGCGCGCGGATCGTACCCAGCGCCTTGTCCCGCGTCCGGTTCTCGGCGCGCCGCATCATGCTGCCGAGCAGCTTGTCCATCATCGTCAGCACCGCATCGGCGAGGCTCTCGCGAAGCCGCAGCGCGGCCGCTGCCAGGACGGCATGACGGCGCTGGTCGGGCAGTTCCGCCAGATGCTGCGGCGTGATCCGCACGGCTTCGTCGGCGATGCGGTCGAAGGCCGCGGTGGGGATCGTCGCAGCTCGCGCCGGGGCCAGTCCGATCGCCCGGACATGATCCAGTCGTTCAAGCAGGCGCATGACGTTGCGCGGTGCCGGCGACAGCGGCGGGTTGCGCAGCCACGACAGCCACGTCGCACCCCGGTCGCCACGACGGGCGAGCAGCGCATCGAGGCGGGTACGTCCGCCATCACCCAGCCCCTCGGTCAGCACATCGTGGACGAGTTCGTCGGCCTGCCGGCGCGATCGTCGTACGATTGCCTCGATGACGGTGACGGGCGGCAGCAACAGGCGACGACGTCGCATTTCGTCGATGACGATCTCGGCCAGCTGCAATGGCTGGATGATGGTCTGCGCCACGGGCATGGCGAAGGTGGCCAGTGCGTGGAAGTCGGTCCGGCCGAACGCTCGATAGCCCAGGCGCCGTGCCAGATCGGCGAGATGCGCACGGCGCGTCGGATCACGACGGCCATAGTCACGCCAGGCCGCCTCAGGCACATCGAGCTGACGGGCGACGAATGACAGGACTGATGCGGGCGGCGTCTCGTCCGCGCCGAGTACCCGCCCGGGCCAGCGCATATAAAGAAGCGTCATGGCGTAACCGAGCTGCGATGCGGGACCACGCCGGATCGAAACCCAATCGAGATCCTCGCGTGACAGGGTGAAATGTCGCGCGATCTCGCGTTCGTCGGTCGGGGGATCGAACTGACGCGCCAGCGCCTCGCGGGTGAGCAGGCGTCGCCTCGCCATGAACCCTGAACCTCCTTGAGGCTGTCCGTCAGACGGTGATTGTACGGCCAGCGTGAATGTGTCCGTCAACTCTGGACCTTCGACGGCGATTCGGACAAGATCGCGTGGAGATGCGAAAACGGACACTTCGGACCCGCGCATGGCGCTGATCGGCTATGCGCGCGTCTCCACCGCCGACCAGAAGCTGGCGCTCCAGCATGACGCGCTGGTCCGCGCCGGTTGCGAGCGCACGTTCGACGATCAGGCGTCGGGGGCCAGGGCTGACCGGCCGGGGCTCGCCGAGGCGCTCGCCTATCTGCGGGCCGGCGACACGCTGGTCGTCTGGAAGCTCGACCGCCTCGGCCGCTCGATGCGCCATCTGATCGCGCAAGTTGGCGACCTGGCAGTGCGCGGGATTGGATTCCGCTCGCTGACCGAGAACATCGACACCACGACGCCGGGCGGGATGCTGGTGTTCAACATCTTCGGCAGCCTGGCCCAGTTCGAACGCGACCTGATCCGCGAGCGCACGCAAGCCGGCCTGCGTGCCGCGCGTGAGCGCGGGGCGCAGGGTGGGCGGCGTCCGGTCGTCACACCTGACAAGCTGCGCAAGGCGCGCGCGCACATTGCCGCAGGCCTGACGGTGCGCGAGGCGGCCGCGCGGCTGAAGATCGGCAAGACGGCGCTCTACAAGGCGCTGGAAGGTGCGGGCGCACAGCGCGTCGGCGGAACGGCGAGGACAGGCGCATGACAGGCGAACGCGATCCGAACATCGTCACCTCCGGCCTGTCCGGCACCGTCACCGAGCAAGGCATCACGGTCGAGGTCCACATCATCCGCCTCGAAGACGAGCCGGGCTGGACGCTGGAGGTGGTGAACCAGAGCGGCACCTCGACGGTGTGGGACGATCCCTTCATCACCGACGATGCCGCATGGGCCGCCTTCCGGCGCACCGTCGAGGAAGAGGGCATGCGCGCCTTTCTCGACCAGGCCGTCGTCATCCCGTTTAGACGTTGAGGCGGAGGATGCCGGTGATTTCACAACTGGCCGTCTCCGGCTACCGCTCCCTCCGGGACATCAAGCTGCTGCTTGCCCCGCTGACGATCATCACCGGCGCCAACGGGACCGGCAAATCCAGCGTCTACCGCGCCCTGCGCCTGCTCGCCGATGTGGCGCAAGGGCGTCTGATCAACTCCCTCGCGCGCGAAGGCGGCCTGCACTCGACGCTATGGGCAGGTCCCGAGCGCATCAGCCAGGACATGCGAAGCGGCAAGTTCCCCATCCAGGGAACTGTGCGATCCGGTCCCGTCAGCCTGCGCCTTGGTTTCTCCGGTGACGATCTGGGCTATGCCATCGATCTGGGCCTGCCCTTGCCGGGGTCGACCTTCGCCTTCGACCCGGAGATCAAGGTCGAGGCAATGTGGACAGGCGGCATTCTTGGCCGGGCGAACCTGTTCGCGGAACGCCGCGGCCCGATGATCCGTGTCCGGCGGGCGGCGACGGGCGAATGGCGGACCGGGATGGAGAATCTCCACCCCTTCGACAGCATGGTCACCCATTCCTCCGATCGCGAGGACGGGCTGGAAATGCTCCTAATGCGCGAGCGCATGCGCAACTGGCGCTTCTACGACAACCTGCGCACCGACGTGGACGCACCAGCGCGAAAGGCCCAGATCGTCACCTACACGCCGGCACTGGCCAATGACGGTGCCGATCTGGCCGCGGCAATCGCGACGATCCATGCGATCGGTGAAGGTGCGGCTTTCAACGACGCGATCGAGGACGCCTTTCCCGGATCGTCGGTCGGCAGCGGCGAGGACGGCAGCATCGCCATGCGGCAGCGCGGTCTGCTCCGGCCATTACGGGCCAGCGAACTGTCGGACGGCACCCTGCGCTACATCATGCTGTGTGCCGCACTGCTGGCACCGAGCAAACCGGAAATCCTCATCCTCAACGAACCGGAATCCAGTCTCCACCCAACCTTGCTGGATCCGCTGGCCCGGCTCCTGACCACAGCGGCAAAGACCTGCCAGATCGTCGTAGTCTCGCACAGCGAACGGCTGCTCACCGGCCTGGCAGGCGATCCAGACACCAGAACATACCGGTTGGAGAAGGACTGCGGCGAGACATTCCTGCATAGCGACGAAGACCATTACTTCCGTTGGGTTTGGCCTTCACGCTGACCCACCATCCGCCGTTCACCACGCCTTCCGGGCTGGCGTACGCAGGCGACACTTTCGTGTCGTCACCCCATGAAGCGGGAGGAGATTGAAGACCGGCTTACGCAGTTTCGCGGCAAGCTGGCGCGCGAAGAGCTCAGGGACGTCGATCTGCGTGCCGGGCGGCTGAAGATCTCGCCTCTGACTGCGTTGGTTCCCGAGGACGCAGAAGGTATGCTCGCGCCGCTCTACGCGCAGCTGCCTGCGATCCGTATCACAGACCTTCTCGCAGACGTTGATCGCTGGACTGGGTTTTCAGACTGCTTCACGCATGTGTCGACGGGTCGTCAGCATGACGAACCTCGGACGATACTTATGGCCGTGCTGGCGGACGCAACCAACCTGGGTCACTCCCGAATGGCCGAGGCATGCAGCCTCGTAACTCAGCGCCAGCTGTCATGGGCCGCATCATGGCATCTGCGTGAAGATACCTACGGGGCCGCGCTTTCCCGCCTCGTGAATGCACAACAGCAAATGCCGCTCGCCAGCCATTTTGGTGATGGGATCGCCTCAAGCTCCGATGGTCAGCATTTCCCGCTCGACCGGCGGGCCCAAGCTACAGGTGCGATCAATCCTCACAAGGGATCGGAGCCTTCAGTTTCCTTCTATACCCACGTTTCAGACCGCTATGCGCCCTTCCACAGCAAGGTCATCTCGGCGACCGCAGGCGAGGCGGCGCATGTTCTTGACGGCTTATTGCATCACGGTGCCGAGCTGCGCATCGAACGTCATCACACCGATGGCGGCGGGGTTTCAGACCATGTCTTCGCGCTCTGTCACCTGCTCGGATTTCGCTTCGCACCGCGTATCCCGAACATCGCCGCTCGCAAGCTTCATCTGTTCAGCGGATTGATCCCAGGCGACGAAATCGGCCCGCTTGTTGCCGCGCCAATCGACGAGAAACTGATAGCGGCGCATTGGGACGACATCCTGCGGCTTGCTGCATCAATCCGCACCGGCGTCACCAGCGCTTCGGCGATGCTTGAAAGGCTCGGCTCCTATCCGCGCGCGAACGGACTCGCCTTGGCGCTACGCGAGATCGGACGGGTCGAGCGCACTTTGTTCACGCTGGACTGGATCGAAAACCCCGAAGAGCGTCGCCGCGCGACCCAAGAGCTCAACAAAGGCGAAGCGGAAAACGCTCTGAAGAGGGCAATCTTTTTTCACCGGCTCGGCCGCCTGCGCGATCACGGGATTCAATCACAAAGCCACCGCGCCAACGCGCTCAACCTCGTTGCCGGCGCGATCGTGCTGTGGAACACGACCTATCTCGAAGCCGCGCTTCGGCAACACGAGCGCAACGGATATCTCGTGCCCAACGAATTTTTGCGCCATCTCTCGCCGCTCGGTTGGCAACACATAAACCTGACCGGCGACTACCTCTGGACGGACGCTCCCTCTCTCGCCGGTGACATGCGCCCGCTACGGAACATGCTTTCCCTTCCGGTGCCGCAAATTCCTTAGCGTATATCTGGGCCCCTTCTATGTCGTGACCCCGTTGAGCTTTCGCCTCGCTATCCTCTTGCGTTCGTATACGGATGGCCATAGGACGATAGAGCGATAACCGAACCACGCTGAAAGGTGTGGTTATGAAAAAGATTGCCGTTGCCGCTCTGGCGCTTGTCGCCTCCCAGGTGAGCGCCCAGCAAGCCAGGCTCGATGCGTTTTCCTCGGATCGCGAGTCAGCATTTTCCGTTCTCGTTCCGGGTTCGGTCGCGAAACCTGAACCAGTCGAACAGCCTGCGGCCGCGGACACGTGGGGCTTGCAGGCGGAGTTCGATGCTATGGCGTCTGAAGATCCAACGCTCGAGGAGGTGCCGGAGCGTCCTTACGTTCCGTCCTGGATGAGGGGAGGGCGCTCTCCCTTCGTTGCGCGGTCGGTTTACACTACGCCAGCGTTTGCCGATCCGGACTGCTTGACCAGCGGATATTTTCCCCGTTTCGGGATCAGCGGGGAAGCCCAAGCACGTCGCCGCTTGTATTTCAGCGATGTCCTGACGGCCGCGTGCGAGGCCGGTGTTCCGGTGGCACTCTTCGATGCGCTGGTGTCGCAGGAAAGCCGATATCAGCCGTATGCGCGAAGCGGGGCAGGGGCGATGGGGATGGCGCAGCTTATGCCCGGGACGGCCCGGTACCTCGGCGTCTCCAATCCATGGGATGTCCGCGAGAACCTGCGGGGTGGGGCGCGCTACCTCAAGGAGCAGCTCGATCGCTTCGGGTCATGGGATTTGGCGCTCGCCGCGTACAATGCGGGACCGGGTAACGTCCAGAAGCACGACGGGATACCGCCTTTCAGCGAGACCCGGGCCTACGTCCGTACCATCATGGCGACGCTCGATGGGTCTCCCGTTCCCGCTGCCCGGCCCGTCCTTCTCGCCGCGAACCCGTTCCGGCGCGTGCAACTCGCATCGTTTTCGCCGTCGTCACAGATCCCAGAATACTGAGAACCCAACGCTCCAGGCATAGTATAGCGCGATCGCCAAGATCACCGGCGCCCCTTTCAGGTAGTTGACCTGCCAGCGAAGCCAGATCTTCGGGATCAGAAGCGTCTTGTCGAGCTTGGTTGAAAGGGCAGGGCGCCAGCGCTTGGTCCGCCAGTCGTCTGCGGTGACCATCACTGCCAGCACTGCGCAAATGAGCGCCATGATGCCGACAGCAATGTAGAGCGACGTCCAGGCGATAAGGGCTTCGGGTTGCATGGTCTCCTGCCTAATGGCTCGATCTTGGCATAGTATTAACCCTGACAGAAGATTTCGTTTCCCTGCGTCCGTAAATCGCCTCACGTCGACCGAACAAAGTGTGTCCGATGTTCAGCTCGCCGATCGCTGCCCGTTTCACGAGCGCGGCCATATAGGCGTCAGGTGTTTTCCTGATCTCTCCGGCGTGCAGATGGTGAGCCGTGATGAGCACGCAAAGTATTGCCGCCTCGGTTCCGATCCTTCCGCTTGCCCGCGCCGCTGTTGCCTGTCCGATCTGGCTCAAACGGGCGAGGGTGTGGAGTTCGTCGAGGCCCGGCCGATCTGGGATTGCGATCAAACCGTCGATGAACTGGAAGAGGGCAGGGGCCTCGGACCAGGAAAAGCCCGATCGCTCTATGCCGAAAGGATCCGTCGGCCGTAGAGTCGACGCGCATCGGCGATTGCCTCGAGCTTCTTCCGGGTCGCCGGCGCCCAGCTTTCCTGCTCGAAGGCGCGTACGATCCGGTAGGCCGCACTCGTTGCACGTTTGATCCGTCTCGGAAACTCGACATGCTGACGGCGCAGGCCGTCTTCCCTCTCGGCGAGCTGCGAAATATAGGTTTCCAGCAGCAACAGCGGCCCTAGCGACCACCCTGATGCATCTTCGGTCCCGCCATCTCCGTCGCCCCCAAGATAGCGCTTCCCGTTTCCGGCGAGGCAGTACGGTACGGCAAAGCCGTATTCTGCCAGCTTCGCGATGTTTGTTCGTGCTGCATTCCAGCCAAGAACCCGCCGCAAATGATCGTTTGAAGCGGCGATGAGCGGGCCCTTTGCACTGTCCCAGTCAGCGTCGCGCGCACATATCTTGGCTCCTGCGAGATGAAGATACTTCCACACGATGGGCGGCACTGCGACACTTACTGGTGCCTGGCTCGCAAAGGTTTCGAGGATGTCCAGCAGGGCGCGACGCCTCTGCCGCCCTGTGGGCTTGCGGCCCTGCTCCGGGAACTGTTGCATCATCAAAGCGATCTTGGCGCTGTAGCGCGCGCGATCGGCCTCACTCGGGAGATGCTCGATCGCATCAAGCTCGATGCCCTCGTAGCCCGGTAGCGTCCCGAGAAGGTCTCCGAGCAGCGACAGGCCGCGGCGCTGTCCTGTGCCACCTTGTGAATTGGTAATACTCATTCATTCGCTCCCTCAGTCTCGAGGTGCGGCGCAGACGCAAGTCAGCCTCGCGAGAATCGCGAAAAATGCTTGCAAGTTGTCAGGGAGCGGGTAGGGTGCCGTTGTCTCTCGCCATGCTCTGGCACGGCAAACTACAGCTTCCTTCGAAAGGCCCGGGCACTGCCCGGGTTTTTCATTTCTGCGTCGCTGACCTCCCTACGTTACGCGCCGTCGGCGCCTCTCAAATCCGGCAAGCTGTTCGCGCGTCTCATCGCGCGCAAAAGCGCTTGCCAGCGTTCCGGTCTGTCGCTAGGGAGAGTGCAGACATTGCCACTCCAGAGACAGGATGTGCAAAAAGGGCTCCGTTGGCGCGGAGCCCTTTTTTGTTTCAAAGCAGTGCTGGCTGATCTCCAGTCTGCACTGGGCGCTGCAATCCGACTGTGTCCTGGAGCAGCGCCATGATAACAGCTTCCCGCGAGCTGAAGGACATTTCCTTCATCTGGTCGATCTTCTCGATCATGTGCTCGGGGAGCCAGACTTCAATGGGTTTGAAACCCTCGTCGCGGCGGCGTTTACGCGACGCTGCCTTTCGGTCCTGGCTTAGCATTCTTGCCCACCCTCGGTCTGGCTGATTCGCATGTGACTAGTCACAAGGCTTGGGCCTTAATTCATTGTCCGTCAAGCGAACCTTAACCGAATGCGCGGTCGAGCAATGCGGCATCGTCGCGTTGTGCGACGGCAGCGTGGTATCGAGCGATCGCATTCGATGTGCGTTTGCCTATTCCACGGCACAATGCGTCTCGGATCGGTTCGAACTCGCCGTCGCACGCGGCAATTTCTTCGGGCAGCTGGACCGCTATCGCTTTCGCGACCTCGGCCGAAGTCTCGCAGCACGGATCATCATATGCGTGGCCGCTGGCGAAACAGTGGACTGTGAGTGCCGCGCGGACCGGGTCGATCCCGAGACGCTCTGCGACTTGGTTGAATTCTCCATGGGAGAGGCTGCCGTTCGCGATCCGTTTGTAAAAGCCATTGCGGTGGTTCTGGCGAATTAAGCCCTCAACGTAGAGTTGACGGATGCTGACGCCCTGGCGCCGCATTTGATCTTGTATGAGGACAGCGAATTCCTGCTGTCGTTGCTCGCATGTCAGTCTAACAGCAGTTTGCGACCCCGTTCCCATGATCCCTCCAAACGTCCCGCCCTATGCATATGCATACTGTGGATTAGGGTCAGGCTTATTGGCAAGAGAAAAGTTGCGGTCGTGAGACCGCGTATGCACAGAATATTACGGCTTCCCGGACGCCGCAATGTTCTCCGATGCGCTCGCAAAGAGCGGTTCTCAGGGCCTCGAATTTAAGATTCGAGGCCTGATCCAGTCTAAGATAAATCCGCACGCGGCCGTCGAAGGGGAGGTGTTCCTCGTAGAGCGAGGCTGCGTCGTCTGTGAATGTCGGAAGTCGTTCGAGGCAGTGGGTGACGACGTCTCGCAGCTTCTGAAACTTCAATGTTTCTATGGAAAGAACGCGGATTGCCTCGGCGATGATCGCAAAGGCTTCCTCGCTGATAAGCAGTTCGTGAACGACGGTTTGATCGGTGCTCATGGATATCTTCCCCGATGAGCTTCCGTCGCAATTGCGCCGTGTCACCTTCCGAAATTCAGAGATTTTCTTCGGAATCGATTAGCGCAAGGTGGTGGTGTTGGAAATAAGCCAGGGTGTCCTGCTCACAGGCTGGCATGGCTTGAATGTGATCCCACCCCGTCCTGAATTCAAACCCAGGGTGGCTTGGATTGGAACCCACTGGCGAGAAATTTCGGCGATTCGGGCGAGAATCGCCAACATCATCGAATGCATAGGTTGAGAAAAGGTTCCCGCAGGTTCCCCTTTGGTCGTGGCGCATAGCGTCATTCGTGAAACCAGAAGGGAAACATCATGAAAGCTCTCAATCTGAAGCAGGCAGGCAGCAGCCTCGCCGTCGCGGTGGCTGCCGTGGCCGGAATGAGCGTGCTCGGGATCGACGCCGCCATGGCCGGTACCGACACCACGTTCGACACCGCGCTCAACGCATTCACCGACTTTCTCGAAGGTTCGGGCGGCAAGATCATCACCGTGCTGTCGCTCGCCGGCGGCATCGTGGCGCTGGCCTCCGGCCGTTTCTCCCTCGGCCAGGTCGCGATCCCCGTTGGCGTCGGCGTGGGTGCCGGCACCGGTGTGCCGATCGTCACCTCGACGGTCACCGGTACGATCTGATCGCAAGATCGGACTGATCCGAAGGGTGGCGACCCCAGGGCTGCACTGCAGTTTTAAGGCGCCACCCAATTGGGCGGAGGCGACTTTTGGACCAGTATTCCATCCCAAAGCATCTCGACGACCCCGAGCTGATCGGGTTCTGGACGCTTGATGAATTCCTCGTGATGGTGATCCCATTCGCCTGGGGAATTCTCGCGCAGCACGTAGTCATCGGCCTCGTAGGGGCCATCGCTGCATGGTTCGGTTATCGCAAACTGAAGGCCGGGCGTTCGATGTATTGGATCCTGCATTTTGCCTATTGGCATTTGCCGGGTGAATTCTTCGGTCTGAAAGTCGCTCCGCCGTCTCATCTTCGAGTGATGGCGGGCTGACATGGACATCTCTCTTGCTCACGAGGCGTCGCAGCGGACCCTCAAACAACGCAATCTGCTGGCGCTTATCTGCATCGTGCTTGGCATCCTGGTGGTCGTCATGTTCACCGCTGCCTCGACGCGCGATCGCGAGGTGATCCTCCAACCCATCCTGCCCAGCGAGATGGCGCTGAGCTCATCCGGAGTCACCCCAGAGTATCTCGAAGCCGTCACCCGCGACACAGCGCAGCTCGCGCTCAACCGCTCGCCCGAGACCATGCAATACTGGCTCGACGGAATTGTGAAGATCGCTGCGCCCGAGGCACGCGGCGCGCTCAAGGCCGATCTGATGAAGATCGTCGGCGAGCAGGAAGGCTCGCAGGTCACCCAGTTCGTCACGATCGACTGGATCCGTACCGACCCCGATGCCCTGACCAGCCAGGTCGGCGGTGTGCTCCACACCATTGTCGGTTCGCGCGACGTCCGCCGCGAACACAAAATCTTCCAGTTCAACTGGAAATACACCGGCGTTTCGCTCCGCCTCAAGGGCTTCGGCGTCGTCGTCAAGAAGGAGGAGGACGGCGAATGAACCCGCTCGTTTCCGCGCTCATGTTCGCATCGGGATCGGTGCTGGCATCGCGCCTGTGTCACCTCTCGCGCCTGACCGGTGCGGCCCTCATCGCCAGCGGGCTTGTCCTGACGGCCAGTCCCGCTCTCGCTGACGAGACGATTCTCGTCGCGGATAACGGGGAAGTCCGGTGTCAGGCATCGAAATCGGACCTGACCCGCATTTCACTGAAGGACGACCAGTTCGTCTCGGTTTCGCGGGTGCAGAGCGGCATCGAGAGCGAGGACTTCTCGATCGTCCACGAGCCGACCCGCGGTGACATCTATATCTCGGTCCCGCAAGGCTATGCTAAGCCGAACATCTCGTTCTTCGGCACGACGCAGAATGGCTTCGTCTACAAGTTCGACTGCCAGGTTGCGGTCGAGGCGGCGGTGCAGGTGTTCGTCGCCAACGCCGATGTCGAGCGGCCGCAGGCCCGCCCCGAGACGCTGCAGGCCAATGCCTCGCTCGACGATCGCGCGGTCGGCCTGGTCCGGGCGATGTTCGAACAGCGTTCCGTCAGCGGTTTCGAGATCAGCGATGCGGCTCGCGCGCCGGTCAACGTGGGCGCGATCAAGGTCCAGCTGCTCAGCGAATATCGCAGCCCGACGATGACCGGAAAGGTCCTCCGGATCGAGAACACCGGCGATGCGCCGATCTCGCTGCAGGAAGAACTCATCGCCGGTGACGGTGCAATCGCCGTCAGCATCTCCAATCGCGACCTCGCGAAGGGCCAGGCCACCGCCGCCTACGTCGTCGTCCCTGCAGGAAGGTAAGCATCATGGATTTCCTCAAGCGCAAACCCAAGGATCTCGATGCCGCCGAGATGGACGAGCACGACGCGCTCGATGCCAGTGGCACGATCGCCGAGAACTCGCAGACGCAGAAGCGCCAGAAGATGCTCATGTTCGGGCTTGGCGGCGCGATCGCGATTTTCGGTGCCATGTACGTCCTCGATACCGACGACGAGATCGAGCAGGCGACCGGAAGCGGGACCGAGACCGTGGTCTCGACCGATGCCCTCATGAATCGCCAGCGAGTCGACCAGGAATGGGTCGCGATGTACGAGGGCCAGATCAATACGCAGGACCAGCGTCTCAAGGGCCTCGAAGCCCAGGGCGGGCAGGTCCAGCAGCTCCAGAGCGAAATCGAGACCCTTCGCAACGAGAACGCCGCCATGGCCCGAGACGGCCAGCGTGTCCTCGAGGCGTTCGAACGCGAGAACCAGCAGCTCCGCCAGCAGGCGAGCCGCGGGAACGCTCGCCCGACCGCCCCCGGGCCGGTCGCCGCCGCGCAGGCTTTGGGCGTGTCCTCTGCCCCCGGGACCGCTCAGGGCGCTGGCGCGGCGGCGGCACAGCCGATGCGTCGCAGCAACGACGTCAAGATGGTGTCGTTCACCACAGCGTCGGGGACGGCATCGCGGATCGACCCATCGAGCGCTCCTGCTATTTACACCGACTCTCCGAACTATTTGCCGCCGAATTCAATGGCTAAGGCGACGGTGGTGGTCGGTGTCGATGCGACCACCAACACTCGCAGCCAGAGCGACCCGCTGCCCGTTCTGCTACGTGTCACTGGACCCGCGCGCTCTGTCTATGGCGACGGCAAGCTGCTCGCCACGCGCGTTCAGGGCTGCATGGTCAACGGTGCGGCCTATGGCGATCTCTCGAGCGAGAAGGTCTATGTCAAGCTGCAGCGCATGACTTGCCCGCAACCAGGTGGCCGGTTCGCGGTCTCCGAGGTCAAGGGCTTCATCGCTTTTGGCGGCAAGGTCGGAATTCGTGGAAGGGTCGTGAGCCGAGAAGGCGGCTTAACTACCCAAGCCTTCATCGCCGGCCTGTTTAGCGGCGTCGGGAACGCGTTTTCGACCGCGACGAAGATTCCGCGAATTGCCCAAGATCCGGTCCTTCCATCAGCAGAAGAGGTTGGAATTCAGGCCATCGGAGGTGGCGCCGCTACCGCTGGAACCACTCTGTCCGATTATCTCATCGAACGTGCCGAGCAATATCAGCCGGTCGTCGAGATGCCCACCGGTGCGCAGGTCGAGGTCGTGTTCCTCGACGGCACCTTCATCAGGAATTGAGGCTCGACATGGAACTCAAGGGAAAAGCTTGGCAGGTCGCGCTCGTTGCGGGCCTCCTCATCAGCTCTGCCGCCGCTATCGCCGCAGTCGCACAAGCCGCCGGCACGAACGATCCGGAACTGGTCAAGGCCGCCCTCAGCGAGCGCCTGCCCAAGACCGAGATCACCGCGATCGATTGCGAGAAGATCAAAGGCGTGTGCGAAGTCCAGGCGAGGCAGAACCTGTTCTACATCGATCATGGCGCGCGCTACCTCATCATCGGCCGCGTCTACGATATGGAGACCAAGCAGGATCTGACTGCGGCGCGCCTGCTCGAGATGAACCCCGACATGCTGGTCGGGGGAGGGGGATCGCAGAGCGAAGGCGACGACGCTTCGCAGCAGGCCCGTGCCGCGGCGCCGGGCAACCCTTCCGGTAACGACGGCCAGATCGATCCCGCCGCGCTGGCCGCGTTGCCCAAGAGCGGAGCGGTCGTCATGGGCCGCGGCGCGAAGACGCTCACGGTCTTCAGCGACTTCCGCTGCGGCTACTGCAAGCGGCTGCACGAGACGCTGGCGACCCTCAATGTGAAGGTCGTCGAGCGCCCAATCTCGGTCCTTGGCACCCGGCCGATTTCCGAAGCGGTCATCTGCGCGCCCGACAAGCGCCGCGCGGTCGAGCAGGCCTACGACGGCGGTGCCATAACGAGCGGCGCAAAGTGCGACACCACCGGGCTCGATGCCAACGAGGCGTTTGCGCGCAAGCACGGCTTCAACGGCACCCCTGTGATCGTGCGCGAGGATGGAGCCGTGGTCCACGGGTACCGCCCGCGCGAATTCCTCGAAAGCTGGCTCGAAGGGAGCGCATCATGAACCAGAAGGCCCTTATCTCGCTCGCCCTTCTCGGGACGGCTCTCGGCGGCTGCACCACGCTAGGCACCAATGTTGCCGGAAGCTTCCGCTGTTCAGCGCCCGACGGTGTCTGTGCGCCCTCGAGTGTGATCGACGACAGCGCGCTTGCGCGCATCGAGGAGACCAGCTCGACCGATCTCCTCAATCCCGCCGGTCCCTACCGGATGGACGACGGTATCGGCGTACCGGTGCAGGGTCTGCAGGTCGCCGCTGCGCCGGTTGCCACCTCCGCGCCGACCTACGAACTCGCCGTGGTTTTTCCGGGTTACACCGACGCAACCGGGGCGTCGTTTGAACGACGCGTCGTCAGGACCGCCGCTTTGCTCCCCGGTCGTGGGGATGCGATGGAAGCGATGGCGCTGCGCGGACCTTCGCGCGGGCGCTCGCAGGGCTTGCTCGCTGCGGCCGAGAGCGCTCCGCCGTTTCTCGCGATCGCGCCGGGCGTGATGGATGCCGCTCCTTCCGGCTCCACCGAGGGGCAGGCGCAGGTCGCCTCGGCGCAGACGCCCAATCCGATCGCGCAGATCCAGTCGCAGGTGTCGGAGCGCCTTGAAGCCCAGCAGCCGAAGGCCCGCCGACAGGCTGCGAGCTTCCCGGGCACCGTCGAGGAGTAACCCGCAATGTGGCAGGCCTTCAGCAATATCGTCGACCTCGTCGTTGGTGACAGTCGCAAGCCCGAGCAGCGTTCGCGACCCCCCGCAGTGCCGATGCTCTCGCATTTTCTCGGCTACCGCTCCTTCGATGAAGACAAGCGCATCTTCCACCAGGTCCGCTCGAAGGGCTTCATCCTCGAGCTTGCGCCGCTGGTCGGCGCCAACGACCGCGTGAACGACGTCATCGGGTCGCTGTTCTCGGATATCCTGCTGCCCGGCACCAAGTTCAGCGTGACGAACTATTCGAGCCCGCGCGTCGCCGAGAAGCTGCAGGACTGGGCGCTTCCGCGCTACAAGGCATCGGGCGTCTTCCAGACGCTTGCGCGCCACCGCATCGACAAGCTACGCAACGGTGTCTGGTCGACGCTGGCAAGCGACGGTCCGTTCTTCGTGCGCAATTTCCGCGTCGTGATGGCTGTGGGGATTTCGCAGGGTTCGGGCCTCTCGACCGACGATCTCGTCACGATGCGCGACGGCATCGTGTCAGCGCTCGAGTCGATCGACGTGCCGGTGCGCGATTTCGAGCCGACCGATCTCATCCGCCTGTTCGACGAGTTCCTCGCGCCCTCGACCGGCGCTGGCGACGAGGTCCCGGGTTATAACCGCTTCGATCCGATCAACGAGCAATGCGTCCGGCGCGATCTCGTGACGCACGTCGAGAAGGACCGGATCATCGTTCATGCACAGTCGCTGCGGCCGACCGGCTCGAGCGTCGAAGGCGTTCCCGAGATGAAGGATTTCGTGCCGGAGCGTTTCGACATCCGCACGATGGCAGTGCGCAACTTCCCCGATCGCTGGGCCCCGTGGGACACGCAGAAGATCATCGGCGATATCTTCAACGCCAAGCTCAACCTGCCGTGCCCTGTGCTTCAAACCGTCTGCGGCATCATCCCTGGCCAAGAGACCTCGGAAAGCAAGGCAGGCTACAAGTTCGCGCGCACCAGCTCGCTGGCCGAAGGCAAGGGTGTCAAGCTGGTCCCCAAGCTTCGCACCGAGGCTGCCGAATGGCAGTTCGTGCAGGACCGGGTCAAGCAGGGCGAGAAACTCGTCTCCTGCTACTACGCGGTCTCGATCATCGCCCCCAAGGGCCGCGGCGAACCGTGCGAACGGACGCTGAAGGCGCTCTACAAGGCGAGCGGGTGGGACCTGATCGACGAGACCCACATCCAGCTTCCCGCTTTCATGGCGCATTTCCCGCTGATGCTCGCCGACGGCCTCGATGGCGACTACAAGCGGATGAAGCGGCTGCGCACCATGCGTTCGGCCAACGTCGCGGCGATCGCGCCCATCCAGGGCGAGTTCGTCGGCGGTAATATCCCGCACCTGCTGTTCATCGGGCGGCGCGGTCAGCCACAGTTCTGGTCGCCGTTTCAGAACGGCGCGGGCAACCATAACGTCGCGATCGCCGGCAAGTCGGGCTCGGGCAAGTCGGTGCTTCTGCAGGACCTGACCGCGAGCTTTGCCGGCGTCGGCGCGAAGACCATCGTCATCGACGACGGCCGTAGCTTCGAGCACATGGCGAAGGCGCTCGGCGGCACCTTCACCGAGTTCAAGCTCTCTTCGGGCATCTCGATCAACCCGTTCCGGATGATCGACGAGGACCTCGCCGGTGGCGACGACGATTATCTGGTCGACTGCCTGGCTATGCTGAAGTCGATTATTTCACAGATGGCGCGCAACGAGACTCGCCTGAACGATACCGAGCGCGGCCTGATCGACCAAGCGGTGAACGCGGTGTGGAACGAGCACGGCCGCGACGGCACTGTCGACCACATCATCGACGCGCTCAAGCAGGCCGAGCATCCGTTCGCTTTCGATCTGGCGACCTCGTTGCTGCCGTTTGCATCGCGCGGCACCTTCGGTCGTTTCTTCCTCGGCGATGCCAATCTCGACCTCTCGGCCGACCTGACCGTTTTCGAGCTTTCCGACCTCGCCACCCGCGAGGAACTGCGCGGCGTCGTCCTGACCTCGATCATGTTCATCGCTTCGCAGGTCATGCGCCGGATGGACCGCTCGATTCCCAAGCCGCTCATCATCGATGAGGCCTGGCAGATGCTGAAGGGCGGGGCGATGGCCGACTTCGTCGAGACCTACTCGCGCACCTGCCGCAAGTACGGCGGCTCGCTCATCACCGCTACGCAATCCATCCACGACTATTACAAGTCGGAAGGGTCGCGCGCCGCGCTTGAGAACTCGGACTGGTTCCTGATCCTCCAGCAGAAGGGCGAGACGATCTCGGACTTCCGCAATTCGGACCGGTTCGAGATGGACAACATGACCGAGGCGCTTCTGCGCAGCTTGAAGCGCAACGGGGTCGACTACTCGGACATCTTCATCCGCGGGCCCGACACCGAGAGCATCGGGCGCCTCGTCCTCGATCGCTTTTCGGCCACGCTCTATTCCTCGAGCCCTGGCGTCTTCGCCGATATCGAGAGCTACGTCCATCGCGGTTTCGCGATGCAGGACGCGATCGAGGCGGTCGCCTTCCCCGAGGAGTTTGAGCTCCTGGAGGCGGCGGAATGAGCGCGCTGGCTTTAAATTCCTCCGCGGCGCGCCTGATCGTGCGCGGACAGGACACGCTCGCGATCGGTCTCCGGGTTGCAGGCTGGAGCGCGACCACGCTGATGGCGACACTCGGTGTCGTGACGTTGTTCTTCTTCGTGCTGGGCAGCTTCTCGATCGACGGGACGATGCTCCAGCTTAACAATCTTGCCTCCCGCTACGTCGCTGCCGACGGCGCGCGGCAGGCGCAGTTTCAGACCATCCTCTTTTCGACCCTCGGGATCGCCTTCGCGCTGATCGGCGTCTTCCGCCGCTCGTCCCTGCGCGCAGCCTTCCGTCTTACCGGAGATGACGCATGACGGATCTGTTCGAAAACGCCGACCAAGTCGCTGAGCGGAGCTCGTTCAAGGCCGCTATCCCTCAGCAACGCGCCAAGGGCTTTGCCGGTCTCTCGCCGCGCGAGCTCATCGTCCTGGTTGCAGCGATCGCGATGTTCATCTGGGGGGCGTGGGTCACTAAAAACCTCGTCGCGGGGGACGATGGCCGACAGGACCTCGTGCAGCTGCAACTGCAGGGGATCATCGGAGACTATCTGCAGGCCCAGGCGCGCTCCGCCTCGGACGAGCAGACCGCTGCCAAGGAAACGGCGGTGTTCATGGCCGCCCTCGACCAGACCGTCGAGGGGCTGTCGAAAGACGGGAAGATCGTCGTCGTTCACGAGGCGATCATCGGCGGCGATGTCCCCGACGTGACCGAGAGTGTGAAGGCGGCCGTCTACGCAAAGGTTCCCCGGCCGCAGCCGGCGCAGGCCGTCCGTGTCCAGAACGAGATGCAGGCCTTCATGGCCTCGAACGGGGGAGGCCAGGGCGGTGTCCAGCGCTAAGACCCGGCGGCTCTCCACGAAGGGCAAGCTGCTTGCCATTGCCGCGATGTTCGCGATCGGCACGGCCGTCACTTCGCTGCAGAAGTGGAGCGAGACCCACGCCTTCATGGTCAACGCGACGGATTCGCTTCCCAACTGGGCGTTCCTCGTCGAGACCGGGCGCTTCCCAGCCCGGGGCGACTATGTGATCTTCCACCCGGGCCATGATGCGGTCACCGAGAAGTACTTCGGCGCCCAGCCTGAGCCTTTCGCCAAGGTCGCCTACGGTCTTCCGGGCGATGTGGTTACCCGCGAGGGTCGCGACGTCTTCGTCAACGGGACGCGGATCGCCGCGACCAAGCCGCTCACAAAGCGGGGTGATCCGCTTACCGAAGGGCCGCTCGGCGTCGTTCCCGAGGGCTGCGTGTTCGCTGCCACCCACCATAAGGACGGCTTCGACAGCCGCTACGCGCACATCGGGTTCGTATGCCGCGACCGGCTTGTCGGCACCGGGCAGGCGATCCTGTGAGGCGCGTCGCTCTCCTTGCCGCCCTCCCGGTCCTCGTCGGTGCCTCGAGCGCGCCAGCGGTCGATCCTGGCCGCGCGGTGGATCATGGACAGATGGGCCAGACATGGCCGGTCATCGAACCCGATCTGCTTTCGGTCATCAAGGCGCGGCTCGACGATGCCAAGGCCACCGGCAAGCTCGACGAGCTGAACCAGCGTTTCGCCGACCGGGTCAAGCAGCGGGTCAACCGGCCCGTTCCTGTCGCCGGCATCGGCCCCGCGCTCGAGACGCGCAGCTGGGAATTCGATCCGGCCATTGTCGTCGACAACGACATTCGCGATCACAAGGGCAATCTGATCGCCGTGGCAGGACAGCGGGTCAACCCTCTCGCCGCTTCCGGACTCTCCAAGAAGCTCGTCTTCGTCGATGGTGACGATCCCGCGGAAGTCGCATGGGCAATGCGCTTCGGCAGCGATCAGAAAGCGAAGATCATCTTCGTCGATGGTTCGCCCTTCGAGCTGATGAAGACGCACCAGCGGCGCTTCTACTTCGACCAGGGCGGCAAGCTGACCGGGCACTTCGGTATCCGCCATACCCCGGCGCTCGTCGAGCAGAGGGGCGAGATCCTGATGGTCACCGAACAGGCGATCGCTCGCCGCGGCGGTGCCTCGTGAGCGGGTGGCGCGACCTTGTCCCGGCCCCGCTCGCCGCACCCGAGACCCGCGAGCGGCGTGCCGCGCGGTACCGCGTGATCGCCGGCTGCGCGGTCCTTGCCATCATGATCCTGTTCTTCGGCCCACTGCGGGCGCTTGTGGGCTCTCGTGCTCTCGCTCTGTTCGTGGCGGTTGGCACCTATGTCGGCATTCAGGGATGGCTCTGGGTCCAGGAGAAGAACGCAGCCGACGATGCTTGGTTGTTCAGGGACAGCGACGATGTTGCGTAGGCTGTTCGCCTCGATCGCGGCGCTGGCCGCCTTCGCGTTGGCGGTTCCCGCCGCCGCGCAAGGGCTCCCCACGGGTCCGGGCCGGTGCTCGGGCAGTTTCGTCAACCCGGTCACCGATGTGTGCTGGGGCTGCATGTTTCCCCTCTCGCTCGGCTCGCTCAAGATCTGGCCGTCCTCGCGTGCGGATACCAAGAACCCCGATCTTCCGATTTGCGCCTGCGGAACGCCGGTGCCGCGTATCGGTCTCGCGATGGGCTTTTGGGAGCCGGTTCGCCTGATCGATGTGTCGACAAAGCCGTGGTGCTTTCCGAACCTCGGCGGCATCAAGCTCGATCCCGGCTTTGCCATCGGTAACGGCTATGCGAATGATTCCTCCCAGATCGGTGGGAAGTCGCAGAACACTGCCAAATACCACGTTCACTACTACATCTATCCGCTGCTCTACTGGCTCGAGATCGTCACCGATTTCCTGTGTCTCGAGGCGAGCTCGTTCGACGTCGCCTACATGAGCGAGATCGACCCGCTGTGGCAGGACGATGAACTCACCACGCTGCTCAACCCCGAAGCGGCGCTGTTCACCTCGCCGCTCGCGCAGGCCGCCTGCTCGGCCGACTGCATCGCCGCCACTGCCAAGCTCCCGATCGACGAGCTGTTCTGGTGCTCGGGATGCCAGGGCCCGATGTATCCGATGAACGGCAATATCGGCGCCAATATCGGCATCAAGCAGTCGGCGCGGCTCGCGGCCGAGCGGATGATCTACAAGATGCACCGTCAGGGCCTTGCCTGGGGCACCAGCGGCTCGAAAGCGCTGTGCTCCAAGTACCTCATGCCGGTCCTCAAGAAGAGCCAGTACCGGCTGCAGCAGGTCAACCCGACGCCGATGGTGAGCGGGCGTGAGAGCTGCTCGCCGATCGGTGCCACCACCATCCTGCCGAAATCCGGACAGGTCTATCCGGTCAAGGGAGAGGACGTGGGCTTCCTTGTTTGGCGCAAGCGCAATTGCTGCGTGCTGTAAGGGGAGAGACGGGAATGAACCGCAAGATCGCAATGCTTCTCGCCGGCGCCGGACTCTTGAGCGGCATGACGGCGGTGTTCGCCCAGAGCATGGACGGCTTTGATCCGGACGCCATCGAGGCGCGTGCGGATCAGTTCCGCGAGGATGCCCAGGCGCTCTTCGAATACGCGACCACCAACGCGGAGACGCACACCGAAGAGGCGCAGGCCGTGGTTCAGCAGGGCCAGCAGTCGATCGAGGGTCTCGACGTCTCCCAGATCGCGGGAGGGCAGGGACCGTTCGATTTCGACGAGATGGTCGCCGGCGCAAAGGCGGGGATGGCGAAGCCCGAAGGCGCACCGCTGTTCATTGCCTTTGCCAGCCTGTCGATGCCCGAAGAAGCGCTGTCGAAGATGATCGAGGATACCACGAAGGCCGGCGGCGTAGTGGTCTTCCGCGGCTTCTCGGCAGGAAACCCGCAAGGGTTCATCCAGGGCATCCGCAAGGTGGTCGACCAGGCGGGTGCGAGCAATGTCGCGATCGACCCGCGGCTGTTCCGTTCCTTCGGGGTTGATCGGGTCCCGACCTATGTCGCCCTCTCGAGTGACTTCGAGCCGTGTGACCAGCTCGACTGCGTGACCGCTCCGCCGCCGCACGACCGGATCGCCGGTAATGTCAGCGTGTCATATGTTCTCGAGAGTTTCGCGAACGCCAACGGACCTGGTGCGCCCGTCTCTCGTCTCGCGCTGCGCAACATGAAGGGCGCCCGATGAATCGCCTGCGCCTGTTCGTTGCGGTTCTCGCGCTCGGGGTGAGCGGCGGACTCGCGCACGCTCAGATGACCGCGCAGGACGCCCGCACCGAGGGCGAAGCGATCGGCACCGGTGTGCGTGACACCACCAATGGGACGATCCTCGCCAATGGCGCTGAAGCCAATGTGCCCACCTTTGCTGGCACCACTTTCCCGACACTCGACTACGTCGACGATCCAACGGGGCTCACCACGGCGGGCGAAGCGGCCCGCTATCAGCAGGATTACAAGACCGTCGTCGATCCCTACCGCAAGGTGGTCGACCCCGCGACGATCGACCTTTCGTCCGCGAGTGCGATCGAGAAGGACCCGGACACCTACCTCGGACCTGGCGTGGGCCCGGGTGGTGCGACAGGAACCTGCAACCCGCTCCCGCCCGGTGGCGGCGGCGCGACTACCTACTTGGAAAGCTGCAACGAGGGGTCGCAGCCTTTTGACGAAACGCGGACATGCCGGGCACCGTTGGTAATTCAGACCCAAGGCACCCGCTATTGGGAATATCAGTGTTCGACAGGCTTCATCAAATATCAGACCAGCGGGCCTTATTGCGACATCATCCAGCCCGACTTGGATGGCGGCAGTTGTCGCCTCATTGACCGGGAGCGTATCGGCGAGACCTGTCTTCAGTGGGGCGGTAGGGATGGGCGGTGGTGCACCGAACCAGGCGATCCCGTCTATCGCGAAACTTGGAGCTGCCCAAACCAGCTTTCGATCGCCGGCGGGATCGAGCGCAACACCATCAGCGTCGTCAGCGAGACCGTCGACCAAACGCAATGTCAAGCAACGACTGGCGGCGCTACCTGCAGCCAGCAGTCGGAGGTTTGCACTGCTCCGAACGAGACTCGGGTCATCAACGGACTATCCGTTACCCGCCCGTGCTGGGAGTGGGAGCGCACTTTCCAATGTCAGGGGGTGGCGCCTGCCAATGACTGCTCCGCGCTCGAGGCGCGCGCGGAATGCACTTTCGATCACGACGAGTGCCTGAGCACCGACGCAAATGGCCTCTGCAACGTCTACGATCGCTGGTTCAAGTGTACGACAACGCCCAGCGGACCGCCGCCACCGCCTGCCTATGTCTGCGCCGGCGATCTCTATTGCATCGATGGCGAATGCACGTCGGTCTCGCGCGAGGCGTCCACCGAGTTCAAGGACGCGATGGTCGCCATGAACGTGATGGGCGAGCTGCGCGATGGCTTCAATCCCAACGAACTGAAGATTTTCAGCGGCGAGAACCTCAAATGCACGAAGAAGATCTTCGGCTTGTCGAACTGCTGCAGTGGGAAGGGCGTGCCGCTCCTCACGCCGTGGTTGTGCAACAGCCAGGACCGCGACGTCGACAAGAAGGATGACGCGGGTCTGTGCCACTATGTCGGCACCTATTGTTCGGACAAGATCCTCGGCGTCTGCGTCACCCGCAAGCAGTCGTATTGTTGTTACGGCAGCAAGCTGGTCCGAATCCTCAACGAGCAGGGCAAAGCGCAGCTCGGGATGCAGTGGGGCACTCCAAAAACCCCAGACTGCGAAGGCTTCCTGATTGCGCAGTTCCAACAGCTCGACCTCAGCCGGATGGATTTCAGCGAGGTCTACGCCGAGTTCGTCGATGCTGCGAAGCTTCCCGACGAGATCGAGATGTCGCTGCAGATCCAGAAGAAAATCGAGACCTACTACAACAATGGAGTGAACTGAGCATGTCGGGCGCAGATATCGTGGCTTTGCAGAGAGACGATCCGTTTCCGCCCGCCCAGGTGCTCGATCTGGCGGTAAGCGTGGCGATCGGCCGTGAGCTTGCCGCGAGCGAATCCGAGATGTTCGAACGGATCGAGGACTGGTTCCTTCGTCCCGCGACGCGCGCGGAACTCAAGGCATCGGTGTCGCGCCTGATCGACCGGGGATGGATCCACCGCTCGAACGACGACGACGATTTCGATTTATGCCTCACCGACGCCGGCGTGGAAGCCGCGACGACGCTATCGGGCGGGATGATCCGCATGATCGATCGCGGCCGCGGCCTGATCCAGACCTCCTTTCTCCTCCAGTCGCTGGACCTTGCACAAGGAAAATGCCCATGAAAATGCTCACCGCCTCGAGCCTTGCCGCGGTCCTCGCCGCCGCGACGGGCCCCGTTCTTGCGCAGAGCGAGCAGCCAACGGCGCGCGATGCGTTCTATTGCGACGAGCGCAAGCTCGGCACCTGGTTTTACTGCAATTCGGAGGAAGCCAAGCGGAAGGCGCGCGAACGCGCCAAGCAGCAGCAGCCGGCTCCTTCCGTGCCGGCGGTCGAGCGCATGGCAGCGATCACGCGCCAGCTGGACGAGCTGAAGGCGCTCGCGGTGCTTGAGCCGACCCAGGAGAATATCGTCAACTATATCCGCTTCCAGCGCGAGCAGCTCGACCGGGCCTCGACCTTCGCGGATGTGTGGGGGAGGGCCATCTGGCAGACACCCGAACTCGACTACACGCTCGAACGCCCGGTGGGCACGCTGGCCAAGCAGACCTGGCTCGAGGAGCGCAAGTCGCAGCGTGAGGGCTCCATGGCTGCGCTCAGCGAGCGTTATGGCCTGTTCTACTTCTATTCGTCGACCTGCGGTGCTTGTCGCATCTTCTCGCCGGTCATCCGCGCGCTGTCGGACAATTACGGACTCGAGGTTCTCGCGGTGTCGATGGACGGGGGGCCGAATGAAGCCTTCCCGAATCATGTGATCGACAGCGGGCAGTACCAGCGCATGGGTCTGCAGGGCGGGACCGTGCCGGCCCTCGTCCTGTTCGACACCGTCACCAAGCAACCGATCCCCATCGGCTACGGTGTCATGGCCGCCGACGAGGTCATGCAGCGCATCTTCTACCTCACGCAGGTTGAACCAGGGAGCGACTACTGATGGACAGGCAATTTCATCGCGACCGCTCCGCTCGCCTCTTGAAGCGCGCCGGCGTCGCGCTATCGGCCCTTGCCGCTGCCTGCATGGTGGCAACGCCTGTCAGCGCCCAGGTCGGTTCGGAACTCAACGATTTCTTCAATGACATGGGTGCCTCGGCCAACGCGACCGGGCCCACGGCCTATCAGGGCCAGTCAGCGGGGTATTATTCGGGAGGCAACATCTGGACCCGCTTCCCGCAGAAGAGCGTCAATCCGGTGAATCTGCAGCTGCCGTCTATCAAGGCCGGGTGCGGCGGCATTGATGTCTTCTCCGGCTCGTTCTCGTTCGTCAATTCCGACGAGATCATCGCCATGCTCAAGGCGACGGCGAACAATGCGCTCGGCTTCGCCTTCCAGCTCGCGATCAAGTCGATCAGTCCGCAGATTGCCTCGACCATCGAGGAGATCTCGCAGAAGGCGCAGCAGATGAACCAGTTCAACATGAACAGCTGCGAGACCGCGCAGAACCTCGTCAGCGGACTGTGGGGCAAGTCCGACCGCATGTCCTCGGAGATCTGCAAGTCGATCGGCAACAGTCAGGGCCTGTTCTCGGACTGGGCGAAAGGCCGCCACGAATGCGGGACGGGAGGTCAGCGCGAGTCGACCATCGCGGCGAACAGCGATCCCGCGATCCCCGCTGAGAGCTACAACTTCACATGGGATATGCTGAAGCAGAGCTACCCGAGCTTCTCGACGGAGTTCCGCGAATACCTGATGACGTTCGTCGGGACGGTGATCTTCTACCAGGACGGCGACGCCAGCGGGAAACGTGGTTTCCAGTTCGTGGGGCAGGGCGATCGGGCGCTTCTGACCGCGCTGCTCGATGGGACGAGCTCCGTGACGATGCTCAAGTGCGACACGTCCGAGAAGTGCCTCAACCCTACTACGCAGACCATGTCGATCTCGAGCGCACAGGCGCTGAAGCCTCGCGTGCGCGCGATGATCGAGAGCATGAACGGCAAGGTCCGCACCAACGCGGCGCTCTCGACCGATGAGATCGGTCTGCTCGGCGCGACCACGATTCCGCTCTACAAGATCATCTCGGTCAATGCGGCCGCGACGCTGGGCGGCATGACGTCGAACGACATGAACGACCTTGCCGAAGTTGTGGCGATGGATCTCCTCGATGCGATCGCACAGCAATACTACGGCTACGCCTCGCGCGGGGTGGGGACCTTTCAGAACGCCAACGAGGCGGCCCTGTCGCAGTGGCGCGAGCAAATCGCCTCGGTGCGGCAGGTCCTCGACACCTATTCGCAGGGCATGAACCTGCGCCTGCAGCGCACCCAGCATGTCGTCGAGCGCGCCGTCTTCCTCGAAGGGACGCTGCGCAACAATCTCTCCCCGCAAATGTCGGCGGCGCTGTCCTTCAGCACGTCGCTCTCGAACCAGGGCATTCAGTAAGGACCCAAGGCCATGATGGAGATCTGGACGATCGGCGGCGGCGAATACATCGTCAACGTGTTCAACGCCGTCAGTGCGTGGACCGGGGGAGGGGGCTTCCGCTCCCTTATCCGCGTCGTCATGGTGATGGGCCTGATCTACAGCCTTCTCGTCGTGGCCTTCAGTCTCAACTGGCGCGCCTGGCTCAACTGGTTCCTCGGCGCGACGCTTATGTACGGCGCGCTTATCGTGCCGACCACGACGGTCAAGGTGACCGACCGCCTAAATCCGGGCCTTGCCCCCGCGACGGTGGCCAACGTGCCTGTAGGGCTGGCGCTCATCGCCTCGGTCAGCTCGCGGACGGGTGACTGGCTGACCGAGACGGCCGAAACCGTCTTCGTGATGCCCGGCTCCCTTCAGATGTCCAACAACGGTATGATCTACGGCGCGCGCCTGTGGGACCGGACACGCGAGTTCAAGATCCGGGATCCCCGCATCAGCGCCAATCTCGAGGAATACTACAAGCAGTGTCTGTTCTATGACATCCTGCTCGGGTTCGAATCGTTCGACGCGATCGCGACCTCCAACGACATCCTGACCGACATGGGTCCTGGCTCGCTCGCGCGAGGGATGAAATGGATCCCCGATGCCGGTGCTCCGACCATCGTGACCTGCCGGGCTGGCTATACCAACCTGCAGACGGGCCTCGTCACTTACGCCGACACCCAGCTCGAGGAAGAGGGCCGCAAGATGTTCCCGGGACTGACCCCGGCCGCGGCACGAGCCAAGCTCGTCGCGGACCTGCCGGTCATCGCCAACCAGTTCCACGGCAGCTCGCAGACGGCCCAACAGATCTTCCACCAGCGCTCGCTCGTAAGCGCGTTCCTTGAAGCGCGCGCCAATCTCGGGGCGGCCGATGGCGACACCTTCGCCATGCTCCGCGCGCAGGAACAGGCGCGCAACACCTACACCTCGATCGCCCAACAGGCGATGACTTGGGTGCCGCTCCTCAACATCGTGCTGACCGTTGTGTTCTACGCGATGTTTCCGGTCATCTTCCCGCTCTTCCTCATTCCGCGAACCGGTGTGTCCGCGCTGAAGGGCTATTTCACCGGCTTCTTCTATCTCGCCGCATGGGGACCGCTCTACGTCGTCCTCCATATGTTCATCATGGACCGGGCGTCGGATGCGCTGAATGCGACCTCGCCGGGTGGAATCACGATGGCAGGTATGGCCGGCATCGATGCGGTCAATGCCGATACGGCGACGATCGCCGGTTTCCTGATGATGTCGATCCCGTTCCTTGCCGCCGGCATGGCGCGCGGTGCGATGGCTGTGTCCTCTCAGGCGACCTCGATGCTGGCACCGGCGCAATCGGCAGCAGAAGCGGCGGCGGTCGAGCGGACCACCGGAAACTATTCCTACGGCAACGAGAACTTCATGAACCTGAGCGGGTTCAATCGCCAGTCGGACCAGTGGAACACCGCACCGAACTACCAGGGCGGGATGGCGCGTACGTCGTATCGAGAGGCCGATGGCGCCGTCACCAAGGGCTTTGCCGACGGTAGCAGCGCCTTCGATACGAGCGATGCAATCTCAAATCTCGCGTTCCGGCCCACGCGGACCGCAGGATTCGCCGCCGAAGCGCGGGGCGTGCTCTCGGAAGGTTGGGGCAGGGTGGAGCAGGCCCGCCAAAGCGCGTCCGAGTCATGGAGCGCGACAGCCAGCACCGCGACCGAGCTTTTTAACTCGGCCGAGCGATATGCGTCGTCTTCGACTCAGACCGGCTCCGGTTTCAACAACAGCCTCACCAATATGTATGAAGCCAGCAACGCGATGTCTAACGACCTCCAGTCGCGGTTCGGAATGAGCCAGAGCGATGCCGATCGCATCGCGCGTTCTTCCACAATGACAGGTTCGGCAGATGCCTCCCTTGGGGTTCCTGGGGGTGCGCTTACTGGTGTAAATGCAAAGCTCGCCGCCCAGATCGCGGCGTCTGCCTCGAGGGAAACTGGTCGGACAGTCACTGCCGACGAAGCATGGAGTGAATTGCGCGGCTACGTCGAACGGCAGTCAAGTTCGGTACAAGCTCGGCAGGCTCGAGAAGATTTCATGCGCGAGACCAGCACGGCTCAGGATTCGGAAACCCGTGGCCTCTCGCAGCGTCTCGGCGCTTCGATCACCGATTCCCGATCCGCATCGCTCGAAGCTTCCCAGACCGAGGATACTTGGCAACGGATATCCCGCGATGTCAGCAACGCGGAAAGTCGCGGTTTCAATCTCAATTACAACGAGACACAGGAGTTCGTCCGCTACGCGGAAGACGAGCTCCAGAAGCCAGAGAATGCCGTTCTGCGCGATATCGGTTGGAGACCCAATATGGTTGCACCCACCGCCCAACAGGAAGGCGTGCGAGACATCATGCTTGGCCGTTACATGGATTCCCGGATCGACCGGATGCGCGATGAGCTGGGCCTCGTTCCCGACGCTCCCCGTAGTCTCGGTATCGAAGCTCCCGCGATCACCACCGGTGATAGTGTGCGCGCATGGGGCGATGCGAACCAGGCACGGCTCGAGGGTCGTGCGCCCGATGTAAATGTCCGCGCAAGCTCGCGAGACTCTGCTCTTGCAGACGATGTTGCCGGTCGGGTCGAGTACGGCGAAGAACGCATTCTTGATGGAGGACGCGATCTCAGGCAAGAAGGTGTAGGGTCATATCGAGGCGCTGCAGGGCTGCGCGAGACGGTCGATGAGCGCAATCACGCAAGCCTTGGGCGGACCATGCCCATCGTCTCGCCCTTGATGGACAAGATTGATGAGTTCACCGGCAGCTTTGGTTCTGGAGGTCAGCCCGGGTCGGGCGCGTCATCGCTGGTGGAATTGCCGAGAGGTCAGCAACCTCTGCTTCCCGTCGCCGGCGCAGCAGGCTCAGGGTTGGGAACGCGGGTCGATCCAATCTCCGGTGGGCGCCGCCAGCACAACGGCCTCGACATCCCGGCCGCCGCTGGCACCCCGATCATAGCAAGGGGCGCCGGGGTGGTTTCCAAGGTTGAATTCCAGGCGGGAGGCGCTGGCAACTACGTCGTCATCGATCATCCGGACGGCACGCAAAGCAAGTACTTCCATATGCAGTCACGCTCGCCTCTTGAGGAAGGCCAAAGCGTCTCTGCGGGGCAGCAGATCGGCCAGGTGGGAAGCACCGGGCGATCGACCGGGCCGCACCTGCATTATGAGTTGTGGAGAGACGGGCAGCCTGTAGATCCCCGACGGTTTGGGTTCAGATAAGTCCGAGCCTGTTCCCGAGGTAGAAAATTGCTGAGAAAAGCACGAACAGAGCGATCCTCTTTAGGAAGAGGCCGTAATTGGGGTGGACAGAAATGAGCGTCACGCGTCCGTCGGTGCTTGTTTCAGCGACGAAGTGAATTTCAGGCGCGGACACTCCTAGCTGCGACCTGACGTTGGGAAGATCATCTTGCACTGGCTTTCTCCTAATTTGACCATAGCATTTGAGGATGCCCAACACAATTGCTGGCGGAATGCTGTGGTCAAATTAGGAAAGCGCCGCGGTTGATCCCCATAGCGGTTAAGCAGTAGGGATCACGCGAGAATTACGAGGGAGCGGTGCGAGTCCAACTGCGCATCGAGAGGGATGAATTCTAAAGTCGAACAGGGTTTCGTCGACCTGCGGGAGCGCATTCTTTTTGGCGAGATCCCGGGCGGCTCGTCGCTGACCGCGGAAGATGTCGTCGCCGACCTGGGGGTGACCGTCGGCATGGCGCGGCAGCTTCTTCTCGCGCTTGGGTCGACCGGCTATCTGACCAGGCGCGGACGGTCCTATGTCGTATCGACGTTCACCAAAGAACAGGTCGATGAGTGGCGGCTTGCCTTGTGTGCGATCGTGGAGATCGGAGCCTTGCGCCTCGCGCTCGGTGGCGAAGAGAAGCTGCGCCCGGCCGAGCAGTTCCTCGATTCCAGAGTAAGGGACGTGGAGGTCCACAACGAGGCTTTTTTCATCGGCGCAATGGCTCTCACCACCGTCGTTCTGGGAGGGCCGAGAAGCACGCTTGCCCAGCTCGTCGAGCAGTTCATACCGCAGGCGTTCTTTCGGCTTCTGTGGCTCTCCGATGCCTATGCCGATCGTACCGGATTCTTCGTCGAGGCTGCCGATAAGTTTCTCACTGCGGCCCGGTCGGGTGATCTCGAAGGCGTCCGAAAGGCGTGTCGCTTCTTCTTCGATAGCACGGCTTCCTCGCTCTTCACCCTGATCGAAAAGATGGAGGCGAGGGCTTACCCGGAAAAGGTCAAGGTTGGTGGATTTCAGGCGATCGAGCCTCATATCAGCGGGATGCCGACCTATGCAGGCAGTGCCCGTGCCACAATCCCGATGCTGCGACCGGTAACGGAGATCGATCGGATGACTTACGCGCTGTAACGCCGCAAAATCAGACAAGCGCCGGCCGACGCGGGTGCAGTCGCATCGATGTGGCATCCGCCGCGCAATCTCTTGCATTTCCGTCGCAGAGCTTCGAGACCATGGCCTGTGCAGAGGCACTCATGCCTTCGAGATCCTTGCGCTCGAGTGAAAGCGAACGGATGTAGACCAGTGCCACGCGCGCCCGCTTAGCGTACTCCTCAAGCAGGTTCACTTCGCCAGTCGCGGCGACGACGGCGAACATCAGTTTCTGGTGAGCGAGCAGCGAAGCGAGCGGCTTTCCGCCAGCTGCTGCCTGGACAAACGACTGCAGCCGACGTTCGATCTCCGGCATCGCATTGGCGCAGTTCATGAGACTCAGGCGAATGATGCTCCGAGCTTCAATGCCGGCAACGGCGGCGAGCTCATCGCCGACACGGCTTGGGTCGATCTGGACCCAGTCGAATTGCAGCAGTTCATTCCGGACGAAACCCGCGCCGCGCAGGTCCGCGAAAGCATACTCGCCCCAGTCCTTGGAGTTGTTCGTGATGCGGGCTAGAGCTTCTGGATCCGGCAACGGCGAAGGTCGTTCCCCACGCGCGATCGCCCTGCGAAGCTTTTCAACTTCGTGATCTGCGCTTTTTGCCATCTTCTCGATGGCTGCGCGATATAGGTGGCTTACTCGTCGCTCCATCGCGGGACTATATCAATTTGTGCCTGCGCTTCAATCGTCCCGTGGCCACGTGCCGCCGTTAAGTTCCTTCTCGTATTCGGCTATGCGCTTCCAGTCGATTGCCGTCTCATCGAAACGATCGTAGTCGAGAACACGGGCGCAGACCTTGTCCAGCTCTGCAGGATCGTCCGGAAGTTTGCCTTCCTGACGATACTTGTGGACCGCATGGAGCAGCCTCTGCAGATCGGCGTAATGCTCCACGGAATGCGCCCCCTTGGAACTTTCTCTCGAAGAACCTTGCTTAAAAAGATGTCAGTGTCGAGACTTCTTGTTCGATTTCAGACCCCTGTTCTATTCTGTCTCGCCGCCGAGAAAGCGGGCCGTCGCGCTCGATTTCGCGCGCAGCTTCTTTCCGTAGCGTAAAATGGTTCCCGGGGACGTCCAGCGCATCGCATTCGTGATCGCGACCCCGTCGGCGCCCAGAGCGATCAGATCGTGTGTCAGGCCGACCCTGAGCGAATGCGAGGATATTGCCTTCAGCGTCTTGTCGATGCTGTCCTTTCCGACCTCGATCAACCCATCGAGCCACGCGCGCTCGACCAGGCGCTTGTAGATTGCGTTGACCCCTTGCGTCGTCAGCGGATTGGGGCCGACCGTGTAGACGGTGATCGCCTGCGTCGCGGCCTGGCCTTCAAGCCGTTCCTGATAGTGCCGCGTGTGCCCAGGAATGCTGTCCCACGCCTGAGGGGCGATCGCGTCCTTGGCCTTCTTCCGCGTGACATGGATTCGCCTGAACATCACCCCTTCCTCGATCTTTGCCGCCTCCAACCACGCCCGCAGACGCCGGACCGCATCGGCCGGCATCCACACTTCCGCACCTTCCCCTTCCTGATCGGTCTTGGAGAAGGGCACGGTCAGCGTGCCTGTGCCATCAACGTCCACCTCAAGGTCCTCGACGGTGGCCGCGGTCAGCTCGCTCACGCGCAGGCCGCCGTAGTAGCCGACTGAGAGAAGGGCTGCATCGCGAAGGCCCCGAAGCGTGCTGTCGCAGCACTCCAGTAATGCTTGGATGGTGATGGGCGAGCTGGTGCCGGTGCGGTTTTCTCCGACGCGGATCGCGGCCGCCTGGCGCTGGTTCTTCTTCTTGTTGATCGCGACTAGCGTCTGCCGGACCATGCGGTTGCGCGGACCCTCCGGCTCAAGCCCCAGCATATGATGCGCCTTGGCGATGCTGGATATCCGCCTCACGATCGTTGCGGGCTTCGCCTTGGCCTTCACCTTCGCCTCGATGTAGCGCACCAGCGTCACCGGGTCGGCAGGGAACGCCGCGCGTTGTTCGGCGAGGCACCAGTCGACGTAGCAGTCGAGGTCGGCCGCGGCCGCGATCTTGCTATTTAGCGCCATTGCCTTGAACTCGGCTTCGAAGTGATCCTGGCTGATATTCTCGAGGGTGCCGTCGGCGCCGGCCGCCAGCGCCTGCGCGATCCGCAGCTCTGCCTGCAGCTCGCGGTCGATCTTCTGGTCCTTGCCGCGCGGTTGCGGCACCTTGCGCGACTGGTCGTGAACGATGATTTCGGAAGCGGGACGCTCGGGCATCGGTGCGGGTTTCTCGTGATTGCCGGACTGCTATCGCAAAAACGTGCCCCGCCCCGCAAGACCGTACTTGCTATAAACCGCAATTATAGAAAATTGCCGCGATTGCCCATTTTTCTATGCTAGTTGTCGCGTTCTTCTAATGGCCGGACTGGACCGGCTCCGCGTTTTCACCAGCCCGATTTTCCCTTAATGACCGGACCAAACACGTTCGATCCGGAGATTGAACCAACTTGCTCATGGTATAATTACGCTACCATATAAAAATGCCCGCGGCACCACGCCCTAAAGTAATCTATAGATCGCTGACTTGAGCCGCCCTGTCTTGCGTCGAAGATCAGCCGATGCTCGATCGCTGACAGGATTGCCTGCCAATCTTCCCGCCCAGAAATTAGACGTCCGAACATATGCCCTGCGCAGCGACCTTGCTCGTGACAAGGCAGGGACGAGTTCCACAGCAACTCCATGGCACTCAAAGCTGCGAGAATATGCGAATGCATATCCGCGTCCACTCCCCCGAGATAGGCGGTGGCAGCCTGGAAATAGCCGAACGCCGGCTCCGGGCCTTTCTCCGCGATCGCGGCCAGATTTTTGCCGCTTAAGGACACATGGCCGTGTCGCCAGACGGCCAGATTGGCAACGATCGAACACTCCTCGATATCGTCGAGCAGTTCGTTTTCGGCCAATACGGTGACCGTCGGCTGCAGCCAGGCACTGCGGGCCACTCCCATCTCTTGCGCCATCTGACGAAGGTTGAGTTCGTCAGACAACAGCGTGCAAACCTTGGCGCGGGCGAGCAGGATAGGGTCGATCATTAGGTCGGCGTCGCGCGCGATGACGCCAAGGCTCGCGCCGGAGAATTCGTCGTCATCGACGGGACAGATTTCGCAATGTTTCTGAATCAGTGAGATGCCCGCATCGATCTTGTCAGCAATTTTCTTGGCCTCTTCCGCGCTTTGCTCGGTTCGCACATACTGGCCGTCGATGTAACCAATGGTGCCATGATCGTGCTTTGAGGAAAGCTCGCTCTCACTACGCATCTGAAGGAACTCATCGAAGCTCGATTGCGCGAGATAGAGCGTGCCGAACCACTCCTTTAACGCTGGGAGCATGCCGAATTGCATCGCTCGCCATGCCGAGAGCGTATCGAGAACCGCGCCTTTTCCTTGACTTGTCCGAACGATCTTCTCGGCGTGAACGCGCTCGGCGCCAAGGCCATGGCAGGTTCTGATTTCCTTGCCGCTTCCGGCGATGTGTTCGGCCATTCCGACAACGCTGCGTCGGTACATTGGGGCAAGTACGCAAACCGGGATGGGATGTTGCTCGTAGATGTCGAGCATGCCTTGTGCATGATCCGAAGAGCTTTTCGCGATGTCCAGGACAGGCGAAACGTCGTCGCCCTTCATCTTGATCGTGAACATCGAGGTTTCTTCAGGAAAGCGATCGGCGTGGGTCGCCATGATGTCGTGCAAAAGCCAGATGGCCTGATGCTTGAGTTCGACCAGCTCATATTCCCGATCCGGTCCGACCGCCTGCGGATAGCTGAACCGTTCACCGACCTTCTTGCCGACGACCAGCTTGGCCAGCGGATGATCTAGGGAGAAGCAGCGGACCTCAGGTATGTCCTTGTCAGTCAGGATGCCCTCGACATCGTCGTCGCCATCGATGCCGCGCAAATGGAACCAGAGATTTTCCCGGGCGACCGGAATCTTCGCGATAGTGTCCGGCAGGTTCCGATCGAAGAAGATGAACCCGGGCCAGCTGACCGCGACTTCGCGCACATCGCGATTGTGAGCAGCCATTTGAAAGCCGAATTCGAGGCCCTGTTCTGCGTCGATATCCTGACGCAAAATTTGAGCGAGGCGCAGCCGCTCAAGAACGTGACCTTCCAGCTGCGACGGATCGAGCTTCTTGATATGACCACGCGCCGCGCGCATGTCGTTTCGTCGATGCAGTGCTCCGTGAAGGAGAAGGTGCGCTCGCAAATCGGAAGGGCGCGCTGCTATTGCCTTGCGGGCATAACGCTCCGCTTCGCGAAGGTCTCCGCGATTATATTGAGCGGCGGCCGCGAGACGCGCATACCCGTTCTTCTCGATGATGCCATCGGGCAGCGAGCGGAAGAACGCGCCGGCACCCTGCGCGCGATCGGCGTTGGCGTATGCCATCGCCAACCATGTGAGAGCAGGTGTATCGACTTCGTTGGCCACATATCCCGCCAGTGTATCGATAAGCTCTGCCCACTTGTCGTTAAGAAGGCATAGATTGGCGAACATGAGACGGTGAGCGTAGAGAATATCTTTCTGCGCGAGCGAATGAGCGGTTTCGAAAACCTCTTCGAAACGCTCCGGTGCATTCACGCTCAGGAAGTCTGCCACCATGATATGTACGGGAAGCGATCCCGGCCAAGCGGCTAGGAGTTCCTCGGCGTCTTCACGTGTCGCCACCGGATGTTCTGACAAGAACTTCGCCCGAAATACCATCGTGTCGAACTGCTCGAGCAATTCACCTTCGAGATCTTCGCGACGGCGGCCGGTTCCATAATCCAAGATCTTTTGCCACTCGCTTTCGGCCGACCAGATGTGGAGCAAAAGAGAGGTCTTTTCCGCACTGTCCTGTAGACCCAGCGCGTGAGCCTCGGCCTCCTGCATGTTCTCCTCGTCGAGCGCGGCATGGGCCGCCACGGTCAGGACGCGGCGGTCGCTCGGAGCGATCTGCAAAAGCTGGATCGCGATCTTCCGAGCGTCATCGGGACGGTGCAGCGCCCGATGCAGCGTCACAAGATTGCATCCGCTCGTCAGATAGGGATCCTGCTGGGCGTTGTCGTACAGCCGGACTTTTTCCCAGTATTCGGCAAGCAGGCGCTCGGCTGTTTCCAGATCCTCTCGACTGTCGGGGTCGCGCAAGGGCGATTGGCGAAACTGTCCATTACCAATCCGCTTCTCAAGCAACGCGTCCGCAGCGAGACGTCGCGCGTCAGCGTCCTCCGGATCGTCCTGCCAGGTTTGCAGCGCGCGTTCGATGAATTCGTCCCGGCGGTCTCGATGCCGCAGGAAGTGACATTCATAAGTTCGCACAAGCGTACGCTTGAGCAAGGAAGCCGGTACGATCGCGTACGGATCGACTTGATCCCCGAGAAACATGGCAGCTTGGAAGACGAACCCTGCTGCATGCTCGTCTTCGAGATCCTTCTCGAGCCGCGTACTTGCAACCTCAAGCGATTCATCGAAACGTTCGAGCAGCTGCAATCCCAATATCCGGTTGGTCGCGATGCGATCGTCGTCAGGATAGATCGCATACGCTTCGAGAAGGCAGTCGCCAGCGCGCTTCTCATCGCCCAGTCTATGATGGGCCAGTCCGATGTTTGCTCGGATGCGCGCACGAACCCGCGGCTCATCGGCCGACGTCAGCGAGTTCTCCAATTTCGTCAGGAGTTCGAAGGCTATCTCGACCCGGCCCTCGTTCAGCATGTCGCGATAGGTGTCGATCTGTGCATCCCAATGCGTCAGCAGTTGCTGCCCCTTCGCTGCATCGGCAGCGATACCTTGCAGAAGGACGTGGCTCTGATGCTGGACAGACAGGCTTTGATCGAGCTTGGCATGGGTCCGCGCTGACCGTGCGAGTTGCTCCTCGCCAATATCGGCAAGTTTCTGTGCCATCGGACTATGGCCCGGATCGAACGCATCGAGTGCTTTCTGGTCTTCGGCAATGCGATCCTGAAGCGTGTTCCAGCCCCAGATCTGGATGTCGATGACGCGCCCGTTCGCCGCCTGCTCCTGCGACAGCTTTGCCGCGATCTCGTCATAGGTGACGTCGTCGTCCGCTGTCGTGACGATGAAGAATTCAGTCAGCGCAGGAGTGAAAGCGAAAGCCTTCGTAAGTTCTACTCGAGCTTCGGTCTCGGTCAGCTTACGATTGGTGGTGCGTAGCTTGCATTGAATACCGACAGGCTGCTTCGCATCGCGATCGCGTCTGCCGAAGACATCGATGCCCTTCTGGTTTTTGCCGCTCTTGGCGACCCTTTTCGTATTGGGATCGCCCAAGATACCGCGAAAGAGAATGGCAACATTCTGCTCGAACGTCGTATCATCCGCCGGTATCGAAATTACGCTCTGCGTCGTCATCAATCGCGCAATCCCAAGGCGCGCAACCAGGCATCGACCTGACCAAAGGCATCCTGTTGCCATTCATCCGCGCTGCGACCATCAAGCACGTCCGTTTCGGCAACGAAATTACGAACTGATGTCGGACCGTAGCTTTCCAGCGTGTCGAATTTCGCATCGATCAATTTGAAACCAGCGATGCCGCTCGCCTCGTCCAGCAGGGGCCGACAGGCCTCCGCGATGGCCATAGTGCCGCCAGGGTAGTTCCTGATCGCGTAATATACGTCGTAGGCGTCTTTTTCCTTTTTGCGACCATCGAGGGCATGGCCCTTCATCGCCAGGAAGGCAGGGATGGTGCAAACTGCGATCCGCACGCGGTTCGTCCCGCCGGTGGGCATGGGCCCGGCGACCTCGATGATTTCCTGGTAGGCCACTCCGAGGTCTGCACCATCGGCTTTCTGAACCGCAAATCCCTCGATGAGTCTCGGTCCCTTGTTTGAGACCATGGTATCACGAGGCATCAGGAAGTCGATGATTACCCTGACGGGTTTTTCGCCATCCTGGAGATCAATTTCCCGTTGCAACTGAAAGCGCGCCAACGCTTCCGATTGCTGGTAGCCGTTCTCGAGCAGGGCATCGACGAGCAGGCTGTATTCACCGTCGCTCAAGGCCTCGGGGTCGAGATCCAAATCGAGGTCCTGTGTGCCGACATGCGCCATTGCCTCTTGATCGAGCAGGAGCCAGGGCACCGAGCCTCCCACAATGGAATATTTGCCGCGATAGCTGCCGAGAACCTGACCAATCTCGACTATTACCGATCGCACCGCCGCGGTGGAGCGGCTGTCGTAGTCGGCAGCGGATTTGGGTTCGCGCGGCTTCACCATTGGAGCGCCTCGGCACGCAGATGCTCGGCCGCTTCCCTTCCTCGCTCGCCCGCTATCGAGAGATCGAGGTACGTCTGCACTGGACCTGTTACGACCAGTCCATTCTGAAGACGCAGTGCGGTGCGAAAGACATCTGGATCGTTCGGAACCAGAATGTCGATATTTGCCCCTTTCGCGGCGCTCTGAAGATTCAGTCCAGACTGCAAGCGGGCTAGCCCGCGCTCATCGGCGTAGAAATACGTGCGACCGGTTCGTGCGAATGGGGCTATCCAATCCGCTGCCGAAAAGGACGCGTACAGCAGCACCCCGCCGTCTCCGCCCGTCATGATGGCGCGAACGGCGTCCTGGAGCTCCGGCCCGTGGAGATGGGAGTAAAGTTGGACGCGTTTCCCCGTGGGGGGCTCGTATTCCTGGCTCCATACGTCGAGCAAACCGTTTGGGTCCGACACCCACATTCCTTCCTCGGATTGCTGGGCCAATTCGCGCTGACGAAGTTGCTTGCCGATCTGGCTGGCATGGCCGGCACTCACACCCGCCTGCTCCGCCAGATCGCCTATGCGCCATGAATGCTGGGGATCTTTCAGCAATGTATGTAGAACCGCCGCAGCCTTGGGCTTGAAAAGCGAGCGCAGGACGCGTTGCTCGGCTTTAGGCTTGGCATCGGTCCTGTGGTTGATTTCGAGCCCGCCGACCGACAGGTAGGCATTGCCGGAAAAATCGATGAACCCAACACCGTTTTCCTGGCAAATTTCCCGCGACGCCGGGGAGACATATGGCGCGGCTAGAACGGTATATGCATCGTTACCGTAAGCTTGGGCTGCCGACCGTAGCTGCCAGATCGCGGTTCGCACACGGGCAGGTTCAGCGTTGGCTTTTACTTCTACCAAAAGCGTGTGGGCGGCTTTACCCCGCCGAAACGACACGATGAGATCAATGGCAGTGTCGGAAGACATGACCTGACGTGCCACATCGATGTCGGACACGCTTTCCATGCGGCGGAGCAACGTTCGAAGCGTTTGCTCGGCTTGATCCTCATTCACTAAATCGGGCGCGTTCATCGCGCGGTGAATAGCATGTTTCCAGTGAATATCAATCCGTCGCCAAGCCGGTGTGCGCTACGCCAATCAGCTGCCGTCCTTTGGCATCAACTTCTCAAGCGCCAACATCGCATCGTCGAACTCATCCAGAGCGGCTTTCGACAAGCCCGCCCACGGCGTCGCTTGGGCTGATCGAACGTGTTCACCTGTTGTGTTCGTACGAAAGGAATGCAGCTTGATCCCGCTTACCGTTGTAGTGGCTACCAGACTCAATTGTCTCAGGTTCACAATCATGCCGTGAACGCCGACCCGCGATACGCCTAAAACCCGCTCGATCTGATCCGACCGCAGCGCGCCCAATCCCGCGAGATGCCGGGCCAGCGCCGGCGTCCGCGAACTACTCCGCAGCGACGAACATCGCTCCCGGATATCCGCGTCCGCAAGTCTCGCTTCCTCCGCGATCACCGCTAGCCGCCGGGCCGCGCGCTCGACCGCCTCGTAGTGCGCAAGATGTCGTTCGGCCTCATCGACATCGGGCCGAAGAGCGTGCGCGACGATCGTTCCGGGCAACGGGATCGCATGCCGCAGCAGGCCATCGGCTTTCAGGATTGCGCCGGCGTAAAGGCCTAGCGCCCAAGTCGGCGGCACCGACGGAGTGGGTTCGTAGGCTCGGCGGAACACCCCGTCGCCGAAGGTGCGCAGCTGGCTCTCGCGCGGTGCGAACACCGCATGCCTCCGTGCCAGATCGGCATAGCCCAGCGCGAGGTCCGACCTGCTTGCGGACGCTGTCGCCTCATTCGCGAGTTCGCATGCCTGCCACAGATCGTCGACCGGGTCAGGCTCGTCGTTGGACCCCGGCCCGCGGCGCAGCGGCCTCGCGATCGTTCTGAACGCTTCCGCGGCTTCCGCGAGAGGCTGCCATTCGTGCGCGACGAGTTCGCCGATGACGGCATTCGCGATCCGGACAGGAGAGCGCTGCCGGTTAGTCGCCTCGTCCGAGAGCGTGACAACTCCTGCGCGCCAGGCGGCGAACCTGTTGTCCGTGAACGCGTGCCGCTCGACCCGCAACGCGTCGACAACGCATTCGGTGACGAGCCGCGCGGCGAAGATGCCGCGCGCTTCGGGCGCGAGCCCGGCGATGGCGCCGTCGAGCCGGCCGAGCGCGGTGAAAGCGGCGTCGCGCGCACTTCGGAGTTCGGCGGTGGTCGCGGTGTCGGGGCGGTCGAGATCGATCATCGGGAGCCGGTAGAGGAGACGTTGCAAGGCCACGTTGTATAGCGAACTCGACTTCGCTTGACAGCCACTCGTATGGTCGATCTCCTACACTATCGATAATCGGACGTTATCGGTAGTGACATGTCGAGAACAGGGCAGTATTGGCCGACTCATGGCTGAAAATCCGTCCCGATCGGCGCGACTAGCGACCGACCCTTTCGCGGATACGATCATCACGATCGAGGCAGCGGGAACGGCATCGCTGCCGCGGCGGATAGGCGGGCGCGCAGTGGATCGCATCGTGCAGCTGACACAGCTGCTCGCCGACCTGGTCCATCCCGACCACGCGATCGACAAGCTCGCGTTCCGCAAGAGCCTCGAGCGCCGCGCGGCGAACTCGGTCAAGGCGCTCGCCAACGACCTCGGTTGCTACGCGGCATTCGCGTCGAACCGCCTCGGCCATGCGTTGCCGGCGCGCGCACATGACCTGGTCGCCTATCTGGAGGACTGCGAGGCCAGAGGACTCTCACCTGCGACTGCGTCGCGACGGCTTGCGAGCCTTGCGGCTATTCATGCGCTGCTTGGCGCCTCACCATCGACCGGGGAGACGATGGTCCGCGATGCGATGATCGGTTACCGCAAGCGGATCGGCTCGGCCCAACGCCAGGCGGGACCATTGCGGTACGGCCCCGGTATCGAAGCGGTCAGCGAGCTCGACGCGCGGCGGAGCGACGAAGAACGCGAAGCACACGCCCGGCGCGGCTTTACGCTGACCACGCTGCTCGCGGCCTGCGACGGCGATCCCCCGGGCCTGCGCGACGCGGCGTTGTTGTCGCTGGCCTACGATACGGGATTGCGCGTGTCCGAATTGCTGAGGGTTGCGGTCGCGCATACCGGACCGAATGAAGCCGGTGACGGATCGGGGACGCTATTCATCCCGATCTCGAAGACCGACCGGACCGGCAAAGGCGCGTACGCCTGGATATCGCCCGAGAGCATGCGGCGGATTAGCGATTGGCTCGAAATTGGCGGCATTCGGGGAGGCCCGATGTTCCGCCGGATCGCTGTGCGTCGCGCGAAGGCTCGACCTGCACAGCGACCCATGCCGATACATGCTATTCCGTACGGCGCGCTTGTCACCCGGGAACGCGTTCGAGGGCGAAAGGCGGAACTTGCAAAGGTGGCCTATGCGATCGGAGGCAGCGCGTTGACGCCTGCGGCCGTACGGCTGATTATAAAACGAACCGCGCTACGGGCGGCCGATCTCGGGCTGGTCGAACTCTACGGCGCCGCGCTCGAAGAGGCGATCGCTAAACTGAGCACGCACTCGCTGAGGGTTGGGCTGACACAAGATCTGTTCGCCAGCGGAGCGGACGCTGGTCCGATCGCCCAGGCTCTACGCTGGAGTTCGACTGCGACGGCGCTTCGTTATGGGCGAGAACTGGCACCGGCTAGCAATGCGACCGCGCAGATGCTTCGGAATGTACGGCGATAAAAAGTAGGGTAGTTTCTGGGCAAAACTCGATGAACCCTACGGCTGAGATTGAGTGGGAAGTGGACTGGCAGGTTCTCGCATTGAGAAGCTGTCGTTGGACGCCCGCGAGGCGGTTCAGATAATGGCTGAAAATGACCCCAATGTGGGTAGCTTGGGCATTCTTCGCGGCTTCAAGGCTATTATGCACTAACTGAAGAGCACCGATCCAATGTCCCTGCCCCCCAAATAACCGATGCGAAAGGCTACCAGCCCTATTGCAACGATGAACGACCCGATCAGAAGTTCGCGCTCGGTCACGATACCGTCCGGAGCAGGCTCGTCATTTTTGTCCATCTGAATTCTAACTCGGGATGCGGCAACGATAGCTATGGAAGATCATGATACTAGCTAACGGTCACGGCATCAAGTGTCGAGCCTGAGACGCTCTGTCGAAGACCTTGCGGCACCAGCGTTAACTCGGTGAGTGTGCTTGGCAATCCGTCCCAATAATCCGCGTATCCTAAAAAGCGACTGTGCCGTGGCATCTTCGACGGAAGAGCCAGTTTGCGCGGTTTCATGCCAAGTATCTGATGTTCGCAGTTCGACATCGATGCCTATTCTCAGCCACTCCATTACACGTCGTGCTAGCCGACCAGACGACCGCTATCGGGCAGCACAGCGCGCATTGCGAACGTCAGCAATTAGGGTCTATTCTGTTGAAAAACTTCTCTTGCGAAGAGGGCGAACCGCTGATTCAGTGATCTTCGTAATCAGGAGATTGGCTGATGATGGGCGAGCGAACGGTGATGCAGGAGGCGCTGTTCTACAGCTTCCGCATCGAGGATCATGTGCCGCAGGATCACCTGCTGCGTTCGGTCGACCGGTTCGTCGATCTGACGGGTATCCGAGAGCACCTGAAGCCGTTCTACAGCTCGACCGGGCGGCCTTCGGTTGATCCTGAGCTAATGATCCGGATGCTCCTCATTGGCTATTGCATGGGCATACGCTCGGAGCGCCGCTTGTGCGAGGAGGTGCACCTCAACCTAGCCTATCGCTGGTTCTGCCGGCTCGATCTCGATGGGTCAGTGCCCGATCACTCCACCTTCTCCAAGAACCGGCACGGGCGGTTCCGCGACAGCGACCTGCTGCGCAAGCTCTTCGAGATGACCGTCGAGCGCTGCATGAGAGAAGGACTGGTGGGAGCAGAAGGCTTCGCGGTCGATGCGAGCCTGATCCGCGCCGATGTTCACCGCCAGCGTTCGGTTCCGGGGGAAGAAGGTCTCCCGCCCGAAGCTGCCGGTCGTGCAGTCGCTGAGTATCTCGAGGTCCTCGATGATGCTGCCTTCGGCGGAGCCACGCCTGTCGAGCCGAAGCGGATCAACCTCACCGATCCCGCTGCGCGCTGGACAGCGGCGACGCGCGAGGCGGCCTTCTACTCCTGTCTCCCGTCAGCGCCTATGGCACAGATTTGAGGTTGTGATTTAAGGAGGATTTGGGCTTCGTCGTAGTGACGAAGGAACGAATCTATGGACGCCTCCCGCGCAAGGTGGATTTTTGATGTTGCTGCGGCATTGGATGCGTGAATCTATCCGGCCTATCGATTGAAGCGGGTTTGCTCCTGGCCATGATGGGAATCCGCGCGGTTCAGTGCCTTCTAAGATGAGCGGCCTCGAAGGCCATCGTTCCTTACAGGCTGTGAAGCGGCGGTCCGTGCCGTTACACCATCAAGTCTTCACCTCGCATTTGAAGACATTCGTGATCCTGCTCAGCGCTGAGCAGGATCACGCGATCTTGTAGCTCTCTCCGCTGCGCAATATTGCCCATGCCATGCGAGCCGTCTTGTTCGCCATGGCGACGAGCGTTTTGTTGTGCCCAGCTCGGGATAGCAGATCCTGCGCCCATTTTGATCGCCGGTCCTCGTGCTTGCTGATCCTCAGCAATGCCGATCGAGCCCCGTGTATGAGTTGCCGCCGAAGGTAGTGGTTGGCTCTGCTGCCGATGCCGCCAAGCCTTGGCTTGCCGCCCGTCGTGTATTGTCGCGGAACCAGACCGATCCAGGCAGAGAGGGCTCTGCCCGATTTGAAGTGTCGGCCATCGTCGATCGCGGCCACCAAGGAGGTCGCGACGATCGGTCCAACGCCAGGCAGCGTTGTCAGGCGCTTGCAACGCTCGTCAGTGCGGCAGATCTTGACCAGCATGTCATCGAGAGCCGACACTCTGGCATCAAGGTCGCGATACTCTTCGACGAGTTGCCGAAACAGGAGCTTGGCCAAGTCCGAGAGTTCGGCGGTCTCAATCATCTTGTCGATCTGCAAGCGGAACCGGGACGCTCCAGCGGGCATGACGATGCCATACTCGGCCAAAAGCCCGCGCGTATGGTTGATCAAAGCGGTCCGCTGGACGACCAGCCTGTCGCGTGTTCGATGCAGGGCTTGAAGATCCTGCTGCTCGACGCTCTTCAGCGGCACGAACCGCATAGTTGGTCTGGTTGCCGCTTCGAAAATGGCTTCCGCATCAACTGCGTCGTTCTTCGATCCCTTCACGAACGGCTTCACAAACCGCGGATGGATGAGCCGCACGTCGTGCCCCAGCGCCTCGAAGGTGCGCCCCCAGTGGTGCGAGCTGGCGCAAGCTTCCATCGCGACCAGTTGTGGACGTAATCTGCTCACCGCGTCGACGAGCTTGGCCCGTCCAACCTTGCGCGAAACCACTTCTCCATCATCGCTTATCCCATAAATGTGGAAGGACTGCTTACCCAAATCGATCGCCAGCATGTGCATGTGATGAACTCCTCTGCTCCATTCTTGCTGCAATCTTTTTGGCTCGATTGCGGGAGGCGTCCATCCCATAAGATGAAGCCCAAATCCTCCAATGCAAAATCGCGGTCCAAGGCCCCTGCTGAGCAGGTAGTAAAGGACATCCGCCGCAAGACCCGTCGGCATTTCTCGGCTGAAGACAAGATCCGCGTCGTGCTCGATGGCCTGCGCGGCGAGGACAGCATCGCTGAGCTGTGCCGTAGGGAAGGCATCGCCCAGAGCCTGTATTACACCTGGTCCAAGGAGTTCATGGAAGCAGGCAAGCGTCGCCTCGCCGGTGACACAGCCCGTGCCGCGACCACGGACGAGGTGAAGGATCTGCGCCGTGAGGCCCGCGATCTGAAGGAATGCGTGGCCGATCTCACTTTGGAGAACCGGCTGCTCAAAAAAAGCATGATCGCGGATGGGGAAGACGACGAATGAGGTATCCCGCATCCGAGAAGCTCGAGATCATCCGGATCGTCGAGCAGTCGCACCTGCCTGCCAAACGCACGCTGGACCAGCTCGGCGTGGCAAGGCGGACCTTCTACCGCTGGTATGACCGCTACCTTGAAGGCGGGCCGGAAGCGCTTCAGGATCGCCCCTCAGCGCCGAGCCGGGTGTGGAACCGCATCGGCAAGGACATCCAGCAGCAGATCGTCGGACTCGCGCTGGAGCAGACCGATCTATCCCCGCGCGAACTGGCGGTGCGCTTCACCGACGAGAAGCGCTACTTCGTGTCGGAAGCCACCGTCTACCGGCTGCTCAAGGCCCACGATCTGATCACCAGTCCGGCCTATACTGTGATCAAGGCGGCAGAGGCGTTCCACACCCAGACCACGCGCCCCAACGAGATGTGGCAGACCGACTTTACCTACTTCAAGATTATCGGATGGGGCTGGGTCTATCTATCGACCGTGCTCGACGATTACTCACGCTACATCATCGCCTGGCGGCTGTGTTCGACCATGTGCGCCAGCGACGTCACTGAAACGCTCGATATGGCGCTGAAAGCCTCAGGCTGTGATCATGCCAATGTCTTGCATAGGCCGCGTCTGCTCAGCGACAATGGCCCCAACTACATCGCCGGGGAACTGGCGGATTATCTCGACGGCAAACAAATGGACCATGTGCGCGGTGCGCCCTTCCATCCGCAGACACAGGGCAAGATCGAGCGCTGGTACCAGACATTGAAGAACCGCGTCCTGCTGGAAAACTACTGCCTGCCCGGCGATCTCGAACAGCAAATCGAGGCGTTCGTCGAGCACTACAATCACCAGCGCTACCACGAGAGCCTCGACAATG
>PBNO01000012.1 GCA_002723155.1 Ponticaulis sp. | reverse complement strand
TAGCTGGTGTTGGATTCTGTTAAACCATAGAGAAGTTATTAACCTAGAATTTCCTTGACTATTAGATGTCGATGCTGCCAACTCTTGATGAGTGCGTTCCTTCAAACAGACCTGCCTTGATACCCGCCTCATACGCCAGGAGACCTTCCTGCGTCGCCGGGAAGTTCTGCTCGGCTTTGGATGCAGCATTTACTGGAACAGCAGCTGATTTATAACCCTGCGAAATCGAGGCGAAGAACAGCACATCCTGCATGTCTGCCGGGGTGTAGTTGGCGGCAACGCGCCAGGAGACGTTATCCTCGGTGAGGTCGGAGATAACCGGCCCGAACGCGTTATTCGTCTCGCTATAAGTTACGCAGCCATTTTCCTGCAATGGCGCTGCAGGTGCGGCCTGCCCATAGAAACCAAGGAAGAAGAAGCGGTTGAAGACGTTCACATTCGGCTGCATGGAGCCGTTAATATCGCGCGAGCAACCGACATACTCCTGACTGTCCTCGGTATAGCGCAGGCCAGTTGTCAGGGTGAGTTCAGGCGAGAGCTCCCAATCTGCGCTCGCAAAGATGCTCCAGCTTGTATTCTTGAAGTCGCCCACATCCTGATAGGTCTGGAACGAACCCAAAAGATCTGTTGGCGAGTATGGAAGCCCCGTTTCCGGATCAACATTCAGGAAGTTGATCAGGGCTGTTGTCTGCGCAATCTCCGCAGGTGTGATCGCAGGGTTCAACAATGGCAACGTGCCTGCCGGATTATAGGCCAGCCCCGTCGCAATTGTGCTTACGAAATTACTATTGGCGTTATCGCGCAGAAGCGTCTGATTTGAGTCAGTGATCTCATCGCGGGCATAATAGGCGCCTACAACCCAGCTTGCGTTTTCAAACTGGCCATCCAGACGGAATTCCTGACTGAATGAGGTGATCTCTGCATCAATGTCCTGAAGCAGGATTGTGTAGGGCGAACCGGACCAGTCCAGAAGCGCCTGACGATCGAGTTCATTATATCCCGTGAGCGAGCTGAGGCTCATGCCATTGTCTAGATCGAGCGTGGCCGCCACTTTGAACGCATGGAAGCTGGAGTCTTCCCGCAGAGGCCCTTCAAGCCCCGGCACACCAAACTCTGTCGCAGAGCGCGAGGCGCGCGGTGCCCAGTCTGCCTGAGAGGCGGACGTTGGCTGGTTGGTCTGAATGTAATTCAACAGCCCGGGCTGCAGGAAGAGTGACGCACTGCCTGCAAGCGGACTTGTCGGGTCAGTCGCCGGTGTCAGCGCAATGCCCTGCCCGCCAATCGTATCAGACTCATTCGTCCAGCCATTATAAGAAAGGTCCAGATCGAGGTTCTCAGTGACCTCAATAGCCAGAGCTGCACGAAAACCAAGGCGGTCCACTTCGCCGCGTGTTTCGTCGCGCGTGTTGGATTCCTGCCAGCCTTCACCGCTTGTTTCACTGCGAAACGCAAACCGGCCCTGCACACGATCATTGAACGGCATGTTGATCATGCCTTCCAGATTGAACGTGTCGTAATTGCCAACGTCCGCTGCAAGGCTGGCTTCAAATTCGTCGGTCGGACGGCTGGTGACGACGTTGATCAGGCCTGCCGTCGTGTTCCGGCCAAACAGCGTGCCCTGCGGACCTTTCAGAACCTCGATCCGGTCAATGTCGAACATCGGACCGGAATTCATGAACGGGAACGGATAAGCGACCTCGTCGACATAGGTGCCAACCGTGGAAGTGGCTGACACGTTGATGGTGTTGAAGCCAATGCCGCGCAGCGTGTATGTCGGAACGCCCTGATAGCTTTGGGAAACGGAGAAGCCCGGCACAACCGTCTGCAGGTCATCAACGTCATCGACACGCAAGAGATCGAGCTGTTCGCCGCTAAAGGCCTGAACCGCCATCGGAACTTCATTTGCAGATTCTTCGCGGCGCTGGGCCGTTACCGTGATCTGACCAAGCGACATCTGCGCGCGACTTTCCGGCGCTGGATCCTCGGCGCTTGCATCAACCTCTTGAGCGATCGCCGGCAAGGATGCCGAAACGACCAGAAGCGAAGTCCCCGCGAAAAGCGACCTTAAAAATACAGAATGGGTTTTCATCTTTTCCTCCCTGGATCCCTCTTATTTTTATGAGGGTTTCAGGGAGGCTCCCGCCAAACGGGTTTCGGGGCAAGCTATCAACTTTGATAGGACGCCCCAAACGTGTTCAGAGGCGCAGAACGGCCTTGGCGACGATGTTGCGCTGAACTTCGTTCGAGCCACCGTAGATAGACGCAGCGCGGTCGTTCAGATAACGCGGCATTGCAACGGCAAGCTCATCGGGCCCAACCGGTGTGATATTCGGCGTTGGCAGCCAGCTCTCCGGTTCATAGACACCCGCAAAAATGCCGGCCATTTCAATACCGATCTCATCAACTTCCTGCATCAGCTCTGTTCGCTGTGCCTTCAGGATGGATGCAGCGGGTCCCGGCGATGCGCCAGCGCTCAGCGAGGCAACGATCCGGTGCTCGGTCATCAGCAAGGCTTCGACTTTGATCGACACCTGCTCCAGCTTTTTCGCGAGGATCGGATCATCAATCCCTTTCATAATGCGATAGCGGCGCAGACGATCCAGCGCGGCTTTCACGCCCGCCGAAGTGCCGCCGCCACGTTCAAACTCGAGAAGATATTTTGCGACTGTCCAACCGTCATTCTCTTCACCGAGACGCCCGGATACGGGTACACGCACATCATCAAAGAAGACCTGATTAAATTCATGCTCGCCTGTCATGGTCCGGATCGGATCAACCTTGATGCCCGGCGTCTTCATATCCAGAAGCAGGAAAGTGATGCCTGTCTGCGGCTTGCCTTCAGTCCGTGTACGGACAAGGCAGAACATCTTGTTGGCGTGGTGAGCATGCGTGGTCCAGATTTTCGTGCCGTTCAGCACATAATCATCACCGTCACGCTCGGCTTTCAGCTGAAGCGAGGCGAGGTCAGACCCTGACCCCGGCTCGGAATACCCCTGACACCAATAATCCTCGCCATTGAGAAGGCGCGGCAGATAATAGGCTTTCTGCTCTGGCGTGCCGTATCCGATGATACATGGCCCCACCATGGAGAGCCCCATTGGAGAGAGCGATGGCGCGCCAGCCGCCGCGAACTCAGCTGCAAAAATTGCCTTTTGCGTCTCGGTGAAACCAGGGCCGCCATATTCTTTTGGCCAGTGCGGCGCGACCCAGCCGCGCTCATTCAGCTTGGCCTGCCATGCCAGCGTATATTCAGGCTCGATGAAGACGCTGGTTGCCTTGCGCCCGGCGGCAGCAAGTTCCGGCGTCAGGTTGTCCTTAAGGAAGGCTCGTATTTCATCCCGGAAGGCGATATCGTCGGTTGAGAAATTGAGGTTCATGAGATTTCCTACGCTGGACTGACTACACCTAACGGTCCCGCCGCGGCTCTCTCAAGCTAGCGAAACCGATAGGTATGGCGACAGGACAATCTGACGAATCATCCCGCGCTGATGGGCAGGATATACATAATCTGGTCCAGTCCGTCGTCACGGCCGGGCAGAAAATACATCTGCCTTTTATTGCTGCGTCCGCAGATATCGGAGACCCCTCCCCCATGTGCGGCCCCGATGGCAAGCCCTATGCTGGAGATGTCTTCAAATGGTTCGATCCGGACCTCGACTATTGGAATGATCGAACCTTCGCATTGCGATCCGGCTTCATACAGGCTGCCCGCATCTGCTCTGAACCCATGTATTATGACGGCACCACACTAAAAAGCTGGCGCCCGATTGAGGCGCTGGAGGTGTTCAATCAGAATGCCGAGTATGAAACCTTCGGCGTGAAGGCCGCGATTGTCTGTCCCTGCCATATGCCGTTCGGCGTTCTGGGCGTCATTGTCTGGGCAACAAATGAAGACCTGCCTGACATCGCGGACATTTTTGATCAAAACGCAGAGCGCCTTCACATTCTGACGCTCAAGCTCCTGTCGAGCTATCGCGACAGTGCGACAGTGACCACGCCTACCGAAACGCGTGACCTGACCCGCCGCGAAATCCAGTGTCTACGCTGGGCCGCGCTCGGCAAGACCGACAATGAAATCGGGACGATTATGGGTGTGTCGGTTCCGACTGTTCGCTTCCATCTGGTGAATGCCGGCAAGAAGTTCGGCGTTCATGGCCGCGCTCAGGCCGTCCGCGTCGCAACAAGTCTGGGCTATATTGGTGGACGCAAAAGCGCCTGACTGCCGGTACGTCACACTAACAGAAGTGACAGGTGATCGCGCCAGCATCCTCTCCTAAACTCGGCGACGTCATTCCGGGAGGAGAGAAGAGATGGAAAAGATGAATTCCTATCTCGGCTGGAAAATTGATTTCACCCAGCCTGCAGGCGAACCGGCCCTCAATGCGCCAGATTCAGTTCGTTGGAAGGTCTTCAAAAATCCGGTCACAAGTGTGATTGCGGGCGTGTGCGCAGTCCTGCTGGAATTTGCCGATGATCGTATCAGGTCCGGCGTATGGGATCATTCTGTCTTCCCGACAGATCCTGTCGGCCGCGGCACACGCACAGGCACAGCCGCGCTTATCGGAATATTTGGTCCGCAATCCGCCGCGAGACGCGTCATTCAGGGCATTACCAACATGCATGCTCAGGTGAGCGGCGAAACGCCGAATGGCCGCCAGTATAAAGCGCTCGATCCCGTGCTTTTAAACTGGGTGAGCGCTACTGCATCTTATGGCTGGCTGATGGCTTATGACCGCTACGCCAAAAGGCTCACCGATGAAGAAAAATCACGCTTCTGGGCCGAAGCCGACAAAGTCGCCCCGCTTTATGGCGTGACCTATTCGCCCAAAAGCATGGATCAGTTTTATGCGATGATGGCAAAGCTTGAGGACGATTTTGAACCACACGAAATAAATCTCGATTTTCTGGACATCATCCGCTCAGGGCGTGCCACCCGTACCCTGCCAAAAGGCATGCAGAAAGCACTCGCTCATGCCGCGATCGACATACTTCCCCCTCAGACCCGCCGCGTATTGGGGCTGGGTGCAGAGTTCAACCTGACGACCACGCAGCGTTTGACTGTGAAGGCGGCGGCAAAGCTTGCTGAAATCATTCCCGCCAAATCGAGCGCTCCGGCACAGGCGTGTGAACGCCTTGGCTTACCGCGCACATTCCTCTGGAAGTCACCGCGCGAGCAACAGCGATTATTAGAAGCATTGAACTAGCCTCAATAAAATGACGGGCCCCTTTCAGGGCCCGCCACATTTTCAAACTGTGCCTGAACCGGCTTAGTTCAGAGATTTGCTGATCGAGACGCGGAAGCCATGCGCGTCGAAGACATCCGAACCTACACCATCAAGATAGGTGTTGAAGTTCATCTGGATGCCGTTCTCTGCAAGCCAGCTAAAGCCGCCTTCGAGACGCATACGGAAGTCTTCATCGAACACGCCCACAACCTCGTCACCGAAGTTATAAATGCCCTCAGCCTCGATGAAGGCAGACCATGTCTCACCCGTCACACGCTGGTGCGTTGTGATGAGTTTCGGCGCAAAGCTCAGCTCGTTGAGATTGAGGTCGCTTTCAGGGATCAGAACACCAAACGCATCGCGGTAAGCTTCCTGCGTTTCGTTGAAGGTCCGGTATTCGATTGTCGGACGCAGCGTCAGGTGGTTGTTGACCGCATAGTCACCGCTGAGGCTACCTGCGAACAACATACGCGTCGTGTCGAAATCATCCGTATATGTGCCAAGCGGCGTCACAGAGTTGTCTGCCTGTCCCCATGCGATGCGGGCATCAGCATAGAGATTATTGGCCAGACGTGCCGTTACATACGGACCGACCATGAAGCCGTTACCATCCGCAGCAACCGAAGTACGGTCGTTTTCGCTCTCGAAATTGTCGAACTGCGCCAGAACACCCACCAGAACGCGGTCTGTGACCAGATAGTCCGCACCGACATAGAAGAGTGAGAAATCGCCTTCAGAGCCGGAATTATCGAACTTGGCATAGTTGATCTCAGCCCAGACGTCGAAGCTGCCAGCGCCCATATTCGCATCAGCGCCCGCAATAGCAGACAGGCTGACATCCATAGAGCCGCCAGCATCATTCAGAGACATGCTGACAGGTGCAGTCCGCCCTGAAACAAGATTCAGACCTGCTACCTGCACGCCCTCTGCCTGAACCGTACGACCGGCAACACGGTCCATACGTCGGCCCGCATCCGGACCATTGCTCAGAAGAAGCGCGCCGCGCTGTGCCTGCATTTGCTGGATAGCATCCTGCGCCGCACCGCGGCTGTTCACAGACGCAAACGTACAAACAACATCCTCACCCGCAGCAAGATTGATGGTCACCTGACGCGCACCGATATTCGCGGTGGAATCGCCATCATCACAAGTCAGCGCCGTGAGCGCGAAACCTGCATCACGCGGATCTGCCATCGTCACGGTATACTGGCCCGCAATCACACGGTCTGCAGAAAGGCTCGCCTGACCGGCAGAGGTCGTGACAGTTGCGTTGAGTCCCGGAAGATCAGAGGTAAAGCTGAAGCTTGTATCACCGCCTGTCGCCTCACTGATAATAGTGATCGAGCCCACAGGACGTACATCGACAGTGACCAGAGACGCAGGGCTGTCTTCTGTGCCGTCATTCACGGTAAGGCGGAATGTCAGCGTAGACTCAGTTGCTACGAATGGCGCTGTAAAGGTCGGGCTTACAGCATTGGCATCAGACAAAGTCACTGCCGGACCGGACACCTGCTGCCAGGTATAAGTCAGCGCATCACCATCAGGGTCTGACGAAGCCGAACCGTTCAGCGTGACGAGCTCACCGGAATTGATGCCAGTGATATTCGCGCCAGCATTTGCCGTCGGTGCGCGGTTATCCTGGAAGGTAATTACCTTCTCGTCTGCCGGGCTATCGACAGCGCCATCATTCACCACCAGAGCGACGGTAACCTGCTCATCGACATTGTCAGAGTTTGAGCCTGTATACGTCAGCGTTGGCTGGGCCAGCGTTGGATCATTGATCGTCGCGCTGCCGCTGACGACAGACCATGCGTAAGTCAGCGTATCGCCGTCCGGATCAGAGCTTGCGCTACCATCAAGCGTTACCGTGTCGCCATTGTCATAGCCATTCACCGTCACATCAGCGCCTGCATCAGCCGTTGGCGCGAGGTTTGTGTTGATGGTGACAGAGACCTCGTCTTCGGCAGAAGAGAGATTACCGTCAGAGACAACGAGACCGAAGACGAGCGTATCTGCTGGCGCGCCTTCCGGCTGCCCCATGCCAGACGCACTTTGCGCACCATTGGTTGATGGTGGATACACAAAGCTCGGGGTTGCAGAAGACGCATTCTGGAGCGCTACAGCAGGGCCGGAAATCTGGCGCCAGGTGTAAGTCAGCTGCGCACCTTCAGGGTCAGAAGACGCAGACCCGTCCAGTGTCACGACCGTGCCCGGCGCAACATTCGCCAGCGTCTGGTCAGCGCCCGCATCAGCGGTCGGTGCCTGATCAACCGTCAGCGTGACCGTAACAGTCTGCGTGATGGAGTTCACGCCGTCAGAAATGGTCACGGTAAAGGTGAATGTGCCGCCCGTTGTCGGAACCGGGAAGCTTGGGTTTGCCGCATTCGGATCATTCAGACTGACATTCGGGCCACCTGTCTGCGTCCATGTATAGTCGAGGTCCTGACCATCGACATCTGTGACGGTGCCCGCATCCAGCGTGTAGTTGGAACCCGGAAGGACCGGCGCAGATGGTGCAATCACGACTGGGCCTGAAACGCTTGGCGGCGTGTTTACAGTCCAGTCGACAGCGACCTGAGATGTATCTGTGCCGCCGCGGCCATCGCTGACGCTGAGCTCATAAACCGCGCGGCCAGCCGAGCTAGGCTGACGGACAATCTGTTCAATACTGCCCGCAAATGTTGCACCCGCAAGGAAGGTTGTTGCAGGTCCGCTGATCTGCGTAATCGAACTTGTAAGCGTATCGCCATCAGGGTCAGAGAAGGTTCCGGTCAGATCGACGGTCGCGCTTCGCTGCGCAGGATCGAAAAAGACTTCACTTGCGCTTGCTGCAAAGCTGTCGACGGTTGGCGCCGTGTTCGTAGCATTGATGACCGTGTAAGTTTCGTTCGCGCCCGTTGGCGTCACATCCACAATCGGGTTGGACGCGAGGTCAGCAATATTCGTACCCTGATTAAGCTCCAGCCCAATGACCGCATTGGGAACATTGGTCAGGTCACCGCCCGATACACTGACATAGTATTCATTCGGGGAAACAACCGCGTAAGAACGGGTATACGAAGAAATACCCGTAATACGGAAGTCCGAAGCGTCGACATTCTGGACATCCTCATCAAAGGTTACCAGCCATTCCAGCTGATCAGCATCCGTCGTCTCATTCGTAGGCCTGTGGCGTTCAATACTCGCAATACGAGGCGGCGTTGTATCACCTGCTGCCGCACTCCAAGTAATTTCGACCACGTCCTGAGACACCCCGCCATTCTGGTCATTAATGGTCAGGCTCCAGCGTTGCACACCGGCCGACGGAGGCGGCGCAATCTGCCATACAGGGTTGCTCGATCCGCTGACGAGGATCTGAGAGGTAGGACCTGAAGTTTGCCGCCAGTAAAAGGTGAAGTTGTCACCATCGGCATCAAATGATCCGCGCGCATCCAGACGCGCAAAATTGTCTGTGCCCAGAGTATATGTAGCGTCCGGACCAGCATCGGCCACAGGCGGCGTGTTAATTGCACCACCATTCTGAATGGCTGAGCCGATCGTCGCACAGGTTCCGCCTGTCGCAATCATCGTAGCCGTGTCGAGTTCAACGGTCGCGGCTGCTCCACCTGCAAAATCGCCCGGGCTGCCTGCACCAATGTCTTTTAGACCAAAATATATCGGCTCATCATAGACGTATGCCCCAGGGTCCGGAAGATCGACCGACACCTGCCCCATGGTTTGTGTATTCCCGACGCGAACGCGATAAGTACTGCTCGCACCTGGAAGCACTGACGTGTCAGCAAGAAAAACGCCGCGTTCAACATGGTCGTCGCCGCTCACATCATCGAACTCGCCGCGGAGCTCATATTCTCCACTCCGAAGACTTACTTCGCAAATGCCTCCATTATTCGCGAATATAGGCGCGCCCGCTTGCGGAGACTGTAACACGTCCATAGCGGCTGCCTCGCCCGCGACCAGCACAGATGCCGTCGTTAACAATAGCGTGGTAAGTTTGGCCGTCGCCCACGGACCCGCACTACCGGACTGAGTGTTTCTGGTTGTTTTGGATTTCATTTTTTTCCCCAGTTTACTGTCTGCCGCACCTCAAAAGGGGAGAGACCGGCAGTGTACGGGGTCTTAGAGCCATGATGATTTGAGGGGCATCCCGCAAATGTGGGGGTGTGCGATATCGTCGTAAGGCTCTATACGAACTGAAAATTTTCCGGGATTCAGAATGCGCTCGACGGGCACAATTGCGTTTTCAGTACTGATATTGCTGGTCGGCGGCGCAGCAGGCTTCGGCGTGTCACGCCTTGTGCCTGACACCGCATCTGACGCCCCGCAAACTCCCGCTGGCAGTCAGGCTAGTGCAGGCGAATTGAACGGCATGCGTATGCTGGAGGACCTTCAATGCGTTCGCGGAGAGTATAAGCGGATTGTGGTACGCGGCGAAGAAGACGGCTTTTCTTCATCCGGCGATGAAGCGATTGCGCGTAGCCCGCTGCACGACTTTATGGAAAACCGTTTTGGGCGTCAGGGCGCCGTTGGCATTGACCGGAGTTATGATGACGGCCGACTGGATCAGGTTTTGCTGGATTCGCTTGTTCTGCCATCAAACGTGGCCAATGGCGTAATTGCACTCAATATTCGAGAGCGCTCTATTCCGCGCAATGATACGATCACGATTGGCGACCTTTTCACAAAGGTCCAGCTGGGCCATGCACATGTGGAAACCTTCTCGCGCATCGGCGTTGAAGACACATCCCCCTGGCAGCAGGAAGGTAACCTCATCTTTGCCCGCCTCCGTGACCTGGCCTTTGCAGAAGGCGTCAATCAGGAAGGTCAGGCAGTTCCGGCAAATTACTCCAACCTGCTCGACTGGATACGCGGCGCACAGAACTGGCGCTCGATTGAATATGCGATCAGCGAAGACACGATGGTCGATTTCGTCGGCGTTGCCGTCTGCCTGGAGCCAGACACATCCTCAGGCACAACGTTCCTTGCAACGCCTATTCCGAACACGGACGAATTCGTTCGCCTCGGCTGCAGCGACCCGCAAGGCAATAGCCTCTGCAACCCCTATGTCGGCGACACGCAATGTTCAACCGAGCTGCCGCTTGCCTGCCTGCATGAGGAATTCCGGTCTGTACCGGAAGGGCTGGTTGCTGAGAATTTGCAGGGCGCGTGGACAGGTGCATCCATCAACTTCACCGAACCTGTTGCCGGTGACCTCATTGATACCCAGTCAGACGGGCATGCACTTTGTCAGGCAAGCTTCGGCGCAGACTGGCGCATGGTGAACATTCATGACGGGCTGATGATTGATGAAATCCTCGGCATGGGCAGGCTGGAGAGTTCCACGCCTGTCTGGGTCGACTCGCAAAACCAGCGCTATGGCAATTGCTGGAAGCTCGATGAAGCCGGGGGCGCACGATAGCCATGTCTGCATCTGTGATCTCTGTCGGCATTCTGGAAGACGATGACATTCTGCGCGATTATATCGTGTCGATCATTGAAGCCGAAAACGCATTGCAGCTTCGCTTTGCCGCCACGACCGTTGCAGAAGCGATGCAGGCGCTTGATGAAGGCCTTGTGCCTGACGTCTGTCTTGTCGACCTGCAATTGCCTGACGGATCGGGGACAGAGCTGGTTGAACGCCTCACCAAAGAAGGCCGTAGCAAAGCACTTATCCTGACCATTCTGGGGGACCGCCACAGCGTTCAGGCCGCGCTTGAATCAGGCGCTAACGGTTATCTCCTGAAGGACTCAGAGCCGGAAATGATCATCCGTCATATCCGGGAAACGGCTTGCGGCGCCGCGCCGATGAGCGCGCAGGTCACGCCGCATTTATTGTCCATGATCCGCAATAAAGACGTCAAACCACCGGCGCCTGCAGACGCGAACGCCGGTGAGCCAGCGCAGGATACGCCGCTAACACAAAGAGAGACCGAGTTACTCACGCTCTTTGCCAAGGGGCTGTCGCAGATTGAGGCGGCCGAGCTGATGGATATTTCCCCGCACACTGTGCGCCATTATTCGAAAGCCATTCATCGCAAGCTGAATGTAAAATCTAAATCGGAAGCTGTTTTCGAGGCCATTCAGATGGGTTGGATCATTATCTGATCATCGGCTTGTTCCAGTGGCACCTGGATTATCACGCGCGTGCCGTCTCCATAACCACTCGGCTCAAAGCTGACAGACCCGTTGAGCATTTCTGCGCGTCGGCGAAGATTGCGGATACCTTTGCCCGGCGTTTCGAGACGCTCTGGCGGAATGCCTACACCGTCATCTTCGATATGGATTACTAGCTCGCCTTGTGTCTGTCGCTCTTCAATCCGTACAGAGACATATTGTGCTTTCGCGTGGCGGATCGCGTTCGTCAGCGTCTCCTGGATCATGCGATAGAGATTGAGCGTAGAGCCTGAGCCGCGAATATCGCCATTGATGACTTCCGGCTGTTTCCAGTCGAATGTCAGCCCCGCCGAAATCAATTGCGCCTCTGCCCGCACATGAAAGGCGCTCAGCACGGCAACCAGATCATCGCCCATATGGTCAATAGAATCGACGATCAGCCGCAAATCGTTCAGAGACGACTGTATCTCTTCCAGCATACGGCTTTTGTTCAACCGTCCGCTACGCACCTGCACCAGAAGCGATAATAGCTGCCCGCCAAGCCCGTCATGAATGTCGCGGGTAAAGCGCTGGCGTTCTTCCATAATCGCCCGATTACGCATTTCGAAGGCGATAAGCCGGCTCTTTTCATCGAGCTCCAGCGCCTGCTCCTGTACTTTGCGGGTCAGCGCATCCACTTCGGACCGGTGCGCCCACCATTGGAGCACGACATCACCGCCGCTCTCGATCAGAATGAACAGGCTGAGGCCAAGCCAGAACAAAGCCTTCACCGTCATCACAGGCAGCAAGGACAGCGGCAGGACGGCATTGATAACCAGAAGCCCGCCCGCACAAACGGTCAGGCCGAGCAGACTGAGTCCCGCCAGTCTGCCGCCGTAAAATTTCGGCCAGACGTGGCAGCGATAGGCATAAATGCCCGTCAGCATCACGATGACAAAAACCAGTCCTAAAGCGGCAAGACCGGCCCATGATGGCCCGATGAGAGAGGTCCCCCAGCCGGCAAGATATACCTCGGCAAACAAAAGCGCGCCCAAGAGCGCGAGAATTCCATTGGCCTTCATTCGCATTGGCACTGTGACGGCGGCCAGTAACGACACTGAGAGCACGATACCAGCCATCAGAATACCGACACGCATCAGCGCATTCAGCCAGCCATTATAGCGCTCGACGCTGCCCGCGAGTGTCTCAAAATCGCCGGTATAAATCTGCCGTATATCACTGCGAAACGGGTCTATATCAGACACGATCTCGATCCGGTTTGTACCCGGCACCAACAGGTTTTGAGGCACAGGCGCAACGCGCCAATACCCGCCAAGCCCGGGAAACGGCGTGGAGATCGCAAACGCGCCCCAGACCTCTACACCATTGACCAGAAGATAGGTCGGCCCACCCGCGCCAAGATAAGCAATTCCGAGGTTTTCGTGCTCCAGAAGCTCCGCCTGTCGGGCCCGCCAGATATAGCGATACCGCCCTTCAGACTGCAGACCGGCGCGGCTATTGAGGCTTTGCGCCTCGGAGAGATCTGACACGCGCCGGTTCATATAGGAGGAGGTGTCAGCAATAACCGAGACGTCTGAACGCGGGACGCGGTCTCCCTTAGGCGAGAGCATGACAGTCCAGAGCGCGACACTCAAAATTGCCAGCAAAATCAATCCGCCGGACAGACCTTCCCATGAACGAAGTGATCGCAGATTGAAGGCCATATCTTCACACCGGAAACGCTAAACAACACTGAGCGTTGATGCCCGCGCGAACGCCAGCAAGTCAATTCCCGCAAATAGGGGACTGTCAGGAAATATTCCGCATTTTCAGAGAAAAGGTTGGTGCGTTAAGAGGACTCGATTTTTCTAATTATAGTATTGAAAAATATAGACTTATCTACTTTATAAAATTTCGATACCAACAAAAATACCCACATATGGAATTTTCAGCCCGTTCTTGGCATCAGATCATTCAGCGTAGAAACAATCGCACGAACCTGCTCTTCTGAAAACAGCCCAGTGACACCTTGTGGATGGATGCGATCAAAAGGAGCATCCCACAGAACACTCGGATCGATTGTACCATTCTGCGCCAGCCAGTCGATTATATGCTCGAGAAAGTCCAACTGAGTAGCAGTGAGAGGCTTACCATCTCCAGAAGCTAGAGCATTATTCAACGCCATGGATGCCGCCTGACGGTCCATACCAACGACAGACCGGATAAATCCCGCGAGGCCCGCTTCGTCGCTAGATCCGAGCTGATCGATCGTTTCACGATCCCCAAGCCCCGCGTCCAAAAGCATTGCCTCAATCTCATTCAAGTCAATCGCTGTAAGCGGAACACCCCTGCGAAGCTTCTGAAGCGCAATGTGATCGAGGTGCTGCTTCAAATAATGCTGGGTTTTCTTTTTGAACTGGAGAAAAGCCGCGGCATTCCCCAAACCAGTCAAAGGAACTTCAACACCCTGACCAATGGTATCTATAAAATTGGTGGTTAGGCGTTGGCGTGTTTGCTTGTCTACCAAGCGGATCAACCCTCGAAGGTTTCGCCTGACCTGCTCGATCATTTTCGGCGTCACCCCCTCCCAATAGTCCGGACCTGCGATCGCCTGAATGAGAGACATTTGCCGCGCGACATCTGGAATGCTTTCTTTTGCTTCCAGCTTTTGAACTATCTCCTGCATACGCTTGCGAAGCTTTGAAATATCCTGGCGCTTTAACAGTCCGAGCTGTATCTGCAGGCACAAGAGATCAAACCGCTTCGCGTCAACATCTGGGTCTTTTTCAGTCGTCGGTATGTCGGCAAGATTTTCGATCAGTTCATTCCGATCCTGTTCGGAAAGTTCAGACCAGATTTCCGGGCTTTGAAACTTCTCCACACTTCTGCGCTGAGTGCGGACGATGAAGTTGTCGAGGTCCATCCCGTAGACGTCAGATTTCAGCTGAGCGAGAAGCGTCGTTGCCAGATCGGGAATGCTTCCCTCAATCGAATCAGTACCTTCTCCAACGCCCCTTTGACCATCAATAACTTCCATTTCCTGCAACAATCCCAGCGCAGTGACGCGGGCTTCAAAAATCCGGCTCTGCAGCGGACGTGCCGAACTAGCTTCCCGATGCTCCACATCAGCATTGAAAAATTGAACATTCTCCAGAAAGTCGAACACCAAAAAGTCCTTTTTATCCTCGCCCGGCGCGAAGAGGTCAGGACACAGCCGCGTGCCTCGACCAATCATTTGCCAGAACTTAGATTTGGACCTGACAATCTTGAAAAAGACCAGATTGGCGACTTCCGGAATATCGATGCCAGTGTCCAGCATATCAACCGAAACGGCGATGCGGAGCGCGCTGTTCGGGTCTTTCAGCTCTTCAATCAGAGTGTCCGAGTATTTGATTGAATAATCGATCTGACGGCAGGCATGGCCAGCTTCTTTGGGATACTGCCGATCGAAACGCCTGACGATGAGTTCTGCATGAGCTGCATTCTTCGCGAAGATAATCGTCTTCGCGATACGCTCGCCATCGTCGACATAATATCCATTCTCCATCAGATGCTGCAACACCTTATCGATGGTGTCTTCATTGAACAGCCAGTCATTCAACGCCGCACCAGACACCTCATCCGGAGGGCCATCCTCCCCCCAGTCGAGCGCGTCCCATTCTTCCTTTTCTTCGTCAGACAAGTCGTCGTACTTAATACCATCCCGGGGGAATTTAATCGGAACGTCTATTGCCCGCGGCGGAACCAGCCATTCATCTTTAACCGCCTGCTCAAGATCATAAGCATCGGTGGGAACGCCATCCTCCTGATGGAAGAGCTCATAAGTGTTTTTATCGATGTCATCTTTAGGAGTGGCTGTCAGGCCAACAAGGAAGCTATCGAAATAGTCAAAGATAGCCTTGTATTTGCGGTAAACAGACCGGTGCGCCTCATCAATGATAACAAGATCAAACGCGCCAGGCCCAAACCGTTTCACACCTTCATCATTTTCGCGGTCAATCAGGTTCATCATGGTGGGATAGGTACAGACGCAGATCCGCGCATTACTGTCGCGCTCTGTCAGCAAATTCGCTGTCGGCACGTCAGGCAAATTCGTCTTGAAGGCGTTCGCCGCCTGCTTCACCAGCTCCTTGCGGTCGGCCAGAAACAGCACACGCTTAACCCAGCCAGCCCGCATTAACAGATCGACCAGAGCGATGGACATACGCGTTTTGCCGGAGCCTGTTGCCATGACCAGCAAAGCTTCACGCTGGTTTTCGTCGTCAAAGCGCTCAGCTACGCGGCGGATAGCTTTTTCCTGATAGGTACGCCCATCCCCGCCAGCGATCTTTTCATTCACCCGAACCTCAGCCAGCGGCGTCGCCAGCGTCCGGCGTTGAATGATCAGATCCAGCTCATCGCGCGAAAAGAAACCAGCCACTGCGCGAGGCGGATAGCGTTTATCGTCCCAGAACCAATGCTCATATCCGTTTGTGTAGAAAATGAGCGGACGAACACCGTACCGCTTCTCCAGACAATCAGCATACAGCTTAGCCTGTTTCCGCCCGGCACCGGCATCAACCGTCGTGCGCTTCGCTTCAACGACCGCGAGCGGTTTGCCATCAGCGCCCCAGAGCACGTAGTCAACATACCCCAAACCGGTCTGGCTCGGCATGCCCGAAACTTCAAACTCCCGGTCGCGCGCATCCGTAAGCGGCCAACCGGCCTCATTCAGCAGAACGTCAATGATGTCCGTGCGCGTCTGCGCCTCATCAAAGTCGTGAGTGCTCGAACGATCGTTCGCAGCTTCCTTGATCGCAGAAACTTCCGCACGCAGGCGTGCAATCTCTGCCTCGAGGCTTTGCCGTTCCGTTTCACTTCGCGCTTTAAGCGCTTCAAGCTCTTCACGGGCTTTTTCGCGCGCCTGCTCATGCGCCTTGATCAGCGCACCTGCTTTACGGAGCGTCGTCTGATCGACAAGCGATTTACGCGGAAGCTTGGTCGGATCGAACTGATGAGGCCCCGGCGGCACACGCGCATAATTATCCGCCAGCCACCAGGCAATGTGATGCAATTCGCGAATGCTGGACTGAGCTTTCAGGTCATCGAAAGCGCCTTTATGCGCCGCCGAGTTACCGATTTTTCGGATCAGGTGAAGCTTTGTCAGAATTGTCGGGCTGGCTAGGCGACGGAACTCTGGCGTGCCGATCAGCGCATTCAGATTGTCTTCGTAGGGAGGGCGAAGTGACGTATCAGCTTTGTAGAGCCAGTCCACCATGGTCTCGACGGCCAGCCGGGAGAAAACGGCACTCGCGCGCGGGTCAGCAAGCGCGGTATTCTCTGCCTTCACGGCCAGTTCGTGAAAGTCTTTAAACTCTGCAGCAAAGCCAAATTGTGACAAACGAAAACGCCCCCGATTACAACTCAGTATATTGGGCAGAGAGACTTAACATGTCCAGAAGGGTTCGTGTTGGCTTAGACATTTGGATTTCAGAAGGCCTCATTCAAACCATCTTCATTTCAGAGATCAAAGCGATCTTCTGAACCCTTCTATCGCATTCGCGTAATATTGAGTCTCAGCACTTAACTGGGCCACAGCACGCTCCAGCTTTTCGCTGCCGCTAACCAAATTTTCGACCAATTTTTTCTGCTCATCCATCTGTTCTGGTACAGGAATTCTCAGGTTCTCCAGCCGAGACAAATTCAATGATACGTTCGCCGCGCCACGCATCAATGGCACCAGTAAATCATCTTTGTGCGCCAACAAATAATAGTAAACGTATGGCACATATACAGCTTCACGTTTATTTTGCAGAACGGCGACAATGGATGCTGCTTCAAACTTCCCGTTTACGTAATGGATAGTTTTGATGGAGGCGTGCCCGTGCCCCGTTGCAGAGACGAGAGGAATACAAATTGCTTCGGAATCAAACGAGTGAGTTTGGCTACCTTTAAATCGTTCTGCCGTAGTAATGAAAGGAATTGGACCATCGTCCGCTGATGAAGCCGCGGCAGGTCCTTTTTCAATAGTAAAAAAGTCCTTCAACTGACGCAATGGATAAACATCAGGATACGAATATCCGCTCAAGTATATATTTGGGCAGAGATCAAAATCTCGATTTCGGATATCATCAATCGAAACAAGCGCCTGTTTTTTTGAAATTTCCTGAATCGATCCTGTCTTCAGAAGCTTCCATTGTTCTAGCACGAAATCAATTTCGGAGCCGGGTATGGGACTTTTATTCGCGTCGTCCGAAAAACCGTCATTTTCCAATTTGTAGTACCATACATTGTCGGTTTTACCCGATTTCACGAAAATCAGAATCGCGGTGGCAACACTAGCATAAGGCTTAAACACCCAGTGGGGTAGAGAAATTACAGCCTCTAAGCGGTTATCCTCTACAAGACGTTTTCTAATAGCATTGTGGGCTGTACTTTCCGACTCCAACACACCCGCGGGGACAATCACAGCCGCTCGTCCTCCGGTGCGCAATAATTTTAAAAACAGTGCCATAAATAGGAGTTCGGTCTTTTTCGTCTTCACAATGCGCTGCAGATCTTTCGAGCAGGCATCATGATCTAGCGATCCAGAAAAAGGCGGGTTGGCGAGGATGATGTCAAACTCCTCATCATCATGCGCGCCCTCGGTGAGGCTGTCGCGATACTGGATATCGGGATTTTCAACGCCGTGAAGCAGCATGTTCATCGCGCCAATGCGGAGCATGG
>PBNO01000011.1 GCA_002723155.1 Ponticaulis sp. | reverse complement strand
TGCTCTGCCCCACAGGGGTGGTCCACCGGTAATGTTAGTCCGGCGGTTTCCACGTAGCGGCGTTCATGCCGCTACCTCGTCACAGTAAGGCGGTATGAACGCCGCGGGCAAGATGGTTTGTGGAGCGGGTGGCCGGTAGCCCAGAGAAGAGTGTGGGCGCGCGGTGTTGTAGTGCCGCCGCCAGGTTTCGATCAGGACTTTGGCCTCCCTGAGATCATAGAAGATCTCCCTCGCCAGCAACTCGTCCCTGAGCTTGGAGTTGAAGCTTTCGCAGTATCCGTTTTCCCATGGGCTTCCCGGTTCGATATAGAGCGTCTTCACGCCGATACGTGCCAGCCAGTCCCGTAGAGCTGTGGCGATGAACTCGGGGCCATTATCGGAGCGGATATGCTCCGGCGGGCCATGATGCACGAACAGCTCGCCCAGCGTGTCGAGCACATCACGCGAGTTGAGCTTGCGTTCGACGCGGATGGCGAGACATTCGCGGGTGAACTCATCTATGACGCACAGCATGCGGAACACCTTGCCGTCATGGGTGCGGTCCTGCACGAAGTCATATGACCAGACATGGCCCTTGTGCGCTGGCCGAAGTCTTACGCACGAACCGTCATTCAGCCAGAGGCGCCCACGTTTCGGTTGTTTCATTGGCACTTTCAGCCCCTCACGCCGCCAGATGCGATAGACGCGCTTCTCGTTCACATGCCAGCCATCCCGTCTCAGCAGGGCCGTGATCCGGCGGTAGCCATACCGGCCGAACCGTTCCGCCAGGGCGATGATGGCTGCTGTCAGCACATCCTCGTCCTGACGCGGCACGCGCGGCTTGCGCTGAGTGGAACGGTGCTGGCCGATCACACGGCAGGCCCGGCGCTCGGTTGCGCCGAGTGTCTCAACCACATGATCGACCGCTTCGCGTTTGCGTGAAGGGCTTAGAACTTTCCCTTGATGACTTCCTGAAGGATCTGGTTGTCGAGGGTCAGATCGGAGATCGCCCGGCGAAGCCGCGCATTCTCCTTCTCGATCTCCTTCATCCGCTTGGCCTGGCCAACCTGCAGCCCGCCATACTCCTTGCGCCACCGGTAGTAGGTCTGCTCCGTCACGCCGATCGAACGCACGGCCTGACCCGTCGTCTCACCGCGAGCAAGGCGCACCTCCACCTCCCGCAGCTTCGCAATAATCTCTTCAGGCGTAGATCTCTTGCCCATGTCTCAGCTCCATATCTGAAGCCGGAACTAACTCAAATAATGGACCACTTTTCAGGGAGCAGACCAGCCGCCCGCCACCGAGATTCGATCGGAATTGAACTTCGCACCCAGCCGTTCAATCTCAAGCAAACCCGCTTCTGCTGTTTCATGGCCTTCGACAGGTACGGACTTGCTGTTCGCTATACAGCGGCAGAGATAGCCGCGCATTCCGGACTCTTCGATAGCTCGCCATGAGCCATCTACGCTGTCTTTGCGCACATTGGTGAAGTGCTCGTCATGCGTCGCGGTATACCCAAGCTTCAGCATCTCCAACGCGTGCAGACGGACAATTTTATAGGTCCGCTCTTCATCCATTGCACCGGCCATGAGGAAAAGCTGCTGAATTAGTGCCCGGACCGCTGCAGGAATATCAAGCACCGGCCAGCGGTCATCATTGTATCCGCGGAAACAGCTCTGCACGAGATGATTATGCGCATTGGCAAAGCCGGGCATGACCATCTGACCTTCCGCGGAGATCACCTCGTCAGCAGTGAACTCGCAGAAGCGGTCTTCGCCGACTGCGAGAATGTTACCGTCCTTGATCGCGACAAAGCCGTCTGTGAAAACCCGGCGCCCCTCATCCATCGTCAGGATGGTTCCATTACGGATGAGCGTGTCGACGTGCAGCGGAGCAGTCATCATTCACCTGCGTCCAGGCTGTCCAGCGCTCGCATGACGCGGTTTGGCAGTTGCGCATCATCCCAGACGACACTCGTGTTTCCGAGGCGCACAATCACAAGATCTCGTTCTTCGCTGGTGATTACGCGCTGGCCACCAAAACCGTCGAAATAGACGAGGTCATCTGCCAGATAAGGCTCGCTCTGCGTTACAGCGAAGCCCGCCTTTTCGTCATTGTAAAAACGCTGCTCCTGCCAGATCGCGCCGCGCCAGATCTGCCAGCCATAGTTCTCTTCGGTTACCGCCGGGCCTTTCACAGCTTCCATAAGCTCGCTGGAAATCACCTGCTCGCCAGCGAACACGCCATTGTCTTTCACCAGAAGGCCGAGACGCAGCCAGTCCAGAGGGCGCGCGAGAAATGACGCATAGCCGCGAGGAAAACCGTCTTCCTCAAAATTATAGACATAGGCGTCATCGGCGCCGATGGGCTGCCAGATTTCAGCAGACAAATAGTCTGCATAAGATCCGCCAATGGCGTTCTCAACAACCATCATCAAAAGCTGGCTCACCGCATTCGCATAATGGAAGTGCGGGCCATCCACGCCCTCCTCCATCTGCAGGCCCAAAACGGTCGCGCGCGCATCAAGATTGCCCGCCATGAACTGGCGCGCCTGAGAGTCATCACCGCCCATGTAAGACAATGATGCCAGTCCAGAAGACATATTCAGGAGCTGGAGGACAGTAATCTCGCCGCGCTCATCATCCTGCCATTCCGGGATATAGAGCGAGATCGGGTCATCAACACTGCCGATATAACCGTCCTCAATCGCTTTAGCGGTAACGAGGCCAAGCACAGATTTGTGCATAGACGCGGGCTCTGAGCGTACGTCCGCCGTATAGCCCGGATAGTAATGCTCCAGAACGAGGCTCCCCTGCCACCAGACAAGAAGCGCATAGCTTTCTGTCTCCGCGCCGTAAGCGATTGCGTCAGCGAAGACTACCTCAGGGTTATCAATGCCAACATCACCGGTCTCAGGCAGTGGCATCGGATTACCCGCCACAAGCCCGAGGGTCTGATAGGTCGCCAGCGCGTCCGCATTCGTAAAAACGGCTGTGTCGCTTACCGCTTCATTTGTTGCAGACGGCGCAGACACCGGCTCAGGCGTGTAACTGCAAGCAACAGCCAGACCGGTCAAAAAAAGAAGAGAGAGAGATTGCAGTTTCATACGGCTGTGATCCTTCTCAGCGCTTTGCGGGCAGATATTCAGTTGCCCAATAAATCGTAGTGAGAGCCACGAGACCGGCCGCTATGGAGACCACCATCGCCCAGCCGCCAAAGTCATATGCGGCAGGCGCGATCAACGATCCGGCACCGGCCCCAATGAAAAGACTGGTCATGTACATGGAGTTTGCGCGCGCCCTCGCCTCAGGAAGCTCTGCGTAGATTGTCGCCTGTCCCAGCACCTGATTGGCCTGTACCGCAGCATCAATAATGACAGCCGTCAGGGCAAAAACGATCAGATACTTGAACTGGACGAGCGGTACGGTAAGGCCCAGCGAAATCAGAAGAATGATCAGCACCGAGCCAGTCGCGATACGGGTTAGCCCGCGATCAGCAAATCGACCGGCATAAGGCGCAGCCAGTGCACCACCAGCCCCGGCGATCGCAAACACAGCGATCTCCTGATAATTAAGATTGAACTGGTCAGTCAGCACAAGCGAAGACGTGGTCCAGAACATATTGAACACGCCGAACGCGATACCCTGATAAATGCAGCGTCGACGCAACGGGTCTGATCTCAATGGCAGAACCAGCATGGACTTAATCAGGTTGAAATAGCCGTAGCGCGTCTTCGGCGTGTAGCGCGGCGTATAAATGGTGAGCAGAATACCGATACCCGTCATAAGGAAGGCGAACACCAGAAACGGTGCGCGCCAGCCCCAGAGACTGGCCATGAAGCTGGATGCCGGACGCGCAAGCATAATGCCCGTCAGGAGGCCCGCCATAATCGTGCCGATCTGCGCGCCACGCTTTTCATCATCTGCCAGATTGGCCGCGAGCGGAACGATGATCTGAGTTCCGATTGCCGAAATACCTACAAAGAAAGATGCGGCGAGAAACATCCATGGCGTCGTTGAGAAGGAAATTCCCAGCATGCCGATGACAACACAGGTCACCGATATGAGAATGAGGCGCTTGTTTTCGGTAATGTCCGCCAGTGGTCCGGCGAAAAACATGCCCAGCGCGTAACCGACCTGCGTCAGCATCACGATAACGCCGAGTATCGCCGTACTCATCTGAAGATCCTGCCCGATCATTTCGATGAGAGGCTGGGCGAGATAAAGATTGCCGGCATAGGTTCCGGTGGCGAGCGCAAAGACAAACGTCGTCACGGGTCGCAATCGGCCCTGAACCTTCTCAGCCGCGTCGGCGGAAGCTGGACTAGCAGCACTCATCGGGATCTCCATCGGGGCCGGAATTCGATTGGAGAAACTTAAGATGAGTGGTTCTGGCTATCGCTGTCGCATTCCTGAATATTCGGTTGGCGATAATGGCGGACGTGAACCTCCACCTTCCCAGTCGAAGAAAATACCAGAAGGAGGCTACCCAAGCACGGCCAGTCTATTCCGCTGTCATGAACTGCGGATGTATGGGCTTGATTGGTCACGAGAAGCACCGAATAGCTGAAGTTATCCCAGCCGCTTCACGGTGCGCTCGATGAATTCGGACGCAGCTTTAACACGCGCAAGCGAGGCGACATCTTCATGTGTCACCAGCCAGAATGAACGCGTGACAGAGACCCTATCCGGTAAAACACAGACCAGATCATCGTGCTTTTCAGCCATGAAGCATGGCAGGATCGCGATACCGGCGCCGGATCGCACCATCTCCAGCTGAGCCACAATACTCGGGCTACAGAGAGTCGGCTTCAGGTCTGCGGAGACTTCTGAGTAATAGCGCAGCTGGGGCGAATAAATCAGCTCGTCCACATAGCCGATCAGAGGATGATCTTTCAGGTCTGCTTCTGTCGTGGGCGTATTCGCCGTCGCCAGATAATCCGCCGAGGCGTAAAGCTTCAGCGTGTAGTCAGAGAGCTTCCGCACGCGCAGACGCCCCGCCGTCGGACGCGCAAGCAGAATGGCGAGGTCAGCCTCTCTGCGGGAGACGTTTGCAAAGCCGGACATAGCGATCAAGTCGAGCTCAACCGCCGGATACTCGCGAGAGAAATCCGCAATGGCTGGCGCGAGGACGGCAGCGCCCAACCCCTCGGTAACGCCAATGCGCACGCGGCCGGATACGCGATTATCGGCCCGCTCTGACAGGGCAACGATATCCTGAATATTCTGCTCGATGATTTCAGCCCGCTCGACGACTTTCTGCCCGTCTCGCGTGAGTACATGCCCCTGACGTGTCCGCTCGAAGAGGAGCATGCCCAACTCGCTTTCAAGCCGCTTCAGACGCCGGCTCACCGTTGAGGTATCCTGCCCCATATGCTGGGCTGCTTTTGCCAGCTTTGAGAAACGGCTTACGTGAAGCAGGAAGCGGATGTCGTCCCAATGGATATTCATTTGCAAAAATGCCAATTCAAATTGCGAAAGCGCATGTTTATTTGATTATTTACAGGCTTTAGACTGGCGCGCAAAGATCAGGTCATAGGGAAAGAACCATGCGTGAACTCCATCATTTCGTGAACGGACAGTCGGTCAGCGGCACATCAGAGCGCTTTGCCGATGTTTATGATCCGAATACCGGTGAGGTTCAGGCGCGTGTGTCACTCGCAACACCTTCGGAACTCGATAGCGCGGTGCAGGCGGCAGTGAACGCGCAACCGGCATGGGCAGCGACAAATCCGCAAAAGCGCGCCCGCGTCATGTTCGAGTTCAAACGCCTTCTTGAAGCCAATATGGACGAGCTGGCGCATATGCTCTCTGCAGAGCACGGCAAGGTGATCGCGGACTCAGTTGGCGATGTTCAGCGCGGCCTTGAGGTGATCGAGTTCGCTTGCGGCATCCCTCACCTTCTGAAAGGCGAATATACCGAAGGCGCTGGCCCCGGCATCGATGTCTATTCCATGCGCCAGCCTCTAGGCGTGACGGCAGGCATCACGCCGTTCAACTTCCCGGCCATGATCCCGATGTGGATGTTCGGCGTATCTATCGCCTGCGGTAACACCTTCATTCTGAAGCCGTCTGAAAAAGACCCATCCGTGCCGATGCGCCTCGCAGAGCTGTTCCTTGAAGCGGGTGCACCAGAGGGCGTTCTGAACGTCGTGAACGGCGATAAGGAAGTCGTTGATGCGATCCTGGACCATGCTGACATCAAGGCCGTCAGCTTTGTCGGCTCGTCTGACATTGCCCAATACGTCTATTCCCGCGGCACGGCCAACGGAAAGCGCGTTCAGGCGATGGGCGGCGCGAAAAACCACGGCATCATCCTGCCAGACGCCGATATGGATCAGGTCGTCAAAGATATTGTCGGCGCGGCCTATGGCTCTGCAGGCGAACGCTGCATGGCGCTGCCGGTGGCTGTCCCTGTGGGCAAGAAAACAGCCGATGAGTTTGTCGAGCGCATGATTGCCGAAGCACGCGCCTTGAAAGTTGGTGTATCGACGGACAAAGACGCTCATTACGGGCCGGTCGTCTCCGCGGCACACAAGGAAAAGGTTGAAAACTATATCCAGATGGGCGTGGATGAAGGCGCAGACCTACTGCTGGACGGACGCGGTCACACGCTACAGGGACATGAGAACGGCTATTTCATCGGGCCGAGCCTGTTCGACAATGTGAAGCCGGGCATGAAGACCTACGACGAAGAGATTTTCGGCCCTGTTCTGCAAGTCGTGCGCGCTGAAACGCTGGAAGAAGCCGCAGAACTTCCAAGCAAGCACCAGTATGGCAATGGCGTAGCGCTCTTCACGCGAAACGGTCAGGCTGCGCGCGAGTTTGCGTCTAAAGTGAATGTCGGCATGGTCGGTATCAATGTACCAATTCCCGTGCCGGTCGCCTATCACAGCTTCTCCGGCTGGAAGCGGTCAGCCTTTGGTGACCACAACCAGTACGGCATGGATGGTGTACGCTTCTGCACTAAGGTCAAAACCGTGACACAGCGCTGGCCGGAAGGCGACATTGGCGACCAGTCCTTTATTATTCCGACGATGCGATAGGTGACCGAAATGACCTACAATACGATCACATTAGAACAGCAGGGCCGCGTGGCGATCGTCACGCTGAACCGGCCGGACAGCCTGAATGCACTCAACGCTGAGGTCATGGCCGAAGTCGCGGACTGTTTTGCCGCAATTGATCGCAATAAGGACATCGCTGTGTCTGTGCTAACCGGCGCTGGCCGTGCGTTTGCCGCTGGTGCTGACATCAAGGAAATGCAGCCGCAAAGCTTCTCTGACATGTATGTTGAAGACTATTTTGCAGGTTGGGACAGGTTTGCAGCTTGCCGCAAACCTGTCATCGCAGCGGTGAACGGTTTTGCCCTTGGTGGAGGGTGTGAGCTCGCCATGATGTGCGACCTGATTATCGCCTCTGACAAAGCCAAATTCGGCCAGCCGGAAATTAAGCTCGGCGTAACGCCCGGCATGGGCGGCTCAATCCGTCTCACGAAAGCGGTGGGCAAAGCCAAAGCTATGGATCTGGTACTCACAGGCCGGATGATTGATGGCGAGGAAGCTGACCGGATTGGACTGGTCTCTCGTGTCGTTCCGCATGACGAGCTGATGCAGACGGCCCTCACGGCAGCCAATGAAATTGCCGGTTTTTCCCTGCCATCCATTATGGCGGCGAAAGAAATGGTCTCCCGCGCGCTGGAGCTGCCAACAACCGAGGGCGTTAAATTCGAACGCCGCCTCTTCCAGGGCCTGTTCGGCACGGAAGATCAGAAGGAAGGCATGGCCGCCTTCTCTGAAAAGCGCGCACCCGATTTCAAGGATAAGTAATTCACGCCATGACGATACTGACCGAAGAACAGAGCCTGATTTCAGAAACCGCTGCCAAGTTTACAGCGGATATGCTGCGTCCGAACTCGGCGCGCTGGGAAGAAGAACGCACGCTGGACCGAAGCGTTCTGGAGGCTCTGGGTGAGCTGGGCTTTGGCGGCATTTATCTGAATGAAGACCTCGGCGGATCCGGCCTGTCGCGCTTCGACGCCGTCCTTATTTTCGAACAGCTGTCCAAAGGCGATATCTCTCACGCGACCTTCCTCTCCATCCACAATATGGCTGGCGCGATGATTGATAAATTCGCGTCTGAAGAGCTGCGCCAGCACTACATTCCAAAATTTGCGAGCTGCGAGCTGATCGCCTCCTACTGCCTTACAGAACCGGGCTCGGGCTCGGATGCAGCGAGCCTGCGCACACGCGCCGTTCGTGACGGCGATGATTATGTGCTGAATGGCTCCAAGATGTTCATATCCGGCGCTGGCTTCTCTGATGTCTATGTCGTTATGGCCCGCACTTCTGATGATGGTGCTCGCGGTATCTCAACCTTCATTGTCGAGAAGGGCACTGAAGGCCTCTCCTTCGGCAAGAAGGAAGAGAAAATGGGCTGGCATGCCCAGCCGACAGCCGTCGTGAGTTTCGATAACTGCCGTATTCCAGCGACCAACCGCGTCGGCAATGAAGGCGAAGGCTTCAAATACGCCATGGCGGGGCTCGATGGCGGCCGCCTCAACATTGCCGCGGCCTCTCTTGGCGGCGCGCAGGAAGCGCTTGAGCGCGCCCTCGCCTATGCCAAAGACCGCATACAGTTCGGCAAAGCGATTGCCGATTTTCAGGCCACGCAGTTCAAGCTCGCGGACATGGATATCGAGCTCTCCGCCGCGCGTGCGCTTCTCTACACAGCCGCGCAAAAACTGGATGCAGGCGCGCCTGATGCCAGCAAAGCCTGCGCGTCTGCAAAGCGTTTCGTAACAGACACAGGCTTTAAAGTTGCCAATGATGCCCTGCAAATCCATGGCGGCTATGGCTATCTGCGTGAATACGAAGTTGAGCGCATCGTCCGCGATCTGCGCGTCCACCAAATCCTCGAAGGCACGAACGAGATTATGCGCGTCATCGTCTCCCGCGACCTTCTGAAAGACTAGATATATGACTGATGCCCCTGTTCTCATCCGCCGCGAAGGCCGCGCCGGACGGATCACACTTAATCGCGCGGGTGCGCTCCACGCTCTGAACAAAGAGATGTGCGAGATCATGATCGCTGCGCTGCAGGACTTGCGCAATAATGACGCCGTCGAACTGGTCCTGATCGACCATGCCGACGGAACACGAGGCTTTTGCGCAGGTGGTGACGTGCTTCTGCTCTCTGAAAGCGGCAAAACCGACGGTAAGGAAGGCGCCCAATTCTTCGCAGTCGAGTACCAGCTCAACACGCTGATCAGCGAGTATCCAAAGCCATACGTCGCGCTAATGGATGGCATCACCATGGGCGGCGGCGTTGGCGTTTCAGTTCACGGCACGCACCGTATTGCGACCGAACGCACCGTGTTTGCTATGCCGGAAACAGGTATCGGGCTTATTCCCGATGTTGGCGGCGGTTATTTCCTGCCGCGCCTTGAAGGTGAGCTCGGCACATGGCTAGCCCTCACGGGCGCGCGCCTTAAAGGCAAAGACGTTCTGGCCGCAGGCATCGCGACACATTATTGCGACAGCGCCGCGCTTGGTGAGCTGTCCAGGGCGATCTGCACTGACGGACTGTCGGCACTGAACGGCCTCGAAACGACCGCCACCGGTTCGTTCGAGGCACACACTGAAGAACTCAATAGCCTGTTCAAAGGCGATAGTGTTGAAGACATCATCGAGGCGCTGAAAACAGGTGGCGACTGGGCGAAAGCGCAAGCAGACACACTCGCCTCGAAATCCCCGCTCTCTATGAAGCTGTCTCTTCGTCAGGTCCACGAAGGCGGGAAAGCCTCGTTCAGAGAGGTGATGGAGATGGAATATCGCATCGCCAGCCGCCTCATAAAGACCGACAATTTTCAGGAAGGCGTCCGCGCCGTTCTGATTGATCGTGACAATGCGCCGAACTGGTCTCCAGCCCCGCTCAGCGCGATCAGCGAGAGTGAAATCGATGCATTCTTTGCACCGCTCGAGACCGGCCCGCTCACATTTCTGGAGACGAACTGATGACGAAAATTGCATTTATCGGCCTTGGGAATATGGGCTCTGGCATGTGCGCCAATCTTGTCGGCGCTGGTCATGAAGTCACCGCGTTTGACCTGAACCCTGACGCTGTCAAACAGGCGGAAGCGAAGGGCGCACAACCTGCAGCGTTCCTCCGCGAAGCTGTTTCCGGCGCAGAGATCGTCGTCACCATGCTTCCAGCCGGCAAACATGTGCTTGAGGTCTATTTCGGCGCCGAAGGTGTCACCGCGCATGCGCCATCGACGGCGACACTCATCGACTGCTCGACAATCTCTGTCGATGAAGCCCGTGAAGCGGCAGATAAAGCAAAAGCGGCGGGCTTTCTGATGGTAGATGCGCCGGTTTCGGGCGGCACAGCCGCAGCCGATGCTGGCACGCTGACCTTTATGGTGGGCGGTCCGGATGCCGCCTTCGAGGCTGCAAAGCCATTCCTCGAAATTATGGGCAAGAATGTCTTCCACGCAGGCCCTGCCGGAAACGGGCAGGTTGCGAAGATTGCAAATAACATGCTGCTCGGTATCTCCATGGTCGGCACATGCGAAGCGTTCAACCTGGCTGAAAAGCTGGGTCTTGATGCGCAGACCTTCTTCAACATCGCGTCTACTGCATCAGGCCAGTGCTGGTCGATGACAAGCTATTGCCCTGCCCCGGGCCCTGTTCCGGCCGCCCCTTCCAATCGCGACTACCAGCCAGGCTTTGCTGTAGCGATGATGCTGAAAGACCTGAAGCTGGCACTGGGAGCCGCAGAAACTGCAGGCGCAAATGTCGTGTTCGGCAAACTGGCTGAAGCGACATACGCCAATCTCTCGGCAGACGGTTTTGACGGTCTCGATTTCTCTGGCGTCATGAAACGCGTCCGCGGCGAAATCTAGCCTCTACCAGAAGGCAATCACCTGCAGCCCGACAAGCAATGTCAGCGCGAGCGCTATGACACCGTCGCGCGATGTCAGGCTTGCAGTGTCGCGCACCAGCAATCTGTCTTCTGGCGGAACATGCCGCTTGGACGTGAGCGACACAACGATCAAAGCCACGAGGCTCACCGTCGCTACAGGAAGAGGCACGTGCAGATAGTGCGTCGTGAAATAGCCGGTCTGCTGCAGAATGCCGATCAGAATCGCGGTCGCAACACCAGACACAAGCGCAGCCAGCGCCCCTGATGAGGTCGCCCGTTGCCAGAACCATCCGCCCAGATACACGACGACAATCGGCGCTACGGCGTAAGACAGCACGCCCTGCACATACTCAAACAGCGTCCCGAAATGGCCAATCTGCGGCGCCCAGATCGCACTGAAACAGATGATGATCATGGTGATGATCCGCCCCGTCCAGACAAGCTGCTTCGGCGTAAGCTCCTTACGCCCGCGGTGAACGAAATCCATGGTGATGATTGTCGACGCGGCATGAAGCGTTGAATCAACGCTCGCCATGATTGCGGCCACAAAGCCCGCCAGTACCAGACCAAGAATACCCGTCGGCAGAAGTTCAAACAGCAGCGTCGGGTAGATCCGGTCCGCCTGACTGAGGCCCGGAAACAGGCTAACCGCAGCGACACCGGGCAAAACAATGATGAAAAGCACGACGACTTTCATGAACCCGGCCATCATAAGGCCACGGCGTGCATCACCTTCAGATTTCGCGGAGAGAACCCATTGCACCATATTCTGATTGGCGAACCAGAAATACGCACAAAGAATTGGAACGCCGGTGATCAGCCCCGTCCAAGGCACTGCGATATCGTCGAGTGGCCGGATGAGCGACAGGCTTTCTTCCGGCGCTGAAGCAACGAAGGCGCTCCAGCCTCCAACCGCGTGAAAGGTATAGCCCGCGACCAGAAACGCGCCGACGGCAATCACCACGGTTTGAATCACATCCGTACGGGCAATCGCCGAGAGGCCGCCAAGTACCGAATACGCCCCCACCAGAAGCATAATCACAAAGATGATCAGATTGACCGAAGCGAAAGGGAACACCTCCCGCAGCAGCATGCCGCCCGCATAAAGCGCGCTCGCCATATCAATGAAAATGATCAGAAAGATCACGAAGGCCGAATAGGCGATCTTCACTGTCTGGCCGAAGCGCTCCTCCAGATACTGGGAGATCGTATAGACCTGACTGCGCCTGAGCGCGCCCGCCAGCACCATGGCGAATACGACCATGGCGATAATGCCGACCCACTCATAGTTATAAATCGCAATGCCAGTGAGATAGGCAGCGCCTGTGAGGCCAATAATCGCCGCTGCGGAAAAGTTGGTGGCAAACAGGGAAATCCCGATCTGCCACCAGCGAAGCTCACGCCCTGCCAGAAAATAGGCTTGCGTGGTTGCAAACTTCTTCCGCCCGACCAGCCCCACCGTAAGCAGCAGACCGATTACGCCAGAGAGAACGAAAAGGTCGGTCTGGCTCACGCCATTTCCATGACGTCAGCGCTCGCGCAATACTGGCGGATATACTCCTCATGCTTTGGCAGGCGAGCTGCCGCACGTGACGCGTCCGTTTTGATCTGGTTCAGGAAATAGGTGAGCTCGTCATCCGTCATTTTGTCCGCAATCGGATGATAGGATTTGGGCTCCAGCCCCTGCCCCATCATCACCTGCGTCCAGGAATTCTCGGCAAAGAGTTCCTCGCCTTTCCGGAACACACGCGCGGACTCGCAGAACAGGTCGATCTTCTGCTGCAGAGAGTCAGGAATGTCCATCTCTGCACAGAAGCGCCAGAACGCGCTGTCACGGCGCTCGGTCACATGATAGTGCAGGATCAGGAAGTCGCGGATCGTGATCATGTCCTCGAAGGTCTGATCATTGAACTCGCGAATGTCAGCATCCACCAGATGTGTCGTCGGAAGCAGACGAACCAAACGCATAATCGACTTTTGAATAAGGTGGATGGAGGTCGACTCCAGAGGCTCCATAAAGCCACCCGCAAGACCCACAACAACGCAGTTTTTATGCCACTGCTTACGGCGTGCACCTGTCTGGAATCGAATGTGCAGCGGATCGGTCAGTGTCTCGCCTTCGACATTCGCCAGCAGGCGTTCTGCCGCTTCATCACGGCCAAGATAGCGTTCGCAATAGACGAGACCGTTGCCCGTGCGGTGCTGAAGCGGAATGCGCCATTGCCAGCCTTCGGCATGGGCAATCGAACGCGTGTAAGGCACAGGCGCACCGACAGATTTCGTCTGCACCGCCACGGCGCTGTCGCATGGCAGATAATGGCTCCAGTCGTCATAGCCAACATGCAGCGCCCTACCCATAAGAAGCGAGCGGAAACCGGTACAGTCGATGAAGAAATCGCCTTCAATCACATCCCCGGCTTCAAGCTGCAGCGCTTCAATATTGCCCGTTTCGGCGTTCAGACGGACATCGCCAATCTTACCTTCCCGGCGCACAACGCCATGCTTCTCAGCAAATCGACGCAGGAAAGCAGCGTAACGGCTCGCATCCAGATGATAGGCGTAATTAATACCGTTATCAGGAAGCTGGGCGAAGCGGTTCTGGTTCGCCGCGAGCACCTCAAGACAGTAATCGCCATAGTCCGTAGAGATGCCGCGCTTTTTGCCAGCCAGCCAGAAATGCTGGAAGCCCGCCGTCCAGTGGTCCTTACCGGCATGGCCGAACGAGTGCAGATATTTGTGACCGACGTCTTTCCAGTGCTCGAATTCAATGCCGAGTTTGAACGTCGCCATAGTCTCGCGCATGAACTCGGCTTCGTTGACGCCCAGAATATTGTTGTAGCGGAGGATCGGCGGAATGGTCGCCTCACCCACACCAACGGTGCCGATCATTTCGGATTCAACAAGCGTGATGGAAATCTCGTTTCCCATCGTTTTGGAGAGCAGCGCCGCTGCCATCCATCCTGCTGTACCGCCTCCCGCAATGACGTAGTTTTTTATTTTTTTCTGCATCGTCAGAACCTACTCGTTTGTCAGCATTCTCAGAAGAAAACTTCTAATCTTTCCAGCACGTTCAGGCGTCATAGGGTCAAGAATCCCCCGCCCGTGTTCCGGAATGTGTTCGCGCACTTCGGGGCCGTTCTCGAAGACGTAATAATCGAACAGATCGCCCCAGTGACGACGCTCGTCCTCTGGCAAATCACGTATCGCCATGATGGCATGGTTCAGTGCGTTCTGCGGCGCGCCAAGATATTGCGGCGTCTCACGCCACCAGTAATTGATCATGGCATTGAACGGCGAAAGCCCGTCGACTTCGTGCCACCACATGGATGGAATGAAGATCGCATCGCCCGGCTCAAGCACTGCCGTCTGCGCCGCCGCGAGCGCATCTTTATAGCGCGGATAGGTTTCAAAATCCGGATCATGCAGATCGACCATGCTGATGGCACGGCCAGCCGGTGTGTTATCGATCGGACCAATATAGAGATTCCGGAATTGCTCCGGTGGAAACAGGGTGAACCGGCGACGCCCGACAGCTACGCAGGCAATATTGTCCGGAAAATCATTATGCGGCGCGACACGTGTTTTTGTGCCGATCCAGATGGATTCCAGCGGCTTGATCGCGCCGAAGTCGATATGATTTTCTTCGTGCAAACCGTCAAAAAACTGACGAATATCCACTGAGCTCATATAGACAATCTGCTGGGCGTCATCGGCTTCCACGCGGTCAATGCGTTCAAACACCAAAGGCAGACGCGCTTTGCCCATCTGCGTATTCATGGACATATCGTGCTGGTAGAACATGCGGCCGTCATGTTCAGGTGAGCCTATATTCACCACAAACGGCACATCACGGGCCTTGGTAAGCAGATAGTCCCGCGCGGCTTTGCCAGACTGCGAGCCGGCCTGCACCAGCGGCCAGTCTTTCACCAACCCGCGCACGACGAAGGGTCTGTTCTCAGCAATATGTGGACGCAGCTCTTCAAAGCCCGTCGCCAGCACCTCTTTCAGGGGCGCAACATCGTCAAGAGATAAAACCTCAGAGCTCATAGCTGTCGATTGTTGCTTTCCGACGGATCAGTTCGCCGAGCTGTGACAGAGATGCGAGCGCCATATAGGTCGGCTGCAGATAGCCCTGCGCCTGCAGGTCTCCGAGCGCCTCGCCGGACAGTCCCGCCAGTTTTTCCTCATTGATTGCATGGAAGCCAACAAGGCTGTTCTTAGACCCGTCCGGCATGGTGACATCAATCGTCAGCGGCTCGAGCAGATCATACTTTTTCAGCACGGCAATATAGCCTGCAGATGCCTGAAAACCTGTGTCGAGATAAGCCAGTTTTTTGGAGATTGTCTCCAGATACTCTGTCGGGTGGCCTGCATCATCGAAGATACGCTCACCTTCGCCTTCATTGACCCGGTCATTGTCGAGATCGATCACAACTTTCGGGTCTTCGCCCTCGCCCTGCGGACGCCCGATCAGGAAGGGCTGAATATCCATGGCCAGCGGGATGTAGCGGGCATCCCATTTGTTGTCTGTGAGGAATTGGTTTTCGCCGTTTTCCAGGCCGAACAGCGCCATGCAGTGGAAGTCTGTACGGCTCTCATTCATGCGGAACAGGATCGGATATTCGCCCTGCACATTCCGGAACTCGTCCGGAAACGTGATGCAGCACATAACGCCGTCACCCGTCAGCCCGTTACGCTCGTGCGATACGCGCAGCGCTTTATGGTCGATCGGGTTTACAGCAACATGGTTCGTCATGAATGACCTCAAAAATTACAGCGCCGGCTCGGCGGAATAAGCGGAAAGATAGGCACGGTTGGTCGGCAGACCGGATGCAAAGCTCCGCTGCTTGCGGATGACATTCTGCATCTCTTTCTGGAGCTGGTCCTGCACACGCGGCTGAAGCGTCGGGTGCATCTGGTGCTCCATTCCCATTCCGTACATGATGAAGAGATAGCTTGGCGCCGGGAAGACCTCGCTCGCATGCTCGAAGTCATGCGGGCCTGGCGGGCGGTGCTTCCAGATTTCCAGAAGATTGCGCAGCCGCTCCGGAATAGTCTCCCGATCACGGTTTTCCTGCCAGTATGGCTCGGTGCGCTTACTGAGCACATAGTGCAGCTTCAGGAAGTCGACGATGCGCTCCCAGCGATAGGTGAAGAGCTTGTTGAACCGATCCGCCTCAAGCAACATGACGGCACGCGATACCGGCAGGTTTTCTGCAATCATTTCAGCAGACAGCTCTACCATCACAATGGCTGACGCTTCGAGCGGCTCGATAAAGCCTGCAGACAGGCCAACAGCCACGCAGTTGCGATGCCAGAACTCGTCTCGATAGCCGGATGTGAAGTTCAGATGGCGCACTTTGACATCTGAGTTGCCCATGTAATTTCGAAGCGTTGCTTCTGCTTTGTCCGCATCCATGTAACGGGACGCATACACGCAGCCAATACCGCGGCGCGTCGTGAGGCCGATATCCCAGATCCAGCCCGCCTCATGCGCAGTCGATACGGTCTGCGAAACAATCGGGCTATCCGGCGCCACAGGCAGTTGCGCGACAACGGCGCTATCATTGAACAGGATATGGCTCTGATCATGCAGACCGACGCCATAGTGCTGCCCCAGCATGAGCGAGGCCTGCCCGGTGCAGTCAACGAACAGATCGCCTTCAATCAAACCTGCATCGCGGCAACGCACAGCAGATACATCTTCATCCGGCGCGCCAACAATCTCGGTCACATGGTCCTGAACATAGCGAACGCCCAGCTTACCCAGAACATGGCTTTTCAATAGGTGAGCCAGCTTCACCGCATCAAGGTGATAGGCATAATTCATTGCGCCCAAATAATCCGGCATGCCCTTCTGGCGCGGGCAAAGATTGTTCAGCGGCGCAGAGCCTTGCGCGCAGACGGCTTCAGCAAAGCTTTTTTCAGGCGCGAACGTTTTCCATGCGTGCAGCACATCAGTGCCGTTTTGCGATACCGGAAGATCGAACGGATGATGATAGCTGTCGGATGCATCGCCGGTCACCCAGCGATCAAACCGCGACCCCTGTTTGAACGAGGCATCACAGGTTTTCAGAAACTCGGCTTCTGTAATCCCCATGCGCGACAGCGTCCGACGAATAGTCGGCCATGTGCCTTCACCCACGCCGATTGTGGGCACGTCCGGGGATTCGATAAGCGTAATCTGGACACCGTTTTCGGAACGGTCCGGATGGCGGGCAGCAATCGTTCCGGCTGTAATCCAGCCTGCCGTACCACCACCCACAATGACGATATGCTTTACCGCCTCTTCCATTTTCCTACCCGATAGATTTGAGCCCTTTGCGAGCTCTTATTATTCGTCGCCCCGCATGCAGGCGCGCCCTGTTTCAGGGTCTTCCTCACATTGATAGACTCGAACCCAGTCGACAAGCAATTCCGCCGGAAAACTATCCGGATCAAACCCTCGACGGTTATTGTCTTCTGAAAGACCACCGCCAACGGCGAGGTTCAGCATGAGATAGAATGGCTGGTCAAACGGTGCATTCGGAAACGCGTCCGGATCAGCATTACCAGAGTACCAGTCCTCGGCGGACATGGAGAAAATCTGATTGTCATCGACATACCAGTTGATCTGGCCAGCGCCCCATTCCACAGCGAAGACGTGAAAGCGGTCTGCTGCACCCGGACCACCAGGCAGCGGCGCAAAATTCACATCATGCGTATTGTCTGGCCACTCACCACCAAAGTGCAGTGCACCGGAGCTACGGTTTTCGCCTTCGTCGAACGGACACTCGTCGCAGACTTCGCCCAGATTAACGGCTTCCATGATGTCGATTTCACCGGAAGCAGCCCACGGTCCATAAGTATTATCAGCGGGAAGCATCCAGAAGGCAGGCCATGTGCCCTGCCCTGGTGGCAGTCTCATGCGCGCTGCGAACCGGCCATAAGTCCAGTCAGCGAGGCCGCGCGTGCGGACTTTGCCCGATACATAGGATTGTTGAACAGTTTCACCGCGTCCACCTTCCCATTCATGGGGGTATTGCGGTCCGGACACTGTCTGCCGGTAACCGATGAGGCGCAGCTGACCGTTGGCGAGTTGCACGGTCTCAGGCCAGTCCACATAGCACTGACGTTCGTCATTACCGCCTCCCCAGCACGATTCCTCGACCTCCCACTTGGAGCGGTCGAGGAATGCGCCTTCAAACTCGTCTGACCAAACCAGATTCCATCCAGAAGCAGGGAGGATGAAGTCCGATCCGTCAGACGGCTCGGGAGGAAGAGGGAGCCCCGAACCCGTCGTCACACCAGATGGCGTCTGGCAGGACGCGAGAACGAGAAAAGCGAGAGATGCAGCGAGACGCATGGCTTGGAACCCTCTTCAATCGAACAACCGAGCTAAGCATAAGAGGGAGATAGCCCGGTTGTCCGTTTCGTCACCTTTTAGAAGGTTTTGCGAGCACCGATCGCCCAGCGCGCATCACCCTGGCTCATGAAGAAAACATTGTTTTCGTGACGACGATGTCCTCGGCGGTTCTCGCCCGTCACGTTAATGCCTTCCATGAAGACGGAGACCCCGTTTTCGAAGTCATAGCTCGCGCTAAGATCCAGCTGACCATACTCTTCAACATAGAACGGGTTAGGTCCACCACCAGCGAGGAACTCGTCACGCCAGTTATACGCAGCACGGACCTGGAAGCGTTCGTTCTCGTAGAAACCGATCAGGTTCGCACTGTCACTCAGACCTGGAACTGCAAACTGGGTCACAGTGTAAGGCTGGGTGTTGTCATAGGTGAAGTCAGAGTCTGTCAGTGTGTAGTTGAAGACCACACCGAAGCCTGTGTCACCGAACAGGTGCTGTACCGCAAACTCGAGGCCGCTGAATTCAGCTGTCTGGCTGTCTGCAACCGGAATAGTCGTCTGCAGAACGATAGGCGCATCGCCTGGCTGACCGATCGGGTTGCCCTGAGCGTCGAGCGTGCCCGGATAGTTCGCAATAATGTAGTTGCGAATTTCTTCGAGCGTGGCGCCAGAACCGAGTGCCGCACGAGCATCATCAGCGCGAGGACCATTTGACGGGTTCGTCAGATTGCTCAGTGTCTGGTCGAAGCGACCAGTACCGATGAAGTTCTCTACGTTCTTGTTGAAGTAACCGAGAGACACATAGCTGTCGTCCGCATAGTACCACTCCGCAGAGAAGTCGATGTTTTCAGACAGGTATGGATCAAGACCCGGGTTACCCTGAGAACCGAGAGCCTCTGCAGCACGGAACGGGATCACGTAATCAATGCCAGCCTGCATGTTGTCATACGTCGGACGTGTGATCGTCTGGCTGTATGATGCACGAACTTTCACATACTCCATTGGCTGGAAGTCAAAGTCGATGGATGGCAGCAGGTGATCATAGCTGCCTTCGGCAACTGTGAAGCTCGGGGTCGCGTCGAACGTGTAATAGAACTCGTTCGGTGCTGCCCAGATTGTGCCATTCGGCTGTTGCTGGAGCGCGCTGGACGTAACTTCAGTCTCTTCATAACGCAGCCCCACTGTCAGGTTTGCATCACGACCCATCAGGTCAAATGTGTTGTTTGCCTGGAAGTACGCGCTGATCGTGTCCTCGGTGATCTCACGAACAACAGTTTGTTCCGCAAGACATGTGCCCGGCATAGCCGTACCCGTCCAAGGGCTTGAGCAGATGCCGAACTGGGATTCCATCAGGTCAGCGAGCTGTTCGAAGTTGAAGCGGTACATACCTTGAAGCATGTTCGGATCGTTCGCACCGGAGATGCCTTCGAACTTGTCCGGGAGAGATACCCACTCGAACAGATCATCCGGATAATCTGCTGGCGTACCAAGGCCGCCCCATGAGTCGGTCTGGATGAAGCCGTAAGCAGAGTTCACGCGGTTTTCGATAGAAGAGACACCGAAGTCGACGCTATCGATGAAGCGGTGATCGAATTCATAAGAACCCATTGCACGGATCTGAGTGATCTCGTCACGCATTGTCGCGTTGCGGAAAGAGCTACCAGAACCGACGCGGTTTGTGACATCTTCCGGATCAGGCAGACCATTGCCATTCACAATCGAAATGACCGGAAGGTCGTTCTCGAAGTTAATCGTCTGCTCGGACACACCATAAACAGTTGTGCCAAGAGAAACGCTTGAACCGAAACGGTTTGTTGGCAGCGATTCCGCAGTTGAGTTGTGCGCATCAAACTCGAGGCTGAGGCGATCATTAACGTCCCATGCGAGGTTGAAGCCAATAGAGTTATTCTCTGAACGGTTTGCGATCAGCGCACCTGAGTAAGACAGGTCAGTCGCGCCGAAGAACTCTGTGTAATAGAGCGGGCCAGCAACCGGGCCGTCTGTCCAAGCGCTGTTTGTCTGCGCGTGATCAAACCAGATACCCGCTGTGCTGCGGTTCACTTCAACTTCGTTCTGAGAGTAGGTGTAATCTACTGTCGCACGAATGTTGTCTGTGAAGTCATACTGAAGTGTCAGCTGACCGTTCACACGCTTACGATCGAAATCTGCGAGCTCGTAGTCAGCGTTCTGCGGAACTGCATAAACGTCGTTGTCGCCCGGACGGTTCACAACACCGCCATTGAAGTTCCATGAGCCAGGAACCGGCAGAGCGCCCCACTCATTCTGGAACGCCGGAGACCCGAGGTAACCGTCACGCCAGCCAACGTTAGACTGTGCTACGCCGCCGCGGCGGTGCTGGTAGCTCGCAGAGAGAGACACACCAAGACGATCATCAAAGAAGGTGTTGGAGTAGAGACCGGAGATTTCCGGTGTCAGATCAGTGTCCTCAAGCTGGCTCTCGTCGTAAACGCCCTTCAGACCGATCGTCGCGTTGAGGCCCGGAGCTTCGAGCGGACGCGTTGTGCGGATATTGATGGTCGCACCGATACCGCCTGTCGGGATGATCGCGCGGCTTGTCTTGTAAACTTCAACAGCAGAGATCGCTTCAGACGCGAGGTTGCCAAAGTCGAAAGAACGGCTTGATGGCGGGCTCGCGCCGTCACCCAGCGTAGACGTTGGCATTTGACGGCCATTGAACGTTACGAGGTTAAAGTCAGCGCCGAAACCGCGAACGGTTACAGAAGAACCTTCGCCGAGAGAACGGTCAATAGAAACGCCGGAAATACGCTGAAGAGATTCAGCAAGGTTCGTGTCAGGGAACTGACCGATATCTTCAGCTGTGATCGCGTCGACAACACCTTGTCCGTCACGCTTGAGCCCCAGAGCGTCGCGAAGGGAGCTACGAATACCAAGTACTACGACTTCGTCTTCGACGCGCGCTTCGTCCTGCTGTTCTTCTGGAATCTGCTCTACGTCTTGCGCATAAGCGGATGCCCCGAAACCTGCCACGGCAATGACAGACACACCCGCGAGCAAACGCGCGAGCGGATTTTTATTTTCGCGATACATAGAACCTCCCAGTTCATACAGATCCGCCGGTTGTCCCCCGGCAGTAGATTTTATTTCTGGATCGTAGGGAAAAATAATTGTCCACTTATGTCAAGCCAAAAGTCCAATAAGGGACAATTTGATTGTCTCGACCTAAGAAACCGGACTCACTAAAAAAGACAATTAGTGCTGGCCCTGCCTAGCTTTTGACCGGACCGGTAGACGCACGAACAATCAGCTGGTGCGGCAGAACAATTGTTTCAGAGACTTGTTCGTCGCTTGGGCGATTCTTCATGAAGGCGCTCACGGCAGCCTCACCAATCTTCTCGAAAGGCTGAGCGATGGTCGTGAGATCGGGCCACATAACGCTGGCAATAGGGGCATCATCAAAGCCCGCGACGGACAGATCCTCAGGCACGCGCAGGCCGAGGCGATTCGCAGCCATGACGACAGCCGATGCCATTTCGTCATTCGCTGCGAAGATTGCCGTTGGCGGGTTCGGCGAAGACAACATGTCTTCAGCGCATTGGAGAGCCGCACGGAACCGGAACCGACCGGATTTCACAACCATGAACTCGTCTGTAGCGAGACCTGCTTTCGCCATAGCTTCCTCAAAACCCTGGCGACGCAGAATGGTTGCCACGTGGTCCGGATGCCCACTGATATGACCGATACGCTTATGCCCTAACTCAATGATATGATTAGTAATTTCACGAGATGCACGGAACTCATCCATGACGATAGAGATGTCTCCGGATACCGGGCGCGATGGTGAAATCAGGACGTGACGAACGCCGCGCTCACGCAGCAATTCATGCAGATCAGCCGAATCACACATAGGCGGAACGAGGATAAGATTGCGTACACCAGTACGGTCCAGAAAGGATTCCAGCTGATGGCGCCAGTCGGTGCTTTTCTCGTCAAAAAGTTCGACTGCAAGGTAGCGACGCGCGTCCGAACAGGCCTTCAGCACAGCGTGATTGAGGCGCGCCTGATAACCCGAAGACGGGTCGCCATACAGCATACCGATACTAAGAGACTCACCAATGCGGCTTGCTGTTGTCGCAAAGCCGGGCTGAAAGCTCAGCTCCTCAATAGCGCGTTCAACCTTATCACGCGTCTTGGAACTGATGTGCTCATAGTTATTCATCACGCGCGATACGGTCTTGGTAGATACGCCGGCGCGCTGCGCAACTTCAGCTATTGTGGCCATGAACTCTCTCGTTTGGGAAACGCTATACCGATTCCGATAATTCATAATGTCAGGTCAAGGACAAAATGAGATTGACTTTGTCCATTATCGGACAATAAGGTCAGCGAAATTGTCCTGACAAGGGACTAAATTCAAAATACGGGACGGAAAAATGCGCGTGATGAAACTTGTCACCACCCTTATGCTTGGCGCTGCGCTGACCAGCTGCATGCCAGAGCAAGGCACGAGTGACGCGCCAGCAACTCAAATCGCAGACAGCGTAGCGGATCGCGCATTGGCGCTTCTGAACCAGATGACGCTGGAAGAGAAAATCGGTCAGGTCATTCAGGCGGACATCTCCGCCGTTACCCCGGAAGACCTGCGCACCTACAATCTCGGCTCCGTTCTGAATGGCGGCAACTCTGCGCCGGGCGGCGGCAAAGTCGCAGAACCTGAAGAGTGGATCGAACTGGCAGACGCCTTCTGGGATGCGTCTACTGACACATCAGATGGCGGCGTCGGAATTCCGGCGATCTGGGGCACGGACGCCGTCCACGGCCATAACAATGTGCAGACAGCGACTATCTTCCCGCACAACTCTGCGCTCGGCGCGACACACAATCCAGACCTGATGCGCCAGATCGGCGACGTCACAGCACTCGAAATCCGCGCAACCGGTCTCGACTGGACATTCGCTCCAACTCTCGCCGTTGCCCGCGACGACCGCTGGGGGCGCGCATATGAGTCTTACTCTGAGAACCCTGAACTCGTCGCTGAATATGCGGCTGCGATTATTGAGGGACTTCAGGGCCTGCCGGGCGATCCTGACTTTCTGATCGGCGAAAACGTTATGGCGACCGCCAAGCACTTCGTGGCAGATGGCGGCACGCAATACGGTATCGACAAGGGCGACACGGTTGGCGACCTGCAGGACATTCTCGATATTCACGCAGCAGGCTATGGACCGGCGATTGAACTGGGCATCCAGTCTGTCATGGCGTCCTTCTCTTCCGTAAACGGCGAGAAAATGCACGGATCAGAGCACCTGCTTCAGGATGTTCTGCGCGACCAGTACGGCTTTGAAGGTTTCGTCGTAGGTGACTGGAACGGTCATGCCGAAGTGCCAGGCTGCACAGCAACCGATTGTGTTGCGTCTCTCGACGCTGGCGTAGACATGTATATGGCGCCAGACAGCTGGCGCGGCGTTTACGACTCCCTGCTCGCTGCGGCTGAAGCTGGCGAGCTTGATCTTGAGCGCCTTGATGAAGCGGTTCTGCGCATTCTCGAAGCCAAGATCCGCTCCGGTCTTCTGGATGCGGGCCGCCCGTCAGATCGCGCAACAAGCGATGTCTCAATCCTTGGCAATGACGCGCACCGCGCGGTCGCGCGTCAGGCTGTACGTGAGTCTCTTGTTCTCCTGCGTAATGACGACAGCCTTCTGCCTCTGGCTCCGGGCCTGAATGTCATGGTCGCAGGTAGCGGCGCTGACTCCATGCAGCAGCAGACAGGCGGCTGGACGCTCAACTGGCAGGGCACAGGCAATTCCAATGAAGAATTCCTGACAGGCGAGACAATTTTTTCCGGCGTTTCAACTGCCATGGCAGACATTGGCGGTGACGCATTTCTGTCTGAAGATGGCAGCTATGACAGCCGCCCTGACGTCGCCATCGTCGTTTTTGGCGAGCAGCCATACGCAGAATATCTCGGCGACCGTACGGATCTCGTCTTCGAATTTGATGACGGCGAGAACCTCCAGCTCATTCGTGAGCTGAAAGCCGATGGCGTACCGGTTGTTTCTGTCTTCCTGACAGGCCGCCCGCTTTGGGTGAACCCGCACCTGAACGCCTCTGATGCTTTTGTCGTCGGCTGGCTTCCGGGCTCTGAAGGTGGCGGCGTTGCTGACGTTCTCGTCGCTGACGAAAACGGCGAAGCTCGTCATGACTTCAATGGCCGCCTCTCTTTCTCATGGCCGTCTGACGGTATGGGCAACCCGATTAATTCACCGGAAGACGAAGGTGTGCTCTACCCGTTCGGCTATGGCCTGACATACGCAGACAGCGCCGAATTCACTGAGCTTTCCGAAGAATCTGGCGTCGATCAGAATGCACGCGCCTTTGGCGGCTCTATCGTTGACCGTGGTCGCACAGCCCCTGCTTTCCTCGCTTATCTTGGCGACTCATCCAACGCGAACCTGCCAATCATGGCGAACGCGCTCGACAGCATTGGCGGCGGCATCTCTATCCGCGGCGTTGATTATCGCGCTCAGGAAGATGCACGCGAACTCACATGGTCCGGCAATGGTGCAGCCAGCTTCGGCCTTCGCGCTCACCGCCCGATTGACCTCACAAGCTTCGGCGATCTCAATGACCTCGCAATCACTGTAGACTGGCAGCTTGGCCTTGATGACGGCGATAACGTCGAAATCGGCATGGCGTGCGGCGAAGGCTGCGGCGCGACGGTTGATGTCAGCGAACAGCTCCGCGAACTGCCTCAGGGCGAATGGACAACCTCCAGCATCGCAGTGTCCTGTTTCGTTGAAGAAGGCCTCACGCCTGAGAACGTCACACGCGCGTTTAGCCTCACAGGCGATACGGCAATGGAAATCACGGTGCATTCAGTCAGCATCGAAGCAACTGAAAATACAACAATAAGCTGCCAGTAACGCAGCAAACTCACGGGGGAGGAATCCATGGCCCTAGAGACTATCGATATTATTATCGTGGTGGCTTATGCCATTGCGCTACTCGGAATTGCCCTGCTGGTGTCACGTGAACCGGCAGGCCACACCAAAGACACTGAAGACTACTTCCTGGCGGGTAAGGCCCTGCCATGGTGGGCGATTGGTGCATCTCTCATTGCTGCGAACATTTCGGCAGAGCAGATTATCGGCCAGTCCGGTCAGGGCTTCGTCGTAGGCCTCGCCATTGCGGCCTATGAGTGGCAGGCAGCAATTGTCCTGCTTGTTGTCGCAAAGTTCTTCCTGCCGATTTTCCTCAAGCGGAAAATCTTCACCATGCCGCAATTCCTCGAGACACGGTTCGGGGCAGAGATCAAAACGATCATGGCGGTGTTCTGGATCACGCTCTACACCTTCGTGAACCTCACAGCCATTCTCTGGCTCGGCGGCCTCGCAATCACAGCCGTAACGGGCGTACCGATCATTCCGGCTATGGCTGGCCTCGCAGTTTTTGCAGTGCTCTATTCTATCTATGGCGGCCTGAAAGCCGTTGCGCTGACCGACATTATTCAGGTTGTGATCCTGATCCTTGGCGGCTTTGCGATCCTCTATATCTCACTTGATATGGTGGGCGGTGATGCAGGCCCTGTTGCAGGCTTCAACACGCTACTTGGCGAACTGCCAGGTCACTTCAACATGATCCTGTCCGAAGACCATGCGTCCTATGGTGATCTTCCGGGCATCTGGACGCTCCTCGGCGGCCTCTGGGTTCTTCACTTCTCTTACTGGGGCTTCAACCAGTACATCATCCAGCGCGCACTTGGCGCTGAGAGCGAGAAAGAAGCGCAGAAAGGTCTCGCATTCGCAGCCTTCCTCAAACTTCTTATTCCTGTGATCGTTGTTATTCCGGGCATTGCTGCGCTCTGGCTCGCTCAGAACGGCCAGCTTCCGCTGGACCAGCTGACACAGACACCAGACAGCACATACGGCACTCTGATGACGCTCGTACCAGCAGGTCTGCGCGGTATCGTGTTCGCAGCCCTGATCGCGGCAATCGTGTCTTCGCTCGCATCCATGATGAACTCCATCTCCACGATCTTCACCATGGACATTTACCGCGACTACATCGTGAAAGACGCTTCAGAACGTCACTATGTGATGGTCGGCCGTATCACAGCTTTCGTTGCGATGCTGATCGCTCTGGTTCTGGCGCGTCCATTCCTCGGCGGCCTTGAGAGTGCCTTCCAGGCTATCCAGGAATATACCGGCTTCATCGCGCCAGGTATTGTTGCCGTCTTCCTGCTTGGCTTCTTCTGGAAGCGTGCGAACAAATATGGCGCATTCGCACTGCTCATCTCTTCTGCGGTTCTGAGCGTTGCAGCGAAAATCCTTCTGCCGGATCTGCCATTCGTTCTGCGTATCTGGATTGTCTTCCTGATCTGCATCGTGGTCGGAGTTTTGGCATCCCTCCTCACACCGAAGCCAAATGAGGACCAACCGGTTGACGTGGGCGGGATTTCCTTCCGAACTCATACTGGCTTCAATATCGCCAGCGTGCTGATCGTACTCATCCTCTGCGCCATCTACGTCGCATTCTGGTAGCACACGTATTCGTTAGCGCCGCCCGGCTATGCAATTCCGGGCGGTGCAACATACCTTTCTCCATGATACCCCTGAACTGGCGCTTCAGGATTTAAGGATACTCAAATGGCAGAATTCATCCCTGTTGACCCGTTTAACCTCGTGATCTTCGGGGGCACGGGTGACCTCTCCCGACGCAAGCTTCTGCCAGCCCTGTTTCACCGTTTTCTTGATGACCAGATCCCGCTGAACTCCAAGATTGTAGGCACGGCGCGCTCTGAAATGACGCGCGACGAATTCATCGAGATGGCAAAGACAAGCTGTAAATCAGCCACTGCAAAAGACACATGGTCTGAAGAGCATTGGGCGACCTTCGCCAAAATGCTGGACTATTCTCCGCTCGACATTGCCGGCCCTGAAAAGGACTGGAAAGAGCTGAGCAGCAAGGTCAATTTCGACCGTACCGTTATCTATTACCTCGCCACCTCGCCGTCACTTTATGTGAAGATCTGTCATGCGCTGAAAACTGCGGACATGGTGTGCGATGCCTGCCGTATCGTTCTGGAAAAGCCGATCGGCAAAGACCTCGCCTCTGCCTGCGCAATCAATGACGGCGTCGGCGAAGTGTTTGACGAGGAACAGATTTACCGCATCGACCATTATCTCGGCAAAGAAGCTGTGCAGAACCTTATGGTGCTGCGCTTCTCCAACACGCTTTTCGAAGCGCTCTGGTCGCGCAACCATATCGATCACATCCAGATCACAGTCTCTGAGGACCTCGGTCTTGAAGGTCGTGCAGGCTATTATGATGGCTCCGGCGCACTGCGGGACATGGTTCAAAACCACCTTCTGCAGCTGCTGTGTCTCATCGCAATGGAGCCGCCAAACTCCATCCATGCCGATGATATCCGCACCGAGAAAATCAAAGTTCTGCGCGCATTGAAGCCGATCACCGGAGACACGGTGAAACGCAACACAGTTCGCGCCCAATACGTTGAGGGGCTGATTAACGGGCAGCCCGCCAAGGGCTATCTGGAGGAACTGGGTGATGATAGCTCCGAAACAGAAACCTTCGTCGCCATCAAGGCTGAGATTGATAACTGGCGCTGGGCTGGCGTCCCGATCTATCTGCGCACGGGCAAGCGTATGTCGCGCCGCGTGTCAGAGGTGGTCGTCCAGTTTAAACCGGTTGCACACAATATCTTTGACACCAACCTCTCGGGTCCGAACCAGCTGGTTATTACGCTGCAGCCGGATGAGGGCGTACGCCTCTCCATGCACATTAAAGAGCCGGGCCCTGGCGGACTGCGTATCAAGTCTCTGCCGCTGAACCTCGCCTATGCCGAGAACTTTACGCTCCGCTATCCGGACGCTTATGAGCGCCTTTTGATGGAAGTCGCGCGTGGCAATCTCTCGCTCTTCATGCGCCGCGACGAAGTCGAAGCTGCATGGACCTGGGTGGACGGCATTATCGATGGCTGGAAACAGTCTGACGAAGCACCACAAACCTATGCTGCAGGCTCTGATGGCCCGATTGCTTCTGCTATGATGATGGATCGTGATGACCGCGCATGGCATGTTAGAACGACGCCAAAATCATGACTTTCACTGCCTTCAAAAGCAAAGCAGATGCTTGCGAAGCGGCCGCTGCCAAAATGCTCGACGGCCTGAAGACGGCGCTTCATGAGCACGGCACAGCAACCCTGCTCCTGTCGGGCGGCTCAACGCCTGCACCAGCCTATAAACGCCTCGCAGTGAATGATTTGCCTTGGCATGACGTAACTGTCGGTCTGGTCGATGAACGCTGGGTCGATGGGGACAGCGACGCCTCCAACACACGCCTTCTGAGAGAGAGCTTTCTCGAAAAAGGCGCGGGCCCTTCAAGCTTCATTGCAATGAAAACCGCGCACGACACACCGCAAGCTGGCGAAGCTGACGTAAACACGGCTTACAGTGTGTTCGCGGCGCCTGATGTGGTTCTGCTAGGCATGGGGCCTGATGGTCATACGGCCAGCTGGTTTCCAGACAGTATCGGGCTCGAGCGCGCTCTGTCAGATGATCCGTCTCTTTTTGCTGTTGCCATCGATGCAACAGACTGTCCGGTTGCGGGGAACCATACCGACCGGATGACCGTAACTCTTAATGTGGTGAAGGCGGCTAAAACCGTCATTCTGCTCATCACTGGCGAGGAAAAGCGCGCTGTCCTTGAGGACATAGAGGCAAACCTGCCCATTCATCGCGCTCTCGCAGCCCGCAAAGACGATATGGAGGTGATCTGGGCCCCATGACGACACTTCATCCTGAAATCGAGCGCATCACACGGCGCATTATCGAGCGTTCGGCGGAAAGCCGCGCGCAATACTTGGAACTCATCCGCGCGAACCGTCCTGACGGCTTTGCCCGCAAGAAGCTGACTGAAGGCAATCAGGCCCACGCCAGCGCCGGCTGCGCCGTGATGGATAAGGTTCAGCTCCTCGGCGCAAGCTGGCCCAATATCGGCATTGTGACCGCCTATAACGACATGCTGTCCGCTCACCAGCCCTACGAAACCTATCCTCAGATCATTCGTGACGCGGCGCGCGCAGCGAATGCCACGGCGCAGGTCGCAGGCGGCGTTCCGGCGATGTGTGACGGCGTCACGCAAGGTCAGGATGGTATGGAGCTCTCGCTCTTCTCGCGGGACGTGATCGCCATGGCCGCGGCGATTGCGCTGAGCCATGACACCTTCGATTCCACCATGTATCTCGGCGTCTGTGACAAGATCGTTCCGGGTCTTGTTGTGGCGGCGATGCGCTTTGGTTGGCTGCCTGCTGTGTTCGTTCCGGCAGGCCCGATGCCATCAGGCCTTCCAAACCCAGAAAAGGCGCGCATTCGTCAGGAATTTGCACGCGGCAATGTCGGCCGCGACAAGCTGCTCGAAGCTGAAGCCGCAAGCTATCACGCGCCGGGCACTTGCACCTTTTATGGAACAGCCAACTCCAACCAGATGGTGATGGAGATGGTAGGCCTGCACCTGCCGGGCGCAGCCTTTGTGCAGCCGGGTGAAGAACTGCGTACAGCCCTCACCAGAGAAGCGACAAAGAAAGCCGCCGCGATCAGCATTGCGGGCGATTACACACCAGCCGGTGAGATGATCGACGAACGCTCCATCGTGAATGCCGTTGTAGGCCTTATGGCGACGGGTGGCTCCACCAACCTCGTCCTCCACCTTGCAAGCTTTGCAGCCTCTGCCGGCATTGTGCTGACGCCGCAGGACATGGCAGAGATTTCAGCTGTGACACCGCTTCTCTGCCGCATCTATCCAAACTCCGCTGCGGACGTGAACCATTTCCACGCAGCTGGCGGCATGGGCTTCCTCATTCGCGAGCTGATCAAAGGCGGGCTTGTCCACGCCGATGCACGCACCATCAATGGCACGCTCGCCGATCAGGCGATGGAGCCATTCATCGGCGCTGATGGGGAAATCGAATGGCGCGAACCGCCGGAGACAAGCGGCGATCTTGAAATCCTCCGCCCTGTCGACCAGCCCTTCGATAAAGAAGGCGGGCTGAAACTGCTCGAAGGCAATCTCGGCGAAAGCGTCACCAAAATCTCTGCCGTGAAGCCGGAATACCGCCTTGTTGAAGCCCCTGCCCGCGTCTTCGATACGCAAGGCGATGTGAAGAAAGCCTATCAGGCTGGCGAGCTGAACAAGGATGTCATCGTCGTGGTGCGCTTTCAGGGTCCGGGCGCGAATGGCATGCCGGAGCTGCACTCTCTGACGCCTATTCTCGGCTCACTTCAGGATGACGGTCACCATGTCGCTCTCGTCACGGATGGCCGCATGTCTGGTGCGTCGGGCAAAATCCCGAACGCCATCCACCTCTCCCCTGAAGGCGTGCGCGGCGGCCCGATTGCACGCCTGCGTGATGGTGATCCGCTGCGCCTTAACTGCGAAACGGGCGAGCTGAACTTCCTCGGCGATGTCGAAGAGTTCAACGCACGCGCCCCTGCCGCGCATGTGCCAAACCAGACCGATACTGGCCTTGGCCGCGAGCTGTTTGCGACCATGCGCGCCGAAGCCGGTGATGCGGCATCTGGCGCGAGCTTCTTCCGATTTGCGGGGATGAACTAATGAGCAAGCCTGTTCTGGTCGGCGATGTTGGCGGCACGAAAATCCGCCTGGCACTGGCATCATCCTCTTTAGGGCATGTCCAGCTACACAATATCAAAGTGTACGATGATCCGACTATTCCGAGCTTTGAAGACGCCATCGAAGACTATCTCAGCTCAAGTGATGTGAAGCCCAAGTCTGCGCTATTTGCTCTGGCAGGCCCAATCGCTGACGATGGCTCGATCAAGCTGACCAACCGTACATGGCCGCGGGTCGTCCCTTCCGTCATCCAGTCGCGTTTCCTTATCGACAGCGCGACAATCGTGAACGACTTTGCCGCGATGGCTCGCGCCATTCCGGAAATCCCGAATGACAGTTTTGAAACCGTCATTGAGAGCCATTTCAGCCCGGAAGGTCCGATCCTCGTGACCGGCCCCGGCACAGGACACGGCGTTTCCACGCTTATCCAGTCTGTCACCGGCGGATGGCGCGTCATGACGGGTGAAGGCGGACACTCTGCCTTTGCGCCGCGCAACATGCGCGAAGCCGCCATCCGCGACGTGATCGCGCGCACTTATAATTACGTCTCCGTGGAAATGATCGTCTCCGGTCGCTGGCTCATGCCTGTTTATGAAGCCATTTGCGAGCTGGAAGGCGTCACACCGGAAGACCTTTCACCGCAGAACATTCTGGACCGCGCCGATGCGGGCGACAAAGTCTGCGTGGAAGTCTGCAAGTTCCGCGCAAACGCCCTGATGGGCGCAGTGGGAGACGCCGCTCTGATTACAGGCGCACATGCCGGCGTTGTGCTGACCGGCGGTGTCGCTGAACGCATGGTGAAATGGCTGCGCACTACAGAAGCCAGTGATCGCTTCCTTGAACGCGGCCCCATGTCGCCCTTCCTTGCACACACACCTGTCAGCGTGCTGATGCATGATGAGGCTCCGCTTATCGGGGCTGCAGCGCTCGCTCTGGAATAGGACTTTACCCATGACGACCATCAGCCCCGCCACAATCGAGCGCATGCGCACCTGCCGGATTATTCCGGTTATCACGATCAAAAGCCTTAATCAGGCGCTGCCTCTGGCAAACGCACTCATTGCAGGCGGCGCCGATGTTCTGGAAGTCACGCTACGCACAGACTGCGCGCTTGAAGCGATCAAGCAGATGGCGGATGCAAAACTTGATGCGTTTGTCGGCGCGGGCACGATCACACGCCCGTCTGATGTAGATGCGGCGGCAAAAGCTGACGCCGAATTCCTCGTCACACCGGGCACGACAGAAGAGTTACGCACGGCACTCAAAGCCTATGACGGCGCGGTCTTTCCGGGCGCTGCGACGGTGTCAGAAGCACTAAAGCTGCGCGATGAGGGCTTTGCCGTGCAAAAATTCTTCCCGGCTGAAGCCGCTGGCGGTGCGCCGTTTCTGAAATCCATCGCCGCGCCTCTGCCGGATATCCGGTTCATGCCGACAGGCGGGGTCAGCCCAAAGAATGCGCGCGACTATCTCTCTCTGCCAAACGTCATCGCTGTTGGTGGATCATGGATCGTTCCGAACGATCTGATCGAGGCTGGCAAGTGGGATGAGATTACCGCGCTGACGCAGGCCTCACGCGACGCGCTGGCTTAGACGACCGGTTACATCCCTGTTCCGGTCGAGACGACCAGAAACACTAAAACCCGGATCATCGCTGTCGCCGCGCCGGTTACCCAGATGCGGCGGAAGAAGACCAGTCCAAACACTACGCCCAGAAAGGCGCAGCCAATCGATACGGCCCAGAAGCCCTGAAGATTGAATACGCCAAGCGCCAGCCAGAAAAAGACTGACAGGCCAAAAGATACGATAAGCGCGAGCGCCGAGTGCTTGAGTAGCGGCATGGATAAGCTCCGTTTCAACTTACATCATGCCGCGTCAGCCTCTCTCATGCGAGAGGCCGATCTGACGCAGGGCTAAGGACGACCGAAGCCGAATGAAATCGGGTAAACCAGATTTGACTGTTCCAACCGGCAACTCGTAGGATCTTCATCTTCAGCGACGGTAAATTGCCACTGAGAAATTGTTTCTACAACTTGTTGGTCAAAGAGATTTGGCGGAACAGAAGCCAACAGTCGAGCATCTACCACTGCCCCCTCAGCATCGATGTCAATTTCCAGAAAAACCGTTCCGATCACCCCCAGATTTGCTGCTCTACGAGGAAATTCGAGACGCGGAAGAAAATTAGTTTCGATGTCACAACGCGGTAGAACATCAGTCGCATCACCATCATTCGCGAACGTGTCGTAATCATCAGGGATATCGTATTCTGCATAAATTGCGTCCACCTGCTCTTCGCTCAAATGCTCAGCCTCATCTGCGCGAATTCTGGTTTCCACAGGTGACTCGTCATCCGCAGACCGGTAGTAAGTATCTGCTGCCAGAACCCAGGCTTCGCTGCGCCAGTAAGTTGCCTCAAGCCAATCCGGCGCGTCACTCAGAGTGACTTCCGACCGCAGGCGGCGTAGCTCGGCATTCCAGCGAACGAGGGCTTCATGGCTGGCTACCGTCTTTTCTTCCAAAAACAGTGTCGTTCCATACGCCTCCAAGGCATGCAGGTAGTACTGCAGAACACTGGAACGAACCGGCTCTAAATGCTCGACTGCGATACGTGCAACACGAGCTGAGGGCTGGAAATGATTTCGACCTGCAAGGTCGGTGTATAGCGGCAGGAAGGCGCGAGCGCTCAAAAGGGTTGGGTCCTGCATATTTGTCAACGCGGTTTCAAGCCGTGCGCGCGTCGACCCTGTGGACCGTCTGGAAAAATCCGCAAATGCCGCCAGCAGTTCACGCTCAACCATGATCGGGTGCTGACCGGTTGCCGGAAAGCCAAGTGCAAACTCAGCGCCCGGTAAGGCCGCTGCACAATCAATATCGCAAAGTTTCAGCGCCGCTTCATAGGCCGCAATCAGCGCATCAGGATCATCCGGATTGGCGATGGCCTCATTCATCAGGTTTGTTGAGGCCGTCTTTATCGCAGCGGCATCACCGGTTTCAACGGCCTGATTAAAGGCAGTCAGCGTGTTGGACGAAATCTGAGCGCTTGCGGCCTGAGCACAGCCAAGCCCGATCAGGCCCGCGAGAGCACCATTGAATATGTTCACTGGTCTTGTCCTTTGAATCGAAGTGTTGGGAAGGCCGATCTGACGCAAGGCTATTGGAACTCGAAGGAAATTGGGTACACAATATTAGTACGCTGAAAATAGCAGTCCGGCTCGCTCAATTCGTCATCAACTTCGAACCGCCATCTGGACACAGTATCTTCGACCATTTCGTCGAAAACATCAGATGGTACAGATGCCACCACGCGTGGACTAATCACGTCGCCATCTTCATCCAAATCAAAATGAAGCAACACATAGCCAATCGTACCACTTCGGAGCGCCCCGGACGGAAATCTGGGGCGAGGTCGCAGGTTTGATCTTAGCACGCATACCGGATTGGTAGTCTCACCATCTGCGACTGTCATAAAGGGATCGAACTCTGTAGAGAGCGAATACTCTCCATATATCGAATTCACTTCCTCTTCACTCAAGAAAGAAACGCGCTCTCTACCATTTCTGCCCGTAGTTTCTCCGTCATCTGAGACACTTGCATAAAAGGCGTTTGCAGCACCTATCCATGCCTCGCTGCGCCAGTAGGCAAGACGAAGCCATTCAGGCGCCTGGTTCAATCCAATGGAAGTTCGAAGTTCGCGAAGCTCTGCATTCCAACGTACCAGCGCCTCATGGCTCTCCTCGGTTTTCACCTCAAGGAACGACGTCGTCGCATGGGTTTCGGCGGCATGCAGGTAATACTGTAATACGCTGGACCGGACAGGGCGCAGCTCGCGAACTGCTAAGCCTGCAACTGCTGCGGCATCGCCAAGATTATCGCGGGACGCAAGATCTGCGTACAACGGCATAAAGGCCCGCGCGCTCAAAAGAGTCGGGTCCTCCATATTATTGAGAGCAGCCAGAAGCTCCCGGCGCGTATCCCGTGTCGACTCCGCAGTGAAGCTTGCAAATGCCGCCAGCAGTTCACGCTCAGCCATGATCGGGTGCTGACCGGTTGCCGGAAAGCCAAGCGCAAATTCGGCGCCCGGCAACGCAGCTTCGCAGTCAATATCGCAAAGCTTCAGCGCCGCCTCATACGCCGCAATCAGCGCATCAGGATCGTCCGGATTGGCGATGGCATCATTCATCAGATTGGTTGAGGCCGTCTCAATTGCAGCGGCATCACCGGTTTCAACAGCCTGATTAAAGGCCGTCAGGGAATCGGCTGAAATCTGTGCCTGCGCCGTTTGCGCCAAACCAAGGCCCATCAGGCCAATCACTACTCTACGCAAACGTTTCAAATTCCGCCTCCCGTCACCTCTGATAGAAATTTGAGCATGTTCACACGGTCAAAACAAGGGCGGAAATCAGGTCTTGTGTCTCTAAACACAGTTTGATTTCTTGGCAGGCAGACCTGAGGAGACCTTATGGAAATCAGAACTCTAAAGGGGCCGGACGAGATCATTCCGGCGATCCCGCACATTGCGCGCCTTCGCCTGACTGTCTTCCATGAGTGGCCCTACCTCTATGACGGCACAATGGAGGAAGAAGAGGTTTATCTGAAGCATTTCGCCCAATCGGAATTCGCCTGCGTCGGCCTTGCCGAGCATGAGGGAGAAGTCGTCGGCGCGACTACGGCAGAGCCCTTCAAAGACACCCACGCCGATTTCCGCGCCCCGTTCGACAAGGCGGGCATCGATACGAGCAAAATCTTCTATTTCGGCGAGTCTGTTCTGCTTCCGGAGTATCGCGGGCACGGTGTCGGGCATGCTTTCTTTGATATCCGCGAGGCCGCTGCATGGGCATGGGGCGCAGACAAAACAGCCTTCTGCGCGGTTCAGAGACCGGATACGCATCCACTAAAACCAGACGATTATCGACCACTGGATGCATTCTGGCAAAGTCGTGGATATGAACGACGGAATGACCTTGTGTGTGCGTTCAAATGGAAGGACCGGGGCGACCAGGCGCAAACAGAGAAAAAGCTGACCTTCTGGCTACACGAGCTTTAGCCGGAATTCACAGGAATAAGCGCGGCGCCCCTTCCGCAGCCTTGCAAGCTGCACTGTGGAGGATACGCTGACATTATGAACCGACATTCGCCCCTGCTGAACGCCCTGTTGTCGCCTGCCCAGATGGGGCATGCAGACCAGATGACCATTGAGGCCGGCACACCCGGCATCGAACTGATGGAACGCGCCGGTCGCGCCGTTTTCGACCGCGTTCTCACCGCCTATCCGGATGCCGAAACAATCCACGTGCTTTGCGGCCCGGGAAACAATGGCGGCGACGGATTTGTCGTCGCCGAACTTCTGCGTCAGGCGGGCCGTACGGTACGCCTCTCCACGCTGGGCTCTCCGGATGATCTAAAAGGCGATGCAGCCCTCGCTTTCCGGCAATGGCGCGGCGAGACCATCGCACTTCATCCGGCAGACTTGCGCGAAGCCGACCTACTGATTGATGCCGTATTCGGCGCGGGACTGGACAGGCCAGCCGAAGGCACGGCCGCTGCTTACATTATTGCGATGAATAATTCCGGTGCGCCCATTCTTTCGGTTGATCTTCCGAGCGGCGTTTGTGGTGCGACCGGCCGTGTCGGCCGTGACAGCGTACATGCCGACGACACCGTCACCTTTTTCCGCAAAAAACCGGGACATCTTCTCAATCCGGGCAAAGCCCATTGCGGAAATATCAGTGTCGCCGATATCGGCATTAGCGACGAGACACTGGAGAAGCTTGGTGTGACGTCCTACGAAAACGCACCGGGCCTCTGGCAGGCGCACTGGCCGGGCTATTGCGAGAACGTCAACAAATACACACGCGGCCACGCCATGGTGGTATCAGGTGGCCCGCTTTCAACTGGCGCGTCGCGCTTGTCAGCCGTAAACGCGCTTCGCGTTGGGGCCGGTCTGGTATCTCTGGTCGGCTCACCGAACGCGCTGATGGTCCATGCCGCTCATGTGACATCCGTCATGCTGAAACCTGCATCCACGCCGCAGGAGCTAAAAGAGCTATTGTCTGACGTTCGCGTCTCTGCCGCTGCGATTGGTCCGGCGCTTGGCACAGATGCCGAGGCACGCAAGCTGGTCGATATCGCCCTCTCCTGTCCGCCAGCTCTCACGCTTGATGCCGATGTGTTCACTCTGTTCGCAGATGATCCACCGGCTCTGTTCGACTGGCTGAAGCACCGTGATCGCACATGTGTGCTCACGCCTCATGTCGGCGAATTCAAGCGTCTGTTCGGTGCGATCCCACAAGATGGCAACCGTCTGGATGCGGCCCGTGAAGCTGCCGCACTCTCAGGCGGCGTTGTCGTGCTGAAGGGATCGGACACGATCATCGCTGAACCGGGCGGACGCGCTGCAATCAATTCGAATGCGCCGCCATGGCTCGCAACTGCGGGCTCCGGCGATGTACTGACCGGCATTATCACCGGCCTGATGGCGCAGGGTATGCCTGCCTTCGAAGCGGCGTGCGCGGGCGTCTGGCTTCATGGCGAAGCGGGCAACCGATGCGGACCTTACCTCATCGCTGACGATCTGGAATCAGGCCTTGCCGAAGTTCTGGAAGAAGACAGCCATGACTGGTCCATGCCTGACGACGAATAGCGTAGGCTGATCAATGCGGCGCGGGCTGGGACCGGATAGCGAGTATTTCATCGCTTTTCTGCCGCTCGCGCTGCTCATCCCGCTGTATTTCATACTGCGAGCCCTACTTACCGGCCATTGGCGTCGCACGCGCATCAAGCCGCTTTTTGAAGGCCGTTATTCGTATCTCATGCAGCGCAAATACTGGGGCACGGCGTTCATTGCCTGTCTGGTTTGGGCCGTAGGCGCAGTTATCTGGATTTCCAGCCAATAAAAAACCCGGCCAATGAGCCGGGTTTTTCTGTTCTTGTTTCAGGGTGCGCCTAGAGGCCGCGAATGCTTTCGCGGTTATCGAGGAACCATTGATAAGCGTTTTCGACACCGGCACGCAGAGAGTATTTCGGCTCCCAGCCAAGGCCTTTCAGGCGATCGACCTGCATCAGTTTACGCGGCGTGCCGTCAGGCTTGGAAAGATCGTGAACAATCTCACCGTCATAACCAACCACATCCATGATCAGCTTGGTCAGCTCGAGAATGGAGAGATCTTCACCCGAACCAATATTGATGTGATCCGGACCAGAAAAGTTCTTCAGAAGGAAGATCATCGCATCCGCGCAGTCATCCACGTGAAGAAATTCACGCTTGGCACTACCTGTGCCCCAGATTTCAATGCTCTTCTGGCCGCTTTGCTTGGCGTCGTACACTTTACGAATGATCGCTGGCAGAACGTGGCTGTTCTTCAGATCGAAATTGTCATTCGGTCCAAACAGGTTTGTCGGCATGCCGGAGATGTAATCGCAGCCATACTCTTTGCGATACGCCTGACACAGCTTGATGCCAGCAATTTTCGCAATCGCGTACCACTCGTTCGTCGGCTCGAGCGGACCTGTCAGCAGAGCATCTTCCGGAATCGGCTGAGGCGCCATTTTCGGATAGATGCACGATGATCCGAGATAGACGAGTTTCTCGACGTCATTCTTGTAGGCCGAATGAATGAGGTTCGCCTCGATCATCAGGTTTTCGTAGATGAACTGCGCCGGATAGGTGTCGTTCGCGAGAATACCGCCGACTTTCGCCGCCGTAACAAACACAACGTCCGGCTTGTTCGCCGCCATCCACTTTTCGACTTCATCCTGACGGGTGAGGTCCATGTCCGCACGTGATGCGGTCAGAATTTCTACGCCTTCTTCTTGCTCCAGACGACGCACGGTCGCGGAGCCGACCATCCCGCGATGGCCGGACACGAAGATTTTCTTACCCTTAAGGTCAAAACTCATGATCAGTTTTCCAGGCTGACCGGCAGTTCCAGGCCGTGCTTTTTCAGCAGGATAGTACGCTGAGACGCTTTATAGTCTTCGGCGACCATTTCAGCGCACATTTCCTGCGCTGTGATTTCCGGAACCCAGCCAAGTTTCTCTTTCGCTTTTGTCGGATCACCAAGCAGCGTCTCGACTTCAGCAGGACGGAAATAGCGTGGATCAATGCGCATGATCACGTCACCAACCTTCACAGCCGGTGCCTTATCGCCATCAATGGCAGTTACCGTCGCGATCTCGTCGACGCCTTCGCCTGTGAATTCGACTGAAATGCCCAGCTCGTTGGCTGTCCATGTGATAAACTCACGAACGGAATACTGGACACCCGTCGCGATAACGAAGTCTTCCGGTGCATCCTGCTGAAGCATCATCCACTGCATGCGGACATAGTCTTTCGCATGGCCCCAGTCGCGCAGCGCATCGATGTTACCCATGTGCAGGCAAGGCTCGAGGCCGAGCGCAACGTTTGCCAGACCACGTGTGATCTTACGCGTCACGAAGGTCTCACCACGGCGCGGAGACTCGTGGTTAAAGAGAATGCCGTTACATGCATACATGCCGTAGGATTCACGGTAGTTCACCGCGATCCAGTAGGCGTACTGCTTAGCAACCGCATATGGCGAGCGCGGGTAGAAAGGTGTCGTTTCTTTCTGCGGAATCTCCTGCACGAGACCATAAAGCTCGGAGGTGGACGCCTGATAGAAGCGGCATGTCTTTTCCATGCCGAGGAAACGCAGCGCCTCGAGAATACGCAGCGTACCGATCGCATCAACGTCCGCTGTATATTCAGGTGCTTCAAAGCTGACAGCGACGTGTGACTGAGCGCCAAGGTTATAAATCTCGTCAGGCTCGATATCACGGATAAGGCGTGTCAGGTTCAGCGCATCGGCGAGGTCGCCGTAATGCAGCTTCATTTGTGGTGCTGGCGCGTGAGGATCTTCGTAGAGGTGATCAATACGAGCGGTGTTAAACAGCGACGAACGACGCTTGATACCGTGTACCTCATATCCTTTTTCCAACAGGAACTCAGCCAGATACGAGCCGTCCTGGCCAGTAATCCCGGTAATCAATGCTTTTTTCATGTAATCCCCAATCGATACTCAGCGCCGAAATGTCCCGAATACTCAGAGTGCTAAACGCAAACTACAGGCGGGAAAGTCCACCCCTTTCGACAAGGGCAAACCTGCACAAATTCGGGCAAGAAACAAGCTGACAAAGCCAAAAATTTCTCTTGAGTTTGGGTATATTCCGGAGGCGCACAAAAATTTCGCACCGGCTTTCAATTAACTTTCAAAGCCGGATATGCCCGATCATGCTGACAAAAGATAATTCAGCCGCTCTGGCGCAGCTTTTTATGCCATCGCCACGCATCAGCCACGATGCTCTCAAGGCTGTACTCCGGCCTCCAGCCAAGTACTTCAAATGCATTAGCATTGTCTGCGACCAGCATTGCGCTATCGCCGCTGCGGCGCGGCCCTTCTGTCACGGAAAACGGTCGCCCTGTCACTTTATGAATTGCGTCCAGCAACTCTTTAATAGTGGTCCCCTCGCCAGTGCCGAGGTTGAACGCCCCGCCCTTCGCGCCGCCAAGCAAATAGTTCAGCGCCTTCACATGCGCGGCCGCGATATCGCAGACATGTATATAGTCGCGCACACATGTCCCGTCGCGGGTCTCATAGTCCGTACCGTTTATCTGAAATCCGTTCCTCAAACCAAGCGCAGTATCAAACGCAAGCGGAATGATATGGGTCTCCGGCTCGTGCCATTCACCAATACGCGCCTCAGGGTCAGCACCGGCCGCGTTAAAAAACCGAAGCGCTACAGAAGGAAAACCGGACAGCTCACGCAGGTCGTTCAGCACCTGCTCAATGATAAGCTTGGACCGCCCATAAGGATTGAGAGGCTCCTGAATATGAGTTTCATCCATTGGCACTTCATGCGGCTCGCCATAGGTCGCGCAAGTAGACGAAAACACAAAGGCCTGAACGCCGGTATCCTTCGCCGCCGCGATCAGATTGATCGCTCCCGATACATTATTCTCATGAAACGACAGCGGGTCCTTCATCGATTCACCGACTTCGATCAGACCCGCGAAATGCATCACACCAATGGGATTGTAGGTATCGAAAGCCGCATCGAGATCTACGCGGCTACGGATGTCGCCTTCTACGCAAGGCCCCCATTGCACAAACGCTTTGTGACCATTGGAAAAGTTGTCGAACACTACGGGGGTATAGCCAGCCTGTTTCAGAGCCAGACAGGCATGAGATCCGATATATCCGGCTCCACCAGCCACCAGAACGGTTTGCGACATACTTTCGGCCCCTTCGGGGATCTTCCAGTTTCAGATTACTCGAGCACTCTTACGAAATTTCCGTAGTCAGGCCAGACCCGAAATGCCTTCAATACCAATGTGATGGCAGCAATCATTGTCAGTTTTCAAGAGGGGATGGTGGTTCGGGGGAGACTTGAACTCCCGACCTCGCGATTATGAGTCGCGCGCTCTAACCAGCTGAGCTACCGAACCAAACCGATGAATGAGCGCCGCTATATACGCGGGCAATTCCCATCCGACAAGCATAGAATGCAAGTTTTCTCGCCAATTTCAGGGCCACAATTACGAAGGCTGAGATTGCGGTGAGAATTTGCGTAATCGCACCCGGTCAGAAAAGCGAAAACGGCGCTCTCACAAGGTGACGTTTATGCAACATTTCGTATAAAATGAGCAAATCCTGCCCCATATGGACAGAATTCTGCCATTCTGCATACAGATCATCCAATTCTGCACAATTCAGAGCAAATCAGCACTTGCCAAAGGCAGTTTCTTTCTGTTTATACCGCTTTTTAGAAAAAGACTTGCATAAAGCACATCAAAAGAACCATTGAGTGCAATGCGAGGGACGTTTTTGAGCGGCGAGGGAAAAATGTTGTCCGTTGAACTGGATCAAATCGATAAGAACATTCTTGAACTGGTTCAGAATGATGCGAGCCTGTCCGTCGCGGACATCGCGGAAAAGGTTGGCCTCTCTTCTTCGCCATGCTGGCGCCGCATCAAGCGGATGGAAGAACAAGGCGTCATTCAACGCCGCGTGACGGTTCTCGACCGCAATGCTCTCGGCCTCAACTTCGAAGTTGTCGCGTCGGTTAAACTCCAGCTCCCGAACCGCGAAAACCTCGAACAATTTGAGAAAGCCATCGAAGGCTGGCCAGAAGTTGTAGAATGCATGACCGTAACAGGCGCTGTGGACTACATTATCCGCGTTCTGACGCTCGACATGCACGCTTATGACGATTTCCTGCGCGACAAGCTTCTGTCACTCGGCCTGGTGTCAGATGTTCAGTCCCGCATCATCGTACGTGTCTCCAAACGAACAACAGCTGTTCCGCTGTCGCTCGTTGAAGACGCGCCGGCTTCCGGCTCAAAGTAAGCCGTCACCGTCTACGGCAAACCCGACATTCTGCACGCCCGCACTGCGCGACTGATCCACTGAGTGAATAACCAGCTGGTTTCGCGCCTGCGGATGCGCCTGGACAATGACGCTGATATCGGGATTTTCGGCTATGGCCCGTTCAACGCGGGCGCGGATGCCCTCAACATCGGTCAGCCGTCCGCCGACACGGATAAGATCATTCTCGTCAATTCTCACAATCAACGCCTCGCCTGATATCTCGGTCGAATTTGAAGGCGGTGGCGGCGTCATATCGATGGCCTTCTCCTGAATGAAGGTCGCCGTAACGATGAAGAATATCAGGAGAATAAAGACGATATCGAGCATCGGCGTCAGATCGGCCTCAGCTGCTTTGATAGATTTGCGTTTCATGAAATGCCCTCCTCCATGAATATAATGTAATCATATAACAAATTATCTAATCGGGCAATAATCCTTATTCCAGAGCGAATAGACATAACCCGCAAACTGTGCAGGCTCCTGTATTGGTCTTGCTCTTGCCTCATAGCCGACATGATCGGCGGCAAAAGCTCAGACATACAAAAGCATAAGGTCACGGGGACGACGCATGTTGCCAGCTATCAAACCAATCAGAACCACCGGCCTTGCAGGCCTGACACTTAGCGCGAGCCTGATCGCACTGTCAGCGGGCGCAGAGCCAAACCCTGTCTTGTCCTCTACCAGCTACTTCACCAGCGAGGGGCGCACGGAAGCCAGCCTGCTCGATCTCCAGACTCTTAACGTCAATGTCAGCCTCAATGGCGGCTTTGCCGAAACAACCGTTCTTGCCGAGTTCATGAACCCGAGTGAGGAAACCCTCGAAGGCAATTTTACGCTCGACATGCCAGCGGGCGCCATCCTCACCGGTTATGGCCTCGACATTAACGGCGCAATACGCGACGGCGTAATTGTCGAAAAACTCCAGGCTGAACGGGTCTTCAATGAGCGCATTCGACAGCGCGTAGACCCGGGCCTTGCCGAAGTCAGCCGTACGAATGCCTTTGAGACGCGTGTTTTCCCGATCATGCCGAGGCAGACCCGCCAGATCTCGGTGACCTTCGTCACACCCGTCAGTGACGACCAGCCATACCGCCTGCCATTGGAAGCAGGCGAAGATACCGTCAACGCGACGATCACAGTCGATGGCGACATCACTCTTGCCGATGTCAGCATGCCTGGCGAACTGGAAGCGGAATGGGATGCACGCAATGACCGCGCTCTGATGGCAACCGAGAACCTGCCCCTGAACGGAGACCTGCTCGTCACGCCGGCAAGCGTGGAATCGGTCAGCGTCAGCCGTCACTCCAACGGCCAGCATTTTGTTGCGATTGATCTGCCATCAGAAACCGCCAGCACACCGTTCAGCCCTGCTTCTGTTCGCGTGCTCTGGGATACGTCCCTGTCGAACGAGGCCAGCTCTGAACAGGCGCTGGATTTCTTCTCCTATCTGTTCTTCGAACTTCGCCCCTTCTCGCTGGAACTGGTGCCATTTGCACGCGGCCTGCGTGATAGCGGACGCGTCGATATGCGCCCTGAACCGGAAGAGCTACGTCACTTCGTTTCGGAGATCGACTTTGATGGCGCAACCGATCTGCAGGCCATTTTCGCGGCCGAGGCAGAGCGCCCGCGCGTAGACGTCTGCTTCCTTGTAACTGACGGGCGGATCACTTTCGGAGATATGCCGGATGTGCAACTTCCATGTCAGCTTCACGTCGTCAGCGCTTCGCCCGAAGCAGATGATGGCGCACTGAGCCTGCTCGCCGAGCGCGGCGGCGGCCATTATCTCGATCTTGCCGAAATCGGCCCTCAACGTGCCGAAGCCCGCCTCTCTCAATCCGTCATGTCGCCCCGGCGTTTTCTCGTCGATGGCCGGGATGTCATGGACGAAGCCGAGTGGATTGATGATGGCGACCGGTTCCGCCTGTTTGCACCTATCCGCAGAAACGCCACCAATGTCGTCGCCGAAATCGGTGGCCGGGTCATTTCACAATCCATCTCACCTGCTAACGCCCCGGAAAACAGCGGCGCAGGCTCGTTCTGGGCACGCGAGCTGATAACGACGCTTCGTGCTACCGGCGCCAGCCGCGCCGACATCGTGGACGCAAGCCAGGAATTCTCAGTCGTTACAGATGAGACTTCGCTCCTCGTTCTGGAGACGATCGAAGATTATGTGAACAACGACATCAACCTGCCGGAAGACAGCTTCAGCAAGGATGAGCAGGAGCGATATACCGCGCTTCTGGATGCGCATATTGATCGCATGGAACGGGAACAAGCCGACCGCATCGACAATGTTGTCGATTACTGGGAGCGTCAGGTCTCCTGGTATGAAGCAAAGTTCGATCCGGAAGACGACAGCGGCAACCGTGCTGAATACGAGCGTGAAGTCCTTTATCTGGACGACATGGTTCCACCACCGCCGCCGCCACCCCCTCCTCCTCCGCCGCCTCCGCGTCCGGACGGCTCCCTTCCGTCTCCTGTGTTCGACGAAACACTTCAGGAGTCAGAAGACATCGTGGTGACAGGATCGGCCGCACCAGCACCTCCGCCGAACCCGCTGGCAGAGCCAACCCAACTCAATCAGAGCCGAAACGGATCAGGTGCAGCGTCAGTCATAGAGATCGAGCGCTGGACTCCGAACCGGCCTTATCTGGAAGCAGCAGAAGGCATGTGCGCTGATGAGCTTTACGAGGTCTATCTGCGCGAACGCGCCGAATACGGTTCACTGCCAAGCTATTTCCTCGAATTCGCGGACCTGTTCGAACAGTGCGGCGACATTCGCCGTGCAACTGAAACCGCGCTGACAGCTCTTGAGCTTTCAACATCCAATCACGACACGCTGACGGCCGTCGGCCAACGCCTGATGCGCTATGGCGATATCGACCGCGCGGTCGACCTGTTCCGCCGCGTCACCGAGATTGATCCATCTCGTCCGCAGCCGTGGCGTGATCTGGCGCTAGCGCTGGATGCGAGCGCTAATCTGCCCGGCCTCAGCGAAGCCACACGCCGCGCACGCCTGAGCGAAGCGCTGGAGCATCTGAACCACGTCATCTCCTCGCCGTGGAGCTGGTATTATGACGGGATTGAAGGCATCTCCGTGCTCGAAGCGAACCGTGTACTCGACCGCTTGCAGGCAGCTGGCGGACGCGGCGAGTTGCCAAGCGAAGCGCTTGAGGGCGACATGCCGGTCGATCTGCGCATCGTCGTGGGCTGGAATGTCGATGAGGTCGACATGGACCTCTGGGTGACCGACCCGCGCGGCGAGCGTGTCTATTACGGAAACAATCTGTCTGCCATTGGCGGGCGGATTTCCAATGACATGACGGACGGCTACGGGCCGGAAGAGTTTATGCTGCGCAATGCCATTCCCGGCGTCTACACGGTGGAGATGGACTATTTCTCTTCCGACATTGTGAACCCGAACGGCGCCGTCGCGATCAATGCCGAGCTCTGGCAGAACTACGGCACGCCTGACGAGCGCGTCCAGCGCGTCGAGCTTGAGTTTGACGATGTCGACCAGTCGGAATATCTCGTCGCGACCATCACCGTGGAAGGCGACGACTAGACCTCAATGACCGTACTGAAACCCACATTCCGGCCGGCACGTTTTGAAGATGTGCCGGCTATTCTGGACCTGATCGTCAAGGGCGCACCAGGCGATGAAGTCCGCGTTGAGAATTCACCCGAAGCGGCTTATCGCGCCGCATTTGATGCCATCGAACGCGATGATAACCAGATGCTGTTCGTCGGCGAACTGGCCGAACGCGGCGTCGTCTCCACCATGCAGCTCATCTTCATCCCGACGCTGGTCAATGGCGGCAGCTGGCGCATGGAAATGGAAAGCGTGCACGTCAATCCGGATTGCCGCGGCCATAGCATTGGCAAGCAGATGGTCGATCTGGCCGTCTCAATCGCTAAAGAGCGCGGCTGCAATCTCATCCAGCTGACCAGCAACAAACAGAGACCCGACGCGCACCGCTTTTACGAGCGATACGGCTTTGCCCGCTCACATGAAGGCTTCAAGCTCTATCTCTGATCCGGATTGGCATAGCGTTCGCTGATCGCCGCCATTTCATCCAGACTGAATTGCACTGAAGGCCTCCCCGGCCTGAATGACCAGGCGAGATATGCGCCAAACAATAGCAGTATGACGACTGGCGGTGCGGCTGCGCCCATGCGGTCAGGCACTTCGGTCAGAAGCAGAAACCCCATCACTGCTGCGAACAGAAAAGCGATCACGCCGATCACAAAATAAATCCACGCATAGGTTTTCGGCTGACCGTAATCGACTTTCACATCAGGGCGCGCGGCTTTAAGTACGCCGCAAATATCGCGAAGCATGCCGTAATAGCCTGTCCGGATAGAGTTATCTGCGCCCATACCGATAGGCACTGTGATATTCAGCGCGTAGCTGTCACCAACGCTGTCCTTCAGGTCAAAGCCGTAAAAGTCGACGGTCTTCACGCGCGACGTCCAATACCGGGCGGAGCTGAGATCAACCCATCTCAGGATTTTACTGCTGCCGTCTTTATCTATACGCAAACCATCCTTATCCCAGTGAACGGTTTGCTTTCCAGATAGCGCTGCGGGTGCGTATTCATAACGTGCCATTCAGCGAGAATAACGCAATTCATACAACCTTACATCACCCGTTTCAGGGAGGCCGTGTCCAACGATGACAAATTATTCACGGGCATCCTCTCTCAACGAAAGGTAGTTTGCATGAATGTGGGCGGCTGAAATCAAACGGAAAGTAACGCAAACGTGGCACGTTTCAGCAGCTGTCCTGCTGCATGCAGCGCTGGGAATGGTGATATTTTCTTACAAGCCTTCCGCTCGAACAGTCGAGTTGGTGACACCCATAGATTTGTCTCTGTTTAAAATCGAACCTTCGCCTCCGGCAGCTCCCGTACCATTGTCGACTGATGAACCTGATCAAACTTCGGAACAGACAGATTTACCGACACCAGCCCCAATCGGTTCTCAGGACGTAGACATTTCACCGCCCAGCCGATTGGTTGCGCCGAATGAGATAGCATCAGGCAATTCGCCGATAGACCGCGATACGGCATTGTCTAAGCCGCCAGATTCTGTTGGACGCCCCGAAATTCCACAAGGCTGGATCATTGAGGATAATGACGTGTGGTTCGGAGTCCCCGAAACCACCGCAACAGAGGAAACAAACGCCTTGCGCGCGCTTTCTTGTCTACGACTTGGACGCGAAAGAGAGAGTGATCCGCGCTGTGGGTCCCCAACGAACTCAGCGCTCCCTGAAGGGCTTCAAGTTGCAAGAAGTGACGATCTGATAGGACCTACGATCAACGATAACCCATTCGCGAGCGCATTGGATCTATTCAGTGATAGCCAATATGCAGACAGAACAACGACATATAGTACATTCAGTCAGCGCACGAGCGATCACCAGCACGCACAGCCCATGTTCAGCTACCGCTCGTCAGCCGAACGCGACTTGACGGGCAATCTGAATTCAGCGCCGCATCCCGGCGACTAGGAAAGCCCGGATGTAGCTTCTTCATAGGCCTCACTGGCTTCGAGCCATTCCGTTTCAGCGACTTCAGCAAGGTCGTTCTGCTCAGCCCGCTCTTTCATGAGCGCCTGCATCCGTTCGGATGAAAGGTTTGGCTGGACCAGTTCTTCATCAATAGCCGCCACACGTGCATTAGCTTTCTCAAGGCGCTTCTCTGCCGCGTCCGCTTTCTTCTTTAGCGGAGCCGCCGCTTTGCGTGCGTCAGCTGCCTTCTGGCGTTGAGCGGCTTTATCGACCTTCTCAACCGGCTGCTCAACAATGACCTCCTCCTTAGGCGCAGGCGCTTTAGAGGTTTTTGACTGGTCACGATCGGCCGCCATAACGAGTTTTTTATAGTCGTTCAGATCGCCATCATATTCGCGGGCCTTGCCGTCTTTCACCAGCCAGAGCTGGTCAGCAGTACCTTCGGCCAGGTAGACATCGTGGGTGATGAGCAGAACAGCGCCGCGATAATCGTTCAGCGCGTAGATAAGCGCTTCGCGGCTATCAATATCAAGGTGAGAGGTCGGCTCGTCGAGGATAAGAATGTGCGGCTCGGTCATGGCCATCAAGCCCATAAGAAGGCGCACTTTCTCGCCACCCGACAGTTTCTCAACCTTGGTTTCAACCTTCTCTACGGAAAAGCCGAGCTGGGCCGCCTTTGCGCGCACCTTAGCTGGCAGAGTGCCTTTCGGCATGGCGCGTTGCACGTGATCATAAACCGTCTCGCCAAGGCTGAGCTCGTCCATCTGATCCTGGCTGAAATAGCCGATCCGGATAGAGCCCGGCGCTTTGCGTTCGCCGTCCATCAGCTGAAGCTTTTGCGCAATGGTTTTAACAAGCGTCGTCTTGCCCTGCCCATTCGTACCAACAATTGCGATACGGTCGTCAGGGTCTACGCGCAGATCGACCTCAGTCAGAATGACGGCATTCTCGCCATAACCGCAGCTGGCACCGCGCAGCTCAAGCAGAGGCGGTGCTAGCTGTGCTTCCGGCGCTGTAAAATGAAACGGCACCGTGCGCTCCGAAACCGGAATAGCGATGTCCTTCATCTTTTCGATCATCTTGATACGGGACTGAGCCTGTGTGGCCTTGGATGCCTTGGCGCGGAAACGGTCTACAAAGCTTTGCAGGTGGGCGCGTTCCGCGTCCTGCTTTTTCTTCATCGCTTCCAGCTGGGCGTACTTAATCGCACGCATGCGCAGGTAATCATCATAGCCGCCCGTAGTGAGCTCGAGTTTCTTATGATCAAGCGCCAGCGTGTGCGTTACGCAGGCGTTCAGCATTTCGCGGTCGTGGCTGACGAGGATCACCGTATTCGGATAGGCCCTAAGATAGTTTTCCAGCCAGGCAGCACCCTCCAAGTCGAGATAGTTGGTCGGCTCGTCGAGCAGCAGCACGTCGGGCCGAGCGAACAGAACGCCCGCAATGGCCGCGCGCATACGCCAGCCACCGGAGAATTCCTTCGACGCGCGGTGCAAATCTTCCGGCATGAAGCCAAGGCCCATCAGAACTTCACTGGCGCGCGCCTCACCAGACCATGCATCGATATCCAGAAGGCGTTCATGGATTTCACCGATACGATCAGGATCGGTCGCCGTTTCAGATTCCGTCATGAGCGCATGGCGCTCGGCATCTGCTTTCAGAACGACTTCCAGAATGGTCTCGTCGGTCGGCGCAACTTCCTGAGCGACCCAGCCGAGCGTCGCCCCCTCATTGAAGCGGATGGATTCATCCTTGCCTTCACGGTCGTGCGCCTCACGGATCAGCCCGAGCAGTGTCGACTTGCCTGTACCATTGCGCCCGACAAGGCCGACCTTCCAGCCTTTCGCAAGCTGTGCGGACGCCTCCTCGAACAGGGTGCGTGTACCAAAAGCGAAGGTGAGGTCTGTGATCGTTAGCATGGGCGGGGTGTGCCACGCCGCGCATTAAAGTCAATCACTCAGGACGGGCTAAACGGGGTCTTCGTCGTGATATTCGAACCGATCCATCAGATGGTGCTCGGTTTCGTGCACTTCACGCTCTTCTTCACCGGCTTCCTGATTGCGGTCAGACTGAGAAATGAAGCCGAGCGAGCCGTCTGCATTTGTTGTGCAGGCTGCCATCATGAGCGCCAGAAGCGTTGCCGAAATCGTCTTCATATCAAACTCCCGTTTTATGCGAACATTCTGACATGAAACCAGAGAGCGGCCAAATCACGAAGCGAGCTTGTCCGGAAGGCCCGGGAGCCAGACCAGAAGGCCAACAGCGCCTAGCTCCATAAGGAAGACTGCGAGCGCCGTCTCCACCATGCCGTGCTCCACGAAAGGCGCCAGAATAGCTGTTCCACCGGCAACCGCCGCAAAGAGCGCCAGCACCAATAGAGACGACGCGCGATCATCCTGTCCGCCACCCGCAATAATTGCACGCAGAAAGCCGGGCGGGCCCCTTATGCCAAGCGCAAGGTTCAACGGCGCGAACAAAGCCGCGACGACCAAAGGCTCCTGCCCGCCACTCAACGCATAAAGCAAGATCAGAAGCGCAGCGATCATCGAGATAAATGTACCGAGCCAGATGACTTTCTCAGCGCCGAACCGGTCGACAAAATAGCTCGTCGAGTTGCTGGCGATAATGAAGCAGACAACGCCCGCGCATTGCATGATGATGAAATGCGTCATGCTTCCACCCCATGCCCGCACAAAAATGGCTGGCGCGCTGAAAACCAGCACAATCAGACCGCCAACGCACAACGCCTGTGACAGTGAATATCGCAGATAGACCTTCGACTTCAGAAGCGAGAGATAGCTGCCACGATTGCCCTCGCTTTTTGAGCGCGGAATCCATTTCCCGACAAAGAACACAACCGCCGCAACGGCAGCGCCAATCACCGTCAGAATATAAAAGCTCAGAGTCCAGCCACCAATGTCCAGAAGCCAGTAGCCGATGATCGGCCCCATCGCCGGCGCGAGCGCCTCAAGGCTGGAGAAGATACCCAGCGCGCGGGTGGCGCCTTTTTCGGAAAACAGCTGGCGCATAATGCCCGGCGCAATCACCGTAGACCCGGCTGCGAAAACACCCTGAAACACGCGCAGAATGACCAGCGGCCAGATTGCTGTCACCTGCGTCGCCATAAAGGAGGACAGGCCAAACCCGACCGTCGCAACGATCAGAATATGCGGTCTGCGAAACCGCCAGGTAATCGCGCCGAACAGCAACAGGCCGAGCGCATGCCCGCCAATGAAAGCGGCCAGAATGTACTGCGTCTCCGTCGCGGTACCATTCAGAATCTCCGGAAGTTCCGGAACAGCAGGCAGCACGAGATCGGTCGCCATAAAACCGGCGAGCGATGCGAAGAGAAGAATACCGCAGACAAATATGCGAACAGAGAGGCTCATTGTGTCGCCATTCGCTCAGCGCGAGGCAAAAGACAACAGTCCCCGTGCAATCGGCTGCAATTCTTTTTCAAACCGTCTCCGGAGAGACGCAATGAAGATCAGTTCCAGTCTGGCAGGTTCGGAATTGCATGAATGAAAGACAGCGCCTCCTCACGGAAAGCGGTTTTCGTCGGCGCGAACGCATTCGGATCTTCAAAGCTCGCCGTATAGAGGTCGATCTGATCCGTCCGTGAGTTCGACATGTAGGCAATCTGCGACCCGCATTTCTTACAGAAGAGACGTTCTGCCTTTTCAGAATGCGCATAGCTGGCCGGCGTATCACCAGTCCAGCGAACACTATCGCGCGAGAAGCCTACAAATGCGGTAAAGGGCGAAGACGTTGCGCGCCTGCAGCTTTCGCAATGGCATATGGCGCTCCAGAGCGGGTCGCCTTCGACTTCAAACGATAATGCGCCGCACAGGCACTGTCCCTTGGCCATGGATCGCTCCCTGTAATCCGGGTTCAACTCCACTCTTACCGCAAATTCTTAATCTGCTGAAAATGCCGCTTGCTCTAAGTACGCTTTCCCTTAGGTTAGCGTGCTCTACTGACCTGAGTACTCCATGTTTTCGTTTTTCAAGAAAAAGAAAAAGAGCGATACGCGACAGCGCCGACCTATGGCGAAAGGTCCGCTAAAGCTCGTTCGCTTCTCTGAAACGAAGATGGCAGCAGCTCAGGAGCAGCTCACCGACGGATACGTCGCAACCGGCGCCTTCGGCATTCCCGATCTCTTGAAGACGTATCGCAAACTTCAAAGCGACCATGCGGATATGAAAGTCGTCACCAGCCTTGATGACTTTCAGGCCTCTTACACCTCATACCATGCAGCCGAGCGCTACGGCCTGAATGATACCGGCGATGTGGATAGATCACTGGCACCCGCCGACCATTTCGATGAGACGGGTGAATATCTCGGCGAGATGAATACGCCTGAAGAATTCCCCATCCGTGAAGCCAATTTCCGCCGCCAGCTCGTCACGATGTCATTTGAAGAAGTGAGCGCCCGTCTGCGGACGAACACAGAGCTGACGCTGTGGGACGAGTACTGGAAGGACGTATCGACCTACGCCAAAAAACTCGACGGCATTAGCGTGTTCAATCTGGCGCCCGTTCATCATGCCTATGAAACACTCATCGCCTTTCCGAACGGCTATTTCGGACCGGACGGGCCTGAAGGCGACCTCAACCCGTTCGAAAACCACGAGCTGGCGCGTCATCTGGAAGAGCGCGCCGGGCTTACCCTGTTCGGTATTGGCTCGGCCTATCTCGCCTTCACCTGGGACGGAGATGTGACAGACACCATGCTGGACACGCTGACGTCTATCGGCGCCATTCCGGACGATGCCGGTTTCCCGTCAAAGCTGAAAGCAGACATGGCAAAGCGAGGCTATGTGCTCGTCACCTATCACGGCAGCTAGGCCGCCTGCTTTGGCCAGCTAATCCTCTGCATGGCGAGCATGCGCTTATAGGCAGGCCGGTTGCGGGTTGCCTCGACAATCGTACCGAGATTTTTCCACCGCCACATCGGCATACCAGTGACAGCGCTCCAGCGGGCAAGCTCGGTCAGATAGATATCGAGCGCGGTAAAACCGACGGACAGGAATGTGCCGTCTGACACGTTTGAATCCAGATAATCGCATTGAGTGACCATGCGGTCCGCGGCACGCTCACGAACCCAGTCCTGATCATCTGCAAATCGTCCCCACCGCTCTGGCCACATGAATTCCATCAAAGTCGCCTTGGGCGATGTCGTCAGGTAGAACAGCCATTGCATGAAGCGGGAATATTCCTTCGATCCGTAGGCCGGCATCAGATGCGCCGCTTCAGGCTTTGCCAACAGGTGCATGATGATAGCGCCAGTCTCGAAGATGACACTGGAACCGTCTTCCAGCGCTGGGATACGACCTGACAGCTTGAACTTCGCTTCGGGGTAATGGTCGAAATGCACGTCATCGACACCTGATGGCAGCGCCTTCAGGCTGTAGGCGAGCCCGGCCTCTTCCATAACCGCGTGCGGTATGGAGGCTGTAGAGCCATAGATGTAATGCAGTACGAGTGCCATCCGCCCATCCCTCTGCACGCCCATTCAATCCGGTCCGTGCACGGGGAAAAATTTACCATTGAAAAATTAACGTCGCAGATCACTGAGATTGAAAATTTGACGCTTTCCCTAACGGAAGAAGGGCACAAAAAAAGCGGACGATTGCTCGTCCGCTCATTTGTATCAGAAGGCGTGAGACCTTAGTCTTTCGCACGTTCCATATAAGTGGAATCTTCTGTTGCGACGACGATACGCGTGCCAGCATCAATGTGCGGAGGCACCATGACACGAACGCCAATGTCAGTCATTGCAGGCTTGTAAGAAGACGACGCTGTCTGACCTTTAACAACCGGCTCGGTTTCTGTGATCTCAACAACAACGCTCTTAGGCAATGTGATGGACACAGGCTCGCCATTGAACATCTGCAGGATGCAGGTCATGTTTTCCTGCAGGAATGGGGCGCTGTCGCCAAGCATCGTGCCAGATACGTATACCTGCTCGAATGTCTCAGGGTGCATGAAGACGTAGTTGTCGCCATCCATGTAGAGATATGTGTGATCGACTTCCTCAACGAATGCTTTTTCCAGCTTTTCCTGAGTCTTCGTCGTGATCACAGACTTAATGCCATCAGAAATGCGGCGCATCTCGATAGTGGTGGTCGGTGTACCTTTACCCGGACGGAACGATTCTGCTTTCAGAACGACGTAAAGTTGCCCATCCGTGTGTTCAATAATGTTTCCCTTGCGAATATTCGCTGCGACTTCAACGGCCATGAGGTTTTCCCGTGTTGCCCGCTAAGGGGCTGGTGGTGTAGAGCGCTCCGGTAACGGAGCAGCAGGTCTGGCCACCGCCATACCGTCTTAAGGCGCTTTCGCCAAGCTCCCAGTTGAGTAATTCGTTTTGAAGCGGAGCACGCGCAAATGACAGGTGATCCATTCTGGCATCCGGATCGTCATGCAGACCGCCGCCCTTTCCTCACTGCGCGCCGAACGGTCAAACGCGCATTGGAAGACTGGTTTGAAGATGAAGGTTTCACTCAGGTCGAGTGTTCTGCGCTGCAAACCTCGCCCGGAAACGAAACCCATCTCCAGGCCTTCAAAACAGATTATCGCGACGATACAGGCGCCCAGAAGCCGCTTTACCTGCACACTTCTCCAGAGTTTTCCTGCAAAAAGCTTCTGAGTGCGGGCGAAACGCAGATCGTTGATTTTGCCCGTGTTTATCGCAATGGCGAGGTCAGCCCGCTCCATTCACCAGAATTCACCATGATCGAGTGGTACCGCGCAGGCGCGTCGCTCGAGAACGTCATCAAAGATACAGTCGAGCTTTGCCGGACCGCGGCCAAGACCATGCGGACAAAGGTGTTTGAATGGAAAGGCCGGGTATGTGACCCGTTCATTCCAGTCGAGCTTCTGTCTTTGTCAGATGCATTCCTCGTCTTCGCTCATATCGATCTGGAACTCGTGCTTGATGACCGTGATCTGTTCGCAGATTTCGCGATTGAAGCCGGCATTGGCATTTCAAAAGATGCAAGCTGGTCGGATATTTTCTCGGCTGTTCTGGTGTCCAAAATCGAACCGAAACTTGGAAACGGCCAGCTCACCGTGCTCTATCGCTACCCGATCTGTGAAGCAGCACTTGCACGCGCCTGCGAGGACGATCCGCGTTTTGCCGACCGGTTCGAACTCTATGCCTGCGGTATCGAACTCGCGAACGGCTTTCACGAGCTAACCGATCCGGAAGAGCAACGCGCACGTTTTGAAGACGACATGGCGCTGAAAGAAAAGCTCTATGGCGAGCGTTACCCGCTCGACGAAGACTTCCTGAAAGCGCTTGAAACCATGCCAGATGCCAGCGGTGTTGCGCTCGGCTTTGAACGGATCGCCATGCTCGCAGCAAAAGCTCCGAGCGTGCATCATATGATCTGGACACCTTTCGAGGCATGAGCGCACGCCCGCTCTCCTCACCTGTCGCGCTGGCCAGTGCCGGACTGGTCTCTGACGAGGAAGCAGACGCGCTGAAACCTGTTGCGGACCGTTTCGCCATCGCGGTGACGCCGTTTCTGGCAAACCGCATTAAACGCGCGGATCCATCTGACCCGATCGCGCGCATGTTCGTCCCCTCACCTGCCGAACTCGTGCGCCTGCCTGAGGAGCTGAACGACCCGATTGGGGATGAAAGCCATTCACCGGTTGCCGGTATCGTCCACCGCTACCCGAACCGTGTTCTCCTCAAGCCCGTCGCGGTCTGCCCTGTATACTGCCGCTTCTGCTTTCGCCGCGAAATGGTCGGACCAGATCTTGGGGACACGCTGTCGCGTGCGGAACTCGAAGCCGCGCTCGGCTATATTCGAAGCCAGCCGGCGGTGAAGGAAGTCATACTCACCGGCGGCGATCCGTTCATGCTGTCGACCAAGCGCGCGCGTGCCCTGACTGACGCGATTGCAGATATTCCGCACGTCAAAATCATTCGCTGGCACACGCGTATGCCGGTCGCTGACCCGGCTCGCATCACACCAGAATTTATCGGCGGATTAAAAGCTGATGGCGTCGCGGCCTATGTGTCGATCCATATCAATCATCTGCAAGAACTCTCAGACGAAACCAAAGCCGCAGCCCGCCTGATGGCAGATGCGGGCATCGCCCTTGTGTCACAAACCGTTCTGCTCAACGGCGTCAACAATTCGGTGGAGGCGCTGGCCGACCTGTTCGAAACACTGACAGAAAACCGTATCCGACCATACTATCTGCACCATCCCGACCTTGCGCCGGGTACATCGCATTTTCGCGTGAGCGTGGAAGAAGGTCAGGCACTATATGACGCGGTACGTGATCGTGTCAGCGGATTGTCTGTGCCGCGATATGTCATCGATATTCCTGGCGGCGTCTCCAAAGCAAACGCGGCACGCTCTGACCTGCGTGAAACCTCTGACGGCCCTGCTCTACGAGGGCGTGACGGCCAGCTTCATCCCTATAAGACCTGACCGCACATGCTTTCGACGCTCTTCACCGTTCTGCCCGTCTTCGGGCTCATTCTGGCTGGCTGGGCCGCTCGCCGGTTTGGCGCACTTGGCCCGACCGCGCTGCGCGAGATCAACCGCTTCGTTGTCTATCTGGCTTTGCCGGTGCTTATGTTTGATGTCATCGCCGGCGCTAGCCTTGAAGAGATCTGGCAGCCGGGTTTCATCCTCGCCTACTCCACCGGATGTTTCGTGGTGTTCTTCGTCACACTATTCATTCGTGTCTGGCAGAAGGTGAAGCTTGCTGACGCCGCTGTCGATGGCCTCAGTTCCAGCTACTCAAACACGGCCTATATGGGCTTTCCGCTGATGCTGGCCGTCTATGGACAACCCGGCCTGATGCCCGCTGTGATCGCCTCTGTGATCACGATTACGGTGATCTTCTGCATTGGTCTGATCATTATCGAGAGCGCGCTTCAGACAGAAGGCAGCGCGTTGAAGATCGCTCGCGTCACGACTGTGAAGCTATTCACCAACCCGCTTTTTATCGCGCCTGCGCTGGGCACCGTTTTCCTGCTCGCCGGGATTAGCGTTCCAGCCCCGGCTCAGTCTTTCATAGACCTGCTCGGCGCGGCCGCCTCACCATGTGCGCTCGTCGCTATCGGTCTGTTCTTCGCTGATGCTGGCGCGAAGGAAGATGCCGCGCCAGTTCGCATTATCGACATTACATGGCTGACAGGCCTGAAACTGTTTGCGCAGCCGTTTATCACATGGGTCGTCGCCGGACCGATCCTGAACCTGCCACCGTTTCTGCTCCACTCGGCCGTTTTCATCGCGGCGATGCCAACAGGCACAGGCCCGTTCATGCTGGCCGAATTCTATGAGCGAAACGCCCGCATTCCAGGACAGGTCGTACTGATCTCGACTGTGGTTTCGGTCGTGACGCTGACGCTTTATCTGCGCTTGTTTATAGGTGGCTAGGCTTTCGCGTCTTTACGGGCTTTGAACGCCGCCATTTGCTCTGGCGTCGCATCCGGTTGAGATGCCTTCCACTCAGCATACGGCATGCCATGAGTATAGTCGCGGGCCTCATCCTTAGACATTTCGACACCGTTTTCAGCCGCAGCTTCGCGATACCAGTCAGCCAGACAGTTCCGGCAGAAATCTGCTGTGATCATCAGATCAATATTCTGCACATCCGGATTGTCGGCGAGATGCTTCAGAAGCCTGCGAAAGGCTGCCGCTTCAATTTTGTCCTGCGTGATCTGGTCAGTCATGGCGTATCCTTTATCCGGCTTTCAGATATGGCGCTGAGACTTGCCCTGTCTAGTCTTCTTCCGGCGCCTGACCGACCATTCCCAGAAACGCTTCCAGAGTTTCGGCAATTGGATAGACGGCATCTTCCGGCGCAGATTCAACCGCATCTACGCCAACCACTTTCGCCGCGCCGCCGCCAGTAAAATCAAGCGCGATATAGTCTGACATGCCATCACCGCCGATAGGCAGCAGGCCCGGAAAAGCTTCTACAAAGTCGGTCGCGGTTAGATTACCGATCACCGTATCAACCTCAAACATCACGAAGTCATAAGGCGCGACCGGTATCAGCCACTCGCCGCCATGAGAATACTTCAAAAGCGCTTTATAGTTTTCCGGCAAGGGCGCATCGAGAAGCTCTTCCAGAGCAGTAATCTCCCCATCATCTACCGGTGGGTTTTGCGCATCAAACCTGTAAGTCATGTCCGCCCTATGATTTGCGTTTGAGGAATTTAAGGCCGGACCAGTCGGCGTCCACAGCACAGACTTTCACATCCACCCAGCCTGTCGGCAGAATAACCTCGCGCAACTGGTCTTCGGTCAGATCAATGAACCGTTTGGACGACTTTTTCGGCCAGCTCACCCAGAACATACCGCCCGGCGCGACCTGTGACAGTGCGAGACCGAAGCCCGCATCAAGATCAGCGCGCGTCTCACAGAAGAGATGCACCATCTCCGCGGGACCGGAAACGACCTCTTCCATTCCTTCTGCGCCGTCAATCAGATCGCCATAATGGTCTGGCGGATTGACCGGCAGCACACGCATGCCGGGCTTTATCCCGAGCTTCTGCCAGAGCGGTTTTCCGGAGTATCCAGCAGGCTGACTAATCAGGCGTCCTCTTCCATATCCATTTTACGGGCGTCGCGTTCGAGCATCTCACCCTGTTTCTTCTTGGCCATCAAGTCGCGTGCTTTTTCAAATTCCGGATCATTCCAGAAGATCATACAGCCATTGCAGCCCCGCCCGCAGCAACCTTCAATCCCAAGACGGGCTGTCTTGAACTTCACGTCCTTCTGGCCTGCCTCGCGTGATTCAATCAGTTTCGCGCGCTGGCGGGCATAAAGCCGGTCCACCGCTTCGGCATCAACGCGGCCTTCCATCTCAATGCGCATACCCGTTTTATCGAGGCGGATACGGTCCCATTGTTTCTGGAGGAGTGGTGTTTCCTTGCGCACAATCGTCATCGGCTGAATGCGGTCTTTCAGGCTTTCCAACGCTTCCTGATCGAACAGGCTGAACGGGATGCGCACGCGCGTTTGCGGCCCGCCAGAGACTTTCTCTGTGATCGTACCCTTATCGGCATCTTCGAACTCATAGATGCGCAACAACACAGTTTCCGCCGTTGCATCCGGCGGCAGGAATTCCAGTACATCGCCTGCGATAATGCGGTTCTTCACCTGCAGGATGAACGCGTCCTCGCGTACCTCGGTGATAATGCCCGCAAACTCCCACTCGCCAATGGCCTGCGTGTCTTCGTAATTGTGCGAATAATTACTCAGGCGGCCATGGTGGAACGCCATTGTGTAGCCGCGGTTAGCGACATTGCGCAGCTCGTCCATATAAGGTTTCGGGTCCCAGCTTTCCGGGTCCGCGTACCAGGCATCAATCGCTGCCCGATAGGTGCGCGCAACCAGCGCCACATAATAAAGGCTCTTATTGCGCCCTTCGACCTTCAGGCTATCGACGCCTATGCGCAGATAATCATCCAGCACCGGCATCATACACATGTCTTTCGAGTTCAGAATGTAAGAGCCGCGTTCATCTTCCTCGATAGGCATCAGCTCACCGGGGCGCTGGTCTTCTTCGAGCAGGAATTCAAACAGATCCTTGTTCTCGTCGGTAATCGCAAGCTCATGGGTTTTCCCGTCTTTCAGGCGCACATGGACCTTATAGTGCCAACGGCAGGAATTGGCGCAATTGCCCTGATTGGCTCCGCGCTCTGCCATGAAGTTCGACAGAAGATACCGGCCCGAATACGTCATGCACATCGCGCCATGGATGAAGGCTTCCAGCTTGATATCTGGACACTTATCACGAATTTCCGTCAGCTCCGGAAACGAGACTTCCCGCGCCATCACACATAACTCTGCGCCCTGTTGCTCCCAGAACTTCACCGTCAGCCAGGAACAGACATTCGACTGCGTAGAGATGTGCAGCGGAATATGCGGCACAGCCTCTTTCATGAACTGGAACACGCCGGGGTCTGCAATAATCAGTCCGTCCGGCGAAATCTCACGGATAGTCTCGGCATACTCGGCGAGCTTTGGCACATCCTTATTGTGAGAGAACAGGTTCAGCGTCAGATAGACCCGCTTGCCATGGGCGTGGGCAAACGCAATTCCCTCAACCACCTGTTCCAGCGTGAACTCGGCCTTAGTCCGGAGAGACATATCCGGCGTACCCATATAGATGGCATCCGCCCCGTAAAGGACGGCGACTTTCAGCTTATCGAGATTGCCCGCAGGCATGAGGAGTTCAGAGCGTTTCATCATGGGCGCGCTCTTCTCAGGTCTTCTACAGAAAATCAATATCCACAAATAAGATAAGGCTTATTAGCCCCTGCGACCCATCGCCCGATCAATGTGAGCGATCGCCGCAGCGACGCCATTCTCGGCTCTGATTTGCGCGCCAACTTCCGCGGCACGGTTTCGGATCGCATCGCTTGTCACGGCTTCGGATATCGCAGCGGCGAGGTTTTCTGCGGTCAGTTTCTTCTGCGGAATGCCTTTCGGCCCCGCGCCAATCTCGAACACTTTGTCGGCCCAGTAAGGCTGGTCGCCGACAAACGGCACGATCATAGACGGAACACCCGCTTTCAGCCCTGCCGCGGTTGTGCCTACGCCGCCATGATGGACGACGCATGCCATGCGTGGAAACAGCCAGTCATGCGGCGCGCTATCAATCTGGAAAACCGTATCCGGCAGATCAGACGGCTTCAGCCCGCCCCAGCCCGTCGCCAGAATACCGCGCTGGCCGGATGCTGCCAGTGCATTGATCGCCATCTCCGCCAGCTTTTCAGGACGCTTGCCGGATATTGACCCGAAGCCGATATACACCGGCGGCGGTCCCGCCTGTAGAAACTCGGTGAGCGCCTCATCCGGCTGCCAGTCGGCCTGATGGTCCAGAAACCAATAGCCGGTGATGATGTCGCGCTCATCCCAATCGCGTGGGCGGTGAACGACAGACGGGCTCACGCAGGTCATGCTCGGCAAGCGCGTACCATCCGCCATGTGAAGTGCATCATAACGCTGCGCTTTTGGCAGCCCTTTTGCCGCGCGTAGCTTCTTCATCGCGCCCTTTATGCCAAGCGCGGAAGCCGTTTGGACGACATTGTGCGTGAACCGGTTATAGGTCGCGCCAAAGGGCAGTTTCGGAAAGCCAAGATGCGGCGCCTCACCGGTCGCGACCAGCATCGGAAACGGCAGGGCCAGAATGGCTGGCGCACTGAACGCCTCAGCGATAGCGGGTCCGGCGGCACCTTTTGGATGGAAGATCACCAGATCAGGCTGGACCTGCTGCCCCGCCTGCCAGCCCTGTTCTAACTGTTCCTCCAGCATCGGCCCGACACGTTTTGCCATGCGGAAATACTGGCGCGCCATGTCGAAGAAGTTCGCCGTATTCTCCAGCATGTCTTTCCCGTCGCGCGTGTCGAGAATACCAAGCAAATCATCGGAGACGGGACAGAAGCCGAGACCATTCTCTGTGACGAACGCCTCAAAGCGTGTGGAGGTGGCAATATGCACCTCATCGCCGCGCGCTTGCAGGCCGCGCCCCAGCCCCACAAAGGGCTGAACATCGCCTCGCGTGCCATAAGTGAGGATGAGAGTTTTCATTGTGGTTGCGCACTTCCCCTACTGCGAACCATTTCAGTCTAACATATGCTGCACGGGGTAACATTAAATCTGGCCACGCGCCTCGCACTGGTCCACGATACACAGGAAACACTGACCTCCGCGCATCAAGACGTGAGGCAGACCGAGGGAGAGATATCATGAAATACGCCGTCGCCGCGCTTGGCGGTCTTATGCTTTCGACCACCGCAATCGCTGATCCGGTCCATGTTGGCCCGCATAATTTCGTCCGCGCCGAAACGGACCGGTATATGGGCGTGGTGATCGCGCGCGGTGAGCTCGGCAGCGTTCATCTCGGACGCGAACCTACCGACCTGGCAAACCAGACGGTCATCCGTATGAACCTCGATACGCTTTATTCATCCGGCGTGTTCGACATGGAAGCCGGCCCTGTCACCATCACCCTGCCAGATGCGCCAGACGGGCGTTATATCTCAGCCCAAGTGCTGACGCAGGACCACACCACAATTGATGTCTATCATGGTGGCACCAACACCTTCACAGCCGACGATATCGGCACGCGCTATGCCGCCGTTATCATCCGCGTATTCGCCGACTCTTTCGATCAGAACGATATTTCCATCGCCAACGGCCTGCAGGACCTGATCGAGATCAGTCAGCCTGCACAGGGCGAATTTGTCGTTCCCGAGTATGATCAGGCGAGCTTTGATGCGACGCGCATGGCGCTCTCACGTCTTGGCGCGCTGGCGCGTGGCAATTTCGGCATACGCATGGGCACGGCCGAAGAAATTGATCCCGTCTCCCACCTGATCGTCACTGCGGTCGGCTGGGGCCTGCTGCCCGAGGCAGAAGCCGCTTACTTCACCGGACGCCCGTTGCCTGGTGATGAAGATAAACCTCACGAGCTGATCCTCAGCGACGTACCAGCAAACGCGTTCTGGTCCGTCACCATGTATAATACACGCGGCTTTATGGTGCCGAACGAGTTTGGCGTGAACGCGCTCAACAATGTGAACGCGACACAAAGCGAGGATGGAAGCTATCGCATCCAGCTTGGTGGATGTGAGGCAGACACTCTGAACTGCATTCAGACACCCGAAGGGTGGAATTACGTCCTCCGCGCCTATCAGCCGGGCGAAGCGATCACCTCAGGTGAGTGGCAACCGCCTGCCCCGCAACCGATAGACTAGTCGTCCAGCTGGACGGTGGAGAGCGCTGTCTCTGGAACAGCGTCTCCGGCAATGACGATATCAGCCGCATCATTCAGTGCGTCCAGATGTGCTTGCAGTGCATTATTTCGGAGTTCCGCAATAATGCCGTCGCGCATCTCAGCCAATGAAGGCGGTGTCGTTTCACGCGTCTCATTCAGGCGGATCACGTGCCAGCCGAATTGAGTCTGGACCGGACCGGAAACAGTCTCCGGCGTCATGCCCTCAACCGCCTCAGAGAATGGCTGAACCATGACACCTGCTGCGAACCAGCCAAGATTGCCGCCGTTAGGGCCGGTCGGGCCGGTGGAAAACTCCTGCGCCAGTTCCGCGAAATCAGCACCGGCATTCAGCTGCTCAACCAGCGATTCAGCCTCTTCACGTGTTTCCACGAGGATATGGGACGCGTTGTATTCTGTCTGTCCGTCGAAGCTCGCCACGACCTGAGCATAAGCTGCCTGAACCGCATCTTCAGTGACCGCTTCATCCAGCATGTCGGAAATGACAATGCCCGCCAGCGTGCCGCGTCGGTCGTTCTCAATCGTCAGGCGTACGCGCTGGCCCTCATCTTTGCCCAGGCGAGCGGCTTCATCTGCCAGAAGCTGCTGATCAACAAGCTGGTTCAGAATACCAGAATACAATTGCGCGTCTGGCAGGCGTGCATACTCGGCCGGCAGCGCATCGCGATAGGCGATCATATGGCCGATTGTGATCTCCGTTCCGTTCACCGTGGCAACGACCGTATCAGCATCATAGCTCGCAGCATCCTGCGCGGCGGCGGGAAATGCTGAAAGCGCCAGCGCGGCTGTTCCAAAAAGAAGTGACGTAAAACGCATAAATAATCCTCTGATGCGAAGCACCTTTAGTTCGTGACTGTTGGGCGAGACATGACATAGCCCAAAGGGGCTTCGCAACATGGCCGCGCAGGAATTCCGCAGTGACCGGCTAGTCTTCGCCGCGCGCCAGGGCCTGATCGCGCGCCACAGCCGCGGCAATCGCTTTGGTCGCGAGCGGGATAAAGCCTTTGTGATCATCCATGAAGACTTCCAGCGCTGCAGCAGTCACGCCCTTCGGAGACGTAACGCCTTCACGTAATGCACCGGCATCTTCATCAGAACCGGCGAGCAACGCACCCGAGCCGATAACGCCGCGCCGTGCCAGTCGCATGGCAAGTTCTGGCTCTAAACCGTTTGCGACTCCTGCCGCCGCAAGCGCCTCAACGAGGTGGAACACATAGGCAGGGCCGGAACCTGAAATCGTCATCGCGACCTGTAGCGTTTCTTCAGCCATCGGCCCTTCCACCCATCCGAGCGGAGAGAGAAGCGCGCGAACCTGTTCCAGCTCGCCATCGCTCACGCTGGCATCACAGGACAGCAGCGTAACGCCCTGCCCGACAGCGCCCGGCGTGCTCGGCAGGGCCCGCACAATGCGCCGCGTACCCAGAGCGTCAGCCAGCCGGTCGACAGACCATGCCGCCATAACCGAGATCACCAGTGTACCCTCGTCACAAAGCGGACGGGCCTCATCCAGAATATTACCGAACACCTGAGGCTTTACGGCGACGACCAGAATATCAGCCGGTTTGCGTTCAGGGTTCAGCATCACCTCACCCTGCTCCACCCACTTGGAGACGAGCGGCGTCGGGCGCGGCGCATAGACAGAGATTTCCGGTTTATCGGCGGCCTTCAGCCAACCGGCGGCCATAGCGGACCCCATCCGCCCACAGCCAAGAAGTGCAATTCGTTGAGACATGGCGGGACGCTATGCCGGGTTGCCCGCCGGATCAATTGCAAACGCCGCTCAGACAGCGTGCTGTTTGTTCTGGTAATAGATCGCCGTCTCGACAATCGCGACCGTTGCCGCGTGTGAGATAAGACCAACCGTCCACCAGAGCGTCGGCCATTTCATCACCCACCAGCCTGAGCCAATGCTTATCGCGGCGAAGACCGCCATGCCCAGAACCCAGCTCGCCAGGTGAATGAAGAAAGACATGCGAATGGCGTCGCTGGTTTTGGCGTTCTTCGCCTTGATGATGGAGGCCGCTTCGGCTTCCGGATCAACGTACAGCGCCGTGACATCAACCTGAAACGCGCTCGCCAGAGCTTTAAGAGAGTCAGCAGATGCCTGCTGACCATTCTCGATACGCTGCAAAGTGCGAAGGCCCACACCAGCCAGATCGGCCAGATGTTCCTGAGACCAGTGACGCTCCTCGCGCCAGCGTTTGATCTTTGCGGTATCAGCTTTGTAAGTCATGTTTTGCTCCTGAGAAAATTCGATAACAGAGTTTCCTCAAAAAGCCCAAACCCCCGCAATTACGCCACGCCAACACCCCGCCACCATGCCGCCACGCCCCCGCCATGGGTCCGCCAGCCGCAAAATACGGCCTTCACAACACAGTGTTTGGGGTGGACGGGGCTTGCAATTTTGAACAGAACCGCAACTCAGATTTCCCCACCAGAGATATCCACCTCCATGAGCCTTTCTACCTTAAAGCTTTATCTCGTAGCAGCGGTCACCATTGTCGCAACATCATGTCTTCCCGCAAATGGTCAGGCCTCTGGCAGCCTCCGCAATGCGATCGCTGAACTGGCTGACGAAACCGGCTTTAATGGCGTCGTTCTGGTCGCAGAAGCGGACAACACGCTTGATACGCAAGTCTTTGGCTACACCGACCTCGACGCGCATACACCCATCACGGCAGACACCAGCTTCGCCATTGCGTCGCTCTCGAAAAGCATAACGGCTACGCTCACCCTTCAGCTCGCCGAAGCTGGACAGCTGTCTCTGGACGACACTGTCAGCGATCACCTTCCCTTCATCTCTCATGACTGGACACCTCAGATCACCATCCGTCAACTCCTCCAGAACCGGTCAGGCCTCGGCCACACGACCGACATTCCAGGCTGGTTTGAGCCGGAATGGAAGTCCGCCCAGACGCCGGAAAGCTTTCTTGAAGCCGCTCTGGAACTGCCGCTCAGATCAACACCAGGCACGGAGTACTACTATTCCAATATCGGGTATTATCTCCTCGGGCTCATCATCGATGAAGCAAGCGGAACATCCTACGAAACCGCCCTCAGCGAGATGATACTGACGCCGCTTGGCATGGAGGCAACCGGGCAGATTTACGACAGTCCGGCACCGGCCAATCACGCGCTCAACTATTTGCAGGACGGCGATGATCTTATTCAGATCACCCTGAGCAACACCTGGATGTTCAGTGGCGGAGCATCGCTTTATGCCAATGCGGGCGACCTTCTGGCCTGGTCTCATGCCCTGCAGAGCGGCGAGCTGATATCAGAAGACAGCATGGCGCTCCTGTTCGATCCGGACACACCCATGGCGTGGAATATCGGCGAAGCACCGCTGGCTGAAGGTGCGCCACCAACACCAGTCCGGACCTATAACGGCGACATGGCTGGTTACACGAGCATAGTGTCCTATTTCCCGGAGCATGATCTTACTGTCATTCTGCTCAGCAACACGGGCCCGGGATACCGAACTTTACTCGGCATGACGCTGGAGATTGCAGGCGCTGCAACCAACTAAACGAGCCACTGTTTATAGCAGGCGCAAAAGCCCACCCTATATTCCCCTCAGCACTGAACTCACCTCCACGAAGGAAGGTCCGCTTATGACCGCGACACACACTGGTCCGCATTTCTACGAACCTAAAAACGGTCACGGTCTGCCGCATGACCCGTTCAACGCGATTGTCGGCCCGCGCCCTATCGGCTGGATCGGCTCGGTCAGCGCCAGCGGCGTACCAAACCTCGCGCCGTACAGCTTCTTCAACGCCTTCAACTACACCCCGCCCATTATCGGTTTTGCGAGCGTCGGAAGTAAGAAGGACAGCTTCAACAACATCGAAGAGACCGGCGAATTCACATGGAACCTCGTCACCCGCGAGCTTGCCGAGGCCATGAATGAAAGCTGCGCGCCAATCAGCCCCGATGAGAGCGAGTTTGACCGCGCCAAGCTGGAACAGGGCGCGTCCCGCGTGATCAAAGCGCCGCGCGTTGCCGCAAGCCCCGTCTCATTCGAATGCAAGCTCACCCGGATTGTCCAGCTCACCAACCATGAGGGCAAGGAGGTGCCAAGCTGGGTCGTGTTCGGTGAAGTCGTCGGCGTACACATTGCCGAGGGCGTTCTTGAGAACGGGATTTATGACCCTGCCCGCATGCGCACCGTGCTACGTGCCGGTGGCCCTGCTAGTTATTACGAGATCACGCCAGACAACCGTTTCGAGATGTTCCGGCCGAAAACCTGATGCACGTTTGCCGCCACAGAGCATAGCTCTGTCGCGCAAGGGAAAATGGTGGGATTTTCTTGAATGGGGCGCGGGCAGGTGGTCTGCTCCCTGAAAAGTGGTCCATTATTTGAGTTAGTTCCGGCTTCAGATATGGAGCTGAGACATGGGCAAGAGATCTACGCCTGAAGAGATTATTGCGAAGCTGCG
>PBNO01000010.1 GCA_002723155.1 Ponticaulis sp. | reverse complement strand
GCCCGCGGCGTTCATACCGCCTTACTGTGACGAGGTAGCGGCATGAACGCCGCTACGTGGAAACCGCCGGACTAACATTACCGGTGGACCACCCCTGTGGGGCAGAGCAGATCAACAAGCGTCAGGACTTTCATCTTATGGCCATAGGCGCGCTTCTTTGGCGCGCCCGGCTCTGTACCGATAAAGGTTTCGTCTACTTCGACGCCACCGCCGCCAGAACCGAAAATGTCAAAAGAACCTTCACGCATCGCTTCACGGATACGGTGGCAAAGGAACCATGCAGTTTTGTAGGTGATTTCCAGAGTGCGGTGGATCTGATGCGCGGATACACCCTTCTTGCTGGAAACCATGAGGTAGATGGCCTGTAGCCATTTGTGCAGTTCGAGGTGGCTTTCCTCAAAGATAGTGCCGACGCGAACAGTGAATTGCTTGCGGCATTCTTTGCACTTCCATAGGCCGTGACGGACCTTGCCTTCTGGGTGCTTCTTGCTTGGCTTAGTTTTGACACCTTCCAGACAATAATGGCGAGCTTCGCTCTTACAGTGCGGGCAAACTGCTCCACGCGGCCAGAGCACAGCTTCTACATGACGGAATGCTTCCGCTTCATCGTGAAAATATGCCTTGGACAGAATGGACATGGGTTTCTCCTATGTCCTGAAACTACCCTCAAACTTTGGGTTTGTCAAATATATAATGCCCAAAATATTTAACATCTTTATGTCTAATTTCTTTGACATGTAAAAAATATTGTACCATCTATGTGTCAGATATTTTTGACACACAAGGTAACTCACAATGACAATCTTTTTTCGCGTAGATGTAGCCGCATCACTGTTCGCGATACTCGCAGGTGCTCTGCATATAGGCGCCTATTTCGGCTTCTGGTGGAGCGCGCCCGAGACAGGTATGGAGCTGTTCTGGCGGGTAGGCGTTTCGGTCGCGCTCATGATCGTGATGATCATGATAATTTCGATCGTCACCAGCATCACGGACAAGACAGAAATGCCGACTGTGGACGAGCGGGAATCCCGCGTTCAGTTCAAAGCCATGCGCAACATGCTGTATGTGTACTCCGGCGGCCTCGCGATCATCTTCATGGAAGCTTTTGACGGTCTGACAGACCCGATGGCACTCGCCCATGCTGTGATTGGCGTCTTCGTTGTCGGAGAACTCATCCGCCTGCCATCGCTCTGGTGGTATCTGCGCCAGCCCGCCTAACCCTTCCCCCATATCAGGACTAAACTTATGACTTTTCACGAAAAATCCGCCTGGGCGATGGGCGTACTCCTCACCCTTATCGGTGGCTGGTATCTCAAGACGATCTGGAACGTATCCATCGAACTTGGAGAAACCGCACCCCCACTTCTTGGGCTTGCATCGATCGCCACCATTGCCCTCATCATTGGCGCGATCATCACCCACACGCTTATCGGCATCTCAGACCCTGAAGGATCTGACGGTAGCGAAGACGAACGCGACAAGCAGGTTCTGCGCCGGTCTGGCAACATTGCTGGCTACGTTCTCGGCTTCGGATGTTTTGCAGGTCTCTGGCACTATGTCTGGCAACAGGACGGCAACCTTCTCTTCCACATCATTGTGGGTAGCCTGATCGCCTCGCAAATTGCCGAATACGTGCTGACAATCCTCTTCTACCGACGGGGCGTGTGACATGGCCAAACGACCACCCATCACAAATCGGGTCAAAGAGCTCCGCGAGGCGCATGATAATATGAGCCAGTCTGCTCTCGCCAAGGCTATTGGCGTCACCCGTCAGACAGTCATCGCCATCGAACAGGGCCGCTATTCCCCATCGCTTGAAAGCGCATTTCGTATCTCACGAGAGTTCGGTGTTGGACTGGAAGATGTATTTGGCTGGGATGAGGCCGCCGATCAGTCCTGAGATGATTGTGACTTCTGTTTTCGAAACCGGGCCGCCTTGGCCCGGTTTCCGCATACGGCCATAGAGCACCAGCGCCGCGACCGGTTCTTCGTGGTATCACGGAAATAGAGCGTGCAAGTTGGACCTTCGCATTGGCGAAGCTGCGCGAGATCAGTGTCACAGAGATAATCTGCAATTCGGTCGACCAAGAGCCGGACAAGCTGATCACCCGTTTGCGGCACACAAAGAGGCGCACGCGTAAAGCCGCTTCCATCTTTGGGAATGAATGGACGCCCAGCCAAAGGCACTTCAAGCCAGCGGTTGAGGAATGCCAGATCATCAGACGAAACAGTCTCTTCCATAGAGCTTTCCAGAATATCCGTCACGCGCCTGAAATCCTCGCGCAGCATGCGTGCGTGCTCAGCAGCGCTATCGAGTTCATCGGATGGAATAGAGGAGACAATCTCTTCTCCGACCTGAGCCTCGAACATGCCCGCGCCCACCATCCAGCTCACCAGCGCATCGCCATCCTCAAGCCAGTCAATCTCTGAGCCCGCTGGCGCGCAGACAGAGTTGAGAAGGTCGAGCGCGGTGTGCTCTGCAATGTAAAAGGCCGGCATAGGCGGCATTCAAATCTCCATCATCGCGACATCTCACGCGGATACACATTCACGTGTAACCGGCATTTTGAGATTTTAACAGTTACTCCACCCTGATAACCGTCAAAAACCAAATATAATGGTTATGCGGAGAAAAGACATGCCAAAACTATTGCACATTATCAGCTCGCCTCGCGAAGACGCTTCAAAATCCGTTCAGATCGCCGAAGCCTATATTGAGAACCGCAAACGCGCCGTGCCGACGCTGGAGGTCGATACGCTGAACCTCTGGTCGCTCGACATGCCAGAATTCGACGGCGACAAAGCCGCTGCGAAAATGACCTTTTTCGGTGTCGGCGCAATGGATGACATCCGCCAGTCGGCGTGGGATCAGGTTGTGGCGCTGACAGAAAAGTTCAAATCCTACGATCTGTTCGTCTTCTCGGTGCCGATGTGGAATGGCGGCGTGCCATACAAACTGAAACAGTTCCTGGATATCATCACCCAGCCCGGCCTTCTGTTTGGCTTTGATCCGGAGAAAGGCTATTTCGGCCTGCTGGATGGCAAGAAAGCGACGTTGGTTCTGACGTCGGGCGTATTCGCGCCGGGCGCTGACGAGAAATATGGCAAGGATTTCCACGGCGAATATATGCGCTGGTGGCTTGGCCTTGTCGGCATTCAGGAGGCAAGCATTTTGCGGTTCCAGCCATCGCTCCTGACAGCTGACCCTGAAGCTGATCTCAAAGCAGTTCTGGGAGAGCTGGAACCAGCTTGACCTGCGCCCACGCGCCGCCGCTTCATTGTCAGCGAAACATGCTAGGGTCTCCGCAAACAGTGGAGGCCCTTCTCATGTCAGCTGGTTATCAGGCCGAATATAAAGCGAAACTCTGCGCGCCTGCAGAGGCGGTAAGGTTTGCCCGCTCAGGCTCAAACATCTCCATGGGCATGGCACTCGGGGAGCCGCCTGCCCTGCTGGCTGCCCTGAATGAGAAGATCGAGGCTGGAAACCTCACCGATATCCGCCTCTGGTATTTCCATTCAATGCCCGCCGCAGCTCAAACCCTGCTGCGTTATGACATGATGGACCATGTCCACCCGCACTGCATGTTCATGGGACCGACAGAGCGAGCGCTCGCAGAACGCGGCGAAAAAGAGGGACGTAAGGTGCTGAACTTTGTGCCGGTCGCTTTCTCTGATGCGCCGCGCCTTTTAAGCCAGCATTTGCAGCTCGACACCTTCATCACCACCGTCTCTCCGATGGATAAGCATGGCTATTTCTCCTTCGGTACCAATAATGACTATGCGAGCACGGCCGCGCGCTCGGCCCGCCACACCGTGGTTGAGGTGAACAAGCATATGCCTCGCGTGTTCGGGGACTCCATGATCCATGTCTCCGAAATTGATGCCATCATCGAAAACCATGAACCACTATTTGAAGCCCCTGCCCGTGAGGCCTCAGCCGAAGAACGCCAGATTGGTGAGCTGATTGCCGATCTCGTGCCGGATGGCGCCTGCCTGCAAATGGGTATTGGCGCCCTGCCGAACGAAGTATGCGGCCATTTGAAAGGCCGGACCGACCTCGGCATTCACACAGAGCTCCTATCGCCCGGCATGGTCGATCTGATTGATTGCGGCGCGGTCACCAACCGCAGGAAAAACACGTTCCCGGGCCGAACGGTCTTCACCTTCGCGCTAGGGAATAAGCGCATGTATGATCTGCTGGACGACAATCCGTCGATCAACTCCCACCCGGTGAACATCGTCAACGATCCGCGCCACATCGCAAAGAATGACGGCGTGATCTCAATCAACGCCACACTACAGGTGGACCTGTTTGGTGCCTGCAACTCGGAAAACCTTGCCGGTCGGCAGTATTCAGGCTCTGGTGGGCAGCTCGATTTCGTCCGCGGCGCACGCGCCTCGAAAGGTGGAAAATCGATTATCGCCTGCACGTCTACGGCAAAGCAGGGTGCTGTGTCCCGCATCGTTCCGGAGCTTACCGGCCCTGTCACCACGCCCCGGAATGACGTCGATACAGTGATCACCGAATTCGGTGTGGCACAGCTGATCGGCCTTTCCGGAGAGGAACGCGCCCGCGCAATGATTGCGCTCGCCCACCCCGATCATAGAGCCGATCTGGAAGCGGCAGCCCGCAAAGCGCAGATCATCTGAAAAATGCGACAATCTGGCTGACTCTTTTGATTGACATTCATTCGCAACTAGGGCTAGTTGCGACTCATGATCATTTGCGTTTGTCATAATCTGAACGGCCGTAAGGTCGACGATGCCATCGATAACGGCGCGAAATCTCCAAAAGAGATTCAGGCCCATCATGGTAACAAGTTCCAGTGTGGTCGCTGCAAACCTGAAATGTGTGCGCGCCTTCGCGAGAAGACCGCTGAAACCGCAATGGAAAATGATCTAGTTGCGAATGCAATTGCCTAGCACTCTCAACCCATTGATTTTCTTCAAAAAATTGACCTCACAAGCCTTCCCGACGCGGGTTTCTTTGTGGTATTCCTGAGTCCCAGCATAGGAGACTCATCATGAAGGGCGACCCGAAGGTCATCGAATTTCTCAACAAGGCTCTCAAGAACGAGCTGACGGCAATCAATCAGTATTTTCTGCATTCACGTATGCTGAATGACTGGGGCGTGACCAAGCTCGGCAAGAAAGAGTACGAAGAATCTATCGAGGAGATGAATCACGCCGACTGGCTGATCGAGCGCATCCTCTTCCTTGGCGGCCTGCCAAATCTTCAGGATCTCGGTAAACTCATGATCGGTGAAACGGTCGAGGAAATCCTCGAATGCGATCTGAAACTCGAGCACAACGCCATTCCGCTTCTGCGTGATGCAATTGAACATTGCGAAAGCGTTCGCGACTATGTCTCCCGCGAGCTGTTCTGCAAAATCCTCGATAATGAAGAAGAACATGTCGACTTCATCGAGACTCAGTTCGACCTGATCAAGCGCACAGGCATTCAGAACTACATCCAGCTGAATTCAACGGCTGTGACAGACGGCGAATAAGTCTGGCCCGAAACTTGCTCCCCAATGCCCGATTGCCCTGATTTGCGACACCCACATCAGGGCAGCGGGCTGAAGTTTATGAGGAGTTCGGTGTGAAACGTCTGATTTTTGTCTCTGCGCTGTTATCGCTAGCAGCATGCCAAACCGTTCCCGTGGGCACGACCGAAACGCCTGCGACGCCTCCTGTCATTGAGCAAGAACCAAGCACACCTGCCACTGAAACTGCTGAAACGCCCGCAGCAGACACACTGGCCCTGCTTCGCGCTCAGGCAGCTGAACTCCAGCTTGAAGCCGAAGCTCTCAACGCCGACCTTGCTGAACTCAACGATGCGCTCGCCGGAATGGCAGATGCACGCAAAGAGCTCGTAGACGCGGCGGCCGGTACGGACAATGAAGCCGAACTGGAACAGGCTGCAACCGCGATCGAACAGATCGATACAAGCGTCGCTGCCATTCAGGTGGAAAAACGCGCCGTCATCGCCGAAATCGAAGAAACAACGTCCCGCGCTGATACACTTCTTGCAGAAGCGGACGAGCTGGAAACCCGCCTGGCAGAAGCTGCAGCCAACGACGAGGAAGTCGTGACATTCGTCGTCATGGAAGACCAGATCCGGTCTGATGAAACGCCTGCGCCAACGGCAACGCCTGCCTCTACCCAGCGCGATCGCCGCACGCTTCTGGACTATTCTGACTCAGCGCTCATCTGGTCGCTTCTGTCTGACCAGCTGCGCAATGATGATGTCGCCATTATGGGCATCGTGTCCGGCGCCCGGTCTTATTGCGGCCTGAACTGGCAGCAAGGCTTCGCACAGTTTATCCAGATTGCAGCGCAGAACGGTTGGGATGTGACCGCCATCGCCGAAGAGCATGGCCGCTTTATGGGCGGCGCGCGCCGCTCGCTTCAGGAAGCAGGCTATCAGTGTAATGCAAACGACCTGCAGACGCTGGAAGCGATCTATCCATAAGCGTTAGCACACCACAACACAGAAACGCCGGCTTCAACGCCGGCGTTTTTTGTTCAGATCAGGCCGGTTTACGCGCGACCACCATATAGTTGATGTCGGTGTCGCCCGAAAGCGACCAGCTATCACCCAGCGGATTATAGCTGACACCTTGCGCCGGTTCGCACTCAAGTCCTGCGGCTTCCAGCCAGTCTGTGATCTGCTCGGGCTTTAAAAATTTCTGATAATCGTGCGTGCCGCGAGGCAACCAGCCGAGAATGTATTCAGCGCCCACTACTGCGAGCGCCAGCGCTTTCGCAGTTTTATTCAGCGTCGCAACGACTGTCATGCCGCCCGGTCGTACCAGACCGCAGCAATCTGTCAGATAGGTTTCAGGATCGGCAACGTGCTCGATCACCTCCATATTGAGCACCACATCAAACGGCGGCTCATCAGACGCGAGCAGCGCTTCAGCCGTGCCAGCGCGGAAATCGATTTCCAACCCTTGAGACTTTGCATGCACGCTCGCTGTCTTGATGTTGTTTTCAGACGCATCCACCGCCGTCACCTGAGCGCCAAGGCGTGCCATTGGCTCGCTGATCAGACCACCGCCGCAACCAATATCCAGAAGGCGCAAACCTTCGAGCGGACGAATAGCGCGTGGATCAAGCCCGAAATGGGAAACGATTGTCTCTCGCAAAAAAGTGAGGCGAACCGGATTAAATTTGTGAAGCGGGCGAAAATTTCCCTTTGGATCCCACCATTCACTCGCTATGCGGGAGAACTTAGAGACCTCTTCCGGATCAATGCTGGGAGAAGACAGCCCTTCAGGAGCTTCATTCAAAGAATTCTTCGACATTTTTAATCTCCGCATTTGCGCCAAACCCGTTCACCTCCTACAAGGTGCGGGAAGTTCAGTCCAAGATAAAAGTAGCAGTATCGAATTACGCCGATGTCACCCATTGTCATGAAGTTTGGCGGCACGTCCGTCGCTGATCTCGAACGTATCAACCATGTCGCTGATCTGGTTGCAAAACAGGCCGAAACAAGCCCGGGCGGCGTTGCGGTTATTGTGTCTGCCATGGCTGGTCAGACAAACCATCTCGTGTCTCTGGCAACGGGCGCTGCAGGCGCTGGCGTTGTTGGCGAGAATTTCGATGACGAATATGACGTCATCGTATCTTCTGGCGAGCAGGTTACATCCGGCCTGCTGGCTCTGGCTCTGCGCAAGCGCGGCCTGAAAGCCCGCTCATGGCTCGGCTGGCAAATGCCAATGCTGACGAACGACATTCACGGCAAAGCGCGTATCCGCGATATTGACGGCGAAGCGTTCTCTCAGGCTGTCGGATCTGGCGAGATTGCTGTCGTTGCTGGTTTTCAGGGCCGCACCGAGGAAGATCGTATCACCACGCTTGGCCGTGGCGGCTCCGATACTTCGGCTGTAGCGGTTGCGGCTGCGCTCCATGCCGAGCGCTGTGACATCTATACTGACGTGGACGGCGTCTACACGACTGACCCGCGCATCGTGCCAAAAGCACAGCGCATTGAGAAAATTTCGTACGAAGAAATGCTGGAAATGGCGTCTCTCGGCGCGAAGGTTCTTCAGACCCGCTCCGTTGAAATGGCTATGAACCACCGGGTTCCGATCCGCGTGCTCTCCAGCTTTGCCGAAGTCGGCGCAGATAATTCAGGTACACTCGTTTGTGATGAGGATGAGATAATGGAAAAACAGGTTGTCAGCGGCATCGCCTATAGCCGCGATGAAGCAAAGATCAGCCTGCTCGGCGTGTCCAACCACCCAGGTATTGCTGCCGATATCTTCTCACGTCTGGCTGAAGCCAACGTCAATGTGGACATGATCGTTCAGGCTGACGCGCGCGGCCCGGAACAGGCAAACATGGTCTTCACCTGCACAGAACGTGACTCCGAGCTGGCAATTTCTGTGCTGCAGGACGCAAAATCGAAGATTGGCTTCGAATCTATCGTTGTTGACCGTGATGTTGCCAAAGTTTCTGTCATTGGTGTCGGTATGCGTAGTCACACCGGGGTAGCGAAGACGATGTTTGACGCTCTGTCTGCCAAAGGCATCAACATTCAAGTCATTTCGACATCTGAAATCAAAATCTCGGTTCTGATCGACTCATCATACACCGAGCTCGCTGTGCGTGCCCTGCACACAGCATACGGGCTCGATGCCGAGAGCTGAGGACAAAACTTTAAGAGCTGATGGCCCCACCTGACCGGCCTTCTCGCCCGATAGGCGCTGTTGCCCCGCGCATTCTTATGACGCGGCTCAGGTCTCTTATGGCGGAAGGTCGTAGTCTTGATGGCCGTCTGGCGGGCGTTGTTGATCTCATTGCCCGCTCTTTTGTTGCCGATGTTTGCTCGATCTACCTCAGGCTGGAAAATGGTGACTTTGAACTCGTCGCTACTGAAGGTCTGAAACAGGAAGCGATCAAGCGCACGCGTCTGGCACGCAATGAAGGCCTGATCGGTCTCGTTTCACAGCAGGCCCGCCCACAAAACATTCAGGACGCGCCGCACCACCCACGCTTCTCCTATCGTCCTGAAACGGGCGAGGACCCGTTCACATCCTTCCTTGGTGTCCCGATTCTGCGCTTTGGCCGCGTTATCGGCGTTCTTGCCGTTCAGAACGTTGTGCGCCGTGTGTATGACGAGGAAGATGTCGAAACCCTGCAAACCATCGCGATGGTTCTGGCAGAAGTCGTCACAACCGAATCCAAAAGCGGCTCTGAGGAGCTGGCAGACGTCGCCGTTCGTCCGAACCGCCCACAGGAGCTTATCGGTCGCTCGCTGAGTGATGGCCTCGCAATGGGCGCCGTTCACCTACACGACCCTGTCGTTGCGCCGGCGCAATTCTTTGCCAAAGACATTGGACACGAGGAAGAGCGCCTTAAAACCGCGTTGGAGCAACTGCGCAGCTTCGTCGACTCCATGATGGTCCAGCATGTCTCGCCGCTTGGCGGGGAAAGCCGGGATATCCTCGAAACCTATCGTATGCTGGCCTATGACCCGTCCTGGGCTGCACGCCTTCTGGACGCGGTATCGTCAGGTCTTTCCGCAGAAGCTGCCGTCGACCGTGCCCGCCGTGAGCACCGCGCGCGCCTTGAAAGCGCAACGGACAGCTATCTGCGCGACCGGCTTCACGACCTTGAAGACCTGGACAACCGCTTACTGCGCCTGCTGGCAGGCCATGAAGGCAGCGTCGCCAGCCCTGACCTCGACGGCAAAATTCTCGTCGCCCGACGCCTCGGACCGGCAGATCTTCTGGAGTATCGAAATGCGGGCCTCCGCGCGATTGTTCTGGAAGACGAAAGCACGACCTCACACGCCGTCATCGTAGCCCGTGCGCTCGGCCTGCCCCTCGTTGGCGGTGTGGATCGCATTATGGCTGTCGTCGAGAATGGCGATGACGCGATTGTCGATGGCGATACCGGCCACGTTCATATCCGTCCGGAATCTGATCTGGTTGCAGTGTATCGCGACCGGCTTCTCATGCGTAGCCAGCGTCTCGCCGAATTTGCAGCTATTCGTGACCTGAAAGCGGTGACGCAGGACGGCGTCCACATCGAGCTGATGATGAATGCGGGCCTCTCGATCGACGTCGATAATCTCGATGCGTCCGGCGCTGAAGGCATTGGCCTCTTCCGGACCGAATTCCAGTTCCTCGTTTCCGAAACCCTACCAACGCGCATGGAACAACAGGAATTTTACGGCCGCGTATTCGAGACCGCCGGTGATCGCCCTGTCCTCTTCCGTACGCTGGACCTTGGCGGCGACAAGCTGATGCATGGTGCGCGGTCCACTGGCGAAGAAAACCCGGCGCTAGGCTGGCGCTCTTTGCGTCTGGCGCTTGATAAAAAAGGCCTGTTCCGCAGGCAGCTTCGCGCGCTCTGCCGCGCTGCGGACGGCAAAACGCTTTCAGTCATGTTCCCGCTTGTGACCACGCTGGACGAATACCGCGCAGCGAAGAACATGCTTGAACAGGAGTTTGAACGCGCCAAGCGCCGTGGTGAGAGCTATCCGTCTGACCTGCAAGTTGGCGCGATGATCGAGACACCCGCTTTCGCGCTCAGCTTCCATGAGCTGAAAGGCGAGATCGATTTTCTGTCCATCGGCACAAACGATCTGCACCAGTATTTCTTCGCAGTTGATCGCGATAATCGGATGCTGTCTGACCGTTATCCGATCCTTAACAAGACATTCCTGCTCTTCCTGAAGGATATCTGCGCGCGCGCAAACGCCTGTAACGTTCCGGTTTCCATTTGCGGCGAAGCGGCCGGAAATCCGTTAATGGCGTTAGTGTTCAGTTTACTTGGCTTCAGACGCCTATCCATGCCTGTTTCAGGGGTCGGTCCCGTTAAAAGAGCGATCCGCCGCGTAAACCTTTCGCAGATAGGGTTAAAATTTGAGGCAATATTAGAAAAACAAACCTCAGATATGGAAAAGGATTTGTTAAATCTATTGCAGGAGTATGTTCAGGTGTGAAATCCTACTTGAACACTCGATTTTTAACGTTTTAATCTAAAAAACGAGCGTACAGTAAAAATAAGCTCTGGAAGGCGGGCAGTTCCATGGCAAGGGCAGTAGAAAATAAAACCTCGGACAACGAGGCAGACGCGTTGGGAAAGTCGGAGAAAGCGAACTCCGTGACAGCTAAAGCGCCTCATCTACAACTCGTAGACGGGCCGGTTGACCCCAATGCACGAATTGGCGAGCGCATGCGTGCAGCGCGCCTCTCACTTGGACTCGAAGTTGACGATGTGTCCCGCAAACTCCGCCTGCGGCGCGATTACATCACAGCTATTGAAGCCATGCAGGTGAACCGCCTGCCAAAGGGCTTCGTCAATCCTTACATTCGTGACTATGCGCGTGCGATCGGCATGTGCCAGAACGAATGCGTCGAGCAGTTCAACTCTCAATGCGGCGCGCTTGCCCAGGCAGCGCCGGAACAGGTTGTCGTTCGCAAAGATAACAGCCACCGCAATGCGTTCATCCTGAAGGCAGGCCTCGCCGTTCTTGGTGTTGTCGCCGCAGGTGGCCTCGCATTCGCGGGCTATAAGTTCATCACCACGCCGGCTGAAACCGAAATGGTGGCGCCAGCGCCAACCATCGCAATCACCAGCCCTTATAATGACGGCTCCCGTCTACCTGTGACCGCGTCCCCGGCGCTGAGCGCAGCGATGAATGCCTTCAATCTGGAAATTCGCGCAGACCGCCGTGCGTGGATCGAGATCCGCGGCGCGGATGGTACTCTGTTCGTTGATCGCCAGCTTTCTCGCGGCGAAGTCTATAATCTGCGCGTTGGTGCAGGCTGGACCCTGACGACGCAGGATGCGGGCGCATTCTCATGGGTTGTCGATGGTGAAGTCGTCAGCCCGGTCGGCATTGCAGACCAGCCACTCTACACGATGGATATCGACAATGCGGCTAGCGCGCTGCGCGACGAGATCGAGCAAAACGCCTACTAGGTCATCCATTACTCGCAAGAATTCAAAAACCCGGATCGGACGATCCGGGTTTTTCTGTTCAGGGCTTCATCCAGCGTTCGGCGAACTTCTGGAGCCGTGCCAGACCTTCTTCGACGTCTGCGGTTGAACGACAATAAGATAACCGGATCATTTGCGAGCCACGCACAGGATCGAAATCCACCCCCGGCGTGACCGCGACACCCGCCTCGTTCAGAATTTGAGTCGCAAATTCAGCGCTATCATCGGTGTAGTCAGAGACGTCGACATAGAAATAGAACGCGCCATCCGGCGGAGCCGTTTTCGTAAACCCGCATTTTGGCAGGCCTTCTTTCATCAGCTCGCGGTTTTTCCGGTAAACCTCGACATTGGCTTCCAGCTCGTCTTTGGCATCAATCGCGGCCAAAGCAGCAACCTGGCTGACATGCGGCGCACAAATGAAGAAGTTCTGCGCGAGGCGCTCCACCTGACGGATATGATCTTCCGGCACGACCATCCAGCCAATGCGCCAGCCCGTCATGGAAAAGTATTTCGAGAACGAGTTGATGATGTAGGCATCGTCGCTGACTTCCAGCGCCGTAACGGCTTTTCGCTCATACTCGATGCCGTGATAAATCTCGTCCGAGATAAAAGACGCGCCGCGTGCCGCGCAGGCCTCCATCAGCGCAGAGAGCGCAGGTTTATCGAGCATTGTGCCCGCCGGATTTGTTGGCGAGGCCACCAGCAGACCATCCAGATCATCCGGAAGATCATCGGGCACAGGCTGATAGCGGTTTTCCGGCGCGCACTGGAACATAACCGTCTCCAGCCCCAGCGCCTGAATAATCGCCTTATAGGATGGATAGCCCGGCGCACCGATGCCGACACGCGCGCCGGTATCAAACAGAGAAGTGAAAGCCAGCGTGAAGCCGGTCGACGAGCCTGTCGTTACAATGACGCGGTCCGGATTGAGGCTGACGCCGTACCAGTCATCATAAAGGGCAGCGATCTTTTTGCGCAGCGCAGGCAGACCGAGCGCATTTGTATATCCAAGCGGTCCTGTCTCCATCGCTCTGGCGACGGCTTCGCGCGCAAGCTTCGGTGCAGGCGTTCCAGGCTGGCCAACTTCCATATGGATGATGTGCTTGCCCGCGGCCTCCGCACGGGTCGCCGCTTCCATAACTTCCATGACCTGAAACGGCGCGACATCGCCGCGTTGAGATACCCGCATAACATTACCTGCGTAAAAACTAATACAGACACCACTAGGCCTGCCGAATACTTCCGACAAGGCGTGTTGTCCTCAAAGTTTTCGAGAATTGAGGTAAAAATTGCCACCAGTATCTTTGTAGCTGCCCGTGATCGTCATTCCACAGTCCGCAAGCCGTTTGCGATAAACCTCCAGCCCCAGTGAACGAGACATCCGCCCCGTCAGCGCATCCTCCCATTCACACACCTGATGAGGCGCAGAAAAGAGAAACCGCCCGCCAGATTTCAGCGCGCCACTCACCCGCTCGATCAGAGCCATCTGACCCGCTTCAGAGAGCAGAAACATCAGGCCAATTGCCACCGCACCGTCGAACTGGCATCCGAAAAAGTCGCTCGTCTCCGCGGCCTCGCAGGCGAGCTCGACGTCAGGAAACCGCTCGCGGAACACCCCAGCCAGTTTTGGCGAGGCCTCAATTGCAGAAATGCGCACACCCGCATCGATCAGAACCTGCGTGACGGGCCAGCCCGTGCCCGCGCCGATATCCACCACCGCTGCACCTTTGGGCAGGTCACTTGCCCAATCGCTGATAACATCCGCGCCAATGTCAGAGCGTGCTGAAAGATATGCATCGGCGATTTCATCATATCCGTTAGCGACATCCTGCGTCATGTCATCATTCGCCCTTTACCTCGCCGCATTACATCGCCATTTAGAGGCGAGCGAACAAAGGTGACACGCATGCAGGCCCTTCGTCCATGGCGACATATCGAGCGACGTAAATCCCGCCAGATCATGGTGGGCAATGTGCCGGTTGGCGGCGATGCGCCAATCGCTGTTCAGACCATGACCAACACGCCGACAGAAGATGCTGACGCAACGCTGGCGCAGATCCGCGCCGCAGCCGAAGCGGGCGCCGACATTGTACGCGTTTCCTGCCCGACCGAAGAGTCGACAGCGGCCATGCCTCGCATCTGCAAGGAAAGCCCCGTCCCGATCGTCGCCGACATTCACTTCCACTATAAGCGCGGTGTTGAAGCGGCAGATGCAGGCGCGGCCTGCCTGCGCATTAATCCGGGCAATATCGGCTCTGAAGCACGTGTGAAGGAAGTCATCGCCGCAGCGAAAGCCAATGGATGTTCCATCCGGATCGGCGTAAATGGCGGCAGCCTTGAAAAGCACTTGCTGGAAAAATACGGCGAGCCCTGCCCCGACGCCATGGTGGAAAGCGCACTCGACCATGCCCGCATTCTGGAAGACCACGGCTTTGACCAGTATAAAATCTCGGTCAAAGCATCTGACATGTTCCTAACTGTTGCCGCCTATCAGCAGCTCGCAGAGGCAACAGACGCGCCGCTACATCTTGGCATTACCGAGGCAGGTGGGCTGCGCACGGGCACAGTCAAATCCTCCATTGGCATGGGCTCCCTTCTCTGGGCCGGCATTGGCGACACGATCCGCGTGTCTCTGTCCGCCGACCCTGTTGAGGAAGTAAAAGTCGGCTTTGAGATGCTGAAAAGCCTCGGCCTGCGCACACGCGGCGTCAACATTGTCGCCTGCCCGAGCTGCGCGCGTCAGGGTTTTGACGTCATCAAGACGGTTGAGATTCTCGAACAGCGCCTTGCCCATATTTCCGAGCCGATCTCGCTCTCTATCATTGGCTGTGTTGTGAACGGTCCGGGCGAAGCGGCCCTCACCGATCTCGGCTTCACGGGCGGCGGTAAGGAGGCTGGCAAAATGTTCGTTTCCGGCAGGCCGGACCATAACGTCTCCAACGCGGACATGGTCGATCATATTGTCGATCTGGTCGAGAAACGCGCCGAGCTTATGCGCGCGGAGAAAGAAGCGGCGGAGTAATGGAGCCGCCTTCACCTCCATTAGGCTTCTTATGGCGTATCTGGCTGGCCTTTCGCCAAAACCCCTGCCAAATTGAATTTTTAGAGAGCAATTTGAGCAAAGATGGACGCCTTTGGCTTCGTATTCGAAACGATAGCGATAAACCAGTCACAATCTTCGACATATACTTCTACACAAAGCAACCAAAGCAAAAAGCTTTCGATTTAGAATTGACGCCGTTCGTTTGGATGTTGAGTGATCATTTCGAAAAGGCTTTAGCTCCAGGAGCCTCATTCGAACACCCCGTTGATTTGACAGAATTTAAAAAACCACTGCGCGCAATCAAAGTTGAAGTAACACACAACCGGTCAAAGTATCCTGAAACAAAAACCCATTTTTTAAAGAAGCAATAATTCGACTTCTCCCCTGTTGTCTTCCGTTCATGTTCGTTCATCTAGATTAAGATGAACAATTTCAGGCAGCATTCGGGGGCTGATATGAAACGAACATTTCTCGCACTGGCTGGCGCAGGCGCGCTCACACTCGCTGGGTGTACGACAGCGGATATGCAGATGCTCAACGCAGCGCTGGAACAGACCGCTTACGAGATGCAGCAGACCAATCAGGGCTATTACAATAACGGCTACAACAATCCGTACACGAACGCCTATAACAACGCGAACCCGTACGCCCCGCGGATCAACAACACGATCGGCAATACATGGGTTGGCTATAATCAGTGCAACTATACCGGCACGCGTTATTCATGCGACACCAATGGCGACGGCTATGCCGACATGTATGGCAATTCGCAGGACGGCACATATTCCTCATCGCATCTGCGCGTGAATGGCTATGGCGAGGCCTATACTCGCGGCTCTAACGGCCAGTGGGTGCGGAACCCTGCCTATGATGACCCGCCACCGAACACGCGTCCTGTGCGCAATAACGGGCACCATAACGGCCATTACAATGGCGGGTATAACCCGAAGCAGTAGCCTCTATTCTGCGGGTTGAGCGAGTACGAAGGCGCGGCTTTGCGCCTTTGGCTTCAACCCGAACAGAGGCCTCAGCCAGCCAATTCGGCGGATGACAAGCTCGTGCAGCAATGCGCAGCCCCCGAAGGTTGCCAGCACGACGAGCGGAAACTCCACCTCAACCCGCAGCCCCTGACGCGTCAGCCAGAACCCCGCCAACACGGTCAGCGTCTGGTGCAGGATATACCAGGGGAAGACGGCCTCGGTCATATAGCGAAGCGCCGGGCTATCACGGCGCAGATACCGATCCGCCAGCCCAATCAGCGTCAGGATCATGATCCACGCATAGCCAAGACGCGCAATGCGGGCTGGCCAGATAATCCAGTCATGATGGCCGCTTTCCGCCCAAGCTTCCCAGTTTGCCCAGACAACCGACAGCGTCACACCGAGCAACAGAACGAGGCCCGCCGCCCATGGCAGGCTGCGGCGGACGGCACCCCAGAAATGCTTATCTTTAGCAAGCACAAAACCCATGAACAGCATGGTGAAGCTGTGTGCGTGATTGGCCCAATCCTCGGTGAGGTTATGCGTCGTGGGAAAATGCGGATCGAGGACGATGCGATAGAGAATATGCGGCAGTACAGGGATGGCCAGCGCACTCAGAATGCCAAACCGACCAGCAAAGAGAAAGCGCGTTACCTTCTCACCTGCGCCCTGCATGAACCGGCTGATGAGCCCCGAAGGCGGTAACAGGATCAGCGTGTAGACGAGCAGATAGACCACATACCAGAGATGGTTCCATGTTGGCGTGGTGATGGAGAACTCGCTCATCGGGTCGATATATTCCGGCCAGAACGCCCAGAAGCTTCCCTCAAACTCACCGCTTTCAACAAGCTGCAACCAGCTTTGCGGGGCGACGATCACCGCAATGCCAAACAGGATGGGAATGCCCAGCCGCCAGCTACGCTCACGCATGCGCGCGCCAATCCCGCCCTTATCGGCCAGAAAGCGCAGCGCTACACCCGAAATGAAGAAGAGAAGCGATAGCCGCCACGGATTAGTGAGCAGCATCAGCCATTCAGCATCCGGCCCTGCATGCACGCTTTTCACATGCCAGCCCCACGTCACATAGAACATACCGGTGTGGTAAAAAATGAGGATCAGAAAGGCGATTACGCGCAACCAGTCGAGGTCGTATCGCCGCGTTGTCATGTCAGTCATCTGGAATATCTCCCGTTTGATGGGGAGAAAGCCATGTCCGCTGCACAGCGTCGCGCGCCCCGACACAAAGACCGGCAGTACGGGACAAATCACGCCTGATGAGGACGAAATACGGCGCTGAGGGACGAGTGACGAACTTGCCCATTTATTCAAAGCGCGAATGTGTGTCAGAAAATACCATGGCCGAGAAACACACCCATCCTGAAGCGATTGCAGATGCCCATGCCGACCAGCGCGCATGGATATTCGTGCTGCTGTTTACAGCCGCCTCATGGTTTGTGCTGTCTGTGTCTCTGGCCGATGATGCTACGCGCGCAGGCCTTCAGCCGGGGCTGGAACCCTGGCTGCGCGAGGGGGCTTCTCACATTGCCAGCCTTATCGGCTTTCTGATCGTACCTTTCATGCTGAGCCGGTTTCCCGTCTCGCTTCAGTCATGGAAGACGTCCCTGCCCGCGCATATTCTGGCGAGCATTGTCTTCTCCATCATCCATACGCTGATCATGGTGGCGATCCGCAAGATGAGCTATCCGCCGCTTGTCGGCTATACGTATGAGTTCGGCCTCGCAGACCCGTCCATCTGGCTCTACGAGTATCGCAAGGATGCCTATTCCTATGTGCTGGTCGTGACCTTCTTTGCCGTGAGCCGGACGATGGAACAGCGCAGACTGGAAGCCCAGGCCGCCCGCTCCGATGCCCGCAAAGAAGGCCGCCTGACACTTAAAAGCGGTGGGCGCACGCTCTTCCTCAATGCAGAGGATGTGATTTACGCGGCCGCCGCTTCAAACTATGTTGAGATAACAACGCAGCATGGCACGCATCTCGCGCGGATGACTTTATCCTCGCTGGAACGCCTGCTCGCAGAAACCCGCACCAACCATATCCGTGTCCACAGATCCTATATTGTACACGGCGATCATATTCAGGAGATCATCCCAACACGCGACGGTAATGTAACGATCCAGCTCGATAATGGTGTCACTCTCACCGGCTCCCGCGGCTATCGCGACCGGCTGCCTGGCGAGGTGCAGCATGCCTGATCGACTGATTTTCATCGGCGATGTCCACGGGATGTCAGACCAGCTAAAAGACCTGCTCGACCGGCTTACTCCGTCTACGGAGGATGAGCTTATTTTTGTTGGCGATCTTGTCGACAAAGGGCCCGACCCTATCGGCACGGTGCGCATTGTGAGCCAGCTTATACATCATTCCGATACCGAAACGACCCTTCTGCGCGGCAATCACGAAGACAAGCATTTACGCTATCGCCTTCGCTTGCAGGACAGTCCGAAAGTCGCGCGCAAAATGGGAGAGAGCTCTCCGGAACTTGTCGCTTTCATGTCCGACGCGACAGATGAAGACTGGGATACTCTGCTGAAAGCACGTCATTTCTGGCGAAACCATGATCGCAATCTGCTCGCCGTGCATGGCGGCATTCCGGGCGATATGTGGTCCTTCCCGCATGACTGGGATGAGGTGGAAAAGCTGGAACGTCATGACCAGCGCAGCGTGGAGAAAATCTATCGCACGCGCTTTGTCGACCATCATTCCGGCGCGTTCATTGCGAGTGGCCATCAGACCCCGGACGATCCCTTCTGGGCAGAACGCTATGATGGCCGGTTCGGCGATGTTATTTTCGGCCATGAACCCTTCTTTGACGGTCCGCGCGAGTTTCCGCACGCGACCGGCATTGATACGGCTGCAGTCTATGGGGGGCAGCTGACAGCGCTCATCATTCACGCAGATGACAGGCGGGAATATGTAAGCGTGGACTGCCCGGCTTATCGAAAGCCCGGCGCGTAAGCGTTAGTCACGCACCATGAAGGCGTGAGCCATCTCATCTGTAACGGTGAGAAGGTCTGCAATGTCAGACCATGTCTCGCGAATGCTTTCATCGCTCCACGCGCCGGTTTGCAGATCGAGCAGATTGAACCGGTTCTGGCCTTCGAAGTTGATCACCAGATGCTCACCAGATGCGACCGCCCGAAAAGGTTCGCCATGGGCAAGCGCCAGAATACGCTCCACCACAGCCGGATTAAAGATGGTCCGCGCTTCGACCTGATCGGTGCTGCGCAGGCGGAAATGATCATTAAACGTGGCCGGCACAAGCTGCACATCGTTCAGCTCGCGCTCAGTCACCGGCTTTGACCATGGCGTACCGCGTGATCGTAGCTGGGTGACACCATGCAAGCGATATGGCGCATTCAGCACCAGAAGCAGGTGATACTTGTCCGGTGCGTCGTCGACGCTTTCAATCCACTCAAAGGCCGAAAAGCGAATGCCATTCCGCTCGCCTTCAAAACCGTCCTCGAAGGAATGGCCCAGCGCGCTCTGGCGATAATAGCGGTCTTTTTGTTCTTCGCTGCCGCCCAGCACAACGACGTCGGGCACGAGCATTCCGCTGGCTACCGCAGCCTCAACCGCCTCGTCCAAGCCGCCATTTTCATCCAGCGTGTCGATCAAATCGCGCAGCCGACCTGACACAAATTTCAGTTTAGACAGGATTTTCAAAGTCTGCGGCGCGCCGCCCGGAGACGCCACATAGGACAGATCAAGGCGTTCAGCCATGGCTGAGAGCGCAGACGCACGCGCGAGGAAATTACCCTTGGCGGCGGTTAGAAACGTCACCAGCGTGTCGCGGCGCAACCAGGCGACCAGCGCAAACGTGCCGAAAAACATCACCGGAAATAAGATGAAAAGACCGGCAATACCAAAGAACGTGTCCGGCATTACGGTCATCAGGATAGCAAACGTAATGAAGAAGACGATGAAGCCCTTGGTGAAATCACCCTGCAACGTCTTGAGAGCCGCTTTTGCCGCGTCGCCATCATTCTGTCGTGTAACCTCATAAAGCGGTCCAGCCACAGCGCGATCGCTGAAGACCTTCAGGCTGTTATCCTTCAACCGATCTGCCAGCTCGTCCCAGCTTGCCGCCATCTACGTCCCCTTTCGTCAGTGCCTCGACGTGATCCCCGTTTTCATTCTACCCTGCCTTCAAAAAAAGGGAGAGAAAATGACACCGCCGCGCATAAGACAGCTCGTCATCGCTGCCAACTCGCTCGACACAGCTGAAAAACTGCAGGACATACTGGGCCTTGGCAAGCCATACCCAGATCCCGGCGTGGGTGAGTTCGGCTTGAAGAATGCCGTGTTTGCGCTGGGCGACCAGTTTCTGGAAGTCATCGTGCCCGTCACGCCGGATGCCCCTGCCCGCCGCTTCATCGACCGGTTTGGCGAAGGCGGCTATATGGCCATCTTCCAGACACCAGATATTGCAGGCGTCCGCGCCCGCGGTGATGACATGAAGCTCCGACGCGTCTGGAACTATGACAGTGACGAAATCGCGGCGAGCCATTTCCACCCTGCCGATGTAGGCGGCGCGATTGTTTCCGTCGATGAACCCCGCCCGCCGGAAAGCTGGCGCTGGGGCGGGCCGGACTGGCAGAAAAACGCTGTGCCCGGCGCGATCACTGGCATGCTGGCCCAATCCCCGAAGCCTGATGATATGGGGCTTAAATGGGCGACTATTCTCGGCACCGCCTATCTGGAAATCCGCCGCATAGAGACGCGGGACGGCCATGTGAATTTCAGGCAGTCAGAGACGCCAGGCATCCCTGAATTCCATGTCCGCGTAGAAGATAAAAATGCGGCGCTGGAACGTGCACGAGCGCTCGGCGTTTCAGTCAGTGAAACTGGCTTTGACCTCGCTGGCGTAACATTTCGCGTGAGCTGAAACGACATCGCTTTCCTTTTGATGGAACGCTCTAGGTTAAAGCCTCTGGAAGGGAGAACACGTTCATATGATTACGGTGCACCACCTGAAAAATTCGCGGTCCATGCGCATTATCTGGCTCATGGAAGAACTGGGGCTCGATTACGAGCTGAAGGTCTATGACCGTAATCCGGAGACCAATCTGGCACCGGAAGACTATCGCGCGCTCCACCCTCTGGGCAAAGCACCTCTCGTCACAGTCGATGGCGTCACACTGGCAGAGACTGGTGCCATCGTGGAATACTTCCTCGACAAACACCCTGAGAGCGGCCTGCGCCCAGATCAGGACACACCGGAACGTGTACCTTACCAATACTGGATGCATGCAGCCGAAGGCAGCCTGATGCCTCTGCTGATTATGCAGCTCTTCTTCACGCGTATGGAAACCACGCCGCCATTTCCGATCAAACAGATCGTCAAAGCGGTAACAGGCAAGGTACGCGACCTTTACCTCTCGCCATCGCTGAAAGGCATCATGTCTTACATCGAGGCCGAGCTTGGAAAGTCGGAGTATTTTGCAGGCGACAAGCTCTCCGGCGCTGACATTATGATGAGCTTCCCGCTCGAAGCCGGTATGGCGCGCGCCAATACGGGCATTGCCATGCCGAACACTATCGCCTGGCTGGAGCGTATTCACTCACGCCCGGCCTATAAGGCCGCGGTTGAGAAAGGCGGCGCGCAGGAGATTGTGCGTTAGGCTGTCCTAACCCGCCCCATGGCATTTTTTGAATTTCTTGCCGCTGGCGCACGGGCAGGCATCATTCCGCCCGAGCGAGGCAAACATGCTGGCGGCAGGCTTGGTCGTGCCATCTGTGTAGACCCACTTCCCGTCCAGACGACGGAAACTGGACTTTTCATGATGGCAGGTCAGATCGCCTTCTAGAAGGAACCAGGCAATAAACTCGACCATACCGGTCTCATCGCCTGTTTTACCGCGCGCGGTAGAGAGAATATCGAGACGGGTAAATTCTGCGTCACGCGCCCATTTGCCCGCCCGCAGACGATCAAAATCATCCAACCGTTCAGGGTCGTGCGTAGCAACCAGATAATCGATTTTCTGATTGGCATAGGCGCAATAGCGAGACCGCATCAGCTCTTCAGCGGTCTCCGGAACGGCCAGCTCCGCATGGAAGCGGCCGCAACAGTCGGAATAGTCGCGGCCCGTGCCACATGGGCAAGTCATGATGGATTAGTTCATCCGGCCAATGGCGTAGAAACGCTCTTTGCGTTGCTGACGCAGCTCTTTCGGGCTGAGGCCTTCAAGCGATGTGAGGTTGCGGTCAATCGCATCACACACAGAGCGGATCGTGTTTGCCGGATCGCGGTGCGCCCCGCCGAGTGGCTCGGAGATCACTTCGTCGACAATCTTGTTCGACAGAAGCGGTTGAGCCGTAATCTTCATCGCTTCAGCCGCATCACGCGCACGCGCTGCATCGCGCCAGAGAATAGACGCACAGCCCTCAGGCGAGATCACCGAATAGATAGAATGCTCAAGGATCAAAACCTTGTTCGCTGCCGCGATACCAATCGCGCCGCCAGAACCGCCCTCACCCACAATCACAGACACCATCGGTGTTGGCAGTGTAAGGCAGCGCTCTGTTGAGCGGGCAATGGCTTCAGCCTGACCGCGCTCTTCACCGGCTTTGCCCGGGTACGCGCCAGCCGTATCGACGAGGGTCACAACCGGCAGGTCAAACTGCTCGGCCATATCCATAAGGCGAACCGCCTTACGGTAGCCTTCCGGGTGAGCCATGCCGAAATTGTGCTTGATACGGCCTTCAGTAGAGCGGCCTTTTTCATGGCCCATAACGACGACGCTACGGCCACGGAATTTTGCGAGACCACCAACGATAGCTTCGTCTTCACCGAAGACACGGTCACCGGCGAGCGGGACAAAGTCTTCAAACGCTTCAGCGATATAGTCTTTGAAGTGCGGACGTTCCGGGTGGCGGGCAACTTGTGTTTTCCGCCACGGGTCCAGATTTTTGTAGAGCTCGTGAAGCTGTTTGGATGACTTCTCGCGCAGACGGGAAATCTCATCCTGAAGCGACGGACCTTCACCGTTACCGGAAAGGTTTTCCAGTTCCGCAATCTTGCGGTCGAGGTCAGCCAGCGGCTTTTCAAAATCCAGATACGTATTCAACTCAACGCCCTTGATCTAAATTCCTGATCCGCCGCCAGACCAAATCACGCTGTCGGCGGCTCTAAATCACCATAAACGACAAAATGCGGATTGTCATAGCCGCGCTCTTTTTTTCCGTAAGTGAGGTCAATTCCCTCAAGCGTCAAGACACGGCCGCCCGCAGCGGAGATCACCGCATGCGCCGCGCCTGTGTCCCACTCCATTGTGCGGCCGAGGCGCGGATAGAGATCAGCGTCGCCAGCTGCGATCATGCAGAATTTGAGAGACGAGCCCATGGAGACCAGTTCGGCGACATTGAACTTGCCGAGAAACTCGTCTGTTTCCGGCGTGCGGTGGCTCTTAGAAGCAACAGCGGTCACGCCTGCGTCCGGCAGTTTCCGGATTTTGAGAGTCTTGCGATCAGCCTCAGCCGGCACATCACCGCCCGGTGCAACATCAGCTTCCCACGCCGTCGCCGGGCCTTCAGCAACCCAGATGTGATTGCGCGCCGGCGCATAGACCACGCCCATAATCGGACGGCCATGCAGGATAAGCGCAATGTTCACCGTGAAGTCAGTGCCCTTTTTGATGAACTCTTTTGTACCGTCGAGCGGGTCCACCAGATAGAACTGCTCTCCCACATCGGGGATGTTGCCCGCAGCAACTGATTCCTCAGCCAGCACAGGCACGGTTGGCGTCACCTCTTTGAGAACCTTCAGAATGAGTTCTTCAGCTTTCTGGTCGGCGATTGTGACAGGTGAATCATCGCTCTTGGTATCGGTACTGATCCCGTCGGCGGCGTTATAGACCTCCATGATCACAACGCCTGCATCGATAGCGGCTTTCACCAGCTTGTCTGAAAGCTCCGCACTCGGCGAAATAATGTCACCCATTTTATGTCCCCTGAATAAACAACTAACCGGCACTAAGCGCGAATTGCCGAGTGCTGCAAGCCAACCAGATCATGAAACCTGATATTTCGCAGCCACGAATAGTTATGCAGCGTTTCGTGCCAATGCTGACCGGATTACTCGCCCGCCCTTTAAAACTCACGGAATCGTGAGTAGAGGTTTTGAATGACTGAATTTCCGTCCCCGGTTCTGTTTGCCGTTCCCTTTTTCATCATCACAATTCTGGGTGAATGGTGGGCTGTGCGCACCGGACGCCTGAATGGCCATTACGGCACGAAGGATGCGTTTGCATCCATCGCCATGGGCCTTGGCAATGTCGCCATCAACGCTTTGACCAGCGCAATCGGCCTCGCCGTGTTCATTTATTTTAGCCAGTTCAGCCCATTCCATCTGCCACCGACCTGGTGGACCTTGGCACTGGCCTTTGTGCTGTACGACTTTGTCTACTACTGGAAGCACCGGTTCGCGCATCGCATGCGCTGGTTCTGGATGGAGCATGTCACCCACCATTCCAGCGAGGAATACAATCTGACAACGGCCGTTCGTCAGCCATGGTTCGGCCCGCTATCGGGGCTGACCTTCCTTGGTATCCCGCTCGTTCTGATCGGGTTTGACCCGCTCATGGTGTTCTTCGTGGCCGGTCTCAATCTGGTCTATCAGTACTGGATCCACACCCGCGTGATCGACCGCATGCCGGCATGGTTTGAAGCGGTCATGAATACGCCGAGCCATCACCGGGTGCATCACGCAACGAACCCGAAATATCTCGATATGAATTATGCGGGTGTCTTCATCATCTGGGACAAGATGTTCGGCACCTTCATCGAAGAAGACCCTGACGAAGAGCCCGTCTACGGTATCGTCAAACCGATCAATTCCTACAACCCGATCTGGATTGCTTATCACGAAATGATCGCCCTGATCCGTGACTGTATCTCTGACGGGTTTGCGCCGGTCTGCTGGTTCATGCGCATTATCAAACCACCGGGTTGGTCACCAGATGGACAGCATTCCTGCAGCGAGGATATCCGGCGCGAATGGCTGGCGCAGCAGGCAGCCGCAATCGAACGCGGCGAAAAAGCACCTGCCTACATCCGCACCGGCTGATAGGCGAACGCATTGTCGAGATCAGTAAAGGCCATCCCGTCACGGTCTTTGTCCGACAGGTGAAGTTCCTCACCACCGACCAGCTGCCAGTCGCATCCAAGATCAGCATCATCGAACCGGACAGAGCGCTCGGTCTGTGGGCTGTAATGCGCATCAACCTTATAGATCACACGTGTATTCGGCTCCATCGTGCGGAACCCATGCAGGAAGCCTTTAGGCACAAACAGCTGGGTATCGTCTTCATCTGACAGTTCTATCGTGACAGAGCCCAGATAGGTCGGCGAGCCGCGGCGGATATCAACGACACAATCCAGAATGCGTCCATGCTCGACGCGCAAAAGCTTGGCCTGCGCGTCTGGCGGCATTTGCGCGTGCAGACCGCGTATTGTGTTGATCTGCGCAGAGACGGACCGGTTCACCTGCACCACACGAAAGTCCACGCCGGTTCGACGCTGAAACTCGCGTTCATTGAACATCTCTGAGAAGCTTCCGCGACCGTCTTCAAAAACACGGGGCGTCACAAGCATCAATCCTGGAAGGTCCAGATGTTCGATTTCCATGCAATGCTCCCGTTTGACTGCGTTCTGACGATCCTATCTGCCCCATCTGAACAAAGTTTCAATCCCACGCATTCTTGCCCGAAGCCTCCGAACGCACTAAAAGCCATACATGAAAATTGATACTGTAATTGATGAACTGAACCGGCTGTATACGACAGCCTGCGAAAACCTTCGAACAGCCCTCACCGAATTCGCTGAGAATGGCACGATCCCGGATCGCGCCGCCCGCGCCAAAGGCCTGTTCTGCTACCCTGAACTTGTCGTAAAATATTACTCGGAAAGCGCGGTCCCGCAGATTTCCAGATCTTTCGGCAAGTTTTCCGATTTCGGCACATACACGACAACGATCACGCAGCCAGCAGTGTTTGAGACCTATCTGCGCGAGCAGCTGGAGCCGATCCTGCGCGACTATGATGTCGAACTTGAAGTGCGCCCGTCCAAACAGGAAATTCCGTATCCTTATGTCTGGGAAGCCTCTCAGGGCGAAGGACTGGATATGTCTCTGGCGGCAGATATTGCGCGCTGGTTTCCAACGCCGCAGCTCGTCTCTATCGGCGATGAAATCGCAGACGGAGACTTTTTCGATGTCGACGATACCAAGCCACTGGCCCTGTTCGATGCCCCGCGGACCGACTTCTCACTCCAGCGTCTGAAGCACTATACCGGCACGCCTTTCGAGCACTTCCAGAGCTATGTGCTTTTCACCAACTATCACCGCTATATCGACGCCTTTGCCGAATGGGCCGTAGAGCGTCTCAAGGAAGACGACAAATATGAAAGCCTGTCTGCCGCGGGCGGCGTAGAAGTTTTCGCCGACACAGAAAACGCGATGGAGAAAATCCAGAACGCGCCGTGGCGCCGCTTCCAGATGCCAGCCTATCACCTGCGCCGCAAAGATGGTCAGGGCATCACCATGGTGAATATCGGCGTTGGCCCGTCCAACGCCAAAACGATCACAGACCACCTCGCCGTTCTGCGTCCGCAGTGCTGGATCATGGTCGGCCATTGCGGGGGCCTGCGCCACTCGCAACGCATTGGCGACTATGCCCTCGCCCACGCCTATCTGCGTGATGACCACGTTCTTGACGATATGCTGCCGCCGGATATTCCGGTGCCGCCGATTGCCGAGGTTCAGGTCGCGCTGCAACAGGCGACTGTCGATGTTACGGGCGAAAGCGGCGAAGGCCTGAAAAAGCGCCTTCGTACGGGTACCGTCGTCACGACTGACGACCGTAACTGGGAGCTTCGCTACACAGCCTCAGCCAAGCGTATTAACCTGTCGCGCGCGATTGCCATCGATATGGAGAGCGCAACGATTGCAGCCAATGGCTATCGCCTGCGTGTGCCGTATGGAACGCTGCTGGTTGTTTCAGACAAACCGCTGCACGGCGAAATCAAACTGCCAGGTGCGGCGAACGCTTTCTATGCCCGCGCCATTGGCGAGCATATCCAGATCGGTATTCGCACGCTGGAACGCATGGCAGACGAAGGCGCAGAAAGCCTGCACTCTCGCAAGCTACGCTCCTTCGACGAACCGCCGTTCAGGTAGCCGTCGCGGCCGCTGCTGGTAATTTGGAGCGCCGGTAGACAGATGGTGTCATACCGGTCGCGTCTTTGAACGACCGGTTGAACGGCCCTATCGAGCCAAACCCGCTATCCATAGCGATGGTAAGCACGGGTAAATCCTGAAACTGCGGATCGGAAAGCATATTGCATGCCCTTTCGATCCGATAATGGTTCACGAGCCGGTTAAAGTTCGCAAAGCCCAGATGCATAGTGATTGCACGGCTGATCTTGTGCTCAGGCGCACCAAGGAGTGCAGCAATATCAGCGACCTTAAGGTCGGCGCTGGTAAACCGGTCACTGTCGCTAAGGGCACCGCGTATCCGGTCTGCAAGGCGCTTCTCGTCATCTGTTGCGGCCTCACCTTTGAATCTGGACAAATAAGGATTGCGGCTACGGTACCAGACAGCAGCGCCACCCGCGAACAAAGCTATGAGTGCGCAGATCAGACGAATTTCACGAGACCACTGGAGCGCAAAATCGCCCTCAACCGCGCCTCTCAGCCAGATATACCCGACAGAAAGAATGAGCCCGTAGCCACCCGCAAATGTGATCCGGAACATTTTCTCAGACTGCTTCGCAGTCTTTGGCAGGCCAATTAAGGGTTCGATCAGCGCCATCAAAAGAACCGTAGAACTCAGAAGCGTATGAACTGTGTTCAACGCGCCCGTCAGGGAGTTCGTGACACCAAAATAATCGAAGACATCACCGGCCAGCCCCGTAATGAGGAGCACCCCCACAACCATGAACGGCCAGCGGTCTGCCTTGACGGACGTTCGAAACAAGGCGCGCGATAAAAGCCATGCGAGACCGCATGTGACCGAACTTAAAACACCGAAAATCCAGCCCGCATATCCCAGCCTGCCCTCTGAGAGCCCGTACACACCAAAGCTCAGTATCGCTATGGCAAAGCTGGTCCAGACCAATCTCAGGAGCTGGTCGTCGCCCCATATACGCTTTCTTGCCGTCGCCAGTACGAGGCCGATGGAAACCAGAAATCCAGCAATGATGATCAACTGAAGCATAAAGCGAACACGCGCCCAAGATGGGAAAGATAAGTATCATTACCGGAAAACATAGCCGAATTCCAAATCGGCAAGACGCCACAGGTCATAATCCGCCAACTGCCGCTACCGACAGCAAAAAGGTACATGAGCATGTCCGTCTCAATTTCACCCACGCGCACAAGCCCTCAATCTTCCGGCGCGTTTTTCCTGAAGGCCGCAACCCGTCTCTGGTTTGCAACTGCTCTGGTGGGCCAGACAGGTTTCATTCTCTTCATTCTCGGATTTTACGGCACGCGCACTATTACAGGGCAATTCAGTGCATGGAATGACAAGCCCTTACTGACGGGGCATGTTGAAGGGGATTTCGCAGGTAATCTTGTATTCGCTGCACACGTCCTTCTGGCGGCCGTTATGACGTTGTCAGGCCTGATCCAGCTTATCCCGAACATCCGGAAATCTGCACCAAGGCTCCATAGAATCAACGGACGCATCTTTCTCCTGCTGGCAGTCATTCTGGCAATGACCGGCATCTGGATGACATGGATCAGAGGCTCTCAGGCCTCATTCGACTCGGCAATCGCGGTCAGCCTGAATGGCGTACTCATTCTGGTCTTCTCCGCCTTCACCATTCGCCACGCGGTTCGTCGCCGGATCAGAGATCATGAAATCTGGGCCCTGCGCCTCTTTATGGTCGCCGCAGGGGTCTGGTTCTTCAGAGTATTCATCATGGCATGGTCTCTGATCGGGCGCGGCATGTTCAAAGCTTCGCCAGACCTGCAACCTGTCATAGACCCGGTTCTGGAGTTTGGGAGTTACATGATCCCGCTTCTGCTTCTGGAACTCTGGCGCGCCGCGCGTGCGTCCCGGTCGGGTATGATGAAAACCGCAGTCGCGCTGCTCATCCTCTTTGCGACAGGACTTATGGCGACCGGCGTTTTCGGCACCATTAAAATGATGTGGCTACCCTATCTATAGTTCGCACGCCCAGGACGAGCCGCCGTTCCGCTACGGGCTAGTCAAACTTGGCTGTGGTATCGGCTTCGCCCTCAACCCAATAACCGGAGGCCTTGATCCAGCGGCGATCGAGGCCTCTTTCATCTGTCAAATAGGTTCGAAGGGTGCGCACCACGCCGCCTTCTGCCGCCAGCCAGACGAACACGCCCGCGCGGATATCCATCGGCTCAAGCTGGCGGATCAGGCTGGCCGTATCGGTTGCGCCAACGCCCAGCTCGTCACGGTAAACACAGACATAGTCGACGTCCGCCGCGCTCTCTATTTGTTGCATGTCCTCTCTGGACGGAATGGTGATCACTGCGGTAATCCGCTCGCCCGCTTCGGCCGCTTCCAGCCGGCGCGCCATAGCAGGAATGGCAGTTTCATCACCCACCATCACCCAGCGATCAATGTCGCCAGATACGCGTTTTGAACCGCGCGGCCCTGCGACGATGGCGGTCTCACCGACCTCTACATCCAGTGCCCATTTTGTAGCAGGCCCTGCAAGATGGAGCGCAAAATCGATCTCTAGCTCACCAGCCGACGCATCATAGCGGCGCGGCGTATAGCTCCGCATCACCATGTTTCCGGCTTCATCAGGCACAATCATTTTGATGTTGTCGTCGGCGCCCGGCGCGTTGAACCCTACGAGTTCCTCTCCCGTCACAACGATGCGCAGCATGTTCGGGCTGACATAATACTTCTCGGACACAATCAGATTGCGCTTCACCGGTTCGAGACGCACGCGCTCGATCACCGGCGCTGTGCGGTTCGGCGTTTTAATTGTCTGAGACATGAGGATCCTTTCAGTGGCAGATGCCCGCCCTTTGGAACCAAAGATGACGTCAGATTACGCGATTGCAAGTCATTTGCAATTAATTATCCGAAAGTCTTAGACTACAAATCAGCAAGAGCCATCAGGAAAACCAGCCGAGATCGAGCCAGCGGGACGCAAGACGCGTCACCAGAATAAACGATCCGATCAGGCCCGAACTCGCGAGCAGAATAACGATGCCATCGCGTGCCATCAGTCCAAGACCGAATACAAGAATGGTCAGCCCCGGCAGAACCGGCCCGAACGGCACGAGGCCAAGCGGAAATGTCACCAAAGCTGCGGCAACACACATCAGCGCCACGACTTGCAAAAACGGCTTGCGGGTGAGGAAAGACAGACGTGGACGAAGAATTCGGTCGAACACTTCAGCCCAGCCGCGCGCCCCTTTCGCACCGGCCAGAAGATGTTCCCGATTGAATTTGAATTCGAGAATCTTCTTCGGCACCCAGGGGCGTTCAAAGCCCAGAACGATCTGTCCGGTAATCAGCAGCGTCAGCAAAGCGACCAGCCATGTTGCGCCGGGAATGATTGTGAGCGGGCTTACCGAGATAAAACCCAACAGCATGATCAGCGGACCATAAGAGCGTGGCCCTACAATCTTCATCAGGCGGACGACAGAAACCGTATCGCCCTCAGTCTCTTCGACAAGGCGATCAAACAACCGGCACAGCGTGGAAGGATTTGTAGCGCTCATGAACCCACTTCGTTCAGATTTGAAAGGCTCTGTCCACCGGATGAGCCTGAATGCCGTCAGCTTTGCTCTGTTTCGCCGAAGGTGTCAGCAACGCGCTTCAACATATCAGCTAGCTGGTAGATTTCAGCCTCGGTCAGTACCGCTTCCAGCCGGTCATTGATCTCGGCGAACGGGCCATTCACAGACTGGAGCGCATCTCGCCCCGCGTCTGTCAGCGTGAGAAGCCATGTGCGCGCATCGGTCCTGGACCGCGCACGCGTTAAAAATCCGTCCCGAATAAGCCGTGTTACCATCGCCGTGACGGCAGATTCATTGAGGCCGAGCTGGCTGGCGATCATCCGCTGGTTACAGCTCGCAAAGCCCGCAACCACTGAAAGCGCCGCAGCCTGAGAGGTGGTCAATGGTCCTGCCTCCTGCACAAGCCGGTCTGCGGTTTTCTGAACGCAGTGGCTGGCAGACTGCAGTTTTTGATAAACGCGTGCGCGACGTGCTGAGGACATGAGCGTGCTCCTTAAAAGGCTTCACTCATGAAGCAATAGCATGATTCCTTTACAGCTTATTTCCAACCGAAATACCCCACTTTGTTTGTGAGATATTCCGCCTCAGTGGCACTCTGTAACATATTAGAGGCCTCTAAAATATGTTACTCAGATCGGCGAGGAGTTATTCTTATGGAATTCGACGCGCTGATCCTGTCGCGACTGCAATTTGCTTTTGTGGTCGCCTTCCACATCATGTTCCCTGCTTTCACCATCGGCCTTGCTGCCTTCTTGGCAGTCGCCGAGGGCTTGTGGTTGTTCACGAAGAAAGAGGTGTTCAAACGCCTCTATCTGCACTGGGTGAAAATCTTCGCTCTGGCGTTTGGTATTGGCGTCGTCTCCGGCGTTGTCATGTCTTACCAATTCGGCACAAATTGGGCCGTCTTCTCCGACAAGGCAGGCAGCGTGATCGGCCCGCTTCTCGGATATGAGGTGCTGACGGCCTTCTTCCTCGAGGCGACCTTCCTTGGTGTAATGCTGTTCGGCTGGAAGCGCGTTGGCCCGACACTCCATTTCGTCGCGACCTGCGCGGTAGCAATCGGCACGTCCATCTCTGCTTTCTGGATCCTGTCTGCAAACAGCTGGATGCAGACACCTGTTGGCTTCGACATTGACCCTGAAACCGGCAACTTCTTTGCGACAGACTGGTGGGCGGTCATCTTCAACCCGAGCTTCCCGTCCCGTTATGTCCATATGATGCTCGCTGCCTTTATCACGACCGCAGCTGTTGTTCTGGCCGCCGGTGCGTATCAGGTCATTCGCGGCCGCGTGACGGAGCCGACCCGCTGGCAAATCCGTATGGCGTCCGGCACGCTGCTTCTGCTCATGCCCCTACAAATCTGGGCCGGTCATTGGTCTGGTGAAGTCGCCCACCATTACCAGCCCGCCAAAGTGGCCGCGATGGAAGGCTGGTGGGAAACCAGCGACGTTCAGGGCACCATCCTGTTTGCCATCCCGGATGCAGAGAACGAGCGCAATATCGCCGAGATCATGATCCCCGGCACCAGTCCTTATCTTTTCAATACAGATGAACCGCTTCAGGGGCTGAACGCCTTCCCTGAAGATGAGCGGCCACCTGTCTTCCCTGTCTTCTGGTCGTTCCGCATCATGGTCGGCGCCGGCATGATCATGCTGTTCATGGGCGGCTGGGGCGTCGCACTCTGGGCTATGAAGCGTATCGAGAAGCCCGGCCTCTTCCATTGGCTGGCAGTTCCAAGCGGCGTGCTCGGCTTTGTGGCTGTTATCACTGGCTGGATTGTCGCCGAAGTCGGTCGCCAGCCCTACACCGTCTATGGCTTCCTTCGAACCGAAGACAGTATCTCACCCGTCGAACCGGCAGCGGTTGCGACATCACTGATCGTCTTCATGGTGGTCTATGCGATCATCTTCACCGCAGGCGTCATCTACATGGCCCGGATCGCAACACGTGGCTTCGACGATGACCCGACCGATCCACCCGTTCGCGAACACCGCGCGCCCGGCTCTGCGCTTGCATCGGTTACAGACAAGGCAGAGGAGGCCTGAGCCATGGATTACCCACTTATCTGGTCTTTTCTCATCGCCACTGCGGTCATGCTTTACGTCCTTCTGGACGGGTCCGACCTGGGCATTGGTATTCTGACGGCATTTGCGAAATCCGACGAAGAACGCAATCTGATGACGGCCACAATAGAACCCGTCTGGGACGGTAATGAGACCTGGCTCATTCTGGGCGGCGGCGGCTTGTTCGCGGCCTTCCCACTCGCCTACGCCATTCTGATGCCGGCTTTTTATATTCCGGTGCTTCTCATGCTCGCCGCGCTCATTTTCCGCGGCGTTGCGTTCGAATTCCGCCACAAGGCCGTCCGTAAGACGACACGCCATTTCTGGAATGGTGCCTTCTCCTACGGGTCTCTGTTCGCAGCCTTTGCGCAAGGTCTGATCCTTGGTGGCTTCATTCAGGGCGTGAGCGTTGATGGGCGCAGCTTTGCGGGTGGTACATTTGACTGGCTGACACCTTTCACACTGCTCGTCGCAGTCTCCGTCGCTGGTGGGTATGTCCTGCTCGGCTCATCCTGGCTGGTCCTGAAAACGGAAGGCAGCCTGCAGAAATGGTCCCGCGCCTGGGCGCGCCGGTCGTCCCTGTTCGTCGCACTCGCCATGGCGGCTATCAGCCTTGCAACGCTCTCCATCGATCCGCGTGTGACGGAACGCTGGGGCGTGACGATGCAGGCAATCGAGTTTGGCAAATTCCTGCCGCTCGCGCCTATCCCATTGCTTGCTGGCCTCGTGCTTGTCGCGCTCTGGCGGGACCTCAGCATTCTGGGTGACAAAGCGCCTGACTGGCGTCCAATGGTGCTGTCTGCAGCGCTCTTTATGACCGGCTATCTCGGTCTCGGCATCAGCCTGTTCCCGTATCTTGTGCCGTTCGAGCTCACAATTTGGGAAACCGCAGCACGGGATAATGCGTTACAACTTATGTTGGTCGGCGCATCGATCATGCTGCCGGTCATTCTGGCATACACAATCTACGTCTACTCCCTCTTCTGGGGGAAAGTAGACCCGGAAGAGAGTTATCATGACTAAGATCTTTGAGCCTGTTGGTCCCGAAGACAACACAGAAAGCAAACCAGCCCCTATCGCGCCGCGTCTTGCGTGGTTCATGGGCATTGCCGTAACGAGCGGCGCAGTGGTTATCCTCGCCGCTTACATTCTGCGCGGACTTCTGGGGCTCTAAGCCCCGTCCACGCAGGCCGCCAGGTCTTTGCCATAGAGTTCGATAAAGCGGGAGAACTCATCCTCAAACGCCGCGATATAGGCCTCGTGCATATTGAGGTTGAGCGTCGTCATGCCTCGCGCAGCGACGTAAATCCCGCGATTGAGCATATGCAGATGAAAGAGGCGCTTGAACTCGCTCGCCCCCGCAACATCCAAGTCTGAAGGATGGGTGATATCCCCGTCATTCAGGTGAAGATTCATGATCGAGCCACGACCGGTCGCCTGCACGGGCACACCAAGATCGCGCGCAGCCTCATTCAGCGTTTTGCGCAGCTTATCGCCGCGCGCATTCAGGCGAACCGCCTCTTCTTCAGTGAAGTAATCAGAGAGGCCGATATACCCGCCAACCATGGATGCGACGTTGTTATTGAACGTTCCGCCATGTGGAAGGTATGCATCGCCTGAAGCCGGATCAAAGCGCGCCATCAGATCGCGCCGCCCTGCAAGCGCCCCCATGGAGAAACCACCCCCGATATATTTGCCGAGCGTGGTCAGGTCTGCTTGAACACCCACAACGCCTTGCAGTCCCGCAGGGCCTAGACGCGAGGTCATCACCTCATCAAAGATCAGAACGATGGCGTGCTTGTCTGCCACCTCACGCAGCATTTGCAGAAACTCGGTCTTTGCCGGAATACAGCCTGCCGCGCCAAGCATCGGTTCGACAAGTATCGCGCCAAGCTTGGACGCGTTCGCCTCAATCAGCGCGCGCGTGCCTTCAATATCGTTATACTCGGCGAGCGTTATATCAATCGGGATATTGAGCGCATCGCGCCCTTCCATCAGCACAAGAGAGCTGCCGTGATAGGCGCCTGAAAACGCCAGAACGCCTGCGCGGGCTGTCGCATTGCGCGCGAGGCCAAGCGCGAGAAGATTGGCTTCGGTACCAGAATTACAAAAGCGAACCTGCTCAAACCCGAAGCGCGAGCATAGCAGGCGTGCCAGCAAGTCTTCGTGCCGCGTCGGACCGCTGAGCAATGTGCCATGACGCGCAATTGCATCCAGCACGCGCCGTGTCATGCCATCATCATGGCCGTAAACACCGGCCGAGTACTCGCCAACGAAATTCAGATAGCCGTGCCCGTCTACATCATAGACGCGGCCCTTGCTGCCACGTTCGATGGTTAGCGGAAATGGCGGGTAGTAGACGGTAGAGCGTGTCGTACCGCCCGGCATACAGCGCTTGGCGCGGCGAAACTGCTCCTCGCTGCCTGGATTGCGGGTGCGATATACCTGTTCTTCACGCTGGATCGAATGTTTCAGAACATCCAGCCCGTAAGTCATATCCACTTTTTGTTGCACTGCCATTTGCGAAACCACCCACTATTCGCGCGAGGGTTTCACATCGCCGGACTCACTCAGTCACGGCAATCTCTGGAGGTGTCAGAGGCAGTCACAAAACGCATATGCCTCATTTCTGGCAGGGTAAGGTTAAATCCGAAGCGGGAAATTATCAGTCGAAGGCATAACGTTCCAGCGCGTCATAACTCATCTGGAATGAAAGCGGCTCGCCGCGACGGTTAATTTCGATCCGGAAAAGACTTTCATAATCAGCCTCATCGAACCATGGGCCTTCGTCGCGCCCTGTCAGCATAGCCGCAAGAACCGGCGTCGTGTTCGAATGGCCGAGCACCAGTATTGTGCCAGACGAATTGCGAAGCGTGTCAGCGAATTCTTCCATTGCGTCGAGATCATAGATCTGGACTTCGAGGCCTTCTGCATCTGCCGCCGGTGCGGCCGTTGCGCGGGTGCGACGCGTATCTGACGACCAGACGGCGTCCACGCCCAGTTCATCCATAATTTCACCAAGGCGCGCGGCGCGGGCTTCGCCTTCCGCAGTGAGCAGCGGATCAACACCCGCCTCCTTTTCAGCATGGCGAACCAGAAAGATCGTTGGACCGCTTGCGAAAGCGTTTTGCAAACCGGGCGCAGTACAGGCCGCCACGAGCATCAAGCTTGCAAGCAGAACCTGTAATCCCGCACGTTTTATCTTCGCGATCATATAAATGCCCCGACTTTTCTGTTGATCATCATGCCTAAAATGAATAAGCATTATTCCATTATTAGGCAGATTCGGTTATCCTGACCTTCAAGCACCCATGTGCGGGCCTTCCCGCATGTGAGAATAGATAAAGCCTGAGGAGGATACAATGAGCGACGTGACACTGTCTGACGCACATACCGAACGCGAAACATCAGAACGGATAGATGACCCGATCACCGTGCAAGACTGGGCGACCGCAATTATCATGGTTGCAGGCGGATTTGCCGTCTGGGGATTGCTTGGCCTGATGTTCTCCGGCGGCCTTCCGGGCGCTTAATTCATCCCATAGCAACAAACACACCTCAAGAAGCGAAACACCCGACCAGTGATGGCCGGGTGTTTTGTTTCGATCGACTTAAACTGAAACTTAGACCCGTCTCCAGGTCGCGCCCCCTGCGCCGTCCATAATCTCGATACCTTCAGTTTTCAGCTCGTCACGAATACGGTCGGCCTCGGCCCAGTCCTTATTCTTACGGGCATCCAGACGCGCCTGAACGAGGGCATCAATGCGGGCATTGTCATCGCCGTCGCCGCCCTGCTCCCACTCCATCGGAGTTTTGGAGAGAAGGCCAAGCGCCTGCCCCGCGTCGAACATCATATTGCGGACGGTTTCCATCGCCTGCTCATTCTTCTCGTCAGCCGCCTTATTGGCTTCGGACGCCAGCGCATTGAGCTCAGCCAGTGCCAGAGGCGTGTTGAGGTCATCCATCAGCTTGTCGCGCACGCCATGGCGGTCATCGGCCACCGGCCTGCCGTCACCCCAGACGCGGCGATACGCGCCGTAGATCCGGTCGAGCATCGTCTTGGACTGCTCCAGCAGGTCACGCGTCCAGTCGAGCGGCGCACGGTAATGACCAGACAGCAGCGCATAGCGCAGCACTTCGCCCGGCCAGTCTTTCACCAGATCATGCACCAGTTTCACATTGCCCAATGACTTGGACATTTTCTCGCCTTCCATGTCGAGAAAACCATTATGCATCCAGTAATTGGCCAGCGTCTCGCCATGCGCGCATTCGGACTGGGCAATCTCGTTTTCATGGTGCGGAAATTGAAGGTCGATGCCGCCGCCATGAATGTCGATCGTGTCACCAAGCTCTGCCTTGATCATGGCCGAGCATTCAATATGCCAGCCCGGACGGCCCTTGCCCCACGGGCTATCCCAGATAGCCTCGTCCGGCTCGCCCTCTTTTGCAAACTTCCAGATGGCAAAGTCAGATGGGTTGCGCTTGCCCTCGTCTACAGCAACGCGGGCCCCGGCTTCATTGTCTTCCTGACGACGACCGGAGAGCTTTCCATAGTCGTCCATCTGGTCGACCTGAAAATAGAGGCCGTCTTTCGTCACATAGGCATAGCCCTTGCGCTTCAGGCTTTCGCCGATGCGGATCATGCCCTCAATGTGCTTGGTCGCCCACGGTTCAATGTCTGGCGCGAGTACGTTCAGGCTCGCCATATCAGCATTGTAGATATCGGCATATTTGCGGGTGATATCAGCAATGCTCTCACCGGTTTCCTGAGAGCTTTTGATGATCTTGTCTTCGACATCCGTGATATTGCGCGCGAACACGACAGAGCCGCGCCCGTAAATGTCTTTCAGCAGACGGCGAAGAACATCGAACACCACAGGTGGGCGTGCATTGCCGATATGGGCATAGTTATAAACCGTCGGCCCGCACACATAGACTGTGATGCGCTTAGGGTCCTGAGGCTCAAACACGCGTTTCTCACGCGCCATAGTGTCATAGATGCGAAGTGTCATGGTCGGGGCTTATAGCTTGGATTTGTGAAAACGGAATAAAGCGATTTGCCGGGCGGAGAAAAATCCGGCGGCAGCGGTCTTCAGCAACAGCGGCAGAGGTGCAGGTTCGTTTTCATGAGGCAGTCAGCTAGCGAAAGTTTAGTTTCCTGACAACCACTATCGTGGCCAGACCTCGCATGCGATGCCGTCATCATCACCGTCATGCTTATTGTAATAGCCGGGCTCTCCGCGATTTGAAGGTGCAAGACCAACAGCTCTGGCGGCATCGCAGTCAGGTGCGGCGAGCCAGTGCAACACAGTTTGATGCGCAGGCCATGGGTGCCGGATCACATCCCAGCACATAACGCCAACAATGCAGCCCAACAGTATCGTGACCAAAAGCGCTCGTACATAAGCGAACGTGAAGACAGGTCGCCTTTTCGCCCCCAGCCCAGCCTCATTTGAAACCTTGCTGAACCGGTTTCTAAGTGCTTGCGCTCTACGGGCAGGTCCCGATATCGCATCTCTCGATGAATGCTGTCCCATGTGCTTGCCTTTCGGTTCACACAAAATGCCAGCCCTGACTGAACAGACGTTAAATACAATCTGTTAGATTCGATCTGGATCGCACGTCGCCCTCTGACTTAATGCAAAACCCCGAATAGTCCGTTCGGGGTTTTCTTATTCAGAGATCACAATACTCCCTGAATTACATCTCGAAATCGACACGATCACCCATTAGCCCGACTGAAGACCTCAAAAATACGGCATCGCCCTCATGAAGCGTACCCTCATCATCATCGCCTGTCTCATTCCCGCCCTGGCCATTCTGATGGTTTGGAGCAAGGGTTATGGCAGCCGGGCATTAAACTGGTGGTCACTCTCCAAAAGCGAGATAATTGATGGCGCGCAAGCATATCGGGATAGGTATGACCATCCGGTCGAACCGCGGCTCAGTAATGCTTATGCCTGCCTCTATGCTGTATCTTGCGACGGTGGGCGGGCCCACCTTGTTCCGGTTGCCGACATAGAAAGCTGGGATTTTGAAGCTATCAGATCGACAATCTGGAAACGACGTTTCTCAGAAGCGTGCCCCGGACGAACCGCAAATTTCGGACTACACTGGATAGATGCATCGGGCACAGACATTCCAAACCATCTTGAGAACGCTTATTGGTCCTTTCACAATGATCGCTTCGTGATGCGGCTTGGTCGGTTCAATTCTGGAGCATTCAGCGAAGAACCATGGCAGCGCTGCACGCCGGAAACAGCCATTCTATCTCCACTACACGGGCAATCATCCACTGACTAAACTGGATTCCGCGTCCGGTTTCTCTGCAGCACTCACCACGTCACCTTTTGGAGTCAGGATACGGCACAGAACCAGATCGCCCGTCACGTTCACCGCGGTGCGCGCCATGTCGAGGATACGGTCCACGCCCAGAACCAATGGCAGGCCTTCCAGCGGAATTCCAAAGCTCGCCGCGGTCGCAGACAGGATGGCGATACTCGCACCCGGCGCAGCGGGTGCACCGATGGAGGCGCCGGTCAGCGTGATCATCACAAGCGCCATATCCCCGAAGGACAAACTGGCCCCGCCAATATCGGCCAGAAACACAATCGCGACCGTCTGATAGAGCGCCGTACCTGCCATATTCACAGTGGATGCCAGCGGGATGACCGCCCCCGCCAACGACGTAGGCGTCTTCAGCTTGTCGACAGCTGTTTTCATCGTCAGAGGCATCACGGCTGCGGAACTGGATGTTGAAAATGCCAGCAACTGGACCGGTCCTACAGCTTTCAGGAACGCACCGGGTCCGATACGCCCGAACACAGCAGCAAGTATCAGATAAAGCACAAGCAGAGCCAGCAGGCCGGCTAGAACGATGGCGCAATAGACCGCAAGATCCAGCAAGGTCTGCACGCCGCTCGCCATCATGGATTCAGCCATCAGGCCGAACACAGCCAGCGGCGCAAAGCGCATGGCGACACGGATCACCGTCATGCTGATCTCAAGCATAGCCTGAGACAGCGCGACCAGCGGGCGGGTCAGCTCGCGGTTATCGGCGATCACGGCGGCGATACCCACGAAGAGTGAGAAGACCACAATCGCCAGCATGTCCTGCTCTAGCAGAGAGGCCGTTATATTCTGCGGGATCAGATTAGTGATCATGTCCGGAATATCGCGCGTCATATCCTGCAACGCAGAACCTGGCTCCGGCGCATCGGGCGTCACAAAAGGAAGGCGCGGTGTAGCGGGCACTTCTGCGGTGACATCATCTGCGCCACCGGGCCTGGCCATACGAGCCAGCAAAAGGCCGATAGCCGATGCTGCAACCGTCGTAGACAGGATAAACAGCAGCAGTTTGCGACCGATGGATTTGAGCGCGTCACTACTGCCCGTGCCGGCTATACCGAGAATGATGGAGCTCGCCGCCAGCGGAATTATGACCATCCGGATCGCTGCGAGAAACAGCTTTCCCGGGAGCGCCACCCATTTGCTAATCAGCTCTGCAGTGTCTCGCGAAATGAGCGCCAGATCCGGCCCCAGCATCAACCCGAAGGAAATACCGAACACAAGCGACAGGATCACCTGCAGCCACAAGCGGCCACGGATCAGCGCATCCAGTCGATGGCTCAGGCGGCGATAGGTAAAGCGGGTTTGTGGCATGGCGTTCCGGCTCTGATGTGCAGGCTCTGCGAAGGCCGCAAAATACACTTTCGGCCATAAAAGCGACAGCGGACCGATTGTCGCCAGTCAGACCGAGCCAGACGTCAGCCAAACACTTAATTTCATTTTTTCCTGAAAAATCAATCGGAACAACTCAACCCATAGGAGAAAAATTGTCATCGAAATACGTGTAACTAAACACATTAATATATTGCCAGAACTCTGTAAATAATCACTTTTCTATTTCTGTTCGATATTTTTGATTCTCGCATCTGGCGAAATTTCAATTTCTACGAGACCCTAGCTTTGCTCGAAAGAGCACACAAAGAAGGGACGTTTCATTATGAGGAAAACGCTTAAAGGGGCCGCTCTGGCCGCTATCTCACTCACCTGTCTGGGTGCCGCTGACGCCGGCGACTATCAGTACATTGGTGACGTGATTTTAAACGGGTCAAGCTTTTGCCCCCGGAACACTTTGCCTGCCGAAGGTCAGACGCTGGACATCGCCTCTTACCAGGCACTCTATTCACTGATCGGCGTCATGTATGGCGGGAATGGGATAAGCAATTTCAACCTGCCTGATTTGCGAGGCCGCATTCCTATGGGCCGAGGCACGACATTAGGCGGTGGGCCAACATTCATCCAGGGTCAGACTGATGGAACAGAAACGCGCGCACTTAGCGGCGCCAATCTGTATACGCACAATCATGCGCTCCAGTCAGCGAATGAAGACACAGATACCGGCGACTCGACGAATGCAATGCTGGGCGATCTGAGCTCGTTACCGTCTGCCGCGCACTATTACCACGCGGGTCCAGTCGCGCCGGACGAAATGCTCGACACAGATTCGATTTCAACGACGGGTCAGTCCCAACCGTTCGAAAACCGACAGCCAATCATCGCGATGCGCTGGTGCATCTACATTAATGGCGACTATCCACCGCGCAGCTAAACCAGCAATCCCGAAATTCCACGAGTAAGAGGAGACGAATATGCGTCGCTCACAAATTCTGAAATCCATGGGTATTGCCGCATTCAGCGCAGCCCTGTCCGGCACCGCCCATGCGGGCCCTTCTACCTATATTGGTGAAGTCATTGTTACGGCAGCATCCTATTGCCCATATAACACCGTCGAAGCGGTTGGTCAGTTGATGACGATTGCCGACAATAGTGCGCTGTTTTCATTATACGGCACAACATATGGGGGAAATGGTACGACCAGCTTTGGCATGCCTGACCTGCGCGGACGAGCACCTGTCCATTATGGACAAGGCCCGGGGCTTACCTTTTATCCCTGGGGTGTAGAGACGGGTATTGAACACAACTACCTGACGGTCGCCAACATTCCACCACACAGTCACAATGTTCTGACCACGTCGCAACCGCCTAACACGAACGATCCGAACGGTGCACATCTGGCAAGCGCAGCTTCCCCGCTGCGTGCGGTCACAGGCTCAAGCGTCGATCCGAGCTATGATTTTGCGCCAACGCAGATCGGTCTAAGCGGCAGCGTTTCGCCGGCCCCTGTCGACAATGTGCAGCCAATTCTGGCGATGCGTTACTGCATCACGGTGAATGGCTCCTATCCGCCGCGCAGCTAAGCAGATCAAATAAGGAAAATAGACATGCTAAAGAAGCTTTCTATCGCAATAGCCTCTGCCGCTGCATTTCTCGGCACGACAGGAACCGCGAATGCCGGTTCAGATCCATATATCGGCGACGTGATCCTCACCTCGTACAATTTCTGTCCACGCGATTTTATGGAAGCGAGTGGTCAGATACTGCCAATTGCACAGTATTCTCCATTATTCGCTTTAATCGGTGACACCTATGGCGGCGACGGACGGATCAATATGGCACTTCCGAACCTGAATGGACGAGTGCCGGTCCATTACGGACTGGGACTTGGGCTCCAGAACAATTATCCATGGGGTATATATTACGGTTCGCACACCTCATATATTTCCCAAACCAACTTTCCCGAGCACTCGCACACGCTGCAAGCGTCTCCGGATCAGCGGAACAGCGCCTCATTCGATGGCGCGCTTATGGCTCAATTCCCGAGCACTGCGCTGGCATACACGGATCTGGGAACAAATAATGGGCCGGACTTTGCCTCGGACGCCATTACCACTGAGGGCGCTGGAAATACGGACGTCGTTAACACCCAGCCATCTCTCACAATGATGTGGTGCATTGCGGTCGACGGAGCCTTCCCACCACGGTCTTAAAGCACACCTTCGGCCAGCCCGTTCTTCAAAGACGGGCTGGTCACTCATTTCCGAGCTTCAGTCTACCGCAGGCATTCCAGCGGCACTCATCTTCCGCAGATGGGCCTCTTGCATAACGCGTAACAGCTCCTCAATACGCAGCGGCTTTGAGATGAAATCATCCATGCCGCCCGCAAGCAGCCGCTCACGCTCACCGACCATCGCATCTGCTGTCACAGCGACCACATAGATGTTGGCGAAATGCTTACCGCTTTCGCGAATGGCGCGGGTGGCCTCCACACCGTTCAGGCGCGGCATGTTCTTATCCATAAGAATGACATCGAAGGCATTATTTTCGAGCCTGTTCAGGCACTCTACGCCATCAGCCACCATCTCGAAGTCGACACCCAGAATCTTCAAATACTCGCCGAGCACCAGTTTGTTGACCTCATGGTCCTCAACAACAAGCGCGCGTAGCTCACCAAGCCCGGAGAGAACGACTGGATCGTCGTCCTCATCTTCCGGCTGGTCTACGCACCGCAAAGGCAGGCGGGCGCAGAATACGCTGCCTTCCGGGCCGGTTCTTTCAAGCGTCAGCTCACCGCCCATCAGCTCAATCAGCATACGAGAGATTGGCAGGCCGAGGCCTGTGCCGCCCTCGACATTATCCCCGCTGACATCGCCCTGTACGAAAGCTTCAAAAATACGCGGCACCGCTTCGGGGCTGATGCCATTTCCGGTGTCGGTCACTCGCATTTGGAGAACCGCACTGTCATTCGTGCAGTCGGTAAGCTCCGCCTCAAAGCGCACCTCGCCGGCATCAGTATATTTCACCGCGTTCGAGACCAGATTATGCACGACCTGTCGCAAACGCAGTTCATCGAGCTCGGCACCGATATTCAGCTCGTCAGGTAAGCTGACCACAAAACCGAGACCACGTGCTTCTGCGACCTCAGCCCAGCCCTGAACATCTTTTTCTAGCGCCGCACGCAAATTGGCCGGTTGAAGCGTGATGGTCATCTTACCCGCTTCGATTTTGGAAAGGTCGAGCAGATCATTGAGGATAAGCAGCAGCGAGTCACCGGATTCGCGCAGCGTCTCTGTCAGCTCCTTCTCGCGCCGGTTCAGATCAGACCGGATAAGGACGTCTGTGAGCCCGATAACACCGTGCAATGGCGTGCGCAGCTCATGGCTCATCTTGGCCAGAAACTCGGACTGGGCTGCTTCTGCACGCGCAGCACGCTCGGCATTCTCTCGCATCTTGCGAAGCGCCATAAAGGTACGCCCCGTCAGCATCGCTGACAAAGTGGCAGAAAGTGTCATAAAGTAAAATGCGTTGGTTGCGCGGTTCAGGTCGCGATGTCGCTCGCCGGATGCCCATTGCACTGGAGAGTCCCATGTCACCCAGGCCAGAAAACAAATCACCAGTGCGCCGACGGCCCAGAAAATAATCGCCGCCCGTCGCCCCGAAATATAACCACACAGGAGCGGACCAACAATCAGAAGTGGCACAAGCGCCGAGTTGATACCCGCATTCTGAGGAAGAGCCGAAGCGATCATCCCCAGAAAGAGGGTGATAGAATACAGCAAGGCATACGCATGATAGTCCTTAAACCATCGTAGCATATGGACGCTGAGCGTGATCACAACAATGACGATCAAACAGATTGTATGGTCATACGTCCACTCACTGTGATCAATCGAAATGACAATCAGATTAACGACTTGCATGGCTACGAACATGAGTCCGACCAACCAGATCGCCCTATATCGAATCAGGTCTTCCGTCGGCGTGCCCGGGTCTATCCGGAGCAACTGCTCGTAACGCTGGATCAAGGTCATATTCCACCCAAGTCGGACATGTCTTCACCCGTGACAAAGTCCACCCTCTGACATTTTCGCCCGTTCGTCAGGACAGCTTTTGGAACGTTTCCATAAAGACAAGGCTCTAACAAAGCCTAACCAAGCGGGAATTTAATTCAAATTTTGAGGGTGACGTTGGTAGGCCGGAAAAGGCTTTACGAGACACTGGATGCGGAAAGGTGCGGGCTTCAACATGTCATACCGGACGCATTACAAAGGATATAAATCAGTCAGCCTCTTGATAGGGGCCGCAATATTCCTTGCGGCCTGCCCATCCCCCGGCGCTGACGAACTTGCCCGCATAGAGCGCATTCGCGGCGCTGGCGTCACGCCTTCTGCAGAGCCTTTGCCACTTGAATTACAGACCATGCGCAATGTGATTCAGGAACGTGATGGCCTCTATTCACGCAATCACGTCATCACGACAGGAAACTGGATGGCAAGCTGCCAGTATTCCCGCAACGGGAACGGCCAACATGCCGCTTGTGACGTCGCGCCTTTCTCCGGCGAAATCCTTTCAGGACATCCCGTGCCGGTTCCGAACATGGCCGTTACCGAGCATCGCTCCGGACGCGCGCCGACCATTACGCTCGTCATTCATAGCGCACAGGCCGGCACAGGCTGGGCCTATGCATGCGGGAACCGGACACGCCAGATCGGTGAAGGCCTAAACGGGCGCGCACTGCTGGATGAACGTGCCTCGCAGGTCTTCCTCAATGTGATGAAAACACGAGATTGCGAATTCAGCTATGTACCCGAAGGCTCGCAGGACAGAGTTGTCATCCGCCATCTGGCGCACGGCTTTGAAGAAGCGCACACTTACGCGACACGTTATGTGACCAGCCCGGACTGACCGGCTGCGTCTGCCTGAAACATCTGTAACACTCGGAACGTTCGCCCACAAAGCCGCGTTGTGTCTGCATACCAATTAAGGAGGCAGATATGACGCCCATGACTAAAATGTTTGCCGCATCAGCGCTCTCCCTTGGCCTGATCGGCACCTCAGCACCGGCCTTTGCCGACCCGCCACACTGTCCGCCAGGACATGAAATGCAGGGACGCTGTGACAATGACCGCCAGGACTGGCGAGACCGCGATGATGAGCGCAGAGCTTATCAGGAAGGTTATGAAGACGGCCAACGCGACGCGATCCGTTACGGCGACCGCACATATAACAACTACCGTGTCATCCGTGACTATGACCGGTACGGACTGACCCCTCCCCCGTCCGGCCATTACTATGCACAGGTAGATAATAACGAGGTCGTCCTCGTTGCTGCAGCATCGCAGCTTATTATGGAGTTCCTGAACTAACTCTCAGGAACACCTGGGGGCGGTTCCGTTCCCCCGCTCCCATGGCGCCAGAGTTTATACCCGCTCTGGCGCTTTTTCTCGGCAGGTTTTCGCCTTCGCCGTCAGGTATTTCACTTCTTCTGCGGTGAGGCTCTCACGCGCAATTTCAAAGAAGCATTCCATCAGATCATCCAACTGCTTGCGCCGCTCCTCGCCAAGACGGGCCCGCAAATGCTCTGTCATGGCGACAAGCTGCTCGCCCGCAGTCACATTGCGCGCCGCAAACGGCAGTACGCGCCACAGACTTGCGCGCATCAGATTATCAAACCCATCGACGGGCGCGAGCACGCGTGGCTCATCATTCTCATCGCGTCGTACCGAAGACAGGTCCTCGCGCTCGCCCAGAAGTGTCAGTGCTGCGCCCATCCAGTGCATGGCGGTGATCGCGGTATGCGGATCATTTACGCCGGGCGATAGCGCCCGCAGGGCAATCTCGGAGAGCTCTTCGGCCAAGAAGCCCGCATCCTGCATCGGCGTACGCATGGCTCCGAGAGCTACAACAGCGCGAAGCTCATCCTCAATCGCATCACAGTCCTCGTGCGCCTCCAGCCCGACAACACGCATGGCGGCGTCTCCGGAGGTAATAAAGCCACCGGGCAGGCACAACAGTTCAATCATGAGATCGTATTTGGAGGCGAGCGCTATAAGGCTGTCCCCGTCTATGATCCGGATATAGCCGGACTTTTTCACCCGTATGGCACGCCCATCCGACAGCTTCTCTTCCAATGCTCCCCTATCAGACGTCTTGCTGCCTTCGCCGAGTGGCGTGGGAAACCGCTCATCGAGCTGACTGCAAAGTTCGCCGCCAATGCCCGCAACCAGACGCGAGACGTGGATGGATTGCGGGACGTGGTGAATAAAATAGATCAGGACGCCAATCGAACAGATCGCTAATGCGATCGCGCCCAGCAGTGCGATATGAGGCACAAACTCGGACGCCATTTCATCGCTCGCATCGGCTGGCGCGCTTTGCACAGCACGCAGAACCAGAAGGCAATACAGGAACGTGGCAGTGAAGGTTCCGAGCGTGATCTGGTTCGATCTGTCCCGCATGAAAGTTGTCAGAAGACGTGGACCGAACTGAAAGGCCGCGTTCGAAACAGAGACCAGTGTGATAGAAAACACCACCCCGCCGACAGTGACCATGGACCCGGCAACAGTCGATAAGACAGCCCGCGCGCCTTCCGGCTGGTTATCGAAAAGCCAGCCCAGCCAATCAGGCGCTGTATCGCCAATCGCGGTATCCACGCGGATTCCAACATAGGAAAGCGCGGCCGCGATAATCGCCATAACCAGCGGGATGAACCAGTAGCTCGACCGGATGTCATCCAGCGTGTTCAGAATATAACTTTTCAAGAGACCCCCATTATTCGGGAGTACAAACGTTTGAAGGCCTGTACGGTTCCCCCTTCAGACGACTTTATCAGAGCGCCGAAGCTGACGTTTCTGATGGATACCCTACCCTTGGGGAAGGCTCTGGATCGCTTATGGAAAATGGAAAAAATGATTCAGAAATCACGTTTTTCTGAAATCCGTTTTCCTAAAACCAACGTAAGCACGCTGGTAAAGGGCACAGATAAGCCCTATATCAAACCTCTACTGCCCTGAGGGTATTCACCCGGGCGGGCGTTAAGTCCGGCGCAAGTCGGCTCGACCCTCGTCCCTCAGACCAAGGATTTCCATGACCATGGACAAGATCACGACACCTGGCTCTTACGAGCGCACAGAACCACTCACACGTCCTTCCCGTGAAGAAGCGGAAGACGCGGTCCGGACACTGCTCGCATGGGCGGGTGATGACCCACGACGTGAAGGTCTTATTGATACACCTAAACGTGTGGTCAAAGCCTATGAAGAATGGTTCTCAGGCTACACAGAAGATCCGGTTGCCTATCTTTCACGCACATTCGATGACGTTCAGGGCTATGATGACCTCGTCATGCTGCGCGAAATCGACGTAGAGAGCCATTGTGAGCACCACATGGCGCCATTCCTTGGCAAAGCTTACGTTGCATACCAGCCAACGGACGCGGTTGTCGGCATTTCCAAGCTCGCACGCGTCGTTGAGATTTTCGCAAAGCGTCTCCAAACGCAGGAAACCATGACAGCGCAAATCTGTGACGCGATCACAGAAAGCCTCGCGCCAGCAGGCTGCGCGGTTCTGATCGATGCAAAGCACCAGTGTATGACGACACGTGGCGTGCACCACCCTGACGTCTCTACGATCACAACCCAGTTCACTGGCGTGTTCAAAACAGACAAAGATAAGCGCGACCGCTTCCTGCGTCTTGCGGGCAAATAAGCCTTAGCGCATAAGGCGGCTATGAGTTTTCAACCGCCCCTTTCCGGAAAAGAACAGGACGAAACTGAAGAGTTTCGTCCTAAGTTTGATGCCAATGGCCTCATCGCCGCTGTCGCGCAGGACGCTGATACCGGCGATGTTCTCATGCTTGCCTGGATGAACGCCGAAGCGCTCACTGCAACGCTTGAAACGGGCCGCGCCACCTACTGGTCACGCTCGCGAAGCAAGCTCTGGATCAAAGGCGAAACCTCAGGACATTTCCAGGACGTCATCGAAGTCTACACAGACTGCGATCAGGACGCCGTTGTCATGAAAATCCGCCAGACAGACGCGGCCTGCCACACCGGACGCAAGTCTTGTTTCTACCGGCGCGTTGACGGAACGAACCGTCTCGTCAAGACGGATAGCTGAGCCAAATCCTCTCCATTCACGCGAGCCTCATGCCGGAACACTCCGTCTCGCGGGAATAACACTTTGATTTTTCGATCTTTCTGCGCTCAGCCCTAGACGATCACTCAACGCTGGATGACACTCTTCACATCTTAAAATCGAAATGTGAGGCGTAAAATCATGGCAATCATGAAATCAGAGCAGGTGCTCGCGGAATCCAGCAAGTCTTTCGAAGACGCAATTGAGAAAGCTGCCGCACGGTTTTCGAAAACCGTTCGCGGCCTCGCATCTGCCAATGTGAACAATATGTCCACGGTCATCAAAGACGGTAAAATCAAGAAATACCGCGTCAATCTGCAACTCACTTTCGAAGTTGAAGAGCCAGCTACACCAAAGAAGAAAAAGAAATAGGCCACACATTCAGGCCTTTGATGACGGCGCTCGCAAGGGCGCCGTTTCTATATGAAAGAGGCATCTGCCTCGAACGAACACATCTGCCCTGTCGCCGGATGGGTAAAAGACAGACCCGCCGCATGAAGGCAGAGCCGATCCGCACCCGCCATGCTTTCAGGGCTGCCATACCAGCAATCGCCCAGAATTCCATGCCCCAGCTCAGCCATATGAATGCGTAACTGATGGGTACGTCCCGTGAGCGGCGTCAGCTCGACCAGCGTTTTTCCATCCAGCCGTTCCAAGACCTTCCAGCGTGTCTGCGAAGGTTTGCCGTCCTCATGCACAATATGCTTTGGGCGGTTCGGCCAGTCTTTCAGAATGGGCAGATCAACCTCGCCCTCATCCTCGGCCAAGACGCCATACACCAGAGCTACATAGCGCTTTGAAACGGCTTTGGCCTCGAAGGCTTTTGAAAGGGATCGATGAACCTCCGCCCCACGGGCGAACGCCATCAGGCCCGACGTATCCATATCCAGCCTGTGCACGGTCAACGCGTCAGGATACACAGCCTGCAAACGGCCGATCATACTGTCTTTATGCTGGGGCAGCCTGCCCGGAACCGACAAAAGCCCGGACGGTTTATCGACCACAATCATCGCCTCATCCAGATGGATGACAGGAAGCGGGTCAGTTGCCGGAGGGCGATAGTCGAGCGGGGCGTTCATGCCCCGCCCATATCAGAAATCAGTCCGCTTGCAATCAAACGACCGGACGCAGAGGCGTCACGCCATTCGGGCCGAGCGTTGTTTCATAGGTCGCGACCTTTTCGGTCGTGAACTCACGCTCGAGAACGGTAGAGACCTTGTGATAGTCGGCCGTTGCCTTTTCAGGTGTCAGTTTCAGCATGGTGTAGCCATGTCCAAACGGGTCATACCAGACGACATCATCATTCGCATCCGCCATAAGCTGGCCGAGGCGGTCAATCGGTGCGCTCGTGCCCATGCCTGGTGACGTGACAGACGTACAACCAAACTCCACGCCAACAAGATCATCACCGTCATTGAGGTCATTCGCCCATGCAGTGTGCGTGTCACCCGTAATGACCAGCATGTTCGCGCCGGCATCCTTCGCTGCATCATAGAGGCGCTGGCGGGCCGCAGGGAATCCATCCCATGCATCAAGGTTGAAAGACTGACCGAGCGTGGAAAACGGCACAAGCATATTCACATAGCCAGCCGGCAACATGCCAATCTCTTCCGGTGTCAGCGTCTCGGTCAAATTCGGCAGTTTCACATTCGCCATGATGACCTGATTAGCCAGAAGCTGCCATGTCTTACCCCCCTCAACCGAAGACTTCATGCCATCGGCCAGCCAGCTTTCCTGAACACCGCCGAGCATGGTGCGGGAAGGGTCATTCACGCGTGTGTTCACATCCTGAACGGTCGCCATAATCTCTTCCGGCGCCATATCACCGCGAACTTCGGTGAACCATGAAATCTCGTCAGACCGACCTGTCAGACGCGATTCCAGCATAAAGATAGACGCCAGATCACCCCAGTCTGCGCTGCGATAGATAGATTCAGCAGCGCGGCCCGGCTGTGGTTCACGAACCGGCATCCATTCCAGATAGGCCTGAACAGCAACCTGCTTGCGAGCCGTCCAGTCGCCTTCATTGTTCTCCGGATTGTGGTTTTCAGCGCCCGAACGATAGGAGTTGTTCGTGCTCTCATGGTCATCCCATGTGCAATACCATGGCGCGATCGCATGGGCGGCCTGCAGATCCGGATCAGACTTATATTGCGCGTGACGGGTGCGGTAATCCTCAAGCGTGACGATCTCAGTCACCGGATCATGGCGACGGCCGATCTGCTCGCCAACCTGACCGCCATAACCTTCCACGCCATACTCATAGATATAGTCGCCAAGGTGGATAACAGCGTCCACATCATCGCGCTGGGCGATAGCTTTATAAACGTTGAAATAACCGAATGGCCAGTTCGAGCAGGAGATCACCGCGAGGTTTGCCTGCTCCCCGCCGCTTGCTGGAAGCGTGCGTGTTTTGCCGACCGGCGAATAGACCATGCCGGCATCCGTCTCTACCGCGAACCGGTAGTGATACACTGCATCAGACGGCAAATTCTGGAAGTCCGCCTTCACAGTATAATCGCGGTTGATACCCGTGTTCACCGGAATGAAATCGACGCCCTCGCCCATCGTACCGTCTTCGAGCGCCTCAATTGCAGCGCGGTCCGCGCCGTAGAAGATCGTCACCCAGATCGGTTCATTGGTATCTCGCTCAGGAGTGACCCGCGTCCAGAGAACAAACGAATCGTGCGTCGCGTCACCGGAGGCCACACCGTGATCAAAGCTCACACCGACCGGGCTTTTCTCGCGGCTGTATTCTGAAACAGAACGGCCTGACGCACATGCGCCGAGACTTAATCCACCGGCGGCGCCCGCCATCAGTCCAAATACCTTACGACGAGAAATATCCATGGCATGTCCTCCTGAGAGCCCGTTCCGCTTCGCTTAGCTCAGCTCTGCAACGAGGTTGTGACACTCAGGAGGAAACTGGTCCAGATTACGCGGGGGAAGGTTGAAGACCTCCGGACCGTTCAGGTCCATCATCATGTGCATGATTATGCTCCGGCGGCATCGCCTCATCATGGTCGTGCGTGCAGTCATGCCCACAGGTTTTACAGTATTGATAGAAGACCAGCTTGTGCTCGCCGCACCCGCCGCAATCAGCTTTGATGCGCAGACCGCAATGCGGGCAGAAGTCACTTCCAGACGACATGGAAACCGACACGCTGCGATCACACCCCGGACACACACCTGAGCTCAGCTTCTTCAGCGCCAATTCATTCGGAATAGCTTTGCGACGTTCTGGTTCGGATCGTTTTTCAGCCGCCTTCTGGCGCTGGAGATACGCCTTCATACCAAGAATGGTGAAATGGCCGACCGCAATGGCAATAATCACACCCACACCATAGCGCACATAACCGCCATAGCTTGGAAGGTAAGGCACAAGCTCCACAAAGAAGGCAAAGGCCGAGAAGATCATAAAGCCACGATAGAGCGGCCAATAATTCCCCTTTCGATGCTTCACCACGAGGTATCCTGAAATCAGGAGAAGTGGCAGGGTCAGCATGAGACGATAGAGAAATACGCGCGTCTCAACACCGGTGAAATAGGCATCATATGCAGGCTGCGCCTCAAGACGCAGACGGCCCAGCCTTTGCTGAACATCCACACGTTCACGGCGCAGCTGGCTCACATCACGCTCCAGTGCGGCTTGTTCGATCTGTACATTGGCGAGCCGGTCGCGGACGACTTCAAGGTTCAGCGTGCGCGCGGCCACTTCCGGGTTCTGGTCGAAGGCTTCCGTCACCGTGCGGTTATCAAACCAGGCGTTCAGCGCATCCGTGGCTGACGCAAGTTCGGTTTCTGCAACTTCAACGCGGGTCTGATGATCTTCAACGGCAATGACGGCATCGTTTATAGCCGCATCGACCGTCGCCAGCTCAGCATCGAGCTCTGCTTTTGCCTCTCTGTCGATAAAACTATCTATGGATCTCTGGTCGGTTATCGTCGGCAGATCACGAATCACAAGACTTCCCAGCCCGATCAGGCACCCGGCGAACACAATGGAAATCAGCCACATCACGACAGAGTAGATCTGCTGTGGTCTACGAGAATTTTCAGTCATAAACATCCCTCACACAAAATGTGAGCGATTGTTTACTTATCAATAAAGGCAAAAATGTGGCTACGATTCAATCCTGCCCGGCTTCGGCGTCTCATACGGATATGATCTTCGCACGCACTCCTCAGGCCTTTGATTATATACAGTTTATCACCACTCCAACCGAACAAAACTATAAAATCATGCAGCGGCCAGTATAGTTTTTCGCCTTCAAATGGAACCAAACTGCCAGTTTCGGACGTTTACCTTCCAGACTTCAACATCACAAAATGGAACCCCGCTCATGTCCGCCGCCCACGCAGAAACAGTCGTCGACTTCAACATCCAGCCGGATACCCGTCGCTTTTCGCAGGGCTCGGCATCACGCAATGCAATCATGGCCGCGGCCCGCGAAGAAATTCGTCGTTCAGGCTGGAGAGGTTTTGACCTTCAGTCCGCCCTCAACCATGTAAAAGCCCCGACAGCGCAGATTGAAGAATACTGGCCGTCGACTGCCTGCCTGGTTGTTGATGCGGTTCTGGATGTTCTCGAAACGCCCGTTATCAGCGACCACCATCCGCTGAATGAGCAACTGGCACGCCTGATTGATCCGGTCGTCGACATGGCGCGCTCTGGTAGCGATGCGATCCTCATGCGTAGCGCGCTGCTGGCCGCAGCCGATGAGGCAGACGCCAACAAGCTGTTCCGCGCGCATATCAATGACCATTTCAAGCGCCCTCTTAAGCAGGTGCTTGCGACCGCCCGAGCGAAGAAAGAAATCCGCCAGCTCTATGACGTGGATATGGCGATGGAAATTCTCTTCGGCCCGCTCTGGCATCGCCTTATCGTGCTCCGCGCACCCTTCCCTGAGTCCACCAGCATCAATGCTGTAACGGGCCTGATGGATCACCTTCGCGGATAAACCTCCGCCCTGCGTCAAGCGAGTTCCCTTTTGTCGGAACTCGCGGTAAAGACGCCCCATGCCCAGCACACATAGTTTTACCGTAGAGGCCGACGCAGCCGGAACGCGTCTTGACCGTTGGCTCGCAACCCAGCTTTCGGACCTGTCACGCTCGCGCCTGAAAGGGCTGATCGACGATGGTCAGGTCATTGCGGGGCATGACAAACCTATCGACCCGAAATTCAAGGTGAGCGAAGGCGAGACCTACACGCTTACCCTGCCCGATCCTGAACCTGCGACGCCGCAGCCGGAAGATATTCCGCTGGACGTTCTGTTCGAGGACGAGCATCTCATTGTCATTGCAAAACCGTACGGCATGGTCGTTCATCCGGCACCCGGCGCATGGAGCGGCACTCTCGTGAACGCGCTTCTGCACCATTGCGGCGACAGCCTCTCCGGCATTGGCGGCGTTGCGCGCCCCGGCATTGTGCACCGTCTGGATAAGGACACATCCGGGGTGATGGTCGTCGCAAAATCCGAAGTCGCCCATACCGGCCTTGTTGCTCGTTTTCAGGCGCATGACATGGACCGGCGCTATCTTGCCATCACACGCGGTGCGCCGCGTCCTCTGATCGGCCGTATCGAGACGCGCATCGACCGGTCTTCATCCGATCGTAAAAAGATGGAAGTTGTCCGCGAAAGCATTCGTGCCCCGTCTGCCGACTGGCACGAACTGGAAGGCGGCGACGGCTATGTCGAAAAAGGCAAGCACGCCATCACCAACTACACGACACTGGAAGGCTTCGGCCATCTGGACGAGAAATCCGGCCTGCCAGCTGCTGCGATGGTCGAATGCCGTCTGGAAACGGGCCGTACTCACCAGATCCGCGTACACATGGCTCATATCAATACGCCGGTGATCGGCGATCCGGTCTATGGCAAGCATAAGGGCATCAAAGCCTTTGGCGAGGGTGAAGCCTTCATCGAGGCAACCACTGCCGCGCGCCAGTTCCGCCGTCAGGCGCTCCATGCCTATATTCTTGGTTTCGAACACCCCGTCACAGGCGAGGCGCTGCACTTTGAACAGCCACCACCTGATGACATGGCTGACCTGATTGCCAGACTGCGGGCGATGTAGGCCTAGGCATTCAGTTCCAGCCGGATCGGCTTGATCGTTATCTCCCCGGTGCTCTCATTCGCTTCGACTGACCCGGGATCAGCCCCGATGAATTTCTGACTGACTTTGCCACCACGCGTTTCGCGCGTCACTTCGATGAGCGGGCCACGGCGCGCTGAAAGCGCTTCTTCGATCAGCTCCAGTATTTCCTTCATACCTTCGGCGTCAGCGCCCAATGTGAGAGGCGAAACCTCCGAATGCATGACACTGCCATTTTCCACGCGACGACCTTCATCCAATGGCATCCCGCCTGAAACATAAATGACAGGAACTCCCTGACCATTAATTGTCACCTCGACGTGAAAGTCTATTTCACTACCTTCCTGCGCGACGACAGCAGGAGCAAACACCAAAGAAATAATTGCAGCGGCCAGAACGCCTCGACGTGATAGAAAGCTCATCCATCCCTCCCGGTTTGCCCCAATCTAGCACATGAGAAGCCAAGACTGAAAAACGCGCATATTTCGGTCTGTACCCGAATACATCTTTTTTAGCTTTACGTCGGAACCAGGCCTGTCAGTCTGCGTTAAGCACCCAACAAGGGAAGACCAGACATGACGAACAAACTGCTGCTCACCGCAGCTACTGCACTTTTCATGACCGCCTGTTCACAGGCCGAAACCCCACAAACAGACCCAGCACCAGAAACGCCGCTGCCGACAGAAACATCCGGCGAGAGCCTGCCAAGCATGTTGAATGCGCGCGGCACGCTGACCGGCGTCGATGGCGCGGAGATTGGCGACGTCAATCTGATTGAAGGCCCGAATGGCGTTCTATTGCGCGTGACGGTGCAGCCGGGTTCGCTTGAGCCGGGCTGGCACGGCCTGCACCTGCACCAGGTCGGCGATTGCTCTGACATTGGCACATTCACGAACTCTGGCGGCCATATCGGTAAGATTGAAGGTGGTCACGGCCTGCTCAATCCGGCTGGCCCGGAAGGCGGCGACATTCCGAATATCTGGGTCGCAGCAAACGGTTCGGCTGGCTATGAAGCCTTCACAACGCTCACAACCGGCGCAGAACTTCTCGATGACGACGGCGCAGCGCTGATTATTCACGCTGATGAGGACGATCATATGTCCCAGCCTATTGGCGGAGCGGGACCAAGGGTCGCTTGCGCAGTCATCAACTAAGCAAACAAAAAACGGGGCCAGATGGCCCCGTTTTTCATTTTCCTGCGCGATGCATCTGATCATGCAGCGCTGTCTTTCTTAGCCATTGCGATCAGGCGTTCCATCAGATTTCCGGAGAGGTTTTCATCAAACTTCACACCGGACTCCGTGTCGCTGGACCATGCTGTCTGCGCATTGACCGTACCCATATGATCAGGAAGCGTCACATTGAATCGGCCACGGCTCGGCTGATCTAGGCGCGCACCACTGGTAGACACATCCTTCAACACTGCCTGACGCGACGCATTGTTCTGAGTCACCGTGACCGCCTGATCCGTCTTAGTACGCGGCGCGCCACGATTATCCGCCGCCGCAACCGCCCGCTGGACGATTTCCGGAATCTCCTCATTCGCCGACCGTGATGCTGACGTCATGTCATCGACCTGGCGCGCCATAGTCGTCGCGCTATCGGCAGTTTCCTGCGTGATACGCGTGAGGTCAGCAACCTGACGCGCCACATCTTCAATCGCCGCACGATTACTATTCAGGAAGCCGGTAAAGGAGTCCGTCGAAGCACGCTGTTCTTCAACCGCCGCAGCGACAGACGACGTCACACCGCCCAGCTGTTCGATGGAAGACGAGATACGGTTGATCGCATCAACAGCCGTACGGGTGCGCGACTGAATCTGCCCCACACGCTCAGTGATTTGCGTCGCAGATGTATTGGTCTGCGAAGCCAGCTGTTTGATCTCGGACGCCACGACAGCAAAGCCTTTGCCGTGTTCACCTGCACGTGCGGACTCAATCGTGGCGTTGAGGGCAAGCAGATTTGTCTGCTCGGCAAGCTCTGTGATCACGCGAACAAAGTCGCCAATCTGCTGGGTTGCCTCATCCAGTTCTTCGACTGTCTGGCGGGAGTCGACAGCCAGCTGGACAGTATCACGCGCCATTTTATCGCCGCGCATAATGCTTTCAGCCACTTCTGCGATAGCCGCATTGAGTTCGTCAGCCAGATCAGAAGCCCGCTGCGTACCGTCCAGAGACTCTGAAGTCGCCTGATTGGCCTTGCTTGCATTCGAAGACGCATCGGACAGGCGTGTACGCATGCTATCGGCATTTGACGCAAGATCTTCAGCCGTCACAACGATTTTGGATACCGTCGCGTGCGTCGCTTCTTTCACTTCATGCGCCATACGGTCCAGCACCTGACGGCGCTCAACCAGCGCTTTCTGTTCGTTCTCGGAATTCTGCCTCATAAGCGCTTCGCGCTGGCGGGACATTTCCATGAACTGGCGGGCTGCACGCGCCAGAACGCCAATCTCATCGCCGCGGTCTGTACCCGCAATTTTCAGATCCGTTGCGCCTTTAGATAGTTCGTCCAGAGAATTTGTGATGCTCGCCATCGGCTTCACGATGCTGGACACCAGAACATAAGACACCACAATCGTCAGCAGAGTGAGTAGCACAGAACCTGCAACAACGGCCCAGACCACCATGGTCAGATTGTTCTGCTTTTCTGTCGCCACAGCCAGAATATGTTCGGATACCGCATCTGTGATATCCATCATCTGCTCGATGCGGCTCGTCGTCAGATCAAACCATTCATTGCTCGTGACATCCGGCAGCTGGCCATCATAACCCGCGCGATGCAGGTTCTCGCGAATATCGGAAATTCGCTGACTGGTCGCGCTTTCTTCCAAACGGTCCAGCACTGAAGTCCAGTCGTCACTCATGGCAGAGCGATAATTGGAGAGCATTTGCTGTTGCTGGCTGTTCAGCGCGATCAGCGCCTCATGCGCTGTATCATTGATCGCCCCGGAGGCGAGCACCGCGCTGCCGCGTGCACGCTCGAGACCAGCCGCTTCTTTCGCATAGGTGAGCTGAAGAAGCCCCTGCAACGCGCCCGCCAGATCAGCATCGCCCACTAGCGTTGCCTCATCCGCGATCAGCGTAATCAGACGGTTGATGACCTCTGTGTATGGACCGACAGCCTGCGGCACAGGCAGGTTTTCACGGCGCACGCGTTCGCGATGCGCATCCAGAGCCTGTAGAGAGGAGCGAGCATGCTGCACGTGCTCGCGCTGCAAATCAGTCGTCAGCTGTCCGGCAAAATCATCTGCAGCCGAGATAAAGTTAGATCGAAACTGATCAGCGCGGCGCGACTGCGTTTCCAGCTGCGAACCTGCCTGCGCAGATTTACCCGAGCCGATAAAAGCCGCCGTACGCCCGCGCTCGACCTGCAATTCATGCACGAGTTCACTGACAGACCGGGAGAAGCCGGTCAGCTGCACAGTATGGCGCATGCTTTCGACGGTTTTCCACTGACTATAACAAAAAATAAGCGCAAAAAATGTGAGGCCCAGGATCGGTAATGCGACCGCCAGACCCATTTTCCATTTAATAGGAAGGGATGATAATGTTCGTTGCAGCACCTGCGTCTCCCGCGAAGGTTGTGAATATCGCTAACATATACCGCACTCTGGTTAACTTTATTCTACTGAAGGGAGAGAAAGCTCACGAACACATCAGCCTAACGTTACCAAATTTTGCGTTTCTTTTTTGGCAAGAACGGGTTCAATCGATTAGGATTGTACCTACATAGCGTAGGTATGCTGCCGATGCTGACGGGGCATGCATGGTTGATTGCTGCATCTCAGATGGGCGATTTTTTTGAAACCTGGAACGTTCGCAAACGTCACTTAGTGAGTAGGCGAGTCTTTCATGGGAGGTATATACATGGCTGGGACATCAGTCGCTCTGTCACCTGAACAGGGCCTTTCTCGGTATCTGACCGAAATCCGCAAATTTCCAATGCTTTCCAAAGAGGAAGAATTCATGCTGGCGAAAAGCTGGCAGGAACACGAAGACTCTGAAGCTGCAGAAAAAATGGTGACCTCTCACCTCCGCCTCGTCGCCAAGATCGCGATGGGCTATCGCGGCTACGGCCTGCCGATGGCTGAAGTGGTGTCAGAAGGCAATGTGGGCCTGATGCAGGCCGTCAAAAAATTCGATCCGGATAAAGGCTTCCGCCTCGCGACTTACGCGATGTGGTGGATTCGCGCCTCTATTCAGGAATATATTCTGCGTAGCTGGTCTCTGGTAAAACTCGGCACGACTGCCGCTCAGAAAAAGCTCTTCTTCAACCTGCGCCGCATTAAAGGCGAGATCAACGCGATTGAAAGCGGCGATCTGCGTCCGGAACAGGTCACAGAAATCGCGACCCGCCTCAACGTCTCCGAAGACGAAGTCATTTCCATGAATGGGCGCATGTCTGCGTCTGATGCCTCTCTCAACGCGCCAATCGGCGGTACGGAAGGCGATGGCGAGTGGCAGGACTGGCTGGAAGATGAAGCTAATCCGGGTCAGGCCCGTGAGTTTGCGGACCGTCAGGAATTCGATGCGCGCATGACGCTTCTGGAACGCGCGATGGAAGATCTGAATGATCGTGAAAAGCACATCATCACGGAGCGCCGTTTGAAAGACGAACCGGTGACACTGGAAGACCTCTCCAAGGTCTACAATGTCTCCCGCGAACGTATCCGTCAGATTGAAGTGCGCGCGTTTGAAAAACTGCAAAAAGCTATGGTTCGGGCGGCAAAAGAAGAAGGCCTCCCGCTTAAGCCATAGTTTTTTTAGAATTTCGCTCCATTCTCTCCCTATAGGCGTGGGGACAACACGCATTCTCCGGGAGAGAACACATGACACAGTCAAACATTCGCGACTCACGGCATCTGCAATTTGGTTCAGATGCCGGGGTGGCCAAAATAAGCCGCGAAGCCATTGAAAAGGCCGGATCGGACAAATGCCCGAACCTTATTCTTTCGCAGGCCGATCCCCGTATTGATGACGATAGCTATCTGAGCGGCATTGCCGACCAGCCCGTCAGCGAATAAGCGCCAGGCACAACAACCAGAAAATGCGGAACCGTTTGCGGGTTCCTCCGTTGATTAAGCAACGGAGATATTCACATGCGCCCCCTCATGAACCTTGGCCTGGCAATGGCCCTTCTTACACTTTCCCCGATGGCTTTTGCCGAAGACCCGGCAACATCAGTCCAGCCGGAACCGGCTGATTATTTCGCTCCACAAGCCCCTGAAGTCAGCATGACTTACGACCGCGGCGACGTCATCCCTGTAGAGTTTGGCGTGCGCGACTGGCAGGATTATTACGCCTATGGTTTGCCGTCAGCCCCGCGCGGTCAGGAATGGGTTCTTATCGATGATGATGCCTATCTGGTGCGCCCTGATAGCGGCCTCGTCGAGCTGGTCATTCGCGACATTGCAGGTGGCGCAGCCATCTCATAATCCGACGAATATTGCCCTATAGTCTGACGCGGCGCATAAGCCTCTCATGAGTTTAGCGCCTGTCAGAATTACAAGTCCGGAGGACCCACGCATAGCGGACTATACATCCGTGCGCGAGCGCGACCTCACAGGGCGCGATGGCAAATTTATCGTTGAAGGCAAGGTTACACTGGATGTGTTTCTGAGCCGGTCACGTTTCAAACCTGACAGCATATTTCTGGAAACCGGGCGCCTGCCTGTCCTCGCGCCCCTTCTTGAGAATCTAGCGGATGATGTTCCGGTCTACACGGCAGACCAGCCCGTCATGGACCAGATTGTCGGCTTCCCGATCCATCGCGGCATTCTTGCCTGCGGACGCAAGGATGACGCCGCACCGCTTTCAGACTGGCTGAAAACTGATGGCCACAGCACGCTCGTCGTCGCCATCGGCCTTTCAAATCACGACAATGCTGGCGCGCTGTTTCGCAATAGCGCTGCGCTCGGTGGTGACGCGATCATTCTGGACGAGACGAGCTGCGATCCACTCTACCGGAAATCCATCCGTGTATCAGCCGGAACCGCGCTCTGGCTCCCCTTTCATCATGGCGCGGCGGCCGACGAAATTTTCAATGTTTTGGAAGCGTCCGGCTATACGCTCTGGCCCCTGACACCGGGCAGGACAGCGACCTCACTCTATGAGGTCGAACAGCCCGAAAAGCTTGCCATTATACTCGGGCCGGAGGGACCCGGCCTGCCGGACGAGCTGATCGCGCGCGGCGAGGCCATCCGCATTCCCATGTCCAACGAGGTCGATAGCCTCAATGTCGCGACCAGCCTTGCGATCGTGCTCTCACAGCGGCTTTCAAAAACTGCGCCTTAGCCTGCATTTTCCACGCAGTTTGGAATTGACGAGCGCATAAGCTTTGTGATTTATGACCGCTTCCCGAAACACGGTAATTTTCCGTGCTTCGCCAGAGTGGGCGGTTAGCTCAGCGGGAGAGCACTACGTTGACATCGTAGGGGTCACAAGTTCGATCCTTGTACCGCCCACCATTTTCCCGGCATTTTCTGTGAAAATGAAAATCGATCCAGTGGATCGATTTTAGGGAAAATTGTGTTTCCACGTTTTGATCACCCGCACTGGCTGCGCCAGCGCGATGGATCGCGCTCAAGGCTGCAGCCAAAAGCTGGCACCCATCAGCCGGTGGCACGAATTTAGGAATGAATAGTGTTGGCCCTGCCTCACGCCGCGCAGCGGCCCGTTCCCCTAACCGAAACAAGCCTGTCCTTCCGCGAATTTGACCGCTAGCATCTACCGGATAATCAGCGGAGCAATTCATGCTCCCACATCCCGGGAAGGACATCTGAATGATTGACGGCGCACTCCACCGGCAGCTTGAAATGCGTGACCTGACATTTTCCTGCTGGGAAATGGGTGAAGGCCCGACAGCGCTCCTGCTACACGGCTTTCCCGATACACCAGCGAGCTGGGCGAAGGTCATGCCTCATCTGGCAGCCTCCGGATTTCGTGCTGTTGCGCTGACCCTGCGCGGGTATGAGCCCTCCTCCCAACCGTCATCGCAAATCGAGATTTCAGATTATCAGCTGGCAGAAACGGCCGCAGATGTCGTCGCAGCGATTAACTTGCTCGGCTCCGATCCGGTTCACATTGTAGGGCATGACTGGGGATCGACGCTTGCCTACGCGGCCACCAGAATGGCACCCGACAAGATAAAGTCTCTGAGCCTGCTTGCAGTACCACCGTCCGCGCGTTTGGTTGAGGCCATCATGACCAATGAAGCCCAGCGCGACGCCTCTGCCTACATGCGCTTCTTTCAGCAGGTTGGAATCGCTGAAGATGAAATCCGCCGAGATGACTTTGCATATCTGGAAGACCTCTGGCGCACATGGTCACCCGAATGGGATATACCCGCGACAGACCTTTCGATCATGAAAGAGACGTTCTCCAGGCCGAAAGTGCTGGAAGCCGCTTTATCATATTATCGCGCTATGAGCGGCGCCCCTGAGCCGAAGACAGCGCATCTGGTCGCCGCACCAATCAGTGTTCCGACCGTAGCCATGAATGGCGCAAGCGATGGCTGCATTCTGGCTGATGCGTTTCGTTCTGCCATCAGACCGGACGACTTCCCAAAGGGTATTACCCATATCGAGGTTCAGGGAGCGGGGCACTTCCTGCAACTGGAAAAGCCGGAGGAGGTCAGCGAACATCTGGCATACTTCTTCAAAGGAACCTAAGCGCCCCGCCTTGCATCCTAAAACAGGGACACGCTATCGAGCTCAAGCGCCTGATAGCCCGGGCGCTCGGCCATGAGAGCGAACATCTCATCGCCGCGCTCGGTACGTTCAACCAGCATGCTGGACACCACCGCCATTGTAAGACCTGTCAGCGCTTCAATCCGGTAATCCCTGATCAGCGCGTCTTCGTCGGCTACAACGCCAAGTTCACGCAGCTTTGCAAAATAGGTCTGCAAGAGATCATCCTCATGGGCGCGCCGATCATCAGGTGAGGCAAAGCTCGTCCCAATGAAATAGGCAACGTCCTTCATCGGACAGCCTGCAACGAGGGTCTGCCAATCCAGAACAAACGGGCGCGCACCATCGCGGAAGAGAAGGTTATCCAGACGGAAGTCACCATGCACCAGGCTGAAATGTTTGAGCGGGCGCGTATCGAACTGGTCGTAGCGGGCAACAAGACGGTCCCCCATTTCCAGAAGCGCACCATCAAGCCGCGTCGCATAACGTTCGCGAAAAGGCGTCCAGAACTGTAGGAAAAGACCGGACCGCAATTGAATGTCTTCAGGCGTCAACGCGGTGGCAGGGTTCTGATTGATACTGTCATCATCGAAAAATGCGGAATGCAGGCATGCCAGCTCGATCACACCGGCACGCACCTCATCAACGCTCGCGCCGGCCAGCTGATCTCCCTGACGTGCCGGTGAGCAGTCCTCCAGAACCAGAAAGAATTCTGATTTTTCCTGATCGAAATGCGTTCCGTAACATTTAGGGCAGTTTATTTCTGATTGCTGACGAAGCTCGCGATACCAGGCGACCTCCTTTTCATAGAGGCCATAGTGAAACCCTGTGGCGCGGCTCTGCTCGTTCTCGCTCGGGCATTTGACGACGATCGTCTCCGGCGCGTCACCCTTCGCCCAGTCGAGTTCACCGCGATAGCTGGCGGCCACCTGCCCCGTTCCCACCGGTGACCAGCTCACGCCGCGCAAATCATTGCGCCCCTGTCCAAGGCAGCTGGAGAGCCAACGCGCATCAATATCCGGCCCGCTCATCGCTCGCCCTCCGGCAAGACAGCCAGACCATCCAGCATGCCCGTACGGTCATGCCGACCGACAAAGAACTGCTCGACAACGCCAATGCCGGAATGAGTTTCGCCGTCTATTGTAAGCTCTGTCTTTGCGAGCGCCTGAATGTGCAGGCACAACGGATCGAACGGCGTACAGGCTTCGGCCTCCATCACGTCATAGGCAAAAGCGTCATCGCCCTGATCCTTGCCATGTCCCCATTGCGGGTGCCCGTAACCAAGGCCTGTCATGTAGAAGGTTTTAAACGGGGTGAACTCAAGCTCGGCGCGCCCCGCTTCACTACTCATATCTGCGATCAATGATGCGATACGGCGTGTGTTCGGTGACCACTCATAGCGATACTCGACCTCGTCATACTCACGAAGGGGTTCGCCAATGATCTGCGTACCTGCACGCCGGTTCCACGGGCGGCCATACTCGTCATCATTCGTGTGAGAGAAGGCCACAGCATTTTCGAAGTTACAAGGCGTCCAGAGCCAGTAAAACTGGGTAAGGCTACCTTCTCTGGGCGGCTGGGAATCTGCATTCCCGACAGGACGCACACCCCAGCTGCGGTCGCGTGTCCCAAACACGTCGGACGCATCAAACCGGATAGTCTCGCCACCTATGCTGATCTCGCCTGACCAGCTCACATTCTGCGTCAAGCGCGTATAGTCCATGAAGGCGCGCGTGCCGATCCGGCGTGTAAAGCGCGGTTCTTCGATTGGCTCATGGCGCGCATGGCAGATCAGATCGCACTCAATTCCGCTGTCATTATCGGTCAGCCGGATGCGCGTTTCCTTAAGCGGATTGACGATCTCAATGCTGAGCGGCCCAACCGCAAGCATAGACCGGTCTGCATTCATCTTACGGGATACGCGCACATTGTGCTGCTTGCCGTCCTTCAGAACGCAGAACGCCCCATCCATCACATCCAGTTGCGGATAAAGGCCAAACGCGACGGCAACGAACACCTCGCCATCCGGTGTATATCCATTGAAAAAGAAACGGTCGTAGAAATTCCGGTCGGTTCCCGCAAACGCCATAGGATCAGGCGTCTGGTGAAACGGATAGTCATCCGCACCTGTAATCATCTGTCTTCCTCCCAGCGGACTGGGTTCCGGACAGACTGGGGCTTTTGCTTATGTGTTTCCCAGCTTTGCTGCAGAGGTCAGACCGTATCGGCTGAAGCACTGCTCCGGAGTTTCCGCTAACGGAAGGCTAAGCGGCGAAACACGTGCGCGCAATACTGCCGCAACGTCAGCTCCTAAGCGCTGAAAACCTAGTCAGGCAGTTTCGCCTCATCAAACCAGAAACGCGTCAGAGACGCAGCCAGCTCGTCATAGCCGGCATGGCTATCGGGCTTTTGCACATAGGCATTGGCGTGCTTTTTATAGCTACGCAACACATCAACCGGCGAGTCCGAGTTGGAACACATAATCACCGGCGTTGCCGATGTTTTGTCATTCTGGCGAATACGCTCGAGCACTTCAATGCCATCCAGACCCGGCATGGAAATATCGAGCACGACCATCCCCGGCTTCATTGTTTCCAAGGCGTCGAGTCCGGCTTCACCATCATGCGCGCGCTGGACACTCAGCGCAGGCCATGCCTTTTGTAAAGCCGACGTCAGAAGAAGGGCGTCCAGATCATTATCTTCAACCAGCAAAAGTGCGGGATCTGTCATCTTTCTTTCCTCCTAAGCTTCTACTCGGCCCTTGGTAACGCGGATCAACACCATTGCCGTTGTCTGTGACACAGATGGTGAGGTCCTTGTCGGACTTATCATAGCTCTCAATGCGAATGACCGGATCGTCCCGTCCTGCATATTTAATGGCATTCAGAATGAGATTGCTGAACACCTGAATCAAAAGCGTCCTGTCCGCCAGAACCTTGCCGTCCACGACAATATCCACTTGCGCCGCGGCATCCTTCATATCTGCAGCAAGCCGGTGGAGACAGTCTTCTACCGCGCCTCTTACATCGACTGCTTCAATTTGCAGACCAGCCGCCCCCAGCTGCGCAAAATCGCGCAGAGACTTGATCATATTCTGCGCCTGATCCGCATTGTTTCGCAGCTCACCCAATATGACGTCTGCTTCAGGATCTTTTACCAGATAGCCAGCCAGCATTTCGGAGAGGAGCCGTATTGTACGCATTGGCGCTTTCAGGTCGTGCGAGACGAGACTGGCAAAGCGTTCAAGGTCTATATTGCGTTGCTTCAACGTTTTGTTTGCCGCCTCAAGACGAACACGCGCGCCAACGGATTCAGCCAAGGTACGAACAAGTTTCAGTTCTGAAGTCGTCGGTTCGCGCCTACGCGCCACTTCATTACAAAATACCAGAGCACCGACTATTTGTTCCCCTGCTATGAATGATGAAGCGATAAAGCTTAAAAACGGCAAGTTGGCAGCAGACGCATCATCTATATTCGAATCATTCTTGAGATCTCGCATCATCTTTACAACACCAGGCTCACTAAGCCCGAGCGCAATATCAGTCGGCAGAGGCCGCTTTACATCCGGCGCCCCCTGAGCCCCGACCTGAGCAATCACGCTATACCCCTGATCATGAAACGAAATCTGATAAGCCCGGCCCGCATTAAACGCGCGCCGACCGATATCCAGCGTTCCCTGAATATAGGCCTCCAGATCAATCTCAGTGCCGGAAAGCCCGTTCAGCTCTGCTAGCGCGTCCGTCACCCGAACAATCTCGGACACTTCTACAAATGTAATCGTGATGTAATCGGGGCTCGGCTTCGAAATCGACACAACCACATGAATGTCGAGCTCGTCAGACTGGAAATCTGACTCAAAGACAATGGGCTCACCTGTGATCGCCACATCGCAATAATACGGGAAGGTGTGATGGTCAGCGAGTTCGGGGAACACGCCGAGCATTCTGTTGCCGACAAGCTCCTCAGGGGAAATCCCATGCGTTCGCTGTAATACGCGATTGGCGGTCAGATATTCAAAATCTATGACCTCGCCATCATCCGATAGGATAGGTTTGGCTGTAATAATACCGAGCAGACTGGCATCCAGAGTTTCGCGCTTCGTTCGCGCAGAACTCTCATCAGAGGCATTCATTGCGTCCAACGATCCGTCTACCGGTAAATCCTGACTTTCGCTCGAGCTCATATCTCACTCTGTATAGAAAGCGCTACTTATGATAAATAAATAGAATCAGGGCAACCTTAACACATTGCAACCGCGCGGGGGGCGCATTTGTTGTGAGCAGAATAATGCTGATCGATGATCATTCAGCCATGGGTATGATCTTCAGAACAATGCTCGGCGCTATGGGTCAGGCTCCGGCAGATTTCGAGTTCTGTCAGGACGTGGATGATGCGGTCACCCGCATTGAGAATAATCCGCCATACGACGTCATATTCCTCGATAATATTGTGCCGCCTGCTTTTGAGTTTCGCGGATCTCTGGAGATGATGAAGGCGCTCGACAAGACCACAAACGTGGTTCTGTTAAGCGGTGAAATTCCGGATGATTTCGGCAGTGAGACAATCGACGCGCGCATCGCCGCCTGCATGGAGAAAGACTCACTTTCTCCCGCGAACCTGCACAAACTGCTAATGTCTTTCGAAGCGCCAATGGCATCATAGCCGGGTGCGGCCACTCACTTGAGACGACTGCATAAACGAAAAACGGCCTCCGAAGAGGCCGTTTCTTTTTGCGATCAGAAGCGCGGATTTTCTACATTCGGCCTCACGTAAGAGCCCTGAACATTCTCACGCACTTCGAGCGGCACGCCGATATCCAGATACACATTGTTATCTTCGGAATATTGCGGCCAATCGACGAGGCCCGGCACGCTCGGATCACCATCACGGGCAAAAGACGCCCAGATTTCAGCAGACCGCTCAGCGAGCCAGAGGTCCTGCTCATCATGTTCTGGCACGCGGGTTGTGCATCCGCCCGTGCCCGCGAGGAATTGCGTCGTTGCAGAGTGCAGACCGGTTGGCACAGCACCGAACACATAGGTCAGCTCCAGACCGTGAAAGGCCACACAGCCTTCTTCGTCCCGCCAGCCCATTGGCAGCTGAGTGAAATTATACACATAAGTTGGCGCACCGGCTGCGCTGTGAAGATTCGCCATGAGCGGCACAGAGGTTTGCAGCGAGCGTTCTCCCTGATTGGCACCCACAATAAGGGGCACCTGAGCCTGATCGCCATTTGCGAACATGGTGCTGACCGGCTCTGGAATGACATAACCATCAACGACGACATTGGCGCGGAAGCCCACTTCATCCGCAGCGGCGATAATCTCCTGCCAGCTAAGTTCGCGCAGCTCTTCAGCGCTGGACGCGCCGAGTTCTTCTGCGAGGCGAACACCTACAGCCTCGGCGTCATCAAGCATCGTAATACGCTGCTCAGAGACAAGCGCAGAACCGGACTCAACAATCGCTGCATCAAACAGGCCTTCAGAGAGCGGCGTCGCCATTTGAGAAATCGTCTTCGTGCCGCCACCGGACTCGCCGAAGATGGTTACGTTATCAGGATCACCGCCAAAAGCTTCGATATTCTCTTCCACCCATTGCAGAGAGGCGCGCAGATCAAGCGTGCCGTAATTGCCCGAACCATAGCGGGTTTCTTCAGACAGCTCCGGATGGGCCAGATAGCCGATCGGGCCGAGGCGGCTATTCACCGTCACAACGACAACGCCCTTATTCGGCAGCATTGGGTGGTTATAGGTCGTAGAGTTGCCAGTGCCCGTAGTCAGGCCGCCGCCATGGAAGAAGACCATAACCGGGCGGCGCTCGTCCGAGCGCTCTGCTGCGGTTACGACATTCACATAGAGACAGTCTTCACTGATCGGACCGCCAGCGCCCATGCTGCTTTCGCCTTGCGGACAGCGGAATGGCCACTCGGTCGCATCGCGTACACCATCCCAGGCTTCAGCAGGCTCTGGCGCGCGCCAGCGAAGCTCACCGACAGGCGGCTGAGCATAAGGAATACCGCGATAAATATGCGCCGTGACGCCATTCTCGGTCACCGTCTCACCGCGCACACTGCCGAGCGGTGTGTCCACGACCTCACCAATCATGGTCGGCGCGCGCGGCGTGGACGTCGTGCAGGCCGATACCAGTAAAACAGCGCCAAGCGCTGGTAGAATGGATTTCATGTGTTCCTCCCTAAGAAACAGTCTGTTTTGATTGTTTATGAGAGGAACCTATCACCAACCAGCAAAAAGGCCAGCCCTTTGCAGAGCTGGCCGTGTTGATATTTCCGTGAGGCGCAGACTTACGTCTATCGGGTCAGATAGAGTTGCGAGATACGATCGGTGATCTCTCTGAACGCTTCATCCAGCCGGTCTGAATCCGGTACGTCGATATAGTCTTCCGGTGTGCTTGCGCAGGCCTGAAGCAAATCTTCAGATCGCTGGTCTTCGAGAGACACACGAATGGTGAAGATGCGAATGCCGTCTTCTTTCGCATTGTCGCAAACCATCAGAGTACGCTCGTCCATCGTGTCCATGATGTCAGTTGTGTCATAACTCCGCGGCAGACCTTCAAGGCGACGGTTTTCCATATACCCATAGGCGGAGAAGTCCGAACCACCTGGATGGTTTTCACGGGCGACCACAACATTGTTGCCGTCGGACAGGATAATCATGACCTTCTGCACGCTATGCGAATAGCGGTCACCTTCAGTGAAAGGCGCAGACGGCGAGAGTGCGTGGTATCCCCAAACAGCACCTTGCGCGATATTGGTTGAACCAGACGCGTTCAGGCTGTTGATGTTGTTACGAACCGTTTGGAAGTTCGTGCTGAGTGGAAGAATTGGCGACATCTCGCAGCTAAAGCCAGGACCAATCTGCGTATCCACATCGCTATAATAATCATAGTCACGATTAATGGTCACATCTTCCCAATTGTCCGGGTTGAATGGGCTTCCCGCCCAGCCATCATTGCACTCCTGGCCCTCGCCAAGATTGATATCTGTACCATCAGTACACTCGACGATCAGCGTGCTGAGTACCGTGTTCGAAATACCGTCCACATATGCAAGTATGCTGTCCGGTACGCCATATTTCACAGGGTTGCTGATGTTCAGAAGTTCAGAGCCAAGGGAGGTGCTGGAATCCGGAACATAGTTGTTTGGGTATTCCTGATACCAGCGATAGCGAGAGTCCGTCTCATCGGGGTGGAACACAGGTACAAACAGCGTGTCAGGGTCACTCAGACGGGGACGCGTGTCCTCAACATCATGCGGCGCCGGGCGCGCCATGACGCAGCCTTTCCACTCAAACCCCATATGCTCGTAGAGGTCAAAGCGGTTAAGACCATCAACGAGATTGTCGCCGTGAACCGAGCTGTCTGCGCTGGAATCCATCCAGTTCGCATCAATATTGTCCGCTCCGACATTCACGTAAGTCGCAAATGGCACGAGACCGATCTCGATATTGCCGCGACCATTGTCCAGATTGCTCAGCATATCGACCATATCGAGCGCAGCATCCTGCATGGATTCGAGCTTGGTTCTTGACTGCCCGGATGGCGTTGCACGCATCGAGCCAGTCGTATCAAGGACCATAACCAGCTCAACGGCTGTCAGGCCGATGCGCACAGATGCCGTACGGTTTACGTCCAGATCGGTAATGCCGATAAGGCCAAGGAAAGCGGTATCCACATGAGCATTGACCGTCGCGGTCAGCTCGTCACCGACTTTGACAACCTGAAAACTGTCAATCTCGAGGTTGAGGTCCTGCATATGGTTCTCGAACCATACAAGCGCTTCGCGCGTCAGCTGGGCGTCGGTTTTATCCTGTGCAGTACCGGCAATCGCGAGCAGTGCAGCGTCAACCGCATCCTGCGCGAGCCCTTCACCACTGCGCTGTCGAGAAAAATCGATCGCTCCGCCCATCAGCACGACAAGCGGAATCAGGCATAGCGCGAAAATCATCGCGACATTGCCTCGACTATCCTTCAGAAAATTCTTCATTCGCGAACTCTTCATCCTGTTGAGTTCACGTTTATCAGGAAAAGAAAATTACTTTGGAAACATATGCTTCCAAGGTTCAGATAGTCTGTTAAGGCGTTTTTAATCCTGCGGAATGTGCTCGCCGGAAACCACGCAGCACACGCCCTGCGTGCATCTGTATAAATATGCGAAGAACCTTAACGTCGGCTCCCAGAACAACGCCAACTGCGCTACTCTCTTAAAACGCGGAATCCCAAGGAGTTAGACCGGCTGTTCGGTGAGAAAATGTCTTCAACATTGCCACGCAGCTGAACCGGCCCCGTGACCCAGGAACCACCCATTGCAACCCTACGGCTGCACTCATCATCACGGCAATCACTGACCCACTCGGCAATATTTCCGTAAGTAGATGACAGAGTGTTACCGCTCGCAGGGCTGGTGTACGGCTCACCGTCATCGCAGTTCAGTAGCGGTGTCTGCAGCCCTTCAGCCCCGAGAGACTGATCCGCCATATTAGCGCTGCACGCCATCAGACCCGGCGCTGGCGGCCCCGCCATTGCCGTCCATTCCTCGGCGGTCAGCAAGCGATAGGTTTCACCGCTTTCGGCGCTCAGCCATTCTGTGTACTGGACCGCCTCATCGTAAGAGATACAGCTTGCCGGTGAGGCATCTGTCACCGGATAGCCGGGATCGGCATAGCTGGCACCGGAGGTATAGCCCCAAATACTTTCGCTCTCGAGACGGTGCGTGAAACAGCCTGTCGGCGCACTCCGATTTGTAGCGGTCAGATAGCGGCGGAATTCTGCCACGCTGATTTCATGCGCGGAGACAGAAACCTCAGCCAGACCTGGCGCGGACACCATAACCGGACAGGTTTCACAGTCAGTATCAACCTCATCCGTGGCCTCCACGTCTGCTTCTGCCAACTCGGTTTCATCAGCCTCTGAAGTATCTTCTTCAGGCGTGGTTGCATCGGCTTCATCGGTGACATCAACATCGCCTTCAGTTTCGGAAGCGGTCTCATCTGAGCTCGCGCCCGCTTCGCCCTCAGGCGCGGTATCGCTTTCAGCCTCGGAGGATGTGTCCTCTTCAGAACCTGCCGCTTCATCAGCTTCGACGACCGTGTCCGTCTCTGTGTCAGCGTCCGGTGCGTCTGCTTCATCTGCCGCGTCCGGAACGGTTTCGGCTTCAGCGTCAGCGTTCACATCAGCAACTTCTTCGCCTTCTGATGGCGTTGATGCATCAGCTTCAGTGTCTACCTCTGAGTCAGCCTCCTCTTCTTCAGTCGCATCGGTTGCAGGCGGCGCCTCTGTAGCCTCAGGTGAACTGGTGTCTTCCTCTGGCAGAGCTTCAGCATCCGCTTCTGCAAGCACGGTCTCAGCGCCAGATGTATCTTCCTCCGCGTCTGCCTGAATGCGGGCCAGCGCATCGACTACATCTTCGACATGGCGGGCAAATGTCGGCGGCGTTTCGCCATACATGTCCTGCATGGCCAGATAGGCAACTTCAGTATTGCGGGCGCGCGCCGTCACCCAGGCTTCGCTCTCGAGCGTGATCCAGCGGGCACGCACCTGCGCACGCAGAACAGGATTATTCTCTACTGTCTGATAGAATGCGAGAACCGCATCAGGGTCCTGCTGGTCCACTGCCAGCCATGCCGACACGATTTCCGGCAGCTCGTCTTCCGGCTCTGCCCGTTCAGGCTCGCTGCGAACCTCTTCAAGGGGTGCCGTAGCTTCATTTTCTGCATCAGCGAGCGCGACTTGTTCATCAGCCGGTTCGCCAGCTTCGTCTGTGACCTCATTCTGCGCGAGAACCGGCGGCGCATCACTCCCGCCATCATTCAGCAGGAAGACGGGGATCGCGACCGCAACGATCAGGAAGATCGCCGCCAGCGCGGCAATCAGCCGGCCATTCGTCTCCCAGAACTCGCGCGGATAGGATGTTGAAAGTCCCGTAGCGCCGGTGCCTTCGCCCTTGGCCGGCAAAGCAGAAAACTCCGCTGCCTTGATAAGCGACCAGATGCTGTCAGGTCGCGCGTCAGCCGACAATGACAAGCCCTGTTCCAGCGCCTTGAAGAGTGCAGCATCATCGTCAAGGAACGTATCCAGCATCAGCATGTCGAGCGGATCGTCACGGCCCTCGGCGACAGCCTCGAGACGCTCCTGAGCGGAGACCGGCACGACACCGGTGATCAGCTGATAGAAGCTCGCTGATAAGGAATAGACATCACACCATGGGCCAATCCGGCCAGCCTCGGGGCTGATGAATTCCGGTGCCAGATACGGCGTGTTGATCGGATCAGCCAGCGTCGCCGGACCTTCGCCGGAGCAGTACTCCAGACGGTCCGGATGCGTGACGGCGAGTTCACCATTGTCCAGACGGCGGATCATATCCGGCGCGATCTGGCCATGCACGAGCCCCATCTCGCCCAGCTTTTGTAAACCCGGCTCAAGCTCATCCAGAAGGGAACGCACAAAGCCAGGTGACAGCTTGCCGTCGCGCTCCTGCATTGTCTGGAGGGTGTCACCGCTCGGCCATGGCGTCACAAGATAAACCGTGCCGTTCTCTTCGACTTTCTCAAAGCCTTTGACGATGCCTTTCTTGCGGACATCAAGATAGCGGTTGATACGGTCAGCCTGATGCGAGAGAGCCCGCGCAAATTCCACTTTCAGCGCACGGCGTGACGGCGTCACCTCATTGCGGCGGCGACGGCTCAGCGTAGCAGGGAAAAACTCGCGGATGTAAACAAGCGGCTTGTGCGAAATGCCATGATCTTCGCCAACATAGGTAACGCCAGAATCGTCCTGATACTGTTCAGCCTGAATGACATACCGTCCAACTCTGGTTCCGGGGCTGAGAGTTTTACGAGCCATTCCGCCTTACCTGCTGTCATGCTCAGTTGAGTGCCAGCGCGCCTGCAACTCCACCGGTATTGGTGGTGATTGTTTAATTAACTAATTGTTTACGAGAAACCGCCCCGTCAGAGCAAGTATACTCGCCATCAAGGCGAGTTCGTGGTGCAGTCGCAAAAGCCCCCAACTGCACAGTGCGCCAATCTGGCACTTTCGCGCACCGTCTGCGGGATGTAAGTCTAAGCAAACCCGTTCAGTTGGTGTATCTCGCTACATTCGAGATCAACAGATTGTCATCTGACTACCAAGAAACGTGAAACAGGATATGTTCGGGGAAACAGGCCCGCAAACAGATAGAAGGCTCTTAGATGCTTGCTGAAGTTGGACAGATTTTACTTCTGATATCACTGGCACTTTGCCTTTTACAGGGCGCGTCTGGCATTTGGGGCGCACACAAGCTGAATGGCAGAATGATGTCATTCGCTGACAGGGCAGCTCAGGCGCAAGCCCTGTTTCTGGTTACAGCCTTCGTCATTCTGATCCTGCTTTTCCTCGCCTCAGACTTCTCCGTCCGGCTCGTAGCAGCACACTCGCATACGGCGAAACCGTGGCTCTACAAACTCTCCGGCGCATGGGGAAACCATGAAGGCTCCATGCTGCTCTGGGTGATGATTGTCGCTCTGTTCGGCGGCGCGATGGCGATTTTCGGACAATCGCTTCCTGCAACACTGCGCGCCCGCGCCATTGGTGTTCAGGGACTAATCGGCCTCGGCTTTCTGGGGTTCCTGATCTTCACCTCAAACCCGTTCGAGCGCCTGACTCCTATTCCGGCTGACGGCTCCGGTCTGAATCCGCTTCTGCAGGACCCTGGTCTCGCCTTCCACCCGCCATTTCTTTATCTCGGCTATGTCGGCTTCTCCGTCGCGTTTTCCTTTGCCATCGCTGCGCTGATTGAGGGCCGTGTTGATGCGCTCTGGGCCCGTTTTGTGCGCCCATGGGTACTAGCCGCATGGTCCTTCCTGACGCTCGGCATCGCGCTTGGCAGCTATTGGGCATATTACGAGCTCGGCTGGGGCGGCTGGTGGTTCTGGGACCCGGTTGAGAACGTCTCCCTCATGCCATGGCTGGCCGGTACGGCTCTTCTCCACTCCACACTCGTGGTCGAGAAGCGCAACACCTTCATGAACTGGACGCTCCTGCTCGCGATCGCGACCTTCTCGCTCAGCCTTGTCGGCACATTTATCGTTCGCTCCGGCGTTCTGACGTCTGTCCACGCCTTTGCTGTAGACCCTGAGCGCGGCGTCTATTTGCTCGGCCTTCTGGCAATTGCGACCGGCGGCGCGCTTTTCCTATACGCCACCCGCGCGGCCAAGATCGCCTCAACTACGACCTTTGATGCCGTCAGCCGCGAAGGCAGTCTGGTTCTGAACAACCTTCTGCTCTGCGCCGCGACAGCGACCGTCTTCATCGGCACATTCTATCCGCTCTTCATGGAAGCGGCGACCGGCGACAAGCTCACCGTTGGCCCTCCTTTCTATGATAAAACCTTCGCGCCGATCATGGTCGGCCTGGTCTTATTCATGGCCTTTGGTCCGCTGCTCAAATGGCGGATTGATGATCCGAAGCGCATCGTGAAACCGCTCCTGATGATTGCGGGCGCAGCACTGCTAATGGCTGTTCTGACCGTTATGTTCGGCAAGACGGTCTGGGGCGCGGCTGGCATGGCGCTCGGCGTCGGTCTGATCGCTGGCGCGCTGATTTCCTTTGGCGAAAAAGCCAAGTTCGGCAAAGCGCCGCTCGCAAGCTCTCTCAAGCTTATGGGCCGCCTGCCCGCTGCCGCTTACGGCTTCCTTCTTGGCCATGTCGGCCTTGCTGTCACGGTGATTGGCATTACGGGTATGAGCGTCTGGGCACAGGAAGAGCAGTTCGTGCTTAATCCGGGCGAGACAGCCAGCGTCTCCGGCTATGAGCTTATGCTGGTCGATGTCTCTGAGTCCGAAGGCGCAAACTATGTGCGCCAGAGCGCGCAGGTGAACATCTTCCGGAATGATGTGGAAGTTGCCCGCCTGCATCCGGAACGCCGCTTCTATCCGGTCGAGCAAAACATGACGACCGAAACCGCGCTCGATTACGGCGTATTCCGCATTCTCTATACGGCGATTGGCGAGATTACAGAAACCGGTCTTCAGGTCCGCTTCTATGTACACCCGCTCGTCAGCTGGATCTGGATTGGCTGCATCATAATGGCCTTTGGCGGCTTCATCTCGCTGACAGATGCCCGCTTCCGCGTCAGCGCACCGCAACCGAAGGTCACGCACAACGCCGCGTCCTCTCTGGCGGAATAGGAACCCGACATGTCCTGGAAATCTTACCTGCCATTTGCACTCTTTGTGGGCCTGATCGCTGTCTTCGGGATTGGCCTGACGCTGAAGCCTCAGGAGCTTCCGTCCGAGTTCATCAATGAGCCTGTGCCGCAATTCGAAATTGCCAACCTGTTTGAAGACGAACCGAATGTAACGTCCGAGACGCTCACTGGTGAGTTCACCTTGCTGAACGTTTTCGGCTCATGGTGCCGGACCTGCATTATCGAACACCCGTATCTGGTTCAGCTGAAAGAAGAGACCGGCATTCGCATTATTGGCCTCGACTGGCGCGATACGCGTCCGGCAGCGCTGGAATGGCTCGACCGCCTCGGCAACCCGTATGACATTATCGGCTTTGACGAGCACTCCGAGGTCGCTATCGGTCTGGGCGTGACCGGCGCGCCGGAAACCTTCCTCATCGATCCGGAAGGCATTATCCGTTACAAGCATGTCGGTGAAATGAACCCTGAGATATGGAATGAGGTTTTCGTTCCGCTCATCGAGAATTACACGCCCCCGGCAGGTGCCGCATGATCCGTTCGGGTTTGCTCGCATCCGCCTTGATCTTCACGCCTGCTGCCGTGGCCGGTACAGAGGCGACACTCTCTGATGCAGACGTGGCCGCGCGGGTGATGGCCGTCGCGCAATCGCTCAACAGTCCTCTTGTCGAGGGGCAAACGCTGGCAAACTCGGGCACCGAATTTGCGGCAACCGCCCTTGAACTCATCGAAGAACAGGTCCGCGCCGGACAGAGCGATGACGAAATCAGAGCGTATTTCCGCCAGCGTTACGGCTCAGCCATGGTAACGCCCGCGACGAGCCAGGAGGCCGACAAGTAATGCTACGCGCACTCTTTTTATCTTTCGCCCTCCTCTCTGCACCTGCGGCCTTTGCACAAAGTGCCGAGCTGGATGACGCCACAGTCGAACAGCGCACCGAGGACATTTCCCGCACCCTGCGCTGCGTCGTATGTCAGAACCAGTCCATCGCTGACTCCAATGCGACACTGGCCGAAGACATGCGCCGCCTCGTTGAAGTGCGCGTCCGTGCCGGCGACACTGATGATGAAGTGCGCGCCTATATGCAGACCAATTATGGCGACTTCGTTCTGATGAGCCCGCCGGTGAAACCGACAACCTATCTACTCTGGTTCAGCCCGTTGCTGATCGTTGGCGGCGGCCTCATCTGGTATGTCATGTCTGCGCGCAAGCGTGCCGCTGAAGCGACCGGAACCGAACTTGGCGATGAAGACCTGTCGGCCGAAGAACAGGCCCGCCTGCAAAAGCTTATGGATGAAAACGCCTCCTCATGATGACACTTGTTATTCTGGCCGTCCTTCTGGCCCTCACACTTCTTGTTGTGATGTCGCCACTCATGCGTCCGTCCACGATCACAGCGCGTGCTTCGCTCAATCGCGAGCTTGAAGCCAGCGAGACCCAGCTCGAACAGATCAAAGCCGAAGTAGAGTCCGGCTTTCTGGATGAAGATGGCGCCAGACGTGCCCGCCGTGCTATGGAGCGCCGTATTCTGAAACTCGGCGAGCGTCTGGATGCACTGGACAAAGAGGGCGACGAACCTGCCCTTGCGAATTGGATTCGCTATTCAGTCCCGGCCGTGATCGTTCTTGTCGCCGGAGGCGGCTACGCGCTGGTTGGCCAGCCATTTTACGAGCGCAATGACAACCAGCCACCTGCCGAAGCAACCAACGCGCTGGTGGAGCTATTGCAGAACGGTACGCCGGAAGAAATCGAACGCGTTCTGTCGGCCCGCCTCGCAGAAGAACCGAACCCGATCGCCTATATGGTGCTGGGCCGTGTGCAAATCGAACAGGGCAAATTCGATGAAGGCCTTGCCTCTTACGATGCTGCGCTGGAACTGACGAACAATGATCCGCGTATCGTTGAAGAGCGTCAGATGGTTGTCGACTATATCGCTCAGGCCCGCGGACAGTCACCAAGCTCGGCTGCGCCAGACATCTCTGATGAACAACGCCGCGCCATCACATCCATGAGCCAGGAAGACCAGCAGGCCCAGATCCGCTCCATGGTTGAAGGCCTCGCCATTCGCCTCGAAGATGACCCGGACGACCTCACCGGCTGGCTTCGCCTTATCCGTGCACGGACTGTTCTGGGCGAACCGGAAGCTGCCGCTGAAGCGCTTGCATCTGCACGTGCATTTTATGCTGGAAATGCTGAGGCAGAGGCACAGCTTAATACGCTCGCAGCGGAGCTTTCCCTCCCTTAATGACATTCTTGTAAGGAAACAGCTTACCGGCTTGTCACCTTAGCTTTGGGCGGTTTACGTTCCGCGCCACGGAAATCTGGCATTTTGATTTCGCATCTGGAGTAATTTATGAAACGTTTTGCACTGGCATCAGTTTGCCTTCTTGCAATGTCTGCACCGGCAATGGCTGTCGAAGGCATGTATACGCCGGACCAGCTCCCAGAGATCGCCGATGATCTGCGTGAAGCAGGTCTTGAGCTTGATCCAAACACGCTGACAGACCTGACGGCCTTCCCGATGGGCGCTGTTGTTTCCCTGGGTGGCTGTACAGCTTCTTTCGTATCCCCTGAAGGTCTGGTTGTGTCCAACCACCACTGTGTGCGCGGCTCTATCCAGTACAATTCTACTGAAGAAAACAACTATCTGGCGGACGGCTTCCTCGCGGCGGACCGCGAAGGCGAAGTTCCTGCTGCGCCGGGTTCCCGGATCTATGTGACAACCGAACTGACTGACGTCACAGAGCGCGTCTACGCAGCCGTCAACGAAGACATGACTGGCACAGAGCGCTATGACGCGATCGACGCAGCACGCAAAACAATCGTGGCAGAGTGTGAAGCCGAAGCCGGCTACCGCTGCAGCGTCCGTTCTTTCTTCGGCGGCCTCCAGTACAAGCTGATCAAGCAGATGGAAATCCGCGACGTTCGCCTCGTCTACGCACCGGGCGACAATATCGGTAAATATGGCGGCGACATCGACAACTGGATGTGGCCACGTCACACCGGCGATTTCGGTTTCTACCGTGCTTATGTCGGCCCAGACGGTCAGCCAGCTGACTATTCTGAAGAGAACGTTCCATACGAGCCAGAACACGTTCTGGAAGTCTCTTCTGCAGGTCTCGATGATGGCGACTTCGTCATGGTTGCAGGCTATCCGGGTAGCACATCCCGCTATGTCCGCCTGATCGACACAGCGCACACATTTGACTGGTACTACCCGACATGGATGGAAGTCAGCCAGGCGACTGTCGACACTATCATCGACGTTGCGCCTGAAGGCTCTGACGCCCGCATCCGTTACGAGTCCCGTCTTGCCGGCCTCAACAACTACATCAAAAACCGTGGCGGCCAGATTGAAGGCGCACGCCGTGTAGGCCTTACAGATCTTCGCGCTGAGCGTGAAGCGGCTCTGGACGCATGGATCGCAGAAGATCCGTCCCGCGCACACTTCGGCGAAGCGATTGCGGCACTGGATGCGCTGTCAGCTGAGTCCAACGCAAATGACGAGCGTGACTTCTGGTACAACTACGCGACCAGCCCGACACACCTCGGCACAGCTTACCGCCTCTATCGCCTTGCGAACGAGCGCGAGCTTCCGGACGCTGAGCGTCGCAGCGGTTATCAGGACCGCGACATGAACTTCTTCACGCAAAGCATGCAGCGTATCGACCGCCGTTATGACGCGACTGTCGACATGGCCATCTGGCAGCGTATGCTCGAATTCTACATGAATGCGGGTGAAGAAAACCGTGTAGCTGTTCTCGACGAAGCGCTCGGCCTTGGCGACACGTACAATGCTGACGAAGTCGCTGCGATCATCACGCCTTATTATGAAGGCACGACACTCGGCGACGCGGAAACACGCATCGCACTGATGGACGCAAGCGTTGAAGATCTCGAAGCACTCGACGATCCGTTCATGCAGCTGGCTATCGCGCTCTATGAGTTCGAAATGGAGATGGAAGCACGCGGCAATGAAACCGCTGGCCGTATGAATGCTCTGCGTCCTGCGTACATGGAAGCGATCATCGCATGGCAGCGCTCTCAGGGCGAAGTCACTTACCCGGATGCCAACTCCACTCTGCGCGTAACCTATGGTTCTGTACTGGGCGGCTCTCCACGTGACGGCATGGCATACCTGCCATTCACGACGCTGGAAGGCATTCTGGAAAAAGATAGCGGCATCGCACCGTTCGACGCGCCGCCAGAACAGCTCGAACTCATCGAGAACGGCACATACGGCCCGTACGAGCTGGAAAGCCTCGGCTCTGTTCCGGTCAACTATCTGACCGACCTCGACTCTACGGGTGGTAACTCCGGTTCTGCGACGCTGAACGCACAAGGCCAGCTCGTTGGTCTTCTGTTCGACGGCACAATCGAGTCTGTGAATTCCGACTGGCACTTTGACCCGCGCACAACGCGCTCTATCCACGTGGATACACGCTACATGCTCTGGGTCATGGATTACGTGTCCGGCGCTGATTACCTGATCGATGAAATGAACGTGGTCGGCAAATAAGCTAGCCCGCTCAATTGAGAGACCTGAAACGCCGCTTCGTCATGGAGCGGCGTTTTGCCTTGCATGACGGCGCACCTTGATTAGATTCAGCTTATGTCCAATTCGAACGACGTCCTGATCGCGCTGCGCCAGATTACGCGCGCCATTGACCTGCATTCCAAAAAAATGGTGCGGGAAATCGGCCTCACTTCACCGCAACTCCTCGTCATGAAAGAGATTGAGCTTCAGGGGCGCGCAAAGCCGTCTCAGATCGCAAAAGCGGTACACCTCTCGCAAGCGACCGTGACCTCAATCATCGACCGCCTCGCCTCTGCAGGCCTGATTGTTAGAGAGCGAAGCAATGAGGACAAGCGCGTTGTTTATCTGACGCTGACCACGGCCGGGAATGAGAAGATGGCGAACGCGCCCGACCTGTTGCAGGCGGGCTTTATCGAGCGGTTTTCAAAGCTGGAAGAATGGGAAAGGCTGCAGCTGATCTCGTCGCTGCAGCGCATTGCCGGAATGATGAATGCAGAAGCGCTGGACGTTGCGCCAATTCTTGAAATCGGCGACCTCCAGCACTCTGATACATTCTAGTCGAGAGAGACTTCATCGACCTGCAGAACGTCGTCTACAGGCTGGTCCCAGTTAAGGTGACGCTCTTCCAGAAGGATAAGGTTCTTCTGGTTGATGATCACATCGCTGGCTTTATAGCCCAGCAGCTCTTTCGGTGTCTTGTCCTGGTTCAGCGCCAGAATAAGCGCTTCCTGTGAACCGAAATTCGTCAGGCCACGCGCAACCTCAAGACCGTCCTCGTCAAAGATGTGCAGGACATCACCCTTGCCAAAATCACCCTGAATGGATGCGACGTCCTGAGCACGGACACCAATTTCGCCGGAGCGAATGTCACGTGCAGGGTTATTCCGCACGGTGATAGACCCAGCCATATTCAGACGGTCTGTGAGCCAGACGGCCCAGCTTGATGCCGGATCGGTCTCAGCAACACATTCGGTATAGCGTCGCTCACCGCTGAGTACGGCCTGGATCGGTCGGTCAATCTCGCCCTTGGCGATCAGCGTCGCACAACCCGCATTCTGAGCCATGTTCGCAGCCTGCATCTTGGTCATCATACCGCCAGACCCGAGCGAGCTCGTGGACTTGGTGACTTCCAGATATTCGGCAACATCGTGAACTTTCTCCACGAACTGCGCGCCTTCCTCTTCCGGATTACGGTCGTAAAGGCCGTCAATACTTGTGAGGATGAGCAGTTTTGACGCCATAAGCATCTGGCCCACTTTCGCAGCAAGACGGTCATTGTCACCGACACGGATTTCCTCGGTCGTGACAGTGTCGTTTTCGTTGACGATCGGCAGAATGCCACGCTCGAGCAGGCGGGTAATCGTGTTGCGTGTATTCAGGAAGCGGCGGCGGTTTTCGAGATCCTCCGCCGTGATGAGCACTTGAGCAATGTCGAAGCCATACTCTGTGGCAACCTGCTTATAGACGTTCAGAAGGAACGGTTGACCGACGGCTGCCGCCGCCTGTTTATCCTGTACGCCAGCTTCAGCTGGGTCTGCGCCAAGGAGCCCGAGGCCCAGCGCGACTGATCCGGAAGACGTCAGAACGACCTCTTTTCCTTCTTTTCGCAGCGCGGCAATGTCTCCAAGCAGCCCGTGAATGAATGCGTAGCTTGGGGTCAGGTGCTCTTCATTTACCAGAAGGCTTGATCCGACTTTTACGACGATGCGGTTTTCAGCAACCAATACTTTCTCCTCAAAGTTTCTTGCGGGACTATCTAGAGGGGGTCCCTTGTGGAAACAACCCCTCAGCACCCGCTATGTTCCCCATTCCTTTCTCTGAAATTTGTGCTAAGCCGCGATTAACGGCATTTCAGGCCCAATTATTTGGGAACCTTCCGCCTCTTGAATACTTAGAACACTAACTATATCTGCAAGATGCAAAACGGAAACACACATATGAATGACTTGTCTGGCTCGACCGGAACTCAAACGAAAAAAGCCCTCATGTTCGGCTGCGGAAATATGGGCCAGGCCCTTATCTCCGGCTGGAATGAAGTCGAAAACATCGAGTTCACCGTTGTTGACCCCGCCAAACCTGTCATTGCCGACGATGTGACGGTTTACGGCTCTGCTGAAGATGTAAAAGACAGCGATTTCGATCTGATCGTCATCGCAGTGAAGCCCCAGCTTATTGAAGACGTCATCAAGAATGCCCCGCACCTCATGCGTACAGACTGCCTTGTTCTATCTATTGCTGCGGGCACGTCGATGAACACGCTGCAGTCTTACCTTGGCGAACGGCCGATTGTCCGCATGATGCCGAACATGCCAGCTTCCGTGAAGCTTGGCCTGTCTGCTCTCTATGGAAACGACAAGTGCAGTGACGCCGACAAAGCTGTTATCGACGCCATGGCGACGAATAACGGCAAGTTCATCTGGCTTGATGAAGAAGACAAGATCGACCGTTTCACCGCTATTGCGGGTTCCGGGCCGGGTTATTTCTTCGAAGTGCTTCGCCTGTTTGCGATGGCGGCGATGGATCTCGGCTTTGAGGAAGAAGATGCGCGCATGCTCGCCATCGGCACTGTGCTCGGCACGGCGGCCATGGCTGAACAAAGCGAAAAAACGCTGGAAGATCTTCGCAAGTCCGTCACCAGCAAAAACGGCACAACACAGGCAGGTCTCGAACAGTTGATGCGCGAAGATACGCTTCGTCAGCTATTCGCAGACACGACGCAGGCCGCGTATAACAGGGCTGTAGAGCTCCGCTAAACCTGCTAAACACACAGAATACCGATCAGGAAATTATTATGAGTACGCTCGACAAGAAAATTGAAGCCTATGTGGACGAGCTGGGCGCCCGCGCGAAAGCGGCGGCGCAAGGCCTCCTCACGGCGACAACAGAACAGAAAAACGACGCTCTGCGTAAGTCTGCTGCGAACCTCCGCGCGGCAACGCCCGAGCTGATCGCTGCGAACGAAAAAGACGTCGCCTATGCCAAAGACGCCGGCAAGCTGGACTCCTTTATTGACCGCCTCATGCTGAATGAAGAGCGCATTGAGGGCATGGCCAAGGCGCTGGAAGATATTGCAGAACTGCCAGATCCGGTCGGCCGCCAGCTGGCGCAATTTGATCGCCCGAATGGTCTGCGCATTGAACGCGTTGCAGTGCCGCTCGGCGTGATCGGCATGATTTATGAGTCCCGCCCTAATGTCGGCTCTGACGCCAGTGCGCTTTGCCTGAAGTCTGGTAACGCAGTCATTCTGCGTGGCGGTTCAGACAGCCAGCACTCCACCAAAGTGATTGTGGAATGCCTCGCCAAAGGCCTGAAAGAAGCAGGTCTGCCAGAGCATGCGGTCCAGACAATTGGCATTCCGGACCGGCAGGCTGTAACAGCGCTTCTGCGTTGCACCAAATATGTCGACCTTGTCATCCCACGCGGTGGCCGTGGCCTGGTTGAACTGGTACGCGATCAGGCTGCTGTGCCGACGCTTCTCCACCTTGATGGCAACTGCCATATCTACGTTCACGAGTCCGCTGATCTCGACAAAGCTAAAGACGTTGTCCGTAACGCCAAGCTTCGCCGTCTGGGCGTTTGTGGCGCGACAGAGAGCCTTGTGCTGGATAAAGCGATTGCAGGCGATATTCTGCCGAAACTTCTCGACAATATGCCGGAATGTGAATTCCGCGGAGATGCTGCTGCACAAGCCATCGATCCACGCGTCATTGCGGCAAACGAAGAAGATTTCGACACAGAATTCCTCGACGCTATTCTGTCTGTGAAAGTCGTCGACGGCATTGATGAGGGCATTGCTCACGTCAAAGCCCACTCGTCTGCTCACACAGATTCCATCATGGCTGAAGACGAAGCTGCAGCGCGCCGTTTCCAGCAGGAAGTCGATAGCGCGATTGTCATGCACAACGCCTCCACGCAGTTTGCAGATGGCGGCGAGTTCGGCATGGGTGCCGAAATCGGTATCGCGACAGGCAAGATGCATGCGCGTGGCCCGGTAGGTCTCGAACAGCTGACAAGCTTCAAATATCTGGTGCACGGCTCGGGCCAGACCCGCCCGTAACCACCATTCCAAAGAAGGGCGCCACAAGCGCCCTTTTTCCAATCCGACGATTATGAAGAACCATATGAGGGGCTGACCAAACGACATGACGATCAACATTTTCGAAATGGTATCGCTAGGCGCCTACTTCCTTTTGATGCTGGGCATTGGCCTCTACGCATACAGGGAATCAACGTCTGACCTGAACGAATACATGCTCGGTGGCCGTAAGCTTCACCCGGCTGTCGGCGCGCTCTCTGCGGGCGCATCTGATATGTCCGGCTGGATGCTGATGGGCCTGCCCGGCGCGGTTTATTTGGCAGGCGTAGGGCAAGCCTGGATCGCCGTTGGCCTGACCATTGGCGCCTATCTGAACTATCGCTTCGTGGCGCCGCGCCTGCGCATCTATACCGAGATCGCCAAAGACTCGATCACGCTACCGGATTTCTTTGAGAACCGCTTCCACGACAATTCCCACATTCTGCGCCTCATCTCGGCGCTGGTGATCATTGTCTTCTTCACGGTTTACACCTCTGCCGGCATTGTATCCGGCGGCAAGCTGTTCGCTGAAAGCTTTGGTATGAACTACCAGATGGGTCTGTTTGTGACCGCTGGTGTGGTTCTGGCCTACACGGTTGTGGGCGGCTTCCTTGCGGTGTCCCTGACAGACTTTGTGCAGGGCTGCATCATGTTCCTTGCGCTCATTCTCGTGCCGATCGTCTGCTATATGCACTTTAACGGCAGCACGGATGCAATCGCACAAACGGTCGCGACAGCGCCGCCATTTACAGACATCGACGGCTCGGATGGTCCTACACGTGAGGGCTTCTTCAACTGGTTTGATGGCATGACAGGGCTTGGCTTCGCCTCGCTCATGGCATGGGGTCTTGGCTATTTCGGTCAGCCGCACATCATTGTCCGTTTCATGGCAATCCGGTCCCTGAAAGACGTCGCAACAGCGCGTTACATCGGCATGAGCTGGATGCTCTTTACCGTGATTGGTGCGGTTCTGGTGGGTATTGTTGGCGTCGCTTACGTCAATGAAAACGGGCTTCAGGAAAATCTGCGCGATAACGAGACGATCTTCATCCTTCTCTCGCAGACCCTGTTCCACCCGCTCGTGTCCGGCTTCCTGCTGGCAGCTATTCTCGCGGCGATCATGTCCACGATTTCCTCCCAGCTGCTAGTGTCTTCCAGCTCGCTGACAGAGGACATCTACAAGACATTCTTCAACAAGGACGCGCCTCAGGGCCTTCTGGTGACGATTGGCCGTCTGACGACGGTTGGTGTGTCTGTGGTGGCAATTGCGCTCGCATGGAACCCTGACAGCTCTATCCTGGGTCTCGTCTCCAACGCGTGGGCAGGCTTTGGTTCTGCCTTCGGCCCGTTGGTCGTGCTGAGCCTCTTCTGGAAGGGCTATACGCGTAATGGCGCGCTGGCCTCCATGATTGTTGGCGCGGTGACCGTGCTCGTCTGGCTCTATGTGCCAATTCTCGATGGCGCGCCGCTCGAAAGCCTCATCTATGCGATGATCCCGGGCGTTGCCTTCTCGGCCATTGCAGGCGTCGTGGTTTCCATGGTGTCCGGCAAGCCGAAAGAGGAAGTCCTCGCTGAATTCTCTGCCATGGAAGAAACCATGGACGAAGTTCACGGTAAGGGCATTGGCTCGATCATCTGATCCGAGACACAACACACTTTGTAAAAGCCCCGTCTTTCTGGCGGGGCTTTTTCATTTTCCAGAGAACCGTTGCGCCGCTTGCGCGTTGTCTTCCTGATATGCAAACCGCATCCGACTCCGATATCGAAAATTCCGACCAGCATGAAACCGGTTATCCGCCTCATGCGAGCATGGAAAACGAGCTGAAAAGCGCAGGAAATCCGTTCAAATTACCGCCCAAAGCCTGGTGGAACGTTCTGAAACGTGTCGCGGTAAAATTCGGGCGCGATAACCTCGCTGTCGTCGCTGCGGGCTGTTCTTTTTTCACGCTGATGGCGCTTGTCCCGCTGCTCACATCGGTCGTGCTGCTTTACGGGCTGCTCGCTGACGCAACGCAGGCTGCCAACCATTTCGAGCTGCTCTTCGTGATCATTCCGGGCGACGGCGCAACCTTCCTGCGCGACCGGATGATGGAGATCACCCAGTCTTCCGAGCCCGCGCTTAGTCTTGGTCTCGCCGTTTCGGTTTTCATTGCCATATGGTCTTCGGCCAACGCCATGCGCGCCGTGCTGAACGCGATGAACATTGTCTATGACGAAACGGAAGACCGCAGCTTTCTGAGCCTCAATCTGCGGATTATGGGCTTCACGCTTCTGGCGATTCTGGTGCTCGTTTTCGCCCAGCTTCTGATTTCCGTCGTGCCGGTACTGCTCAGCCTTTTCGGCTTTGGCGGCGCGTTTGAAGCGACGCTTACCATTCTGCGCTGGCCGCTTCTGGCATTCACCTTTTTCGCCGCGCTTTTCATCCTCTACAGGCGTGCACCGTCGCGTAGCCTTGCGCGATGGAACTGGGTTGTGCCGGGCTCCCTCTTTGCGACACTCGCATGGCTCGGCGCATCTGCGCTCTTCTCGCTCTACATCTCGAACTTTGCGAATTTCGACGCGGTTTATGGCTCGTTCGGCGCGATCATCGTGCTGCTCTTATGGTTGCACTGGACCTATCTGATCGTACTCGTCGGCGCGGAACTGAATTCCGAGCTGGAGCGTGAAATCATCTGCGATACGACAACCGGCGAGCCAGCACCGCTCGGTGAGCGCAATGCCGTCGTTGCCGACACTGTCGCGATGCGACCTGATCTATAATTAGTCGAGAGATGCCATGAGCTGGCCGCACCAGTCAGGCTTGGGTGCAAGGGCGCGCTGCCCCCGGTGAGGCCATGGCTGGTAATGCCCGGCCTCCATGCCGATCTCCGCAAGGCTACGCCCGTTCACGGTCAGATCGACGACGAGACGACCATAACGGTCCTCGCCATAGGAATGAGCGATCTGCACATCCGCACTACGGGTAAGCGCGACGATGAATTCCTTAGCCTCATAGCCGATCTCGCGTTCGGCCTCGCACCGTGCGCCGCCTCTTGCACCGACACCGCCGGTTTCCGGAGAGTCCACATTTGCCAGACGAAACGGCTGGCCATCAATCCGGCCGGAATCGCCATCTGACCAATAGATATTTTCCGCCATCCGGGCGTTGCCCGAACGGTCAGTCGTCGCCGAAGCGGCAAAGGCGAGAACGCCCAGAAATATGGCCCAGTAAATCCATCGCATGCGCTGCAAGCTGCGCCTGAGGCATTAACCAAACGTTAAAACCGGTGTTTATCAAGGCGCTATAAAAACTGAACATATTCAGCTAAAAGCACACTTACCCGACTGTAATATAATAAATATTTTTTAAGCGATATTTTTCGACGGAGCCCGTTTTCTACGCCCGTATCAGCCCGAGCAAAGAAGGAGCTGATCATGCCATACGGGCTGAAACTCATCACGGGGCTAACCGCCCTTTCACTTCTGGGCGCGTGCGCATCCCAGCGCGGCCCGCAAGGTCGCGGCGGTCCGCCTCCCGGCGAACAGCGCCAGATGCGAAGTGAACTACAAGGCGGCCTGATCGCCCAGCCTGTCGCCTTCCTGTTCATTGAGAGTGATGCAAACCGGGATACCATTCTCACACGCGGTGAGCTCGATACGGCCACGCAAACGCTCTGGCAAAGCCTTCAGCCGGGCGAGTCCGGTACGATTGGCGCAATTGCTTATGGTCGCTGGGCAGAAACCCATCTCGGTGCGGAGGATGCCCTTCCGAACCGTATCAGTTTTGACACCAATCTTGATGGCGCGATCAGCGAGCCCGAATTTGCCGAAGGCCTCATTCGCGAATTTGCACGTCTGGATAAAAACGAAGATGGCGAGCTGACCCGCGCCGAACTTCTGGTGCGCATACCCGAACGCCAGATGCAGCCGGGCGGAAATCGCGGCGGTGCGGGCGGCCCTGGCGGACGTGGCGGTGATCGCCCTCCCCCGGGCGGACGCGGATAACCGGTAACACCTCCACACTCCCCAGAATTTATCAGGACCACCTCAATGAACCGCACTATTTCGGGTATGCGCGGCCCCTTTCGCACGCTCTCAATCGCCCTGCTTTGCACCACCTGCCTGTCGACGTTTGCCTTTGCAGAAGACATCGAAACAACGCTCGCCACCGGCGTTTCGACCTCCACAATCGCCGATGGCCAACCCGATGACATAACGATTACAGAAGACGGCAGTATCGAGATCGACGGCACAGACGGCTTTGTCGCCGTTACGCTGGACTCAGACAATTCTGTCACCAATGACGGCACAATTCTGATCGATAATTCCGACAGCTCTGTCGGCATTCGCATCCAACCGGGCTTCACTGGTGATGTGACCAATAACGGCACGATTTATATTCTCGAAGATTACACGCGCGAAGATGAAGACGACGACGATGACGCGGACGGTCCATTCGCCGTCGGCACAGACCGTTACGGCATTTTGCTGAATAGCGGTGGCACACACACCGGAAACATCACAACCGGTTCGTCTTCGGAGATGAGCATTGAGGGCAAAAACTCGGCTGGTATTTCTTTGCAGTCGGCGCTGGACGGTGACCTCACAATCGATGGCGCAGTCTACATTCTGGGCGACGACTCCACTGCTATCGAGGCGCTGGAAGCCATTTCTGGCGATGTACTGATTAGCTCCAGCATTACATCACAGGGAGAAAACGCGGTTGCGCTCGATATGCAGGGTGATATTGGCGGCGCATTCACTGTTGAAAGCTATGTCTACTCAACCGGTTTTGAGAGCACCTCGGCAACCAACTATATTCTGCCGTCCAATGTGGATGAGGACACCGAAGCGGTTGAAGATCGCCTCGATGCCGACGCCATTCTCGACAACACAGCGACCGTCATCATTGGCGGTAGTGTCGATGGAGGGATTCTGATCAATGGCGCGGTCGACGACTATATCTCTGAAGAAGACTCAGAGGACGAAACCAAAGACACCATCGAAGATTATGACGAGAACCGAACGACAGGCACGATCTACAGCTACGGTTCCGGACCGGCACTTCTGATCTCGGCCGATGCCGACAATGAGGCCGACGGAGACCTCTTAATCGGCACTGTCGTCGAAACAGTCCGCGACACGACGGACGATGATGACGACGATGATATTACCGAAACGCTCGCTGTCTTTGACTATGACTATGGCCTGATCAACCGCGGCGCGATTGGCGGATACGGACAGAATGTCGGCTTCGAAGCGACGGCGGTGCGCATTGAAGGCGAACAGTCCGGAGACGGTCAGACCATCATTGAGGGCGGATTTCTCAACACCGGCACGATCAAAGCTGTCAGCTATGAGGCCGATGCCACGAGCATCTCAATTGGCGAAGGTAGCGTCCTTCCGCGGCTGGTGAACGACGGATCAATTACCACAACGACTTATACCCAGATCGGCAATGATGCTGCGGGTATCGATATTGAAGCCGGGGCCGATCTGCAATCCATCCTGAATACCGGAACGATTAGCACGGCGACGGTTGGCCTGACCGCAAACACCTATGGTGTACGCGATGCCTCCGGCAGCGTCTCCGAGTTCACCAATCAGGGCATTGTCGCAGTCAGCCGCAACTCTGACGGAACAGACACCACAACGACCGGCGATCTCGTCGCGATAGATCTCTCAGCCAATACAAGCGGCATTACCTTCGTTCAGGAGTATGAAACACCGACAGATGACGTCAACGAAGACGACGTCATAGACGAGAATGATGCCACACAGCCTGCCATCACAGGCGCCATCCTGCTTGGCAGCGGCGACGACAGCTTCACGGTCACAGCGGGTGACATTACGGGGAATATCAATTTCGGAACCGGCAATTCGGACTTCACGCTCGACGATAGTGAAATCGCTGGCAATCTTCGCTTCAGCACAGGTGACCAGCAGCTCTCCATTATTGATGCCAGCCTGACCGGAAATCTCATTTTCACCAACTCGACCGGCCTGATATCCATCTCGGACGGCTCTGTGTTCGATGGTCGCCTCGTCACCACGAACAGCGCGCCGGACCTCGTCATCACCGGCTCGGACGTCACAATCGCTCAGGGCACCGAAGCAACTCTGACCAGCCTGACAGCGACAGGCGATTCACTTCTGACATTCGAATTTGATCCGAATAACGCAGCGGACTCCATCCTGACCGTTTCGGGCGACACGTATATCGCAGAAAATGTCAGCATCGCACCGGTGCTCACCTCGCTGCCGGAAGTGCTGTCCTCACAGACGCTCATCACATCGGGTAATCTGGTCTTTGAAGGCAGTCTGGATGATGTCGATCTCGCCAATATTCCATGGCTCTACTCCACGGATCTCGCCGCCATTGACGGTGATGTCGACACGCTGGATCTCGTTTTCACCCGCAAGTCGTCCGACGAACTTGGCCTTGATGCCAATCAGGACGCAGCGCTGGATTCGCTAATGGACATCTTCACCACCAATTCAGCGCTTGGCTCACAGGTTGTCGCTCTGACAACCGAAGCTGATTTCAACCAGTTTTACGATCTGCTCCTGCCACAGCGCACCGATGCATCCACGTCATTCATCGCGGCGGGCTCCACGGCAATCTTCCAGGCACTGGATGATTCCCTGCTCATGCTGGACACATACAACGAAGCCGGAATGCGGGTCTGGGCACAGGAATATTTCCTCAATCTTGATGCGGATACGTCTGCTGCCACCCCGGGCTATAACGGAGACGGCTTCGGCATGGCGCTCGGCGCCGATCGACCGCTCGGCAATATTGATGCTGTCGGGGTTCTGCTGGGCTTTTCATCTGGCGATTTTGAAGAGAAGACCGGCGGCAACAACCCCGTCACCACAACGGCTGTCAATGCCGGTGTTTATGCGCGTGAGCGGCTTGGGGGCGTAAACCTTCGCGCAGCAGGCACGGTCTCGCGACTGAACTTCTTTTCCCACCGCGACATCACCACCCCGAACGGCACCAGCTATGACACGACAGGCGAATGGAATGGCTGGTCTGCCAGCTTTAACGCCAGCGCCGATAGCGAGTTTGATCTCGGCCCGATCTTCATCCACCCGCAAGTCGCACTCGACTGGCTCACCCTTTCACAGGACGGATATACGGAAACCGGCGGAGGCGGAATTCTCAATGCGGATGTGGGTTCGGCCACCACAGACCGCCTTACCGCCAGCACGATTCTCGGAATTGGCACCACGTTCAGCTATGGTGAAAGCGACATCCGCGCAGAGCTGGAAGGCGGCTATCGTTCAAGGCTGTCAGGTACGCCGTTTGCGACACAGGTGAGCTATGGCGGTAGTGACAGCTCTTTCTATCTGAATGCGGACGATGATGATTCCGATGCCCTGATCATGGGGCTGTCTATCGTCGGCGGCAGTGAGCGCACGCAGCTGAACTTCGGATACAATGTCGAGGTCACAGACACAGGCACAACCAACTATACAGGCGCGAGCATCCGCTTTCAGTTTTAAAAGACGCCTATTTAGACTTCTCGCCCAGCCAGCCTGTTTGCAGAAGTGGTGCGGCTTCAATCTTGTCTGCGTCCATCATGCTGGACACCAGTTCAAGTGATGCAACCACCATGGATTGCTGCCAGGCTGGCAGCTCGTCAAAACGGCCTTCAAACTCGGCCTGAAGAAGGTCGGGGGCATGTTCTAGCGCAGCGCGGCCTGCATCTTCCAGCTTGATCCACACCCGTCTGCGGTCAGATTCAGAGCGCCGCCGGCTGACCATGCTTCTCGCCACCAGCCGGTCTACAAGATTGGTTATGGTCGCATTCTTCAACTGGGTCTGCTCACAGATCCAGCCAACCGAAACCTCAGGGTATTCCGTCAGCATTTGCAGCACTTTCAGCTGCGACGGCGTGAGGCCTTCAATCTCGGCCAGACGCTTGGAAGACTGTTCGATCTTCCTTTGTATCTGGCGAATGGCAATCAGTGCTTCAGCGGAGCGCTCGCTCATTGGCTTCACCCTCTCAATAATCGTGTAGCGCAGGACCCAGCGCTTCTTTTAATGGTTCCAGATGCGCCTCATACGGACGCCATTGCTCCATACCAGACCGGTTGATCGGCTGGCGCACCTGTTCGGAGCTGGCTGTTCTTACCGCACGATCGGTTTTGTGGAAATCGAGGCAGGCCTGCTCAAACGGCAAACCGCAATACTCCAGCATGCGGCGCACCTGACCTTCTGTATCATCCAGCACGTCTTCGTGCTGCACTTTCAGAATACGGCCCTCGGGCAGCGCGTCATGCCAGTGGTTCATCAGGTCTACATAGCCACGATAATAATGCCCGATTTCCTGCAGGCCGTAGGTGAACTCCTGCCCTTCTGCAAACAACTGCTTGAAGCCGGACCAGCAGCAATCAAGCGGATTGCGTCGCGCATCAATAATTTTCGCGTTCGGCAGCATCAGATGGATAAGCCCGATATGCCGGAAATTGTTCGGCATCTTATCGGTAAAGAACGGTGCGCCCTGACGGTGCACGCGTGTATTTTCAATATACTCCGCACCCAGACGTTCAAAGTCGCCGTCATCCATTTCATGCAGACAGCGCGGATAGCGCTCTCGGTCCGAGATCATGTTCCGGCCACGCAGGCGGTGCGCTGTCGCCAGCACATTCGGCAGCTCCAGCGTGCCATCCACCATGCTGTGAGAGGCAAGGATCTGCTCAAGCAGCGTAGAGCCAGCACGAGGCAGACCAAGAATGAAAATCGGGTCGGGCGCCTTATGGCCAACACCTTCACGCGCGGTGAACAAAGCCGGCGTGCAGTGCTTTTTCTGGGACTCGAATTCGATTTCCATCTGCTCGGACGTATAGCGCGTCTGGCGCGTCTTCAGCGCATTGCCTTCGCGCCAGGCTTCGAAAGCCGCATCATAATCGCCCGCATCCTCATGCGCCTTACCAAGCGCAAAACAGATATGAATACGCGAGATGAAAGCGAGGTTCGGGTCGTCCAGCGCGGCTTCCATCTTCGCGATGTCCGCAGCGTCAAACTTGTAGGTTTTCAGATTTGCGAGCGCATACCAGCCATCGCCATGAAGCGGCGTCACATCAAGCGCACGCTGATAGGAGGCCACCGCCTCGTCTGAGCGGCCAAATGTTTTGAGCGCATGCCCGCGAGAGGTAAGCGCTGCCAGATCATTCGGGTTCTTGTCCAGAACCTGCTCGAACAGCTCCAGCGCGCGATCGATCTCACCGGCATGCATGCTCTCAATCGCCAGAAGCGACTGGAAGAGCGGACTGTTCGGGTCTTTCTGATAGAGATATTCAGCCTGTTTGTGCGCAGCCTCATACTTCTGACGCTTGCGAAGCACCTGAATATGATCAATGCGCAGCTGCAGGTTTTCCGGCTCGAACTCGATGGCCGTTTCCAGAAGGAAATCTGCATCCGTGAGCACAGACAGACGCGACCCGATGTCCGCGAGAAGGCGCATGCCTTCAGTGTCGCGCGGGTTCTTCTGCAGATAGGCGCGCACAATCTCCTCGGCGCGCAGAATACGGCCTTCATGGAGATGGTTGATCACCGCGATCAGTTCGCGCGGCAAGGTCTTCATACGTTCAGCCTGCGCATAGGCCTCGTTCGCACCAGCCTGATCACCTGCGCGGTAATTCAGATCGGCCAGCTTTTCCCAACTAGCAATGAGTGCAGGGTTATAGCGCACAGCGCGGGCATACCCCTCGCGCGCACCGCGCTCGTCGCCCGTAGCAAGGCGCAAATGCCCTTCTTCCTGAAAGCCGCGGCCGAAGTCCGGCGCAGACCGTTTCAGGCGTTCGATCAGGGCTGAAGCTTTGTCGAATTCTTTGAGATAGCGCGCGCACACGGCGCACATATAGAGCGTGTCCTGATGTTCTCCGGTTTCACCAAGCAACGCCTCGCCCTGACGCAAAGCCTCGTCGAAACGGCCTGCTTTCATAAGTGATTGAAGTTGTTTGAGTTGGTCCGGTGAAATCACAGTCATGAGATGCTTTTAAAGAGACACGTCCTTAAGGCAACAGCGCCCTGAAACTCTCATTTCAGGGCGCCATCTAATCAATTCAATCCGTCAGGATTTTCAGATCAGTTGTAATCGTATGAGAAACGAACACCGATCGTACGTGGACGCATTGGCGTAATGCGCTCACGGTCATTGACGAAGTTACCAGACAGTTCTGCGTGCTCATTTGTGAGGTTCGTCACAAAGAGTTCTGCAGACCAGCTGTCAGCCGTCACACCCAGCGTGCCGCCGAGAGTTGTGTAGCTGTCGAGTTCCATTTTGTTGATCTCGATAATGTCTGTGAAGCTTGAGTCAGAGAAGATCAGCTGAGGCATAACGTGCGCTGTCAGAGGAGAGCCAGCGATTGTCTGCTCCAGATCCCACTCGTAACGTGCACGGATATTGCCCTGATAGCCCGGCGCGAACGCCAGTTCAGAACCAACCAGAACGTCGTTTGTTGGCGTCAGAACTTCTGTCACCTCAGAATCGAGGAATGAGAAGCCACCCGCAACAGTCAGACCGTTGATAGATGCCGGAGCCCATGTGAATTCGCCTTCAACACCCTGAAGCTCTGCGTTTGCAGCGTTATCTGAGAAGAAGAGGTTCGTGATGGACGGGTCAAAGATCGTCGTCTGCAGACCGGAAATGTCTACGAAGAACGCAGAACCGTTAAAGCGCAGAGAGCGGTTAAACAGCTCGGTTTTCCAACCGATCTCGTAGTTTTTCACTTCGTCGGTGTCGACTGCGTAAGGTACAGTGAAGCCACCCGGACCGGATGCACCGCCTGGACGGTTCAAAAGACCTGGACGGAAGCCTTCAGAATATGTCGCGTAGAGCAGAACATCGTCTGTAGGTGTCCATTCACCAGTTGCTTTGAAGATCACGCCGTCTGTAGACGCTGTGTCAGGCGCGCCAACTGTGTTGTTAGGAGCGAACTGAGCAGAGATGTTCGTACCGAACACCTGTTGGTCAGTGTCAGCAAACAGGTTGAAGAATGAAGAGTTCGCAGAACCTTCCAGATCAACCTCTACGTCGTACCAACGCGCACCAACTGTCACGGCGAACTGGTCAGTCAGGTCGAATGTCGCTTCACCGAAGACGCCCATTTGCTCGTCCGTACGCAGAACATCGTTACGGAAGATTACGCCGTTCGGGAATGGACCCGGGTCAGAGAAGTAGCCCTGCGTTTCGTTACCAACCTGACCTGGCGTCGCAGCGCCGTTCGTCAGCGGATAGTTAGGCGCGAAGCCAACTGAACCGTCTGTGTAAACAACCTGAGTTGAACCAGGATATGTAAAGTCGTTCAGCTCTGCCAGTTCCAGATTGGAATAGAACGCACCGAATGTCGCGCGGAAACGCTCGTCAGCCGGTGTGTTGAAGCGAACTTCGTGTGTCTGGATTTTTGTTTCTGTAGACGACTCTACGAACATATCCGGCGCGTAACATGTGCCAGCTGGTGCAGGACCAGTCGGGTAAGTCACGTCATAGTCACAGATGTAATATGGCAGGTACTGACCGACGAACAGGTAGTCAGAGTAATCTACGACCTGATCTGTTGTACGCTCTGTGTAAGCACCAGTGTAAACCGCTTCGAGGAAGCCGATACGGCCTTCGAGGGTCCACGCAGTGTTGTGGTAGCTGTCGTCCAGCTCGTCTTCTGTGAAGCGTGTCACTTCATAGTCGCCGAGTTCCGGATCGTCATAGAAGACACCGTCAGCTTCAAGCTGCTGCTGGGAGTGCGCGACCAGAAGGTTCCAGTCGTCATTGAACTCATAGTAACCGGACAGACGGAAGCCGTTATATGTCGCGTCGTTGAAGTCATCTTCAGCGATTGTCGCGTTGTCAGCGTCGATGAACGTTACACCAGAAAGGTAAGCGTCAGTAGCAGCTGTGTTGCCCTGAGCCTGGAAGCCCGCACGGTTTGCGCCAACAACCGTACCGTTTGCACGAACTGTGCTCGCTTCACGGAAGCGCGCAGATTCGCGAACGTTGAGTGTGCCTGGAACGTTATCGATGTAGCCGCCCGCATGGTCTGTGTAGACAACGCCGCGCAGCGCAAAGTTATCTGTCACTGGCAGGTTGATGACCGCCTCAACGCTGTTCGACATCTCGCCGCCTTCAGTGAAGGAGGTAGACGCGTCAAAACCAGCTTCGAAGCCATCAAGGCTTGGCTTGTTTGTGATCAGACGAACTGTACCGGCCTGAGAGCTCGCACCGAAGAGCGTACCCTGTGGACCAGAGAGAACCTCAACACGCTCCATGTCAGCCGCGTAAACGTCGAGGTTACGACCCGGCTGAGACACTGGCTGCTCGTCGAGATAAAGCGCGACGTTAGGCGCAAGACCCGCAACGCCCGCAGTTGTCAGGTTTGGCGTGGTAGACGCGAGACCGCGAATGTAGATCGTGTTCTGCCCCGGACCAGAACCACCAGCTGTCACGCCCGGAAGCTGCACGAGGTAGTCATTGAAGTTGGAAACGCCGAGGCTTTCCAGCTCTTGCTCACCCAGTGCTGTTACAGTCACCGGAATTGTCTGAGCGGATTCTTCACGCTTCGTGGCTGTAACCTGGACGGCTTGCAGACGGCGGTCTTCTGGCTGCGCAGGTGCATCCTGCGCGAAAGCACCAGCCGCAGTCGCACTTGCAAATGCAACAACTGAGACGCTCTGAAGAAGTCTTTTCATAAGTTCCTCGTTTCTTTTTATTTCGATCAGTGAAAGGATTCCGGCCCTACAGAATCCCGGACGGGTTCCCTGCAGCCCCGTCAAATATGGACGTTTGGTTAGTCGATTATTTCGACAATGGAAAGGTCAGCAACCGCTCGCGACTAAAAAGCCGCTCATTTTGGGGCTTTTAGGTCACACTTTCCTTCGATTTCCGTAGCGTTCGGCACTATATGGAGGGATAGAAAGCAAGAAACGGAGAATCTTTTGTTTGACGATCTAGATATTTCCTGCATGACGGTGTGATGACTGACATCGAACAGACCGGCTCAGAAGAAGAGCTCATCGTCCCTCAGGATATTCTGGAATACGACACCGATTATGAAATCGGTCAGGACAATGTCGAGGTCATGGGCCTCGATATTCATAACCCGGTTTTCTTCCTGTCGGCGGGCATTGTGCTGCTGTTTTCTGTTCTGACGCTTATCTTTCCTGATGCCGCGTCAGACTTCCTGCTCGGTGCGAAAGCAGGCACGCTGCAGAACTTCGACTGGCTGTTTGCGATTACGCCGCCAATCATTCTGATTTTCTGTGTTGGCCTCAGCATTTCACCGCTTGGCCGTATCCGCCTTGGCGGGCAGGACGCAACGCCCGATTTCAGCATTCTCTCATGGATTGCCATGTTGTTTGCCGCTGGCGTGGGCGTCGGCTTCATGTTCTGGGGCGCAGCTGAACCGCTGGCTTATTATACAGACTGGTATGGCACCCCGCTGAATGTAGAGGGCGCGACGCCGGAGGCCAAAAGCCTGGCCTTCTCCTCCACGCTCTTCCACTGGGGCCTTTCGCCCTGGGCGATCTATGCCGTTGCCGGCCTCTGTCTCGGCTTTTTTGCGCACAATAAAGGCCTGCCGCTCAGCATTCGTTCTGCCTTCTATCCAATTCTGGGTGAGCGCATCTGGGGCTGGCCGGGCCATATCATCGACCTGTTTGCAGTTGTTTCGACCATTTTCGGCCTCGCAACGACCATCGGTCTTGGCGGGACGCAGGCGGCGAACGGCATCGCATATATGTTTGGAATTGAATCCAGCATCTGGCTTCAGATCGGCCTGATTTGCTCCATGACTGGTCTCGCCGTCATTTCGGTAATCCGCGGCATGGATGGCGGGGTCAAACTCCTCTCCGACATCAATATGGGCGTCGCTTTCTGCCTGCTTGTATTTGTCATTATTGCTGGCCCGACCGTGCTGATCTTCACTGGCCTCGGCGATCACCTTCTGGCTTATATCACTGACACTCCGGCACTGACCGAGTGGCGCGGCCGCGAGGACCTCTCATGGTTTCATGACTGGACCATCTTCTATTGGGCGTGGTGGATTTCATGGTCGCCATTTGTGGGCATGTTCATTGCGCGCATTTCCAAAGGCCGCACAGTTCGCGAATATTTCACCGTGGTTCTGCTCGCGCCATTCGCGATTTGCCTGATCTGGTTCACAGCGTTCGGTGAAACCGCAATCCTGCAATTCGATCAGGGCGTTGGCGATCTGGCAGAGGGCGTCAGCGATTCATCGATTGTCCTGTTCCAGATGCTCGGTTCCTTGCCGTTCGGCATGGTCACATCGGTTGCAGCGATCACGCTTCTCATCGTCTTCATCGTGACCTCAGCCGATTCCGGCGCATTGGTCGTCGACACGATTACCTCTGGCGGCAAGACCGATGCGCCTGTTTACCAGCGTATCTTCTGGGCCTGCTCGCTAGGCCTCACCGCGTCCGCCCTCCTCTATGGCGGCGGCGAAAACGCGCTCCAGTCTCTGCAGGCAGGCACGATCACAGCGGCCATTCCGTTCACGATCATTCTCCTCATCTGCTGCGTCAGTCTCTATCTCGGCATGCTGGATGAACACAAAAAATCCAAAGCCTGGATTGAGGAAGAAACAGAAGAGCTGAACTCATAACTTTCTGATTGAAACACCTCTCTCTGGCGTTATTCTGGTTACATAACGTTCGGGGAGGACAATCCATGAGTAGAGTGAAGTTTGCGCTGGCCGCATTGGCTGTAGGCGCACTGGCACCTGTCGCACACGCACAGCTTAGCAATGATGCGCTCGGCGCATTCAATACCGCCGTCCAGAGCGGTGACAATGGCGCTATAATCTCTGCCTCTACGGCGCTCATGGATAACGCCATTGCCAATCCATCAGACCCGAACGCGACGGTTGCCGCCTATGAAGCTGCGCTGAAACTCTGTGAACGGAGCGAATGCGATACTGCGCTTCGCGGCGCCGAGTTCACAACCCGCCAGCCGGACACAAATTCACACCCGCTTATGTCAGACCGCGAGCTGTTACGTGCCTATGCAGAGTTCGCTATCGACTCAGATGGTTCCAGCCGACGCGGCCTGCGTGAAGCCCTTGAAGCCGTCCGTGATCGCGACCCGAGCTATCTCAGCATGCGTGCGGGCCATGCGCTCTATTCAGAGTTTGTCCGTCGCGGGGACTGGCGCGATGCCTGGCGTATTGCGAGCGCCGAGGCCGACCACCTCTACCCTGTGCGCAGCGTCGTGTCAGAAGCCTATTATGGCGCACGCCAGAACGCAGCGGTTTCTTTCTTCTACTCCGAACAGACCCGTGAATCTCACGAGCTGATCGCCCGATGGAACGCCGAAACAGCGCAGGCCATTTCTCAGGTCGTGGACGCCGGCTATGCCGCACCAGAATGGCTGGAATCCAATTACTGGCAGAGCGAAGCCCTGCTGCGCCTCGCCGACTATTGGTTCTATTCCTACGACACAGACAATTCGCTCGCTTCTATGCGGGCGCAAGGGCGACGTATTCAGCCCATGACAGACGCCCAGCGCGAGCGGGTGTATGCTGAATACCCGCTGTCCATTCCGGAAGAGTTATTCTTCTTCAGCATTCCTGAAGACCAGCTTCCACGCTGTCGCGGCGAACTCATTCAGGAACCGGAACTCGAATACCCGAACAGCATCACCAATTTCTGGGCCGGTGTCGGCGTCGTCTACACAAAACTATTCTTTGACGAAGACGGCACCGTGTCCGACGTGGAACTGCTCGCCTCTATTCCGGCTTCATCAGACTTTGAAGAAGACACATTGGAAACGGCCCGCCAATGGCGGTTTGAGGTCGCAGAAGACCAGGAGAGGGAGAACTGCCGGCTCTCCCTCTACCCTTTTGTTTATAATGTCGCGTTTTACCTCAGACGGAACTGATCAGAAACGACCAGCAGGCCCCGGGAAGACAACCGGGGTCTCGCTTCCGTCTGTGGCGACAGCCGACACGCCGAAATAATAGTTATCGATCACGATATTCTCGAGTGTGTATTCGGTGACATCGCCCACAAAGCGCGAATACGTCCACTGGGACTCGTCTGTCAGACGCCACCAGACGCGATAGCCTGCCAGATTGTCTGAGTTCTCAGGCTTTTCCCATGAAAGCGTAGTGTTGGCTGTCACCGCACCTTCAATCTCAACATTTGCAGGAAATGGCGGCGCGCCTGCGATACCAGCCATAGTGATCGCGTTGAGCGCAGTGAGCTGGGCTGCATATTCCTCGTCGACGCCCTCCATCGTGTCACCATAGACAACGCCATCTTCGGTGCGCAGATCCTGGTGCTGGCGATCATAGTGCTCATGGACTTCCATGATGCGCACGCCGGGAATGCCAACTTCGTTGAACGGACGGTGGTGACCACCGCGGCCGAACCGGTCCAGACGATAGACCATCATCACATCCATATTGGTCATATAATCATCGGCCATACGGTCGATATAGCGGGCAAGATTTCGCGACGGGCTGTCGACTTCGCCGCCTGTGAAGCGACGGATACGCGCCTCTTCCGGGGTTTCAACGGCGCGTGTGCCTTCAGAGAATACACGCACAGTCGAATTATCAATGACGCCATCAATGCCGGAAATATTCGAGATCATATCATTGTTGAGAACGGCTTTGATCTCCCAGCCATTATCAAGCGCATGCTGAGCGACGATACGACCACCGATCAGGCCCTGCTCTTCACCGGCCAGCGCCGCATAAATAATAGAGCCGTCAAACTCGTACTGAGAGAGAATGCGCGCCGCTTCCAGAGCGCCAGCAACGCCCGATGCGTTATCATTCGCGCCCGGCGAGTCAGATGTTGAGTTCATCACGTCGGTGACACGGCTATCGATGTCACCAGACATCATCACGAAACGGTTCGGATCGGTTGTCCCGCGCTGGATGGCAATCACGCTGATCACCTCAGCAGGGCCTGGCACACGTCGTTCATTCTCGACCGTATCGCCAATATACATGACCTCCAGACAGCCACCGCATTCCGCAGAGATTGCTTCAAACTCTTCGAAAATCCAGCGACGCGCAGCGCCAATACCGCGCGTATCGCTTTCGGTTTCAGACAGGGTGTGGCGTGTTCCGAAGTCTACGAGAGTCTGGATATCGGCGCGGATACGCTCCGGCGATGGCGCATGCGCAATGTCATACAGGTCCATAACTTCGCTTGGCGGCGCGACTGTCTGCGCAAACGCGTTTGGTGTGATGGCAATTGCGAGACTAAGCCCGACACCGGCGAACAGATTTTTCATGAACACATCCCTTTGACTGAGAAAACGGAAACTAGGTGCCCACCCTTTAAAAGCAATCATGTCAGACACTTCACCGGATGAACACAGAAAGTTGGTTTTGACTTGAGCGCCATGTCCCATAATTTGTTCAGTATAGCTTACTTAGCGGAACTAACACCGGCCCGACGCGTACGGGACCAGAGGAGACTCAACTCACATGGCTGTTTATCGCCCACCGCACATCCCGTCCTCTGAAATCACTCCGAAAGATGTCTGGCTGAACCGCCGGTCCATTCTGAAGAGCGCCGCAGCCCTTGGCGCGACAACGCTGGCCGGCCCTCTAGCCGCGTGCGGACAGGAAGCCGCCACCACTACAAGCTACACCACCGATGAACCGGTCACGCCGTATCAGGACGTCACCGGCTATAATAATTTCTACGAATTCGGCCTTCAGAAGACGGATCCGGCCCGCCATTCCGGCGACTTCAACCCGCGCCCGTGGACAATCGAAGTCGACGGCCTCGTAAACAATCCACGCACATTCGACATTGACGACCTGATCGCCAGCCAGACAATCGAAGAGCGCATTTATCGCATGCGCTGCGTTGAGGCCTGGTCCATGGTCATTCCGTGGAACGGCTTCCCGCTTTCCGCACTTCTCAATCAGGTCGAGCCGCTGTCCAGCGCGAAGTATGTCGCGTTTGAAACAGTCGTGCGCCCGGAAGAAATGCCGGGCCAGCGCGGTTTCTTCCAGCCCCTGCCATGGCCATACCGTGAAGGCCTTCGCCTTGATGAAGCCATGCACCCGCTCACGATTTTATCGACGGGCGTGTTTGGTGAAACCCTGCCCAACCAGAACGGCGCACCTGTCCGCCTCGTTGTGCCGTGGAAGTATGGCTTCAAAGGCATCAAATCCATCGTGAAGATCACCCTCACCGAGCAGGAACCTCCATCCACATGGAATGTCTCCGCACCCAGCGAGTACGGCTTCTACGCCAATGTGAACCCGAACGTGCCGCACCCGCGCTGGAGCCAGGCCACAGAGCGCCGCATTGGCACGGGCGGCTTCTTCGGCGCTGACCGCCGTGAAACGCTCATGTTCAATGGCTATGCTGACGAAGTTGCCGACATGTATGCTGATATGGACCTGACGCGTTACTTCTGATGTCCGTTTCCAGCACAGTAAACTCTGCCGTCCGCAAAATTCCGGCATGGCCGCTTTATATTCTTGGCCTCATACCTGCGGCATGGGGCTTTTACCTCGGCGCGACCAACCAGCTCGGCACCGACCCTGTCAAAACCTTCGAGATTTTTCTCGGCCTCTGGGCGATACGGTTTCTGCTGCTCACTCTGGCGGTGACGCCGCTGCGTGATCTGGCAGGCGTGAACCTTATCAAATACCGGCGCGCCTTAGGCCTGCTGGTCTTCTGGTATGTGCTGTTCCATTTCCTAGTCTGGCTGATCCTTGATCAGCAGCTCATGATGGCGCAGGCGATTGAAGACATCACAAAACGGCCATTCATTATGCTGGGCATGGCGGCGCTTATCCTGCTCATACCGCTCGCGCTGACGAGCTTTAATTTCGCCATCCGCAAGCTGCGCAAGAACTGGAACAAGCTGCACAAACTGATCTATGTGATCAGCATTCTGGCGGCGATCCACCTCTTCATGGCGACCAAGGTTCTGGACACAGAGCAGTATGTCTATCTGGCGCTGTTTATTGTGCTTCTCGGGTATCGCATTGCCCGCGAGCCAATCCTGCAGGCAAAACGCGCGGCGTGAGGCAGTTTTAAAAAAAACGCTACGCAGATCACTAGGCATTCAGAGACGTCAAACCGCGACTGCGGTTCGGGCTTCGCCCGCCCTCACGGAGCGACTGAGCGCAGCGAAAACAGCGTGAGTGAATTCTTAAACCAAAATCAGCTAAAAGCCCAATCCATGCAGCGGCAGACCTGCCGCCGGGCTTTCGCCCGCCTGCCGGAGCCGCTGCGCGGCGTGAAGCAAAACAAGCATGATTTTTCCTCCAATCGATTCACTGGATCGATTGCTATTTTTTGCATGCTAAACATATCGGAAAAATGGTGCCCCCGGCCGGACTCGAACCGGCACTCCCGAAGAAAACGGATTTTGAATTACCCTCTTCGAATTTGTAACGAGCCATAACCGGCCACATCTTTTCGTAGCCGCCGGAATTTTCACTTTGTAATCATTGCATTAGATCACGCGCACCCCTCATGTAGCCATAGTCCAACGGAAAGACACTCACACTTTCGTCTTTCCATCGTCTTACTTTTGGAGATCACATGGCTAGGCGTGAAAAAATTACAATCAATCGAATCGAAGCGCTCACTGCTTCTTCCAAAACTTACTTTCTATGGGACACCTTGGTGCCCAATCTTGCAGTCATGGTTCGGCCATCAGGGCATAAGTCATGGATTTTTCAGTACGTTATCAACGGCGATAAACCACGCAAAACGATTGGCTCAACACTGAAGCTATCGCCAGATCAAGCGCGCTCCGTTGCTAAGTCCATGTATGGATTGATCGCCAATGGCATTGACCCTCGACAAGTTGATCGCGACGCGAAGTCAGCAGCACAAACGAAAAAGCTTGATCAACTCACAGTCTCCGATCTTCTTCGCCGGTTCATGGCTGAGCACTGTGAGACGAACAACAAGCCCAATACAATCAAGCGAACTCGCACTCGAATAGACAACATACTCGTGCCTGCGCTTGGTAAGATACGACTGCGCGAATTAGACCGAGAGGTGTTGGTACGCTGGCGCAAACAGATGGCATCCAGGCCAGGGCAGTTCAATCAGTGTCGTGCCATACTCTCCACTGCACTAAATCTGGCAGTGAACAATTGGGGCCTGCTAAAATCCTCTCCGCTGCGTGGTATCGAAAAGTATCCATCGAACACTCGGTCAAGATATTTGAACGACGACGAATACGTCAGAATGCTCCGTGCTACTGCTTTATGCATAAGTGAAATCGAGAAGCCCGGTCTTCAAACTATTCCTGCATGGGCGTGTCGAGCACTTCTCGCACGCGGACTGAGGATTTCCGAAACCATCGGAATGGAATGGACCGATATTGATTTCCAATCAGATCGCATCAATCTGCCTGATAGCAAAGTAGGGAAGGTCTCAGTACCCATTGGTCCATATCTCCGCACCGTTCTCGAAGAGCTAAAGGGATATGCGGAAGCACATGGAATTGTCAGCAAGTTTGTATTTCCATCCCCACGGGGCTGGGACCAGTGCATTTCATACAGCGCAGTGTATAGAAGGTTGAAACTCATCGCCGTTGAGGCGAGCGTCGACGATGTCTCTCCACATACCACAAGAGCAACAATGGCAACGAGACTTGCAAACAACCACGCAAGCAGCTTCGCTATTCAAGCGGCATTCGCATGGAAATCGACTGCGATGCCGAATCGATATGTGAAGGATGCAAGCACTGCGGCTCAAGCTGCATTGAATGCTTTGCCGAGACTCGATGCCGCGTAAAAACAGTCCGAAATAGTGATATTTTGAATGGTGCTGTTAACCACTGTTCAATTAAGTACAATGAACGCGAATAATGAATCGGGGCGGATCGAAGGCATGCGAACACTGCAGTGTGCAGACCTATTTGCTGGAGCGGGTGGCTTTTCGCTGGCCGCGCTGCGCTGTGGTCTAAACGTTAGGTTTGCGGTCGAGTTCGATAATCATGCGTGTGACACGTATCGAAACAACATCGTACCACAAGCGCATGGACTCACTTTGCAACAGGGTGACATTCGCAATGTAAACTTCCGTGAGATTGCCCAAGACGTATTCGGGTCCGTAGGCGGGTGCGACCTCATCCTGGGTGGTCCCCCCTGCCAAGGATACTCTGCGCATCGTATCAATGATGCGGGAGTGGGCGACGACAGAAACGACCTGATCCATACCTACTTCGACGCCGTCGAAGCGTTATCGCCTCAGGCATTTCTCCTCGAGAACGTGCCGGGAATGCTATGGCCGCGTCACAAAGACTACCTTGAAGCATTCTATAGACGAGGTGAAAGCTCAGGTTACTCTGTAATGCAGCCAGTGATTATGGACGCTAGAGACTTCGGAGTTCCGCAACGTAGAAAGCGAGTTTTCATACTTGGTTTCAAGAAAGGCTCCGAGCCAGCTGACATCACTTGGCCACTTACGCCGACGCACGCCCGCGATGCCGATGCTGACTCAGACCTAACTCAGTGGGTGAATTGCTCTGACGTGTTCGCTCCTGCGCCGAAGGATGACCCTAATAACTGCCATATGAACCATCGTGATGAGTTGATAGAGGTCTTTAGAGCCACTCCGATCAACGGTGGAAGCCGGCGCGACTCTGGCCGCGTCCTTCCTTGTCACGCTAAACACGATGGGCACAAAGACGTCTATGGCCGCATAAATCCGACTGAACCAGGCCCAACCATGACAACAGCCTGCATCAACCCTTCCAAGGGTCGTTTCGTCCACCCAACGGAACATCACGGTATTACAGTTCGCCAAGCCGCAAGGATGCAAACATTCCCTGACGATTTCATTTTTTCCGGAGGTCTCATGGCAGCAGGTAAGCAAGTCGGCAACGCTGTTCCTGTGAAGCTCGGGGAAGCCATTCTCTCAGCATTGAAGACTCACTTGAGTTCAGATGAGCTTGCTTGCGCCTCTGCCAAATCTGAGATGGAAACTGCTTGATGGAAAGGATATCATTCCAAGCAAAGGCACGAACAGTCGATCATCTCGGAAGAGAGCAGATCGCAGACTGCCCGACAGCAATCTCGGAACTCTGGAAGAATGCCTACGACGCGTACGCTCGTAATGTAGAGCTGAACCTTTATCCCAACGGAGACAAAGCCAGCGTTGCCGCCCTCTTCGACGATGGCCATGGCATGAGTTACGACGAGTTCGTGGGTAAATGGCTGGTCGTAGGCACTGAATCCAAAGCAACGGATAGCAAGATCGATCCAGAGGATCAGAATGGGCTCAAGCTACGTCCCAAGCTAGGGCAAAAAGGCATAGGACGACTTTCAAGTGCGAATCTCGGTCCGCTACTGCTCATTATTTCTAAACGGCGCGACAATCCCTTTGTAGTTAGCCTGTTAGACTGGCGGCTATTTGAAAATCCATATCTAAACCTGTCCGATATCGAAATACCAGTCACAACAGTTGGTTCATCCAGCGAAATCGAAGCGGCGATTGACGGACTAAGACTAGCTCTAGCAACGAACATCCCGGTTAGAACTGATGATGAACCGACAGACCGCGAAAAGAGAATCGCCTTCGCCTGGAAACAATTCGACCAGCTGAATCAAGAGCGAGGTGAGCCACTTGTTTCTGTCGAGATTGCAGAGCTAATCAATAATTTTCCAATTTCCACTGATCATCTAAAAGAGTGGTCTGTATGGCAACAGAACAGCTCGCACGGCACGGCCATGATCATCGGTGAGCTGAACTTTGATTTGGAAGCGCAACTCAACAGATCATGGACAGACCCTGCAGCTGCAGCTGCTAGAGCCCGCCTCTTTGAAACTTTATCAAGTTTCGTCGATCCTTACTTTGAAGGTACCAGATCATCGTTTCTCACTTCAGAACCCGATTTCAGTTACGCCGTAAAAGCGTGGGATACGCTAGTTCCGCGTGTAATAGTGGGCAAAGACAAAGAGTTCAGTTCCAACCTCATTCAAGACGTTGAGCACGTCATCGACGGCATCATCGACGAGAATGGCGTATTTCATGGAAGAGTGAAGGCGTTTGGGGTATGGCGCGACGAAAACGTGAGAATCGCTCCTGGCCGAGACGTCGTGGTACCCAACAGAAATGATGCGAAAGTCGGTCCGTTTGGGCTATATATCGGCGCGCTTGAATTTGAACAGAAGAACACGACCCACACTCCCGCAGAACTACGCTATTTCAAAGAATTAGCTGATCTCTACTCTGGGTTTCTAGTTTTCAGAGATGGCTTACGCGTCTTACCTTACGGACGTGCTGACAACGATTTCTTTGAAATCGAATACCGCCGTTCAAAGCACGCTGGTCGTGAATTCTGGAACCATAGGCAAATGTTTGGTCGCGTTGCACTTTCCAAACGCCAGAATCCGAACCTGAAAGACAAAGCAGGGCGCGAAGGATTTATAGACAATCGAGCTGCCAAAACTCTGAAAGAACTTGTGGCAAACGTTCTGATGCAAAGCGCCAGAAAGTACTTCGGTTCGAATTCCGAAATCAGAAAAGAGATATTGCCGGAACTCAATGCCGACCACAAGAAGAAGAAAGCTGCTGAAGCGCGAGAGAAGCTAAGGCTAAAAGCGAGCAGAACATTCAGCAAGCAGCTTAAAGACAAGTCTCCTTTGCTTCCTGGTCTATTAGAAGACGTTAAAGACTTTTCGCGCAGCATCTCGGTCAATGATGAAAGCGATATTCAGCGCGTTCAAGAGAATCTGGAGCAACTAAGATTGCAATTAGCCTCGTTCACGTTGCCTCCAAAACCGAACAAAATAAACAAGAGTATTGCGACTCGGTACAGTGATTATCGAGCTACACTGCGTTCCACCAAAGAATTACTCGACACGTCACAATCGGAATTTGAGCAGCAGGTCGAGAAAATAGCCCCTAAAGCTCCTATTGAGCTTCTGGAGGAACAAATTCAACGCGGCAACAGAAGTTACCAGTCCCTCATACGAACCCTCAGAGATAGCGTAACAGGCCTTCTGAAAAGTCAAAATGAGTTTGCTCTCGAGCTAGAGAAGCGAAATAAGCAACGGTTTCTCGACGACGCGACCCTGATCATGGAGCGTATGAAAAGGGATGAGATATCTTACCAAGATGCTTCCAAGTTACTGTACCAAATATCGGACAGCACCCAACAGCTTGCTCACGACGAGTTCGGCCCCTACACGCGAGCACTAGAGATTCTGGCCGAGAACATCGATCTCGCCCAACTCGCTGAATTCGATCTAAATGAAGCGAATGAACTTAGTGCAGAAGTGGACCGGCTCACCAGTTTGGCGCAACTCGGAATCGCTGTTGAGATAAGTGGTCACGAGCTGCAAGACTACCAGGACTTAATCTCCTCATCGTTCAGCAAAATCCCACCGGAATGTAGAGACAACCAAGCTTTAGCTGACATCAGGCTTGGCTTCGAGGGATTGGTCGATCAGTTGAGGTTCCTTTCTCCGCTTCGTCTGGCGGGACAGAAGATTCGTGAGAACATCACAGGAGATGACATCCACGCCTATCTTCTAGAGTTTTTCCGCTTACGTCTCGCCCAACAAAAAGTAGAATTAAGGGCCACGGAGGCATTTCGTCAGTTTTCAATTACTGAGTTTCGCTCACGGCTGTATCCAGTGTTCGTGAACCTCGTGAACAACTCAATCTATTGGACGTCCAATCAGTCCGATGAACGGCTGATAATTCTGGATGTCATCGACAACGAAATTATTGTTTCCGACAACGGTCCGGGCATTGACGAAGAAGATCAGAGCCAGCTTTTCACATTATTTTTCACAAAGAAAGCTCACGGCGGGCGTGGCGTTGGATTGTATCTTTGCAGAGCGAACTTGGCGAGTGGTGGACACAAAATACGATATGTTTACCCACCTAAAGATATGCCACTAAATGGAGCAAACTTCGCTATAAAGTTGTTGGGGGCAGATTATGGCTGAGGCCAATACATACGAAACCGTGGTGCGGGACGCTTATCTGTCTCGCCTGAGGTCGGTACTGATTATTGATGACGAATATCCAACATTGGATGGCCTACTGCAACGCGACTGCAAATCGAATCCAGACTACACGTATAAGGCCCCACCTGTAGAAGTTCTTGAAATCATACGCGGCCTCAGAAACCCTTCGGAACTCCCACCATTGCTAGTCGATGTGCATGATGGTCGAAACATCAAGCTAGGAGAAGAGAAGGAAATTGCGGAACACTTACATCAGTCAGACTTCGTGGTTTTGGATTACTTTCTAGAGCCAGACGATCCATCAAAATCCATCGCAATTTTGAAGAAACTCGCCTCAAACAATCACTTCAATCTCGTGCTCGTTCACTCGAGCGAAGATACACAAAAAATATTTGAAACCGTCGTCCAGCAAATGTTGGGCAAGTCCTTTCCCGTCAAATTCAATGCCACAAAATTCGAGGAAGCCAAGAACATCGTGGGCGAAGAACGCCTTGAGCTATTGGAAGAGAATTTATTCAGCTCTCCCGGCGTTTATCTAGAGTTTAGAAAAGACCCGGCAACTATCAAAAGACGTGCAGGACGCCAAACACCAGCATTCAAATATTTCGATGATTTGGTCAGCGAAGCCGCGCTTGACCCCAAACTTCATTTCGATTTGCTAGCAGGACTACTTCATAGCTACCATGCCGAACATTCCGACAATATGTCAGAGGATGATCAGTTTGGGCCGGTGAGTTTTGGCCAAATTGACGAACGTCGGTGGCTCAAGCTCGATACTCTGTTTGTAGGCTTCACTAAGAAGAGCAACGAAAAGACAGACTTGGTCGCCGAAATTCTAAGCGCACTGATGGCGTGGAACCCTCAGCCCCCACGACTAGTGATGCGAAAGCTCGTCACAGAGCTCGACGAACATGGTTCAAAAGCAGAAAACCACGCCCTAAGCTCCACGCATGCATCGGCGTATTGGTATCGCAGTTTGCTGCAGACGCCTGTGGAGTCACGTCATGCTCAGATTACGGAGACAATAAACCATTACACTGAATCGCTGATTTCATTTATTCAACCAACGCTGAACCAAATGACACAATCACTTCTCGCAATCGACAACGCAGCAAATACTTCGCAAATATGCATCGAGAGATTCGGCGTAAACTTTGAGAACGCAGATCAGGAATCCATCGCGATTGAGCAGCACAACCTCATTGTGAGCAACATGCCAGAAGTCGGTGACCAGCTACACACAGGCACCATCTTCGACATAAAGCAGGAGCGCTGGATTTGTTTATCTGCGGCATGCGATCTGGTCCCAGAGCAAGGTAGCCCAGCAAGAAAGAGAGCTTTTGGCGAAACTGGAATACCGTTCCTAGCTGTGAAGCTTCACAAGACTGATCGCACTACCGCTGAGAACGATGCCAGAGGTAAGCGCTTCATATACATTAAGGGCAGCAAGAAAACAGAACATTACTGTATCAACTTACCCGAAAGCCAAAACTCTGGTTGGAACTGGCACAAATTCATAGCTACTGAATCTGGCAGGATTTCGAAGGACAAGCGAATCTTAAAAGTGTCCAGGATCGAGCAAGCAGACGGTAAACTCACAATCCAAGCATATAATGCCAAAGTTGTAGGGCAGCTTCGCTACACATACGCTTCGGCCTTAGCAAATGAATTGGGAAGCAAATTGACGAGAATTGGCTTAGATTACACCCAAGTTGCTCGAATAGACAGCTAATGAGTCTGAACTTGATTTTCCAATCTTGATGCTTGGACAGAAGGTACCATTCTTGGTGTTGAAAGCTTCCTGTTGTGCTCTAGACATGAAGTTTCCATCGATCCTCTGTCTCTCGAAGATGGTACCATCATACCAAGGGTCTGCGAAACCGTTCACCTGAATACGATTGAAAAGATCAATATTGTCCGATAGGCATGAACACTCGTCATGGAAACAAATCTTACATCTGAGATCACCCCAGTCTAAGAGCTGCTTTTTAGGAACTTCGACGTCCATATCAGCGTGAAACCCCGCTTCCAGCGTTTCACTATTCCTTACTAACGTATGGGCCTTGTCAGTGAACATGGTGTCGTTTTCATCCGACCAGTTGAGCAAATTTTCTATCTGATCATCAAATCCAATGAACCCCTTCGGCATGCGATGTTTTAAGATGAAATCACGTTTGCTAAAGAAGACAGCTGCCGCATGATCGCGGAACTCGTTTCCACCTTCGATGGTCAATTCAAACCAGCCATTGTTCGGAAGAAAGCGCTGTACATAGTAATCGAATGCTCTCTCCAAGTCAGATCGCTCTTCTTCCTTTTTCGAATAGCAAATTATCCGCCGCGCATTCTCACTGACATTACCGCCAAGTTTTTTCCGAAGCCCAATATTCTCAAATCTTGTCTGGTTCGAATTGCTGAACCAAGGCGATATCAATTGACTCCAATAAGTCGTCGGGAAGACTCCTTCTTTGTCGAAGCCGGTAAGCAAAATATGGACATGTGGAACCGCCCAGATGTCGTTGTTATCGACGTCGATCCCCTCTGCTTCGCAGTAGCTTCTGACGAACGATCCCTCGCCGCCAGAATCCACGGAATGCAAAGCTACCTCAGTGTACCCTTGCAGATGAACCTTCGCCGCATCTAGCGAAGAAATCACATACTCTAGAGTGCGAAAGAAACTCTTGTAAGCTTCCACCAGTTGGCGTTCAACACCGGCGCTCCCTACACGAATAGGCCGCAACAAGACTGTACCAAAGGTAGTTTGGTTTTCCTGCGTGTAACAGAGTTCGGAAAATATTCCATGCAGTACGATGCGATGGCTGAGCGTGAATGGGAGCCCAGCCTGACGCACAAAATCTACATTCAGTAGTTTCCGAACATTTTCAGAAGCATGTGACTTCTTCAGTCGCATGGCTACAGGTTGGTCGCCTTGAATGTTCCAACTCAAGGCAGATTTTGAATAGCGCGGCAACGATAAGATTTGAGGCCATGTTATCCCACCGTCTGCTGTTGCCCAATCGCCTTGGACTTTTGCTGCTCGGTGAAAAATCTCGGGCTCATAAGTCTCTGCAGACTCCCAACTTCGAATGTCGCTGCTTGCCTTACGGCGCATCTGGCGCTTCCGCGATGATCGCTCGGACATCTGAACCAGTCTCAAACGTACGGTTCGTCATCTGGACGCCAGAACTGCCGGCGAGAACGGTTCAAGAAATCCAGCAGGTCTTGAACTTTGTATCGGACATTGTGCCCGATTTTGTGAAAAGAAATACCGTGTTTGCCATGTTGCCTATCCTTCTCAAGCCAAGACGTTGACTTTCCGAGATAGTGAGCGGCTTGCGCTTGAGTGAGTAAAGTTCCTGGATCGAGGCTTTCCAGCGATGGAATTGAAGTTTGTTTTGGCATCGATTTAATCCTTTGTGCTTTTCGATGCCCTCCAATTTCATCACAACTCGAACGCCTAATAGCCTTCAGTGATTTATTTTATTCACTGAGATGTCGGTTTATCGGTCATGGGCCGCCCTGGCGTACTCCACACGTGGTCGGGATACTCCCGCTTGAGCACGCTAACCGCTCTCTTCCACACACCACTTTGAAATGACTTTTTCTCCGCGCCTTCCATGTATCCGAGTAATGTACCAAACCGAATTGCCAGCTGGTCGCTCCAGAAGGTCTTCTTATAAGGGCTGGTCATCATCTCCTTCGTCAGCCAAGCGATCAGTATTTCGCGTCTCTCGACGAAGTCAGTCACAGCTGATAACTCCGCTTCAATGTCATCCGGCACAGGCTTAGATTTCTGAGGTTTGATGTAGAGACACCCCAAGTCATCGTTGACATCAGGTATCATGGGGCGGACCGGGAAATCGCCACGGCGATAGTCGAAAGACAGTACCCCTTCAGTGATTATCTTTGCCATCTGAGGCGCACCAGCGTGAGAAAGCGGCACAGAGACCCTCTCTCCTGCATTAGAAATCGCGACAATCGGTTGCTGAATACGATGCTCAGAAAGAAGCTCTCTCGCAGCACAAATCACGGAATATGTACAACGAACTTGTTGCCAAGATAAAATCAGAGATGCTGCTTCGGCGAAGCGAAATCTTCGATTCAGTCGAGTCTCAATCGAGTTAGATACCCTGAACTCTGAATTTGGATGAGGTTCTCGATACGTTGGCAGACCAACGTCAGTCCAAAGCTGTATCGGATAGCTAGCTTGAACTTCAAAGATGTATGCACGGGCGAGTTCTAGCAGCCACTCGTCCTGCCCCAATCCTAGGAATCCAATCCAGCCGAATTCGGACCGAGGCCGAATGATAGAATCCAACCAGACATCGAATCTCAGATAACCGTCTAATTCACCTGGAAAGTCGTTTCTATGCCTAAAGATGAACCAACGATCTTTTGTTGTTAGGCTGGCCGTTGCGTACTTTATGATGCTTGAGGCTAACGCGCTAGCGGCGTCAGACACACCAAATTTGTGACGGTGCTTGAAATTCATTGGAGCAGTTGGATGCCAGTTTTTTATTATCGGCATGAAACTTCGCTTCTTACCATTGTCTTACCTGATGTGTTGCAGGCAAAGCCAATTGGTCGAAAAAATCAATAACACCTTGTTTTTAAAATGGTGCCCCTGGCCCGACTCGAACGGGCACTCCCGAAGAAAACGGATTTTGAATCCGTCGCGTCTACCAATTCCGCCACAGGGGCACGGAAAATGCGAACCCGCTAGATGACAAGAAGCGGCGGGCACGTCAATCGAAACTGAAGGGAAGTTTTGCAGGCCAGCTAAAATGCCAGCCTGACAGGCTGTCTAGCCGTCGACTTTCCAGCCGCGCGCAGTGCGACGGGCTTCCAAGACACCGTCTTCCGACGAAGCGTAAGCGCGAGCGCGTTGAGGCTGCGGTTTGGAGTGGGATGCAAAGCGCATGAACATGGCCACGCAAGCGATGATGAGGCCGACAATCGCTGTCGCGATCGCAACGACACCTGCTGCCATAAGAACCAGAGCGCCGACCGCGAATGTAGCGATAACGGCAAATAGTCGTTTCACAGACCCAAAAAAGGATCCGCCGCCGCCCAGCCCATTAGTCGTCATATTCGCATTGATCATTTTCATCTCCTAATAGGAGTGTGGGGACGATTGAGCGGTTCGTCAATCCGCTCTTATCAGCATGCCACGCTCGGCACGGATTTTTGCATATGCACCAGTGATGGTTGCCGCTTTTTCGTTCGCACGCGCTTCAAACTCGTGTGGCGCACCATTCATAACCAGCCTGTCCGGGTGATTATCGGCCATCAGCTTACGGTAGGCGACGCGGATATCATCGAAGTTCGCGGAATGGCTGACGCCCAGAATTTCATACGGATCATCAGGGTCTGCGCCCAGATGGCTCGCTTTGATGCGGCGGAAATCATCTTCGGAGAAACCGAAAATGGAGGAAACCTTTTGCAGGTAGATCATCTCGTCCAGCGTCACCACGCCGTCCGCACCAGCAATGTAGAACAAACCGTCCAACACGCCCTCTAACAGGCATGGCCGGTCACCATATTTGCGGGCGATCTTGGAGGCATAGCCCTCATATCCACGCACTGTCTGGCGGGCGAGGTTGAACACCCTGCGAACAGATGCCGCATCTTCAGGTGCCGCGCGAAAGACTTTTGAGAAAACCTGAACCTCATCATCGGTGACTTCACCGTCAGCCTTGGCGAGTTTCGCCCCCAAACCAACGACAGCCGCCGTAAATCCTACGTCCTGAGGGTCCGGACCGCATGAAGAATTATCCGCCAGCGCGGGCAGGTCGTCCTCATGGTGAGGATCAAACAAGCGCTGAGCGCGCTCCAAAAGGCGATTCCAGATGGTCATCCTGTGAGACTTATACCCTAAAATTCTAATTTTGTCAGATCACGCTCTGTTGAGTTTTGCTTAAACCTTCGTAATTCTGAAATCCCCGTTACACCGCGCATCGAAAAGAAAAACCCGTGATCGAAACGATAGTCATTCTAAGCGTCTGCGCGGGGCTTTTCGTCCTTCTGCAATGGCCGAAAATCGCGCGGTCACGCTTCTGGAAGGCGAGCATCACGCCGCTTGCGTCCATCATCGGCAGCGGGTTTCTCGTCATCGGGCCAATTCTGGATCACGCATTCGGCTCTTATGCCATTCTGGGCATGATCGCGCTCTGCGTCATGGCGTATCTGTTCGGCAGCGCCACCCGCCAGAATATCCGCTACCGGTCCGAGAACAGCTATGACCGGCTGTTCCAGCCTCTGGATAAGGCCGCCTCCTGGGCGCTGTCCTTCGCCTACATTGTTTCGGTTGCCTACTATCTGAACCTGTTCGGCTCGTTTGCCGTCCACATGACGAACGCCGACACGCAGACGAATGCGCGCATTCTGACGACCATCATGCTCCTCATCGTGCTCTTTGTCGGCTGGACGAAAGGCTTTTCGGCTCTGGAAAAAATGGAGCAGATGTCCGTCACGGTGAAGCTTGCCATTATAGGCGGGCTATTGGTCGGGCTCGGCTTTGACTTCACCGGAAAGGCCGCTGATGGCGCGCTGATTTTCATCGATCCGAGCGTCTCTCCAATAGGCGCTGTGACGCTGCTTTTCGGCCTGATCGTCACCGTGCAGGGCTTTGAGATTTCACGCTATATGGGCGAGGAATATCCAGCCAAAATGCGCATTTCATCCATGCGGTTTGCCCAGCTACTCTCCTCGGCGATCTACATTATCTACATTCTACTGATGGCCTTCCTCTTCCATCCGGAAGACATACCGCTAGAGGAATCAGCCATTATCGACATGATGGCGCTGGTCGCCCCCATACTGCCGATTTTGCTAGTTGCCGCCGCCCTCGCCGCACAGTTTTCCGCAGCGATTGCCGACACAGGCGGATGCGGCGGTCTTGTCCATGAACTCACCGACGAAAAAGTGCCGACGCGCCATAGCTATGTGCTGGTTGCAGGCCTCGGCATTGCGCTCACCTGGTTTGCTAATGTGTTCGAGATCATCTCTTACGCCTCGCGTGCCTTCGCGCTCTATTACGCGCTGCAATCTGCGCAGGCCGCGCTCTCTGCATGGCGGCTCGAAAAAGCCTATCTGCGCACAGGCTTCTTCGCGGCGCTCTCACTTCTCGGCTTTGCGATCGCCCTGTTCGGGCAGGCCATCGAATAGCCCGATCAGTCACGCCCGCGTGACCTCTCTTACAATTTCGTAATGCACTCATCCAGTTTAAGACCGGTGTCGTAACCACAGTATCCATCGCAAAAAACGCGGTGGCTGAGCACCGGATCGATCCTCACTCGCTCGCCTAACAGACGACACATGGAGTGACACATTATGAAATCCCTGATCGCCTCAACCGCACTGGTTGCGACTCTTTCCATGCCCGCTTTTGCAGATTGCGCAAATGCGACGGCAACCCGTTCAGCTCAGACTGAAATCGAGACAACTTATGCCGGCCACCATTCTGAAATGCAGGCTGACATCGTCGGCACAGCGCAGGATGCAGGCTTCACAACACTGCTCGCAGCCGCTGAAGCAGCTGGCCTTGTCGACGCCCTTCGCGGCGACGGCCCGCTGACAGTCTTCGCACCAACAGACGAAGCGTTCGCAGCGCTCGGTGAAGACACAATCGCCACCCTGCTTGAGCCGGAAAACAAAGACCAGCTCGCAGCAATCCTCTCCTACCACGTGATCGCAGGCCGCGTAGAAGCCGCTGATCTGGTGGGCACCACAACTGAAGCTGAGACCCTCAACGGTACGGTCTCAATCGACGGAACAGACGGCGTCATGGTGAACTCGGCGATTGTCATTCAGGCTGATGTGGAAGCCTCTAACGGCATTATCCACGTCATCGATACGGTCCTCATGCCGTAACCCCCTCCTCCTCTCATTTCCCCCACTTGCTAAAATCCCTGAGAGGATGTCTTCACCCCGGCTTCGGCCGGGGTCTTTTTTTGGGGCGGCGTAGGGCGGGAAGCTTACCGGTCCTGAGAGGCCTTTAATTCGGCAATTTCAGCTTTCAGCTCAGCGATGACACCGAGGATCTCATCGCCCTTTTTGAGCATTTTCTCTTCGGTATCCTCAATCTCGTCCTCGATCTGCTCGATCGCTTCTTCCGTACGCTCATCCTGTTCTGCCTGCAGGGCCTCAACGATCAGCGCGATGAAGAGGTTCAGAACCGCAAAGCTCGCAAGGAAGATAAAGCTCAGGAAGAAAATCCACGCATAAGGATGGCCATCATCCATCACCTTCTGGACGACTTCATTCCGCCAGCCATCCATGGTCATCACCTGAAACAGAGTGAAGGCCGAAGCAGGCAGATCATGGAAAAGCGCATGAACGTCCGGATCATCCGTTCGGCCATAAAGCGAGGTCGCCATTACCGCGCTCGCATAGATGAGTACGGCCAGAACGGCGATAATTGCGCCCATGCCCGGAAGCGCCTTGAACAGCGCCTCGACGATCCGCTTCATCATCGGCACGACATGCAAAAGGCGCAGAACCCGCAGCACGCGCAGAGACCGCATAACCTGGAACGGGCCAGAGCCCGGCAGGATGGAAACACCCACCACGAAGAAATCGAAAATGTTCCAGCCGGACCGGAAGAAATCCAGCCTGTGCGCGTAGAGCTTCAGCAGAAGCTCGATCACAAACACGCCGACAACAAAAATATCGAAGAATTTAATGCCCAGATGCAGAAGCGGCGGCAGCGTCTCAACCGTTTCCAGCCCCAGCGTAATCGCATTCAGAACGATCAGCGTGGTGATCGCATTCTTGAACAGGCTGTTCTCGATAATCTCCATCGCGCGCCGGCGCGACGGGCCAATCGTTTCGCTCACTTCCATCTGTGACCCCGTCTCCCCAGATCGACACAGTAATTTCTGATAACCATAACTTAAAGTCTTCTACTGCTTTTGGGTATCGTCAAATCTGGCCATATACCTATCTTTGTGGGAACGTGCATCGGGGCCGGGTAAATCCAGCAGAGAGGCAGAATGTCGTCGTCATCACCATTCCAGACAGAACAGATGACTCTGGCGGAGCTCTTCAACGGGAAACGTGTCTTTTCGTTTCCTGCGTTCCAGCGTCCGTATCGCTGGACGATGGAAGAAGCGATCACGCTGATTGATGACGTTGCCGCCGCCGCAAACCGTAAGGATGCGGGCTATTTCCTCGGCAATCTGGTCATGACAGAGGCCAATGGCCGCGACTGTATGGTCATCGATGGCCGCCAGCGCCTGACCACGCTTTTCATGCTGCTCTGCATTCTGCGCGACCTTGAGAAAGACGCCAACCGCAAGCGCGGCCTGCACCGCCTGGTGCGTGATGAGCGCGATAATGAGAACTTCCTGGAATCCAGCTGGCGCCTGCGCTTTGCCCCCGCAGAGCAGACCCTGATCGAGAACCGCATTTCAGCATGGCAGGCGCTCAATAATCCGTCTCAGGGCGGACGCATTATTCCCGAACGCTACCTCACCATGTTTGAGGTCGCTGACGGCATGCGTGAACTGCTCACCCAGCCGATCAATGATACCGGCCTGCCGCGCCTCAATGAATTCACCGATTATCTTCTCAATAATTGCGAAGTGATCGTGCTGACGGCGTCTTCTGCCACGTCTGGCCTGCGCCTCTTCCAGGTGCTGAATAATCGCGGCCTGCAGCTTTCTGAGGCTGACCTCACCAAACCCGATCTTCTTAAAGCCCTGCCAATCGAACGTCAGGCAGATGCAGCCATTATCTGGGACGGTCTTGAAGATCGTCTGGGGTCGGACAATCTCGATACGCTTCTGCGCGCTATGGTGTTTGCGACCTCTGGCGAATGGGTCCCGCAAGGGCGCACATTCGGGCCGAGCCTGAAAGCGGCGATGATCGGTCGCGGTCCGGAACAATTCCACTTTGAAGACCTGCAAACCTATGGCGATGCCTTTGCAGACATTCATTGGGGCGACATTCCGTTCGACGAACCGGAAGAAAACCCGAACCATCTCATCCGTGCCCTGTATTTCCTTGGCCGGTCCGCGAATGAATGGAAAGAATTCATTCCGGTCGCGATGGAAATTCTTGTCCAGTTCGACGGAAATTACGGCGAGATTTACCGCCATATCCGCGCGCTAGACCGCCTCTTCTTCGTCTGGTTCATCAACGAAAACTCTGAAGGTCCGCGCCGCCGCACCTGTTCTGATGCGATCGCGCAGCTGCGCAACGGTCAGGACGTTTTTGCCAGCGGCAATGCCTTCGATGTGCCACAGATCGAGCTTGAAAAAGCGATTGAGGCGCTCTCCAAACCGTTTCCAAAACTCTATCAGCGCGGCGCCCTGCTCCGCCGGATCGAGCTTGGCCTTTGCGAACGTGACGGGCAGCCTGCTCCGCCTTACCTGGAGCTTGCTACATCAGAGCATGTCCTGCCGAAAAACCCGCGTCAGGGCAGCCAGTGGCAGATCGATTTTACACGCGCAGAACACCGCGAATGCCTTGACCTTCTGGGCAATGGCGTGCCGATTTCGCGCGACCTCGACAAGCGTGTCGCCAATCGCGATTACAACGCCAAACGGTCTATCTATAAGGAATCCGGCGCAGACCTTTATTTCCGCAGCGTCGCCGATGTATGCAGCTATAAGCAGTGGACACCGGCAGAAATCCGCGCGCGCACGGCCAAAATCGCGGACATGATCGCCACGGGCTGGCGCACCATCCCGACAGAACCGATACCGGACGAATTCGATTTCGATGATGAGGACAGCACGGACGCCGAGCTGTTCGAAGATGCCGAGGTTGACGAAGAAGGTATTGGCGACGTGATCGCGCGCGAAATTGACGCCAAGGTCAATTCGCAGAACGGGTCAGACTGACCCGCCTTCCGAATAGCCAAGCCCGGTAAGCGTTTTCATATCCGGTTGCGGCACGATGCAGGGCGCGAGGTCACGCTCCCACCAGCCGACATCATGCCAGCTGCCATTCTTGAAACCGATATTCCGGTAGGTCGCAAAATGATGGAAGCCGACCGCCTCATGTAGCGCCGCACTGCCCGCATTCGGCAGGGTCACAACGCCATATGCTTTGGTGAAGCCCTGACGGGTCAGAATATCAATCAGAACTTCGTAGAGCTTGCGGCCAAGCCCTTTGCCGCGCGCAGCCGGTGCCAGGTAGACCGTGACCTCAACAGCCCATTGATACGCTTTACGCTCACGATAAGGCGACCCATAGGCATAGCCCACAACCTCGCCCCCCTCTTCGGCGACAATCCATGGATGGGTCGGCCAGAGCTTTTCAATCCGGCCTGCCATAATATCAGCCGCCGGTGGCTCCATCTCGAATGACACCGCGCTGCCATCTACGAATGGCGCGTAAATTTCGGCAATCTTAGGCGCGTCAGACGCGAGGGCGAAACGTATAATCATCTAAAGCCAACTCCGCCGCGCACGTCAGTCTCTGCAAGGCGCTCCATGCCTGCAATCATCGGGCGAGCCTTGCCAATCGCTTCCTGAACCTGCGCCAGTTGAAGGCTCGCCAAATGGCTTTCAGCCCGGTCCCAAACCTCTGTCACCCAGATGGTTGTATCATCAGCCGGATCAGCGGCGACTACATAAGACAAACAGCCCGACATGTCTTTTAGCCCGCCGAGCAATATCTCAATCAGTGCGTCGCGCTTGCCGTCAGCCGCAGTAAATTTTCCAACCAGTCCATACATGAAAGGGCCTCCCCGAACGGAGAGACCCAATCACATTTCCCCTGACACGCAAATCGAAATTTAGAGCGGACGGCGCACCGTAAACGCGCCGCGAATATCGCCCACTTCAAAGCCGGTCGCCTGATCATCTGCGTAGACCGCATCAATCGCAGCCTGCACCTCTGGCGAGATATCCGTGCCATGGCAGGTTGCGCAGAACTCACCGAGGAAGATCGGCTTCATCCAGCGGAAGACATGGCTGCCTTCTTCGTCCACGACTTCAGAATACTGCATCGCCATCTGGTTCACGCCTGATGCGCGCGCCTCTTCGAATACGGCGAACCGCTCTGTTTCCCAGGCATCCGGCGCATTTGCCGGGTTGCGCACGCGAAGCGATGTGCGACCAATTTCGAGCCCCGTTTCAGCCGACACCTCAGCCGAAATCTCCAGCGCATCTTCTGAACAGGCCGTGATGGCTTCCTCAATGCCGCCCTCTTGCATGGCGGACATCAACCGTGCCTGCAGGCGCTCCTGTAACATGCCCGCCGCGCTTTGCGCTGCGCTGATATCTTCATAGGCGGGTTCAGGCATTTCGACCGAGCTGCCACAAGCGCCCAGTATGAGCACGGACGCAAGCCCTGCAAGGATAGGATATTTCATTATCTGTCTTTCCTCCCATTTATGATAGCAGGCTATCACAAACCTCTCACGCATCAGACGATACCAAAGCGCACGACCAGATTAGTCAGATATACATACATTTTATATGGTTTTTAATGTCGCACACAAAAAAGCCGCCCTGCTGGGGATGGCAGAGCGGCGAGAATGCGTCAGCGCTGGAAAGTGGGTATCAGGCTGACGGCTGTAAATCATGCTGGACGAGGCCGCGTGCTTTCAGCACCTCGGTGATCTCATCAAGGATGACAGGATCATCAATCGTCGCCGGCATTTTCCATGGCTCCCCGTCCGCAATCTTGCGGATGGTTGCGCGGAGAATTTTGCCCGAGCGGGTCTTCGGCAGGCGCTGCACAACGAGGATGTGTTTCAGCGCCGCAACCGCGCCGATCTCCTCGCGCACCAGCTTCACACAGGCTTTCTCAATATCTTCAGGCGCTTCGGTAACGCCCGATTTAAGGACGATCAGCCCGAGCGGCTTCTGGCCTTTAAGGTCACAGAAAGTTCCAAGCACAGCGCACTCGGCAACCGCCTGATGGCCCGACAGCACCTCTTCCATACCGCCGGTGGAGAGACGGTGACCGGCTACGTTGATGATGTCATCCGTGCGCGCCATGATGTGAAGATAGCCATCCTCGTCAATCATGCCGGCATCGGATGTTTCGTAATAGCCCGGGAAGTGATTAAGATAGCTGTTCCTGAACCGGTCATCATTGCCCCAGAGCGTTGGCAGGCAGCCCGGCGGCAGAGGCAGTTTGATACAGACAGCGCCAAGCGTTGATGGCGCGCCGACTTCATGACCGCCCTCATCCAGAATATGGATTTCGTATCCCGGCATCGGCACAGTTGAAGAGCCATATTTCACTGGCAGAGTTTCAATTCCGCGCGGGTTTGCCGTGATCGGCCAGCCGGTCTCTGTCTGCCACCAATTGTCGATCACCGGCACGTCCAGCTTACGCTCGGCCCACTGGATCGTATCCGGATCGGCGCGTTCGCCCGCGAGGAACAGTGTGCGCAGGGATGATGTGTCGTAGTTTTCCAGAAGCTCCGCATTCGGATCTTCCTTCTTGATCGCGCGGAAAGCCGTTGGCGCCGTAAAGAGCGCAGCGACTTTGTGCTCCTCGATCACACGCCAGAACACGCCAGCATCCGGCGTGCCGACAGGCTTGCCTTCGAACACAATCGTCGCGCAGCCCTGAAGCAAAGGCGCATAGACAATGTAGGAGTGGCCAACCACCCAGCCGACATCAGACGCCGCCCAGAAGGTATCGCCCGGCTTCACCGCATAGACATGTTCCATCGACCATTTGAGCGCCACCATATGCCCGCCCGTGTCGCGAACCACGCCTTTTGGCTGACCGGTCGTGCCCGAGGTGTAGAGAATATAAAGCGGGTCTGTCGCTGCCATCGGTTCTGGCGCAGCGGTCACGCCTTCAGCTTTGGCCTCGGCCACCAATGCTGCCCAATCATGGTCGCGCGCGCCAAGCTCAGCTGTCACGTCCTCACGCTGGAGAATGATGCAGGCATCCGGCTTGTGGACGGACTGTTCGATCGCTGCATCGAGCATCGGCTTGTACGGGATGACACGGTTCGGCTCGATACCGCAGCTTGCAGACACCATCAGCTTTGGCTTGGCATCGTTGATACGGGTCGCCAGCTCGTGCGGCGCAAACCCGCCAAACACGACGGAGTGGATCGCGCCGATGCGTGCGCAGGCCAGCATGGCAATCGCCGCTTCAGGCACCATCGGCATATAGACGATCACGCGGTCGCCCTTTTCCACGCCTTTGGCTTCCAGAATGCCCGCGAAAGCCGCGACCTCGTCGGTCAGCTCGGCAAAGCTATAGCTCTTCTTCTTACCGGTGATCGGGCTGTCATAAATAAGCGCTGTGTCTTCGCCGCGGCCCGCCTCAACATGCCGGTCGAGACAGTTATAGGCCGTGTTGCACACACCATCGGGAAACCAACGACCATAAACGCCCGCATCGCCATCAAAGGCGGTCGTTGGCGCGCTGACCCAGTCAATCTCTTCGGCCGCTTCCATCCAGAAGGCGCCAGGATCGGATTTCCAGTCATTATAGACGTCTGCATATTTTGCCATGTTACGTCTCCCCGTGAGTTTTCATTTTCAGGGGAGTTTAGCAGAGGAGAAAACCCTAAATCGAGTGCGCCTTAAGTCGAACTTTTGCGAACAAACGGGCAATATAGATGAAACATATGTGAGTTTTCGTGTGCTCGGCCTTGTTGTTTCTGTCGAAACCGGCCTGCGCCTGCGCGGTCGCTTGTGGGAGTTTGCAGCTCTGCACCGCTCATTGCGACCCTCAGGGCTGGGCCCTACACAAGCAAAGGCCGGGCACCGAGAGAGAATTCTTACCTACAGCGCCTCGCAGCTTAATGCCTCATCAGCCGCAGCCGCGAACATGCCAGTAATCCGCCAGCCTTTTCCATCAGCCCATCCAAGCTCATAGCCCGATGCGCGCATATCATCGCCCATAACCTCACCGGACGTCAGATAACGCGTGAAGCGCATACCGGCGCGCGCCGTTTCGCCCTCAACATCGCATACCAGAACCTCGTGAATGATGGAGCGGTCATAGCCATCGGCTTCAAGCTGTGTGAAGACCATTTCCAGCTGCGCGGTCTCGTCTTCCACGCTGCCGGTCATCTGCCAGAAGTCACGGCCCAGCGCTTCAGTGTCGTGCGCATTCCACGCTTCGGTGTAGGCCCACATAAAGCCTTCCGCGCTGTCCAGCGTCGGCTCTTCTGCGCTGGCACAGCCCGCCACAAAAGCGGCGCTCACCGCCAAAATCAAACTGCGCATCCCATTCCCCTCTTCAATGCGCGGCACTAGTGCATAATTTGCTGTTCTGCGCTATATGCGCCGCCAACACCCACTTTGCACGGGCCCTTGAACCCGCTGGAGAGAGACAATGAATATCGAAGACCTCGTCGCGCCATCACCGATGGTGAACGGCCTCAATTCCCTTGGCATAGCCAAACCCCCATCCGAAACGCGCGTCGTCGCCGCCATGTCCGGCGGTGTGGATAGCTCCGTTGTTGCCGCCCTTCTGAAGGCGCAGGGCTATGATGTCGTCGGCATCACGCTCCAGCTGTATGACCACGGCGTCGCCATCCAGAAAAAGGGGGCCTGCTGCGCCGGGCAAGACATTCACGACGCGCGCAATGTGGCCGACCAGATTGGCATCCCGCATTATGTGCTGGATTATGAGTCCCGCTTCAAAGAGCAGGTGATGGAGGATTTTGCCGACACTTACCTCTCCGGCTCCACGCCTATTCCGTGCATTCGCTGTAACCAGACGGTCAAATTCAAAGACCTTCTGGCGACCGCGCACGACCTTGGCGCAGATGCGATGGCGACGGGCCATTATATCCGCCGCGAGCAGGGTCATAACGGCCATGGCGAACTTCACCGCGCCTATGATGACAGCCGCGACCAGTCTTACTTCCTGTTTGCGACCACACAGGAACAGCTCGACTTTCTGCGCTTCCCGCTGGGCGGCCTGCCAAAGACAGCCGTTCGCGAACTGGCGGAGTATTTCGGGCTGCCCGTCGCGCAAAAGCCCGACAGTCAAGACATCTGTTTCGTGCCGGATGGCTCTTACGCAAAAGTGGTAGAGCGTCTGCGACCGGGCTCCGGTCGTGGCGGCGAGATTGTGCATCTGGATGGCCGGGTTCTGGGCAAACATGAAGGCGTCATCCATTACACTATCGGCCAGCGCCGCGGCCTTGGCGTCGCAACGGGCGAGCCGCTTTTCGTGGTGAAGATTGACGCGCCAAACCGACGCGTCATTGTCGGCCCGCGCGAAGCCCTGCTCACCGCTGGCCTTGCCATGGAAGAGCTGAACTGGCTTGGCGAAGGCACGCTGGAAGAGGCGTGCGAGCGTCAGGCCCGCGCACTCATCCGTGTACGGTCTACCCGCCCGCCAAAGCCTGGCCATCTCGGCTGGCATAACGGGCAACCGGCTGTCTTCTTTGATGATCCGGAAGAAGGCGTAGCCCGCGGTCAGGCCTCTGTGCTCTATTCAGCGGACGACGAAACCCGCGTTCTGGGCGGCGGCTTTATCTCCGCCACCATTCCTGCTGATGAGCGGGTGGGAGTTTAGATCATGCGCTGAATCAAACAAATATTTACTTCTGCGAATTCATGTGAAGAATTGATAATTAGAAGCAAAACAATCTGTGGGGGGGGATGTTTTTGGCAATTCCGGATTGGACCAAACACGGAGTACTTCCGACAGGGCACCATGAATGCTTTCTGGACGAAATCGAGACACGGTTCGCTTTCAATGCTCATCGCATAAAGCTTTGGACAAGCTTTCTGCGATTTATTTCATGGTTGCAAAGTCAACCCAACCCACAAACATTGCTCATCGACGGCGGGTTCACGAGTGATAAAACAACTCCCTCCGACATCGATTTGGTGTTAGATTTGTCCAATTGCGCACAGGACGTCGCGAACCATTGGATTTCCACTTGGGCAACACAGCAGGCTGCCATTAAAACCCAGTATCTGGTCGATTTATGGGTCTACTGTCCAGGATTTCCGAACGATCTGCGTTCATTTTTCGAATACGTTCGCCCCGAAGAGTCATTGCTGAGAGGAATGGGACCAAATGAGCGCAAAGGGCTTCTAAAGGTGAATCTATGAGCCTCTGGACAGACAAAATTATGGAACGGGCTCGCATGATGCACGAGCAGATTGCAGCGATGAATTCCAAGTTCGCTGAGCTTGGAATTCAGGATCGGTCCGCCATCGACAGCTTTTACGCGGTACTCGACAACCTCTACCTCGAAGACCTTCCGCTTGCGCGAGCCAAAGACAATTCAGATCTGCTGCTGCACGTCGAAGGCCCATCGATTTCCGATCAACCAAAGATAACTTTAGTTTCAAGTATATTTGACAATGTAAAATTCAGAGTACGGGACCTCACGAAAGCCATTGCTGGTATAAAGGAACAGACGCGAGTAACAGTTGACGATGTTGACCTTGCTTTATCAGGGCTGGCCAAAGGGTCTTTATTTGTGGGCTTTGCTGTGCCGCTACCAACACAGTCATCTGCGCAAACAAACCTGTTAGCAGCCGATGACCCCATATATCAGGCAACGAAAAACGCTCTTAACGTGATCAACGTCGTTTCTCACACTGTGGATGATTTTGAAGAAGACTTTCGCCCTGAAGCTCTCTCCGAGGCTGTAGATGATCCAAAAGTCCGCGATGCAGCTTTAATTGCAGTCAAGCGCATAGCACCTTCTGGATATAAAGGAATTGAAAAAATTGGTGTCTCAGGCGGTACGGATAGCAATGAACCAGCCACACTAACCCCCCGCATTCGAAGCCTCATTCACAATCACCTACGTCACCCTAAACAATCAAATGAGCGCTTCAAAGTCCGTGGCATTGTTCGCGAAATCGATCTCGACGCTAGACGTTTTGAGTTGCGGAGTATCGAAAGCGACGAGATCGATGACTTGCGCTGTATTTACAGCAACGTTGAGCTCTCAAATCCCAGGGCACTACTAGATTCCAGAGTCGAGGTTGAAGGCACTTTGGAACGACGCAATGATCACAAGGCGCGCCTAGCTATCTTAGAAGCAGTTTCGATTCTTCAGTAACGCAATACACGTTAATAAATCCAACGCCTCATGCGCGACCCTAAACTAGCGGCATGCATGAAGCGCCTGCCTCTCTTCCGGATAAGAACTCTCCCAGCGTGATGGCAGGGCGGCTCCGCCGTAATTTCGGCGGGGTTGAGGCCTATGCGGACGGGTATCAGGAATTTGAAAGCGAAGCGCCGCGCCCGACTGACAAGCCGCGCCATATGCAGCGCCGGTATTACGACACGCTGCTCACCCATATTCGCCGCGCGGAATATCAGCTGAGATGTTTCATCCTCTGGCTGGCAGCTATTCTGATCGAGAAGGCGCAGGCCAATCCTGAACTTCTCAATTCGCTCACGGCCACAACACAAGTGAACACGCAGGCGCAGCGCGACCGAGACAATGTCGAGGGATTTGCGCGAGCAGACGAAACAGACCAACCAGATCCCCGCCTGCGCGGGGATGAGCGTGAACCTGATACGGCTGAGCCCACCGGCCTTGCATGGCAGCAGGAGCTGGAACTGCGCCGCCTGACAGCCACCACGCCGCCTATTGGCGGCTTCACCGTGACCACGCCGGTCTTCGGGGGCAGCAAACGCCGCTGCACCCATTCCCGCGTCAAAGCGTTCCGCCCCGACCCGCTATCCGTTGTCGATGCGTCCTATCTGATCGCCCGTATGGCCCGTTTGCCGCGCATACTCGCTCGCGCTGACCAGATGGCCGAACGACTAGCCCGCAAGGCAGCCCTGAGCGCGTTCTATCGCGAAGGCAAAGCCGAAGCGGAGAACAACAAGAACCCAGCCTTGAGCCAGTTCTACCGCGAAGGCGGAGCCGAAGCGGAGACAGGATCACATCATGCCCCCTTCGTCCCCAAAAGGAGAGACGGGCTTTTAACCGTCTCTGTTGCACAGGCCCGCGCAAGGCCGCCAAACCCGCTATGGTTCCAGCCGTTTCAACATTGGCTGCCACCCGAAGATTTATGGGCTTCATCGGAAGATGAAGGCGAACGCGCAGACCTCAACTGGCTCCACCATGTGGCAGTCGGCGCGCTGGCGCGTGTGGGTTTTGCACCGGGCGATGATCCGGCTTCTCGCCTGCCAGACCTTTCCCGTTTTGAGCCGCCCTCCCCGCCTCAGATACGCTGCACCTGAAAACCATTGCCATATATGGCCGGTTCACCGGATGATGGGCGTGAGGAATCAAAGGTCAGGGGACACGCGTGCAAACCGGAAAAATGGATGTTCTGAGAGTTGTTAAAGACGTCTGGACTCTGCCACTCTACCGGCCTGGCCTTGTCGCGATCGTCACTATATTCGGCTTTGTTCTGCCGGATATGATTGCAGCGTTTTTCCTTCGGGGGCTCATTGGCATACCACACCCGATAATGGTCGCCGTTATGTCGATGGTGATCGCGCTCTTCGTGGTATCGGCGAGCCTGATTGCCAAACGCTATGGCGTGTTCGAGCTCACAGCTCATGCTGTTCGGAAAGGTGATATCTTTTCATCGGCATTCCTTACCGCCGCATGGCCCGTATTTGCCGTTCAGTTTATCGCCGGATTGAACGGGCCGGGATTGCTTTTATCGCTTGTCGGCTCGTTCTTCCTTTTTCTGATCGTACCGGTGATTTGCGTGGAGGAGCTTTTCGGTTTCGAAGCCGCAAAACGCAGCGCGCAAATGGTATGGCAAAACATTGTGGGCATACTGCTCTGCCTGTTCAGCCAGCTCATCCTGATGCTGGTTGTCTTTTTCCTAATGGAAGTTGCCGGAGGCCTCGGCATATCATCCTTCATCACCGACGGCATCTTCACCATCGCTCTTTCGCTTGTGACCGCAATGGCGACCATCATCCTGCCCATACGCGTCTATGATGAAATCCGGTTTTTAGAGAGATAAAAAAATCCCGCGCAGCGAACTGCGCGGGTGTGAAGATCACAGAGCGAAAACTGTGTTTAGTGGCGCTTCAGCTCGGCGCGGCCGACTACCATGTGGTGAACCTCATCCGGGCCGTCGGCAAAGCGCAGGTGACGAATATCAGTGTAAAGCTCGGCCAGCGGCGTCCACTGGGAAATACCCGTCGCGCCGTGAATCTGGATCGCGTCATCGATGATCTTGCAGGCTTTTTCCGGCACCATCGCCTTCACCATGGAGACCCAGATGCGGGCTTCTTTATTGCCCATTACATCCATCGCCTTGGCAGCTTTCAGAACCATCAGGCGCATGGCTTCAATCTCGATCCGGTTACGTGACACCGTTTCAAGGTTCTTGCCGAGCTTGATCAGCGGCTGGCCAAACGCCTCGCGGGAGAGGCCGCGCTCGACCATCATATCAAGCGCGCGTTCTGCTTTGCCGATTGTGCGCATGCAGTGGTGGATACGGCCCGGGCCAAGGCGGAGCTGGGAAATCTCAAAACCGCGACCTTCGCCCAGCAGCATATTCTCTTTTGGCACGCGGACATCTTTGAAGCGCAGATGCATATGGCCGCGGGGGGCATGATCCTCACCGAAGACATGCATCGGGCCGACAATCTCTACACCCGGATGCGGCAATGGCACGAGGATTTGAGACTGTTGCTTGTGTGGCTCGGCGTCAGGGCTCGTTTTGACCATGACGATCATGATGCGGCAACGAGGATCGCCCGCGCCGGAGATGTAGTATTTCTCGCCATTGATGACCCACTCATCACCGTCGAGCACAGCCGTAGTGGAGATGTTTTTGGCATCAGACGAAGCAACATTCGGCTCGGTCATCGCAAAGGCGGAACGGATCTCACCGTTCAGAAGGGGTTTAAGCCATTTCTCTTTCTGCTCTGGCGTGCCGACATGCTGCAGCACTTCCATATTGCCGGTATCCGGCGCGTTACAGTTCAGCGATTCAGACGCAAGCGGCACTTTCCCAAGTTCAGCGGCGATATAGGCATAATCGAGGTTTGTCATGCCGTGACCGATAGGAGAATCCGGCAGGAAGAAGTTCCAGAGACCAGCCTCTTTAGCTTTGTTCTTGGCGCCTTCGAGAAGTTCCAGCTGGCGCGGGTGAAAGCTCCAGCGGTCTTCAAGCGTCCGGCCGAGTTCTTCATACTCTTCCTGGATGGGCTTCACGTTCTCTTCGATGTGTTTCTTCACGGCCTCAAACAGCGGAACGGATGCTTCCGACATTTCGAGGTCATTCATCTTCAGGCTTGGGTCAACAAAGCTGCTCATAGATATCTCCGTATTTTGACGGAGAATTTAGCCCCTCAGAGGCCATAACTGGTAATGCGGGTTTTGAATGCAGCCCATTCGTTTAGCGAATGGGTGCCGCAAGCACTTATAAAGATTAGTTTATGACCATTCTGATCTGCTCTCTCAGCCAGATCAGGCCCGGATCGGCCTCTGTAGCCTCGTGCCAGTACATGTAAGCTTCTGCTGACGGCAGGCTGAGAGGGAGTTCATGAAGCTCGTTACCTTCAAGCCCCTGAAACGTCTCTGCATAGCGCCGTGACAGTGTGAGTATCATATCGGTCCGGGAGACAATTTGCCAGGCCGACATGGCATTCTGGCAGCGTACAGCAATTTTTCGTTCGCGGCCAATCCTTGATAGCGCGGCATCCTCATGCCCGAGACCAACTGAACGCGGCGAGGCAAACACATGCTCCAGCTTCAGATAGGTGTCGAGCGTCAGCGTCTCACCAATAGCCGGATGACCTTTACGGGCGGCGACAACGAAACTGTCATGGCGAAGCAATTCCCGCTTCAGGCCGGCCCGATCTTTATGGGCGACATCAATCGCCAGATCGAGATCGCCATTCGCCAGAAGGTTAGTGAGATCCTGCCGCGCAAAGTGCGCACTCGTCAGACGAACTTCAGGTGCCGCCTCACGCATATGGGTCACGAGGGATGCAAAGTTCGGCGCCTCACCTGACAGGCGCATGCCGACCCGAAACAACCGGTTGGAGGTCGCCGGATCAAAATGCATGGCGCTCGCCAGCGCGAAACCGAAATTACGAAGCGCCTCACGGATGGGGCCGATAATATCCCGCGCCATAGCGGTCGGGACGAGGTTATTCCCTTCACGGATAAACAGCTCGTCATTGAAGGCTTCACGTAAGCGAGCAAGAGAATGGCTCACCGCAGGCTGGGAGAGGTTTAGATGCCGCGCAGCACGCGACACACCGCCTTCAGAGTAAATCGCCTCGAAGGTTTCAAGCAGGTTCAGATCAAACTGGGCAATGCGACGCAAATGGAAAACCCCCGGCAGTTACAACCTACACTACCGCGTGCAGGCGGCCGCGTCAGCCCATCCTGGTCAAAGCATCATTCATTGTGTTGACGAGGGTCTCGACGACAATCGGTTTGGCGACATGACCGTTAAAGCCTGCCTGTATATATTCATCCACCTGATGCTTCATTGCATTCGCGGTGAGCGCCAGCGCCGGCACGGCCTGACGCCTGCGTTCGGCATCAATCCGGCGGATTTCGTGAAGCGCTTCAACGCCGGTGAGTTCCGGCATCTGGATATCGAGAAGGAGAAGGTCAAACTCATCCGCTTCATAAGCATCAACAGCCTGACGCCCGTCTTCAACAAAGCAGACATCCACGCTCATGGTTGCGAGCATCAGCTGCAGAACACGCCGGTTATGGGCATGATCTTCAGCGACGAGAATTCGGGGACGGTGACCATGGGTCGGTTCCACATCACCTGATGTGTCCTCAATGTCGATCTCACTCGCCGTCTCGCAGTCATCTGCCAGCGACAACTCACAGAAGAAGGAGAACTCCGCGCCCTCGCCCTTTTTACTCCGCACGCCGAGAGAGCCATTCATCATGGCGGCAATCCGGTGCGAAATAGAGAGGCCCAGGCCCGACCCGCCATGACGACGGCTGAGTGAATCATCGACCTGCACAAACGGTTCAAAGATACGCGCCTGATCATCATCGCTCAGGCCAGAGCCGGTATCAGCCACCGCAAAGGACAATCCGCAAACGCCCTTATCATCGAGGACATCGGCTTTAACGCTGAGAGTCACGACGCCGTCTTCTGTGAACTTGATCGCATTGGAGAGAAGATTGCCAACGATCTGACGAAGCCGCAGCACGTCGCCTTCAAGGCACAACGGCCTCTCCTCATCCCAGTCGAGGCGAAATTCAAGGCCCTTGGCATGCGCGCTAAGTTCGGAGGTGATCACCAGATTGCGCACCAGATCATGCACCCAGAAGGCCTGATGATCGAGTTCCAGATGACCTGCTTCGATTTTGGAAAGGTCCAGAATATCATCAATAACACCGATCAGCGCATCACCTGATGACCGGATTACCGACACCATTTCCTTCTGATTGCCGTCGAGCGGTGTCCGCCCCAGCATTTCAGCCATACCCAGCACGCCATTCATCGGTGTACGGATTTCATGGCTCATATTGGCGAGGAAAATCGACTTGGTTCGGCTAGCCTCGGACGCGGCCGCGAGCGCTTGTTTCAACTTGATTTGTTTTTGAACGTCCGCCACCGCGACTATGAGCATATAATAGATGAGCCCACCGATCGCGACGATGATAAGGATACGTTCCGGTACAGACATCACAAACGGCATTGGCATGAGCGCGAGCGCGAGCAAACCTGTCAAAGGTGGTATAGCGGCGACGATCGCGCCCTTGATCCAGTCAGAATACTTGAAAGTTACATGCGCCGTGACTCCAACAACCATCAAAAGGCCGCTCGCCATCAGGACAATATCGCCAGTGCTCCAGAGATAAACGCCGCCACCTGCCCAGGTTCCGCCGCCAAACAAAGACACAAAAAACTGGCCGTAGAGATATCCGTCACCCGGATTCTTATCCCGCTTTTTCAGCTGTTCAAGAACAACCTCGCCGAACTCCGCCGGAACAACCAGTGCAAGCCAGATCAGCGCAAATTCGACCTGCCCGCACAGAGCCCATAAGACGACCAGAACAAGTTCAATACCAATGCGAAAAACGAGGTCTTTTACCAGAACGGCGCCGAGAGCTTCGGATGCGCGATGGTCTTCTTCCGTCATACGGAAGAACCACGTAAATTTTTCTTTGAGCTTACTGCCCGTCATACACAACCCGGCCCTGCTTTCAGAACTTGAATATGTTTATACAGAACGGGGTTAATTGTCGGTGACTACATTGAAAGTCTTCGCATTAAACCGATAGTGCCAGAATCTGGCTGATCTGCGAGAGACTTCTACCCGATTCTTCGCGCCAGTCATTCAGAGCAGCCTGAACGCTTGCAAGGTCCTTCTTGGCGGTCGGCGCTCTTGCAACGATACCAGCGCCAATCAAAGCGTTCACGACATCATTAGACAGAACGACAGATTCCACGCCCATGCGCCGCAGAAATATCTGGCCGGTTTTCGCGCCCAGCCGGTTTGTCCGCTTCTGCATCGCGGACAGATTTTCAAAGAAGTCTTCCGATTTCCAGCTGGCAAAAAACGCTCCCACACTTCCGTGCTCAGTTATAATATCCCGAAAATAGAGCGCGTTCTTCCCGACACTGAGAAGCTTTCCGGCATTGCGAACAATGCCGTCTGTCTTGAGCAAGCGATCAAGGTCTTCTTCGCCCATCATGGACCAGCGGTGTACATCGAAACCTTCAAATGCGGCTTCAAAATTGGGCCATTTCTTATCAATGAGGGACCATGAAAACCCGGCCTGAAAGATGACCTTAGTCGCTTCAGAGAGGAAGCGGTCGGCAGGTATGGCTTCAACCTCTGCTGCACTGACCACAGGGCTTAGCCTGTCTTCCAGCGCTTCGCGTCCATGCTTTTCGACAGCGCGCGCTTCGATTTCAGAAAACTGCATGCCCAATTCCCCCAGTCTGCGGGGAAACATATCCGATTGCGTTCAACGCGTCTCTGCACAAAACTGTTAGCACTATAGAGGTGTATTCATGTCCATTCCGGTCACGAGAGAAATCGTCAGCCCGAAAACTGAAGACAAGATCAGAGATCGCGTGCGTAAGGTGACTGAGTTTCAGCGCCCTGATGGGAATGCCCGTATCGTGACCGAAGACGATTTGGACGCAATGTATGACTTCTTCGCCCTACCCGCCGTCTCAGGCCCGATCTACACGGTCGAAAAGCCCGTCACAAAGGATAGCGTGCTGCGCCATGTCAGGCGCAAGGCAGAAGCTCAAACAAAAGGCGAAGGGTTTATGCTGGCCAGTTTTGATGAAGCAGGCCGCGTCACCGGATATTTTGATTTCACCATCTGGCCGAACTGGTCAGCCGCAGAGTTTGGCGGCGCCACCCATCCTGATCAGCAGTCGAGCGGCCGTGGCCGCGACGGCATCTTCCGCAGCATAGATTTTGTGTTCGAAACGCTTGGTGTTCACCGGCTCTGCTTCACCGCAGCGCATGACAATATCCGCTCGATCAAGCTGATCGATGCCATGGGCATGACGCGTATGGGCGAGGTCACGAGCAAGGGCCCGAACGGACAGACGCGTCAGTCACTTGTCTGGGAAATGACCGCCGATGACTGGAAACACATCCGTATGCGGATGTAGTGCTCAGGCGAGCACATCTCGCCATTCTTCACGACGGTCAATCTGCTGTTTCACAAACCAGCAGGTCGGAACGATAGACTTACCCTCAGAGCGCGCATCTTCCACGGCGCGCGCAACGAGTTTCTTGCCAATACCGCGTCCACCAAGCTCCCGCGGCACCAGAGTATGGTCAGTGATGCGTTTGTCGCCTTCAACATCCTGAAAGGTCAGCACAGCCTTATGGCCGTCCACCTTCAGAACATATTGCTCGCCGGAGCCACGCGGCTCTCGTTTGATATCTGTGTCACTCATGAGAGAGAAATGGGTTGCTCTGGCATGAGTTCCAAGATCAGACCGGCATGCCCAGCTCTGCATAGACCTCCGGAATCTGTTTCTTGAGCGGGAAGAAGCCTTTTGTGGCGTGCGGCCAAAACGAGCGGTCCCAATCACGTACAATCTCTACAAGCTGGATGTCGTGTTCGGAAAGCGCATCTTTCAGCGCATTCAGTTTTGGACGAACCCAGCCGACCGGTGCGTAACCCGTCGCGACGGTATCCATTTTGGCCTCAAGCGCCCATTCGACGGTCGCTTGAACAAAGTCGTCCGCACTCAGCTTTCGTGCCGGTAACGCCATGCGCTCCATAGCGCGGCGCAAAACATCGTCCAGTGCGCCTTGTGCAAACCGCTTTGCAACCTCCCCCGCGCCAGATGGAGAGCGCGCATCCGGGAAGACGCAACCGGCGACCGCAACAAGGTCTTCAATGCCAGAGGCCAGCGAGGCGAGATGCATATCCTCTTCGGTCAGCAGGAGGCCGGTTCGGCCTTCGGCTTTGCCGGCGGGCAGGTCTGGCCAGCGCGGAGACGGATTTTCAAATCCTTCGAGCGGCGGCGCGTCCTGCGCAAGGCCGGAAGGCGAAAACCGTCCATCGGTGTACTTTTCAATATTATCCTTACGGGCCAGATAGGTCTTGCCGCGCGTGTGCAGCCCGCCAACCCAGCGCCAGGACAGCGTGTTGGATGCCGGATCACCATCCATCAGATGTTTCAGGAAGAAATCCGCGCCGAGCTCCCATGGAAGTTTTAGGGTAAATATCCAGATGGAGGCAAACCACATGCGGGCATGGTTGTGCAGATAGCCCGTTTCGACCAGTTCGCGCGCCCAGTTATCGAAGCCGGCGACCCCGGTTCGCCCGCTGACCGCTTCCTCATAGGCATTGCGCAGCCCGGCATTGCCCGCCAGTGCTGAAAGATGCTCGTCCCGCCGCTCCAGATATGCCTGCCAGACGGATGGCCTGTGCTCCATCCACCCTTTGAAATAGGACCGCCAGCAAATCTCCTGATGAAACTTTTCAGCTGAGGCATAAGAGAACCCGTCTAAGGCCTTTCGCGCGACTTCTTCTTCCAGCACGAGCCGCATTCTGATCCATGGTGACAAGGCAGAGACGTTCGTGCGCTCACCGGGGCCAAGATCAGCATTTCGGTTCTGCGCATAATGGCGGCCCATGCGCGGCGCAAAATGCTCAAGCTGCTCAAGCCCTGCTTTTCGGGTGGGGCGAAACGAAACGGTGTGGGTATCAGTGAAGAGTTCAGTCATGCCGATGAATTAGACCGCCTGTCTCATGCGGCCAGAGGCGGTATGACGTTTTGGTCAGGGACGTTTACGCACCATCGCGTCGAGGCGCTGCACACACCAGACCAGCCCGTTCCAGAGATGGGTCACCACATCGCGTAAAACGGTCCAACCCACATAGAGAAGCGGGTAAAACATCGCGATGCCTGTGACTTCCCGCATATGCCCATCATTCAGCCAGAGATCAAACCCCGCCCAGATCGCCACCATGAGGATAAAGACAGCGATATAAAATCCGGAAAGCACATGCCGGTAGGCCTGCACAAAGCGGCGCAAACGCAAAACTCCAGCTATCGGCGCCATCCACATGAACAGAAACCCTAAACGCAAAACAGGCGGCCCATTATAGAGCCGCCTGTTTGATTGTCTCGTCCGAAAAACCGTTCGCGGCGAACCCGCGCGCGGTCAGATTATTTCAGATTGAAGAGGTTCTCAGCTGTCAGACCTTCGCCAGATGTGCGCTCTGTATCTTCTTCCTCAGGCGCTTCATTCTCGATTGGAGCAAGACCCTGATCGTTCGTGATACCAGCTTCTTCGTCCATCTTGCGACGCTTCTCGGATGCCTTGGAGATCAGGTCGTCGAGTTCGATCTGCGTGCAAAGGCCAAGCGTTACAGGGTCAACCGGCTTAATGTTCGCTGAGTCCCAGTGAGTACGGTCGCGAACAGCGTTGATTGTCGCTTTGGTCGTGCCGATGATTTTAGAAATCTGGGCGTCGGACACTTCCTTGTGGTGGTAAAGGAACCACGCAATCGCGTTCGGGCGGTCACCACGACGGGAAATCGGCGTATAGCGAGCGCCTTTGCGCTTTTGCTGGGTAACGATCTTGTCGACTTTATGCTCGATCGTTTTCAGGCTGTAGTTAGAGTCAGCCTCGCCCTTGCGGATTTCTTCGCGGGTCAGCTCGCCGCGTGCAACAGGGTCAACACCGCGCATGGACTGCGCAACATCGCCGTCTGCAATGCCCTGAACTTCGAGGTGGTGCAGCTCGCAAAAGTCACCAATCTGCTTGAAAGTGAGCGTCGTGTTATCAATGAGCCATACAGCCGTCGCTTTCGGCATCAGGATATTGGCCATGTGAATACTCCTTAAAACACGTACGCCCGGCACACTGGCCGGGCGACGGGGTTTTCCTATAGGGAAATTGTCGTTGAGTTGATTATACGACGAGTTTCAAAGAATTGCAAAGGCCTGAAACGACAGACTGAGACTTCGCGTGTCTGAGTATCAACTCAGTTCACGCTACGCGGCTCGTCCTGTATCCATGTCGCTAGGAAGTCAGGATCTTCGACCGTCTCGCCTGTAGATTCTAACGTATAGCTTCCCTTTTTCGCCCTCTGAAGGCCACGGACATCTGGCGGCATAACCCATTGTTCTCCGCTTTTGGATCCAAGCAGGTCCATCCAGACACCAGAATCAGCTTCGATATAACTGACGCGACCAACGAACTGGCTCAATGAAGTTTCCCCATTGGAGTGATGCGTAGTCAGCCCAACAAGAATTGTCTTACCGAGCAGTTCTTCCAGCGTGATTGGTTTCTTCCCGAACCAACTCAAGTCTTCACCACGATTTTTCCGATATGCTCTGATGATTTCATCAGTTCATGCGCCGCTTCGATCTCTTCCATAGGGAAGACCTTATAAACGACAGGATTGATCTTATCCTCGGCAATCATGTGCCAGAACTGGTTTTCCATACCGTCCCGCACCTGTCGTTTTTCTTCCGGCGTGCGCGCGCGAAGGGTCGAGCCAGTGATGGTCAGGCGTTTCAGCATGACGGGCAGAAGGTTCACATCCACCTGCGGGCCGTTCATGTAAGCAATATTCACAAGGCGACCGAGCTTGTTGAGGCTGGCAATATTCTTCGCAACATAGTCGCCGCCAACCATATCGAGGATAACATCAACGCCGCCTTCTTCCTTGACGGCCGCTGCAAAATCTTCCTCGCGATAATTGATTGCGCGATGTGCGCCGAAGGTTTCTGCCGCCGCGCATTTGGCCGCAGACCCCGCCGTCGTGAGAACTTTACAGCCGTGCTGGCGCGCCATCTGGATCGCGGACACACCAATGCCGCTTGTCCCGCCATGCACGAGGAAAGTTTCGCCCGGCTGCAACGCGCAGACATCAAACACATTGGTCCAGACCGTCATCATGGTCTCGGTCAGGCTCGCGCCCTGCTCAAAGGTGAGGCCCTCTGGCAGAGGCAGGCAGGACCCGGAATCCGCCACAGCATAGCTGGTATAGCCACCGCCTGGCAGAAGCGCGCAGACCTTGTCGCCAACCGACCAGCGGTCTGCGGCAGGGCCAACCGCCTCAACCACACCGCAGGCTTCCAGCCCCATGAGCGGAGACGCACCCGGAGGAGACGGATATCGGCCAATCCGCTGCAGAAGGTCCCCCCGATTTACCCCGAACGCTTCAATCCGGATCAGCACTTCAGCGCCCTGCGGCTCAGGTCGTGGAAGCTCCACAATCTTCAGTGACTGATCGTCTTGGACTTCAACAGCGCGCATTGTTAGGGTCATATTTTCTTCCCATGTAACCTTACAGAATTTTGGAGGAGAGTGGCGCAATGCATGACGAGGAACAAGGACCTGACCCGAAACTTCTTCGCGACCTCGACGATATGTCGGTTGATGACCTGCGTGACCGGATCACGGAGCTGAAAGCCGAGATCGCCCTCTGCGAAGCGGCCATCGAGAAGAAGGGTGACGCCAAATCTGCGGCGGACGCCATGTTCAGCTTTGGCGATAAGAGCTGACCGGCTTGGCAACGCACATCGCCTTTTTGCGCGCCGTCAATGTCGGCGGCACCGGTAAGCTGCCTATGGAGACGCTTCGCGCTATGTGCGCTGAAGCGGGGTTTGAGAATCCGCGCACCTATATCGCCAGCGGCAATCTGGTGTTCGAAAGTGAGAAAACCGCAGAGGACGCCTGCGCCATACTGGAACAAAAGCTGGAAAGCTATGCCGGAAAACCGGTTGATGTGATCATGCGCAGCCCGGCAGATGTAAAAGCAATTTGCGAGAACAACCCGTTTCCGGACGCCGCTGGCAATAAGGTCATCGCCCTTTTGCTGCCTGATGCCGCTACGCCCGCCGATACGGCCAATGTGAAACACCAGCAAGATGAGCAGATCATCGCCTCAAACCGCGAGATTTACGTGCACTACGCCAGTGGTCAGGGCAAATCGCGCCTGAAACTTGAAGCACAGGATCGCGGAACGGCACGGAATATGAATACATTATCGAAAGTGTATTCATTAGCGACAACGCCTTGAGATGACCACAATATCGGTTAACCCTTTAATCGATCAGAAAGGTCATAATGGCGCGACGCGTAAAGACGAGCGATTCGACGGGACGAGACCATGACGAAAGATTCCTCTACGAAACCACAGCCAGTAACGCCCGGCGTTCGCGAGCGTATGCTGAAGTTTGCCTCGTCTGAGATGTTCCGGAAGCTCTTTGCAGACGGCATGGGTCTCGTTGAAGAAACCGCCAGCTATCTGGATGGTGAAGGCCGTGATGCCTCCCGCCAGCTCTCTCGTGAAGCGTCTCTCTCCTACGCAACCGTTTCCATGGAAATGACGACGCGCCTTATGCAGGCTGCCAGCTGGCTGGTGGTTCAGCGCGCTGTGCAGGAAGGTGACATGACCGTCGAGGAAGCGTCCGAAGCTCGTTTCCGCCTGGAAGACTCCTCCATCAATGCTTTCACAGCCCGTCAGAACCCTGAACTGCCAGCCGAGCTTCTGGAACTGGTCGACCGTGCCAAGGACCTGTTCGACCGCCTGCATCGTCTGGATGAGATGATTTTTGATGAGCCTGAAGAACCAGCTGTCAATGCGGTGACAAGTCAGCTTCAGGCTCTGCAGGATGCGGCAAATTCTGGCGTTTTCGACCCACTATCTGTCTGGCGCAAATAAGGCAGCTCCCGTCAGTCATCTGACGAGAGCGTAACCGTTTCAAACCAGAATTTTTTGAGCGTCTCGACTGCCTTCATGAAATCTCCGAGGCGCGCAGGCTTTACGATATAGCCGCTTGCGTAATTCTCGTACGATTCACGAATATCCTCGCGCGCGTCAGACGTTGTCAGCATCACAACTGGAATATGGCGTAGCCGCGTTGTCGCTTTAATCTCTTTCAGAACATCTTTGCCGTTTTTGCGCGGCATGTTGATGTCCATCAGAATAAGCACGGGGTCCGATACCTTCGGCTCTGTTGTCCCTGCCAACATTTCCAGTGCCGTCACGCCGTCTTCAGCGACGACAATTTCCGCATCAATGTCAGCCTGAGCAAATACGCGCCGTGTAAGAAGAACGTCCGCAGGGTTATCTTCGACAAGTAGTATCTTTTTCATACGAAAAACAATCTGCTATGTCCCCTCACCCGAAATCATACCTGTCGTTGCAGGAAATGTAAAACAGAAGACACTGCCGTTTTCTGGCGCAGCCTCTATCCAGATTTCACCTTCCCAGTTTTCGACAATCCGCCGGCAAATGGCGAGGCCAATACCTGTGCCCGAATAGGTGTCCCGAGTATGGAGACGTTTAAACATTTCAAAAATAACTGAATAATATTCCGGATCAATCCCAATACCGTTATCCTGAACCCGAAACTGCCAGAAATCATTGTGCAGCGCCGCCGAAACATGGACTTCCGGCTGACGTTCAGGGGGACAATATTTAAGTGCGTTGGAAATCAAATTCTGGAGCAAGCGGTAGAAGCGCACCCGGTCGCCTCTGAGCACGGGCAGCTCTTCCATCGTGACCTGTCCGCCGGTTTGTTCCAACTGATCACGCAGCTCGTCGCGCAATTGCTTCAACACTTTGCCAGCATCGAATTCTTCTGCGCTGCCGAGATCAGTATCAAGCCGTGAATACTCCAGCACATCATTGACGACGGCTCTCAGGCGCGATGCCGATGACATCAGAATTTCAAGATAGTTCTGGCCTTCGGCATCCAGCTTGTCCGCATAATCCAGCGACAGAATCTCTGCAAACGCCTCTATACTCCGCAGAGGCTCCTTCAGGTCATGAGACGCCATAAAAGCAAAGCGGCCAAGCTCTTCATTCTGCAGAAGGATTTTAGCTTCAGCCTGTTTACGCTCGGTGATGTCACGCACGATCCCGCTGTAAAGAACGTGCCCATCGACTTCGACCTTTGCAACCGCCAGATCAAGCGGAAAGGTAGACCCGTCCTTTCGAAGTCCGCGTACTTCACGCCCTTTGCCGATAATCCTGGCCTCGCCGCCATTGTGATAGCGCTCCAGATAGCCGTCATGTTCGTCGTGATAGGGCTCGGGCATCATACAGGAGACATTCCGGCCCCTCACCTCATCGGCGGCATATCCGAATATCCGCTCGCAGGCTTTGTTGAATGCGATGATCCGTCCGCGCGCATCGATGGTAATCAGCCCATCGACTGTCGTATCCAGAATGGCCTGCAAAACAGATGCAGCGGAGGCCTGGTCAGCGGAATTTGGCGTATCGGTCATGATGTCTATACAATCAGATGACGGTAATGCTCGCTAGCTCGGGTCAAGATAACGGGAGAAGAACTCCAGTGTCATCGCACGCACGCGGGCCTCATTATAAATGAGGCCGTGGTCATCTCCGTCCAGGAGGTGGAGCTCGATCTCATTTCCTGCTTCACGCATAGCGTCGGCAAAGGCTACACTCCCCTGCGGGTCCACGCGCCAGTCTGCGGTTCCGTGAAACAGGATTACCGGAGCAGTCAGCTCGTCTGCCCACAAACTCGCATTGCGGGCCAGATGAGCGTCTTCCGGATTTTCCGTATAGCCCGGGATCATCACGCTATACATTCGGTCAAACGCTTCTGCCCTTGGGCCCGATGAATGCAGCGAAGTGGCAGGCGCATAAAGAGCGACCGCTTTGAGATCCATCCCACGACGCGCCGCCAGAAGCGACATCAGGCCGCCGCGCGATTCTCCCATCATGACAGTGTTGCTTGTATCAACATAGCCGAGCCCTTCGGCGAGCGGGATGAGGTTCAGCACATCATTGACGTCTGCTCCGCCAAACTCGTCGCGGCCCTCGCTGCCCGGCCCTTCGCGGTATTGCGATGCCAGCACGACGAAGCCTGCATCAACGAAATCAAACCAGCCTTCATCACGCCATGGGTGCATACCGCCGCTCTGACGGTTGCCACCACGATTCACAATCATCAGCGGAAAGCTCTCACCTTCAGTCTCGACAGGCTTCCAGATGATGCCGCCGATCACCAGACCATCGCTGGCATAGGTGATGGAGAGACATTCATAGCCGTCATAGGCAAGACGCGGCGCAACCTCTTCGGGTGATCTGAGGCCCTCCCTGAAACGATCCTCATCGAAGGGCGGCGTTTCTATGCCTTCCTGCGAAGCTGCCATCTGGGCGCGCATGCCCATCCGGTAGCGCATACGCACGTGATCCTGATAGGTCTGGATCGGGCTTTCCATACAGGGTTCGCTGGAAAGCAGCGTCCCGTCGGCTTGCCCCTCAGCGCTTTGCGCCTGCGCCGCCGCGGAAAATACCATTGCTGCGCCAGCCAGAAAGCCCGCCCATAATCTACCCATACCCGTCATCCCCTTACGGTTTGATTCTTCAGGCATGCTGGCAAACCAGAAGATGTAGCGCAAACAAAAAACCCGCCAGAATATCCAGCGGGCTTTTATAATCTCGTCGGTAGACGGTTCGCTTATTTGACGAAGCCTTTGAACTTGTCTTTGAAGCGAGACACACGGCCACCACGGTCCATCAGGTTAGACGTGTTGCCTGTCCATGCCGGGTGTGTTTTCGGGTCGATATCAAGCTGGAGCTTGTCACCCTCTTTGCCGTAAGTAGAGCGCGTCTGATATTCAGTACCGTCCGTCATCACGACAGTGATCGTGTGGTAATCTGGGTGGCCTTCGCTTTTCATCGGTCGAATTCCGTCGTCTTAGAAACTGGTGTTATGGAAACTCAAGGGGCGGCTTCTACTGGAAAGGCGCCGGTCTGGCAAGGGGTTGAGGGCGAGATTCCTGACTCTTCTCACCCCGCTTGAGAGCCGTGCCGTTTCGGAGTAGTCAAAACCGGTCGACTGGCCCCGTAGCTCAGCAGGATAGAGCAACGGATTCCTAATCCGTAGGTCACAGGTTCGAATCCTGTCGGGGTCACCATTATCTACCTGAACCATCTATTGGCGCGGCCGAAACTGATCCTATCAATTCACCGCCCGCTCTCTGCCTTCCCAATACGGTTTGCGCAGTTCTGTTTTCAGAATCTTGCCTGACGCATTGCGCGGCAATGCTTCGATAAAGTCGACCGACTTCGGCGCTTTGAAGGACGCAATCCGTGTACGGGCAAACTCCAGAATAGTTGCCTCATCCGGCGTTGTCCCGGGCTTTGGAACAACAATCGCTTTAACTGTTTCGCCCCATTTCTCGTCCGGAACGCCGATCACCGCAATCTCCGCGATATCGGGATGGCCATAGACCGCGCTTTCAACTTCGGCCGGATAGATATTCTCACCACCGGAGATGATCATATCCTTCACCCGGTCGTGGATGTAGAGATAGCCATCCTCGTCGAGATAGCCAGCGTCGCCTGTATGCAGCCAGCCATCATGGGTAACGGTTTTGTCGGTTTCCTCATCCAGCATCCAATAGCCCGCCATATTGGCCTTGGAACGGGTCACAACCTCCCCGACCTCGTTCGGGCCCAGAATATTGCCGTTCTCATCCTCGATGCGGATTTCAACGCCCGGCATTGGAAGCCCGGCAGAGCGCATACGCTTATTACCCGCCGGATCATGATCTTCAGGCGGCAGATAGACGATGGTGCCGCAGGTTTCCGTCATGCCGTATTGCTGACAAAAGCCACACCCAAACACCTCCATGCATTCCCGCAGCAGATCGAGCGGTACCGGAGACGCGCCATAGAGCACGTATTTCATGCAGGAATAATCAACCGAGCGGGCTTTAGGCTGGCGCACAACAATCTGCAGCGCCGCAGGCACCATAAACATTTTCGAGATGCGGTCCTGCTCGATAAAATCAAGCACGGCAAACGGATCGAACTCGCGCGCGACGACGCCAAGCGCGCCATTATAAAGACCCACAATACCCCAGCCTGTACCGCCAATATGGCCAACTGGCATGGCGACGAGGCTGACATCTTCCGGGCTCCATTTATTCCACGGCATTTGCGCGTCAGCCGCGTCCCGTCGCCCGCCCAACAGATTGGTATGGGTCAGCATCACGCCTTTAGGGCGCCCTGTTGTGCCAGATGTATAAAGCTGGAGCGCAACATCGTGTTCTGAAATGTCTATCGCCGGGTCGTCATCAGACTGGCGATCCCGCCAGGCCTCAAACCCGTCTTCGCCGCCGCCTTCCATAAGAATAATACGTGGCGGGTTTTCGAGTTTTGCGACGGCCTCTTTTGCCTGTTCAACCACTTCCGGCCCAACAAAAACCAGAGAGCCTCCGCCATCTTTTAGAATATAGGACATTTCGCGCGGCGCGAGACGCCAGCCAATCGGCAGCGTGACAGCCCCGATCTTTGCAGCGCCGACCAAGAGCTCGAAATAATGGTCACTATTCTTGCCGATATAAGCGACACGCTCGCCCTTTCCGACACCTTCAGCCAATAGCGCATTGGCCACCTGATTTGTGTAGCGCTCAAACGCGCTGAATGTTGTTTCGCGCCCTTCAAATCGAAACACGATACTGTCTGGGCGCTGATTAGCGTGATACCGGGCGATATCGCCCAGTGTTGGCATCTGATCAAAGTCGATTTCAGTCGTGGTCATATCGTCAAACATGCGTCCTCCCGGATTTGTATTTTTTCCGAACAGTGTTCACCAGAATTGGAAAATGAGAAACCCGCACCTCCTCTCGGGGAAGAGAAGGCGCGGTAGTACGGGAGGAATTAGAAGTCGTAGCTAAACGACGCCCCGAATGTGCGTGGCTGGCCAGCAAACCTCATAATCACGTTGGCGTTGGAGGAGACCTGGTGCCAGTAATACTCGTCTGTAAGGTTCTTGCCCCAGAGCGAGAGCTCCCAGCCATTCTCCATGGAATAGACACCGATGGAGCCATTCAGCAGCCCATATGAGTCGATGTCATAGAGCGGATTGTCCGGATCACCGGCCGTGGAATCGCTCTGCCAGCGTCCACTCAGCGAGGCACTAAGGCCCAGCTCATCCGTGATCGGACGATCATAAACCAGCGTCAGGCTGAGGCTTGTTTCCGGCGAGTACATGAAGGAGTCGCCAGAGGCGTCCATCGGGCGACCGGCAAAGTCAAATGTATCGAAGTCTGTGTATTCGGTATTCAGAAGAGTCATGCCCGCAATCGCAGAGAGCTCATCTGAAACCTGCCAGTAAATCTCCGCATCCAGACCATACGCCTCGGCTTCAGGTGCATTCTGAAGCTGTGACAGGGCCGTATAGATCGGGTCCGGGAAGAAGGAGGAAACCTGCTTGTCGGTATAGTCATAGAAGAACGCCGAAACGTTCGCCTGTACGCGTCCTTCAAACAGACCTGCCTTGATACCCGCCTCATACGCCAGGAGACCTTCCTGCGTCGCCGGGAAGTTCTGCTCGGCTTTGGATGCAGCATTTACTGGAACAGCAGCTGATTTATAACCCTGCGAAATCGAGGCGAAGAACAGCACATCCTGCATGTCTGCCGGGGTGTAGTTGGCGGCAACGCGCCAGGAGACGTTATCCTCGGTGAGGTCGGAGATAACCGGCCCGAACGCGTTATTCGTCTCGCTATAAGTTACGCAGCCATTTTCCTGCAATGGCGCTGCAGGTGCGGCCTGCCCATAGAAACCAAGGAAGAAGAAGCGGTTGAAGACGTTCACATTCGGCTGCATGGAGCCGTTAATATCGCGCGAGCAACCGACATACTCCTGACTGTCCTCGGTATAGCGCAGGCCAGTTGTCAGGGTGAGTTCAGGCGAGAGCTCCCAATCTGCGCTCGCAAAGATGCTCCAGCTTGTATTCTTGAAGTCGCCCACATCCTGATAGGTCTGGAACGAACCCAAAAGATCTGTTGGCGAGTATGGAAGCCCCGTTTCCGGATCAACATTCAGGAAGTTGATCAGGGCTGTTGTCTGCGCAATCTCCGCAGGTGTGATCGCAGGGTTCAACAATGGCAACGTGCCTGCCGGATTATAGGCCAGCCCCGTCGCAATTGTGCTTACGAAATTACTATTGGCGTTATCGCGCAGAAGCGTCTGATTTGAGTCAGTGATCTCATCGCGGGCATAATAGGCGCCTACAACCCAGCTTGCGTTTTCAAACTGGCCATCCAGACGGAATTCCTGACTGAATGAGGTGATCTCTGCATCAATGTCCTGAAGCAGGATTGTGTAGGGCGAACCGGACCAGTCCAGAAGCGCCTGACGATCGAGTTCATTATATCCCGTGAGCGAGCTGAGGCTCATGCCATTGTCTAGATCGAGCGTGGCCGCCACTTTGAACGCATGGAAGCTGGAGTCTTCCCGCAGAGGCCCTTCAAGCCCCGGCACACCAAACTCTGTCGCAGAGCGCGAGGCGCGCGGTGCCCAGTCTGCCTGAGAGGCGGACGTTGGCTGGTTGGTCTGAATGTAATTCAACAGCCCGGGCTGCAGGAAGAGTGACGCACTGCCTGCAAGCGGACTTGTCGGGTCAGTCGCCGGTGTCAGCGCAATGCCCTGCCCGCCAATCGTATCAGACTCATTCGTCCAGCCATTATAAGAAAGGTCCAGATCGAGGTTCTCAGTGACCTCAATAGCCAGAGCTGCACGAAAACCAAGGCGGTCCACTTCGCCGCGTGTTTCGTCGCGCGTGTTGGATTCCTGCCAGCCTTCACCGCTTGTTTCACTGCGAAACGCAAACCGGCCCTGCACACGATCATTGAACGGCATGTTGATCATGCCTTCCAGATTGAACGTGTCGTAATTGCCAACGTCCGCTGCAAGGCTGGCTTCAAATTCGTCGGTCGGACGGCTGGTGACGACGTTGATCAGGCCTGCCGTCGTGTTCCGGCCAAACAGCGTGCCCTGCGGACCTTTCAGAACCTCGATCCGGTCAATGTCGAACATCGGACCGGAATTCATGAACGGGAACGGATAAGCGACCTCGTCGACATAGGTGCCAACCGTGGAAGTGGCTGACACGTTGATGGTGTTGAAGCCAATGCCGCGCAGCGTGTATGTCGGAACGCCCTGATAGCTTTGGGAAACGGAGAAGCCCGGCACAACCGTCTGCAGGTCATCAACGTCATCGACACGCAAGAGATCGAGCTGTTCGCCGCTAAAGGCCTGAACCGCCATCGGAACTTCATTTGCAGATTCTTCGCGGCGCTGGGCCGTTACCGTGATCTGACCAAGCGACATCTGCGCGCGACTTTCCGGCGCTGGATCCTCGGCGCTTGCATCAACCTCTTGAGCGATCGCCGGCAAGGATGCCGAAACGACCAGAAGCGAAGTCCCCGCGAAAAGCGACCTTAAAAATACAGAATGGGTTTTCATCTTTTCCTCCCTGGATCCCTCTTATTTTTATGAGGGTTTCAGGGAGGCTCCCGCCAAACGGGTTTCGGGGCAAGCTATCAACTTTGATAGGACGCCCCAAACGTGTTCAGAGGCGCAGAACGGCCTTGGCGACGATGTTGCGCTGAACTTCGTTCGAGCCACCGTAGATAGACGCAGCGCGGTCGTTCAGATAACGCGGCATTGCAACGGCAAGCTCATCGGGCCCAACCGGTGTGATATTCGGCGTTGGCAGCCAGCTCTCCGGTTCATAGACACCCGCAAAAATGCCGGCCATTTCAATACCGATCTCATCAACTTCCTGCATCAGCTCTGTTCGCTGTGCCTTCAGGATGGATGCAGCGGGTCCCGGCGATGCGCCAGCGCTCAGCGAGGCAACGATCCGGTGCTCGGTCATCAGCAAGGCTTCGACTTTGATCGACACCTGCTCCAGCTTTTTCGCGAGGATCGGATCATCAATCCCTTTCATAATGCGATAGCGGCGCAGACGATCCAGCGCGGCTTTCACGCCCGCCGAAGTGCCGCCGCCACGTTCAAACTCGAGAAGATATTTTGCGACTGTCCAACCGTCATTCTCTTCACCGAGACGCCCGGATACGGGTACACGCACATCATCAAAGAAGACCTGATTAAATTCATGCTCGCCTGTCATGGTCCGGATCGGATCAACCTTGATGCCCGGCGTCTTCATATCCAGAAGCAGGAAAGTGATGCCTGTCTGCGGCTTGCCTTCAGTCCGTGTACGGACAAGGCAGAACATCTTGTTGGCGTGGTGAGCATGCGTGGTCCAGATTTTCGTGCCGTTCAGCACATAATCATCACCGTCACGCTCGGCTTTCAGCTGAAGCGAGGCGAGGTCAGACCCTGACCCCGGCTCGGAATACCCCTGACACCAATAATCCTCGCCATTGAGAAGGCGCGGCAGATAATAGGCTTTCTGCTCTGGCGTGCCGTATCCGATGATACATGGCCCCACCATGGAGAGCCCCATTGGAGAGAGCGATGGCGCGCCAGCCGCCGCGAACTCAGCTGCAAAAATTGCCTTTTGCGTCTCGGTGAAACCAGGGCCGCCATATTCTTTTGGCCAGTGCGGCGCGACCCAGCCGCGCTCATTCAGCTTGGCCTGCCATGCCAGCGTATATTCAGGCTCGATGAAGACGCTGGTTGCCTTGCGCCCGGCGGCAGCAAGTTCCGGCGTCAGGTTGTCCTTAAGGAAGGCTCGTATTTCATCCCGGAAGGCGATATCGTCGGTTGAGAAATTGAGGTTCATGAGATTTCCTACGCTGGACTGACTACACCTAACGGTCCCGCCGCGGCTCTCTCAAGCTAGCGAAACCGATAGGTATGGCGACAGGACAATCTGACGAATCATCCCGCGCTGATGGGCAGGATATACATAATCTGGTCCAGTCCGTCGTCACGGCCGGGCAGAAAATACATCTGCCTTTTATTGCTGCGTCCGCAGATATCGGAGACCCCTCCCCCATGTGCGGCCCCGATGGCAAGCCCTATGCTGGAGATGTCTTCAAATGGTTCGATCCGGACCTCGACTATTGGAATGATCGAACCTTCGCATTGCGATCCGGCTTCATACAGGCTGCCCGCATCTGCTCTGAACCCATGTATTATGACGGCACCACACTAAAAAGCTGGCGCCCGATTGAGGCGCTGGAGGTGTTCAATCAGAATGCCGAGTATGAAACCTTCGGCGTGAAGGCCGCGATTGTCTGTCCCTGCCATATGCCGTTCGGCGTTCTGGGCGTCATTGTCTGGGCAACAAATGAAGACCTGCCTGACATCGCGGACATTTTTGATCAAAACGCAGAGCGCCTTCACATTCTGACGCTCAAGCTCCTGTCGAGCTATCGCGACAGTGCGACAGTGACCACGCCTACCGAAACGCGTGACCTGACCCGCCGCGAAATCCAGTGTCTACGCTGGGCCGCGCTCGGCAAGACCGACAATGAAATCGGGACGATTATGGGTGTGTCGGTTCCGACTGTTCGCTTCCATCTGGTGAATGCCGGCAAGAAGTTCGGCGTTCATGGCCGCGCTCAGGCCGTCCGCGTCGCAACAAGTCTGGGCTATATTGGTGGACGCAAAAGCGCCTGACTGCCGGTACGTCACACTAACAGAAGTGACAGGTGATCGCGCCAGCATCCTCTCCTAAACTCGGCGACGTCATTCCGGGAGGAGAGAAGAGATGGAAAAGATGAATTCCTATCTCGGCTGGAAAATTGATTTCACCCAGCCTGCAGGCGAACCGGCCCTCAATGCGCCAGATTCAGTTCGTTGGAAGGTCTTCAAAAATCCGGTCACAAGTGTGATTGCGGGCGTGTGCGCAGTCCTGCTGGAATTTGCCGATGATCGTATCAGGTCCGGCGTATGGGATCATTCTGTCTTCCCGACAGATCCTGTCGGCCGCGGCACACGCACAGGCACAGCCGCGCTTATCGGAATATTTGGTCCGCAATCCGCCGCGAGACGCGTCATTCAGGGCATTACCAACATGCATGCTCAGGTGAGCGGCGAAACGCCGAATGGCCGCCAGTATAAAGCGCTCGATCCCGTGCTTTTAAACTGGGTGAGCGCTACTGCATCTTATGGCTGGCTGATGGCTTATGACCGCTACGCCAAAAGGCTCACCGATGAAGAAAAATCACGCTTCTGGGCCGAAGCCGACAAAGTCGCCCCGCTTTATGGCGTGACCTATTCGCCCAAAAGCATGGATCAGTTTTATGCGATGATGGCAAAGCTTGAGGACGATTTTGAACCACACGAAATAAATCTCGATTTTCTGGACATCATCCGCTCAGGGCGTGCCACCCGTACCCTGCCAAAAGGCATGCAGAAAGCACTCGCTCATGCCGCGATCGACATACTTCCCCCTCAGACCCGCCGCGTATTGGGGCTGGGTGCAGAGTTCAACCTGACGACCACGCAGCGTTTGACTGTGAAGGCGGCGGCAAAGCTTGCTGAAATCATTCCCGCCAAATCGAGCGCTCCGGCACAGGCGTGTGAACGCCTTGGCTTACCGCGCACATTCCTCTGGAAGTCACCGCGCGAGCAACAGCGATTATTAGAAGCATTGAACTAGCCTCAATAAAATGACGGGCCCCTTTCAGGGCCCGCCACATTTTCAAACTGTGCCTGAACCGGCTTAGTTCAGAGATTTGCTGATCGAGACGCGGAAGCCATGCGCGTCGAAGACATCCGAACCTACACCATCAAGATAGGTGTTGAAGTTCATCTGGATGCCGTTCTCTGCAAGCCAGCTAAAGCCGCCTTCGAGACGCATACGGAAGTCTTCATCGAACACGCCCACAACCTCGTCACCGAAGTTATAAATGCCCTCAGCCTCGATGAAGGCAGACCATGTCTCACCCGTCACACGCTGGTGCGTTGTGATGAGTTTCGGCGCAAAGCTCAGCTCGTTGAGATTGAGGTCGCTTTCAGGGATCAGAACACCAAACGCATCGCGGTAAGCTTCCTGCGTTTCGTTGAAGGTCCGGTATTCGATTGTCGGACGCAGCGTCAGGTGGTTGTTGACCGCATAGTCACCGCTGAGGCTACCTGCGAACAACATACGCGTCGTGTCGAAATCATCCGTATATGTGCCAAGCGGCGTCACAGAGTTGTCTGCCTGTCCCCATGCGATGCGGGCATCAGCATAGAGATTATTGGCCAGACGTGCCGTTACATACGGACCGACCATGAAGCCGTTACCATCCGCAGCAACCGAAGTACGGTCGTTTTCGCTCTCGAAATTGTCGAACTGCGCCAGAACACCCACCAGAACGCGGTCTGTGACCAGATAGTCCGCACCGACATAGAAGAGTGAGAAATCGCCTTCAGAGCCGGAATTATCGAACTTGGCATAGTTGATCTCAGCCCAGACGTCGAAGCTGCCAGCGCCCATATTCGCATCAGCGCCCGCAATAGCAGACAGGCTGACATCCATAGAGCCGCCAGCATCATTCAGAGACATGCTGACAGGTGCAGTCCGCCCTGAAACAAGATTCAGACCTGCTACCTGCACGCCCTCTGCCTGAACCGTACGACCGGCAACACGGTCCATACGTCGGCCCGCATCCGGACCATTGCTCAGAAGAAGCGCGCCGCGCTGTGCCTGCATTTGCTGGATAGCATCCTGCGCCGCACCGCGGCTGTTCACAGACGCAAACGTACAAACAACATCCTCACCCGCAGCAAGATTGATGGTCACCTGACGCGCACCGATATTCGCGGTGGAATCGCCATCATCACAAGTCAGCGCCGTGAGCGCGAAACCTGCATCACGCGGATCTGCCATCGTCACGGTATACTGGCCCGCAATCACACGGTCTGCAGAAAGGCTCGCCTGACCGGCAGAGGTCGTGACAGTTGCGTTGAGTCCCGGAAGATCAGAGGTAAAGCTGAAGCTTGTATCACCGCCTGTCGCCTCACTGATAATAGTGATCGAGCCCACAGGACGTACATCGACAGTGACCAGAGACGCAGGGCTGTCTTCTGTGCCGTCATTCACGGTAAGGCGGAATGTCAGCGTAGACTCAGTTGCTACGAATGGCGCTGTAAAGGTCGGGCTTACAGCATTGGCATCAGACAAAGTCACTGCCGGACCGGACACCTGCTGCCAGGTATAAGTCAGCGCATCACCATCAGGGTCTGACGAAGCCGAACCGTTCAGCGTGACGAGCTCACCGGAATTGATGCCAGTGATATTCGCGCCAGCATTTGCCGTCGGTGCGCGGTTATCCTGGAAGGTAATTACCTTCTCGTCTGCCGGGCTATCGACAGCGCCATCATTCACCACCAGAGCGACGGTAACCTGCTCATCGACATTGTCAGAGTTTGAGCCTGTATACGTCAGCGTTGGCTGGGCCAGCGTTGGATCATTGATCGTCGCGCTGCCGCTGACGACAGACCATGCGTAAGTCAGCGTATCGCCGTCCGGATCAGAGCTTGCGCTACCATCAAGCGTTACCGTGTCGCCATTGTCATAGCCATTCACCGTCACATCAGCGCCTGCATCAGCCGTTGGCGCGAGGTTTGTGTTGATGGTGACAGAGACCTCGTCTTCGGCAGAAGAGAGATTACCGTCAGAGACAACGAGACCGAAGACGAGCGTATCTGCTGGCGCGCCTTCCGGCTGCCCCATGCCAGACGCACTTTGCGCACCATTGGTTGATGGTGGATACACAAAGCTCGGGGTTGCAGAAGACGCATTCTGGAGCGCTACAGCAGGGCCGGAAATCTGGCGCCAGGTGTAAGTCAGCTGCGCACCTTCAGGGTCAGAAGACGCAGACCCGTCCAGTGTCACGACCGTGCCCGGCGCAACATTCGCCAGCGTCTGGTCAGCGCCCGCATCAGCGGTCGGTGCCTGATCAACCGTCAGCGTGACCGTAACAGTCTGCGTGATGGAGTTCACGCCGTCAGAAATGGTCACGGTAAAGGTGAATGTGCCGCCCGTTGTCGGAACCGGGAAGCTTGGGTTTGCCGCATTCGGATCATTCAGACTGACATTCGGGCCACCTGTCTGCGTCCATGTATAGTCGAGGTCCTGACCATCGACATCTGTGACGGTGCCCGCATCCAGCGTGTAGTTGGAACCCGGAAGGACCGGCGCAGATGGTGCAATCACGACTGGGCCTGAAACGCTTGGCGGCGTGTTTACAGTCCAGTCGACAGCGACCTGAGATGTATCTGTGCCGCCGCGGCCATCGCTGACGCTGAGCTCATAAACCGCGCGGCCAGCCGAGCTAGGCTGACGGACAATCTGTTCAATACTGCCCGCAAATGTTGCACCCGCAAGGAAGGTTGTTGCAGGTCCGCTGATCTGCGTAATCGAACTTGTAAGCGTATCGCCATCAGGGTCAGAGAAGGTTCCGGTCAGATCGACGGTCGCGCTTCGCTGCGCAGGATCGAAAAAGACTTCACTTGCGCTTGCTGCAAAGCTGTCGACGGTTGGCGCCGTGTTCGTAGCATTGATGACCGTGTAAGTTTCGTTCGCGCCCGTTGGCGTCACATCCACAATCGGGTTGGACGCGAGGTCAGCAATATTCGTACCCTGATTAAGCTCCAGCCCAATGACCGCATTGGGAACATTGGTCAGGTCACCGCCCGATACACTGACATAGTATTCATTCGGGGAAACAACCGCGTAAGAACGGGTATACGAAGAAATACCCGTAATACGGAAGTCCGAAGCGTCGACATTCTGGACATCCTCATCAAAGGTTACCAGCCATTCCAGCTGATCAGCATCCGTCGTCTCATTCGTAGGCCTGTGGCGTTCAATACTCGCAATACGAGGCGGCGTTGTATCACCTGCTGCCGCACTCCAAGTAATTTCGACCACGTCCTGAGACACCCCGCCATTCTGGTCATTAATGGTCAGGCTCCAGCGTTGCACACCGGCCGACGGAGGCGGCGCAATCTGCCATACAGGGTTGCTCGATCCGCTGACGAGGATCTGAGAGGTAGGACCTGAAGTTTGCCGCCAGTAAAAGGTGAAGTTGTCACCATCGGCATCAAATGATCCGCGCGCATCCAGACGCGCAAAATTGTCTGTGCCCAGAGTATATGTAGCGTCCGGACCAGCATCGGCCACAGGCGGCGTGTTAATTGCACCACCATTCTGAATGGCTGAGCCGATCGTCGCACAGGTTCCGCCTGTCGCAATCATCGTAGCCGTGTCGAGTTCAACGGTCGCGGCTGCTCCACCTGCAAAATCGCCCGGGCTGCCTGCACCAATGTCTTTTAGACCAAAATATATCGGCTCATCATAGACGTATGCCCCAGGGTCCGGAAGATCGACCGACACCTGCCCCATGGTTTGTGTATTCCCGACGCGAACGCGATAAGTACTGCTCGCACCTGGAAGCACTGACGTGTCAGCAAGAAAAACGCCGCGTTCAACATGGTCGTCGCCGCTCACATCATCGAACTCGCCGCGGAGCTCATATTCTCCACTCCGAAGACTTACTTCGCAAATGCCTCCATTATTCGCGAATATAGGCGCGCCCGCTTGCGGAGACTGTAACACGTCCATAGCGGCTGCCTCGCCCGCGACCAGCACAGATGCCGTCGTTAACAATAGCGTGGTAAGTTTGGCCGTCGCCCACGGACCCGCACTACCGGACTGAGTGTTTCTGGTTGTTTTGGATTTCATTTTTTTCCCCAGTTTACTGTCTGCCGCACCTCAAAAGGGGAGAGACCGGCAGTGTACGGGGTCTTAGAGCCATGATGATTTGAGGGGCATCCCGCAAATGTGGGGGTGTGCGATATCGTCGTAAGGCTCTATACGAACTGAAAATTTTCCGGGATTCAGAATGCGCTCGACGGGCACAATTGCGTTTTCAGTACTGATATTGCTGGTCGGCGGCGCAGCAGGCTTCGGCGTGTCACGCCTTGTGCCTGACACCGCATCTGACGCCCCGCAAACTCCCGCTGGCAGTCAGGCTAGTGCAGGCGAATTGAACGGCATGCGTATGCTGGAGGACCTTCAATGCGTTCGCGGAGAGTATAAGCGGATTGTGGTACGCGGCGAAGAAGACGGCTTTTCTTCATCCGGCGATGAAGCGATTGCGCGTAGCCCGCTGCACGACTTTATGGAAAACCGTTTTGGGCGTCAGGGCGCCGTTGGCATTGACCGGAGTTATGATGACGGCCGACTGGATCAGGTTTTGCTGGATTCGCTTGTTCTGCCATCAAACGTGGCCAATGGCGTAATTGCACTCAATATTCGAGAGCGCTCTATTCCGCGCAATGATACGATCACGATTGGCGACCTTTTCACAAAGGTCCAGCTGGGCCATGCACATGTGGAAACCTTCTCGCGCATCGGCGTTGAAGACACATCCCCCTGGCAGCAGGAAGGTAACCTCATCTTTGCCCGCCTCCGTGACCTGGCCTTTGCAGAAGGCGTCAATCAGGAAGGTCAGGCAGTTCCGGCAAATTACTCCAACCTGCTCGACTGGATACGCGGCGCACAGAACTGGCGCTCGATTGAATATGCGATCAGCGAAGACACGATGGTCGATTTCGTCGGCGTTGCCGTCTGCCTGGAGCCAGACACATCCTCAGGCACAACGTTCCTTGCAACGCCTATTCCGAACACGGACGAATTCGTTCGCCTCGGCTGCAGCGACCCGCAAGGCAATAGCCTCTGCAACCCCTATGTCGGCGACACGCAATGTTCAACCGAGCTGCCGCTTGCCTGCCTGCATGAGGAATTCCGGTCTGTACCGGAAGGGCTGGTTGCTGAGAATTTGCAGGGCGCGTGGACAGGTGCATCCATCAACTTCACCGAACCTGTTGCCGGTGACCTCATTGATACCCAGTCAGACGGGCATGCACTTTGTCAGGCAAGCTTCGGCGCAGACTGGCGCATGGTGAACATTCATGACGGGCTGATGATTGATGAAATCCTCGGCATGGGCAGGCTGGAGAGTTCCACGCCTGTCTGGGTCGACTCGCAAAACCAGCGCTATGGCAATTGCTGGAAGCTCGATGAAGCCGGGGGCGCACGATAGCCATGTCTGCATCTGTGATCTCTGTCGGCATTCTGGAAGACGATGACATTCTGCGCGATTATATCGTGTCGATCATTGAAGCCGAAAACGCATTGCAGCTTCGCTTTGCCGCCACGACCGTTGCAGAAGCGATGCAGGCGCTTGATGAAGGCCTTGTGCCTGACGTCTGTCTTGTCGACCTGCAATTGCCTGACGGATCGGGGACAGAGCTGGTTGAACGCCTCACCAAAGAAGGCCGTAGCAAAGCACTTATCCTGACCATTCTGGGGGACCGCCACAGCGTTCAGGCCGCGCTTGAATCAGGCGCTAACGGTTATCTCCTGAAGGACTCAGAGCCGGAAATGATCATCCGTCATATCCGGGAAACGGCTTGCGGCGCCGCGCCGATGAGCGCGCAGGTCACGCCGCATTTATTGTCCATGATCCGCAATAAAGACGTCAAACCACCGGCGCCTGCAGACGCGAACGCCGGTGAGCCAGCGCAGGATACGCCGCTAACACAAAGAGAGACCGAGTTACTCACGCTCTTTGCCAAGGGGCTGTCGCAGATTGAGGCGGCCGAGCTGATGGATATTTCCCCGCACACTGTGCGCCATTATTCGAAAGCCATTCATCGCAAGCTGAATGTAAAATCTAAATCGGAAGCTGTTTTCGAGGCCATTCAGATGGGTTGGATCATTATCTGATCATCGGCCTGTTCCAGTGGCACCTGGATTATCACGCGCGTGCCGTCTCCATAACCACTCGGCTCAAAGCTGACAGACCCGTTGAGCATTTCTGCGCGTCGGCGAAGATTGCGGATACCTTTGCCCGGCGTTTCGAGACGCTCTGGCGGAATGCCTACACCGTCATCTTCGATATGGATTACTAGCTCGCCTTGTGTCTGTCGCTCTTCAATCCGTACAGAGACATATTGTGCTTTCGCGTGGCGGATCGCGTTCGTCAGCGTCTCCTGGATCATGCGATAGAGATTGAGCGTAGAGCCTGAGCCGCGAATATCGCCATTGATGACTTCCGGCTGTTTCCAGTCGAATGTCAGCCCCGCCGAAATCAATTGCGCCTCTGCCCGCACATGAAAGGCGCTCAGCACGGCAACCAGATCATCGCCCATATGGTCAATAGAATCGACGATCAGCCGCAAATCGTTCAGAGACGACTGTATCTCTTCCAGCATACGGCTTTTGTTCAACCGTCCGCTACGCACCTGCACCAGAAGCGATAATAGCTGCCCGCCAAGCCCGTCATGAATGTCGCGGGTAAAGCGCTGGCGTTCTTCCATAATCGCCCGATTACGCATTTCGAAGGCGATAAGCCGGCTCTTTTCATCGAGCTCCAGCGCCTGCTCCTGTACTTTGCGGGTCAGCGCATCCACTTCGGACCGGTGCGCCCACCATTGGAGCACGACATCACCGCCGCTCTCGATCAGAATGAACAGGCTGAGGCCAAGCCAGAACAAAGCCTTCACCGTCATCACAGGCAGCAAGGACAGCGGCAGGACGGCATTGATAACCAGAAGCCCGCCCGCACAAACGGTCAGGCCGAGCAGACTGAGTCCCGCCAGTCTGCCGCCGTAAAATTTCGGCCAGACGTGGCAGCGATAGGCATAAATGCCCGTCAGCATCACGATGACAAAAACCAGTCCTAAAGCGGCAAGACCGGCCCATGATGGCCCGATGAGAGAGGTCCCCCAGCCGGCAAGATATACCTCGGCAAACAAAAGCGCGCCCAAGAGCGCGAGAATTCCATTGGCCTTCATTCGCATTGGCACTGTGACGGCGGCCAGTAACGACACTGAGAGCACGATACCAGCCATCAGAATACCGACACGCATCAGCGCATTCAGCCAGCCATTATAGCGCTCGACGCTGCCCGCGAGTGTCTCAAAATCGCCGGTATAAATCTGCCGTATATCACTGCGAAACGGGTCTATATCAGACACGATCTCGATCCGGTTTGTACCCGGCACCAACAGGTTTTGAGGCACAGGCGCAACGCGCCAATACCCGCCAAGCCCGGGAAACGGCGTGGAGATCGCAAACGCGCCCCAGACCTCTACACCATTGACCAGAAGATAGGTCGGCCCACCCGCGCCAAGATAAGCAATTCCGAGGTTTTCGTGCTCCAGAAGCTCCGCCTGTCGGGCCCGCCAGATATAGCGATACCGCCCTTCAGACTGCAGACCGGCGCGGCTATTGAGGCTTTGCGCCTCGGAGAGATCTGACACGCGCCGGTTCATATAGGAGGAGGTGTCAGCAATAACCGAGACGTCTGAACGCGGGACGCGGTCTCCCTTAGGCGAGAGCATGACAGTCCAGAGCGCGACACTCAAAATTGCCAGCAAAATCAATCCGCCGGACAGACCTTCCCATGAACGAAGTGATCGCAGATTGAAGGCCATATCTTCACACCGGAAACGCTAAACAACACTGAGCGTTGATGCCCGCGCGAACGCCAGCAAGTCAATTCCCGCAAATAGGGGACTGTCAGGAAATATTCCGCATTTTCAGAGAAAAGGTTGGTGCGTTAAGAGGACTCGATTTTTCTAATTATAGTATTGAAAAATATAGACTTATCTACTTTATAAAATTTCGATACCAACAAAAATACCCACATATGGAATTTTCAGCCCGTTCTTGGCATCAGATCATTCAGCGTAGAAACAATCGCACGAACCTGCTCTTCTGAAAACAGCCCAGTGACACCTTGTGGATGGATGCGATCAAAAGGAGCATCCCACAGAACACTCGGATCGATTGTACCATTCTGCGCCAGCCAGTCGATTATATGCTCGAGAAAGTCCAACTGAGTAGCAGTGAGAGGCTTACCATCTCCAGAAGCTAGAGCATTATTCAACGCCATGGATGCCGCCTGACGGTCCATACCAACGACAGACCGGATAAATCCCGCGAGGCCCGCTTCGTCGCTAGATCCGAGCTGATCGATCGTTTCACGATCCCCAAGCCCCGCGTCCAAAAGCATTGCCTCAATCTCATTCAAGTCAATCGCTGTAAGCGGAACACCCCTGCGAAGCTTCTGAAGCGCAATGTGATCGAGGTGCTGCTTCAAATAATGCTGGGTTTTCTTTTTGAACTGGAGAAAAGCCGCGGCATTCCCCAAACCAGTCAAAGGAACTTCAACACCCTGACCAATGGTATCTATAAAATTGGTGGTTAGGCGTTGGCGTGTTTGCTTGTCTACCAAGCGGATCAACCCTCGAAGGTTTCGCCTGACCTGCTCGATCATTTTCGGCGTCACCCCCTCCCAATAGTCCGGACCTGCGATCGCCTGAATGAGAGACATTTGCCGCGCGACATCTGGAATGCTTTCTTTTGCTTCCAGCTTTTGAACTATCTCCTGCATACGCTTGCGAAGCTTTGAAATATCCTGGCGCTTTAACAGTCCGAGCTGTATCTGCAGGCACAAGAGATCAAACCGCTTCGCGTCAACATCTGGGTCTTTTTCAGTCGTCGGTATGTCGGCAAGATTTTCGATCAGTTCATTCCGATCCTGTTCGGAAAGTTCAGACCAGATTTCCGGGCTTTGAAACTTCTCCACACTTCTGCGCTGAGTGCGGACGATGAAGTTGTCGAGGTCCATCCCGTAGACGTCAGATTTCAGCTGAGCGAGAAGCGTCGTTGCCAGATCGGGAATGCTTCCCTCAATCGAATCAGTACCTTCTCCAACGCCCCTTTGACCATCAATAACTTCCATTTCCTGCAACAATCCCAGCGCAGTGACGCGGGCTTCAAAAATCCGGCTCTGCAGCGGACGTGCCGAACTAGCTTCCCGATGCTCCACATCAGCATTGAAAAATTGAACATTCTCCAGAAAGTCGAACACCAAAAAGTCCTTTTTATCCTCGCCCGGCGCGAAGAGGTCAGGACACAGCCGCGTGCCTCGACCAATCATTTGCCAGAACTTAGATTTGGACCTGACAATCTTGAAAAAGACCAGATTGGCGACTTCCGGAATATCGATGCCAGTGTCCAGCATATCAACCGAAACGGCGATGCGGAGCGCGCTGTTCGGGTCTTTCAGCTCTTCAATCAGAGTGTCCGAGTATTTGATTGAATAATCGATCTGACGGCAGGCATGGCCAGCTTCTTTGGGATACTGCCGATCGAAACGCCTGACGATGAGTTCTGCATGAGCTGCATTCTTCGCGAAGATAATCGTCTTCGCGATACGCTCGCCATCGTCGACATAATATCCATTCTCCATCAGATGCTGCAACACCTTATCGATGGTGTCTTCATTGAACAGCCAGTCATTCAACGCCGCACCAGACACCTCATCCGGAGGGCCATCCTCCCCCCAGTCGAGCGCGTCCCATTCTTCCTTTTCTTCGTCAGACAAGTCGTCGTACTTAATACCATCCCGGGGGAATTTAATCGGAACGTCTATTGCCCGCGGCGGAACCAGCCATTCATCTTTAACCGCCTGCTCAAGATCATAAGCATCGGTGGGAACGCCATCCTCCTGATGGAAGAGCTCATAAGTGTTTTTATCGATGTCATCTTTAGGAGTGGCTGTCAGGCCAACAAGGAAGCTATCGAAATAGTCAAAGATAGCCTTGTATTTGCGGTAAACAGACCGGTGCGCCTCATCAATGATAACAAGATCAAACGCGCCAGGCCCAAACCGTTTCACACCTTCATCATTTTCGCGGTCAATCAGGTTCATCATGGTGGGATAGGTACAGACGCAGATCCGCGCATTACTGTCGCGCTCTGTCAGCAAATTCGCTGTCGGCACGTCAGGCAAATTCGTCTTGAAGGCGTTCGCCGCCTGCTTCACCAGCTCCTTGCGGTCGGCCAGAAACAGCACACGCTTAACCCAGCCAGCCCGCATTAACAGATCGACCAGAGCGATGGACATACGCGTTTTGCCGGAGCCTGTTGCCATGACCAGCAAAGCTTCACGCTGGTTTTCGTCGTCAAAGCGCTCAGCTACGCGGCGGATAGCTTTTTCCTGATAGGTACGCCCATCCCCGCCAGCGATCTTTTCATTCACCCGAACCTCAGCCAGCGGCGTCGCCAGCGTCCGGCGTTGAATGATCAGATCCAGCTCATCGCGCGAAAAGAAACCAGCCACTGCGCGAGGCGGATAGCGTTTATCGTCCCAGAACCAATGCTCATATCCGTTTGTGTAGAAAATGAGCGGACGAACACCGTACCGCTTCTCCAGACAATCAGCATACAGCTTAGCCTGTTGCCGCCCGGCACCGGCATCAACCGTCGTGCGCTTCGCTTCAACGACCGCGAGCGGTTTGCCATCAGCGCCCCAGAGCACGTAGTCAACATACCCCAAACCGGTCTGGCTCGGCATGCCCGAAACTTCAAACTCCCGGTCGCGCGCATCCGTAAGCGGCCAACCGGCTTCATTCAGCAGAACATCGATGATGTCCGTGCGCGTCTGCGCCTCATCGAAGTCGTGAGTGCTTGAACGATCGTTCGCAGCTTCCTTGATCGCAGAAACTTCCGCACGCAGGCGTGCAATCTCTGCCTCGAGGCTTTGCCGTTCCGTTTCGCTTCGCGCTTTAAGCGCTTCAAGCTCTTCACGGGCTTTTTCGCGCGCCTGCTCATGCGCCTTGATCAGCGCACCTGCTTTACGGAGCGTCGTCTGATCGACAAGCGATTTACGCGGAAGCTTGGTCGGATCGAACTGATGAGGCCCCGGCGGCACACGCGCATAATTATCCGCCAGCCACCACGCAATGTGATGCAATTCGCGAATACTGGATTGGGCTTTCAGGTCATCAAAAGCGCCTTTATGCGCCGCCGAGTTACCGATTTTTCTGATCAGGTGAAGCTTTGTCAGAATTGTCGGGCTGGCTAGGCGACGGAACTCTGGCGTGCCGATCAGCGCATTCAGATTGTCTTCGTAGGGAGGGCGAAGTGACGT
>PBNO01000009.1 GCA_002723155.1 Ponticaulis sp. | reverse complement strand
CGTTCATACCGCCTTACTGTGACGAGGTAGCGGCATGAACGCCGCTACGTGGAAACCGCCGGACTAACATTACCGGTGGACCACCCCTGTGGGGCAGAGCACAGGCCGCGGCGGAAAGCTCCAGCTGACGATGCGCAGGCGGTGGCCACGGCTTAATGACCTGCCCGTCAAAATCGGTTGAGGAGAAAATCGCCTCGACCTCTGGTGACGCGTACCGTGAAGGCTCGCGCACTTCCGGAAAGATATAGGCCAGAGCGCAGACAATCACGCGGGCAAGCAGGCTCGCCATGTCTTCCGCGCGTTCGAAGGTTTCGATTGTGGTTTGAAGACGGCCGATCAGCTCGGCGGGCGTGACCGGCTCACAGTTCTGATCGCGCTCTGTGCGTGCCATAGGTTGGTGAGCGCCAACAGGAATGTCCGGCGCGCGCATGGCGTTGGCGGCAAAGGTAAAACCGCACGCTTTCAGCCGGGCAGCGGCGCGCATACGGATGAACTGACTGACCAGCGCCTCAGCCGAGTGGGCCATTGCAGCAATGTCTTTCGGAACGACCGCCTCGCCCGCCGCATGAAGGCGAACCAGATACGCCAGCAGTCTCGTCAGAAACAGGCCGATCACACGACGCGGGTCGTGCGAGGCAAGGTTTGAGAAAGAGGCGGGCGCAGAACACATGCCTCGAGTATATGTTGGCGTGCGCGGCGTGGGATTAGATTTGGTAGTTCCCGTTCGCGTTTCGCGAACATGGAAGGCGCTCAGGGCTGTTTTTTTGTTTGTTCTCGCAAACCCGTTAAAAAACGTAGGGTGCATTAGGCGCCAGCCGTAATGCACCATGGCCGCCAAACGGTAGATTACGCTTCGCTAATCCACCCTACAATCTTGTTCGTTCTCGCGACGTGGTGCGTCGCATAGAACCCGCTCAAGGCTGACCCCCTGTCTGTCATCCCGGAATGGACGAAGGACATATCCGGGACCCAGAACTAAGTTTGTGTTTTCTGGGTCCCGGGTCTTCGCCCGGGATGACAGGTAAGGATGAGATGATGATGCTCTATCCGGCGCACTTCGCTCCTCAGTACGCCCTACAGCGAAACAACGTTTCGCGGGCTTGTTTGTTCTGCGACGCGTAATGCACCCTATCCGATGCAACGCATCGGATTGTTAAATTGAGAAACTCAAAAAGGACATTCATTATCATCGGTTGGCTTAAACTCGATCTGCTTCGTTTCTTCTGCTTCAACTGCACCAGCTATTTTCCCGGAAACCTTTTCAGCAAGCTCGATCGCTGGCTTGAGGTTATCTGCTCCATCCCCCACCGTCTTTGTTAAATCGAGGAAGAACCGAAAAAACGAATCTGCACGAGTTCGAGTTCGATCTAAATCATTTTCAAAAGCATTTAGACGTTTTATCAAAAGGTGCCGAACGTTGTCATCGATCTCAACTTGGTTGATGATACCCCTTATTTTGCGGGTTAACCCTCGAATTTCATCTCTGAAGGGCTGATCAACAGACATCATAATCAGCTTTTCATTACTCTCGCTGACGTTAGCAAAAACATATTCGAGAAGTGCATTCACGGTTTCTGAGTAATTCAACTGCCTTCCTAAGAGTAGCGAAGCTCGGAACACCAGTTGGCGCTCCATCGCATCAAATGCGCTGCCCTCTTCCAGCTTGTCCGCCAATAGAGCGGCAATCTGAACTTTATCCTCCGAACTACGATTCAGAAATTCGCTTGCGGGCGAATTTGACGGGTAGTCAATATTACTCAGCAATGCCATTCTCATTCGCCCCTAACTATCGGTCACTCACGATCAAACAAGCACCAATTGAATTGATTTTCAATTCACCCCTCATTCGGGTCATAGTTGAGGATTGGGCCGAGCCATTTTTCAGCCTTATGCAAATCCCAGCCTTTGCGGGCGGCATAGTCCGCCACCTGATCACGCTCGATCCGGCCAACGGCAAAATAGACGCTTTCCGGATGTGAGAGATAAAGGCCCGAAACAGACGCTGGCGGAGTCATGGCAAAGCTGGTCGTCAGCTCTGTGCCGATGCGGTTGGTTGCGTCCAGCAGACGGAAAATCGTCTCTTTTTCTGTATGGTCCGGCTGGCATGGGTAGCCCGGCGCCGGGCGGATGCCGGAATAGGCCTCTTTGATCAGCTCTTCATTTGTGAAGGCTTCATCGCTCGCATAGCCCCAATATTCCTTGCGCACGCGCTCGTGCAGGCATTCGGCAGCCGCTTCGGCGAACCGGTCAGCCAAAGACTTGACGAGGATGGAGGAATAATCATCGCCTGCGTCTTCAAAGCGTTTGGCGTGTTCGGCCTCACCAAAGACAGACACAGCAAACGCGCCGACATGGTCCCCGCCATTCGGGGAGACATAATCTGCCAGTGCGAAGTTCGGCTTCTGATTATCTTTCACCATTTGCTGGCGCAGCGTGTAGAGCGTCTCACCATTGTCGAGCGCGATATCGTCGCCGACAGACTTTGCAGGCCAGAAGCCGCAAACGCCTCTCGCGGTGAGCCAGCCTTCGCCCAGAATCTGCTGCAGCATGGCCTGCGCATCATTCCAGAGGCTGGTTGCCGCCTCGCCGACCACTTTGTCTTCAAGGATCATCGGGTAGCGACCGGCCAGTGACCAGCTGGCGAAGAATGGCGTCCAGTCGATATAGCGTTTGAGGTCGCCCATATCGAATTCGACTTCTTTCACACCGGTAAAGCTCGGCGCTGGCGGGGTGTAGGCCGCCCAGTCGATCGGCACATGCTTTTCGCGCGCTTCAGCAATTGGCAGGCGCGGCTTAGGCGGGCCACCGGCGCGGCTCTCGCGGATGCGGTCATACTTGGCGCGCGCGGTTTCCCAGTAATGGGCTTTATCTTCACCGAGCAGCGCTGACACTGTGCCGACTGCGCGGGACGCGTCCGTCACATGGATGACCGGCTGGCGTTTGAAAGCCGGCTCGATCTTGATCGCGGTGTGCGCAGGAGACGTCGTCGCGCCGCCAATCAGCAGCGGAATATCCATGCCGCGGCGCTCCATCTCAGCGGCAACAACCACCATCTCATCAAGGCTCGGCGTGATCAGACCGGAGAGGCCGACCATATCCGCGCCTTCTTTCTCGGCCGTGTCGAGAATGGTTTCGACAGGCACCATCACGCCGAGGTCGATAATCTCATAGCCGTTACAGGCAAGCACCACGCCGACAATATTCTTACCGATATCGTGGACGTCGCCCTTCACCGTGGCGAGCACGACCTTGCCATTGGACTGGCCTTCGGTGCCCATCAGGCGCTTTTCTTCTTCCATGAACGGAATGAGGTGCGCGACGGCCGCCTTCATCACTCGGGCAGACTTCACCACCTGCGGCAGGAACATCTTACCCGCGCCGAACAGGTCACCGACGACATTCATGCCATCCATAAGCGGGCCTTCGATGACATGCAGCGGGCGCGCAACGGACTGGCGGGCTTCTTCGGTGTCGTCGACGATGAATTCAGTAATGCCGTGGACGAGCGCATGCTTGAGGCGTTCCGCCACCGGCTTTTCGCGCCAGGCGAGGTCTTTCTCGACCGTCTTACCTTTCTGGCCGCGATACTCGTCTGCGATTTCCAGCAGGCGCTCGGTGGCATCAGAACGACGATTGAGGATGACATCCTCGACGCGCTCACGAAGCTTCGGGTCGATCTCGTCATAAATGTCGAGCTGGCCCGCATTCACAATGCCCATATTCATGCCCGCCGGAATGGCGTGATAGAGGAAGACAGAGTGCATGGCGCGGCGCACAGGTTCGTTGCCGCGGAATGAGAAGCTCACATTCGACAGGCCGCCGGAGATATGACAGCCCGGGCATGTCTCGCGAATGCGGCGCGCAGCATTGATAAAGTCCACCGCGTAATTGTCATGTTCTTCAATACCGGTCGCGACAGCGAAAATGTTCGGATCGAAGATGATGTCTTCAGCAGGGAAGCCGACTGTCTCTGTAAGGATTTTGAACGCGCGCTGGCAGATCTCGACCTTGCGCTCTTCGGTATCGGCCTGCCCGTTCTCGTCAAACGCCATGACGACGACAGCCGCACCATAAGCCAGACACTTGCGGGCATGGTCGAGGAATTGGTCTTCACCCTCTTTCAGCGAGATGGAGTTCACCACCGCCTTGCCCTGCACGCATTTCAGGCCGGCCTCGATGACATCCCATTTAGAGCTGTCGATCATCACCGGCACGCGGGCGATATCCGGCTCGGACGCGATGAGGTTCAGGAAGGTGACCATCGCCTTCTCGGAATCGAGCAGGCCCGCATCCATATTGATGTCGATGATCTGAGCGCCATTCTCCACCTGCTCGCGCGCAATGTCGAGCGCGGTCGTGTAATCATCCTTCTCGATGAGCTTCCGGAATTTAGCAGAGCCCGTGACGTTTGTACGTTCACCGACATTGACGAAGCTGGCAGATTGTTTGGTCATATAAACCTTGGCGCATATGTTTTTTTGATTGCCCTCTCATAGAGGGTAACACGCCTATTACAAAGCCCGCAGTGACACTTTCTTCCTCAAAGGTCGAAACAGAGAATCTCAACTCTGTCGCGGCGGCAATGTTTAGTCGCCTGAGGAATGATGATCTTTTGGCGGAATAACCAAGAAGAATAACTCTCATTCCAAATTGTGCGTTTTATATCACGCTGCCCGAAAATTCGTTCTGAGCTGCCATTTTTGGCGCATTAACGGAATCCACGCCGTCACCGGGCATCTGAAAGGCTTCCTTAATGGCTAAAACTTTACAATCTCACCAATAATGCGTTTTTACGCTGTTGCACGCCAGTGCATTTCGCGATAGCCAGCTCTATGCAAATAGGCTGAATACGCCATATATTACATTAGAAGTCGCAATTTCAGCCAAAGCACTACCTCACCAATATTTCTCCACATTTAATACTTCGGTTAGAATATAATTTTCTGAAACTTTTCCAGTTATACAGCATATATTACAACGAATACAGAATAATGGTTATTCTTTTAAAGAATATCATGTCATACAAATTCGGTGGTCAGACGTGCATTTTTAGCCACCTTCACGGCAATGAGACTCCATTAAATATCTGATTATAAATATCTTTTTATCAAAAGCAGATGAGCCGATTGCGCTCTGAAGTCGCCGGATTGGCGCTTACACTCCCTAAACTTGACTACTTTATATACTCGAGGCACATGCAGAAAAAACCAAAGTATTTTGGTGTAAATACAAGTAATATCTTAGGGAGAAGACGTAGATCATGAAAAACCTACACTCGACGTGTGCCCGCTCGGCACTTTGGCTGGCGCTCGGCCTCTCCATGGCTGTCCCAGCTATGGCTCAGAGCGCAGATGCTCCGGAACGTATTCAGGAAATAGCTGAAGAAGACGCAGCGGTTCAACAGCGTGTTGTTGTAACTGGTTCTTTCATCGCTGGTACACCAGAAGACTCTGCTCTGCCGGTTGACGTTTACGGCCGCGCGGAACTCGAAGAAACAGGCATCAGCTCCCCTCTGGAACTGATCAAGTCTCTTCCATCTGTTGGTTCTGTTCTTGGTGACTCCAACCAGTTCGCACCAGGCGCGCAAGGCTCTCAGGGCTCTGGCTCGATCAACATGCGTAACCTCGGCGCGACACGTAACCTCGTTCTCCTGAACGGCCACCGTACAATCGCCTCCCCTGGCGACGGTTTCGCTGACACACAGCTCATCCCGATGTTCGCTCTCGAGCGCGTCGAGCTTCTGAAGCAAGGCGCTGCGGCGACTTACGGTTCTGACGCGATCTCAGGCGTTGCGAACTTCATCACACGTACAGGCTTTGAAGGCCTCGAGCTTTCTGGCGACTACACAGCCATTGACGGTTCTGACGGCGACTACGAAGTGTCTGCTCTCTGGGGCCGCAACTTCGACAACGGCAACATCATGGTTGGCATCGGCCACCAGACACGTTCCGAACTGTCTAACCTCGAGCGTGACTTCGTCTTCCAACCATTCAGCACAAACCCAGCTGGCTGGTCCGTTCTGGGTAACCCGGCAACTTACCTGCCTTACCTCGGCGACATTTCTCAGGGCCAGGGCGGTATCGCGCTCGGCGTTGGTATTGATGGTCTCGGCCCTGCAGGAAACGCATGTGTCGACACTGGCGGTGAAGTCGGTTCTACAAGCGGCGTTCCAATCTGTCGTTTCTCTTACATCCCGTTCGGTAACCTCGTTGAGGATACAGAGCGCACACAGATCTACGCTCAGTTCGACGCTGACCTCTCTCCTGAGTTCCGCATCAACGCGAACGCTCTCTGGGCACAAACGCACCAAAACGCGAACCGTTACTCTCCAACATTCCCGCCAACCCAGGGCCCTAACGGCCCAGGTTCGTCTTTCGCCTTCTTCGTACCGTCTTCAAACCCGGGCTATCAGGGCTTCATCGACCAGTCTCTGAACCTCAGCACAGGCCTTCCTTTCGCAGGTAGCGTTGCTGACCCGACGAACCCGACAGCTCAGGCGCTCGGCACATACGCTGCGATCCTTCTCGGCCGTCCAGTTGGCGCGGGTGGTCTTGAAGAACTCACAGGCGGCCTTGGCGGCGGCATTGGTAAAGCTGAAAACGACGCTTTCCGTATGTCTGCAGGCTTTGAGTGGGACGTCACAGAAGACTCCACATGGACCAACGACATCACCTTCTACCAGTCCCGTCGTCTCTTCTGGACACCGGACACTGTCGGCTCTCGTATGCAGGCAGCTCTTGAAGGCTTCGGTGGCCCGGATTGTGACCGCACAACTGGCACAGCCGGTGTTGGCGACTGTCTCTACTTCAACCCGTTCATCAACTCGCAGGCGTCTAACCCTGCGCTTGGCCTGAACAATGCGAACTACATTCCAGGTAACGAGAACTCTGCAGCAGTCCTCGGCTGGATGATCCAGCCAAACGGCACAGAGCAGCAAGAAGACGTTGTCATCATCGACTCTGTCTATGCTGGTGTAACTGACTTCGACCTCGGCGCTGGTAACATCGCATACGCTGTTGGTGGCCAGTACCGTCACTCCAACTTCCGCAGCGACCCGATCAACGATCTGTCTAACGCAGCGATCAACCCTTGCGGTGTTGAAGGCGACAACTCTTGCCTGACAAACGGTGCGGTTCAGACCGGTCCATTCGTCTTCCTCGGCCAGACAACTGAATCCCGTCTGCAACAAAGCGTCTACGCTGCGTTCGCAGAGGTTCAGATCCCGCTTCTCGACACGCTCGAAGCAACTGTCGCTCTTCGTTACGAAGATTACGGCGGTCAGGTTGGCGCAACGACAGACCCTAAAGTCTCTGTCCGTTGGGAAGCTAACGACTACCTCGTCGTTCGTGGTTCTGCTGGTACGACCTTCCGTGGTCCGCTTCCAAGCAACGTCTTCAACGGCAACACAGCGACAACGCTGGCAGGCATTCAGGCTGCAGGTAACAACTTCAAATCAGTTGATATCTACGGCAACCCTGCCCTCGCACCAGAGTCTGCATTCACCTACAACATCGGTGCTGTCTTCAACTATGAAGGCTTCCAGGCTAGCTTCGACTATTGGAGCTATGACTTCGAAGACGAGATCACAACGACACCTGCTCAAGGTATCGCGAACCTCGTTGCAAACGGCCCGGGTGACGGCACACAGCTCGTCGATTGTACACACCCACTTGCTTACCTCGTCACATTCCAGGGCGGCTGTACGCAGGGCGTAACAATCGGTAGCGATATCTCTCGTGTTCGCACTGACATCATCAACGGCCCAGGTATCAAAACATCTGGTATCGACTTCACTGCAAGCTATGGCTGGGATCTCGGCCCGGGCTTCATGGAAGTTGGCGGCTCAGGCACATACACGCTCGAGTATGATGTACGTGACATCTCTATCAACGGCGTTGTTGTAACACCTGGTTTTGATGCGGTTGGCTTTGCGAACTTCGCTCGCTCTGCTCCGTCTATCTCCGACCTGAAAGGTAACCTCTACGCGAACTACAACATGGACGCGTGGAACTTCCGCTACCAGATGGAATACATCTCCGGTGTTGAAGACACCCGAGCTGGCATCATCTACGGTGCGGACGGTGAAGACTACATCCAGCACGATCTGCACGTCTTCTGGGAAGTGCCTGTCGAGTTCGCTGATGTGTCCATCACAGGTTCTATCGAGAACATCACAGATGAAGACCCGGCTGCTGCGCAGCTCGAGCTCTCCTACAACCCGTTCGTAGGTAATGCTCTGGGTCGTACATTCTCTATTGGTGCAACGATCAACTATTAAGCCCTGATCGATCCTCCACAAACTGCACCGAAGCCCGCCGGCGATATACCGGCGGGCTTTTTCTTTACTCGAAAATCCAATTATTTAATTAAGCCGCGAAAGGAGTACGTTGACGTCATCCAGCCATTGCTGATGGCTATCAGTTTCCGCCCAGACCTCGCTGAGCTCGGAACCGTCGCGCACGATGGTGACCGCTGCGCGGGCCCGCGCCTTCAGTCCGGACAGATCACCCAGCGATTTCAGAAATGCGTCAGCGCCCTCAGGCATCCGGTCCAGCTTGCCAGTCTCCGCCGCCGCAACAATCTCTGCTGCAACCAGCACTTCAACCGCGTCATCCATTTCCAGATCGGGCTCAACAAAGGGCTGCCCTAGCGAGCCTGCAATCAGAGAAGCGCCAACCTCTTCCACGCTTGCCAGATAATCCAGCGCGCCGTCATTTTCGAAACTTCCAACACCCCAGGCACCCATGCGGCTCTCCTATTGGTCCATATCTTCCGGCGTCGAATAGCCGAGCACATGCCCCATGCCGTAAAATGCGATGGCTGCAAACCCGCCCGCCAGCAAACCGGCGAGAAAGATATTCCCGCCCATCAGCTTAATAACGACATAGCTGACCGCATAAACGACGACGGCAACCGAGACACCGGTGAAGAATTTCCAGAAGTCAGACATTAGTCCTCAAAAGCTGGCAGGCCATCAATGCTGCGCGCATTGCGCTGGCGGATAAAGCCTTCAACATCGTCCATAGTCTCATAGCGGTGATCCCATGTCCGCTTGAGCTGGTCTCGCTCGCCCTTGAAATCCATGAAGGGCACAGACCAGCCGCAGCTGTCCTGAATACGCTCCAGCTTTACCAGAACGATCGAGCGGGCTTTCTTGAAATCAGGGAATAACGCCAGAAGCTCGGGGAAACGCTGGTCATCAAACGTGACGGTTTCACCTTTGCCATAAAGGCGCAGAATATTCGGGGCGCCCTCGAACGCGCAGAACATGATTGTGATGCGGCCATTCTCTTTCAGGTGCGCCATCGTCTCAATGCCGGACCCGCCAAGATCCAGCCAGGCCACCGTCATGTCATCAATGACGCGGAAGCTGTCATAGCCTTTGGGCGACACATTCACATGGCCATCAGCTGAGAGCGGCGCAGTCGCCACGAAAAACATAGGTTGTTTCTCGATGAAGCTGATCAGCTTCTCATCAAGCCGTTCGAATGTCTTGCCCATGTCTCTCCCTCCAGAACCGGCCGGATGAGACACTCAGAAAAGGCTAGTCGCCTATGCCGCCATCAAAACCGTCAAAATCGCTGTCACGTTCTGTACGCGACGCGCCATCAGAACTGGCCTCACCTTTGCTGAAAAGCATGATCGCGCCAATCCCCAGTGCGATCACACCTGAGACAACACGCTGGATTGTTTCATCGCCAATGAAACCGCCAAGTGCGAAATTTGCGCCGTAATAGAAAATGCCGGTGAAGATAATCACCCAGACAATCTTTGGTCCTTTAAACATGAGCCCCTCCCAAGACATCTGTTTAAGCGCCTCAATCCATCCGCATGTTTATCATGTCTGATGCATCGGGCCCTGAATGATGCCCATCATTCCGCGCATTTCCGAACAGCGCAATCAGAAAGACTCCGAGCGCCCCGCCAACACCAACGACAAGCGTTAGCAGCTGATTGTCGAAAATGATCCCGATGACGAGGCTCAGAAGCACGTATGCGAACAGCGCAAATAGCGTCGCAAACACGCAGCGGACCACCCATTGAAGCGGTGTGCGTTTGCGCTTTCGGTATCTCGGCTCACCCTCTTTAAGCCAGTCGCCGCTCTCAATCTTCGGGTCTTCAGCGAGCGGCTTGTTGAAGACATACACCCATGCCGACGGGCCCGTGGGCGCGCCGTCTGCATTCAGAACCGGATGTTGTTCCCGGCGGTAAAGCGACTCAGCTTCCTCACCCGGAATGATATCCTCAAACGCGTCGATTTCAGGAACAATAACAGGGTCATCAATCCGGTAGAGTGTGCCGCTGACCAGACCATCTCCCGCGACCATGCCGGGATAACCACCGACATCGTAAAGGTCGCCGCGAATGCGCGCTTCCCCCAGAAACGCGCCGCTTCCCGCCAGATCAATCGCATGCGGAAAGCTTTCAGATACAGGCTGCAAAAGCCCGTAGAAGACGAACAGATCGCCCGCCTTCACCTCACCATTAATTGTCATGCCCCACCCTCCTTAGCGGATCAGGCGACTTCGAATGGCTCCAGTCCGGACAAACGAAGCGTGTGTTTTGCCTCGGCAGGCTGACGCGGCTTTACGCCCTCAACCGCTTTGGCAATCGCTTCGATATGCGCCGGCGTTGTCCCACAACAGCCGCCAACAATGTTCAGCAAACCATCACGCGCCCAGTTTCCGATATGGGCGGCCGTCTGCTCTGGTGTTTCATCATACGAACCCATCTCGTTCGGCAATCCCGCGTTCGGGTGAGCTGACACGAAACAATCTGCCTGACGCGCCAGGTCTGCCACGTGCGGACGCATGAGCTCTGCGCCGAGCGCGCAGTTAAAGCCAACCGCAAACGGACGGCCATGGCGAATGGAATTCCAGAACGCAGACACCGTCTGACCAGACAGTGTACGACCGGACCGGTCTGTAATCGTTCCTGAAATCCAGATTGGCAGCTCTTCCTGACCTTCTGCTTCCAGATCACGGATCGCCTTGATTGCAGCCTTACAGTTCAGCGTGTCCGTGATGGTTTCGATCACATACATGTCCACGCCGCCCTCATAGAGCGCTTTCACCTGATGGCGGTAGGTCTGATAGACCTCATCAAAGGTGACAGCGCGCGCGCCCGGATCATTCACATCCGGAGACATGGAGAGCATTTTGTTGAGCGGGCCCATTGCGCCAGCCAGAAAGCGCGGCTTGTCCGGCTCTTTGGCCGTCCATTCATCGGCGATGCGACGGCCGATTTTCGCGCCCTCATAGTTGAGGTCATAAACGGACTGCGCATCCAGCTCATAGTCATCCTGCGCAATGGTCGTCGAACAGAACGTGTTCGTTTCTGAGATGTCCGCGCCAGCGCCAAAATAAGCGTTGTGAATGTCTTCGATAATGTCAGGGCGCGTGACGTTGAGAATGTCGTTATTACCCTTCATCTGACCTGCAAAAGCCGTGAAGCGGTCGCCGCGATAATCCTCTTCAACGAGGCCCTTATTCTGGATCAACACGCCCCATGAGCCGTCAAACACCAGAATGCGCTCACGAGCGAGTTCTTTCAGTTTTGCAACACGTTCAGTTCTGGTCATCGGTCTCATTCTCTTCTCTGGCCTCAATCTCGGCCTGTAATTCCAATCTACGCTGCTGAAGCTCGCTCCAGCTCATATTCCGTTCTTCAGCCGTCAAACCCTCAAAAGGGTCACGCGCCAGCGCCTGACATTCGGCAGATGCCTGCCGCGCTTCGAGCTGCTCGACAAGCAGGTCGGCCATTGTACTGGTCTCCGGCCTGAACCTCACCCATTCTGGCGCCTCTAATGGACAGGCAACGCCCGTCTCACCCTCTGGAACATCCGCACAGGCTCTGACGAAGGCCAGTGTTTCTGCCACGCGATAGCAACTCGGATTCATGACAGACAAAAGCGCCGAACTATCTAAGCCCAACTCACGAATTGGTGGTGGCCGCGGAGAACTCATGGCCTGAAACATGGCAATCAACCCTGCAACACCAATCAGAAGAAAGATGATCCGGTTCAGAAACCTGTCGAGCCACTCAATCATTTATCTGGTCCGGCACCCTCACTCGTATTGCGACGGCTCAAAATTTCTTCCACATGCGACAAGCCAGTTTCGCGACGTGAGTTAACTCGTTCTACGGCCTCACGCGCTGAATTCAACTGACGGGCCATCTCTTCCGGCGGCGGACAGGCCAGCAATTCCATCTGCGACAGCTGCGTTGCCGCAAAAATCTGCGCTGACGCCAGCGTAGCGGGGACGGCCGTCTCCGGAGGCACGTCTTCAGGGCAGCTTACAAGCGATCCTCCACTTTCTGAACCGGCCTGTTGGCAGGCATTGAAATACTCGTACTGCTCATAGACGCTCAGACATTTCCGCCCATGCTCAATCGCAGCCATAACGGTTCTAACTGAAGGGCGCTCCGGGCGAGGTTCAAACCCCAGCTTTTCCGGATTCTCAATGGCCACGGCCACAGACACGATAACCAGAACAGTGAGCGCCGCATTAAGCACACGGTCGAGCCAGTCTGCTGCGACGCTGTTCATTCTGTGGCCTCCCCGCGCTACCTAAGCCGCCTGTTTCTCCGGTTTGATGCCCAATAGTCTACACGTTGCGAGAGATAATCCAGCTTTATTCAGCGTGTAGAAGTGAAAATCCTTCACGCCGCGATCGGCCAGCTTCATAGTCAGGTCCGCTGCGACATTCGCCGTAATCAGCTCGCGCTGCTCAGCATCGCCTTCCAGCCCTTCATAAAGCTCGTGCAGCCATGCAGGCAGGCTTGCGCCGCAGAGGGTCGCAATGCGCTTGAGTCCATTAAAGTTCGGCTGCAGCATAATGCCCGGCACAATCGGAATATCGATGCCATAGCCACGCGCAGCATCCAGAAACTCAAAATAATGATCCGGCTCGAAGAAGAACTGGGTGATGGCACGGTCTGCGCCCGCATCCTGCTTGGCCTTCAGGATCTCCAGATCCTTCGCAAGACCAAGACTATCTGGATGCGGCTCCGGATAGGCTGCAACGGAAATCTCGAAACGCTTACCAAGCTCCGGACGGTAGTGACGGATAGCCGAGATCAGATCGACACTGGACTGAAAGCCTTCCGGATGCGGTGTGAACTTAGCGCCCATGCCCTCAGGCGGGTCGCCGCGCAGAGCCACGATGTGGCGGACACCCGCATCGAGATAATCATCGACAACGCCCATGACTTCGTCTTTCGACGCTGACACACAGGTCAGGTGCGCTGCTGGCGTGAGGTCTGTCTCTTCCACCATGCGCTTCACCGTGCGGTGCGTGCGGTCACGGGTGGAGCCACCCGCACCATAGGTCACTGACACGAATTTCGGGTGGACCGGTTCAAGACGGCGAACGGATTCCCATAGCGTATCTTCCGCTTTCTCAGATTTTGGCGGGAAGAATTCGAAAGAGACATGAATGTCTTTTGGTGCGTGCTGCAGGCTCATGCTGCCTGTTCCTCGGTTTCAGAGCGCTTGTCAGCGGTCCATATGTTGACTGTCAGGCCGTCTTCTTCAGACGACTGGAAACGGATCGGGTCGAGTGACACAAGGCCAGCTGCGCCGGTCCAGCGTGTGATCTCTTCATCAGACAGGCCGAGCCGTCTGTGTTCGTGTTCGGTGCGCAGAAATTCGTGCTTATGGGGCGCAAAATCCACCACAAGCAGGCGTCCATCCGGCTTCAGAATGCGCGCAGCTTCAGAAATGACGCGTTCAGGCCTGTCCATATAATGGAGCACCTGATGAATAATCACGAGGTCAGCCACACCATCCTCAAATGGCGGTGCCGTAACGTCACCATGGCGGACGCTGGCATTCTGAGCGCCGCTTTCAGCCAAATTAGAACGCGCGATGGTCAGCATTTTATGGCTGAGATCGATACCTTCCGCGCGCTCTGCCTTGTCCGCAAAGAGGGTCAGCATACGGCCAGTTCCGGTGCCGAGATCGACCATGAATTTCGCCGGCACATCGCCTGCTGCTTTGAGAAGCGCCGCCTCGACGGCCTCGGCTGGATAGTGTTGGCCGCGCACATCATCCCAGCTCTCAGCCTGACGGTTAAAGTAATCCTCTGCCGCCTGTGCGCGCGCCTGCTTGACAACGGTGAGACGTTCCAAATCACGAACATATTCAGGGTGTTCGGCAGGCAGAAATGGCAGAATTGCATCCACGAGTTCGCGGCCTTTACCAACGGCTGGCAGGCGATAAAACACCCATGCGCCTTCCGGCAGACGCTCCACGAGACCCGCTGACGTCAGGAATTTCATATGTCGCGAGAGCCGCGGCTGGCTCATCGCCAGAATGTCGACGAGTTCCCCAACTGCAAGCTCTCCATGCGCAAGCAAAGCCAGCACGCGCAGGCGTGTTGGCTCACCAATACTGCGAAGGGCTTCGATTAGATCCATGACGCTCTCACTTATTCAGATCATATAAACATATATTTATATGATGTTGTCAAGCGCGTTTATAGGCACCTCTTTTATCGTGTTGCGATAAAAGCACATAAAGGGAGGTGTTTTCGAAACTCACATAGCCGTGACTTGAAACGACAAATTATAAACCAATTTCTCGTTTCAAATACACGGATAGCGCCGCTAACGTTGGCGAAGACAAGAGGGACATCATGAAACCTATTCTGGCACTCGCCTTCGCCTGCAGCCTCGCGGCATGCGCAACAGCTCCTGGTGAAACGTCTCGCAACGACCCGTATGAGGGTTTCAACCGCTCCATGCTGGGCTTCAATCTGGCGCTGGATGAAGCCGTTCTGGAACCAGCCTCAGAAGCCTATACAGCTGTGACGCCGCGCTGGGGCCGTGACCGCGTTGGCGACTTCTTCACCAATCTTGGCGAGCCGGTCACCTTTGTGAACGAACTTCTGCAAGGCAATGTCGACGGCGCGACAGAAACCGGCGCCCGCTTTGTTGTGAACTCCACCGTTGGTCTTGGCGGACTGTTCGATATGGCCCGTTTCCGCGGCGTTGAAGCCCATGATGAAGACTTCGGCCAGACGCTCGCCGTCTGGGGTGTAGACAGCGGCCCATATCTGGTGCTGCCACTTCTCGGCTCTACAAATCCGCGTGATCTGCTCGGTTTTGGAGTTGATCGGGCGATAACACCCACCAATTACGTGAACTACACGACCAATGATGATGACGAGCTCGCGGTTCGCAGCGGACTTGCCATTCTCAACGGCCTAAATGCTCGCTCTCGCGCACAGGGACAGATCGAAACTCTGCGCGATCAGCCTGAACCTTATGTGGCACTTCGACGTGCGCATACCTCTCAGAGGGATGCCGCCATTAGAAATGGGCAATCTGACCCAGATGCGTACGAAGAATTGCCCGATTTTGATGATTTCTAGAGTGTAGGAGGGATATTTCTATGACACCGCTGTTTAAATCGCTGACCGTTGCTGCCAGCCTCGCCCTGAGCGTCAGCCTTCCGGCTTTCGCAGACCAGGCGTCTGAAGATTATGTACGTGAGAACGCCAATCACGCGCTCTCTATGCTGAACGATCCTGAACTCGACTCGCTCGAGCGCCGTGAAGCGTTTCAGGGTCTGATGAACCAGTTCACTGATCTGGAACGCGTGTCCCGCTTCGTCATCGGCCGCTATGCGCGCGTGTTCAATGATCAGGAATTCGACGCGTATTACGATGCCTATGCCCGCTACGCGCTGGCGACCTATGAAGCCGAGCTGGACAAGTATCGCGGCGAAGAGATTGTTGTGACCGGCTCAACCGACCGCAACGACCGCGACTCTATCGTTGAGACCGTTGTGCGTCGTCCGACAGGTGACCTGCCCGTGCGCTGGCGCGTGCTGAGCACAGACGATGGCGAGTATCAGGTTGTCGACGTTGCGCTCGAGCTTGATGGCAACCTCCTCTGGCTGGCCATCGAACAACGCGCCCAGTTCATGGCGCTGCTTGACCGCTCTAACGGGTCATCTGCAGAGCTGATCCGCACGATCAATGAGATGACGGCACGTCTTGAAGCCCGCGCACTGACGCAGCGTACTGATGCTGGCGAAGTCACCGGTGCCTCTTCGGTTCAGGCTGGTCGATAAGATCGCAGCCTTTCCTCCCGAATAAAAAAAGCCCCGCCAGACCGGCGGGGCTTTTCTTTTAAATTCAGCCACCCGCAGTCGGCAGCTCATAGCCAACCGGCGCACCCGGACCGAGGTCAATTCCAAGCGCGACCCATACGATCATCAGCGCGAGGCCGGAAATCAGGATCCAGATCGAATAAGGGATCATGATCGCGGTCAGAGATCCGATACCGAAATCCTTTTTCCAGCGCTGGGCAAAGATCAGGATGAGCGGGAAGTAGACCATCAGAGGCGTGATGATGTTCGTGGCCGAATCGCCCACACGGTAGGCCGCCGTCGAAGCATCAGGAGAAATGCCTGCGAGCATAAGCATCGGCACCATGACCGGCGCAAGAAGCGCCCATTTCGCACTGGCCGAGCCGACGAACAGATTGATCAAGCCGGTAAACAGAACAATCAGGCCCAGAATGAGCGCCGGATGCAGATTTGCACTTTCAATGGCCGCCGCGCCATGAACCGCCGAAATCAGACCCAGATTGGACCAGCCGAACATGGCCACGAAATGCGCCGCTGCAAATGCCAGAACGAGATAATACCCCATGTCTTTCATCGCATCAGCCATCATGCCAACAAGGTCATCGCCTGATTTGATGGTCTTGGCGCATACGCCGTAGGCGACACCTGCAGCCAGGAAGAGAACGAGGAATGCCGCTACCAGCGAGTTAAACAATGGCCCGCACCGTTCAAACCATTCTTTCGCGGCAGCTTCATCCGCCGTCAGGCCCTGAGCCATGTATTCTGCATCAGTAATGTAGAGCGGCGTACCCGGCCCGATGACAAAAAACGTCCAGAGCGCAAACACGCCAAGCACGGCAATACCAGCCCACATAAGGCCTTTTTTCTGATCGTCATTGAGCGGCTTGTCGGCATCGTCTTCAGTAGAGCCGTCAACGCCCTCCCAGGCACCAAGCTTAGGCTCGATAATCTTGTCTGTGACAAACCAGATGACCGGCACAAAAATCACCATCATCGCTGCAATGAAATACCAGTTGCCTGCGATATTGACCTGATAATCGGGCACCAGAATCTCGGCAGCTTCAAGGGTAATACCGTAGAGAAGTGCATCGAGCTGGCCCGGCGCGAAGTTAGCGGAGAAACCGCCAGAAACGCCCGCAAAGGCCGCCGCGATACCCGCGATAGGGTGACGCCCGGCAGACGCAAACAGAATGCCTGCGAGCGGAATGAGCACAACGTATGCAGCATCTGCGGCGTGATTGCCTGCCATGGCGACGAAGGCCACGACTGGCGTAAGCAGAAATTTCGGCGCGCCGCGAACAGCCGCACGCATTGCATCGCCGAACAAGCCTGTACGTTCCGCCACACCTGCACCCAGCATCACGACGAGCACATAGCCCAGCGGGTGGAAGTGAGTGAAGGTTGCTGGCATTTCGGTCCAGAGACGCTGAATATTATCCGGCGATAGCAGGCTGATGGCCGGGATCACGCCATCTGCACCAATGGCAAAGCGCGCCTTGTTTGCATCTGACATGCCGCCAAGCACCTGATCTGACAGCGTTGCCGTCAAACCTGTGAGACTCGCAATCACCGAAATGATGACCAGTACGACCAGAAGGAACAAAAAGATAAAAACCGGATCAGGCAGTTTGTTGCCCGCTCTCTCGACAAAACCGAGAAATCCTTTCGCGTGATCCTGTGTTTCAGGCACGTCGCTCATGTCTCACTACTCCCCAGACAAATTCCAAACCCGGAATAGAGCGCGTCACACGCCTGGGCGCAATCCTTACACGTGATAAAACCTAGCGCGGTAATCAGATAAATGCCCGCGAAGAATAAAACCCGACTTCAAAAAAATTACTGGCCTTACCCTTGGTTAAGGGGCGACAGAGAGAAATCTGACGGCTAAAACTCACGCCATAAATACTCGGATCGAGGGAGATAAACATCATGAAGACACGGATCACCGAACTATTCGGCATCGAACATCCGATCATTCAGGGCGGCATGCACCATGTGGGCCTCGCTGAAATGGCGGCAGCTGTTTCCAACGCTGGCGGCCTTGGCATCATCACCGCGCTGACACAGCCATCTCCGGAAGCTCTGGCGAACGAAATCGCGCGCTGTAAAGACATGACGGACAAGCCGTTCGGCGTGAACATCACATTCCTGCCTTCCCTCAACGCACCTGATTATCCGGCAATCGTGAAAGCGGTTATCGATAGCGGTGTGAAAGCTGTTGAAACAGCGGGCAACAACCCGTCTGCCGTTCTGCCTTACCTGAAAGACGCAGGCGTGAAGGTCATTCACAAATGTACTGCTGTCCGCCACGCGCTGAAAGCTCAGTCCATTGGCTGTGACGCGGTTTCTGTCGACGGCTTCGAGTGCGGCGGTCACCCGGGCGAAGACGACGTTCCGAACTTTATCCTTCTGCCACGCGCAGCAGACGAGCTGGAAATTCCATTCGTATCTTCAGGCGGTCAGGCTGACGGCCGTTCGCTGGTTGCCTCTCTCGCATTCGGCGCAGAAGGCATGAATATGGGCACACGCTTCATCGCGACGAAAGAAGCACCAGTCCACGAGAACGTGAAGCAGGCAATCCTCGCAGCTTCCGAGCTCGACACACGTCTGGTTATGCGTCCGCTTCGCAACACAGAACGCGTTCTGACGAACGATGCTGTTGAGCGCCTTCTCGTGAAAGAGAAAGAACTCGGTTCTGACCTCAAGTTTGAAGACATCGCAGCTGAAGTTGCCGGCGTTTATCCGCGCATCATGAAAGAAGGCGATATGGATGCAGGTGCATGGTCTTGCGGCATGGTCGCAGGCCTCATCAACGACATCCCGACCTGTCAGGAACTGATCGACCGTATCATGGCGCAAGCTGAAGAGATCATCACCCAGCGCATGGGTGGCATGCTCAAAGGCTAAGCCTTATTCAGGTTTCGGCTGGCGCTCATACCCCGCCAGCCGAGGCTGTTTTATTTTGTAGCCCACGGGCTACCTGACGCGTTAAGTAGCGTCACGAATAGCTCATTCATTGGCGTTGGAATGCCATGCTTTGCGCCAAGGTGCACAATCACGCCATTGCGGGCATCAATCTCCATCGGGCGACCATTCAGCCGGTCTGTGTAGAGCGAATTGCCGACACCTTCCGCTGAGTTTCGCTCCCGCTCGATCAGACCTTCAACCAGCTCATCAGGAATGTCTGCGCCTTCTGCGCGCCCGACCTCGGCGCACTCTGTCACGAGTCCGCGCACCATACGTTCGACGTCTTGATTCCAGACGGGGCCTGTGGACCTCATGGTCAGCGTCGAGAAAGCACCCACGCAGTTGAGACACAGCTTCTGCCACGCGCGCGACGTCCAGTTTGAGACAGCCTGCACATCCATCGGCGCATGAGCAAACAGATCGACAAAGTCTGCGCCATGCGGACCATCCGGCACCACAATCCAGCCAATGGCGTTCTGCACGACATGCCCCGGCGCTTTGCGGCCTGCGGGCAGATCGACCACCACCGGCACGATCTCACGGCCCGGCATCAGCGCATTGAAACGGGCGACATGCTCGACACCGTTCTGGACAATCGCAATGCGTGTTCCCTCACCTGCCAGATTTTCAAGCCAGGGCAGAGTAGCCACAGAATCATAAGTCTTTACCGCCACGAACACCCAGTCGACCGGTGTTGCCTCTGCCGGGTCAGTCAGAACCGTAGGCGAGACGTTCAGAACACCTTCCGGCGTTTCAGCGATGAGACGGTCAAAGCCTGTCCGCGCACACAGCGTGACGTCATGGCGGGCATCATTTGCGAGCCATGCGGCAAGCGTTCCACCAAGCGCGCCCGGCCCGACAACTGCAATCTTCGCCATGATATCTTCCTCTCAATCCGGTGCCCACAAAAAGACAGCGCCGGGTGTGTTGCAACCCGGCGCTCTCAAAATTCCTACAAGATGACTGACGGAATTATTCTTCGCCAGAGTCCTCTTCAGCCTCTTCCTCACCGCCGCGATCCGGCGTTGGCGCATCAGAGCTTTCAAGGAATTGAGGATCAGCGCGCATCATGCTTGCCTGCTCATAGTCATAACCGAAGGACAGGATTTGCGCGTCCTGACCGGCCGTGCCCATGAAGGAGATACCCACCGGCACGTCACCGATTGTACCCATTGGCACGGTGAGATGCGGATAACCGGCAACAGCCGCCAGACCGCCTGCACCTGACCATGACGGCCAGACGTCCGGCTCAGTCGGGATAGCAACCGGCATGATCGGGCCGCTTGGCGAGACAAGAACATCAACGCCATAGTCCGACATCAGAAGATCGATGCCGAGTTCACGTGTGCCACGCAGAACATCAGCAGAGGCCGTGACATAGGCTTCGTCTTCAATACCGTTCGTTGCGTCCGCAATCGTGAACAGATCCTGCCCGAAGATGGAAAGCTCTGTTTCGGCATTGGCTTCATTGAAAGCGATCAGGTCGGTCAGCGTACGGCTTTCGACCGTTTCAGGCGTGCCTTCCAGATACTCGTTGAGCGTTGTCTTGAACTCATGGATCAGAACCGTGAATGCCTTCTGGCCGAAATTCTCGATCTGGGATTCGAAGGCTTCGATTTCGACAAGCTCAGCGCCCTGAGCTTCCAGAACTTCAAGCGCGGCGTTGAATGTGTCGGCCATGCCCGGCTGATCTGACACCGAATAGCGCAGAACGCCGATGCGCACGCCTTCAAGTGATGTATCGCTGAGCGCAGATACATAGTCTGTTGCGCCCTCGCCTGTCGCCATGGCGGTCAGCATCATGGCTGCGCCTTCGACCGTGCGTGTCATCGGGCCTGCTGTATCCTGTGAGGATGAAATCGGCACGATACCCGCCTGAGAGACGAGGCCGACAGTCGGCTTGAAGCCAACCACGCCATTGCCCTGTGACGGACAAATGATGGAGCCGTTCGTTTCTGTACCAACTGTGCCCGCTGCGAGCATCGCTGCCATAGCCGCGCCGGAACCGGCACTGGACCCACAGGTCTGGCGGTTCAGAACGTGCGGGTTACGCGTGTGACCGCCAACACCGGACCAACCGGAAAGCGAACCGTTAGAGCGGAAGTTTGCCCATTCAGAGAGATTGGTTTTACCGAGAATGATGGCGCCAGCGCCGCGAAGCCCTTCAACCAGTGGCGCATCTGCTTCCGCATAGTTTTGCGCCAGTGCCAGCGAGCCAGCCGTCGTCGGGATATTGTCGGCGGTGTCGATATTATCTTTCAGGAGGACCGGAACACCCGCCAGAATGCCGACCTCTTCGCCAGCCGCACGGCGCGCATCGATCCCGCGTGCCTGCTCGATTGCATCCGGATTGATAGAAAGCACAGCATTGATGGCAGGGCCGTTCTCGTCGATCGCTTCAATGCGCTGAAGATAGGCAGTGACCAGCATCTCGGACGTGACATTGCCGGACTCAAGCGCTTCGGCGAGTTCAGGCAGTGTAAGAGCCGTATAGTCGGTCATGACGGGTGGCGTTTCAAGCGTCGTATCGTCGACAGCCGGTGGAGTGTCCGAGCCACATGCAGCCGCAAGAATTGCCGCTGCACTCAAGGCAGTAAGGTGTTTTCTGATCATCAGATCCGCTCCCTGAATTTACGGGACGGAGACTGCGCTGCCCCTGAAAAAGAGGCAAGCACCAAACAGAAGAATTAACCGGTAACGTACGGATTAAAGGCAGAACTGTCTGCAGAAGCAGCAGGCCAGAGGGTAGACCATTCGCCGCCCGAGCAACGCACGACAGAATTGCTCACGCCTTCACCCTGAAGTGCAAAACCGTTGGCAATCGCCAGCAGATTCGAAACGCCGAGCGCATCGTCCATCTCAACAGACATCAGACCGTTGCGGTCATAAAGGAAGTAGGCTGCGTCTTCGCTTTCCGCATTGCACATTTCCGGCAGCCAGATCTGACCGGAGATGAGACCGTTGGACGATGATGTGAAGTGAATGCGGCGATAATCATCAGCGCGCACATCACCCATGAGGTCACGCGTATTACCGATTGCAAGCTCGAAAGCCTGCTCGCGGGTAACACCCTGAGATGCCAGCTGCTCATTTGAAACAGCTGCGAGCGTCTGCGGGCTGTCCAGCATCAGGACGGCAACCAGGTCACCTGTGAACGGCTCTACAACGAGACCTGATTCGCTGGTGAGGTTTGCATTACGCACATAAGCGCGCGAACGCAGCTGAACGACGAGGCGCTCGGAGAAGTTCTCCATGTCCACGCCAGCCTCGATGAGCGAGACATAGCGCTGCGCCTGTTCATCAACGATCTGGTTCAGTGTTTCAGGTGCAAGCTCGTACTGCTCGTAAGCTACGTTAGTGTACGCCTGATAGTCGCAGTTATCGGCAGATGGGCCAGCGCGGAATGCTTCGTCGGAGATACGCACAAAGCAAAGCGTGTCCTCGCTTGTTTCCTGCATGGACTGGATAATGGCATTACGAAAATCACGTGGGGAGACCAGCTCTTCAGACTGAGCCAGTGCTGGAAATGAGAAAAGTCCGGACAGTACCGCACCTGCGGCGAGAATGGATTTAACCAATAATTCCTCCCTTGAACCGCTGCTTTGGCGATCCTGTAGTCATTCGTTAGCGTGCAGGCTCTGAGGCCCCGTCTGAATTTTCCGGCTTTTGAAACCCTGGAAACCGGCTTTCACCGCTGGTCTCACGCTATCCTTAATACTGATTAACCAGAATATATGTTCCAAGGAAAGACAAAAAACTCAATACATTTGAATTTAAGGCAAGAAATACGCCAATATAGCGGATAAGCTTTCAGATTAGGTGCGCAACACTTTCTATCTTTATTGGAATAATACTTTAAAACAAATATTCCAAAAAGGAATAATGTATAGAATCAGACGTCATTCTGCGGGCCGCATCCGGCCTGTACGCCCCTCGCGAACCGCTCTAAAATTGTGCGGCTCGCGGAATACACACGCGATATCACGAAAAAACCCGCGGAAGTGATCAGACACACGGTTTCTTTAGCGGGCAGAATGAATATGCTGGCGAGGACGGAACAGGAGTAACGTATGCCGGGTCAGGCCTGCATGTTTGATGCGATCGAAAAGAATTTGAATCTAGGAGCCGATCTAATCGGATTTATCTCCGATGATCAGTTCAACGACAAAACTGTTCCACCGTATCACTCCAGCATTGGCTGCCACATGCGCCATATTCTGGATATCTTCGATTGTATTCTAACCGGACTTGATGCCGGTAAGGTCGATCTGACGGCGAGAACGCGCAACGTGAAGGTCGAAACCGACCGCGATGTCTGCCACGAATATCTAGAGCAGGTTCTGGGTGGCCTCAATGATCTGCGCAGCGCGAATCTGGAACGCCTCATCGATGTAACTGATGATCTCGGCCTTGGTGCCGTCACCTGTAAATATACGCTCGGTGCTCTGCTCGTTCAGGCTCACAGCCATGCCATTCACCATTTTGCGGCACTCGGCTATATAAACTCCTGCCTCGGCATCAATATGCCAGCCGCCGAATTCGGTTATAACCCGACGACCCCACGCGAGGTTTGCGTCGGTTAAATCCTAATGCTCCTGATTACGGCGAGCATTCTGTTCAGAAACAAATTCGATCAATTCTGCCAAAGGGGCGCTACGCAGTTTTCGATGCTGGAGCATCAGGCGTGATAAGGCGCTATCTCGGCCTCCATTGCCACGAGGCGAGATGGACCGCGCGAGGCTGGTCGCGAACATTGCAGATGCGGGTGTTGTATCTGGCATAACGGGTCTCCTTTCGTCTGAACTCTTACAGTACAGACGCCCCGCCAGCCCTTTAGTTTCAAATACTTATTGGGTTAACAGTGTGTTAACCCTTTCGGGCCGCAAAAAGGTCATTTCTGGCCCACCCCGTTTCAGCGTCAATATTGCGCAGGCAAAACTGATGGCCAGAAAAGCGAAGACGCCTTAATATAAGAATATCATAATAAAATAAGGAACGTTCTCCATGCGCCTGAAATCTGTTCTGCCCGCCGGCCTTGCCGCATTGTCTGCTTGCGCGATCGCCTTCGCATCCATGCCCGCAGCCGGACAGGCTGACATGGCGCAGCAACAGCCCGCTATCGCAGATGATGGGCGCGAGATTCTCTTTTTGACACCTGAGCAGCGCACCCATGTGCGCGAGGAAATGCGTATGTTTATTACGGGCGTTCAGGCACTCACCGCCGCGCTCGCTGAAGAAGACCGCGCCGCGATTGCCCAAGCCGCATCGTCCATGGGACGCCCCGGTCGCATGAATGGCCAGATGGGTCAGGGACACGGCCACGGTCAAGGCAATGGCATGGGGCGCGGCATGGGCCATGGCGGCGGACAGGGTATGCATCAGGGGCAAGGCATGGGCGGCATGATGGCGAGCATGCCTGCGCCCTTCCACACACTTGGCCGCGGCACACGCATCAGCTTTGAAGAGATAGCGGCTATGTCAGACCCCGCTGAGATGCAGGATATTCAGCGCGCCTTTGCCGACACGCTGCAGAACTGCGTCACCTGTCACAGCAGCTACACCGCAAGGGACGCTCAATAGGCGAGTTCACAACGCTCAAAACCCCAATCCGGCCAAACAGATGGACCGGACCCCTTTCCTCGTGTTCAATACCGTTAATTGTTTCAGGAGGGGTCTGAGAACATGTTTTCACTTCTGGGGTCCATGACCCGTGCATCGGCAAAGCTTGTTGCAAGTTTCGCCCTCGTCATCGTTATCCTCGTACTCGCATTTGCGTTCGAACCGGGCTGGGTTCGCGGCTTTCAGGACTGGATCGAGCTTTTGAACGACCAGCTGCGGACGCCGCCAATGCTGGATGATCAGGGGCTTATCCTTTACCGGACACTGGTCAATGAGAACACGATTTTCGGTATTCTGATGACGCTGATCTCACGCGCCATTATTGAAGTTATCGCCTGGTGCTTCGGCCAGCTGTTCAAATCGGAAGCCAAAGCCGGCTAACCCAGCATGCGTATGATGTTCGTGTCATACCCTCCCGAAGCGAGGGAATCAGTCGCCAGCATTCTCGAAGAGTGGGAACAGCTGGACTGGTCGGTGATTGACGCGAATGATCAGCAAATAGATGCGCGTGTCGTCCTACCGGACAGCGATGGCCAGAAACTGGTCGACGCGCTTCAGGGCAGGCTTTCACCGTTCAAGAAATGGCGGCTGGTGATCGTGCCGGTCGAGGCGTGCATTACGCCCAAATCCGACACAACGGAGATTGCGCCCGAGCCGGACACAGAAACCAAAGAGAAGTCGCGCGAAGTTGCCCTGCGTGAGGAGATTTATCAGGACGTCGCAGAAGGCGCGAAGATAGACTCCAGCTTTCTGGTCCTGACATTCCTCTCTGCGATTGTTGCCGCCATCGGCATGAATGCCAGCAATATCGCCGTTGTGATTGGCGCTATGGTGATCGCGCCGCTGCTCGGCCCGCTACTGGCGTTCTCATTTGGCTCGGCCATTGGCGATGCTGAGCTGATGCTGAAATCGTCCAAGACCGCTCTGGCAGGTCTCGCCCTCGGCTTTGCCACCGCCTTTCTGATCGGCTTTCTGATCGAGGTGGACTTCGATAGCACCGAACTGATCGACCGGACGAATATTGGTCTGGATAGCGTTGCGCTGGCGCTCGCGTCGGGTGGCGCAGCGGCGCTCTCTGTTACAAGGGGCCTGTCATCAACGCTTGTCGGCGTGATGGTTGCTGTCGCCCTTTTGCCGCCATCTGTCGCTATGGCCGTTTATCTGGGCGCTGGCGAGTTCACGCTGTCGGCGCGCGCCGGTATTTTGCTCGCGACCAATATTATCTGCGTGAATATTGCGAGCCTTCTGGTTTTTGCGCTGCGGGGCATTCGCCCGCGCACCTGGCTGGAGCGACGCTCGGCAACGCGGTCACGGCAGATCAATCTCGCCGTCTGGGGCACGCTGCTGGCGGCGCTGATCGTTCTAATTCTATGGGTACTAGGATGAGCCGCAGGAGCGATTTGAGCCCTGAAAGAGTCGGACAGGTCCGACCCTTTCATTCAAAAGAAGTTATTCAGCTGCCTGGAGAGGCGTATTATCCGTTACAGGCAACGATGGATCACCGTGATCACCCGTTTCCATAGCTTTACGAACGCCAGCCTCATAATCTGGGTGAACCTTTTTCAGGATAGCTAACCAACGCTCTTTCACCGAGTCAGACACCGGCGCCATGCCACCAGCCATATTTTTGTGTAGCCGATCGCGTTCTTCATCATTGAATACGTCTAAATACAGCGCTCGCGGCTGAACATAATCAATTTCACTTTCTTCCTGCTTGAAACGCGAGACTACGGCGTCCGGATCAATTTTCAACGGAGGCTCTTCAACACTCGGATCAGCGACAGGCCCTTCATATTGATTAGGCTCATAGTAAGCGTTCGGATTGCCAAAATCATTTGTGAAGAAACGCATCGCGCCGTCCTTGTGATAATGATTCACCTTTGCTTTCTTCGGCGCGTTGGCCGGCAACGCCTCATAATGCGTACCAATGCGATAGCGGTGCGCATCAGCATAAGACATGACGCGCGCCTGTAGCATTTTATCAGGCGAGAAGCCTATACCCGGCACAATGTTATTCGGGTTGAATGCCGCATTCTCGACCAGCTGGAAATAGTTTTCTGGGATCGTGTCCATCACCAGCTCCCCCACCTCTATCAGCGGGTAATCGCCGTGTGGCCAGACCTTCGTGAGGTCGAACGGATTGAACTCGGTTTCCATGGCCTGTTCTTCAGTCATGACCTGAATAAACAGCCTCCACTTTGGGAAATTGCCATCAGCGATCATGTTCCAGAGCTCTTCTTGATAACTCTCACGGGTCTGACCAATGATTTCGGCCGCCTTGTCATCAGAGTACCACTCATTCCCCTGCTGTGTCTTAAAATGAAACTTCACCCAATGGCGAACACCATCCTTGTTCCACATAGAGAAAGTATGGCTGCCATAACCATTCATATGTGCTGGGGACCGCGGAATGCCGCGATCAGACATCAGGATTGTGACCTGATGCACGCTTTCCGGCTGCGCCGCCCAGAAGTCAAACATAGCTTCAGGTGAGCGCATATTGGTCTTTGGGTGACGCTTCTGCGTGCGAATGAAATCCGGAAACTTGAAAGCATCCCTCACGAAGAAGACAGGTGTGTTATTGCCCACCATGTCCCAATTGCCTTCCTCGGTATAAAACTTTAGCGAAAAGCCACGCACATCGCGTTCGGCGTCGGCCGCGCCGCGCTCTCCGGCAACAGTTGACCAGCGAGAGAGGACCTCTGTCTGCTTGCCGATTTCAGAGAACAGATCGGCGCAGGTATATTGCGTAATATCATGTGTGACCGTGAAAGTGCCCTGCAACCCCCAGCCTTTGGCGTGAACCACCCGTTCCGGTATCCGCTCTCGGTTCTGGTGTGCTAACTTCTCCATCAAATAATGATCTTGCATCATCACCGGTCCTCGCGGACCCGCGGTCTGGGAGGTTTCATTCGTCGGATAAGGTTTGCCGGATGTAGAAGTGAGGATTGGCTTGTCGGCCATGATGCTGCTCCTGGAAATCTGCGATTTGACTGAAGGTCTCGAGTTTCACAACGGGGAAAGCCTCATCTCTGTTCCATCAATAACCCCAATAGAAGACATAAACCTATTTTATAATTGGCTATGAAGTATTCAGACATGCTCGGCGAAGGGATCAAGACAGATCAATCTCGCCGTCTGGGGCACGCTGCTTGCTGGCCTGATTGCGTTGATTGTTATGGTCCTGGCCTAAGCGTCAGCGGAACAGGCGCTGAATGCCCGGCCTGATGAACAGAAACACATCATAGAGCCTGTTCAGAAGCCACCGGCTCGGGCCAAACCGGCCGATCGGGCGCACCCATGCAAAGCCCGGAAACTCAGAATAAAGCCGCGTGAAGGCCTCAGCGCCGTCTATCATACGCCCGTCTGTGTCGCGCACATGAAACCGCGCGAGCAGTTTCTTCTGAGGTATCGGACAATATTCAGCAGCATCCGGCGGTGAGACATCTTCGAACGCCACACGGTCATGCTTATCCATACGTCGCAGGAATGAGATCTCGCGCCGGCAGAGGGGACATGCGCCATCATAGAAGACCGTTAGCTGGTACATGCCTCAGTATTTGGGGCATTCACTCTCAAAAGCCATTGGACACGTTTACGCAGACGTTTTCTGCCCGCGACGGAAACGCTCCGCCACCCAGACGCCAACCATCAGAGGCAGGCTAAGCACAAAGCCACCTGCGACAAGCAGAGGCCAGACCTTCCAACGGTCGCGGCGCGTCACCGATGCGGCCTCTTCGTTTTCTGTCTCGGTTTCGGCAGGTTGCATGTATGCTTCAGAGAGCAAAGCACGCGCCTCGTCTTCATAGCCTTCAGGAATGGAGACACGACCGCCAAGCGCCATATTCATCATCCAGTCGTTATGGGCCATGTTGAAATCCGCAACGACGGCCGGAATGCCATTAGCTTGCAGATAACCTGCGATCACAACCGCTTCCTCGTTAGAGGCGCAATTACGAATAGTAATGCTTTTGCTCATGCCTTCAGCTTACACAATTTCTGAGTGCCAACAAGGAAATCAGAACCCGCCCTAGAACGGGTTCAGCGTGTAGCCCTGCTGCTGCAGGAGCGCGTGAGACGTCATCGCAGAAAGCGAAATGGTGACGCCCGGCAGAAGGTCATCTTCGCTCACATCGCGGTAGGCGGCAGTCTGCCCACACAGCTCGATGGTCACACCATGCGCGATGAGCTGTTCAATCAGCGGCGCATTCGGGTTCTCCGCGCCATAGCTTTCGGCGTTCAGAAGATCGCGATACGCCCCGCCATGCACGACGACGGCCAGATGGATATTCTCTTCCGGCACACCTGCCGCGACATGCATGTTTAGGAAACGGGCTGGCGTGACGAGCGCGCGGCTTACTTCGCCCTGGGCTGCGGCCTGCGCAATATCGTAAGCAATGTGGAACTCGGTATCGGCACCAAGGCGCGCATCTTCTACGGCGGCGACATCACCAAAGCCGGTAATAACCGTGCCCGGCACGAAGTCCTCAGGCCCAGCGTGAGCCGTCAGCGCGAAGCTCGCACCCATAAGACATGAAATCAGAACTGCGCGCATGGGAGACCTCCACAATATCAAGATGCGTTGAGGTTAGGCCGGTTTTGAGAAGGCGTCGAGATATGTCCGAAGATGCCCACGAAGGTGGGTATCCATGCTTAGATGACCGCGGTTATGTCGGCCTCACGATTCAAGCTTGGATGCCCGTATGCACGGGCATTATCGGGCAGAGTAGCAGGCACTACCCCCAGTATTCGCGGCCCATCATGGATTCACCTTTCACGATGGCGCTGTGGCAGTGAGCCTCGACAAACTCATCCCACTCAGGAGAAGGAACTTTGATGTTTTCTCCAGACATGATCGTGACAATGCGCGTGGCGGCCTTGCCCATGACATCTATTTCCACCCAGAAATCTGCTCCGACTGCGATGCCGGCACCATCTTCAGGCGGCAGCACATAGACCGGAACGACCTTCTGAATGCGGAGATCTGACAAGATTGGCCCTTCAGAATTGCTTGAACATATACCGCTCGCCGCGGCGCACACGATCGAACGCGATCAATCCAAATATCAGAACGTAGAATACATAGTTCAGGGACAAGGTCTCGAAGACCCAGACTTTCCAGCGGTCGCGGCGCTTTACCTGCTGCGTAGCCTGTTCATCGCCAGCCATGGCAACCGTTTCGCCGGACTCCGCCTTTGCGAGCAGAGCGTTCGCCTCATCCCCGGTGGCGGACGGAACAACAACACGGCATGAATTTGCCATGCTCATCATCCACTGATTGATCGCCATATTGTAATCGGGAACGATGGCTGGAATGCCGTTTGCCTGCAGATACCCGGCGAGGACAACCGCCTCCTCAATCGACCCGCACTCACGAATAACAGTGTTCTGACTCATGCATCGAAGCATGGGTGAAACACGCACAACCTGCAAGAGAAATCAGAAACATGGTCGCCCGAGCGTGAGCAGGTGGACGTCCGGCAATAAAAAACGGGCTCCGAAGAGCCCGTCTGAATATCTTAGTCGCGAGAGAACTTCTTGAACTTCGGACGCTTCGGCTCGACAGCCTCGGCACCGAGGCGACGCTTCTTGTCTTCAATGTAAGACGAGAAGTCACCTTCGAACCATTCAACATGGCTGTCGCCTTCAAAGGCCAGAATGTGCGTACACATACGGTCAAGGAACCAGCGGTCGTGCGAGATGACCACGGCGCAGCCCGGGAAGTTCTCAAGACCTTCCTCAAGCGCCTGCAGGGTTTCCACGTCGAGGTCGTTGGTCGGTTCGTCGAGGAGGAGCAGGTTGGCGCCGGATTTCAGCATTTTCGCGAGGTGGACGCGGTTACGCTCACCACCGGAAAGAATACCTACTGGCTTTTGCTGGTCAGAGCCTTTGAAGTTGAACGCACCAACATAAGCGCGTGAATTCACTTCCACACCGCCAAGGTCGATCACATCTGTACCGCCGGAGATTTCCTGCCAGACAGTTGCTTTCGGGTCGAGCGCGTCGCGGGACTGGTCAACATAGCCGAGCTTCACCGTGTCACCCACACGCAGCGTACCGTCATCAGGGGTTTCCTGACCGATAATCATGCGGAACAGCGTAGATTTACCCGCGCCATTCGGACCGATGACACCAACGATACCACCCGGAGGCAGTTTAAAGGAGAGGTCGTCAATCAGGAGACGCTCGCCAAAGCCTTTGGAGAGGTGATCGACTTCCAGAACCACGCCGCCAAGACGCGGACCAGGCGGAATGCGGATCTGAGCTGTAGAGACCTTCTCAGCCTCCGCCTTGGACGCCATTTCTTCATAGCGCTGGATACGGGCTTTGGATTTGGCCTGACGGGCTTTCGCGCCGGCGCGGACCCACTCAAGTTCTTTGGAGAGCGTGCGCTTCTTGGAGGCTTCTTCGCGCGCTTCCTGCTCCATACGCTTGGCTTTCTTCTCGACCCATGCCGAATAGTTGCCTTCGTATGGAATGCCGCGACCACGGTCGAGTTCGAGGATCCAGCCGGTCACCTGATCGAGGAAGTAACGGTCGTGGGTTACGAGGATTACACAGCCTGTGAAGTTGACCAGATAGTTCTGGAGCCACGCAACCGTTTCCGCATCAAGGTGGTTGGTCGGTTCGTCCATGATGATCATGTCAGGCTTGGAGAGCAGCAGACGCACGATGGCTACGCGGCGGATCTCACCACCTGAGAGCTTGGTCACGTCAGCGTCCTCATCCGGGCAGCGCAGCGCGTCCATGGACATGCGGATTTTGGAATCGATGTCCCATGCATCAGCCGCGTCGATCTGCTCCTGCAGCGTCGTCATCTCTTCCATAAGCTCGTCGGAATAGTCTTCCGCCATCTTCATGGAGACTTCGTTGTATTTGTCGAAGAGCTGCTTTTCAGGGCATTCAGCCGCGATGTTCTCGAACACGGACTTGTTCGGATCGAGCTGCGGCTCCTGCGGCAGATAGCCGATTTTGATGCCATCTGCAGCGCGCGCTTCGCCGTTAAATTCTGTGTCCTGCTGCGCCATGATGCGCAGAAGGGACGACTTACCAGAACCGTTCACACCGACAACGCCGATTTTGGCGTCCGGAAGGAATGACAGGTGGATATTCTCAAACACCTTCTTGCCGCCCGGATAGGTTTTGGACAGGCCCTGAAGCTGATAGATATACTGGTAAGATGCCATTGACTGCGTGCTCTCTGAATTCCAAGAATTTCAAAGGCTGCGTTTTGCCTGAGTTAATCGATGAATTCAATACGCGACTGCGATTGAGGAGAAACAATGCCCAGCACGCAAGGAAACACACCTCTTGGTGTTCACGACCTCTCTGAGGATATGTTTGGCCTGAGCGTGCGAGGGCTCAAAACAATCAGTCACCTTTTCACACAACCAAAAACTGTTTTCGAAGCATCGCGAAGCGCCGATTGGTCAGGTGGAAGCTACACGCCCTCAATTCGTCTCGTATTCTCTATCCTGGCTGTAATTGCAGCTATCCGTTTTCTCTGGGCGGGTCCTGACAGCTATATGAGCCAGTCGACGTTTGACCAGTTGATGGCGTCGCCTGCAATCAACGACCCGGCCGTAGCAGATCTGATCCGAAACGAGATCATGAGCGCTTTCCTACTCATGTTTCCGTTCACCTTCATGCTCGCTCAGATACTCGCTGCACTCAGCCTTCATATCTGGGGAACCGGAACAAAGACGACCTTACGCATCCGGTTTTACTTTCTGGCAATCACGCCCAGCACACTCGTCACGCTGATCATGTTGCCATTTTTATCGATGATCCCACTGTCATTTTATTGGCATTACACGGTGCTGATGTTCGTCGTGACCTACCTTCTGGATGTGCTGACCAGCTATCGCGGCGCGGTCGCAGGAAGCGAACGCTTAACTCGTTTATTTAAGTCCTGCCTTCTGGGCCTGACGGCATTGGTGGCATCACTTGTTGCAAACACAGGTGGATTTGCCATTGCGAGTTTGTTTGTATCTCTCAAATTTGCCGCGCTCACAGGCTGATGATTTCGTACGGTGTGACGCGATGACGGCTGGTAATATGAGTTGAAGCTGCCATATCTCGGCAAACACAAATCGGACAGGTCACATGTACGCAGACACTTCGAGATATAATAGCGTTGCCCGCTTCCTCCACTGGGTGATTGCCTTTCTCATTCTGGGCAATTTCATCGGCGGATGGCTGATGACCCACGAGGGCTTGTCTGAAGACTTCCAGTTCAATGCCTTCCAGCTTCATAAGAGCTTCGGTTTTGTTGTGCTGATCCTGTCGATCTTCCGTCTGTTCTGGCGCGTTGCTTACCGCGCTCCGCCAACACCAATCGGAATGCCGGTCTGGGAGAAGGTGATCAGCAAGATCACTCATATCGCCTTCTATGTGCTGATGATTGGCGTGCCGGTGATTGGCTGGATTTACGTCTCTGCCAGCCCGCTGGATATTCCGACCAAGCTGTTCTTCACCATCCCTGTGCCGCACCTGCCGGTACCAGTGGACGAAGGTGTTGCCGAGCTCTTCTCCGGCTTCCACGAATTCTTTGCGTTCGCGACGCTTGGCCTGTTCGTCCTCCATGTGGGCGCGGCGGCGAAACACTATTTCATTTCACGCGACAACATCATGCAACGCATGGCCGGTCGCGGCTTTGGCCCGCTTCTGGCGCTGCTATTTGCAGCCGTGATGGGCGGCGGCGTTGCCTATTCCATGGTGAGCTATCAGGGCGGCCACGAGGAAGAAGGCCATGATCATGCTGCGGCGGAGGCCACATCTGCCGAACCGGAAGCAGATGCTACGGAACCTGCCGAACCAGCAGCAACAGAGACCGCGACTGACGACGAAGGCCTGCTCGTACCGGCAGTCGCGACAGGCCCGAACGCCTGGACGATCATCGAAGATGAAACCTTCATCGAGGTCACCGCCTTCGCAAACGGCGCACCGCGCATCGCCCGTATGGATGATGTTCAGGGCGCTATCGAGCTGAACCTCGATGAGCCACAGCCCGACGATTATATCGACGTGCTGATTGGCACGCGTAGCCTTGAGAGCGATGACAGCAATGTTCGCATGCAGGCCACAGCGGCAGGCTGGCTGAACACACCGCGCTTCCCGCAAGCACATTTCGTATCCAGAAACATCACGCGCACGGGCGAGCTTGAATTCGAAGCCACCGGCGACCTCACCCTGCGTGACATCACTGCGCCCGTAACGCTCACATTCAGCGTGGCATTGGAAGACAATCACGCGCTGGCAAACGGCCTTGTGGAATTCGACCGCGCAGACTTTGACATTGGCGACGCACAACCTGAAAACACATCTGTGACCGTTTCGGTACAGGTGGGGGCAGACCGTGTCAGATGACGAAAGCAATCAGCTAAAATCACGCAAGGTCGGCGGCGACGACCTGATCGAAGACATGTTCGGCCTCAATCTGCGGGGCCTGAAAACGCTGTGGGTGATGTTCGCCTCACCCCGAAAGGGATATGAGGCCGCACGCTCGCCAGACTGGATGGACCGAAGCTATACACCTTCGATCCGGCTTTTGTTCTCGCTTCTGGCGGTTATGACGGCTGTGCGCTTTCTCTGGGCTGGCGCAGATAGTTCCATGTACGAACTCATCGAAGTTCAGCTTGCCAGTATGGAACTGTTTGAGACCGAAGAAGCGCTGCAAGATGCAACTGAAACAATCATCAATTATTACCTGTTGTTGTTTCCCTTCAGCTTCATGCTGTTTCAGTCCATCGCAGCATTGCTGTTACCCATCTGGGGTAAGGGTACGAACGCCATTGTCCGTGTGAGGCTTTATATGCTGGCCTTGCTACCAAATGGTCTGGCTACGCTTTTCATGCTGCCCGCAATGAAGTTCATGACGGCCGAAGAAATGCTCAAATATTCTTTTGCCATGATGAGCGTCACGCTGGTGCTGGACTTCATAACGTCCTATCGCGGCGGGGTAAGCGGTGAACGAGCTGTCCGGGTCATGGAATCAGGTTTGTTTGCCGTATCCTCAAATGTGACCGGGATGATCGCAAACTCGCTCTGCATCATGGTCGCAAGCATGATTGCCGGTCGTGTCATGGGATTGGGCAGTTAAAACTCAGACCGGCCATCACCTGTCGCTCGAATGCCCCTTATCGCAGGGCTTCGCAGCTCGCACGCAGCTCGTCATAACGAAGATAGGCGTCCGCGGCCTCACCCTCATTCATCTGGTATTGCACTTCATCAATATCCGGCAGCACGACATCGCAACCGAGGTCACGCGCGATGAGGAACCAAGCCAGCGCCAGTGGCATGTCTTCATGCGCGATCTGTCCGTCACGACAGATGAGACCGAGCCTGAAAGCACTGTCTGCATCTGCGCCATCAAGGGCAGCGCGTGTCCAGTAATGGATGGCTTTTTCAATATCCTGACCGCAACCGAAGCCGCTCATCAACATATTCGCGTAAGCACCTGCGGCTGGACCGTGTCCCAGTTCAGCGGCCTGATGCATGAGCCCCGACGCCGTGCAAGCTTCTTCATGGCTTTCCGCCACTGAAGCGATCCGGCGCGCGGTCTCATAAAGGGCATTTGCGTCGCTCATAAATTCTATACTGTGACGATGACACAGTCGAAAACAACGCTAAAACGGGTTCCATGAACAAACTTTCTCTTCTGCCCGCCTTTTTTCTGGGGATTGCTGCCTCTCTGAGCAGCCCGGCCCTCTCTCAAACCAGCTCTACGGACCAAATGACCGAATCACCTCGTCTGACGATTGAGCGTCTCTACGCGTCGCCTTCCCTTTCCGGACCAAGCCCGCGCGGCGTCAAGTTCTCTCCGGACGGTTCCCGCGTAACCTTCCTGAAAGCCCGCGAGACCGATGCGTCACGCTATGACCTCTGGCAATTCGATGTCGAAACCGGCGAACAGAGCCTTCTGGTGGATTCCCAGATCCTCGAGCCTGAGGAAGTCCAGCTCTCTGAAGAAGAAATCGCCCTGCGCGAGCGCCGCCGTATCGCGGGCCAGCGCGGTATCGTGTCTTATGACTGGGGCACAGCGAATACGATCCTCGTGCCGATTGGCGGCGACCTTCACCTGATCACACTCAATGGCGATGACGTTGAAGCACGCCAGCTCACCGATACCGAAGCCTTCGAGTATGACGCCAAAGTCTCCCCGCAAGGCAATTTTGTCAGCTTCATTCGCGACGGCGCCGTATTCATCATTGATCTGGCAACCGGCGAGGAAAAGCAGATCACGCCTGACGCAGATCCTGACAACGCAATTTCTTATGGTGTAGCTGAATTCGTCGCTCAGGAAGAGATGAGCCGCTATACCGGTTACTGGTGGAGCCCGGACGAAAAATACGTCGCTTTCACCCGCGTAGATGAAAGCACTGTCGATATCATTCCGCGCTTTGATATTGCCGCTGACGAAGTGACGGTGATCAACCAGCGCTATCCACGTGCGGGCCGCCCGAACGCCATCGTCGACTTGAAAGTCTTCAGCCTGGAAACCAGCCAGACCCATGATGCCAACTGGCGCACAGACGACTGGGGCCCGGCCACAGACCAGTATCTGGCACGCGTGAACTGGGCTGGTGAAGCGCTTGTGGTTCAATCTGTGAACCGTGACCAGACCGTCATTCGCTGGACCCAGCACTGGCCACAAACCCTGTTTGCCCAGGAACGCTTTTATGAGGAAACCCAGCCGAACTGGGTGAACCTCTCAAACGATTTCATCACGCTCAGCTCTACTGGCGGCAGCATTCACCGACAGGGTGACATTGCAGTCCTGACAACCACAGAAGCAAACGGCTTCCGCATGCCGGTGATCGTCACGCGTGACGGCACGCAGCCGGTTCTGCAGACGGAAGAAGGCGTCGTACGCGGTTTCTCTGCGCTGAATCGCGATAATGGCCGCCTGTACTTTACGGCCAATTTCGACACGCCGCTGGAAACACACCTCTATCGCGTTCAGCTTCCGCCTTCTGATGAAGAGGTCGCAGAAATGGGTGCTGAATGGATACCGGGCGCCGCGTGCATTGACCGTTCGCCGGAAGCGCCGCGCACGCGCATCGAGTGCGCCCATTATGAGCGTATCACCGAAGCGGGCAAAAGCTGGTCCATTACAATGGCACCGGATGGCCAGAGCTTTGTCGGCACGTCTTCCTCACCAACCCAGCCATCGCAGACCGGCCTCTACCATGCTGACGGCACACTGATCACATGGATTGAAGAGAACCGCCTCGACGAAAGCCATCCATACTATCCGTATCTGGCGAACCATACCGTACCAGAATACGGCACACTGGAAGCCGACGACGGACAAACGCTGTACTACTCGATCCAGACGCCACCTGATTTCGATCCGAGCCAGCAATATCCGGTTCTGGTGGAGGTATATGGCGGCCCGCACGTCCAGCGCGTCGACCGCAACTGGGAACGCATGGGCGATCAGTTCTACGCACATCAGGGCTATATCGTGTTCCGCCTTGATAACCGGGGCTCATACTATCGCGGCAAGCGCTTTGAAGACGCGATCTTCCAGCTCACCGGTGCACCAGAAGTACGCGATCAGCTGGCAGGCGTTGCATGGCTGAAAGAACAGCCGTTTGTAGATCCTGATCGTATCGCCATTCAGGGCTGGAGCTATGGCGGCTATATGACCCTGATGACCATGCTGCAGGCCGAGCCCGGCACATTCGCAGCGGCCGCATCCGGCGCGCCGGTCACGGACTGGACGCTCTATGACACATTCTACACAGAGCGCTACATGCGCACGCCGGAGAACAATGCAGACGGTTATGACAGGTCATCTGTGTTCTACCATCTCGACAATTGGGAAGGTGAGCTGACGCCGCTTCTGCTTATGCACGGCATGGCAGACGACAACGTCACCTTCGACAACACGACCCGTCTGATGGCGGAGATGCAACAACGCGGCCTGCTGTTCGACCTGATGACTTATCCGGGCCAGCGACACGGCATTCGCGGTGAGGCACTCAGCACGCACCTCATGCGTACCCGTATGCAGTTCCTGAACCGTCATCTGATGCCAGATGCTGCCGAATAGGCTTCCAGAACACCAATAGAAACAGAGCCCTCTCCCGCCGGAGAGGGCTTTTTCTTTGCCTAACATGACAAGCACACATTGTTTTTTGACAAGCTAGCTTGACTCTCACTTGTGCATATGACAAGTAAGCTTTACTCAAAGAAAAGGACACATGTCATGCTCTCGTGTTTGAAGACAAACCTACCCCAACTCGGTGCGGCACTTGCGGTCGCGTCTCTGGAACTGGCCGCCGCAGCGTTTATCGCCTCACCCGCCCAAGCCGAAGTTCCGATCTGGGTGATCGAAGACGCCGACTCCACTATCTACGTGACCGGCACGGTTCACATGCTGCCGGAAGGCACCGAATGGCACGGCGAAAAGCTGGATGCAGCGCTCGACGAAGCCACCGAAATCTGGCTCGAAATTCCACTGACCGGCTCAGTCGCCGACATGCAGGCCGAAGCCGCGCCCCTGATGATGCAATATGCGCTATCTGTCGACGCACCGCTGTCTTCCCGCCTGAACGCCGAAGAACTCGAACTCCTCAACGCCGCGATGGAACGGGCGAACATGCCAGCCGAAGCGCGCGCCGGAATGGAATATCTCAAGCCGTGGGTCGTACTGCAGGCCGTTGGTATGGCACCGCTCTCCGAGGCCGGATACGACCCGGAACAAGGCATCGATGTTCAACTCGTTCGTATGGCCATCGAGCAAGGCGACAGCGTTCACGGGTTTGAAACTCTGGAACAACAAATCCAGTTCTTCGCAGGCATTCCGGATGAAGATCAGGAACAGGCGCTGCGCGATCTGCTACGGGTCTCCGAGGAAGAAACCGAAGAGATGGTGACCATGGCAACCTCCGCCTTTGAGGGCTGGGCAAATGGCGACGTCGAAGGCATGGAAGCACTCTTCACGGCATGGGCCGAAGATGAAGACTCCGCACTATCACCGCTGCCATACGAGCGCATGGTCGCTGACCGCAACGCCGACTGGGCAGAGCAAATCGAAGACATGCTCGCTGGTGAAGGCGTCCAATTCATCGCCGTTGGTGGTGGCCATCTCGTCGGGCCGGACAGCGTGTTTGAAATGCTGGAAGATCGCGGAATCTCAGCCTCTCGCTACTAGTCCCGCCGCGTCATTCAGCATGAACCGTCCGGACTGTATATCCGGGCGGTTTTACGCATCTTCGCGTTGCATTAAGACGCCAATTCGGAATTTTTCAGGGCCCACACCTTGCACCGCACCGCAGTGTGAGGAATGACAGTCTGGTGGATCAAAGGACCGGACATGAAGCCCTGGAAAATTCTATCATCGCGCCAGACGTATAAAGACAAATGGCTCGGCGTTCGTACCGACACGGTAGAGCTGGCGAATGGCGCAGTCATTCCGGATTTTCACATCATTGAATACAAAGAATGGGCTGCCATTCTGGCCTTCACCGAGGATGGCGAACTGATCGTCATTCGCGAATACCGCCATGGCTGCCAGTCCATCACGTTGGGCCTGCCGGCGGGCAGCGCCGAAGAAGGCGAGACGGATTTCCTCTCAGTCGCACAGCGCGAACTGCTCGAAGAAACCGGCTATGAAGCCGCTGAATGGGTAAAAACAGGACAGGCCTATTCCAACTGGGCGACCCAGAACAATCAGGTGCACTTCTTCCTCGCATTTGGCGCGAAAAAGGTCGCCGAGCAAAACCTTGACGCGACCGAAGAGATCGAAGTCCTCACCATGAAATACGAGGACTATCTGAACTTTGAGGGCATTACGCCGAACCAGTGCCACCACGCAGCGGCGCTTCATTATGCAGAACGTTATTTTGCGAAACATCCTGAGAAAAGGCCTTGAGCTTAAACCCGTGATTGTGCACGGTCCGCTCTGAAAAGAGGGGAAGTTCATGAGCATGAAATCTGGTCTGTTTGCCGGTCTTGCGGCTACAACTCTATTTGCGGCACCAGCTCTGGCGCAGGACTGCACTGCAACGCCGTCGGATGGAGCTTTGGAATCTCAGGCGCAACTGAACACCCTGCTTGATGACGGCTATGTTCAGTTCGCAGGATACCTCGCTTTAGTGGCCTACGCCCAGTCAGCTGACGCCTGCGCTGACCGCCAGATTTTCGAACAAGCCTATGTTCGCGCATCTCAAAGCGAAGACAGTTCGATCATGGTTCAGTGGGAAAACTGGAGCCGCAGTCCTCTGGATGTTCGCTACCCGAGAGCTGCTGCAAATGATGGGTTCGGCTCAGAATGCACCGTCAGATTCGACCTTCCTCAGGCGGGCCCTGCCCAGAATGTAAATGTCGATTGCACCAATCCGCTGTTCAAATCGCCTATTCGCGAAGGCATGCGACAGGTGATGTGGGCACCGCCGCACGTGGGAGAGCGCTTTACGCCAGCCGAAGACCTCTCTTTCGATCTGTCTTTCTCTTCTGTCATTCAGGATTGGGTATTCTGATCACAGAATCCGTCGTAGAGACGGTCCCATGACAGATACGAACACGCAGAATCGCACCTGGTATTTCGTTCGCCATGGCGAGACAGACTGGAACGCTGAAAAGCGTATGCAGGGCCAGTGGGAATCCAATCTCAACGAGAATGGCAAAGGCCATGCAGACGTAAACGGCCGCTGGCTCGCCACACTGCCTATCGAGCACATCTGGGCTTCGCCTCAGATACGTGTGCGCCAGACTGCGGAGATCATCTCAAAGCATGTACCACTCGCGGCCAACCCAAATTTCGATGACCGGCTGAAAGAATGGAGCTCGGGCGACTGGTCCGGAATGCTCTACGCAGACATCGCCAAAGAGCGCCCTGACGAATGGGCCAAATGGGTCGAGGACCGGTATAATTACCGCCCGCCAAACGGTGAGAACTTTGTCGATCTTGAAGTCCGCGCGGACAGCTTCTTCAAGGACGCCTCAAAGGTGAACGCTGAGACCGTCGCTGTGCTTGCGCACGGCTTTATCATTCGCGTTATGGTCAGCCGGCTTGCAGGCCTGTCTCAGGCCGATGTTCTGGCCGTGAAGCAGACCAATGATACGGTTATTCGTGTGCGCCAGTCGGACGGCGAAACGATCATAGATCACTTTGTGGGCGGCATTGGCCCGCATGCCGGCCTGCCGCTCGGGGAACAGGGCGCAGCCTGAACAAAAGGAAAAGCCCGGCTCAGTCGCCGGGCTTTGTTCTGTTACGCAACCAGCTCTTCTTCGAAGATCCGGTCAACCGGCTTATCGCCTGATTGCAGTTCAAACAGCGTGTTCTTTGCCTCTGGACGCTCGACCGCGGCCTGAAGCACATGGGCGACGTCAGCTCGCGGAATCTCACCGCCATTGTGGTTGATGTCCTCAACCTTCACCTTGCCGGTCGGGGCCTCGTTCGTCAGAGCGACCGGACGCACAATGGCATAATCCAGCCCTGACTTTTTAAGGTAAGCGTCTGCCTCACCTTTTGCCCGCAGATAGTCCTGCAGATATTCCGGGCCAGCCTCTGGTGTGTCAGCAAGCATGGAGCTCAGCATCACAAAACGGTCTACGCCGGTTGTTTTGGCTGCATCGACAAGGCTGATCGCGCCGTCACGGTCTACGGCTTCTACGGCTTTACCACCGGAGCCTGCCGCGAATACGACGACATCGATGCCTTCCAGATTTTGAGGGAAAGTTTCAGGCTGTGTGAGATCCATCATCACCGGCTCTGCGCCCATATCTCTGATCGTGCTGACCTGTTCGGGCTTGCGCACAGCGCCCTTCACAGCGTGACCATGTTTCACGAGGCGTTCTGTCAGAATCTGGCCGGTAGTTCCGTGTGCACCTGCGATCAGAATATTCATGAGTTTGTCCTTTCTTTCCTTGTTCTCCCAGACCAACGGGTGCGGTCTCTGCATGTTCCTGAAAACTGCCGGACTGAGACAAACTGCCTATTCCCTTCTTCTCGTATTTCGTATTATTAGAATGTATGAATATTATTGCCCTTCTTGATCAGATCCCGATTGGATTTGTGGTCCTCGCCTGCCTCACGCTCGGGCTCGCGCCCTTCGTGCCTGAGCCTCACCTTTGGGAAAAACTGAAAATGCTGAGCGCGGGTACACTCACCAAACCCATCGATATTTTCGATCTGTTCTGGCACGCCTGGCCATGGCTTTTGCTCGTGGTGAAACTCGCGCGGATGGCACTGAGCCGTCAGGCCTGATTAACCGGCGCGACCAAGAGGTCTTCCAGAAAGAACGCAGACAGTTCGGCGCGACCTGATACACCCGCCTTGCGATAGATTGCCCGCGCCTGATCACGCGCGGTGCGCTCGCTCGTGCCACGCACTTTCGCGACCTCATCCATGCTGAGCCCTTTCAGAAGCAGATAGCCGATCTCCTGCTCTGCCGGTGATAGTTCCCACTGGACAAACTGCCTCCCGATCGCCTCGGACAGCCCTCGTAGCAACTCGCGGTTTTCGCTCTGCCAGCGGTCTGCTTCCGCGCGCGCCAAGGTTAGCTGGCTGGTCGTCCGGCGAAGTGTGCGCAGAGTGAGAATGGCGCCTACAAGAGCCGCAATCAGCGCAGCGCCTTCAATGGCGAGGTGAACGATGCCTGCCCCTTCCCCCTGATCGGTCGCAAGGTCCAGCGCGATCAGAAAGGCGATCCCCACGAAGACAATCACTGTGAAAACGCTCAGGCGATTACCCACACTCACACGACATACTCCGCTGTAAACACGATGCTTTTATTGCTTACGTCATTTGACGAATAGCTATTTGAGCCCGCATTGCCATTCTGTTCCGGTAAATACTGGAGACAGACATGACAGAACACAATGAGCCAAAAAGCCTCAAAGTCTGGGACCCGATTGTACGCATAGGCCATTGGGCCATCGTGATCGGAGTACTCACCGCTTATTTCTCTGGCGATGAATCGCGCAGCGTCCACACAACGGCCGGATATGTCGTGGCCGGCGTTGTTATCTTCCGTCTGCTCTGGGGCGTCACTGGAACGAGGCATGCGCGCTTTTCAGACTTTGTGCGCGGCCCCGGCGCTGTGATCGGCTATCTGAAAGATATCGCCTCAGGTAAGGGCAAACGCTTCATCGGCCACAATCCCGCTGGCGGCGCGATGATCCTGGCCCTGCTCTTCTCCATGCTGGTGACGACAGGGTCCGGCATGGCCATGTACGCCATGGATGAAGGCAAAGGCCCGCTCGCACCGGTTATCGCCATGCAGGCTGACACAGACGGCGCAGCAGCGCCCGCGACCACTTCAGGCTTTGAGAGCCATGAAGACGATGATGACGATCATGAGGGCGAAGATCATGAAGGCCATGCCTCCGGTTCATTGGGCACGCTCTACAACATCCATAAGATTTTCACCTATCTCACGCTCGGCCTTGCCGGCCTCCACGTCATCGGCGTGATCGTTTCCAGCCGCGCGCATAGTGAGAATCTCGCAAAAGCCATGGTTACAGGTCACAAGCGAGAGTAGCTGTAACTCTGGCCGCAGGCTGGGCGTTGCATGGTCGGCCAGCCTGCCCCTTCTTCGCTCATGAAAGGCTATCTGCCATCCTTGTCGGTGTAGTGAACACCGTATAATCTCCTCCCCGAAGGATGAGCCGCACGACAGAGGCGCTCACCACAAGGGAGGACATTTTGAAAAGATCATTTTCCGCGGCGCTCGCGGCACTCTCCGTTTTTGCTTTTGCGCCCGCCGTTATCGCGCAGGCCACTGCCACCCAATCAGAAAGCTACACCGCGCCTGAGGGCGCGATCGAAGTCTTCACGCCAATGCGCGATGAGACGGTACTGGCGGGCAATCTCTATCTTCCGGAAGGTGAAGGCCCATGGCCATGCATCGTGACGCGCACGCCTTATCTGAAAGACGCCCGCTATGGCCAACCTGGCGCTGGTGATCGCTACACTGATGCAGGTTTTGCCTTCCTAGTTCAGGATGTGCGCGGCAAGGGCCGATCTGAAGGCTTTTATCGCGCCTTCATTGATGATGGCCCGGACGGCTATGACACGATTGAATGGATGGCCGAGCAGGACTGGTGCAATGGGCGCGTCGGCATTACTGGCGGCTCCGCCATGGGCATCACCTCCAACCTCGCCGCGACCTATGATCCGCCTCACCTCGATGCGGCCTATGTGATTGTTGCGCCCTCCACCCGACTTACCGGCTCGTATATTGGCGGCGCATTCAAAGAGCAGGACTCAGGCGGCTGGTCCCGCCGTCAGGGCATTTCCGAAGAGGTGATTGCAAACACCGCCCGCAACTATCCGGACAGCGCCTACTGGTCGAACACCGAGATTGGCGACAATCGCCGCTTCATCGATATTCCGATGTATAATTATGGCGGCTGGTACGACATCTTCAACGAAGGCAATGTCCGCAATTTCCAATACCTGCAGAATGAAGGCCGCGACGGCGCTCGTGGCAATCAACGCCTGACCATGGGCCCGTTCGGGCATGGTCCGCTCTCTGGCGACCTCGCCTATCCGAATGGCGGCGGCCTAGGCGTTCTGACGATTGAAGGCGTCGATCAGGAACTTCGCTGGTTTAATTACTGGCTCAAAGACATCGACAACGGCATTATGGATGAGGCGCCTGTGCAGGCCTATATGATGGCTTCTGCGCGTACAGATGAACTCTCTGACCAGAACCGCTGGATGAGCTTTGGCAACTGGCCGCCAGCGCCAAACTATAGCGAATATTATCTCCACCCGAATGGCAGCCTCTCTACGCGTGCGCCATCTGGTGACGAGATGGTGAGCTATGAGTTTGACCCAGAAAATCCGGTGCCGACTTTTGGTGGTGCAAACCTCACCTTTGAGCGTGGCCCGATGGACCAGCGCCAGATTGGAGAGCGCGGCGACTATCTGCGCTTCGAAACAGACGTTCTGACCGAAGACGTTATGGTGGCTGGCCCTGTCACCATGCAGCTATATGCAGCGACGGATGGGCCGGACACCGATTTCATGGTCAAGCTCATCGACGTCTATCCGGACGGATATGAAGCCATCATCCTCGATAGCGCCATCCGTACGCGTTACCGGAATGGCCGCGAGCCTGACCAGATCGAGATGATGACCCCAAATGCACCGGTCGAACTGACCATCGACCTCTGGGACACGGCGATTACCTTTGAAGAAGGCCACCGCATCGCTGTTCACGTCACATCGTCCAACTATCCGCGCTTTGATGTGAACCCGAATACCGGTGAGCATCCATCCGATGCAGAAACACCACGTATTGCGCAGAACACGATCTATATGACGGAAGACCGCCCGAGCGCGATCATCCTTCCGATCATTTACGATCCGAACTAAGCTCTTATGGAACGCGCCGGGCATCAGTCCGGCGCGCCTTTTTACCGATACGAGACACGCCATGCCTGCTTTCCAACCGACCGCCGACCAGTTCCGTGCTTTTCGCGACTTCGACCATGATGGCCCCGTCGCGCAGGTGAACCTTCTGAAGTTCAAGGATAAGGCTATTTACCAGCCGGAAGACCCCGAATTTGAAGATGGTTCAACCGGCCAGGAAGCTTATATGCGTTATGCTGACGCCTTCGAGGTCATGGCAGAAGAAGCTGGCGGCAAATGCGTCTTCAAAGGCAAGGCAGAACGCTTCTTCATTGGCGACGGCGACTGGGACATGGTCTGGATCAACCAGTTCCCGAACCGGAAAGCCTTCATCGCGACGCTCAACCATGCCGACTATAAAGATGCTGCACGGCACCGTGAAGCAGGCCTTTTGCATCAGGATCTGGTGGTCACACACCCCGTTCTTGCGGAAAAGTGATCAAGTCAAACGCCTTTGCGCAGCAAGCATTGCTGCAATGCAGCATCATGTAAAACCACAATACAAACAGTCAAACAGGCTGTTTCTTTACAGTTTCTTGCCGCGTTACAGCATTATCTCTATCCGGAATTACTGTAATATCGCTTTACGGAGCATGTTCCATCGTGCATAAGGCGCTCAGGACTTCGCACACGCGAAAGCAGTGAGACCCTTACCTAGCGTCAACCTCGTCCTTATATATAATAAACGGGGAAGCTAATCCCCTGATATCAGTGGTGTTCTGGAGACTCGAATATGCTTCTGACGATGATGAAAGCGAAACTTCACAGCGCGGCAGTCACTCAATGTGACCTGCACTATGAGGGTTCTGTTTCCATTGACCAGGATCTTCTCGACGAGGCTGGCATTCTTCCGCACGAGCAGGTTTACATCTGGAACGTGACGGCAGGTTCCCGCATCATGACCTATGCGATCGAAGCCCCACGTGGCTCGAAAACCATTGGCGTTAACGGCGCGGCCGCACGTCATTTTCAGGTCGGTGATCGCGTCATTATCTGCACATTCGGTCAGGTCGAGTCGGAAAAAGCACGCAACTATTCTCCGAATGTTGTTCTGCTGAACGAAAAGAACGACGTCGTCCGCCCGAACTAGGCCCTAAGCCTTTTCTTCAAGCTCCCGCAATAGCGCAGCCTTGTCCTCTCCAGTCAGGGCGCGCCAGTCTGTGCCTCGCAGCCCGGCCTCCAGTGCCCATAGCAGGTTGAGACTCGCATAGCGCGGGAACTGAAACTTCACACGTCTATATGCTTCTACGGCGCCGAGCTCTCTCAGCGCCGTTTGCGTTTCTATACCGGCTTCTCGCAGAACCCAGGCAGATTTCGGGCCGAGATTTCGAACGTCTTCAAGTCTGTCCGTCACCCCGGCCCCCATCTTTTTACTCTTCCAATTCGAAGACGACATTCACTGTCGCAGAGAAGCTGAGTTCACCACCTGAAATCTGGGTTGGTGCAGCCTCCATAGCCGCAGCACGCATCATGACTGGCTGCGGCGATGGTGCAGACTGTGTGTTCTCCGAAATCGTCACGATACGCGCAACGCTGAGACCTGATACATCTGCAAACAGATTGGCGCGGGACATGGCATCACGCATGGCATCGCGGCGCGCTTCATCCAGCAGCTCGCTCGGATCTTCCACGCCGAACTGCACGCCAGAGAACGTATTGCCGCCCTCGGCAACCATGGCATCAATCACGCCGCCAACTTTATCCATGTCGCGTACGGTCACGCGCAGCTGGTTAGAGGCCGTATAACCGACCAGAACGCGTTCTGAATTCTGCGGATAGTTATAACGCGGGTTCAGCGAGAAGTTCGATGTTTGAATGTCGGCCTGCTCAAGTCCGGCACGCTCAAGGGCAGCATAAACGCCGGCCATGTCAGCAGCATTCTGGCGGATGGCTTCTGCAGCCGTGCGCGCCTCGGTCGTCACGCCACCGGAAAGAAAAGCGATGTCAGGCGCAGCACTTACAGACGATGTCGCAGAGATATTCAGCGTCGTTTCAGGCTGAATGGAATTATGATTCATATGTTGCATGCTCTGAGCCGTTGCGGGGATAGCGGTAAATGCCAGCGCGATGGCGGCAACGCTGGCGAGCGGTTTGACGATAGTCATAGTGAGTCTCCTTTTCTGCCCCTTTGACTAGATACTAATCCGGGCAGGAGAATGACGGTTCCATTCATTCTCGGCTCATGTGAAAATTGCGGGCTTTACCTCTCGACGGATGAAAAAAAACAGGTAAGTTCCCCGTCTCACTGCGTCGGGCCTGTAGCTCAGTTGGTTAGAGCGGACCGCTCATAACGGTCTGGTCGGGGGTTCAAGTCCCTCCGGGCCCACCAGTAGATTTTCGAGGCATAAATTTTCTATAAGATATTGATAAATAGAGAAATTTTTGACTCAAAATGCAAAAGTTCACATCACATATTCTTTGGGCTTGTCCAGATTGCGGGCATGGCAACGACCAAAATGTAAGCGTTCCCGAATTAAACTTCGCAGCCGAAAAAATGTCTGGAATGGGCGTTGACGATTGTATCGATATAGAATGCGATAAGTGCAAAACCGTGTACTCGGGGGACGTGTTCGTCGATTTCAGCGGCGTTGAGATTGAAATGCAAGATCCGCACGAATTCTCGATCCGCGGTGACATGCCGATGTATGAACCGGAGGAAGACTATGAGCCTCCGTCCAACCCGCATTCCATCGCCAAGGAATCATTGAATTTGTTGATGGACATGGTGGGTTCCAACAGCCCAAAAGCAGATCCGCAATTCACCAATAGATTGGTCTTCGCTGGCGCCGTCTCATCGCTTGAGGCATACTTGGGCGATACTCTCATCAACGCCGTGTTGGGCAATGAGAGCGTCCGCAACGAACTGCTTAGGAACAACAAGCAGCTGGGAGAAATCTCTATTTCTGCCGCTGATCTCGCTGCGGATCCAAGCGCGGTAACTCAACGCGTCGTCCATGAATTAAAAGGCATCCTTTATCACAATCTGTCGGTCGTGAACGTGCTCTATCGTGACGCTTTCGGCGTCACACCTTTTGCTTCGAAAGAGCAAAGCGACATTCTTTTTCCCGCAATGGCGAAGAGGCACCATTGCGTGCATCGCAATGGATGCGACAAGGAGGGCAAGAAGCTCACCGATTTTGATGATGCATACGTCCGGTCGACGATCAATGCTATTGTTGCGGTGGTCGATCACATAGAAGACGTAACGTCCCAAGATCTGCCTTTTTAGTATCCCAGAAGCCTAGCTCTGGTGGTTTAGCCGTGTCCAGTGACGAAGGCTGCAGCAGTTATTCCCATTCGTGATTAGCCTTGACGGTTTGGTACTGCTTCCTCCGGGCCCACCAGTGCCAGTTTAATTTAGAGTTGAAGACAAAATCAAAACGTCCTCAAGTTAAACTAAAATGCAGATTACAACTTCTGCTGCGACAATTTCGTCCCTGATTACGTAAGATGTGAACATTCTCATTTACTAATTCCACATGGAAATAAGGGATAAGAGTACGCAAAGGAAACACAATGCGTACTTACATACTGTTTTCTATACTTTTTTCGTTACTGCCTGTTTTGGCGCTGAATCTCAGCCCTAAGGCGGGAGAGGACATACTCGCTATTTTTGGCGAGGATGCTGCGCTTGAAAACGTGGAGGCTGAGGCGCGTCGTCTCGGTCTCGAGGTCGTTTCGTTCAATCCGGACTTCCGGCACCTGATCGTCAACGACCCAACGGGCAACACGTCCAGAGCGCTCTATGCCCTCGGTGCGGATTACGTATTAGACGCAAGCTACGCGCAAATGTGTCAGCCATAGAAACGGGTATTACTGGGTGAACAATTATGAGCGGTACTAAAGACATTTCCAAACTTAGCAGCGACGATTTCAAAATCGACGCGGTTCGACGCCCTGTGGCGCAGGGTATTCTGGTTCTGACCTGGCTGACTGCTGCCGTGATTAGCGCGATTGCGATGTTTAACGGACATGGCCACGCGACTTTCGTGACACTGGTCTCTATTGGTCTTGCAGCACTGCCAACCGTAGCGTTCTTCTCAAAACCGCTTTACGGCGCAATGCCTGTCAGCACTGGCGTCAGCGTTGCTGGTATCCTTGCACTGCTCGTCTATAACTTCCAATGGAATGGCGAAGGCATCGCATATCAGATCGACATGCACATGACCTTCTTTGCGGGCCTTGCGATCCTGACAGGTCTGATGTGCTGGAAAGCTCTGGTCGCGTACACGCTCGCGGTTGCTGCACACCACCTTGGTGCTTCCCTGTTCGTGCCAACGCTCGCCTTCCCGGATGGCGCGCCTCTCGTTCGCGTTCTGCTTCACGGCGGCATTCTGATCATTGAGTGCGGCGCACTGATCTTCCTCTCTACAAAGATCACCAGCCTTCTGTCTGCTGTTCGCGGCGCCCTTGAAACAGCTGAAAGCGCAGTTCACACAGCTGAAGAAGCTGAGGCGGAAGCGAACCGCCTTAAGACTGACGCAGAAGCTAAAGCCGTAAGCGAACGTCTGCGTTACAATGCACTTCAGGAATCTGCCACAGAGTTCGAATCCGAAGTTAAAGGTCTTCTGGATGCGCTCGCAGCTGATATGGACTCTCTCAACAACACAGCAACAACGCTTGAGCGTTCAGCTGATGGATCACGGTCTCAAGCGCAAAGCATGGACACAGCGACGTCCAGCGCGTTTGAAAGCGTCGGCTCTGCGGCAAGCGCGGCTCAGGAACTTGCGTCCAGCATCAATGAGATCGTCAACCAGATTAACCATTCTACAGAGCTGGTTGAGAAGGCGACGGGCTCCACACACGCGTCCCGTCAGAAAGTCACGGAGCTCGCAACAAGCGCTCAGGCGATCGGCGACGTTGTAAACCTGATCAGCGATATTGCGGCTCAGACAAACCTTCTTGCTCTCAACGCAACGATTGAAGCAGCTCGTGCCGGCGAAAGCGGCAAAGGCTTTGCGGTTGTTGCCTCTGAAGTGAAGGGCCTTGCCGATCAGACTGCAAATGCGATCCAGACGATTTCCGATCAGGTTCAGCAGATTCAGTCTGTCACGAAAGAAACAACAGACATGATTGCTGCGATCACAGAGCAAATGGACGGCATCAGCTCGTTCACTCTGCAGGTGTCAGCTGCAATCGACCAGCAAGGCGTTGCAACAGACGAGATCGCTCGCAACGTAGCAACAGCATCTGACAGCACACGCCGTGCGGCAGACGAGGTCAGCACCGCTGCACGCACAGCGAAAGAAACATCCGACGCGGCGAAAACCATTCTCGGCGTCTCTGATGAAGTTCGCGAAGCAGGCAAGCGCATCACGGCACGTGTTGAGGACTTCCTCAAAAAGGCGGTTGCCTGATCGGCAATCACCCTTGCTACCCAGACAGAAAGCCCGGCATGTGCCGGGCTTTTTTGTTGATAGACTGATGATTTTCAATGCGTTGTCACACGGCGGGAGTAGAGTGCGCGCCATGATACGCATCCTGTCTTCTCTTGCATGCTCGGCAGCCCTGCTGCTTTCGGCCTGCGAAACCACATCGCCGCCAGTCTCCGTCTCCGACGCTGCGCCCAGCGCAACCGAAAGCGAACTGACTATCCTCATTTCCATTGACGGCTTTCGCCCGGATTATCTCGAACGCGGCGTCACGCCGGTTCTGAACGGATTGGCTGAAACGGGCGCGACGGGCCGCATGCAGCCCTCCTTCCCTTCCAAGACCTTTCCTAATCACTACACGCTGATTACAGGCCTGCGTCCTGACCATAACGGAATGGTCAATAACACGATGGAAGACCCGGATATTCCTGGCGACACCTTCATGCTCTCCGATCCGAGCGTCACGTCGAATGCGGCATGGTGGGAACAAGGCACACCGCTCTGGGTAAGCGCCGAACAACAAGGTATTCGCACAGCAACCCTGTTCTGGCCGGGCAGCGATTTTGAAATCCATGGCGAGCGTCCGTCGGACTTCATGCCGTTCGACCAGCGCCTTCCGGATTTTGCACGTGTTGATCAACTTCTGCGCTGGCTGGACGTAGCGGAAAACGAACGTCCTGAGTTTGCGACCCTCTATTTCGATATCGTGGATACAGCAGGCCACATCTACGGACCGGATGATCCGCGCACGGTTTCTGCCACAGCTCAGGTCGATGCCAGCATTGGCCGTCTGATCGAGGGCCTTGAAGCACTCGGCATTCGGGACACGACAAACCTCATCGTGGTGTCAGACCATGGCATGGCGCCCGTTTCAGACGAGCAGATTTTCTCAATGGATACGCTCATTGATCCTTCGCTCGTTCATTATGTCTGGAATGGAGAATTTGTCGGTCTTTCACCTCTGGCAGGACATGAGGCTGAAGTCGAAGCGGCGCTGATCGGCCGTCACGATCATGGCGAGTGCTGGTTGAAAGAAAACCTTCCTGCCCGCTTCGAATATGGTTCCAATCCGCGCGTGCCTGCGATCGTGTGCCTGTCCGACATCGGATGGCGCTGGGAAACGGCAGACATGCAGGTCTGGCGCAATAGCGGCGGCAGCCATGGCTATGATCCTGAACACCCGCTTATGCACGCACTCTTCATTGCCAACGGCCCAGCTATCGCGAACGGCGTCACAGTGGATCTGTTCGACAATGTTTCAGTCTATCCGCTGCTTGCACAGCTGACCGGCGTTGAACCGGTCGCCAATGATGGCGACCTGACCCAGCTGGAAGACGCGCTCAACTAACCGGCGACACGGCGTAGCCGGTAACAGACCGGCTATGCCGACGCCATAGACACGCGTGTCGGCTTCACACCATTCGGGCCGTATAGATTGACCTTAAGGCTGGAAATAGCGTGGACCAGCGCATTCGGCGCGATCTTCTGTTTGCCCGTCCAGTGAATGTTCGGGAAACGGTCGAATATCTGCTCATAGGCGATGCGCAGCTGCATCTGCGCCACGCGAAAGCCCATACATTTATGGACGCCATGGCCGAAGGCGAGATGCTTATCGACGTTCTCACGCGTCATATCCATCCGGTCCGGATCGGGGAACATGTCCGGATCGCGATTGGCCGCGCCATACCAAAGGACAACCTTCTCGTCCTTGGCGATTTTCTGGCCGTTCAGCTCGGTGTCTTCCATTGCCGTACGGCGCATATGCACCACCGGAGAAACAAGACGCAGGGCTTCCTGCGACATGGCTGGTATCATTGAGCGATCTGACAGTACCATTTCGCGCTGGTCCGGAAACTGCGTCAGAAGCCGCAGCGTGCCAGAAACAGAATTTCGGGTCGTGTCATTGCCGGCGAAGATGATCAGCAGCCAGGAGCCATCCAGAAACTCCTGAGGCAGCTCCTCACCGTCCAGCTTGGCATTGGCAATCGCAGAGAGCAGATCATTGCGCGGGTTCGCGCGGCGGTCCGCCATGACCTGCTTCCCGTAAGCGAACATCTCGTCGACATTCTTGAAGAACTTCATCGGGAAGAGTGGCTCGCTCATAATGACTTTCCACGGGTTCGCCGTGTATTGAGCCGCAAGCTCCAGATAGTGCATCCATTTGATGATTTTCGGGCGGTCTGCCTCGTCTACACCTAGCATCTCGCACAGAGTGAAGAGCGGCAGCTCCTGAGAGAACAGCTTCACAAAGTCGACTTCCGGCCCGTTCGCTTCGACATTGTCCAGAAGTTCGGAGACCTTTTTCTCAACCTTCTCTTTCAGCTCGGCAACATAGCGCGGGATGAAGAAATCCAGCTGCTGCATACGCATTTCCATATGGCGCGGCGCATCCAGATTGATCAGCGAGTTCATCGCCGCTTCCATCAGAATGGCGGGTTTCCAGTTCTCGCGCGGCTGGATGGCCATATTGATGCTGCCACGTTCGGAAGAAAATACGGCAGGGTTCAGCTCAACAGATTTGAGATCTTCATAGCGCGTCACAGACCAGAAGCCTGAACCCCGCTTGCCCATTTCAGACCACATGACAGGCGCTTCCTCGCGCATGCGTGCGTAAAACTGATGAGGGTGACCATTCGTCCAGGATGACGGATCCCAGAGCTTGTATCCATCAAGCCTTGGATAAACCGCCTCAAACTTCGGGTCCGGTTTGAAGCTGTCTGTCAGAATTTTCTCGCTGACGAGCTGCATGTCTTTCCTCCCGTTCGCGCCATCTGTCGGGCGCGATTTCCGTCGATATAAACATGATCAAGCATGGTGTACGTAAGGTCAGTCAAGCGCATCTGAAAAGGAAAGCCCGCTAGGGACTTGTCGTTACGGTAGTTACAGTCATATCTGAAAGGAAGCGATTGCTGGCAGCCCTGCTTCCAGTACAGGACAACTGAACCGGAGGTGCGTGTGTCGGAATTTGATACCGAAGCTATTGTTGTTGGAGCTGGCGCCGTCGGGCTGGCGATTGGCTATGCGCTCGCACAGCGCGGCATTGCGCCAATCGTTATCGAACGTGCCAATCTGATCGGCAGCGGTGTCTCGTCACGCAATTCCGAAGTTGTTCACGCAGGCCTCTATTATCCTACAGGCTCTCTTAAAGCCCGCCTTTGTGTGGAAGGCGCAGACGCAATCTATGCATTCTGTGATGCCCACAAAGTCGATTATGACCGTTGCGGTAAACTCGTTGTCGCCTGCGAGGAAGATGAGCTGGAGCGGATGGACGCTATTCTGGAACAGGCCAACATAAATGGCGTGCCCGGAATGGAAGTTCTGAGCGCAGCGCAAGCCAAAGCGCTGGAGCCTGAGCTTCGCACCGTTGGCGCCCTGCTCTCTCCGAATAGCGGCACGTTTGACAGCCATGGCTATATGACCGCTCTGGAAGGCCGTATCGAAGACGTTGGCGGCAGTGTGGTCCTCTCCACGCCGTTCGAACATGCAGAGCCCCTGCCCGGTGGCGGCTTCCTCGTCCGCACGGGCGGCGCCGACCCGATGGAGCTTACCACGGAGCGCCTCTTCCTTGCCGCCGGCCTTAGCTGCGCAGACGTTGCAAACCGCGTGGAAGGCTTCCCGAAGGAACTGATCCCGACAATTCATTTCGGCAAGGGCAATTACTTCTCGCTTCAGGGTAAAGCCCCGTTCCGCAAGCTGATCTACCCGATGCCAATCAAAGGCGCGCTCGGCACGCACTATCGCCGCGACCTTGGCGGTCAGGCGCGATTCGGGCCCGACCTGCACTTCGTCGAACATGAGAATTATGACGTCGAACTCGACCGTGAACCGCTTTTCTATCAGACGATACGCCGCTTCTGGCCGGGCCTGAAAGACGGGACGCTCATGCCGGATTACACAGGTATCAGGCCAAAGCTTCACGGCCCGAACGAAAAACAACCGGACTTCCGCATCGAAGGACCATCCGTGCACGGCATTGAAGGCCTTGTTGCACTGTTCGGTATTGAGAGCCCGGGCCTCACCTCATCTCTGGCGGTTGGCGCAGAGGCGGTTGCGCGCCAGTAAAGTTCGTCATCCATATATCGACAAATCAGGCAATCTGCGTCCTAATCCCCTGAAACGGCACAGATCGTATCGGGAGGACATCCAATGAAAAGCGCACTACTCGGCCTCGTCGTCGGGCTGTTACTGATGCTGGGCGGCAGTTTCTTCGCTTCGCATGTTCAGACGTCTGATGGCGTCACTGTCGAGGATGTCCGCATCCCGCTTCAGGATGGCAGCGAGCTTTCCGCCTATCTCTACACGCCGGAAAACGCGACTGCAGCCAACCCTGCGCCCGGCATTCTGGCAGTGCATGGCTATATCAACTCCCGTGAAACGCAGAGCTCGTTCGCTATCGAGTTTGCGCGGCGCGGGTTCGTAGTGCTCGCGCTTGACCAGAGCGGACACGGTTATTCCACGAACACAGCATTTGCCGCCGGTTTTGGCGGCCCTGCAGGCCTCGCCTATCTGCGCAGCCTCCCGAACGTAGACACGAGCCGTATCGGCCTTGAGGGGCACTCAATGGGCGGCTGGACGAGCCTTGCAGCGGCGATGGCCATGCCGGACGCCTATAACAGCGTCGCGCTTGTCGGCTCCTCAACAGGCGCCCCGTTTGCCGCGCCGGGCACACCAGACTGGCCGCGGAATCTGGCCGTCATTTTCAGCCGTTTTGACGAGTTCTCCACCCTGATGTGGGAGGTCGAGCAGGCTGCCGATGTAGCAGACAGCGCCAAGCTCCAGAGCGTGTTCGGTACAGACGACACAGTCGTTCCGCGCCAGCTCTATGGCGATATCGAAGCCGGCACAGCGCGCTGGCTGACCCAGCCAAACACCACCCATCCGGGCGACCATCTCTCGTTTGAAGCCACTGCAGACGCTGTCACATGGATGGATATGACGCTGGGCGCACCAAACATGCTCGCAATAGATAATCAGGTCTGGCATCTGAAAGAGGCTGGCACGCTGATTGCCCTGATCGGTGCAGCCATGTTCGCAATCTCGCTCTTCTCAGCTCTCAATCGGGTTATCGCCTTTGCGCCATCAGGCACGGTCGACCAGAGCGGCAACGGCCTTGTTGTGCTGATTGCCATTCTGGTCGGCGCTGCATTGCCTGCAGTGCTCTTCTTCCCGCTGACCTCACTGGGCGAGCATATCCCGAACCTTGGTATTTTCCGTCAGAACATCACCACGCAGATCATGGCATGGGCGCTGGGCAATGGCCTTATCGCAGGTCTCGGCCTTCTGATTTCCCGCCAGTTCGGCTTCAGGCTGTCTCCGGGCGGGCTGATCTCTGCCCTGATCACATTTGGCGTTCTGTTCGGCATTTCAGCGGCGATCAACAATCATTTGCTGGTCGACTTCCGCTTCTTCGTTGTCGCGCTCAAGCCGATGGGCAGTCATCACTGGTCGATTTTTGCAGCCTATCTCCTGCCCTTCTTCATGTTCTTCTATCTGTCGAATGCGGCCGCAACGAACCTGTTCAAAGGGTATAAGAGCTTCCTCACCCAATTCTCTGTTGCGTGGCTCCTGTCTGCTGCAGGCATAACAGTGCTGATGGCAGGCGTTTACGGCTATCTGTTCGCGAATGGAAAGCTGCCTGCGTTTGCTGATCCTCTGTTCAGCATTGTCGGCATGCAGTTCGTTCCGGTTTTGACGTTCACCGCGCTTATTACTGTCGCGTCGTGGCGGTCAGCCAGAGCGGTGCTGCCGGGCGCGCTGCTATCAGCTCTGATCATCACCTGGTACATCGTGGCGGGACAGGCCACACACATTTAGGCAATAAAAAAGCGGGCCAGTCGGCCCGCTTTTTCAATTCAGCTTGTCACTTACAGCTTAGAGAATTTCGCTCTGACTCGTGACGATCTTGCTTACGAGACCATACTCAACAGCTTCTTCAGCCGTCATCCAATGGTCACGCTCGGTGTCTTTCTTGATCTGCTCAAGAGACTTACCAGTCGCATTCGCGAAGATCTTGTTCAGACGCTCACGCATTTTGATGATTTCACGCGCCTGAATTTCAACGTCAGACGCCTGACCACCAACACCGCCACGTGGTTCATGAAGCAGGAAGCGTGTGTTCGGCAGGCAGAAGCGGTTCTCAGGTTTCGCAGATGCGTAGATCAGCGCGCCAGCAGACGCAACCCAACCCGTACCAAGGATTTTCACCGGCGCAGGAACGAACTTCACCATGTCGTGGATCATGTCACCGGATTCTACGTGGCCACCCGGAGATGACACAACCAGCAGGATCGGGTCCTGGCTTTCAGCAGACAGGGCAAGAAGGCGTTCGCACACACGGCGCGCCAGCTTGTCGTCAACACCACCTGTCAGCAGGATCGTACGAGCTTTAAAAAGCGCCTGCTCAAGAAAGCTGTTCGGTTCGGCAATCGGTGTGGATTCTTCTTCTTCGTCGAGGCGATACATGCAAACTCCAGATTTTTTTTATAGGTGTGACGTTGAACCCTCTACGTCAATGCCCTTCAAAAGCCATTAACGCCTGAACTTCACAATTCATGGCACGAATCCTGTCCGCACCACCCAGTTCAGGCAAATCAATTACAAAAGCAGCCGCTACAATTTCGGCTCCGGCACGACGAAGCAGCTTGATCGCCGCTTCTGCAGTACCGCCCGTCGCAATCAGGTCATCAACAAGCAGGACGCGTTCGCCCGGCTGAATGGCATCCTCATGGATTTCCATTTCGTCCACGCCGTATTCCAGCTCATAGCTCTCTGTCATGGTTTTCCATGGCAGCTTGCCCTTCTTACGAAGCGGAACGAAACCGGCTGACAACTGGTGAGCCGCTGCGCCGCCCAGAATGAAGCCGCGCGCCTCAATACCCGCAACCTTGTCGATGCGCGTCCCGGCATAAGGCTGAACCATCTCGTCCACAGCACGGCGGAATGCGCGCGGCTGGCCAAGCAGGGTCGTCACGTCACGAAACATGATGCCCGGTTTCGGATAGTCCGGAATGGTGCGGATAGTGTCTTTCAGGTTCATAAGCGTGGTTTCACCAGTTTAGAATTTCGGGTCAGTATATCGGCCCTGCCTAGCATTGAAAGTGGACAGAGTCCCCCATTCAGGGGAAGTCACAAATTTCCATTTGTGGCAGACCTTCCGGCAATGGAGGGCGTAATGTCGAAATGTCTGAAATCAGGCGCTGTCATTGCATTCATGATCGCAGCAGCCGCTCTATCCGCACAGGGACAGGACCATGAAACGCCTGCGCCTCTGGACTATTTTTCCGAATATCCTGGCATCTATTCAGGCAGCTATATCTGCGCAAGTGGCGAGAACGGCATGACCATATCCTTTGATACGATAGAAGATATTCATGCCGCAAACATGCCGCCATCAGCCAACGTTGAAGCAAGGCTGTGGTTTTATGATCTTGCCAGCAATCCCGGTCACCCGTCTGGCGCGTTCACATTGAGCGGGATCTACAGGCATGACCGGCTCGAAGCGGAACCAACCGGCTGGCTACAAGAACCTGAAACGAGCTGGGGTTCCGCTGGTGTTGAAGGCGAATTCAAACGCGACAGAACAGGACGCATGACGTTTTCCGGGCGTCCTACAGGCCGCGGCACCTCTGCGTGCGAAACCTTTACACTCTACCGTCTCGAAGGCCTTTGATCAGGCCTCATCCGGCGGAAGATAGTCTTCAATCACCCAGTCTTCATCCGCTGCCATGGCTTCCCATTTCAGGAATTCAGGCTGCGCAAGAAGCAGATCGCAATAGTCCTGAAACTCCGGCTCGAGCTCGATCGCAAACGTGCGGAACCGGCTGGCAACCGGCGTATAGAACGCGTCCGCAATGGACCAGTCGCCAAACAGGAACGGCCCGCCAGACCGGTGAAGCGCCATGCCCCAACCAATCTTCATGCGGGCAATCTCTGCAAACACCTCATCAGAGAGCGCTTTGCGAGGCTTGTGATCACGGCCGAGATCCATTGGCAGCTCGCGCCTGATCGGCTGAAAACCGGCGTGCATCTGACCAGCCAGCATACGCGCCATGCCGCGCGCGACCTCATCCTTCGGCCAGAGCGATGGCACCTTTTCTGCGGCCCATTCGCTGATCGCCAGACTGTCTGAGATCGTCTCATCACCCAGCATGAGCGCAGGCACCAGCCCAAATGGAGAGACCTTCCTCACCTCTTCGCGGAATTTGTCCGTCCGCAGCGGATGGAACTCCGCCGTGTACTCGATACCAGCCCGTTCCAGCACGAGATAAGGGCGCATAGACCAGCTGGAGTAACGGGCATTTCCGAGAATAAGATGAGGCTTGGTCATATCAGAGCACCCGCCCGGCGACGGCGTCCAGCTTCGCCATAAGCTCAGGATTACGGACATCGGCAGGCGTCATGATCGCAAAATCGAGGCAGCTCTCAATGCCCTGCGTACCGTTCGTGCGCGGTGTCCCCTGAAGGCCAGCACAGAGCGTTTTGATCAGCTCTTTCGCGTTGGACGAGTTTGCCGCCATGATTTTGAGAACGTTCTCAACCGAGACGTCGTCCTCTTCTTCGTGCCAGCAGTCATAGTCGGTCACCATAGCAACAGTCGCGTACGGGATTTCAGCCTCACGTGCGAGCTTGGCTTCCGGCATGTTGGTCATACCGATCACATCACAGCCCCAGCTGCGATAAAGCTGGCTTTCGGCGTAAGTCGAAAATTGCGGGCCTTCCATCACGATATATGTGCCGCCCTTATGGCAGGTCGCGCCAACAGCCTGCCCCGCCTCGTAAGCAAGCTGCGACAGGCGCTCGCAGATCGGGTGCGCCATAGACACGTGCGCCACGCAGCCGTCACCAAAGAAGCTCTTTTCACGCGCAAATGTGCGGTCGATGAACTGATCGATCAAGACAAAATGGCCCGGGGCATATTGCTGCTGAAGCGAGCCAACCGCCGAAATTGACAGAATGTCTGTTACGCCTGCACGCTTCAGAACATCAATATTAGCCTGATAGTTCACATGGGTTGGCGACAGGCGGTGGCCTTTGCCATGACGTGGCATGAAGACGAGCTCGACATCGCCCATATTGCCACGCATTACGCTGCCGGACGGTTCACCCCACGGGCTGGAAATCTGCTCTTCGCGCGCATTCTCAAGGCCGTCAATTTCATAGAGGCCGGATCCACCAAGAACGCCCAGAACCCATTTCGACATATCGTCATCCCACACTTTTATTGCTTCAAGACCGTCCTATTCCCTGCACCGGAATACGTAGAAGGTCCAGACGCCTCACAGACAGATTGATAATTTTGATACCCTGATCAGAGCGTCGCGGCGTGACGGGCAAGGCCTTTGGCAACGGCGCTGAACCGGTCATTGTCGAGCATGGTCGCGTGCGCGAACTGGCCTACGAAATGGCGCTCTACAGCCGGAATAAGCGTCGAGCCGCCTACCATCAGGATATCGGTCACCTGATCATGCGTGACGCCAGCGCTTTTGAGGCACTCCTGCGCCGCCACATCCATGGCTTCTATCGTTTCAGCGATCAGCTCATTGAATGCCGACTGCGCGATCGTATGCGTGAGATCTGCCGTTGCAGCCTTGTACTTGAACTCAGCCGTGTCTGCGGAGCTGAGGTCAATCTTCATCTGCTCGACTTTACTGGCATAGAGCCCGCCTTCAAAATTGCGGATAAGATGGTCAAATGCGCGAAGCCCCGGGCTTTGCGGACTATGCTTGATCAGCCAGTCAATCTCGCGGCGCATATTCGGCAGATAGAGCATGTTATGGCTCTTCCAGTCCGACAGGGTCACGTAAAGCGCGACAGGGACTGGCAGCCCATTTTCAGAGAGCGTTTCCAAGCGCCCGAATAGCGGTGTCAGCTCGAAATAGCTGAGGATGCGGTCAAAGTCGTTACCGCCCAGATAGACGCCGGAACTCGCCAGCACATCAAAGCCTTCATTGTCATCACTGACGCGCACAACGGAGAAGTCGGAGGTACCGCCACCGATATCCACGACAAAAGCGAGGTTCTCACGCCCAACCGGAAAATCTACCGAATGCGCAGCGGCGACAGGCTCCGGCATGAAAGAGACATCTTTCACGCCGATTTCCTTCAGGCAGTTTTCCAGCACATCCTGTGCGCGTTTGTCCCGCGCGGGATCTGTATCGTTGAAAGAAACAGGACGTCCCTGCACGACAAGATCAATACTGTCCTGAGCCGTCTTCTCAATCTGGTGGATGGAGCGCGCAAGGAAGTCGGAGATCACCTTCTGGAACGGAATACGACGACCATCCAGCTGCGTTGTGTCTTCGATCAGCTCAGTGCCGAGGATCGACTTGATAGACCGCATCAGGCGGCCCTCTTCGCCCTCAGAGTAGATCTCCAGCGCGGCATTGCCGATGGTGAAGCTGCGCGTATCAGCTTCGTAAAAAATGGCTGTCGGGATAGAGGTCTCGCCCGGCTCGATCTCGGTCAGACGAACATCATTTCCGTGCACGGCAGCAATCGCTGTGTTGGATGTTCCAAAGTCGATGCCTGCTCGCATATCCGCCTCCCTGAACAGCCAGCCTAGCCGTAAAAAACAGCCCGTAAACAAAGAAGGCTGCGATCACTCGCAGCCTTCTGAGATTTCTTATTGTTGGAGCAGCCTAGTGCTCAACATTCCGCCAGATTGCCTTGTAGGAGAAGTATACAAGGATCGCAAGGAAGAAGAGGTAAATCATCACGACGAGGCCGAGAGACTTACGGTTTTCCATTTTCGGCTCTGACGCCCACGCCAGGAACTGAGAAATGTCGTAAGCGATCTGCTCCTGAGTGGCTTCTGTGCCGTCCATATAGTCGACACGGCCATCAGTGATCTGTGGTGGCATTGCAAGGTAACCACCAGCCGGTGCGTGGCGTGGGTCACCATCCCAGTTACCAGACGTGTCGCCCGGGAAGTACGGGTTGTAGTACAGGCCAGCAGGCTGGGTCAGAACACCGTGAGAGTGGTCGTCATTGAAGTGCAGCTCATCGCCGTACTCACCCTGGAACTCCTCATAAGAAGGGTAACCTGTCATGAGACGGTAGATGTAATCTGCGCCACCTGGGCGAGCTTTCACGATAACCGAGAAATCCGGAGGGATCGCGCCGCCGTTCGCTGCAGCAGCAGCCTGAACGTTCGGGTACGGGCTCGGGAAACGGTCAGCCGGACGACGCGGACGAGAAACTTCATCACCGTAATCATCGATTTCAGTGATTTCGTACTGGCGCGCGAATTCAGCTACAGCAGCTTCCGTCGCTTCCGGATCGTCAGCATTGTAGAACGGACCGCCAGGCTCACCGAGGTTACGGTAAGACAGAAGTTCCATAGAGTGACATGCTGCACAGACTTCTGTGTAAACCTGGAAGCCACGCTGGACAGATGCCTGGTCGAATTTACCGAACACACCTTCAAACGGCCAGTCCGGAAGCGGAGCATCGCCTTCAGACAGTGGCATGGTGCCGCCGGCAGCCATAGCGGCTGGAGAAAGCCCGAGAAGGGCAAGACCAGCGAGGCAGGCTTTAAACGCTTTCATAAAGGCCTCTCCTATTCTGCTGCTACGGCGTCAGCAGAGCCGTTAGATTTGTGGATAGAGTCAGCGATGGACTCTGGTTCATCCTTCGGACGCTCGATCAGACCAAGAAGCGGAATGATGATCAGGAAGTATGCGAAGTAGAGGAATGTCAGAAGCTGAGCGACTGGCAGCCATGTCAGACCGTGGTGCTTCACAGTCGCCTCAGCCGTTGTGCCGGACGCTTCTGCAAATTCCACTGCATCTTCATAGTGCGCGAAGTCGACAATCACACGCTCTGAATTGCTGGACACGATCTTACCGTGGTGAGCTTCTGCAACCGCAACAGCTTCAGGAGCTTCTTCCAGAGACACTTCATAGCGGAGTGTGTCTTCGCCAGTCTTGATCACGATGTCGTCCGGGTTAGACGCACCAGCAACACCAAGAAGCAGGCAGACAGCTACGAAGCCAAGGAAGAACTGACGCGCCAGTGGGCGGTAACGCAGAGAGCGTACCTTGGACGTGTCGAGCCATGGCAGAACGAAGAGAACTGCAATCGCACCAAACATCGCGATAACACCGCCGAGTTTCGCAGGGATCGGACCGATGTCGAACGTGATCGCACGCAGGATCGCGTAGAATGGAAGCAGGTACCACTCTGGAACGATGTGCGCAGGTGTCTTCAGCGGGTTGCCTTCAATGTAGTTGTCAGCGTGGCCAAGAACGTTCGGCGCGTAGAAGACGAAGCCAGCGAAGATCATCAGGAAGACGATGATCGCGAAGCCGTCTTTCACTGTGTAGTACGGGTGGAACGGAACTGTGTCTTTCTTCTCGTCTTTGACGTCTACACCAGTCGGGTTGTTGTTGCCCGTTGTGTGGAACGCCCAGATGTGAAGGATCACAACACCTGCGATCATGAATGGCAGCAGGTAGTGGAGAGAGAAGAAGCGGTTCAGCGTAGCATTACCGATAGATGGTGCACCCTGCAGCCAGATTTTGATTTGCTCACCGACCAGTGGAATAGCACCGATCAGGTTTGTGATAACGGACGCGCCGTGCAGAGACATCTGACCCCATGGGAGAACGTAGCCCATGAAGGCTGTACCCATCATGAGAAGGTAGATGATAACACCGAGGATCCAGCTGATCTCACGCGGAGCTTTGTAAGATCCGTAATAGAGGCCGCGGAACATGTGGATGTACACCGCGAGGAAGAACATGGAAGCGCCGTTCGCGTGGATGTAACGGATCAGCCAGCCATATTCGACGTCACGCATAATGCGCTCAACGCTCGCAAACGCCATGTCGACGTGTGGAACGTAGTGCATTGCGAGAACGATACCGGTGATGATCTGTGTGACGAGGCAGACCGCGAGGATCGCGCCAAACGTCCACCAGTAGTTCAGGTTTTTCGCTACCGGAAAACCTACAAAAGAATCATGGACCAGACGCACGATCGGAAGACGCGCATCGATCCATTTCTCAATGCCGGTACCCGGCTTGTATGTGGATTCATGTCCGCTCATAGGAGCTCCCCATTCGTGCGGTTAGAGTGAGATCGTGACGGCAGAGCCGTCCGCATTGTACTCGTACGTCGGAACCGGAAGGTTCGTCGGCGCAGGACCTTTGCGAATACGACCTGATGTATCGTAGTGCGAACCGTGGCACGGGCAATACCAGCCACCGAACTCACCGGTGTTCGATCCAGGACCAACCGGCACGCAGCCAAGGTGAGTACAAGAACCGGAAACGACCAGGATGGCCGGGTTCAGTGTACCGTCAGCGCGTGCAACCAGACGTTCTTCGTCAGTTTGCGGGTCAGGCAGGTCGCCAGCTTCTACGGATTCTGCGGCTGCAATTTCTGCCGCTGTACGGTGGCGGATGAAGAATGGCTTACCACCAATCAGCACACGAATCTCGCCGCCCTCAGGGATATCCGTAATCGGAACCTCAAGGCTTGAAGCTGCACGGGTGTCCAGCGCCGGAAGCATTTGAGCGATGAATGGCCACGCCAGTGCGCCCGCTCCCCCGGCTACTGCTGCACCAGCAGCGATGTGGATGAAATCGCGGCGGTCTTCATCAACCGTCTCTGTATATGTCTCGTCAGTCACGTTGCCATGCCCTCACAAATCGGCTTTCTGGTGGATGCCATAGCATAACCATTTTCCGTTAAAAGACTTTGCGGCGCAAAGTCGCGCAGAAATTCCATGGAATCCCAGCCCAAGATGAGAGAAGCCGATACATTGCGCCTGACTTTCTATCAACCTGATATTCCGCAGAATCTTGGAACAACTATAAGATTGTCCGCATGTTTTGGTATAAAAATGGATATTATTGAACCCTGTGGGTTCCCTTTAACGGCAAAAGCCTTAAAGCGCGCCACCCTGGACTACGGCAATTTGGCGCAGGTGAATCGTATCGATTCTGCCGAAATTTTCTTCGAGGACGCAAAAAGGGCCGGTGATCGGGTGGTTCTTTTCACGACAAAAGGCGCCGTTCCGCTTCAGGATTTCAAATTCCAGCCCGGCGACCGTCTTTTATTCGGCAGAGAAAGCGCTGGCGTTCCTGATAACGTCCACGAACGCTGCGATGCCCGCGTTTATATTCCGCTTCAGGACGGTGCCCGCTCTATAAATGTCGCAACGGCAGCCGCAATTGGTACTTTTGAGGCTTTGAAACAGCTCGGCTCTCTGCCAGAACCTCTTCCGAACATATAATTTGCCCCGCGCAGGACATTTGAATGACTGACCAAACGCTCGAAACCCGCAAAGACCTTGCTCGCACATGGTTCTCCGCTCTGCAGAAAGACATCATCGCAGAACTGGAATCGCTTGAGGACGAGGTCATGCCTCCTCTCTTCCACGGTGAGCCTGGCCGGTTCGAAATGACGCCATGGGCGCGGGCTAAAGGTCCTAACGGCGAAGATCAGGGCGGCGGCGTGATGGGCCTTCTCAAAGGCCGCCTGTTTGAGAAAGCCGGTGTCCACTTCTCTGAAGTCTACGGAAAGTTCTCCGAAGCCTTCGCAGCGCAGATTCCGGGCGCGGACAAATCAGACGGCATGTTCTGGGCGAGCGGTATCTCGCTGATTGTTCACCCTCGCAGCCCGAAAGTGCCTGCCGTTCACATGAACACCCGTATGCTGGTCACATCAGACAGCTGGTTTGGCGGCGGCGCAGACCTGACACCTGTGCTGGACATTCAGCGCGATCAGGGTCACCCGCTTGCACAGCAATTCCACGCAGGCATGAAAGACGCGTGCGACAAGCACAATCCGGACTACTATCCGAAATTCAAAGATTGGTGCGACGAGTATTTCCATCTCCCACACCGCGACGAGCCGCGCGGCATTGGCGGCATTTTCTATGACCGTCACAATTCCGGAAACTGGGATGCCGACTTCGCCTTCACCAAAGATGTCGGCCTGTCCTTCAAGAAAACCTATGCCGACATTGTGCGCCAGACCTACGAACAAAGCTGGGCTGATGCAGAGCGCGAAGAGCAACTCGTGCGCCGCGGCCGCTATGTGGAATTCAATCTTCTTTATGACCGCGGAACCACATTTGGCCTGAAAACCGGCGGCAATGTGAATTCAATTCTATCGTCCATGCCGCCCGTCGCGAAATGGGTTTAGCGTCTGCTCTCTTTCCACGGCAAGAAATCTGCTTTTCACTCGCGAAATAAGGGAAATTACTTGTTTGGTAATGGAACCATGCAACATTCCGCACATATTATTTCGAAGTTTCAATAATGTGAGCGGCAGACGTGACCACACAGGCTGTAAAACCACGCAATAACAAACACGGCTGGCTGAGCGATTTCGTTATCCTTCTGGCAGTCGTAATCATTGCAGGTGCTGGCGCGCTGGTCAGCGGCGGTGAAGCAGACCCGTGGTATCAGGCGCTGAACAAGCCTCCGTTTAACCCGCCGGGTTATCTGTTCGGTATTGTCTGGCCTGCGCTTTATTTTCTGATGGCCATTTCCGCGATCATCGTTCGCCGTCAGGTGAGCTATGTTGAATACGCACCGACGACCTTCGGAATTTTTTATCTCCAGCTCTGCTTTAATGGCGCATGGAGCTTCCTGTTCTTCTTCTTCCACCGTCCGCTCTGGGCGCTGATAGACCTGACCGGGCTCTGGTTCATCATCATCGCCATGATGTTCCATTTCGGAAAATATTCGAAGTTCGCAGCGTTCCTTCTGCTGCCATATCTCGGCTGGGTGACGTTCGCAGCCTATCTGAACGGCATGATCGTCTGGCTGAACTAGTCAGACAAACCATCCATTGAAAACCCGTTTGCGATCCAGCGAGCTTCCAGTTCGCGCAAGCGCTCGCCCATGGCTGGTCCGGGCTGCACACCCTGCTTGATGAGATCGCCGCCTGTTACGGGAAAAACAGGTCGCTCCCAGCTCTCTGCCGTTTGAAGGATGGATGCCCAGCGGCCGTCCTGATCGCCCGCCCAGCGCCAGATGATTGCATCACGCGCTGTCATCCGCCCCATAGCATAGAGCACAGCTTTGAGATCATGGCCCGTGAGGTCAGGCGAAAGCTTTCCGTCGTTCTTGGCGAACTCGACAAGCCGGTCTTGCTCAAGCCGGGACATGCGCAGGCGCGATGCTACCGCTTTCGCAGTGACCCGATCAGGCTGCAGAAAACAGAGGAAGCGTTCAAACCCTGAGAGTTTAAGCCCTACTCCTGCTTCAATGCGGGCCGCACTGCTCAAACGCTCAATGCCCTCGGTCTCTGGTAGAATTTGCGCGAGCACCCCTGCCCCAGCCATGGCCTCAACGGCGGCGTAAGGCGATGGCGCCTCCATCAGGCGCAAAAACTCTTTCCAGATTCGCTCTGCTGCAATTTGCTGAAGCCCGTCTTTCAAGCGCGCACAGGCTGCTAACCCGTCCGGATCAATTCCGCCCGCATACCAGGCCGAAAACCGGAAGAAACGCAGATTGCGAAGATGGTCCTCACGCAGGCGCATATCCGGTTCGCCAATGAATATGATTTTCCGCGCCTCAAGGTCTTCCAGACCACCACCCGTCGGGTCATGCACATCGCCCTGCATATCCGCGTAAAGCGCGTTCATCCGGAAATCGCGGCGCGCGGCGTCCTCTGCCCAGTCCTTCGTAAACGCAACCACCGCGCGGCGCCCGTCTGTTTCTACATCGCGGCGAAGCGTGGTGATTTCGAACGGTTCGGAATTGGCGATGGCCGTAATCGTGCCATGCTCATAGCCGGTCGGAATGGCGCGAATGCCCGCAGCTTCCAGCGCAGCTATGGTTTCGTCCGGCTCCAGCTGTGTCGCGATATCAATGTCCGTGACAGGTTCACCGAGCAGCGTGTTACGAACGCATCCGCCGACAAAGCGCGCACCTGACGGGCATGCCGCCTCAAGCGCGGCCATCACACGCCGCGTGGCCGTCTCAGAAAACCATGGCGCACGACGAATACTGGTCGTCATTCGCCAACGCCGGTATCGCGCGGCTCGTACGTCACGTTCTCGTCGATTTCACCGGCACGGCGTTCCACCTCATGTCGCCGGCTATCAATGCTTGCGTTCTCACAAGGGATCGTACGGCTAGGTACAAGTTCGCCATTTTCAAAGCGCGGCGCCGTCGTGCAAGTCCGCTCATCGCGTGGTTCTTTGAAAAACAGGAAGAGATAAAGCGCCATCGACATCGCAAAACCGGTGATCACCAGCGCGATTATCGGCCATGGCTCACCCGGCTCGCGTCGGTTAGCCGTCGATAAGCGGTAAATCGCAAACAGGGCCAGCGGCAGAAAGATCAGTACAAGCTGAACAATAATTCTGATCATATCGTCTCTTCCTCGCAGTACAGGCGCTCATAAAGGGCACGAATCACGCCCGCCGTCACACCCCATATATAGTGTCCGTTATGCGGCATTTCGAAATATCTGTGCCGGCGGCCTTTCCATTCGACAGACTTTTCCTCGTGATTGGCGGGGTTCATCAGAAATGAGAGCGGCGTTTCAAACACATCATCCACTTCATGCGGGTCCGGTTTCGCAACGAAGTCCGGCGGCAACAGACCGACAACAGGCGTAATGCGAAAGCCGGTGCGCGTCAGATACAGCCCCGACCGCCCCATCAAAGTGACCTCTTCCGGCTCCACACCGACTTCCTCATTGGCTTCGCGCAGAGCTGCATCGACAGGGCATTCATCATGCGGGTCGACCTTGCCACCCGGAAAGGCCACCTGCCCCGGATGCTTCGCCATGGTTTTGGGACGCTCTGTCAGCACGACATTCAGCTCACCGCCGCGATCTACAATGCCGATCAGCACACCCGCATCGCGCAGATTGTCCATGTCATCATCATCCAGATGAATGACATCGCCGCCTTCCGGCAGGTCAAAATCACCATAAGCAGGGATAAGGCGCGTCTCCAGCCGCGCCATGAAATCCTCCCTTCCGGACCAGCTCATTCAGCGTCCATCCGGCCAAGAGAGAAACGCTCTGCGTGCGAGCGCACGACCAGTTCGCCGTCCACTACTTCCGCCATTTCAACCAGCTCGTAAAACGCCGGACGCGTCAGTTTGGCTTCAAGACGGCCACGGACAAGAACATAGGGCGAAGGCTCACCCGTTTCCGGATCTGTCTCCACACGCAGCGGATTATCGCTACCAATTTCCACGAAGTCGCCCAGATTAGTGGTCACAACAATAACACGCTCGCCGTCAGCTTCGGCCGCATCAACACGAACCGCCAGAAAGGGAGCATCCTCTACGTGAACTATGACCTTTTCGTAAGGTGTCACTAAATAAGTGGACCCATCGGCATCCTTGCGCAAAATCGTAGAAAAGAGCCGGACGAGCTTTTCACGGGAGAACTTTGTGCCTTCATGCCACCACGAGCCATCAGCACGGATTTCCATGCCAATGTCTGCACAATGTTCCGGATTCCACGTTTCAACGGGCGGAAGTTTACGCTTGCCATTTGCAATCGGAATGATCGCCTGCAATGTTCTGTTTAACTGGTCGAGATCTGTTGTCGGTTGGCTTGCCACACGCGGCTCCTTATCTCCGTCTTAAGAGTGATTTAGGTGTAAAATCTGCATGAGTGAAGAACTTAGCGCCCCGGAAACTGCAGCCCAGCCTGCCGAGACCTTCGATCCGACGACTGCGGAGGTCGAAACCATTATGGCAGACCTGTCGCTGGTGAAAGAAGAGATCGGTAAGGTCGTCTTCGGTCAGGAGCGTACAATCGAGCTTGTGCTCTGTGCCATTCTTTCCGGTGGCCACGCCCTGTTGATCGGCGCCCCCGGCCTGGCAAAGACACGCCTGATCGATGCGCTGGGCACTGTGCTCGGCCTCGGCGCAGGACGGGTCCAGTTTACGCCAGACCTTATGCCTTCTGATATTCTGGGCTCTGAAATCCTTGAACAGACCGAAGACGGTAAAAGGTCTTTCCGCTTCGTCCCGGGCCCTGTTTTCACGAGCCTTCTTCTTGCAGACGAGATCAACCGCGCCAGCCCGCGTACGCAATCAGCACTGCTGCAGGCGATGGCCGAACATCATGTGACGGTAGCCGGTCACCGCCATGATCTGCCTGAGCCCTTCCACGTTCTGGCCACCCAGAACCCGATTGAACAACAGGGCACCTACCCGCTGCCGGAAGCCCAGCTCGACCGTTTCCTTCTGAAGGTTGATGTTGATTATCCCGATGAAGAGACAGAGCGCCGCATTCTCGTCGAAACGACCAGCGGCAGCGATACAGAGCTTCAGAAAATTCTATCGGCTGAAAAACTGATCGAAATTCAGGGGCTGGTCCGCCGCCTGCCGGTTTGAACACAAATTGTTGATCGCATTCTCAAGCTGATCCGTGACTCTCGTCCGGAGCAAAGCGAGAACGAATCTGTACGCAAGCAGGTCCTATGGGGACCTTCACCTCGTGCTGGTCAGGCGCTTATGCTGGCCTGCCGTGCGCGTGCTCTGCTTCGCGGACGCCTTGCGCCAAGCGTTGAAGATATTGAAGCTCTGGCAGAACCGGCCCTCGGCCACCGTATGGCGCTGCGCTTCGACCCGACAGGTGAAGCACCGACGCTGCCAAAACTCATCGAGACACTGGCGACCCGGAAACGCTGATTTATGCGTGATCTGAACCGTCTTCGCGCCGAAGCTGAAACTCTGGCCTCTGAACTGCCGGAGTTTTCAGTGCTGACACGTCAGCAGGCGACCGCTCATCCGGGCGGCGCGCCGCGACAGCGTGCGGGGCATGGTGAAGATTTCTGGCAATATCGCGGACGCACGCCCGAAGACAGCGCCAACGCCATTGACTGGCGCCGCTCCGCCACGGGCGACGAGCTGTTTATCCGCGAACACGAACTGCAGACCGCACGCCAGATGGAAATTTGGGTAGACCCGTCATCCGGCTTCGACTGGACGAGCATTAAGGGCGGGCTCACCAAGGCTGAAGAAGCCCGTATCATTCTGACCGCGCTTGCCTATCAGTTCTGCGCGGAAGGCGATCGTGCTCGCGTTCTTGGTGGCGGCAAAGGCGCATTCAATACAGGTCAGGTGATCCAGAAGTCTCTTGAAGCGTTTGATCATCCGAACCGCTCTGACGTACCAAGCGTACCTGAGCGCGACAGTTCAATTGTGATCATCGCCAGCGATTTTTACAGCAATATGGACGATATGGCCCGCGCCATCTCATCGGCGGCATCTGACGGCGCATCTGGCATGCTCTTGCAGATTTGCGACCCTATGGAAGTCGAGTTCCCATTCTCAGGCCGTGTCAAATTTCGGCGTCCGGGCAGTACGCTGTCACGTATTTTCGGACGGACAGAAGACCTGAAAGACACTTACGAAGCACGCTTCAAAAAACGGCAGGATGCTGTACGCGCGCTGGCGGCCCGTATTGGCTGGGGGTTTGAAACGCACATTCTCGGTAATACGCGCCGTCCGCTGGCATTCCGCATGATGCAGGACCTTGCCGGTGCAGGAGCGCCGCGATGAGCTTTGCGCTTGGTCCGCTTCTCTTCCTGACGCCACTGGCGCTTCTGGCCCTGCTCGGTCTGCAGCTCTTATGGTTTGTCCTGCGCGCAACGCCCCCGCAGCCAAAAGACCAGACGCTTCCATCATTTGCCTTGTTCGAAGACATGGAGCCCATCGAGGAAACGCCGGACAAGACGCCATGGTGGATCATCGCATTGCGCATGCTGGTGATCACGCTTGCGATTATTGGTCTGTCGACACCGGTCTGGTCACCTCGCCAGAACGCCGAAGACGCGGTTTTTGATCGTGACGTGCTGCTGATTGTCGATGATGGCTGGACGGCAGCGCCGAACTGGTCAGCCATTCAGAATGCCGCGCTCGGCACGCTTGGCTCGATTGATCGCGATCTTGGCGTTTACGTGATTGGCTCCACGCAAACCGATCTGACAGATGCGCTGGCAGACAGGCTCAGCCCGCAAAATGCTCGCGGCGTGGTTCAGGCCATGCGCCCGAATGGCTGGCGCCCCGATTATGAGACGCTCGCCGAAAACCTTTCAGACCTTGAAGCGAACAGCTTTGACATCGTCTGGGTGAGCGACAATCAGCTCGGCGAAGGCTTTGAAGCCTTAAGTTCGCAACTGACGCGTATCGGGAGCGTTGATGCCATTCCCGTCACCGGCAATGATCTTATTGGAATCACCGGTGTAGCGACCAGCGCCAATGGGCCAATCCTGTCACTGGCGCGGACGCAAGACGAAATTCAGCTTCAGCTCTCCATTACAGCTTATGATGACACGGGCGCATCGCTTGCGACGGCGCGTGGTGCGTTCGAGGCTGGTGCAACGACAACAGAACTGCGCTTTGACGTACCTGAAAGCATTCAGACCGGCATGTCCTGGTTCCGCCTGAACGGTCAGAACTCTGCTGGCGCGGTCTGGCAGTGGGATGGCGCAGGCCGTATGCGCCGGGTTGGCCTCGTTGGCGAAGGCCAGACCCTGCAACCGCTCCTGTCTGACGCTTATTACGTTCGCAACGCGCTCTCACCATTTGCCACCATTGTTGAGGGCACGCTGGATGAGCTCATGGAAGAAGAGCTGAACGTTCTCATCCTGACGGACGTTGGTGAGCTGTCTGATAGCGCCGAAGAACGCCTCAGCCTATGGGTTGAAGAGGGCGGCGTTCTTGTCCGCTTTGCAGGCCCGCGCATGGCTGCTCAATCTGACGATCTTCTACCCGTTCGTCTGCGCCGTGCATCCCGCGCATTGGACAGCGCCTTGTCATGGGACACGCCACAAGAACTGACCAGCTTTAGCGAGACAGGCCCGTTTGCCCGCCTGTCTACAACGCGCGATCAGGTGATGATCCGCCGTCAGGTGCTTGCCCAGCCAGACCCGCAGCTTGCTTCGCGCACTTGGGCGCGGCTTGCCGATGGCACGCCGCTCGTAACGTCAGAAACGCTTGGCCGTGGCCGCGTCACACTGTTTCACGTCACAGCTGGCCCGGAATGGTCAGCCCTGCCGCTGGCCGGTGTGTTCGTCGAAATGATGCGCTATGCCACGCTGCCCGCGCGCGAGCTTGCAGCGGCAGGCGCAACAACTGAAACGAGCCTTGCCCCACGCCGCTGGCTGTCCGGTTTCGGCGACTTCGTCACGCCTGCTGCCAATGCCCGACCGCTACAAATCGAGCCTGGCATGACGCCGCGCGCTGACGCAGCGCACCCTGCAGGCCTTTATCAGGGCGGCACGCTGACACTCACCCTGAACGCTAGCGCAGGCTGGACACCAGAAGCCGTCACAGACTGGCCAAATGGCGTCACCGTCCGCTCCACTGGCGAGTTATCGACCACACGCCTGGGCGGTTTCTTCCTGACACTGGCTCTGCTTCTTCTGCTGATTGATCTGATCGTGTCGCTGGTAATTGCAGGCCGTTTGCGCTTTGGCCGCGAAGCAGGCGTCACCATCATGCTTCTGTGCGCCGGTACAGTTCTGCCGGATCACGCAGACGCGCAGAACCGCACGGGCCGTGAACAATCTGAACCACGTGACGAGGTCATGCAGGCAGCGCTCACCTTGCGATTTGCTTATGTCATTACAGACGACGCGACAGCGAACACAAAAGCCGAGTCAGGCCTTCGTGGCCTGTCCATGATGCTCTACCGCCGGACAACCGTAGAACCGGACGAACCGATCGGGCTGAATTTGGCTGAAGATCCGCTCAACCTCTTCCCATTCATCATGCTGGTAATGCCTGAAGGCGGTATGTCGCTCTCAGAGGAAGAGAGCACGGCTCTCGGCCAGTATCTGCGCAATGGCGGCGCTCTGCTGATCGATACGACCTCGGGTTCGGGCATTGGCACGCAAACCGATGAGCGCCTGACAAACCTTCTGAACGGTCTTGATGTCCCGCCGCTCATGCAGGCGAGCGAAGACCATGTCCTCTCGCGTGCCTTCTATCTGCTGGACGGCTTTTATGGCCGCTATCCGGGCCGCCCACTATGGATCGAGAGCGGCGCCGGTACTCAGCGCGATGAACGTCGCGGCGATGGTGTCTCCACCCTCTTCATCACCGACGCTGACATGGCATCCGCCTGGGCGGTCGATGAAGTCGGACGGCCGCTATATTCCGTAGATGGTGGAAACCGGAATCGCGAGCTTGCCTTCCGGACCGGCATTAACATCGTGATGTATATTCTGACCGGCAATTACAAAGAAGATCAGGTCCACCTGCCAGCCCTTCTGGAACGCTTGGGCGAGTCCGACGACGATCTGCCGGGCCGCGGGCGTGATCAAAATCGCAACCCGCGCGACCTCACACCGGGAGGCGACAGATGACAGCTGCACATCTGAGCTTTGATCCGCATCTTGGCTGGCCAGTTCTTATCGCACTGGGCATTGCCGCGCTGATCGTCTGGGGACTTTATCTCGTCCGGCGCGGACGAGCCTGGCTAACTCGGGCTCTGGCGCTGACACTTATTGCTGCCGCGATTTCCAACCCGCTCTGGGTGCGCGAAAACCGCGAGGCACTTCCAAGCACAGTCGCGATTGTCGTGGATCAGTCCTCAAGCATGGGAGTTGCAGACCGGAGAGCCATTGCAAACGAGGTCTCCGCCGCTTTGCAGAGCCAGCTCGCGGCGTTAGAAAATGTAAATGTGCAGCTGGTTGAAACACGCCCCGGCGCGCCAGAAACACAGCTTGCTGCTGCCATGGCCTCCGCGCTCGCGGATACACCCCGCGATCAGATTGCCGGCACAATCCTCATCACAGACGGTCAGGCGCACGACATTCCTGAAGCGACTGAAGACCTTGAAGCGTTTGGTCCGGTACATGGCCTGATCATCGGCTCAGAAGATGAAACAGACCGCCGCGTTGAGATCGTCTCCGCACCAAGCTATGGGATTGTCGGCGATGAAGCCGTTATGCAAATTCTCGTCACCGCCAGCGACACCATCACAACCACGGTAGACGTGTCCGTGAACGGAGAGCCTGCCCGGCGCATTCTGGTGGAGACCGGCCAGCCAACAGAGGTGCCCGTTACCATTGACCGTCGCGGCCCGAACACGGTCACAGTAGAAATTGCCGAAGCCGAGAACGAACTGACCGCGGCGAATAACATCACCGCCACGACGCTGACAGGTATTCGCGACTCTTTACGCGTCCTCCTGATCACCGGTGAACCACACCGCGGTGGCCGCGCATGGCGTGACCTGCTGAAGTCTGATCCGATGGTGGACCTTGTTCACTTCACCATTCTGCGTCCGCCTCATAAGCAGGATGCAACGCCTACAGACGAACTGGCGCTCATTCCATTCCCGACCAACGAGCTGTTCGAAGACAAGCTACGCGAGTTCGATCTGATCATCTTCGACCGGTATCGGCGCCGCGGCGTACTTCATTTGCGGTATCTCGACAACATTGCCCGTTATGTCGATCAAGGCGGCGCGCTGATTATCTCTGCAGGCGAGCCGTTTGCAGGGCCTGCCAGCCTTCACCGCACCCCGCTCGCATCTGTGCTCCCGCTCAGCCCGACAGGTGTGGTTGAGACACAGCGCTTCGTTCCGCAAATCTCCGGACTGGGAGAGCGCCACTCCATCACCAGCACGCTGGAGCAAGGCGCGCTCGGCCCGTGGTATCGCTATATCGGCGCGCGTGAAGTCACCGGCGATGTGCTGATGACCACAGAAGACGGACAACCATTGCTGGCCGTTGACCGTGTCGGCGAAGGTCGCGTGGCTGAACTCATGTCAGACCAGCTCTGGCTCTGGGCGCGCGGCCATGAAGGCGGCGGTCCGTTTGCCGAATTGGTACGCCGTATCGTTCACTGGACGATGCGCGAACCGGAGCTGGAAGAAGAACGGCTGACAATGCGCAGTGAAGGCGAAGATATTATCGCCAATCTGACTTCACTTTCCTCCACGCCAGACAGCCTCACCATCATCTTTCCGGACGGAAGCGAAAGCACGTATGGCTGGGCTGAAAACGAGTATGGCGTTCAGGAAGTACGACTGCCATCAGAACAGCTCGGTCTTTACCGCGCAGCCGTTGGTGATCTGGAGACAATATTCCTGAACGGTCCGGCACAACCGCGCGAATTTGCCGACCTTCTCTCCACCACCGAACGTGTCCTGCCATTGGCTGATGTGACCAATGGCGTCGTCACACGCCTGACAGATGCGGAAGACACACCGGAACTTCGCATGACGTCACGCGGCGGCGGTGATGGAAACTGGATCGGAATACGAGACCGTCAGGCCTATGCGGTGCGCGATGCCAGCAGCCAGCCTATTCTTCCAACCTGGCTCGTCGCAGGTATGCTCTTTGGGTTGCTCTTGCTCGCATGGCGTCGCGAGGGTAGGTAACCGCCCCTGTAGGGAAAGGTTCATCCTCAGGCGCACGCAGGCGTTTCAGCATGATGCGGGACTGGTCCTGCGGACCCGGAAACTGAACACTCCCGTGAGGCGGAACTTCAAATCCGACCCGCCCGAAATATGGCGGCGCACCGATCAGGCATGCCCATTGATGGCCTGAGGCCCGACCCGCCTCGAGCGATGCTTCAGTGACAGAGCGACCAACCTTGCCGCCCTGATACTCGGGCGCAACAGCAATCGGCCCGTAAAACAGGGCTGGTGTGCCGCCGATAAAGATCGGCCAGACGCGGCAGACAGCGATCAAACGTCCATTCAGAAGACCAACACGCGTGATCTCCGGCAAAGAGTAGGAATACTCCCTCACCCGCTCTGCCGTCTTGGCAAAGTGGCCAGCGCCGAAGGTCGCATCGAACAGACGTTCGATTGCGCGGCCATCACGGTCTGGAATCTCGCGGTCGTAAATGATCATCCGGCGCGTCTACTGGGGATAGTGGTGTCAGACAAGAGGAGTTTCGCCTTTCCAAGCACGAACGGGCTGATTAACGTGTCTCCCAACAAGACAAACAGGGAGAGATTCATGGGACTTCTGGACGGCAAAACCATCCTCATCACGGGTGGCGGTAACGGCATCGGCAAAGCCACCGCATTGATGGCAGGGGAGCTTGGCGCCAACGTCATCGTCAACGATCTGGGTGGCAGCCTATCAGGTGCCGATGAGGGTAGTGCAGGCCCGGCAGAAGAGGTTGCTGCAGAGATTCGCGCCAAAGGCGGTTCGGCCATTTCCAACTCCGATAGCGTCACTGATTTTGAAGCCGTCAAAGAGATGGTGGAAGGCGCGAAGAAAGAGTTTGGCGGGCTGGATTCCATCATCAACCCGGCAGGTATTCTACGCGATAAAATGTTCCACAAAATGAGCGAAGACGACTGGGATGCCGTGATCGCAGTACACCTTCGCGGCTCTTACAATGTGGCACGCGCCGCCGTGGAATACTTCCGCGACCGCGAGAATGGCAATTATGTCTTCTTCACCTCTACATCCGGCCTGATCGGTAATATCGGGCAAGCAAACTATGCTGCTGCCAAGCTCGGCATTGTCGGCCTGTCGCGCATTATCGCGATGGAAGGTGTGCGTAAGAATATCCGTTCCAACGTCATCGCGCCGTTTGCATGGACACGCATGATTGCGTCCATTCCGGTGACTGACGAAGCCAGCCGCGAACGCGTCGAGCGCATGAAGAATGCTATGCGTCCGGAGCAGGTTTCCAATCTGGCGCTCGCCCTGTGTTCTGATAAGTGCGACACGACCGGCCAGATCTTTGCGGTTCGCGGGAATGAGCTTGTTCTCTTCAGCCAGCCACGTCCGGTGCGAAGCATGGCCAATCTGGAAGGCTGGTCACCGGAAAGCATTCTGGATACCGCACTTCCTGCGATGAAAAACGACATGGAAGACCTTGGCGCATCGGCCTCTGTCTTCCCGTACGAACCGGTATAAACGGGCCTGACACTCAGAAAGGATGCCAATGTTTGAGATCATCGACAGAGACCTGATTCTCTGGCCTGTCGCCGGTCATCTGGGCATCCTCTTTGTTTTATATTGCTGGCTTTCTGCGGCGCGGTTTCAGAAGCGCGCCGGACAGCCCGTAGAAGCGCTTGAGGCCCGTATCAGCGCCAATCTCAAAAACCAGTTTGAAGCGCCAATTCTCTTCTATGCACTGGTTGCCATGCTCTGGGCCGAAGATCTCGTAAACTGGGCCTATCTGGCGCTCGCCTTCGTCTTTCTTGCCGGACGCATCTGGCATTTGCTCGCAGCAACGCTGTCCACGAACATTATCCGTCGTGGACTGATCTTCACCGTCAACTGGCTGGCAATTTACGCGATGTGGGCGTTGTTTCTTCTGCCGCGACTATTCTAGCGCGGCGCACGCTTCGCCAGAATACGCTGCAGCGTACGGCGGTGCATGTTCAGACGACGTGCAGTCTCCGACACATTGTGATTGCAGAGCTCGTAAACCCGCTGGATATGCTCCCAGCGAACGCGGTCTGCAGACATAGGGTTTTCAGGTGGCTCAGGCGCTTCATCACGCTGGGCAACCAGAGCCTTGATGATGTCTTCAACATCAGCCGGCTTGGAAAGGTAGTCGATCGCACCCGCTTTCACAGCCGCAACAGCCGTCGCCAGCGCGCCATAGCCTGTCAGCATGATCGCGCGAACGTCTTCACGATACTCCTGAAGCGTTTCGACAACTTCGAGGCCTGATCCGTCTTCAAGGCGCAGGTCGATAACCGCGAATGCCGGTGGGTTCAGACGGGCAACATCTTTCGCCTCGGCGACTGTGCCGACTGCAGAAACTGTAAAGCCACGACGTGTGAGTGCTTGTGCCAGGCGCGTCCGGAACGGCGCGTCATCATCCAGCACCATCAGTGTTCGGTCAGTCAGCTCTTCCAGAGCTTTGTGGATGTCGATCTCAGCACTCATATTATCTGTCCAGCTTCTATTCACTCGAAGGGCTTAAATCATCTAAGCCCGTTTCGTGCGCAGACCAAGTCGTTTCGGCCTCAAGCGCAGCTCTTTCCCATCTCAGCCGGACAACCGCCCCTTTTTCAGGTTCAGGACGGTTAAAGGTCGCTACCTCACCGCCGCTCTGTTCAATGAGCGTTTTCGCAATGAAGAAACCAAGCCCCATATCGCCGCCCCCGGCATGTTTCTGGCTGCGCTCGGAAATATAAGGTTCGCCTAATTTAGGCAAGACGGTTGGCGAGAAACCCGGTCCATCATCTGTCACAGAGATGGTGATAATCCGGTCGCTCCATACCGCATCAAGGGAAACATAACTGTCTGCGAAGGAGACCGCATTCTCTACAAACGCGCCAAGTGCGTGGAGAATTTCAGGTGACCGGTCGAGCTTCGGCTCGGTGAGGTCTGTCGCGGTTGAATGAGCGAAGGTGCGTACTTCCACCAGCTTGTCACGGCCCTTATGAGGACGCGCTGCTTCCTCTACCAGAGTAGAGAGCTGGATACGCGCGTGAACGATGTCACCGGTCTCTCGCTCTTGCGCGAGCCGTCGCAGAATGGACCGGCACCGGTCTGCCTGTTCAGAGAGAAGGCGCGCATCTTCCTTATGCGGGTCATCATCCTCAAGGTCTGCCGCCATTTCTTTGGCAACCAGATGGATCGTCGCCAGCGGCGTGCCAAGCTCATGCGCTGTGGCAGCTGCAAGCGCGCCGAGCGCAGATAGCTTTTGCTCGCGCGCCATAACGACCTGAGCGGCATCAAGCGCGCGCACCAGACGCTCCTCGTCACGCGACACACGGATGGAAGACAACGCAAAGAAGGCCAGACCAATCGTCACCGCGCAGAACTGCCCGATTTGTAATAGGATCGGCACTTGCAAGTCTTCGCCGGGCGGTGATGGCAGCGGCAGATGGAAGAACGCCATGGCGGCTGTACAAGCAAGCGCAAGCAGAGCGAGCCCCATGGAATAGCGCGTTTCCAGACTAACAGACGCAATCGTCACCGGCGCCATGATCATCAGCACAAACGGGTTTTCCAGACCGCCCGTAATGGCGATCAGAAATGCGACCTGAAGGATATCAAAGGCAAACTGGGCGACCGCTTCGGGCGTTGTCGCGAGCCGCTGGCTCGGAAACGCAATCATCACGAAAACATTCAGCCAGGCTGATACGGCAATCGCGGCAAGACACAGCCCCAGAGAGAGCGAGAAACCAAGACCGAAGTAAACAAACAGGACAGCAATCGCCTGACCGAGAATTGCCAGCCAACGAGTCGCGACAAAGGTGCGCACCCTGAGACGCCCGAAAGCAGACCCAACTCCGCCAAGCCCCTCTTTTGGAAGGGAAAAAATCGTACTCTGGTCGTCGAGTGTGTCAGCCACGGTCCCGCCCGGTATTTTATTCTGTCCCGAATTGTCCTATCTGAAGCCGTGTTAAAGGACCAGTCCCATGATTTCTACTTCTACGCTTTTTCGTACCTGCGCACTCGCTACAGCACTCAGTGTTGCAGCCTGCGGAAATGATGGTTCGACCAATGTCGCCCAATCATCCGGCGCGCAGAACACCTGCATGTCGCGAGGCGACTATGGATGGGGCGGTCCGTTCAGCCTGATCGACCAGACGGGCACGCCGGTTACGCAGGAAGATTATATGGGCCGCCCGACGCTCATGTATTTTGGCTATACGGTCTGCCCTGATGCCTGCCCTGTCATCATGGAAAAAATCACATATGCGTTGGATGAGCTGCCAGAAGGCATGGTCCATCCGCGCGTCATGCTGATCAGCTTTGACCCTGAGCGCGACACGCCGGAAGTGCTCAGCGCTTATGTCTCAAACCCATATTATCCTGAAGACATGGTCGGTCTGACTGGCAGCGACGAACAAATCCGCGAAGTGGCTGACGCGTTTCAGGCCATTTACTCCGTCAGCGAGCAGGAAGACAGCGCCATCGGCTATGTGTTCGACCACTCAGCCGCCATCTATCTGATGGATAAGAACTGGGAAATGGACACATTCTTCATCGCAACGGAAAACCCGCGCGATATGGCAGACTGTATGACCAATTTCCTGCCTCAGGCCGAGGGCTGATCCGGCGCAGCGCAGGGATTTTTCTCAGCTTCGCGTCTGCGCTCTTCCTGCCAGGCTTTTCGCAGTGAGCTGATACGTTCAGGTATGCGCTCTTCCATAACGAGGGCTGACTGCACGCGGTCTGTCCGGAAATGGCGAAAGCCCTGACGCAGCTCGCACCACGCGCAGATCATCCGGTAATCTTCTGAATAAGCGAGCAGGAACGGCCAGATCACCCGTTCGCTCGCTTGTGCTTTTTCATCAGAATAGGTCATCAGAACCTTGTAGCGATCACGGATCGCGCCGCGTATAAGCGACACATCCACCGTGTCGATCAGGCGCGGACGGAAACTGATCGGCGTCAGCCCGCTATCTACGATGACCGGCTGTAGTGTCTTGGGAACAGCGGTCGTCAGCTTGGCAATCAAATCCTTTGCCCCGCGCTGCAAATGCATGTCACCGCGCGCTTCGACCCATTTAGCGCCAAGCACTGCGGCCTCCAGCTCGTCTGCTGTCAGCATGAGCGGCGGCATGTCATAACCGTCTTCCAGCACATAGCCCATGCCCGCCTCACCGCGTATCGGCACACGTTGCGCGATCAGCTCCGCCGTGTCGCGATAGACCGTGCGCAGCGATGTTTCGAGCTCTTCAGCAAGTTCATGCGCGGTGACCGGGCGATCATGGCGTCGCAGGATCTGAATGATTTTAAACAGGCGTTCGGTTCGTCTCATATCATCATCCTAGTCCCACCATACTGACAGCATGTTGGCAGTAGCCCTGCGTTAGCAAGGGATATCTTTCAACACGGAGAAAACAGTATGATTACACTTTATGGATGGGGCCCGATGTTCGATTGCCCGTCGCCGAGCTCGTTTGTCATGAAGTCACTTATTCAGCTGCAAATGCTGGGCGTGGAGTTCGACCTGGCAGTTGCTGATCTTGAAGCCGTTCCCAAGATGAAAGCCCCGTATCTGGTGGACGATGGCACGCTTGTCGAAGACACCAACTTCATTCGCTGGCATCTGGAAAACAAACTCGGCAGATCACTCGATGACGGACTGTCAGCAGCAGAGGCAGCTGCCGGGTGGGCACTTGAGCGCATGGCGGAGGACCATGTCGTCAAGAACATCATCACACAAAGATGGATGAGGGACGAAAATTTCCAGAAGGGGCCTGCCTTGTTCTTTATGGGTATCCCCGAGCCGCAACGAACAGCCGTGACCGAGGAGGTTCGCGGAGGAATGCGCGCCTACATGCATGGACAGGGCTTTGGCAGACATTCCGAAACCGAGCAGCTTGAGCTTGCAGATCGCGATATCACTGCGATTGCGAATTTCCTTGGCGATAAGGATTACCTGTTCGGAGATGCACCCGCCGCTGCAGATGCTGGCGTTGCGGCGGTCCTGATTGCCGCGGCATGCGAATTTTTTGAAACGCCGCTTTCCGGTCTCGTCCGGCGCCATGAAAATCTGGTTGCGTATATCACCCGGATGGAAGCCCGGTATCTGACCGGTCATGACTGGCCCGTGCCCGAAATGGCGTAACCATCATTAGGGGGTCACGCCTCATACGCGAAGCCGTGCCCCCAATTCCCCTTTTGGCGTAGACCAGTTGTTAAAAGTGCTTGATTATCGTATGCTGCAGCGCAACATAACAATAATTGCTGTTATCGACCGAAAGGGCCCAAATGCTCTACTCCATGATTGAGATGCACCGCGCAGCCGCCGCGCCTATGCGTATGTTCGCCCGCGCCAACCGGATTATGTTTGAATCCGACTATAATGTGCTCTCGCGTACAGAATTCGGAAAGTCGATTGCCGCCACCTCTTCCCTGTTTGAGTCTCTGACGCGGTCCTATGGCAAACCTGTCTGGGGTTTGGAACACACAGAGATCAATGGCAAAGAAGTCTCCGTAGACGTTGAGACTGTCTGGTCTGATGCATGGTGCAATCTGGTACACTTCCAGCGCGATCCGGAAGAGCTTGCTGACGCGCTGGGGGAAGCCGCGCCTCAACCGCGCCTGCTGATCGTAGCTCCTCTGTCGGGCCACTATGCGACGCTGCTGCGTGGCACAGTCGAGGCCTTCCTGCCGCATTTCGAAGTTTACATCACCGACTGGACAGACGCCCGCATGGTGCCGCTCTTCCAGGGCCGGTTCAGCCTGGACGATTATATCGACTATGTCCGCCGCATGATTGGCGAAGTCGGTCCGGGGTCTAACGTGCTTGCAGTATGCCAGCCGGGGCCACCTACTCTGGCCGCTATCGCGCTTATGTCGGAAGACAATGATCCGAATGTGCCGGCCAGCATGACCTTTATGGGCTCGCCAATTGATTGTCGCAAAAGCCCGACTGTTCCAAACCTTCTTGCGGAAGAACGCCCGTTTGAATGGTTCGAAGAAAACATGATCTACACCGTGCCAATGCCTTATCCGGGTGCGATGCGCCGCGTGTATCCGGGCTTTGTGCAGCTTTCCAGCTTCATGAACATGAACTGGGAACGCCATGTGGATGCCCACTGGTCATTCTTCGAACATCTGGTTGGCGATGATGGTGACAGCGCCTCTAAACACCGCGAGTTCTATGACGAGTACCTGTCGGTTCTGGACCTCTCAGCCGAGTTCTACCTCGATACGATCAAGCGCATCTTCCAGAACCATGAACTGCCGCTCGGCACATTCATGCACCGCGGGCGCCTTGTGAAACCGTCGACGATCACAAAGACGGCGCTCATGACGGTTGAAGGCGAAAAAGACGATATCTCAGGCATCGGCCAGACGCAGGCCGCGCATGACCTTTGCTCCAACCTGCCAGAAGACATGCAGCTTGATTATATCCAGCCGGGCGTGGGCCATTACGGCGTGTTCAACGGTTCTCGGTTCCGCAAGGAAATCGTGCCGCGCGTCGTGAACTTCATCCATAAGTTTCACGATACGAAGCTGGAATCTGAATGGAATAATGCCTTTCTGATGGCCGCAGAATAAGCGCCTCTCCAAATCGCAGAATCAAAAACGCCCTCAGCATCAGCCGAGGGCGTTTTCTATTGTTTCAGGCTTCCGACGATTAGTTCGCCGTAGCTGTGAAGCCGAGGCGTTCCTGTGTCAGCAGCGTCGGGTCAGCCATCAGATCGCCCAGCGCGAAGGAGGTTTCAGGGTTGAACGAGATTGTCAGCTCGTCCTGCTCACCGCTAAGGAAGACGCGCAGAGCGTTCGCCAGATCAGTTGCAATCGCTTGATCAATACCCATGCCGCTTGTCATCGCTGGCAGCATCGCCGTCATACCAACTGCCATATCGCGCGCATTTTCAGCTGTCATACCCTGTTGCGGGCCCATAACCGAGAAGACTTTGTCCAGAAGGCCTTCATCACGGATTGTGAAGCTGAGCTGGTGAACGTCCAGCTCGGAATAAACCTGCATCATCATAGCTTGCGGATCCTGCTCACCCGTGACGAAGGCGTCAGGGTCCATACCCTCCAGAGCCGATGCCATGGCGCTGATGCCGCCAATCTCGCTGACAGACGACATTGTGAAGACGTCCTCAATCGCAAAGCTGCTGCTCTCAGTCGTGGAGATGTCTGTTTCCGGATCATAGGTGCTGTTGCTTGAGCCAGAGAGCACAATGCGCTCCAGACCAACCATCAGGAGCATTGGCGCGACCTGCGCACCTGCTTCGCCGCCTTCAGCATCTGCATCAATCGTCAGTGTAAATTCAGGCATGACAAAACGTGTCGGCACGCCATCGGAGTTACGAGTGACATCATAAGAGAGATCATCCAGCGCCACAGCCAGGCCAACGCCGTTGAAGTTCATGTTTTCCAGAGAGAACTCGTCGAAGCCAGGATCCATCGGATTGCCGTAGATCGCGCTCATCAGATCAGCACTTGCTTCTTCGTCCTCAGCATTCATCAGAGCGTTCAGCAGAGCCGAATTCACACCTCCGACAGAGATTTTGCCGAGCGTGAATGTGCCGGACTCATCACCATCATCGAATGCGAAGCTGACACCATCAACCGCGAACGAACCGATGGTTTCAGGACCATAATCTTCCGCTTCAATCGATGCGACCGACAGGTTGATCATGCCGGAATCGTCATCCTCACCCGCAACAAGCAGGTTCGTCAGCGACAGGCCATCAAAGCTCATATTCTCTGTGTCTGGCAGGTCAGCCGCTTCGGAGTGGCCGAACACGCCGCCAAGCCATGCTGCCAGTTGCGCAGACGGGCCGTCGAGCGCGATCTGGCCAATAGTGAAGCTGGCATTCTCTGCCTCAACTTCATCGGTCGGAACCACTTCGATTGCGTTCATGACCATGCGAGAGAAGTTGGCCATGCCTGCATCATCGACGTTGAGACCGGTGAAGATCATTTCGTCAGCTTTGAGGTCAGCAGAGCCGTCAACGTCGACCTCCACCATGCCGTCCTCATCACCTTCGTCGGCGTCAGCTTCAAAATCGCTGGTACGGATCATGACATTGCGGAACACAACGTCATTGCCGCTTTCAGAGCGGTCTTCAAACTCCACGCGGCCTGAACCGGAATCGCGCAGTGACAGCTGTGTCAGCGCTGCGTTAATGTCTTCCGGGCTGGCAGCCGGACCGTCACCACCGCAGGCGGCAAGCGTCAGCGCAGCAGCACTCGCGAGCAAAATCTTCTTCATCTGAAATTCCCTTCTTCCTGAACCCTGAGGTTAGCAGTTTTTCCCCTTCGAAACTGCGTATAACAATACAAATATGAACACACGTCGAATCGACATTGCAGCACCGTCCGGCTCAGAACTTTCCGTTCTGTTCCGCGTCAATCCAAGGGCCAAACGCCTGATTTTACGTGTAGATCCAAAAACGCAGTCCCCTGTTGTTACGGCTCCATCACCCCGCCATTACAAAGCAGCAGAAAAATTTGTTCAATCCAAGGCGGGCTGGATTGAAAATCAGATCTGCCGACAACCTGACGTTATCACGCTGGAACCAGGGATCGAAATCCCCGTTTCGGGGGAAATGCACCTTCTCACCCAGTCCGGAGCACGCGGTCGGACACGCCAGATCGAAGGCACACCGCCGCAACTCGATAGCCCGGGCGCTGACATCACCTATTCGGACCGCGTATTACGCTATCTGAAAATGAAGGCACGAGAGGCACTCAACGAACGTGTTGATGTTCACGCCGAACGACTGGCTGTCGATCCGGTGAAGATCACCATCCGTGACACGAGGTCTCGCTGGGGCTCATGCTCGTCGAAAGGGCATCTGAATTTCTCATGGCGGCTCATTCTCGCGCCGCCCCAAATTCTGGACTACGTCGCAGCCCATGAAGTCGCCCATCTCATAGAGATGAACCACTCAGATGACTTCTGGGCGCTGGTTGAGAAAAGTTATGGCCCCCATAAAAACGCCCGTAACTGGCTGAAGCAGAACGGGCGCCTTTTACATGCCTATGGAAGTTCCGGGTCCGCCGGAGGCTGACCGTCAGTCACCTCGATCGGGACCTTTTTCTCAGCAACGTCCGGGCCGAAGCTGATAATCCGCGATCCGATTTCACCACGTGCCGGACGATCCGGACCAATCATGGCAATCGTACCATCCGCACGGATTTCAGCGATGAGGTCTGCGTCCGGACGTTCTTTCTTGAATGTCTCGAAGTCATACTTCTCTGTGAGGTCCGTCTTATGGAAGATCCACTTTTTATAGTGATCGCGAATCAGGCCGTCATAGTTTCGACCCGAACGGATCAGTGTCCGTCCACGTGATGCACGCGGCACACCGAGGAAGTCTTCCTCATTGTCAGAGGTCGAAAGTTGGAAAGTCCGGTCACGACCAAGCTCAGGGCCGAAATGACGGCAAACCAGAGCGTTATAATAGTCGTTCGCGCTCACCGCTGCACAGAAGGCAAACAGTGAGTGATCCATACGGTGCTCGGCAGATTCAGAAAGCACTTCACCTGTGTAGACAGAAATGCCCGCTTCACGCGCCGGACGCAGACGACGCAGGTCTGTATCCGCCATCATCACATTAACACCCGCCTCTTTGAGGATTTTCGCCAGCCCGACACTCCAGATGTTGGCACCAACCAGCAGGACACCCTGCGGGCCTGAATGTGCAAGCTTCAGCTTGCGAGAGAGCGGCCCCATGGTGAAGCCGTGCGCAATAACCGTCGTGAAGACGATAGCAAAGGCCAGCGGTACAATCTGTTCCGCGCCGCGAAGCAGGTCAGAACTGCCATCACCCAGCGTGGCCAGCCGGCTCGCAAAGAAGCCGGACACGGCAACCGCAACAATACCGCGCGGCGCGATCCAGCCTGTCAGGAACATTTCCTTCGGCTTCAATTCACCCCATGTGGAGATCGCCACAGAGAGCGGACGCACGACAAACAGCATGCCGATCAGGAAGAGCGCCGTTTGCAGGTTGAGCGCGCTTACAATTGTCTCGATGGTGAGGTTCGCAGTCAGGATAACAAATACGCCCGATACCAGAATGACCGCGATATTCTCCTTGAAGCGGCGCAGGTCCTGAAGGCTGGCGAACTTGGAATTACCAAGCGTCATACCGAATGCGGTAACAGCAACCAGACCAATCTCGTGCTCGATCGCCTCTGCACCCGCATAACAGGCCAGAACGCTGATCAGAATAACAGGGGCTTTCAGATATTCAGGCAGCCACGCATTGCGGAACGCAGCAGACAGAAATTTGCCAAGCGCGATGCCGATAACAACGCCTGAAACGGCAGCAAACAGGATCCAGCCAATGATAGACAGCGCACTTTGTTCAGCCGAAAGAACGCGCAGAACCTCATAAGCGGCAACCGCGAACAACGCGCCCACAGGGTCGTTGACAATGCCTTCCCATTTCAGCGCTTTACCTACACGTCCGCCGAGTTTGGACTGGCGCAGCAACGGCATAATCACTGTCGGACCAGTCACAACCAGAATGCCGGCGAACAGGATGGATGTACCGAGACCAAGACCCGCGAGGAAATAACAAACCAGCGTACCCAGAATCCAGGTGATCGGTCCGCCGATGAAAACAAGACGCCTCACCGCCGACCCCGCTTCTCGCAGGTCGTGCACTTTCAGAACGAGACCGCCCTCAAACAGGATGATCGCGACCGCGAGCGACACAATCGGACGCAGCAAATCGCCGAACGTTTCGTCAGGCGACAGCACCGGAATGCCAAATAGCAAGGCAGAGAGCGGACCAAAAATCAGGCCGGCTGCACTCATCATAACGATAGCCGGCCATTGCATTCGCCAGGCAAGCCACTGAGCGCCAATGCCCAGAACGCCAATCAGCGCAACCGCCTCTACCGGCGACAGAAGCGCCGCCGTATCACCGTTTACAGCCATAAATGAGTATTCCCCTTAGTGCTTCGGAACGCCTCTCACGCAGGAATGCTACACCAGTCATCGCCGGAGTACCAAGCGCGCAAAGCGTCAAAGCCAGATGTTCAAACTGTTATTACTGATCCCAGCCAAATTGCCCGTATCAGGCCGTTTCATTCGGATCGCTAAAATCGAAACCAATAGAACGCGCATCGGTTCCACGATCATAGCGCTCAATCGCCTCGGTAAACTGGGATGTGATGTGACGATACAGAAGATCGTAAAATTCGGACGGGTCATTCTCCGACAATGGGAGATTGAACGTATATTTAGGGCCGTGATCAATCGCGATCATGAACCGCTCGCCCTGTTTGTGGCAGTGCATGACCACACGGATCCAGTCCGTGCCTTCTGAAACGCGCACGGCAAGACCGAACAGCACTGGCCCGAGCGGACGGAAACCGCGTGGCGGAATGGAGAAAGCGGTATCGAGGTCGGTCTTCGGCTGAAACTGCCCGACGGGCGGCACGAGATGCACACATACGCCATGACCTGTTCCCAGATACTGGCAAAACCCGTCTTTCAGTTCGCTGGCCAGCTTGCGGATACGGTCATAGTTCTCCGCGGCGCGATCCTGATACTTCTTAGCCGTTTCTACGAGGTCATCAAAACGCGACATGTCAGCATCCTTGTTCTGTCCCAACGGGGTCGTGCCCCGTTCTCTGTTTAATATCAACCGCGAAGCTCAGATTTCAAATTCGATCGTGAGCGGACAGTGATCCGAGGCTTTTGGCGCCGTCCAGCCAATGCCGGGAAGTCGCATTCCAGTGTAGCGCTCAGCCCGCCAGGGCAGACCGCTGCGTGTTATGCGCATATCGGGACGCGGGTTCTTACGGGCAAGAGCTGGCGACAGAAGAAAATGGTCGAGCGCGGCATAGCTGTCTTCATCAGGGTAATGATGCGTCCATCGCTCCAGCGCTGGCTTGTCTGACATCATCAGAGCGTCCAGCGCAAAACCGCCGTCGACCAATGGGCCGAGACCATGTCCGGTGTCTGACACGCCGTCTTTTTCAAGGAAGTCATTGAGATCGCCGCAGACAATCCAGTTCGCCTCGGCAGGGTTATCAAAGCGGCGCTCAATCAATCGCCGCACACTCAGCGCCTCTTGCGCGCGGATGGTACGAGTTTCCCATCGTCCGCCGTGCATTGATTTGAAATGACAGACAAAAATGGTCAGCGGTGTATCACCGAACGTAAATTCCAACTGCAGACAGTCTCGGCGAAATACCGGTGCATGGGCGGACTGCTCGGGCAGAGGAACGATTCCTAGATCAGTGAGCGTGATATCGGCGTGGCTGATAATGTCATCCGGCCGTTTACGGCTCAGCGCGGCGACATCGATACCCCTGCCATCATTCCCCTCCCTCAGTATGCGGGACTGATAGCCACTTCGCGACCAGCGACGCAGATAGCGGTTATGAAAAGCTGTGAGCGTCACGAGGTTTTCCACCTCCTGCAGCGCGCAGATATCCGACCCAGTAGCCGCGAGCGCCTGCGCGGTCAGCGTCCGATCGTCCTCCGACAATACATTGAACGCACCGTCCACAGCGTCCGCTGCGTCCTGATCTGACACCATGGTCAGTTTCCGACGCAATTGAGGAATGCCAACCTGCTCGAAGGCAAAGCGCATCATCAGGTTTTCGCAATTGAAACTTGTCAGTCGGATGACTGGCATAAGCGCCCCGCCCCTTTAGGGTCAGGCGAGTTGTGCAGCGCGCCGTGACCGGATCATGGAGCGGACATAGAAAATGAATCCGATAGACGCTGCAACCCCTGAAAGGCTTGCAATCAGATCCGGAATATCGCCCGAGCGTGACGCGACGAAATAGGCCTGAACCACCTCAAGACCAACCGCGCAGCACACGGCGATCAGCGCCGCATACAGCCAGTTTCGTGGACCGACAAAAGCCGACAGCCACAGCATGAGGGCCCCGAAGGCTGCAAAATGCTCGAGCTTGTCCTGCGCCGCAAAGAATTTCGGAATTGGCGGAATATCAGCTGTCGCGCCCCATAGAATGAGGGCACCGATAAAAATCGACACAGCGCCAAGAAACAGGCGTTTAGGCGTCATCAAACCGGTCACGTGAGCGTCCTCTTTTCGCGCAAATCAACACGGTAATATTTTATCAGTCGGTCTTAAGATTTGTTTACCGCACCGCAGCATCGGTAAAATTTCATCGAAATAAAAAGGGCGCGCCCAATGATTGAGCGCGCCACTTTAAGCAAATAATTTCAACACCTTATAAGGCTCAAACGTCGACTTCGGCTTCCAGAGCATTCGCCTGAATGAACTCACGACGTGGCTCAACCACATCACCCATGAGCTTGGAGAACATATCATCGGCTTCGTCGCCATGCTCGACTTTCACACGCAGCAGCGTACGCGCATTAGAGTCGAGCGTTGTTTCCCAAAGCTGGTCAGGGTTCATCTCGCCCAGACCTTTGTATCGCTGGATTGTCAGGCCCTTAGCACCGGACGAAAGCACCGCATTCACCAGAGAAACCGGCCCGTAAACGTCAACTTCGCCGCCTTTTTCGTGACGTAGTACAGATCGTTCCGAGAAGAGTTCTAACAGAGGGTCAACACGGTCTGAAAGTTTTCTCGCATCTGCCGACTGAAGGAGCTGCTTGTCGAGAATCAGCTTTTCTTCAACGTCGCGGACGACACGCTCGAGCACAAGTTCACCGTCTACAAAGCTACCCTGCCAGGTATCTTCACCCTCTTCTGCAATGCGGTTCATACGCATAGCAGTCTTCTCGGCTTCGGCCTGTCCTGCAGTCGAATGCAATGCGCCAGCAAGGGAGGCTTGCTCGACCAGAACACCCGGTGCTTTCAAAGCGAGGCGCTTTACAAGGCTATTACATGCGACTGAGTCATAAACGAGCTGACGCAGATCTTCGCCGCCCATTTGCTCACCATCCTGCAGCACAAGAACTTCGCCCGTTGTGCCCTCACCGATCAGATAGGTTTCCTGCTCGGCATCATCTTTCAGATAGCGCTCTGACCGGCCTTTAGAGACCTTATAAAGCGGCGGCTGAGCGATATAGAGATAGCCGTTTTCGATGATCTCAGGCATCTGACGATAGAAGAATGTCAGCAGAAGTGTACGAATGTGCGCGCCGTCGACGTCGGCATCGGTCATGATGATGATCTTATGATAGCGCAACTTCTCGATCTGGAAGCCTTCATTCGGGTTCGTCTCAGACCGACGTCCAATGCCAGCACCAAGCGCTGTAATCAGAGTGCCGACCTGATCTGACGACAGCATTTTGTCAAAACGCGCGCGCTCTACGTTCAGGATTTTACCGCGCAGAGGAAGAATTGCCTGGTTCTCGCGGTTACGGCCCTGCTTTGCAGACCCGCCCGCTGAGTCCCCTTCCACGATGAAGAGTTCAGACTTGGCAGGGTCTTTTTCCTGGCAGTCTGCCAGCTTGCCCGGCAGCGAGGTGATATCAAGCGCCGTTTTACGACGTGTCAGTTCGCGCGCTTTACGAGCGGCTTCGCGTGCTGCGGCGGCCTCGACAATTTTCTGCATGACCAGTTTGGCCGGGCCAGGGTTTTCTTCAAACCACATGGACAGCTGCTCGGTCATCAGGCTCTCGACCACAGGACGCACCTCAGAAGAGACGAGCTTGTCTTTGGTCTGGGAGGAGAATTTCGGGTCAGGCACCTTCACCGAGAGAACGCATGTGAGGCCTTCACGTGCGTCATCGCCGGAAATGTTGACCTTGCCCTTCATCGCCGCACCGGTTTCATCAGCATATTTGTTGATGACACGCGTCAGTGCCGCACGGAAACCGGCAAGGTGAGTACCGCCATCGCGCTGCGGGATGTTGTTTGTGAAACAAAGAACATTCTCGTGATAGCTGTCATTCCACTGGAGCGCAGCTTCAACTGTGATGCCGTCTTTATCACCGATTGCGAAAATCGCTTAAGGGATCGCAGAGGCACGCTGACGGTCGAGATGCTCCACAAAAGCTTTCACACCGCCATCATACTCGAAGACTGTTTCATACGGCTCCGCGCCGCGCAGGTCTTTGAACACAATGCGCACGCCTGAGTTCAGGAAGGCCAGCTCGCGCAGGCGATGTTCCAGAGTCCCGCGGTTATACTCTGTCATCGTGAAGGTTGATGGCGACGCGAGGAAGCGCACGCTCGTTCCGGTATAGTCACGCCCGTCTTCACGCTTCGGGCTGTCACCAACTTCTTTCAGAGGCGCTTCAGTTGTGCCGCCATCAATGAAACGAACAAAGTGCTCTTTGCCTTTGCGGTGAATACGCAGCTCCAGCCAATCGGACAGAGCGTTCACAACGGAAATACCCACGCCGTGCAGACCGCCGGACACCTTATAAGAGTTCTGGTCGAACTTACCGCCCGCGTGCAACTGGGTCATGATAACTTCTGCTGCAGAGATACCCTCTGTCGGGTGCGTATCAACCGGCATGCCACGACCATTATCCGTGATCTCGGCAGACCCGTCGGCGTGGAGAATAACAGAGGCTTCTGTCGCGTGACCAGCAAGCGCCTCGTCAATCGCGTTGTCGACGGCCTCGTAAATCATGTGGTGAAGACCCGAACCATCGTCCGTGTCACCAATGTACATGCCAGGGCGTTTCCGGACGGCCTCAAGCCCTTTCAGGACCTTGATTGAGTCAGCGCCATACTCAGGTGTGTTTGGTGTTTCGTCGGACATTTCTGCCTTCGTTCTTCCCGTTATGAATCGTTCGAATCAAGTATAGGCAGGTTTGCCGAAAAAGGGAAATTTCAGCCCCGTTTTGACGCCCCTCAAATGAGGCGCAGAATACTGAAATAATTGAACTTTCTTGCCACCAGAAAGAAACCTTAACTTTCTACAGATTTATGCCTGGCCTTTAGGAGCTAAACGGGCCGGATTTCATCCGGATACACCGGTTCAAACGGGATCGACTTTCCCCGCCGCGACCTCGAAAAACTGCGCTCTGTCATCAAATCCATCGAAGAGGGAGCGTTCAGTTCCCGTCAGCCAGGCCTGCCCCTTCAACGCAGAAAGTTCATCAAACAATGCGGCGCGCCTGTCAGGATCAAGGTGCGCCACAGCCTCATCCAGAAGGACCAGAGGGTTGCGCAGATGCTCCTCTGCTTCGAGCGCGCGCGCATTAGAAAGAATAAGCCCGATCAGAAGCGCCTTTTGCTGGCCTGTGGAGCACAGAGACGCCGGAACGCCAGTCGGCCGGTGGATGACGACCAGATCAGAGCGGTGCGGCCCTGTAAGCGTTCGCCCGGCACGGGCATCCCGTCTGCGCCCGTCTTTCAATGCCGCGATCAACATGTCCTGAACTTCGGTCAGAGTTTGGCCTGCGTTAAACGCCTCTTCCGCTACGCCCTCCAGAGAGAGGTCTGCCTTCGGGAATGCACCATCAGGGCGGATATCCACCGCCTTCTGCAAACGGCTGACCGTCTGCGCCCGATGAAAGGCGATATAAGCGCCATGCTCTGCAAGTCTGTCCTCAAGCCCGTCCAGCCATACCGGATCAGCAAAATCGCGCTCCAGCAGAAGGTTGCGCTCACGCATCGCCTTTTCATAGGCCGTTGAATGACGGGCATGGATCGGGAAATGGGCGAGCGTCTGGCGATCCAGAAACTTTCGCCGCTCTGTTGCGCCACCTGCGAAGACGCGGTCCATGGCCGGCGTGAGCCAGATAATGCGCACAAGCTCACTCATGGAGTTTGCGGTCGCGGTAGAACCATCCACCTGCATAGATCGTTTGCCGCGTCCGCCGCCCTCTATGCTGGCATCGATGCGAATGAGACGGTCCATATCTCCGTCAAACAGCGTAGCGCCCAGCGCCCACGAATTGCCAGCCGCCCCGTCTTCAACGCGCGCCATATCCGGCAAGCCCGCGGAGCGGAGGCCCCGCCCCGGAGAGAGCTGCGAAATAGCTTCGATGAGATTGGTCTTGCCAGCGCCATTCGCCCCGAACAGGCAGACATGCCGTCCGTCGAGGTCGATTGAAAGCGCGCCGTAATTCCGGAATGTGGAAAGCGCGAGACGTTTCAGATAAATGCGGCCTTGGCCGTCCATACCGTCAGACGCGTAGTGGCATCAGAACGTAGCGGGATGCCGGATCTGTCGGGTCACGCACCAGTGCAGGCGATGCTGGATCATTGAAATCAAAGAGAATTTCATCACCATCAACTTGCTGGAACACATCAAGCAGGTAACGCGCATTGAAGCCGATTTCCATCGGTTCGCCAGCGTACTCGCCTTCGACTTCTTCCACACCATGACCAGTCTCAGCATGGTTCACCGTGAGGACCACCTTGTCGGCTTCCAGTGACATTTTCACAGAGCGCGAACGTTCAGCAGAAACGGTCGCAACACGGTCGACCGCTTTTTCAAGCGCGACATTGCCAACCTTGAGCGTCTGGTCGTTATTCTGCGGAATAACACGCGCATAGTCAGGGAACGACCCGTCAATGAGCTTGGTGGTCAGAACGGCGCGGCCCGCCGTGAAGACGATCTTCGCTTCAGACGCGGACACTTCGATCACGCCATCATATCCGTCGATCAGGCGGCGAATTTCAGACACGGCTTTGCGCGGAATAATAACGCCCGGCAGACCTTCACAGCCTTGCGGCGCGTCAATCTCGGAGAGCGCCAGACGGTGACCGTCCGTCGCAACAGCGCGCAGCTTTGCGCCATCTTCACCCTCAGCGACGTGCAGATAGACACCGTTCAGGTAATAACGCGTCTCTTCGGTAGAGATCGCAAAGCGTGTTTTGTCGATGAGACGCTTCAGATCAGCGACATCGATAGAGAAGGATACAGTGCCTTCGTCTTTGTTCATGGTCTGGAAGTCAGCCGCAGGCAGCGTTGGCAGCGCAAAGCGCGAACGCCCGGCCTGAATAGACAGGCGCTGATTGTCCGGCAGGAATTCCAGTTGGACTTCTGCTGTTTCCGGCAATTTACGCACGACATCGAAAAGCGTTTGTGCAGGCGCCGTCAGACCACCTTCCTGATCAACCTGCGCGTCGGCCGCATCAACAGCCTCGATATCGAGGTCGGTCGCGGTCAGTTGCAAAGAGCCAGAGCTTGCGGACAGCAACACGTTCGACAGGATCGGAATAGTGTTACGTCGCTCTACAACGCTCTGCACGTGGCTAAGGGCACGCAGGAGGTCGGACCGGTCAATCGTAAGCTTCATCGTCTGCCTTTCAGGAGCTTTCCCGCCCCCGTTTCGTCGAACAAAAAATCAGCCCGTTCCAGATTCGAAACGGGCTGAAAGTTATCCATAAATATGAGTTTCGCAAAAGGTATTTAGCCCGGGATGCACGCGAAACCCGAAAAATCTGTGGTTTGTTGCGAAAAATCCCTCATCTGAGACCAAATGAGGGACAATTTCGCAGCAATCACTATTTCGCAGCGTTTGCCTGAATGTCTTCCAGCGCGCGCTCGACCTTCTCAATGTCACGGCGCAGTGTTTCATCACTTGCGACCGCTTCTTCAAGTTTACGCACAGCGTAGAGAACTGTCGTGTGGTCACGATTGCCGAAGAACTTACCGATCTGCGGCAGAGAGCGCGTTGTCAGCTTACGGCAAAGATACATCGCGATCTGTCGCGGATAAGCAATCGAACGGCTACGACGCGCAGACTCAATATCTGTCTTCGTAATATCGAAGGCCGTCATCGTTGCACGCTTCACCTGATCAATGGTCGGCGGACGCATTTCACCGATCTGACGGCGAACAGCTGCACTCACATCATCAAGCGTAACCGGCTGACCAATAAAGGTCGTCGCCGTGAATACGTTGCAGACAGCACCGTAAAGCTGACGGCCCGGACCTTTAACACGGCTGACGATCAGATTGACGGCATCATCACAAAGCTCGAAGCCCGGATTTTCTGCTGCAATTGTCTGAGCTTTCATACGAACGATGGCGCGACGCATTTCTTCGTCAGGCTCGTCCACCTGAATGAGGACACCGCCCTGGAATTCGTCACGGACGCGAGAGTTCAGCGCGCCAAGCTGGGACGGGCTTTCGTCAGCAGCGATAACCACCTGACCGCCCCGCCCAACAACCGCACGGATATTGCCGAAGAATTCCTTCTGCGTGCCGCCCATGCCGGCAATCGCCTGCAGGTCATCAATCAGAAGAACATCAGCGCCGCGAAGACGTGATTTCAGGTCAGACGTGTCACGACGCTTAACGCCTTCCACGAATGCAACCATGAACTCCTCAGCGCTCATATAAACGACGCTGCGCTCATCGTCTGAGACTTCGATCTGGGACTCAATCGCTTTCAGAAGGTGAGTCTTACCGACACCATGGTGACCATACAGATAGACGATCTGCGATGGCGTCGCCTGATTGCCCGCAATTTTCGTGCAGACTGTCGCTGCCAGACGGTTAGATTCCGCCACAACGAGATTATCGAACGTGAAATGACGTACCGGAGCGCGAACGCCAGGCTGCACGGCAGGTTCTTCTGTCTTACGTGCAGCACGCTCTGCGCGCGCTTCTTCTGCCAGTGCCCGTACGTCTGAAGGAAGATCAGCCCAGCTGCACACCGCTACGCGGCGGCCGGATGTATCACGCTCTGCCCAGAGCATATTGATCTTGTGAATGAAGTCGTTGTTCACACGGTCGCTCTGAATGCCAGTTGGAGCGGCCAACTGAATCACACCTTCCATGTCAGCGACAAATTCCAAGTCCTTCAGCCATTTGCCGAATGATGCCGCTGAGACTTCATTTTTGAGAACTTCAATGACGGACTGCCAGATGACTATAGCTGTTTGAGCCGAGCCTTCTGCGGCCGTTTTTTCAAGTTCGGGAATATTATATTCTTTCATGCCCCGAATGCACCCCTAATTAGTTTGTTATAGCCGTTAACCATAATCTACGCGAGAAGCACAAACCTCCACACATCGGTCCCCGCGAACCGTCGTTATTTACATCTTTGTGCGGACGTTAACTGTGATCTGATCTCAGGATAAATGCCGGGCGATTTTGGTCAATCTGACTTATTTTTCAGAATGCATGTTTTAGGTGCCTATCCCGGCTTGACGCCTAACAAGGTTTTGTAAGTTCTGAAATTTTTCTCACAAAAACATTCACAGCCATTTTGCGCGGAAAGCTTGACTTCTCCGGGCGCCTTGCCCGTCCCGATTCGAAAGTCAACGAATCAATTTCGACTCATTTGTGGATAAATTACCAAGACTGTCACAAAACTGTTTTTCCCACAGAATTGAGTCCCTTAAAGGTTAATTATCCCCAGATTGCATGATCTTTAGAAGCACTATTCCACACACAACTCACGCCCCCAAAACGAGGCTACGCTCAAAAATTTTGCACCCTGCGCGCCAATTATTCATCGCCAAAATCGGGCACAAAAAAAGCGCCCGGTGGGGCGCTTTCCTCAATCAAGCCTGAACATCTCCGCAAAGGAGATATCAGTATGTCGCTTAAGCCATTGCGCCTACGCGCTTAGAAAGGCGAGACACTTTACGTGAGCTCGTATTCTTGTGCATGAGGCCTTTAGTGACCGCACGCATCAGCTCTGGCTGAGCGTTTTTCAGAGCTTCCTGAGCCGCAGTCTTATCACCGCTCTCAATAGCTTCTTCTACCTTGCGCACATAGGTACGTACACGAGAGCGACGTGCCTTGTTGACTTCAGTCCGGCGCGCAATCTTACGAACCATTTTTTTGGCTGACCGGGTGTTGGCCATGCAATGTCTCCAGTCGGATAAATTCGGAAAGCGGCTTATTATGCTTTTGCAGGCCAAACGTCAACGTCTTTAGCCGGAGATTCTTTGTCCAGCCTGCATAAACCCGAGTTTATTTGTTTTTAAAGTGAGCGTCGCGCTTCTCAATGAAGGCTTCCATGCCCTCATCCTTGTCTTCTGTCGCAAAAGCAGCGTGGAACAGGCGGCGCTCGAACAACACGCCCTGGCTGAGCGCAGTCTCATAGGCTGCGTTCACGCTTTCCTTCACCATCATGGTTACAGGACGGGACTTTGCGTTGATGGAGGCAGCGACTTTCTTAGCCTCATCCATGAGAGAATCGGTTGGTACAACGCGCGCGACCAGTCCGGAGCGCTCTGCCTCTTCAGCATCCATGAAGCGGCCAGTGAGGCACATTTCCATTGCCTTGGACTTGCCTACAAAGCGCGTCAGGCGCTGTGTACCACCTGCACCCGGCGGGATACCTAGATTGATCTCAGGCTGGCCGAACTTTGCGTTCTCCGCAGCGAGAATGAAATCGCACATCATGGCGAGCTCACACCCGCCACCCAGCGCATAGCCGGACACCGCCGCGATAACCGGCTTGCGACAGCTTGTGACGCGTTCCCAGTTTTTAGAGATCAGATCTTTCTGATAGGCCGATGCGAAATCAAAAGCTTTGAGCTCTTTAATATCCGCGCCCGCCGCAAACGCCTTTTTAGACCCGGTGATAACGATGCAGCCAATATCTTCATTTGCCTCGAAATCATCGAGCGCGGCTGTCATTTCATCCATCAGGGTGTTGTTTAGCGCATTCAGATCATCCGGGCGGTTCAGCCGGATAATTCCCGTCTGATCAGAAATTTCGATCAGAAGTGTTTCATAAGCCATAAAGTGTCCTTTTTTGGCGAACAAATGTCAGAGCAAGCGCGAGTCGTTTCGCATGCCGCCCCTGGGCCTGTACGCACCCGGAACCAAGCCGCCGACAGACCATGAAGACGCCAAAGCGTCAACAGATTCATCGATCAGCGCTGGCAATGTGAGCAAAAGAAAGTGGATCGACCAGACTGGACTTTTCGAAGAACAGGTTTTGTGCAGGCGCTGCAAGCCTCGCCTTCACGGCCATAAACCGTGAAGCTGTGCTGGAAATAGCCGAGCGCGCCATCGGTGTGCGCATAGTCTTTCAGCGTAGAGCCGCCGGCCTGAATCGCCCTTTCCAGAACCTCTCTCACGCATTGGGCCAGCACATCGCACTTCTTGCGCGAAACATTGCCTGCCAGACGATTGGGAGAGATGCCCGCCATGAAGAGCGCTTCGCATACATAAATGTTGCCAAGCCCCGCCACGACATGCTGGTCGAGCAAAGCGGTCTTCACCGGGCTTTTCTTACCGCGGAATGCCTCATACAGGCTCTCACCCGAGAATGCGTTAGAGAGCGGTTCCGGCCCGACCTCAGAGAACGGGTCACCATCAGCCTCGCCGAACATCTGCATATACCCGAACCGTCGCGGATCATTGAACACAATCCGCACGCCCATCCCCGTCAGAAACTCGACATGGTCATGCTTGGGATTGGTCGCCTGTGCATGCGCAAATTCGCCGGGGTTCTGTTGAACCGGTATGTCAGGGGCATGGATAGTGAAACGCCCTGACATGCCCAGATGCATAACCAGCTTTTCGTTCCGGTCGGTTTCCGCCACCAGAAACTTTGCACGGCGCGACAGGCTGATGATACGCGCGCCTTCAAGCCGGTCCGCCATGCGGTCGGGAAACGGAAAACGCAGGTCCGCGCGGTTCAGCGTAACTTTGGCAAGCTGTTCGCCCTCCAGATATGGCTGGAGGCCACGGCGCACGGTTTCGACTTCAGGTAACTCAGGCATGGAAGCCAGTTAGCCACGCCTATCTCGAAAGAAAAGAGGCAAGCTGCCGATGATCAGAACTGGAAATAGACGAAAGGTGCCGATTTCAAAGGATAGAGCGCAAGCGCCAATGCAGCCAGACACCCCATTCCAGCCCAATAGAGGGACGGATTCCGGAAGACTGGAAGCTTTGGCAGACCTTTCAGCTTGTCAGCCTGGCTGAACAGGCTGTCGATCACCAGAAGCAGAGGCACACAGAAAGCCACCCATGAGAGGCTTTGCGGACCGCCTTCACGCACACCAACCACACCAGCCCAGACAGATAGCGTGTCGGACAGGCTTTCAGCACGAAATGGCACCCACGCCGCGAAGACGAGCGCAACGGTCAGAACGATACCCACCGCACCTTTGAGCGCTGGCACGAGAGAGCGACCATTCGCGCCGCCCATAACAAAGCGATGGACGCTCAGCGCGGCACCATGGATTGCGCCCCAGATGACGAAGCTCCAGGCCGCGCCATGCCAGAGGCCACCCAGCACCATAGTGATCATGAGGTTGCGATAGGTTTTGACCGGCCCTTTACGGTTACCGCCCAGCGGAATGTAAAGATAATCGCGCAGCCAGAAGGACAGCGACATATGCCAGCGACGCCAGAACTCGGCGATAGATGACGAGCTGTACGGATCATTGAAGTTCTTCGGAATGAAATAGCCGAACCAGCGCGCAACGCCGATCGCCATCAGAGAGTATCCCGCAAAGTCGAAATAGATCTGCGTACCGAACGCAAATGTCGCGGCAATTACAGACGGCGTGTCCCACGCGCCGATATCGGCAAACACAGGGTCTACGAATGGCGCGATATTATCAGCGATCGCGGCCTTATAAATGAAGCCCAGAATGAAGGCTCGCGCACCTGCGGCCAGAAGCGCAGACGAGAACGTCTTTTTCCGGTCAATCTGCATCATGAAGCTTGCCGCGCGTACAATCGGGCCAGCCACCAGCTGCGGGAAGAACGAGATATAAAGCGCTACGCGAGACAGACGCGTCTCAACCGGAATATCTTTGCGATAAATATCCACCAGATAAGAAATCGCCTGGAAGATATAAAAGCTGATACCGACCGGCAGGATGATGTTCAGCGTCGGCCAGCTCGCGCTCATACCGACAGCGCTCAGCGCTGCAGCCGCGCTTTCGGAGAAAAAGCCGAAATATTTGAATGTGCCCAGCATGACGAGCTGGAAGATGATCGCGCTCCACAAAACGGTCAGCTGCCCGCGCCCCGCTTCAGCACGCTGCTTCATCAGAATGCCTGCCAGCCATGAAACGACGATAACCGCGCCGATCAGCGCCAGAAAGCGTACATCCCACCAGCCATAGAAGACGGCGCTCGTAACGAGCAGCCAGTGATTACGCCATGAACCGCGCATCAGCCCCCAATAAACGCCCAGAACGACGAGCAGGAAGAGCGGAAAAATTGCCTCGGTGAAGATCATTGAAGCGCCCCCCAGCTTTCAATCTGGCCAGCAAGCCATGTTGTGTAGACTTCGGCGCCTTCTGTCAGAAGATGCTCATGATCGAGCCAGACCTCGCCCTCGAGCTGAGAGAGAAGCTGACGGTCCACCGGCGCAATGCACGGATATTCAGCCAGCTCGCCCGCGCAGAGGCGCGCCACATACTGGCGATCTTCCGGCGGAAGAACCGGCGGATAGTAATAAGCGATACGGCGCACGCCCGCCTCTTGCAGGCGCTCACGCTGGTTCAGGCGGAACAGGCGCGCCCATGACGGACCAGCCTCCGGATGGATTTCTGCAGGCACGTTGAGCGCCTCGACGATCTCGTCAACCGGCCAGTCGAATGTTTCACGCGGCATGTTCTGCGGATCAAAAGACGGGAACGGTGCAACATCGCTTGCGGCTTCACCCGTCGCGAGCAGCCCGATATTGGTCCAGTTCATTACTGCATGGACCTTTAAAAGCACCCAGTTCTTCACGCAGTCGGCCATGCCGTGGCACGCACCCTGCGCGAGGCCCTTCATAGACCAGTAAGTCGAGTTCGGATCAAACTGCTCGATGGCGCGGTCAGAGAATTTGGCAACATTGAACACATAAGCCGGATTGCTATCGAAGAGGTCAGCAACTTCCAGAAACACAACATCAGGCGCCATGCCTGTCATGCGCATGAACTGCCAGAGATGGGCATCACGCTCCTGAAGGCTCGCGCCCTGAAGCGAAAGATTCACAACGCGGTGCGGGTAGCCCGCCGCACGCAACTGGGCTGTCAGCGCCTCATCATCAATGGCATTGCGTGAAAAGCTCGCGCCTACAAACACAACGAACGGCGTATCCGGCTCGGCGCGCACCTGTTCGGCTGCATAGGTAACAAACTGGTCGTACTCGGTCGGACGGGTAATCTCCGCCTGTTCAGAGCCCACCCGTATTGCAAAGCTGGTCACAGCGAAGGCAGACAGAAAGAACGCAACGCCGGTCAACATGCCAGAACGGCCCGGCGCGCGAAGTGTTCGCGCCAGTATCAGCGCAAGTCCCGCTGTCAGAAGTGCAATCCAGTGCATGTGTATATGCGTCCCGCGTCCACCTTAAATCCCGGCTGACTGTCGCGTAAAAAGACTGAATTGTGGTGATTGCGAGCTCTTAAACTGCGCCGCCCCCATTAACGCTCCAGTAGGAAACCCAGCATTTTAGCCTATTCCCGCGCGAATCCGGCTTCAGCCTCACGCGAAAGTGAGATTTGATAAATGAAGACCGGATTTAGGTATTTGAAATCCACGACGGATTAGGTATACGCAGTGCCCTCTGGTGTGCCGCGTTAGCTCAGCTGGTAGAGCATCGCATTCGTAATGCGGGGGTCAGGTGTTCAAGTCACCTACGCGGCACCATTTTCCGCAGTTTTGCTTCGCAAAAATTTTTGATCCAGTGGATCAAAAATAGCGGAAAATTGTGTTTCCACGTTTTGATCGCCCGCACTGGCTGCGCCAGCGCGATGGATCGCGCTCAAGGCTGCGATCCGAGCGTGGAAAAAAAATTGTGCCTAATACACCTCACGCTGCACAGCGGCTCCGGCAGGCGGGCAAAGCCCGGCGGCAGGTCTGCCGCTGTATGGATTCGGGCCCAAATCATTCGCGCCAATGGCGCGGATTTAAGAATGAATTGGAAACTCCGTCATACAGCCCGCCGGTTCCCGTGAAGACGGGAACCTATGCTTAAATCTGTCTGCGTTTTGAGTTGATCAATCTAAGCTTGGATGCCCACCTTCGTGGGCATCTGCGGTGTTGAGAGATTTTCGCTTATCCCTGCGCAGGCAGATCGAGCCGGAGGCGAGATAACAATGCCGAGCAGTTTCAAAAAACACCACTATCGCCGCAAGGGGGTTCCCTGCCGCGTTCTTGCTTTTGATTGCTCGGTGCTATGCCAGCTTACGCTGTCGCACCTGCGCCAGCGCGGTCGCTTGTGATTCCCACGAATAAATTGCGTTTCAGATTTACTGGTTCTCGAATGCACGTTGGCGCTCCGGGATACCGACAGGCGGCGGCCACGGCTCTTGCAGTGTCGTAATATGACGACAAGACGGAAAGGATGGTTCCGTCGGCTCATAAAACGCATGGGATATGCATTCCGCAGGCTCTAGATACGCCAGCGCGCAGACAATTACACGGGCCAGATGGTTCGCCAGTATTTCGGCGCGCTCAAAGTTTTCTATTATCGTCTGAAGCCGGTCAGACAGCTCGGCCATTGAGATGAGATCACAGCCCTGAGCGCGCTCTATGCGTACCGAAGGTGCGCGAGAGCAAACAAAACTATCAGTCCGCTGCCAGATGGGCGTACACATCGCATTCGCCGCAAATGTGAAACCGGCCCGTTCCAGCTGGTTCGATGCCAGCATGCGCACATAGGCATACACCATCGCATCAGTTGAAATCACCATCCGCGCGAGGTCACACGACGCGCGTGTTTCGCCAGACGCCTGAAGCCGCATGCACCAGGCATAAAGCCGAGCAAGGTTCAGCCCGATCAACTGACCAATAGTCAGAGATGAATAGTCAGGAACAGATGATGGCGCGAGGTTCATGCGCCAAGTTTAGGGTGGCAGGCGGTGGGGTTGGATTAGTTTTCGATTTTTTGTCGCTGGGCGTACTGTCATCCCGGAATGTTTTGACGTTTTTACGATAAACATATCCGGGACCCAGTTGATACCAGACCGATGTTCTGGGTCCCGGCTCTTCGCTTCGCTGCGGCCGGGATTTCTGCTGACAGGAGTGTGGGAGCGCAACAAGCACCAACAGGCCCTCCCCCTTAGAAAGCGGCGATAAGGGAAAGCTGAGACTGGACGACACTTTTGACCTATTCGGTGGAGGGCTTTTCTACAACTCAAGTCGATACCGCTGTCTTGTGTTCAAAGGACTGTGGACGTATCTCGATTTTGGTCTGCCCAGTATTGCGACGATTAGGCGGCACACCAACGCTTCCATTTCCAACTCCACATGACGAGCGGAACTTCTCGCATTGTCGTAGGTAGAAAACCCTAGAGGCTCGTCAAAAAAAAGTGCCTCATGAAACGTATCGTTTCGGACCATGGAGATTTCGGTGGCACCGCTGTCCATCGAAGCCCAAGAGGGAACATCGATGTCGAATTGCTGGCACATCCATTCAATTCTGGCTGCGTGAGTTGGACGCCTTCCCGAGAGTGGAAACAACGTCAAGACCATAGCGAAACAGGCATCTATTGCCGTGTATAAATACATGAACCTCTCATAGGAGAGGTTTTGTGGATATTGAGACAAGAATAATGCATGAACGGCCCCAGCGAGGCGTTTAGGCATTCTAACATCGGATTTGTACTTCTTCCAAAATTCTTCACTCACCTGAACTGCATGAGCTAGTGTCGAGTTGGACAAAACGAAGTCGTTCAATTTGTGCGGCAAATAAGGGGTCGCATCAACGAATCCGGCTTCCTTAGTTGTTAACCGCATGCCCAGAAAAAAGCTCAGGCACCAAACGTGGAACTCCAAGTGATCGATACCTTCTGCCTTGGCATGTTCGATTTTATGAGTCTTGGGTAGTCGGAACACTCTCGCACTGTAAGGTAATTGAATAACCTCACCGCTTACAAAATTTCGGCGCAACTGCAGCGGTGCGTAAACCCACCCCTCAAATTTTTCGTCAATTTCACTCTGGAAGTCGGCGACGGTAGTTTCAAAGTCCGACAAGTCACTTATGCAAATTGGGCCTTCGCTCAAGTTGATCGAGAGAGGGTAGAAGCCAAATTGAACTTTCAAAGGTGTTCCTCCCAGTATATTTTTGAAATCTCGCGCATCTTAGAGCGTGTTCGAACTTGAAGTATTAATGAGCTCTAATTCGAATTGGCGGCACCCTGTTTGAATGATTGTATTATACTCATCGGTATTGATTTTGTGCGCTTGAGCATTTTGCGCAGTATGCGTCACTTCGTGACGTGTAGGGTGCATTAAGCACAGCGAATGCACCAGAAAAATGATGCGGGGCGACGCAAAACAGCCGACTACTGCATACCCCATGCCCTCAGCCGGCGCCTCGCCGATACCACCTGTCACATTGAAAGCCCGCGACAGCCGCCCCAGATAGAGGCCTCATCAGGAGGCCTTAAAGTGACGGAAAAACGCCAGCGTTCAGCCGAGCAACGTATCGCAGAAAAGCAGGCAGAGGCCGCCGCAATGGGCGTGGATGAGGCCTATATCTCCGACCTGATCGACGAGTTTTACAACCGTGTCCACGCGAACGAGACACTCGGCCCGATTTTCGAAGGTGCAATCGGTGACCATTGGGCGCCGCACCTGTCTACCATGAAGGATTTCTGGTCCAGCATGGTGCTTTCGACAGGGCGCTATCAGGGGCGCCCAATGCCAAAGCACATGGCGCTTAAAGACATTCAGCCAGAGCATTTCGAAACCTGGCTGGAGCTATTCTATCAGACTCTGAAAGACACAGCCCCGACCCAGGAGGCTGAGGACTGGTTTATTGATCGTGCGGTGCGCATCGGGAAGAGCTTTCAGCTGGCGCTGTTTTACCGTCCCGAGATGCGCGGTGGTGTTGTCGACGCTTAGAGCAGCGGCTTCACCATCATCCAGATGGCCATCGCCATCATCATGATGTTTTCCGTCAAAGAGACAAAGCCGAGCGGCACATTGCTGTTGCCGCCCACGCATGCACATTTCAGCTCGCGCTTGTCGACATAAACCGCCTTATAGACTGATACCGCCCCAATCGTGCCAATCACCAACGCGACCGGCGCAGCGATAAAGGTGGCCACGCCTGCCAGCATGAGAATGCCCGCCCAGCCTTCCGCGAACGGATAGATATAGGCGTATGGCACCCATTTGCGCGCCAGCAGATCATAGCCCAGGAACTGACCGGAAAAGCTCGCCAGATCCTGCAGCTTCTGCACGGCCAGAACGCACATGGAAATGGCAATGAAGTGCTCGATCAGACGCACACCGATAACCGGCTCCGGTAGCAACCAACCAAGGGCCGCTGCCATCAGGAAGGTCATCGAGAAGATCGCAATGATCGGCCGGTAAGTTGTTTCACCCGGCTTCACGCGATCCAGTCCGAAATGATCACGCAGACTATCATAGCCACCAATGCGCTCACCATCGATAAAGGTTTGCGGCGTGGTTTTGACATCGTGCTCGGCTTTGAAGGCGTCAGTCTCTTCGCGCGTGGTCAAATGGCGGTCTTCCACCTCAAACCCTTTGCGCTGAAGCAGGTCCAGTGATTTCAGCCCGTACGGGCAGATATGGCCCGGCATCACCATGCGATACAGCACGGCTGTTTTCTTGTTTTCGTTCGTCATCCTTACCCCCTGCGACCGGCCTTAAAACTCAGGCACCGGACGCGCATTCACGTCTTCCTGCGTCGTCGCAGGACCGTTCCGCTCAATGTCCCCTAATAACCATTTAATCTCCGCAATCTCGCGTTTCTGAGCTGCGATAATGCCATCTGCCAGCTCTCTCACGCGGAGGTCTTCGATATCCGCCCGCTCACTTGTGAGCAGCGCAATCGAATGGTGCGGAATCATTCCATCCATATATGCTTCATCGCCAACGGTTGCCTGTGAACGCACAAGCCACGTCGCGACGATAAACAAGACCACTGCCCCACACAGTATAGTCAGGTTCATCAATGTGTTGTCGTACATGCGAAGCATAAACAACAACATAACAACCATCATGCTCGCCCCCATGAGGAGGGTCATGAACAGGCGTGTTTCGCTGAAATGAACATGGTCGAGCTCGTAGGTATGCAGATACATCACGCCGTACATCACCACCATAGACACGGCGATCATTACAAAGAAGCGTAGATATTTTTGCGCAGATTCACTCAAAGCTGTTCTCCGTCAGGCTGCTGTCAGAAAACCAACGGCACAATGTACCGTTGGTTCCGAAAAGCGGCCTGCCGCTTAGTACCAGGCGTGAAATCCGATCACGAAAACCGTCTGCTCAGTGTCTTCACCAGCAGCGCTCAGAATGTTTTCGGTTTCACCCAGACTGCCCTGCCACTCGACACCTACGAATGGCGCGAATTCACGCACAACGTCATACGCCAGACGAACGCCCAACTGACCGTTCGTGAAACCTTCGCCTGTACCGCGTTCGGGAACGTCCTGCGCCGACCAGCCAAGTTCTGCGCGCGGAAGAATATGAAGCCGCTGCGTGAGCATAAGCTCGTATTCCACCTCAACGCCCGCGGTCAGGTCACCTTCTTCACTCAGGAAGAACGCGCCATCCATATCGAAGCGGTATGGCAGCATGCCCTCAAGGCCGAGCACAGCATGGCTTAAACCATCCGGCTCAAAATCATGGCGGATGCCGGCCTGCACATCCAGATAGGGAGATATTGCACGTGACCAGAGCGCCTGCACTTCTATCTCTTCAAACTCGTTATGATCGAGGCTGTATTCCGCCTCGGTTTTCACGACGAGCTTGTTGACGTCACCGCCATACCAGACGTCACCATCGAGAAGGATAACATCCTCATCCTCGCCCGATTGAAGCTCGAAACGGTGGATTTCAATCGCATCAGTCGCATGCCGACCATGGTGATGCAGCACAGCATTACGCGACTCTTCCATCGCTTCGGCGCCCCAGATTTCATCGGCTTGCGACCAGAGCGGCGCCTCGCCTTCTGAATGATGATCATGCTGGGCGAAAGCTGGCAGGGCGAACGCGGCGGCGCCGAGAACCAGCCCCAGAGTCAAAGAGCGTCTCATCGGTGATGCCCTCCATGGTTATGTTGCTGTGTCGCAGCGGCCTCCGGCTCTGCGGCGGGCATCTGATGACCTGAATGATCCATGCCTTGATGCTGGCTGTGATCCATCTGTCCGTGACCTGAATGATCCATGCCCTGATGCTGGCTGTGGTCCATCTGGCCGTGGCTCGAATGATCCATGCCCTGATGCTGGCTGTGGTCCATCTGACCGTGGCCGGAATGATCCATGCCCTGATGCTGGCTGTGGTCCATCTGACCGTG
>PBNO01000008.1 GCA_002723155.1 Ponticaulis sp. | reverse complement strand
GCTTTGTAGAGCCAGTCCACCATGGTCTCGACGGCCAGCCGGGAGAAAACGGCACTCGCGCGCGGGTCAGCAAGCGCGGTATTCTCTGCTTTCACGACCAGTTCGTGAAAGTCTTTAAACTCTGCTGCGAAGCCAAATTGTGACAAACGAAAACGCCCCCGATTACAACTCAGTATATTGGAACGGCAGGTCTGACATGTCCATAAGGGTTCGTGGTTGTACGGAAAGAATTAGAGCGCGCTGGCATGCTGGATGCATGAATCGCCCGTCCGTCCGACATATAGCAGCTCGCCCATCGGCGTCGTCACCCGCCAGACAAAGAGCCAATAGCCCTCTTCCAGCAATTCCGGCTTCAGATGTAGGGAATGCGTTTGCGCCATGCCTTACAGCTCTCCGCGAAACGCGCGTTGCTGGAGTGAGGAGAATAGGGATTCAGCTAACACGCTTTGAACATGCGCTTGATTTAATAAGCACTCTGCTTGCGACACTCGAGCAGAAAATGTGCGCTGGAGCTCGATACTTGGATACGCAATGTCGATCTTCTTTAGCAGCCGGGACTTTATCCCTCTAACCGTGGACCCCGAACTATTTAAGATCATTCGTTTTCGAAATCCTTTGCTACGAAGAAAATACAGAACGTATTTACTATCTAGGACGGTCTGGTCCGGTTGAAGCGTTAGAAGTCGTTGTCCAATGACGAGTTTCTCTTCGGTGAGAAGCTGTGCAACATTTCCCAAAGGAGCTTCGGTCGTAAACAGAATATTTCCGAACTGAGGGAACCCCCTAGTCATCCAACTATCATATTGATCTGTTTCAATAAATTCCCGTGGTTCGCGATTTATGTACCCTTGCTTTACGTTCTTCGCAGTTATTAGGGGAATACCTTGCTCCGACTTTGGCGGGGTTTTTCCTCTATAATCTATAAAATGAATAGATTCATCCAGAGGCTCAATCGTGAGCTGAAGATCACTTGTTGGAGCATCCAACGGATCGCCGAACATTTCTTTGAAACACGCCATACCAAAGGTATCGAGGCGATCAATGGCGCGGCGGCGGAGCCGTCGCAGCTCATCTGCCTTGTCCAGGATCGCCGCAATCCGCTTCTGCTCCTCCAAAGGCGGCAGGGGGATTTCGGTTTCTTTGATTATCTTGTCACTTACCGCAGGATAGCTTTGTCCTGTGGCTCGCTTCGTAAGCATCTCGACAAATCGTGGATGCTTTGACCAGTGGTACAGAAATCGACCATCCAATTTGTTTGGCCACGCCCTCAGAACGCTAAAGCCGGTTGAAGCGGTAGCACCTTGATGCTCAGAGCCAACAAAAGCCACTGCATTCAGATTTGGCCGGACCGTGGAGACCAAAACATCGCCCTGTTCGACGAGCTGGCGCGCTCGACTGGGAGCCTCCGCACCTAAAACCCGTTGAGGGCCGACAACTTGTTTTCGCTCTTGGTCGACAGACGCAATATCGATGTAGGAAAGGTACTCGTCAGGTGCGTCAGACGACGGATTCCACTTCGATATGGGCTGAACCAATTCCCCCAACGCAACTTTCGGCCAGCTCACTTCAGCATCTCCTCAAGCTCGGTGAGGCCTTTGGAAATGTCGGTTTCGAGGGCGCGAAGCTCTGCAATGATCCGCTCCGGCGGGTCATACTCCACCTCTTCAATCTCTTCCTCACGATAGCGGTTGAAAGAGAGGTCATAATCGGCGGCGGCAATATCGGCCTTTGGCACACAGAAGCTTTGCGCCGTGCGTGGATTCTCCCGCTCTGCCCCGGCGCGGTCTGCCCAGCGGGCAAGGCAATCTGGCAGATTGTTCTTTTCATGCTCTTCGGTCGTCAGCGCGCGTTCCGGCTTCGGGCCAAGCAGCTCCTCAGCCAGCAGATCCGTCCGCTTATCATCCAGGCTTTTGCCATCGGCGCGGAGGTCATAATACCAGACGTAATCCGTGCCCCCCATATCCGTTTTGGTGAAGAACAAAATGGCGGTGGAGACGCCCGCATAGGGTTTGAACACGCCCGAAGGCAGGTTCACGATGGCGTCCAGCTTATGATCCTCCACCAGCATTTTTCGAAGGCTTTTATGCGCTTTGGAAGAGCCGAACAGCACGCCATCGGGCACGATGACCGCCGCGCGGCCACCGGTTTTCATCAGACTGAGGAAGAGCGCGAGGAATAAGAGCTCGGTCTTTTTTGTCTTCACAATGCGCTGCAAATCTTTCGAACAGGCATCATAATCGAGCGAGCCCGCAAAGGGCGGGTTGGCGAGGATGATGTCGAATTCCTCATCATCATGCGCGCCCTCAGTCAGGCTGTCGCGATACTGGATATCGGGGTTTTCGACGCCATGGAGCAGCATGTTCATCGCGCCAATGCGGAGCATGGTTTCGTCGAAATCAAAGCCGGTGAAGGCGTCGGTTTCGAAATGCTTTCGCAGGTCTGCGTCGCGCCAGATCTGTTCGCCATAGGTCTGTTCGAGGTATTCCACAGAGGAGACAAGGAAACCGGCTGTGCCCGCTGCCGGGTCGCAAATGGACTGCCCCGGCTTTGGCGCGATCATATGCACCATCAGCTCGATCAGATGGCGGGGCGTGCGGAACTGACCGTTCTGGCCTGCGCTGGCAATCTTCGCGAGCATGTATTCATAGAGGTCGCCCTTGGTGTCTTTCTTCTCCATCGGGATGCCGTCGAGCGCGTCGACAACAGTGGCCAGCAAGCGCGGCGTCGGAATCCCAAAGCGGGCTTTGCCCATATGCTTGGAAAGCGCCGTGCCGTCGCCAGACAACTCCCTCAGGAATGGGAAGACGTGGCTGTCGACGATTTCAAACATGCGTTCAGGCTGTTCATTCTTGAAGCGTGACCAGCGCATAAGTTCGTAAGCGCAACCGCCATCGCGGAAGAGCGGGGTTTCAAGCCCATCCTTGCCTTCAGGAAAAATACGCTTCGCCATCGGACGGCCCAGCATGCTGGCCTTGTTCTCTTCATTTGTATGAAGATCGTCGAGGCGTTTGATGAAGAGCAGGTAGGTGATCTGTTCGATCACCGAAAGCGGGTTTGCCACGCCACCCGACCAGAATGAATTCCAAACGCTGTCGATCTTTGACCGCAATTCCCCGTTGATCATGCCGCTTTCCGCCCTCGCATCGAATCTGTTCGCCCATGTTCGCAAGGGACTGGCGTGAAGGCAATCAGAAGGACGGGGTTGCCACTTCGCCCGCAATGAGTTATCCGTGGCCTCAGTACTATATATTGTACAACTTTTCTTCACATGGCCCAAAATATGCCAAATTTTCGCCATTCACAGTCCGCCAGAATTCAGGTGAGTTCATTCTGGGGACTATCTGATGGCGTTAAGTGTTAGCAATCTTATCCATAAATGCGGGCCGGAACTTTTTGGCGTCTATTTCCAACGGCGATTCCATCGAGATGCGCCTGAAATTCCCGGCTATAAGCCCGACAAATATTTCGGGTTTCGGATGGAGCAGGAACTTCATGAAGCGGTAGATCGTGAAGAGGCTCAAAAGCTGCTCTACGATCTATATCGCGTGAACATTCTGGGCGACACAGACGGCCTGAATTGTTTACGAAACGCGGTCGCCCAGCGCCGACAGAATTTCAGCACACCGCCGACATGCAGAAGCGCCTTCAAACAGGCGCTTTTCTATATGATCAACCAACCAGACATATTCGAACTCGCTGTACATCAAAGACTGGCGAGCAAATTCCGCTTTTCGACAAATTATTATGACCGGTTCAAACTCGACGCGAGTTTAACTCTTGCTGCTCCGGACTTAGGTCAGAGCTTCAAACACGCGCTTGAAGAATGGTTTTATTATCGCTTCGGACCGGATTGTTCAGTCAAATGTGACCCTCGGATAATTCAACCCCTGCTTCCATTCAATCCCTTAAAGGAATTACGAATTCTGATTCACTGGGGAGATGACCGCGATGGTCTTGCCACCTTTGACCACCGTGGTGCTGGTTTCATTTTTCCGAGCAAACACAGAATGATCTGCGTCGCCATAAGCCCAACGGATCAGAGCATGACCGTGTTCGGGCGATGGCTTGGGAAAGAGGACCGCAAAGCATTAGGTGAGACAGTGGCCCGGACATTGTTTGGATCAGCAGATCTCAATCCGTTCATTGCAGATACTTACAACCTTTCCAGCCTGCTCTACGCGTCAGACTACTCAGCCCCTGCGAAGCTTGGCATCCGGGAAGCAGGCCTGACCAGTTGTTCAATCTGCTATTCCGGTAGCGATCAAATCGACCGGCTTGAAATAGAGTTCCCCCTATCCTTCCGGCAAAGCCGCTTGAAGCATTGTGAGGCTCGCGGTCTGCCATCTCCCACGCGCTCGCTGAATGAAACGCTTACAGGGGCGCGGGTTATAAGTGTCTCTTTTCAAATAATCGTGGAGGAGCCTCGCATATTTTCAAAGGGGCTAACAATACGCGGCAAAATCAACAGAAATGCTGTAATCGTAGAGAATGATCTCGATGTTGCGCGTCATCTCGTGATGGAGTGGGTGAACCACCTTCGGCTACGGTCCGATCATGCTCCACTATTTGGTGCAATCGCATGAGAGATCCGGTCGTCGACTTCCTTGCCCGCAGTTTCGAGGCAGGCTGCCCTCATGTCTCAATAGCGCATTGGGCCAGGATATTCGGAGCGTCGTATGAAGACGTTATGAACTCCCAGCTATTCACGGGGCGATCAGATCGCAAAACGCTTCCATGCGATTTTTGCGACCATCCCGGCCACCCCGTCGAAGTATCATATGTTGCAGACTTGGGCGTTTACTCCGGCCTTTGCCCATCTCAAGGTCCCGTGCATTTTGCCACGCTCGATGTCGAGACACAAAATTTAAGAGAAGACCTATTTCTTCAGGACGTTGCGACAGCATTTGAATGTGATGTCTCGCGTATCCGTAAACTTCGAGAAAGCTTTTGGGACCTTGGTTCAGGGCGATTAGGAAACACCGAGTTTTCAGTTTTCGTCGCGCGCCAGCTTCATGATTTTCAGCAACTCAAACAGGTTATACAAACCAACCGCGAAGGGATCGGGATTGAGCGCGGGATCATTCTGACGGCAAATGCACCTGAATATCTGATAGAGAATGCAGGGACCCACCGCTTCGCAGTTTTCGCAGACGTTCTGACTTTCGAAGAAGGTAGGTTCTTACTCCGCCCGGATGCGTTGCGGAAGCTTCTGAACATCGACGGAAAGAGAAACAGGAGCGCCCCAAAAACCGATCTCGCCAAGCAGATTTTTCTTCAACATCTTTCTTCGGGAGAGGAGCTTCCGAAAGGAGAGAAAAGTCTTCGCAAATTGCTTTCGTCAAACTGGCCAAAAGATATGGAGCTGCCAGGTCGCTCAGCTATCTTCAAAGGACGAGAAGACGCACTCTCCGCGTCAACTTGAAAGTCCAGAGTCCGGTTTAAGCCCTCTTACCGGACCACTTAAACCGGACTCACAATCCCTCACCCTGCTTCTCGTGTCCACTTCAACACGGAGGCATTCATGCAAAACCCGGATACCCAGAACCGTCTCGCCGTTTCAGTGAACGAAGCCGTTCGCATGAGCGGAATGGGGCGAACCAAACTCTATGAATCTTTGTCCAACGGCGACCTGCCGAGCTTCAAGATTGGAACCAGACGTCTGATCCGCATCACCGCGCTCGATGCCTGGCTTTCTTCTTTTGAAGCCAAGGATGAAGCCGATGCAGCCTAATCTTGATCGCAATAACCGGAGACCGCCGGACTATCATATGCCCTGCCCTGCGTGCGGCCCGAAATGCCATACCGCTGCCAATCGCAACAAGAAAACGGTGGGTGTCTGGGAAGATAAGAAAGGTAGCAGGCGCACGTGGTGCATTCGCTGCGGACATAAAGACCGTGACAAGCATCACGTACCCCATGCCAGACAACTCGCTCGCCCGAAGCAAAAGGATACCAGCCGCACAGCAAACTGGCTCTGGTCGCAGTCTCAGCCCCTCAAAGGCACATTGGGTGAGCACTATCTAAGAGATGCGCGCGGGCTGGATCTCAAGTCATTACCAGCGACCATGAGGTATCTGCCGCCACGCGGATCTCATCCGCCAAGCATTGTGACGGCGTTCGGCCTCGCAGAAGGCACAGAGCCATCTGATCTGACACTGCAACGAAGCGTTACAGCTGTGCACCTGACGCGCCTTGATGAGCGTGCAAACAAGATCGGTAAGATGATGCTGGGCGCCGTGTCTGGCCAGCCTCTGTGTGTCGCGCCAACCAATGACGCCTGTGGCCTCTGTATTACGGAGGGGATTGAGGATGCGTTGTCAGTGCATCTGGCAACCGGTCTTGGCGCATGGGCAGCAGGCTCTGCGACGCATATGCCGAAGCTTGCCCAGTGCGTTCCGACATGGGTGGAAAGCGTCACTATCGTTGCAGATAGCGATCAGACCGGGCGTTTGAACGCAAAGCGTCTACACGACAGTTTAAAAGAGCTTGGTTTTGAAGTTCGCCTAACACAGCTGACTGGGCCGTCATCATGAGCGGCAGGGACGCAAACGACACCCTGCGCTCAGACGGCGAGGACGCCTTGCGAACAGCTTTAGACGAAGGCGAATTTGACCCTGCTGGCATGCTTGATCCAGATCGGGATCTGAAGATCGGTTCTGAAGCGGAAGTCGCGCTACGCGTGATTGAGGATCTGCGCGAACGCTATGGAGAGATCACCTATAGCGAAGGCGAGCTCTGGTTCTGGAACCGCGCCCATTGGGAACCGCTCACCGAGACAATGCTGCTTCCGTTTATTCGGAAATATGATGGCCAATTAGTCGTTCCCGAAAATGGTGCATCTTCCAGCACATGGAAACTCAGCGACCGCGTTCGCAATGGCGTTCAAAAGCTGATTGCGATTGAACTTCGTGACGATGACTTTTTCAAAGACGCGGCAACCGGGATCAATGTGAAGAATGGCTTCATCGAAATCTCGAACGGCGAAGCCAAAACCATTCCCCATCGGGCAGAGCATAGAACGCGCCACGTCCTGCAAGTGACTTGGAATGGAAGCGTATGCGCCGAGCCACCCGAAGATACCCTGCTTCACACACTGATAGAAGGATGCTTTCGAGGGGATCTTGACGCACCCCAGAAAGCCCATGCGCTTGCCGAAGTGGCCGCCGCTGCATTGCTCGGTCTTGGTACCAAGCTTGTGAACCCCAAAGCAGCTATTCTGTATGGCCAGACTGCCGGAAACGGAAAGTCGAAGTTTCTTGGACTGTTCAGGCAGATGATGGACGAGCGCGTCACGTCTACCCTCACGGCGCAGCAGCTTGGAGATGATAAAATGCGCGCCACGCTACCAGGCGTGCTTCTCAACACTGCTGATGAGCTTGGCGCCTCTGCAATTCGGTCCGACACATTTAAAGGCGCAATCACCGGCGAGCGAACCGCGGCGCGTCAGGTATACAAAGTTCCGATTACCTTTTCACCCATGGCTCAGCATATCTTCGCCACCAATACACTTCCGCCCTTTTCAGACGGTATGGATGCAGGTGTTCTGAGACGCCTTCATATCATTCCTTTTAATCGGACAATTCCGGAAGAAGAGCGTATTGCGAACCTTGATCGCCTCATTGTGGAGCGCGAACCTGAAATCCTTCTGAATTGGATTATTGCGGGCGCACTAAGACTGATCGCACAAGACGGCTTCACTCAAATTCCAAGCGCGGCCAAGACGCTAAACGAATGGATGTCAGTTTCTGATCCAGTTGAGGCTTGGTTGAACGACGAGGACGTCGTTGAGATCACCGGATCGAGCTCAGATTTTATACGCGTCAAAGACGCCTACACATCCTTCAAGCGATGGAGCGAAACGGTAGGCCTCTCGCCAAGCAATGTGCCTTGGCAAAAAGCCTTCACGCAGCGCATCGGCAAGCTAAACCGCAGCGACATCAGCGTCATCCACAAGCGAATTGGCAATGTCATTCTAGGCATCAAGCTGACACGCCACACTTCGAAGTGTGACGGAAACACCGGTCTCCGTGACGGATAGGTGACGAATGCTTCAAATCATTTCCTCAATAAATTCAACGCCTGTGACGGATGTGATTTTAACAGGAGCAAACCGATTGCTCACGTGCGCGCGCTTTAGAAACTATTGGCTTTTGGTCTGTCACATCCGTCACGACTGCGGCGACATGGGCGTCTCGACGCAATTTTTACGACATTCATCCGTCACAACGACATCCACATTCGTCACACCTCATCAATCTTCAAACTTCTTTGTGAAAATATCGGGAGCGGAACCATGGGCGGCCTAGGAAGCGGCAATCATAATCGACTGCGCGGCGACACACTCGAAGAGCATCGGCGCATTGATGTTTGCCGTTTCAAACGCGAAGGCATGCTGACACCAGGATGGATTGGCGCATGGGAATGGAAAAGCGCCAGCGGCAATTCAAATCTGATCAATGTTTATGGTGGCACGGACCAGATTGAGCTCAGCTATAGATACAAGCGCGGCGAAGAGGAATGGCAGTCTGTCCGTCAGGTTATCAGGCTGTTGCGTGTAGACCGTCATCTGGGCGGCCAGCAGGTTTATTTTGAGTGCCCAGCATGCGCGAGGCGAGTTCGTTTTCTCTATGGTGCTGGAAAAGAGTTTCGATGCCAGACATGCCACGACCTGATTCACGCATCGTCTCGAGAGGGAGTGTTCGACCGGCAGTGTCGCAAAATTCGGAAGCTTAGAAAAAAGCTGCACGCCGACACAATGATGGAGGCGCCAATGCCGCGTCCGAAGGGCATGCATCAGAAAACCTATGCCCGACTATTCGATGAAATCATTGCGCGCGAAACTGCGGCCTTGGATGAGATTGAACATCGCGTGCCGGGCTTCAGACGAAGCATCACAAGCTTGAGAAAATCTGGAGGGTTCTGGTCATGAGCCTGGTATCAACGTCACAACGCAACTCGCTGCCCGAACATATGAGCGCGGCCCTACTTCCGTGGGAGCTGTCATCCGAGCTTCACGATCTCTACAAAGCCTATCAAGAGCAATTCCAACCTTCCGGACCAGCCGAACTTGAACTGATCGAACAGCTGACCATGATCAGCTTCAAAAGACGCAGGATCGCGTTAGCAGAGCGTGCTTCGCATATGGCTACCGCTCAGCAAAGGTCCAGCATTGAACGCGGAGATCAGGTCACCCGTCGCGCCCTTTGTGCAGATCCATCGAGGGATCGCTCTCACACCAGTTCCCATGAAGCACTGAAAACCGATGAGACCGCCGACATTCGCGACAAGCGAGACCTTGCAGACAGCCTGCGGCGCAGCGAGACAGCCATTGCCCTGCTTGAGGACACGTCAAAAGAAGACCTCACCAGTGAGGCTCTGGCGCTGCTAAGCGACGATACACGCGCATGGTGGGGAGATCACAAGGAAGATCTGGAAGACTCCTCTGAACCGCTAAGTCAGCACCTGCTATCGTTCCTGAGGGTGGATGTGATACCCTTGCTGAGGAACGGCCTTAAAAGCATCCAACAACGTCCTCTCGTTCGACAACAAATCCACGGTGAAAGCCTGGACCCGACTCGGCTAACCATCCTTCACAAGATGGACGACCGACTGGCAAGACAGTTTGATCAGACGTTGCAGACACTTGAGCGGCTGCAGTCCGGCGCTCGAAGGAGACGAAAATAACCTGTCACTTAAGGCTATGGCTTACTCTTTGGCTTACTCCACAGACTGGTCACAGGATGTATTTTCAGAATTCTCAGTAACTTCGGCCACCCGGATGGCGGATAACGCATCCGCAAGGCTGTCCCCGTTGTGAAGCGGTAACCAAATTCGAGAGCAGGTTTTAAAACTGACTTAGCGTCATTTCAGTTTTCATATCCGCTAGCTTGTCAGCAACTTGTCAGATTATTCTGTCATGATCGGCAAAAAAGGCATGAGATGCGAATTCTGATCGTTGAAGACAACCCGGCTCTATCAACCCTACTGGCAGAGCGCTTGGGCGTGCGTGGCATTAATGCAGATTTGGCCGCCAATCTCGAAGATGCAGACCACTTACTTCATGCGGGCCAATATGATGCGATCCTTTTAGATCTCGGTTTGCCGGACGGAGATGGACTTATATGGCTCGCCGGACAACCAGACAGTCGCCCCCCAGTTCTTGTGCTCACTGCGCGTGGGACACTGCACGAACGTGTGAAGGGGCTCGACACGGGAGCAGACGATTACCTCGTCAAACCGGCAGAAGCTGAGGAAATCGCGGCCCGTCTCAGAGCCATCCGACGTCGCCCCGGCACCCGAGAAAGTGTGCAACTTGAGTGCGGCGGGCTTTCTTTAAATCCTGTGACGCGAGAAGTTCAATTCAACCTCAACCCATTCAAGCTTGGTGGGAAAGAGACTGAAATGCTCGAAATTCTTATTCGAAATTGCGGACGCGTTATACCTCGCGAACGGATTGAAGCTGGCATCTATGGAGCGGATGAAGCGGTTACGCCAAATGCTCTGGAGGCAATTGCATCACGCCTTCGCAAACGTCTTTCCGACGCGGGCGCAGACGGCATGCTACATACAGTTCGCGGGGTGGGCTATTACCTCGGCAACGGGAGCGACTAGTGAAATCCATAAGACAGAGATTGCTCGCCGGTCTTGGCTTGTCCGGAGTGCTAGGTGCAACAGTTCTCGCTATCGTTGTCGTACTTCAGTATGATTTATTCGGGACTCCGACTGGTGATGCACAGACGGAAATAATAGAACATGTCGCGCTCCCGCTCATATTGTTTCTATTACTTTTTGGCACAGGAGCCGTACTCGTCGTCCGGCGTGTGGAACGCGATCTGGAGAATACAGCCAAGGAAGTGAGCGCAGCCGCGTCCCGTTTGGAGAGTTACGATCCGAATATCCAGTCTTTTCCGACTGAGTTACAGCCATTCGTCACCTCGGTCAGCGAGTTAACCCACCGACTTATGACACATGCTCGCCGCCAGGAGGCTTTTGCAGCCGATGCCGCTCATGAGCTCAAAACACCACTCGCACTATTGACGCTGGAACTGGATAAATTGTCGGAGAAAGACGCCCCCCGACTTCGCAAACACATTCTTTCCCTGTCAGAAATGATTGATCAGTTGCTGCTTCTCGCCAGGAGCAACTCGACAGACATTGTGAGCTCCGGCTCTCTGGTAGATCCGGCAAAACTGGTACGGTCAATCGTAGAAGACATGGCACCCGCAGCGATTGCCATCCGTCGCGAACTTTCATGTGAAGTGACGGAACCAAAGCCTATTATGGGCCTTGATGAAGCTATTGGAGCCGCAGTTCGCACCCTCGTTTCCAATGCGCTGCGTGCTACCCCGTCAGGCGGTCAGGTTACGCTTGTAGCTGGTCCCGGCCCGATGATCACCATATTGGATGAAGGCTGCGGCCTACCCTCCGATGAATTAGAGCGCCTGAAGGCCAGAGGCGTTCGAGCTGATAGCGCCGCAGGCGGAGAAGCGGGACTAGGACTCGCAATTGCGGATCGCATCGCAGAGGCCCATGGCGGCGAATTACTCACCTGTTTACCGGAACAGAACGGCCTTAAGCTCGTGTTTCCTTCAACGGCAAACTGACCTGCCCGCTTCTATGTCAGGTTGATGTCAGTTTCAGCAACTAAATGACTCCCAGTTCAACCGAGGCTGGGGCTTTGCCTGATGATTTTTAAGATAGTTTCCGCAGCACTTTTTGGGATGACTGCGGCATTCGCCGCCGGTCTGGCGCAAGCTCAGGAAATAGGTCTCACGGCTGCTCAGCGAAAAGCACTCGGCATAGAAAGCGCAGTGGTGTCATCCTCTGCGCAACGTCCGGAAGCCAGTCAGTTCACGGGACAGGTCATCATACCCCCCGGGGGAAGTTTCCCCGTGACCTCGCCCTTCGACGCAGTGTTGATAGAAAACCTTGCAGTGCCTGGCTTTGCTGTAGAGGCGGGCCGCCCCATCGCTCGCCTCTACAGCCCGGACTATGAAGCTAGCCAGACGGAATTAGAAACACGACGGCTTACAGCAGAGCATATGGCCGAACTTGCCGAACGAGCCGAGGCTCTTGGTGCTCTCGGTCTTCGTTCGCGAGAAGAAATTGAAGAGGCGCGTCATGAAGCAACGGCAGCAGCGCTAGAATTCACGACAAGCCAACGAAGCCTGTCCATCGTCCGAGCGGGCGCAGGAACGGGAGAATTTGATCTGCTCGCGCGCCGCTCGGGCGAAGTAGCACAGCTTCTGGTTCAACCCGGTGCGAGCGTTGCCCGCGCACAGCCGGTCCTTTTGCTAACATCGGGCGATGAATTCTGGCTGGAAATTCCAGTCTCAGAAACAATCGCTGAACATCTGGACGTCGGGATGACCGTCGGCCTGGTCTCATCGGGGCGGACGGGTGAAATTGTGGCGACGTCCCCTGAGATCGATCCAATCACCAGATCTGTAAATGTGTACGTCGCTCTTCCTGAGGGCGGTCGCTGGCGTGTTGGCCAACTTATAGACGCTCAATTCACCGCTGCGAGTAATCAACGCGGAGTGAGCGTACCAGCTCGTGCAATTGTCCGCTTTGGAAATGATACAGCAGTTTTTGTAGATCGCACTGACGGTGTGGAACTCGTGAATGTGAACATTCTCTCTCAAAACCGCTCGTTCGCTATGGTAACCGGCGATTTAGAGCCTGGGGATGAGGTTATTGTTTCCGGTCTCGCCGCGCTTAAAAATATTGTCGAGGCCGGATAATGGGTTTCCTTGATCGGCTTATCGCCTTTTCGCTTACCCAGCGTGTATTCATGCTGGGCGCAGCTCTCATCCTGATAATCGCGGGAATATTTGCAGCATATAAACTGCCGATCGACGCGTTTCCGGAAATCGCACCAACCCAGGTTAAGATCATCATGAAAGCTCCTGGCATGACGCCAGAAGAGGTCGAGGCACGAATTGTGCGGCCATTGGAAACAGAATTCCTGGGCATCCCGAACCAGACTATCATGAGGGCGCGCGCTAAGTATGCGATCGCTGACGTCACGATCGATTTTGAAGATGGAACGGACATTTACTGGGCGCGCCAACAAGTTTCAGAACGCCTGAATATTGTTCGTGACAGCTTACCAGAAACCGTAGACGGCGGTCTTGCACCGATATCGACCGCGCTCTCAGAAGTCTTCATGTTCACCGTTGAAGGCGACACGCTTTCTCTCGAAGAAAAGCGTAGCCTTCTAGACTGGACAATCCGACCAGCGTTGCGCGGTCTTGAGGGTGTTGCAGATGTAAATGCATTGGGTGGGCGCGTACTCACCTACACCATCGTTCCAGATGAAGCGGCGATGGCGGCCACTGGCATCTCTCTCGCAGATCTGCGTCACACGCTGGAGATGAATAATAGCAATGACGGTGCAGGTCGCGTTAGCGATGGCGAGGAAGCGTTGGTCGTGCGATCCGTCGGCGCAGCCTCTGGTCCTTCCGATCTGTCAGGCCTGATTGTTGGGGAAGTGAACGGTACTGTTATTCGCGTTAGCGATGTTGCGCGGGTCGAAACTGGTTCGCTCACCCGTTATGGCTCAGTGACGCGCGATGGAACCGGCGAAGCTGTAGAGGGCATCGTGGTGGCGCTTCGCGGGGCGGATGCACGAAGTGTTGTCTCGAATGTTGAAGAACGACTTGCGGAACTCGAGAGCGGCTTTCCCGAGGGCGTTTCGATCTCAGTTTTTTACAACAGGGCGGATTTAATCGAGACCGCGGTTGGCACCGTAAGTGAAGCGCTTCTGATCGCCATTGGCCTCGTGATCGTTCTACTGGTGCTCTTTCTTGGGGACTGGCGCGCCGCGCTCGTGGTGAGTCTCATCCTGCCCGCTGCGATGCTTTCGACTTTCCTTCTCATGAGCCAGTTCGGCTTATCTGCAAACCTGATGAGTCTTGGCGGACTCGCTATCGCTATCGGCATGATTGTGGACGGTGCGATTGTCGTCACCGAGAACGCTGTAGAGCGCCTGCGAGAAAACAAAACCGCCAACAAGCTGCATGTACTGTACCGTGCAGCTAGCGAGGTCGCCTTACCTACCGCGGCAGGCGTCTTCATCATTTGTCTCGTTTTCGTACCCCTCCTCACCCTGCAAGGTCTGGAAGGAAAGTTATTCTCGCCTGTGGCGTTGGCGATTGTTTTTGCCCTGGGCTCCGCGCTCATTCTTGCGTTCACGCTGATACCAATGCTGGCGTCATATCTGTTGAAGGCAAAATCTGGTGGAGACACCGTTCTCATGCGCGTGCTCACACCGGGCTATGAATTCGTTCTGGACATAGTGCTGCGCCGACCGTCGGTGATTTACGCGATAGCCGCGTTAAGCGCGGTTTTGGCGGTATTTGCATATCAATCGACGGGCAAAACCTTCATGCCGACGATGAACGAGGGCGACATCGTCATGCAAGCAGCATCCCTTCCGTCGATCACGCTCAACCAAAGTGAGGCGGACGATTTGCGGATCGAAGCTGCTATTCTTGAAGCGGTTCCTGAAGTCGAGCATGTCATTTCCCGCGTTGGGTCTGACGAGTTAGGCCTGGACCCGATGGGTCTGAATGAAAGCGATATGTTCCTTCAGCTTGCGCCACGCGAAACTTGGCGCGGGCCCGACACGGATTGGTTAGTCGGCGAGATCCGGACAGTCATGGACGATTTTATTGGGATTGAGACGGCATTTACCCAACCTATCGAAATGCGCGTATCGGAACTTCTCACCGGCTCCCGTGGGGATCTTGCGATCAAAATTTTCGGTCCTGATTATGATACCCTCGCCTCAGTTGCCGGGCAAATCGAACGCGTTGTATCCAATGTCCCGGGTGCATCCGATGTATTCACGACGTCCAACGATGTTTCAGAGTATCTGCAAATTGACATCGACCAACAGCGCGCAGGCCGCTTTGGTTTCACCGTTGTTGAAATTCAGGATGAACTTCGGGCCCGGCTTGAGGGTATTGTCACGGGAGAAGTAATCGAACCTGGTCGCCGGACACCTATCGTGGTCCGAACCGACCCGCTCGTGTCAAACAGCGTACCGGATTTTGAGAATATCCGGCTGGTCAATGAAGATGGTGTTCGTGTCCCCCTGACTGAGATTGCCCGCATTGAACGGGTTGCCGGTCTTGCTTCAGCAGCACGCGAAAATGCTTCTCGTTATGCAGTTGTGCAGGCCTTTGTTGAAGGCCGCGATCTGGTTGGCTTTGTAACTGACGCACAGCAGGCCGTTGCAGATCAGGTGAACCTCGACGTTGGCTATAGCCTCGAATTCGGTGGCGAGTTCGAAAATCAGAGAAGAGCATCCGCAAGGCTGTCTCTGATGGTGCCTCTATCGATCGGCCTGATCTTCATTGTATTGTTTGCAACCTTACGCTCGGTCAGACAATCACTGCTGATCCTCTTCAACATTCCATTCGCATTGGTTGGCGGGATCGTAGCTTTAAGTCTGTCGGGAGAATATTTGTCGGTTCCCGCATCGGTTGGCCTTATCGCTCTGCTAGGCATAGCTGTTCTCAACGGCTTGGTGATGATCACATATTTCAATGATCTCCATGCCCTAGGACACCCAGTCGATAAAGTCGTGAAGCTCGGGTCCATTCGCCGCTTACGTCCCGTTCTGATGACTGCAACAACGGCGGCTTTCGGACTTGCTCCACTTCTCTTCGCCACCGGCCCCGGATCCGAACTGCAGCGACCGTTGGCAATCGTGGTCGTCGGCGGCCTTGTCTCCTCGACGGTGCTGACCTTGCTTCTTTTACCAGTTCTATACCGCCAGTTCGGAATCGCGGGCTCTGCGAATTCCAAACACGATGGAGAAGTCCGATGGACGCGACCATTCGCAAACTAACAATTGTTTGTCCTGCGGTTGTCGAGATCGCCCTGATTGAATGCCTTGATGCGCTGGAACCCGCGCTTCCGGGATATACGATACTGGCGGGTGAAGGACGCGGGGAGAATTTGGATTTGCCTTCCGCGGCAGAACGTGTTCGCGGCGCAATGCGTGTTTTCACCGTTCAAATGATTTTGCCGGAAGCCGATATTCCACGGATTTTAGAAGCAGTTCGAACCGCATGTCCGCGTCCGAATATTGCCTATTGGGTTGAACCTGTTCTCGATTTTGGACGTCTCACATGAAGCTAATCCTGTTTACTGCAGCCGCGGCAGCCATCCTGTCCGCAAGCTCGTCGTCTGCTCAAGAGGCTGATGTCTTCAGGCTCATGAATGAGGCAGTCAGCTCTACGCCGGTCACGACGATCGCGCGCGCTGAAATGCAAAGGTCTCAAGCGGCAAGCAACCAGTTGCTCAACGGGCCCTACGAGTACGAAGTGAGTGGTTCCGGAGGGTATAGACGGGTTGAAGATCCGCTTTTGCCCGACATGGGCTTCACCGAATGGTCGATAGACTTAACGCGCACCTTTCGATTACCTGAGAAACGTAATCTGGATGCCAGTCTGGCTGATCTGGAAACAGAAATAGCGGACGCACGCGATGCATCCAGGCGGTTCGAAGAAGAACTTATCTTTTTGTCTCTCTGGAATGAATGGGCGCGCTGGACAATGCTTGAACGCGTGTCCCGTGAAATAGCGGATGCGTCATCAGAACTGGCGGAACTGGAACAGGCGAAGGTGGATGCTGGCACAGGTCGCCAGATCGACGCCGACTTATTGATGGCAGAGGCAAGCAATTTTAGTCTACGTGCCCGCGAGGACCTTAGTAGAGCGCAGATGGCCCGCAATCAGCTATTGCAACGCTATCCAAGTCTAAACCTGCCGGTTGCACCACCTGAAATCCAAATTTCTTCGTCAGATATCACGCTTATTCTCGCGGCCCGAACCGATTACGACCGTATGACAAGAACTGCGTCGCTGGAAGCACAACGTGCACAAACTCAAGCGCTTCGCGCTAATGCCGACCTCACACCAGATCCTACTTTCGGGATTGGGCTACGCAGTGATTTCGGTGGCGACGAAACAGCTCTCGTCTTTTCCTTTTCGATGCCGTTAAGCGGGCAGTTCCGTCGAAGCAGTGCGGAACAGGCGGGCGCGCAAGCTCGCCTTGCTGAAGCTCAACGGAGTGACCTCACCTGGCGCCTCGAGCAGATCGTTGCGACAGCACGAAATACGCTACAACAATCGGACGTGTTACTCTCAGGAGCGATCGAGAACGAAACTGTTATTGAAAATGCTTTAGTGCGTTTAGAGGCAGGGTACGAACTGGGCGACATACGTATAGACGAACTTATAAATGTCCGCCGACGTTTGATTGATGCATCTCGCTCCACAGCAGAACAACGGGCAGCGCGCCAAGCCGCTTACCTTGAATTGCTAGAGCTGACCGGCGAAGCTACACCCTGAACGATTTCGTCTCTTCGCCAGATGGCGAATTCAATGGGGCAACAACGTATTCAGTCGATAGCCGCAGCGAAAACGACCTTACCGTAAAAAGCGACGTCCGTCATACTCACCAGAATGGAAGTGTCATATAAGTTTATCAAAAGCCGACAAACCAAGTCAGCTTCTTGTCAGCTACCACCGGTAGGACAGTCAGACCCAACAAGTCTGATCTGTAGGGAGCTGGGAAATGAAAAACACGACACTCTTATCAAACACCGCACTCGCATTCCTATTTGCGCTTGGCGCATGCAGCGGAGGCGGAGGCGGAAATGACGATCCAGTCTCTGTGACGCAGCCAGTTGCGCCACTTCCATCGCCACCACCACCTCCTCCGCCGCCGCCACCTCCTCCACCAACCAGTTCGAAGGTGTCGAGTAGCGGCATCATCACCGGCTTTGGCAGCGTATTTATCAATGGCGTAAAATACGAAGTCGACGAAACCACAGTTGTCTCTGTTGAGGGCGAAGACGAAACCGTCGGAGACGATAGCGGACTCGCTGTCGGAATGCGTGTGTATGTGTCCGCCGATGACGTGGATGGCGTACGTACCGCCGGGCAGATTTATTACGATGAAGACCTGAAAGGCTTTGTCGAAAACGTTCTTCCCGATCCGCTAAACCCGCTAATCGGTACGTTCGAAGTCAACGGTCAAGTGGTGACAGTCGACGAGCAAACATTGTTCGATTTCGACATCGGCGACAACGATTCCATACCTGGAATCGACATTAGAGATCTCGATCCATCCTTGTTGCCGGCCGGTCAGTTCATGGTTGTGGAAGTTAGCGGCTACCCCACCGAGACGGGGATTATCGCTACGCGAATAGAGCGTGAAGGCGATGGGCGTTCGGACGATTATGGACATCCAAGTGTCGACGGTGACGAACTCGAAATCACCGGCTTTGTCGACTCAGTGGATGTTGCGGCCAATACATTTGCGATCAATAGCGCGATCTTTTCCGTGAATTCCGCAACATTGTTCGATGACGGCCTGGTATTTGGGCCAAGCTTGGTCGGCCAATTCATCGAAGTGAAAGCGGACCGTGGAAGCACAGATACAATGATCGCGCGACGTGTAGAAATCGAGGGTCGCTTCAAGGACGATGACGGGACCAATTCTGATCGAGATGGTGACTTCGAAATAGAGGGCATCCTGCATTCTGTAGATTTGAGCGCTGATCCAGATGTGATCGTCGTCAACGGTGTCACCTTCTCGGTAAGTGACGCATCTTCGCTAGTCGGACTTGTGGGACAACGCGTCGAAATTTATGGATATTATGACGCCAACGGTATCGTTCAGCTTCGGACCTACGGGACAGAGTCGCAAAACTCGATCAAAATAGAAGACCGTATCTCGAGCATTGACCTGACAGCTGGCATTATAACGACACGTCTTGGCGTTCAGATTGAGCCAACGGGCGCCAGCCGCATCAGCGACGACGACTCACGCGATGGCAGCAACCTCACTGTACCTGAGTTCATGGCACGTCTGTCCGTAAATGATCTCATTGAGGCCAAAGGAACACCCAATGGAACCGGCGGAGTCACTTGGACACGTATTGAAAGAGACAATGATGACGACCGCGAATGCTCTCTCAGGGGTCCAGTTGTCGCTGGCACCATCTCGGATCCAACTTTCACCATTTTGAATGTCGTCATTGATACAACGGGCCTGAGCACTAATGGCTTTGAGAATGCTAATGATAGCAATCTCACCCGTTCTCAGTTTTTCTCCCAACTTCTTGCTGGTGACCTGATTGACGCCGAGAGCGACGAGCGTGGCCTCGGATGCGAGACTGGTCGTCTTTCTACGGGAAGCAGCGGAGAGGTTTCATTTGAAAACGGCGATGGCGTCTCCGGAAACGATGACGACGATCGTTATGAAGATGACTATGACGATGGAAACGACGACGATGATGATGGCGGTTATGACGATGACGACAGCAATGTCGGAGGTCAGGAAATCTCAGGCGCCGTCCGTAATCTCAACGCAGCAACGCGGACCTTTTCTGTAGCGAACAGAGCTGTAACTGCCACAGATGACACGCTCATTGACGACTCAATCGTCGAACGTGCTCGGGGTGTAAACCTTGGTAGCCAGGATTTCCGCCTTGGAGACCTTCCAGAAACCCTCGATCAACTCATTCGCAATGGCGACATTGTCGAGATACGTGTTGATGCCAACAACTACGTTCTAAAAATCGACGACGATTAGTCCCGGCCTTTTCGTAAAAATGACAAAACGGACCGGTTCTCCGGTCCGTTTTTATTTTCAACTCGCGCATGCTGTCTAGGCTTCTGCCCCTCTTCCTTCTTGAAGATGTTTCTGCCACGCTTCCATCAACTCGCGGCGTCGCTCAATAGCGGCACCACGTCGATAAGCAGCTTCCACTTTGCCGAGACTGTGAGCCAAACTTTCTTCGATTAGCTCTCTAGGGAAATGAGTTTCATTCCGAGCCCAGTCGGAAAATGTCGAGCGAAAGCCGTGCACCGTTATCGGCTCGCCCTTGCCATTTACAGCCTTCATATCCCGCAGCGCTTTTGTGAGCGTCATATCCGACAAGGATGTTCCACGGCGAGCGCCCGGGAAAACGATGTCGCCCGTTCTCGCCTGATCCAGATGTTTGAGAATGGCCATCGCAGCTCGGCTGAGCGGCACGATATGTTCGCGAGACGCCTTCATCCTATCTGCAGGAATAGTCCACACGCCCTTCTCAAGATCCATTTCGTTCCAGGTCGCAAGACGCACCTCTCCGGATCGTGCGGCGGTTAGGATTAAAAACCTGAGCGCTAAAGACCCCATCGACTGCTTTTCGGACAAGGACTTCCAAAACTCCGGCATGGAGGCATATTCGAGCGCTGCGAAATGCTTTGCAGCGGGACGCTTTTTTCCAAGGACGTGTTTCAGCTGCCCATTCCAGGACGCAGGGTTCGGGTCGTTTCGAAGCCCTCTCACCCTTGCACTTTCGAGTACAGCTTCAATTCGCCCCCTTACGCGTCGAGCGGTTTCATTCTTAGAACCCCAGATCGGTTCAAGACAGGAAAGCACGTCTTCCACGCCAATTTCATCCAGCGGCATTTGCCAAAGAGGCGCTGCATAGGTCTCAAGTGTGGAACGCCATTGCGCGACGTGCTTCGCGTTTCGAAAGTCACCCTTAATCGCCTCGATATGTTTCAGTGCGAACGGGCCAAAGGTCTCTTGCGGCGCCTCGGGCGCAGAAAGTGTTTTCCATGCCTTCTTCGGATCCTTTCGCGGCGTTTCGTTCAGCCAATCACGGCACTGCGCGGCGTATTTCCGTGCATCCGCCAACCCGACGGCAGGATAACCACCAAAGCCTATAGAAGGGCGCTTATCTCCCCAGCGATAGACAAATAGCCAGTTCTTCGCGCCTGTCGGCTTCACATTCAGATATAGGCCACCGCCATCAGAATGACGTCCCTGCCCCGCTTTGCGGCATTTGACGTCCGTGAGCTTATTTAAAGTGATATCCGGCATGGCTTACTCTCGCTTCAGGGTATGCCATAGAGTAAGCCATAAATCGCGGTTTTGGGCGATAGAGAATGAACGCACGCGAACAGAAATATCAATAATACGCTGTTCTTATTGTTCTTTATGAACTTTCACGGATGCCCGCAAACCAAAGTTATACGGACTTCCTCTCCGCCAGCCCTTATCACCCCCTTCAGTTCGTCACTATAGATAACAAGCCAGCTCTGGCTTTCGCCGAACGACGCCCCCTTGTTTTGCGCTCATCAGCGCCAAACCATCCCCCTCAGCACGCTCGACGATCAGATCCGACACATCTCTGCACGGAAATTAATCAAAGCTCCGCATGACCGCGCAGGTTCAAAATTATTGGTTTGAATGTCGAATATGATTCCAGTATTCGGTTAGACATGACGAAGTAGTCATAGGTTTCAAACGTCCGCCGATGGGCTTTTGAGCGACCTTATCAGGATAGCGCCAAGTGCGCCGGATAACGGTCCAACAAAAGTTTCAACCAGAGCCAACTATCCGGTTCTGACCAGCACGGCGGGTAATTATGACACTCTCTTTCCTGAACAACGATGTCTCCAAACGCGGTTTTGTTTCTGTCTTTGTTGCAATCTGCACACTCGCTGTCGCAGGCTGCGGCGGCTCCGGCTCCGAACCGACCACAAGCGCGGCACCTGCAACAACAGACGCAGCCCCTATCATCATTCCCATGGAAGGGCTCGAAGTCACTGAGCTGACTTTTGGCTTTATCAAGCTCACTGACATGGCCCCGCTCGCGATCGCTTACGAGAATGGCTATTTTGAAGACGAAGGCCTCTTCGTAACGCTTGAAGCCCAGGCGAACTGGAAAGTTCTCCTCGACCGCGTGATCGATGGCGAACTCGACGGTGCGCATATGCTCGCTGGTCAGCCGCTTGCCGCAACAATCGGCTACGGCACAGAAGCTCACATTGTTACGCCCTTCTCTATGGACCTGAACGGCAACGGCATCACCGTTTCCAACGAAGTCTGGGACATGATGCGTCCGAATATTCCGAGCATGGATGATGGTCGCCCGGTACACCCGATCAGCGCTGAAGCTCTGGCGCCTGTCGTTGAGCAGTTCCAGGAAGAAGGTCGTCCGTTCAATATGGGCATGGTCTTCCCGGTCTCCACACACAATTACGAGCTTCGTTACTGGCTGGCGTCCGGCGGCATCCACCCGGGCTATTATTCTCCGGACGATGTTTCCGGTCAGATCATGGCAGACGCGCTTCTCTCTGTAACGCCTCCACCACAGATGCCAGCGACGCTCGAAGCGGGCACGATCTACGGCTACTGCGTAGGCGAGCCTTGGAACCAGCAGGCTGTATCTATGGGCATCGGCGTGCCGGTCATCACAGACTATGAAATCTGGCGCAACAACCCGGAGAAAGTCTTCGGTATCACGGCAGAGTTTGCTGAAGAAAACCCGGTTACAACGCAAGCCATCACACGCGCTCTCATCCGCGCAGCAATGTGGCTCGACGAAAACGACAATGCGAACCGCGAGGAAGCCGTGGATATTCTTTCCCGCTCTGAATACGTCGGCGCCGACCGTGATGTGATCGCCGCATCCATGACCGGAACCTTCGAATATGAAGCCGGCGATGTACGCGAAGTGCCTGATTTCAACGTATTCTTCCGCTATAACGCGACATACCCGTACTATTCTGATGCGGTCTGGTACCTCACACAAATGCGTCGCTGGGGGCAGATTGCCGAAAGTCAGCCTGACGACTGGTATGATGATGTCGCACGCAGCGTTTATCGCTCTGACATCTATCTCGAAGCTGCACGCTCACTGGTCGATGACGGTCTCGCAAGCGAAGCAGATTTCCCATGGGATACCGATGGATATCGGGAGCCGCAGTCAGAATTCATTGATGGCCTCACCTTCGATGGACGTCAGCCAAACGCATACCTCGAAACGCTCGAAATCGGCCTGAAAGACGGTGAAACCGTTCAGGGCGGAGAAGTCGTCCAATAAGAACTCAAGGGCGGTGCGGTGCCTTTCCCCGAACTCCTCGCACCCAGGCGCGCCGCCCTTTCTTTTCTTCCTTGAAAGGACCAGAACAATGACTGCCACTCTTGCTGCTCAAACGGCCAACGAGAACACTTCCGAGGCCACTACAGAACAGGATGCCGCGAGCGTTAAAGCGGCTAAACAGGAGCGTGTATTCTCCTTGATCAACAAATCATCGAAATTTCTCGATGTATTTGCTCTGTCATGGGTCACACCAATTCTGATGATGGCTGCCGGAGATAGCCCGAAACGCAATCTAAGCCTTATCTGGCAACGCCTTGGCATACCGATTGTCGCTATTCTGGTCTTTCTGTTCGCTTGGGCCCAGCTTGCACCACAGGTAAACACTTCGCTTGGCGCAATCCCGGGACCAGCGCAGGTCTGGGAACAGGCTCAGGTTCTAAATGCAGACCATGCGCAGGAAATGGAGCGTCGTGATGCATTCTACGAACGCCTTGCAGCGCGCAATCAGGCACTGATTGATGCTGGCCGTCCGGGAGATGTGTCAGATGCCGGCTACACCGGACGTCCGACCTATTACCAGCAAATCTGGACGAGCCTGAAAACTGTGTTCTTCGGCTTCTTCCTCGCGACACTGATCGCAGCGCCGCTAGGCATCATCATGGGCATGTCTCCAAGCATGAATGCCGCGTTCAACCCGTTGATCCAGATCTTCAAGCCGGTTTCACCACTCGCCTGGCTGCCGATTGTAACAATGGTTGTCTCCGCAACGGTAGCGACAGATTCAGGGATCTCTAAGTCCTTCCTGACATCGGCAATCACCGTGACACTTTGTTCGCTCTGGCCAACGCTCATCAACACAGCGCTCGGCGTTGCGACAGTCGACAAGGATCTGGTCAATGTCGGCAAGGTTCTAAAGCTCACGCCTTATACCAAAGTCACGAAGCTCGTCCTACCATCTGCGCTTCCACTCATCTTTACTGGCATGCGCCTGTCGCTGGGTGTGGGCTGGATGGTTCTCATCGCCGCTGAGATGCTTGCTCAGAACCCGGGGCTCGGAAAGTTCGTCTGGGACGAATTCCAGAACGGTTCTTCAAACTCTCTGGCGAAAATCATCGTCGCAGTTCTGACTATCGGCATAATCGGCTTCCTGCTCGATCGCGTCATGGTCGCTCTGCAGACCATGTTCACCCACTCTGTAAACCGCTAATCTGGAGGAGACGATATGCCTATCATTGAGCTGAAAAACGTCTCCAAAGGGTTTGGAGAAGGCCTCGACAAGGTCAACATCCTCAACAACATCAGCCTCGACGTTGAAGACGGTGAATTCGTTGCGATTGTTGGCTTCTCTGGCTCCGGCAAGAGCACGCTCATCAACCTGATGTCAGGTCTCGACTTTCCTGACACTGGTGAGGTGCTTTTCGACGGCAAGCCTGTAGAGGGCCCCGGTCCTGAACGAGCGGTTTGCTTTCAAAGCTACTCGCTCATGCCCTGGATGACCGTTCGTGAGAATGTTCAACTGGCTGTGGACAGCGTTTTCCCGAAGGAAAGCAAGAAAGACCGCGCCGCTCGCGCAGACAAGTACATCGAGATGGTCAGCCTCGGTCACGCGAAAGACCGACGTCCGGCAGAACTGTCAGGCGGCATGCGTCAGCGTGTTGCGGTTGCCCGGTCTCTGGCAATGGACCCAAAGGTACTGCTTCTGGACGAGCCTCTGTCAGCGCTCGACGCATTGACACGTGCAAACCTTCAGGACGAGATCACGGACATCTGGTCGAATGACAAGAAGACCGTTGTTCTGATCACGAATGATGTGGACGAAGCTATCCTCCTTGCAGACCGGATTATTCCGCTCAATCCGGGCCCTGACGCAACTTTTGGACCGTCTTTTAAAGTTGATCTGCCACGTCCGCGCGACCGAACAGAGATGAACCATAATGACGCGTTCAAAACACTTCGTCGTGACGTGACCGCCTATCTGATGGATGTCGGCGTCGCCAAAAAGCGCGCGGAAATCGAACGTCCGCTTCCAGCCGTCACACCCATCACTTTCGGCAAACCGAAGGCTTACACCAAAGCGGCTCAGACGTCTGGTGTCGCGGAGCACCGCTTCCTTGAGTATTCGCAGGTGGATAAAGTTTATCCGACACCTAAAGGTCCGCTCACGGTCGTTGACGGCTTCGATATCAAGATCAAAAAAGGTGAGTTCGTCTCGGTCATTGGTCACTCTGGCTGCGGAAAATCTACAGTTCTGACGATGACTGCCGGACTGAACGAAGTCTCTCGTGGCGGTATTATCCTCGACAATAAAGAGGTGTCTGCAGCGGGCCCTGACCGCGCCGTGGTGTTTCAGGCACCTTCCCTTTTCCCATGGCTCACAGCTAAGCAGAACGTAGCAGTCGGCGTAGACCGTGTTTACCCGGACGCAACACAGGCCGAACGAGAGCAAGTCGTTGAATACTATCTGTCCAAGGTAGGCCTTGGTGATGCGATGGATAAGCTTGGTGCAGATATGTCCAACGGCATGCGCCAACGCGTCGGTATTGCGCGGGCTTTTGCTCTGTCCCCAAAGCTTCTCCTTCTCGACGAACCATTCGGCATGCTGGACAGCCTGACACGATGGGAACTTCAGGAAGTTCTGATGGAGGTCTGGCAACGCACGCAGGTCACCGCGATGTGCGTCACGCACGATGTGGACGAAGCCATTCTTCTGTCTGACCGCATCATCATGATGACCAACGGACCAAACGCACGCATTGGCAAGGTGCTGGAGGTCGATCTACCACGCCCTCGTACGCGCAAAGCCCTTTTGGAGCATCCGGACTATTACACTTATCGCGAACAGGTCCTGAGCTTCCTGGAAGAGTATGAAGGCGGCGCAAACCCAACGCCTCCGGGTGAGGAAGCTCCTGTTTCTGAAACCGCAGATGAAGCAGCTTGAGAGGCCCAGATATGAACAACGATCAGATCAATCTCGTTCAAACGAGCTTCGCAAAAGTCGTTCCGATATCGGAAACAGCGGCAGAACTCTTCTATGGACGCCTCTTTGAGATCGCTCCTGAAGTAAGGCCGCTCTTCAAGGGCGACATGAAGGACCAGGGCAAAAAACTTATGGCCACGCTTAACGTAGCCGTTCAGAGCCTCACCGACCTCCCGAAGTTGGTACCGGTGCTCGAAAAGCTCGCCATTGGTCACGTACCTTACGGCGTTAAAGCCGAGCATTACGACAAGGTCGGCGCAGCGCTTCTTTGGACACTTGAGCAAGGCCTTGGAGAAAGCTGGACGCCGGAGACCGCAGAGGCATGGACCGAGACCTATAAAATTGTCGCATCAACAATGATCAACGCAGCCTATACGGGGGAGCCCGTCTGATGACTAAGAAACTTGTCGTCGTTGGTAACGGAATGGCGCCGGGCAGAGTTCTGGAAACTCTGTTCGAAAGCTCGCCAGACCAGTTCGACGTAACCATTTTCAACGCCGAGCCGCGTGTGAACTATAACAGGATCATGTTGTCACCTGTCCTCTCCGGGGAGAGCACATACGAAGATATCATCATCCATGACGAAGCCTGGTATGAAGCGAACAACGTCACACTACATGCCGGCGAGAAGGTCGTTTCGATAGACCGCGAGAACAAAACCGTTCGTTCTGAAGGCGGCGTGATTGAAGGGTATGACAACCTTCTAATCGCCACAGGCTCCACGCCATTCATCATTCCGGTTCCGGGCCATGATCTGCATGGTGTGCTCGCATATCGCGACCTTGATGACGTGAACAAGATGCTGAACGCAGCAGCAAAAGGCGGACGAGCCGTCGTGATCGGCGGAGGCCTGCTCGGTCTTGAAGCTGCAGCTGGGCTCAAGCTTCGTGGAATGGACGTGACAGTCATCCACCTGATGCCAACGCTCATGGAGCGTCAGCTCGATCCAGCCGCTGGTTATCTCCTAGAGAAGGAACTCTCCGGTCGCGGTATCGACATCCGGACGGGAGCCAATACGAAAGAAATCTACGGCGATGGAAAAGTCGAGGGCGTGCGTCTTGAAGACGGCACAGAGATCGACGCAAGCATTGTTGTGATGGCTGTGGGCATCCGTCCAAGCGCTCAACTGGCCAAGGACGCAGGTCTCGACGTCAATCGCGGGATTCTAGTCGATTGCCAGATGCGAACATCCGATCCTGACATTTATTCAGTAGGCGAATGCGTTGAGTTTGAAGGCAATTGCTACGGCCTTGTTGCTCCGCTGTACGAACAAGCTCGCATTTGCGCCCGCGCCCTGACCAACGATGCAGAAGCTGCATTTGCTCACGCTGAGACGTCTACCAAGCTGAAAGTCACAGGCGTCGACCTGTTTTCAGCGGGCGACTTCGCAGATGGCGAAGGCCGCGACGAAATCGTCTTCCGCGATCCGGCTCAAGGGATCTACAAACGCCTCGTACTCCAGGACAACCGCCTCATCGGCGCGGTCCTGTATGGCGAGACCGCGGACGGAGCCTGGTTCTTCGATAAAATCAAAAAAGGCGAAGAAATCGACGCAGATGAGCGCGCTACGCTTATCTTCGGACAGAACTTCGCTGGAGGGTCCCCCCTGGACCCTATGGCGGCTGTTGCAGCCTTGCCGGATGAGGCAGAGATCTGCGGTTGTAACGGCATCTCCAAAGGGCAGATTCTCAACGCCATTGATAAAAACGAACTGACCGATCTGCAGGGTGTTCGCCAATGCACGAAAGCCTCATCTTCGTGCGGCACCTGTACAGGTCTCGTCGAAAGCCTCCTCGCCCTGAAGCTTGGCGATGCATTTGACGCCTCCGCTAAAAAGACTGTCTGCGACTGTACGGAGTTCGGGCATGACGAAGTCCGTCGTCTGATCATCGCTAAAGAACTGAAATCTATTCCTGCCGTCATGCAGGAACTTGGCTGGAAGACGTCTTGCGGCTGCGCAAAGTGTCGACCTGCACTCAACTTCTATCTGCTCGCCAGCTGGCCGGGAGAATATGTCGACGACAACCAGTCCCGCTTCATTAACGAACGGGTGCACGCCAACATCCAGAAAGACGGCACCTATTCCGTCGTACCTCGTGCCTGGGGCGGCGTGACGACCGCAGCAGAACTCCGCGCTGTGGCGGACGTAGTCGATAAGTATGACATTCCAATGGTCAAATATACGGGTGGTCAGCGCATCGACATGCTCGGCGTGAAGAAGGAAGACCTTCCGGGCGTCTGGGCAGATCTCAATGCCGCGGGCATGGTCTCAGGACACGCATATGGCAAATCGCTTCGCACGGTGAAAACTTGCGTTGGGTCTGAATGGTGCCGTGTTGGTACGCAGGATTCTACGGGCCTTGGCATCAAGCTGGAAAAGCTGATGTGGGGCTCCTGGACGCCGCACAAAGTGAAGCTCGCTGTATCAGGCTGCCCACGCAACTGTGCGGAGGCCACCTGCAAGGATATTGGCGTCGTCTGCGTGGATTCCGGCTATCAGATTCATATTGCGGGCGCCGCAGGTATGGAAGTCCGGGCAACCGATCACCTGACGACCGTCACGACCGAAGAAGAAGCCATCGAGATGTGCGCTGCTGTTTTGCAGGCCTATCGCGAACAGGGCTTCTACCTTGAGCGCATCTATAAATGGGCGGCCCGAATTGGCGGCGCAGAAAAAGTCCATGAGCTCATCGTCGATGACGAGGAAAACCGTAAAGCTCTCTTCGAGCGCTTCAAATACGCACAGCAATTCTCACAGGACGACCCTTGGGCTGAGCGCGCATCAGGAAAAGTCGATGCGCACGAATTCAAGACGCTCGAACTGGTGGAGTAAAAGGATGGATGGAATGGCACCTTTTGAACGTTGGTTCGACATCTGCGAGCTGTCAGACATTCCGGTTCGTGGGTCACGTCGTCTGGAGAAGGACGGAATGAAGATTGCCATCTTCAGAACGTCTGACGATCGCGTATTCGCTGTCGAGAACCGCTGTGCGCACAAAGGTGGCCCGTTGAGCGAGGGCATCGTGCACGACTGTGCGGTCACCTGCCCTCTGCACAACTGGGTCTACGATCTGTCGACTGGCAAGGCACAAGGTGGAGACGAAGGACAGATCCGCACCTTTCCGGCAGAAGTTCGCGATGGCGGACGCGTGCATTTGCGCCTTGCAACTGCGTCCTGATCTCCCTCTCTGACAAGATTTCGATCGAGCACTCCATGACCGAGCAAGTGAACAAAGAGATAGCCACAACCTGCCCCTATTGCGGGGTTGGTTGCGGCGTTCTTGTTCAGCCATCATCTGATGGCGAGAGCGCTATCGTGCGTGGTGATCCGGACCACCCGGCAAATTACGGTCGTCTCTGCGTTAAAGGCTCAGCACTGGGTGACACCCTGTCTCTGCAGGATCGCATCCTGCATCCGAGCGTGAATGGGCAAACGACTTCCTGGGAGGATGCAATGGAAGAGGTGGCGCGCGGGTTCCGCGACGCCATCCGCCAGCACGGTCCGGACAGTGTTGCCTTCTACGTGTCAGGGCAAATCCTGACCGAAGACTATTACGTTGCCAACAAGCTGATGAAGGGCTTTATCGGCTCGTCCAATATCGACACGAATTCGCGGCTTTGCATGGCCTCGTCAGTGGCAGGCCATAAGCGCGCCTTCGGCACTGATACAGTTCCGGGGTGTTACGAGGACCTTGAAGAAGCTGACCTGATCGTGATGGTCGGAAGCAATCTGGCCTGGTGTCACCCTGTTCTCTACCAACGCATTCAGTCGGCGCGTGACAAGCGTGGCACAAAGCTGGTCATTATCGACCCGCGCCAGACTGCGACAACGGATGGCGCTGACCTTCACCTGGCTATAACCCCGGGTGCGGACGTAGCGCTTTTCAACGCGTTGTTCCATTACCTGTCCGAAAGCGCGGCTCGTGACGAACGCTTCATCGAAACACATACGAATGGCTACTCGGATGCGCTTTCCGTAGCTGGCGAATTCACATTACCGCAAACAGCCAAACTCACAGGTTTGTCCGAACGTGATTTGCAGACATTCTTCGAGCTTTTTGCCGCAACCGAGCGAACCGTCACCATCTACTCTCAAGGCGTCAACCAGTCCTCTGCAGGCTCGGACAAGGTCAATTCCATTATCAATTGCCATCTTGTGACTGGTCGGATTGGCAAACCAGGCATGGGTCCCTTTTCCGTCACAGGCCAGCCAAACGCTATGGGTGGGCGCGAAGTCGGCGGCCTCGCCAACCAGCTCGCCTGCCATATGGATTTCGCTCCGGAAGATATCATTCGCGTAGAACGCTTCTGGAAAGCACCTCGTATCGCCAGCGGCCCGGGCCTTAAAGCCGTCGAGATGTTTGACGCAGTCCTGAGCGGCCAGATCAAAGCGATCTGGATCATGGCGACCAATCCCGTGGTTTCCCTCCCGAACGCCGACAAGGTAAAGGCCGCACTCGGCGCCTGCCCCCTTGTCGTGGTCTCCGACGTCGCAACAACGTCAGACACAGTTGCTCTGGCAGATGTTGTACTGCCAGCGACAACATGGGGAGAGAAAACCGGCACCGTCACGAACTCGGAACGCCGCATTTCCCGCCAACGCAGTTTTTTGAAGCCACCCGGCGAAGCACGTCATGACTGGTGGGCGTTGTGCGATCTTGGCAAGCGACTGGGCTATGATGGCTTTGACTTCAATGGACCGGCAGCCATCTTCCGCGAATATGCCACTCTCTCTGCGTACGAAAATGACGGACTGCGTGACTTCGACATCGGCGCATATGCCAACACAAGTGATCCTGAATACGACACACTGAAGCCGTTCCAATGGCCGGCGCCCGCAGGAGACGTACCTCTTCACGGCGAGGACAATACCGGTTCAGACCACCGGTTCTTTCAGGATGGCCATTTCTACACCAAGGACCATAAAGCTCTCTTTGTTGCGACAGCATTCACCGCGCCGGCCTCGCTCCCTTCAAACGACTTGCCTTTTATCCTCAACACTGGCCGCGTCCGTGACCATTGGCACACCATGACCCGCACTGGAAAATCTTCTACGCTATCCGGACATATCGCTGAGCCATATCTGGAGATCCACCCGAAAGACGCAGATCAACTCGGCCTGACGGCGGCTTCACTTTCCCGCATCTCCAACACCTATGGTGAAGCGGTTTTGAGAGTGCTGATAACCGAACGAATGCAACGCAAATCTGTATTTGTCCCGATGCACTGGTCGGCGGCGAACAGTTCTGCGGCGCGCGTTGATGCGCTGATCGCGCCGAATACCGACCCCGTCTCGGGTCAGCCTGAATCCAAGCACGGCACTGTCGCCATCAAACCGCTTTCACCCGCCTGGTACGGTTTTCTAGTGTCTCGCCGACCTCTCAGTGACGATACTCTGAACGCCCTCGACTACTGGGCTGTTGCAACATCGACCGAAGGATACCGCTATGAAATCGCGGGATCTGAACCAGCGGACAAGGTGATTGATACAATCGCCACGGACACCGCTATCACGTTTAAAACGCCTGACGGACAGCACGCTGCAGCAATGTTTGAAGCAGACAGACTGGATCTCTTCATCACTCTGTCCGAAAGTGGTCCGGTTGTCGCTGATCGCGCCTGGCTCTCTTCCCTGCTTACAACAACCATCACCCCCGAAATTCGTTTGGGCATCCTCGCCGGCCGTCCGCCCGCGGGAGAAGGTACGGGTAGACTCGTCTGCTCCTGTAACGGCGTCGGCGTAAATCAAATCGAAGACGCGATCAGTAAAGGGGCGCAAAGCGTTGAGGGCATTGGTGCTGCAACAGGCGCAGGCACAACATGCGGCTCATGCAAGCCTGAACTGCGCGCCCTGCTCCGCGCAGCGGCAGCAAAAGCCCCCCCATCCACCCCGGCAAGCATCGCAGCGGAGTAAGACAATGACAGGAAAACTCACTCTTATCGGATGCGGCCCCGGAGCAGCGGACCTACTTACACTACGCGCTATGCAGCGGATCAAAACTGCAGACCTCATCCTATACGATCGCCTTGTAGACCCGGAAGTTCTGTCATTCGCAAGCCCTGACAGCACCCTCGAATATGTTGGAAAAGGTTGCGGAGACGGAGGCCGCCAACAAGTCGATATCAATGCCCGAATTTCTGAAGCGCTCTCACAGGGTCTGACCGTCGCACGCCTGAAGTCGGGTGATCCTATGGTTTTCGGCCGAGCTTCCGAAGAACTGGCAATCGCGGTTTCCATGAACGCTGATATCGAGATCGTCCCGGGCGTTACATCGGCTCTGGCTGCGGCTTCTGAATGGTCCATACCGATCACCGAGAGGGCCGAACTTCAGTGCTTTGTTGTTACGACAGGAAAGTCTTCAAAAGATGGCAAAGAACCTGATTGGTGCTCTGTCGTTCGCCCGGGCGTTTGTGCAGCCTTCTATATGAGCGTAGCGCAAAGCTGGCGCATTCAGACGGCGCTTATGGCGAAGGGCGTTCCCGGTTCTTTGCAATGCGACTGGATTGAGAATGCGGGAAAGCCAGACGTCCGGCACGTTTCGTCGCGTCTCGACCGTCTTGCCCTGGACGCACGGGAACATGCGGTGAAAAATCCCGCAATCCTACTTATCCGCTATCCATTGAGCGCGGCGATAGCGGATACGGGTCAGGCCTCCGAACTCGCCTGACCCGACCTTTTAAACTGCTATGCTGGAAACCTGCTGCCGGTCACTTTCGCCAAGCCGGCTTTCTACATGGCGCACCGAAAAGCCCGCGAGATAACCATCAAGGTTAGACGGGTCGAAAATCCGGCCGTCCATAAACTGATCGCACCCCATAGCAAGCGGAGCTGTCGCATCGGTCAGTAACCATGTATGTTGGTGACCGCCTTCGACTTTCTCGTCTGCCGAAGGGCAAGCTACGCCCATTGCGCCTGCAGCTTTGCGATAAACGTCCGGCAGAAAAGCCTGCGCCGCGACAAAGTCTACATCAAGACTATCGGGCAAATCTCCCCATCGGATCATCTGGGATAAAACCCACTTTGCGTGAGACCGCCACGGGAAGTTCGCCGCGTATCTATGAAATACGTTGAAGTCCGGCATATCCATACGCAGTTCGCCACCCGTCTGACGGTTCTTGCCGGTCAGGGAACCGACAATCTCATCAAACGGGACATTCACATAATCAGGACCCGAGACGATCTGTGCTGCCGTCAACCTGTTATCCATATCGTCGACCCATGCAGACGCCTCAAGCATCGCGGAGACAAGCGCCAGATGCACCGCTTCATTTTCTTCGGCCCATGCTTTGCGAACCGCCAGCACCTTTTCGGGACCATTCGACCAGATTTCCCCGGATGTGATCACAGTTCGACCAATGCCAGCGACAACTGCCTTGTTATTCCACGGCTCGCCAACGCAATAACCATCGATCTGGCCAGAGGCGAGCGCGTCGACCATGAGAGACGGTGGAATCACAACAATCTCGATATCCGTTTCCGGCGAAATTCCGGCAGATGCGAGCCAGTATTTTAGCTCAAGCGCATGCATAGAGTGATTATACACATGCGCGAAAACGAGTTTACGGCGACCTTCGTCACGGCGGCTGTCGATGACTTGCTTGAGCGCATAGGCTGACATCGGACGTCGCGTAATCGTCTCAGGTGCGATCTGTGACATCCGCTCAAACAACGAGGTAGATACGGTAATCGCATTGCCATTCAGGTTAATGGTGAACGCGGAGGTAAACTCCCGCGGGAACGGGCCGAGGCCTGCAGCGGACGCAACAACCATAGGTGAGAGCATTTGCGCTGCATCAATGGCCCCTGTACCCAGCGCGTCACGCATCGCCGCCCAGGACACAAAGCGCTTCAGCTTTACTTCAAGTCCATTGGCCAGAAAAATTCCACGCTCCTGCGCTGCGGCAATTGTCACGCAGTCCGTCAGCGGCACGAAGCCAATATTCAGCTGCTGTTTTGTCATGGCGTATTCGCCTTTCCGGTCGTACCAGCAAGCATTCCAATGATGGTCAGCACGCTTTCAGCGACATCTTTCAAAGGCTTGCCCTGTTGTTGCGACATGGTCCGCATGGACGCGAAGGCCTGATCCTCGGTCATACCATGGTGTTGCATCAGCAAGCCTTTGGCACGCTCGATCGTCTTTCGCGCAGCGAGATCCTCTTTAGTTTTGCGCAGTTCACTGCGCAGGCTGTCCATGTGCTTGAAACGAGCAATCGCCGTTTCGATCAGAGGCTTCACGCGCTTCGGCGTCAGGCCGTCAATCACGTAGGCACTCACCCCTGCCTCAATCGCTTCGTTCATCTGGGCCGAGCCCTCTTCCTCGACAAACATCACAATGGGCTTGGGATTGGACTGAGCCACCATACGAAGACTTTCGATGGTATCGCGATCAGGCGATTCACAATCCATAATGATTACGTCCGGTGCGATGCTCGCAATCTCATCCAGAAGCGTGCGCCCGTGAATGTGTGATACAATGTGCACGACCGCGTTTTCAGACAGACCAACCTCTACAATGTTGGCCCGCTCCGGGTCGTCATCGATCAGCAGTACGCGCAGAGGCGCCACTTTCGTGGCCCCCTGCTGTACCGGCTTGATTTGTTCGTCGTGATCAGAGAGCGAAGTCAAATTGGATCCATAGTTTTGAAGTATCGGTCGCAAAACCGTCAGAGCTGTAGTCTGCAAATTTCAGCGTGACATTCACATCACCGACGCGTGCGGACGCCACAAGGTCCAGCTCGCTGCCATAATCCATCCCGCCCACATCTGCAGAGAGATCATGATAGGTGGCGGAGAGGTTTAACGCGTTCAGAAAACCAACGTCGCCAGCGCGATATGCCAGAGTTGCATAAATATCTTCCACGCCATTCACCGGCGTGACCAAAAATTTATCGGACCAACCCTGAAACTTATGAAGCGTCGCAAGAGGTGTCTGGAAAGCACGCTGCGCGTCACCGCCCAGTGTTTCTATACCGCCGCCGAACGTGAAGGAATTTACGGTGTATCGTGCGTCGAGTGTGTAGTAATCGGCGCTATAATCAAACGGGCTGGAACCATAATCGGTCTGATTTGCATAAGACACCGCATACGCCAGACGGCCTTCACCCAGCTCCTGACTACCATTAAGACGCGCACCAAGCGTCTGGGAAGAAACACCGGTCGCCGCACCATCCATATCGAGGAAGTACGCAAATCCAGTGAGATTTCCGAGAGGCGTCGGATGTGATGCGTTCACAAGCGTGATGTCACCTTCCCAGCGACCAGCAGCTGACTCGTCACCGAAGATACGGTTCACCTGGTTCACATAGCTGACGTCCAGCTTGAGCTCACCCAGTGACTGGTTCTGAACGCGAAGACCATCGAAAGTCTGTTCGTTCTGGCGCCAGCCGACATTCCCGACAAAACGAGAGTCGTCCAGAATGATACGCTGACGCCCCAGGGTAATTGTCGTGTCTGGCAGGCTCGTATTTGTCAGCTGAAGGCGGTTGAGTTCAGTTGCCTGCGGATCCGCAACGACCGGGTAGGCAATATTGCCATTTGTTGTCGAGTTGAAGTCATCGACAAGGTCGTCAATGTGGTCAAATTCGAGAAGAAACTTGGTATCGAAAAACGCGCCAGTCTCGAACCCTGCACGGAAACGATATGTGAGCGCATCGGCGTCATTCGCAAAACCGGTCTGATCTACGCCCTCATAACGGAGTCGCGCCTGAAAGATTGGCTTTGTTTCCGATAGCGCGGTCTCAAAAGCTGTAGGCTCGTCTTGAGCCGCAGCGATTGGTGAAACGAATGCGAGCGCGATGAACGGGAGCGCTGAAACTGCGTATTTAGTTGCAGACATGAGTGAAGTCCTCAGAATGGGACTGGCCGATCTCGAAATTTAAAAGTGATCCAGGCCAGAACAAGAAAGTCAAAAAACCGCCCGTAGAACAGGACGGCGCTCTGTTTCTTCTTCACCGAAGGTCTGCACTCTTCATCGAATGCGTGAGGCTATGCGCGCTGCAAAGCTGACGTTTTGAACTATTCTGAGTGCTGAAAACTTTTCAAGCCAATACTCGTGGCCCGTCATCAGGTTACCCGCAAAGTCCAGTATTCGTGCTTCGAGAGCTTATTTTTGCTTCAAAGCTGAGCATTACCATTCCCAGACACAATGATTCGAATACTCTCGACGCTGCCTCGTACCGCAGTAGCAGGCTCAGGGGCGGTCAGGCAGATTTACGAATTTTTGTCTCAGTCTTACTGTCCGTTGATGCAATCTGATAAATAGCGCGCGCAATCGAGGCTTTGTTAAAAGGCTTCACGAGGAAGCGTGCCACGCCTTCGCCAACAACCTGTTCAATCTTGTTCACCGTCTTGACCGTGGACAGAAAGATGATCGGGCAATTCGTATCAATCGCCGATTTTCCCTGCCGGATATAGCGAAGCAGCTGGAGGCCAGCCATAGGCGACATTTGCCAATCTGTTATCACCAGATTTGGTTTGAATTTCAGAGCCTTATGAAGCAGTTCTCGTCCATCCGATGCAGTTTCGACCGCCTTCACGCCCAAGTCATCGAGAATGACAGTCATCAATTGCTGAAGCGCCGGATCATCATCGCAATACAGCACTCTTTGCGCAGAAAAGACCTGCTGGTAGCGCGCCTTGATGAAGCGAGTTTCTGCAACCCCCTCCAGCGGCTCCAGATCACGAAGAAGCAGAGAGTTTCGGATCGTCACGTACTCGAGAAGTTTGCTGAGCCGATCAAAACGCTTTGCGACCGAACCCAGAAAAATCTTGTCAGCCTTCAGAGCGCCAGAAGTGCATTTCTCGAAATCATACACGATTTTCGCCAGCTCATCGCCGAAGAATGGAAACCCCATGCATTGTGCGGTGCCCGCCATACGGTGCAACTCACCGTACAGGTCACGCACTTCACGGTCATCAACAGGCCCCTGGACAAGTGAAAGCAGCATTTGGGCCGCCGTTTCAAACTGCGCAGGAAGTGAACTGCAGTATCTTTTCACAATATCGGATGGGACACTTACACTTGTCATGGCGGCCTCCTGGATCCTGAGCCTATGAGACGAGGTGCGCCTCTCCGGCAGACTGACTACCGCGTGACGACCACAGTGATTGAAGCGTTTCACCAAGCGTGAGCGCATCAAATGGTTTCACTATGACGGAGATAGCGCCCTGCTGCATGTACGCATCCTGCTCATGCTTCTGGGCTTTTGCCGTCATAAAGATAGCAGGAACTGACTTGCCACCATCAAGTTTTCGGATTGCTTCCAGAACCTGCGGCCCATCGAGATCAGGCAGCATCACGTCGAGTAGAAGCATATCCGGTTGAAATTCGGTAAAACTATTGATTGCATCTTGTCCTTTTCCGCAGTGATGCACGTCAAAGCCTGCAATATCCCGAAGTGCGATCAATGCGATCTCCGAAATGTGCGGATCGTCTTCCAGATACAGAATTTTGCTCAGGGGTTTCATCTTCGGAAATCTCCTTGGTTATTCGGTCCGGCCTTAAGAGGCCTGCGTCAGATACGTCAGGTTGGATTGGGCTTTCACCGGAATGTCCATGTAGAATGTCGTTCCTTCGCCTTCGGCAGTCTCGAAATCGACCTCACCGCCAAAGGCTTCAATAATAGACTTGGTGATATTAAGGCCGAGCCCGCTACCGCTCGCATTCTTCTGCGTTGCCTTGCGGTCTGCCTGGGCGAAGCGCTCAAAAATCCGGTCGCGGAAGCCGGCAGGAATACCGGGACCGTGATCCTGAACCGACACTCTGATCTTACCCGTCTCAATCAACTCGCTTCGAATAACGACCTCGCCCTCCATTGGAGAGAATTTCGCGGCGTTGGACATGAGATTAACCAGCGCCTGATTGAAGCGGCTCGCGTCGAGATTTACCAGCGTATCCGTTTCCGCGTGTTCGATCTTGAAGGTCACTCCAAAGCGATCAGCCAGCGCCTCATGACGCTCGACAATGTCGTCAATCAGCGGCTCGAGCCGAACATCTTCCATCAGATATTCCATCTTGCCGGCAGCGATCTTCTCAAGATCAAGAATATCATTCACGAGTGAGCTTAGACGCCCGCACCCCTGGTGAGCGAGCGTAACAAGGCGCTGACAACGTTCATCAAGCTGATCTTTCGCAAGCTTCTGAAGCAGGTCCAATGAGCCATAAACAGACGTGAGCGGCGTACGAAGTTCGTGGTTTACCGTAGAAACAAAATCGTTCTTCAACGTCTCCATTTTCTTACGCTCAGAGATATCCCGGGCAATGCCAAAGAAGAGGAAGCGACCTGCCGCTCGAGAACGGCTAACCGCCACTTCAAGCGGAATCGTTTCTCCTGATTTATGAAGTCCGAGACGCTCCAGTGTTTTATCGAACAACGCTGAATCACCCGTTTCCACCGCTTCTTCCAGACTGGAAAGGTGGGGTTCCCGATATTCCGGAGGTATGACGGTTGTCAGACTTACTCCTATCAACTCGTCTTTGTCGTACCCGAATATTTTCGCGAAGGCCGGGTTACAGTCCTCAATGATATTCTCGCTGTTCACGGTCACAACACCGTCAACAATGCTGTTCATCATTGTGCGGATTTTCTTTTCACTTTCCTTGATCTGAAGCTCCGCTTCGACCTTTTCGCTCACATCCTGGAAAATACCGAAGAGTACGCGCTCGTCATCATCCGACCCCTCCTTTAATTCACCACGAGAAATCACATGACGAATTTCTCCGTCGCCGCGAACAACGCGTAACTGAAACTCAAAAGGCTTATTTTCTTCAATGGCTGAATTAACGGCGGCTTCGACTACTGCTCTGTCATCAGGGTGATAAAACTCGATAGCATCTTCCAGTTCCGGCTCCCCCCATTCCGGGTCAATACCGTAGATTCGAAATACACCTTCCGACCAATGAAGTTTGTTGGTTCTGAGGTCCACGCTCCAATGCCCCATCTCAGCAACCGATTCCGCCAATTCAAGCTTGTCTGTACGCTCTTCCAAGGCCAACTCGTGACGCTTACGATCGGTGATATCCTGCTGAATGCCGACGACCTCGACCGGCACCCCAAGAGAGTCTCTGCGAGACACTTTGAACGTATGCTGTACCCAGACATAATGACCGTCAGTATGGAGCATACGAAATTCCAACTGAGTGCGCTCCGCAATACCGCGCACATAATTCAGCAAACTGTCGATAACGCGCTCACGTTGTGACGGATCGACCAGTTCATACCAGTCAAAATTCGGGCGATTCATAGTAGCTGGCGTAAGCCCAACCATACCAGACGCGCGAGCGCAGAATTCGAAACGCTCGCCCGGTATATTCCATTGCCAGATACCCAGACCACCACCGTCAAGCGCAAACTCCAGTGTCTCCTTCTGACGAAGAAGCTCAATCTTCGCACGACGTTGCTCGCTAATGTCGCGTACGGTGGCGCCAAAATAGCGTGTTTCCCCCTGGTAGAACTCACTGACCGACATTTCGACATAGAATTCGTCGCCGCCCTTTTTTACCGCAGTAATCTCACGCCCCTTGCCAATCACTGATGCTTCACCGCGATACCGGTAAAAATCCAGATACTGATCATGCTTCTGCGCATCCTGCGTCGGCATCAGAATTTTGACGTTCCGCCCGATGACTTCGGACCGCTGATAGTCGAAAATCTTCTCTGCAGCCCGATTAAAGGACACGATCTCACCAACCTCATTGATGACAATCATCCCATCGACCGAGTGCGCGACAATATTCTCGGTTCGCGCCTGATTGTCCTGAAGGTCCGTTACGAGTCTTGAGAACGCACGCGCGAGCTTTCCAATTTCACCGGGCGCCTCAACGGGCAGCACGAGCTCCTGATTGAGCTGTCCAATCCCAAAATCTTTTACCTGCGTCGTAATTCTCTGAAGAGGTTCGGTGAGATATCCGGCAAAAAGCGCGACCAAACCAACACCGATCAAAAGCGCCAGAAGCGCCAGAAGTGAGCTTTCTGACAGAATATTACTCCAGCCCGCGCCTAAAGCCTCCCAGCGAGTGAGAACAGCAACATCAAAAGAGAGCCCCGTCGCGCCACCAAAGTCGGAAACCGCAAGACGAACACCTGCAAGGCCGTCCGTCTCAATTGTTTGATCCATTAGAGGACCTGCCTCAAAACCTGAGATGACGGAATAGAGACTGGATTGATCTGTGGTAAAATACATCCTGCTTTGTTGCCGCACAGGATCGTACTCGAAGACTTCACCGTTATCGCTGATGACAACAGCGGGATATCCAGGCCGCGCCTCGTTGAATGTATGAGCCATCAGACGCTCAATGTTGACGTTCGCTACGACGACACCAAACAACTGATCATTCTGGTCAAAAATTGGCGTCATCACACGCATAGTCGGGATGCGACGCGGATCAATCTCCCCGTGTTCCCGGTTGAGACTAATATCACCAAGCCGCACCTCATCAGGGTCGAGCGAGATCGCATCCATCATGTATGGCTCGCCTCCCTTCTCCTGAAGATCAGCTTCATCAACCGACCAACGCAAACTGCCGGACTGATCGACTCTGACGATTTCACGCCCGTTATTCGCAACACCGATATATCGCAACTGACTGTAATATGACTGGTTGACCATCATCGCGGTGAAAATTTGCTCCAGGCGCGCGCGCCAGAGCTCCGTTGTAGACCCGTCAAGCGGATCGACACCGTCATTGCGTTGACTACGGATAATGCCTTGGATCGGTGGCGTTCGTACGACGAAATTGAGCTCTTCAACGATGAACTCAAGCTCACTCTCAACCTGAACAGCAAGTTTCTGCGCTTCCGACCGCAATAATGTCTGCGCATTCGCCACGGACAGATCATGGGCGCGCAAAGCCCCCTGCCAGATGATCAACGAACAAGACATCAGCGCAAAAATCGCCGACAATACAACGATCTTCGTACGCAATGAGAGCTGTTTCAGGTATGTCAAAGCCATAGCTTCCTCATCTTAACGAGACGAGAGTGACATGAACTGGTTAACACCGACCTCTGGAAACCTAATAGCGAGTTAAGCAGATCAAAAAGTTTGCGGCTATTTGCGCGGACTTTAAGGAAAGCCTGACCGGAAACAGGATGTTAATTAATAAAGTACAGACATGTTGAAGCAAAAATCTCAACGAGATCGTCAGTTCAATTAACGAATTAGAACTAACCTCAGGTCGCACTCAATCAGGGAGGCTGCCGTATGGATCAGATAACATCAAAACTGGAAACCTTGATCTCACACTATTGCGCTGATTTTTCAAGGCAGTTGCGAGAGCTTTCAGAAACACTCGATCATGCTCTGGAAGCCCGCAGTATTTCCAGCGAGAGGGCCAGCGATGTATTTGGTCTTGTTCACCGCATGGCAGGTGCCGCGCACTGCATGGGCTATAAAGACATCGGCCGCGCGTTCGACGACTTTGCCAGCCGGCTTAAAAAGGCTGATACCATGCCGCAAGATGAGCTGGTGACGTCTTTGACATCCATCCGCGCAGAAGTCCGCAATATGGAAGACTTCTCGTCCAACCTGAACCCTGCCCGTTCCAAGCTTCTCCAGCGCCTGAACCTGAGCAGCTTCGATGAAGCGTGCGATGTTGGCGTCACCAATTCCGCAGAAGTGACAGGATCTCTTCAACGTATTCTGGCGAAGGAGCGCATTCTGATCGCAGAGGACGACTCGCACGTTCAGGAAATGGTTGAAACATGCATTAAGGGCATGGGCTGCGAGAACGTTATCGTCGCCAATTCAGGCTCTGAAGTTCTGCCTTTGCTGCATACCTTTCAGCCAACTCTGATCATCACGGACTGGCATATGGAACCGCTGGACGGTCATGAACTGCTCCAACTGATCCGCGGGGGCAAAGTCTCGGTCGATGAAAACACACCTGTGATCTTCTTCACGTCCGAGAAAGAAAAAGCCCAACAGCGTTTCCTGTCCCGCAGCGGCGCTAACAAAGTGCTTACCAAACCTGTTCTACCTAACGCCATCTGGACGGCCATCGCACAAACCGTCGAGAAGAAGTACCTTATCCGCAAGAAACTCAACGCTGTAGCCTGAGCTGACCAGACGCGCTCAGGCATTCCAAACAAAGCTGAATCAACATGACCAGATATATTGATCGCTTCATTCCAATCGTCTCGCGCTATTGCGAGTCGATCAGAGATCAGTTTGAAAGCCTGAACACGCTTGCGGCATACGGAAATTTCAGCACCGCATCTCCGGATGTTGTTGCGACCAATCTCAGTGCTGAGCTTCACCGTATGGCGGGTGCCGCGCACTGTATGGGGTTTCGCAAATTTGGCACGTCGATTGCCAAGATCGACAAGAAGCTTCGCAAGGCGCTGACAAAGAATGATTTCGCTATCTCTCAAGCGCTCACTGAAGCGTCCGATACGCTCAAAGAGCTCGCGCCTGCGCTTGACGAGATCACACCTGACAATTCGCGCGTCCTCCAAATCATGTCTGAGGATGATGATAGTTCAGCCGACGGTATGAAGACGGACGACCGTTTCTCCGAGCTGAAAGTCATTCTTGCCGATGATGACAAGCATGTTCAGGCGGTGATGCGTGCCACGCTTGAAAATCTGGGCATCACACAGATCGAGACAACGGACTCCGGTCTGGCGCTCCTGAATCGCGCCAGCGCTACCCAGCCGGACATCATCATCACAGACTGGGAAATGCAGCCTGTCTCTGGTCTTGAGCTGCTTCAATGTGTTCGCAACGGCGCCAGCCCGCTGCGCAAGGATACACCGATGATCTTCTTCACCAACGAACAAGACCATCAGGCCATGCAATCTGCTCTTCTGAACGGTGCCGACCGCTTTCTGAAGAAGCCCGTTTCACCGGAGATTCTTCGAAAGAGCATTCTCCACATTCTGGACGCGGTTGAGCCCGTCTGATTTCGCCCAAACCCGCTTTAAATGCTGAAAATCACATCCAAGGTTGGAAATTTCGGCTAAACAGCGTATGAGGGCCGCTCGGAGCCTGTGTTTCGCACTGATTGCGTCAGGTTTTTCCGCTCTTCGAAAGATTATATATGTCCGCAGAAATGCAGATTGCAGCGCCTCTTGCCGCGGCTTTGCAGAAAAAAGGCTTTGATACCCTCACACCGGTTCAGGAAGCAGTTCTCTCTCCAGAGATTGGAGAACGCGACCTGCTGGTATCGGCTCAAACAGGTTCAGGCAAAACGGTCGCATTCGGTCTCGCACTCGCCAGCTCTCTTCTGGATGACGCTGATGTTCTGGGCGTATCTGATTCCCCGCTGGCATTGATTATCGCACCAACCCGCGAACTCGCGCTACAGGTCCGCAAAGAACTGGAATGGCTTTACGAGCCAGCAGGCGGCCAGATCGCATCATGTATTGGCGGCATGGATATGCGCGATGAGCGCCGGGCGCTCTCGCGCAACCCGCATATCGTGGTTGGTACGCCGGGTCGTCTCGTCGATCACATCTCGCGTGGCTCTCTGGTTATGGACAGCCTGCGCGCAGTCGTCCTCGATGAAGCTGACGAAATGCTCAATATGGGCTTCCGCGAAGAACTGGAAGAGATTCTGGAAGCCGCGCCGGAAGAACGCCGCACGCTTCTGTTCTCTGCCACGGTATCCAAGCCAATTGCCCGCCTCGCTGAGAACTATCAGAACGACGCGATGCGTCTGAACACAATCTCCGCTCGTGAGCAGCACATCGACATTGATTATAGCGCTGTTGTCGTTGCCCCTGAAGACGTGGAGAAGGCTGTCATCAACCTCCTCCTCTATCATGATGCGCCGAATGCACTCGTCTTCTGTTCGCGACGTGATGGCGTGAACAAGCTGACTGCGCGCCTGAACAACCGCGGCTTCCCGGTTGTCGCGCTGTCAGGTGAGTTTAGCCAGAAAGAACGCAGCAATGCACTTCTGGCGATGCGGGATGGACGAGCAAAGGTCTGCGTAGCAACAGACGTCGCCGCACGCGGCATTGACCTGCCGGGTCTCGATCTTGTCATTCACGCCGACCTTCCGAGCAACAAAGAGACGCTGCTCCACCGTTCGGGCAGAACAGGACGCGCCGGGCGCAAAGGTGCGTCAGTTCTCATCGTCCCGACACGCGCACGCCGCCGCGCAGAGCGCGTTATGCGCGACGCCGATATCAAGGGCAATTGGACGCTTCCGCCGACAACAGACGATATTCGCAAGAATCTGGACGCGCGCGTGCTCTCGCACCCAGCTCTGGAAGAAGGCATATCCGAATCTGAGGGCGATCTGGTGAATGCTCTGACGGCTCGCTTCGAACCTCATCAGCTTGCCGCTGCACTTGTTCGTCTCGCTCGCGCGGGTCAGGCACTGCCTGAAGATATCGATACACCGGACGATCCTTCCAAATGGCTTCAGAAAAGCCGTGATCGCAATGGCCGCACAGCCGACCGCCGCGAAGAACGCCGTCCTCGTGGACGCTCCGACTTCGAGAATGGCGAATGGGTGTCTCTGGGTGTCGGACGACGCCAAAGCGCAGATCCAAAATGGCTTGTGCCTATGCTCTGCAAAAACGGCGGCTTTTCTCGCGATCAGATTGGCTCAATCCGGATCAGCCCGAACGAGACCCATGTCGAACTCCGCCCGGACGCAGCAGCTCAGCTAATGGATCGTGCCGGCGCCGAGCAAATCATCGACAAGAGCCTCTATGTTCAGCGTGTTTCAGGTCCTGAAGACATGACCGCACGTCAGGATGATAGCGGTCCGTCACAGCGCCGCGGGAAACGCCGCGATGATGGCCCACGTGAGCGGCCTGCGCGTAGAGAACGTGGCGATCGAGGCGGCCGTAGCGACCGCGGCGAGCGTCGTGAACGCCCAGCTCAAAACAATTTTGACGATAAGCCAGCTCGCAAAGGCCCGAAAAAGCCCCGCGGACCAAATGGCGAAAAAAAGCGCAGCCCGAAGAAGGAGTCTCGCGACTAATTCTGCACTCTATAAATCTGGCGAAATGCCCCGATCACACCTCAAGTGACGGTGAAGTATTTCGCCGGATTTCCTTAGTTTTTTGAAGAACTACGATTCGAGCATACGCATTATTCGGAAAACTCGCCCCAGTTTTCAGTGACCGAATATTGAGCCTTGCTGCACACGAATTGGGTAAACGCAGCATGGCCGAAACTATTTTCTGAGAATTTTGGAACCCTCACTCGCCTGAGACTATGTTGACTTGAGTTCAACGGAAACTGTGAGGCGAGACCAATCCTAGCCGTCAGCAAAATAACGCACGACGCTCTCAAGCGCGGGCACACCAAGGCCGGTTACAAGGCCCGGTTTGCTGCCCCACCGATTGGTTTTTTTCTTCTTCCAACTGTGCCGCCTGTCAGTCCGCTTAACGCGGGCTCGATCATGTGCGCCCCAACCTCTGAACAGGAGCTTATCGCCAGCTAGGAACGTGCGTTTCCCGACTTCCCCAATTCCATGAAAGGACTGACTACATTGCTGAACTTCGACCTGAGAGACTTCCTCCGCACTGACACAACCAAATCCCGCACTCAAAAGCTGGAATCGGTTGCCGTTTTCGGAGCCGGAGCATGGGGAACAGCGTTGGCCATCGCATTCGCACGCGCTGGTCTGAAGGTCACGTTGTGGGGAAGAAACGAGCCACAAATGCTGGCAATGGCAAAAACCCGTAGGAACCGGAAATACATCGGCGATATCACGCTTCCGCAGAATATTATTCCGACCCACTCGATAGATACAGCCCTCGCGGACGCAGACGCGGTATTTCTCGTCGTGCCTTCAAAAGCTCTGCCGCTGGTATCGTTATCTATCTGCGACCGCATTGCTGAAGGTACGCCTGTCGTATCCTGCACGAAGGGCCTTGATCCGGAGCGTAACCAGCTTCTGACCAAAACCATTACAGACAATATTCCTCACGCAGAGCCGATGTTCCTGTCTGGCCCGAGCTTTGCTGCTGAAGTTGCAGCCGGTCAGCCGACACAGGTTGTACTTGCTGGTGATATGGCCACCGCAGAGCTTATGTCGTCGCGCCTCAGCACGCCGTCCTTCCAGGTTGAGCCTGTCGAAGACCTTGTCGGCGCGCAGATTGGCGGCCTGATGAAAAACATCATCGCCATCGCCTGCGGTCTTGCCGATGGACTTGGACACGGCTCAAACACTCGCGCCGCGATTATGGCACGGGGCCTTCAGGAAGCAGCATCTCTTGCAGAAGCCATGGGCGGCTCAGCAACCACCCTGCTTGGCGTGGCTGGTACCGGTGACCTTGCCCTCACCTGTACAGACCCTCAATCGCGGAATTACAGCTTTGGTCGCTCACTCGCCGATCCGGCGTTCAGCACGCAGAGCAAAACCTTTGAAGGTGTCAGTAGCGTTCTCAATGCGTGCAAGCTGATATCGGACTTCGAACTCGACGCCCCGATCAGCGCAACGGTCTGCCAGATCGTGAATGGCGAGATCGCACCTGACCAGCTCATACCATCCCTATTCAAGTCCAACGCTCCGGAGCGGGTGGACGAACTCATGGCATCATAAGGAGGCCTGAATTTATGCCTGATCTCACTCAAAAACACGTCGTACTGGCAACAGATCTCGACGGAACGTTTTTGGGAGGAACGCCCCAGCAAAAAGACGACCTGTATAACTATATCGAAAAGAACAGGGAGTGGCTGGGTCTTGTCTTCGTCACAGGACGCGATCTCGACTTTATCGACGAGATTACACAAAAGGACGTCCCGCGACCGGACGCCGTCATCGGTGACGTAGGCACCACAGTCGTGAGCGGCATAGACTTCTCACCAATCGACGCAGTCGAGACATGGATCGATGAGCGCTGGAAAGGCGCCGATCATGCGTCCCGCATTCTTGGCGACGCACCTCACCTTAAATTACAGGAAGGTTTTGGCGGCCGACGCGTGTCGTATTTCTACGAAGATGAAGCCGCAGCCAAAGTCTCTGCCGAAGCGCTCGAAGCCGAAGGCTATGACGTGCTTATGTCAGACGGCATCTACTTCGACATTCTGCCGCGCGGCGTTCAGAAAGGCCCAACGCTCAAGCAATTCATCGCCGCACACGACCTGCCAGCACAAAAAATCCTCGTTGCAGGTGACACGCTGAATGACCGCTCTCTATTCGAGACGGGCATGGACGGGGTTGTCGTCGCCAACGCTGAAGAAGCGCTACTCGCGTCGATCAGCGGTCTTCCAAATGTGCACTTTTCCGAATTTGACGGTGCCGGCGGCGTATTCGACGGCCTCAAACGCAAACTCGAACTTCTGGCTGAACTGGAGCTGCCAAATGTCTGATAAGATCAAGAAATCTGATCTGGTAATCCTCTATCACCGCCAGCCGTATGAAGAGGAAGTCAAAAACGGCAAGACCGTTTTTAAAGAGAATAAAAGCCCGAATGGCATCGTTCCTACTCTCAAAAGCTTCTGCGGAAATGCTGAAAAAGGCTCCTGGGTTGCCTGGAAGCAGGTCAACGCTCGTGAGCAGGCAAAATTCAACCGCTCGGTTCAGATCAATGACGAACATGGTGACTATGAAGTCATCCGCATTGCTCTGACCGCGGAACAGGTCAAATCCTTCTACCATGTGACATCAAAAGTCGCATTCTGGCCTATCCTTCACACTTTCCCATGGCTCTTCTCCACTGAGGAAGCCGACTGGGATGTCTTCAAAGAGGTGAACCGCCTTTTTGCCGAAGCCGCCTGCGAGCAGGTTAGCGATGACGGCTTGATCTGGATCCATGACTACAATCTCTGGATGGCGCCGCACTTCATTCGTAAAATCAAACCGAATGTGCGTATCGCCTTCTTCCACCATACGCCGTTTCCTGCAGCTGATGTGTTCAACATCCTGCCCTGGCGCGAAGAGATCGTGGACAGCCTCCTGCAGACCGATCTGCTCGGCTTCCACATTCCGCGCTACTCGGAAAACTTCTGCGGCGTCGCCCGCGCGCTGCGCGGCGTAGAACTCGGCGAAAAGGAACCGGTCGAGCCGCCGCTCGTCTCTTCCGGCATGGCCTTGTCTGAGCCCTCTGTCACGAAGAGCATCAAACATAATGGCCGGACTATCATGGTGGATGCATGGCCGATCGGAACCAACCCGACGCTCATCAAGGAATACCTGTCGCGCTATGACGCTGGCGAACGGGTCGCCCAGATCAAAAACGAAATTGGCGATCAGCATTTCATCATCTCTGTCGGGCGCGTCGACTATACCAAGGGCGCCAAACAGCTGCTCGAAGCATTTCAGCGCCTTCTGGCACGCCGCCCAGAACTACGCGGTAAGGTGAAACTCATGCTGGTGTGCGCAGCAGCCGCCAAAAACATGACGATTTACCAGAAAGCCCAGAAAGAGATTGAACGCCTCGTCGGTGCGATCAACGGGGAATATGGCACGCTCGGATGGACCCCAATTATGCTGTCCATGCGGCCAATTCCGTTTGCTGAACTGGTGCCGTATTTCCGGGTCGCAGACACGTGCTGGATCACGCCAATCCGCGATGGCCTGAACCTCGTCGCGAAGGAATACATCGCAGCGAAACAGGGTGGTCCTGGCGCGCTCGTTCTGTCCGAGTTTGCTGGCGTTGCAGTGGAGATGCCTGACGCAATTCTTACAAACCCATACTCTGCTCAGAGCATGGACGAGGCGATTGATCGTGCAGTGGATATGTCCAAGGAAGAGCGTCTCGAACGTAGCCAATCACTGCTAAACACTGTCGAGAAATGGGACATCAATTTCTGGTCCGACCACGTCCTGAAACTCTTTAACCAGCTCAAGAAGTCGAAACTTCGCGCGCTCAAAGGAGGTAAGGCGGACGAGGCAGCCTGATCTGCCTCTTCGCAAAGCATTATGGCTACGCTCACACTGTTAGACTGGAGTGTGATCGCGGGGTATTTCGCGATCGTGATCATAATTGGCTGGGTCGTCAGCCGTAATATGAAAAGCGGAGAAGATCTGTTTCTTGCAGGTCGATCTCTGGGTTTCGCGACGATCGGGTTTTCGCTCTTCGCGTCCAATATCTCCAGTACGACACTGATCGGCGTGAGCGGCCAGGCCTATGCGTCGGGTATCTCAGTTGCCAGTTACGAGCTGATGGCGGGCATCCTGCTCGCCATTATGGCCTTTACGACCATTCCCGTTTTCCTGCGCATCCGGATCACCACCATCCCGGAATTCTTCGGGCGGCGCTTTGGCCCCACGGCTCAGAGATACTTCTCGGGCGTCACACTTTTCCTGACTGTTTTTGTAGATATGGCTGCCAGCGTTTATGCCGGCGTCGTTGTTCTGCAGGCGTTTTTCCCAGCCATTCCGTTTGTGCCTATGTGTATCGCACTGGCCGCCTTTGCTGGCCTATACACAGCCGCGGGCGGGCTTCGCGCGGTCGTCTACACCGACGTGCTGCAAGCCATCGTGCTGTTGATCGGCGCGGCAGGTATCACATCCGCCGTTTTCAGCCAGTTCGGATTTGACTGGAATACGGCGCAGGCCTCTCTGCCGGATGGCCATTTATCAATTGTGCGCCCTGCCGATGACGCCGCTCTTCCATGGCCGGGGCTGATCCTCGGTGTGCCTATTCTTGGCTGGTTCTACTGGTCATCCAACCAGTATGTCATGCAGCGCGTGCTGGGCGCGAAGGACATGGAGCAGGCCCGCCGCGGCGCGAGCTTTGCCGGTCTTCTGAAAATCCTGCCCGTGTTCGTTATGGCTATTCCGGGCGCCCTCGCCTTCTCGCTCATTCCGGGCCTTGAGAATAGCGACCTCGTCTTTCCGACACTGATCGCAGACTTCCTACCGGCAGGCATGACGGGCCTTGTTTTAGCCGGCTTGATCGCCGCGATTATGTCTACCGTCGACTCGACCTTGAACTCGGCCTCTACGCTGATGCTGTATGACTTTCTGAAAGTCTCCGAAAAGAACTGGAGCGAGAAGAAAATCCTCAATGCGGGTCGCATGACCACTGCTGGCCTCATCACCATTGCGGCACTATGGCCACTGGTGATCCGCGAATTTCCGGGCGTGTTCGGATACATCCAGCAGGTATTCGGCTATGCTGTTCCGCCCGTAGTCGCCGTAATGACACTCGCCTTATTCTGGAAGGGTGTCACCGGTCGCGCGGCCATTGCAACACTGATCATCGGACACCTGATCGGCGCGGCCACGTTTGCCTATCGGGCATGGTGCGTCAGCACTGGCACAACGGACGTCCTGCCGCACTTCCTGATGCTCTCGGGCTATACGACCATCTTCCTCGTCATCCTGTGTGCGGGGATCAGCTTCGCAGATAAGAAATCCATGCTGCCGACCACAGAGGACGTTTGGAAACTATCCGACCTGAACCCGATGAGAGACCGCAAGCTACTTCTGGACTACCGTCTTCACGCGCCACTCGTCCTGTTCGCATGCTTGTTCGTGATCTGGCTTTTCCGCTAACAGCCTCAATGGAAGTCGCGGCTATAGAATAGCTTCTTCGCCTGTTCCCGCGGATGGCGCGCACCCGTACCATAAGCGGCATGACGCGCCTTCTGCAGCTCATATGTGACTTCTTCAGGCAGAGGCCTCCCTGTGACCTGCTTCTTATCTTTAGGCTGAACCGGTACAGGCTTCTTCACTTCATCTGCGTTCGAATAAGTAGGATCAATCTGATCATCGGCGCGCGCAGAATAACCGAGCGTATCCAGCATCCATGAAAGGTCTTCAATCACCGCCGACATGACATGCGTGACGATGCCTTCGCGCTGCAAACGCCCTCTGATACGCAGAAGACGCCCCGCCATAACCTCTTTGCGATACCGCTCGAATGTCTTCGGCCAGACCACAGCATTTGCAGTGCCCGTTTCGTCTTCAAGCGTCACAAAGATTACCCCACTTGCCGTGCCGGGGCGCTGACGGGTAATCACCAGCCCGCATACCGTCACATAGGCCCCATCCTGCGTGTCGCGCAGCTGGGATGTGTACAGGAAGCGTCCGATATCAGGCCGTAAAAGCTTTACCGGATGCTCTCTCAGTGTGAGGCGCATGGAAACATAGTCCTCAAACACCTCTTCGCGCGTATCCATGACAGGCAGAATAACGGGTCCATCTTCCAGTCCTTCACCTGTATCGCGGAAGAGAGGGAGCGGCTTGTCTCCGCCCAGCCCGTGAACTTCCCACAGCGCTTCACGCCTTGTCAGACCATATTCGGCAAAGGCATCAGCGCCCGCCAGTTTAGACAGCGCCGGACGTGAAAGCCCCGCACGCCGCCAGATGGCTTCAATACTTCGATAGCCATTGCCCCGCGCAGAGGCCAGCCAGAGGCCATCCTCCTCGGAAAAGCCTTTGATCTGCCGAAAGCCAAGCCGCACTGCCAGAGAGCCATCCCCGACAGGCTCCGGCACATTCTCCCAATAGCTATGCTCGGCGCAGACCGGCAGCACTTTCACCCCATGGCTACGTGCATCGCGGATAATCTGCGCAGGGGCATAGAACCCCATGGGCTGGCTGTTCAGAAGCGCGCAGCAGAAGACCTCCGGATGGTGGCATTTTATCCAGCTGGACGCATACACCAGCAAGGCAAACGAAGCAGCATGGCTCTCTGGAAAGCCATAGCCGGAAAATCCCTCAAGCTGGTTGAAGCAATTCTGCGCGAACTCCAGATCATAGCCGCGATCAAGACAGCCCTTCATGAAGCGCTCGCGGAAGTTCTCAACAGATCCCGGCCCGCGAAAACTGCCCAGCGCACGCCGCAGAGCATCTGCCTCCGAGGCAGTAAATCCGGCAGCAATCTGAGCAATCTGCATGGCCTGTTCCTGAAACAAGGGCACGCCAAGCGTCTTACCCAATGCAGGCTTCAGATCATCTGAAGGATAGACCACCGCCTCCTCACCTCGCCTGCGCTTAATGTAAGGGTGGACCATATTGCCCTGAATGGGCCCCGGCCGGATGATCGCGACCTCAATCACCAGATCATAAAAGCAGCGCGGCCTCATGCGTGGCAGAAAGTTCATCTGCGCGCGGCTTTCCACCTGAAACACACCGATCGTATCTGCCTCACACAGCATGTCGTAGATGGCCGGATCTTCCTTGGGCAAAGTCGCCAGCGTGTAATCCTCGCGCTTCCAAAGCTTCAGAAGGTCGAACGCCTTTCGAATACAGGTGAGCATACCCAGCGCCAGCACATCCACCTTCAACATGCCCAGAACGTCGATGTCGTCCTTATCCCATTCGATCACCGTCCGGTCCTGCATGGCGGCGTTCTCAATCGGGCAGAACTCGTCGAGCCGGCCACGCGTGATCACAAAGCCACCAACATGCTGGGAGAGGTGTCTTGGAAAGCCGATAATCTCCGAAGTCAGCTCCAGCGTCATACGAAGCCGCTGATCGGTAATGTCGAGCCCTGCGGCTTTGGCCCGCTCGTCACTGATCCCGCTCTCTGACCAGCCCCAGACCTGCGAAGACAGCGCGCTTACCACATCCACCGACAAGCCCATCGCCTTGCCCACCTCGCGTATGGCAGCGCGGCTGCGAAAATGGATCACTGTCGAGCAAAGCGCTGCGCGGTGGCGGCCATATTTCTCGAACAGATGCTGGATGACCTCTTCGCGGCGCTCATGCTCGAAATCCACGTCAATATCCGGCGGCTCGTTTCGCGCCTCGGAGATAAACCGCTCGAATACCATCGTGATCATATCAGGCGAGGCTTCCGTCACGCCCAGCGCATAACAGACGACCGAGTTCGCCGCGCTGCCACGCCCCTGACAGAGAATGCCGCGACTGCGTGCAAACTCGACAACGTCATGTACGGTGAGAAAATAACGGGCATAATCGAGGTCACCGATCAGCTTCAGCTCTTTCTCGACAAGCCCGCGCACATGAAGCGGCACACCATCGGGATAGCGACGCTTCAGCCCGGCCTCTGTCAGCACACGCAAGCGCTTGTCCGGCGCGACACCATCTGTGACTTCATCCGGATACTCATACTTCAACTCATCAAGAGAGAATCGGCATCTGTCTGCAATACGCTCTGCATTCGCCAGCGCCTGTGGCCAGTCATGATATAGCCGCCGCATCTCGAATTCTGATTTCAATCTACGTTCGGCATTGCGCTGCGCCAGTTGCCCCAGCTTGTCGATCGTCGTCTTTTCGCGAATGCAGGAGAGGACATCCGCCAGCCGCACACGCGCGGCCTTATGCATGAGCACATTTCCGAGCGACACCAGCGGCAGCTCTGCACGCCGGGCAAAACGCGCGGCCTCTCTGAAGCGGGCATCATCTTCGCCATCATAGCGCGGCACCAGCCCGATAAAGACATGGTCGGGAAAAGCCTTCTCCAACGCCCTCCCCAGACGTGGAGCCTGCTCTTGCTCAGGCACAATCAGAACCGAACCTTCGCCATACTCCAACACATCAGAAAGATGCAGCTCACAGCTTCCCTTTTCGCTGCGCCGTTTGCCTGTCGTCAGCAGTCTGCAGAGGCGACCATAGGCCTCGCGATTTTCAGGATATGCGAGAATTTCCCCGCCGTCAGACAGCACCAGCCGCACGCCCACGATATAGCGCACACCGATTTCCTTTGCCGCCGCATGCCCCCGCACAATGCCTGCAAAGCTGTTCCGGTCTGTCACGGCGATCGCCGACAGGCCAAGCTCGCGTGCACGTATCACCAGTTCTTCAGGGTGTGATGCTCCCGTCAGGAAGGTGAAATTGCTAATAGCATAGAGTTCGGCATAGCTCATGCAAAACACCCTGCCAGATACCATGAAGCAGGTTTGGCGCCCGGATAGGTCAGCAGCCAGAAGCGAGGTCCTTCTTCTGTCTGCACACGCCAGTAATCGCGTGTCCGCAAATCGCGGTCCTGCCACCATTCCGGCGTATAGCGTTCCGGACCACTCGCCGCTTCCACATGATAGGTGTCACGCTTCCAGACAAAACTTTGCGGCGGCCTGCCGGGCTTTTCCACCTCCAGCGGTTCTGCCTCCTGAAACAGAAGCACCGGACGTTCATCGCGATCTGATATCCATCCTGCACCTGCCACGCCGCGCGTCGCCTCTGTCACTGAAAACCGCCGTGGCGGCAAATGCGCATTACGCGGCAGAAACCGCTCGATCCGGTCAAAGCCAAGCCGGTTTCCGAGCGTCGAGATCAGCTGCGCCGTGGCATCTGTTTCCGCATCAGCATGTTCCAGCACCATCTGGCGGTTACGCACCGGCTCGACCTGTTCGGCAGACAAACGAAACCAGTCCGCACCGAACTGGATTTTCAACTTTCCGAGCGGATGGGTGAACTGGCTCACAATACTGGCTGGCGTATCGCACGGCTTGGCAAAACCGACATGCAGCACATGGTCTCCGGTATCGACGCAGCGCACGATCAGCGAGAACTGACGCGCGCCCATCACTTTGTCCCTCAAGCGTGCGCAGACCTGTTCGGCAAGACGCTTAAGCACTTCCTGAAGGTCACTCACCAGCCCGATAGGCTCTGGCAGGCTCATACGTGCCGCATAGCTTGGTTCAAGAGCGCTCTGCTCCACCGGGTCAGGCCGGTAACCTGTCAGCGCAGAGAGGGCATTCACAACCTCGATGCCATAGCGCCGCGCCAGATCGGCAGGCCTGATCGCATAGAGATCACCCACTGTTTTAAAGCCTGTACGCTTCAGCTCCTGACGCCTTGCCTCCGGACAATCGAGCGCCTCTATCGGCATGGACGCGATGACGGCCTTTACCTGACCTTCAGTTGCTATTTGCAACGTCCCGTCACCAAAACGAGCGAGCGCCCATGCTGCCGCCCGCGTATCTGCAATACCGATACGTGAGGTAAGCTGCATATCGGTCAGAGCTTCGGCAATATGCTCCGCCATAGCCCGCTCGCCATCAAAAAGATGCGAGACACCAGCAATATCCAGAAGTAGCGCCTCGGGCGGCTGCAGCGCCACAGATGGCGAGAACTGATCCGCCCAGCGACGCAGCGCATAGAGAAACGCCTGCTCACGCGGTGGATCAGCAGGCGCGCTCAGAAGCGCAGGACAGATTGCCCGCGCATCCGGAAGGCTTTGCCCTTCAGTCACACCAGCCTGCACAGCGAGCGCATTAGCGTGCGTGACACGCCATGCACTCTTCTGCTCAGCTATAATCGCGAATGGACCCTCTGTGCGCGCATCCCCCTTACGGACCAGCCGCTCAAGCGGCAGATGCGGAAGCCAGAGACACAAGACCCGGCGCATTTTCGCCTCTCACCCGATTAGTATATCGAACGCGCCAGCTTCCACGCTGACCGTCCTTGCTTTTTGTTATGTCCCACCTGGCCGGATAATCCCGGTTGTTCTGTGCCTCGCACTGCCAGCGCATATGCGCTGCCGAGGTCTGTGCACGGCCTCTAAGTATTGCGAGCCCCAGTGCGCCGCCTTCTTCTGCAGCAATCTGCAGACGCCGGCTCTCACGCAGATCAGGCCCGTCACCAAGCTCCATCACGACACACCCTGCCCCGCGATGGCGTAGCGCCTGCTCACCCGCCCAGAGCACATCTGCGCGGTTCAGCCCTCGCACCATTATCAGCCGCGAGGGATCAAAGAATGCGGCCAGACCGTCAGGGTTCAGTGTCGCACGCTGGCCTTTATAGCCCACCCAGATCACCGGCCCCTCGACCAGCCCTACCAGACAGGCCACAAAACCAAGCGAACCATTGCCACACACTTCATGCAGCTTGCCTCTGGCTACAGAGACGCCATCCTCCAGCCTGACGCTGGCATGGCGACCGGGCTCGAAAACCATTCCCCGATCTGCATATTTAAGGTCCGTATTACTCATTATGTTCTTGTTATGTTCTTTTCTTGTGTAACGAGTCAAGCTAGCGTTTCTGCCCCTTTCGCTTTTCCACACAAACATATGAGACGCGCCCAAAAGCCCCGAAAACACGGGCCGCGCAAAAGAATTGCGCCTATGCCTTTAAAGCATGTCGCTCTGAGGCAAATAAATTCGGCATGAAGCCCAAGTTTTTGGTTTATTTGTCGCTTACATGGGGATAGCACCCTATCTAACCTTTCTTGGGGAGAGGTCCGGATGACCGCCATACGGCCACCGGATTTAAGAAACAAAGGAGAACCCGAATGAGTGTCATTACCACTCACAAGGACGGAGAAGTCCTGGTAATCGTTTCCAACAACCCACCAGTGAACGCGCTCGGACAAGCTGTCCGTGCTGGCCTGCAGGCTGGTATCGAAGAAGCGCTGGCTGATGACTCCGTGAAGGCAGTCGTGATCCGCTGCGACGGCCGCACATTCTTTGCTGGCGCAGACATCACTGAATTCGGCAAGCCACCGGTTCCTCCTTCCCTGCCAGACGTGATCAACGCAATCGAAGCCAGCACGAAGCCTGTTGTTGCAGCCATCCACGGCACAGCTCTTGGCGGCGGTCTCGAAGTCGCGCTTGGCTGTCACTACCGCGTTGCAGCTAAATCTGCGAAGCTTGGTCTGCCGGAAGTAAATCTCGGCATTCTGCCAGGCGCAGGCGGCACACAGCGTCTTCCACGCGTTATCGGCGTTGCAGAAGCGCTGAACATGATCGTCACAGGCAAACCGATCAAAGCGTCCCGCGGCGCTGAGAACGGTCTTGTCGACAAGCTGGTTGATGATGCTGACCTCGAAGCAGAAGCAATCGCATTTGCGAAGTCTGTTGCTGGCTCTGCTGACCTGCCACGCACAAGCGAGCGTACAGAGAAGCTTAAAGAAGCTGCGGCTGATCCTTCTGTCTTCTCGAACTTCCTTGAGAAGAACGGTCGCAAGATCCGCGGTTACGAAGCTCCGATCGCATGTATCGAAGCTGTTAAAGCCGCTGTGAACCTCCCAATCGAAGAAGGCCTCCAAAAAGAGCGTGAGCTCTTCATGAAGCTCGTTTCCGGCACACAGTCTGCTGCTCTGCGTCACGCATTCTTCGCTGAGCGCGCAGCCTCCAAAATCGACGATATCCCTAAGGATACACCACTGATCGACATCAAGAAGGTCGGTATTCTCGGCGCTGGCACCATGGGTGGCGGCATCGCGATGAACTTCCTGTCTGCTGGTATTCCGGTCACCATCCTTGAGCGCGAAGAAGCAGCTCTGGAACGCGGCGTCGGCATCATCCGCAAGAACTACGAGAACTCTGCAAAGCGTGGTCGTATGACTGAAGAGCAGGTCGAGAAAGCCATGTCGCTTCTCACACCTACGCTCAAAATGGACGACCTGGCTGACTGTGACCTCGTGATCGAAGCTGTCTTCGAGCTGATGTCCATCAAGAAAGATGTCTTCGGCAACCTCGACAAGGTTGTGAAGAAAGGTGCGATCCTCGCATCCAACACGTCTTACCTGAACGTCGACGAGATCGCAGCGTGCACATCACGTCCGGAAGATGTTGTGGGTCTCCACTTCTTCTCTCCAGCGAACATCATGAAACTTCTCGAGATCGTTCGCGGCGAGAAAACATCCGACACGGTTCTTGCGACCTCTATGGCTCTGGCCAAGAAGATCGGCAAAGTCGCTGTTGTTGCAGGCGTATGCCATGGCTTCATCGGCAACCGCATGCTGGCGAAGCGCCAACAGCAGGGCCAACAAATGCTTCTCGAAGGCGCGAAGCCTTGGGATTGCGACCGCGTTCTCACAGAGTTCGGCATGCCTATGGGCCCATTCCAGATGGCTGACCTTGCTGGTCTCGACATTGGCTGGGATCCGGAAAAGACCTCTTCTTCCACAGTTCGCGAAGTGCTTTGCGAGCGTGGCCGTCGCGGTCAGAAAACCGGTAAAGGCTTCTACGACTATGACGAAGCACGCCGCGGCACACCGTCTGCAGAAACCGAAGAGATCATCAATTCCTTCATCGAGAAATCTGGCAACACACCACGCCAGATCGACGATCAGGAAATCCTCGAGCGTCTGCTCTACCCGATGGTCAATGAAGGCGCGAAAATCCTCGAAGAAGGCATGGCCCAACGTGCGTCAGACATCGATGTTGTCTGGATGAACGGTTATGGCTGGCCTCCTTACACAGGCGGCCCGATGTTCTGGGCGGACACTGTCGGCCTCGACGTCATTCTGGCTGGCCTTGAGAAGCACGCTGATAAATTCGGCGAAGAGATCACCATCTCCCAGCTTCTCCGCGACAAGGTCGCTAAAGGCGAGAAATTCAACTGATCTGACGGTCAGTCTCAAGCATTCAGAGAAGGCCCGCCACACCGCGGGCCTTTTTCTTTGCCCCCTGCCTTTACGTCACGGATTGATCAGGCGCGAAATTTCCCCAACACTTTCCGCGCACGTAAAGACAAACACCATATGGGGAAGAAACGATGCCTGAAGCTTATATTATTGATGCCTGCCGGACACCGCGCGGCGTGGGCAAGGTCGGAAAAGGCGCGCTTGCCGAATTCCACCCTCAACATCTGGGCGCAACGGTTCTCAAAGCCCTTGCCGAGCGCAACAATCTGAAGACTGAAGACGTCGATGATATCATCTGGGGCACATCTTCCCAGCGCGGCAAGCAAGGCGCAGACCTTGGCCGTATGTCCGCTCTACTGGCGGGATATGACCTCAAAGCCTCTGGCGTGACGCTCGACCGTTTCTGCGGCTCCGGTATCTCTACTGTGAACATGGCAGCAGCCTCTATCATGTCCGGTATGGAAGACCTCGTTATCGCAGGCGGCACGGAAATGATGAGCTACACCGCCTCCAGCGCAGAGCCAGGCAAGCTTCCGCTTCTGGATGCTGACAATCCTGCCCTTCGCGCCCTGCGCCCACAATCCAATCAGGGTGTCTGTGCAGACGCGATCGCGACCATGGAAGGCATCACCCGCGAAGACACTGAAGCCCTTGCTGTAGAGAGCCAGAAGCGCGCTGCACGCGCCATTGAAGAAGGCCGTTTCGATAAATCGCTCGTACCGGTCTACCACGAAGATGGCAGCGTTGCCCTCGATAAGGAAGAATTCCCTCGCCCTAGTACGACCATGGAAAGCCTTGCAGGTCTCAAGCCTGCCTTCACCATGCTCGCGGACATTCCTGTCGATGAAGACGGCAACACATATCGTTCGCTGATCAACAAGGTCTATCCGGACCTCGACATTCAGCACATCCACCATGCGGGCAACTCATCCGGCGTTGTCGATGGCTCGGGCGCTGTTCTTCTCGCCTCGCCGTCTTACGCCGAAAAGCAAGGCTGGAAGCCACGTGCAAAAATCGTAGCGATGGCGAATATGGGCGACTGCCCGACCCTCATGCTGAACGCACCGGTCGCCGCGGCGAAGAAAGTGCTCGGCAAAGCGGGTCTCACCAAAGACGATATCGATGTCTGGGAAATCAACGAGGCGTTTGCCGTCGTCGCTGAGAAGTTCATCCGTGATCTCGAACTCGACCGTGAGAAAGTGAACATTAATGGCGGCGCGATGGCACTCGGTCACCCGATCGGCGCAACAGGTTCCATGCTTATCGGTACAGCTCTGGACGAGCTGGAACGCTCTGGTGGGCGCTATGGCCTCGTTACCATGTGCGCTGCAGGCGGTATGGCGCCAGCCATCGTGATCGAGCGTATGTAATCAGGCACATTAGCGAAGCCTCTGGCTTTGCCTCTATTCAGCGCGGCGTTTGAATGAGAACTCAGACGCCGTGTTTTTTGTTAGATGCTCAAAACCATACAGCGGCAGACCCGCCGTCGGGCTTTGCCCGCCTGCCGGAGCCGCTGTGAGGCGTGAGGCAAATGACGAAAAGCTTTGGTGGAGGCGATAGAGGCTCAGGAAAACAGCCCTGAGCGCGATCCATCGCGAAGCGACAACCAATTTTGAGCTCAAAACCATACAGCGGCAGACCTGCCGTCGGGCTTTGCCCGCCCGGCCGGAGCAGCTGTGCGGCGTGAGGCAAATCAGACAAAAGTTTTCCTATAATCGATTCACTGGATCGATTTTGAATTTTTGATTGCAAAAATTCCGGAAAACTGGTGCGGGCAGCCGGACTTGAACCGGCACGACCAAACGGTCAACGGATTTTAAGTCCGGCGCGTCTACCAATTCCGCCATGCCCGCAACAGGCGACCTTATTATCGGACTCGGAAGAGAATGTGCAGCCCCTTTTCTGAAAAAGGCGCTGCACACTGAATAATTTTCACTCGACGCGTTCGAAAATCGCAGCGAGGCCCTGACCACCACCAATACACATGGTTTCGAGACCGTACTTCGCTTCGCGGCGATCCATCTCACGCAGAAGCGTAGTGAGGATACGAACGCCTGTCGCGCCAACCGGGTGACCGAGCGAGATACCCGAACCGTTCACGTTGATACGGTCAAAGTCGTCACCTTCGAGGCCGAGCGCTGTCGTACAGCCAAGAACCTGAGCCGCGAACGCTTCGTTGAGCTCGATCAGGTCCACCTCAGCAAGCGTCAGACCTGCACGCTCAAGCGCGCCGAGGCTGGACTTCACAGGGCCAATACCCATGACAGCCGGACCAACACCCGCAAGGCCCCATGACTTCATGCGAGCCATTGGTTTGATGCCGTGCTTTTCAGCCATTTCACGCGTCATAATGAGGCATGCCGCTGCGCCATCATTCTGCCCAGAGGCGTTACCCGCAGTCACGGTAGACTCCGGATCAATCTTTGAGCGGATGGCACGGAGCTTCGCCAGAGACTCAAGGTTTGAGTCGTGGCGGATGTGCTCATCCTTATCGATAACGATGTCGCCTTTGCGGTTCGGCACGGTGATAGGAACGATCTCTTGCGCGAACTTGCCTTCAGCTTCCGCCGCAGCCGCACGCTTGTGAGAACGAACTGCGAGCTCGTCCTGCGCTTCACGGGACACGTTGTATTCCTTGCGAAGGTTCTCGGCAGTTTCGATCATGCCGCCTTCGACAGGATAGTTGTCGCCTCCAGCTGTGATACGACCGCGAGTCAGACCGTCATGCATCATCACGCCTGGTGCGCCAGCGCCCCAGCGCATATCCACGCTGTAGAAAGGCGCGCGAGACATAGACTCAGCACCGCCCGCAATCACACAATCCATACCGCCGGACGCAACCTGCATCACACCGTTGATCACAGCCTGAAGGCCGGAACCGCAACGACGGTCGATCTGATAGCCGCACGCCGTGACTGGCAGGCCAGCATTCAGCGAGACAACGCGACCGAAAGCTGGTGCGTCCATTGTCGGATAGCAGTTTGCGAAGAGCACATCTTCGACCAGCTCGCCCGGAAGCTTTGTTGTTTCCATGATCTGCTTCACGACAGCAGTCGCAAGCTTTTCCGGAGCTACATTCTTGAACCCGCCAGCAAACGCGCCAACCGGCGTGCGAAGCGGCTCACAAATTACAACGTCTCTCATCTCATCGTCCTCGATTTATTTGTTCAGGGTCCGGCCGCGTTCTGTGACGGCTTTACGCGCTTCCTCTACGCTTTCTGCTGACACGCTTTCCGCGTGCTCAGCGGACCGGCGAATTTCCTCCTTCAGCGCGTCTCCGAACCGCATAGCGAAGCCGTCATCAATGAGCGCCTTATATTTTTTCAGCAGCACAGGCTGCGTCTTTGTCATGTCTTCAGCCATTTGCAGGGCAGCAGGCACCAGTTCTTCCGGCTGATAAACGCGGTTCACAAGGCCCCAGCGCTCTGCTGTCTCGGCATCAAGGAAGTTACCCGTGAATGAGAGTTCTTTCGCGCGGGATGTGCCGATCAGACGGCAAAGCTTCTGGGAAAGCCCCCAGCCTGGGACGATACCGACATGCGCGTGCGTGTCAGCGAAACGTGCGTTGGTAGACGCGAGCAGCACGTCACACATCAGAGCCAGCTCGAAACCGCCCGTGATGGCATAACCGTTGATTGCGCCAATGATCGGCCACGGATAGTTGCCGAGTGATTTCGCCATATCAATGTTGCCGCCGTCAGCACCCAGCGCAAAACCGGTCTGACCGGCTTCTTTCAGGTCAACGCCCGCAGTGAACGCCTTATCGCCGGAACCGGTGAGAACAACAGCGCGAATGCTGTCATCTTCAGCCAGCGTATCGAATGTTTCGCAGATCGCTTCACGCAAAGCGCGGCTGAGTGCATTGCGAGCTTCAGGACGGTTCAGCGTAACAAGCGCAACCGCGCCTTTCTTCTCAACAAGAATGACGTTTTCAGACATGCAGTCTCCCCTCGACAGAATTTATTTGTGCTTGCAGCGTCAATGAGCGTAGCGCCGCGCTAGGTCAAGTGTAGCGACCTATTCTAATCGCCAGCAACCGGTTCGAAACCGGCATCTGTGATCATTTTTGCTACGGCTTGCATTGCAGCATCAAGTGCGGTCTCGTCTGCAGACCGGACGACGATATTCACGCCGCTATCCTTCGGGCCGCCATACCACGGATAAGACCCGATAGATGTGCCCGGATGCTCTTCAGCGACCTTGCCAAGGTGCGCAGCCACATCACCTTCCCGCATGCCCTTGGCACGCAGATTGGCAGACTTGATAACTTCACCGCCCTCAAGACGTGGCCCGACATCTTCAAGCATGGCGCGCGCGATGGACGGCACGCCAGCCATGACGAACACATTGCCAAGCTGGAAGCCGGGCGCACCTGACACCGGATTTTTGATGAGAGAGGCACTATCAGGAATACGCGCCATACGCATACGTGCTTCCGTCAGTTCAACGCCTGTCTGCTCATACCGCTCACGAATGATCGCAAGTGCGTCATCCCGCACACCAATGGGGTCATCGAACGCCTTGGCCACGCAATCAGCGGTGATGTCGTCATGGGTAGGACCAATGCCGCCTGTCGTGAACACATAGTCGTATGCAGCACGGAGTGCATTCACAGCGTCAACGATCGCGCTCTCATCATCTGACACAATCCGCGCTTCAGCGACCTGAATGCCTATCGGCGCAAGAAAACCGGCAATGTTCTGAAGGTTGATGTCGCGCGTCCGACCGGACAGCAATTCATCACCAATGAGCAGAACAGCCGCAGTCTTTCGTTGAGTCATGATGGTTTCGTCCCATATGTGTAGTGACACGCTATCCGGCTTTTACTTTCAGTGCATAGACACGTATTAAGTTTGGCGGGTAACGAAGCACAATCAGAGATACTGTGATATAAAGCGCCCGCATACTTAACAAGGAGCCCATGTTGGAAATCGAAGCTGACCTCGTAAAACGCGTAGACGGAATCCGGATTCATACGCCGGAAGACTTTGAAGGCATGCGTAAAGCAGGTCGCGTCGCCGCTTCATGTCTCGATATGCTGGTTCCTGAAGTAAAGCCGGGTGTCACGACAGGTCACCTCGATGATCTGATCCGCGAGTTTGTTCTCGATAGTGGCGCGGCTTCTGCGACCATCGGCTATCGAGGGTATCGTCACGCATCCTGTATTTCTCACAACCATGTGGTTTGTCACGGAATTCCAGGCGACCGCGTGCTGAAGGAAGGCGACATTGCAAATATCGACGTGACGGTTGTCGTCGACGGCTGGCACGGTGACACGTCCCGCATGTATGGCGTTGGTGAAGTCAAACGCCGCGCAAGCCGCCTCATGGACCTCCCCTATCAAGCCATGATGGCAGGTATTGAGGCTGTGAAGCCGGGTGCACGCGTTGGCGATATCGGCGCAGCAATCACCGAACTCGCGCACAAGAACCGCCTCTCCGTTGTTGAAGACTTCTGCGGCCACGGCCTCGGTCAGGTTTTCCATGATGAACCGAATGTCGTTCACTCTGCGCGCGCTGGTACAGGTGCAGAGCTTCGCCCTGGCATGTTCTTCACAATCGAACCGATGCTGAACCTCGGCAAGAAGGATACTTACATCCTGAATGACGGCTGGACGGCTGTTACACGAGACAAGTCGCTCTCAGCCCAGTTTGAGCACTCCATTGCCGTGACCGAAGACGGGTATGAAATCTTCACCACGTCCCCAGCTGGTCTCCATACGCCTCACACGGCGTAAGTCCCGATCAGAGTTCTGCGATGAAGGATGCGCCCGGCCCTCCCCTGTTTCCTGAACAGAATTCATCGCAGAAACTGGAAAAAGACGTTCCGCACTATCACGGACATAGAGACCGCCTGCGCCAGAAGTTTGTTGAAACAGACGGCGCAGGGCTGGCTGACTATGAAATGCTGGAGCTGCTTCTATGCGGCTTCATTCCCCGAAAAGACGTAAAGCCCATCGCCAAGCGCCTGTTGACGCGCTTTGGCTCACTCTCTGCCGTGTTCGCTGCATCCCCGAAAGCGCTCCAGTCGGTGGATGGAATAGGCGAAACGCTCTCTATCTATCTGAAGACGGTTCATCACCTTCACTTACGCGCAACGGCGCAGGAACTGAACGGGCGTGAAGTCCTCTCCTCATGGCAGAAGGTGCAGGACTATGTTCGCGTTCGCCTCCAACACGATGAGATCGAATCGTTCCGTGTTCTGTTTCTTGATCGGAAAAACTGCCTGATCAGTGATGAAGAACTCGGTCGTGGCACGGTTGATCACGCTCCGGTTTACCCGCGGGAAATTGCCAAACGGGTTCTCGAGCTTTCCTCAAGTTCAATTATTCTCGTCCATAATCATCCAAGTGGAGATCCGACACCTTCTCGCGCGGATATTAGTATGACGAGAGAAATCATAGATGTTCTGGACTCTCTGGAAGTACAGGTGCACGATCATCTCGTTGTTGGACGACAAGGCGTTACCAGCATGCGTGCTGCAGGTCTGATCTGACACAATAGCTGCCGCCTCTCAGGCGAAATGGCTTGCGTATGGAAGATTTGAGAGTAACGTCCACGCTGCACATGAATATACTAAACAACACCCAAGTTGTCGGGGAGGACAATTAATGAGTGATTCAACGGCTGCGCCGAGCGCAGGCCACATCTCCGGATACGGGTCACGGCCTTACAGAACCTATGTTCTGCTGGCGCTGACATTCATCTACACTCTCAACTTTATTGACAGAACACTCATCACGGTTGTCGCCCAACCCCTGATGAACGAACTGAACCTGTCTGACGGTCAGTTCGGGTTCCTCTACGGCCCTCCATTTGCGATTTTCTATGCTCTGATGGGCATCCCGCTCGCTATGTGGGCGGACCGCGCCAACCGCGTGATGGTCATAACCATCTGTGTGGTCGTCTGGTCTCTGATGACGGCGTTCTGCGGTTTCGCATCCAGCTTCATCTGGCTCATTATTTTCCGTATTGGCGTAGCGATTGGCGAAGCTGGCGGCACGCCTCCAGCCAACTCAATTATCACTGACTACTATCCTACAAAAAGCCGTGCGAACGCGATCGGAATTTATTCGATGGGTGTCACACTGGGCGCGGTTCTCGCGCAGGTGTTTGGCGGGATGATCCTCGGCATCACGGGCCCTGAATTCGGTTCCTGGCTCGATTCCATCGGCCTTGGCGGACTGTTCTCTTTCCTGGACTGGTCACAGATTTCCGGATGGCGCATCGCGTTCGTCATTGTTGGCGCACCGGGCGTTCTTATCGGCCTGATCCTCTGGCTCACGGTGAAAGAGCCGCCACGTGGCTACTCCGAAGTCCCGGGTTCCGACACCAACGCGAAAACCGGCCTCATGGAAGGCTTCAAAGAAATCTCTAAGAAGCCGACATTCTGGTGGGGCGCGATGGGCGCTGCTTTCGTTGCCTTTGTTGGTTACGGCATTCAGGGCTTCCAGGCCCCATTCCTGCAACGTGTATACGACATCAGCGCGTCGGAAGCTGCCTTGAAATACGGTGCACCACTGTCTCTTGCTGCCGCTGCTGGCACATTCCTCGGCGGCTTCATTTCTGAGAAACTGGAAACCAAGTACCACTCCGTCGTTGCATGGCTTCCGGCCGTAAACCTCAGCCTCGCTATCCCGCTCTATGTTGCCGCATTCTACTTTGCTCCAAGCATTGAAGTTGCGTTCATGCTGTGGATTGGCGCAGCTATCCTGCACTACTCCTATCTTGGATCTCAGTACTCGATTGCGACGGCAATTGCGTCACCACGCTCACGTGCCACATCAGTCGCCATCCTGCTTCTGCTTGTGTCTCTGATTGGTAACGGCATTGGTCCTGTATTTGTCGGCGTACTATCAGACCAGCTGATGGCGTCACAAATTGCGGCAGCCGGCCTGACAGAGCGCATTGCCGAGTTCAGCCCTGCAATCTGTGCCGGCGCTGGCGACAGCCTTGACGCTGACAGCGCTGCTTATTGCGCAGCGTATAGTGATGGCCTGAAGCTCTCTATGGCAGTGGTTGCGACGCTCTTTTCGATCGCTGCATTCTGCTTCTTCATGGCGGGGAAAACATTCAAGAAAGACCGCTGGAGCAGCACTACAGCCGCATAACCTGCGAACGCCTTAAAAAATAAAAGAAGAACTTGAGGGCGAATTCCGCCCTCCAGTCATATTCGGGAGGAGGCAATGTCCGCAACGCAAGCAGACCCCAGTGCTGGGTTTGGCACGAAGACCTATCGGTCCTACGTGCTCGGATCACTTTTGCTGGTCTACATTTTCAATTTCATCGACCGTTCCATCATCAACATTCTGACCGAGCCCATCAAGCTCGCATTCGAGGTTGAAGACTGGCAAATGGGCCTGCTCGGCGGTCCAGCCTTTGCCTTCATGTATACCTTTCTGGGCATTCCAATTGCACGGCTCGCTGAGCGGTTTAACCGGGTCTGGATCATTGCGCTCTCAGTTGCATTCTGGAGCCTGATGACCGCGCTCTGCGGTGTGGCAGGGTCGTTCCTGATGCTGTTCCTGTTCCGCGTCGGGGTCAGCATTGGCGAGGCTGGCTGCACGCCGCCATCACAAAGTCTCATGTCAGACTATTACAGCCCGAAGACGCGAAGCACCGCCGCTTCTGTATACGCACTGGGCGTCCCTATTGGCACTATGCTGGCAGCCATATTTGGCGGCACGATTGCAGAACAACTTACCGGTCCTGCCTTTGGCAGTTTTCTGAATTCGATAGGCCTCGGCTTTATCGCTTCAGGCTTTGATTGGGAAAACGTAGAGGGCTGGCGACTGGCATTCATTGTTGTGGGTCTGCCAGGTATTCTGGTCGCTCTGCTCGTAAAGCTGACAGTGAAAGAGCCGCCGCGCGGCTACACTGACCCTACGCTCGCGAAAGCGACGGAACATGTGAGCTTTATCTCGACGCTTAAATTGCTCCTCGGAAAGCCAACATATGTACATATTGTACTGGGCGCGACGGTGACGGTTTTTGCAAACTATGCGCTCAATCAGTTCACCGTTTCGTTCTTCCGGCGCACACACGACCTTAGCCAACAGGATGCGTCTCTCCTCTTCGGGATTATCCTTGGCGGGATGGCCGCGCTCGGCGTGTTTGCCTCGGGGTATCTCGCTGACAAGCTGAGAGAGCGTCACCCGACCGCGCTGACATGGATACCGGGGATCGCGTTGATCGCGTCCACGCCACTTTATGTCATCGGATTCCTGACAAATAATATCTGGATTGCCGTGCCGCCACTCATGGCTGCGGCGTGTCTGCATTATTTCTATCTGGGGCCGATGTACGCCATTGCTGGCGGTGTCGTGGACAGTCGCTCACGGGCGACCTCAGTAGCGCTATCGCTCTTCTCCATGAATCTGTTGGGCTATGGTCTCGGTCCGCCTTTGATCGGTGGTCTGTCGACTTTCCTGAATGCGCAGTTCCTGAAGGGCTCTGCAGGCGAGCTCAGTCTGGACGCTTGCCGAGATCTGAGCAGCCTCACAGACGCGCAGGCAGCCTTGTGTGGATCGGCGAACGCTGACGGCCTTCAATGGTCTATGATTGTGTTCTCATGTGCCTATGCGTGGGCGGGCATCCACTATGTGCTGGCACGTCGCCACTTCAAGAAAGACATGATCAGTCTTTAGCTTCAGGCTGAGACGGTACAGATGGCGGACCGTCAGGCCGCGTAAAAATGAAAGTTCCCGATCCGATAAGGATCGGGATCTGGATCGCAAGCGTCCATAGCGGCGCTCCCAGAAAATAGGAGAGAAACGGTGCTGCAACGAGGCAAACGCCAGCCGTATACTTGGCTCTTTTCCCAATAGCCCCATGACGGCTCCAATTTGTCAGGAGCGGCCCAAACCATTTATGCTCGTGAAGCCAGCGATTTAGTCGTTCAGATGACCGGGCAAAGCAAAACGCTGCCAGCAACAAGAACGGCGTGGTTGGCACCAGCGGAAGAAACACGCCGACGAAAGCAAGTCCCGTAAAGAACAGGCCCGCAGAGAGCCAGAAGAGCCGGATGATCGGATTACGCGTCATCCGGACGTCGCCAGTGCGAGTGGATATACGCCGAACAGAACTGGATGGAGCGCAATCAAACCTGCAATCAGCGCCAGACTGAGAAGCCATCGAACTGATACGCGTACAGGATTATCCACGCGGCGAATTATAGTGAGCGGATTAGGCCAGAAGGATGTCTTTTCTGTCATCAGGCTCCAGGTCTGTTCGCCCATGGCCTTCTTATGGCGCCGGTCCATGGACACAGCACCGAGCAGCGCAAAAGCGGTCTGAACCAGAAAGAAAAGCATGAGCGCAAAACTGCCATTTGCCAGAGTATGCCCTGCCCCCCAGAACGCGAGCCCGAAGAGAGCCGGATGACGCGTCAGACGCAGAATACCAGGCTCCTCAGCCTGATATGCGGCACCTGATCCGAACACAGAAAACGGATTGGCTACACCAACACCAAACACAAACAGAATAATGCCAATCATGATCAGCATGACCGCAAGGCCGTGCTGCCACGGCTCGCTTGCCCATAAAGGCACGACAGGCGCTCTCACAGCCTCCCAGACGAGCCAACCGAGCATCACCAGAGACACAACGGAGAACGCGATTCTGAAGCCGCTATCGCCGAGTACTGCTTTCAATCGGAAACTCACCGGCTTGATAGCCATGAGAACGTGACTGAGCGGAAACAGGATCATCGCGGCGATATAAAGCGCCCAGTCCTTCAGAGAGACATCCGCTCCTGCCCCGCGCTTCCACAGCAGGAAGAGAGGAATCCATATCAAAGTCAGCGTGATCGTGCCTTTGATCGCTTGATAGGCAATCCAGAGCCAGAACATACGGGCTTTATTGTCCTTGATGAACTGGATGGCTCTCGCAACTGGCGTAAATGCTGACATCTGGCTCTCGCCGGCTCCCTGAATCTATGTCCAATCGTCATAATAGGTTCGCGCGATCAGGCATATAGCCAGACACAAAAAAGCCCGCTCAGATGAGCGGGCTTTTTCTTGATTAGGTTTGTTCTCGCTAAGCTACGCTCCGCATAGAACGCGCTCAGGGCTGCGCACACTTAACTCAGATAAGAGCGGCAGCCTTGAGCCTGTTTCATGTGATTGCTTCAGCAATCACGGAAACGAATAGAAACCTATTCGATAACTTTAGACACAACGCCTGAACCAACAGTACGGCCACCTTCACGGATAGCGAAGCGGAGCTTCTCTTCCATAGCAACCGGCTGGATCAGCTCAACGTTCAGCTTAACGTTGTCGCCTGGCATAACCATTTCCGTGCCGTCCTGAAGCGTAACAACACCTGTCACGTCAGTTGTACGGAAGTAGAATTGTGGACGGTAGTTAGAGAAGAATGGTGTGTGACGACCACCCTCTTCTTTCGTCAGAATGTAAGCTTCAGCTTCGAACTTCTTGTGCGGTGTGATGGAGCCCGGCTTACAAAGAACCTGACCACGCTCAACACCTTCACGGTCTACACCGCGAAGAAGCGCGCCGATGTTGTCGCCAGCTTCGCCCTGATCGAGCAGCTTGCGGAACATCTCAACACCCGTACAAGTCGTCTTCGTTGTACCTTCACGGATACCAACGATTTCGATCTCGTCGCCAACTTTCAGAATACCTGTCTCGATACGGCCTGTTACAACTGTACCACGGCCAGAGATTGAGAACACGTCCTCAACCGGCATCAGGAATGGCTTATCGACCGGACGATCCGGTGTCGGGATGTACTCGTCAACTGCAGCCATCAGCTCAAGAACTTTGTCCTTACCGATGTTGTCGTCACGGCCTTCAACAGCCGCAAGAGCAGAACCTGCGATGATCGGAATATCGTCGCCCGGGAAGTCGTAAGAAGACAGAAGCTCACGAACTTCCATTTCGACGAGCTCGAGAAGCTCTTCGTCGTCAACCTGGTCAACTTTGTTCATGAAGACAACAAGCGCTGGTACACCAACCTGACGTGCGAGCAGAATGTGCTCACGTGTCTGTGGCATTGGACCGTCAGCTGCGTTCACAACCAGGATCGCGCCGTCCATCTGAGCCGCACCCGTGATCATGTTCTTCACATAGTCAGCGTGGCCCGGGCAGTCGACGTGTGCGTAGTGACGGTTAGCCGTCTCATACTCAACGTGCGCTGTGTTGATCGTGATACCACGCGCTTTTTCTTCCGGCGCGGAGTCAATGTCAGCGTATGAACGCTTCGCGCCACCTGTTACTTCCGCAAGTACCATAGTAATCGCCGCTGTCAGCGTCGTCTTGCCGTGGTCAACGTGACCAATCGTGCCAATGTTTACGTGAGGCTTATTGCGCTCAAACTTTGCCTTAGACATGTTTTCCTACTCCTGAACTGTGTGTCTGGCTGCTGCCTTGATTAACCGGCAAGCTGAGAAATAATTTTCTCGCTCTCAGCGCGAGGAACTTCTTCATAGTGGTCGAAGATCATTACGAACTGCGCACGGCCCTGAGACATGCCACGCAGGTTACCGACGTAACCAAACATGTTCGCCAGTGGGACATATGCGTTGATCGCCGTGATGTTACCACGTGGTTCGGAACCCTGAATCTGACCGCGACGGGAGTTCAGGTCACCGATGATGTCGCCCATGTATTCTTCAGGCGTAGACACTTCAACCTTCATCACTGGTTCCATGATGCGTGGCGCACCCTTGGACTTCAGCTCACGGAACGCTGCACGGCTGGCGATCTCGAACGCAAGAACGCTGGAGTCGACATCGTGGTATGCACCGTCGAGAAGTGTCGCTTTGAGGTCGCTCATTGGGTAACCAGCGAGGAGACCGCTGGACATCGCGCTTTCGATACCTTTTTGAACGCCTGGGATGTATTCCTTAGGAACGTTACCACCGACGATCTTGGATTCGAACACGAAGCCTGAACCTGCTTCACCTGGCTCGAACATGATCTTAACGCGACCGAACTGACCTGTACCACCAGACTGTTTCTTGTGGGTGTAGTCAATTTCAGCAGCCTGGCTGATAGCTTCACGGTAAGCAACTTTCGGTGCACCGATGTTCGCTTCAACTTTGAACTCACGCTTCAGACGGTCAACGAGAACGTCAAGGTGAAGTTCGCCCATGCCCTTCATGATTGTCTGACCAGACTCGATGTCTGTTTCGACGCGGAAAGATGGGTCCTCAGCCGCAAGACGTTGCAGACCAACAGACATTTTCTCCTGGTCGGCTTTAGACTTAGGCTCAACCGCGATCTCGATAACCGGATCAGGGAAGTTCATCGTCTCGAGAACAACCGGACCAGACTTGTCACAGAGTGTGTCGCCAGTCGTTGTGTCTTTGAGGCCTGCAAGAGCGATAATGTCGCCAGCAAATGCTTCTTCGATCTCTTCACGGTTGTTGGAGTGCATCATCATCATACGACCGACGCGTTCCTGCTTGCCCTTCGTGGAGTTCATGACTGAACCGCCTTTAGTGAGCGTACCGGAATAGATACGAACGAATGTCAGCGAGCCAACGAACGGGTCGTTCATGATCTTGAACGCGAGACCGGCAAACGGCTGGCCGTCATCAGCAGAGCGCTCAATGTTACGAACTTCGTCTTCGTCGCCTGGTTTGAAGCCCTTGTAAGCAGGGACGTCAAGCGGGCTTGGAAGATAGTCGATTACGCCGTTAAGCATAGGCTGAACGCCTTTGTTCTTGAACGCAGAACCGCAAAGAACCGGAACGAAGTCCATAGCCAGCGTACCCTTACGGATAAGCTTGCGAAGCTCCTCGATAGATGGCTCTTCGCCTTCAAGGTAAGCTTCCATAGCTGCTTCGTCCTGCTCTACAGCAAGCTCGATCATCTCGTTGCGCAGCTCTTCAGCTTTGTCTTTCAGCTCGTCGCGGATGTCTTTCTTGACCCAGCTAGCGCCGAGGTCTTCACCCTGCCAGACCCATTCCTGCATTGTGAGCAGGTCGATCATGCCTTCGAGTTCGCTTTCAGCGCCGATCGGCATCTGGATAGGCATAGGCTGAGCACCTGTGCGCTCTTTGATCATCTTCACACAGTTGAAGAAGTCAGCACCCAGCTTGTCCATTTTGTTCACGTAAACGATACGTGGAACTTTATAGCGGTCAGCCTGACGCCAGACAGTCTCTGTCTGTGGCTCTACACCAGCGTTCGCGTCGAGAACACAAACCGCGCCGTCGAGAACAGCCAGAGAGCGCTCAACTTCAATTGTGAAGTCAACGTGTCCTGGGGTGTCGATGATGTTGAAACGGAATTTTTCAGTTTCAGCAGTTTTACCGTCTTCTGTGCGTTCCCAGAAAGTGGTCGTCGCAGCAGACGTAATGGTGATACCGCGTTCCTGTTCCTGCTCCATCCAGTCCATGGTCGCAGCACCGTCGTGAACCTCACCAATTTTGTGAGATTTACCGGTGTAGTAAAGGATGCGCTCGGTTGTGGTAGTTTTACCAGCGTCGATGTGCGCCATGATGCCGAAGTTGCGATAACGTTCGAGCGGATAATCGCGTGCCATGGAAATGAGCCTCGAATTACGAAGTTAGATAGAGAATTACCAGCGGTAGTGTGAGAATGCGCGGTTAGCTTCAGCCATACGGTGCGTGTCTTCACGCTTCTTAACCGCGTTACCACGGCCGTTAGCTGCATCGAGAAGCTCACCAGCGAGACGCTCGCGCATAGTGTTTTCGTTGCGAGCACGCGCAGCAGCCACCATCCAGCGGATAGCAAGGGCCTGACGGCGCTCAACACGTACTTCAACAGGAACCTGATACGTCGCACCACCAACACGGCGTGAACGTACTTCTACTGACGGAGAAACGTTGTCGAGTGCATCGTGGAACAGCTCGATCGGATCGCGCTTGAGGCGCTCTTCAACGATATCGAGCGCACCGTATACGATACGTTCAGCTGTGGATTTTTTACCGTCGATCATGATCTGGTTCATGAATTTAGACAGTACGAGATCTCCGAATTTTGGATCCGGTAGAACTTCACGTTTTTCAGCGCGGTGACGACGAGACATATCTGTATAATCCTATTTCGGGCGTTTCACGCCATAATGCGAACGACGCTGCTTACGGTCTTTAACGCCCTGTGTATCGAGAACGCCGCGCAGCACGTGGTAGCGGACACCCGGAAGGTCGCGTACACGACCGCCACGAATCAGGACCACGGAGTGCTCCTGAAGGTTGTGGCCTTCACCAGGAATGTAACAGATCGATTCGTAGCCAGACGTCATACGAACCTTCGCAACCTTACGAAGCGCCGAGTTCGGCTTCTTCGGCGTTGTTGTGTACACACGGGTACACACGCCACGGCGCTGCGGGCACGCCTTCAGCGCCGGAACTTTGTTACGTTTCGGGCGAGGCGCCCGTGGATTGCGGATCAACTGGTTAATCGTCGGCATAGACCTGTTCTTCTATCCTTTGTCTGGGTCCAAAACACCCAAATTCCATAACTAAATCCGAGGAGATACCATACGGATCACCTCGGAAAACTACGACTTGGGGAGGCTTGGGCCCCTAACCCTTGCGGGAGGTCACTCGGTTTATCACCTGAGCGAACCTACACATCGAGCGGCGCTAATAGTCTTTGTACCCGAGAAGGTCAACCCTTCTGTGCGGTTTCGGAGTTCGGATTCCTCCCCGGGAGTACCGAATTCCTTATTCTTCGGGCCAGTTCAGTTCAAAGCGCTGTGCGCCGAACCTGTGGCGGAATACAGGCGGCCCCGAAGAGCCGCCTGATTCTGTATTACTCTGCAGCTTCCGGAGACGGAAGTGCTGGTGTTGCAAGAGCTGCAGCAGCTTCTTCGCGCTGTGCTTTCAGCTTCACATCGCGATCGCCAGCGAGGCGACGGTAGCGACGCAGCTGACCACCTGTACCAGCCGGGATCAGGCGACCCACGATAACGTTCTCCTTGAGGCCTTCGAGCGTGTCGACCTTGCCCTGGATAGACGCTTCTGTGAGGACGCGTGTTGTCTCCTGGAACGATGCCGCAGAGATAAACGAACGTGTCTGCAGAGACGCTTTCGTAATACCCAGCAGAACCGGTGAACCAGTAGCTTCCTTACGACCAGCCTTGCGAGCTGCAGCATTGGCGTCTTCGAAGTCGAGCAGTTCGACGGTCTCACCTTTGAGGAGAGATGTCTCACCACCGTCCGTGATTTCAATTTTCTGCAGCATCTGACGTACGATGACTTCGATGTGCTTGTCGTTGATCGGAACGCCTTGCAGACGGTAAACTTTCTGGATCTCATCGACCAGATAGTCCGCCAGAGCTTCGACACCGAGAACCGTCAGAATGTCTTGCGGCGCTGGGTTGCCGTCCATGAGGTAGTCACCACGACGGATCAGATCGCCTTCCTGAATTGAAAGGTGCTTGCCTTTCGGGATCAGGTATTCTGATGGCTCCATACCTTCCTCTTCAGGAACGATACGGATACGGCGCTTGTTCTTGTAGTCACGGCCAAACTCAACACGGCCACCGATTTCAGCGATGATCGCGTGGTCTTTCGGACGACGAGCTTCGAAGAGTTCAGCAACACGCGGCAGACCACCGGTGATGTCTTTCGTCTTCGCACCACCGGTCATGACACGAGCAAGTGTTTCACCAGGGCCGACCTTGTCACCCTCGCCAACATTCAGGATCGCGCCAGCAGAAAGCTGGTAACGAGCCGGCATGCCGTTTGGAAGCTGAACTGGCTCGCCAGCTTCATTCACGATGACAACAGACGGACGCAGATCAGCGTTTTTCGCAGTCGCGCGGAAGTCGACAATGCTTCGGGACGTAATGCCCGTAGCTTCGTCAACTTCTTCACGAGCTGTGAGGTTGTCAATGACGTCTTCGAGTTTCACTTCACCTGCAACTTCGGTGATAACCGGCTGAGCAAACGGGTCCCAGTCAGCGAGCTTGTCGCCGCGAGTAACCTTGTCGCCTTCTTTCACGAAGAGCTGTGTACCGTAACCGGCTTTGAACGTCTGACGTACGCGGCCATCTTCGTCGACTGTGTCGACTTCCATGTGACGACCGATAACAATCAGGCGGCCATCGTGACGAACAACTGTCGCCGCTTCGCGGAAGACAATCTTACCGTCATAAGCTGCTTCGACACCTGACTGGTCAGAGACCTGAGCCGCACCACCAATGTGGAACGTACGCATTGTCAGCTGTGTACCCGGCTCACCAATAGACTGGGCAGCAATAACACCAACAGCTTCGCCCTGGTTCACGCGCTCACCACGAGCAAGGTCACGGCCATAGCAGCTTGCACAGCAGCCATTACGTGTCTCACATGTGAGAACGGAGCGAACGAAGACTTTGTCCACGCCAGCTGAATCGATACGCTTGGAAAGCGCCTCGTCCAGGTATGTGTTCGCAGGAACGATCAGCTCGCCTGTACCCGGCTCCATGACGTCTTCTGCAGTCGTACGACCCAGAATACGGTCTTCGAGTGGAACGATAACTTCAGCACCGTCCATAACCGCGCGCAGCGTGATGCCTTTGTCAGTACCGCAATCATCTTCAGTGATGATGCTGTCCTGAGCGACGTCAACGAGACGACGTGTGAGGTAACCGGAGTTAGCCGTTTTCAGAGCGGTGTCCGCAAGACCCTTACGCGCGCCGTGGGTAGAGTTAAAGTACTCAAGGACGGTCAGACCTTCCTTGAAGTTCGAGACAATCGGCGTCTCGATAATCTCACCCGACGGCTTCGCCATCAGACCACGCATACCAGCCAGCTGCTTCATCTGGTTCTTGGAACCACGGGCACCGGAGTGCGCCATCATGAAGACAGAGTTGGATTCAAGCACGCGACCTGTTTCCGGATCAATTTTCTGCTCGCCTGCAGCTTCCATCATGGCGTCAGCCACTTTGTCCGTACAGGTCGACCATGCGTCGACGACTTTGTTGTATTTCTCGCCACGTGTGATCAGACCGTCAGCATATTGACGCTCGTATTCAGCAGCTTGCGTACGGGTCGCTTCAACCAGCTTATGCTTCGCTTCAGGGATGACCATGTCGTCCTTACCGAAGGAAATACCAGCTTTAGCAGCTTCACGGAAACCGAGGCTCATGATCTGGTCACAGAAGATGACCGTCGCCTTCTGACCGCAGTTACGGTAGACGTGGTCGATCATACGACCGATCGCTTTCTTCACCATCAGCTCGTTTACGACGTCTGGCGTCATATCCGGCTGTTTTGGAAGACAGCTTGCGACCATGAAGCGGCCTGGAGTTGTATCGAAGACTTTGCGTGTCACATCGCCGTTTTCATCAACAACGTCGAACGCACATTTGACCTTCGCGTGCAGCGTAACAGACTTGCTGTGAAGCGCATGCTCAAGCTCGCCCATATCTGAGAAGCACATGCCCTCGCCCGGTTCGCCCTCTTTTTCCTGTGTCAGGTAATAGAGACCAAGAACCATATCCTGAGATGGAACGATGATCGGTCGACCGTTTGCAGGTGACAGAATGTTGTTCGTAGACATCATCAGAACGCGAGCTTCAAGCTGAGCTTCAAGCGACAGCGGAACGTGAACAGCCATCTGGTCACCGTCGAAGTCAGCGTTGAACGCTGTACATACGAGCGGGTGAAGCTGGATCGCTTTACCTTCG
>PBNO01000007.1:24813-38628 GCA_002723155.1 Ponticaulis sp. | reverse complement strand
CTCTTATTTCTTTTATCCAGGAGCAGAACTCTTCTTTGTTCATAAGTTAGCCAACTTTAATCTTATTAAAATCAAAAACATAAAAACAAAAAGACATTTTTATGTCTTTGTGCAGTTTACTAAAGACATTTTTATGTCCTATTATGAGCACAACTGCACAATAAAAGGACTCAAAAATGTCTCATACAGATTGGCATCCAGCTGACATTATTGCAGCAATTAGGAAGCAGGAGCTAACTCTCACAGAGCTAGCTCTACTAAATGGACTCCCTCAAAGGGCTTGTCAAACAGCCATGCGCAAGCCACACAAAAAGGCCGAGCAGGTTATTGCTGCGCAGCTCGGGCTACATCCCATGAAGATTTGGCCATCCAGATACCATTCAAACGGAAAGCGTAAACGCTTTCTGCATAGCCAAATGGTAGCAGAGAAACACAACTCATACACACAAACGTGTGCATACACGAAAACCCAAGAGACACAAAAGTGTCTCCCCAGTGTGAGAGAGAAATAATGGAATATTTCACTGCCAGGGAAATCTCAGAAGCTGTTGGCTTATCAAAACGTGCTGTCACATTGCGTGCTAATAAAGAGAACTGGGACTTCATTAAAATTGAAGGCCGTGGGGGTTTGATCCCTCATTACCTCACAGAAAAGTTGCCAGCCGACATCAAATCGTCTCTACGTGAAAAGTACGGAGAGATAGGTGATGTAGAAAAACGCGCCAACCATGCAGCCGAATTTCATCGGGATGTAGCCAAGCGTAAAAGTGAACAAGAGATTCAACTTAAACGTGATGCATTGCTGAAAGAACCCTTGAACCTTGAAGGTAACAAGCGGGCCACTACTGCGCTGTGTATTTTGAAACTGGCCCAGGCCAGCATCGACGAGAGTATAGGGAAAACAGCAAGCTGGGGCAGCTTTGTCGAATCTTACAATTCGAGAGAATTGGAGATCGAAGAATCACATTACCAGGTAAAGCCTCATTTAAGTATTCGAACGTTAATTCGTTGGGAAAAGGCTTACGCAGAAAAAGGAATTGCCGGTTTAACACCGAAATACGGTACTTCAAAAGGTAAAGGGATTATAGACAGATGCCCGGAAATGCAGCGCTTTTGCATCGCGCTTATCCACGAATTTCCGCATGTAAAAGGCGAACGACTGGCTGAATTCCTTGAGATGGAATTCAAAGGCCAATATGAACTCCCCTCCCCTCCGACTTGCCGCAAGTGGTTGAAAACGTGGAAGCAAGAAAATCACGCCACTTTCATGTCATTGGTAGACGCAAGCGGCTGGCAAAACAAATTGATGGTGGCTTTTGGAAGCAGAAGTGCCGTAGTCGAGCGCATTAACCAGTTATGGGAATTCGATAGCACCCCTGCAGATGTAATGCTAACTGATGGGCGCTATTCCATTATCGGCGTAATAGATGTGTTTACACGCCGTGTAAAAGTAGTTTTAAAACCAACGTCAAACGCCGAGGGCATCGCCCTTTTAGTCCGCAATGCAATTTTAGACTGGGGTATTCCTGAAGTAGCCAGAACTGATAACGGTGCTGACTACTTGTCTGCTCATATCCTGGCAATTTGGGATGCATTAGAAATCCATAACCACATTACTAACCCATATAGCGGTTGGGAAAAACCATTTATCGAGCGTTTTTTCAGAACGTTCAGCCATGGTATTGCCGAAATGCTATCCGGCTACATTGGCCACAATGTAAGTGATCGTGAAAAGTTAAGTGCCCGCTTAAGTTTTGCTAAGCGCTTGGTTGAGCGTCGCGAAAAAGGTGCAGACAAAGTTGCACTGGACGTGTCTATGTCTTCTGAAGACTTCGAAGCATTCATGAATAACTGGTTAGATAACCACTACGACCATACCCGGCACAGTGAATTGGGTTGCACACCTTTTGAGAAGTTCAGCCAGCACCGACAGACCATCAAACGCCTGGACAACGAACGCATACTCGACATGCTACTTGCCCCGGTACCTAGCCAAAATGGCTATAGAACAGTCGGCAAAGAAGGCATAAGCGTAGGTGGCGTGGATTACATCCATGCAGAGCTTGGCGCATACGTTGGTGACCGGGTGCATTGCCGCTACAACCCGGATGATATTGGCAAAATCTACGTATTTAACCCTGTTAAGCGTGAGTTTATATGCGAGGCATTCAACCCTGAGCTGGCTGGGAATGAAATTACTATGCAGCACGCACAGGAAGCTAAGAGGATCCAGCGTGCAAGACTACGTGAAGAACGCGATGCCATTAAGCGTGCTACCAAAGAGCATGATGTAAGTGACGTGGCAATGAAGTTCCTGGCCTATCGGGAATCACAAAACCAAGGCTTAACTTCATTCCCTAAAGCCAGCGAGCAATTCACTTCGGCAACTACGAATTCTATTGCGCAAAACACATCGAAATCTGAGGGCTATACCCCAGAGCAGAAAGACGAATTGGCCCGTCGCCGTGACGAACTCAACGCCATAGAGGCGATCCGCAATGGCAGCGGCCCAACCTACAAAAACGAGCACGAAAAAGCGCGGCACTACACCCAGTTGAAATTAGATGGCCTGTTGGGCCCAACAGAGAAAGCCTGGCTACATCAGTATCGCCGAGAAAACCGCCGTGCGGCACAGATGTTAGACAAGGTGTTTAACCAACCCCAGACGCAAACCAAAGGAAAGTAAATCATGAGAGCAACTACCGCTAAAACAAAAAACGTGATGGCTGCATTTGATGCATACCAAACAGTTGAACAGGCTGCACAGGAAGGTTCGCCAGCAATGGCGCTGTTTTCTGGTCAGGCTGGACTGGGCAAAACCACCGCAGGCGCGTACCTGTTTGTAAATGCAGATGGCATCCTGGTTCGCTGCCTAAAAAGCGACACCATGGGCACCTTACTTGAGCGTTTAGCCCAGGACTTGGGTTTAGATAAACGCCAACGAAAAGCTGACATGATCAACTTTATCGTTAAAGAGTTGGCGCTAACCGGCAAACCATTATTCATCGACGAAGCGGACTACCTGGCCGACAAAACCGAAGTACTGGAAACCATTCGAGACATTTACGACCTTGCTTGTGTGCCCATTGTATTAATTGGCTACGAGCACCTGCCAAAGAAAATCAAACGCCTGCCACAGCTATTCGGGCGCATTAGTCAACACGTTCAGTTTCAAAAGGCTGATCAAGAAGACATTGCCATTATGGCTACGGAGCTGGTGGAACACACCACGATTGAACCAGATCTGCTTAAAGACCTTTTAGACACCTCTCGTGGCAACTTCAGGCGCATTACTACCGGGCTTGCCAGTATTGAAAAATTCGCAAAATCAAATGGTTTAAAAACCATTGATGCCAGCCAATGGGCCGAGCGCGAATTCTTCCCCGTAGCGGAGCTATAAGGATGCGAGAAACCCTCAGCCAGCGTAGCTGGGAGTGGATCAAAAAGCAGCCGGACTTTCATAGTCATGAGCTAGCAAAAGAAATGGATGTCTCGTTGCACCAAGCGCAAATGGTCATAGACCACCTAAAAACCCTTGGTGCTGTGGAAACAATTAACAGTAAGGCAAAACCGGTCGTATACGCCAAAGTTGCGCGCGCTAAACCGCATCTGCCAGGCAAGAACCCGACCAGCCCTCAGCCTAACTCTATCCGTCAACGGATATGGCAAGCCATGAGGTTTCTGGAAGTGTTCACCATACCTGAAGTGATGGGGCTAGCAGAATGCAGCAAGAGCAGTGTGGAGCGCTACCTCACTGACCTGTGTCGTTATGAATATGTAGTGAAAGTTGGCTCATTCAACAAGCGAGCGCCTATGGCCAAACGCAGAGGATGGCACAACCGCTACCGTTTATTTAACAACACTGGGCACAAGTATCCAGTTGCCCGCAAGGAAGGCCTATACGACCAGAACTTAAAGCGGTTGATAGAACGACCTGAGACCGCTGAGTGAGGAATTATGGATTGGTATGAATTGCTAAATAGCAAAGTAACGGAGCTGGGCCGACGTCAGGTAGAAGTCGACACAGGCATGAGCAAAACCACGTTGTCACAGGTGCTAAACAACAAGTACCCAGGCAGCTTGGCCAACATCGAACAAAAGGTGTTGGCTGCTTACGCCAACCTATCGGTTACCTGCCCGGTACTCGGTGAAATACCAGTTAAACGGTGTTTAAACGAGCAAGGCAAACCATTTAGTCACAGTAACCCGCAGCGAGTCAGGCTCTACAGAGCCTGCCAAACCTGCCCACACCGGAGCAAGCAATGAACAAGTACAACATTGCATTTAAAGCACGCATCGACAAGGCCAGCAAAGCAATGGAGCACCTTATTAAACACGGCTGCGCCATTGTGAGTTTGGCTATTAAAGAACGGTCGACCGAAATCGAGATTTTGCCGCCGCTAAGCCCAAAGGTGAAAGGCACACTCATTTCGATAAATAACACGCACCAGGGGCGCTACCACCTAATGGCGACGCGCCTGCATGGTTGCACTGTTACCTGGCAACTCAATTCAGAACAACTAACCAAAATGGAGCTAAGCGCATGAAAAACATTAACGAGCTATATGGGTTAACCAAAGTCAATGCCCCAACTGGGTTTATGGAAGACGGCGACGGCAACCTGATCCGCAAAGACCGTATTAAACCCATTGAAATTGAACGTGATCAGCTGGCGCGGGATCTTTTCACCAACGCGGTACTGGTTCACGACGAACTGCAGGCGTTTGCGCATGCACTTCGCAATAGCGTAGCTGAGTTCGTAAAGCATGCACTTTCTGAATACGACAAAAAACTGGGCGGTACCAAAGGTAACGTAACGCTGTTCTCCTTCGACCGTCGCATAAAAATTGAACGCAGCCGCCAGGACCGTATTTGTTTTAACCAGAACCTGGTAGCAGCAAAGGCACTAATCGACGACTGCATTAAACGCTGGAGTAAAGGCAGCAACAAAAACCTTCAGGCCATTGTGCAAGGCGCTTTCAAAACAGACAAGCACGGCCGTTTTAGCGCCGCAAAAGTACTGAGCCTGCGCAAACACAATATCGACGACCCACAGTGGCAACAAGCCATGAAAGCCCTAGCAGACGCCGTTGAGGTAGACAGCAGCGCCGAATACTACCGCGTGTACTGGCGCGACGAAAAAGGCACCTATCACCAGCTGGCATTAGATATGGCCAATATCACTACTGAACTAAAACCGGAGACAGCTAATGAGCAAACAACCGAAGTTGCTTAATCGCACCATTATTGGAAGCAAACAAGACCTGATGGCAGCTATTGCTGAACTACCAGGCGACTTGGACGGACTCGAAGAAGATTACGTGATGAATGTGTATCACGACGAGAGCACAAACGAAAAATGGCTGGAAATAGAGCCAGCAAATTAAGCGCCCTGCAAAGGGCCTTAACCCAAGCCTTGAAATAACAGGGCTTGGCTTAAGGAAACCAAGGAGACCCGAAATGAAGCGACTATCACTACTTTTACTCTGCCTGAGCGCCTGTGTTTTTGCGCTGACTTCAGGCTCTCCACTTTTAGCTCTGTTCTTTGCATGGGCGGCGGCAGCAATTCTTATTCAGGCATTTCTGCAAGGTGCTAACCAGTAGCGAGGTCAATGTGAAACAGATACTTCTTCAGCGATTAAAAGACCTGGGCATTGATGCTGAAGCAATGGAGCAAGCTGTTTGTCCCAATTGCAACGCGCCACGTCCTAATTGTCATTACAACACCATTTCGGGCCGCTTTTGTGTGCATTGCGACAAATGCCTTCAAAACGGTGTTGCCGACTCATTTTCACAGGCCATGTCTCAATTTTCTGTAGTGGAGCAAAACACATGTCAGAAAGAAACAATTTAATTACCAAAATCCATGTAGCCAAAAGCCAGTTGGCTATGCCAGAGGATAGCTACCGCGCCCTACTCCACAGAATAACAGGAAAAATGAGCTGCCTAAGCATGTCAGATTCGCAGCTGGAGTCGGTGCTGGCAGAAATGAAAACCAAAGGGTTTAAAGTTAAAAAATCCAGCAAGCGCCGCATGTCGCCGCCATCTTCAGGTACCGGACTCGATAAAATACGCGCTATTTGGATCACCATGCACAAACAGGGTTTTGTGCGCGATGGCTCAGAAGCTGCTCTCGATGCCTATGTAAAACGCATGACCAGCAAGATTAACGGAATTGGCGTAGACAGCGTTGCATGGCTCAACGAGACCATGGCATTTACGGTGCTGGAATCCCTTAAACGCTGGCACCGTCGCCTCATGGCCGAAAAACTCATTGAGCAGGGTTTGACTGAGCTTTATGGCCACAGAAAAAGCTGGCACACCTCTACAGCGCCCTATGCCTATGTTGCGGCGGCATATGAGGGGCAACAGTTGTGAACGACCAAAACCAATTCAACTTTGACGACGATTTTGAGCAGCTGCTTGAACACCTGCCAGAGCTAACAAGTGATCGTGAGTTAGCCATGGCCCGCTACAAGGAGCACTTGTGGGCACTGGTGCTGCTATGCGAACGCAGACTAAAAGAAGCCGGGATAGCAGCTGATAAATCGTACCAGGTAAGCTGTGCGCTAATTGCTGAAATTGCTCACTACCAGGGCGGTGAATGCCGGTACCTGCCACGCGGCGACAAGTTAAAGCAAGAATTACGCGACATCCACATGTTTCGCTTGTGGCACAACCACAGCTGGCCTGTAGAACGAATTCATAAAGAGTACTGCCCCAACCTGAACCAAATTCAGGTTTACAAAATCTTGCGCACCAAACATCGGGAATATCGCAGCAAGATCCAACCAACGCTAATTTAGCCACAATTGAAGGAAATCTAATGAAAGGTCCTCAGCCACCTAACCCTGATATTGACATTGGATTAGCTGCACTCTGTCAGTACGCGGAATACGGCCAAACACTAACCCAGCAAGAAATCGCTGAGGTGTGCGGTTGTACCAGAAGCTTTATCTATCAACTTGAACATAAAGCTCTACGTAAATTTCGCAAACTCGCAGCCACAAGCTGCCTGCATGAATTTCTAGAAGACTAACGAGGCCAACCATGCTTGATTTTATACACCCGGATTATGACGCTGAGGGATTACCCTTGCTTGACATCGCTCATGAATCCCAAAACTTTACTTCGCAAGTGAACTGGCTAGCAGAAGACCTAGCCAGCCACCCCATTGACACATCAAAAGCTTGGCTGGGCACGCTGCTGGTAAACGGCAAAGAATGCCAGGTGCAACTTGTTGTGACATCCGCTGAAATGATTGATGAGGGTTGAACAGTGGAAAGTAAGAATAAATACCCTGTAAAACATTGCGATTACTGTGACCATGTTGGTATGGCATTTACTTTTATGACCGGTGAAACTGTCTGCAAAAAATGCCATTCAGAAATGCCGGTTGATTCTTCTGAATGTCGCTCTCTGATAGTGAAGCTCAAGAAAGAACTAGACAAGGAGCGCGTTAGAAAAGAGGCCAGCTACAAACAAGAGAAAATTCTTCAGCGTGAGGTTGACGAATTAAGAAAGCAGCGCTTTCGCTATTACAACGATGAGGAATACATCATTTTTATGGATGATGGAGAGGATTACCCAGAGTCAATGGTTTGTCCGGTTGTGATGTCTGCTGATCAATTTCGTGAGTTGTATAGTGCGAGAGAAACCATGCGTAAATTGGCTGCTGACCCTGTATTTCAAACAATCACAAAGTTAACTAATAATTTTTAACGAATAGGTAAGAATCAAAGATGCTACACATACTCACCCAAGCGAGCCTGTCAGAGGCCGACTTTAACGAGAAAATCGACTTTGTGATCGAAGGCTTTATAACCAAGCGCATGATCACAATGGTTTACGCCGATGGCGGCAACGGTAAAAGCTGGCTGGCCTTTGCGTTAGCCAAATACTGCGCGATTAGAATGACTCAGGTGTTTTATCTGGATTTTGATAATCCACTTAGCGTACTTAAAGAACGGAACGTCCACGACCTGCTCATTGCCAGTCACCAAAACCTTCACTATGTGCAGCGTAGTAAAAGCCCGCTACCCTCTTATGAATTGCTGAAAACGCTATCTGAAAACGCCACAGCGAAACAGTTCGAAAATATGTTTTTTGTGATCGACAGCCTGCGGGATTTTGCCGATGTAAACAACGAAGCCAAAATAGCAGCTGTAATGAATATGCTAAAAGACATACGAGAGGCTGGTGGCACTATCCTGATCTTAGGGCATAGCAACAAAGACGGCCGAAACTACCAGGGCAGCAACGCTATAAGAAACTCGGTAGACAACATGTACCGACTAAAAAAGCGTGAATTAGGCTCGAACGATTCGGTAGGTGTAATTCTGGAGGTTAAAAAAGAACGAGCAGCCATTGTTGATAAGGCGTTCGACATTAACCCAAACAGCCTGGATCTTATTGAAGTGGACTTAATTGAAGCCCAGGCCACCGAGCAGGATATAGAGTTCGTATCGCTGATTAAAAACATACTGCTACAAGATAGCCAGTTAAACAAAACTGACTTGCTCAACAAAGCCGGTTTCGCCAAAGACGATAAATCAGCCAGAGCCAGACTAGATAAGTACGATGGAATTTACTGGCAAAGTACTAAACGCCATACCCGCATTATCTACCAGCTAATTCAGAGTTGTTAAAGTTGTAAGGGTTGTAGGTATTCTGCCAACAACCCGCCTTTTCAATAACCCGCTGCTTTACTTCATATTTATTGACAGTCCAAAAGCCTGCCATTAAGGTAGCGACACTAAAACTACAAAGCGGTAATCCGCACCCGATAGCCATGCGGCCTTCTGTGCCCTTAACAGCACAGATCCGTCCGTAATGGCCGGGTGGAGAGGCGTTAATAAAACACCCGCAAGGGGAATAGGCCCGAAGCTGCTTTGTAGGCTTTAGTTGACACCCGGCTACCAGTATAAGGCTGGCCCGTGTAATCCAATAAATTCAGAGGATAACAACAGTTTAGTTTTTAATTATCCGTCAGTTTTTAGCGAGTACAACAGTACAAAAACAAAAATAGCTGATAGCCGAATAACCCAAGGAAAATTTGCATGGAGTAACGCAAATGGAAGATATTCGAGTATTGGATGAACTGAACATACTAACCACCTGTCAAAAAGTAATTTCTGATCTATTGGGGGCCGCCCCAGACGGACATTGTTCTACACACCAACTTGCCTTGTTAATGGGCTACATAGCTTCACAACAAGAAAAGCTCATTGAGCAAATCGGGAAATAAATTAAATGCCCGTTTACTCGGGCCTTTAAACTCGAAACACCTTTCATTCGCAATCAATTTATACTTGGTAAGTGTTTAAATTTGACGTAATTGAATTTGCGATCAATCCTATGCCACTTTCAGGGAGTGAAATTAAATGTCATTACGAAATTGCAAAGAGTGTAACCACAAGGTTAGTACTAGTGCGAGTAGCTGTCCTAACTGTGGCGCCAAGCAGCCGCCAAGAACGTCCAGAGTTACTTGGTTAGTATTATTGTTAATCGGTTCTATTTTTTTAGCATCGTTTTTTACAGATGAAACACCTTTAACGAAAATCGACCGTTCAAATATTGTAAAGGCCGAAAAAACCAAAGAGTCAGAAAAAAGCGAAACAGTAAAATTACAAAAGCCCAGATGGAGGACTTTTGATTCAGTTAACGAAATGACTGGAGAACGCAGTTTTTACGCTACCTCTCCACCCACTTATTCAACTAAGCCGATGTCTTTCCCGTACACTGGCGTAGAAGCTTCCCTAACAGTAGGGTGTTCGCGAGATAGCTATTGGGCATATGTCTTTTTTACTACTGCTCCAAACTTAACTAACGATGAAACAAAAGATGGCTACAATCTGATTTCTAGCAGGGTTAAATGGGACGATGACCTTTCTACCTTGTATTTAACACAAGAATGGGGTTCTAAATTCTTACAATTTAGAAATGATGAAGCCGTAGTTGAAAAGATAAAAATAAGTGAAGAAGCATTGTTAGAGTTACACTGGCATAGTCAAGAGAACGTGTACTTCCGATTCAATCTGAATGGTTCAACAAAAGCAATAAATGAGATTTTTAGTAAATGTAATCTTTAAACAATACCCAAGCCCAGACTAATCTCAATTCCCCCGCCGCTATCACTACGATGGCGGCATGAACCAAGAAAATCCAACCTACTATTACGGCCTGAAATCAAAGATTCAGGNCATTGTGTTAGCCACCGAAGTTTGCGCGGTACTGGGCAACGGTGCGCATAACCGTGGCATAAATCTGCTGTTAGAAACTGCAGCGGCTGAGACCTGCCTGGGGCTGTACGAAGATCCTACGCCTGGTGGCGCAGGCATGGGCCTTTGCCAAATCGATTACATTGGGTTTCGCGATATTCAGCGCAGAACCCGCCCCCATATTGTTAAGTTAATCAAAAAAGAATTTGGGTACGACATTACCAACGTAATGCACGTAGACCTGATTAACGACCCCAAACTGAGCTTTATATTTTGTCGGTTGCATTATCGTCTTCGCCCGGAAGACATCCCAAATACGTTACGTGGCAGAGCTGAGTACTGGAAGCAGTTTTACAACTCCCAGGCTGGCAAGGGCACGGTAGAACATTACCTTCGCAATGCTAACACCTTCCTGTATCGCTTAACCGAAGAAGACTTGGCGGGTGCGCTATGACAATAAGCCGCCGTAACCGCGAATGGTTCGAGTCTGGAAGACTGGCCAGATTGAAAGCCGAAGCACAAAGCCAGAAAAGTGGCGAGCTTTCGATTTTGCCTGAAAGTAGTCATAACGCCACTGCACATAGTTTTTGGCGTCAAGGCTGGAACAGTGTTACCCGACAAGATCTTAACGAGTACCTGAACCAATCATCATCTACGCGTAATGCCGCTGCAAAACATCAGCTAGCCCAGTTACGCCATCAATTAGGAGCGCAACCTTAATGGCACCTCTCATATCTACATTGCTAACAGCAGGTCCTTCGCTGATTAGATTATTCGGTAAAAGCCAAGGCGGAAACATCGAGCGCACCACAGAAACTATCTCAGCAGTTCTAGATACAATTCAAGGCAAACCTTCGCAGGAGCAAGTAAACCGTTTGCAGGCGGTAGTAGATAGCCTACCACCTGAAGAGGTTACAAAACTAAAAGTCAATCTGGAACAAATTGCCGCTGAACGCGAAAAGAACCGTCTAGATTACGACTTGGCAATGCATACCGAACAACAAAAAACCATTCGCAGCGTCGACCCTAAAGGCGTGCGGCCAGAAACCGCTAATCGCCACAGCTACTACACCATGCTGTATGTCTGTGCGTTTGAAGTTGCCGAAGCATTTGGTTATGGCACAGGGGCCAGTATGGAGCTGGCAATGCTTATCGCTTCACCCACTCTGGCCTATTTCGGTTTCAGAACCTTCGATAAGTTCAGTAAGCAAGGAGCCAGCAACTAATGGATATTGCCGACGAAGCGCAACGCAGAAGTGCGTATTTTCACGAGCTGGCAATGCAAAATCGAGCGTTCGATTTGCCACCTGTTCCCCCGCGTAACAAAGCGCCTGATGGCACACCACTGTGTGTCGATTGCGATTTAGATATCACCGAGCGCCGCCGCATTATTGGCAGTGCTCAGCGCTGCTCAGATTGTCAACACGACCACGAAAAAAGGAACCGCAATCATGGATGACGTTATTCAACACATCAGCGACAACTGGAAGTTTTACACCGTTTTAATAGCGATACTGGGTGCTGCTGGGCTGTTTTGGCTCAGCAAGTACTTTGCGACTAAGAAAGATCTGGAAGCCCACACCATTAGCGTTCGTGAACGGTTTGAGAATAACGAAACTTCCGTTCGCGAGCGGTTCGAAATGAACGAAGCCAAACTCACCAAGCAACAGCTGGAGCATTACAAGCTAAGAGACATCGTAAACGAACTGGACGGGCACATTAAATACCTGCCCACTGCACAAGACAGCCAGGCATTACGTGAATCTATGGCCCGTCTGGAGGGTCGTTTAGAAAGCGTTGAACCCATGTTTAAACAGATTTTAAACCAATACAACATGCTCGTTGAAAACGAACTACGCGGGGAGAAAAAGTAGCATGGCCATCACTCAGATTATGAACGAACACGAACGGCTAAGCATTTTGCATTGCCTGGCAGCAATGGATGACTATGCCGCCAATAACAGCATTATCCAGTCGGTATGTGCCCAGTACGGCAACACTATGACCATGGATAAGATTGGTACTCACCTTTTCTGGTTAAAGGAGCAAGGCTTAGTCGCGCTCGATAACCACGAAAGCTACACCATAGCCAAAATCACCCAGCGCGGCCTGGACGTTGAAAAAGGCTTAGCCACGCAACCCGGCGTTAAACGCCCAGGGCCGAGGTAGTCAATATGGCGCAACGGAGAACCGCAACTCAAAAAGAGAAAGAAGTCATAGACCGCCTAGCTCATGCGTTTGTATGCGACGAAATAGCGAAGGAAGTTATTGAGCCTAATTGTCCGGAACATGCAGAAGGTTATAAAAAGCATATGCGCAAAGAGTGCCCTCATTTTTACCGGTTGCTTGATGAGCTTCAGAAAGCGATTCCAAGGGTCAAAAAGCAGATGTTAGCTGAACACTACAAAGCCATGAAAAAGGGAGGCGATTAATGGATATAAAACCACCTTGTTTCGCTGCTAACGACGGCTGGACTGACCGATGACAGACAAACGCACCCGAGGCAAACCCAGCAAAATCGACCAGCTCCCGGAAGACATTAAATCGGAGCTGATAGAGCTGCTGCGTGATAAGTCTGTTACGCAAACCGAAGTGTTGGAGCGGGTAAACGGGCTTATTCGCGATGCGGGCCTGCCCGATGATGAGCAGCTTTCCCGCAGTGGTTTAAACCGCTATGCCACACGCATGGCCACAGTGGGCAGCCGTATTCAGGAAGCCCGCGAAGTCTCTAAACAATGGGTCGACCAGCTGGGCGATAAACCCACCGGCGAAGTCTCTAAAGTGTTGATTGAGATGGTACGCACCCTCGCCTTCGACCAGGTACTTAAACTCTCTGAATCTGGCGAAGTAGTACCGCCCAAATTTATTAAAGAGCTGGCCGTAGGCGTTGAGAAGCTGGAGAAAGCCGCCAGCGAGTCCACCAAGCGTGAACGTGAAATCCGNAANGCCATGGCCGAAGAAGCCGCCGAACGCGCCGAGAGNGCNGCCAANGCNGCNGGGCTTACCACTGAGGGCGCAGCACAAATTAAACGTGAAATTCTGGGTATTGCCTNATGAAGTTACCACCNAAGCAGCCCNCCACACCACCGGAAATACAGCCNAGTAAGTCGCAGTATCAANAAGCCATTGAGCAATGCNACAGNCTGGAAACCCGCTTNGGNNTGCCTACGTTTATCCCNTTCGATGAGAACGAGCTGCTGCTNGGGTACCAGAANCGNTGGATAGCCGACGANTCCCCNCTNAAAATNGCCGAGAAGTCNCGCCGAACNGGTATCACCTGGGCAGANGCNGCNGATGCNGTACTNACTGCCAGTAAGAGNANAGCNGCANNNGGTACCNANCANTTCTANGTTGGCTCCAACAAGGANATGGCCCGCGAGTTTATTGATGCTGCNGCCATGTGGGNNAANGCNTTTAACAANGCNGCNGGCGANATTCAGGAAGAANTNTTNNTNGANGANGGNCAGGAAGGNAAAGANATCCTGANNTTNNNTATNCATTTTGCCAGTGGCTTNAANATTCAGGCNCTCAGCTCCAANCCCTCNAACCTGCGGGGTATGCANGGNANNGTNACNATTGANGAAGCNGCCTTNCA
>PBNO01000007.1:0-24807 GCA_002723155.1 Ponticaulis sp. | reverse complement strand
GNTNGCNGAAGTACTCAANGCNGCGCTGNCACTNACCATGTGGGGTNCAAANNTNCGTTTAATCAGNACNCANAANGGTNNNGANAACCTGTTTAATCAGCTNATNGANGACAGCCGNGCCGGTAANAAGCGCTACAGNGTGCACCGCATTACNCTGGACGANGCCTGTAANGANGGNCTNTACCAGCGNATTTGNCANCGNNTNGGNNAANCNTGGAGCCAGGAAGCCGAAGAACAATGGAAGCAAGACCNGCTNAGCGATACCGCCAGCCAGGAAGACGCGCTNGAAGAATACTATTGCGTGCCCAAGTCNGGNGGNGGTGCCTACNTTAGCCGNGCGCTTATCGANAANGCCATGGTTAANCCGGGCGANAANGGNCAGCCCNTTGTNATTCGCTANAAGCAAACNCCNGANTGGAANCAGATGCGGCCAGACCTGCGNGCNGCNGATATNNNNGACTGGTGCAAAGAGGTANTNCTGCCNGAGCTGCTTAAACTGGATCCTAATCTGCGNCACTGCCTGGGCGAGGATTTCGCCCGNAAAGGCGATTTAACCTGTTTGTGGGTTGGCGCTATNCAGCAAGACCTAAGCATNCAGGTACCGCTGGTACTGGAGCTGCGTAANATNCCCTACAAGCANCAAGAGCAAATCCTGTTTTACCTNNTGGACCGCCTGCCCCGCTTTGTNGGNGCACAGCTGGACGCCACNGGNAACGGTGAGTACNTNGCCGAGCAAGCGNTAGANAAATACGGTGCGGGNCTGGTNGANGCNGTAAAAATCAGCGAAACCTGGTACCGGGAAACCATGCCNATCATGAAGTCTTANTATGAAGACTTCGACATNATCATTCCCAAAGATGCCGACATCCTGGANGACCTGCGCTCTATCCANATTAACAACCGGGGCGTGCCGCGCATACCAGACGCCAAAACCGACGACAANAAAGAGCGCCACGGNGANAGCGCCATTGCCTGCTGCATGATGGTNGCNGCCAGCAANATGGAAGGCGGCGANATTGANTACACCCCCCTNCCNGATAAAAACGANCGCTGGAACGAGAACGCCCGCGANGCCGACGATTTAANNTATAACCAGAGTGGCTGCTNTTAATGGAAACCTACGAATATAACGGTATCCGGTACCGGGTACGCGAAAAAGAACTACAGCAAAAACAAACCGACGACTCGGCCCGTGTAGCCCAGCTGCGCCGGGAATTTGCAGAGCACCCTTCCAGCGGCCTCACCCCGGCCACACTGGCGGTAATTTTAAAGAATGCCGAACAGGGCAACCTGCTGGAACAATGCTATCTGGCCGAAGATATCGAAGAAAAAGACGGCCACATACAAGCCGAGCTGTTTAAACGCAAGATGGCCCTTACCGATATCGACTGGAACATAGAGCCGCCAACTAATGCCAGCGCCCAGGAACAAAAAGACGCCGCCAATATTGAGCAGATACTGCGCGATGTAGAAGACTGGCACGACATGATATTTGGTATGGGAGATGCCATTCTAAAAGGCTTTGCGAATATCGAGCTGGAATGGGGCTTATACAATAACTTTCGGATCCCGCAACATTTTGAGCACCGCCCGGCAACGTGGTTTCAGCTACATCAGGAAGACCAGAACTGTATCGCCCTGCGCGACCAAACCGGCTGGGGCGAAAAACTGCGCCCCTTAAACTGGATCCAGCACCGCCACCCCGCCAAAAGCGGCTATCCGGCCCGCGCTGGCCTCATTCGCCAGTTAGCCTGGCCATTTATCTTTAAAAACTATTCGGTGCGCGACTTAGCCGAGTTTTTAGAAATCTACGGTATCCCCATCAAACTGGGTAAATACCCCTCGGGTGCCACGCCAGACGAAAAGCAGCGCTTACTGCAAGCTGTGCTAGGCATTGGCCACAACGCCGGGGGCATCATTCCCAAGGGCATGGAAATCGAATTCCACGAAGCGGCAAAAGGTGGTGGCAGCGATCCGTTTATGACCATGATGAGTTGGTGTGAGCGCATCCAGTCGAAGGTGATACTGGGGCAAACCCTCACCTCACAGGTAGACAGCACTGGCAGCCAGGCCCTTGGTAACGTGCATAACGAGGTGCGCCAGGATATTCGTGATCATGACTTACGCCAATTCACGAACTCGCTTAACCGCGATTTGATTTTGCCTATGCACATGCTTAACAGCAAAAGCTACACCGGCGACCCGCGCCGCAAGCCGCGCATCGTGTTCGATACCCAGGAGCCGGAAGATATCAAGCTGTACAGCGAGAGCCTGCCCAAACTGGCCGGTATTGGCATGCGTATCCCGGTAAGCTGGGCGCATGACAAATTACGCATTCCAGAGCCAGAAGGCGAAGAACCAGTTTTAGCCAGCGCTGCAAAGCCACCCACCGGACTCCCTGCCGGTGAGCAGCCTGGCCCTTTACCACCGCAACAACCAGCACAACCGCAAAGCCCAGCCGCAGCACTTAAGCTGGCGCTGGCAGCGCTTAAAGGCGCACAGCCAGCGCCAGACGGTGCAGACGTGCTCACCGAACGCTTGCAAAAACAAGCCGGTACCGAGTTCGCCAAACTCATGCAGCCCATCGAAGAACTGGTAGCCAATGCCGATTCACTGGAGCAGCTCTTAGAGCAACTGCTGGAACTGGAAGACACGCTGCCTACCGATGACTACCAAACACTGATAGCCCAAGCGCTGGCCGCTGCCGAACTCAGTGGCCGGTACGATGTTAACGAGGGTCGATAGCCATGAAGCACAAAGTATCAACCATCGCCTATAAGTTGTTTGTATCCTTTGTGCTAAGCCCCCTGCTATTGGCCATAGTCATGTATTTATTGATTAGAAATCTGTTAGAAAGCAGAGCCGGAAAGTTTGAATTCTTAAACGACAAAGGTGAGTAATGTTTGGAAATGATAGTTGGGCCCCTGTAATTATCGTGTTCTTTCTAATTTCAGCATTTATAGGCTGGTTGGTTATAGAAGCTTTGATTTGGTTGTTTAGCCACATCTCCATAAGTTTTGGATAAGTGATGAGTTATAAAGAACTTTCGCGAAAAGGGAATGATTGATGCCTGCCGAGTATGGCCCTCAGAAGTTTAGTGAAGCCATTGATTTCTTCCGCAGTAAGGTAGATGTGCCCAGCGAACGCTGGGCAGATATCTGGCGTGAACAACACAACAACGCTTTCATGATTGCCGGTGCAGTAAAAACTGACTTACTGGCCGATATGCGCTCGATAGTGGATCGGGCCATTGCCGAAGGTAAAAGTTTAAGCTGGTTTCAAAAGGAGTTTAAACACCTGGTTAAAAAGCACGGTTGGGATCATACCGGTACCGCCGCATGGCGTGCCAATATCATCTACGATACCAACATGCGCCAGAGCTATAACGCAGGCCGGTACCAGCAGCTGCAAAACTTTCCCTTTTGGCGCTATGCCCATGGTGACAGCAGATACCCTCGCCCACACCACCTAAAAAATGACGGCACCACACTCCCCAAGGAAAGCCCATTCTGGAAGGTATGGTTTCCCCAGAACGGCTGGGGCTGCAAGTGCAAGGTGTTTGGTGAGACCGAGCGCAGCATGCGCAGGCGCGGCAATAAGATGAGTAAGGAGCCGGTGATAGAGACCCGCGAATGGGTAGATAAGAAAACCGGCGAAGTGCACCATGTGCCGGTGGGGATTGATCCGGGCTTCGACTATTCACCCGGCGTTAAAAGCCAGGCTGAAACCATCCGGCAAACACAGGCCAGCAAACCACCGCTTAAGCAACGCCTGGTAGAACGCAAAATACCCGATGCCTATTCCACTAATAAGAACGTAGACATTCACGGGTTAAACCGCGTAATAGGCAAGCTGACTGAAACCCAGCCTCAGCTTAACCAAGTGGCCGACTTTATCAGCCGCTATAACATGAAAACGCTATTCCTAAAGCCTACAGATATGGTGCGCGGCTCCAAAAAGCTGTATCCGTTAATGGCCCCAATTGCCAACTATCTGGACGTGCCCGAGCAAATGGCCTTTCGCTACTGGCCGGTACCGGGCAACATGGCCAAACGCTCAAACGGGTATACGTCGCGCAGCTGGACGCACGTAGTAGTAAAAGCCAAAACCGGTGTTAACCTGGATAAAGTGCGCAACATGGCCGATTTAACCGGCGCGGTAGAAGCCGCCATACTGGCCCAGCAGCAGGGTATACGGCAATGGTCACTGTCTCATATTGTGCGTAATTATACCGAGAGCGGCGATCATGGTGGTACCATTGTTACCTGGCTACACGAAATGGGCCATCAGGTGCAATTTCAGGCCATGCGAATGGGGATTGACTCACCCGGTCTCGATACTGCTATTACCCAGTACAGTATGCAAGACACTATGGAATGGCACGCCGAGCACTTTGCCGCCTGGGCACTTAACCGCGAAATACTGGCCGCGCACTATCCGGAAATTGCCGAGTACTTCGATAACTTAATGGAGCAGCTGCTGCCATGAACGATATTTTAAACCGAATTAAACAGAACCACCGAGAACCCAGTGAACAATTGAGCCAGGCACAGGAGATTTTGCGCCAGAGCATTCCCGATGAAGACAAGTACCAGCAAATTGAGACATTAGCCAAGCAAGCACCCAGTTATGAACGCGAGCAGTTTGGCGATCTGCTAAGCAACCTGGTATTACGGAGCGATTCCAATGGCGGGTAGCTTTATTACGGTAAGAGCCTACGGCAGCGGTGAAGTAAACCGCATGCTGGGCAGGCTCATTAAGGCTGGCCAGAATCTGGAACCCGCGTTTGCCGAGATTGGCGAGTACCTGATCGAATCCACACAAGAGCGCTTTAAGCTGGAAGTTGCCCCCAATGGCGAGCTTTGGGAGCCGCTAGCGCCACGAACGCTAGCCCGTAAAGGCGGCGAAGACAGAATACTGCAACAATCCGGTACTATGCGCGATACGCTCAACTATCAGATAGCGGGCAAAACACTCACCTTCGGTAGTAACCAGGAATACGCAGCCACCCACCAGTTCGGCAGAGAAGACGACGGCATACCCGCCCGCCCGTTCATAGGACTCACAACCGGCCCCTGGAATGATGCCGACGAAATCGTCGAAATACTGCAAGACCACCTAAAAGACGCTATTGATTAAAAACGCGCTGTAAGCCATTCTAAGGCCATTAAAGCTAAAAGTAGTAGACCAGCTCACCTTAAAAGTATTTAAACGTTTCTGGTGAAATTTAAACAGGGAATAACGAGTTTAGAAAATGGAATTCACGCCACATTTCCACTCTTCGAAAAATAAATAAAAATACTTGTTGACAATTACGCGCATTGCGCATAATCTTAATACCAAGTTAAGCAATTAACTTAGTCGCCCCACTCAAGGGGCGTGGATTGAAAAGCGACAAACGGGGCGATGCCCCACTAAATTCAAACTAACAAACCCCTTGCGGGTTAGAGGACAAAAAAATGAACTACCAATTCGATAACACAGCAAACATTGATTTTACTTTTAACGCCGAAGGTGAGATTGAGTTTCGCCACGAGGGCATTCTGTATCGCTCTGTAGGTCAAGCTACTTTCGACAACAGCCCAAACAACAACTATTCAACCTATTCTGCGCCGCTGGTAAATCCAAACAGTGAATACCCAGAGGATACTGTAGGAAGAATTGAGTGGGATATCATTAATTTTGATTGCGAAGACGAAAGCGACGCTTGTGATTGGGATAAATTTGATATTTATTTTTAAGGGGTTGGAATGACTAAAAGAAGAAGTATAGGCGAGCGGTTAAACCGAGCAAAATCGCTAGAAGTTAAACAGGAGGTCGCCCGTGATTGGGCGGCTGACTGGGAGCGAGAGCAAAAAACACTAATCACCCAGCTGGAGCAAGCGGTAAAAACTGACGATTATGACCAACTGTGTATCGTAACCGGACAGTTAAAAGCGGTCACAGAAAAGCGGTTTAATGCTTTAGCAAATGTAATTGATAAGGTGTCTGGAATTGGCAATGAATAATCCGACACCTGAAGACATTGTTAATCTAAGGGAGCAATTGCAGCAAGCTAGCAATACAGGTATAACGTCCGCTCAAGATGCCTGCGCAGAATTGCTACACACCAGCCGTCGAGCTTGGCAGCAATGGGAGCGTGGCGAGCGAAAAATGCATCCCGCTTTTTGGGAACTTATCAATATTAAATACCAATATCCCCAAACCCAGACTAAACCAGACTAACCCCTTCAGCCCGGCATACTGTCCGGGCTATGAAAAATCACTCAAACGAAATACACAATTCGGAATCAGGAGGCTGTCATGTAGTGCCAGCGCTCGCGGCTGCCAGCTCGTTGAAATCGATGATCTCAAATCATACGATTTTAAAACCAGAGTTTGCCGCCCTGTCCAACCAGAGCGAGCAACCACTCGGCATTGCCGCCTGCTCATTCGAAATCAATTTAGACCAGCCCTGGCAGCAAATACTGCCGGGCAGTGATTTTTCTGCCTACGATGGCCGCCCCTTCGAAGTCCCTGGTAACAAATGGCTGATTAATGACGAAAGCGGCGCAGTATTAGCCGCCCGTTTAAACGCCCGTGCCGCATCCGGCCAGCGCCTGTTATTCGATTACGACCACCAAACCTTACTGGCCAAAGAGAACGGCCAGAAAGCCCCGGCCAGTGCATGGGGAGAAACGTTTGAATGGAGGCCCGGACAGGGATTGTTCGCCCAGCTCAAGTTTACCCCTGCAGCACGCGAGCACATTAAAAACGACGAGTACAAGTTTTACAGCCCCGTGGTGATGTATGACAAAACCACCGGCCAGGTCGTCGACCTGCACAGCGCAGCACTGACCAACGACCCAGCAATAAAAGGCATGGCAGAAGCCGCCGCCCTCAAAGCTAACACCCCGAGTACGCAAACCAACCCCACGGAGCCTAAGCCCATGAATGAAGCACTCGCCTTATTATTTGGCCTGCTTGGTATCAATGTTGATACCAGCCAGGACATCGACGCGGCAGCACTGCATGCCCAGTTAACCACCCCGGAAATCAAAACCAAGCTGGCAGCACTGAAAGCCCAGATTGAAGGTGCCGCCGAAAGCGAAACCAGAATCGCCGCCCTTACCGCTCAGGTAGAAGCAGGCGGTAGCGTGGATATTTCAAAGCATGTGCCAGTTGACACCTATAACGCGGTTGTTACCGAGCTGGCCGCACTGAAAGCTGACCACGAAGCACTTACCGTTGACCAGGTTATCGACCAGGCACAAAAAGACGGCAAGTTTATTAGCCAGGCAGAGCTTAGCTATTTAAAAGACCTGGGCAACGCCAACATGGCCGCATTGAAATCGCTGATTGATGGCCGCCCTACCATCGCCGCATTTGATGGCAAGCAGACCAAAGACAAAACGCCCGACGCGGAAGACAAAACCGGTGTGGCAGCGCTCACGGCTGATGAGAAATCGATTGCCGACCAGCTGGGCATTAGCCACGAAGACTACGCCGAAACCCTTAAGCAAGAAAAAGCTTAAGTCGCTTCATTAACCAGGAGAACGCCCACATGGCAATTGTTAATTCCGCAACACTCAACGCAATCCGCACCGGATTCCGTAAAAACTTCGAAGACGGCAAGGTAAAAGGCGAGCCAATGTATGCCGCCGTGGCCACCGTTGTTCCATCAACCACTAAGTCCAATACCTATGGCTGGTTAGGCCAATGGCCGGGATTTCGTGAGTGGATCGGTGACCGTGTGCTTAAATCGATTAAAGAGCACTCGTATGAAATTACCAACAAAGATTATGAGTCTACCGTGGCTGTAGATCGTAACGACATTGAAGACGATACGCTTGGCGTATATGCACCAATGATGAACGAACTGGGTTATGCCGCATCGGTATTCCCTGATGAACTGGTATTCCCACTATTAAAAGCAGGCTTTACCACCACCTGTTACGACGGCCAATATTACTTTGATACCGACCACCCGGTAAACGATGAAGTTGACGGCTCTGGTTCTGACACCTCATTTTCCAACGTGATTGTAGACGGTGGCTACACCGGCGAAGCCTGGTACCTCATGGATACCAACCGTAGCTTGAAGCCCATCATCTTCCAGGAACGCAAAGGTATGCAGTTTGTGCCCATGGATAACCCGAATGATGAAGCGGTATTTATGAACAAAAAATTCCGCTACGGCGTAGATTGCCGCTGCAACGTGGGCTTTGGCTTCTGGCAAATGGCCGTGGGCGTGAAGAAAACCCTGTCTTACCAAACTATTTGGGACGCCATTAACCTGATGCGCAGCTTTAAGGCAGACGGTGGCCGCTCTTTGGGCTTGGGTAAGAACCGCCTGACCTTGGTAGTGCCTTCAAGCCTGCACAAGTTAGCCAAGCAGATTAACGAACGTGAGTTAATCGACGATGGCGGCGTGGGCGCAGTAAGTAACGAACTGCGCGGCATGTTCAACGTAATTTCGCCTGACTACCTGTAAGTAAAAAGCCTACAACCTTTACAACTTTGACAACTGGCTTGCTTAGGTAAGCCAGTTGTAAGGAGAAAACCATGTCTGTTACCAAAGCAACTATTCTTGCATTAGTCATTACGGCCAGCGTGCCTTCCTTTCGCCGCGCCGGTCTCGGATTCACTGACGCCGGTACCGCATTCGCAAAAGATGAAATCAGTGAAGAACAGCTCAAAGCCATTCACGCCGAAAAGAAACTGTCTGTTCGCGAAATGCCAGCCGACGCCATCCCGGAAGGCGTTGATACTGCACCACTCGACCGTTACCTGGCCCACCCCGCCACCAAAGCGGCGCAGGAAAAAGCAACGCCTGCTAAGAAAACCGAATCTACCACGGCCAAGGCAGGCACCAAAGCGAGTAAGGACACCGGCGCAGAGAACGCGGGAGCATAACCCGTGAACTACTGCACCACTAACGACCTGATAGACCGGTTTGGAGAGAGCGAGCTAATTGCCCTTTCTGACCGAGACAACACCGGCTCAGTAGATGCCCAGGTAGTTAGTGCGGCCATAGCGGATGCCAGCGCATTGATTGATGGCTATTTGGGCGGGCGTTATGCCCTGCCCCTTTCCGTTATACCGAGCGTGTTACCCAAACTCTGCGGCGACATTGCCCGATTCAACCTATACGACAACGCCGTACCCGATGTAGTGCAAAAGCGCTACGACGCCGCCATTAACTTTTTAAAGTCGGTAGGCAAAGGTGAAGTGCGTTTGGGTTTAAGTGGTACCGAAGAGGTCGCCACCTCAGATGAAGCCATTGAAATGGTGAGTGGTGGCAGCGTGTGGAGCCGGGAAGATTCAAAGGGGTTTATCTAAATGTTAAACGACATTCAAACCCGAATTAAATCACTTTTTGACCATGTGGATGGTGCGGCAAATGTACGCGACGCCATTGGACAGCCCATTCAACGGGCCAGTGTGGCCTTTGTGGTACCTGTGCGCGAACGTCCGGCACCAAACGGGCGCGATGTTGATATAGGGCAGCCTTTACAAGAAATGATTGTCACCTTTGGTGTGGTGATTGGCATTAAAAGTGTGAACGACTCAACAGGTAATAAAGCCATTACTACCCTGGAGAGCTACCGCACCAATTTACGCAATAGCTTATATGGCTGGAAGCCCAACGCCGCCTACGAACCTATTTTACTTGGCGACGGTGATTTAGTGGCTTTTGCCAGTGGTGGCCTCTGGTGGGTCGACCGATTTACAACGAACACCTGGTACCAAGGAGTTAACGGATGATCATAGTAACCAATAGCAGTGAACACCCCATTCGCCGTGCGGCAATCGACTTTGCGCCAGGCGAAAACAAGTTTAAAGACGGCGAACTCAGTGCCGGTAAGCAAGCGCAAATAAGCGCTCATTACCAGTTAAAAGTGGTGCACGTTGAAGACCGCCCAACTGAAACCACGGCTAAACAGGCCAAAGCGCTGGAGACTAAAGCATGAGCATTACCCCAGGTTACAAAGAAAAACGTAAGTTCATTACGATGGCGCTGAAGCGCCCGGAAGACACCAAGGGCACAGATTACATTGCCAACGGTGCAACACCGGTTGCCATATTAACTACTGGTCTTGGTGTTAACCCATACCAGAGCGAACAAAAAACCCGTGACTTGGACGATGGCCAGCCAGGCGGTCAACCCGTAATTCATACTGGTGAGCGTATTACCATTACTGCGCCCATTGAATGGGCAGGCTCTGGCGCGGCTACAACCCCAGCGGCATGGAGTAAGTTAATTCAGTTGGCAGCGCGTGACGAAACCGTAAATGCCAGCGATGTAACCCATGAACGGATCTTAAGTGCATCAAATGAACTGGACGGCACGGTGTACTTCTACTGGGAAGGCATGTGGCACATTCTGTTGGCCGGTAAAGCCAGCTTAACCACATCAGGTAAAGTGGGTGAGATCCCTAAAATTGCTGTTGAAATTCAGGGTATTTATGGCGACACCGTTTCCGGTACCCCGCCTGCAGCCAACTTCACTGCCTTTCAGCAGCCCCTGCCATTCAGTAAAGCCAACACCACGTTTACGCTCGATGGTCAGGCGCTCAACTTATACGAGTACGAACTGGCCGACAACAACAGCATTGAGCACGACGAAGGCACCGAAATTAACCAAATCTTCATTGATGACTGGAGCGAAGAAGGCAAATTCATTATTGAGGCCCCAGCGCTATCGACTTTCGATCCGTTCGCGCTAATTCGAGCCAGTGCCATTGTTCCCTTTGAAATTACAAACGGTACCGAGGCTGGAAAAATTGTTAAGCAGTCCAGTACCGGCATCCAACTACTTGGGATCCAGCCCTCACCGCAAAAAGGTAAGCAGTGCTGGGATATCAGCTTCCGGGTAATTCGTGGTAACGACAGCGTTTTAACCACTGCCTGATACAACGTGCCCCGCAGGGCGATAGCAAAGGCTGACGGACGCTAAACAGCCAATTTAGTAAGCCAGGGACGGCTTCATTAAATGAGGTAACACATGGCTTTTACAGTCACAACAAACCGTAAAGTTGATTGGCCTGTTTCAATTGATTTACCAATCAATGGAGGCAAAACCGAAGTACATGAGTGCTCGATGACCTTCGAAATTCTGTCTCAGGACGAATACGACAAGCTGATGGGGAATGACGTAGTTTTTTGCGAACGGGTCGTCGTCGGCTTTGGCGCAGATATTCTGAATGAAGATGGCACCCCCCTACCGTATACCGACGAAAACAAGTCAGCCCTTATTAAAAGCGCAGCTTACGTGCGCATGGGCGTGATAAACGCATACCACGAAGCAGCAGCAGGTATCACGTCAAAAAACTTAAAGGGGCGGCCAGGTTCTGGGCAAACGGGCCGCAAACCCCGCAAGCGGAAATAGATGAGCTGGTAAAGCAGATGCGGTCGATGCAAGCCAGCGAAGACCGTATTGAAGCTGAAATAGCACTTCTTAAGCCCGATGACCATTTTGAAGTGCTGCCGGAAAACATGGCGGCGATTGAATGGTTTATCAGTACAGATGATTTGTACATATGGAACGGCCCGGTATGTGTGGGCTTGGATGTAAAGGCAGTCAGGGACGACGCCATTCTGTCAGGCCGGAAAACGACTCCGGACGACTATAACAAACTGCGGCTACTGGGACAGGTGTACGCAGACGAATTAACCAAAAAGATGCTACGAGCGAAGCATGACTGACATAGTAACCGGCATAAAATTGAAAGGTGACGCCAGCGGTTTGGTTGGTGAGTCAAAGCGTGCCCGTGACGAACTGGGTCGTTTCGGTCCCGCTGCTAAACACGCCGGAGACTCTGCTCAACGCAGTAGCAGAAGAATAACGGCGATGAGTGCAGCTTCTGGCCAGCTCACGGCGACTATGCGTTCTATGCTTTCACCAGTTAACCTACTTGCTGGAGGAATAGCGGGGCTGATTGCTACCATGGGTATTGCCGATGTTGTTCGTTTCTCAGATGAAATGAAGCAGCTAGACAACCAATTGAAGCTGATTACAAAATCAGAAAAAGACCGTTTAGCAATTCAAACGCAGCTGCTTAAACTTTCAAACTTAACGTACTCTGACATTGGCGCTACTACTGAACTGTACGCAAAAATGACCAGAGCAACCAAAGAGCTGGGAGTAAATGAAAAACAATTGCTTTCAGTCACACGAGCTATTAATCAGTCTTTTGTGATCAGTGGCGCATCAGCTCAAGAGGCCGAAGGCGCAACCCGTCAATTAGCACAAGCATTAGCATCGGGCGCATTCCGAGGGGATGAATTCAATTCTGTTGCCGAGGGGGCTCCTCGGCTAATGGAAGCATTAGCAACCGAGCTGGGGAAAACCACCGGTGAATTGCGAGATATGGCAGCAAATGGTGAATTAACCAGCGCAAAATTAATATCTGCACTCATTAAGCAATCGAAAGCAATAGACGATGAATTTGGCAAGATGGCTCCCACAGCCAGCCAAGCAATGACGGTTGTTAGCAACAACTTTAAAACACTCGTTGCGGAAGTAAATAATGCTTCCGGAGACTTTGGTGGGCTAACTGAACTCATTTTGGGTGTGGGCGATGCGGTAGGCGAAGTGACCAAAATGGTAGCAAGTGGCGAATTAGTTGCTTACTTGTCAGCATACGCTGGTGCCTGGTCAGGTTGGTCTGACTCTGTGTTCGAATCCATCGACATCGCAGCAAGTGCAGTTAACCAATTCCCTTTGCAAGTACTCGCAGCAAAAGCTATTACCGAAGAAACGTTAGGATTTTTAGGCGAGGCATTCCGGTACTTCCCTCAAAACGTGAAAGCAATGGTGCAAGCTCTTACGGTAGAGCTTGCAAATTTAGCCACCATTCGTGATGCATACATTTCACAGTACGCCAAAACACTAACAGCTGAATTATTCAGATTACTGAAAAAGGCTCGAGCTTACGCTTCAGAAATGTTAGATGTGCTCAACCCCTTCGATGGCGACACATTTAACTTAGACAGTGAGCTGGCGCAAATCGACACGTATTACGACCAGCTAACGGCGGGCTATGAAGGTACTGCCGACAGAAAAATAGAAGCTTCAAAACGCGCCCGTGATGCCGCATTACTCGATATCTTCGACGAACGTGACGCCTCTATCGATTCAATGAATCGCCAGCTCGCCGCAGCGAAAGCGCTAGCAGCAGTTCGTTTACAAAAACCTGCCGCCAATGATCCTGAAGTTAACGACAATGTTGTACCTTTCAAACCTACCGACAAAACGTATACAGACGACGAACAAAACGCCTATTACGAAAAGCTAAAATTACGTTATGCAACGCAAGAAGAAGCGCTACGCATTAATGCCCAAAACGAAATGGCCATTATTGCAGAAGCGATGGAGCAGAAAAAAATAACCGAACAGCAAGGCTTGGACCTTATTTACGCTGCTCGGCAAAAGCACATTAACGATATACGCGCCCTTGAAGTGGCTAAAGCAAATGTGCTGCTATCCTCAGGACAACAGATCTTCGATGGACTTGCTGGCATAACAAAAGCTTTTGCGGGGGAACAATCGAAAGCTTACAAAGCAATGTTTGCCGTTTCAAAAGGCTTTGCCATTGCTCAAGGAACGTTAAATTTTACTACTGCTTTAATGGATGCGTTTTCTAAACCGTGGCCACTAAATATTCCATTGATGGCTCAAGCTGCAGCTACCGGTGGTCAACTACTCGCAAACATCAAAGGAGTTACCCTGCAAGGTCAGGCGCACGGCGGTTTAGATCGTAACGTTCGCGAAGGTACCTGGTGGTTGCGTAACGACGAAATGGTATTAAACCCTCAGCAACGCCGTAGCTTCGAAGGTCTGGTAGCAGCAAATGAAAGTGGCCGGTTAAGCCAGGAGCGTGGCCGCCAAATCAACTACAGCCCCAACATTACCATTGATGCCCGCAATGCAGTGCCAGGCATGGAGCTGCGTATTCAAGCAGAGGTAGAAGCCGCCCTACGGCAGTATCACGCTGAGTTGGAATCAGACTTTGCCAATGGTGGCCCATTGAGCCAGCGTTTAAATGGGTTAGCAGCATGACGGTATTAACATACGACTTTCCCAGCATTCCCATTAGCCGCTGCCTGTTTGAAGTGGTACCTGATACAGAAATGGAAATAAGCAAGGTATCGGGGCATGAGCATATTACCGAGAACTCAGGCGAACGCTGGGTCATTCAGTACTACTTTAAAGTGCTAACACTGGAAGAAGCCAAGCTGCTTAAACTGCATTTAAAGCACCTTCGAGGCTCGGTTAATAAATCGCGTTTGTTTGATCCGCTGTTTAAAGCCCAGGGCGGTACTTGGGGCGGCTCGCCGGTTATTGACGGAGCAGGCCAGTATGGTCTGTATGCAGACGTTCGCGGCTTTACCCCAAATCAGGTTGTTGCCGATGCGCTGGACCGCTGCACGATTGGTACCCAGTTAATGGAGATTGCTGCTCCTGCTTCTGCAGACGTGTCGGGCAACGCGCGTTTGTATTTTACCAATGAGTTACGCCAGGCTACCACGGACGGTATGCCTGTAACCTCTTCACTTAATGCCCTGCGCTGCAGTGGCAGGTGGACAGACCCGTCACAAATTAAGCAGCTCAGTGGCAATCGCCGCCTATACAAAAACATTACGCTTGATTTTGTGGAGGCATTCGCATGATAGAACGTGTGATCACACCTACTATGGTTGCCGCCGCCAAAGCCAGCCCATCGCGCCTGTTGGCCTTTGCCGAAATAAATACGTCAAGTGGCTGGGTGCGAGTGCACAGTGGGCACGGCGAACGCGTATACAACGGCCAGACCTATTTAGGCATGGGCGAGTTTGCAGGAATTGGCCAGTTTACCGAAAACGCGGACACCTCGAACAACCGTGTAACGCTGAGTTTAAAAGTGCTCGACCCGGCTTTACTGGCTGAAGTAATGAACGAAAGCCTCAACGGCTACGAGTGCTTTGTTCACCTGGTTGCACTGGATGAATACCGACGCGTGCTGGAAGGCGTTGATTATGTCATCGACGGTGAAATAGTTGATGTGAAAGTACAGGAAGGCAGCCTGGAAAAACAAATCCCGTCAGTTATTAGTTTGGTTGTGGGCGACTGGATAGAACGCTGGGCAACGCCCGCTGAAGCCGCCAAAACCACCGACGCCGACCAACAGCATTTGTTCCCAGGTGATCGCTTCTTCGATTTGGCAGAAATTGTTGCTGGCTCTCCAGCGAACACCCTACCGGTTAAAACCAACTACAGTGGCAGTGGCCGAGGTGGTATGGGTGGTGATCCAGTGAGGCGCTTAAAATGAGAAAGCCAGACTGGGCAAATCGCCTTAACACCTACATTGAACAGCATTTAAACACCCCGTTTGAATGGGGCACGTTCGATTGTTGCCTGTTCACCGCCAATGCAGTGGAAGCAATGACCGGCCAGGACTTTGCAGCCGAATTCAGGGGCCACTATTCAAGCCTGCGAGGGTCGAAACACGCCCTGAAGAAATACGGCGCGGGTGACTTGCGCCTAACCATTGAAGCCAAGTTTGGCCCAATGTGCAGCCGCTTGTGCGCTGGCAGAGGCGACATAGCCCTGGTTAAAACTCCATTAGGTGATGCCCTGGGCATTGTGTGGTCGGGCAAGATTTGGGCCGCCGCTGAGCACGGCTTAATGACGTTACCAATGAGCAGCTGCCTAGGTTGCTGGGAGGTACCATGCCACCAGTAGCGGTTGGAGTAGCAGCTGGGGTTGGCGCTGCAGCATTTGTGTCGACAGCCGTTACGGCCGTTGCCATAGGTGTAGGCGCGGCGCTGGGTACCAAAATACTCACCGACGCATTAACACCCGATTTAGGCGACTACGGCACCGACCCAGTCGCCGACCAGGCATTAACTACTAACGCTAACCAGCCCCGCAAAATCATTTATGGTGAATCGGTTGTGGGTGGTCAAATTGTGGGTGTGGCCGCTCCCACCATTGGCAAAAAAGAACACGACATTATGGTAGTGCACCTTGCCGGGCACCCTTGTGAATCAGTATCGATTTACGAGATTGAAGGCAAAACAGTCGCCGAGCTGGGCGACGCGGTAACAATGACCGTGTACCTGGGCAATCAAACCACTGCAGACAGCACGGCCAATACCTATATAAACGGGTGGACAAATGATCACATTGGTTACGAGCAAACCTATGTGGTATTGAAAATTCGCCGCGACGAAGAACTATTCCCACGTGGCGTAAATGAGTGCAAATTCATTGTGCGTGGCCGCAAAGTTTACGACCCCAGAAAAGACACCACCGCCGGCGGTAGCGGTGCACACCGGCCAGAAGACAGCACTACATGGGAATGGAGCGACAACCCAGCATTGTGCGCCTACGACTACCTGCGCCACTATGGTGAGAACGGCTCCCTACCACTTCGCCGTATCCCCTGGGACTTTGTAGCACTCACAGCCAACTACTGCGCCGAGCAGGCAAGCTATACCGATGCTGACGGCAACGCAGCGACAGGCCAACGTTTCGGTTGTAACGGAGCGCTGAATAACGGTATTCGCCCCGGTGAGGGCCTGAACAACATTATGGCCACCATGGGCGCGAAGCCATACCGCGTGGGCGGCAAGATTTTCATTAAACCGGCTATGTATGCAGGCCCGGCTACGGTAACGGTAGACATATCAGAAACCAATGCCCGCCCGTTACACCGCCCTCACCGTCCGCTGCGGGAAATAACCAATACTGTGCGAGCTGAGTATGTGGCCCCCACCAAAAAGTGGCAGGTAACAGCGGCACCTACGGTATTTAGCCAGGCATACATCGACAAAGACGGTAGTATGTTGGCTACCACTATTCGCCTGAATATGGTGACAAAGGATCATCAGGCCCAGCGCTTAGCCAAGCTTAAACTTGAACGAAGCCGCGCCGGTTTCATTACGTCGTACCCTTTACCTGGTCTGCGCCTCGACATAGTGACAGGCGCAAACATTCGCTTTGTGTCTGCAGGCTCAGGCTTAAACAAGGAATTTACGGTAGAAGAAGCCAAGTACGACGCATCCAAGAACGTGACCAACCTGTCACTGATTGAAGATGCAGCGACTATTTACCCCGACAATTTTGAACCCGCTGAAGGCGACTTAACCCCCAACACCACCCTGCCCGATGCCACTGCGATTGCTGCGCCCAATACCATTGCGTTTACAGCAACGCCAAACGACGACTACCGCCAGGGAAAATTAACCTGGGATCATCCTACCCCGAGCAGCGTAATTAACTATGTTGTGTTAATAACCAACGCCCAGGGCACCCCAGAACTCACGCAGAGCTTTGCACCCATTGCGATGGAGCAAGACCTTAGCAACTTGCCAGTGGGTACCTATTTCGCTGCAGTGGCTGCCAAAAACCGCTTTAAAACCAGCGTGGCCACACAAGCGCAATTTAACGTTGGCCAGCCCAATACACCGGTAGCATCGCCAACGGTCGACCTTTTACCAGGGCGCGTGATCATAACCGGCCCTACTCTGCCCCACAGCCAGGCAACGTATGAATGGAAATTCCTGTTTGAAGACACGTTTAACGATGCTTTAAACGGGGGTAAATCGGATGTTTTAACCGTAACCAACACACCACACGACGGTACGCTGTATGTTTGGTACCGGATTGTTGATCGCGGGGTACCTGCTCCAAACTGGTTGCAGGTAGTTATTTCTGACTTGATCGGTATTGCTCAGCAGGAAATCACCCCCGAATTTATTGGTGACATGATCCTGCCCGAGTCCACATTTTCAATTAAAGACACGTTTTCGGGGATTGCCGCCGACCTTCAGCAAGCGAGCAACCAATACAGTCAAACGAGTGGTGACAACATACTGCTTGGTCAGGCTGTAATTGAATTGAATGATGATTTGGGCTTGGTAAAACAGGATATTCAGTCCCTGCAACATGCGCAATCAAACTTTGATTCAGAAATAACACTTACCAACTTTTTAAATGCAGGCTTTGGTTATGAGGATGGTAACGGCCAGTGGGTCGAAGGTGCTGCATTTGTTCGAGCATTCGATGAAAAGCGCATCGAACAACCGAGTGGCAGCTATGTGTCAGTGTATGAGTACTTTGAGCTACTGGAGACCCGCACCGGCAACTTGGAAGGCCTATACCAATTCGGTATCGAGACCTATAACAGCTTCACAGGTATCGAAATCAAAAACGGCACCAACAATGTCAGTTCTGTTCGACTGTTTATGGATAACTTGGTGTTTGCGGGTAAAGACGGCAGCGTGGGTTATCAATACAGCGCAACTTTGAGTCGACACATCTGGTATGGCGCTAGAGTGTCGATTGGTACCAATGAAATGATTGTTGATGACTCAGAAAACCCATTCGGTCCGGATGGATTAAGCTACTGGCGTGGCACTCCAATTTTGGATTTGGGTGAACCGGATTTAGCCTTGCTCACAAAGGCAAATGCGGATGAATGGAGAACGCCTGACGGTGAATGGTTCAGGAAAGGCGCAGCCACATTGGCTGGCCCTGGACTTAAAATTGTCGATAGTAATGGTGACCCGTTAGTCGAATATGACGCCGTGAACGATACTATCAAGAATTACGGCACGTTCTATGCCGCCAATATCATTGGTGGTTTGTATGGCTCAATCAATAAGACGGTAACGCAACCCACTAATGCCGTATCGACCACACACCAGGTCTTTTTAACGATCACTGCTACTGGGCAAATTGTCGGTGGAACGTTTGACCGTATCCTAAAATCTGAGCCGCTTAGACTTACTTGGACATCACCTAACAACCTTGACACCGCCACATTTGTGATTGATGTATTGGTCGATGGCGTGGTTGTTGATAGCGCGAGTCAATCTGCATCAGCACCGGCAGGAGCTGATATGTCTGTCTCCTTTAGTATGCCAGCGTTCCTGGTTATCGTGCCGGGTAAAACTACCGATACCAGCATTCAGTTCAGAATATCCAGCACCGCGGCCACCGCAGGCCCGACAACCATCACTGGCCAAGCCGATGGCGGCATCGTCAACCTTTCAGTATTTAAAACAGACGGGAGCTTGTCATGAGCACCTACAAACTCTCAGATGTCACAGCATCTCATGGAAGCCCGGTCGTCCAAATAAACAATGCAGATTCAGTCCTAGGCGCACTAAAAGGCTCCTTAGTACAAATTGGTACACAACAGGCCGTGTTTCTTGATGCTGTGGATATCGAGAACTCTCAATTTTCGCTTACATTTCCATGGCCTTATCCCGATGCAGTTAATGTGGAATGCACTATCGCGCCGATATCGAATGTTATTGCATTAATGGATGTGTACGAAAAGGCCAAAACAACACTAGATTTATTATTGGCGCAAACAAATGTTACCCCGCCCACCAGGAAAGTGGCATCTGTCTCTGAAGCTATTTCAATGGTTAACAATGGCGATCTTTCAGATGGTGACGAGTTTTCCACCACCGCATACCGTGACGGATGGGCGGCTCAAACTGAAGCGCCAAAGGGTGGAAATAGCTATCAGGTTAAAAAGTCAACTAGTTCAGGGGCACGGCCCGCGCATGATGGCGGTGAAATCATTCATGTGGGCAGTACCGAGTTTTATTTGTTAGGGCTGTTCCCAACAGATCCTACACCCCACCAATTTGGTGCATACGGCGATGGTGCCAACTTAGATACTGTTGCATTGCAAAATTGGTTAGCGTACAGCGTTAAAACCGGTGTAGGGCATGTGCCGAAGGGCGAGTACCTGTATGACGCTGAGTTAGGTTTGATTGATAAGCCCGTGAGTATTTATGGTGCCGGTAAAACACAGTCTTTATTCAAGGCACTTCCTACTTTTACTGGGTGGACAATAAGAATTAGAGAAACCGGCTTCGTTGTTTCTGGGTGGAACAAGGACCAGACAACGTATGATTTTAACGGCGAAGTGAGTGGGGTTAATTTTTCTGAATTCGCGCTGTCAGGCAATAGAGGTAATGGATCTTCTCAGGGAGGAATTCTGTTTTTAGACAGAAACGACAACGTTAATTTTAATTCGGTCTGGATTCATCATTTTTCAGCTGGCGGGTTAATCATAGGGGTTCGAGATATTCGGGCATCAGCCTATATACGAGAATCCGAATTCTATGATCTGCAGGTTCGTATGTGCGGTGATAGAAACAACCCTGCAATGATCTTATCGTCAGACGGTACTGGGGATGCAACCAATCAGGTTAACTTTTACGGATTGAAAGTGGTTTGGTCACACGGTGAAGGCCTGGTGATCATGAACGACAATACTAACATCCCACTGCGCCGCGTTTATTTCTTTGGCTGCATGGTTCACGGCCAGGAAGGAAGTATTCTGGAAGGTCGAAATCAAATTACGATCAAAGGTGACGTAAACTTAGTTTCGTTTTACGGATTACGTATTAACGCAACAGAAATTAACTCGTATTCAATCAGTCTTGAAGGACATAACGGCCTATACCCTACCGCCATCACTGCTGATATCGACATTACAACCGGTTATGGCGGCGGTATTCAGGTATTGGGTGGTCGGAATCACCGTTTCAACGTGAAAGGATTGTTTGTTGACGGCTCAGAACTCAGTATCGGCGCGGATGTTGATGGTCCGATAGAAATGCTGGGCGCAATTAAAGAAGACTGGGAAATCGTTGGTGATGAAATTGCAATTGGTAAATGGGTAAGTAGTTACCTCAGCGAACCTGGTCTACCGGCTCGATTCGACGTGATTGCCGTAGGCTTAGAATCGGCAGTACAGCCTGAAATCCATGCTTTTCGAGGACACCCACACGCTAAACTGGCCTCGCCCGCAGGTTCCATTGTCTTAAACCGTACCGGTACGCCAGATAAAAACTGTGACTCGATGTACTCGAAGGTGTCCGGTGATGGTAAATCTGGTTATTTCCCTGTTCAGCTTTGCGTAGGTGGCACCACAGCAGAACGTCCTGTAGAGCCAACACTCGACCAGATATTTATTGATCACACGTTAGGCTATGTCATTTATTGGAATGGTACAGACTGGCGACCAGTGTTTAACTTGGGCGGGAGTGATTTACCAGACCTTACCATAGATGTGAACTCCTTAGATTCCATCGGCTATTCATTTGCTGTGGATGCTTCCACAAACCTACCAGATTCAGGGGACTATTTCATTCACACTTGGGGGGCAAATGGTGAAGTCAATAATTCAGTTCACTTTGCCGCCAGACAAGGGCCGGTAAATGAGGTTCACGTACAGACAATTGATAATGACACCCCAAATGGATGGAGCCAATTACACCATTCGGACAATCTGGTATTTGCACAGAATAACGGTACTTCATCGGTAGCCAACAATGGCACCACCTCGGGTGCCAATCTCAATCCGTCGAAATCAGGCAACTGGCGAAACGTTTCCAGTAATTCGTTGGCTGCAGGGGCGTATGGCCTGTGGATGCGGGTTTAATCGTGGATAACGTTAATCACCAAAGGTGGCGAAATGATAGTTAAAGATTTAGTTCCAAGCATAGTCCCTGACCTGGTGCCAGACTGGGGAGACAAACCGAACTTACGATTATTCCCGTTAATTATTACCGATGATGAGCGCGTAATTATAACTGATGATGAAAACATCCTAGTAGTGGAGAAATAATATGGCGGCAGTACAACAAACAATTACAGTCGGCAGTGATAGCAATGTTCCTGCCGCAAAAATGCAGGGTTTTACTGATGCGACGATGTTCGATGCCTTGAGTAAAGCCAGGCAGTTGCAAACCTCTAAACCTGGGGCTACCGCAACCAATAGAGCGGATGCGCAAACAAAAATTACTGGCGGGTATGTTGAAGTCGGAGACTTGGTGTATATCGAAACGCGACAGGCTAACTACCGACTAAAAGATGCAGGAAATGCCGGGGCAAGACCTGTTGATAACGGCGGGAGCGTTTTGCATGTCGGCTCAGCGGGTCTGTACCTGGAAACGAACTTTATCTATTCACCCTCACCGGCTCAATTTGGTGATGAAGATGATAAAACAACAACACAGGCCATGCAGGCGTTGTGGGCATGGGGCTCGGCCAATTTACGGGGAATTAATCTCGAAGAAAAAGAATATGTCATTACTGCGCCTATCGGTAAGTTCACCAAAGCGCTGACGGTAAAAGGTGGCGGGCCAACAAAATCTGTGATCAAGTTGGCAGCGACGATGACTGGATGGGCAGTCGATTTCAAAGAAACCGGCTTCGTTGTATCAGATTGGACACGCGATGATGACACCATCACATACAATGACGAAGTTAGCGGTGTTACGTTCAAAGACTTTTCAATTGTCGGCGACAGAAGCCAAAGCTCTGCACAGGGTGGCGTTAGGTTTTTCGACAGAAACGATAACATTCACACAAACAGTTTTTGGGTGCAGCACTGCTCATTAGGTGGCTTTGCATGTGGCTTTTTAGAAGACAGGACAGTTGGCTATATTCGTGAATCTGAATTCTATGATTTGCAAATCCGAATGTGTGGTGACCGGACAAACCCCGCAATGTACATCGGTTCGGCAGGTGCCGGCGATGCAACCAATCAACTTGATTTCTATGGATTAAAAGTCGTTTGGCCATTTGGAACTGGGTTGTTAATGGAGAACCTGGCAACGAACAAGGATATGCGCAGAGTCTATTTCCATGGATTCATGCTGCATGGTCAGGAAGACCCCGTGGGTACCGGCAAAGATTTATTGGCTATCGTTGGTAACATCACAAATGTCCGATTTAATAGTTTTCGGACAAATGCCGCTGAGTCAGGCGGTTTTGGGATGGCAATCCGTGGTGACGGTAACGGCAACTACCCAACCGGTGTGAAGGCGCAAATATGCACCACGAACGCTCACGGCGGCGGCATTAAAATAGAAGGTGGTCGTAACCATGTTATTGAAGTGGATAGCATGTTCACGAATGAAAACCAACTGGAAGTCGATGCGGCAGTAGATGGTTTTATCTCGATTACGGGCATCAAAGACGGTTGGAACATGGCCATTGACCCTGTTGTGGAGCGAAAGTGGCTATCAACATACTACAGTGAAAGCCAAATTCCCGCCCGATTTGAGCGTATCAAATTAGGCTCAAGCTCTGAATATCAGCCTGAGTTCATTGGTGGTGTTGGCTCTCCAGAGGGTAGTGTTAGTGCACCAGTTGGTAGTATTTTTCTTAATCGGCAAGGTAGTGCAGACAAAAACTCTGATCAACTGTGGATGAAATTTTCCGGCAGCGGGGCCTCCGGCTGGTATCCCGCGCAGGCGGTGCTCAGTGGCTCCACGGCGGAGCGTCCTGCCAACCCCACCCCTAATCAGATGTACGTGGATGAGACGCTAGTAATGCCTATTTGGTATATAAATGGTGCGTGGCGAGATTCTCAAAGTAATTTAGTTTAGACAAAAAAAGAGATTCAACATGACCTATTCAACTACAACACACCAGGGTGTCGTAGTCGAAGAATACGTAACTGGCCGCATTCTTCGGATTACCCATGCAGGGCAAAGTTTTAAGTTCTTTGCCCAATCAGAAGGCAAATCCGGAGTGGCCATTTATATTGGTCACGGAACATTAACAACAGAAATCAAAATAGCTATTAGGGCCTGGGCATCCAAACGCGGAGTTACGATTGGAAGTTGGGGTAAAGACAGGGATTTAACCAACTCAAAGACTGTTTAAACAATCATTAAATTCAATTTAAAGTGGAGATAAAAATGAAAGAGCTACAAAACCTTGAGGTTTTACCAGCAAACGGCCGTCGTGTTAATTTCAGAGTAGAACTGCACGGAGGCAGTGCAGATTTTGTCAACATACTATCTAATGGTCAGCCAGAAATAGTCAGAACTTTCAATGGTTCCGAAACTGCATTGGAGCGTCGGTTTAAACATGAAATTACAGAAGGAGATGATTATTACTTTGAGCTTCGTGGAGGTGCGAAAGCTTTTTATAGATGATAAAAATACAATTAAAAAAATCATCAAAACGTAAGAATGCTTCACAAGCATCATTAGGAATAGTCGTGTTAATCTGAACCATCCTTAATAGCATTATGGAAAAACCTCGAAGTTTCGTGGCTTAGGTTGATAAACGCGCTTGTCCATTCTTTTAGCTCCTCTTGCCTTATTATCGATCCTGAAAATGGAGATTTAGGATCTCCGAGAAACATTCGATAATCTCTACCTGGCTTTTCTCTCCCAAAACAGGGAGAGAAATGGGCAAGCTTATTTCTAGATTTTGATTTTCTTGAGAGCTTTGTTGATATCTTTCGCCATTCTTCGATGGCGTCCGGGGATCTTCCAGAAGACTCAACTGCAGCGGTAGTAACATCGAGCCTAGCCCTAAAGCCCTGCAGACTCCAAAATACAGCATGACTTACCAGCAACTCATTAGAACTAATATGAAATTCGAAAACAGATGAAAGGCTATGCTCAACATTGGCCCAAGCCCCCAGTGCTTCTCCATAAGCAATATAGAAATTGTCGTATTCGGACTGTGAAGGGATCATATGCCCTTCTCTCCCAGGGCGGTCAGAAGATGGTCCGCAAGCAATGTAATACATTCTATGGGTCCTTTTACCTTTAGGTTCAAGAATCCAATGATAATGTGACAAACTGACCTGCGCAAGTTGCCAAACTGACCGCGCGGCTACAATGGTAGTTGTTCATTGCCAATCAACAGACATAAAAAAACCGGCAAAAGCCGGTTCTTTTATATCTGGCGGAGAGAGAGGGATTCGAACCCTCGATACGCTATAAACGTATACACACTTTCCAGGCGTGCGCCTTCAGCCACTCAGCCATCTCTCCAAATTGTTT
>PBNO01000006.1 GCA_002723155.1 Ponticaulis sp. | reverse complement strand
CAGAGCCAGAGCCAGAGCCAGAGCCAGAGCCAGAGCCAGAGCCAGAGCCAGAGCCAGAGCCAGAAGTTAAAACAGGCTTTTTCAAGCGTCTGACATCCGGCCTCTCACGCTCATCCAACAAGCTGACTGAGGGTCTGACAGGCGTCTTCACCAAGAAGCGCCTAGACGATGAAACGCTCGAAGACCTCGAAGATATTCTGATCACGTCGGACATGGGCGCGAAGGTGGCTTCGCGCATTACGACGAACCTCGCCAAAGATCGTTTTGATAAGGAAATAACCGACGAGGAAATTCGCGGCGCACTGGCGGACGAGATTGAAGACATTCTGTCTCCGCGCGAAGTGCATGTCGATTTTGCGGATGGTCCGACGCCGCGCATTGTTCTGTTCGTCGGCGTGAACGGATCAGGCAAAACGACTACCATCGGCAAGATTGCCTCAAAGCTGAAAGCGCAGGGCGCAAAGGCGCTTCTGGTCGCGGGTGATACTTTCCGCGCGGCTGCGATTGAGCAGCTGACCGTCTGGGGCGAGCGCGCTGGTATTCCGGTCATGGCAAAAGCGCCGGGCGCGGATGCGGCGGGCCTTGTTTATGAGGCTGTCGAAAAAGCCAAAGCCGAAAATCTGGACCTGGTTCTGGTCGATACCGCAGGGCGTCTGCAGAATCGCAAAGAGCTGATGGAAGAGCTTTCAAAAATCCTGCGCGTCGTTCGAAAGCTTGATCCGCACGCGCCGCATGATGTCTTCCTGGTGCTGGACGCAACGGTTGGCCAGAACGCGATCTCTCAGGTGGAAGCTTTCACCGAGACGGCGAATGTCACCGGCCTTGTTATGACCAAGCTTGATGGAACGGCGAAAGGTGGTGTGCTTGTTGCCATCGCTGAAGCTTACAATCTGCCAATTCACTTTGTTGGTGTGGGCGAAAGCGCTGAAGACCTTCAGCCGTTCTCGGCGCGTAGCTTCTCTCGGGCACTTGTGGGCCTTGAGGGGTGACGCCTGACGTCATCGCCATCGGGTTAGGGTTGGTCTCAGCCCTGACGCTGGCGTTTGCAAATCTCGTTGTTAAAGCAACGAATGATATTCTGGTTACCCGCGCAGTCCTGTCTTCGGCCTGCGCGATTATCGTCTCGCCGGTAGCTTTTTTTGTGCCTGCGCCAACGCCTGAATTGTGGGCGGCGATTGCGATCTCCATCCCGACCCATTTCTTTTATCAGATGAGCATGATCCGCGCTTTGCATCGCGGGGATCTGTCGCTCGTATTCCCCGTAATGCGGGGACTTGCGCCATTGCTTGTCGCGATTGGCGCCTTCTTTTTCCTGAATGAAACATTGTCGCCGCTTGCATTGCTGGGCCTGCTAATTGCGACCGTTGCGGTGATCGCTTTCGGATTTTTGCGTGGCAAGGTGAGTGCAGATGGAAAGCCGGTCAGTTGGTCGGCGTTATTCTGGGCCGGCATGACGGCGCTTGGCGTGATGGCGTATAATGTCGCCGATGCGCGCGGCGTACGCATTGCCGAAGAACCCCTGACATTTGTGGTCTGGCTCTTCATGCTCGACTGGATCGGAACGGTCGTTGTGGCTGTGATCGCACGCAAGGAACGGTTCGTTCCGGCATTGAAGCCGGTCCTGAAAAACGGGATAGCGGGCGGAGCGCTCTCCGTTGTGTCCTATGGTGCAGCGCTGTTTGCGCTAGACATGATTGAAGCGGCCCGTGTGACGGCAATCCGTGAGACTGCCGTCGTATTCGGGGCGCTAATGGGCTGGCTCATCCTGAAAGAGGGCATAGGACCGAGACGGATTATCGCCTCGGTCGTGCTCGTGGCAGGCCTTGCCCTGATGCAGATCGGCTAGGCGCCTTTCACCCAGCGTGTCGCAGCTTTCGCAACGCGTTCGCCGAGTTTGCGACCTGTTTCCAGTTCAGCTGCAACAGGCGCTTCTTCCGGTGAAGTATCGACCGGGGAATGCGCGCCAACACCCATGAAGAATCCGCCGCGGTTCTCGGCTTCATTCCATGTGTGCTCTTTCATGTTGAAGCCCGACGGAACCGCAGGAGTAACCCAGAGCATGTTGTGCTGTGCGGCCAGAATGGCGAATTGCTGCAGCGTTGCGAGCTTGTCACCGGAAACCGAGCCAGAGTTTGTAAAGCCAGCCGCCAGCTTGTCCGTCCAGCCGCCAGACATCCAGACTTTGGATGTTGCATCCTGAAACTGTTTAAACGTTGCGGACGCAGAGCCCATATAAGTTGGCGCGCCAAAGATGATCGCGTCAGCTTCGTTCAGCTGATCCCAAGGGCCTTCATCTGGCTTTGTCAGGTCGTCGGCTTTCAGAAGGGAAACTTCTGCGCCGCCGCGCGTTACGCCTTCAGCGACTGCTTCGGCCAGCTTTGCGGTGTGTCCGTAACCGGAGTGATAAACGATTGCTACTTTTGTCATGACTGTCTCCCAGGAAAAGTGAGTTGCCCGGAAGACCTAATGGGTGGTATGTTTTTATCTAGTACACACCTAATGGTAACTATGAAGATTTTTTCGAAAGAGGCCGCAAATGCTGAAAGCTCCTGAACAGACACCACTGGAAATCATGGAAGTTCACGCCTGCCCGTCCCGTCAGGTGATGGAAATGCTGGCCGATAAATGGAAGCTTCTGGTGTTTCATTCGCTCCGCCAGCGCGATGTCATGCGAAATGGTGAGCTGATGCGGGCGTTGAACGGTGTGAGCCAGAAAATGCTGACCCAGACCCTTCGGGCGTTGGAGCGTGACGGTCTGATCTTTCGTCGTGATTATCAGGAAGTGCCGCCGCGCGTGGAATATGGTCTTACAGAGCTTGGCCGCTCTCTGTCAGAGCCGATCCTTCAGATTTCCGACTGGGGACAGTCGAACATGACAGCTGTTGAGGCGGCCCGCGAAATCTACGATCGCAGCGAATCTGAATAACACGGTTAATCCGGTTTTTATGGCTTTGGTTTAAGACTGCGCGTCAGGAGAGGCGCGCAATTTGCCAAAACTGATAAAACACCTGTTCGGCTATCTGCCTGTAAACCTCGTATCGGCGCTGGTTGCGTTCGGCGGGGTGTTTGTGTTTACGCGCCTTCTTGGCCCCGAAGAATACGGCCGTTACGCGCTTGCGCTGTCCACTATGCATCTCATGCACACCTTTACCCTCACATGGGTGGAGGCTGCCGGTTACCGGTTTAACGGTGAGGCCGAAGCGAATGGAACACTGCCTGCCCACTACCGCACGGCGCTTACGCTTTGCCTCGTCTCTCTTGTACCGGCGTTTCTGGTGCTCTCCATTGTCTGGTTCATGGTCGCCAATGCGCCAGAGTTTCAGGCGATATTACCATGGCTGATTATTCTGCTGCCTGTGTCCGTGCTGGCAAATCTCGCGCTGCAAACGCACCGCGCCAGTCAACGCATTCGCCGTTTCTCGGCGGTTGAGATTGGCCGCACACTTGGTGGCTTTATCGTTGGTGTCGGTCTTGCGCTCATGGGCGGGTTTGGCGCGGCGGCCCCGCTTATCGGCCTGACGGTTTCGTTTGCTGTGGCGGGCGTGACGGAAGGCTACTGGCTCTGGAAGAATTCGCGTGGTGGGCGTCTCGTGCCAGAGAACGCTAAACGCTATCTGCGCTATGGTGTGCCGATTTCCGCCGCCCTCGTATTGGACCTTATTCTTTCTGCTTCAGACCGTTTCCTGATTGCGTTCTTCCTCGATGAGGCGGCGGTCGGCGCTTACGCTGCCGGTTACGGCGTGGCGGATAAAACCGTTCTTATGCTGTGTGCCTGGGCCGGCATGGCTGCGTCACCGCTGGTGATGGAAGCGTTCGAAACCGAAGGGCGACAGGCCGCAGAGCGCGAAGCGCGCACCATGGCGCAATCTATCATGCTGATCGCCATTCCAGCGGCAGCTGGCATTGCGCTGACTGCGACACCGCTCGCCAATGTGATGATTGGTGAAGAACTTCGAGATCAGGCCAGACACATCATTCCATGGATTGCGATTGCCGGCCTCTTCAATGGCACGCTGATCCATTATTTTTCTGAAAGTTTTCAGCTTGCACACAAGACCGCAGAGCGGGCCATGATCATGACGATCCCGGCGATTGCGAATGTCATTCTGAATATCATTCTGCTGCCACGCATCGGCCTGATGGGTGCAGTGTATGCCACGGTGGGGTGCTACTTCCTCGGCATGGTGCTGCTCGGTCTGTTCGGTCGACGCCATGTTGTTTTGCCGGTGCCTTTGCTTGATCTAATCAAAGTGCTCGTGTCCTGCTCAGCTATGGCGGGCGTGGTTCGTCTCATACCGGACCTTGAATGGGATCTCGTCGAACTCATGCTGAAGGCTGGCTTTGGCGCTGCAGCTTATGCGCTCTGCGTGGCATCGCTTGATGCGGCTGGCGCGCGCGGTATGGCGCTCAAGATCATATCTAAGGTTCGCGGGAAGCTCTCAGCGTCGAGCGCGACCTGAATTTCCTTGCGCGCGCATCGACGGCTGCTAACGTTGCCAAATGCAAGATCAGGTAGAAACCAAATCGCCTAACGTCGCCGCAAAATCATCCTGGCAGGAGCTAGTCGCGGTGATTTTTGTGACCGCATACTTCGCGGGAGGTGAGCTTCTTCCATTTGAGTCCATCTGGCGCTGGGCTTGGGCTCTGGTGATAGGCGTGATCTGGGTGTCGATACCTGCCATTCAGGCGGTTTTCGACAAACGCCCGATACCCTGGCGAAAGATGATCCGAAACGTATTGCTGGTTCCCGTGATGATGGCGATTGGAGTGGGAATCGCTCTGTTAATTCGGTCTGATTGGTTTCAGGCGCTGTTTTCCTGGCTGCCTCAGATACCTTCAGAAGTTATCGACAATTACAGCTTGTTTGTTTTCGGCGCCGTCGTAATTGGCTTTCTCGTTCACATGTTCATTACTGAAGAAATTGGGAAACAATTAAGAAATCCGCTTAACCTCGCCTTCATTGCCGCCGCCTTAATATTGCTCTCAGGACTCTTCTTCATAGCAAGGGCGATTGTTTAGAAGATGGAACACGCAGGCACGCTCGAAACACAAGGCACTCCGAAGGCGAGTGATTTATTTCCGCCCTATCTCGTTCGGCTGGAATTCTTCCTTCTGTGTTGCACCGTTGTGTTGATGTTGTTTGCTCCGACGCACGCGCTCAACAACCTTTTTGCCTCAATGTTCATGCTACTCTGGATTTGGATTAGCCGATCTATTGCAGAGTACCGCAATACTAAAGTCCTGCCGCGTCAGAACCTGAGTCTGAAACTCACGATTTGGGGTTTTCCAGTTGCTGTATCTTTCATTTGGATATTGAGGCGTTTCGTTGATCTGCCATCGTTATCGGAAGTAACGTTCTGGGTTGGCTTTGGTGCTCTCGCAGTATGCTGTCTATTCTTTCGCAGGATCGAAATAAGCCGCTTCGATGAACAGAAGAAGCATACGTATAATCAGTTCCAAGAGGCTGCAAAAGAACGCTATCGTGGTTGGGTTCTGATCTATTTTGGTGGGGTTTTATCTGTCGGGCTGCTCTGGGGAATTTTGTCCGCGACCATGTTCGGCTACTCATAATTTCCTGCCGCCTGCGCGAATGTGATTGAACTCTTCGGCGGAATAGTGCGTAAACAGAGCCATGACTGACGCACAAGACCCTGCTGAAAAGCAACAGAGCAAAAGCCCGACAAGCCTTTGGGCAGAGCTCGGACCGACTATTGCCTTCATCCTGACATACACGCTGATGGGACGCGTTCCCGATCAGGAAGGCATGTTTTCCGGCGATAAAGCGATCTTCTGGGCGACCGGCGCGCTCATGCTGTCTACGGCGATTGTGATTGGCCTGAAGCTGTCGCGGAAAGAAAAAGTCCCTCCAATGCTGATCCTTTCGGGCAGTGTGGTCGGCTTTTTCGGTGTGCTGACGATCGCGCTTCAGCAGGAAGCCTTCGCTTATATCAAGCCGACGATTATCAACCTCCTGTTTGCGGCGGTGATACTTGGCGGTCTTGCGGCGGGTAAAAACCTCTGGAAGCTGATGCTCGAGCATGCTTTCGAGCTGCCGGACAATGCGTGGAACACGCTCGCCTTCCGCTGGGGTTTGTTCTTTATCTTTCTGGCCGTGCTCAATGAGTGCATCTGGCGCTATTTCTGCCCGGCACCGGAAACACCGCTGACTTTCCTCGGTCTGACGCTGGTGCCATCAGAACCCTACACCCTGTTCGGTATTGAGCTGGGTTCGCGCGATCAGGAAGGCGTCTGGGCGTGGATGAAGCTGGTAAACTTCCCGATTGTGATCGGCTTCATGCTGTTGAACCTGCCTTATGTCATGAAGTATTGGTCGCCGGACAAGAAAGACGAAGCGGAAAGCTAAACGCTATCCGCGCGTCATATGATCTGTGCCTTCAGGATTTCCGAAAGGCGGATGAACCGTTTCGCCGTTTAAGCTGTGCCATTGTTTGAGCGCCCAGACGGCTGACGGAAACGCCATCTCCTTCCACGGAATTTCGTCCCAGGTAACCAGTTTTACATCCTGACTTTCCGGCCCTGAAGCGATGTCTGGTGAGCGAAGCTTAGCTTTGAACATGATCTGGACCTGCGAGATGCGCGGTATGGAATAAACGGCCAGCAGGCGTTCAATCTCGATATCGGCGCAGGCCTCCTCGCGTGCTTCACGGGCGGCGCCTTCTTCAATGCTCTCGCCATTCTCCATAAAGCCCGCGGGCAGGGTCCAGAAACCGAGCCGCGGTTCGATGGCGCGTTTGCATATGAGGATTTTATCCTCCCATGTCACAACCGAGCCGACGACAATTTTCGGGTTCACATAGTCGATGAAATCGCACTTCTGGCACATGCGACGCTCGCGATCATCACCGTCTGGAATTCCGATTTTAAAGTCTGCTGGCTCGCGTGACATGCTTCCCCCTTTATCTTTTTCTGGTCGAATAATGCCCGATTTCGGGAAAATCATCCGCACACGATCAAGTTTCACGTGACTGAAACAATTGCGTATTATGCTTATCAGTGAAGCCACGCTGTCAACATGTAACAAACCGGGGGTGCACGCCGTGGAAAATATCGATCAGGACAAACCATTCAGCCTTGATAAGTCGGCAAGTCACCTGCTTCACCGCGCGCAACAATTTGCGTCCGAGCAGTTTGATGGAATGAGTGATGCCGACATTACACTTCGTCAGTTTGCGGTACTTGCGGCCGTAAATGAAAACGAAGGCTGCTCTCAGTCTGACCTTGTGAAAACGACCGGCATTGACCGCTCTACCCTGGCGGACATGGTTGCGCGTATGGAAAAGCGTGGCCTGCTGGAGCGCCGTCAGGCCAAGCTGGATGCACGCGCCAAGTCAGTACATATGGCGCCGGATGGAACTGTCGCTCTGAATACGGTTCTGCCAATTGTTCAGCGTGCAGATGATGCCATTCTCAACATGATCCCGCGCAACCGACGCCGTGCTTTCGTAGGCATTCTGGGTCTGCTTGCCAGTGTGGACTGGGCAGATTTTGAAGAGCTGGATTCTCCGGTCGATGTGAAGGCGAAGAAGAAAACGAACGACGCCAAGACCGAAGAGAAAAAGAAAAAAGAGAAGAAGAAAAAGAAGAAGGACAAGAAGGGCAAATAGCTCTTCAGTCTCAGTCTTTTTCAGAAGCGCTCGCCTGCTCCAGCATGGCGAGCTTTTTCTTGGCGCTCATCATGCGGATAATGGTCCAGAGTGCGACCCCGCCCAGCATGATTGCGGAGATCACATAGCTCGCCCAGATGAAGACATCGCCGGAATTGACCTGACCGGTAAGTGCTTCGTTCATGATCCGCTCCTGTTGAGGCGTGCAAGCTTCGCTTCATACTGACGGTCCTGAATGTCGGCGCGCATGGCGGCCATCAGAAGAGCGCAGAACACGAACATCACCGCGAAGAGATTATAAAGCAGAGGCCAGAAGAACTCGCCCGCAAGGCTTGATCCGCTCATTGTGATGAAGCCCGCTGGTTGGTGGAGCGTGTTCCACCAGTCGACAGAGAATTTGATGATTGGCAGGTTCACTGCGCCGACAAGGCAGAGAATGGCGCCTGCGCGGGCCGCGTCCTGCTCGCGTTGGAACGCTGAGCGCAGCGCCATATAGCCAAGAATGAGGAAGAGCTGGAATAGCATGCTGGTCAGGCGCGCATCCCATACCCAATAAGTGCCCCATGTTGGACGGCCCCAGAGCGCGCCCGTAATAAGGCAGATAAAGGAGAGTGCGGCAGCCGTCGGGGCGGCGCTTTTCGCGGCGACATCAGCCAATGTGTGCTTGAGCGTCAGATAGAGAAGGCTGCCGACAGCCATGGTCGCATAGGCTGCCATGGAGACCATCGCAGCAGGCACGTGAATATACATAATCCGCGCGGTCGCGCCCTGATACTGTTCTTCCGGCACGAAGAAAATCGCCCAGACCCAGCCGGTCGCAAGCATGACAATGCCAAGCCCTGCAAACACCGGCAGAAGCCATTTTGACAACGCCATAAAGCGGTGCGGATTTGCGAAAGTCGAAAACATGCGCGTGTCTCTATTCCAGTTTGAGTGCAAGTGACATTGCAAATGGTGAGATGGCAAGTGCGGCAAGGCTGTTTGCGGCAAGAAGGCTCAGGCCAGCGCCGAACGTCTCGCCGGTGAGGAGATGGTTCAGCTCCTCTGCGCCGAAGATTACAACCGGAACAAAGAGCGGCAGCACAAGAAGCGCAACGAGAGGTCCGCTGCGGCGGAGACCTGCTGTTAGTGATGCGCCCACACCTCCCCAGAGGAAGATGGTGATGCTGCCCAGCAGTACAGGCAGGATAGTGGCCGCGCTGACTGTTTCGGCACGCATCATTACGGCAGCAATCGGTGTGAGGAGCGCGATCGGCAGACCGGAAACCAGCCAGTGAGCGGCGACCTTTACGAGGGTCACCAGTTCCATAGAGAGGCCTGCAAGACGCTGATGGTCCAGAGCGCCTGTCTCAAGGTCGGCCTGAAAAATACGCTCAAGCGTGGTGAGTGAGGCAAGGCAAAGCGCCACGAAGATCAGGCCCGGACCAAGCGCCGAAAGAAGACGCGGCTCCGTGCCAACGCCGAGCGGCGCAAGGAAAATCGTTCCGGCAAAGAAGGCGGCAGGCAGGAACAAACCTGAGCCGCCCGCCCATGCAAGCACCAGCTCGCGGCGGAAAATGGCGAGTACACCTCTCATTTTGCAAACTCCCCGAGGTCCAGAATGGTGTCTGGCTGGAGTTCCAGCGGGTCGTGTAGCGCGGCGAGAATTGAACCTCCCGAGCCAAGGTGCTCGCGCATCAGATCGCATAAGAGCGCCTGACCGTGCACATCGAGCGCAGAGGCTGGCTCATCCAGAAGCCATAGCTTCCGCGGCGCGACGAGCGCACGTGCAAGCGCCACGCGCTTCTTCTGTCCGGCAGAGAGCGAATAGGCGGGAACGTTCTGGCGAATGGTAAGCCCGACACGGTCAATTGCTGCGCTGATCCGGTCGCGCGGGGCGAAGTGCATGTCCGCCCAATCCTTCAAATGTGAGAGCGGCGTTTCGCTGGCGCGCAGTCCGTGTTCATGACCGAGAAAAAATGGCCCCTGATCGCGGAACTCTTCAGCCCGAGATACGTTCCCTGTTTCAGGTTCGATAAAGCCCGCAATTATTCGCAAAAGCGTTGTCTTACCTGTCCCGTTCGGCCCTTTAAGAGCAGCAAAGCAGCCACTAGATAAGATGAAGTCCAGACCAGAGAACAGTAAGCTATACCCTCTGACGGCTGTAAGGTTGCTGATTTGCAAAGCAAATTCGGAATTGAACGGGTCTTCAGACAAACTAGCTTCCAAACATGGCGACAGACGAATTGCAGGTGGCGGACTGCGACGATAAAAAATCGTTCAACGGACCTCCACACTGACCACGTGTAGCCAGTTTGCATATACGCAGGAAGGAAGAAAAGCCCATGGCATCTCTCGACAGCTTCAAGTCCAAGAAAACACTTACCGTAGGCGACAAGACTTATACCTATTTCAGTCTCGAAGCAGCTGCGGCGAATGGCCTTGGTGATGTAACCAGTCTCCCGGCCTCTCTCAAAGTGCTTCTTGAGAACATGTTGAGGTTCGAGGATGGCACGACAGTCACTGCCGACGATATCAAAGCCTTTGCGGCATGGCTGACCGATAAGGGCTCTGCCCAGCACGAAATCGCTTATCGTCCAGCGCGCGTTCTCATGCAGGATTTCACCGGCGTTCCTGCCGTCGTTGACCTAGCTGCCATGCGGGATGCAGCGAAAGCACTGGGCGCTGACCCGAAAGCCATTAACCCGCAAGTGCCTGTTGATCTGGTCATCGACCACTCGGTCATGGTGGACTATTTCGGCCATGCAGACTCGTTCGAAAAGAACGTGGCGCGTGAGTACGAACGTAACGCTGAACGTTATGAGTTCCTGAAATGGGGCCAGACTGCCTTTGAAAACTTCCGCGCTGTGCCTCCGGGTACAGGCATTTGCCACCAGGTAAATCTCGAGTATCTGGCCCGCACGGTCTGGACCAAAGACGAGGACGGCGAAACGGTCGCCTATCCGGATACCTGCGTGGGTACCGACTCTCACACGACAATGGTGAATGGCCTGTCTGTTCTCGGTTGGGGTGTTGGCGGTATCGAAGCTGAGGCGGCCATGCTCGGCCAGCCGGTCTCCATGCTCATCCCTGAGGTCATCGGCTTTAAACTCACCGGCAAGCTGGCCGAGGGCGTTACAGCGACTGACCTCGTTCTGGTTGTCGTCGACATGCTCCGCGAGAAGGGCGTGGTTGGTAAGTTCGTTGAATTCTACGGCCCGGGCCTTGCCAATCTGTCTCTCGAAGACGAGGCAACAATTTCAAACATGGCGCCGGAATATGGCGCGACATGTGGCTTCTTCCCGGTTGATGACGAAACGCTCGACTATCTGAAAACAACTGGCCGTTCTGAAGAGCAGATCGAACTCGTCAAAGCCTATGCGAAAGCGCAAGGCATGTGGCGCGCCGACATGGCAGACCCTGTCTACACCGATACGCTCGAGCTTGATATTTCCACAGTCCGCCCGAGCATTGCCGGACCGAAGCGCCCTCAGGACCGTATCATTCTCGACGATGCGGCAGACGCCTTCGCGACTACACTTGGTACCGAATTCAACAAGCTCGATGAAGCGACCAAGCGTGCCAAAGTCGATGGTGAAGAGTATTCCATCGGCCATGGTGATGTTGTGATTGCCGCGATCACATCCTGTACGAACACATCGAACCCGTCTGTGATGATTGCGGCAGGTCTGGTCGCCAAAAAAGCGGTCGAGCGCGGTCTTACCGTGAAGCCTTGGGTGAAAACCTCTCTCGCACCCGGCTCTCAGGTCGTGACCGATTATCTGGCGAAGGCCGGTCTTCAGGATGATCTTGATAAGCTCGGCTTTGACCTTGTCGGCTATGGTTGCACGACCTGTATCGGTAACTCCGGTCCACTGCCTGAAAAGATTTCCAAAGCGATCAGCGAGGCTGACCTTGTTGCAACGTCAGTTCTGTCCGGTAACCGGAACTTTGAAGGCCGCGTAAACCCTGACGTTCGTGCGAACTATCTGGCGAGCCCGCCATTGGTTGTGGCTTACGCGCTGGCAGGCTCCATGAACATCAATCTCACTCAGGATCCGATCGGATATGATGATGAGAACGAGCCGGTATATCTCTCTGATGTCTGGCCTTCGAATGAAGAGATTACGGCTGTTGTTCGCGAATGCGTGACGCCTGAAATGTTCGATACGCGTTATGGCGACGTGTTCAAAGGTGACGAGCACTGGCAAAAAATCGAGGTGAAAGGCGGCGAGACATATGGCTGGCCTGAATCCACATACGTGGCGAACCCACCATATTTCGCAGGCATGACGATGGAGCCGGATGCGATTAACGACATCGAGAAAGCGAATATTCTCGGCCTGTTCGCTGAATCGATCACGACGGACCACATCTCGCCTGCGGGTAATATCAAAGCCGATAGTCCTGCTGGCCGCTGGCTCGCCGAAAATGGTGTGCCGGTCTCCGAGTTTAACTCATATGGCTCACGACGCGGTAATCATGAGGTCATGATGCGCGGTACGTTTGCCAATATCCGCATCAAGAACCAGATGGTTCCGGGCACTGAGGGCGGCGTGACCAAGCTCTGGCCTCAGGGCGACGTCATGTCGATCTATGATGCGGCGATGAAGTACAAAGATGCCGGTAAAGAACTCGTTGTGTTTGCCGGTGAACAATACGGTACAGGCTCATCGCGTGACTGGGCGGCGAAGGGTACCAACCTTCTTGGTGTGCGCGCTGTTCTCGCAGACAGCTTTGAGCGTATTCACCGCTCCAACCTGATCGGTATGGGCGTGGTGCCGCTTCAGTTGCCAGAGGGCAAAGGCTGGAAAGACCTCGGCATGAAGGGCGATGAAGTCGTCACGATCAAAGGCATTGCGGACCTCAAGCCACGTCAGGATGTTGAAGTTCTGATCGAGTTCCCGAACGGTGAGCACGATATCGTTCTGGCGAAGCTTCGTATCGATACGCAAAACGAGCTCGATTACTTCAACAATGGCGGCATTTTGCACTATGTGCTGCGCAATCTGGCGAGCGAAGCGGGCTAAAAGCTGCCCAAAGTATGCGAAAAAGCCCCGTAGCCATGTGCCGCGGGGCTTTTTTCATGGGAACTGCTATTTGTACTATTGGTCACAGCCAGTTGATTGGTAAGTGTGCGTCAGCTTAGCTAAATTGGTCCCATGAAAAAAACTAAATTCAGATCCCTGTTTTTATTGAGCGCTGGTGCGATGTGCCTGAATGGCCTGTCTGCACAGGCCGACTCTGTGACGTCACGTCCGATACTGGTTGAGCTGTTTTCGAGCCAGAGCTGCGTCGCATGCCCGACAGCAAACGAAATTTTGATCAATCTGACAGAAGAAGATCAGCATATTTTCCCGATCGTATGGTCCGTACCGTACTGGGAATATATGGGCGTCGAAGAGCCATATGCAGAGCCGGAATTCCTCGTTCGACAGCGCAATTATGCCGAAGCGTTTGACCTTCGCGGTCCGTACACGCCGCAGGTGGTTGTTGATGGCTGCACGCAGAATTCAGGCGTATCCGAATCCAATATTGTAGAGCGTATTCACCATGTGGATCACGAGGCCGATCCGGGAACGCGTGTGCATGTGACGGATTCGCTGGTTGAAATTTCAACGCCGCAGCCTGTTGCGCCTTCAGATATCTGGCTTGTTGGTTATCGTCCGGGCATTACAGTTCTCAGCCCTGATCGCGGCGGTAATTCCGGCACGGATCTGCCGCACATGAATATTGCAACCGGGCTCGAAAAAATCGGCACCTGGGATGGCACATCCGGTGCGAGCTTTACATTTGAGTGCGAGCACGAAGCCTGCCTGGTTATTCTGCAGGAGCAGGACTCTTACGAAATTCTCGATTTCGGCACAGTCCCATTGGTGACGGGTTAAAGTTCCAGCGCGAGATCGAGCGCCGATAGTTCGTCGATGCGGAATTCCCGTCCCGCATATAGCTGCATGTCGTCGCCAAATCCCTCAAAGCGGAAGCGTGCCCAGACGGCATCATTGTCCTGCAGGAGTTCTATTGCCTGCATGCGGTCACCGGCATAGTCGAAATAGATAGTGTAATAGGCCCGTGTCAGGCCTTCGCGGCGCACATCTTCAAATTCGAGAAACCGGGAGGTGAAGATCGCGGCATCGATTGTCTCTTCTGGAATAACCTCGCCCTGATCGGTGACCCAGTTTTCACCATCTCGCAGAATAGCGGCGGTTTGCCCGCCGCCCCGAATGCTTATGGCGGTTACCTCATCTTGCGGGCGCGGAAGCGTGTCGTCTCCGAGCGAAATCCAGCGCAGCGGGTTGTAAAGCGGGGGCAGAACTTCATTCAGGCGCCAGGTCTGATCATCGCCGCGGAGGCGACCGTATTGAGCGGCATCTTTTCGTCCGTAAATGAATACGTCGTCCTGCTCATCAAGTCTGATGGCCGCGCCATACCCGCCTTCGTCCGGATCTGAAAGGCCGATGCTGGCATGACGCTCTGCCAGAGCCGTAGAACGGGCTGCGGGGGTCAAAACCTGAAGCGCGTTCAAAAGTTCAGAGACACTTTCCTGCCGGGCAGGAAAGCCGGCTTTCTCGCGTAAGGTCCACGCATCGCCTGACCTGACGAGCGTATACATCGCTTCAGAGGTGGTGATCTCAATCTCCTGCGCGCTGGAAATCGCGTCGCTTGAATAAAGCGGGCGGGTATCAACAGAGCTGTTCTGCGGCACTGAGGTCAGGATGCTATGCATAAGAAGGAACAGACAAAGCGTCAGGACAAACAACGTTACGATAACGAAACGAGTTTTAGCGGGCATTTTCTCGACGAAAGTCATCGCGCAAACCTCCTGACCCAAAGCCTGATGGTCGCGCTGAGCAGGAATGCGAGCAGTGCCGGAAACCAGATTGTCCACCAACGAAGCCATGCTTCGAGACCGTCTATTCTTTGTCGGAACTGACGCTGAAGATCGCGCAACGCTTCGCGCGCTTCAAGGTATTCCGTTTGTAGACGGACGTTATCTGTCTGGCTCGTGGTTTCAATCTCTGCTTCGAGTTCAAACAGCCGGTCTTCGATTGCGGTCTGTTCAGCGAGATATAACGTTTCGGCTTCGTTACGAAGCTCAGTCACCCGCGTCATAGGGCGAATTGCAGGTGGGCGAGCGCGGAGCCGGGCAAGTTCAGGATTTCCCGCGAACTGGTCAATCGCCGTCATCAGGAAGGCACGGTTATCGGCAATCGTTGTGCCGTCCTGAGGATTTATATAGAACGCATCGAACAGAATATCCGTATCCGGAATAAACAAGATGTTGGCTTGCTGTCCCTGACTTATAAAACCGGTGTTTGAGTTCAATTCGCTTGCGGCGAGACGCGCCAGTACAGGGTCATCCGGCAAGTCCGGCTGCGGAGCGGCGGTAAAGAATGATGGGAATGAGCCACTCAGCCGCGCGGCGAGTGTGATGGCCCCTTCATGCGGTTGCATCACATTTCGGGCCGTCGTTGGCGTAAGAGACACATTGCGGCGCGCGTCTGCAGAGATGAGAGCAGGTGTTTCGCTCGTGGAGACGAGCGGCGAAAGGCTGACCGCATCATTATCGTTGAAGACCAGATATCCGGCGGCCCCGAAGTTTATCGGTTGTCTCAGATTGGCGGTCAGAAAGTCTTCCCGATCAAAGAGAGAAGGTCCCGGCGCGGGGAATATTGGCTGACTGACGGTACGGTTTCCGGAGGCTGATTGCACCGTTACAGGCAGGCCAAGGCTTTCATCGGCGACGATATCGCTCGTCAGCGTAAGCCCCCAGCCTGTCATCCAGTTGCGCAAGGGCTCCGCGACCTGGCGGGTTTGATGCATGACGGGCTCAGGGTCTGCCAGGACAATCAGATTGCCGCCAGAGAGGAGATACTGGTCGAGAAGATAAAGCGTATAAGTGCTGAGATGCTCCGGCTGGGCTATGATAATCGCTTCAAGACCGTCTGGCAGAGAGTACATATCACCCGTCAGCCAGCTCACCTGATACTGATCTTCTATCGCGCGCTGGATCGCCGATCTCTGATTACCGGTAATCGCGCCGTCGAGCGCAGGAATATCTGACAGAATGCCGAGACGGGATCGCGTCACACTATCCAGCTGAGAAATCATGCGGGCGACTTCAAACTCAAGGCGGTGGTCCTGCTCGGGTGCAAGGAATGGAATGGCTTTCAGATCATCGACCAGATTTCGTCCGCTCAGGCCAAAATAGAGCGGGTCGATCCCCTCGGTCGGCACGGCAGAGATACCTTGCGTGATCGCGAGATCTTCACCTGAAGAGAATGGTGCAGGATTGATCGTCTGTGTGCGGATATTCCCGTTTGAGGCGACTGCGAAAGCGTTCAGGAGCGCCTCCACCCTGTCTGCATGCGCGCGGATGTTCGGGTATTCTGCTCCAATATCTTCACTGTAGAACAGTGTGAGATCAATCGGCTCTTCTACGGATGCTGCGAGCGCGCGTGCACCGGGAGAGAGCGTATTGAGCTGGTATCCTGTTACATCAATCCGTACTTGCCCGATGGTGAGATCGAGCGTTGCCCGCATTGCAGGAAAGCCCAGAAATAGAATGGCAAGCGTCGCGCCGGTCCAGCTTCGCCAGACTGGATGACCGGGTCTCCGGCGCGCATCGAGAAGCGTAACGCCCGCAATGCAGAACAGCGCCATCAGGCTGAGATAAATAAGAGGATCAGAAAGCCTTAGAACGCCGCGTTGGGCATTTGTCAGGAGCGAGAACAGTCCGAAGCTATCAAGCCAGCCTGTTAAAAGGCGTGCGGGCAGGTTTCCGGCAATATCGGTGACAATGTTCAGTCCTGCGACCAGCAGAATGAGGTTTACGGTTACACCAAGCACAAGCGCGACGACCTGCTGCCGTGTTACGGCAGAAAAGGTCATTGAGATAATCAGAAAGAGCGCGCTGATCAGTATCAAATGCAGATAATTGAGCGCGATCAGCCCATGATCCGGCGCGCCAAGATAGCTTACAACAATCCAGTATGGGAGGGTTGCAGCCAGAGCGGCGATGAGCACGGTGAGGCCTGCAACGGCTTTAGCCAGATGGATTTTAATTAGCGGGACGGGTGCCGTGAAATAGATATCTGACGAGCGGCTTTTAAGGTCTTCGCTCCAGAGGCGCATGCCGATGGCGGGGGCAAGGATCGCCAGAAACCAGGGCTGGAACTGGAAGAGCGGGTCCAGATCAACCCGAGCCGTATCAAAGAAACGGGCAATATTCCACGTGGCGAGACCGGAGAGCAGCAAGTATACGCCGATGAATACGTAAGCGAGCGGGCTTGCGAAGAAGGCACGAAGTTCGCGTTTGCAGACAGACTTGAAAGCGCTCACGATTGTGCCCCCGCCGTCTCAAGAAGGTCTGCAAAGGCTGTTTTCAGCGTGCCGTCCGGCGCGCGTGCCGCAAGCGCAATTGTGCGGTCATCAAACACCTTTTTACCCGCGCTCAGAACGATTATCCGGTCACAAATCGCGCCAACGTCTTCAAGGCTATGGGTGGATATCAGGAGTGTTTGCTCGTCTCTGTGACTTGCAAGGCTTTCCAGCACGCTGTCTTTCTGGAACGGGTCGAGACCGTCTGTCGGCTCGTCCAGAAACAGGATTTCAGGATTTCCCAGAAACGCACCTGCCAGGGCGGTTCTGCGCTTATAGCCTTTGGACAGCGTTTCAATCGTCTTGGTGCGGACGTTTTCAAGATTGAAGCGTTTTATCGCGCTTGAGACATCATCCCCGGAAATACCAATCCGTAGCCCGGCGAGCGTTTTGAGGTGGGCTTCAACTGTCAGATCTTCAAACAGCGGTGCGCCCTCGGGTAAAAAGCCGAAGCAGGCCTGTGCCGCGCGTAGATCGGTCGAAAGGTCATGCCCGAGAATGCTGACGCTTCCCTCATCAGGCAGTAGCCGTCCGGTGAGAAGTGAAAGCGTTGTGGATTTGCCAGCGCCATTCAGGCCCAGAAGGCCAACAATTTCGCCCTTATGCAATTCGAAGCTGACGCCATCCAGCGCGGTTTGAGCGCGATAGCGTTTGGTTAGTTTCGATGCCGTTACAATCGTGTCCACACTGCCACTCCCGTCCACGGGGAACATGCCACAGATTTGGTTACCAAAAAACGCGTTACCAGAGGCAACGCGTTTTGATTGGGGAGTTTCATCATGTGTCCCGTGTGAACGGGTGTCGGGTACCGGCATTAGCGAACGCCCAGGGGGCTGGGGGGCTGATGGGTCTGGAGCGAACACCTGCCAGCGCCCGACCCTTTCAATATTGGGTATCGTGATAGGCAAAGAAGGGGGTGATTTGCGGCAAGTTTGTGTTTTTGATTAAATCTTCTTCACAAACAGACCCTCAGTCTGGTCTAGTGAGTATGGAAGCGCATGGTATCTGAATGAACGTTCAAACTCGTACGACTAACGCGAAAACTCACGAGCCGGTTTTCTTTCATCGGCTCGAACTTGATCAGATAATGGGCGTGTATGGCCGGATGGTTGCGGCCGGTGAATGGCGGGATTATGCGCTCAACATGCATAAAGACCGCGCCGTCTTTTCCATTTTCAAGCGTGCCGCTGAAATGCCGATATATCGCGTCGAAAAACAGCCCGCACTGGCAAGACGCCAGGGTGCCTATTCTATTGTTTCTGCTGAGGGCGTAATTTTGAAGCGCGGCCATGAGCTGAAGAGCGTTCTGGCCTTTTTCGACCGCAAACGCTTCAACGTGATCGGCTGACCAGAACTATCGAAGAAGGTTGACCAGAGACAGGTCCTGAATGGTGTTAAACACCGAAGCTGTCGCCTGATATTGCAGCTGTGCCTGATTGAGCTGCACCGCGACTTCCGCGAGATCTACATCCGTAATATTAGCGGACAGAGATTCCAGAAGGTCACGTTCTGAGGTGTGACGTTCAATCGCCGCATCGGTTTCGTTGAGTACGCGGCCGTTTTTACCCTGAGCCTCAATCAGGCCCTCATAGACAGACTTCATCTGCGACAGAGCTGATTTGATTGCGTCTTGCTGAGCTTGCGTCGGGTTCTCGGTGAACGGACCGTCCACGCTTTCAGCGAATATCTGAAGGTCACGCAAAATGGTCAGAGACTCTTGCGAAATCTCATGCGCGAGTGGGGCTTCGTCTACGAGGCGGGATTTGTCGATACGCACCTGAACGGCGCTCGCATCTGAATTAACGGCATCTGCGAGCGGATTGTTGGCCAGATCGCTGATCGAATCGGCGACGATGGGCGCTTCGGTCGGGAGGTTGCCGCCGAACATGTATTTGCCGTTCAGCGTCGCGTTGAAAGAGGACTTCAGGTCAGAAAACGCGGCAGAAATATCGCTGCCGACGGAAGAGAGATCGCCAAGAGCCAGCGCGTTAGTGAGCTTTTCGCGGAGCGTGCCGACAACATCAGCCGCGCGGCCGATATGTGCGTCCTGTAAATCAAGGCGTGTGGTCAGTTCTTCCGCTGACGCTTTATAGGCTCCGGCCTGCGCGCGCATGCGATCAAGGCTGACGACAGTGCGGGCGTCCGAACCATAGCCTTTCAGGTCCTCGGCTTCGCGTTGGGTAGCGGTCTTGCGCTGCGCGTCAAACAGTTCGCGCTGTGCGCGCTGCAAATCGGTTAGCGCGTTTGAATTGATCATGCTGGAGGCGATGCGTGTCATGCGAATTCAGGTCCTACACCATGTTTAACAGCGTATCGTACATGTCTTTCGACGCCTGAATGAGGCGCGAAGCTGCCGAATAGCTTTGTTGGAAGACGGTCATATTGACCATTTCTTCGTCCAGATTGACGCCCTCTGCAGATGCGCGGCGAAGCTTGGCTTCTTCTCTCAGCGCTTCTGAGGCCTCGGCTCTGTTCAAAAGCGTTGTCGCCTTGGAGCCTGCGTCGGACGCAATTTGAGCCGCCGCATCGGTGAGCGACAGGTTGAGATATTCTGTGCCCTGCATAGTGCGTAGATTTACAGCGCTACCGAGTGCGCCCTGAAGCGCGAGTGCGCCGTCATTGCTGCCAGCTGCAACGCCAACCGATCCAACTGCTGTGGCAGTGGTGTCGAACTTTGATGTCGCCAAAAGGCTTGGATTGAGGCTGAGCTCGTCTTTGAGTGACAGGCCGCGTGCACGTTCGGCAGGGCCTTCAATGCCAAGGCCGAAAATGGCGCTGAGTGAGGTTCCGGTTGTGCCGCGAAGTGTCGTGTCCGAAATCACGTCGATAACCGCAACGCTTCCTGCGGTGTTCGGCGAAATGGTCAGGCTGCCATTGGCGTCCAGCGATGCAGTGGCGAAGCTTCCCAGAACACCAGCGCCGTTCAGATCATTGATGATGTCATCAAATGTTGTGCCACCCGGCGTGTAGGTAATCGACTGGATCAGATCGCCATTTCCGTTCCGGATGCCGAAGGTGATGTCACCGCTCGTGACACCATGAGTATCGGTGCCGCTGAGACCGGTTTGGTAAAAGACCGGACGTGAGGTCGTTACCAGATCGTTGAGTCCGAAGAAGGCAGATACACCGCGGCCACCGCGATCGGATGGGTTGGTCGGGTCCTGTGCAACCGCTACGCCATTTGTGCCGGTTGCGCTCAGGCTCATCACGCCGTCTGTAAAGCTGATTGTGGCAGACCCGCCGAACGCGGAGTTTAGGGCGGAGGCAAATCCGGCCACTGTGCCACCCATCGCGGTTACGCCACCAGCCGAGGTTGTCAGCGTTCCGGCATCAAAATCGACCTGAACAGACTCAATCGTGCGTCCCGACGAATCGACGACGGCGAATGTCGCTGCGCCAGTAAAGTTCAATGCGTCTGTTCCAAGCAAGCCCGTCTCTCGACCGGTCAGACTGGTCGGGGCAGGAACCGCGGTGCCTTCATTGTGTGCCTGATTGAGCTGATCTGCGAGCGCAGACGCATACTCACCGAGCGAATAGGCAAGATCTGGCAAGTCTGAATCACGGGCTGTTAGCAGGCCGCGAATTTCGCCCGATTGAATCTGGCGTGTTACATCGAGCTCGGCATCGGACCCCGCAGGCGAAATGGAGACACCGGGATAACGTGCACCATCCGTGCTTTGATTAACGGCTAGCTCCGCTGCACGGTGATCGACGAGCAGAAGCCCTGAGGTTGTTCGAAGTTCTACGCCGCCCAGCTCGCGCTGGGTCACTTTGAAGTCGATATAACCTGCCAGCTGGTCCATGAGCTGGCTTTGCTGGGTTTCTGCGCCGGTCGCATCGGCACCTGCCATTTTGAACTTCTGGATTTCGGCGTTCAGAAGAGAGATCTGGCTCAGAATCTGGTTAGTGTCTGAAACCGCGACCGTCAGCTTCTGGTGAGCTTCGTCGCGCAGACCATCAATCGTTTCGAATGTCGCCTGAATGTCCTGGAAGGTCGCATTCACGGATGACACAAAATCAGTTTTACGAAGCGAGGAAGAGGCATCGCTCGCAAGGGCGGCGGCATCGGACATAAGATTGTCGACGGCCGCGAACATGGATGTTGAACTCGTCGGGTCGCCGAAATCGGCTTGCGCACGGTCCAGAAGACCGGCTGTCGCCTGATACTGGCCGGCATTGGAAATGCCTGCGAGATGCGCTGCGGCGAGAAATCTGTCTGCTGCGCGCTGAACGATAAGCTCGACGCCAGTGCCCTGACCGTTAAGGACGGTCTGAGCTGTGCGCGCATCCTGACGCACATAGCCTTCAGTATTGACGTTGGCGATATTGTTAGAGGTGACGCGCAGCGCTGACTGGTTCGCCAGAAGTGCGCTCAGCCCTGTATTCATGATACTGTTTACGCTCATCGGATCACCCGCTGAATTCAAGTCTGCTCTTTCGCTAAGGCGCTCTTCGCCTGCGCGCGCACGTACTCATACAGGGGTAGATTTTATGGAGCGGACATTTCGCAATCCTTTACAAGGTGCAAAAAATATTCCCGCGTGAAATCAACTGTTTGGAAAGAATGCTTACCGGCGCAGAGGGCAGTTTTTACCGTTCTACCCGGCAAAAAATGTTGCCGTGATCGATGCAAATGGGGAGGCAATTTTGGTCGATATATATAGTACTCTGTTTTTATTGTGATTTAAATCGTTAAAATCGGTCAATAAATCTGGCCAGCCAATTGCTTTTAATCTCTTCGGCGCGATGCGCGCTGTGGAGATGTAAATGAATATTGTGCCATTTGGCCTTTCTGTTGCGAAGACTGTTACCGATGATCCATCGCGCGCTTTCGATGGCGATGCCGGTGAATTTGCGATGCTGCTTGAGCAAAGCAATGGCTCGCAGAAGGCTGTTGGTGCGTCCTATACCGATAGCTTCGTGTCTCCCGAAGTTCAGGCTTTATTTGCGGCATCTGCAGCGCAGGCGCTTCCTTCGCAATCCGCCGGGCCTCTCACCGGCGTGGTGCCTCCGCAGCCGTCCGAATTGGCGGTCAATGCCGATGGTTCCAAAATCAGAACCGATACAGCGCTGAGTAACCCTATATATAAAGACACGGCTTTCGCCAGCGGTTGGGCGCGGCCTCAAATTGACAGTCAGGCTGCAAACCAGCTTGCAGGAGACGCTGGAACTTCCGCCGACGCCACAGCCACAGCGCCTAATAAAGCGGGTGGATCAGCACTTGATGCGCTGACGCAGAACGGAAATGGCGCTCGCCCTGCCATAGCAACCGGACGTGTGCCGTTTGAAATTTCTGGTCAGGGCCAGGCCGTGGGGGAAACTCTGAAATCAGCTGCTCCAGCTAGCATGTCGATTCCTTTGAACGGTCTCACGTCACAGGGCGCTGAAACGGCATTGAAGCAAGCACTGCCTGAAAGCAATTCATTCGCGGCGGCAACGGCTTCCGTCTCACAAACGGCAGACGGCAAAGCGGCATCTGGTTCTGCGCCGAGCGGAGGCGCGGCAACATCATCCGCAGGAATCCAGGACGGCGCCTCATCGCAGACTGGGTCTCAATCATCTTCAGGGCAGGGAAATGGCCAGCAAGGCCAGTCAGGACCACAGACGCAGGCAGCTGCTCAGGCAGCTTCTTCTTCCAGAGAGCTGGCTGCGTCTGAACTTCTGCCTGAAGAGTTTGTACAGGAAATGGACCTCGCCGAAGCTGATGCTGGCGATATGCAGATGACCGAAGCGCAACGCAGCGCTGCGCGCGCCGATGCGGCGCTTCCGGCCCATCTTCGCGGTTCAGCGGCAACGCAAGCGGCGGTTCTGGCGCAAGTCAGCCAGAAAATGCTGCAAAAGTTTGATGGTAAGGCATCACGCTTTGAAATCCGTCTTGATCCGGCAGAACTGGGCAAGGTGGATGTCCGTATTGAGGTTGATCGTGATGGCCGCGTGCAAGCTGTGCTCGCCGCAAAAGATGCTGTGGCAGCTGACGCGTTGACCCGCGGCCTGCGATCTCTTGAGAACGCACTTACTCAGGCTGGTTTTGATCTTGGGGATAACGGCGTTCAGGTAGAACTTGATCAGAACAATAGTAAGAAATCGTTCACTCACTCCGGTGATAGTGAAGAACAGGCGGAGCTGCAGCAGGCAGCATCCGACACAGAGCAGCAACCGGCAGAAGCGCGGACTGTGACACCTCAGATTCAGGCATGGTCGAGACAGCGTCTCGATGTGAAAGCCTAGGAGCCAACGTAGATGGTTGATGTGGTTTCAACAGTCAGCGGAATTCAAAACCAGGCATCGAGCGCGTCCGCGTCTCTGTCTGCTAACTTTGATACCTTCCTCAATCTCCTGACAGCGCAGCTGCAGAATCAGGACCCGCTTGAACCAGTCGATTCCAGCGAGTTTACGAACCAACTCGTTCAGTTCTCGGGTGTGGAACAGCAAATCCAGACCAACCAGAATATTGCCCAGCTGATTCAGCTGACGAACAATTCCACGGTTGCGGGCCTGTCTGGCTATCTGGGTCAGATTGTCGAGATCGACTCGCTTGTTGGTGAGTTGGGCGCTGACGGAATTGAATGGCGTTATGACATGCCGGAAGGCGTCAAAGGCGCCAAGGTGTCCATTCAGGATCAGCGCGGCAACGTAATTTACTCTCAGGAGCTGAGCACCACCGAGGGCACAGCGAGCTTTGAGTGGAATGGCGAAACCACAAACGGCGCTGACCGTGAGGATGGATTCTACCAGATGATTATTCAGGCCACGGACTCCAGCGGGGAGGCCGTGAATGTGCCGGCCCGTGTCCGGGCTCAGGTCTCAGGCATTGACCTGACGACCGACCAGACGGCGATCTCAACGACCGCCGGTGCTTTCTATTTCGATCAGGTACTCAGACTGGCAGCCGCCAGCTAAGCCCGAATTTGAATAAAAAGGCGGGTTAAAATGACCGGCCACGCTAATGCGAAACGGACCACGAAGGGTCGACACATGAACAATGTGATGATGGGATCTTTCAAGGAGTAACTCAGTTATGAGTATCAACACAGCTCTTCTGGCTGGCACATCCGGCCTGCGTGCAAACGCGTCAGCACTCGCTGTAACATCTGACAATATCGCGAATGCGAATACGGTCGGCTTCAAGCGCCAGCGTTCCGATTTTACCGCTCTGCTTCTGCAACAGGATCAGTTCTCCAGCTATAATGCGGGCGGCGTTATCGCTTCGAACCGCACTATGGTTGAAGAGCAGGGCGCGCTGGAAAGCAGCTCTTTCTCGACTCACCTCGCCATTGCTGGTGACGGTATGTTTGTCACACGCCAGAAAGCAGCTGACGCAACAACATCTGACGGGTATTTCTTCACACGCGCAGGTCAGTTCGAGCCTGACAGCGAAGGCTATCTGGCAAACACGTCCGGCTATTACCTCTATGGCTGGCCAGTTGATGAAACAAACCCGATCCCGACAGGCCCGACCGATCTGTCTGTTCTTGAGCCGGTTCGCGTGTCCAATATTGGTGGTGCGGCTCAGGCAACGCAGAATATTTCTTTCTCTGCGAACCTCGAGGCGTCTCAGACAATCAACCCTGCAGCGGGCACATATGACCTTGCGACCAACCCGAATGTGAGCATGGCGTCAGGTGACTTCACACCGGACTTCCAGAGCACGGTTCAGATTTATGATTCGCTCGGCGGCATCCGTACGCTGGCTATGTCGTTCATGAAGTCTCCGACTGCGAATGAGTGGTTTGCTGAGGTGCACGTGGTTCCTGCGTCCGACCTTCAGGCAACGGGTCGTCCTGACGGTATTCTGGCGAGCGGCGTTGTCGCGTTTACGTCTGATGGTCAGCTGGATCTTGCAAACTCTACCCTGCCAAGCACAATCGATATCCTGGCGTCGAACGCGACGGCGACTGATCCTCAGATCGGCTGGGCGACCGCTTCTGGTCTCGCGGCGCAAACACTAAACCTTGATATCGGCGGCGCGCTGACCGCTGGTGGCCTGACCCAATACGACACGCCGAATGAGCTGGTCGAATCAACAGTTGATGGCCGCGCATATGGTGTCCTGTCTTCAGTTGAGGTTGATAAGGACGGTTATGTGAACGCGCTTTTCACAAACGGCCTGTCTCGCTCTATCTATCAGCTGCCGCTGGCAACCTTCCCCAACATGTCTGGTCTTAACCTGGAGCCGGGCGGTGCATTCTCTGCTTCTCCTGATTCAGGTCAGCTCAATATGAAGGGTGCAAACGAAGGCGGCTCTGGCGCAGTTCAGTCCCGTGCTCTTGAAGCATCGACTGTGGATCTCGCCGAAGAGTTTACAACGCTCATCGTGACTCAGCGGGCTTACTCGGCAAGTTCTAAAATTGTTACAACCGCCGATGAGATGCTGGACGAGCTAATTCGTATCAAGCGATAGTAAGTCTTAAAACTGCGAGTTAGTCGCAGAATAAAAAACGCTTTAAAACCGGGGGTTTAGGCTCCCGGTTTATGGTTTATGGGCGCATGAAATTTGCCGGAAGTTTCCATTAATTCCAAACACGCGCTCAAGTCTGACCTTAAAACTCTGCCTGTATAACCAGACCATCGACAAACCGAGCCACAAAAAGAAGGGCTTTGATGATGGTGCATGAATCGCAGGTGATCACATCAGTTCCGGGACCAGACGGAAAGCAGATCACGCTTAAGGATCTTCCAGAACCCACGATCCGTCGTTGGGTAACTCGCCGCAAGGCGGAAGTTGTTGCCGCCGTACGCGGCGGGCTTCTGACGCTTAAGGAAGCGTGCGAGCGATACAATCTCAGCGAGGAAGAATTTTCCGGCTGGCAGAAACTTTATGACCGTCACGGGTCGAAAGGACTGCGAGTTACACGCGTACAACAGTACCGCGGCTGATAAAAAACATTCTGTCTTAACGACTTTGTTAAGCCCTCCTTTACGGTGAGGTGGGAAATTCCTGCCTAGCACTTCGTAAAAAACGGGTTTGGCTAGGCATTTATGGCTGAGACAGAATCAAAAAAATCCGGATTTTCCATCGCCGGCATAGGACAGACCCGAATCATTGCGGGTCTCATCGTCCTTGCTATTGTCGGCGGTGTTATGTCTTCGCTGTTCCTGCGGACAGGTTCAGCGCAACAGGCACTGCTCTATTCCGGTCTGGAGCTGACTGAAGCCTCCCAGATTGCAGAGCGCCTCGACCAGGCCAACATTCGATATGATATGCGCGGCGATGGATCTTCCATCTTTGTGGCCCGCGATCAGGTCATGGACGCACGCATGATGCTGTCCAGCGAAGGCCTGCCGTCTCGCGGATCTGTCGGTTATGAAATTTTCGATCAGCAGGACGCGCTCGGCGCGACGACATTCGTTCAGAACGTGAACCGGGTCCGTGCGCTTGAGGGCGAGCTTGCCCGTACGATTACCAATCTGGATAATGTCCGCTCTGCGCGGGTTCACCTTGTTCTGCCAGAGAGACGCCTGTTTGAGCGCGACGCCTCGGCAACAACTGCCTCTATCGTCGTGGATATTGTCGGCCGGTCTCTGGACGCTGCGCAGATTCGGGCGATTCGAAATCTTGCAGCGGGTGCGGTTCCAAGTCTTGAGCCTGATCATGTGACGCTTCTTGATGGTCAGGGCCGACTGCTCGCGGCCGCTGCCAGCGATGCGAATGGGTCGATTGGCGGGATGACGTCTGACGAACGCCGCGCAATGATCGAAGAAGAACTTCGTCAGAAGGTGCTCGACCAGCTCGAACCGGTTGTGGGTGCAGGCGCTGCGCGTGTTCAAATCAGCGCTGATGTCGACTTCAACCGTGTGACACGTTCTTCTGAATTGTTTGATCCGGAAGGACGCGTTGTTCGGTCTACTCAGACTGTAGAAGAATCATCTGCCGACCGTATTCGTGGCCGTCAGGAAGCAACAACGGTCGAGCAAAACCTGCCGGATGCTGAAGATGCAGGCGCTGATGGTCCGACTGAAGACCGGTCTACATCCCGCACCGAAGAAACGATCAACTACGAGATCTCGCGTACGACGCAGACCGAAGTCGTTGAAGGCGGCGCGATTAATCGTCTGTCCATCGCCGTTGCAATCGACAATATGCGAACCGTTACTGCCGGTGAAGATGGCGCAGAAATTGTGAACTTCGCACCGCGCTCCGAGGCTGACATGGCGCAGATTGCGGCCCTCGTTCGCTCCGCTGTTGGCTATAACGAGACGCGCGGTGACGTTGTTGAAGTGGTAAACATCCAGTTCGCTCAACCGGACCTGACACTGGGTACGGCCGCTAGCTCTGGTGGTTTTCTCGACTTTACCAAGAATGACATCATGCGCGCGGTTGAACTCGTCGCGCTATTCATTGGCGGTCTGGCCGTTGTGTTCTTTGTTCTGCGCCCATTGGTTTCAGGCCTTTTGAGCGGTCCATCTTCCTCGGCAACGCGATCATCAGGTGGTGAGCGCATTACGGCGGAAGGTTATTCTGCAGGCGCGCTGCCAGCCCCTTCGGACGCAGGTGGGTCTGCGGCCAGCGAACTCGAGCACTCCATTGATGTTGCGAACGTAACCGGTCAGGTGAAAGCATCTTCCATGAAGAAGATTGCTGAGATGATCGACCAGCACCCGGATGAGTCGGTTTCCATTCTCCGTACCTGGCTGAACGAATCTGATCAGAGGGCCTTCTGATGTCGAAGGAAACAGAAGCCCTCGCAGAACTCGTTACCGCCAACATCGCCGGCAATAATCCGTCGAATGCGGGCACCAGCCTGAAAATCCGTAACCGGATTCAGGGTATGACGGGCGCTGAAAAGTCTGCCGTTATCCTGATGGCGCTTGGTGAAAACATGGCGCCGGTCTGGGAAAAGCTTGGCGAAGACGAGATTCGTGAAATCTCACACGCCATGTCCGGACTTGGTGTCGTAGAAGCCGAACTTGTTGAGAGCCTGATCTCTGACTTCGTCTCCAAGATGACCAATCAGGGCAACATCATGGGATCTTACGAGCAGACGCAAAAGCTGCTCATGAACTTCCTGCCGCCTGAAAAGGTGGACGCTCTGATGGAAGAGATTCGCGGTCCTGCGGGTCGAACCATGTGGGATAAGCTCGGCAATGTGAACGAGGTCGTTCTCGCGAATTATCTGAAGAATGAGTACCCGCAGACCGTTGCGGTTGTTCTCTCCAAGGTTAAGGCAGACCATGCCGCGCGCGTTCTGGCGGCGCTGCCGGAAGAATTCGCAATCGAGTGTGTTCAGCGTATGCTGCGCATGGAACCTGTCCAGCGCGAAATTCTCGATAAAATCGAGAACACGCTGCGCTCGGAATTCATGTCCAACCTCGCACGCACATCGAAACGTGACAGCCACGAACTGATGGCGGAAATCTTCAATAGCTTCGACCGTCAGACGGAAGGTCGCTTCCTCAACAGCCTCGAAGAGCGCAACCGCGAAAGCTCGGACAAAATCCGCGCGCTTATGTTTGTCTTCGAAGACCTGTCCAAGCTCGATCCGGGCGGCATTCAGACCCTTCTGCGCAGCGTCGAGAAAGACAAGCTTGCGCTGGCGCTCAAAGGTGCATCAGACGATCTTCGCGATCTGTTCCTGTCCAACATGTCTGAACGCGCTGCGAAGCTGCTCAAGGACGACATGCAGGCGCTCGGCCCTGTACGTCTGAAGGATGTCGATCAGGCGCAGACCGAAATGGTATTCACGGCAAAAGACCTCGCGGCCCGCGGCGAGATCATGCTGTCAGAAGGTGGAGGCGATGATGAGCTCATCTACTAAAGCTGACGCATTCTCTTTTGACACGGAGTTCGGCGCGGATGGCACCGTCCTTCAGGAGGGCGGTCGTTTCAAGCGCTACACTCAGGCCGAAATGGACGCAGCCGTAGAGGCCGCACGTCAGGAAGCTATGGCGTCGTCCGAGGCGCAGATGCACCGTCAGGTGGAGGCATCTGTTCAGGCGCTCGTTCAACACGTCAGCCCGACCTTGCCATTCGCCATGTCGATTGCCGATGACTTGCGCAAACAGGCCGCTGAACTCGCGCTTATGATGGGGCGTAAACTTGCTGCTGAAGCTATTGCAGCCTTTCCGCAGGAAGCCGTGCAGGCCGCGCTCGCCGAAGCCGTTTCCGATCTGCCGATGAACGCGGTCGTAACGCTGAAAATTTCGCCTGATCTGGAGGCCCTTGTTGCGCCGGTTGTCGAGGCCAGAACGCCTCCGGGCACAGATATCAGACTTGTTGCAGATCCGATGGCAGCTCCGGGTGCATGGATGCTTGAATGGGCGTCCGGCGCGGTGAGCCAGGACCCGGAAATACTCGCAGAGAAGCTGGAACAAATCGTTCGCAGCCATCTGACACAACCCCTTGAGCCACAGGGCAACCTGTTCGCCACCGTGGCATGATTGAAGAGAGTGTATCTTGAGTAACGACGACGCTTTAAACCTGCCGGAACTTGAAAACACCGGAGCTCCGGCTTCCACGCCGTCTCAGCGCGCGGAAGAAAAGGCGGCTGCCGATCTGGAGCCCGTCTTTGACGTTCCGGTGAATATCCAGGCCGTACTCGGTCGCACTCAGATGGAAGTGTCAGAGCTTCTGCGCCTCGCGCCGGGCTCGCTTCTCGAGCTGGACCGCCGCGTCGGTGAAGCCATCGATATTTATGTCAATAACCGGCTCGTTGCCCGCGGTGAGATCGTCCTCGTTGATGATCGCCTCGGTGTGACGATGACGGAAATCATCAAGGATGGGGAGGGCGTGAACTAATGGCCCGTCTCGCCTCTTACCCCCCTGTAAAAGTGTCTATTGAAGGAGCCCGCCCATGCGCGTGATGATGATCGGAAATCTGGGAGGTCAGCTTTCGGTCGCTTCGAAGATCGCGTTCGATCGCGGGGCGAAAGTCACCCATTTCGACCAGATCGAGCAGGCGCTCTCGGCTCTGCGGGCCGGTCGTGGTGCCGACCTGATCATGGCGGACTATAATCTGGAGCTGTCCAGCCTGACATCTGCGCTGGATGCAGAACGGATTGCGGTTCCTGTCGTGGCCTGCGGTGTTGAAGCTGATGCAACAGGTGCTGCGAATGCGATCCGCGCTGGTGCGCGCGAGTTTATCCCGCTGCCGCCGGAGCCGGACATGATCGCGGCCGTTCTGGAAGCGGTGGCTGATGACGAGCGTCCGATGATCGTTTCCGATCCGGCAATGCAGCGTGTCATTCAGCTTGCTGACCAGATCGCAGGGAGCGAAGCCAGCGTCCTCATCACCGGTGAGAGCGGTGTCGGTAAAGAAGTCATGGCGCGCTATGTGCACAAGCAGTCACGCCGCGCTTCCAAGCCGTTCATTTCAGTGAATTGCGCGGCAATTCCTGAAAACCTCCTGGAATCAGAACTCTTCGGTCACGAGAAGGGTGCGTTCACGGGCGCTGTCACACGCCGTATCGGTAAGTTTGAAGAGGCCGATGGCGGCACGCTTCTGCTGGACGAGATTTCCGAGATGGATGCGCGCCTTCAGGCAAAGCTTCTGCGCGCTATTCAGGAACGCGAGATTGACCGTGTCGGCGGCTCTAAGCCGATCAAGGTCAATATCCGTATTCTTGCGACGTCTAACCGGAACCTTGCAGACGCTGTAAAGGAGGGCATCTTCCGTGAAGACCTTCTTTATCGCCTCAACGTTGTGAACCTTCGTATTCCGCCGCTGCGTGAGCGCAAACTGGATGCAGTTGAGCTGGCAAATTACTTCGTTGAAAAATATGCGGCAGCCAATGGCCTGCCGGGCAAACAGCTTTCAGATGAAGCGCGCGAATGCGTTCAGGCGCATGACTGGCCAGGAAACGTTCGTGAACTCGAAAACGCTATGCACCGCGCTGTGCTTCTATCTGTTGGCGATGTCATTGATGCTGAAGCGATCCGTTCGCCGGATGGTCTTGAGCCGGTTGCAGCGTCCAGCCATCCAATGCCGACGGGCAATCCGGTTGTTGATGCGGCGACCCAGTCAGCCTCTGCGCTCAACACATCTCTGGTTGGCCGCACAGTTGCTGATGTCGAGCAGGATCTGATCCTTGATACGCTTAGCCATTGCCTTGGTAACCGTACACATGCGGCGAACATTCTCGGCATTTCGATCCGTACGCTTCGCAACAAGCTGAAAGCGTATTCGGAAGCGGGCGTAGACGTGCCGCAACCGGGCGAAGTTCGCGAAGCAATCTAGGCGTCATAAGAGTAGGTAAAGGGTTTGGCTGATACGACGTCATCTCAGGGTCTTTCAGAAGGCAACGCAGCCGGCGGCGGTCTGCGTATTGGTGGATTTGATGTCCAGGCCTTTCTGACATCCGGCCTCAAGAGCGAGGTGGCCATGGGGGTCGGGGTGCTTGCCCTGATCATCATGCTGATCATGCCTATGCCGAGCATTCTGCTCGACATGATGCTGGCCGTTTCAATTACCTTCTCAGTTCTGGTTCTGATGACGGCGCTTCTGATCAAGAAGCCGCTCGAGTTCAGTGCCTTTCCGGCAGTTCTGTTGATCGCAACGCTATTGCGGCTTGGCCTCAACATGGCCTCAACACGGCTTATCCTCTCCAATGGCGCTCAGGGGCCTGACGCAGCCGGTGATGTCATCAAGGCGTTCGGCTCGTTCGTGATGGGCGGTAATTACGTCATCGGCGTTATTATCTTCATCATTCTGGTGATCGTGAACTTCGTCGTGATCTCCAAAGGTTCTGGCCGTATCGCGGAAGTCGCAGCCCGTTTCACCCTTGATGCGATGCCGGGCAAACAGATGGCAATCGACGCCGATCTGTCTGCAGGACTGATCAACGAAGAAGAGGCCCGCGAGCGCCGTAAAACCGTTGAAGGTGAGAGCAATTTCTTCGGCGCCATGGATGGTGCCTCGAAATTTGTTCGCGGTGACGCGGTTGCCGGTCTCCTGATTACAGCCATCAACATCATTGGCGGTATTATTATCGGCGTGGCGCAGGAAGGTCTGCCGTTTGAGACGGCGGCTGACACCTATACGCGTCTGACCATCGGTGACGGTCTTGTAAGCCAGATCCCTGCGCTGATCATTTCTATTGCTGCAGGCCTTCTGGTTTCTAAAGCCGGTCTCGATGGTGCTGCGGACAAAGCCTTTGGCACGCAGCTGATGAGCAATCCGCTCGGACTTTATATGGTGTCGGGCGCAGCGTTCTTTGCCGGTTTGCTGCCGGGCATGCCTATTCTGCCTTTCTTTGCGCTCGCAGGATCGCTTGGATACATGGCCTATCGTGTCGATAAGCAGCGCAAAGAAACCGCCGAACAGGACAAGATTGCCGAGGCGATCAAGACCGAGAAAGCAGCCGAACCAAAAGAAGCGCCAATCTCTGATTCTCTTGCCGTTGATGATCTCAAGATCGAACTCGGCTTCGGTCTGGTGGCGCTCATCAATGAGACTAAGGGCCGTAAACTCACGGATCAGGTTAAGGCAGTCCGTCGCCAGATTGCAGCTGAATTTGGCTTTGTCGCGCCGTCTGTACGCATCGTCGATAATCTCGAACTACCGTCTGAATCTTATCATATCTGCGTTAAGGAAATCGTGGCCGGTGATGGCCGCCTGAAGCTCAATCACCATCTCGCCATGGATGCGATGGGTAATGCCTCACCGATCTCTGGTGAGCGCGTAACAGAGCCTGTTTTCGGGCTTCCTGCGATCTGGGTAGATGAAGCGCGCAAGGAAGATGCAGCGATTAACGGCTATACGGTTGTAGATCCGGCGACTGTACTTACGACGCATTTTACCGAAATTGTTAAGGAAAATATGGCTGAATTGCTCTCATTCGCCGCGGTCAAATCCCTTCTGGATGACCTGCCGCAGGAGCAGAAAGCCTTGGTCGCAGATATCGTACCAAATCAGATCAGCATTTCAGGCATTCAGCGTGTTCTTCAGAACCTGCTGCGCGAATTTGTGTCTATCCGTGATCTGCCGACAATTCTGGAGGGAATTGCCGAAGCAGCATCTGCCAATAAGGATATGACCTTTATTACAGAGCATGTGCGGTCACGTCTGGGCCGACAGCTTTGCCATGTGAATTCCGATGAAACCGGACAGCTTCCGGTCATCACAATGTCTCCGGGGTGGGAACAGACCTTCGCAAACGCCATTGTCGGGCAGGGTTCAGAGCGCCAGCTTGCGCTTGAGCCGTCCCGTCTTCACGCGTTTGCCGGTGAGGTCCGACAGGCCTTTGACAAGGCCAGCCAGCAAGGCATGACGCCTGTGCTTCTGACGAGTGCTGCGATCCGACCGTTTGTACAGTCGTTGATTGATCGCTTCCGTCCGAAGACACCAGTCCTGTCTCAGAATGAAATTCATCCCAAAGCGCGCCTGCGCGCTGCCGGGACGGTTTAGGGGGAGTAGCGGCCATGAAGATGAAGCTTTACTCGGCGGCCACCAGGGAGGAAGCGGTAGCTCTCGCTTTCGCCGATATGGGTCAGGATGCAGTTATCCTGTCCGAATGGGAGGCCGAAACAGGTTATGAAGTCCGCGCCGGGGTGGAGCGGGCCACACAACGGGTTGCGCCGAAATTTGAACTAAAGGCGGAGCCAAGACCTTCGCCAGTGCTTCAGCTCAACCGGTATCGTGAACAGCTCAAAGATATTCTCTCATGGCATGGTGCGCCGGACGGGTTCTCCGACGTGCTGGCAACGACGGGCGCACGCCTCGTTGATGCAAATACGGATCTCTCCAACGGGTTCGTTTATGCGCTGGAAGGCATGGTCGGCTATTCGCCTATCACGCCGGGCCTTGAGCGTCCCATCATGCTGGTAGGTCCGCCGGGTTCCGGTAAGACATCTACCGCTGCAAAGTTTGTCCGCCGGTCACAGGCTGCCAATTGTGAAGCTGTTCCGATTGTTGCTGACTTTGATGCGACATCCGGCTCGTCCCAACTCGCAGCCTATCTTCAGCGCGATGTCGGCAAAGTGCCAACGTCGCTTACGCCTGACCAGCTGCTTAAAAGTTATGACCGGATTCGCGCGCTTGGCCGCGGTATGGTCATTGATACCCCCCCGATCAACCCGACAGATTCAGAGGATCTGGACCGACTTCGCGACCTTATTACCCTCGTCGATGCGGAGCCGGTTCTAGTTATTTCTGCAGAAGGCCATCCGCTGGATCTGGAAGATAATGTAAAAGCCTTTGCAGAACTCGGTATTCGACGTTGCATCATTACCAAACTCGATGTTGTAAAGCGCCGCGGAAGCGTTTTGTACGCTATCGCGAACGCCAGACTTAATATCTCGCATCTCTCACTGACCCCATTTATCGGCGGGGGCTTAATCCCTGCCACATCTAATCGTCTCGCCCGCATTCTCCTCGAGCATGCGCCAGGTGCAGAATCCCTGAAAGGAGCCGCGTAATGAGTTTCGGCTTTCGTAGACAAAAAGAAACGGCAGGGCCGCAATCTCGCGTTCAGCCGGCATCCATCATCGCTGTTGCGTCCGGTAAGGGCGGGGTAGGGAAGACCTTCCTGTCCACCGCGCTGGCAGGTGCGCTGGCTAAGGCCGGGCGACGAACGCTTCTGGTAGATGGTGACCTGGGTCTTGCGAACGTAGACGTTCACCTTGGTATTGCACCAGAGACGGACCTCGCAGCCGTCATTGCAGGCTGGGTTGAGCTTGAACACGCGGTTACGCCGGTTTCGGGCGGTGTTGCCGAAGGCGGGTTCGATGTTCTTCCGGGCCGGTCGGGCTCAGGTGCCATGGCCGCGCTTCCACAAGAAGAGGTTGCCCGTCTCGCAGCTGGTCTGACAGCGCTCGCGCTTCAGTATGATCACGTGCTCGTTGACCTTGCCGCCGGCCTTGAAACCAACGTTATGCGTCTTGCTCGTTCCGCTGACCGCACACTGGTCGTGGTGACTGACGATCCGGCATCCATGACGGACGCCTACGCCTTCATCAAGGTGATGAAAGGCTATGCGCCATCTGTTCAGCCAATCATCGTGATCAACCAGGCTGACAACCGTCAGCGTGGCCGCCAGACCTATGAAGCGATTGCCAAAGCGTGTCAGACCTTCCTTGGTTTCCGCCCGCCGCTGGCTGGTATCGTCACACGCGATCCGAATGTGCGTGAAGCTCTGCGTAACCAGATCCCGATCATGGAGCGCTGGTCTACAACACGTGCAGCGGTTGATGCTGCGCAGATCGCAGAATCTCTCATCCGTGGATGGGAACTTCCAACCAGCGACGAGGACCGTCCACGCGCCTGATCAACGCGCGCACTATTAAGCGCGTTGATCCTTCACCGGCGGTACCGGCACAATGCCTTGAGGCGTGTCCATCCGGTAGCCGGATTCATCACTGGAGCTTTGGCTCTGGCTCGTATCATTCGTGAGGCTGTTCATCAGCCAGAGAATGCCCGCAGCCAGAATAAGCGCCGTGAGCAGTGTTACGAACAAATTCGGAAATGCCAGAAAGGCGCGGTAGGTTACCTGCCGCCCGGTCGACCAGAGTGCGCGCTCGCCAGAGACTTGCGCGCCTTCAGGCGGATCATCCAGATATCCGCTCGTGTAGGGACTGAACTCACGTGTCTTGAACGCGATATCTCCCCAGCCGGTGGCGAAGGTGTGCGATGACGCGTCATCAAATTCCCGAAAATAGCCTGTTGGCTCGTTCAGAATGATCGCCTGATCAATCTGTGTCGGAAGCTGCAGCGTGCGACCATCATTCAGTGATATTTCAAGGAAGCGGATCTTTTGAGAGATACCGTACGCTGGAGCTGCTGTGGCATATCTGTAGTGCCCGGACTTCCTGTTCGCGTGTTCCTGCTTTTGCAGGCGGGTCGTAACGCGCCGGCTCTCGGCGGTGTCGAAGCGCCGGTTTACCAGCCAGTCATCCAGTATGCGGTCTGGGAGGGGTAAAGTGCGGTAAGCAGTGCGAAAATCTGAGGATGCGATGTCCTGTTTGGGGATACGTTTTACGCGGCTCTGCAGCGTTCCGGCCAGGCTGTTGCAGACGGCTTCACCGACAACATAGTGCGTTTCTGTGATGAAAAGGCAGACAAGGTAAAACGGCGTGCACAGACCTTCAAAATAGGCATGATCCGCCAGCTTCTGATTTGGGGCCGGTCCATAGGCGATGTCCCGTCCGTAAGGAGTGACAGCGCGAAATGATTGGTGTCTGACGGGCCCCAGAAATGTTTCGAGATCGTCCTCATCAAAGAGCAGGCGTTCAAGATGAGGCGCCCCTGCAGTTTTGACCGGCAACATGTCTGAAGGGCGCAAACCGGAGGCCTTCAATATGGCACGCAGCGCACGTTTATAATCTTGCCGCAGGATTTCGCGCGCCTTTGCGGCCCGTGCGTGTCTGCTCTGGTCGCGCCGTATGCGGGCGAGTATTTTGAACAGGCTGAGCAGCAGGAAGATAACACAAGCGGAAGCCGCCATGATCGCCAGCGCAACAAGCGCGGCATCCATATAAACCAGCCCGAAAATGGCTTCACGGCCAGGACGGTCCCATTCGAGCGCCCACGCAAAGCCATAGCCCATTGCCGCGAGCTGGAGCAGAAATAGCAATACGGCAAAGCCCGGGCGCTCGATGATGTCGTCGAATTGGAAGAATGCATGAAGTTCTTCCCGGCCTGCTGGCTTTACCGGCATTTTTATGCCCCCGCCCGCTGAGCTGTATTGTTAAGTTGACGTCTCATTAGGATTTTCTTTAGCAGACGGTCTGAAGTTTGCATGCTCTATCCAACTAATAAGCGAGTCCTGTTCGGCGCATTCGCGGTATGAGCGGCACTGTCCTTCCGGAGAGATCTTGAATGAAATTAGCTATGCGATGGTTTTCGGGTCTGTTCATGGCGCTCTGCCTCGGCGCGACGGCGCAGGCACAATCGATTGATTATGGCTATCTGGATGCGCGAATCCGCCTGCTAATGCAGCGCGATGACATGATGGGTCTGGCTGTCGCTGTCGTTGAAAACGGCGATATCCGCTTCGTGCGTGGCTATGGCCTTACAGAAGAGGATGGTAGCCCCGTAAACACTGACACACGCTTCCGGTGGGCGTCTGTTTCAAAAGGGCTTGCGGGCACGATTGCTGCAGAGCTCGATCATCAGGGGATTCTGTCTCTGGATGATACAGTGTCCGAATATCAGACAACTTTGCGCCTTCCGGGTTTTGGTGAAAACACAGCGACGCTTCGTGATGTTTTGTCTCACCGCCTAGGCCTCGTTTCAAACGCATATGACAACATTCTTGAAAGCGGCCGTGAGCCGTCTGCCATTCGCGGCATGCTGGGTGATCTTGATCTGATCTGTCCTGTCGGCCAGTGCCATGGTTATCAGAACGTCGCGTTCGATACGATTGAAGAAGTTTTCTACGACACAACAGGCGATGATTTCGACACGATTGTGTCTGAGCGCGTCTTCCGTCCGCTCGGTATGCGCAATGCGGCTTCCACTTATGACGGTTTCGTCGCTGGTGGAAACTATGCGCGCCCGTACAATTATCGCGGTGGCCGTATGGTCGCGGATCGCATCACGCCGCCTTACTTCCGTGTCGCTGCAGCAGGCGGTATCAGCTCTTCAGCAGATGACATGGCGCGCTATCTTCAGGCGCAGATGGGGCTTCGTCCAACGGTCTTTTCTCAGGAAGCTTTGACCGAGGCTCACACGCCTATCGTTGAAACCCTTCGCGAAGCGCGCGGCATGGGCCGTCGCTATGATCGTATTCAGGACGCTGATTATGGTCTTGGCTGGCGCATCTACGATTATGAAGGCCACACAGTGGTTGGGCACCGCGGCGCAGTGCGCGGCTATCGCGCTCTGATCATGTTCGATCCGGAGCGTCAGACAGGCATTGCAGCGATGTGGAATTCAAATATCTCGCGCCCGACAGGTCTTCAGTTCGAGCTGATGGATATGGTCTACGGTCTCGAGCACCGTGACTGGATGCGCCTTATGTCGGGTGACAGCTAAGGCGCATCTGATTTCGTTTCGGAAAATTAAGCCGCTTCCGGAGCGTTGTTGAGCGCCTCTTCCAATTCAGCAAAGGTCGGCTGTGCAGGTGTTGGAATATTTCCGCGACCGATCTCGACAGAAATCTGCGCTGCGTTGCCGTGCAGGTGCGCGACGAGTACGTCTTTGATGATGTGGTAAAACTTGCCTTCCTCATCGATGACCTGAGCCATACGCGCAGCAAACGGACCAACAAGTCCATAAGCCAGGAACACGCCCAGGAACGTCCCGACGAGCGCAGAACCAATCAGCTTACCCAGATACTCAGGTGGCTGGTTGATCGCACCCATTGTTTTAATGATACCCAGAACCGCCGCAACGATCCCGAGAGCCGGCAGAGCGTCGGCCATATTCTGCAATGCGTGGGCTGGCTCATGAGCTTCATGGTGGTGTTTTTCGATCTGTTTTTCGATCGCGTCTTCCACCTGGTGCGGATCTTCCATGTTCATTGTCATCATGCGGAGCGTGTCGCAGATGAGATCAATCGCGAAATGGTCCTTCATAATCTTCGGATATTCCTGGAAAATGCGGGACTCTTTCGGGTTCTCGATATGCGCCTCAATGGCGACAACCCCTTTGGTCTTCATCGTCTTCGTTAAGACGAATAAGACCGATAGCAAGTCGGTATAGTCTTTAGGTTTCCATTTCGGACCGGCCATGGCCTTGCCAAAACCGCCAAGAACACCGAGCACGGTTTTGAATGAGTTGCCGATCAGCAGCGCACCAACGGCAGAGCCGCCAATCATCATCATTTCAAAAGGTGCAGCTTTGATGATAACGTCGAAGTGTCCGCCGGCGAGCATGAAGCCCCCGAACACCATGCCGAAAACGACCACGATTCCAATGATCTGAAACATCGAACCCAACTTTTCTGTTGTTATATTGGGTAACGTCATAGCCCATTAGGCTTAACGCACGGTTTCTGCGGGGGCGGAATTAACGATAAGTCCGTCAATCGAATTTCATGAGCCGTACGACGTAAAGACAGTTGTTGACCGTCGCAAAAGCGAGGCGCAAAAGATGGCCATGACAACTGAGGCAGCTTCTCCGACACCCCCAGAAAGACGCGGCGCATTTCGCTTGCTCTTCTTCGCGCTGATGGCTGTTGGCGCGGGCAATACCATGCTCATCACCTCGGTATTGCCTCTGCTTGTGCGCCGTCTTGAATTACCCGCCTGGACAGCGGGCGCGATCTTCTCGCTCTCTGCGTTTCTCTGGGTGGTGACCAGCCCGTATTGGGGAAAGAAGTCCAACCGGTGGGGACGCAGGCCCGTCGCGGCGCTGGGCATGGCGGGCTTCGCCTTGTCGATGATTTTGTTCGGAACGGTGGGCGCGCTCAGCCTTGGCGGCATCATCACCTTCTGGCCGCTTATCTTCTTCTTACTTATCTCGGGGCGATCACTGTTCGGCATTTTTGGTTCGGGTACGAACCCGGCCGCGCAGGCTTATGTCGCGGACAGGACATCATCCAGAAAACGGACCGAAGAAATCGCCTCGCTCACATCGGGCTTCACCTTCGGTACAGCGATCGGGCCGAGCCTTGCCGGTGTCCTGATCAAACAGGTCCACCTTCTGGCGCCAGTTTATGTGATCGCCATTATCGCTAGTGTGATCGGCCTTCTGATCTGGTTCCGCCTGCCGGAAAACCGTCCGCCGCAGATCGAAGAAGTTGAAACCAATGAAGGTAAAGGCCTCTGGCGTGAGCCGGGCGTCCGGCCCTTCCTGATTTACGGCATCGGCCTCTCGCTCGTGTCCGGTGTGATGCTGCAGACCTTCCCGTATTTTATGCTGGACCGTCTGTATGAGGCAGGGCTTCTGTCAGATGCCTCGCCGACGAACGAAAACCCGGGTGCTGGCGAACTCAGCATCGTGATGACACTTGGCGCGCTTGCTACGCTCACGGCGCAGCTTGCGTTGATCCCGCGATTGAAGCTCTCGCCCAAAGCGCTCATGATTTCAGGCTCTGTGCTTTTGATCATGTCAGCGTTTCTGACCATTTCCATTCCGACTTTGGAAATCTTTGGCCTCGCGCAAATTCTGTACGGTATCGGTCAGGGCTTCTCGCGGCCGGGCTTTACCTCGGGTGCATCGCTCGCTGTTGGAACGACATTGCAGGGCAATGTGGCGGGGCTCGTAACCGCTGCAAATGGCATGGGGTTTGTCGCCTCACCCATATTCGGGCTTTGGGCATATGAGAACATACACCCGGCCTTCCCATTTATCTTTTCAGCCGTGGTTCTGAGCTTTATGGGGCTGTTTGCCTATTTCCGTGCGACAGCCTCTTATGCGGATGACGACGAAGCAGAAACGCCTGACGTCTAACTCGCGGCGAGCACGGCGGCGAGCGCAGTACGTGTCGGGAAGCCATCTGCCATCATGCCGCGATCGATCTGGAAGCGCTGGAGCGCTCCGCGCGTGCCGCGTCCGGCAATACCATCTGCAGGGCCTGCATTATATCCAAGGCGGTTCAGTGCATCCTGAAGCTGTTCGATTTCAGAAATACTGAGGCGATCAATACCGCGTGGCCATGCGCCCGTTGGTGCGCCGCGCCCGCTTACGCCTTCGGCTATCAGACTGACCGACAGCGCGTAAGAGTCTGCACGGTTGTAAGTCTTGATCACGTCGAAGTTCGGATAAAGCAGGAAGGCAGGGCCGGTTGCGCCCGCCGGAAGCCAGAGCTCTGCCTCGCCGACGCCAGCCGGGTCGAGGTTAAGGCGGTTTGCCGGAACGATCCCGATTTGCTGCCAGAACTGGGTTGGGCGATCGACACCATTTGCGAGGGCGTAATCGAAATTCTGAGGGAGAACGACTTCAACCAGAGACGGTTCGCCCGGGCGCCAGCCCGATGCGCTCAGATAATTACCTGCAGACGCCAGCGCGTCTGCGCGTGCGCGCCACACGTCTTTTGTGCCATCACCTGTCCAGTCAACGGCATAGGCAACATAGGTTGTCGGCATGAACTGGGTCTGGCCCATAGCGCCGGCCCAGCCAGCAATCAGTTCGTGGCGGTAGGCGTCACCATTTTCCAGAATGGTCATCAGGGCGAGGAGTTCACGTTCCGCAAAGCTGCGACGACGACCTTCAGCGGCCATGGAGGCGAGTGCGGATGGCGCATCGAAATCGCCAATATAGCCGCCATAGCTGGTTTCCATGCCCCAAATGGCGACGAGGTATTCGCGCTGGACGCCATAAGTCGTCTCAAGTGCACCGAACAGGCTGGAGTCTGCCGCGAGGCGTTCGCGGCCGTTTGTCAGGCGTCGCTGGCTGACCGTATCGTCTACATATTCCCAGATCGGCTTGGAGAATTCGGCCTGATCCACGGCTTCAGAGCTGCGCTCCAGAAACACGCTCATAGGCTCGATGCCCTCTAGAATCGACCGGATTGTCTCGATCTGGTGACCCGCATTTCGGGCCCGAACAGCGAATTCATCGCGCCAGGCATCAAGGCCTGCGTGACCAGAGCTGGCGAACGCGCCAATCGAGGATGATACGCTTGGTGGGACGGGTGTTACAGTGCTCGGGCCGGAGATGTCAGCCGATTGAGGTGAGCTTTCGCAGGCAGCAAGTGCGACAGTTGCGGACAGCAGGAAAGTGCGCAGCATAAGGCTCGTCATCGGTCGTAATCCCTAAAATATCCCCCGCGAAATGGATAACTGTAATTGTATTCTTTGCCAAACCCTGTTTCGCAGCATTTCAGGGCAACTCTCCGGTTGACTCTGTCGCGGCAAGCCTGTAGTTCCCGCGCTTCGTTTTACCAACCGACGGCAGAGAAACCATGAAAGTTAAGTCATCCCTCAAAGCCCTTAAAGAGCGTCACCGGGATTGCAAAGTGGTGCGTCGCCGTGGTCGCGTTTACGTGATCAACAAAACTGATCCACGTTTCAAGGCTAAGCAAGGCTAACCAGCTGCCCTATGGGCGCTAGTTTGACTGGCTGAGCATTGTGGACACGACCACTGCTCTGAAACCACATGCTCCGGAAATTGCAGGTGACGAAGCCAACAGCTTCGTCACCTTTCGCATGTCTGGCATTCTGTACGAAACGTGTGCGCGAAACGGCGAAAGGCTGCCGCCATTCCATATGGTCTATTGACCGGCGCGGTCGGCTCTACAATGTTAGATGAAGCCGTAACGGGGATAGAACGCGTTTCATGTTATCAACCTTAGTCTCAGCATTTGCCGGACTTGTTCTGGTGGCCACCTCAGGCGGGCCTTCCGATGAGATGTTTGATGCGTTGAGACGAGCGCCTGAAGGCCCGACTGCTGAACAGCTGGAAGCTGATGTATCGGCTGCGCTTCGCGAGTCCGGGTCTGCAACGGCTGATATTCTTCTTGAACGCGCGATGGTCGCCCAGACAATGCAGGACTTTGATCTGTCCCGTGAGTTCCTGGATCGGGCGATTGCCGTCGAGCCGGATTTTTCTGAAGCCTGGTTCCAGCGTGCAATGCTCTTCATTGTCGATGAAGCCTATGATCAGGCAATTCTCGACCTGAATGAAGCATTGACCCATGAGCCGCGCCATTTCAATGCGTGGCTGATGCTTGGCAATGTATTCGAACAGCTTGGCCAGAACCGCGAAGCTGTTGAAGCGTATCGTGAAGTGCTGGCTATCCATCCAAACCATGAACGCGCTCGTGCACAGGTCAGGCGTCTGGAACCATTAGTGTTTGGCCGCGCTATCTGAGGTTATGACCGCTTTTCGATTTTCTCTTGCGCTTATGGCGCTTCTTTCACTTTCAGCCTGCATAACATCGCCCATGTACACGTCTCGCGTTGAAGCCCGTTATCCGCCCGCCGGAGAGTTCGTCTCATTCGAAGGCGAAGAGCTGCATGTCGTGCGTCGCGGAGAGGGGCAGCCCGTTTTGATGATCCATGGAGCGAGCGGCAATTTGCGCGAGTTCAGCTTTACGCTGGCCCCGCATCTGGAAGATGTGCCTGTTGAGCTCATCATGGTCGACAGGCCCGGACATGGCTATTCAGGGCGGTTTGGAGACGCTTACGAACTGGGTGAACAAGCGCGGGCGATGGCCGCCGCTGTTCAGGCGGGTGGCGGCGAGCCTGTGGTTGTTGTCGGGCACTCATTTGGCGGCGCTGTAGCGCTTCGGTTCGCGCTGGATTATCCTGAACTGACGCGAGGTGTCGTCCTCTCTGCGCCTGTAACCCATGACTGGGGCAGTGGCGGTGTCACCTGGTATAATAAGATCGCATCCATTCCGGCTATCGGTCATGCTTTCTCTCAGTTTGCGCCACTTGTCGGGCCAGATATTGCGCGCTCAAGCCTTGAGAGCCTGTTTTCGCCTGCGCCAGTGCCGGAAGGCTATGCTGAAAACCTCGGTGTAGATCTCCTCTTTCGGCCACCGAATTTCCGCGCGAATGCGCATGACCTGATCAATCTGCGCGATGAGCTAAGCGTGCAGGAGGCGCGGTATCCGCGCGAGCTCAATGTGCCCGTGGTTTTGTTCTCGGGAACCTATGACACGGTCATCAAGCCGAGCCTTCACGCTGCGCGGCTAAGACGCGATGCGCCGGACCATGTTGTACTTGTCCCGCTGGATGATGAAGGGCATATGCCTCACCACGCGAAAGCAGCGCTTATCGCAGAGACAATCGCTCGACTCGCACGAGGCGAATCGGTGCAGACATCGGATTTTCTGAACGTAACGGGGTAAGTCATGTCAGACGAAGAGTATTCCAACGTATCCATGCAATCGCTGAATGAAGCGACCAAGGAAAAGCTTCGCCAGACGGTCGCCCGTATTGAGCGTCTGGAAGAAGAGAAAACGGAAGTCGCTCAGCAGATCAAAGACGTTTATGCGGAAGCCAAGGCTTTTGGTTTTGATGTGAAGGCGCTTCGCCAGATCATTAAAATCCGCAAGACGGACCGCCAGGAACGCGAAGAGCAGGAAATGGTTCTGGAAACCTATCTGCTTGCGCTCGGCGAGATCTGATTTTCAGACAATAAAAAATGGCGCGATCATTCGCGCCATTTTTGTTTAAGTTGCGATGTAATGCAGCTTATTCGAATTCAGTGCCAACAAGTGCAGCTTCGTTGGTGAATGCAGCGAGGTTCATTTCGCGGCCTTGCTCAACAGCAGCTTCGTAAGAGCGACGGACACATGCGCGCTCTGCGGCAGCGCGGCTGCGAACAGCTGAGAATTCAAAATCAGTTTCAGCGCAGATTGTGCGTGCAGCTTCAAGAACCAGCTGGTGTGCTTCTACGATTTCAGCAGCAGACTGAGGCTCAACAGCGACTTTCACGTCGATAGAGTCCTGCGCATATGCGCCGCCAGCGATGAGGGTGAAGAGTGAAGCCCAAGCGAATGCTTTTTTCATAACAGAGTGTCCTTACAGAGGTTGATCCCGGAAACTCCCTAAAAGAACACCGGACTTGAACGCCGGATTAAAGGCATAATACAAGACGACTACTATTCCTCAAGTCTATAATTAGGCATTGGTGGTATGCTGTTGCGCATAGATGATCTATGCAGGACTGCCCTATGGAATGTTTCTTTAAAGCCGCTAAATTTGTCCGCGCTGAAAGGATGAAGCTTCGTGCCGCGCGATACTGACGAAAAGAAAACACGCAAAGCGCTGCGAAAGCTGCGCAAGGCTGCTGAACGCGCAGAAGCTGAGGGTATTGAATTATCTGAATGGGAGCAGGAGTTCGTTGAGGGCATTGACGAGCGCCTCAACAAATACGGGTCAGCTTTCAATGATCCCAATCTGGGCGCCTCCGATGAGGCTTTGTCGCGGGCTCAGACCGAAATTCTCCGTCAGCTTGATAAAAAGAGCCGCGGTAAAGGCGGTAGCAGTTTCAAACAAAGAAAACCGTTGAAGGCGAAGAAAAGCGGCAAAACCTTCACGCCCAACGTTCGCGATCTCAATGACGACGTGGAGTCACCGCCTGCTGAGCCTGTCGCGCCAAAAAAGCCGGAGCTTTCCGTCATTAAAGCGGTCGATCCCGGTCAGAAGCCCGAATCTGCCCCCGTAAAGGCCACTGGCGCGAAAGACGGAACGAAACGTACTCCGCCGAAAGTGTCGCCGTTTCGTGTCATTGAAGGTGGAAAGTCAGAAAGCGAAAGCTGATGTGCGGTGCCACTCACGTTTTAGTGACGTAGAACTGTAGTTGAAAATGAACCATTCGGTGACCTGCCGCGTAAATATGGCATGCAACATCAATCTGAAGAGCCGACAGTCTTAGTCACCGGAGCGTCGTCCGGCATTGGATTCTCAATCGCAGAAGGTCTCGCCGGTGCAGGTTGGAAGGTCTTCGCTGGCGTGCGCGGCGATGATGACGCACGAAAGCTGCAAGCGGCGCATGAAAACATTCGTGCCGTTCGTCTCGATGTGACCAGCAATGACAGCATAACCTCCGTGGAAGCTATTCTGCGTGAAGCGCTTTCCGGTCGAACACTCAACGGTCTGGTGAATAATGCGGGTATCGCGAAGATGGGCCCGCTCGCGCTTCAGCCTATGGATGAAATCCGTGCCCATTTTGACGTGAATGCATTTGGTTTGATGGCTGTGACCAAAGCTATGCTGCCTTTGCTGGGCACTGATGAGGTCCGTACAGGCCCGAAAGGTCGTATCGTCAATATTACCAGCGTAGGCGGTGAAGTCTCCGCGCCGTTCCTTGGCGCTTATTGTGCCACCAAACATGCGGTTGAAAGCTTCACTGACTCTCTGCGCCGTGAACTGATCATCTATGACATCGATGCAATTGCCGTAGGGCCGGGATCTGTGAAGACGCCGATCTGGGGTAAGGCGGAAGATGCCAATAAAGACGCGCGCTATGAGAGTTCGCGCTGGGGCCTCGCGCTCAGCATATTTGCCGATGTCATGCTTCAGGGCGGAAAGGATGGCCTGCCGCCGGAAAAAGTCGCGGACGTCGTCGAAACGGCGTTGACGGCGAAAAAGCCGAAAGCGCGCTACGCACCTGTCCCAGACAAGCTGACCAACTGGATTTTGCCGAGATTGCTTCCTAAGCGCGTTGTCGACGGCTTTATGGCAAAACGTTACGGTCTCAAAATGAAATAGGTGCCTGCCTGGCCGTTTTCTAAATTCTTGAATTAGCGTCCGTTTTGCATAGGCTCACCCTATAAGGGAGGGAGTCATGCTTCCAGAACATGTCGATCCGGTCGTGTTTGCTATCATCTGCCTTTTTGCGGCGGTGTTTTCCATCGCCGGGCTCGTAATGTTGTATCTGGTTTTGCGCGTGCCCCGTCAGGGACACAGAGCGAAGCTAAGAATTGTTGATTTCGAAATCCATGTCGGCGGTGAAGGCGAGGCCTATCCGCCTGTATATGAGGTTCTGGATGGGCCGCGAGCCGGGGCAATCGTTCGGTCTTATAATTTTAGCTCAAAATCTTCTTCGACAGTCCGCACAACGAGTTATCCGAACAAAAAAACGGAGAAGCTAAAGCTCCGCGTTGGCCGTGAAACGGCTGGCTGGGTTCATCCCGTGGACGATAAGGGGCTGAGTACGAAGAATTTTGTGTTTCAGGTGCTTTTTGCCATGCCGTTCTTGCTGGTTGGCGTTGGTGCCATCGCACTCGCCGTGAGAATGTATTTCCGATGATGTGCTCAGGCAGCACTTCATGTCACCCACAGTCCGCTAAGCTTCTCTTCAGGATAAAACTGCTGTGATCAGACAAAGACTAACTGTGCTCTGTGATCTTCCGGACGATGAGACTCTGGTGCAAGAGGCGCGGCAAACCTTCCGGATTTTCCGCTCGCAGTCTAACGGCCTGTATTTTGTCGATAGCGAGGCCGAGCGCGGGGCGCCAATCCCAGTATTCGGCGCACATTATGACAGCCTGTTTCGGGGTGCTGATGATCCAGTGCCTGAAATTATCGAAGCGTTTGTCGCAGAAAGCTCAGACCGCATTGGCGAGTTTCAATACTGGCCGGAGATGATCTCTGAAGCCATCGCTCTGAGCCGAACCTTCCGGACGCGCGTTTTGTCTTATTATGGTGACGATGAAGGTGCTGATTTCGCCGCTGTGGCAGAGAATGGAGAGCTTTTGCGGCTACGGTTTCAGGGAGAGCGGGAAGAGATAAGAAAGCTCTCAGATGATGAGGCTCACGCGGTAGAAACTGAAATTCATGCCGAGCGCATTTCGCCCGAAGATGAGGGCGGCGTGGATGTATTCGAGTTCGCCGCTTTAGAGGCGGTCTACAACGGCGGTGGTAAGCCTCAGTGGAAGCGGTATTGGAAATATATCGAAGGTGAAATCGGTCGCCGCGTCGTGTTCCGGTCTCTATGGCATGCGTCTTCAGAGTTTCCGTCCGACAGCATGTTCCGCAATGCCTATATCGAGTTCAAAGAGGCTTTCGGGCAGGACCTCAAAGACCCGTATTACGAGCCTGAGGACTATGAACTCGTCACGGAAGTAAAAGTCAAAAAGCCACGAGCCCCGATCTGGCCTCCGCTTCGCAGACGCCTCCTCCGCTTCCTGAAGCGCCATCCATTGTCGATTGGCTTTGTGTGTCTTGTGATCGTCGCAGGTTTGTTTGCGGACCGAACAAAAGAGACTTCAACAGGCAATAGTTTTGAAGAGAATTGCGAAATTGTCGGGGGTGTTTATCACCGTGACCGGGCAGCTAACGCCGTGTCTCAGGGGTCCGGAAACCGGTGTGAGATAGGCGGCGAACTCTACACCCGCTACGAGCTCCCCTTCACAGGTGAGACGCCAGAACCCGTTGCGGCCTATCTGAGTACAGTTTCATGTGACGCGCGAGGGGCCGAGCTGTGTCCCGCACTGGATGGAAAGGTCTTCACGGGCGAGATTGAGGGGTTCACCTTTGAGCCCGGTCAGGACCAGATTCTGGCGCTCGGACGACGTGCGCTCTGTGAACAGACCGCACCCGGCAGGTGCGCCGATGGCTCACCTGCTTTTGAATATTCGCTCCGACAAGCCATCCCGATGGGAAATGAGGACTAGCTCAAGCCTACATGCGCGAGTGCTTCGGCCTGACGCGTTGCAAGTGCATTGGCATCAAAGCCCTGAATGCTTTCCTCAAAGAGCTGATAATAATTCAGCTCTGCACCCAGTCTCAGATACGCTGCGCCAAGGCCGATAGCGGCCCGGTCCATGAAGACAAACTCTGCAGGTATGGTGACAGGCCCGCGTTCTTTTAACAGTCGGCGGACTTCAAACGCTTCCTTACGGCCATATTCACCGGGCTTCACGCCATCGGCGATCGGGCGAACGCGGTCATCGAGAATTGGCCCGTAAATGAAGTTTGCCCAGACGTTCAGAACCTCTCCCAGCTCACGGTTGAGGTTCTTAAAGCCCCAAATGTCATAGGCTTCCATACAGCCGTCAAAATCATCGGCGCGGATGGCTTCGCGCAAGCGGACAACGCCTTCAACAAAGCTTGCCGGGAAAATCCGGATACAGCCGAAGTCGAGCAGGTTGATCCCTGTGCCTTCGCCTGTGATCTGGTAATTGCCCAGATGCGGGTCACCATGAATGACGCCATAGCCGTTCATCGGGCCCCACCAGGTCCAGAACAACATTTCGGCAATCCGGTTTCGTACCTCTTGAGGTGCCTCTTCAAAATCCTGAAGCGGTTTGCCGCTGACCCAGCTCATGGTGAGCAGGCGGGAGGTTGAAAGCTCGTCCACCGGATCAGGCACAGAGACGAAATCTTTGTCAGCCAGCATGCGCTCGTAAAGCTTCATGGCTTTGCGCTCGCGCTCATAATCAAGCTCCTCGCGCAGGCGGGAGGAAATCTCGTCAACGATCTCAGATGCATCAATCGAGCCATCCATTCGGCGGAACAGGCCCATCATGTTTTTGAGCTGGCCGACATCGCTTTCCACGGCGCTGGCCATGTCCGGATACTGCAGTTTGCAGGCAATCTTGCGCCCGTCATGCGTCATGGCTTCGTGGACCTGACCAAGCGATGCGGCATGTGCGGCTTCTTTGCCGAACTCGGCAAATTTGGATTGCCAGTCTGGCCCGAGCTCGGCGCGCATGCGACGCTTTACGAATGGCCAGCCCATAGCCGGTGCGTGCGCCTGAAGCTGGGAGAGTTCTTTAGCGTATTCCGGCGGCAGGAAATCTGGAATGGTGGAGAGCATCTGGGCCACTTTCATAAGCGGGCCCTTGGTGTTCCCGAGTGCAGAAGCCAGCGCCGCAGCGATCTTATCGTCTGATCCGCCAAACACCTGACTTGCGCCGAATTTCAGCGCGGCGCCTGAGAGGTTCGTGCCGACCTTCATGGTCCGGCCTATACGGGCGGAAAATCTGTTGCGTTCGGGATCTTCAATCACTTTGGTCAGTCTCCTTGATGAAAGAGATAGTCTATGACTTACATCTGCCAATGTGACGCTTTGGCGTTCGCATCATGATTTTTACCGATTGGAGCCCTTATGACCACGCAGGACCGTTTTCAAAGCTGGTTGAAGTCTGACCGTCCGGCACCTGCCGAAATGATGGAAGGGCTGCATGGCGACGTAAAACACCTTCGGCTGGATAAAGCCGGGCTTGAAGCGCGCGGCTGGAAAGATGTCCCTAAAGACTGGTCGCCTGAAGCCGGTGAGCTCTGGGCGGGCGGATATATGGAAGACCGCTCCATCTATGACAGCGATGTGTTCACCGGCGATGGTGAGCCGCGAACGGTGCATTTGGGTGTTGATGTGTTCGCGCCGGCCGGAACACCTGTCTATGCGCCCATTGAAGGTTTTCTGCATAGCGCGCAGGTGAATGCGGGTGAACTTGATTACGGCCCGACCATCATTCTTCAGCACGAAATGCCGGACGGTCTGATTTTCTGGACGCTTTATGGCCACCTCTCCGAAGAATCCATGTTTGGCCTCGAAGAGGGCGATCTGATTACGGCGGGTGAGGTTTTGGGTGAACTTGGCGGGCCTGAAATCAATGGCGGCTGGTCACCGCATGTGCATTTTCAGGTCATGCTGGATTTAAAAGGAAAGAGCGGCGATTTCCCGGGCGTTTGCAAAAAGTCTGAAGCCGAAAGCTGGGCTGCAATCTGCCCGTCACCTTATGAAATCCTCGGTCTCAAACTCACATAAAAAAGCACCGCCATCTCGTAAGATGGCGGCTTTGGAGTTGGGCGAAAATTCCGATGTTAGCCAACAGCTTCACCTGTCTCAGTCTCGTAAACTGCATTCATGTGATGCGAGTTCAGAGTTTGGACCGCATTGCGTGTGGTCTCTTCGATGCAAGCACGCTCGAAGCGGAGGCTTTCCAGATCGCGTGAGCCGGTTGAGACTTCACATGCGTCTTCGATTTCATCCTGAAGGCGGTCGTACAGTGCTTGTGCACCTTCTTCCGTGATCAGTTCGGCGCGATCATAAGAAAATTCGATCGCAAAATCTTCCTGTGCGAGTGCAGCTGGTGCCGCCAGTCCAATGCCCATGACCGATGCTGCTGCGATAAGTACGTTTTTCATTTCCAGTGTCCTTCCTAAAGTCCGGCCCTGTGCCGGTTTGTTCTGGATCACTGCTCCCTACAAACACGTTTATATCGAAAAACAACATGAAGCGCAAGTGAAATTATCGTAATTCAATAAATTTCTTGCAAGATAGTTCAGATTGGCCTGAAATTGCCGTCTGCCCCTATATATAGAGAATCCTATTCCGACGGGCGTGTTTGTCCCGACAAATTCATTTCAGTGGCGGGTTTTGTAGGGACGGCCAGAAATGCGCGTCCGGCACAAAATTACGCGGTCTGCATTAAGGCTAATTTTAAACCAGTGTGCCATCTTGGCACCCTGTGACACGCCATAAGGCGGGACGAGGGTGATGTAATATGGCTAAGACGGTACTCGTCGTAGATGACGATCCGACACAACGTCGTTTGCTTCAGGCGGCAGTAGAACGCGCAGGGTTTGCCTGCCGCGTCGCACCGGATGGTGAAAGCGGCCTCGAAATGGCGCGCAATCCTTCTGATGGCGTAGACGTCATGCTGCTGGATCTGGTGATGCCAGGTCTGTCCGGCATGGAGGTTCTCGAACGCCTGCAGGAAGTTCGCCCCGAACTCCCTGTTATGGTTCTGACCGCATCCGGCTCCATTGATACTGTTGTTCAGGCCATGCGCGCCGGCGCCATCGACTTCTTTGTTAAGCCGGCCTCTCCGGAACGTGTCGTTGTTTCTATCCGTAACGCGCTCCAGATGACGGAACTGCGAGGCGAGGTGAAGCGCCTCAAGAAAACTGCGAGCGGAGAATTGTCCTTTGATGACATGATCGCTGCAGCGCCGCCTATGCGTCAGGTGGTTCGTCTCGGTCAACGCGCTGCTTCGTCGAATATTCCAATCCTTATTCTTGGTGAGAGCGGTGTCGGTAAGGAAGTCATCGCGCGCTGTATTCAGGGTGCATCCGATCGCGCGGGGCGTCCGTTTGTGACGGTGAACTGCGGTGCGATTCCTGAAAATCTCGTAGAGAGCATTCTGTTCGGTCACGAGAAAGGCGCGTTTACGGGCGCTGTTTCCAAATCGCCGGGTAAATTCGTTGAGGCAGATGGCGGTACGCTCTTCCTCGATGAGGTCGGCGAGCTTCCGCTTGATATGCAGGTAAAGCTTCTTCGTGCGCTGCAGGAAGGTGAGGTCGACGCAGTCGGCTCACGTCGTCCGACGAAAGTTGATGTGCGGATTATCTCTGCGACCAATAAAGATCTCTCCCAGCTGGTTGCTGAAGGCCGCTTCCGTGAAGACCTTTACTATCGTCTGAACGTATTCCCGGTCGATATGCCGTCGCTTCGTGAGCGCAAAGAAGATATCGCGGCGCTGACTGCCCACTTTATTCGTCGTTTTAACGCGTCTGAAGGTACGAAAGTCACAGGCGCGAGCGCGGCAACACTGGCGCTGCTCAATGCTTATGACTGGCCGGGCAACGTCCGCCAGCTTGAGAATATGATCTTCCGGGCTGTGGTGCTTTGTGAAGGTGACGAGCTTGAGCCTCAGGACTTCCCGCAGCTAAGCGGCCTTGTGGGTGAACTGCCAGACCTCAACCAGCTCGTTGCCGAAGGTCCATCTGTATCTGCGTCCGCACCGACAAGTGCAACGGTTGAAGCTTTCAGCGAAGCCTTTGATCATCCGGTTCGCATTACAGACACAACAGGCGAGCTTCGCCCGCTGGAAGAGGTCGAGCGTGACCTGATCCAGTATGCGATCGACTTCTATGCCGGTCATATGTCTGAAGTGTCCCGTAAGCTCGGGATTGGCCGGTCTACACTCTATCGTAAAGTGCGCGAGCACGATCTGCGTGTGACGCCGGAAGATAAAGCGGCGAGCTAAACGCTCAGCCGCCGGCCTGCCAGTTAGTATACCGGCAGGCAATGCGCTTCAGGCTTTGCCTTAGCCTTCGCGCCATTTTTCCATAGCGAGTGAGATCTGGAAGGTCTCACGATATTTCGGGCTGTCTGACGGGCGCGGCGGCTTTGCCGCTGTCATGGCCATGATTTCAGCGAGCTTGTTGTGCGCTGAACCGGATTGGCCCGCGCCAATATAGGCGTGAAGCTCTACCAGAGCAGAAGACAGCGGGTCGCGTGCGCGGATTACGAAATACGGCTCGTCATCTGGAAGGTCTTTATACACTTCAAACTTGGAAGGGTTGGCTTTGGAGCCGAGTGGTGCACTCATGAGATCACCTTTCTGGAGCGTCGAATCATTTGCCTAAAGGTCCGCGATATCGCGCCATTCCGCAAGTGAACCGTCCGTCGCAGGTGCGTGGATAACGGGGGATAAATGAGCCGTTCGACCCTATGGATACGTGTCTTTGTCGTGATCTTTATCGCGGTGTGGCTCATCGTATCCGAAAGCTTTCTGCGTGGTGCCTCGCGTCTGGGCGTGGAGCCGGACTGGCTGGCGCAATTTCTCGTCTGGCTTCAGGGGGTGATTGGAGGCCCATATTATGGCGGGCCGATGAGCTATACCGAGGCTAATCTGCTGGCCGCGCCCGTTCACGTTTATCCGCCCTGGTATGCCTATCCTGCGATTGCCATCTGGACATCCTTCCGGCTGGAGTTTTTCGGTGAGGCGCGCGATGAAATCGCGGTGGGACTAACCTATCTGACAATCTTGCTGCCGCTCTCGTTCGTTTTTGCGCCGGCAAACCGGCTGAAACTGGTGGGCGTCAATATTCTTATATGGTTGCTGTTTCCGATATTGGCGCTTGGATATGCTGGCTACAATAAGGCTGATCTGGAGCCGGACTTTTTCAGTCTGGCGGTGCTTGTCGCCTATTATTTCGAATTCGTGGTGTTCATCCCGGTTATCATGTTTATCGTCAGGATGCAGAAACCTGAAAACGAGTTTTGAGCAGGGAGGCCTTTGAAATGTATCGTCTCTTTGCAGGCATCGAAATTCCACGTGAAATCGGAGAAGAGCTTCAGGCGATCTCAAAAAAGGTGGCCGGCGCGAGCTGGCGACCAATCGAGAACTATCACATTACGCTGCGTTTTATGGGGCAGGTGGATCGCAACACGGCTGAAGACCTCGACCATGAGCTGTCTCTGATCGAGGCAAAGCAAATGCAGCTCACCCTGAGCGGGGCAGGTTGGTTCGGCTCATCTGAACCCACTGCGCTCTGGGCGGGCGTTGAGGCGAATGAAGGGCTGACGCGTCTAGCTGAGCGCTGTGATCGCGCCGCAAAGCGTGTCGGGCTCTCACTGGATAAGCGCAAATTTCGCCCTCACGTGACACTCGCCTACTGTAAAGGGACGCCTTTGCAGGAGGCCGCAGCGTTCGCCGAAAAGCATGCGTTATTGAAGTTAGGACCCTTCTGGGCAGACCGGTTTCACCTCTATTCGAGCTGGTCTGGCAAGGGGCCGTCACGTTACGTTTCAGAGGCAGAATACCCGCTGACATGATTGTCGCGTAAAAGCGAATTTACCCTATAGCAACCAAAGCATTTGTCTTTAGTATAAGAATTTCGGAATTTGCTTAGCCCGATGCGGGGCGCACGAGTGATTTGATGAGTGATGAAATAGAAAAACATACTCCGGCTGAACCGGGGCCACTCTCTCAGTATATGGGCGATATACCGCCTTCTCCTGAATGGTTCACCCGCGCTATCGCAACGGGTTATGACACGCGCTTTGTGCGGGTAAATGGCGCGCGCATTCATTATCAGAGCTGGTCCAGCCCGAAAAAGCCGGGGCTTCTTCTCGTTCACGGTAACGGGGCGCATGCGCACTGGTATGATTTCATCGCGCCGTATTTTGCCCAGCACTATAACGTCGTTGCCATGACATTCTCCGGAATGGGGGAGTCCGACTGGCGTGATACTTATGACATGGAGACCTTCGCTGAGGAGCAGATCGCTGTCTGCGAAGCGACGGGCATGTTCGATCATGAGATCAAGCCGACGATTGTCGCGCACTCCTTCGGCGGGTTCGTAACCATCCTGACCGGTGCCAAATATGGCGACAGGCTCACAGGAACAGTCATCGTTGATAGTCCGGTCAATCCGCCCGAGCGGGATATCTCGACGCGTCCGCGGCAGGCGCGGGGAAACCGGGTTTATCCTGATCTGAATACGGCGCTTGGTCGTTTCCGCCTCGCGCCGGTCCAGCCCTGCGATAATCATTACATCATGGACTATATCGCGCGCTGGAGCCTTAAGCAGGTCGACAATGAGCGCGGCAAAGGCTGGGCCTGGCGTTTTGATCCGGACATCTGGCAGCGATTTGAATTCGGCAAACCGGCTTCAACCCTCTTGAAGGAAACAGCCTGCCGTATCGCGCTCTTCCGCGGCGAGGAGTCCGAGCTCATGCCGGATGAGGTGAAAGACTATATGGAGCAGATTCTGGACCGGAAGGTTCCGTTTGTGTCCATTCCGCATGCCCGCCACCATGTCTTGCTCGACCAGCCGCTCGCCTTCATCGCGGCGCTCAGGGCTTTGCTGGCAGATTGGGACCATTCAGAGCCAAACCGGACGATCGGCATCTAAATCGCGGCAAATTGGCAGGTTTTCCTGTGACAGGTCTTGCCGAAATGGCTGCTTCAATCTATCCGAATAAAAAATTCACGAGCTTTTTGACTGAAAGGGCTTTCGCATGAGCGATTATGTTCGCGGTGAAATGGATATCACTGCTCAGGAGAATACCTGGAAAGGTTTCATGGCTGCGTTTACGTGGTCCAGCTTCCTCATCGTTCTCGTCCTCGCTTACGCAGTCTTCACGATCACAATGGGCATGAACTGGCTCGTTGCGATGGGCATTCTCGCAATTGCCGGCATTGTTGGTGGTCTGGTGATGAGCATGGGCAGCGCCTGGATCGTGACTGTTGTTGGTCTCTGCGTCTTTGGCGTGTTCCTGCAGATCATCATCACACTGGCGAAAGCCGTACTCTAAAGCGTTATGTGGGGCGGCATGCCCCGCAGCTGACGATTGAGGGGTCTTTATCCAGCTCCTCAATCGAAATGGCGTCATTACAGATGACGCAATAGCCATATTCGCCGCTTTCCATGCGGGCGAGGGCTAACTCCACTTTAAAAAGAATGCTTGCACGCGACGGTGGTGATGTATCCGTCGGTGGCGTTTGCCAGGTGTAACCGCTCTTTGGAGACAGAGCGTCCGGCGCTCTGGGCTCTCCCGAATTGCATCCCCGGCGAGAAGGTAGTGTCTTTCTCACCCCTTCATGCTGCGCTTGAAATATTCTCGGGGCAAGCGAATTTTTTAATTCCTTTGAGAGGCCAACTAGCCCATCCTGTCGTTCAACAGCGTTGAAACTGGGACAGGACATGGCTGCACCTCCACTTAGATTTGAAGGCGTTACGAAACGCTTTGGCGATTTTGATGCCGTAAAAGATGTGAGTTTTCAGCTTGGTGCGGGTGAAGTGATCGGCTTTCTCGGGCCGAATGGTGCTGGTAAATCCACCAGTCTGCGCATGGCGCTTGGTATTATGTCGCCGGATGAAGGTGCGGCCGAATTATTTGGCGGGCCGCCGACGCTGTCCAATCTCCGTCGCGTCGGTTTTCTGCCCGAGGAGCGCGGCCTTTATAAGAAAATGTCCGCCCGCAATGTGATTGCCTATTTTGGTCAGCTTAAAGGGATGAAGCGTTCGGATGCGTTATCACGCGCAGACGAACTGCTCGAAAGTTTCGGTCTCGGTGAATTTCGTAAAACCCGCATTTCTCGGCTATCCAAGGGCATGGCGCAGAAGGTGCAGATCCTCTCCACCTTCGTACACAGCCCTGAGTTTCTGATCCTGGATGAACCTTTTTCCGGCCTCGACCCCGTCAATCAGGCAGACCTTGAGCGTCTGATTGCAGACCAGAACGCAAAAGGGACGACGATCCTCTTCTCCACCCATGTGATGGAGCATGCCGAGCGTCTTTGTGACCGTCTGGTGCTGATCGCGTGTGGGCGCAAAATGTTTGACGGTACGCTGAAAGAAGCCTTTGCAACGCAGGCCCATCAGGTGCGCCTCGCTACCGTCGCAGACCGTGACCTTTCAGCCGATTTTGTCGATACACCCTTTGATACGCGGGCGCTGCCGCCTGTAGAGGGTGAGGATGACCGCATCTGGTGGGAGATATCCCTGCCTCAGGGCGCGACCAGTCAGGATGTGCTCAAGCGGGCTATCGATCGCGGCATAGCTATTGAAGGCTTTGAGCCGGCAGAGCCACGCTTGCGGGACGTGTTTGTCTCGCTGGTATCTGAAGCAGATGAAAAATACGGAGCGCTGCGTCATGGGTAGAGCATTCCTCGTCGCACGCCGCGAATACCTCGCCTATATTACCGCCTGGGGGTTCTGGGTTGGCCTTCTGATCACGCCCGTTGCGCTTTCGCTCGGCATGTTTCTGCCATCCCTTATCGAGAGCTCACAGCCGGTTCGCTATTACTCTGTCATCGAAAGCGGCGACAGCTTTGCCCGCGAGCTGGACGGATATATGGGCGAACGCGATGAAGACATTGCGCGGGACCTGATCAGCCAGCAGGCAAACTTTGACCCGGCATTCGATCCGGATGCCGCATTGGCAGAGTTTGAACGTCAGCTGGCAGAGGGGCGCAGTACCGCAGAGGCACTGGAAAGCGTCGTGCCTATGGGGTCTATGGCGCTGTCAGATGATGACTATATCCGTGTTCCGCCGCCCGCCCGGACCCTTGAGGAGTTAAGGCCATACCTGTCCGGCGAGCTGGAAATCGATGGCCCGATCGGTCCGCGGCCGCTGTACGCGGTCTTCGTTCTCGACGGTGACGACATCGTTTACTGGAGCGAGGATGTTGTAAACGACACGCTGGTGAACCGCGCCAATCTGGTGCTGGAACGTCTGGCGCGTATCCGGACCTTTGAGGCAGAGAATGTGCCGCTGGAAATTCTCGACCGTGTTCGCGAGAATACGCCATTGCTTCTGGTGCGTAGCCCGACTGCGGTTGATCAGTCCGGTGAAGTTTCGTTTGCAGATCAGGCGCCGTTCTTCATCTCTATCGGCTTTTCTTTCCTGCTCTGGCTTCTGATTTTCTCAGTGGTGAATTATCTGCTCACCGGAACGATTGAGGAGCGCTCGAACAAGATATTCGACTCGCTTCTGACCTCGGTTTCACTGCCTCAGCTGCTAACGGGCAAGCTGGTTGGCGTGTTGATGTTATCCCTGACGCTCATTTCCATCTGGGCCTTGATCGGCACAGGGATGTTGATCGCTGCGGGAGACAATATTCCGCCTGATATTGCGGAAGGGCTTCGTCAGGTTGTCAGCCCGAACCTTCTGGTGCCGACGCTGATCAGCTTCCTGCTCGGATATCTGATGTTCGGGTCGATCTTCCTCGCACTGGGCTCGCTTTGCGATACGATTCAGGAAGCGCAATCGCTTTTGTCGCCGGTAATCATCGTGATGATGATCCCGCTTCTGCTCCTGCCCGTATCTATTTCCAATCCGGAAAGCCCGATCCTTCACGCGGCGACATGGGTGCCATTGCTGACACCGTTCCTCGTGATTGTGCGGGTTCCGACCGAGCCACCGCTCTGGGAGCTTATCGCACAAATTGTCTGGATGGGTGTTTTCACAGCGCTGATCATCTGGGCTGCTACGAAGGTTTATCGCGCTGGCGCCGTGCATGGTGCTGGCATGAATGAAGCGCGAGCCTGGTTCATGGGGCTATTCGGAAAGAAGGCTCAGGCTTAGAGCCAGTCTTCGGTCTGCTGTAGAATCTGGAAACACAAAAACCCCTCACACGCGCACGTGGAGGGGTTTTTGAATAATCCTGAAAAGGAAAGCTTACTTACCCAGCAGGCCTTCGCGCTGAGCGCGTTTGCGAGCGAGCTTGCGCGCGCGGCGAACAGCTTCCGCACGCTCACGAGCTTTTTTCTCGGAAGGCTTTTCGAAATGGTTACGACGTTTCATTTCACGGAACAGGCCTTCACGCTGCATTTTCTTTTTCAGCGCTTTTAGAGCCTGGTCGACATTATTGTCGCGCACAACGATCTGTACGATGGGTCTCTCTCCATTTTCAAAGTTGTGCGACAAGGCCGCACGCTATCTTTTTTGCCCGACTTAACGGACAATATAATTCGGAAGCCGCGCTCATAACACAAGGGAACGCGTATGCCTACACCCGAAGATGCACCAACTGCGCTATTGCGACAAAAAATTCTGGCTTCGGCGCTTGAAATAGCGCCCGTTTCCGGCTGGACCGAGGAAACTTACCTCGCTGCGTGTGCAGAGAACGAGGTTTCACCAGACGATGTTGCCTATGCTTTTCCAAGCGGGGCGGCATCTCTCATCCTTCTATATTTCGATACTCTGAAGGCAGAAATCAAGGATGAGCTTGCAGCACTACCTCTCGATGAGATGCGTATCCGGGATAAAGTCACACAAGGTGTTGCGGTCTGGTTTGAAGCGCTATCACGTCATCATGCGGCAAGTGTAAAGGCGCTGGACTGGTCCCTGGCGCGCCCGACGGGCCCGTTGTCCATGCCCGAACTTCTCTGGGGTGTCGCTGATACGATCTGGCGCGGCATTGGCGACACGTCTGACGGGTTCACTTACTATTCTAAGCGGACCACGCTTTCGGCCGTGCTTGGCTCTACACTAGCGGCATGGCGCGGCGCAGAGAGCAATGAGCCAGCATGGCGCGAATTTCTGGATCGCCGGATCGAGAATGTGATGTCGTTCGAGAAATTCAAAGCTCAAGTGAAGCTGCCTGAGGTCAAACTGCCATTCTGACGGTTAGTATTCTGCGAGTGTTTGCCCGAAAAGACGAATGCTGCGCTCTTTGACCTGCACGGTCAGCGGTGTGCCGTTCGAGCTTGCCTGAGCAACTGCGTTGATGATGGCTTCGCCTTGTGGGTCGATGCTGCCTGCTTCACGCAGGGCAGAGATGAGGTCTTCTGAACGCTCCAGAAACAGGCTCACTGTGCCGTCCGGATCATTGTTGCGGTCGAGCTTCACGTTCGCGCGCATGGACAGGTCCAGAGGCCCCATATCAAGGTCGCCGCGGACAAGCTCAATGCGGTTTTCGTCCAGCTTCCACTCTGTAACTGTCAGACCGTCCTCAATAACGCTGAAGAAGTTTTCGATCTCGCCCCAGATCACCAGCTCACTCACCTCGCGGCCGAGCCATTCTGCGCCTTCCGGCGCCTCTGGCAGTGACAGATTATTGAATGATACAGCCAGCTGTAGATTGCGTGGTTCGTCCGGCATTGGACGAAGGCCGATTGATCCGTTCGTCAGCGTGTAGCGTTCGCTCTCGTTCAGCACTGCGTCCAGCGTAGGAAGCTCGAGACCCACACGGCGTAGATTCCCGTCCTCCCAGACGAAACTCGCTGCAGAGCTATCATCCGCAGAAAAACTGAACGTCTGTCCGTCAGGGAGATCAATGTTATTTTGCCCGGGTGAGCGGGCAATGACGTGATTGAAATTCCACGCCATGGCCACAAGCTGAAGCCTTTCGCCTTCCCAGCGCGCCTGCATGTCTGGTGCATCAATCACCGGATCATCGGCCTGCAGGACAAAGCGGTACGGATAGCCGGTGACATTTAGCGCTGAGTATTCAACCGAGCGGCCCATTGCCTGCTGGTCTTCAATCCATTCTCGTGCGCCCTGACGCACCACGCCCGCGCCATAAAACCAGTAGACGGTCCAGATGGCGAGGCAGCCAAGCGCCAGCAGGCCAAGCAGAACGGGAAGGGTGAAAAAGCCTTTTTTGCGGGTCTCGCTCATGCGTTAGCTGCCTCCGCCGGCTCGGTCGTTGAAACATTCACGCCAGCGTCTTCTGCCAGAGCGAGTGAGCGGGTTTCGATGCGGTCATGCAGCGTCTTCATGAAAGCCTTTCGTGACAGCCCCGGCTCAATACGTGGCAGGAATTCCACCACCATCGTGCCGGGATATCGCATAATACCTTTAGCCGGCCAGCATGTGCCTGTGTTCAGCGCGACCGGAAGGCATTCAATGTCCAACTCTTTATATAGGAGCGCGATGCCCGGTTTGTACTCTGCATCGATACCCGGCTTGGTGCGCGTGCCTTCAGGGAAAATGAGAAGCGAACGTCCGTTGTCACGCGCCAGCTTTGCCTTGCGCGCCATCTCTTTGAGCGTCTTCATCGCGCCGGAGCGGTCAATTGCGATCTGGCCGGTTTTCAGGGCGTAAAACCCGAAGAGCGGATACCACAAAAGCTCTCGCTTCAGGATGATGCACGGGTCTTTCAGGTACAGGAATGGCAGCACCGTATCGAGCGTGCTCTGGTGCTTTGATGCCACAAGCAGCGGTTCGTTTTCGATGTTCTCAAGGCCGCGCACTTCGGTTTTCGCATTGCAAATCACCCGCATGCCCCAGACAGCAGCCCGCGCCCAGCAACGAATGCCAAGCGTTGCTGCCTGACGTGGCAGCAGCATCGTCGGCAGAAACAGAAGGCCGAAGAAAACGAGCGATCCATATAGCCAGATTACAAACAGGACGGAGCGAAGTGCAGCCATCAGACAAATGCTTTCATTACCGCGGTGACCCGATACTTCGACCATTCCAGCACCAGCCCGCGAAATGAGCGCCAGGAACGCCACCAGCGCCGTGGCTGGAGGTTAGACTGGATGGGATAAGGGATAAGCTCAACTTCTTCAAACCCTTCTGTGAACCAGAGGAGGGTTCTGGGCATATGATAATCTGATGTGACAATTATGAGCGAGTTATAGTCATGCTCAGCTATCCAACTGGCTGCCTCCAGAGCATTGCCTTCGGTAGACCGGGCCTGACGACCAATATCAATGCAGCAATCATAAAGCGCCTGTGAACCGCCCGCAGAACGGATAAGCGTATCAATGTCGACGCTCTCATTCACGCCGCTCACCAGAAGCCTGTGGCCAGCGCCGTGTTCCAGAAGATCAATCGCTGCCTCAATGCGCAGGCCTGATCCGCCCGTCAGCGCGACAATGGCGTCGGCACTTGGCGGCGTATCGGTTTCCAGTGATGCGACGCGGTTTACGAACCGATGAAAGTCGGCAAAGGCGATCACTGCCGTGAATGCAATCAAAAACAGGATCAGTTTGCGAAACACGTCAGGCAGACCTTTTTAATAAAGCTCGTTGAGCGCCCGGGTCACAGTAATACGGGCCGCAATCATGGCAACTAGCGCGGCAATCAAAGGCGTCATAACTAACACGATAAAGGTGCCGATATCCGGCGACATTTGTGGAAGCAGCCAGCTGCGATCACCGGATTGTTTCGCGGCAAAGAATAACAGCATGGCGCCGAGCAAAGCGAATAATGCGCCAAGGCCGCCCGCCCTGAGGCCAAGCCCAAAGAAGCGGTGCTCGAACAAGCGGGAGATAAAGCGGTCAGATGCCCCGCATGTATGAAGCACAATGACAACTTCGCGCCGGGCCAGAAGCGCAGCATGTGTCGCAAAGGCGATGACGGAGAGGACAATCGTCAGAAGCAGAACAAGCGCGACAATGCCCACCATGCGCAAAATACCGAGGCTGCGTTCGACATCGTTTGCCCATTGCTGGTGGCTCTCGACCTCAATCTGGAAGCCCGCACCTTCTGCGGCTTCGCTGATCTGGCGTGTAAGGTCGCCAGCTTCCGGAACCGTGCTGACCGCCAGATATCGCGAAATCGGAAGGTCTTCCGGCAGGTTTGTGCCGAGCCATGGCTCAAGCAGGCTTTCGGTGACTTCGCGGTCTTCTGGGAGGGCGCGGCGTACACCGGACAGGCCTTCTAAAAGCGTGGCCAGATCATTAGCATCTTCAGCGCTGCCTTCCAGAAGACGAACTGTGACTTCTCCCTGAATCTGACCCGCCCAGCTTTCTGCCGCGCCATATGCTGCACGCGTTGCGAGGCCTGTCAGCGCTGCCAGAAAGCAAAGGGCTGCTACCACAAAAAAGAGTGCAGCTTCACGGGCATCTTCGCGCGGAAGAAGAGGCGAGCGTTTGGTATCATACATGATGGCCGCCTCCTGCGCCGACATCGCCGCGCTGATGGACCAAAAGTCCGTTCTCCAGCCTCACAACCGGCGCGCCGAGCCGGTCGACCAGCGCAATATCGTGGGTGGCGATCAGGACTGTCGTTGAAAGACGCCGGTTCAGTTCGAGGATAAGCCGCATCAGCCGCTCACCCATTTCAGGGTCGACATTGCCTGTCGGTTCGTCGGCAATGAGAAGGTCCGGCTTGTTGACGAGTGCGCGCGCAATCGCGACGCGCTGCTGTTCGCCGCCAGAGAGCGTTGTCGGTTTTGCGGTGATGCGATCGCCAAGCCCGACCCAGTTCAGAAGGTCGATCACATCGTCGCGATATTCACGCTCATGTTTGCCCGTAACGCGCAGGGGAAGCGCAGCGTTTTCATAGGCGGTCAGATGGTTCAGCAGGCGGAAATCCTGATAGACGACGCCGATTCGTCGCCGCAGGCGGGTTAACGTTTTCCGCGTGGCGTTGCTTGTATCCACACCAAACAGCGAAACCTTGCCGTTACGGGGCTTCTGGGCCGCATAAAGCAGCTGTAAAAGCGTGGTTTTTCCTGACCCGGACGGGCCTGTGAGAAACGTAAAAGAGCCGGAGTTTAACTCGATATTAAGGTCGCCTAACACATTCTCGCCAGAGATATACCCATGGTTAACGCCATCGACTCGGATGGTGGGCTCATCAAGAGAAATATCGGGCTCGTAATTCATGTCTCGTTTCAGTCCTTTCGGGACTGCTGAAGGGCGAATTCCAGGCACAGAATCGTGCCTAACGGAGTGGAGAGAACTGCAGTGATCCTCACATGTCCATCCTGTAGCGCACAATATTTTGCCGATGATAAGGCAATCGGTGCGAATGGTCGTACAGTTCGCTGTGCGGCATGCGCCCATTCATGGTTTGCCCAGCCGGAACTCTCTCTCGAAGAAAAGCTCGAGGCAGCCTCCCTTTCGCGTGAAAAGGTCGAGCGCCAGCGTCAGGAGCATTCTCCAGCAGCGCCGTCTGTCGCGCCGCATCTGGCGTTTCGTGAAAAAGAATTCTCTCGCAAAGAAAGCGGTTCGCGCCTTGCTGCACTCACTGCGTGGGGCGGTACAGCAGCTGTCTTCTTTGCGCTTGGTATCGGCGCGGTTGTGAAGCGCGATGACGTTGTACGCATGTTCCCGGAAGCCTCCAGCGCCTATGCAATGGCTGGCCTTGAGGTGAACCCGTTCGGGCTGGAGTTTGCAGATGTGGCGGCAGACCGGCGCCTTGAAGGCACTGTGCCTGTGCTCACTGTCAGCGGCACAATTCTGAATGTGTCAGACCGTCCGCAGGCCGTACCAAATGTACGTGTAGATCTGCGCGATGATGCCGGTTTTGAAGTTGAGAGCATTCTCGTAACGCCAGAGGCCTTGAGCGTAGGTCCGGGCGGTGAGGTGTCGTTCTCGTCGCGTCTCGATTCTCCGTCGCTCGCGGCCTATGACCTTGAAGTGACGTTCGTGCCGCCGACTGAAAATGTCCGTCTGGCCGCCGGCGTTCCGTCCCAGCCGCATCATGAGCCTGAGAGCCATGCGTCTGCGTCTCACGATGCAGGACATGCGGCGGACGATTACAGCGAAGATGCGCACCATGACGCGCCTGCACCTGTTGACCATCACGAAGCACCAGCAGATGATCATCATGAACCTGCCTCTAACGGGCATGACGAACATCACTGAGCAGAGCTTTGACCTGTCCCGAATTTGACGTCCTGCTGGACGAAACCGAGCTTCAATCGCGTATTGGAAAACTCGCCGCAGAACTCGCGCCGCGAATGCAGAGCGATGACTGGACGGCTGTCACCATTCTACTGGGTGCGTCTCCGTTTACGACAGACCTCATGCGCCACCTGACCAAGCATGACGTGCACCCGCAGCTGGATGCGATCTGGCTGGAAAGCTATCGCGATGAACGCGAAAGCTCGGGCCGTGTAAAAGTGCGTGCTGATCTGCAGCGTAGCGTCAAAGGGCGCGGCGTTCTTATAATTGATGATGTCTATGACACCGGCCGCACGCTTGATTTTGCGCGTCACCATTTGATGGCGCAGGGCGCGCGCGAAGTCATGACCTGCGTTTTTGCCCGCAAACAACTGGCAACGGGTGAAGGGCTGGATGCCTGGGCCTATGATGCGCCTGACCGCTACCTTGTCGGTTACGGTATGGATGATGCCGGTCTTTACCGCGGCCTGCCATATCTTGGCGCTGTGCCGCAGGGCGGCTAACGCCTAAAATCTGTCGAGCAGGCGTTCCAGATATTCACGTTCTTCCGGATCAGTTGAACGGTTCAGACGTTCACGCAGTTCATCCAGAATATCGCGGGCGCGCTGGCGTTCGACCTCATCTGGAATGTCTATACCGAAGCCGTTATTTTGCTGGCCAGTGCTGCCCGCGCGGCCAAGTGGATCACGTTCGCCGCCTTGTCCCTGATCGCCAAGGCGTTCGCGGCGCATGTCATCAAGGCTTTCTGACAATTGACCGGCTGCATCGCGCATCTCGCGAATTGCGCGGTCCTGATAGCGCTGCGCACCGCGAAGGTCGCCATCACGCAGAGCGTCTTCAGCCAGTTCGAGCGCCTGACGTGCGATATCGAGATTATTGTCGCCGTCATCTGTCGTCCCGAGGCTGTCATTGGTGTCTTCCATATCCCTGAATGCACGCAGCTGGCTTGCAATGTCTTCCTGACGATCAGAGAGGTCGCCCTCAGTGCTGCCAAACTGCTGCCCGCCGCCGCTTTCAGTATCGCCGTCTCCGCCCTGACCTGTGCCGTCCTGCGTTTCCGCGCTGCCGGCGGATGTCTCACCGTCTTCGCCAATGCCGGACTGCCCGTCTGTATTGCCTTGCTGGTTACCGCTCTGACCGTTCTGGGGGTCCGAGCCGAACTGCTCTTGCAGTGTTTCGTCGTTCAGGCGGCGCTGTTCTTCAAGGATCTCGGCAAGACGCTCCAGCGTGCGCTCAAGGCGCTGTTCGTTTTCCGGTGGTGGGTCATCATTGGCTTCGCCTTCCGAGCCTTCGCCAAACAAGTCTCCGGAGCCTGAGCCACCACCCTGAAAGTTCAGATTGTTGAGCAGGTTTGTGACATCAGAAAGGAGCTGACGGGCCGCATCTGTTGCGCCGGTTTCTGTAAGGTCCTGAAGCGCGTCCAGCATATCTGCCAGATCATTGCCGCCCAGCATTTCCTGACCGGGAGGTGCGCCCTGACCGCCGTCCGGATTGCCATTCATGATCGCTTCGGCCATGCGGGCGGCGATATAATCCTCAGCGGCCTGACGGAAGGCTTCCATGAGGCGGCGGATTTCATCTTCGGATGCCCCGTCGCGAAGGGCACGTTCCAGAGCGGCGCGTGCGGCATTCAGGCGGCGCTCAGCGTCGGCCACTGTGCCATACTCAGCGCGCAAAGCGGCTGCCCAGAGAAGATCATCCAGAGGCTCGGCGTCGGATGTTTCATTGGCATAGCGGAGTAGCTGATGCGCGCGGCGTAGCGCGAAATAGACGGTCAGATCGGAGAAATAGCTCTCAGGGCGATAAGTCACGGCGTCCAGCATCAGAGCGGCGCGTTGTAATCCGTCCGGTGCGTGTTCAAGACGATCGCCCAGCCCTAAGTCTTCGCCTTCCAGAACCGGCAGCATATTTTCGATCGGCGTCGTGTATTGTTCGTCCTCACGCAGCACAACCAGGCGGATTTCCTGACTGGCGCGGGCGAGCGGTTCAAGGAACAGCTTCTCTGGCAATTCCATGATCACCGGCTCGCTATAGCCGGTCTGGCCAATGGCATCGGTTGCCGCGAGCGTGAGTTCGACTTCGGCCCCTGCCCATTTATGGCGGGTGAGGTCTATATCCGCCTGATCATTGCCGACGCGGAAATTGGAAGACGGGATTTCAACCGGAGCCGTTTCGGATTCGCTGGTATCGAGGCCGGACGCTTCGGTTGGCGTGATGATGAGCTGCAGCTCCACCACGCCATACTCGTCTTCTGCGCCCCAGACGAAGCTCAGTTCATCATTGTCGCCAATCGTTGGCTCTGATGCAAAACGCACAGTCGGTGGCTGGTCAGGCGTCGCAGAAAAATTCCAGCCCGCGCGCTCGCCCCAATAATCCAGCCTGACGGATTGCGAGGCGTTAATCTCTACCTGTGTTTCCCATGTGCCATCGGACGCACGTTCCAGCGATGGACGCTCACCTGAAAGGGAGGCTTCGCCGAGGGCGCTTCTGTGCAGGGATGGCTGTCCGCCGCCTTGCGCGCGAAGGGTCAGGCGTGAACCCTCTGGCACTTCAACATCCCGGTCGACGGAATTGAGAAAGATTGGAGCTGCGCCGGTATAGTCTGGCGGTGTCACCCATGCGGTCACGGTCATGCTGTCTGCGCCGAAGAGTGCGCCGACATCCGTATCCATGGCAGATGAAAGACGCCCCATCGCCGCATTGGAGTTCGCTGCGATAATCGCGATGAGCGCGAGCGGCGTAACAATCCGCAGATAGAGCGGGTCGGATTTGCGCCATTCTTCGCTGAGCGTTGGCGGCTCCATCTCTGCGATAATGCGGGCGAGGCGTGCCTTGTGCTTCACCCAATAGGGGCGGGATTCTGCAGTGATGCGCGCCGGCTGGTCATAATAGGCTTCGGCAGGGCTATCAGGATGCGATGCATCAAGCCGGGCGCTGCCTTCAGACAGGGCAGGCGTCTTGTATTTTCTGAATCCCCGAACGAGCGCAATGATGAAAAATGGAAAAAAGGCGAGGTAGAGCAGGGCTTGCGCAGGCGGCGCAAAGCGCTCGAACGCGCCGGTGAAAACCAGAGCCAATGCCGCAAACAGGAGCGCGCCCGGTAGAGCAAAAGCCTCGAAAAGCCTTACCCGTGCGAGGCGTGCCCGTGTCCGCTCGATCTTGCGGCGGAGAATGGTTGGGATCAGGTTTTCAGCCACTCCGGTACAGTTTCACTCGCTATCATCTCTTCAAATGTCGGCGGGGTGCGGATCAGCGCGACCTTGTCCCCGTTCACCAGCACTTCAGCACACATTGGGCGTGTGTTGTACTGATTTGACATTACAGCTCCGTAAGCGCCAGCAGACATGAAGGCGACGAGGTCTCCCTCTTTCATTTCCTGCGCCGGATAGTTCTTTGCGAAACGGTCTGTACTCTCACAAATGGGCCCGACAATGTCATAGTCCAGTGTAGCGCGCTCTTCAGAGCGAACAACCGGTTTCATCTCGTGAACAGCCTGATAGAGCGCAGGGCGCATCAAATCGTTCATGCCTGCGTCGAGAATGGCGAAACGTCGGCCATCGCGTTCTTTGATGTATTCGACGCGGGAGACGAAAATACCTGCATTGCCAGCGATCATCCGGCCCGGCTCAAGAATGACTTCTACATCGAGATCGCCGAGCACTTCGCGTACCATGGCTGCATATTCTGCAGGTGTGGCCGGTTCGTCGCCTTCGCGGTATGGAATGCCAAGACCGCCGCCAAGGTCCATACGTGTGATCGGAACACCTGCCGCGCGAAGATCACGTACAAGGCCGACCACTTTTTCAAACGCGGCACGCAGTGGAGCGAGATTGGTGATCTGACTGCCAATATGGACGTCTACGCCGCAGACATTGATGCCCGGCAGTGACTGGGCAAGCGCATAAAAGTCTTTGCCTTCATGCCATGCAATGCCGAATTTGTGCTCGGCGCCGCCTGTCGAGATGTTGGCGTGACCGCCCGCTTCGACGTGCGGATTGATACGAAACGCGATATCGGCCGTGTAGCCATTCGCGCTTGCCAGCTCTGAAATGCGATGAAGCTCTGGCAGGGATTCCACGTTGAACTGGTGGATGCCGGCTTCAAGCGCATCGAGAATATCCGTGCGGGATTTGGCAACACCGGAGAATACGATCTTGTTTGCCGGAATACCCGCGGCCATTGCGCGTTTCATCTCGCCGCCAGACACAACATCAGCGCCAGAGCCGAGCGCGGCCAGCGTCGCCAGAACAGCCTGATTGCTGTTGGCCTTCATCGCATAGGCGATGAGGCATGGCTGGTCTTTAAACGCATCGGCCAGCACCTTGTAGTGCCGGGTCAGCGTCGCGGACGAGTAAATGTAAACTGGTGTGCCAAAGCGTTCTGCGATGTCAGACACGGAAATGTCTTCACAGTGCAGAACACTGTCGCGGTATTCAAAATGGTGCATTTGGGATCAGCTATTCTGCTAGAGGCGGAAGCTCTTCTTCCTGAATGGTGGTCGTTGGTGACGCGAGCGGTGCATAGCCGCCGCCTTCATTCTCAACCCAGATTGTGCGACCGGTTTCAGGGTCCACATATGAAGTTCCAGCCAGGCGTTGTGGCTCTTCATTGCGCGGGCGTAGTTCAGGCTCAGCGCTTGCTTCTTCCTGGATTGTCGCTTCCGGTTCACCCCATAGCGGGTCCGGACGTTCCAGTTCGCCGCGAAGGCCGCAGGCAGACAGGCCTGCAAGTGCGATGAAAGCAGGGATCAGGGCGATGCGTTTCATGAGAGAAGCTCCTTCCAGCGGCTGACCTGTTCGCGCACGCGAACCGGCGATGTTCCGCCATAACTCTGGCGCGAATTGACTGATGCCTCAACAGTCAGAACCGAATATACGGCATCAGTAAGGCGCGGCTCAATCGATTTGAGATCATCAATGGAAAGCTCAGCCAGATCACAGCCTTTGTCTTCAGCCAGTTTTACGGTCGCGCCGGTTACATGGTGTGCCTCGCGGAACGGAAGGCCAAGCTCGCGGACGAGGTAATCTGCAAGGTCTGTCGCGGTAGAGAAGCCGTGCGCCGCCGCAGCCCGCATGGCTGGTTTGTCTACCGTCCAGCTGGAAACCATGCCGGTCATGGAGGCAAGGCAGAGGTCCAGCGCATCAAAAGCGAGGAAGGTGAGTTCCTTATCTTCCTGCATGTCTTTGGAATAGGCGAGCGGCAGGCCTTTCAGGACCGTCAGCAGCGCCTGAAGCGCGCCGTAAATGCGGCCCGTTTTCGCGCGCACCAGCTCGGCTGCGTCCGGATTACGCTTTTGCGGCATGATGGATGAGCCAGTAGACCAGGCATCTGACAGGCGCACGAAGTGGAACTGTGCAGACGCCCAGATCACAATCTCTTCTGCCAGGCGGGAAAGATGCATGGCGCAGATTGAGCATGCAGATACCGCCTCAACCGCAAAATCGCGCGCAGATACGGCGTCGAGAGAGTTTGCCATTGGTGCTTTAAAGCCAAGGTCGGCGGCTGTTTTCTGGCGGTCGATCGGGAAGCCCGTACCAGCGAGCGCGGCTGCGCCAAGCGGGCTTTCATTCATTCGGTCCTGACAGTCTAGAAAGCGGGACCGGTCGCGCGAGAACATTTCGACATAGGCCATAAGATGGTGACCGAATGTGACCGGCTGCGCCGTCTGAAGGTGGGTGAAGCCCGGCATGACGGTATCAGCGTGAAGGTCAGCCTGTTCCAGCAGGGCTTCCATAAGGCCGCGCGTCTGGTCGGCGCGGGTTTGCAGCGCCTGACGTGTCCAGAGGCGAAAATCCGTTGCGACCTGATCATTGCGGGAACGCGCCGTGTGAAGGCGTCCGGCTGGCTCACCGATAATTTCCTTCAGGCGCGCCTCGATATTCATGTGAATGTCTTCAAGGTCTTTGCGGAATGGGAAGTCGCCACCGGCAATTTCCTGCTCCACCTGATCAAGGCCTTCCAGAATGGCGTCGCGGTCGGTATCAGAGACGATCTTGCTATCGGCCAGCATGCGCACATGGGCGCGTGAGCCCTGAATGTCTTCAGCGGCCATGCGCTTGTCGACATCAATGCTCGCATTGATTGCTTCCATCACTTCATCGGGCTTGGCGGCGAAACGTCCGCCCCACATTTCCTGACCGGAGGCTGGCTTTTTGGCCATAATTACTATCTCTTACGTTGCAACGAATGAGGCCTGTAATGACAAAACTCACACGTATAGGAATTCCGCTAATGCTTTTGATCGGGCTTGGCGCATTTGTCTATGCCTGGTTTTCCGCAGCATCACCGAATGTTACGCGCGAAGGCATCCAGTCTTACGCGGTCGGGGAGATGTCCCGCCTTCAGTTCCAACGCGCAGGCGAACCGATTTCGGAGGCCGAGTTTCAGGCGCCTGACGGATCCACGGCGACGCTGGCAGACTATACAGGGCGTATTCTGGTCGTGAACTTTTGGGGCACGACCTGTGCGCCTTGTGTTTTGGAAATGCCAACGCTTGCCGCTCTGCAGAACGAATTCGACGAGAGCGATCTTCTTGTTATGCCTCTGTCTTTTGATCGTGTCGGTGACTACCCGATGGCACGCGAGCGCCTCGAAGAGCTGACAGACGGCGCACTCGATTTCTATGGCGATGCTGAGCGCGGCGTTATGTTCGACTCTTACATTGGCGGGTTTCCAAGCACAGTCATTTACGACCGGAATGGCCGGGAAGTCGCCCGTTTTGAGGGCGACACGGACTGGGCATCGGACGAAGCTCTGGAACTGTTCCGGGCGCTGGTCGGCTGATCAGCCTTCAGAGGCTTTAGGGAGTTCCGTGGCGGCGCGGGCTGCCTGAGACAGTTCGCGTAGCATCCGGCTAAGGTCAGGGTTGGTTTTCAGCGCTTCGCGTGCGTCCTGCTCTTTCAGCATTTTAGTCGCGGACATGGCGGCCAGTGTCGAGCTCTGCCCCTTCGGAAGCGCCTCGGCGGCAAGGCGGAATAGCGCAACTGCCGCCAGAGCCGGAGAGCCAGCCTTGCGGGCGACCGACGGGAACAGCTTGGCATTCGAAATCAGGCGGACGCCGAGAGCGTCTAAATCCTGCGCACCATGAATACGCTCTGCCTCAGGCAGGTCGGATTTTAAAAGCGCGGCTTGCGTCGCGCGTAGCGTCATTAGAACCTGCACATGCCGTCCGTCATTGTTCATGACCGCTTCTTCGAAGCGTGGCTGACCGATCATGCCACGTAGCAGTGTAATCATTTTCGTGCGGGCATCGTAGCCAACGAGATTATCCTGCAATTTGAGGAGCTGCATCGGACGATCCAGAATTTCAAACCGCTCCAGATAGCCGTCAACCGTGTCCGTCGACATGAGGCGCTTGGAGCGTGCGCAGAAAGAGTCATACATTTCTGCGTGGCGGTTGGATTTCATGATTTTGACAAGGCGGTCACCGAAATCCTTCAGCATGTTGAATTCGGTCAGCAGGCATTTCTCATAAAGGCGGTGGTTTGAGCCGATATGCTCGAAAATTCGCGATACGATTGTCTGTGACGCCGTCGGCAAAAGGCCCAGCTGGACTGCCTCAGCGAGCGCTTGCGCATGAGGCAGATCATGGAGCGGGTCACGTGTATTACGTCTGTCAGGGCGGGGCTCAAGTACGCCGATCAGGCGGTCGACAACTTCGCCAGTGTTTTGCGTCTCGCCCAGAATGGCGCTCACTGCACCCGGGGTATCGATCCACTCGGAGAAGTAATCTGTCAGGACTTCGTTGACGAATTTTCGATCAGCTTCTTCAAGCGTTTCGGCCTCTTTCCAGATCTCGACAAGGCCGGTCAGCTTTTTAGGCCAGCTCGTCTCACGCATGAGCCGGTCTGCCAGAGCGGACTTGAAGGCGGTCAGGAGGTTTGGCTTTTGACGGCATTTCTTCACGACGTCGTCGAGCGTGCCTTCGTATTTCACAAAGCGTCCGGCTTTCTTCTCTTTGAAGATGCTGTTGACGCCCTGATTGACCAGTTCGTGCAATTGGCGCGCAATCGCATGCAGGCTTTCTTCGCCCGCACGCGCGATCGCGACACGCTGAATAGCTTGCGTGATTTCAGAGCCGGAGCTTTCCAGAATTTCCAGAAGGTCCGTTCGATAGATCAGCTCGCCCGGCAGAACGCGGTGGCGTTCAAGGAAGCGCGGAATGACTTCCAGATAGGTTTTGCGTGCCGAGACTTTGCGAAGGTCGCCTGCAGATACACATGAAGACGTCTGTTGCGGAATGAAGGTGCGAGATGGCCGCTTGCGCGGCTCTTCACAGTCGCCCAGCGCAGCAACAAGAATGGCGATATAATCACCATTTGCGCCTTTGCGCTCTTCCTTCATAACCTTCACGCCACCTTGCGGATGGCTCTTAAGAAAAGCGTTTGCGCGCTCAATGGCTTTCTGGCGATTCGGAATCGCATCGACCAATGCCCAGCTCGCTTTGGGCGATTTTCTCAGAAAAAGTTCGAAATGTGTTTCGCGACCGCCCATAACCCACCTGCTTTTTAAGGGATTATCATACTCCTGTCCGCTTAAGGTCACATGAAAGTCGCCTTTAAAGGTTGTAGTTTCCCCGTTATGGTCTTGTTAAAGAACGACGAGCGCCTGGGACGGCATAGAGAAGGAGCTGGGATGGCTACGCTGGCATTAGTGGACGATGACGAGAACATCGTTGAATCCCTCAAAATGTTTTTTGAGGCGGAAGGGTATAAGGTCCGTACATATCATGACGGGCAGACGGCGTTGACGGCTCTCACCGAGACACCGCCTGATCTGGTTGTTCTTGATGTGAAAATGCCAAAGATGGACGGTATGGAAGTTCTGCGTCGTCTGCGTCAGACCTCGGACATTCCGGTTATTTTTCTGACATCGAAAGATGAAGAAATCGACGAGGTAATCGGTTTCAACATCGGCGCTGACGATTTCGTGCGTAAGCCTTGTTCCAACCGTCTTCTGTCAGAGCGCGTTAAGGCCGTTCTTCGTCGCTCACGCGGCGCGGTTGAGGTTGAGGGCGATCAGAAGCCGATCGTACGTGGCCGCCTCGTGCTCGATCCGAACCGCCATGTCTGTTCATGGGATGGTGAGCCGGTCCGCCTGACGGTGACTGAGTTCCTCATCCTTCTGGCGCTGGCTCAACGTCCGGGTTTTGTTAAAAACCGCGACCAGCTCATGGATGCGGCTTATGATGACCAGATCTATGTCGATGACCGTACAATCGATAGCCATATCAAACGCCTGCGGAAGAAGTTCCGTGAAGTAGACGGCGAGTTCGACGCGATCGAAACGCTCTACGGCGTCGGATACCGCTATAAGGAGAGCTAGCCTGTCGGCTCAGCGAAAATCGCGGACTTTTGTGAACTCGCGGATTGCGAGGCTGATCTTTGCCTCCAATCTCGCGGGTCTGCTCGTTCTGATCATTGGCGCGCTCGTGCTGAACGAGATGCGTGTGGGTCTGGTGCAGGCGCGGATAGACAGCCTCAATACGCAGGGTGACCTGATCGTCTCGGTATTGGCTGAAGGCGCGACCGTGGGTGATCCGGAGCCGGAACTGATTGAGGTAAATGCGCGACGCATTCTGAAACGTCTGGAGCTGCCATCCACTATTCAGGCCCGCATATACAATGCCGATAGCGAGATGGTCGGCGATTATAACTTGCTTTCCGACAGGGTGGATGAATTCGCGCTCGGCGCGCTGGACGAGCCCAATATGTTCGAGAGTTTTGTCGGCGGTGTATCCGGTTTCATGGATAGCATTGGGCGCTGGCTTCAATCGAGCGCGCGGGAGTCTCTCCTGCAGCCGGGCACTTTTGAAGACGAGCTGAATGAGGCTTTGTCTGGTGAGCGCGTCTCGGGCGAGCGCATTACCGATGACGGCCAGCGCGTTGTGTCTGTGTCGCTGCCTATCCAGCACGTGTCAGCAGTCGTCGGGGTTCTGACGATCGAAGCCAGCGATGTCGATACAATTGTGCGCCGCGAACGCGCTGCGCTTCTGCCCTTTATTGCCGTTGCGATCATTGTGTCGCTTCTTTCCTCTGCACTCCTCGCCATAATGATTGCGCGTCCGCTCAGGCGTCTCGCGCTTGCTGCCGACCGTGTCGGGTCTGGCGCAGCGGAAAAAATCGAGCTGCCAGCGCTTACCAGCCGTAAGGACGAGATTGGCGAGCTGGCGGATTCCCTGGAAGGGATGACGGCTGCGCTGTTTGACCGGATCGTCGCCAACGAGGCGTTTGCTGCGGACGTTGCGCATGAGCTGAAAAACCCTCTCACCTCTATTCGTAGCGCTGTTGAAACGTCTGAACGTGTGACGGACCCGGAAGCGCGCGAGAAACTGCGCAAAGTGATTGCTTCGGATGTGCGCCGCCTTGATCGTCTGATTACTGACATTTCCAACGCGACACGTCTTGAGGCGGAAACGGCACGTCTCCCGAATACCTCAGTCGATCTCGGTCAGCTTCTGACCGATCTCACAGAAACCTATGATGCGATCCGTAATGAAGGTGATCCACGTGTGCGTTTCGAGCGCGACGAAGATAGCGGAGATCTGATTGTCCTGGGGCGTGATGGGGCGCTTGGACAGGTGTTCAGAAACCTCATTGAGAATGCGCGGTCGTTCTCCCCGGAAGATGGGCAAGTCATTGTTCGCGGTCGCACAATGGCGGTCCGTGGACGCGCCTCTGTCGAAATCACTGTTGAGGATGAAGGCCCGGGTATTCCGGACGGCAAGCTCGAGAAGATTTTCGAGCGTTTCTATACGGACCGTCCCGCGGGTACGAAATTTGGCCTGAATTCAGGGCTGGGCCTGTCCATCGTGGCGCAGATCGTAGAAAGCCATCGCGGCACCGTGACGGCGGAAAACCGTGAAGACTCGGAAGGCAAGGTGCTGGGCGCGCGCTTTGTCGTGGTATTGCCGGCTCAGCTTTAGGGCTGACGCGATCATCCCATGTCGCAATTTCGACACATGTTGAAAAAACTGGTCGCCCGATATGCCGGTTTTTCTGATTAACGATGCTGCAATTGCAAAAACCCCCTTGCCAAGTGGAATTGTCTGACCTCACTCTTGTCGTTTAGTCGGTTGAAAGGTTTCCCATGATCGGTGTCGTGGTGGTCAGTCACGGAAAACTCGCACGTGAGCTTGTTGCAGCAACAGAGCACGTCGTGGGCGAGCAGCGTCGTTTCCGGTCGATTTCAATCGAGCCAGATGACGATATGGATGCACGTCGCACTCAGATTCTGGAAACAGCCGAAGCCTGTGATGATGGCGACGGTGTTATTCTTCTGACAGACATGTTCGGTGGTACGCCGTCCAATCTTGCAATTTCCGTCATGGGGCAGGGCAAGATTGAAGTTATTGCCGGTGTGAACCTGCCAATGCTGATCAAGCTGGCCGAAGTTCGCGAACGTATGTCCATGCAGGAAGCGGCCGAGGCGGCTCAGGAAGCGGCCCGCAAATATATTTCCATCGCATCGAAGGTGTTAGTCCGATCCCAGTAGAGTTTGAAATGTCCTGTACGCGTGTTGTTGAGATATGTAACCAGAAGGGCCTGCATGCACGGGCCTCGGCGGCATTCTCGCGAACAGCGCAGGAATTTACTTCAAACATTCAGGTCTCACGCGCCGGTATGGAAGCCGATGGAAAATCCATCATAGAGTTGCTCTCGCTTGGCGCGGGTAAGGGCTATGAGATTGAAATTTCTGCCACTGGCGAAGACGCCGAAGCCGCTGTTCAGGCTCTGATTGATCTGGTGAACAACCGCTTTGGCGAAGAGTGCTAGGCTGAAGGCTTAGCGGTTCGCGCCGCTACGGTCTGCGATATTCGGACGAAGCAGACGATCTGCGCCGCCATTTTCACGATCACCGCGTTCACGACCCGGCCCGAGAGTCAGGGTTTCAAACATGATGCGACCTTCATCATTCTCAAAACGCTGTGACAGGGTCAGCATGCCCTGAACAAATTCGTCTTCAGTCACCTGATTGGGCGTCGCAGCAGGAAACAGGCGTGGATTGGCAATTACGTCATTTTCGCCAGCAAAGCGGGCGGCCCAGTTGCGTTGCTCGATGGGTGTCAGAACTCCATTTCCGTCCTGATCGGCATTGCGAAAGGCAAGGCGTGCGCCTGCTTCAATCTCGTCATGCGTGATTTCGAGATCGAGGTTCCGGTCGAACGCGATAAAGATCATCGCGCCAGACTTCAGGAATGTTGCGCCAGCGCGGTCTTCGTTCAGGCCGTTTCCGCCGCGCACGGGCAGACGCTCCTGGGCAAAAGACGTCCCGATGAGAGACAGGCAGAGACCGGCTCCTGCCGCCGTGATCATGGCTTTGAACGCGCTGTTCGCTGAAGCTTTCACTCATCGTCTCCGTCTGGTTCGCGGTGAGACTATGCTCACATTTCTCCCGCGCAAAGCATTTTGTCCGTGGCTGACTGAATTGTCATCTTCAAAAAACATATAAAGGAATATTTATATGGTTTGGTGATTATGGTCGTCTCTGGTATACGCGACCCAGAAATTTTCCTTTTGAAAGGCTGAACCCATGTCCAACGATTATCAGGTTGCCGATATTTCCCTTGCTGACTTTGGTCGCAAGGAGATCGAAATTGCTGAAACAGAAATGCCGGGCCTGATGGCTGCGCGTGAGGAGTTTGGCCCAAGCCAGCCTCTGAAAGGCGCGCGCATTGCCGGGTCTCTGCACATGACGATCCAGACGGCTGTTCTCATCCAGACGCTTGAGGCGCTGGGCGCAGAAGTACGCTGGGCAAGCTGCAACATTTACTCCACGCAGGATCACGCTGCTGCGGCGATCGCGGCCAATGGCACGCCTGTCTTCGCGCACAAGGGCGAAACGCTCGAAGAGTATTGGGATTTTGCAGACAAAATCTTCTTCTGGCCGAATGGCGAGCTTGCCAACATGATCCTCGACGATGGCGGCGATGCGACAATGTATATTCTGCTTGGTGCGCGCGCTGAGGCGGGTGAAGACGTTCTCTCCAATCCGGGCTCTGAAGAAGAGGAAGTTCTCTTCGCGCAAATCAAAAAGCGTCTCGCGGCAAGCCCGGGCTTTTTCACGAAACAACGCGACGCCATTCAGGGCGTGACAGAGGAAACAACGACGGGCGTAAACCGTCTCTACCAACTCGTTGAAAAAGGCATGCTGCCTTTCCCTGCGATCAACGTGAATGATAGTGTCACCAAGTCCAAGTTTGATAACAAATACGGCTGTAAAGAGAGCCTTGTAGACGCGATCCGCCGCGGCACTGACGTGATGATGGCCGGTAAAGTCGCGTTCGTTGCAGGCTATGGCGATGTGGGCAAAGGCTCTGCTGCGTCTCTGGCCGGTGCGGGCGCACGTATCATCGTTTCAGAAGCGGACCCGATCTGCGCGCTTCAGGCGGCAATGGACGGTTTTGAAGTCAAAACGCTGGAAGGCTCACTTTCCCGCGCAGACATTTTCGTCACCTGTACAGGTAACCGCGACATCATCACGATCGACCATATGCGTGAGATGAAAGACATGGCGATTGTCTGTAATATCGGTCACTTCGACAACGAGATTCAGGTCGAGGCTCTGCGGAACTATAAGTGGACGAACATCAAGCCGCAGGTCGACATGATCGAATTCCCTGATGGCAAGCGTATCATCCTTCTCTCCGAAGGCCGTCTCGTGAACCTTGGCAACGCAACCGGTCACCCGTCTTTCGTTATGTCCGCATCGTTCACCAACCAGACGCTTGCGCAGATTGAGCTCTGGACCAAAGGCGACCAGTACGAGAACAAGGTCTACACCCTGCCAAAAACACTGGACGAGAAAGTGGCTGCACTTCACCTCGACAAGCTTGGCGTGGAGCTGACACAACTGAACCCTGTTCAGGCGTCTTATATCGGCGTGAAGCCGGAAGGTCCGTTCAAGCCGGAACACTACCGCTACTAAGCGGACGTAGAATCTAACGAAGAGAGCGCTGGGCATCACCGGCGCTCTTTTTGTTTCAGCTTAGCTTTTTACCGGTTTCGATCACGGCGTTCACCAGCAGGTCGAGGTCTGAAAGCTGTGTCCGGTGGTTGGTGATATTCACCCGTATAGCCAGATGCCCGTTAATGCGGGTGGTAGAGGGCGCAGCGATACCGTCTTCCTGCAGCCGGATGACGAGTTCCTGGTTCAGCGCATCCAGAGCCGCTTCGTCCAGCCCTTCTGCCACATAGCGGAAACAGCAAATATTGAGGCCCATATAGCTGAGCAGTTCCAACTCTGGTGATGCCTCGACTTTGCGAGCCAGATATCCGGCCTGTTCGATATTCGCATCAACTACCTGACCCAGTTTATCCGGGCCATGTTCGATGAGCTGGGTCCAGACCTTTAGCGCGCGAAAGCCTCGGGAAAGCTCCGGGCCAAGATCGACTGGCCATGGCAGGTCCGAACCAATCCCGCGTCCAGCATCTGCCAGATAATCAGGGCGGTCTGAAAATGCGCGCAACTGATGTTCGCGGTCACGGATGAGAACGCAGCCGGCATCGTAGTTCACCTGCATCCATTTATGGAAATCAAAGCCGATGGAATCTGCGAGCTCTATGCCGTCCAGTTTTTCGCGATGGCTATCGCTCAGCTGTAGCGCGGCGGCAAAGGCCGCATCGATGTGATACCAGAGGCCTTCGCGCTTTGCGAGTTCACCCACCGCGTGGAGGTCATCAATCGCGCCGCGATTGACGGTGCCAGCCGTCGCGCAGACGACGAATGGTTGCCGGCCGGCCGCGCGATCTTCTGCGATAGCCGCTTCAAGCGCATCGGTGCGAATGCGCCCCATCTCGTCCTGCGGCAGTTTACGAAGGCTGGCTTTGCCAAGTCCCAGCATATCGAAGGCACGCTCAAAACAGGCATGCACGCCTTGTGACGCATAGCCGACGAGTTCCGGCCCGTTACGAACGCCTTCAGCGCCAACGGCAAAATCTGTTGCGACATCGCGCGCCGTTTTCAAACCGATCAGCGTCGCCATGCTGGTGCCTGTTGTGATGAGGCCAGAACCTGCTTCGGGCAGACCGAAAAGCTTCAGGCACCAGTCTATCACGGCCCGTTCAACGCGGATCGCTGCGTGATTGCGCCCGCCGCAGTTTGCGTTCAGCGTCGAGGCGACCATATCCGCCAGCAAACCCGATGGCGTGCCCGCACCATGCACCCATCCGAAAAAGCGAGGATGCGTATTGCCCACCCCATAGGGCAGAAGTGATTTCAGAGTAGTATCAGCAGTGCAGCCGTCTTCGCCGGAAATCTGAGGCAACTCCAGCTCATCCGGATGGCGCCAGACAGGTCCCTCACGATAGGATTCCATCTCGTCGAGCACGGTTTCCAGCATGTCGCGGGCTCTGGCGCGAAAGGCCTGCCAGTCGTCCGGATCGAGAGTGTGCGTCATGAATGTGCCCGTGAGGTGATTGCGTCGGAACCGCTGTCTAGCGTTCACATATCCGTGAAGACAACAGTTGAGAGTCAAACTATGTCGCCTTGCGCCGCCGGAAAGACGTGATCTACTCCGCTTTAAGTCAGGAGACCCGCATGGACGACTTCAAACGCTGGACGATAACGCGCCGGGATACCGAGTACGAAAATCCGTGGATTCGGGTGGACCATAGCGAGGTGATCGCCCCGACCGGCGCTGATGGCATTTACGGCTCCGTGCATTTCAAAAATCTGGCAATCGGAATCTTCCCGATTGATGAAGACGGCTTCACCTGGATTGTTGGTCAGACCCGATTTGTCTTCGATGCCTATTCCTGGGAACTGCCACAAGGTGGCGGGCTGCGCGGAGAACCGCCAGTGGATACGGCGCAGCGTGAGCTATCCGAGGAGTGCAATCTGGCAGCGGCAGACTTCATTCCTCTGTTTGAAAATCTTCAGGTCTCCAATTGTATTACAGATGAAATCGGCCACGCCTTTATTGCGCATGGTTTGTCGGCGAAGGCCGGAACGCCGGATGAGACCGAAGAGCTTACGGTGCGCCGTATTCCTGTCCGCCATTTGATGGAGATGATCGAGGCGGGTGAGGTCCGGGATATGTTCACTGTCATGATGGTCGCGCGCGCCTGTCAGCTCGCGGCTATGGGCAAGCTTCCAGAAGATATTGCGCGTCATTTTCGGTTTTAGGAGCGGCTAGGATCGCGGCGGAACCACCATCAGTCCATCGAAGACACGGTCATCGCGGTTGTAGATATCATCAAGATAACGAACGCCGCCCTCACCATCGCTCACCGCAGTGAAATAGAGAATATGAACCGGCACACGAGCCGAAAGCGTTGCGCGTGTCTCACGGCCGCTTGCAACGGCAGCGTCCACGCGTTCGGACGTCCATTCGGGTGTTTCTTCCAGAAGCCAGCGTGACAGATCAATAGGGTTCTGGGTGCGAAGACATCCTGAAGAAAACGCGCGCTGGCGCTGCGAGAAAAGGCCCCTTGTTGGCGTGTCGTGCAAGTAAACATTGTGCACGTTCGGGAACATGATTTTGACTTGACCGAGTGCGTTTTCAGGGCCGGGAGCCTGACGCAGGCGGAACGGGAAGTTAGAAGATGAATAGTCGTTCCAATTAATACCTGCCGGATCAACGACTGCGCCTTGTCGGTCGAGAACCTGGAATCCCAATCGCTGGACTGTTGCCGGGTCGCGCTGGAAAGCAGGTAGTTTGTCAGCGCGTGCAAGGCTTGGGGGTGTTTCCCACCACGGGTTAAAGACGATGTATTCTATTTCGTCGGAGAAAACCGGCGTGCGACGGTAGTTCCGACCCACGATGGTCAGATGCGTGCGCACCGGTTGGCCGTTTTCATAGGCGGTGACGTCAAAACCCGCGATATTGGCGCGCAAATGACGCCGGCCAAGATCAGCCGGCAGCCAGCGCCAGCGTTCCAGATTGATCATAATCTGACGAATGCGTTCTTCATTTCCGCGGTTCAGCGCAGCAAGAGACGCTGCACCTACAAGTCCATCCGCTGTCAGGTCTTCGCTTTCCTGAAATGTCTCGACGGCAAGACGTGTATCTGCATCAAAATTTCCTGAGACATCGAAGTCTTCTGTCAGGAAGCCAAGCTCCTTCAAGCGGGTCTGAAGCGCTGAGACACGGTCGCCCGTGTTGCCTTCTCGCAAGGTCGCCCCGGCCGACACCATTGTACGCGTGCCCGATGTTTGAGCTCGCAGACGGGCAAGCTCGTCCAGTAGCGTGTGATAGCCGGGCTGAATTGGCGCGAACTGTTCCAGGGTGGAACCAATCGTCTCCTGCGCCAGGGCGTAACGCAGAACCGGGCCCGGATTGTGCGGGTGATTGATAACGGTCCAGTCGGGCTCCACGGAGACGGGGTCCAGCTTCCCATATGCCAGATGGGTCGCCGCCATGAAGAAGGCGCTGGTCGCGATCCGCTCGCGCGCGGCCTCGTTTTCGCGCAGGCTGGTGAGTTGTTCCAGATGATAATGTGCCGGGTTGAGCCCATGGCGAGACAAATTGTTGATCGCGAGAATGAGCGCATCATAGTTTGTGTCGGACCAGAGCTGAACGTCACCGGCTTCGGCGTGAAACTGATTGGTCGCTTCCACAGCAATGCGTTGGCCTGAACGGACCTGAGCGGCCGCCGGAAGCACGAGACCTGCCGCTAAAGCCAGTCCTGCGACAAGATACGAAAAGCGTTTCATGGAAGGTCCTTCAGCAAGAAAAGCGCGATGGCCCAGAGGCCTGAAGTTTATTCGCCTTCTGCCATGTTCGCTGAACGAAGAATAGCCGTTCTGTCAGTTTACGCTGCTCTATTTTACCGCGTGATAAACCTCTGTGCGGCAGGTTTCCGGATCAACAGTTGTCGGATCATCAACATAGATTTCCCAGACCGGCATTGTCTTGGTGAGCCCTTCTTTTTCGGTCGCATCCCAGATGTCTTTATGGGTCTGGTTCAGATTGGCATAAGAGCCGATATGGGTCGCCATCATCACGTCACAGACGGGGATGACCCCGACCTTGATATTGCCCGTAGCTTTTGAGGCGTCTTCTGAGTTGATCAGAAAGCCAGCGCGAAACGGCATGGTGTCGCCCGTTGGCATTTCGGCGTAGAGAGACATCGGCATGCTGGCCGGCGCGATATTGTTCTGGCCGAGGAAGGTGTAGACCTCGCCAAAGCCCGTCGCCATCGCGTTTGAAATCTCTTCCGGAGAAAACTTCGGTGCGCGCTCGACATACAGATAGGTCTGCGCGGGCAGCGTTTTTCGTTTGATCTCCATATCGTCCCTCCCCAAAAGAGAAGGGAGTAAAGTGCCAGATTGCGGTCTTGGCAAGTTTCGCGGAATTCAGCGCATGCGACCGCACAGGGCGGCAATGCCCTCTGCGGCGTTATAAGCGGCCCAGTGAAGGGTGATCAGGTCTTCCGTTTCATCAGGCGGAGCGCCTTGCGTTGTTTCGGGCGGCGGGCGCCAGTCTTTCAACGGCAGAAACAGGTTCGCCGGTCTTGCGATATCCGGCCTGGGGCGTGACGTTTTCTTGCGGGACGCGATCATCCCGGCCCAGATCGCGGCAAGCTTGTCTGCGCGGTCATCAATTTCGGCTTTGATGGTTTTAAGCCTCTCAATGCGTGCCATAAGGATATCGCAGGCAAGAATGTCGTCATTCCTTGCGCGCCGGTGCGGAGTTCGCTTGGCCTTCAGGGATGGTGTGGTTGTGGCTGGTCCAACGTCACGGGGCATGGAAACGGAAAATTTGGGCGGCGCAGGATCGCGCATTTGAAGGCCGCGTAGTGCCGCAAACGGATGGAGTGGTGGTTCGGGTGCTCGGCTGGTTCGCGCAGGAGCGCCATTCAGGCCAAATGGGCGCGGGGTAATTCCGCCATGTCGAAGGCGTTCAAAGACCGTCAGAATGATCGCGCACCGTAGAAAGTGTTCGGCGCGCACGACCATGCTGGTCAGTCTTTTGACGTCATAGCGAAACAGGCGCGGCGTGCCGTCCTCATCAAAAATGCCCCAGTCGTCGGTAAAACAGGCTGCCAGCTGAATATAATGGCCGATGCGCTGTTTCAGCGCGGAGAGCGTTTCGCTCGCATATCTGATCGGCCCGGTAAGCATGGCCAGAGGTTAGGGGGGGTTATGGTGGGGTGGGATTGTTTTTGTGTGGGTGTAGTCATCTGGGACGCGTTGCAAGGAGCCGCAGGTTCCCGTGAAGACGGGAACCTATGCTTAGATTATTGAAGTGAAGGCGGCGCCGTGTCTTTCATTGAGTTCGCTAATCCCTGCGGCAATAACGGGGGCTAAGCATGGATGCCCTTCTGCAAGGGCATCTGCGGAGAGCGTGGTATCTTTTCGCGTAAGGCTTCGGTCACTTGTGACTTTTTTGCGTGCAACCAAATTCTCCGCTATACGCCGCGCTCCTTAGTTTTATTGCTCGGCCGTGCTCCTCGCCGGAGGCTCGGTCGGCCTGCGCCCGGCCCGGTCGGGCCGTGTTGGAAGCTCTTTACTGCTCAGTGACGCTTCCTCGCCTGCGGCTCCGGTCACTTGCGCCCGCGCAGTCGCTTGTGATGGTTGTTTCTTTATTTGTGCTCGGCTAAGAGGTTCGCCATTCGGCTCACCCCGCCTGCGCCCAGCCCGGTCGGGCTGTTGGAGCCTCTGCACGAGCACCGCGAAGGCGCAGAACGCCCGAGTGAAACGAGGAACAGCGTTCGAGCATGACTTTTAAAACCTCCATTCTCACCCTCTTTCCGGAGGCCTTTCCGGGTATACTCGGCACGTCTATTATCGGTCGGGCGCTGGAAAATGACATTTGGTCGCTAGAAACACTGGACATTCGCGCATTTTCTGATCATAAGCACCGTTCCGTTGACGACACCCCTGCCGGGGGCGGTGCTGGTATGGTACTGAGACCTGATGTGGTGGCGGCAACAATTGATGCGGTTGATCGAGAAGACCGACCGCTCATTTATCTGAGCCCGAGAGGTAAAACGCTTACTCAGGCCCGGGTGCGAGAGTTATCTCAGTCCCCGGGGGTTATACTGATTTGCGGACGCTTTGAAGGCCTGGATGAGCGCGTGATCGAAGCGCGTGGCATTGAGGAAGTCAGTATCGGGGATTACATCCTTGCTGGCGGTGAAGTGGCAGCCATGGTCCTTCTTGAGGCGGTTGTCAGGCTTCTTCCGGGTGTCGCGGGAAATGATCTCTCGCTCGAAGAGGAAAGTTTCGAGTCCGGCTTGCTCGAATATCCTCACTATACGCGACCGCGCGTGTGGGAGGATCGGGCAATTCCGGACGTATTGCTGTCGGGTAATCATGGCGCTGTTGAGAAATGGCGACGCGAAAAAGCCGAAGAGCTGACAAAGGTTCGCCGACCAGATCTCTGGAAGGCACATATGGAACGTAAAGAGCAAGGCTGAGAAGCCTGGTTTGAAAGGCCGGAGTAAAGAAGATGACGAACATCATCGCAGAGCTTGAAGCAGAAGAGATTGCCCGCGTTGCTGGCGACAAAGAGATCCCGCACTTTTCTCCGGGTGACACGCTGACAGTAAACGTACGCATTAAAGAGGGCGAGCGTGAGCGCGTTCAGCGTTACGAAGGCGTTTGCATTGCACGTTCCGGCGGTGGCCTGAACGAGAGCTTCACGGTTCGCAAGATTTCTTTCGGTGAAGGCGTTGAGCGTGTATTCCCGCTTTACTCCCCGAACATTGAAAGCATCGAAGTGAAGCGTAAGGGTAAAGTTCGCCGTGCGAAGCTTTACTACCTGCGTGACCGTCGCGGTAAATCTGCTCGTATCGCTGAGCGTACATCCGGCCACGGCATCGAAGTTCGCGAAAACATCCTCGGCAAAACCGAGCGTAAGCGTAAGAACGAAGCAGCTAAAGCTGAGCGTAAAGCAGCAGCAGCTGAAGCTCGTGCAGCAGCGGCTAAAGCTAAAGCGGCTGAAGAAGCAGCGGCAGCAGCAGCGGCTGAAAACACTGAGGGCGGCGAAGAGTAGATCTTTCGCATCGCATCAGCGAGAATTTGAAAGGGCGGTCCTTGCGGGTCGCCTTTTTTGTTTGGATTCAATGCAGTCAGTGCTGCCAATTATGGTTGACGTACTGGTAACCATGATTTCACATAGCGATATGCCAAAGGGGCATATGCATATGGGGCATTAAAATGGGCATTATGAAAGAATTCAAAGAATTCGCGATGAAGGGTAATGTTGTCGACATGGCTGTCGGCTTCATTCTCGGCGGCGCGTTTTCTACAATCGTGAAGTCTCTGGTCAACGACGTTATCATGCCGCCAATCGGGCTGGCGCTTGGTGGCGTTGACTTCTCGAACCTGAAAATCGTTCTGAAAGAGGCCGTGATGAACGGCGAGGAAGTCGTGACCGAGGCGGTTTCTATCAATTACGGCATGTTCATCAACAATGTGATTTCCTTCATCATTGTTGCAGCGTGTCTGTTCTTCATCATCAAAGCGATGAACTCACTGAAGAAAAAAGAAGAAGAAGCGCCAGCAGAGCCGGAAGCACCACCACCTCCACCACGTGAGCAGGTGCTGCTTGAGGAAATCCGCGACCTTCTGAAGAAGTAAGTCGGACCTGCTTTCAAAAGCATAAGGGCGTACGGGCACGGCTCGTGCGCCCTTTTTTGTGGTTTTACATTTGCCCTGATTTCAGGTGACACTCTCGTCTGAGCGGAAATGTCCGCCATACGGAGGGAACACAATGAGATTTCTGAAAACCGCGATGATCGCAGGCGCGAGCGTTCTGGCTGCGAGCTCTGCTTTTGCTGACGGGCATGAGACTGAAACGCCAACGACCGCAATCGTGACGTTTGCTCTGCCTGACGGCATGACAGAGCTACAGGCAAGAGACCTGTTCATGGGCTCGGTGGATACATTTGCCGAAATGCCGGGGCTGATCCGGAAATATTATCTCTTTGACGAGGCAGGACCAGTGGGCGGCGGTGTCTATCTCTGGGAGAGCCGCTCGGCAGCAGAGGCGCTTTACACGCCAGCCTGGCGCGAAGGTCTTGCTGAGCGTCTGGGTGCCATGCCGCAGGTTCAATATTTCACGTCACCGGTCATCGTCGATAATGTGACGGATGAGGTTTGGTCAGCGCCTGATGCGCATGACTAGCTGAATGGCCCCCGGCGGACGCGTCCACCGGGGGATACCCATCCTATTTCACATACTCGACGAAGAACTGGTCGGTATTGCCGCGAATGTTTGGCGCGAACACGTTTGTTGTGCCGTTATCGAGCGGATTTGCGAACAGGTCGGAGCTTTCGCCAAGGCGAAGACCCGCAGACGTTGCCATCTCATAAATGATATTCGGGTCGATACGGTGGGTATCGCCGCCAGTCGATGGCGGTGCCCCAGCCGGCGCGACATGGTCAATCACATAGAGCCGGCCACCCGGTGCCAGAATACGGTAGATTTCTGCGAATGAACCGGACGGATCGCCCAGCCCGTCAGGCGCGTTATCCGGCGTGTACCAGAGCTCATGCGGCCCCTGAAACCAGGTCACGACATCGACAGAGCCGGAAGGCACGTCGCGCATGGCATCAAAATCTGATTCCAGATAGGTGACATTGGCTGGCAGTGAGGTGAAACGCGGCGGCAGATCGCCTTCCCAGAAGCTGGCGAACGCAGCAGGATTCTGCATGTAAACCTGCCCTTCAGGGCCGACTACGCTGGCAAGGAACGGTGTGAAATAGCCGCCGCCCGCTTCCATTTCGACGACTGTGTCACCGATCTTGAGCTCCATGAAGGACAGCGTTTCAACCGGCTTGCGGATGGTGTCTCGTTCAAGGTCGGCCTCAAGGCGACCCTGCGATGTCAGCGCAGCCGTATAGACAGCCTGATAGTCAATCGGCGGCGGTGGCGGTTCGGACGTTGCGCAAGCGGCGACGGCCAGCGCGCTCGCGGCGGTCAGCAGAGTAGTAAGTTTCATCGATATCCCTCCAGCAGGTCAGCGAAGCTTATCATCTGATCAGGAGTGTGCACTAAAAATCCATGTGATGGGCGAGCCTCGGCTAATTGGCGTATGACCACGCCCGTCTCTCGACAGGGTGAACGGCCTCTGTCTAACTTCCGGCACGATTGTCTGGGGAGTGACTATGCGTCTGAAATTTATTGCCGCCTGCGCCGCTGTGTTCTGTAGTTTTATGCCTGCCATGGCTGAGGCGCCAGATTTCTCCGAAGCACGGTTTGAAGAGCGGAACGGCTTTTTCACGCTGCAGGTCGATACCGAAGGCAATAAGATTTACGCGCAGCTGCCAGAGGCAGGCGAGGATGGCATCGTCCTGCGCATGATCCATACCGCAGGGCTCACGGGCGGGCTCGGGTCTAACCCTGTCGGGCTGGACCGTGGCTGGTGGCGCGATGGTGAGATCATGGCCTTCCGCTGCATCGGTGACCGGCTCATTCTGGAAATCGAGAACCTCAATTACCGCGCCAGTGCGGATAACCCTCTGGAAGCCCGCGCTGTACGCGAGAGCTTTGCGACGTCCTTCATTGCCAGCATGGAAATCCTGTCTGATGAGGATGGTCTCGTCGTCGATATGACGGATTTTCTCACCGCCGATACGCTTGGGCTGGTTCAATATCTGGCAGATGCAGGGCAGGGGCGGTTTACGGTCGCTGGTGACCGCTCGCTTGTCGATACCGCGAACGCGTTTGCCTTTCCCGACAATATCGAGATCGACGCCTATCTGACGCTTCGCAGCGCCGATCCCGGTCGTGAAGTTTCCACGACTGCGGCGAATGGCACCGATGTGACGCTAATCCAGCACCATTCCTTCGTGCGCCTGCCGGAAGAGGGCTATACGCCGCTGGCCGCTGACCCACGCACGGGCGCTGTCACTATGACCCATTATGACTATTCAGCCTCGCTGACAGACCCGATCGAGACACGTTATGCGCGGCGTTATCGTCTGCAGCGCGATGAGAACGGCGAAACCATCAACCCGATTGTGTTCTATATCGATCCGGGCGCCCCAGAGCCGATCCGCTCTGCTCTGGTGGATGGTGCGCGCTGGTGGAGCGACGCGTTCGCTGCGGCAGGTTTCCCTGATGGCTACCGTGTAGAGCTTCTGCCGGAAGACGCGCACCCGCTCGATATCCGCTATAACGTGGTTCAATGGGTGCACCGCCAGACGCGCGGCTGGTCATATGGCGGCGGTATTGCAGACCCGCGCACGGGCGAAATGCTGAAAGGTCATGTCATTCTCGGCTCGCTTCGTGTGCGTCAGGACCGGATGATTTTTGAAGGCCTTGCAGGCACGCAGAATGTGGGCACAGGCGCGCCGGATGATCCGGTTGAACTGGCGCTTTCGCGCATTCGTCAGCTGTCTGCGCATGAGATTGGTCACTCGCTCGGCTTTGCGCACAATTTTGCGGCCAGCACGTATGATAAAGGCTCGGTGATGGACTATCCCGCGCCGGATATTCGGGTGAGCGGCGGCGAGCTTGATTTCTCGAACGCTTATGGTGTCGGCGTTGGCGCGTGGGACGAGTTCGCGGCAACCTGGCTTTATGGCGAGCTGACAGATGATGCCCGTGAAGCGCTTGTCCGTGAGGCGGTCGCTGATGGGCTCGTCTTTGTCGATGACGGCCATGCGCGCGGTATTGGCACCGGCCATCCGCTCGGAAATATCTGGGATAACGGTCCGGACCCGCTCTGGGGGCTGGAGCAGGCAATGGGCGTGCGCGCCATTGCGCTTGAAAATTTCGGCGTAGACCGTGTGGCTGAGGGCCGACCTGTCTCTGATCTCAATGCGGTGATTGTGCCGATCTACCTCTTCCATCGCTATCAGACGGCAGCAGCCGGTAAGCTGATTGGCGGCATGACTTTTAACTACAGCGTGCGCGGGGATGGCCAGCCGGCAGCGCAAATGGTACCCGCCGCTGACCAGCGCGAAGCGGTCGATGCAATCCTTGAGAGCATCACGCCAGAGTTTCTGGATCTCTCTGATGATGTTCTGAACCTTCTCACGCCAAGCATTGATGCCTATCTGGCGGCTGCGCCAACGCGGGAATTGTTCACGCGTAGCGCATATCCGGCATTTGATCTCACCTCTGCGGCGGATACCTCAGCGCAGATGACGTTCGATGTGCTGCTACATCCGCAACGCGTTGCGCGCCTGATCGAGTTTTCTCGTCGGGACCGTTACCAGATGAGCGCGGTTGAGCTGTTCGATGCCATTCGTGTTCAGGTCATGGCCCAGCCGCGTGAGCCGCGTCTTGCAGGCATCGCAGAAACCGTGCGCGCCCGTTATGCCTTTGCATTGATGGATCTGGTGGATGCCGAAACATCATCTGCGGTGGAGGCGGCGGCGTCTGCTGCGCTGGGTGAGCTGAAGAGCGATGTGTCCGGTCTCAATACGGCCCATGGCGACTGGCTGACCGCACAGATTGAGGCGTTTGAAACCCGTCCGCGTGAAGCTGCGCCTGCGGTTGTGGATGCGCGCGGTCTGCCGCCGGGCGGCCCGATTGGCATGGACGCTTACGAGACCTGCTGGTTCTGCGAGTAGGATGATCGGAGCTGACCCAAAACTGCGCTTCCTGGTTTACAGGGCGCTTTAACAGGGTAGGCTTTTTGCGAGCGAAAGATTTTCGGGGATAACAAAATGTTCAAAAAGAGCCTGACCTGCAGCATCATTATCGCTGGTGCTTTTGCCGTCACGGGAAGTCCGGCTAATGCGCAGTCACTTAATGAAACTGTGTCTTACATTCAGGGCAGGTGCGTTAACTCGACGGTCCTTCGTAACTACTCAACAGGCTCTCGGCCTGTCACGGCGCTCTCTTTTAATGTGCAGAACGGTATCATGTCATGGCGCTATAGTAACGGTTCGTGGACAACTACGGTCACTGTGCCTTTGTCCGACGTGTCGTCGATAACCCATTCCGGCACAGAGATCACAATTCGTTCAAACAGCAGGTCAGTGGGTTTGGACTTATCCGATGACAGCGTTGGAGCAGCTTACGATACCGAAGGCTTTATGTATTGCCCCAACGCGGATCGCATTGTTCGGGCTCTGGAGCACCTTGTGTCTTTGGAGGGGGATGACCCGTTCGCCAACTGAGCGCGGCCCCTCAGATCATCAATCCCGATGCGGGATTTGCATGGACGCTTATGAGACCTGCTGGTTCTGCGAGTAGCGCGATCGTGGCTGTCCTATAACTGCGCTTCTTCGTTTACATGTGATTTGAAATAGTTAGTCTTTTCAGAAGCGTCTGAATTAAGGGGGACTGAAATTGACGAAACTCATCAAACTGGCAACTTTTTCTGCGGCAGCTTGCGCGCTTAGTCTTTCCACAGCTAGCGCTGCAACGACGGTCGGTGAACCTGCCGCTCAGTCATCTGACGAACGGATCATTCTTGCGCAAAGCAATCGCCGCGTCGACGTGTATGGTGGCATGCAGACGGACGTTTACAGCTCACGTTCCACAGCTCAAAGCATGCTTCGCTCTATCGTAGGCAACCGCCTGGCGGCTGAATGCCAGAGCCAGTATAATTCAAGCCTGCTCTGGGACACTATCAACTTTCAAACGTTCTGGGACGGAACAACCGGCTCGGGGCGTTACCGTGCGCATACCACACAAGCTTCCGGCTTGTGCCGCTAGTATGTGATCGGAGAGATATAATGCGCCGTATTTTGTTCGCACTCGTCGCATTGGCCGGACTTAGTCTTCCGGCCTTTGCGCAGTCTTTTGATGAGACGGTCTCCTACATTCAGGATCGCTGCGTTGGCCACACTGTAGAGTATCCGATGGGGTCGAGGACGTTATCCAGTACGCTTCTGGCGTTCAATGCTGAGGAGGGTGGATCGATAGAACTCACAAGAATGTCGAACGAGGGGAACAGAAGAGAGTATAGTGTGAGCATGTTTGATGTCGTGGGTATCTCGAATTACAGAAACGAAATTATTATTGAGACAAGACCTGACAGCGCTCGGGGGCGTCTCATAGGCGGTAATCGCACTAATTCCGTAACAGATATATATTTCTTTTGCCCAAACCCAGATCGCGCCGTGCGGGCTATGGAGCATCTGGTCTCATTCGCGGGCGACGACCCGTTCGCCAATTAGAGGTGGTTTGATGAGGCGCTTATTCCATTCTGCGTTCATCACGGCGTTTACTGTTAGCCTATGTGCCTTTGCGCACGAAACCGAGGAGCTAACCGCTGACCCGGCGGCGCGTGAGGTGATGTTCAGCCATGAGCGACTGCAGACAGACATTTACATGCATCAGTCGCTTGCACGCAGTATTCTGCGGGACATGGTAGCCTTACGGCTGGCTGAGGAATGCGACAGTCAATTCAATTCCAGCCTGCTCTGGGATACGATTGACTATATCGAATTCTGGGATGGCACGATGGAAGAGAACAAGTATCGCGCCCATACGACACAAGGCTGGGGCCGATGCAGATGACCGGCTTTATGGCGCAGCATGTGCGCCTTGTCGTTTGCCAGCTTTAGTTCTCAGGCTCTGTCATAGTCCTCGCGCTAAATCGAACCTCTGTTATCTGTGCCTCGCTGTCGCCGCGTTGAGTAATGGTGAAGATCACTAAAGCTGTTCTGATCAACTTGAACACGTCGCCCTCCATTTAGACGAAGACGATAATAAGCGGGGTATTGCGCAAGCGAGCACGTCTCAACATTTACGCTCAGAATTGCCGCTGTAGCGGAGGAGGCGGATCGGTTACGTGGCATCTACCGGTCCATCCCGTGTTCGAACCCTTATACGTAAAGTAGTTCGAGGCTGTTAATCTATTGATTTCCTGCAAGAAGTGCTCGTTTTGAATGACTATCATGTTTGATGTAACTTCGCATTGAAACCCGCCTGAGCATCGGTCCTCCCAGCTCCCAGATTGGGGGTTGTATTTCTCAACCGCTGCTGGAGCGTCTCTAAAGCGTGTGATCCCGCCTCCGATTGCTTCAGCGGAGGTATTGCATTCGAGATACGTCCAATCATCGGCGAACGCCGCTGAGAAGCTAGCGAACGAAGCGGTCACGAGGCCGCCAATCAGAAGTGTTTTCAAAGTGCGCATGTGTGTGCTCCCCCTTGTTTCGATTTCAAAGGTTAAGCCAGAGAGATCATAAGGCAAGTGTTGCGCGCAGCGTGTTCAATCAATCCCGATTGCGTCGTGCGCACGTTGGAAAATCTGGCCTCACTCGCGGGTGATGTTCCGTTTGCCAATTGGGGCTTGGTTAGAAAACATTTGCTGCGGACATCGGGTCCGTAGTTGGTTCGCAAGAACCGATAAGTTCAGATTCCGGGCCAACCCACCTATACTGGCCGGTGCGCCTTGAAATGTAAATATGATATTCACTGAAGCGGCTGCTTCTTCCAAAGTAAATCTGGGTGGGGGACACAGTGCATGAAAACTGGTTTTCATGGCACTGGCTTTCCCAGATAGGCTCTGGCCTGTTGGTATTGAAACGGTCGATCTCGTTGGAATTGAACCGGTAGATATAACCACCTTCAGGATGAACTTGGTTATAACATTGGATATAAGTCCAATCATCGGCAAAAGCCGCTGAGAAACTTGCGAACGAAGCGGTCACGAGCCCGCCAATTAAAAGTGCTTTCAGTTTGCGCATGTGTGTGCTCCCCCTTGTTTCGGTTTTAGAGGGTAAGCCGGAGAGATCATAAGGCAAGTGTTGCGCGCAGCGCGTTTAATCAATCCCGATGCGGGATTTGCTGCCTGCGGAACGGCGCAGAGAGATGACGGCCTGATCCATAATCGCCTGCGTGGCTGCGCAGGCAAGCTGCGGGCCGAGCATGGCTGGCGCGCCTGTCCAGTCACATGCGAGACCGCCCGCGCCGCGTACAACCGGAATAAGGGCGGCAATATCGTGGGACTGAAGAGCGGTTTCGGTCACCAGCTGGATGTCACCTGCAGACAGGCGCGCATAGGCGTAGGCATCAAGGCCATAGCGGGTGAGGCGGGCCGTCTGACGCAAATGTTCGAACGCGCCCCGTTCTGAGGGTGTCAGAATGAACGGGTCGGTCGTTGAAAGGATGGCATTGGTGAGGCGGGTTTCATCTGAAACTCTGAGCGGGGTGACTGCGCCGCGCACATTGATTTCAGCGCCGCTTGTCCAGCCGGTATAGCGCTCACCCAGATAGGGCTGGTCGATAATGCCGATTGCAGGGGTGCCATCTCTGACGAGGCCGATCAGCGTCGTCCATGTCGGCAGGCCTGCAATAAAGGCGCGCGTGCCATCGACCGGATCCAGATACCAGGTCCAGCCGGATGTGCCTTCGGTCACGCCGAATTCCTCGCCATTAATGGCGTCATCGGGGGCTTCGCGGGTGAGAATGTCCCGCATAACGGCTTCTGCGTCCCGATCTGCCTTCGTGACAGGATCGAAGTCGCCTTCGCCAAGCTTATTGTCCGTTTCGCCGTGCTGGCGGAACAGGGCAAGCGTTACGTCACGCGCCGCATCGGCCAGCTTGTGAGCCAGTGCAAGGCGCGATTGCATGTCAGCTGACAGCGCGGAGGAAGCAGTAGAAGGCGTGTTCATACACCTTCCACTGCCTCAACATGGCTGTTCAATCAAGCAACGTCTGAAGAGGTGGACTCCAGAGACTTTGCAAGTTCGAGAAGGCGGCGGCGTGGACGCTCTTCCAGACGGTAGTATGCGCGGACGAGTTCGAGCGTTTCTTTCTGGGAAAGAATGTCGCCTTCGAGCTTTTCTGCGTCATTGGCTGGTGTCACGTCATTCTCATAAGCTTCGAGGCCATCAAAGAAGTACTGAACTTTTACGTTGAGCGCTTTTGCGAGCTCATAGATGCGGCCGGATGTGATGCGGTTCGCGCCACACTCGTATTTCTGGATTTGCTGGAAGCGTACGCCAACTTGTGAAGCAAGTTCCTGCTGGGTCAGTCCGAGCAGGCGGCGGCGCCAGCGAAGTCGTTTGCCGACGTGTAGATCAATATCAGTAGCCATGTGTCTCTCCGAAACAATCGTCCCGTTTGGGGACGGTTCAGAGGGGAATGAGCAAGCCGCATGCCGACTGACAGGCGAGTAGGGATTCGGTTTTTGTGCGCTGCACAATAAAAACATGTCCAAACGGTCATTCTGTGACAAAAATCTCACGAAAAATTGCCGTATATGCGAAATTGTCGCAGAAAAGGGGCTTGCATTTTTTGCGGTGCAGCGTATTTTAATCTCACAACGTTTGACGTTGTCGCCCTGATTTGGGGCGTTTCCTCCCTATGACTTTACAACCGCGCTCTAACCAGCGCGGTTTTTTTTGGTTTTCGCGGGTGCATCATATACCGTCAGGTGTATCAGGGGGCACCAATGAAACAGATTTCCATTCTCGCTTGTCTTATTCTGGTCGCGGCATGCGGTGTAGACGAAGCGCGTACGCCGGAGCCCGGCGTTGAAGAAGTCGTAGCTCCACAAACTGCACAGAAAGACCCTGTCGGCGAGGACGTGCTTTTGGGCGATGAGGGTGACTATGTCGATTATGTAGAGCCTGAACCGCTATCTGACGTCTGCTCAGCTGTGTTGGATGGGTGCCTACCCAACTCTGTTGGGACGCTTTGTTCTCTTAGAGAGCTTGATTCAGGCGTTGAGCCAGCGGTGACGATAGAAGCATTCGTTCGAGACGCAATTCCATTGCTTCGTGATAAGAATTGTCCGGACTTTATCGTACCATATGAAGTGTCTAGGGCGGAAACAAACGGCGGACTGCAGTTTGAACAAATGGTCAACGCCTCAGGTTACTACGCCTCTGATGTGCAAGCAGTGTTCACTGGTCGACTGGTGAAGTTAGACGAACACTTAATGCGGTTTGAGCTAACGGATGTTCGCGAGCCGACCTTTGTGCCGTTGGATTAAGTTCGTTCTGAGTTTAACACTCGCGTGCGCTCTGCCCAGTTCATAACGGACAGCCCGAGCGCTTTCATATCCGACTGTAGCTTATAAAAGCCGGGTTTCAGGCGCACCGTGTCTTCATCCATATAGAGGCGGCGGTTGATCTCGATCTGCAGCGCATGGCGGTCTTCCAGCGGGCGACCATGATGCTGCGTGCAGTATCCGCCTGCGTAGGGCATGTTCCGCGCGACTTTATATCCGAGTGCGAGGAAATGGTTCTCCACTGTGCGCGCCAGACCCTCATCGCAGGACGCGCCATGGCGCGTGCCGATAATAATGTCTGTGCGGATACGTCGTCCCGCAACGAGTGACGGCATGGAGTGGCAGTCGATCAGCACGGAACGGCCGCAGCGCCGCTTGATCAGGTTCAGCCAGTTGGTGAGCGCGCGGTGATAGGGGCGGTAGGCTTCCTGAAGCCGTGCTTCGGCTTCATCCCGGCTGAGCTTTCGAAGGTGAATGTCCTGACCTGAGGCCGCAATGCGCGGAATGCAGCCAAGCCCGGCCTCAACGCGCGGGCTTCTTTCACCGGCAGGCGTTGGCGCGCCATCTGAAAACATGCGCGAGTCGAGTTCCGTCTCAGACCGGTTGAGGTCTACGTAAGAGCGGGCAAAAACGGCGCTCAGCGTGCCAACACCAAGGTCTGTTACGGGTGAGATCATCTGGTCCATGAAGGCATCTTCAACCCGTCGCAAATCCATTAATGGTACGCGGAGGAGAGACTGGAAGTCGTCAGGATAATGCCGTCCGCTATGCGGGGATGCAAACATAACCGCACAATCATCCTGAGGCGCAGACAGCTGGAATGCTGCTTTTTGCGCCTCATCTTTGGATGAATTGACTGGAAATGTATTCACTTGCGTCATTTCGTTTAGGGTTTAACCTGAAAATATCCTGCAGTCTTCGACAGACGTTCACCGTCAGTTTACAATGGTTGAGGATACTCCAAAAGGGTTCGGTGGAATACAGGTCTCGTAATGACAAAAATCCTACTTGCTGAAGATGATGACTCCCTGCGCAGCTTTCTGACTGCGGCGCTGCGCCGTGCCGGTCATGAAGTGCAGGCGTTCGAGGATGGCGATACCGCGCTGACCGCGCTCGAGCGTGAAGTCTTCGATCTGCTTCTCACCGATATTCAGATGCCTGGCATTGACGGTATCGAGCTGGCGCGTCGCGGCGCGGAACTCGATCCGGCTATGAAGATTGTCTTCATTACAGGCTTTGCGGCTGTGGCGCTGTCTAACAAGGCGAACACACCAGCCGGCGCGAAAATCCTCTCCAAACCTTTCCACCTTCGCGAGCTTGTCGACGAAGTGGAACGCGTTATGGCGGCCTGAGCCGCCACCGAGTCTTCTATAAATTTAAGCGTCTGCCGGTTGATCGCGGCCTTCGCGGTTTGCGATGCGCACTGGCCATGCTTCCTCGCGAAATGACAGCGTGGATTGCGGGAATGGGATAGAGACACCCGCTTCGTCGAGCGCGTCTTTCACAGCGAATGCGACTTCATCATACGTGTTGCGTTGTTTGGCAGGCTGGCTGTCTGCCCACCAGAGCAGTTTGAAATCAATGCTCGAACCACCAAAGCCGACACACTTCACCTCTGTTTCCTTGCTGCGATTTACAGTCTCGCAGCCATCCAGCGCCTTCTGTAAGGCCTCGCGGACCTGACGCATGTCAGCGTCATAATCGACACCCACAACGAGATCCTGACGGCGCAGGGGCTGGTCGGTCTGAACTTCAACAGGATTTTTGAAAAGGTGCGCGTTTGGCACAATGATCAGCTCGCCAGACGTATCGCGAACATGCGTCTCGCGGATCTGGATGTCTTCAATACGGCCGAACACATCGTCTACTTCAATCACATCGCCAATACGCATTTTTTTGCGCGCCAGAATGATGACGCCGGCAAGGAAGTTTTCGAAAATATCCTTGAACGCAAAACCGATTGCGACCGTCGTCAGACCAAGACCGGCAATCAGGTTAGCTGGCGTAATGGATGGGAACACAATCGTCACGGCAACAGCAATCGCGATGATCCACGATGCGATCACGATCAGATTTCCAGCCAGACGAATGAGGGCGCTGCGGGTCTTCGCGCGCTTCATTATTGTCGTGACAGCTTTTCTGATGATTGTTGCGGCGATCAGGATCGCGATCAGAGTGATGAGGGCAAGGCCGATCTGCGGCAGGCGGGATATCAGGCCCTGATAAAGCGTAAGAATGGTGCCCCAGATAAGAGCGAGCGGTTCAAATTCTGCAGAGTTTTCCATGCATGACTAATGCAGGAGGCTTTGCAGGGTTCCGAACCGCCCGAAATCGGTTAGCCGCGGCAGAGTGCGCAGAGCTTGTTGCCGTCAGGGTCACGCAGATAAGCGAGATAAAGCTTCATGCCGCCGCCTTCGCGCCAGCCTGGCGGGTCTTCAATTGGTGTGCCGCCTGCTTTTTCGCCTGCCGCATGCCATGCGTTGGCTGCGTCGGTTGTGGCCATCGCAAAGCCGATGGTTGATCCGTTACCGATTGTTGCGGCGTTGCCGTCGATTGGCTTTGTGACAAGGAAAACAGCGCCATTGTGTGCGTACACAAGGCGGCCCTTAGGATCGAGAATTCCCGGCTTACCGCCCTGAGACTCAAAAAGTGCGTCGTAGAATACTTTGGCTTTATCAAGGTCGTTTGACCCGACCATCATGTGGCTGAACATGGTGTCTCCCTATATTTACGGGCCGGTCGCGGCTCGTTCCGGCGGTGATATTCGCGTGTGTTGAGAGAATGTCCAGCCATACCGTGAGGTGAGGGGTGGTGTTTCCGTTGAACCCTTTGCGGCGGAAGGCGTTGGTAGATCGAAACCAGATTTAACGGAGCCACCTCATGCAACTGATCGAAAGTAAAAAGAAGAAAGCGGTTATGTACACTGTTGGTGTGCTGGGCATTGTGATGATCGCGCTTGGCCTCGCGCCAATGCCGAACGTCATGCTGCCACCTTTGGTGACAGGTATTGGCTTCCTTGCGCTAGCCTGGGGTATGAAAGCCTAGCTCTGTTTTAACAGCCAGCGAAGCCGCTCACCTGAAAGGGCATAATGCAGCGCGATCAGCGCTGCATGGGCAAGCGCGATCCATGAATGCCCCGCGAGATGAAATGCCAGCGACCCGCCAAGCAGGATCGCGAGTTCTATGATCAATCGAACCGGACCAGAGACGCGCACGGGCGCTTTGCCTGATCGGCTCGGGTCATCTGGAACATTGAAAATGCCCCATGTCGCTGCCGCGAGGAGTACAGCGGCAATTGCGAATGCATAGCCAATGATGCTTTCGCCTGCCTGAAACGCAGCCATGCCGATACCAGCAAGCGCCGCAAGCTCAAGGCAGAAGCGTAGAAGAAGATTCATAGTGTCCCCCGCAAAAAAGCCGCACACTTTTCAGTATGCGGCTTTCTTTAATCTAATCCGACGGCCTGTGCCTTAGAATGTCACAACAGAGCGGATCGATTTGCCTTCATGCATCAGATCGAACGCGTCGTTGATTTTCTCAAGCGGCATGACGTGTGTGATCATCGGGTCGATCTGGATTTTGCCCTGCATGTACCAGTCTACGATTTTCGGAACGTCCGTTCGGCCTTTCGCGCCGCCAAACGCTGTGCCGCGCCAGTTGCGGCCCGTCACCAGCTGGAATGGACGTGTTGCGATTTCCTTGCCGGCTTCTGCAACGCCGATGATGACGCTTGTGCCCCAGCCGCGGTGGCAGCATTCCAGCGCCTGACGCATCACATCTGTATTGCCGGTACAATCGAAGGAATAGTCCGCGCCGCCATCAGTCAGCTCAACGATGTGAGCGACAACGTCAGAGACGTCTTTCGGATTGACGAAGTGCGTCATACCGAACTTTTCGCCCCATTCCTTTTTCGCATTATTGAGGTCAACACCGACAATCTTGTCCGCACCAGCCATTTTTGCACCCTGAATGACGTTGAGACCAATGCCGCCAAGGCCGAAGACGACGACATTGTCGCCGACCTGAACTTTGGCCGTGTTGGTCACTGCGCCAACGCCCGTTGTCACGCCGCAGCCGACATAGCAGGCTTTGTCGAATGGGGCGTCTTCGCGGATTTTCGCAACGGCGATTTCCGGCAGGACTGTGAAGTTGGAGAAGGTGGAGCAGCCCATATAGTGGTAAATGGTCTGGCCTTTGTAAGAGAAACGGGACGTGCCATCCGGCATCAGGCCTTTGCCCTGCGTCGCGCGAATGGCCGTACACAGATTGGTTTTGCCGGAGAGGCAGGATTTACATTGGCGACACTCTGGTGTGTAGAGCGGAATAACGTGGTCGCCCGGCTTCACTGAGGTTACGCCAGCGCCGACTTCACGCACAATGCCTGCGCCTTCATGGCCCAGAACGCTCGGGAAAATACCTTCCGAATCAAGTCCGTCCAGTGTGTATGCGTCTGTGTGACAGATGCCGGTTGCCATAATTTCAACCAGAACTTCACCGGCTTTTGGGCCTTCCAGATCCAGCTCAACAATTTCGAGTGGCTTTTTCGCTTCAAAGGCGACTGCAGCGCGGGTTTTCATGTTTGCACTCCGTAATTTTGCTGATAACCGTTTAATCAATGCTCCAGATGAAATAAAGGGCTAAATTAAATATGCATAATTGCAAGGACGGGATAGTTTGAGTCAGTGGGATGGTATTGAAGAGTTTGTCGCCGTGGCCCAGCAGGGCAGTTTCAAACGTGCGGCGGAGGTTCTGGGCCTCTCCTCTTCACATGTGAGCCGTGCGGTGATGCGCCTTGAAGAACGCCTTCAGTCTACCTTGTTTTTCCGTACAACGCGTCAGGTGTCGCTGACGGATACGGGACGGTCTCTCTTTCAGCATTGCGAGCAGCTGGTTCAGGACCGCGACGAGGCTTTTGCGCTGATCGGGGGCGATAGAGAGCCTGTTGGGGAACTGCGCGTCACATGCGCTGTGTCACTGGGTGAGCGCTTCGTCGCGCCAATCGTCCGTTCACTGATGCAGGACTATCCGCGCCTTTCGGTGACAGTTGATCTCTCTAACCAGCGCCGCGATCTGGTCGCTGATGGTTTCGATATGGCAATCCGAACGGGCGTTATGGATGACCCACGATACATTCAGACGCTGATTGCCCGCCGTAATTGGCAGGTCTGTGCGTCTCACACATATCTGGCGGAGCATAAAAAGCCGAAAACGGTGGAAGATCTGGCAAGCCATGAATGCGTTATGGGCTCGTCTGAGACCTGGAAGTTCGAGGTTGATGGTGAGCCGGTCATGTTCCGCCCGAAAGGGCGTTTCAAATGCAATTCCGGTTCCGCTGTCGTTGAGGCGGTGAAGGCCGGGCTCGGCATTTGCCAGCTGCCGGACTTCTATCTGAGCGAAGGCATCGCCTCTGGCGAGCTTGTGCCGCTTCTGAAGAAAAGCCTGCCACCAGCAGAGCCTGTCTGGGCGGTCTATCCGCAGCGCAGACATCTTATGCCGAAAGTACAAAAACTCGTCGAACGTTTGCGGGCCGAGCTCGGCCCTGCAATGGGCGGCGCGCCACTCGAAACAGAATAAAGGACAGGATGATATGACGATCGAAACAGTCTCCACCAATAAAGCCTTTGGCGGTACGCAGGGCGTATACAAGCATCGCTCCAGCGCAACCGGCCCGGATATGACCTTCTCAGTTTATGTGCCGCCTCACGCGCCGGGCGCGAAACTGCCGGTGGTCTGGTATCTGTCCGGGCTGACCTGCACGCATGCGAACGTCACCGAAAAAGGTGAGTTTCGCGCAGCTTGTGCGGAACTTGGTCTCATCTTCGTGGCGCCCGACACATCCCCTCGTGGCGAAGGCGTGCCAGATGACGCTGAAGGCGCATATGACTTCGGACTGGGCGCTGGCTTCTATGTAAACGCGACAGAAGCTCCGTTTGCTGAGCATTATAACATGCGCGACTATATTGAGAGCGAACTACCTTCGATTATTGCAGCAAACTTTCCGGCGGATATGGAGCGTCAGGGCATTACCGGCCACTCAATGGGCGGACATGGCGCGCTGACGATCGGCCTTAGAAATCCGTCTGTTTACAAGTCTGTGTCAGCCTTTGCGCCAATCGTTTCGCCTCTGCAATGTCCCTGGGGTGAAAAGGCGCTGACGGGATATATCGGTGCGGATAAGGCTAAATGGCGTGAATACGATGCTGTCGCACTTATTGAAGATGGTGCGCGTGTTGAAACCGGCTTGCTGGTCGATCAGGGCACAGGCGACAACTTCCTTGAAGGCCAGCTGAAAACCCATCTTCTGGCAGAAGCCTGCTCGGCAGCGGGGCAAGCGGCCGATATCCGGATGCAGGACGGCTATGACCACTCATACTATTTCATCTCGACCTTTATGGCCGAGCATTTGAAATGGCATGCCGAGCGTCTAGCCTAATTAGTCAGCAAGCTGACGATCTATAAAACTGGTGATCGCCGCCAGCATGTCTTCGGTATTCTCTGACGGGTAATGTCCGAAGGCATGCGGCGCACCGGGATAGAAGGCATAGTCCACCTTGCCGCTGCGTGCCTGCCAGGCCTGCAAAAGATCAAACGTCATATCCTGCGGGATGTTTGAATCCATGCCCGGCTGAATGACGAGGATCGGCGGCAAATCCTCTGCCTCACCCGCCTGAACGATGCGCGGGATCGACGCGTCCCACATCGCGTCTTCATCTGCGAAATATCGTTCCGTTAGCGTAACGAGCTGATCAATGCCCGCGCGCTGGGCATAGCGATAGCGTGTAATCGGCGATGAGACCGGCCACATGGCGATGACATAATCGACACTCGCATCAATCTCGTCATGTAGTGCGAAGCCGTCATCCGCGCCCGCAATTGGCGTGCCGAGATGGGCCTCGTTATTCGGGCGAACTGCAGCCAGCAGGGCGAGGTGCCCGCCAGAGGAGGAGCCAATCAGGCCGATCTCGTCAGCGTCGGCACCAAGCGCTTCTGCATTGAGGCGCACCCAGCGAACGGCGGCCGTCACATCGGCTGATCCGGCAGGGTGCTGATAATCGGGAGACTGGCGAAAATCGATTGCCACGACCAGATAGCCGGCATCTGCAAGCGCCCGATCATAGACCCGGCCGGATGTGCGATCATACGCGCCCCACGCGCCGCCATGGACTGAAATCACGACAGGTAGCCGGCCTTCCGCGCTTTGCGGGCGGTAAATCCGCGCGAGCAGCTCAAGCCCTTCAGGATGAGCGTAGGTCACGTCTTCCCATGAGGCTGATTCTGTCGCGACCGCATCGGTCTGTGCGTGCGCCGTTAAAGGTGCAGCGCTGATCGCCAATCCAAGTGCAAAGGCTGAAACCAGATGACGCAAAATAATCCTCCCATCCGCCTGGCGGAATTTCTGTTTGGGTCAAACTAGTTCGCTATCGCAGTCACGACAATCTCATTGTCAGGGTAAATCGCGGCGCTAAAGTGCCGTGCATGACTGATCAAATCGTCTCTGTGACCGAAGCCACCGGCCCGCTTAAAGGCCTGCGCGTAATCGAACTTGGTGTTTTGCTGGCCGGGCCGTTCTGCGGCCAGCTGCTGGGCGATCTCGGCGCGGAGGTCATCAAGGTTGAACCGCCGGGCCAGCCAGACCCTCTGCGTGACTGGGGGCAGGCCAAGCCGGACGGAAGATCGCTCTGGTTTCCCGTGGTCGGGCGCAACAAGAAGACGGTCACGCTGAACCTTCGCGAAGCAAAAGGGCAGGCCATGCTGAAAGAGCTGGTCGCCAAATCCGATATACTCGTCGAGAACTTCCGGCCCGGCACGATGGAAAAGTGGGGGCTTGGTTATGATGTGCTCTCAGCGATCAATCCGGCGCTGATCATGGTGAGAGTGTCCGGGTACGGACAAACGGGGCCGCATTCTAAAAAAGCAGGCTATGCGAGCGTCGGTGAAGCCTTTGGCGGGCTTCGTTATGTGATGGGTGAGCCCGATCGCATGCCGAGCCGTGCGGGCATTTCTCTGGGTGATAGTCTCGCGGCGACCTTTGGCGCGCTGGGTGCGCTCGCCGCGCTGCATCATCGCCATGTCACAGGGCGGGGGCAGATCGTCGACTCTGCGATTTACGAGGCGTGCCTTGCTATGATGGAGAGCCTCGTGCCGGAGGCGGGCGTCGCCGGTTATGTGCGCGAACGCACAGGCAGCTATCTGCCCGGCGTCGCGCCATCCAACATTTACCCGACATCGGATGCCATGGTCATTATCGGGGCCAATCAGGACACGGTCTGGCGCCGTCTTGCTGCGGCCATGGGCGAGCCGGAACTGGCAGACGATCCGCGCTATAAGGATCACTATGCGCGCGGCGAGCATCAGCAGGAACTTGATCAGCACATTTCCCGCTGGAGCGTGAAGCTGACCTCGCAAGAGGTGATGGATGCCTGCGAGGAACATGGTGTGCCTTGCGGGCCGATCTATCGCGGCCCTGAAATGCTCGCGGATGCGCATTATGCGGCGCGAGAGGCGATTACAAAGGTCGCTCACCCGTATTTCGGTGACATCCCGATGCAGAATGTCTTCCCGAAATTCTCGGATACACCCGGCAATGTTCGCTGGTCTGCGCCGGATCCTGGCGCGTTCAATGAGGCGATCTATTGCGGGCTTCTTGGGCGGGATGAGCGCGAACTGGAACGGCTCGAAGCCGAGGGGATCATCTAAACTAAAATCACAGGGCGTATAAATTCTGCTTGCGCTCCCAGATTCATAAAGATAACGCATTATATAACATGATATGGGAATGCGTTATGCTGGATGTCCTCTCGCAAAAGAATTATCTGTTTCTGGGTAGCCGTATGAAGCGGCTGGCCGAGCGAATGCAGGCTGATGCGACGAAAATCTTCGAAGCCAACGGACACGGAAAGCTCCTGCCTGCGTTCAATACGGTGCTGGCGGCGCTGGACCTGCATGGAGACGCAACAATCGGCCAGCTTGTTGAGCTGATTGGTATCTCACAGCCCGCAATTACGCGGACTGTGGCGGGGATGGCAGACAAAGGGCTCGTCCGGCTGACGGCCGACGATGATGATCAGCGTGTCCGCAATGTTGCTCTGACAGAAGATGGCATCTGCCTTGTGGCGCATCTGAAGTCGACGGCCTGGCTGCAGATCGAGTGCGCGGCTAAAAACATAACGCGTAATGTATCTGGGGATGTCATTGACCAGCTGACTGAGATTGAACGCCGCCTGGAAGAACGCCCGCTGACAGAGCGTATTCATCCTGAAAGCGGGCTGGAGATCGTGCCTTATACGCCAGAACTTGCGCCTGATTTTTATCGCCTGAATGCCGAGTGGATTGAGGATATGTTTGTTCTCGAGCCCTCGGATATTGAAGTCCTGCAAGACCCTCAGAGCCACATCATAGATAAGGGCGGTGACATTCTGTTCGTCCGAAATTCGAGCGGCGATATCATCGGCGCTGGCGCATTGCAGCCTGTTGGCGAAGATGGTGCGTTCGAGTTCACCAAAATGGGCGTGTCGTCGACAAAGCGGGGAGAGAAGGCAGGTGAATTCCTGCTGGTTGCGCTGATCAATCGGGCGCGTGAGATGGGTGTTCAGAAGCTGCACCTGCTCACGAACAAGAAATGCGAAGCGGCGATCCATCTCTATGAGAAATTCGGCTTTCGCCATGACGCGATCATAATGGAAAAGTATGCCGTCAAGTATGAGCGGGCTAATGTTGCGATGCGCTATTCGATGAATACGCAGTCGGTGAAGGCGGCTGCGCCTGTTGAGGTTGCTCCTCCGGCGGAAGCGCCTGCGCCGGAGCCGGTCCTTGAGCCGGCCGTGGAGGCGCCATCGCAGCGCTTTGCGATCAGCTTTTCACCGGAAATGGATGCGCCTTTAGCGTTGGCGCGTGGCTACCGGTCTGAAATCCTGAAGCGGGCGGAGCTACGCGAAGCGTGCAATCAGGATGTCTGCTTCATGACCTTCGTCGCGGATGGGGTAGAGCTCGCGCATTCTGCAGATACAGTCATTGAGCATCTTCAAAGCCTTGACGGTGAACTGAAAAAACTCCGCCATGATGGGGAGCATCTTATCCGGTTTGGTGGGGACGCTGTCGGGCTTGCCGAGGTCCGCGGCGAGAAGATTACTTTGAGCGTGGTCGCACCATCAGATGAGATTGTCGGAAAGTCTGTGCAGCTGCGCTATACAGATCAGGGTATTCGCCTCGGAGAGATTGGCGTGTTCTCGAAAAAGCTCGTCATTGACGAGTTCGAGGCATGTATAACACGCGTTCGCGCCGAGATTATGCGGGTCTACCGCGCGCTATAGTGAGGAAGAAGCTGTGAGCGACGGCACAGAAAAACGACTGACCATCCGTTTTGATCCGGCCATCGCTTCGTCGACCGGTAAGCCGTCGCCCGATTTCGAAGAGAGCGTCATTCGAAACAATCCGATACCTTGGGATGCGCGCGACGGTCAGCAGGTTGCGATGGATTTTGATTTTGATGGCCTGCCGCTCGGAGGATATCCCGGCGAAATTGTCTGGCATTGGCATGATCTGAAAGCGTACCAGAGGATGTTCGCAACAGAAGAATACTTTGTGATTCAGCTTGGTGGCTATTCTGAAGGCTTGCCAATATTACCGGTGATCTCGTCAGGATCGGAACTTTCGCGCTTTGCTTCGAGGGCCAGCGCCGGAAACTGCCTCGCATTGAGAGAACCGACGGCACCCATTTTTACGAGATTGGCATTTTCTCGCGAGCCCAGATCATTGCCGAAATAGAAGCGGCAATGGCCTGCGTTGAGGCAGAGATTCTAAAAATCGCCGATGGCCTGAAGTAGCATTGAAGCTTTTTCAGAAACCTAGCGCGTCGCTGGTAGATAGGTCAGCTCGGGGAAGTCGTTTTCAAGCGTCTCGATGACGAAGTCCTCATTCTCGCTGCGTGTCTCCGCGGTGTCTGCGAAGACCGATTCCAGAAGCGCGTGAATGGCGAGTTTGGCGATCATTTGCTGGCGTCCGGCGCTGATGGCTTCGCCCAGTTCGAACGAGCAGGCCGGTACAAACTCATCCGGAGATATCAGGCCGAGTTCCGGCCCGCCAAACATGCCGTCAAACGGATGGCCGCCTGTCCCGAATTCAGTAATCGAGCACACAAGTGCGTCCGGATTTCCGAACAGGCGTGGAATGCCTGACATGAGGTCGGCAAAGCCTGCATGTGTGCCGCCTTCAATTTCCAGCAATCCGCCCGATGAGAGTTTATCCGGCATTGGTGCGGCATTTGTGCGGTGGGGAACGATTGCATCCTCAGTGCCGGAAATCACCAGATACGCGGCATCGGTGGTGGTGAAAAAGTCCGGGCCGAAAACATCTGCCGGACCGGCCATAGAGACAGCGGCCTTAATTCGCGCGTCACGCCATTCCGGGTGGAAGGTGGTGAGCGTGGTTGTGAGCCCGCCAAGCGACAGGCCAATCGCGCCAATGCGATCAGCGTCCAGCGTAACGCTGAAGGGTTTGTCGTCACCTGAAAGAGCGAGCATCTGGTCTATGACGAAACTCACATCGCCCGGTTGGCTCGGCACATCTGAAATGGTCGCGCCGCCTGGCGCCATACCATTGGAAAGCGGGAAGCGGGGCGCGGCGACGACATAGCCATAGCTCGCCAGAAACTCTGCGATATAGGCTCCGCCTACATTATCGGACCGGAAGCCGTGGCTATAGATGACAAGCGGGGCAGGGCCGTCTGCGCCTTGCGGATACCAGATGCGCGTCGGCAGTGTGCGATCAGGCGCGCCCTCGAATTCTCCGTTTGGCGGGGTGGAGCGCGTCGTATCAACCCAGATGTATTCACTGGTTTCGACGTCATATGGCCCATCAGCTATTCGCGCTGCGCTTTCTGAATTCTTAGGCGGGGGCGAAGGGCGCGTCACGAAAAGACCGATGGAAACGGCGGCGATAACAGCAACCAGAACGATCAGGATGATGATCCCGATCCACTTCAACACCTTCAACATGAGTCTTCTCTCCCCCCGCGTTTTGCAAACTGTCCGGCGATTACGCAGCAGAGGCAAGTGCGAAGTAGCAGATCAGCGCTGGTATTTGATGAACTTTGTCTGCTTGGCCATGCGATCATAAAGCTTCATGGCCGTGTGGTTGTCGTTCTCGGTCATCCAGTAGACAGTCGGGCAGCCCATCGCGTCGCCCGCGTCATAAACGGCCTGAATAAGCGCGCGGCCTGCACCAGTGCCGCGCACCTCCGGGTTCACATAGAGGTCCTGCAGATAGATGACGTCTTCAGGACGCCAGCAATGTCGCTGACGCATGAAGTGGGTGAGGCCAATTGCTGTGTCGCCCTGCCATGAGATCAGACCATGCGGGTCATAAAGCTCGTCGGTGAGGAGACGGGCAAAAGTCGCGTCGTAAACCGACTGTGGGAGCTCGGATTTGTAGAAGACCAGATAATCCGTCCACAGCTTCTCCCAGACGGGTTTGTCTTCCGCGCGTACTGGTCGAATCTCTAACTGGCCCATCATTGGTTTGCCCCGTCTTCTTATCCTGAATATTGCTAATGCGGACGGGATGCGAAGGCGTCAAGCTGGACGAAAGATCAGAGCTCGCTTGCGCCGCCATTGCCTAGAAGATCATCCTCACCTTTGGCGCGGCGCTCTGCGTCGACGCGTTCCTGAAGCGAGGTATCGGGCGAGGTATCCGGTACGTCCGGGGCCTTCTCGGGCTCAGGTGTTTCCTCAGGTGTGTCCACTTCTTCCACAATGGCTGAAACAGGCTGGGTCGGAAGGGCTGAGCCGCCTTTAATGGAGATACGATAGCTCGGGTCCGGCAGGCTGAAGCCAGCGGCTTCCAGCGCAGTTTTGACCGCAGAGATCGCAGCCGAACGCGCTTTGTTGAAATCGGTATCGCGTTGATCGACCCATCCATTGAAGGAAAGATCGGTTGTTGAGGCGCCTAGCTCTTTGATCAGGCCGACCGCAGGCGGATCGGCGAGCACAAAATCCAGCTTTTCGAGTGTCGCCTGCCCAAGCGATGCGGCTTCCATCTCGTCCTGTTCAGGATCAATACCAAGCATGAAGCTGAAACGACGGTCCGGATTGCGCGAATAATTCAGAATGACGCCTTTGAAGACATTGGCGTTCGGAATGCGAAGATGATTGCCATCCAGTGTCATCAGGATCGTGGCGCGTGATGTCAGGCGGATCACCCGGCCTTCTTCGCCATTGATCACGACGTGGTCATTCGGCTGGAAGGGCTGGCGAATAGACAGCATGACTGATGCGGTGAAATTCTCGATCGTGTCTTTGACCGCAAAACCGATGGCGAGCCCCACCACGCCCGCTGCACCGAGCAGCGTGCCGAGAAAGGCTGTCGCGCCGATCAGGCTCAGCGCTGAAATCATGGCGATGATGAAGGCGATCGTGAACACGAAGGTGGAAATCAGATCGGCGACAAACCGGTTGGGCGAAATAGTGCGCCAGATGAATTGCGCGCGCGATAGAAGCCACCCGCCCATAAGGATGAGCGCGAATACACCGAGCGCCAGAGCATAGAGCGGAATATAGCGGATGAAGGCTTCGATCTGCCCGCGCGCGGCGTCCATGGCCGGCGTGACGCGGTTGGAAACTGACGCATCACGGATGACTTGGTTCTGAACGGCAACGACGCCCTCAACGCGCGAAGAGAGGGTTTCGGCAAGATCCATCGCATCAGCATTCGTTGTCGTGCCTGAAAGCGTCACCACCCCTGACTGAACACTGGCTTCGATGCCTTGAAGCGATTCAATTTGGGCAAAGATATCGTCTATCCGTTCGAGGATAGCTGCATCGTCGGGTACGCCTTCTTCAAGCGAAATGGGCGCATCGGTTTGAGAGGCATCCTGCGCCTGCAGCGATAACGGGCTGAGGAAGCTCAGAAAGAATGTGAGAAGCCCAAGGCGAAGCAGGGATGTAGATGTCATGGGAAAGAAACTTGCGCTCACTCGAGCGGTTCCGCAAGCGGCAATAAAAAAGCCGCCCTGTCAGAGCGGCTTTGATAGGTAGGTGCCAGCGAAGCTACGCAGCTGAGCGAATTTCGTCGTCATCGCCTTGCGGTACTGCGCCCGAGGCATCGGCTGGCATCATGCAGATAACGCGTGTGCCTTCACCAGGGGCTGATTGCATCATCACCTGGCCGCCATGCAGCTCTACGAAAGAGCGGACCAGAGCAAGGCCGAGGCCTGCGCCGCGGCGGTCGCCGGATGCAAAGCTGTCAAACACGGAGGCTTGCTGGTCGTATTCGATACCAGCGCCCGTATCGGAGACAGAAAGCCAGACCATATCGTCCTGTTTGTGAGCTTCGATGGTGATCTTGCCGCCCGAGTCCGTGAAGCGCATCGCATTGGTCATCAGATTGAACAGGATCTGACGCAGGCGGCGCTCGTCGGCCATCATCGTGCCAAGGTCAGGCTGCAGTTCGCAGACAACTTCGACCTCTGTGTCTTCGGCGTTCGACACCATCATGTTGATGCTGTCGTTCACAACCTCTTTCAGGTCGACGGACGAGATGTCGAGGTCGAGACGGCGGGCCTCAATCATCGCCAGATCGAGAATGTCGTCGATCAGCTTGGAGAGGTTGTTGGAGGCTGTGAGGATTGAATCCACAAAGCCTGATTGCTGCTCGTTCAGCTCGCCAACCTGACCGCTCTCAAGGAACTGCGTGTAGCCAAGAATGGTCGTCAGCGGTGAGCGTAGCTGATAGCTGACATTGCGCACGAACTCTGTACGCAGCTTGTCAGCCGCTTCAAAGGCTTCTGCGCGCTCGCGGAGCGCTTCTTCCACACGGCGGGCAGCTGTCATGTCGACAAACGCGACCAGAGTTGCGCCATCTGGCAGAGGCTGAGTGAGATAGGTCACCACACTGCCGTCAGAGCGTTTCATCTCGCCGGTTGTTTCGCGGCGCGCTTCGGAAGACGGGTTGGTGATATGGCCTTTAATATTGGCCCATGTGTCCTGATCGTGGAACAGCTTGGTACACAGCCCTGAAAGGTGGTTGTAATCCACCTCGCCCTGAAGGTCTTTTGCGTCGAGTTCCCACAGGCGCATGAAGGCTTCGTTGTGCAGGCGTAGGCGGCCATCCGGGCCGAACACGGTGACAGCCTCGTGCAGATTGTTGAGCGTCGCTGTCTGCGTCTTGATAAGCATTTTGTATTTGCTCTCAAGGGCCAGCTCGTCCGTCATGTCTTTGAACAGGATAAGCAGACCGCCCAGCGGGTGATGCTGGCGGGTCACTTTCAGCGTGCGGCCATCCGGCAGACGCCAGATATCCTCGGCGGTGGACGATTTCATCTGGTAATGCGCCAGCTCTTCAGCGCGCCATTCGCCGAAATTGGCGCGGGCTGGCAGTTTGCGGCCTGCGCGGAGCTCGTCGAGAACCTGACCATGGCTCGGCTTTTCGATGAGGAAGCTGTCTTTCAGATCCCACATTTTTGAGAAAGCGCGGTTGAAGTAGACGAGGCGGCGGTCGCCGCCGAAAATCGCCACACCTTCATCGATATGGTTCAGCGTTTCATCGTGCGCACGCACGTGACGGGTCAGGGTTTCCTGCGCATCGACTTCGTCGGTAACGTCGAACGCCATCGCGCCAGCGCCGCCAGAGAGCGGGAAGGTGAGCACGCGCATGGAACGGCGTTCGCCGTTTACTGAAATCTGGCGTGTTTCGGAAATTTCCGAATTGCTTTCCAGCGTGGATTTGACCTGATCATTCACCTGCGAGTCGAGGTGGATTTGCTTCTCAAGCGCGGAGTCGAGGTTACGCGCTTCAACAGCGGTCAGATATGCGCTGTTCGCCCATTGTAGACGGCCGGTGCCGGAAAGACGCCACGCCGGGAAAGGCGCTTTGGAGAGCATGTCGAGAAAGGCAGTCGGGTCACGTGCAACGACCTGACGGGCTTCTTCAATGCGGAAGCGCGCCGAGCTTTCTTCAAGACCTTTAATCGTGGAGTCCGTCAGCCACATGACCGCGCGCGCACCCGCCGTGCGGCCATCAGCTTCAAGAAAACGGCCTGATGGGCCAATCAGCGTCAGCGAAAATGGTGACCCGGAGAGGCGGAGTTCCCGCAGGCGCTGGCGTAGTGTTGTGTCTTTGCCGGATGCGTCACGTGCCTCCAAATCAGCAAGGCCTTCGACAATCCGGATAGCCGGATCGTTTGAGAGCGAGTCATCTGTAAATCTGAGCAGGCCGGCTAGCGCCACGGGCGATCCGTAAACGACAGGGGAGCCGACCTCGTCGCCGTCCAGCGCGTCATCTTCCCAGACGAGAATAATGCCCGGATGGGCGTCAAAAATGCTTTCGGCGCGAATGAGTTGTTCTTCGGAGGTATCTGCGCGCTGGCGGAATTTGCGTGCCGCGCCGCGATGGCCGTCTGTAACGCGTAGCGACCAAAGCATGGAAGACAGCGCCAGAGCTGAAGCTCCGACAGCCACCATGACTGGTATCTGATCTGCACTAAACGCCATAAAGCCGCTCCGTCTCGAACAAGTCGCCGAATCTTTTCAGATTCCGCCACTTTAACGAAATGACCGGTTTCAGTTAATGTCCCGTTAATGAATGTTTACGGTTTCAGGCGCGTTGGGAGCTTGAACGCTCGCTGGCACCGCTCCCTTCGGCTTTCAATTCCAGGCCTTCGCGGACGGCATCAATCAGGCGCTCCGGTGTTAACGGCTTGCCGACATGCATATCTGCCCCGGCCATCATGGACTGGTCGCAGTGTTCGGGCATGGCATTTGCGCTGAGTACCAGAATTGGGGTGTGGCCCCGGTTCTCATTGCTTTCGATTTCACGAATCTGGCGGGTGGCTACCAGACCATCCATCACCGGCATGCGCATATCCATCAGGATGACATCATAACTGCCATTCTTATAGGCTTCGACAGCGTCCTGACCGTTCTCGACAATCTCAACGTCGACACCCAGCGGTTTAAGGATGAGTTGTACAACACGCTGGTTGACCGGGTGATCTTCAGCGAGCAGGACGCGCGTGGATGACAAATGGTCGGCAAGCGCTTCAGCCTCTTCCGATACAGGCGTCAGCGAAGGGTTTTGTGTCTGACAACGAACGAGCGGGATTTCGAACGCGAACACGCTGCCATGTCCCGGGTGGGACCGCGCCATGATTTCGCCTTTCATCAGCTCTACGAGCGATTTCGAGATGGTCAGGCCGAGACCCGTGCCGCGGTTTGTTTCGGCAACGTTTTTCGTCGGTTGAGCATATGGCTCGAAGATCTGCGCAAGGCTTTCTGCGTTCATGCCAACGCCAGTGTCTGTGACTTTGAAGCTGACCACCTGCCGCGTGACATCAAGATACTCGCCGCCGCTGACATCGATCGTGACCGAGCCTTCGCTGGTGAACTTGATCGCGTTGGTGATGAGATTGTTCAACACCTGCCGGATGCGGACTTCATCAGCCAGGAAATATCCATGTGCCGAGACATCAAAATTGAGATTGAGGTCCAGCCCGCGTTCCCTGGCTGTGTGGCGATGGAAATCACATAGTTCCGTCACGCAGGATGCGAGATTGGTAGGGTTCCTGATAAGCTCAAGTTTGCCGGCTTCAACTTTGGATACATCCAGAACGTCCGACAGCTGCCGCTCCAGCATTTGCGTAGACTGCTGGATGAGCTCCACCATCTCAGACTGTTCGGTCGTGAGGTCTGTGCGATTGAGTGCGCCTGAAACGCCCAGAATGCCGTTCATCGGCGTGCGCAATTCATGGCTCATTGTCGCAAGGAACGTAGACTTAGCTTCGCTCAGGCGGCGCAGCTTTTCGGTACGTTGTGCAACCGTGTCTTCCAGTTTGGACGTGTAGGCTTCGGTGCGATTTCGAAAATCTGCGAGCGTGCTTGCAAGCTGGCCAATCTCGTCTCTGCGTTCTGTGAGTTCATCGATCTGATGATCCATGTCGCCGGTTGCCCCCGCAGGCGCGTGGAGTGATCGCGTCAAAATGCCTAGCGGTTTCAATGCGACGCGGCGCACAAAGATCGTCATGCCGATAATGACGCAGGCACCAACCGTGAGCGACATGATGAAGATTGGTACGAGCTGGTTGAGCGATGCGTAAAGCAGAGTTTGTTCCGGTATCGAAATGACCAGATACCAGTCTGGAATTTCGAGGTGATAAAAGGCGATGGCTTCGGAGGCAAAATGCTCAGGGTTACGGAAGAAGACGTCGCTGCCCGAGCTGGTGTTCTGAAACGTCTCCAGAAGTTCCTCTGGATCGATACGTTCTTCCATTTCACGCATTAGCGCGGGGCGAACATCAATCGTCTCATCAATATCATGGTGCGCGATCAGCTGCCCTTCAGCCGAAATGAAGTAGATATCGGAGTCCATGTTCGGCAGCGAATCAAATGCCGCCTGGAACACCTCGTTGACGAACATTGTCGTGCCAAAGATACCGACCTGTCCGCCGCCAAACTGGCGAAGTGGGGTCTGGCAACCTGTGACAAGAGTTTCGCCGGTCTGGTCGTAAGCCGCGCTCATAAGAGGCGTGCAGCGTGTGCGCCCTTCCGGGTTCACATCAGGCTCTGACACATCGCCAATGCCGATGCTTGTTGCGCTGAAATCATGGGGCGCTTCATGGCGATAGTATTCCAGCCGGTCCGGACGGTTAGGCGCAAAAATGATCAGATCGTCCAGTGGCGACATGAACCAGAGGCTCTCGTGGGTGTCGTTCATGGCAACGCCGTGGCGGGCGATTGTCAGGAAGGCCGAGTAGAAGGTGCGCTCGCGCGCTGGCGTCCATTCGTGTGTGGAACTGCCCAGCGCTGCGATGCCGTAAACACGGCCATAGCCCGGAATAAACACACCTTCGAACAGCTCATCTGTACCACGGCGCGCACCATTTTCCTGTAGCGGGAAATAGGTGTCGAGCCCGGTCTGGATTTCTGCTTCGGTCAAGCCTTCAACATACTCGTTGAAGGTTTGCATTGCAGCGTTCTGGGAGTCGGCAACGGTATTGAAAAATGCATCTTCTCTGAGGCCGCGTTCGGACATGTAGTCTGCCAGAGCGCTGCTCTGTTGATGGCGCACATGCCAGTTTACGCTGACGGCAGCGGTAAATGCGGTTGCAAGAATGGCCAGCACTGTCGACGCGATCAGGAATTGCGTGAAGCGCCTCTCGAGACTCATCGTTATCATTTTTCTGATCCTCAGGCCGAAACCCGGAACCCCTTACTCATCACCTGAGCGACATTAACAACGACTATCCTTTAAATATGAATAACACGGCGCGCTGGTTGGTTTTTAGCTCAAAATCCAGTCGTCCGGCGCCATTTCGAAACCTGCAAATTCAAAGCCCGGCGCGACTGTGCAGCCAACCAGCGTCCATGCGCCAAGTGATACGGCCGTCTGCCAGTAATGACGCGGAATGGTGTGCTGTGGCCGCTGGCCCGCCCTGAGATCAGGGCCGAGTGTCATCGTGCCAGCGTTTTCTTTCGTGCCGTCTGACGACCAGGTGAGAGACAGCGGACCGCCAGCATACCAGTGCCAGGTTTCATCGGCATCCACCCGGTGCCAGTGAGAATGGTCTTCGGCTTCCAGCAGATAGTAAATCGCTGTTCCGGCAGCTCTTTCGCCAGCTTCTGCATCGCTGCGAAAGGTTTCAGCATACCAGCCGCCTTCGGGATGTTTCTGCATGTTCAGCATGCGTATGATTTCGCGTACGCCGAGGTCGCCGGACCGTGCAAACATGTCAGAAATTGTCCTTGCGCTTGCGGATTTCTGCAAAGGTCGCGACCGCGTCTCCTGAATGGCCCATAGCGTCCTGTAATTCGGGAACATCGGCGCGCAGGAACGGATTTGCGGCGAGTTCGGCAGAGATTGTTGTGGGAACAGTCGGCTTATTCTGGCTACGGAGTTCGGTGACGCGTTCGCTGTAAGCGGAAAGGTCTTTGTTTTCCGGTTCGATCGTGACGGCGAATTTGGCGTTGGCTGCAGTGTACTCATGCGCGCAGTAAATCGTCGTATCTTCCGGCAGGGCTTTCAGCTTGGATAGGCTATCCCACATCTGCTCTGCGGAGCCCTCGAACAGGCGCCCGCAGCCGAGCGCAAACAGCGTATCGCCGACGAATGCCAGACCATCATCTTCCATAGAGTAGGCGCAATGGCCGAGCGTGTGGCCGGGAAGGTCCAGTACGCGGGCGGCATGCGCGCCAAGATTGACGAGCGAGCCCTCGGTTACGGCGCGATCTAGACCCGGAATTTTCTCTTCTTCACCTGCCGGTCCGATAATCACGCAGCCGGTTTCGTCTTTGATTTTCAGGTTCCCCCCCGTGTGATCCGGATGCCAGTGCGTGTTCCAGATCTGGGTGATGGTCCAGCCTTTAGACTTCGCTTCTGAGAGAATGCGATCAGCGTCCGGCGTATCGATGACAGCTGTCTCGCCGGAGACCGGATCGTGCACCAGATAGCCATAATTGTCTGACAGACATGGAAACTGATGAATTTCTAATGCTGACATGGCGGAACTTTCCTCTTTGGATATCTTTGTATGATAAACCCTATCAGTGTTGGGCGTGCGAGACGAGATGAGACTGGACGTAACTGAACTCCTTAATTTTTACGAGACGCCGCTGGGTGCCTGCGCGCTTCGTGCCATTGTGGAGCGCGTGAACGGTCTCTGGGGTAATCTGTCCGGCCTGGATGTTCTGGGTGTCGGCTATGCTGCGCCATATCTCCAATCACTTGAAGGTGAGCCGCGTCGGCTTGTCAGCCTCATGCCCGCAAGTCAGGGCGGTCATGCCTGGACGCCGACAGATCGCGGATCGGCGAGCGTGGTCGCTGCGGAACGAGAATTGCCCTTTCCTGACGCTGTGTTCGATCGCATTCTGATCGTCCACGCTTTGGAGGAAACCGGCAATTACACGCGATTTCTTCGCGAAATCTGGCGTGTGGCCGCGCCGGAAGCCCATATTCTGGTGGTCGTGCCGAACCGTTCCGGTGCCTGGTCGCTTTCGGATAATACGCCGTTCGGACACGGGCGACCGTTCTCACGCCGTCAGACAAAGCGCCTGTTACGTGATGCGCTTATCGAGCCATCGGCCTGGACGCGTGCATTGTATACACCACCTGTTGACTGGAAAATGTTCACTTCTGCCAGTGAAGGCTGGGAACGGGTGGGTGAACTATTTCTCCCGAATATTGGGGGAGTTAACCTTGTTGAGGGAGTGAAACGGGTCAGGATCGATCCCTCGACTCCTTCCAAGGTGCGGGTTGTGGCGCCATCAAATATGAGGCCCGCAATGATCACAAAAAAGCAGTTGCGTGAGCAATCTGCATATGTTACACACCTAACACAGCGCAAGGAGACGACGCCATGAAATTTGTAACTGCAGTCTTTAAACCATCGAAACTCGATGCTGTTCTTGATGCCCTCACAGAGCTGGGCGTAACCGGTCTGACGGTTACTGAAGTACGCGGTTACGGCCGTCAGCAAGGCAAAACCGAAGTTTACCGCGGTACGGAATATGAAGTCCGTCTGCTGCCAAAAGTGAAAGTAGAAATCGCGTGTGCAGCTGAAGCTGTAGACAAAATCGTTTCTGCAATCTCTGAAACAGCGAACACAGGCAAAATCGGCGACGGCAAAATCTTCGTCACTGGCCTGGAAAGCGCTATGCGTATCCGTACAGGCGAGCGCGACGCACAGGCGATCGAAGCTTAAGTCCGGTTTCGGATAGTTACAGAATTAACCCCCATGGCCTCGGCTGTGGGGGGTTTCTTTTGTCTGGCACCCTGAAATCAGATGCGAAAAACCCCGAACATCTGCCCGGGGTTTTGCGTACAATACTCTAATCTACTGAAACTTGCATCGGGGTTAGCAACCGCCACCGCAGCTACCGCCGCCACCGCCATGGTTGCCGCCATTGTGGCCGCCGCCGCGACCACCACGGCCACGTCCGCCACCGTGATAACCACCGCCGTTATGACCGCCGCCGTGGTAACCGCCGCCATTATGGCCGCCACCATGGCTTCCGCCACCGCCGCAACCACCGCCTACGCCGCAGCCGCCGCCGTAATTGCCGCCACCATTATGGCCACCGCCATTGTGACCGCCGCCATGGCCGCCACCGCCGCAGCCACCGCCGCCACCACCGCAAGGCGGATTATGAGGCGGATTGTTCGGTGGGTTATGCTCACGCGTGCGACGACGGAAGGTGTAGTTCGAAGCTGCGTGGTTCAGAACGCCTGAATAGGTTGCGCCGCCCTCGATATAGGTGCCGCCACCGCCATAGTATTCGCCGTGAACGCCGGAGCCGACGCCGCCAAACATCGCAAAGACCGTACCGTCAGTCAGGCGAACAGATACGGGAGCAGGTGCTGGTGCCGGCTCGTAATAAACCGGCGCATTACATGGCGGGATATGGCCGGAAACCGTTGTGATAACCTGACCGCAAGGCGTGACCCACACTTCCTGCTGTCCGTGATGGTAAGATCCGGACTGGTGGTGAGGCGTATAAGTCTGCCCGTATCCTGCCGCGTAAGACGAGCTGGAAGCGCTTGCATAAGAAGAGCCCTGATAGCTTGCACCAGTGTGGGCATAGCTTGTCTGGCCATAACCTGACGCATAGCTGCCATCATACATGTAATCGACAGCCGGACCGCCGCGATATGGTGGGAGCGCATCGGCAATTGAGCTCATGCCCTGCGCACGCAGAGCTTCGGCAAGGCCAGGGATTGCGTCACAAGGAACTTCTTCGCCATGCAGGGTGCAGATGATTTCATCGCTGTAAATGTCGACAGGGCCAGCGGTGTTCATCACATAGTTCGGGCCGCCATGAGTGGCGCCTGTGTAGCCATAGCCTGCACCATAAGATGAACCGGCAGAGCTGTAAGAACTGTGGGCGCTGGCGCTCGCACTTGAATAAGCGCTGGACGAAGAGCCATAGGTCGATGCTGATGCAGACGCCTGAGCGTGGCTGGACGCTGATGTCTGAACTGAACCGTATGTCCGGTAGGTTGGCGCCTGCGCGCTGCCGTAAAGGACATGGCCTGTCTGGGCACCATATTGAGAAGACGCGTGGCCCGGATGGGTGCGTGATCCTGTATAGCCGGGTTCACCGGCATAAGCTGTTGCTGCGAATGTAGACGCGAGAAGCGTCGCAGCGAGGAAAGTGTTCAGTTTTGGCATGGCCTCAGCTCCCTGACATAGCCGAAATGCAGTTTCGACAGTCATGTGCAAGGCATGGGCCAACTGGGTTTTGTTTACCAGTTGCTTCCCCGAACACTAGAAATCGTAAGCGATTCCCTTGCGTTCCCAGTCGCCATTCCGGGTCGGTTCAAGACCGCGCGGACCATTGAATTCTTTCTCTGTTTCAGCCTTCTGGGCGGCTTCTTCAGCGGCGCGACGACGCTCTGCAGCCTCTTCTAACGCGCGAATCGCGTCAGGCGGGAGCACTTTGTCTTTCGCTGCGCCTTCCGGGAGATCAGGTGTGTCAGTCATGGAATTTACGCCTTGAGAGAATGTGACGAATTTTTATCGCTCACTAAAGAATTGCACAGGGTTTGTTAAGCATTGGCTGTACATTCTAGTTCGAATTCTGAACAAAACCCGTCAAAAGATAAATGAAGGAGGACGCCTTGGCACTTCTCAAGGTCAACCTTTTCGCCGTTTTTCTCTCCGCAGGCCTTGGCTGGCTGATCGGCGGACCCGTGATTGCGGGGCTTTTGGCAGTCCTGGCCGTGCTGGTTGTGCTGATCTGGTACAATGCTGCGCCTGAATTTGTTCTGAAACATCTTAAAGCTCATACGCTTACCGAAGCCTCAGCTGGAAATATGATGCACAGACTGTTTGTGGGTGACACAAACCGGCTTTGCATGTCTGCGGGCATGTCGCGCACGCGTTTCTCCATCATTGATACGCCGTTGCCTATGGCGTTCTCGATGGGGGCTTCTGGTTCAAGCGGGCGGGTTATCGTCACGACCGGCCTCTTCAAAACGCTGACACGCCTAGAGATCGCAGCTGTTACCGCGCATGAGCTTGGGCACATCAAAGCGGGCGAGCGTGTGACCACTGCAATGTCGCTCGGCATGTCCATCATGGCAACGAAACTGGGCCTGCGTGGCCTTTTGCGCTTTGTCAGCATGGGCCGGTTGTTCGGCGATGCGGAGAGCCAGCTCACACGCCTCAGCAAGAAGGTATTGCGCCCGGATTGCCGCGCTGATGCTTTCGCTGCACAGCTTTGCAAGGATAGCGCGATAATGACGTCTGCGCTTCAAAAGCTGGAACATGGCGTGCGCTCGTCCAATCTGTCCGCGATTGAGGGCTTGCCGATGATTGCCCGTCTGGCGACTGTAAACCCGCGCGACGCAATCTACGCGTCGTCTCATCCGGAAAAGTCACCAATGGCGCATCGTGTTGCTGAACTGAAGCGGCTTTCCTTTGCAAAGGCGGCCTGACAGGCTCGATGCTGTGTGCTAGTGGGCCGCGATGAAAAAGCATTGCCCTCGTATTGCAGCCGTTTCGCTGCTCACCCGTATTCTTGATCACCGCCAGACCCTGGACGAAGCGCTCTCTCAGGATCAGCGGTTTTCTGCGCTTGAAGGTCCGGACCGCGGCTTTGCCCGTGCGATTGTGTCTGCGGCGCTCCGCCAGCTCGGGCAGATGGATATGGTGCTCGCGTCCAAAGTGACAGGGCGCAATTTCGAACAACTCGACCCTGACGTAAGAAATGTGCTCCGCGTGGGCGCGGCTCAGATTATGGCGCTGAAAACACCGCCGCATGCAGCTGTTTCTGAAACGGTTGAAGCAGCGCGTGGCGTTGAGGGCGCGCGTAAAGCGGGCGGCCTCATCAATGCGGTGCTGCGTAAGCTGCGCGAAGATGATCTGGACGTGTACGACGAAGATCCGATGAGTGTCTGGCCAGCAGATTTTCAGAACATGATGGTGAAGGCGCTCGGCGAGGAGGGGGGGGCGCAAATGGCGCGCGCTGAACGCTATCAGCCGCCGCTTGATCTCACCGTGCCGAAAGACCGCAAACTTTATGCAGAGCGTATGGGCGGAGAGCCTGTCGGGCCGACATCGCTTCGCCTGGCTGAGGGCGTCGTTGAAAATCTGATGGGTTATGAAGCCGGCGCCTGGTGGGTGCAGGATGTTGCGGCCACTTTGCCTGTTCACATCCTGTCACCGAAAAAGGGTGAAGCTGTACTTGATATGTGCGCGGCCCCCGGCGGTAAGACAATGCAGATTGCGGCAAGCGGCGCGGACACAACTGCGGTGGATCGCGCGGCCAAGCGTATGCGTCTTGTTGAACAGAATTTGAAGCGTACGCGCCTCACGGCAAAATGTATCGCGGCTGATGCAACCAAATGGGAAGCGCCTGCGCCATTTGACGCCGTGCTTCTGGATGCGCCATGCTCTGCGCTCGGAACGCTGCGTCGCCACCCGGAAGGCCCATGGATCAAGACCGAAGATGATCTTGCACGTTTCCCGCAGATTCAGGCCCGCCTGATTGAGGCCGCATCAAAGCTCGTAAAGCCGGGCGGTCGCATGGTGTATTGTGTGTGCACGCCATTGCCGCGTGAGGGTGTTGAGATTGTCGAGGCGTTTCTGGCCGAGCATGAAGACTGGTCTCGCGCACCGGTTACGGGCGACGATGTTCCGGATTTTGCTAACGCCATCACGGAACAGGGTGATGTGCTTACGCTTCCGGAGATAACCGACATTCCTGACGGGTGCGATGTGTTTTACATCGCGAGGCTGGAGCGTCGTTAGAGCTGAAATCTGAGGGAACCTCTCGTAAATTTCATCAACTAACATTTTTGCGCCACGATCAGTTCATATACAGTTCATTCAACGAGTCTCAGAATTGAGGCACGGGAATTTTATGTGGAGCTGATGTTATGCCCATTCTGAGTAAATCTTATCGTTCACTCGCTATCGCAACCGGTATCGGGTGTCTTGTGGCTCTTGGCGGCTGTGCGAACACTTACAGCGCGACCGAGCGTACGGCGTCTGGCGTTGGCGTAACAGCCACTATCCGCGAAGGCGTTGTCATCGGCGTTCAGCCGGTCACAATCCGTCCGGACCGCAACTATCTGGGCGCGGCAACTGGCGCGATCCTCGGTGGTATTGCCGGCTCTAATGTTGGCGGCGGCGATGACGAGCGTGCAGCTGGCGCGGTTGCCGGTGCGGTGCTTGGCGGCGTGATTGGTAACGAAGTCGGCGAAGCGGCGAATACACGCCCTGGCTACGCCTACACAATCGATTTTGGCAACGGCCAGATCCAGGAAATCGTTCAGGGCGTTGAGCCAGCCATTGCGGTCGGAACACCGGTCTATGTTTCCTTCGGGGAAGACGCTGTCCGCGTCACACCGAAACCATACTAAAAACCATCTCTGGGGCGCGTTCTTCGCCTTGTGATGAAGAACGCACCTTGGTATTCAGGGGAAATGAGCTCAGTCCTTATTTCCCCCTCTATTCTCTCTGCTGATTTTTCCAAGCTGGGAGAAGAAGTGCGCGCCATTGATGAAGCTGGCGCTGACATGATCCACGTCGATGTGATGGATGGCCATTTTGTGCCGAACCTCACTTTCGGCCCACCTGTCATCAAGTCTCTGCGTCCGCACTCGAAAAAGCCTTTCGACGTGCATTTGATGATTGCGCCGGTTGATCAGTTCATCGCTGATTTTGCCGATGCAGGGGCAGATATTCTGACAGTTCACCCGGAAGCGGGGCCTCACCTTCACCGCACGCTGCAGGCTATTCGCTCGCACGGTATGAAGCCGGGTGTTGCGATGAACCCTGCAACGCCTGTCGAAGTGCTCGATTATGTCATGGACGATATCGACATGATCCTCGTCATGTCTGTGAACCCGGGCTTTGGCGGGCAAAGCTTCATCGACAGCCAGCTGCGTAAAATCGAAGCCCTTCGCAAAATGATCGAGGCCACAGGCCGCGACATCATTCTGGAAGTCGATGGCGGTGTGAAACCGGATAATGCTCAGGCGGTGATCTCAGCCGGTGCGAATGCGCTTGTTGCGGGCTCAGCCGTCTTTAAAGGCGGTCCGGATGCTTATGCAACGAATATCGCAGCGCTAAGACCCGGAGCCTGATCGGAGTGGTTGATAGCTCATCTGCCGAACGCGATTTGTCTGAATGGCGTCATTTCCTCGGCCGGCTTGGCGAGGATGCGCGCGCGACATCGGTTTACAAGATGAAGCTTTCGGGGCCTGCACCCCACAAACTCAGCCTCTATCCGCAAAGCCTTCGTTATGGTGATCCGGCAATTGGCGAGGACATTCTTGCGGGCGTCTGGCATATAGGCCAGAGCGAGCTGAAACTCGCGCCGGATGCCTCCCCGTGGAGCGTTCCAAACCCGTCCCGTCATTTTGCAGACCGTCTCCATCGCTTCGAATGGATGCGACATTTGATGGCTGTTGGCCCGAAAGGGCATCGCCGCGCCAGAGAGCTGCTTACGGACTGGGTTGCACATTTCGGCAAATGGAACGGCTTTGTCTGGCGTCTGCCGGTGACGACCGAGCGGGTCTGGAACTGGCTGGTCGCCGGTCCGATCCTTCTAGAAAACCACGGGGCTGACAGCGAGGTGATGAACTCGCTCATGCGCCAGATGCGCCACCTTCAGCATTCGACGGGTGAGTACCCAGAGCCGATTGCGGTTCTGAAATCCCTTTTTACCCAGCTCGCTATGGCGTTTGCCGCGGATGAGGGCGAGCGCCGGATTGCATCGCTTGAAGCCCAGCTTGAGTTCACGCTGAACGATCAGATTCTCGCTGATGGCGGCCATATCAGCCGAAATCCGGAGATGGTTCTCAACGTGCTTCTCGATCTGCAGACAATAGATGATCTCTATCTGCGGACGGGACGTCCGACACTCAGCTTTGTCGCCAAGATGATGCCGCGTATTGCGGGCATGCTAAAATTCCTGCGCCTGTCTGATGGCGGTTTGCCGATTATGAATGGCAGTAGTGAGGGCAATCGCGAAGACATCAAGAACGCGCTTTATCCTTATTCAGATACACGCGCTTTCTCATTCGCCACCAAGACGGGCATTCACAAGCTGGAAGCTGAAGGTACGCGCATGACGCTTGATGCCGGCCACGCGCCGCCGGGCGAGTTCGGCACGGGCGCGCATGCTGGCTGTCTGGCGCTGGAGCTTGAAGATCAGGGCGAGCGTATCATCACTAATTGCGGCAGCCATGTTGATGTTCCGCCCGTCTGGAGCGGCGCAACACGTCGCACGAGCGGGCATTCAACACTCGCCGTTACCGGATTTGATGCTTCTCAATTCGTGCCCGTGAGGTCGATGGGGCTTCAGGCGCCGGTCGGGCCGACGGGTGTGTCTGCCAAGCGTATGGAAGAGAAAGACACGATCTGGATTGATAGCCAGCATAGCGGCTGGAAGGATACCCATGGTCTTGTCTATCGTCGCCGTCTGTACATGGACGGAGATGGTCGCCGCCTGACAGGTGAGGATACGCTGTTCCGGCCTTTATCGGCAGGTCTGACGGAAGACACAGAAGCGATTCCATACGATATCCGCTTCCATATGCATCCGTCTGTAACCCTGCGTCCGGAAGAGCCGGACGGGCACCATATCCGCATCATTCTGCCGAGCGGCGCTGCCTGGGTTTTCAAGACCAAGCATGAGCGTAAATCGATAGAGCGAACCGTTTATCTGGCGCGTGGCAAGGTCGAGAAAAGCTGGCAGCTTGTCCTCTCAGGCGATGCTGATCCGAATGGTGACGCGAGCAATCCGGCAAATATCGTTCAATGGGCCTTCGTGAAGGTCGTCTAGTTATCTGAAGGCCAGAGGTTACGGATTGACGATGGTGAAGCCTGGCACCGCCTCTGTCTCTACATATCCGCGGTGATACATATCCATGATGACGGTTGCTTCCGACGGGCTGCCACCCTCGCAGTTCAGCTCGTAAATATCGATAATTGAACCGTATGCGCCAGCGCCGCCGCTGCCTGCGCGTCGATAGGTCGGTGCGTTTCCATCTGAGCATCTCAAACGGCGCAGATAGGCATGTTGGCCGCGCGGCATGTCGGTTCGCACCGGATTCTGGCGGGTTCCAAGCGGATATGTGCCGGCCTGCTGAATACGAGACTCCAGAGCCGACTGATCGGCATTGGATCGACCTTGTAAAAGTGTCTGCATCAGCTCATCGTCGCTGGCATCTGAACTCTGCGAAGCCGGTTGCGATGTACACGCTGAGACGAGAAGCGCGATCGCTGCGGCTGACAGGCTGTATAGGACTGGTTTCATTACTGTTCCCCCGACTTTGAAGACAGCTTGCCTCAGTTTCGTTCTAGCGTGCAACGTGAAAAACAAGTGCGCGCAATTCAGGGGCGTTGTTGCAATCATGTCTCCTTGCGTAAATTGGCGTTTCTGGCGACTGGATTTTCGTCCGGAAACCGCCTATGCCACGCGCAATTCACGACTTCAGCCAAGAAAGCTCATTCAAAAATGACTGGTCTTCCAATTAAACGCGCGCTCATTTCCGTTTCCGATAAAACCGGCCTGATTGACCGTGCTAAGAAGCTCAGCGAGCTTGGCGTAGAACTCCTCTCTACTGGCGGCACGAAGAAAGCCATCGCGGATGCAGGCATTCCTGTGAAAGACGTTTCTGAAGTCACAAACTTTCCGGAAATGATGGATGGCCGTGTGAAGACGCTTCACCCTGTCGTTCATGGCGGTCTTCTGCACCTGCGCGACAATCCGGAGCACGTTGAGCAGGCCAAGGCGCATGGCATTGAAGGCATCGATCTTCTCTATGTGAACCTCTACCCGTTTGAAGAGACAGTCGCCAAAGGCGCCGACTTCCATACCTGCATCGAGAATATCGACATTGGCGGCCCGGCTATGCTGCGTGCAGCGGCTAAGAACTACGCTTTCGTGTCCGTCTGCACAGATGGCGATGATGTGGACGCTGTAATTGCGGACATGGAAGCCAATAACGGCGCAACAACGCTGGCGACACGTAAAAAGCTCTGCGCGAAAACATATGCGCGCACTGGCGCTTACGATGCGGCGATTTCAAACTGGTATTTCGAGCAACTCGGCGAAGAGAGCCCGGAATGGCGCGCCTTCGGCGGCAAGCGTATCTCAGTCATGCGCTATGGTGAGAACCCGCACCAGAAAGCGGCATTCTACAAAACGCCGGAAATCCGTACGGGTGTTGCGACAGCAGAACTCGTGCAGGGCAAAGCGCTTTCCTACAACAACATCAATGATACGGACGCGGCGTTCGAACTCGTCAGTGAGTTCCCAAGCGACGAGCAGGCGGCTGTTGCGATCATCAAGCACGCAAACCCGTGCGGCGTTGCGCTGGGTGAGACACCGCTCGACGCTTACATCAAAGCGTATGACTGTGACCGCACCTCTGCTTTTGGCGGTATTGTTGCGTTGAACCGTCCGCTGACTGGCGAGACAGCCGCAAAAATCACTGAAATCTTCACCGAAGTCGTCATCGCGCCGGGCGCTGACGATGAAGCCAAAGAGATTTTCCGTAAGAAGAAAAACCTCCGCCTCCTTTTGACAGACGGTCTTGCAGACCCGAAAGCACCGGGCGTCTTCATGAAGGCGGTTGCAGGCGGTCTTCTGGTTCAGGATCAGGACCGTGGTTTCGTCGCTCGCAGCGACATGAAAGTCGTCACCAAGAAACAGCCAACCGAAGCGGAATGGGCTGACCTGTTCTTCGCATGGCGTGTCGCAAAACACGTCAAATCCAACACAATCGTCTACGCAAAAGACGGCTCCACAGCGGGCGTCGGTGCAGGCCAGATGAACCGTCTGGACTCAGCACGTATTGCGACGCGTAAAGCTGAAGATGCAGCGGAAATCGCTGGCTGGTCAGTACCGCGCACCAAAGGCTGTGTTGCTGCGTCTGACGCATTCTTCCCATTCCCGGATGGTCTGCTTCAGACGGCTGAAGCGGGTGCAACCTGCGTGATCCAGCCAGGTGGTTCCATCAAGGATCAGGACGTGATCGATGCTGCCGATGAAGCAGGCCTTGCTATGGTCTTCACCGGCATGCGCCACTTCCGTCACTAGGCTTTTAAAATTGACCGCCTGCTGCCCCGGATATTCATCCGGGGTATGCGATGGGGGTAGCGTAGTGATGCTGCTGTCGAGAGGCGGGTTACTCTTCCGGCATAATCCGGGCGTAATGGTCATATGACTGCGGCAGCTCATAGTCGGTCTTCAGCCCGCCAATGCTTTCGGCGGTTTCTTCTGACAGGTCGCAGGCGTTTTCCAGATTATAGTAATCGAACGACCGGCAGACGAAGTCTGTCTGCTCGATGCAGAGCCGCATGCAATCATGTCGGTCGACATAGAAGAAGCGGGTGTTGTTGTACCCGGAAATTGCCGCGTCAGGCGTATGCACATACTGGGCTTCCAGTGCCTGATTTTCAGCATAGGTGATACCGAGCCATATCCCCGCCGCGACTACGGCGCTTGCAACGACGCCGCCTGCCGCGAAGACGCCGTAGCGCTTCACCCAGTCTAGTACTGCTCTGGATGTGCCGGTTTCGACCGATTTCTCGGTAACCTCTCCTACAAAGCGCAGACCTGTATTCGGAATGGTCTTGATGAGCCGTTGCTCCGAACCGTTATCGCCGACAGCGCTGCGGGCTGAGCGCAAACGGCTGGCGAGCGCCGCATCGGAGACAAGCCGGCCATCCCAGATGACCGAATTGATCTCTTCACGCGGCACAATGCGGGCACGATTTTCGACCAATAACAGAAGTAGCCTGAAGACCTGCGGCTCGAGCCTTACCGGCTCGCCGTTCTGCAAAAGGGACATGCGCGAGGGATCGAGTTCGAAAGAATCAAACTGATAGATCACTCTGGTTGGCAAGGTAAAAGTCCCCGATCGCTGCGCATGCCATACCCGAATGTCGTGGCAATGCAACTTTAACTGAGGTTATCGCGGCTTTGCGTCAGGTTTGTAACCCCCTGATTTTAAGCATCTTCATTTTTCTGCAAGTCGCTCTTCATGTTTCTCCATTTGAGGAAAGCTCTGCCTGCTTCTTAGGCTTCCAACGCATTGTGTGGGGATGCAGGCGGAGGATGATTTGCAGATGAAATGGAAAACTTGGGCGCTCGCGGCAGGCAGTCTGCTGGGAGCCATGGCAGGTAGCGGGGCGGCTCATGCCTGGCTTCAGGATGAGATCACGCCAGCATCACGGGACGTGCTCTATCAGGTGCGACAGATAAGCGGGCGCGCATCGACGCTGGTCAACACCGAGATTGATGGCCTCGTCAGTCGATATGGACAGGGCTTCTCCGGAGGAGATCACCTTCAGGGGATTACGATGACGGCCTCTGGCCGTATCGTTGTCAGCCTGTCTCGCAGCACTGATCCGACAACAACATGCAACGGGCTGCTGGCGTATTCCTCGCCGTTTGACCCCCATAATCCCGATCTGAACCTGAACTGGCAAATCTACTGCCCGTCAGCAGAGGATTCACCTGAGAACCATCCGAGCAGCATTCAGGCTGTCGGCGAGGTGATCATTGTCGGTACGCACCGTGGTTCCCGTTTCTACCGGATCGACCCGAACGGAAGAATGGAGCGAATCCGTCATCTCGACATGGAATATATTCCAAACCCGAGAGATTTTCGCGGCGGTCGCGATTCATCTGGCGTAGCGTTTAACCCGGCGGACAACCGGTTCTACGCGATCAATGCCGGCGGGCAGGTACGTGTTGGCTCCGTCAGGGCCCAACTGTGCCGCACCGCGCCGCATGCGAACCTGGCGACCAATGCATCATTCAATGAGTGTACTGAGTTCAATACAGTGATCTCATCACAGGGCGCCAACCTGATGTTCAACGATGATGGCACGCTGTATCTGGTGAATACTTTCCCATCTGATGAGATGTGGCCGGATGATCAGAATATCAGTCAGGAAGAAAAAGCCGCCTGGTATGAAAGCCGCTGCGTGGCTGATGGCGCGCAGGCGCTTATTCGGGGCTGGGATGTAGAGACACCCTACACTGATATCGTGAGTGTTTCTCGGATCAACTATTCCCAGTGGCGCAATACGACTTCGCAAGTTGTCTATGAGGAGAATGTAGGACGCACGCAGCAGATACAGACCTGTGTGCAGAACCGTCCGTCCTTCCGTTTCGCCGGTGGCGTGTCTACCCTCAGGGATGGAACCATGGTTGCGCTCTGGGCAGGTCGTCAGAACCCGCCTGTCGCGCTTCAGACTGATGGGCTCGAGTTTTCGTTCCAGATTCTGGAGCCGGAAGGCGCGCGTGCGGTTCAACACTCTGTCTCGATCGACTGTGCCACTGACGGGATCGACAATGAAGGCACGGGTAACACCATCACAGCGACCTTCTATGATCGCAATTGGAGAGAGCTCGGCCGTGCGGCACGCGATGACATCTCCAATGGCGCTTGTTTCATCAGAAATCCGGCATTGGAGGCCACGCTGAATGGCGAAGCCGAATATGTGAAGATCAGCACGAACGGGTCTGACGCGTTCATGATCGACCGCATTCTGATGTATCGTCAGGGTGTAGAGATTTCTGCTTTCGGTGCGAACAATGACCGTGGCTGGTGTCTGTCGACCGACGCTGATGATGGACGCGGAAGCTGGGAATATGCAGCGGGTGGGATCTGTACGTCAGAGCACACCTGGAGCTATTCAAATCTGCCGGTTGAGAACCCGCGCGATGCGATTATCGCTCAGAATGACATCAGAACCACGCAGCGCTATTCCGTCAATATCGACTGTTCGACCGAGAACATTACGAATGACTGGACGGGTGCCAACATCACCGCGACCTTCTATGACAGCAACTGGCAACAAGTCGGCCGGGCAAGCAGCAATCAGTTCACGCAGGGTGCCTGCATGTTGCGGAATCCGGAAATCGAAGCCACGACCAATGGTGATGCTGAATACGTGAAAATCAGTACCGATGGCGGCGATGCCTTCATGATTGACCGTATCATCCTCAACCGTAACGGCGATGAAGTCGCGACCTTCGGTGCGAACAACGACAAAGGCTGGTGTCTGTCCACTGAGGCCAGCGATGGGCAGGGCTCATGGCAATATGCGGCTGATGGGGTGTGTACGTCTGAACATACCTGGAGCTATTCAAACCTGCCGGTTGATAACCCGCGTGACCGGATTCTCGCACAGCGCGGGAACACGACCACCCACCGCTATTCGCTGGATATCGACTGTGACGTGGACGGCATCGACAACGAAGGTACGGGTAGCCGTCTGACGGCTGTGTATCTCGACTCTAACCGCCGTGAGATCGGCCGGAGTTCCTTCCAGGAAGATACGAACGCGCCAATTCTCCCGATTTGCCGCGATATGGAGTGGGATACGATCGTCACCGGTACGCCGCGTTATCTGCAGATCCATACCGCGGGTAGCGATGGCGCTATGCTCGATCAAATCTTCGTTGAACGCGATGGCGTCGAGGTGAAGGTGCTGGGTGCCAGCAACGACTCCGGCTGGTGCCTATCTACACAGGAAAGCGATGCGCATGGCAGCTGGCAGGGACACGCCTACGAGAACACCTGCCGGACCTATTGGGAATTCGACCTTTAGCCTGACTGACACCAGCCGACACGCCCTTCACGTCGGCTGGTGTCCCTTTTTTGCGAGTGCGTGGGGACGCACGCGGAGGACCTTATGAAATCACCAATGAAACACCTGATGGCGGCGTGTGCTGCAGTCCTTATGCCCGCAATGGGCGTGAGCCCTGCGCATGCACTCGGCCCTGATGAGTATACGCCGTCAGCAGAAAACCTGCTTCAGCAGCTTCAGGCTATGACCGGCTCGCAAGCCAATCTGGCGCGAACCAGTCTGGAAAATCTGACGACACAAGACGGCGGACTGATTGGTCCAGACGACCGTGTACGCGGCATTACGATGACCGCAACCGGGCGTGTCGTTTTGAGCCTGTCCCGCGAACTGGGCCGTTCTGCCAGCGCTGATGAGTGTCGAGGCCTCCTGGTGTTCTCGGACCCGATCAACGCGCAGACATCGCTGGAAGAGCTGACCTGGACGTCCTTCTGCCCAACTGCCATTGGCATGCCAAGCTGGGAGGCCGGAAGCATTCAGGCCACCGGTGAGGTGGTTGCTGTTGGCACGCGCGGTATGACGCTGTTCTATAAAATTGAGCGCAGCGGCTACGTTACGCATTTTGATCACCTGACCCTCTATCATGAGATGTCAGCGGGGCGGAATGCCGGCACCAGCTATTCTGCAGGGCTCGTCTTCAACGACAGGGACAACCGTTTTTATACAATCAGCGCAGTTGGCTGGGCCGAGTCGCGTACCGTGATGGCGCGTCTTTGCCGGACGCAGGCGACCGACGTTCTGGCCTATCATGCGACCCGTTTTGGCGAATGCACCGAATTTGAAGCACCCGTTTCCGGTCAGGGCGCGAACCTGATTATGGACTTTGATGGCAAGATGTATCTGGTGTCGGCTTTTTCCGGTGATGGATTTTACCCGGACTTGTCGGGCCGGACGCCAACCGGGCGATCGAGCGTTTATGCAGCTGCATGTCGCGAGCCGCCACGCGAATGGACCGCTCAGGATGACAGAACCGTTCAAATGCGCCCTCAGGACATGTTCGACGACATTCTGCGCGTGTCTGAAATCGAATATGCCGATTTTGACAATACCTCGGCCCGCGATGTGTTTGGTGCAGATATTGGCCGTGCCGAGGAAGACGATATCTGCGTGCATGAGCGCCCTGCCTTCCGTCATGCTGGCGGCGTCTCGCTTCAGACGAATGGCAACATGCTCGGGCTATGGGCGGGCAGCGGTGTCGAGGAAGATGGCATGTTCGAGTTCGCAGTCCAGCCGCTCAGCGTGTCGCGGCCAGATGAGCTTAACTATACGGTCGGGTTTGATTGCTCTGTTGGTGATCTGACCAATGAATGGACGACCAGTACGCTCACTGCCACGCTCTACAGCCTTTATTGGGAAGAAGTCGGGCAGGCCAGCATTCCAGGTCCGGGGCAATATGCCTGCGATAGGGGTGAGCCGACGATTGACGTCGCGGCGAGCGCCCGCGCTGACCATGTGAAGATCACGACCAGCGGTGATGATGGCTTCATGATTGATCGGCTTTCGCTCTATAGCGGCGGCAATGAGATCGCCGAATTTCTCGCTGGTGATGGACGCGGCTGGTGCCTGTCGACCGATCCGGGTGATGCCAACGGACCATGGCTGGAGGCCGCTCTCACCGGTTGTGAGGCCGAGCATGTCTGGAGCCTTTCAGACCTGCAGGTGGAACAGATCAATTCTCAATTTCAGGACTAAGCCGCCCGACAGGGTGGGGCGAACATGTTCGCGATGTGTGTGAGGACGCAAGGGAGACGTTAAATGAGAGACGTATTGAAAACACTGGCCGTGCTGGCCTCATGTGCGGCGGTGACGCTCAGCTCTGGCGCCGCATTTGCGCAGTATAACCCCAAGCCCGTACCCACTGAAGATAATCTGGTACGGGATCGAACACAGTATAATGACCGGGTCACCGGTAGCGACTTTAGGATAATCGGGGGTGAATGGCTCGAACCTAGGGACGCAGCTGACCGAATTTTACAGCCGGGTCATTATCGGATTGTCCTGGATTGCGATGTCGCCGGTGTAGAAAACGAAGGTACCTCAGGATTTTATATTTATGTCTGGACTTCGGACAAATCGACCCAACTTTATGCGGATGGGTGGCGGCTTTCAGATGAACTTTGCAACGTCGGCGGCGTTCGGTACGATTTTCAGGCATCCATGACCCCCGGGGCCATAACGTTCGAAGCCGAAGCAAATGACGCACTCCTGATCGATCGAGTGATATTAATAGACTCTCAGGGGGTTTTTCTGGAATGGGGTGAAGACGACGACAAAGGATGGTGCGTCTCCCAGGACGTGGAAGATGGAAGTCGCTCCTGGCGATATGCCGCTGATGATACTTGTAGCCCATACCTTAACTTAGGAGGGAACAACGCAAACGCCGTAGTCCAAGCCGGTCGAACCGATACCGTCTATCGGTATTCAGTAGATATTGATTGCGATGTTACGGGCGTTGAGAATGAGGGCACCGGCAACCAGCTGATGATCAGCTATCTGAACGCGCAGGGCGAGACGCTCGGCCTGTCCTGGTTCCACGAAGATACCAATGCGCCAGTTCTGCCGATTTGCCGTGATATGGAAGAAGAAACGCTCGTGCAGGGCATTCCCACGACGCTTGAGATCCGCACAACCGGCTCTGACGCGGCGCTGCTCGACCAGATTTACGTCTATCGCGACGGTGTGCAGGTGAAAGTTCTGGGTGAAAGCAACTCATCTGGCTGGTGCCTCTCGACCGATCCGGGTGATGCCAATGGCAATTGGCGCGGCCATATTTTCCAGAATGAGTGTCGTACGACTTGGCAGTTTGATCTCCGGTAATCTCCCAATCTTACCGTAGATTCCCCATGGGGCGTCGGGTTTCGGTCCGGCGCCCTTTTCAGTTGGGATCAGCCTTTTGGTGAGTGGCTTCTGCCGAAGTCGTCCGCGTCTGTGTCCTGACCGGCATCGACGATGGATTTGCGAATGCCGCGGGAGCGTTCAAAGAACTTCTCCAGCTGTTCGCCTTCGCCCCAGCGAATGGCACGCTGAAGGGCTGCGAGGTCTTCGTTGAAGCGGCCCAGCATCTCCAGAACGGCTTCCTTATTGTAGAGGAAAACATCGCGCCACATGATCGGATCAGAGGCCGCGATACGCGTAAAGTCACGGAAACCACCAGCGGAGAATTTAACGACTTCGCCCTCGGTCACGCTTTCAAGGTCATTGGCGGTGCCGACGATATTGAACGCAATGAGGTGGGGCAGGTGAGACGTAATCGCCAGCACGCGGTCATGACGTGACACGCTCATAATCTCGACTGTGGACCCGAGTGCCTCCCAGAAGCGGGTGAGGGTATCAAGGCTGGCGGCATCTTCATGCTCGTCCGGCGGTGTGATGATACACCAGCGGCCTTCAAACAGGGTGGCAAAGCCGGCATCGGGGCCGGATTTCTCGGTACCGGAAATCGGGTGGCCGGGGATAAAGGATACGCCTGACGGGATATGCGGTGCGACGGCCTCCAGAACGGCAGACTTCACCGAACCAACGTCAGAGACGATTGCGCCTTGTTTCAGGTGCGGCGCCATATCTTCTGCAATATGGCCCATCACGCCAACGGGCGTACACAGGATAACGAGGTCTGCATCCTTCACGCAGTCTTCCAGCGTGTCTGCGATCTCGCCAAGATCAATCTCGCCGGCGCGTTTGCGCACGCTCGTAGACGCATCATACAGCGTCACAGAACCCGCTGCATCGTGCGCGATAGCAGCGCGCGCAACGGATGAGCCGATCAGGCCGATCCCGACAATGGCGAGTCGATCAATAACCGGCATTTACCGTCCAGACATGAAGGTGGTGAGGACGGAGATCAGCTGGTCATTTGCCTCTTTGACGCCGATGGACATGCGCAGGCAGTTTGGCAGGCCATAAGAGGTCACATCGCGCACGATAAGGCCGTTCTCACGCAGGACCGCATTTGCGTTTGCTGCGGTGTACTGGCCTTCAGGGAAGAATTCGACGAGCACGAAGTTTGCAACGCTCGGGTAAACTGTGAGGCCGGTCGCGCCAATGGCTTCGGAAACGCGCGCGAGTTCACGTTGGTTGAACTCTGCCGACTTCTCTTCAAAGGCTTTATCTTCAAGCGCCGCAATGCCTGCAATCTGCGAAAGGCTGCCGACATTGAACGGTCCCCGTACGCGGTTCAGCGCATCGATGATGGAGGCTGCGCCGTATGCCCAGCCAAGCCGAAGTGCCGCGAGGCCGTGAATTTTGGAGAATGTGCGCGTCATCAGAACATTGTCCGCGCTGCCCGCCAGTTCCATACCGGAACCGTAATCATTCTTCTTCACATATTCTGCATATGCGGCGTCCAGCACCAGAAGTACATCGCTCGGCAGGGCTTCATGCAGGCGCTTGACCTCGTCAAAGCTGACATAAGTGCCTGTCGGGTTGTTCGGGTTGGCGAGGAATACGATTTTCGTGCGTTCGGTGACCGCTTCGATAATGCCATCAATATTCGCCGTCATGTCGATGTCCGGAACGGAAATCGTTGTCGCGCCGCATTGCTTGGCAACCAGCTGGTACACAAGGAAGCCGAATTGAGTCTGGATGATTTCATCACCCGGCTGCAGGTAAGCGTGACCGAGCATCTGGAAGATTTCATCGGAACCTGCACCGCACATAATACGGTCAGCATTCAGCCCGTAACGGTCGGCAATGGCTGCGCGCAGCTTGTTCGCGCCGCCATCAGGATAAAGCTCCATATGGTCGAGACTTTGCGCCAGAGCCTCACGAACCACAGGAGAATATCCGAGCGGGTTTTCGTTGGATGAGAGCTTGTAACCGGACTCTGCAGCGAGGCCAGGAACGTAAGGCGTGATTTCGAGCACATTTGCGAGCGGCTTAGGAGCCATGGAGCGTCACCATTCAGTCTGAAAAACGTGTTGAAGCGTCTCTAGACCAATCTGCGCGCGTATTGAAGCCGTGTTTGTCCGGAAAGAGACAGGCTGATCAGGCTGCGACGCTTTCCTTGACGTTCGGAGCTGGCAGGCTGCCGACAACGCGAAGGCCTTCAAGGCCTGCATTTCGCGCTGCTGCGAGGCGTGGGTCGCTCTCTGAGACAGGAAAACCGATCTCGAACAGAACCAGTGTCCTAGCACGTGAAATCTCGGTTACTTCGAGCCCGACTTCGGCAAAAATCTTCTGCAGGCGATGGTGGTCATCATGCGCAATCAGAAGCGTGCGGTGGTCAGACAATTCTGCAAGCGGTCCTTTGGCGATCAGGGCTGCCTGAGGCGTATCATCGCTGAAGGACGGCCATGAACCGACAATGCGCATATCGTGATAGCGGGTCTCGTTCAGCATTGGCCACCACTGGCCAGCGCCCGGGCCCATAACCCAGCCCATAAAGCCGATTGTGCCTTCTTTATCCATGCACATGGTCAGGCATTCGCGCTGGTCTTTATTGTACTGCAGCGGCGCGGCATAGCCGAACATGTTATGCGCCTGTTCCATGATGCGGTGCTGTTCAGCGCCGGAAACGATCACATTCTGCAGGCCCGCATCATACATATCGAGCGGGAATTCAACGTGCCAGCGCAACATGAGTTCAGCCAGATCCAGCTTGGCAGACTGACGCTTCAGGCGTTCCAGACACGTCATGACAGCCATCGCAAGCGCATCACCCTGACCGCGCAGAGCCGTACGCATGTGCGCACCAGCACGCGCGCGCTTTTGGATAGCGGCCACGAGCTCTCTTTCTGCTTCGCGCAGGCGTGTCTCGAGCATGTCCAGACTTACGCGCTGTTGGTCGTCACTCATTTGGTCTACCTTTGTGGCCCCTGTCTTAGCGCAGGTGGATCCGAACGGGAATCATTTGGGACGGGATATGGTCGCAAAGTTTCCCTGTACACTCAATTTTTTGTTGCGCCTTCAGACGAAAACAAAAAAGCGCCGTGACTTAATCGCGACGCTTTTGGGTTTTGATGGCTTGAAGACCTGAGCCTAGCGGGTCGGGATCGGCGCGTCTCCGCGATAATCATAAAAGCCGCGACCGGTTTTACGGCCAAGCCATCCGGCTTCGACATATTTTACGAGCAGAGGGCATGGGCGGTACTTGGTGTCCGCGAGGCCGTCATGCAGGACCTGCATGATAGACAGGCAGGTATCGAGGCCGATGAAGTCCGCCAGTTGCAGCGGACCCATCGGGTGGTTCGCGCCGAGTTTCATCGCTGTGTCGATACCTTCAACCGTGCCAACGCCCTCATAAAGCGTGTAGACGGCTTCGTTGATCATAGGCATCAGAACGCGGTTTACGATGAAGGCCGGGAAATCTTCTGCGTTTGCAACGGTCTTGTGCAGGCGTTCGGCAAAACCGAGTGCCATTTCATAGGTTTCCTGATCCGTCGCCAGGCCGCGAATTACCTCGATCAGCTGCATGACCGGAACCGGGTTCATGAAGTGCAGGCCGATAAAGCGTTCCGGGCGGTCGGTCGTAGACGCCAGACGCGTGATCGAAATCGAAGATGTGTTGGATGCCAGCCAGGCCGTTTTCGGGACCGCTTTTACCAGCGACTCAAAAATCTGGACCTTGATCGCTTCTTTCTCTGTCGCAGCTTCAATCGCGAGATCGACGTCTGACAGCGAAGACATGCTGGTTGAGAAGGTGATCCGGCCCATGGCGATGTCCATCTCTTCCTGAGAGATAACTTCACGGCTGACCTGACGGGCCATGTTCTTTCGGATCGTGGCGTCGGCTTTTTTGAGGGATTCGTCGGCGATATCGTTGATAGCGACGTTGTATCCTGACAGCGCACACACATGCGCAATGCCGTTACCCATCTGACCGGCGCCTACGACACCGATCTTGCGAAGTTCAGTCATGACCAGCTTTTACCCTGCATATTTGGTATTCTATTTTTTCGCGACGCTATCACGGACGTGCTGCGCTGCAACACTTGTTTGCTGTGCCAGTGATACTTTTTCCTGCGGGCTCGATACTTTTTGGGAAGACGTGTTCTGTCTGTCGCGTGTCTGGCGGGCATTATTCCCGCAGCAGGTATCCTATGAAATTGATCAGCGCGAGGATGAGGGCAATACGGGCAACGATCCATGCAATCGCGACCATGCGCTCTGTTTTCTTGGAGAAACGCGAAGGCTTTCCGCCCTCTGTCTGCGCTTTGAGTTCGCGTTGAGCTTTTTCCCACGGCGTAATGCTCTGGCGTCCGGTCGCGATGGCCGCCGTTTCAACAAGGCGGCTGATCCAGAGGTTTTCATTTCGCGTGACCCAGTCGGTGCCTGTCTGTTTGGACCAGCCGAACCGGTCATCGAGATGAAGCAGAATGGTAGGACTGATACGGTCTGAAACCCTAGCCACGGTGCGGCCTTCTTCGGGGCTCGTTTCCTGACAGACAAGGTTGCGCAACCGGTAGGACAGCATCTGGAAAGTATCGATCCCTTCAAGGTGTTCATTATCCAGAATAGCCAGCCATGCGCTCCATTTCTGACGGCGTTCTGCATCATCCATCAAAGTGCGAATCTGCTCCACGGCGTTCTTCACCAGTGTCTGGTCATCCGGTGTGAACCCCCAGGGCTGCGTGGCCGGTTCTGCTGGTGGTGGCGTGTCTGGCCCAAACGGGTCTGCATCATCTTCAGACCATTCAGCCCCTGAGGGAGGTGGCGGTACAATTTCGGGCGCCAAGTCAGGTGTTTGCGCAAGCTGGGGGTCTGCGCTTACCGGAGGCAGGGGCGGATTATCAGCGAGCGCATTGTCTGCGTCGTCGTCTTCTTCCTCGTCCTCGTATGCGTTGTCATAACCGTTGGCGCGATCTTCATCGCGCCATTTGATTGAGTTGAGGGCGCTCTCGAAGTTCTTGCGTAGACGCATAAACTCAGCCGGATCATCGTCCGGCCGCGTCACTTTCAGTCTTTTGGCGTAAGCACGTTTCACATCCGCGGAGGTCGCGTCTTTCTGGCTCAGCTCGAAATAGCGAAACGGGTCTTCAAAAGACATCTTTGTTTTCCAGTCGGGTGACCGGTTCTTCGAGGCGCTGGCGGCAATCTGCGATCACGCGCGCATCCTGAGAGTGAAGGGCGCCTTCAAATTCGCGAATGATTTCGCGCACCATTTCGCGTTCGCCGCCGAGCAGGCTCTCATACAGTGCAGACAGGCGGGCCATGAAAGCGGTGTTTTCCTGCTGGTCACGCGGATGGATTTTCAGCCCCTCCAGCGCTTTCAGGCGGGCGTCTATCTCAGCCTGACTGAGAGAGCCCGGATTACCTTCAATAACGAGACGGGTTGCCTTGCCGGTGGAGATGACCTTGGCCAGAACTTCCAGAATACCGGAGGCGTCATACGTGAAGCGGACATCGACGGCTTCATAGTCTTTCATGTTGCGCGGAATCGAGACTGACAGGCTGCCAATTTTGACATTGTCTTTTACGAACGGCGCTTCGCCCTGATAAATCCGGAACAGAATTTCCGTCTGACCTTTCTGAAGCGGGTAGGTCACGTGCGAGCGGCTCACCGGGACGACGGTGTTACGTTCGATCAGCGGTGAGAAATGACCATGCTCGAAGACATTCGGGCTGATCTCGGTTGACGTTTCATAGCCGAGCGTGAACGGCGCAACGTCCGTCATCACCATATCATCCAGCGCTTCATGGCGGGAGGCGAGGCCAGCCTGAACGCCTGCGCCGAGGGCTACAACATGGTCCGGATTGATGTCGTGCTCCGGAAAGCGCTTGAACAGCCGTGTGATCAGGCCGCGCACGCAATCCATTCGGGTTGCGCCGCCGACAAGAAGAATACGGTCGATATTCTCAGCTTTGAGGCCTGCGTCTGAAATCGCTCGCTGGATTGGCAGGCGAATGCGCTTGGTCAGCGGTTCGGTGATCTCGTCAAATGTCGTACGGCTGATGGTCAGCGGGACATCTTTGCCTTTAAGAACAAAGTTGGCGCTTGCTTCATGACCTTCGGTCAGGCGGTGTTTCAGCGTGTCGACAACAGCGCGAAGACGCGAGGTTTCTTCAGCGGACAGTTTGTCGAGCGTGAGGTCGGCTTTCTCGGCGAGATGCGCCATCGTCGTGTCGGTGAAGTCCTCGCCGCCCAGAAACGCATCGCCGGAAGACGCGCGGACTTCCATGACCCCGGAGAACATCTCCAGAATGGAGACGTCGAACGTGCCGCCGCCCAGATCAACGACAAGGAAGGTGGTTTCGGCATCCCGGTTCTGAAGACCATAGGCGAGCGCCGCTGCAGTTGGCTCGTTAATCAGGCGCTCGACTTTCAGCCCCGCCATTTCGGCAGCGGCTTTCGTTGCTTTCCGCTGTACATCGTTGAAATAGGCCGGAACTGAAATGATGGCGCGCGCGACCTCATGACCGAGATGGGCCTCGGCATCATCTTTGAGAGAGCGCAGGATCAATGCGGAAAGCTCTTCGGCGCGATATTTCTTCTTACCGAGCGTGGCTTCGTGATTGGTGCCCATATATCGCTTGAAGCGAGCCGTTGTGAGCTTTGGATGCGTAACCAGCCGGTCCTTGGCGGCCTGTCCGATCAGAAGTGTGCCGTCATCGGAATAGCCGACGGCTGAGGGCGTCATGAAGCTTCCAAGCGCGTTCTTGATCAGAACAGGACCATCTTCGGTAAAGACGCTCACCAGGGAATTGGTCGTTCCCAGATCAATCCCAATAATGGTGTCCTCTGCGCTCACGCAAATCTCCCGCCAGTTGTTTCCCTTCCATGATTTGGGACGGAACTGGGGCAGAGAGCAAGGGGGAAATGTAGAGTAAATTCACAACTTGCAGTAATTCGCGGCTGCCGCGAAAGTGTCATCAGCGCGGTATAGCTTTCACGTGAACGGGAGCGTTGTGCTCGGTTCTGACGGGGCTGAAACGCCGTAATACGGGTAATGGATAATTTCTGTCAGAATGGGTGGAGTTGAAGTGTTTTGGGCGAACTTTGCCCGAATTTGCACGAAAAACAACCAAGGTTTATTGAAAAACATAAAGCTTAATATTACATTCTGTACATAATCAACACAATAAGGGGAATGCTTATGGAAAATCTTGTTTTCATTCTGATTGCGATCGTCGTCGGCCTGATTGCCGTCCGGACCGCCGTCAAATTTGTACCCCAGGGCTATAATTGGACGGTTGAACGCTTCGGAAAATATACGAGGACACTCGGGCCGGGCATGCACGTGATTATCCCTGTCATGGACGGCATCGGTAAGAAAATGAACATGATGGAGACGGTGCTCGACGTGCCGCAGCAGGAAGTGATCACCCGTGACAACGCGATGGTCTCCTGTGACGCCGTTGTCTTCATTCAGGTCGTGGATGCCGTGGCGGCTGCGTACGAGGTCAATGATCTCAATCGCGCAATCGAAAACCTGTCTCTGACAAATATTCGTACCGTCGTCGGCTCTATGGATCTTGATGAAGTTCTGTCGAACCGCGATGACATTAACGCGCGTCTGTTGTCGGTCATTGATGCTGCGACCAATCCGTGGGGCGTAAAAGTCACGCGTATAGAGATCGCCGACCTCTCACCACCTGCTGACATCACCGAAGCTATGGCGCGTCAGATGAAGGCGGAGCGCATGAAGCGCGCGGAAATTCTGGAAGCTGAAGGTAAGAAGCAATCACAGATCCTGCGCGCTGAGGGTGAGAAACAGTCTGCCATTCTGGAGGCTGAAGGTCGCCGTGAGGCTGCATTCCGTGACGCCGAAGCGCGTGAGCGTGAAGGTGAGGCGGAAGCTAAAGCGACAGCCTTCGTTTCTGAAGCTATCGCAAATGGTGACGTCAACGCGATCAATTACTTCCTTGGTCAGCGCTATGTCGAAGCGTTCGAGAAGCTTGCGAATTCTCCGAACCAGAAAACGGTCATCATTCCGGCTGAGTTCTCATCCATCCTTGGCACGCTGGAAGGTATCAAAGCGCTCGGCAATGGCGGCGCGCTTCCAAACGCACCGAAGGGCCCATGGGGAGACCCTAAATAATGGAGATCATCTTCTCTCTCTTTGAGGTGATCACCCCCTGGCACTGGCTGGGGCTGGCCCTCGTCCTGATCGGCCTTGAGATGATGTTCGGCACGTACGACCTTCTCTGGTTATCCGGTGCAGCATTCCTGACAGCGCTATTCAGCCTGTTCGCGCCGGAAGGGCTGAATGGATGGCAGTCTCACCTCGTAGTGTTTGCCATTGCCGGTATCGGATTGGTCATTCTGGGTCGGACGGCTTTCGCCGACCTGCGGAAACCCAACTCGGATCGTCCGCATCTGAACGAACGCAGTGCGTCGCTGATCGGAAAGAAAGCCATCGCAACGGCTGATTTCATCAGCGGCGAAGGCCGGGTAAAGGTCGGTGATACCACCTGGATGGCCCGTGTTTGTGACGGTTCTGTCATAAGTGGTGACATGGAAGTCACAGTGGATCAGGTCGATGGCACAGTGCTGATTGTGCGCGCTTGAATTCCCCCAAAACACAGATACTGCAAACGCGCCGGTGAGCTTCATCGGCGCGATTCTTTTTGTCCGGCTCCTTTTGGGGCGATCAGCGCGAGACGTGCCCGATGTCGAAACTGTCATGGATTGCAGGACTGGCTTTCATGTGTGCCGGTCTGATTCCCGCTGCGCAGGCGCAGACCCATACACTCGCCGGACCAAAGCAGCCACGCACCCAGACAATTGCCGCGCTCGCGAATAACGCTGACCGCGAAGCCGTTGCACGCCGCGAGCGGTCTAATGACTGGCTGCGCGCGAATGGCATTCCGGTAAACGACAATCTGCCAGCGCGCAGCATTGCTGACGAGACAGTCCGCCGCGACAGTGATGCCGTCATCGACCGTCTTCTGGCGCTCGCCGTTGTTGCGGTTCATGCCAGCGAAATGGATCGTGGTCTCACCGACAGCATGATTTACAATTTCGATGTCGCTGACGTTTTCACGCCTGAGGAAATGGCTTTCCTGCAGAACGAAGCGCCGACACGTGACGAGCGCGCCAAATATAGCTGGGCATTCGAGAACGTAGAAGTTCTGCTCTGGGCAGTGGGTCTGCGCGAAGAGCTCGGCCATCCGGGCGAGGTTTGCGATATCGATGCGATTGCAGACACGCTGCTTTCAAACGGTTCATTCGGCCTTCGTCGCCGTGCAGAGCTGCGTTCTCAGGAAGAGATTATGGATCAGGCTGATCTGATCTATCGCATGCACTGGGCGCTGCGTCAGGCGCAGATTGAAGGTGAAGCGCCACCAGCTGGTATGGTCTGGGATGTCGTGTTCGAGCGTCACTACGCGCTGAACTGGCTGATCGGTTATATGGATCAGCCCTGGGACGAAGTCTCTACAGACACCTGATCTCCATCATCTGCTTGTGGTAACGGAAACCGCAAGCGAAGCCAGAATGCACTTGCGCCTGAAAGACCCAAGAGACAAGCGGAGAAGGGCCCCAGCGGCGTAAAGACAGCGAAAATGGCGACCAACAATCCCAGTGGCACATCAATCCAGTAATGCCAGACAGAACGCCGCGTCAAAGCGAGTTCGGTGGCGTTCAGACCCAGAGTGTCCTTTCGCTTTAGTGCGTGACCATACATCAGCGCCATGACGAGAAATACTGTAGCATATCCGATCGAGAATATTGCGATGATATGGCTCGACTCGCTGAAGCCCATGCCCGTTTCGGCCATGCGTGACCAGTCGCCCACGAATGCGCCGAGCAGATAGCCGAACAGGCCATCAAAAATGAAGCGGAGTGGATAGGCGATAAACAGAACCAGCAGCAACAGCGCCGCATTCAGCAGGACGACAGTCGCATCCGTCAGTCCGTAGCGGCGGAAAAACATATAGTGCGCATTCCAGATGAGCACGAGAATGCTGAAGCCCGCGATTACAGGCAGGATCAGCCATAAATGCGTCAGTAGTTCGCCATATGTTGTGGGCGGAGTGCTTGCCGACACCAGCATGCCAAAGGCGAGCGCGAACACGATGTCTGACAGATTCTCGATCCGAGTGACGTTCTCACCGCGCCAGTGAAAATGCGGGTCCTGATCGGTTTGCCGGGCAATGTGATCTCGAAGCATGATGTCCCCCAACTGAGGCATTATGGAACGGGATAATATTGCGCCTGTAAAGCGGCTTGCCGTGTATGCCTTCGCTACAATATCCTCGGGTGAGTTCTGAAAGGTGAGGCGCGATGCCCGTTGCACAGGCCGGAGGCGGCGCTAAGAAAATTCTCTACACGCTGGCGACAGTCAACCGGATCGGCGTCGCCAAAGCTGCCAAGGCGCTAACGGCGCACAATACCTGCAAGGCCTGCGCGCTCGGCATGGGCGGCCAGCTTGGCGGAATGACGAACGAGCTGGGCGAGTTCCCAGCTGTCTGCAACAAGTCGGTTCAGGCGCAATCGACCGATATTCAGGATGAAATTCCGGTCGAGGTGTTTGATCACCCGGTTCCTGATTTTCTGGACCTGACGCCGCGCGAAACAGAACGTCTTGGCCGGCTCGGCTTTCCGGTTCTGAAACGTAAGGGCGAGGACCGATACCAGCGGGTAAGCTGGGATGACGCTATGGTGTTTGCGGCAGAGAAGTTTCTCGCCACTGCGCCAGACCGAACGTTTTTCTATTCGTCGGGGCGTTCGTCTAACGAGGCAGGGTTCATCCTTCAGCTTCTGGCGCGCCTATACGGTACGAATAACGTCAACAATTGCTCATACTACTGCCATCAGGCCACGGGCGTCGCGCTCGGCTCTACGATCGGCACGGGCACCAGTACGGTCGAACTGGAAGACCTGACGCGCTGTGATCTGATCTTCGTGATCGGCGCGAACCCGTCTTCTAACCATCCGCGCTTTATCCATCAGCTGGCAGCCTGTCGGGCCCGTGGCGGCAAGGTAGTCGTGATCAACCCGGCTAAAGAACCGGGCCTGCAGAAGTTTGCGCTGCCGAAAAGCCCGAAATCACTCCTCAAAGGCGGCAGCGAGATCGCCTCTCACTATGTCCAGCCGAAAATCGGCGAGGACATGGCGCTCATGAAGGGCATTGCAAAAGCCGTGCTGGAAAAGGGCGCGCTGGACGAGGCTTTCATCGCGCAACACACAGATGGTTTCGACGCGTATAAAACGGCAATCGAAGCCCTCGACTGGGATGAGATAGTCTCCCGCTGCGGTGTGGAGCGAGACGAGATCGAAGCCATCGCTGACGTCTATATGGTAAGCGAGAATGCCGTCTTTGCGTGGGGTATGGGCATGACCCATCACCTGCATGGCGTGCAGAATATTGAAGAGATCGCGGCGCTCGCGCTTCTGCGCGGTATGATCGGTCGTCCGGGCGCAGGCCTTCTCCCACTTCGCGGGCATTCTAACGTACAGGGCATTGGCACGATTGGCGTGAAGCCTGTGCTGGCTGAAGATGTGGTCCAACGCATTGAGGCGAGGTTCGGAGTGAAGCTGCCAGAAGCGGCCGGAATGGACACCATGTCCTGTATGCAGGCAGCGCATTCGGGCGACGTAGATGCGGCGCTCATCATGGGCGGCAATCTGTTTGCGGCGAACCCGAACTCGCAGTTTGCGCGTGAAGCACTCTCCAAAATCGGGTTCAAACTCTTCCTGACCACGACGCTTAATAAGGGCCATTTTGAAGGCATAGACGAAGACGGCGATGTGCTCATTCTTCCGGTCACCGCCCGCGACGAGGAGTGGGAGCCGACGACACAGGAGAGCATGTTCAACTATGTCCGCCTGTCTGATGGCGGCATTAAACGCTTTGAACATGTGCGCCCTGAAAGTGTGATCCTGTCAGACCTTGGTGCGCTGATCCTGAAGGATCTGCCATTCGATTTCAAAGCCTTTGGTCGCCACGCATCGGTGCGCGATGCCATCGGAGATGTGCTGCCTGAACTGTACGGGTTGAAAGACATCGAAGTCGCCAAGCGCGAGTTCCATATCAAAGGGCGGCTCGTTCACACGCCGCATTTCAAGACGCCTAACGGCCGCGCAAGGTTTCAGGCAAACGAGCTGCCTCCGCGTGCAGAAGCGAGGCCTTTCACGCTTGCGACCCTCCGCTCGGAGGGACAGTTCAACTCCATCATTTACGAGGAGAAAGACAGCTATCGCGGCACGCCGCATCGATGGCTTGTTATGATGAACCCGGCTGACATCGCAAAGCTCGGCAAAACGGCTGGAGACAAGGTTGATCTGGTGTCTGATGCAGGGCGCATGGCGGCGGTCGAACTCTATCCATTCGATGTGCCGGAAGGTGATCTGCTCGCGTATTATCCGGAAGCCAATGTGCTCGTGAACACGGATGTTGACCCACGAAGCAAGACACCAGCCTTCAAAGCCGTGAAGGTCAGTATCGAGGCTTAGGTGACAGTGCTGCGGACCTGATATTTCGGGTCGCGCCAGGTCTCGCGGGCGAGAATGTCCCTGAATGTGTCGAGCGCGGACCAGACTTCGCTATAGCTCAGATAGAGCGGTGACAGGCCAAAGCGGATCGTATCTGGCGGGCGATAATCTGTCTTAATGCCCTGATCGGCGAGCGCGCGTGAAATGGCGTAGCCTTCCGGATGGCAGACACTGACATGGCCGCCGCGCGAGCTACCTACAGGCGGTGAAGTTGAAGCAAGGCCAAGTTTCTCAAAAACATGCAGACACATATCGCCAAGCCTATTCGCTTTAGCCTGAAGATGGGCTTGGTTTACGCCTTCAAAGACATCAAGTGCTGCATTCAGCGTGGCGAGGGAGAGGATTGGGGGCGTGCCTGAGATGAAGCGCTTTAGTCCATCTGCCGGTGTATACGCGTCTTCAAAGGCGAAGGCGTTTGCATGGCCGAGCCAGCCGGGCAGAGGCGTTGAAAGCTCATTCTGCTTATCGCGCGATACATAGATGAAGCCCGGCGCGCCCGGTCCCCCATTCAGGTATTTATATGTGCAACCAACGGCATAGCTCGCGCCCCAATCAGCCAGCCGCAGGTCGAGTACGCCCGTCGCATGGCTCAAATCCCAGATGATTGCGCCGCCCGATGCTCGCGCTGCCTCTTCATGTGCGCCCAGATCAGCAATGTGCCCCGTGCGAAAATCAACGAGGCTTTTGACGAGAACACCGCCGTCTTTGAGCGAGGCCAGTCCGCCGCCAGCGTCCGTATGCACGTGTTCTGCGCCGACGAGGCCCGCAAGCTTTGCAATCATATACTGATCGGTCGGAAATTCCTCGCGTTCGACGATCAGGCGGCGCTTATGCCTGCCGGTCTCCAGAAGGGCTGAGGCAAGCTTGAAGAGGTTGAGCGAAACACTGTCGCAGACGATCACTTCATCGGGCGCTACACCAAGGAGCGGTGCAATCTTCGCCCCCGTAGTCTGGGGCAGGTTGATCCAGTCCGCGGTGTTCCATGAGCCCACAATATCGCAGGCCCAGTCTGTGCCAGCTGTTGTGTTGGCTTGCTTCAATGCTTTAACCGGCGCCGCGCCGAGCGAATGACCGACCAGATAGGTGACGCCTTCCGGCATGGAGAAGGCTTTGCGATGTGCCGCCAGAGGATCTGCTGCGTCAAAAGCCTGAGCGTCTTCAAGGCTTTTCGGAAAACCGGTGGTGGACATTTATCGGGCCTCGGGCGTTACTGGCGTCACGTTTTTTAAAGATCGCAGTCTGAGAGATAGGCGGGTTAAATGCAATTTCGAACGAGCGTCATGGCTTTTTTCGCCTGTGTGTCTTTTGCGGCCTGTAGCGCAAATGAGGTGAGTCCTGTGGAAACGTCCCCGCCTGAGTTGATGACATGGCCAGATCTTCTCTCGCGTGACCGTCCGGAACCGCAAATGAGCCTGTCTTATGGGCCGCTGGAACAGCAGGTTGTCGATCTCTGGCAGCCGGAAGGTGAGGGGCCGCATCCGGTGGTGCTTATGGTGCATGGTGGTTGCTGGCAAAAGGCGATCGCCGACCGGACGCTCATGAATTACGCCGCAGAAGACCTGCGCCAACGCGGGCTCGCTGTCTGGAACATTGAATATCGCGGCGTCGATGAAGAGGGCGGCGGATATCCGGGCACTTATCTTGATGTAACGGCGGCGACCGAGGCGCTGTTTGAGCGCGGCGAAGAGTTCGGCCTCGATACAAGTCGCGTGGCAGGCATCGGCCATTCGGCAGGCGGGCATCTTTTGACCTGGCTGGCAGCGCGCGGCCAATTGCCGACAGATAGCGCCGTCTATGGTGATGGGCAGACCTTCGAGTTTCGCAGCGTTGTGAATTCAGGTGGGCTTGCAGATCTTGAGGCGTCCAGCCCCGTCACGCTGGATACCTGCCTGGCCGCGATTGAGAGCCAGCTGACCGGCGAGGCGACGCCTGAGCGGCCGGATGTTTACGCCGATACGTCGTCGAGCCGTTTGCAGCCTGCCCCAAGTGAGCAGATCAGCGTGAACGGTCAGTATGACCGGATTGCGCCATCCGTTCTGGGTGAGGGATTCACGGCGCAAGTCATCACGGCCGGTGGTTCAGCACGCTTCGTTGAAGTTGCCGATACCGGTCATGTCGAGCTGATTGCGCCAGGCACAGAGGCCTGGAATGTGCAGGCAGCTCTGCTGGAAGAGGCGCTCGCGAACTAGCGCTTGCCGATCACCAGAGACTGTACGGCGCGGCCGAAAAAGCCTTTTTCGTCGGCAAGTTCGCCATAGCCAAGGCCGGAGCCATTGTCTGACATCCATGCGCTGGCTGCTAGCATGATCCACTCGCCAACCGGCTTGCGCGCAAAGTGCAGGGTGAGGTCAGCGTTGATAAAGGTCCATTTGGTGAAGTCGAGGCCGCCGCCAAACCCGTTGCAATAATCGCCAGTGGACGCAGCGCGCATCAGGGCCGTTGTCTCGGTATGGCCGAAATACGGGCGCGGAATGTGGAACCATGCAGCGCGCTTCATATGCGGTGGATGGCTTGTCGCTTCCTGAATAGTGATGTGCTCGTTAAAGCCTGCAAACCGGTTCAGCGGCATATTCTCGCCATCACGCTCATACGGCGCGGGCGGTGGGTTCACTGATTCCGGCAGGTCACCGAATTCTGTTTCGCGGATGCGCAGGACCGAAGCGCGGCAGACTTCCTTGTCGCCGTGCGTGATGGAAATATCAGCCGCCTGAATGTTGCGGCCCTGACGGTTTATGTCGATCTTGTAGCCAAGTTCGCCCATTGGAACGGGGCGTTTCAGATCGATGGTAAGGCGCGACACCTGCATAGGTACTTCGGATGGAAGCGTGTCTGCCAGATGCGCGATGAGCCCTGAAACCGCGCCGCCATGCTGCATGCTCGGGTCCCATGGTCCAGAACAATGCTCGGAAGCGATGACCTTGTTTTCCTGCAGCTCAAAATAAGGTTTCATCGTATAGTTTCCTCACATCATCTTGTTTTATGTGCCTCAGATCAGAGATGACGCGAGGTGAGTCAAGTAGACGGTTTGTAGAGTTTTGCTTCTACAAAGAAAAAGCGCCGACCCGAAGGTCGGCGCTCTGACACACTACACCGAGAAAGGGTTAGCGTCGTGTGTCGAACCGGTCTGCTTCCATGACCTTTGTCCATGCTGCGACGAAGTCGTGAACGAGCTTCTCTTTTGAGTCGTCCTGAGCATAGACCTCGGCATAGGAGCGGAGGATGGAGTTGGAGCCGAACACCAGGTCAACGCGTGTCGCGGTGAACTTGGTCGCGCCCGTTTTGCGGTCACGGATCTCATAGAGATTTTCGCCGACCGGCTCCCATGTGTTGCCCATATCCGTCAGGTTGACGAAGAAGTCGTTCGTCAGCGCGCCGACACGGTCAGTGAAGACGCCATGCTTTGTGCCGCCATGGTTCGTGCCGATCACACGCATGCCGCCGACGAGAACCGTCATTTCAGGCGCTGTCAGGCCGAGAAGCTGGGTGCGATCCAGCATCATTTCTTCCGGCGTTACAGCATAGTCCTGCTTCAGCCAGTTACGGTAGCCGTCAGCCAGAGGCTCAAGCGGCTCGAAGGATTCTGCGTCTGTCATTTCGTCAGTCGCATCACCGCGGCCCGGTGTGAACGGAACGGTGACGTCTACACCAGCGGCTTTCGCAGCTTGCTCGACGCCGACATTACCTGCCAGCACGATTGTGTCCGCAATGCTCGCGCCAGTCTGTTCGGCAATTGCTTCCAGAACGCCGAGGACTTTCGCCAGACGATCCGGTTCATTACCTGCCCAGTGCTTTTGCGGCTCAAGGCGGATGCGTGCGCCATTTGCGCCGCCACGCATGTCAGACCCGCGATATGTGCGCGCTGAATCCCACGCTGTAGAGACCATTTCGGAAACTGTCAGACCGCTTGCTGCAATCTTTGCTTTCACAGCATCTACATCATAGCCGGTTGAACCAGCCGGAACCGGGTCCTGCCAGATCAGGTCTTCAGATGGCACCCAAGGGCCGAGATAACGGGCTTTCGGGCCCATATCGCGGTGGGTCAGCTTGAACCATGCGCGTGCGAAACAATCGGAGAAGTATTCGTGATCGTTACGGAATTTCTCCATGATTTCGCGATAGATCGGGTCGACCTTCATCGCCATGTCCGCGTCTGTCATCAGCGGCATGGTTTTGATGGATGGGTCTTCAACATCTGCCGGCATGTGCTCTTCTGAAATGTTCACAGGCTTCCATTGCTGAGCGCCAGCCGGTGACTTCGTCAGTTCCCACTCATAGTCGAGCAGCATTTCGAAATAGCCGCCATCCCATTTTGTCGGGTTCGATGTCCACGCACCTTCCGGGCCACCTGTCAGCGTATCGCGACCAACGCCGCGGCCTTTTGTGTTAAGCCAGCCCATACCCATGGATTCCAGCTCGCCGCCCTCCGGCTCCGGGCTGAGGTTTTCAGCAGCGCCGTTACCGTGGGCTTTACCGATTGTGTGACCACCGGCTGTCAGTGCAGCTGTTTCCTCGTCATTCATCGCCATGCGCTTGAATGTTTCGCGGACGTCCTTTGCGGTGCGCGCAGGGTCAGGTTTGCCGTTCACGCCTTCCGGGTTCACATAGATGAGGCCCATGACAACAGCCGCGAGCGGGTTTTCCAGAGACGAACGGTCTTCGTCTTCAGGATAACGCTCGTCGTTTGCGGTCAGCCATTCACGCTCTGAACCCCAATAGGTGTCTTTCTCAGGGTGGTAGATGTCTTCACGGCCGAATGCGAAGCCGTAAGTCTTCAGGCCTGTGCTTTCATAGCCGATAGTGCCGGAGAGAACGATCAGGTCAGCCCATGAGAGCTTGTTGCCGTACTTCTTCTTGATTGGCCAAAGGAGGCGACGCGCCTTGTCGAGGTTCGCATTGTCCGGCCATGAGTTTAGCGGTGCAAAGCGGATATTGCCTGTGCCGCCGCCGCCACGACCATCAGCGAGACGGTAAGAACCGGCTGCGTGCCAAGCGAGGCGTCCGAACAGACCGGCATATGTGCCCCAGTCGGCTGGCCACCATTCCTTGCTGTCATGCATCAGCTCGAGCATGTCTTTTTTGAGCTCGTCAAAATCAATCTTCTGAACTTCTTCAGCATAGTTGAAGTCGTCACCGAGCGGGTTTGTCTTGCTGTCGTGTTGGTGAAGAATGTCGAGGTTCAGCGTCTTCGGCCACCAGCTTGTGACGGTCGTTTCGGAACTTGTCATTCCACCGTGCATAACCGGGCATTTGCCGCGAGATGAATTGTTCGGGTCCATTCTTTCCTCTCCTTCTCAGTCGTCCGCGCTATCGGATAGACGCGCAGTTTGTTGAACTGGGGAGACGGTAACCCAAAACGATCTAAAAGTATAATTGATTGTTTGAGTTATACATATAAAGAATTTTTATATTGAACTTGTTTACTCCGCGAACGGATAGCTCTTTGCCTTGGATATCCGGCTGAGCGTGCGCCCGTCGCCGCCCGGTCCAGCTTCAATCACAATGTTCTGACGCGCGATAATTTGGCCGTCTGATGTGACCGGTTCGATGCGGCGGATAATCTCTCCGGACGCTTTGTCTCGCGCCAGAACTGGCTCTTTGCCGTCTCCGTAGAGATAGCTGTTCCCCCATTCAGTCAGCGCCATCACAACGGTATCGAGTGCGCGCCCTTTTACGGTCAGGGCGTAGGCATGACTCGTGCCTCGGTCTGCAAACGGTGTGCGCTCCAGTATGTCGGCTTCTACCAGCTGCGAGAGACGCTCGGTGAGCAGGTTTCGCGAAATTCCGGTGTTTGTCAGAAACTCACCGAAGCGTGTCGCGCCGTAAAACGCCTCACGAATAATGAGAAGCGTCCAGCGGTCCCCGAGAATATTCAGGGCTTCGGCGATAGCGCATGGGTGGTCGTGTTTGCGTGACATGGTCCGGCTCGTTCAGTGGTGTGGGCCTAGTTTGCAAATTTAATGGTTGCATTTCAAGACTAATCATTCAATAGTCCTGAAAAAAGACCATTAGGAGGAGCAGATGGCCGAAAAGAATGGTGTATGCCTCGTTATTGGCGCTGGTGATGATACGGGCGCAGCAATCGCAAAGGCTTTCGCACGTGATGGCCTTACCGCCTGCCTTGTAAGGCGCCCCCGTCATGGAGACGCGCTGGAGACGCTTGCTCAATCTATTCGCGATGAGGGCGGCAAGGCTGAGGCGTGTCCGTGCGATGCGCGCGACGAAGAGGCTATGACCGCGCTGTTCGAGCGCATCGAAAATGACATCGGCCCTATCGAAGTGGCGGTGTTCAACATCGGTGCAAATGTCCGCTTTTCGATCACTGACACGACAGAGCGGGTCTTCCGGAAGGTCTGGGAGATGGCGTGTCTCTCAGGCTTCCTGATGGGCCGTGAGGCGGCGGCGCGGATGAAAACGCGCGGTCGCGGCACAATCCTCTTTACGGGCGCGACAGCGAGTGTGCGCGGCGCGAACGGCTTTTCCGCATTCTCAGCCGCCAAGCATGGGCTGCGTGCGTTGGCTCAATCCATGGCGCGAGAGCTTGGCCCTCAAAATATTCACGTCGCCCATGTGATTGTCGACGGGGCTATCGATTCCAACTTCATCCGTGAGAATGTGCCGGACGTGGATCAGAAGCGCGAAGATGATGCCATTCTGAATCCGGATCATATCGCGGCGAATTATGTGATGCTGCACAAGCAACCAAGAACCGCCTGGACGCATGAGCTGGATCTGCGCCCGTGGAAAGAGACCTGGTAGGGGGGAGACTATGACCAAAACTGTCGATTTCATTTTCGATTTCGGAAGCCCGAATGCGTATCTGGCGTACAAAGTGCTGCCAGCCAGTCTTGAGCGCACCGGCGCGAAGATGAAGATCATTCCGTCGCTTCTGGGCGGCATCTTCAAAGCGACGAACAACCAGTCGCCAATGATGGCGTTTGGTGGCGTGAAGGGAAAGCTCGAGTATGAAAATCTCGAAACGCGTCGTTTTATTAAAAAGCATGGCCTCACAGCCTTCAAAATGAATCCGCATTTTCCGGTGAACACGCTGATCCTCATGCGCGGCGCGATCTATGCCGAGCGTGAAGGCTTTCTGGACGCTTATGTCGAAGCCGGGCTCAAAGCCATGTGGGAAGACGGCCAGAAAATGGATGATCCGGAAGTTTTCGTCTCGGTGATGAATGATGCCGGCCTTGATGGCGCAGCTATTCTGGCGGGAACGCAGGAACCCGACGTAAAGGCTGGCCTCATCGCCAACACTGAGGCGGCTGTGGGCCGCGGCGTGTTCGGTATTCCGACCTTCTTTGTCGGTGATGAGATGTATTTCGGGAAGAACACGCTCAGCGATGTGGAAGAGGCTTTAGGCTAATACCCGTCTCAAAAACCCCGGGCCAAAGCCCGGGGTTTCCATGATGTGTGCCAACAGATTTACGCCTTTTTGGCGTAAACCGGGAACATGCTGGCACCACCATAGTCTTTGATCGGATCGATGTTTTTCAGCGCGTCCATGTCTGCATCTGAGATTTCAAAATCCACATCAGCATTGCTCTTCATATGGTCCGGATTTCCGGTCTTTGGCAGAGCGACGAGGCCGAGCTGAAGCACATAGCGAATGCAAAGTTGGGGGACGCTCACGCTGTATTTGTCCGCGATTGATTTGATGGTCTCGTTATCCAGAATCTTGCCGTGCCCGATCGGTGAATAGGCTTCCACGACAATGTCTTCTGTCTGGCAGAACTCGATCAGATCAAAAGGCGTATTGCTGACGTGAGCAAGGATCTGGTTGACCATCGGTTTGACCTTGCCGTTGCCGATCAGGTTTTGAAGGTCCTGCTGTTCAAAGTTTGACACGCCAATTGCGCGGATTTTGCCCGCTTCATACGCTTCTTCCAAAGCCTTCCATGCTGCGAGATTGCCTTCGAAGAAACGGTTTTCACCGTTAAAGGCATCCCATGGCTGCGGGCTATGGATGATCATCAGGTCGATGTAATCAAGGCCGAGCTTTTTGAGTGAGCCATCGATAGACGCAACGGCCTCGTCATAGGACTTCACGCCCGCTTCGAGCTTGGTCTGAACGAACAGGTCTCCGCGTGCGATGTCGCATGTACGGACGCCTTCGCCAACGCCTGCTTCATTGCCGTAAGCCTGCGCTGTGTCGATATGGCGGTAGCCGAGGTCTACGGCAGCTTTTACGGCATCGGCGGCTTTTTCGTCTTCGATCATCCATGTGCCGAGAGCCAGTTTTGGAATCTCGACGCCATTGTTCAGTGTGTATGTGTCTGTCGTAATCATGAGTGTTTTTCCTTTCGTCCGGCTTCTGTCGAGCCGGAATAGAGGGTCGATGGCGCGTCAGAGTGAGAAGGCTGCGCGCACTGAATTCGTTTGAGTGAGGGCTGTTAGCGGGCCTGCGATATGGCCCAGTCGGATCAGCCCGTTCGAATAGCCGAAGTCTTTGTAAAATATCGCCAGATTGCCCCATGGCTCGTAATAGGTGATGTCGCCTGCACTCGGCTGATAGCCCCGCGGTGCGCCATCCGTATTAAGGCGCCGTGGCAGGTCGCTGACCTTTTCCTTGCTCGCATAATCATCGAGCGTCAGCGTCATGGGCATGAGCGAAGCAAAATCCTTCGCGGTGGAGCTGTCATCCAGCTCCACCCACAGGTCTTCGTTATTGATGGAGATGCGTATCTGCCTACTTTTCTAGAACGTGGCTGCGTCAATCACGTAGCGGTAGCGGGCGCTTTTATTCACCACGTCTTCCCATGCCTGATTGATGCCCGTTGCGGGAATAATCTGGATTTGCGGCGCAATGCCGTTCTCCGCGCAATAGTCTACAACTTCCTGCGTTTCCTGCATGTTGCCGATGAGTGACGCATTGAAGTTCACACGGCTCGCGGCAAGGTTCAGCGCATTCACGGTCACTTCAGAGTTGATCGGCATGCCGACCTGCGTGAAGAAACCGCCCGGTTTCACTACCGATGCATAAGCCGCGACATTGTACTGGTACGGGATCGTGGTGATCATGCAATCGAGCTGACCGGCATAAGGCTGGAAGGCTCCATCATCTTCCACGACGATGACGTCTTTTGCGCCCCAGCTCAGAATGTCTTCGCGCTTTTCGGCGGTTGTCGTGAACGCATAAACGTCTGCACCCTTCGACACGGCGAGTTTTACAGCAAGGTGGCCGAGGCCGCCAATGCCTGCAACGCCAACTTTGACGCCCGGTCCGAGTTCGAATTTCAGTAGCGGCGAGTAAGTCGTCACGCCAGCGCAAAGCAGGGGTGCGGCTTCCTCAAAGCTGATCGTCTCTGGAATATGGACGGCATAGTGGTCGCGAACGACGATATTGGTGGAATAGCCGCCTTGAGAAATCCCGGTTGGGGATTTGTCGTATGGATAGCCATACGTGAAAACTGTGCCCGGGCTGTATTGTTCACCGCCATGTGCGCAGTCATCGCCTGTGCAGCCATCAACCATGCAGCCTACGCCTGCGCGGTCGCCTACCTTGAACTTGGTGACATTAGAACCGACAGCGCTGACGACGCCTACAATCTCGTGGCCTGGCACTTGCGGGTATTGTTGCTCGCCCCAGTGACCCTTCATCTGGTGAATGTCAGAGTGGCAAATGCTGGCATATTTGATATCGATCTGAATGTCGTTCTCGCCGACAGAGCGGCGTTCGAATGTCCATGGAACCAGTGTTCCTGATTCATCAACAGCGGCGTAACCGCGCGATTGAATAGTCATAGTGTCTCCTGATGTCGTCGATGCGAAGGCAGGTGAGGTGCCGGCCAGAAGCAGGCCCGTGCTCGCAAGTGTTGAATTCTGCAAAAAGGCCCGGCGGTTCTGGTGGCCGTGGTCTTTCTGGTCTGTGTCTTTCGTCTCTTTGGTCATTCCGGCAGGTCTCCTGTGAGATCGCGGAAGACAGACAGAGCCCGGCCGTTTGGGGGGGGGCGCGTGCCGGGCCCTGCTGCCAGGGCGGTGTTAGTCGTCAGATGATGTGCCGTAATATTCTTCGTCCGTGACGTGGTGCATCCAGTGGACCGGCGTGCCGTCCTGTACTTCCTGAATGGCGATGTGTGTCATGGAGGAATCAGGCGTCGCGCCGTGCCAGTGTGGCTTGTCTTTTGGGCAAAGCATGATGTCGCCTTCGTAAAACTCGACCCGCTCTTCACCTTCAACCTGCGTCCAGCCCACGCCGTCTGTGACGATCAGTGTCTGGCCGAGCGGGTGGGTGTGCCAGGCGGTACGGGCGCCCGGTTCGAATGTCACGATCGCACCTGAAATGCGTGATGGCTCCTCACGTGTGAAATTGCCTGTGATTGTAGCTCGCCCTGTGAAGTATTCTTCTGGGCCTTCGACCGTCTGCTGGTCGGCTTTTCGCATGATTTCCAATGTATCCTGTCCTGCATGAGCGCATCCGGCAGTGAGTGCGGCTACGGTGAGGACCAGTCCTGCGGTCTTCTTCATAATGCTCTCCGTTGCACCGTGTCGGCGCGGTTGTGCGTCAGCGTGGGGCGACGCTTCTGGGGAGAAGATATTGATTTTCCGGTGAGGGATTAGGTGGCGTTTGACCAACATAATAATGAGTAATATTCATCAATAAACGTGGAACCTTTAAGCGCCTGAAACGCTCTAAAAGGTCAGCTTTTGAGGGTGTGATGGATATCAGCCGCGCAGACATTGCCGACTTCGTATATTTCATGGCTATTGCGCGCTGGGGGAGCTTCCGGCGCGCGTCTTCCGAACTGGATGTGACGCCTTCTGCACTTAGTCATGCGATACGCGGTCTTGAAGAGCGTCTGGGTGTCAGATTGCTGAACAGGACAACGCGAAGTGTTACCCTGACGGCTGCCGGTGAGGAACTTCGTGCCAGCATTGAAAGCCCGTTTCACGACATTGCCGAAGCCAGAGAGCGTCTTAACAGGTATCGCGACGCGCCAGCCGGTCGGGTCCGTATCAATATGCCGGAGGATGCCTTTACTCTGCTCGTCCAGCCCGTCATGCCGGTTTTTGCTGAACGCTATCCGGATGTGGAAGTTGACGTGTCCATTACCAACCGTCTGATTGATGTCGTCGATGAGGGCTTTGACGCGGGTATCCGCTATGGCGGTACGGTTCCTGAGGACATGGTGGCGCAGAAATTGTCGCCGGAGATCATATGGTCGGCGGCGGCTTCGCCGGAGTATCTTGAAAAGAATGGCACTCCCGAACATCCAGCGGACCTGCGGCGCCATCGCTGCATTCGTATCCGCCTCGGCAATGACAAGATCTATGATTGGGAGTTCGGCACGGGCGCTCAGGAGATGTCTGTCACAACGCCCGGCCAGATTACGGTTGACCATACCAACGCGCTTCTGAATTTCGGGTGCGCTGGTCTGGGGGTGATTTATGCGACCCTGCCCGTGATGAAAGAGGCGCTGGACGATGGCCGCCTGCGCCTCATTCTGGAAGACTGGGCCTCACCGGGTGAAGGCTTTCACATCTACTATTCCAGCCGCAGACAGGTGCCTAACGGGCTGAGACTGCTGATCGAAACCATTCGCGAGCTGAAGCCGCTCGGTTAGAGCGTAATTGCCGCCAGCATATAAACCGCGCCGGTCGCAGCAGAGCCAAGTGTGCGTACATGGTTCCAGCCTGTCCACTCGCGCAGATAGACGGCCCAGTAGTCGCGGCCTTCATTGCTGTAAGCGGCCATTTTATCGAGACGCTCATTGCGCGGCACGTTCGCTGCGGCGGTTACGAGAAAGACCGCAGGAATATAAATCACCGCCGCGCTAATCGTCAGGGCGCGCGAGCTTCCCTCCATATTGAACGCTGCATAGAACGCCAGCGCAGCGGACAGAGGCGCAATCGCGAGCAGGCTGACGACAAACACAGACCGGATCACTGTCCGGTTGATATGCTGCATCACCTCTGCGCCAGCGGACGGGCAGGCCCGCTTCAGCCCCGCCATGACAAAGTCGGAAAAGGCCTGAAACACGCCCGCAACAAGAAGCGTGAAAAAGCCGAGAGCGAACAGGGCTACAAGTTCCATTTGATCAGGCATGGTCAGTCCTCACAGAAAAGAAGGTTGGTCGCGTGTCACCATGACGATCGCTGCATCGACGAGGCTGATGGCGACATCTATGGCAGTCCGGTTTGGTGATGAGTTTGATGGAGCTGTGGCCACCGTGATGCCGCTAATCCGCGCAAGCCCGTAAGCGGCGAAGAGTTGGACATTCAGCCAGATCGCCGTGCTCGTAAAACCGGGCGAGGCCGCGCCGGACGCCAGCATGATCGCAGACAGCAAGAGAAGCCCTGCGGGCGCGCGTGCGTCTGCCAGCAGGCAGGCATTGGCTTCCGGCGGCATGTCGGTGAAGGCGTGGATGGCCATCGGGTTGAAGAACAGAAAGCTCGCCATAGCGAACAGAATAAGCGCAGACGCGCCCATGATTGCGCGCCATATCGGGGGTTTCATCGCAAGCCACTCCATTGTGTGCTTTGTTGGTTTGGAAGTGCGCCATTCATGCCTTAGACGGCGCGCCATTTCTTGACCGCTCGCGACGGAGTTTTGACGCGCCGTGCCAAAAGACGCCTTTGGTAAAACGGGTTGCGCACGGGTTGTATTTTGCCGACAGTGTCGAAAAAGCGGGGAGACATTTTTGAATGATTTGCCACCAGCTTCACGTGTGAGGCGCCATGACCCCGCTTAAAACCGGCCTTTTGGCGCTCGCTTTCAGTTTTACCCCGATCACGGAGATGGCCATGGAAGAGGATGCCCCGCCTGTTTCAGCCCCGACACTCAGCCTCGTGATGGAGGGCGTCGTGGATATCGGCATACCGCGCCAGATGGGCGAAAGCCCGAACGGCGTGCGCCGTGAAATCCCGATCACTGGCGGCACGTTCAGCGGGCCGGAATTCGCTGCAACGGTTTTGCCAGGCGGGTCTGACTGGCAGCTTCAGCGCGCAGATGGCGGGCTGGAAATCGTGGCGGATTACACGCTGCAAACCGAAGATGGTGTCTTCATCCGCGTCATCAATGAAGGGGTGAGCTATCCCGCCAGCGATGACCGCGCGCGCTACACTATGACAACGCCGCGCTTTATCGCGCCGGAAGGGCGTTATGGCTGGCTGAATGAGGCGGTGTTTGTCGGCACGCTCCGCGTTTCGGGCGATACCCCGCCGAAAATCCTTATTGGCGTGTATCGGGCGGAATAGGGCGCACATGAAGAACCAGACCCCGAAGAAATTATTTGTGCGGTATGCCCTGTTCGTCATCACGGCCATCGCCGTAGGTGTCGCCTACAGGTTCTGGGGGCCATCCATTCCGGCGAGCTATCATTGGTTGGGGGCCGTCTGGATCGTTCTGATCATTGTGCTCGCCTTGTTCAGCACGATTTCACGCAGAGACAGTTTGAAGAAGATGCGCCGCGAAATCTGGTTCGGCGAGAAAGACGACTCCTGAGGGCGTTGTTTCAACACGCTCCGAAGATGCCCTTGCAGAAGGGCATCCATGTTCGGGCCTTAGAACGGGTTCTGGATTCTATATCTAGGCGTGGCTTCCCGCCTTGGCGGGAGCCTGCGGGCATAAAACAGGGTGACCCACCTCACCCTGTGGATGTATGTGAGGGCGCTGGTAGGGGATAGTTTGTTGCGGTCAAAACGATTTCATACGCAAAGTGTTTAATAGCGAGCTGTTCGACAGACGTTTAAAAACATCCTCAATAAGTTCTTTGATTTCGTTCGGATTTGCAGAGCGTGGCGAGCCCTCCATATATCGTAAAGACTGGATGATGCCGCGTGCATCCCTTGGTGTATGTAGAAGAATTTTGGCCAACTTTTCCGCACCGAGAGAAAGAATTTTTATCTCTATCGAGCGGTCGTGCCATTTGCCCTGCTCAAGCTTATCTAAAATGCTTTCTGTAGTAATTTGTCGAGATCTAGCGGCGAATTCTTCTTCCATTTTCGATACAAGGAGTTTGTTTGGGTCTTTCAAAAAGATCATCTCGTGCGAAGTGATATCGAAGAACTCTGTCTCCTTCCCAGAATTTTTGGACAAATAATTGTCAATCAATTTCGGAATAAGGTCGTCTTTTTTTAGATCAGACAAAAGCCTCAGCGCACCATTGAAATTTGAGAGGTCTATTTGGTCGGCCCATTCAATTTGGGCGTCGTACATGGTTTGGATGAATTCGTCATCGTTTGGGGCCAATGAGTGGTGAAAATTATGCCAAGCTAAACCCACGGGCGTTTTAACGCGTGCGTCAATCGGCACATTCGCCTCTAATCCTTTCTTTAATTTTGACTTGTCGAACCAGCCTCTAATGATTCCTTCGCCTAGCGCTCGTTCAAACTCTGTAGTGTAGTGATAATTATGTTTTTCTAAGATAGGGTATGAGGACGCGTCTTGAGAAACGACGGAGCCAATTGCCCCATAGACTGATCTGTCGTCCAGAATAGCACTCAGAGCTGGCCACCCTTCGATCTCTGCATGACACAACGATAGTATGGTGCATTGCTTTACACAAAAAACTTGGGCTTCCTCTCGCGTATCATCAACTGCTTCAAGTATTTCTAAGCACCGTTCAATGATAATGCGTAAGAGTCTGATGTTTCCAATAGAAAACTTGCTGAGTTCCTCAGTTGCTTGAGAGGGCAATTTCTTCTCAGAACCAAGCGCGATATTTATTAGGTCGCTAGTGTCTCGCTCAATTTTCAGCGTCTTTTGGATGCACTTATCAGACTGCTTCCGCAAGGTTTCTGCGTCGCTGGGTTTGAGCTGAGAAATGTTGCAAACTATAATGACTTTGCAGTTTTGCGTTTCTTGAAGCCGCGAGGAGAATGAGAGGACAGATTCTAATCGTAAATTGGGGCCCCTTCTTTCCAGATCATCTAGAACCACCACAGCATCCTTAGTTGCCAAGGCTGAGGCGGCCGCCGGAATTCGATCATTCAAAAGGCCACTAAATTTCGACGCGATATCCAAAACCTTTTGTTGCAACTCTGTTGTTTCGGCTGAACCGAATTGCGCCATGACGGTTGCGGCTTCCATTTCAGAAACTGAATTAACGTCGTACAATGAGGCGTGGATCACTGTCTGTTTGGTGTCGTTTTGATACCTTTTTGTCGCTTGGTTGACAGCGAACGTTTTTCCGGAACCCCAATATCCATCCACCAGCATGCCGGTCAGTAGCTCGTTGGCAAGGAAGCGGTAGATTGAATCTGAAAAAACGTCTGAGTGTGCCATCCATGACTTTCTAAAATGCTCGTTCGAGCTTCGCGAAGTTTCTTCTTTTGAGAATAAGAAGCCTGGAAACTGAACACAAGAAAAAGCCCGGGCACTGCCCGGGCTTTTCTGAATTGGATGTTTGTTCACTTTGCTCCCGCGAACCTGTGGTTCGCATGGAGCGTGATCAGGGCTGGCGCCCTTACAGAGCGTCCGTGAGCTCTGGAACAGCTGTGAACAGGTCAGCAACCAGACCGTAATCAGCAACCTGGAAGATAGGTGCTTCTTCGTCTTTGTTGATTGCGACGATGATCTTGGAGTCTTTCATACCAGCAAGGTGCTGGATCGCGCCGGAAATACCGATTGCGATGTAAAGCTCAGGCGCAACGATCTTACCTGTCTGACCAACCTGATAATCGTTCGGCGCATAGCCAGCATCGACAGCCGCGCGGGACGCGCCGATGCCTGCACCCAGCTTGTCAGCGAGCGGCGTCATGTACTTGTTGAAGTCTTCTTCAGACCCAAGTGCACGGCCACCGGAAACGATGATCTTGGCAGATGTGAGCTCTGGACGATCGCTCTGAACGATTTCCTGAGACACGAATGCAGACTTGCCGTTGCCAGCTGCTGCGTCGACAGTTTCAACCGCTGCAGAACCGCCTTCTTCAGCTGCGTCGAATGCCGTACCGCGAACGGTGACGATTTTCTTCGCGTCAGATGTGGAGACAGTCTCGATTGCGTTACCCGCATAGATCGGGCGAACGAATGTGTCAGCGCTTTCAACACCGATAATGTCAGACAGCTGCATGACGTCGAGCTTCGCAGCGATGCGAGGCGCTACGTTTTTGCCGGTTGTTGTTGCTGGCGCGAAGAATGCGTCATAGCCGTCCATGAGTGGAACAACCAGAGCTTCAACCGCTTCAGCCAGAGCGTTCTCAAGCGCGTCGCTCTCAGCCACGAGGACTTTACGAACGCCAGAGATTTTCGCTGCTGCTTCAGCAACCGCACCGCAGCCTTTACCAGCTACGAGAACGTCAACGTCGCCACCGAATTTGGTCGCAGCCGTTACAGTTTTGTGAGTCGCGTCACCAAGAGACGCATTGTCATGATCTGCAAATACAAGAACAGCCATTAGAGTGCGCCTTTCGCTTTCAGTTTGGAAACGAGGGTCGGAACGTCTTCAACGATTTCGCCAGCTTCGCGAACCGGTGGCTCGGTCACTTTGACAGTTGTGAGACGTGGGGCAACATCAACGCCGTAGTCACCGATCTCTTTCATGTCGATCGGCTTCTTCTTCGCTTTCATGATGTTTGGCAGAGACGCATAGCGTGGCTCGTTCAGGCGAAGGTCAGTTGTGACGATCGCTGGCAGGTCGAGTGCAACAGTTTGCAGGCCGCCGTCGATCTCACGAGTGACGTTAGCTTTGCCGCCGTCAACTTTAACTTCGTTCGCGAATGTACCCTGTGGCCAGTCGAGCAGAGCTGCGAGCATCTGACCGGTCTGGTTGGAGTCATCGTCAATCGCCTGCTTGCCGAGGATAACCAGCTCAGGAGATTCTTCAGCGACAACAGCCTTCAGAAGCTTGGCAACAGCCAGTGGCTCAACCTTGTCGTCTGTTTTGATCAGGATGCCACGGTCAGCGCCCATAGCGAGGGCTGTGCGGAGTGTTTCCTGGCACTGCTGAGGACCGATAGAAACGACAACAACTTCAGTTGCTGTACCAGCTTCTTTCAGGCGAACCGCTTCTTCGACGGAAATTTCGTCGAATGGGTTCATGGACATTTTGACGTTCGCGAGGTCAACACCTGACTGGTCAGGTTTCACGCGCGCTTTCACGTTGTAGTCAATTACCCGTTTGACGGGTACCAGGACCTTCATGGCGTTCTCCGTGATCACCGCAGGAATAGGTTTTCCTGCTTATTATCTTTACGGATTCCGGACGGGCCGTAATCCGTTCGCTGCAGGTGCTAAATGCTAGGAGCGACCTCGTCAAGCTTACGCAAGCGTAAGCGACGAAATGCCCGATCAGAGAAACTTTATTCCGCCTGCGCATAATTTGGTGTGCAGGTGCGAAAGATTTCTCCTCTGACCATTCAACACGTCAATCTGTTCCGCCATTCTGGCGGGTGAGACTGAGATAGTCCCTCATTCACGTGTGACAAGTTGTTACTGAGAGTAACTCGCATTTGCTCTTGATAATCATGTTTAGGTCTGCGAATGAGCCTGAAAATTATTCTCACAAGGGGAGCCCTCAAAAGGGGAGGGCAATATCAAATGACACGATTGGGCAATCGACTTCTCAGCGCGACCATGCTGTCCATGGCGCTTTCCGGCTTCGCGGCCATGGCGGATGACGCTGACGATACGCTGGTGCAGAACACGGTCGAGGTGACGGGCAATTACCTCTACACAGATCAGGTGAACGCGCTGAAGACGCCAACACCGATCATCGACGTGCCGCAGAGCCTTTCCATTGTGACGGCAGACCAGATTGCAGAGCAGGGCTTCAGCTCTATCGGCCAGATCATCGAATACACGCCGGGTGTCTCTACCTCTCAGGGCGAAGGCCACCGCGATGCTGTCGTCTTCCGCGGTGTGCGCTCGACGGCGGACTTCTTCCTCGATGGCGTGCGCGATGACGTTCAATATTATCGCCCGCTTTATAACCTGGAGCAGGTGGAAGTGCTGCGCGGCCCGAACGCGCTTCTCTTCGGGCGTGGCGGTACGGGCGGTATTCTGAACCGTGTGACCAAAAAGGGTCAGATTGGCGAAGCCTTCACCGGCTATCAGCTCGGCCTGAATTCCTTTGGCGGCTATAACGGCCAGATCGATTACAATATCTCCCCGAATGACACGTCTGCGTTCCGCATCAATGCCATGTATGAAAGCCTGGAAGGCCATCGTGACTTCTTCGAAGGTGACATCTTCGCTGTGAACCCGACGGCGCGTTTCCAGCTCTCTCCGCAGACGACGCTGGATGTCTCTTACGAGTATATCGATCAGGAACGCTTCATCGACCGCGGCATCCCGACAGGCGCCGACGGGCGTCCGGTCGAAGCATTTGAGGACATTGTCTTCGGTGACCGCGACATCAACACGACCACGCTGGAAGCGCATATTCTGCGCGCAGCCGTCAGCCATACCTTCTCTGAGAACCTGAAAGCTAATGTCAGCGCCTTCTATGGCGACTATGACAAGATGTATCAGAACTTCTATGCGGCGGGTTATGACCCGGTGACGAACATCGTCACGCTGGATGGCTATCTGGATACGACACAGCGTGAAAACCTGATCCTGTCGGGTAATCTGATTGGCCAGTTCCAGACAGGCCCGCTTGGTCATACGGTCGTCGCTGGCGCCGAATATATCGACACGACGAATAATAATGACCGCTATAACAGCTTCTTCGATCAGTCCGCGGACGATCAGGAAAACTTTTTCGTTCAGCGCCCAATCGACCTGATCAATGGCGTCGGTACGAATGCGAATGGTCTGACCACGACGAACGACTTCACTGTGGACCTGAATGACGACACGCATGCCAGCGTCGATGTCTTCTCTGCCTATGTGCAGGACGAGATCGAGATTGCAGACTGGCTGGATGTAATCGTCGGCGCGCGCTTTGACCGCTTCGAAATTGAAGTTCTGAACGTTGTCGCAAACGACACACGGTCACGCACGGATGAAGAGATTTCTCCGCGCCTTGGCGTCGTTCTGAAGCCGCAGGAAAACATTTCCTTCTATGGTAGCTATTCAGAGACCTTCCTGCCGCGTTCCGGTGAGCAGTTTGCTAACATTAATGGCGCGAACAATGCGCTCGATCCGGACACATTCACCAACCTCGAAGCGGGTGTGAAATGGGATTTCGCCTCCGGTCTCAGCCTGACAGCTGCGATCTTCGAAATCGAGCAAAGCTCTCCGCAGGTGGCGGATAATGACCCGTCTACGCTGGATGTGATCGATTCTGAAATCACGGGCTTCGAAGCCCAGCTTCAGGGCTATCTGACAGATGACTGGTTCATTACGGCGGGCTATTCAAACCTTGACGGTGAGATTGTGAACCGTTCCGGCCCGACAGGTCTGCGCCCGCGCGAGTTGCCGGAGCATATGTTCTCCGTCTGGAGTACATACCAGGTAACAGAGGCCTTCGGCTTCGGTCTTGGCGCGACTTATCAGGATGAGAGCTTTATCGATAACGGCAATAACGCGGTTCTGCCGAGCTATACCCGTATCGATGCGGCAGCCTTTTACGATGTGTCAGAAACGCTGCGCGTGCAGCTGAATGTCGAGAACGCAACAGATGAGCTCTATTTCCCGAACGCGCACAGCACCCATCAGGTGACCGTAGGTGCGCCGCTCAATGCGCGGCTCTCGGTGATCGGCCGTTTCTAGGCGCGCTGTTCAGATTTGAATTCACGAAAAGCGGCGGACGAGAGTTCGCCGCTTTTTTCGTTGGTACCTACCGGTTCTTGCCAGGCACCCATTTAACGTCCGATGCGCCATTTGCATTGGCGCGGCGGCCGGCCACAAATAACCAGTCTGAAAGACGGTTGATAAAGGCCAGAGCCTCATCGGAGATGATCTCGCTCTCGTCGTTATAGGCTTCGGCGACATGACGCTCCGCGCGGCGGGCGGTCGTGCGAGCAACGTGAAGATGAGAGGCAAGTGGTGAACCGCCCGGCAGGATGAAACTATCCAGCGGAGGGATATCGGCGTTCATCTCGTCAATTTCGGTTTCGAGGCGCTCCACCTGTTTCTGCACGATGCGCAGTGGTTCCCAGCCAAGGTCTTTGCCCCGGTCGGGCGTTGCAAGGTCGGCGCCCAGATCGAACAGGTCATTCTGTACACGGAGAATGGCGTCTTTCAGCCAACTGTCGCCGTCAGCATGCAGGGCAGCAAGGCCGAGCGCAGAATTGACTTCATCAACGGCGCCATAGGCTTCCACGCGTGGGCACCATTTTGGAACCGGCTCACCTGTTGCCAGCCGTGTTGTGCCCTTATCGCCCGTGCGGGTGTAGATCTTGTCGAGTTTTACCATCTCTATTGTGCTCGCTGCGTTACTTCGACTTTGTCTCAGCGCAGCTGCGCCTGCGCGTTGCTTGTAGGGTGCCCAACAGACCGACCGGGCTGGGCGCAGGCGAGTTGAGCGATAAGCGAAACATAGAGCCGAGCATTCCGAAAATAAATTGCTCGCTGCGTTACTTCGACTTTGTCTCAGCGCAGCTGCGCCTGCGCGTCGCTTGTGGGGTGCTCAGCCTTGAGCGCGTTCTATGTGAGCCATAGGCTCACGAGAACAAACTAAAAGCTGATCATTCCGGAAACGATGCCAACGCCGACCAGAAGCGCAATCGCGACGGCCTGAACGATGACGCGAAGGCGCATCAGCTTGTTAGAGCGCGAGGCCTGTTCAGGGTCGGTGCGCGCCAGATTGACGATGCCGAAAATCAGAATGACGACCAAAAGCGCCATTGCGCAATACATGGCAATTGTCAGTGCCTGTTCCATGAGAACTCCGTTTCTTACGCCTCTGATATGGACCCAACGGACCTAAAAGAACAGGCGTGAATTGTCACGGGGTAACATTCAGCCATCACCTTGCGCTGAGAAAAACACTGCCTGTGATGAAACTGGCGTGTCTGCCGCGCATTAGTCTCTCATGAGTTCGTTATCTGATATTTCGCTGCCCTTCTTCAAACAAAAACCGGCGCGGCCCAATCGGCTGCGTGAGCGCGTTTCGGAATTTCTGGACAGTAAATGGGCACTGCCCTGGTGTGCGTTTATCGGATTTCTGGAGAACTCCATCATCCTGTTTGCGATGGAGCCGCTTTTTCTGCCAGCGATGGCAAGCCGCGGGCGCGGCGCATGGAAGGTCGCTGCAGCGCTGCTCATCGGTAATGTCATCGCCGGTGTGATGATGTATTTTCTGGGCATGTGGGCCGATGAGGCGCTCTTGCAGCCAGCCTTCGCCATGTTCGAGGCAACGGGGACCTATCAGAACCTCACCAACGAGCTTCAGGCCGACGGTTTCTGGCCGCTCTTCATGGTGGGGATTACGCCAATACCGTTCCAGCTGGGCGCTGCAGCCGCTGGTGCAGCGAGCTATAGCTTTATCTTCTTCCTGTTGGCGGTAACCCTGTCGCGCGCGATCCGTTACTTCACTGAGGCCGGTATCGTTATGGCGCTTGGCGAACGCGGAGAGAAGTTTATCGAGCGCCATGAGCTGGAAATCTTCCTGCTGGGCATCGGTATCTTTGCCGGTATGGCGCTCGTCTACTTCCTGATGTGATCAGTGGTGCGGATCGACGTTGATCTTTCCGCACTTGCCGCACTTCACGATGAGGCCGTGGGCATCATGGTGCGAGACATTCACAAAGAGTTTGGTCTTGCAGGCACCGCAGCGATAGGTCTCGTTGCTGTCGCCTTCTTTCACCGGTGCGCCCTTGGTGTGTTCGATCACATCCATGCCTGCAACGGCAGATTCCGGGACGACGCGCATATCAAACTGAGGCATGAGGAACTTCCTAATCTATTCGCCAGATCTCGCGCGCGCAGCTTCGCGGACGGCCTGACTATATGGTTGTCCATTGATTGTTTCAGGTGAGAAGTCAATTCGCTCATCTTCAGTGCAGTCCCAGCCGTCAGCCATGCTGGTGATGACCTGCCGGGCGGCACTGTTTACGCCTCGCACCTGACCGAATTCGACACGCGACATAATGCAGGCTGACGGCGTCTGGTCGGGCTTCAGAGCAATGGAATACATGTTGAACGCGCCGTCTGTCTCGCCTGCGAGCGGGACTTCGCCATACCCAACAACAAGCCCCAGAAGCGCTTCGTCGGCATACACCCATTGCAGGCGGTTGATGATTTCGCCGTCACTTCCGAAGCGGAGGAATTCGAGCTCACCTGAGTTGTGGCCGCCTTCCGGTTCAAGACTAAGGCTCATATAGGTGGCGTGGTCATGCAGATAGAGCGTCCAGCCGTTTTCGCCGTCGCACGCGGATACCACCTGGTCTGGCGGACTTTCTGAACTCATCACACGGCAATTGCTTTCGGAGATCAGTGTGCGCGACACGTCAATTTCAGCGTCATGGTGTTCAGCAAAAGATGGCGCAGCGGCGACAGCGAAAAGCGCCACCGTCGCGGGAAGCATTAGTCTGAAAGACATCGTATCACAGGTCCTTCCTACGTTCGTCAGCGTCAGTTGAGCATATTCCGGACGAGTGTTTTAGTCCTTTGTCTGCTTTTTCTTTTTTGGCTTTGGTGCGGGTAAAGCGGCCGTTGTGATGCGCAGGAGTTCTGACACCCAGTCAGCATCTTCCAACTGATCGCCAGAAATCATGAACTGGTCTTTTGCGCCAATATAGGGCGGTCCCACTTCCTGATCGGGCGCAAAGGCATGGCCCTGTCTGGTTGGCTTTATGAAGAGGGTGTCGTCGCAGACCGAGGCGACAAACTTGCCATCACAATAAAGGCCGAACTCGCCAAACATTTTGCGCGCGGAAACCTCACCAGCGCCAGCGAGCTGGTCGAGAATGTAGTCGACGGTGGATTGGGATGTGGCCATTTAATCTGTCCTCTCAGCGCGCGTGAGGAGAGATTATAGCAGCACCCTGCCAAAATCTGTCAGTAGTGTTCCGACAGATTTTGGCGCGGGGCGTTTGTTTAGTTCTTCGTGTCGAGTACGCGGCGGGCGATGACCATCGCCTGAATTTCGCCGGCACCTTCGAAGATGTTGAGGATGCGGGCATCCTGCAGAAGACGGCTCACCGGATACTCCAGTGCGAAACCGTTACCGCCATGGATTTGCAGCGCATTATCTGCTGCAGCCCATGCTGCGCGGGCACCCAGAAGTTTCGCCATGCCGGCTTCAAGGTCACAGCGCTTGCCAGCGTCTTTCTGGCGGGCAGAGAAGTATGTCAGCTGACGTACCGCAATCAGCTCTGCAGCCATCATGACAAGCTTGTTGGCCACGCGTGGGAATTCGAAGATCGGGCGACCGAACTGTACGCGGTCGAGCGCATACTGAAGACCGGTTTCGAATGAGGACTGCGCCACACCAATGGCGCGGGCCGCTGTCTGAATGCGTGCGCCTTCGAACGTTGCCATCAGGTGTTTAAAGCCCATGCCTTCGACTTCACCGAGGAGGTTTGAGGCCGGAACTTCGAACGCGTCAAAACCGATTTCATACTCTTTCATGCCGCGATAGCCGAGCACCTCGATTTCGCCGCCTGTCATGCCTTCAGCCGGGAACGGAGTGGCATCATCGCCGCGTGGCTTCTCGCAGAGGAACATTGAGAGGCCGGAGAAATTGTTCGTCGCAGGGTCTGTACGGGTAAGCACCGTCATCAGGTCGGCACGGACAGGGTGGGTGATCCACGTCTTGTTGCCGGTGATTTTATAGGTGTCGCCGTCTTTGACTGCGCGCGTTTTGAGGGAGCCGAGGTCAGAACCTGTGTTCGGCTCTGTGAAGACCGCTGTTGGTAGGATTTCACCAGACGCGATTTTCGGCAGATACTTTTCTTTCTGCTCGTCCGTGCCGCCGATAAGGATCAGCTCGCCAGCGATTTCTGAGCGCGTGCCGAGAGAGCCTGTGCCGATATATGCGCGGGAAAGTTCCTCGGAGACGACACACATCGCCGTCTTGCCCATGTCGAGGCCGCCGAATTCTTCCGGAATGGTCAGGCCGAATACGCCGAGCTCTGCCATGTCGTTGACGACATCCATCGGGATGTATTCGTTTTTGAGGTGCCATTCATGCGCGTAAGGCACGATGCGGTCGTCAGAGAAACGACGGAACTGGTCACGGATCATGTCCAGCGTTTCATCAAGGCCGGTATTCTCGACCGTCGCACGGCCAAGCGCATCTGGCAGGTGCTTGGCTGCGGCAGCCATAATCTCAGGAGACTTGCCTTCGTTGAGGAAGCGCTGAACCGCTGGCGCGGACAAATGCTCGGCGGAGACGCCAATGTCGGACGGGCGGATGGTTTCGCCCTGGTTCATCGGAATGCCGCCAATCAGTTGGGCGCAATATTCGTGAAACAGGATTTGGGTAAGTAGCGCTTCGATTTCGCCGAATTTGCCTTCGTCGTCGAGACGGCGCGCCCATGCAGCGACTTCGCGTAGCGTTTCGCCATAGGTCGCGACCCAGCCAAAGCCGTGAGCGGCGTGCTGATGGACGTCCATGAGTTTGCGGTCGATCTTGCCATCTGTGGAGACAAGTTCGTTCAGTGCCGCTTTCGCATCTGCAACATAGAGGTCTACGCTGGATACGGCCTCATCCATGCAGGCGATGAGGTCGGGCATAATGATGCTGGCTGAAGCGGTTTCAGCCGTCGTTGCGGGCATGTTCATCTTATATTTCCTCCAGAGATGAGTTTAATTAGCGCGCTCATACCGCTCTGACCATATGCTGCGACGCAGCGACGCGGATTTTTTTGCCATTCTGCGTCATTATTGCGACGCGCACGCCATGCGCCCGCGCGTGTGATTGGTTCCCAAAATTAGAAATTTTTAAGATTGCATCCCGCCGCGGAACAGCGGGATGGGGTTGGCCGTTTTCCTCACATCGGTCCGCAACGGGCCAAAGCAAAACAGGAGGACATCCTATGAAAACGCTTATCGCATCTACGGCACTTGCTGCCGCAATGATTACACCAGCGGCTTTTGCAGGTGAGGAAACATACACAGAAACTGAAACAGGCGTCGCCGTCGCAGCCGACGTCACACTGACGGGGTTCACCGATGACAACGATTGGGTCAATAAGCCAGTATTTGATGAAGAAGGTCAGCCAGTCGGAGAAGTCGAGCGCGTATCCTTTAACGATGATGGCGCTGTCAGCGACATCGTGGTGGAAACGGGCGGCATTCTCGAAGTCGGCGGCGAAGAGATCCTCGTCACTGAAAGCGAGTACACCGTAGTCGTTGCACAGGGTGACGAAGACGAGTCCGAAATCCGTCTGGAAATGACCGCAGCAGAGTTTCTTGATCTGCCAGCGTTTGATGAAGACCTCGTGTCGGAATACCCGCTGTCTGACAACGACCTTGTAGATGGCGTTGATGAGTCCGAGGGCGAGATCGACGACCAGATCGGTTCGAGTGAGACTGGCGTGGACCTCGAGACGGGTACACGCACCGATATCGACCTGTAAGTCAGGTTGAGCGTAGAGTGAAAAGGGCGTCGCACATGCGGCGCCTTTTTTCTGTCTGGCTTAGCTGCGCCACCTCAAAACACGCGGTTCGATAGGGTTTTCAAACTCGGCGTTTTCGGTGCGGGCCTTTACCCAGGCGCGTTTGAGCACCTGATACCATTTTGCCTGAACATCGATGTCATCAATCCACATCATGTTCTTCTGGTATTTCATGCCTTCATTCTGAAGGTTCACCATGTCGCCGTCCTGATTGAGGAACATGCGGGCGGCGGGAATGAGTATAGGCTTCATGACCGAAAGAAGCGGGGCGTTCGCCCAATAAGTGACTTGCGTGATGCGGGTCTGTTTCTCTTCGATTGGTGTCAGACAGGTCAGCGTGAACAGCGTAGCTTTGTCATTCTCCACGATTTCCCAGCGGAAGCCCGGAATCTGGAAGGCAATCTCGGTTGAGACCTTGCCGCCAAAGAGCGCCTTATATGCCAGTGAGTTGCCCGATGGCTGGTGGCGTTCAATCGCCCAGCCGCGTGTTTTCGGCACAAATTGCTTCTCTTTGACTTTGAAGCCCGCAGATGGCGGGCGCCACCACCATTGATTATGTACGAATGGCACGTGGGCAGGGTCCATCAGGCCAACGACCGCGTCATCCATATGGGCGTTGAAGATTTCGGAGACCACAAAGCGCGGCTTGTCCGGAATGTCGCCGAAATCAGGCGGCGGCACGACGGGCGGCTCGGTCGAGCGGGGATTGTCCGAGATATAGACGAATACCATGCCTTTGGCTTCGTGGATCGGGTAGGAGCGTACCTTCACCTTGCTCGGGTCGTACGGGTCGCCATCAACAAGTGATGGCATGTGTTTGCAGACGCCATCAGTGCCGAAGCGCCAGCCATGATACGGGCACTGAACAGTCGGTTCGCCATCGGTATCGACCTGCTGGCCGGCAGATAGCGGCACAAGGCGGTGCGGGCAGATATCGCGCATAGCGAAGGCTTCGCCGGTCTTGGTGCGGCCAATCATGATTGGCTGGCCGAGCAGAATTTCACGGCGTTGCTCGCCTGCTTTCAGATCCTTCGTTGTGGAAATGAAATACCAGCTATCGGTCAGCCAGCCTTCTGGTGTCTGTCCGGATGTTGCTGCCGCGTCTGCCATATCGCTACCTGTTATTCGCTCGACATGGCGACCATGATTTGCGCGTAACCGCGGGCCATGCGTTCGAGATTATCAACTGAAATGCGCTCATTGGTTCCGTGGAACCCCTGAAGATCGCCGATAGGTAACACGCCCGGCGCAAATCGGTAGATGTTGTCTGAAATTTCTGTGGTCCAGCGGGAATCCGTCGCACCCAAAACGAGCGCTGGCACGGCCGGAACGCCGCCGCCTGCATCACTCGCAACGGACGCCAGTACCTGATAGGCGCGGTTTTCAGTCGGAGAGACAGGTGAGGCCTCAGAGCCAATGCCGCCAGACTGGTCGACGTCTGCTGTGACGCCATCAATATCTGAGATCACGTCCCGGACGTGTGCCAGCACAGTCTCGACGCTGTCATTCGGGTGAATGCGGAAATTGACCAGCGCATAAGAGTTCTGCGGCAGAACATTTTCCTTGATGGAGCCGGAAATCATAGTCGGCGCGGTCGTTGTACGGATCATGGCGTTGGAGGCGCCGTCAGCGGCGAACTGGTCTTCAATCATCGGGCGGAACAGCCACTGGTTTGCAAACGCCATCCGCGTCATGAACGGCATGTCTGCGGCGACCGATGAAATCATTTCCGACATTGGCGGGCGGGAGAAGTCGGCCGGCATTTGCTGCTCATCCAGCGCCACGAGTGCACGGGATAGCTGGACGTTTGCAGAATTGCGCGGCGGCGTGGAGGAGTGACCACCCTGCGCGGTAGATGTCAGCCGGATGGTGACATAGCCCTTTTCCGCAATGCCGATCACGCCGGTTGATGATCCGGTCAGTGGAAACGGATCAACGATGAAATAGCCTTCATCAAGGACCATCTCCATCCGGATGTCGCGTTCCTGAAAGAAGTCGACGCCAGCCTGCGCGCCGGAACCTGAAACTTCCTCGTCATGACCGAACATGATCCAGATCGAGCGTGTCGGCTGATAGCCGGATGCCGCGAGCGCTTCGGCAGCTTCCATAATCGTGATGAGCGAGGTTTTGTTATCGACTGTGCCGCGGCCATAGACATAGCCATCTTGTACAATGCCCGCGAAAGGCGGGGCGTCCCATTGATCTTCCGTGCCCAGATTGATCGGCACAACGTCCTGGTGCGCCATGAGAAGAATCGGGTCGAGCGACGTGTCAGATCCCTGCCAGCCATAGAGAATGGTGTGCTCGGCTACGAGGTGACGCTCTGCAACGGCGTTGAAGGCCGGATAGGTCGTCTGAAGATAGTCGCGCAGCTCAATCCATGGGCCTTCCTGCCCGGGGCGCGGATCGCCTGCGGTGAGGGTGATAGTCGGCAGCTGGAGAATGTCGGAAAGGTGGGTGGCAATCTCGTCGGAGCTGAATTCCGGAACAGACGGAAGCTCCATGCGGTTGGCATCGTTGCTCTTACCGAAGGTCATCGTTCTGACAACGACAACAGCAACCAGAACAAGGGCGAGTAACACCAGCAATCCTATGAACTGCCCGATCCGCTTCAACATATTAATGACCTTCCCGAATATTTTTATGATTCTTAACACTGTTGTCTCGAACGGCGCAAAACCCAAGAAAATTGGTAGAAATTTATTCACTATAAGAGGCGTAATCTGGGTGATGGCTTAAATACGAAGAGGGTTGGGAGTCCCCGTCGCGTTGCTGGCCGGATACCTGGGGGTAGAGTTGAGTATACAGACTATCAGAACGCTCGTTCTGGATGACAATCGTCAGATGCGTCGCCTGATCAGCGTGACGTTGGAAGCTTTCGGGATGAAGAAAATTTACGGGGCAGATACGATCGAAGAGGCTGTGGACCTTTATCGTGACCATCGCTTCGACCTTGTGATTGCAGATCAGCGCATGGGAAATACGTCGGGGCTTGAGTTTGTGCGCTGGTTACGGGCGCAGGCAGACCGGTCGACCAGCTTTGTGCCTGTCATTGTGATCTCTTCATATTCTGAAAAGACCCGTATTCTTGAGGCAATCAATGCAGGAATCGACGAGTTTCTGGTGAAGCCGTTCAAGCCGGTTGATCTGGCGCGCCGCATTGATGCGGTCACATATAAGCGCCGCGATTTTGTCCGTACGCTGGACTATTTCGGGCCGGACAGACGCCGTTTTAATAACCCGCATTACACCGGACCGATGAAGCGCGCGGACGATGTTGTGGTCGATTATGACGAGTTCGAAATCGGCTAGGCGAAGTGACGCCTTCAGACTGTCCAGATATTGAGCGTTCGATCAAATACGCGTGCTTGTCGCTGGACAGATGAAAATCACAGCTTAGGCTGCCCCGTTCAAATCTAGAGATCGGGGCGCATTGGGGCAGCCCGATCCGTAAAAAGATTAAAGGGCACATCATGGACGGCTTCGTTCAAATTCTTGAGACCGTTAACGGTCTCGTCTGGGGATCTGCTGACTCCCTCATTGGTGCGATTGATTATCCGCCGGTACTTCTTCTGCTTCTCGGCACCGGTCTTTATCTCACTGTTCGCCTCGGCTTCATGCCGATCCTCAAAATTCCATACGCGTTTGGCCAGCTCTTCAGCCATCAGCACGATAAAGACGAAGGCGATGTGTCGCCATTTGGCGCTCTGATGACGGCGCTCTCGTCCACAATCGGTACGGGTAATATTGCCGGTGTGGCCGTTGCGATCGCGATTGGCGGCCCAGGCGCGGTCTTCTGGATGTGGATGACGGCGCTTGTGGGCATGGCGTCAAAGTTCTGCGAAGGCGTGCTTGCTGTTAAATTCCGTGAAGTTGATGAAGAGGGCCGCCATGTAGGTGGCCCTATGTATTACATCAAGAACGGCATGGGCGCGAAATGGGCGTGGCTTGCAGGCATGTTCGCAGTGTTTGGCGTTCTCGCAGCATGGGGCACGGGTGCTTCCATTCAGGCGAACTCTATCGCAGATGCGCTGAACGCGAACTATGGCGTCGCTCCGTGGGTGTCCGGTCTGGTTCTCGCTGGCGCTGCGGCGGCTGTGATCCTCGGCGGTATTACACGTATCGCAGCGGTTGCAGAAAAGCTCGTTCCGGCTATGGCGATCGGCTATCTGATTGCGGGCCTGATCGTTGTCGCAATCAACGCGCCGGAAGTTCCGAACGCATTTATGCGCATCATCACGAACGCCTTTGGCTTCCGTGAAGCCTCTACAGGTATCACTGTCGGTCTTCTGCTTCTGGCGATGCAAAAGGGTGTTGCGCGAGGTATCTTCTCCAACGAAGCGGGTCAGGGCTCTGCTCCGATTGCGCACGCGGCAGCGCGTAACAACGACCCGGTAAACCAGGGTATTGTGGCGATGCTTGGAACCTTCATCGACACAATCATCGTTTGTTCGATCACGGCGTTTGTCATTCTGACATCCGGTATGATCCCAGAGATGTGTGAACCGTTTGTCCGTCCGGACCTCGTCATGCTGCCTGAGGGCTGCGAGACGGGTGCGCCGCTGACGGTTATGGCCTTTGAACAGGCGCTACCGGGCATTGGCAGCCACATCGTTGCGATCGGTCTGGCTGTCTTCGGCTTTACCACAATTCTCGGCTGGAGCTATTACGGCGAACGCTGCTGTGAATACCTGTTCGGCGTGAAAAGCATTTTCGCGTTCAAGATCAGCTGGATCGTTGTCGTCTTCGGCGGTGCGTTCGTTCTGATGCTTGAAGAAGGCGGTGCGGTGACTGACGTTGTCAGCCTGTTCTGGCTGCTTGCAGATACGCTGACCGGCCTGATGGCCGCGCCAAACCTCGTTGCGCTTCTGGTGATGTCACCACTCGTCGCGGCGATGACGAAAGCGTATTTCGATCGCAAGGACACGCCGGACGCTTAAGTCGCGTCGGCTGATACATCGAAAACCCCGGAGTTTCGGCTCCGGGGTTTTTGTTTGAGGGGTGCCGCGCCCACGGATATGCCTTGTTTTGACCGCGAGGCTGTCCAATAAGGTGGCCATAACAACAAACCCGACGGGAGGCAGGTTCGGACATGGTGAATTCTAACGTTAAGGCAGTGATATGGGATTTCGGAGGCGTGTTCTCCTCATCTCCGTTCGAGGCGTTCAACCATTACGAGGCCGAAAAGGGTCTGCCAAAGGACATTATCCGGAAGATCAACTCCATTAATCCGGATACAAATGCCTGGGCGCTTCTGGAGCGCTCAGAGCTTACGCCTGACGAGTTCGACAAAAAGTTCGCCGAAGAGGCCGAAGCGCTCGGATATACAATTCCGGGCAAAGACGTTCTGGGATTGTTGTCTGGCCGTCTGCGCCCGGCTGTATTTGAAGCGCTGAAGACTTGTAAGAAACACTTCGCCGTAGCCTGCATCACCAACAATGCGCCGATCGGCAAAAGCCCGTCCATGACGTCTGACCCCGAGAAGATCAAAGCGGTGGCTGAAATTTTTGCGAACTTCGATCATGTGATCGAAAGCTCCAAGGTTGGCTTGCGTAAGCCTGATCCGAAAATATATGAATTGATGTGTGAGGCTCTGAATGTTGAGCCCGCAGCGTGCGTGTATCTCGATGATTTAGGTATCAACCTCAAGCCTGCGCGAGCCATGGGTATGACCACCATCAAGGTGCTCAATGAAGCCCAGCTACTCAGCGATCTCTCGGAGGCGACCGGACTGGAGTTCTGATGACGCGTATCCGGCATGCCGTTCTAGCAAGTCTTCTGCCTGCTTTTTTTGTGCTGGGCGGATGCGATCTCTCTGACGAGATCGACGCGCGGCGTGCTCCTGCGAGCGAGGCTGACGAAGAGCCAGCCCCGCCGCCTGTCTTCAGTAATGAAACCGAAGAGCTCCCAGAAGCGGTTCTGGCCCAGCGTGATGCGCTGCTTGATGTCCTCGGGCGCGATTCTGTGCGCCAGCTTGCGCGCTATGCCGATCAGTTTCCGGGTTTTCGGTCCAACTATGGCGATCTTAGCCATTATGAGCACTGGTATCTGCTTCGCCGCGCCGGTATCGACCCGGTAGAGGCAACGCTTCAAATTCTGGACGAGCCTTACGCGGTCAAAGATTTCGGCGCGGAGAAATATTTCATCTGGCCAGACTTTGCGGGCCGGACGAATGAAGAGCTACAGCATGACCGGCTCACTTTTTCGGAGCGGGCACGTATCCTTACTCTGATCGGCGAGGATGGTCTGGAGCGTATTCGCAATGGCGAAAGCTATCCGGGTTTTCGACTTGCCATCCGTGAGGATGGCACCTGGGTCTATCTGTTGCAGGATAACTAGACGCGGCGCGCCCTAAACCCATTGCCAAATGAACGCCCACGTTCCACTGTCCGCGCAAACTGACAGAGGGAGAAAGTCATGGGTCGTGTTTCCGGTAAAAAGGCGATTGTTACAGGTGCAGCGCAGGGGCTTGGTGCGGCGATTGCTACCATGCTCGCCAAAGAGGGCGCTAAAGTCATGCTGACCGACCTCAATGGCGATGGGGCAGCAGAAACCTGTGCGCGCATCAATGAGATGTATCCGGGTAGCGCATGGTCCATGCAGCACGACGTAACTGATGAAGAGCGCTGGCAGGACGTTGTCACCGCGGCTGTTGAAGAGATGGATGGTCTCTCGATCCTGGTGAACAATGCCGGTATCGGCGCGGGTGGCACGGTTGAAGACCTGCCTTACGCGCAGTTCAAAAAGGTGATGGATGTCGACGTCGACTCCATCTTCCTCGGCTGTAAATACGCAATCCCTGCGATGGAAGAGTATTCGCCGGGCTCTATCGTGAACATTTCCTCGATTGCGGGCCTGATCGCATCTGGCAATTACGTCGCTTACAACACGGCGAAAGCCGGCGCGTGGATGATCTCCAAATCAGTTGCGCTGCATTGCGCGAAAAAGAAGAACGGCATCCGTTGTAACTCTGTCCACCCGACCTTTATCGACACGCCAATTCTTGACCGTACGAAGGAAATGTTCGGTGCGGACGAGGCGCTCGCCAAGCTTGCCCGTCAGGTGCCGCTCGGCAAGGTGGGCGAGCCGGATGATGTGGCCTATGCGGTCCTTTATCTCGCGTCTGATGAATCTAAATTTGTCACCGGCGCGGAACTGAAAGTCGATGGCGGCATTTCAGCGATGTAAATTGCGTGAGGGAGTGCTAAGCGCTCCCTCAGTTTAATGTCTGTAGATGGAGAGTGAAGTGACCGGTTTTCTGAAAGGCGTGATCAAGTTCCAGAATGAGGTTTACCCGAGCAAGCAGGAGCTATTCGAGCGTCTTGCCAAAGGCCAGTCTCCGGAAGCGGTCTTCATTGCATGTTCTGATGCGCGTGTGGAAACCGCAATGATCACCCAGACTGATCCGGGCGAGCTGTTCATCCTTCGCAATGCGGGAAACATTGTGCCACCGCACACCAGTCAGACCGGCGCTATGACTGCGACACTGGAATTTGCCATGCGTGTTCTGGATGTTCCGCACATTGTTGTGTGCGGTCACTCTGAGTGCGGTGCTATGAAGGGTATTATGAACCCGGACAGCGTCCAGCATCTGCCACACGTCAAAGAATGGCTGGGCTATTCGCAGGGCGCGATGGATGTTGTTGACGAAGTCGCTGGCGATAAGTCTGAGGAAGAAAAGCTTCAGTTGCTGCTGGAAGAGAATGTAAAGCTTCAGCTCCAGCATCTTCGCACACACCCGAGCGTCATGCGCAAGCTGGCGAACGGCACGCTTACGCTGCATGGCTGGGTGTATGACATTAAGACAGGTCGCGTTTCAGCCTGGGATGAGGCTGATGGCCGTTTTGAGCCGGTTGATGAACGCTATCAGGATCTGGCAGCAGAGGTCGCAGGCAGCATGAGCTGCGACCACTAATCAGCTTAGCTGTTGCGGTGAATGATCGCCGCTGCAATCGTGACCTCGGCGACACCTTCGCCGAGCACCTGATCAACGGCCGTCTGTAAACGGCGGCCAATCATATCAAGGTCGGGCACAGTGCCGACTTCATAGCTCATGGACAGATAGCCGTGCACGGCGCGACGAAGCGCATCCCGAATGCGGGGCATCTGGGCTTCTGCGCGGCGACGTTCGCGGTCGTCATGAATTTCGATACCCGCATCCAGCGCCATCAGAGACCGGAAGCCGTCTACGCCTGCAATCGGCGCATGAACGCCCGTCACGGCAATATAGTCCTGAGAACCGGTGATGCGCGCGCCCGCACGATCAGCCGGGTCGCCGCCAGCGCCAGCCGCATGTGCGTTCATCATTGCAGATGGAGCAAGCATGGCTGCGGCGAACAGAAGATGGGATAGTTTCAGTTTCATGCTTTAACGCCTACCATGACGGCGTTAAGGTGTTATCGAAACCGCGCGTTAAGATTTATCAACGGCTGGTAAGAGTTCGTTAAAGCCGAAGATTGACGCATCATGCAAATGTGATGGTCGCGCATGAGATAAAGCATGCGCCATTTTAGCTTTCCGGCCCGGATTATTCTTCTCCCAGGTGGTCAGCATATCCTTCATCAGCATGCGCTGAAGCCCGTCCTGAGAGCCGCACAGCGTGCACGGAATGATCGGGTAATTCATACCCGCGGCGAACTTTTCAATATCAGCTTCTTCAGACCGGATGAGCGGGCGCAGGACCATCACATCGCCTTCATCATTGAGAAGTTTTGGCGGCATGGCGGCAAGTCGACCGCCATGGAATAGGTTCATGAAGAAGGTTTCCAGCGCGTCATCGAGGTGGTGACCCAGCACGATGGCATCGCATTTTTCTTCGCGCGCAATCCGGTAAAGAATGCCGCGACGCAGACGTGAGCAGAGCGCGCAATATGTCTTCTGCGCTGGCAGTTTGTCCGTCACGATAGAGTAGGTGTCTTCAGTCTCGATCCGGTAAGGGACTTCCAGCCCGTCCAGATATTTCGGCAGGATTTCTTTCGGGAAGCCCGGCTGCACCTGATCGAGGTTGCACGCCAGAAGCTCGGCCTGAATCGCTCCAAGGTATTTCAGTTCCAGCAGGATAGAGAGAAGCGCATAGCTATCCTTGCCGCCCGACAGACAGATCAGCCACCGCGCAGGCTCGGTGGAAGATTTGGATGTATCAAGCCCGTAAGTCTGAATGGTTTCCAGCGCCTGACGAACCAGACGTTTGCGCGTCTTCTTGAAGGTCACACCATCGGGCGCATTGGCAAAGGCTGCACGAAAGCTCCGCTCGACATCCAGCTTCGTAACGGTGGAGCGGATGGTGCGTGTCGGCATATCGTCGTTGAGCGCGGTTTCCGGGAGCATGTCCAAGGCGAAAATTCCTGAATGTCTGGGTGTTCTGGTCTGAAGCTCTGGCAAGCTTTCACGGGCTTCCTATCTGAAAACGCGCAAAGCTGCCAGAGCCGCCAGACATTCCGCTGACGAGCGTTGTGTGTGAGGACGCAGTTAAATGCGTCGCAAGCCAGCATCGTTCGGGCAGGGCCAGTAAAGCAAAGCCTGTCTGAACCGGACTTAAACGCTGTGTTCATGCTGGAAGAAAGTGTTCAGACTGATGCGGTATCAGGTGGCATTGCGTTTATTCACCGCTTCAATATAGGTGAAGCGAAATTATGAAGGACTGGAAGCATGGGCTATCCGATTTACTGGCTGATCCACAATGTGATCTTCTTCTATCAGATCGTGATCTTTATCTATCTGATCACACGCATTCTGATTCAGTTCGAAGTGGTCAACAGCTATAACCAGCTGGTTCAGTTTATCCTGCGATTTGGGGCTGCTCTGGTCGAGCCTGCGCTCGCGCCAATCCGTCGTTTCCTGCCATCGTTCAATGGAATCGATCTTTCTCCACTTGTCCTCCTGCTTGGACTCGGATTTATCGACCTCGTGGCGGCGCAGCTGCTGCTTAGTCCAGCTCTCAACTAACAGGATATCACATGGGCGCGCTGATTGACGGAAAAGCCATTGCCGCAGGCATTCGTGAGGATGTCGCCAAAGAAGTCGCCGCCCTGAAATCCGATCATGGCTTCACGCCGGGTCTCGCGGTTGTCCTCGTGGGTGAAGATCCGGCAAGCCAGATTTACGTTCGCAATAAAGGCAAGATGACCGAAGAAGCGGGCATGAATTCCTTCACGCACCGCCTTCCGGCTGATGCGACGCAGGATCAGGTTGAAGCGCTTCTGGAAACGCTGAACAATGATGACAGCGTGGACGGCATTCTGCTTCAACTGCCTCTGCCAAAGCATCTCGATGAAGCCAGCGCGATTGAGCGCATCTCCCCAAACAAAGACGTAGACGGTCTGACAGAAGCGTCTGCCGGTCGTCTGTCTCTTGGCAAGAAGGGCATTCGCCCGTGCACGCCTGCAGGCTGTGTGATCCTCGCTAAATCTGCGCTGGACGATGATCTGTCCGGTAAGAACGTCGTCGTGATTGGCCGTTCTATTCTGGTTGGTAAACCGGCTGCGCTCTTATTCCTCGAGCAAAACTGTACAGTGACAATAGCGCACTCGCGCACCAAAGACCTCGGTGAGGTCTGCCGTCAGGCTGACATTCTGGTCGCTGCGGTTGGCCGCCCGAAAATGGTGCCTGCAGACTGGGTGAAGCCCGGTGCCTGTGTGATTGATGTCGGCATTAACCGCATTCCGGCTCCTGAAAAGGGCGAGGGCAAAACCCGCGTTGTAGGCGATGTTGATTTTGACGCCTGTAAGGATGTTGCAGGCCAGATCACGCCTGTTCCGGGTAGTGTCGGCCCGATGACGATTGCAGGCCTTCTGGTGAATACGGTCACGGCCGCGAAACTGCGCCGCAGGCTTTGATCTCAGCTATTGTTGCTACCCGAAAAATCTAACAAACTCTCGCTCATTCCTGCGTAGGCAGGAATCTGGAGCGAAAGTGCGCTTATGAACGGTGAAACAGTTTACTGCGTTTATATCATTAGCAATGAGCGTGATACCGTGCTCTATGTTGGTATGACGGATGACCTTAATCGCCGCGCATATGAGCACAGAGAGCACCTGATCAAAGGCTTCTCTGACCGTTATAATTGCGAGAAACTGGTCTGGTTTGAGGGCCACCCAAGTCGGGAAAGCGCCTTCATTCGCGAACGGCAGATGAAGAAGTGGAAACGGGCGTGGAAAGACCGGCTCATTGATGAGAGCAATCCGCATAGAGTGGATCTTGCTGAAACGCTTTTGTGAGCTTCCCTATTATCTGCCAGATCCCTGCCTTCGCAGGGATGAGCGATGAACAGAACAGGAAGAAAGTGTTGTCCCAGCCCTTCAAGCCAAAAGAAGATGAGTTGTTTCGCACCTTGTGGGAGGCGCAGGCGGGAAAGTGCGCGCTCTGCGGTGAGGACATGCCGCAAAACCGGTTCGAAACGGCACATTCCACGCTCTGGAAGAAGCTTCGTCCGACTTTTGATCATATAAAACCGCGCTCGAAAGGTGGGCCCGATACGCCTGAAAACCTGCAGCTTGCCCATGCACGGTGCAATAAAATCAAAGGAAACAAATAATTGGGGTGAATCTGCTTCCAGATTTCCCCTGTATGGCGAAACTGGAACGAAGCTTGCTCTTTGAGATGTGAATCTCATGGAGCCTCCAGATGGACATTTCACGCCAACGTTTCGACTCGCTCACCGGTCTTCGCTTCATTCTGGCGATCTGGATCGCCTATTTTCACGTCGGGCATATGTATGACCATGACGGCTTTGGCGCCCTGCCATATCTGGAGCTTGGCGTTGCGCGGGTGGACGTTTTCTTCGTGCTCTCAGGCTTTGTGCTCACCCATATCTACTGGAATAACCGGAACCGGCCTTTCGCCTTTGGTGACTTTATGGTTGCCCGTATCGCCCGGATTTACCCGCTGCACATTCTGGCGCTTGGCATCATGCTGGGTTTTCTCGTGCTTGGCATGGTGATGGGCCGCGCGGATATGGCTGAAGGCTATCCGTTGGAAGGCCTGTTCGCGAACCTCTTCATGATGCAATCCTTTGGCGCGCCGGGTGGCGCGGCCTGGAATTTCCCGGCCTGGGCGATCAGCGCCGAGTTCGCGGGCTATCTGGCCTTTCCGCTCTATATCTGGCTTGCAACGAAGATGAAGGCGCATCGCACGTTCTTTTTCGGCCTATGCCTTCTGAATGTGTATCTCGTGGATCAGGTGCACCAGATGCTTCTGCATCGTGAGCTTAGCTCTTCTACCATGGCGTGGGGCGCGCTGCGCGGCGCTGTCGTCATGCTGGCGGGTGTTGGTGCACGGGTGGCCTTCGAAGATTTCAAAGTATCCGGTTTCCGCGCGGGGCTTTATGCCCTTGCCGGTGCGGGCGGCGCGCTGCTGGCAGCAATGAACCATGTGGGGACTGCGTTTGTTGCAGCCGGCGGCGCGCTGATGATCATGTCGCTTGCGCGGATTGATGCAGAAGGCAAAGGCACTTTTCTTGCGCATCCGACAATGTGCGCACTGGGTGGCTGGTCTTATGCGATCTTTATCCTGCATGTACCGACCTTCATGATCATGAAGAACGCGCTCGATATTGTTGGTATTCCGTTCGTTGTGAATGCGTGGACATCGCTTGGCTTCACGCTGGTCGTCGTGGCGATTGCCTATCCGATCCATAAGCTGATCGAAGAGCCGTGCCGTAAGGCCATTCGCGGCGGCTGGGAGAAACGCGCCCGCCGCTCAAAAGAGGCTCAGACTGCCTGATCAGACAGCCTGGCCTGCTGCGTGGGCAGATGCCCACGCCCACTGGAAGTTATATCCGCCGAGCCAGCCGGTCACATCGACGACTTCACCAATGAAATAGAGACCCTCGCAGAGTTTTGACTCCATCGTCTTGGAGGACAGCTCGTCTGTATTCACACCGCCAACGGTCACCTCGGCAGTGCGATAGCCTTCGGTAGCAGTCGGCGTGATTGTGTGGGCGGACAGGCGCTCGGCCAGCCGGTCGATATCGGCATTGGATAGCGTTCCGATCTGGTTTTTGAGACCCGTTTCACCGAAAATATCTGCCGTCAGACGACCGGGAAGATACTCGACCATCCAGTCTGTGACACGCTTCTTTGGCTCGGTGTTGCGGGCATGGGAAAGCTCAGACCGCACCCGTTCAACTGGCAGGTATTCCAGTGTGATCGATTCGCCCGGATGCCAATAGCTCGACGCTTGAAGGATGGCAGGGCCGGACAGTCCGCGATGGGTGAACAGCATGGCCTCTGAGAAGCGTGTTTTGTCTTGTGTCGTCACCGTGACAGGTGCGGCAATTCCTGAAATCGCGGCAAACCGGTCATGCAGTGCGCCGGAAAAGGTGAAGGGCACCAGACCCGGACGTGTCTCAACGATGGAATGGCCGAACTGCTTTGCGACATCATAACCAAAGCCCGACGCGCCGATTTTCGGGATGGACAGCCCGCCTGATGCGATGATCAGTGAGGCAGGACGAAACGTACCTTTATTGGTCGCGACGGTGAAATGCTCGTCCGGCTTTGTAATTTCGCTGATCTCGCATTCCATGAGAATGCGCCCGCCTGAAGCTTCCAGATCATCGAGCAGGAACTGGATGATGGCACCGGATTTCTGGTCGCAGAAAAGCTGGCCCAGTGTTTTTTCATGCCAGGTCAGCTTGTGCGCCGACATGCGCTCGATAAAGTCCCACGGGCCGAAACGGGCGAGCGCGGATTTCGCAAAATGCGGGTTCTTCGAAATAAAGCGCGAAGCCCTGGTTTCCAGATTGGTGAAATTGCAGCGTCCGCCGCCAGAAATGCGGATTTTCTCGGCAGGCTTTTTGGCGTGATCAACGATCAATACGCGCTTGCCATTTCGCGCAGCTTCAATGCCTGCGAACAGACCTGCAGCACCCGCGCCAACGATCACCACTTCAGGGGATGGACCAGACGGCCATATTTCGTCGAAGTTTGAACCTAATACCGTCATTTCACTGTTCTGTGATGACAAAACGGCGCCAATGTCTCATGGTAAACGCGCGCTGGAGGAGGGGAAAACATGCGGTATCTACAGGGCTTTATTGTTGCGGTTGTGGCCATTCTGGCATTCGGAGTGATCCAGAGCGGCTTGTCGGGACATAATACCCGAACGCAGCAGACGCAAACACTCGCTTCCACTTCAGGCCAACAATCTGGCGGGGCGCCGGCTCAGTCCGAAGGGCGCAACGCCCAGACCATCCGCCGGATTGAAGAGCGTGAGCGTCTTCGTCAGGCTGCCGCAGACGCCAATGAAGAGACCTTCGGCTATCTGCGTTACCGGACAGATACAAGCGGCGCGGCCCCCCTCGCATGCCTCTCTTTCTCTGCGCCGCTCAACCCTGAAATTGACTACTCCACCTATGTTCAGGTGACCCCGCGCACCTCCTTGTCTTTCTCCGCCAATGGTCAGGACCTTTGCATTGGCGGCCTTACATTCTCCGATACGCGCGAGCTGGAGCTGCGCGAGGGGCTGCCAGCGATGGATGGCCGCGTTCTGGAAGAGAGCGAAACGCTCACGGTCGATTTCACAGACCGCCCGCCTTATGTCGGCTTCTCCGGTTCGGGCGTGATCCTGCCGCGCATTGATGCTGACGGTTTGCCGATCGAGACGGTGAATGTGGATGAAGTCCGCATCGAAGTGACACGCATCAATGACCGCGCGCTCGCCTTCAAGCGCGTGATGGAAGGCTATACGCGCTCTCAGGGCGGCTATGGCTATCTCTATGGAGATGAAAATCCGGACGATGTGGAAACGCCAGTCTGGTCCGGCACAATGGATATCGAGGCGCGCCAGAATGAGGCCGTCACCAGTGTCTTCCCGCTGGCTGAAGCCATTGGCGAGCTGGAAGCTGGTGCCTATTTCGTCACGCTGACCGACACGCGCGAAAACCTTGGCCGCGAAGGCCCACCAGCACAGGCGCGTCGCTGGATCATTACCACCGACCTCGCGCTGACCAGCTATTGGGGGGAGACCGGCCTTGATGTCGTTGTGCGGTCTTTGCAGACCGCTCGCCAGGTCGGCAATGTCAGCCTTCAGCTGATCGCGGTGAACAATGAAATTCTCGCAGAAGAAACAACGGACGGTACGCGCGCTGTGCATTTCGATCAGGCGCTTCTGAACGGCACAGGCAATCTGCGCCCGCGTATGGTTGTTGCGTTTGGTCCGTCAGGCGACTTTGCGATGCTCGATCTTGATCGCGCGCCGATTGACCTTTCGTCTGAAGGTATTGGCGGGCGCACGCCGAATTATCCGGTGGATGGCTTTGTCTACACAGAGCGCGGCATTTATCGTCCGGGTGAGATGATCCACGCGACAGCGATGCTCCGCGATGATGCTGGCCGTGCGGTGACAGACCGTCAGGGCCGGTTCGTTGTCTATCGCCCGAATGGTATGGAAGCCACGCGTGAGGCGTTCACCGAAACCGAACTTGGCGGCGTGACCTTTGATTATGACCTGCCGCGCTCGGCTTCTCGTGGCCAGTGGCGCGTGGTTGTCGAGGTTGATGGTATTGGCGAGGTTGGCTCGACGCGCGTCTCTGTTGAGGATTTCGTGCCTCAGCGTATCCGCGTGGATGTTGAAGCTGACACCGATACGCCGCTTCGCCGCGGTCAGGCGCGTGATGTCGAAGTCAGCGCCGACTTCCTTTATGGCGCGCCGGGTGCGGGGCTCGTCGTTCAGGCCGAAGCCCGCCTCGAAACAGATCCATCTCCGTTCGATGAGTTTGAAGGCTTCCGTTTCGGCGCACATGACGACGTCTTCCGTCAGGAGATTATCGAATTTCCCGAACAGATGACCGATGGCGCAGGCAATGTATCGCTTGCGCTCAATCCGGATGGTGCCGGCGTAAACGCTGACCAGCCGCTTCGTCTGCGCACAGTTGTCTCCGTGCTCGAGCCGGGTGGCCGCGCCGTCTCTGACAGCGTGATTATCCCGTATCGCCCGAAAGCAGCTTATCTCGGCGTACGTCCTGACTTCGACTATAGCCCGTCGCGCAATGAAGCCTTCGCCTTCAATATTGCCTCGATCAGCCCTGAGGGCGAGGCCATGTCTGCGGATGTGAACTGGCGTCTCATTCAGGTCTATTACACCTATGACTGGTATCGCGAAGGCGAGCGCTGGCGCTGGCGCCGGTCGCGCGTCGTGCGTGAGATCAATGAAGGCGCGCTCGACCTTGATGCCGGCGAAATTGGCACGGTCGATTTTGACCCGCTCGAAGAGTATGGCGATTACCGCCTGATCGTTACCGACCAGAACACAAACGAAGAAACCAGCTACCAGTTCTGGGTTGGCTGGGGTGGCCGCGCAACCGAAGGCGTGGAAGCACCGGACCGTGTGCGTCTCTCCGTATCTGATGATCTGCCGACAGAAGGCGAACGCGCAGAGCTGACGCTTCTGCCGCCATATGCCGGTGAAGCGCAGATTGTTGTCGCAACCGATCACGTGCTCTCTGTCAGCTATATGACCGTCACAGAGCGCGGCGCTGAAATCTCTCTGCCGGTTACACCGGAATGGGGTGAGGGCGCCTATGTCATGGTGACGGTGTTCTCCGAACGCGAGCTGACGGAGCGTCCTGTGCCGCGCCGCGCAGTTGGTGTGTCTTATGTGCCGGTCGATACGACTGACCGGACATTCGAGGTAAGCTTTGATGTGCCGGAGCTTGTGCGTCCGCGCACTGAACAAACCATTGGCGTGAATGTCTCTGATGGTCCGCGCGAGCCGATCTTCATGACGCTTGCTGCCGTTGATGAAGGCATCCTGGCGCTGACCAACTTCCAGACGCCGGACCCAGCCAGCTGGTATTTCGGCAAAATGGCGCTCGGCGTCGATATCTACGACGATTATGGCCGTTTGCTTGATCCGAATATGGCAGCGCCGGGTGAAATCCGCTCCGGTGGTGACCAGCTCGGCGGCGAGGGCTTGTCGGTTGTGCCAACACGCACGGTCGCGCTCTGGTCCGGAATGGTCGATGTCGGCCGCGATGGCCGTGCCGAAGTCGATTTCGAGATTCCGGATTTTAACGGCGAGCTACGCCTGATGGCGGTAGCGTGGTCGGCCAATGGTGTTGGCTCCGGCGATCAGGCGCTTACCGTGCGTGATGAAGTGCCGGTTGAGCTGTCTCTACCGCGCTTCCTTGCGCCAGGTGATAGCGCCGTTGCGACTGCCAGCATCGATAATGTTGAACTGGAGGCCGGTTCATTCGAAGCCTTGCTGCAATCAGATGGTCCGGTGGACTTCCTGACCGATAGTTTCACGGTTGAGCTCACCGAGGGGCAGCGTATCGACCAGCCGGTTGATCTGCGCTCAGAAGCTGAGGGCATTTCAGAGCTGACCATCGCTGTGACTGGGCCTGAGGAGTTCTCCGTCGCGCATGAGTATCCGATCCAGACGCGCTCTGCCTTTCTTCCTGAAACACGGATTGAACGCACGCTTCTGGCGGCGGGTGAAAGCTACTCAATCCCGCAAGCGCTGATCTCGGGCTATGTGCCGGGGTCTGAGGAAACGGTTGTCTCTTTCTCGGCCCTGCCGATTGATGCCGGTTCGCTTTATGCCTCGCTGTCGCGTTATCCATATGGCTGTACCGAGCAGATTACGTCCCGTGCTCTGCCGCTTCTCTATTCCGAAGAGCTGGCGGTCCTCGCCAATAGCGATGATCCAGACGTTCGCGCCCGTGCCCGCGCTCAGGTACAGGAGGCCATCAATACGCTTTTGAACCGCCAGAGCCCTGATGGCTCAATCGGCCTCTGGCGTGAAGGCGACCGCCATTCCTCACCATGGCTGGGTGCCTACGCAACAGACTTCCTGCTGCGTGCAAGCGAAGAAGGTTATAACGTGCCGCGTGTCTCCCTTGAGCGTGCGCTCGGTGCGCTGGCGACCGTCTCACAGGGCGAAGCATGGCGTATTTACGGCTATGACACGGATGTCTGGGAAAGCCGCTGGCATAACGATACCGAAGCGCGCCTGATGCGCCGGTCCGCGCCATTTGCTCTATACGTTCTGGCGAAAGCCGGTGAGGCAGATATCTCCCGCGTTCGTTATATGCATGACCGTGAGCTCTCTCAGATGGAATCGCCGCTCGCGCGTGCGCAGCTCGGTGCCGCGCTGGCTATTCTTGGTGACCGCGCCCGTGCAACGTCCGCATTTGAGGCCGCAGTGAACGCCCTCGGTTACTCCAATAATGGGGACTATTACCAGACGGCGCTTCGCGACCTTGCCGGTGTCATCGCGCTCGCCGCTGAAGTTCAGATGACGGATGTTCTGGAAGAGCTGTCTGAACGCCTCGGCGCGGATGTCAGCGATGGCGATTACCTTTCCACGCAGGAGAAATCCTTCCTGCTTCTGGCGCTTGATGCGATGACGGCAGGTGAAGCTGAGCCGCAGATTGCAACAGAGGTAGACGGCGCGAATGCGCGCTATGTGCTGGAGAGTGTTGCTGCAGCTGGCGAAGCAAGCTTCACCAATAATGGTGAAGCGCCGATCTGGCAGACGACCTATGTGCGCGGCGCGCCAGTTGAAGCACCGCCTGCATCATCTTCGCAGTTCCGTATTTCGAAAGAGATCATGACGCTGCAGGGCAATCGTGTGGACCTTGATAATGTCCAGCGCGGTGACCGTATGGTGGTGCGTCTGATCCTGTCGCCAGAACAGCGCCGGACTAATCCTATGATTGTCGAAGACTTGCTGCCTGCCGGTTTCGAGATCGAAGCTATCCTCAAATATGAGGACGGGCTGGACGCACAGGGCGCGTTCTTCTGGGTCGGCAATATCGCGACGCCGAACGTCTCCGAAGCGCGCGATGATCGCTTCGTTGCCGCGATTGATGTGCGCAATGAGCCGGTCACGCTGGCCTATGTGGTGCGTGCAGTCACGCCGGGCGAATTCGCTCTGCCGGGGGCTGTCACCGAAGACATGTACCGCGCAGACGTGTTCGCGCGCTCTGACTCACAGACTGTAACGATTTCGGGTGATGAAGGCTGATCTGTCATCCATAACCCGGCGTTTTTTGCGCCGGGGCTTCTGGCTGAAATCCGGTGCGGTTCTGGCTGGCCTTCTGGTCACGCTGGCTGCGCTGGACCTAGCCTTTCCGCCACCGATTGAGCGTGCACGGTCAGGCTCGCTCGTCGTGACGGATGTGAACGGCATTCCGCTTCGGGCTTTCCCGACCGAGGACGGACGCTGGCGGATCAGAGCCAATCTGGAAAACACCGATCCTCTCTTCATCGAGGCGCTGATCGCCGTTGAGGATGAGCGGTTTTATTCTCACTGGGGCGTCGATTTTCTGGCTGTCATCCGCGCGAGCGGTCAGGCCATCGGTCGTGGCCGGATCGTGTCCGGCGCATCCACCATAACCATGCAGACCGCGCGTTTGCTTGAGCCGCGTCCACGCAATCTCGGCTCCAAGCTGATCGAGATGTTTCGCGCTTTCCAGCTGGAGCGCCGCCTCACCAAGGATGAAATTCTAGAGCTCTATCTGACCATGACGCCCTATGGCGGCAATCTGGAAGGGCTGCGCGCGGCAAGCTGGGCCTATTATGGCCGCGAGCCGGACCGGCTGACCGATGACCAGATCGCGCTCTTGCTGGCACTGCCGCAATCGCCGGAAGTCCGCCGGCCCGATCTGCGCCCGGACACTGCGCGTGCAGCCCGTAGCCTGTTGCTGACACGCATGGCCGACCTTGATCTCATTTCGGCCCAGCGCGCGGATGAGGCCGCTGAACTGCCGCTCCCTGCAAGGAATGCTTTCCCGTCAAATGGCTGGCATGCCAGTGCGCTCATTCGGGAGCGTGAGCTCGCACGGCTATCACCTGATGATCGTCACGGCATGCCCGTCGCTGATGTGCGCTCTACGATCGATGCGGGTCTCCAGTATGCGCTCGAGGACTATCTGGAAGAAGTCGCCGGTGAGCTGACTGATGAGGTACAGATATCGGCGATTGTCGTTGAGAACGAAACACGCGCCGTGCGCGCTATGGTCGGTTCTGCCTCGCGGGAGCGTCCGGGTGGCTGGATTGATCTGACGAATTCGCCGCGCTCTCCTGGGTCAACATTAAAGCCCTTCATTTACGGCCTCGCTTTTGATGATGGTCTCGCCATGCCGGATACCTTCATTGAGGACCTGCCAGCGCGGTTTAACACCTATCGGCCTGAGAATTTCGACCGGTCCTTCCGCGGGCAAGTGCGGGTAAGCGATGCGCTTCAGCACTCGCTCAATGTGCCTGCGGTTCTGGCGCTGGACCGCATCGGGCCTGAACGATTTGCAACGTCTCTTGAACTCGCGGGTGTGCCTTTGCGCGTTTACGGGTCGGCGTCTCGTGATCCGGGCCTCGCGCTCGCACTTGGCGGTGTCGGGATGACCGTCCAGGATCTGGCGCTCCTCTATTCAGGGCTTGGTGATGGCGGACTGATGCGCCCCCTCGTCTGGACAGAGACTGAGGCCGCCGAAGCTGGCAATACGCCCGCGCGCCGCTTTATGAGTGCAGGCTCGGCAGCCGAGCTGATTGAAATCCTGCAGTCTGCTCCAACACCTGAAGGGCGCATGCCCTCCAACCTGACGCAGGATGCGCCGGAAATCGCCTTCAAGACGGGAAAGTCTTACGGCTTCCGCGATGCGTGGGCGGCAGGTATTGCGCGTGGTCATACGGTTATTGTCTGGGTCGGGCGCGCAGATGGTGCGCCAAGACCCGGCGCAACCGGGCGACGCGCGGCTCTGCCAATCCTGTTCAATGTGTTCGACCGCGTCTCGGCCGAGCTTGATACGCAGGGCAATGCGCAGGACCGGCTGATGGCGGAGGAAAGCTTTACGCCCCAGCATGCTATGGCCCGCTTTGGGCGGGATGATGACCCGCCGCTTATCCTCTTCCCGCCGGAGAATGTGGTGCTGGTACAAAAGCGCGATGACCATCCAAATCCGGGCTTTGTGCTGTCAGGACGTGGCAGTGGAGACCTTCGCTGGTTCGTGGATGGTGAGCCGATCTCGCTGGATGCAGCGGGCGCGCCATACTGGGTGCCGCGTGGGCCGGGATTCTACAATGTCTCTGCTGTAGACCCTGAGGGGCGGGAATCCCGCGTCGCGATCCGCGTACAGCCGCGTTAAGAAGTTGCGACTTTTTCGTCACGCTTGTGAGTTCTTACAGTCACATCTGCATGAGCAGGGTGGAAATCGAGCGCCTTAGACCCCTAATACGATCCACAAAAACACGCAGGCGCGAAAAATTAGACCTGCGGTTATCGGGCAAATGGGAATGAGTATGCGTATCCCAAAGAATTTCGCGGTTGCGATTGCTGCCGGTCTGGCGGCCACAACCATCACAGTTTTCACTCAGGCAGGCGCTGATCAGAACAGCGACACGCCAGTGGCTGTCTCTCAGGCAGACGCCGTTTTTGCGGGTGGATGTTTCTGGTGCACGGAAGCCGATTTCGACAAAGTCGACGGCGTGCTTGAGACGATATCTGGCTATACTGGCGGCAGTGTTGCTAACCCAAGCTATGAGCAAGTCACGCGTGGCAATACAGGCCATTACGAAGCTGTGCGCGTGATCTATGATCCAAGCGTCGTCACATTCGACGAGCTGGTGGACTATTACTGGCGCACGATTGATCCGACAAATCCGAACGGTCAGTTCTGTGACACCGGGCCAAGCTATCGTACGGCTATCTTCGTGGAGACTCCTCAGGAGCGCGAGATTGCGGAAGCCTCACTGGCAGAGCTGGTTGAGGGCGACACGCTGCCTGCGCCAATCGTGACCCAGATCATCGATCAGGAAACCTTCTGGCCGGCTGAGGACTATCACCAGAATTATTATATCGAGAACCGCCAGCGCTATGAGTTCTATCGCGCGCGCTGCGGACGTGATCAGCGCATTGATCAGGTCTGGGCGAATACGCCGCCGCTTGATCACGCAGAGCACTAAACAAAAAAGACGAGGCCTTCGCCTCGTCTTTTTCTTATCAGCTTATCGGCGTGCCGTTATTGCGCGCACTCACCAACGCGCTCAGCTTCGATCAGCAGAACCGCTGTCATCTCACCCATGCCTGGTCCCTGACCGGACATGTTCGATGTGATTGATGCGCTGTTGCCGCCATCGCTAAGTTCAATGACCAGATCGCCGGACATGCTCATTTCCTGAGACTCGCAGACCATCGCGTATTCATGTCGGGTGGATGTCTCGGAAATCGCCGTGATATCGCAGCCATCCTGACGGAACTCATCCGGGTCAAAGGCTGCGTCCTCTTCGGTGATGCATTCCAGATTGTTCTCCGGCGGCATTGGCATTGTGTTGCCCATTACCGTAACCGCACCTTCCTGGGTGAAGGACCACTGGCCCGGATTGAGCGCGATTTCTTCTGCGTGAGCAGACGCGGCGCTAAGAAGGAAAACTGCGGCGAGGCCGGTCGACAAAAGCTTCATGAGGATCCCCTTTTTGAAAGCGTTGGCCGCGACCCTAGGGGAAACGCCGGTAGAAAGATACCGGCGCGCTGCTATTCGTTTCCGTCTCGTGGCGCTGGGTCGAATCCGGATGCACGGAAGAGGGTGAAGCGACGCTCTTTCCCGCCGCCAAGATCAATCACCAGCTCGCCTGTTTCTTCGAACATGTCGAAGTCGTCGCGCAGGCGTTCCAGATGCGATGGACGGAAGTTCAGAACCAGCGCGTTCTCAGCATCTGAATTTGAAATTGGCGTCTCTTCGGAGAAGCTCTGCGGAACTCCTGCAATCTGCCATGACCGAAGCGGAATATCGATCACGCCATCGCGGCCATAATAGTCGAGGCCGTGCCAGATTTCTCGCTCGTCCACGATGATGGATGTCGCGCCCATTTCGGTGGCGATAGCATTCACACGCTCAATCGTTTCCGGCCATGCGCGAACGCGTTTGAAGCCGTTTGCAAGACCGGCCTCATTGACCACAGAAGGCGGGGCAACGAGCGCGCCCATATAAACAATTCCGAGCAACAGGTTGAAGCCGATACCCGTCATCAGAATGGCGCGCAGACGTCCGCTGCCGTGAACCGCCCATGCGCCGATCAGGATCGCAGCTGCCGGGTAGGCCGTTGCGGCCCAGTTTGCGTGCGCGCGGCTGAGAAAAGCCTGAACCAGAATGATCAGCAAAGGCGGCAGCACAAAACCGAGAAGCAGTCTGGCGCGCGAGTCGCTGTGCATCTGCGTTCGTGACAGGGCAAACAGGATGACGAAGGTCACAAGCAGGCCAAAGCTCACCGGGCCAAACACGCCAAACTGGTCAAAGAAGAAGGTGAAGAACTCGTCCGGATTGAACATGTCTTCGCCCCAGTTGGCGTTATCAGCGGTATGGCCGATTGTTTTGAAGCCATTGCCAAGGCTCCAGAGGGCATGCGGGGTGAGGATAAGCCCTGCAGCCAGCGCTGTGACGGCGCCGCGCGGAGAAAGCAAAGCGCGGCGGCTGGCCTGATCGAAGAGGAGAGCAAGCGCCAGACCGATCAGGAAATAGACCATCGCGTATTTAGAGAGAAACCCGAGGCCGATTGCGATGCCGAGCAGGGCTGCGTTATTCAGGTTCTGTTGGTCGCGTAGGCGTGTCAGCGCATAAAGGCCTGCGCTCCAGAACATGAGGAGTGCTGCATCCGTCGAAATGATCGTGGACGACAGCCAGACGCCCGGCATGGTGAGATATATGGCGGCGGCGAAGAAGCCTTCCTTCTCCGACCAGAGGCGGCGTCCCGCCAGAAACAGGAATGTGCCGGTTGTCGCGTGGAGGAAGGGCGCAAGCAGGCGGATCGCCCATTCATCATGCCCGAAAATGCTTGTTGAGAGGCCGATAATCCATGCGATCATCGGTGGCTTGGAATAATAACCCCAGTCAAACTCGGTCGACCAGCGCCAGTATTGTGCTTCATCAACGCTCAGATTCAGCGTCGAAAACATCAGCACAATCAGGCGGACAAGCAGCAGTATAACGCTGAATATAATGAAGATTTTTTTCCAGTCAGTTTGCACTGACTTGTCTGCAGAAAACACGCTTTTCTCCGCTACCCGTGACATGGGTAATTTTTTGCGGGACACTGTGAAAATCAAGCTTGCATGGCAAGCCTAAAATGATTATTTCCGCCGCTCCATTACACCGGGGCCGTGTGGGTCCTACAATACAAGGTTTATGGCTATGGCATATGGAGTCCCGGTAGAGCCGGATCTAGAAGATAACGTCGAACAGGAGCTGGCCGCATCGGAACAGCGATCTGATGCGGCAGGCGAAGAAGAGCGTCTCGACTTTTTCATCAAACGCGATGGTGTCGAGTTTGCTGGTACCCACCTGATCATCGATCTGTGGGATGTGTCCCGAATTGACGACCCAGCTCATATCGAAAATTCACTTTGTGACGCTGCCGTTCGTGCTGGCGCTACAATTCTCAGCTCAGACTTCCACGTCTTTACACCAAACAATGGTGTGTCCGGCGTGATCGTCCTGTCCGAGAGCCATATCTCCATCCATACTTGGCCAGAGCGTAACTTCGCTGCGGTTGATGTGTTCATGTGCGGTGCCGCACAGCCACACCGTACGATCGAAGCGCTGAAAGAGGCCTTCAACCCGTCACGGGTTGGTCTGACAGAGCACCGCCGCGGTCTGTCCGTCTAACGGACTGAAAAGACACGCGCAGAGTGTGACCAAAAATCAGCAGCCGCTGATTAAAAGTTAACATGTTGTTAACTATGAAGCCGGGCAGTCTTGCCCGGCTTTTATTTTTCCCGTTAGACAGTTTCAGCGGCATGGGGGTGTGACCATAAAGACGCAATTGGGAAAGTTATGCTGCAGCGCACACGTTTGTCACAAAAGCTTTGCAATCGCGTCATTTAAGCGTCACCAGTCGCCTTTAGAGGCCGCCAAACGTTTCACGCCCACTACAATGCGTGATTAACAGGGGAATCACATGTTTAACTGGAAAATGTTCAAAGGCGGTGTTGCACTTGCTGCTCTGGCAGCTGCATCAGCCGTTCCTGCGTACGCGCAGGTCACCACGTCAACAATTCGTGGTACGATCACGACCGAAGCTGGCGCACCAGTTTCTGGCGCGACGGTTATCGTCGTTCACGAACCAACAGGTACAACATCTTCAGCGCTTACAAGCACTGACGGTATCTACTCTGCGCGTAACCTGCGCGTAGGTGGTCCTTACACAGTCACGATTTCAGGCACGAATATCCGTACCACTGAAGTTACTGACATTTACCTGAACATCGATGAAACACTCGATCTCAGCCTTCCAGTTTCTGAAGAGCGTACACTCGACGCTGTCACAGTTACAGCGCCTGCGATTGCTGCTGGCTACCTCGACACAGGTATCTCCACAAACCTCGGTCTTGAAGAACTTGGCCGCGTTGTTTCTATCGACCGCGACATCGCTGACGCAGCTCAGCTCGACCCGTTCGCGTCTATCAACGTTCAGTCTGGTGGCGGTAAAGAGCTCTCCATCGCGGGTGCAAACAACCGTTTCAACTCCCTGACAATTGACGGTATCGCGCTGAACGACCGGTTTGGTCTGAACTCTAACGGTTACCCGACACAGCGTTCGCCAATTCCTTACGATGCAATCGCGTCTCTGCAGGTTGAAACTGCACCTTACGACACTCAGTTCAACGGCTTTACCGGTGGTACAATCAACGCTGTTACTCAGTCTGGTACCAACGAATTCCACGGTTCCCTGAGCTACTTCACGACTGACGACAGCATGGCTGGCGACCAGATCGGTGATCGCACTGTAAACCGCACATTCGATGAAGAAGGTTACGCCTTCACGCTCGGCGGTCCGATCATCGAAGACAAACTCTTCTTCTTCGTCGCTTACGAGCACTTCGAAGAATCTGCTGCGTTCCGCACAGGTCCACAAGGTTCTGGCGCGCTGAACGAACTTGACATCACCGCTGCTGAAGTTCAACAGATCACTCAGATCGCTCAGTCTGTATACGGTCTCGACACAGGTTCATTCTCCGGCGTTCCACCGGTTGAAGACGACAAAATTCTCGTCAACCTCGACTGGAACATCAACGACAACCACCGTGCTCGCCTGACATACATCAACACTGATGGTGCATCTATTTCCGAGCAAAACGGTAATAACTTCGTACAAGGTGCGGACGTTGCTTACCCGTCTTCATGGTACAACCGTTCGGAAGTCGTTGAGTCCTGGATTGCTCACGTTTATTCTGACTGGACACCGAACTTCTCTACAGAGTTCAAATACTCCACAACGACACAGGCAACTGGTCAGGATTCGCTTCTCGGCGCTGAAACTCCACAGATCTCTATCGGTGGCCTCGGTACTTCCGGTTCTTCTGTAATTGCGTTCGGTCCAGACCGTTTCCGCCACGGTAACTCTCTCGACCAGGAGTTCACTCAGTACAAAGCGCTCGCTACGTACATCTATGGTGACCACGCATTCCAGTTCGGTTTCGAGCGTGAAGAAGTAGACGTAAACAACCTGTTCGCTCAGAACTCTGAGGGTACTTACGCGTTCGATTCTATTGCAGACTTCCAGAACAACGTTCCATCCGGTCTGACATACAACAACGCTATCACGAACGACGAGAACGACCTCCGCGCGATCTGGGGTTACAACGTAAACTCTCTCTACATTCAGGATGAGTGGAACGTTTCTCCAACGCTGACACTTCTCGGTGGTCTGCGTTACGACTGGTACGAGTCCGAGGGATCTATCCGCGAGAACGCTAACTTCCAGTCTCGCTATGGCTACACAAACACAACAGACCTCGAAGGTCTGGACGTGCTCATGCCACGCTTCGGTTTCACTTGGGATGCAATGGATAACCTCACCGTTCGCGGTGGTATCGGTCGCTTCTCCGGTGGCGCGCCAACAGTTTGGGTATCTAACAGCTACTCGAACGACGGTGTTATCTCCGACGCATACGAGAACTACTCTGGCGACGGCGGCGTAAACGTCTACCTGCCAACGTCTCCGGACGCGACAACAGGTCAGTACCTCCCACCAGTTGCTCTTGCAGCACTGTCTGCTGGTGCGCCAGATGGCCAGGTGAACGCGCTTCACCCGGACTTCGAAATCCCGTCTACGCTGAAAGCGAACATCGGTTTTGCGTACAATCTGGACTTCGGTACATCTGAAGACTGGACCGTGTCTCTGGACCTTCTCTACAACGACTATGAGAACGCTCCATACTGGACAGTTCCAGGCTGTACTGTGAACGGAACTGCGCCTGACGGCCGTAACACTTATGACTGCTCTCGTTACGACATCGTCGTGAACAGCGCTGACATCGGTGAAAGCCTTCTCTGGGCTGTATCTGTCGACAAAGAGTTCGAGAACGGCTTCGATCTCTTCGCGAGCTACACGCACCAGGATGTCGAAGATATCGGTGGCGGTACGTCTTCAACAGCAACGTCAAACTTCTCTGACTCTGCTCGTTTCGACTACCTCGTACCAACAGCTGGCACATCTAACTTCCAGACTGAGCACCTGTTCAAACTGCGTCTGAGCTATGAGCGTGAGTTCGTTGAGAACTTCCCGACGACTGTCTCTATGTTCGCGACACGTCGTTCAGGTCAGCCATACTCTTACACCTTCGGCGAGAACAACAACTGTGTGTTCCAGGGTGGCGGTCGCTGTGCGATCGAGAGCGCGGTTGATGACGCTGGTCACCTTCTGTACGTTCCAACTGGCCCGAACGACCCGCTGTTCGCGCCAACGTCCTTCGGTGGCGATGCTGCTCAGCAGCAAGCGTTCTTCGACTACATCAACAGCTCTGAGCTGGCTCAGTACGCTGGTGGTATCACAGAGCGTAACGGCGACAACTCTCGCTGGTCTACAATCATTGATCTGCGCCTCGAGCAGGAATTCCCTGGCGTTCTCGACGGTCACCGTTCGTTCTTCTTCGTTGACGTTGAGAACCTCGGTAACCTGCTGAACGACGACTGGGGCCGTATCTCGCGTACACGTTATGAGTACGAACGTGCGGTTGTGTCTGCGGAAATCGTTGGTGGTCAGTTCGAGTACTTTAACCTTCAGTCTCCGGACCGTATCAACAACATCGAAGATCTGAACCAGTCTCTCTGGCAGATCCAGCTTGGTGCACGTTACGAGTTCTAAGAACCCGTTTCAGATAAGAATTGAGAAAGAGCGGCTTCGGCCGCTCTTTTTTTATGTGCTCTCGCGAAACTCCGTTTCGCAATATTTGCCTCACGGTGCGCCGCACCTCCGGCGGGGCGGGCTACCGCCCGTCGGCCAGTCGGCCTCTGGGGGGGGGCAGCCTTGAGCGCGTTCTATGCGAACGAGAGTTCGCGAGAACGAATGAGACGACGCCGCAATCTCCGGTCCTACAAGCAAGGCGAAGGCGCCGGTGCGTTGAGCCGGCAAAACAACAGCACCGAGCACACAGTGAACATGTAATTTCGCTTGCGCTTGTACCGTTTAGTGATATGTGCGCGAAATGACTGAAATTCTCCCGAAACTCCCGCCTGAATGGGCACCACAAGAGCGTCTTCTGATCGGCTGGCCATCACATCCAGCACCGTGGGAAGAGCCTTTTGAGGCCGCCCGCGAGGAAGTTGCCTCTCTGGCAAAGCATCTCATCAATGCGGGGAAGAGCTATTCAGGCGAGGCGACTGAAATCGTGCTCGTTGTTGACGGGCAGGTTGCTGAAGCGGCCGCTCGCAAGATGGTTCCGGGTGCTGAGATTATCAATCTACCCTGCGGTGATACCTGGGTGAGGGATACCGCGCCGATCTTTTCCCGTGATGGTGAGAAGCTCCATGCGCGCAGCTTCCGCTTTAATGGTTGGGGCGGCAAATACGTTTATCAGGGTGATGCGGAACTCTCTGAGGCGCTATCTGGCCGGTTGGCTGATGATATGAAGCGTTTTGATTTCATCCTTGAGGGTGGCAGCGTCGATTTTGACGGAGCGGGCCACCTTCTGACGACGGAAGACTGCCTGCTTAACGTGAACCGCAATAAGGGCTGGACGCGAGAGATCGCTGAAGCGCGCCTCAAAGATGCGTTCGGCGTTGCGCATATTATCTGGCTGAAAGATGGTCTTCTGAATGACCACACAGATAGCCATGTCGACAATATTGCGCGCTTCGTAGCGCCGGATCATGCGCTCTGTCAGGCGCCGCAACCGGATGATCCGCATGCGGAGCGCCTTAAAGCTGTCGAGGCTGATCTTCGTAACTGGCGCGGCGCGAATGGCGAAGCGCTGACCGTCACAACCATCCCGTCTCCGGGCCGTGTGCTCGATGATGACGGAGGAGTGATGCCTGCCAGCCATATGAATTTTGTGATCACCAATCAGGCTGTTATTGTGCCTGTATATAATGATCGCGGGTATGACGCCGTTGAAGCGCTGAAGCCATTCTTCCCCGGCCGTGAGGTGATTGCCTCGTCTGCGCAGGCGATTTTGACAGGTGGGGGCGCATTCCACTGCATATCTCAGCAAATTCCTGCTGTTTCAAAGGGTTAAATAATGTCGGTTGTAAAGCTTGGTGTCGTTCAGTGTGAGCTTGGTGGCTCGCTGGAGACCAATCTGGAAACATTGACCGGGCATATCCGTGAAGCGTCCGGGCAGGGCGCGCAGATTATTCTGACACCAGAACTCATTGAAGGGCCGTATTTCTGCAAAACGCAGGAAGAAGAGCGTTTTGATCTGGCGCGTCCGATCATTACCCATCCGGCCGTCGCGCATTATCAGGCGCTGGCGAAAGAGCTGGATGTCGTACTGCCGCTATCTGTATTCGAACGCGATGGTCCGCATACGTACAACACGCTGGTTATGATTGATGCCGGCGGAGAAAACCTCGGCATTTATCGCAAAAGCCATATTCCCGATGGCCCGGGCTATCAGGAGAAGTTTTACTTCCGTCCTGGCGATACCGGTTTCAAAGTCTGGGATACCAAATACGCTAAGCTCGGCGTTGGCGTCTGCTGGGATCAATGGTTTCCGGAAGCAGCGCGTATCATGGCGCTCAAGGGTGCTGAGATCCTACTCTATCCGACAGCGATCGGGTCTGAACCGCATAATCCGGCGCTTGATACGGCTAAACGCTGGCAACGCGCCATGCAGGGCCACGCGGTTTCAAACTGCATGCCGGTCGCGGCGGCAAACCGGATTGGCGTTGAAGAAGGCCAGCTCTTCTATGGAAGCTCCTTCATCGCGGATCAGGCCGGCGAGATGATTATCGAAGCGGGTAAGGTAGAAGAAGTTGTACTCATGGCTGAGCTCGATCTGGAATTTCTCCAGCGCGACCGTTCTGCCTGGGGCTTCTTCCGCGATAGGCGGCCGGAGCTCTATGGCGACCTCCTGAAATAGGGCATTAAAAAAGCTCCCATACCTGAGGTCGGGAGCTTTTCATTTTGGGTCTGATTGTCTGGCTACGCAGAGAGCTTGAGAAGGTTTTGAGCCTGTTCAACCCAGCCTTCGCGTTGGACGCGGCCTTTGAAAGACAGCTTCTCGTCCAGCCATGCAATGTTCTCTGGGGTCCAGCCAGCAATCTGGCTGAAATGATAAATACCCTTATCGTTCAGAACCGCGCTGAGTTTCGGGCCGATACCTTTGATCTGGGTGAGGTCGTCGGCTTCGCCTTCGGCTGCTTCCAGAAGCATTGGCATGTCAGAGACGGTCTCAACCGTGTCTTCGACGATCTCCTCGGCTGTTTCTTCTACGTCTTTGAACGCTTCCACGACTTCTTCGACGGCCGCTTCAGCAGCATCTTCAACCGGTTCTTCCGCAGCCGCTTCAGGAGGCGTCATTACGAGCTCGACCTGATCCGCGCATTTCTTCGCTGCAGCAGTTATCGTCTCCATAACGGTGTCCATGCCGGCCGGTGACATGGCGTCAAACTTGCCGTCCTGCCATTGGTCAAACCATTTGGACCAGAACTCGCCCGGCATTTTGTAAGGCATTTTCATCCAGCCTGGCAGCGCGGCATAGGCCACAGCAGCATTTTCCCAGGCTTTCATGTTGGCATCAGCCATCAGGTGGAAGGCTTCGCGCGTGCTGTCTGCTGATGAAGCGGTGTAGCTGACATTCGGCATTGGCATAGGGCCTTTGCTCCAGCTAACCTTCCATGGCATTTCCATTTTTGTCGCCAGTTCGCGCTGGCGTTCCATGGTTTCTTGAGTGGCGCGCATGTTATCAAAAGCCGCCTGCATGAGTGTTGTCGCGGTTTTGTTTGCATCGCGTACAAATGTCGGAAACAACATGACTTGTATCACCTCTCAGTTATCTACGTTAGGTATAACATATTATTGTGCACTGCACAATAATTCTGTCTAAATGAAGTTTGCGAGTGCGAAATGAAAACGCCCCATTGTTTAGTGTTCGATTCAGGCATGGGTGGCCTGACTGTTGTATCTGAACTTGAAAAACAGGGCTTTTCAGGGCGCGTATCTTATGCGGCGGACACGGGCTTCTTTCCTTATGGAAACAAATCCGATGCAGAGCTGACGCGTCGAATTCCCGCCATCGCGCGTGGACTGATTGATGCAACATCGCCGGATATTTTTGTGATCGCCTGCAATACGGCCAGCACGCTGGCACTACAGGTGGTTCGCGCGGTTATAGATATACCGGTTGTTGGGACTGTTCCGGCGATCAAGCCAGCCGCTTTGAAAACGCAAACCGGCACAATCGGTGTGCTCGCGACGCCGGGCACTCTCAGGCGCGCCTATACGGATGCACTCATCCATGAATTCGCACGTGAGAAACGTGTCCTGACCCATGGAAGCGTTGAGCTTGTAGAAATGGCAGAGCGTTTTGCCGCCGGTGAGCCTGTCTCTGATGCCGAACTCAAAAGCGTTCTGGACCAGTTGATCTTGCAGCCCGGTGGAGACGAAGTCGATATTATCGTGCTTGCCTGCACGCATTTCCCGCTGCTTCGTGAGCGTTTATCGGCGCTCCTGCCTGCGGGTGTGGAGTTAATCGATTCAGGTGAAGCGATTGCAAGGCGGGTGCTGAGCCTGCTGCCGGACAACGCGATGAAATCAGAAGCCGGGAATGTCGAGCGAGGCGCGCTCTATACCACGGGGGCTTCGCCATCCATGGAGCGGCTGGTGGCGGCGTCCGGCCGGTTCGGGTTCGCCGACTTCAAGACGATAAACCCGACCGACTGGCTCTAGGCTGATCAGCCCTTCATGTAGAAGACAGCAAGTTTGTTACCGTCCAGATCGCGGAAATAGCTGAAGTCGCCGAATTCGCCACGTGGGCCCGGCTCGCCTTCGCACGTACCGCCGAGTTCCAGCGCTTTGGCGTGAGCTGCGGCGACGATCTCAGGTGAATCGACCTTGAAGGCCGTCATCTGGCCATTGCCGATGGTCGCAGGCTCTTTGTTGCCCGGTGTGTTTACGGCAAAAAGCTGGCCTGACGCAAAGGCGTAGCCCTGGCCGTGTTCACCGAATTTCATGGCGGGCTTTGCGCCGAGTACCGGCATGAGCTGATTATAAAATTCAACAGCTTTGTGGACATCATTCGTGCCCACCATTTGATAACCGATCATATTTCCCTCTCCTGTATGTGACCTCAGGAGAGGGTAGATGAAGCGGCTTTAGCGGCGTAATGAATTATTTGTGAACAGTGTTCACTCTTTTGACGTGGTGTACCAGTCAGCGTCCGCAAGTACTTGTTTTTTCGAGAAAACAGACTGCCATGGCGTGTCGTTTGCGATCAGGTCGTGCGCTTCGCCATAGCCGTTGAAACGGGTCTGCATCGTCACGCCATAAGCGCCGAGCATACCGATTTCGATTACGTCGCCTTCTTCAATATCTTCCGGAAGGAAGATCGGGCCCTGAACGACGTCAGATGAGTCGCAAGTCGGGCCAAACAAGCGGAACGCTTTGAGGCGTTTTGACGGTTTAGAGCCGTTGCGGATAAGGCGTGTCGGGTAGGTCCAGTCGCAATGAGCTGCATCATAGAGCGTGCCGAATGCGCCGTCATTAATGTAGACAGAGTTGCCGCGAACGAGTGTGACTTCAGTCAGAATGGAGCTGCTCTCTGCAACCAGCGCGCGGCCCGGCTCACACCAGAGCTCTGCGTCTTTTGCGACAGGCATAGCTGCGAAGGCTTCGTGGATCGCATCTGTGAAGAGGTGCATTGGAGGTGGTTCTTTGCCCGGATAGGCAACAGGGAAGCCACCACCGACATCGATAATGTCGACAGATACATCTGCTTCGAGAATGAGGCGGGACAGGTGCTCGCAGTGAACTGACCACGCGTACGGGTCCATGCACTGGCTACCCGGGTGGAAGCTCATGCCGAGACGTTCAACATATGGACGTACTGCGCGTAGAATGTCTGGCGTATCAGTTGCGTTCGCACCGAACTTGCCATCGATTGGCATTTCTGCGCCCTGGTTGGACACAGCGACGCGTAGGACGAGCGTGAGATCGTCGGCTTCGCCTGTGGCTGCGAAGATTTTCTCTGCTTCTTCCATACAATCGAATGAGAAGGTGCGGACGCCGTAATCGAAATACGCGCTGGTAATTGCTTTACGGGATTTGACCGGGTGCATGAACGCGATCTCTGCGTTCGGGCAGAGGCGTGACACAGCTTCGACTTCGCGCATGGACGCAGCGTCGAAATGTGTGATGCCATTCGCATAGAGCTCTTTAAGCACCCATGCAGAAGGGTTGGCTTTCACTGCGTAGAGTGCGTGGCCTTTGAAGTTCGTGGAGAACCATTGCGCCGCCTGACGAAGCAGATGCGGGCGATTGCAAGCAATGGGCCGGTCGGTATCCTCATGCCGGACCAGGTCCCAGGGTGTGTCGTAGGAAGTCATGACACAAATACCCCCGTGTTTAAGTTTTAAACCCAAACCGGCGTTAGTGCGGCCGTCGACCTATATTGCTTTCGCAGGGAAAGGAACATTGATCCGATGTCCGCCGGAACGGTGCACATAATGATTCATGACCCCCTAGTAAACCGTAAAATTCACCTGACACGAATATTTCACGCCGCTTCAGCCAGTTATTGTGTAGAAGAAACGTTTCTGTCGGGCCGATTGTTCCGGCGTGACGGGCACTCTGCGAGATGTGCGGGCTTTGAGTAAGACTATGAAATTTTTCACGGGCAAGGCAAGTTTTGTGGCTGGGGTAGTGTTGATGCTCGGTCTAACTGCGTGTGAACCGTCTTTAGAAACCGGCGCAGGGCCCACCCAATCGGACGAACGAATCGTCATTGCGGGCAGTTCGACCGTCGCTCCTTTTGTGACGCGCGCTGCCGAGTATTTCGGCGCCACCAGTGAATTCCGTGTCCCGATTGTTGAGACGACCGGCACCGGAGGTGGCATTCGTCTGTTCTGTGAAGGTGACGGCCTTGATACGATTTCGATCGCGACGGCGTCACGCCGCATGACAGACAGCGAGCATGAATATTGCGCGAGCAATGGCGTATCGGACTTTCTGGAGCTGCCGCTGGGCAGCGATGGTATTGTGCTGATCAATGCGCTCAACGGGCCAGAGATTGCGCTGACGGATCAAGAGATCTTTCTCGCGCTGGCTAAAACGGTTCCAACCCGGCGGGGCCTTGCCGCGAACCCTTACCAGTTCTGGTCGGAGATCAATCCCGAACTGCCGGATATGCGGATAGAGGTTTATGGCCCGCCGCCTACATCGGGCACGCGCGATGCCTTTACCGAGATTGTCATGGAACGCGGCGCGTTGCGCCTGCCGGAGATCATCGATCTGCGCGAAAGTGATCCTGAAACCTATGATGCCGTTGCACACACAATCCGCACAGACGGGCACTGGCTCGATTCAGGTGAAAATGACACACAGATTGTGCAGGCGCTGATCCGCAGCCCGTCCGCGCTCGGCGTTGCCGGTTATTCCTATCTCGAACAGAGTAGCGACCGCGTAAAACCGGCCTCGATCAATGACACTCTTCCAGATGAAGCCTCCATTATGAGCGGAGACTATGCCGTTTCTCGTTCGCTTTTCCTCTATGTGAAGCGAAGCCATATCGAGCAGCTGCCAGCGCTCGGTCCGTTCCTGGATGAGTTGTATTCCGACGTTGCGATGGGTGAGGGCGGATATCTGGTAGAGGTCGGGCTCATCCCGCTTTCGGCTGAACACCGCGCAGAAGTTTACACGACGACTCATACAGAAACGCCCGACCCATAAGGGCCGGGCGGTATTCAGGTTTCAGGGCAAGCTCGCCTATTCGGCAGCTGGCAGTCGGGACTTGTCGAAGCGGGACCAGACGCCTGCATCGCCATGCCAGTCGCCTTGCGTCGCGCCTTTGGAATACTCGGTTGCACGCGCTTCGAAGAAGTTTGCGTGCTCAACGCCGTTGAGGATTTCCGTCAGCCAAGGAATAGGGTGTTTGTCGACACCGAAGATTGGTTTCAGCTTGAGCTGTCCGAGACGCCAGTCAGCGATATAGCGGATATATTGCTGAATATCGTGCGGCGTCATGCCTTCAACTTCACCGGCCTCAAAGGCCAGCTCGATGAATTTGTCTTCCAGCATAACCACTGTGCGGCAGGCTTCGGTGATACGCTCTGCGAGCGTGTCATTCATAATGCCTGTTTCGTCACAGAAGGTGTGGAAGAGCTTGATCATGCCTTCGCAGTGAAGTGACTCATCGCGCACAGACCAGGTCACGATCTGGCCCATGCCCTTCATTTTGTTGAAGCGCGGGAAGTTCATCAGCATCGCGAATGACGCAAATAGCTGCAGACCCTCAGTGAAGCCACCGAAGACAGCCATGGATGTGGCGATGTCTTCATATGTCTCACAACCAAACTGACCCAGATAGTCATGCTTGGCGGCCATTTCCTCATACTCCATGAAGGCGGAGAATTCAGAATCCGGCATGCCGATGGTTTCCAGAAGCAGCGCGTAAGCTGCGATGTGGATCGTCTCCATATTGGAGAAGCAAGACAGCATCATGGATACCTCTGTCGGTTTGAACAGAGGCATGTAGTTTTCCATATAGTTCGCGCCGACTTCCACGTCGGATTGCGTGAAGAAACGGAAAATCTGCGTAAGGAGGTTGCGCTCCTTATCGTTTAGCTTGACCGCCCAGTCTTTACAGTCTTCACCCAGCGGAACCTCTTCCGGCATCCAGTGAACCTGCTGCTGTTTCTTCCAGAAATCATAGGCCCAGGGATATCGGAAAGGCTTGTAAGCCTTTGAAGGAATTAGGAGTCCCGGTTTGCCGGTGATGAGGCCGTCTGCCATGATGTGCTCCACGAGTCGCGTTAACTACAAGATATAGTGCGCCTCTTGTTAAAATCACGCAAGAGATGGTGTGTCGCAGCCGGATGTTTTCCACTGTTAACCTCTGTCTGTGGATAAGTTCCGGCTGCGAACTGATTAGATTTCAGGCGGCATCAGAACCGAAGTCGAACGCCGCCATTTACGATGAATCCGTCATTGCGCGACCAGATATCGGTCGTCCAGCGTCCGGATGGTGCTCTGGATGGCAGAAGCACAGGCTCTTCACGCGTCTGGCGGACGTCGAGAATATTCTCTGCATTGATGAACCAGCTCGCCGGGCCAACCGTGATTTCACCAAGGATTCCGACATCCAGAAAGCTATCACTTTGAAGCCTGTAAGGGCTGTCTTCCACGCGTTGCTCGCCAGTGTAGTACATTTCAAGACCTAGCCGGAATTCACCATGCCGTTCCCACATGGCAACCATACCTGCCGAGTGGCGAGGTGTGAGGGCAATTTCCTGCGTTCCGCCAAGACCGTCCGGTTCACTCGAATCTATCAACAGATAGCTGCCGGTGATTTTGAAGTCTTGCCACATATAGCGGAGCAAGAGTTCTGTGCCGCGGATTTGAGACGTCCCCTCCGAATTGACCAGCTCTACCCGATCGAGCGGACCACCCGCCTGGCTTGCAAAGGGTGCAAGTTCTGTCACGCCGTCTACATTAGAGGCAAAGAAGGTCGCATTGGCTTCAATAGAGCCCGAGCGGTATCCAACATCGAAAGAGGCCGTCTGGGCCGTTTCTTCGCGAAGTCCGCTGAGCGGTGACAGACGTGACAGACCGGCGGCCTCTATTTCTTCCACGAACGGGGTCGGGGCAAAAAAGCCTTCTGCCACGGAGCCGCGGAACGTCCAGTCGCCGGGGCGATACAGCACCGAAAGACGCGGACTGAACTGCGTGCCAAATGTGCTGTGATCATCCAGCCGTCCGCTAAGCGATAGAGTGAGGTCTGCGTTAAGATCGTAATCCACTTCGCCAAAGATACCCGGCACGTCATAGGCGTAATCGAATGCAGGATAGGTGTCCGACTGGAAACGGTCGGACTGGTAAGCAATTCCGAGCACCCAATCCAGCCGTTCAAGGTCTCCGGAGAGAGAGGCTTCCAGAAGATAACTTTCATGGCGGTCCTCATCCATCGCATCACCAAACTGGTGCTCATGGTTCTGGACCATGGCCGAGGTTCTCAGTTGAGCTGAGACGGTGTCGGTAAGCTCTGTGTTGGCGATGAGGCCGCCATCAATCCGCGTTGTTTCCTGTGACTGGATGAATGGCTGCCCGTCAGGTGCAATGCGTCCGTCCAGCGTCCCGCCATCGCGGTCTTCTGCCATCAGGCCGAGAGTGGCATAGATATTCGTGCCCTCGCCATTCTCCCAGAACAGGCGCGGGCGGGCGGTCACCCGCTCATAGCCGGGCATATCGATCCAGCCGTCATCATCAAAGTCGACTTTATCCTGACGGTGCAGACCAAGCGTGAGTGACGTACCAAGCTCGTCTGTGACGTGTGTCGCGAAATAGCCGGTCAGATCCTGTCCGCTGCGAGAGGTGGCGTTGAGCAGAACTTCGCCTTCAGGCGCGTCGCCGGGTAGACGTGAAAGCAGGTTGATCACTCCGCCCAACGCAGAACCGCCATAAAGCGACGAGGCTGCGCCCTTGATAACATCAACGCGTCGGAGATCGGTTGGCGGGATTTGCAGGAGCCCGAGCGATGAGGCCTGACCGCCATAGAGTGGCAAGCCGTCTGCAAGAAGCTGGGTATAGCGACCATAAAGCCCTTGCACGCGCACATTGGCCGCGCCGAGCGCAGGCGAGGTCACTTGTACGCGAATGCCGCCTGTTTCGTTGACAAGGGTCGCGATATTGCCTGGCCGCATAATCGCCTTTTCCTCGATTTCCTCGAGATTGATCGTTTCGATACGCGTGGACTGGTCCTGCGCGACACGGCCAGAGCGCGTGGTGGTGACGACAACCGTATTCATGGTCGCTTCTTCGTCGTGATGTTCGCCGTCTTCCGGGTGTACGGCCTGAGCGTAGGCTGGTGCGGCCAGAAGCGCGCACAGCGTTAAACCCGCAGCGGTGCTGCGAAGATGTTTAGGCAAAATATTTTACCTGAATTGAAACTGGAATCAGTGCGCCTTCAATGAGCGCGGTGATGGCATCAGTTTCAGGCGCGCGGAGGCCGGAATAGCGATGGTGCTGCGCCGTTTACCAGCGTCTCTGCAGTCAATTGATAACGCGCAGACGGGTTGTACGGCTCAGTAACAGGCTGAACGTTGTCCCGCGCCAGAATATGAACATGGCAGCTGCCGCAATTGTGCCGGTGATGCTCGTGGTCATGCTCGTTTGCGGGTGTGCTTTGTTCGGAATCGTCATGGCCAGTCTGCTCGCAGACAATTTCGGGCACGGCCTCAGTATGGTTCGCTTCGGCAATCGGCGCTGCGATTATCACAGCGGCAAACATCAGGGCGAGCCCGATCCTTATCGCAGCAATGAAACAGTGCATTTGCATGAAGGCCATTTATTTCCGCGTGTGACGATACCCGCACAGAGATCGCTAGCATTCCGACTAGCATTTTGCAAATCGTTCTCATGATTTCGGCGCCTTCATGCAAAGGGAAAATGAATTTTGCGTTCTAATTGCCATCCGAAGTTTCGCGTTGCTCTTGAAACTGTATGAGTGTCTGCCAGCCGGAAGCGCCGCCGCGGCCGCGCATATAAGGCGTGTAGGACATCTCCACATAAATAGGATCGACGGTGAAGTTGAACTCGTCTGCGCCAGGGCGGCCGGATGCCGGCTCGAAGACATATTTGTGATAGACCTGATAGTCATTGTGCTCGGTCGTTTCCTTGATGATCCAGTCATCGCCGAGGCATTCTGTGAGGACGCCAACCGTGTTTTCAGCAACGGCGCGCGCTTCTGCTTCATGAATGTCGCGGTCGAATGACGAGGATTCTGCATAGAGCGGGCAATTCAACATGAAGATATCTGTGCCGAACATGTCGCGCATGATCGCTGTCGTGCAGGCTTCCCCGAAGACCGGCATCGTGGTGGTCCAGTTATCTTCCAGCTCCCGCTCGCCCAGCATGACCGCTTCGCCCCTCAACGAGGTGTAGGGCTCCGACGCAGTCCCCGCTTCGAGCACGGCTGTCACCGCGCCGCATGTTCCCGTCTCGAAACTGACGGTCTCGGGCGCAGAGCACGCAGCAATGAGCGTGACCGGCAGCAGAAAGAGATAAGGCTTCATGGATAGTCCCTCCGTTTCGCGGCACGCTAGCAGTGCCGGAGTCCTCCAGCATCCCCGATTCAGGGGGAAGGACGAAAACATATCTGGTGCGATTTACGCTTGTAGGGCAAGCTTGGACAAAATTCGGGGGAAGAGATGTTCATCGGCCATTATTCGACGGCATTTGCGGCGCGAAAGCTGAAGCCTGCCATACCGCTCTGGCATGTGTTCATTGCCGCGCAGCTGGTGGATTTCGGCTGGGCGATCCTTGTCATGCTGGGCGTGGAGAAAGTGCGGGTCATTCCGCACTTCATGGAAGCTTCCATGCTGGACCTCTACTACATGCCCTACACCCACTCCCTGCCGGGTAGCCTGATCTGGGCGATCGGGGCAGGGGCGCTCTATGGCGTGTTCTGGAAGGGGGAGAGAAAGTTCTCAGCGGGGCTGATTTTCGGCGCGGTGGTCTTTTCTCACTGGCTTTTGGACCTCATCGTTCATGCGCCCGATCTTCTGCTCTATCCGGGCGGGCCGATGGTTGGCTTCGCGCTCTGGAATTCGCTGGTGTGGAGCCAGCTGGTTGAGGGCGGGCTGCTCCTTGCCGGTTTTGCGCTCTACATGTTTTGCACCAAGCCGAAGACCAAAGCGGGCGTTTGGGCACCCTTCGCTCTTCTGGCCTTTATGGTGGCGCTTCAGGCCTATAATCACATTCCGGTCGAGGTGCCGCCAACGCCGCTTGTTTTTTCCGTCATGGGGGTGTTTGCCTATTCGCTTCTGGCGTTGCTCGCCTGGCTGACGGACAGAACGCGCACGTCGTGAAACGAACTCTTTGGAGACTGGTCAGGTGAACAACAGGTTGAAGATTGGGGCCGCCATTTGCGCGATCCTCGCAGTTGGCTTCATATCGGCCTTTTATTTCCGCGCTGGAAACGACATGTGCCGCGCGAGGCTTGAGCGTGGTTTGGGCGAAAGCGTTTTCAATTTTTCCAGATCGTCCGTCACATCAGATGCGCGCCTGTCTCACGTTCGCACATATTGTGACGCGTCACTGAGTGGTTGTGACGACACAAGCGCACGTATTATCTCCTTCTTTCTTGAGGATACTTCGTACTGGCTTGTGTACTCGAATTCCGAAAATGCTGGTCCGTCCCGAGTTTTTTGCGAGGGCAGAACACTTGATCCGTAAGCCGAAACAAAAAAAGCGGGCCGAAGCCCGCTTTTCCTGAAACTCTGATGCGTCGGCCTTACTGGCAGGCGAGGCATTCTTCATAATCGGTTGGCTCCTGAATCTGAAGCTCGCCTTCTTTCTTGCCTTCTGAACCCGCAAAGCTTGCGCGCTGAACAGATTTGGAGCGGCAATAGTAGAGCGACTTCAGGCCTTTTTCCCACGCCGTCCAGTGCAGCATGTGAAGGTCCCACTTGTTGATGTCGCCCGGCAGGAAGAGGTTCAGAGACTGAGCCTGACAGATGAACGGTGTACGGTCTGCCGCCAGTTCGATGATCCAGCGCTGGTCGAGTTCGAAAGCTGTCTTGAAGATCGCTTTCTCGTCCTCTGTCAGGCACTCAAGGTGCTGAACAGAGCCTTCATGCTCCAGCATGCTTGCCCAGACGTCTGGTGTGTTCTGGCCTTTTTCTTCCAGAAGCGCTTCCAGAGCTGCGTTCTTCACAGTGAAGGAGCCTGACAGCGTCTTGTGTGTGTAGACGTTTGCCGGAATTGGCTCGATGCCTGCAGATGTGCCGCCGCAAATGATGGAGATAGACGCGGTCGGCGCAATCGCCAGCTTGTGAGAGAAACGCGCCATGACGCCGTTCTCTGCTGCGTCAGGGCATGCGCCGCGCTCTTTAGCGAGCTTAACGGACGCTGCATCTGCACCCTTGCGGATGTGCTTGAACATTGTGTTGTTCCAGACCTTCGCACCAGCGCTTTCCAGAGGAATACGCATGGTTTGCAGGAAGGAGTGGAAGCCCATCAGGCCGAGGCCGACAGAACGCTCACGCTGGGCCGCATAGACCGCACGGGCCATTTCGTTCGGAGCGCGCTGGATGAAGTCTTCCAGAACGTTGTCGAGGAAACGGAAAATGTCTTCGATGAACTGAGGATCAGACTTCCATTCGAGGAATTTCTCAGCGTTCAGAGAGGACAGGCAGCAAACAGCTGTCCGCTCATTGCCGAGATGGTCTGTACCGGTTGGCAGAACGATCTCTGAGCAGAGGTTGGACTGCTTCACAGAGAGGCCGAGCTTGCGCTGGTGCGCGGGCATGGAATTGTTCACTGTGTCGGTGAAGAGGAGGTATGGCTCGCCCGTCTGGATGCGCAGCTCGAGGATTTTCTGCCAGAGCTTACGTGCGTTCACAGTCTTGATGACTTCGCCGGACTTCGGAGAGAGAAGCTCGAACTCGCCATCGTCACGGACAGCTTCCATGAAGGCGTCTGTGATGTTCAGGCCGTGGTGCAGGTTGAGTGCTTTACGGTTGAAGTCACCGGATGCCTTGCGGATTTCGAGGAATTCCTCGATTTCCGGGTGGTGGATGTCCAGATAGCACGCCGCAGAACCGCGACGCAGGGAACCCTGGCTGATTGCCAGTGTCAGGGAGTCCATCACGCGGATGAATGGGATAATGCCGGAGGTCTGACCGTTCTGACCGACTTTTTCGCCGATAGAACGTACGCTGCCCCAATATGTGCCGATCCCGCCGCCATTGGATGCGAGCCAGACATTCTCGTTCCATGTCTCAACAATGCCATCGAGGGAGTCATCGACAGTGTTCAGGAAGCAGGAGATTGGCAGACCGCGGTCCGCGCCACCGTTGGAAAGGACTGGTGTAGCAGGCATGAACCAGAGCTTCGAGATATAGTCATAAATGCGCTGTGCGTGGTCAGCATCATCAGCGTAAGCTGTCGCAACGCGCGCAAACATGCCCTGAAAGCTTTCGCCCGGCAGGAGATAACGATCCTCGAGGGTTTTCTTACCAAATTCAGTCAGATTCGCGTCACGTGAAGGATCAATCGTGATGCCTTCAACAATGCGCAGATCCGAGTTCGCGCGCGGTTTACCCCGGCGCAGCTCTGATGCTGGTGTAGACTGTTCTGACTTCGCTGTAATCGTGCCCGACATGAGGATTCCCTGCTGACTAAAACCCTAATGGTATATGGTGAGTTGGACTGGATATCGCCATATGTGGCGCATGTAACCCCGCTCAACCCAATATATAGTGGTTCTAAGGTTAACCGTTGGTCAACAGGTGCAGGCCGCGCGTTTTGGCTTTTCCGTGTAAAAAAGGTTAACGCCTGTTAAGAACTAGAGTTGCACACAGGAAAAACAGTCGGTCTGCGGACCGTTTTGCGACTCAGATTTTCAGTGATCATGGGGGTTTGCGAGGCCTGATTCAGATTTCTGATAATATCCACAGGGAAGTCTGAAAAACTTTGTATTGACCTGTCAGTCACGCCTCAAAATTAATCGTTCGGGGGGTGAAATTTTCACCCAGATATCGAATTTCAACACGACTCAATTGACTGGATAGGCAAATCACCTCCGCCCGCAGACACTAGATATAGTGTCTGGGCCAAAATCTGTGGTGACTGGCGATTCACCTGATCTGGCCTCTCGGTCAGCCTGGGCACAATATATGGTGTGCCCAACCGGCCCGACCCGCGTTCGAATAAGGCGGGGCATATCGGGTATGCGTCGTCTTTCTTCCTCAATTCTGCCTAAGAGTCGGTCTTCAAAGGCCGGGTTTGGCGCAGAACGCGCGGGTTTATGGCAATCGTGTGGTTTTCTCATCTGCCCCTGGAACCGGTGCACCGTCCGCGCATTGCCGTCACTTGATTGTCTGAAGAGGTGCCCGCGCAAAGCTGCGGGCTGAATAGGCGGATCGTCCGATGACTACATTTCGAAACTACGCAGCGGCCGTTGCGGTCGCCGGCATGCTTGCGGGCTGCGGTCAGCCCGACAGACCGGCAGCTGAAGAAGATCAGGTCGCAGGTGAAGCGCGTACCGAGACCTTGCGGATAACCCGCGAAGCTCATGACAATCCGGCGCCAGTCGCCTCACCGAGCTTTATTCGTCCTGCGCCAGATGAGCGCCCGTCATCCATATCCGAGCCCTCGCAAAGCGTTGATGACCCAGCAGCGGTGACGACGATCATGCCTGCACGCGGCGATATCGACATATTTAATGAGGTGCGTGCGCGAGCGCGCGCTCTGGCAGCTGAAGACTATGAAGCGCCGCCACAGGCACCGGCCTTTGTGCGAGACCTCGATTATAACGACTATCGCCGGATCGAGTTTCGCCGTGACGCGGCACGATTTACAGAAGATACGCAGGCGTTTCGTGTGATGCTGGATACGCGCGGTTCGCTCTTCCGGTCTGGCATTGACGTCAATGTCGTGTCGGAAGGCTCGGTGACCGAAGATGCGTACAACCCTGCCGACTTTAATTTCCATGATCTTGAACTGACAGAGGACCAGCAAGCACAGCTTGGTCTTGCCGGTTTCCGTCTGCTCGCGCCGATCAACCAGTCTGGCCGTTATGATGAAGTGCTGAGTGTAAAGGGCGCTAGCTTTTTCCGCGCACTGGGCGCAGGCAATTTCTACGGCGCATCGGCGCGTGGCATCGCCGTGAACACAGCGGCTGCCGAAGGCGAGGAGTTTCCGGACTTCCGTGAGTTCTGGATGCGTAGGCCTGAGGCGGGGGATCAGGAGTTTGTCTTTTACGCATTGATGGATGGCCCGAGCGTGACCGGCGTCTATGAATTTCATGTGCGCCCCGGCGTTCAAACGCGCATGGATATCAATGCGGTGATTTATGCGCGTGAGGAAACGCGTCAGATCGGTATTGCGCCGCTGACCTCCATGTTCGAGTTCGGGCCGCAGGATCCTGAAACTGTGAGCACGGATTTCCGTCCGCGCGTGCATGATTCTGAAGGCTTGCTGGCCTATCTGCGAAATGGCGAATGGATCTGGCGACCATTGAACAATCCGGCGACGCTGCAAATCTCCAGCTTTACTGATGAAGTGCCGTCAGGCTTCGGGCTGATACAGCGCACCCGCGATTTCCATGATTATCAGGACATTGAAGCCCGCTATGAAAACCGTCCAAGTGTCTGGGTCACGCCGGGTGCGGGCTGGGAGGCTGGCGAGCTTGTGCTGGTCGAGATTCCAACGCCGAACGAATACAATGATAATGTCATCAATTACTGGCGGCTGGATGAACCGCTCCTGCCGGCCGAGAGCATGGAGTTCAGCTATACGCTGAGCTGGGGTATGGACCCGCCTTATCATTCGCCGCTCGCAAGTGTGCGCTCGACGCGAACCGGAGTGGTCGAGGGCGATGCTTCACGGCAGCTTTTCATCGTGGATTACGACATGGACGACGTTGAGGCGATGGAGAGCCTTGAACCGGTTGTCTCTGCCTCTGCCGGCACGATCCACAACGTCAATGCGACGCCGGATGAGCGTAACGGCATTATGCGTCTGAGCTTCGAGCTGCAACCGCCAGCAAGCGGCGCCGTTGAACTGCGCGCTCTGTTGCAACAGGTTGAGCATCCGGCATCGGAGACATGGCTTTATCGATGGAGCCCGTCATGAGCCTGACCTATATTCGTCCGCCTGAATGTCCTCTGCATATGCCAGAGCAAGGACTGACAGGCTATGCCTGCGCGCCGGTATCAGGTGCCCGTTCCAGACTTTGGCGCAAGGCGGCTGTTATTGGCGGCGGCGTAGCGATTACGGTCTGGCTCATCTGGTTGATGTTCGACGTGTTGAGCGTTTCGGGCCTGACACAGCTTGAGTGGGCATTGCTGGCCATCTTCTCGATCAATATCGGTTGGATCGGGTTTGCCTTCGCAAGCTCGGTTGCCGGATTTCTGGCCAGCCTGTTTATGCCGCGCTCAAAACCGACAGCTTCTGAGGCGCTGCTGACGACACAAACAGCGATCCTGTTTCCCATCTATAACGAGTCCGTCACCGATGTGTTCGCCACGGTAGAGGCGACAGCATCTGCGCTTGCCTCGGCTGCGCCGGACCGGTTTGAGTGCTTCATTCTCAGCGATACGGTGAAGCCCGATATCGCTCTGGAAGAGGAAGAAGGCTTTCAGAAGCTGCGTGCTGCCCTGCCGGAAGGCTGCCGCGTTTATTATCGCCGACGCACCATCAATCTGGCGCGCAAGGCGGGCAATATTGACGACTTCGTCTCTCGCTGGGGCGGGCGCTATGATCACATGCTGATCTTTGATGCCGACAGCTATATGAGCGCCAATACGCTGATCGAGCTGGCCCGCCGGATGGAAGCGCAGCCTGAGGTCGGCCTCATTCAGACCATTCCCAAACTGATAGGCGGGAAGAGCCTGTTTGCGCGAGCCCAGCAATTTGCGGGCGCGGTTTACGGGCCGGTGCTCGGGCGCGGTATTTCCTTCTGGTCTCAGAATGAGGGCAATTATTGGGGACATAACGCGATCATCCGGACGAAAGCCTTTGCCGATGCCGCTGGTCTTCCGGTCATGCCTGGCAGGGCGCCTTTTGGCGGGCATATTCTGAGTCATGACTTTGTAGAAGCTGCGCTATTGCGCCGTGCGGGCTGGAAGGTCTGTATCGCGCCCGATCTCGGCGGGTCGTATGAAGAAGGTCCGCAAACGCTGATAGACCTGTCCATCCGCGACAGGCGCTGGTGTCAGGGCAATCTGCAACACACCGCCGTACTGGCGCGTGCGCGCGGGATCAGCTTCACAAACCGGCTTCATTTCTCGATCGGGATAATGTCCTATCTGGCGTCGCCTCTCTGGCTGACGCTCATTCTGGTCGGTATGGCATTGTCGCTTCAGAACCGTTTTTTGAGGCCGGAGTATTTTTCGGGTGATCCGTCACTAACGCCAAGCTGGCCGGTCATTGACCCTGCGCTGGCCCTCAGCGTGTTCTTCGCGACGCTTGCTATTCTGCTTCTGCCCAAAGTGTTCGGCGTGATTGTCAGCGTCATCCATAATGAACGCGGCAAGAGGTCATGGATGGTGATCCCGGGCGCGCTCATTGAGACGATTATCTCCGCGCTCGTCGCGCCTCTGCTGATGGCAGCGCAGACCGCTTCGGTCATCGCCATTCTTCGCGGGCAGGATTCAGGTTGGGTCCCGCAGCAACGGGGCTCAGATGGCTATCGCTTTGCGGACGTTGCGCGGCGACATGCGCTGACAACGTTGATGGGTGTTGTGCTGACCGGTGCGGCTCTTGCTATCTCGCCTGTTTTTGCGGCATGGCTGCTGCCTGCTTCGCTCGGGATGATTTTCGCCATTCCGCTTTCTTACTGGAGCGGCAAAACTCTGAACGCGAATGGCATGTTGGCCCGCTTGCTGGCAACGCGTGAAGATTTCGATCCACCGGAAGCCTTTTCGCAGGCGCTAAGCCGCCGTGACGGATATGCGGCGCTTTCAAAACATGATGCCAGCGATGTTGTGATTGCGCCAGATCTGGCCAGGCGACATGCCTGTATGGTCGACCATGTCTGGCCGCTTGGGACAGGAGAGGTGCATGTGCCGCTCGCCGTCGCTGAAGCCAAGATCGCGCGAGCAGATAATCTGCAGGCGCTGATGAGCGGGCTGAGCGATAAAGAATGTATGGCGCTGTTAAACGATCCCGACGCGCTTATGCGTGCGCAGGCCCGTTTTGCAGGGCCTGTCGCAACTGCCGGTGAATAAGAGAGGAAAGCGCGTGCCTTACTCGTCTTCGATGCGTTTTTTCGCAGCTTTCAGACGCGAGAGGATTTTCGGAGAGAGGCTCGCATTTGCGGCAAGAATGTTGCCGGTTTTGAGAAGCTCGCCGCCATCAATCTCCTGAACAACGCCGCCCGCTTCGCGTACAAGTACGATGCCGGCTGCAATGTCCCATGCGTTGAGGTTGCGTTCCCAGAAGCCGTCAAAGCGGCCGGCTGCCACGTAAGCAAGGTCGAGGGCTGCAGAACCGAAACGGCGAATGCCAGAGGTTTCCTGGGTAAGGTGTGAAAGCTCTGCCCAGAACAGCTGGTGACGTTCCGGAGAGTGACCGACAAATGGTGTGCCTGTCGCGATTACAGCGTTTGCGAGCTTGATACGGGTCGCCACTTTCAGGCGCCAGTTTTCAAGCCATGCACCCTGACCGCGCTCAGCCCAGTAAATGTCGCCGCTGATGACGTTATAAACGACACCGGCATAGAGCTCGCCTTCGCGCTCCAGAGCAATGGAGACAGCAAAGTGCGGAATGCCGTGCATGAAGTTCAGCGTGCCATCGAGCGGGTCGACGATGAAGCGGTTGGTTTTGTCAGTGCCTTCAACAACGCCGCGCTCTTCCATCACAAAGCCATAGCCCGGACGTGCGCGAGACAGTTCGTTGTAAATGACCTCTTCAGCGCGGTGATCCGCGTTGGTGACGAAATCGCCCGGACCTTTTCTGGAGACCTGAAGGTTTTCTACTTCGCCAAAATCTCGGGCGAGGCCGCGGCCTGCTGCACGGGCGGCTTTCACCATGACGGTGATGAGGGGGCTTTGTCTGGACATGGATATAAATTTCGTTCGTGTAACGTTATCAGAAGGGGCCGTATCGGTCCTTATGCGTCTGGTCAAGATAAAGAGCCGTTAAGCTGCAGTGAAAGCTTAATCAATTCGGGGCGAAAATGGCCCTCGGGAAAAGGGTGTTGGAGCTGATCATATGAATATCATGACATTGCGGAACGCTGCATTTGGCGGCCTGGCGCTTCTGCTTGCAGCGTGCGGTCAGGGGCCTGAGGCGACCGGCTTCATCACAGAAAACCTGCCGCCGCCTGACGGCGCTGCGATTGAAGACGGTGATGTGCCGCGCGATGACGCGGGCCGTCCTTTCCAGTATGGCCTGCTGGGTGAAACGCTTCCGGCATTCTCTGTCTCCATGCCGGATGGTGCAGAGATCACGGATCAGGATATTCGCGGTCAGTGGATGATTGTCGATTTCTGGGGGCTCTGGTGTCCGGATTGTATCGTCGATGCGCGCCATGTTGATGCGCTCTATGCGGCGGTTCAGGACGAAGAGGGGCTGGGCATGCTCTCCATTCATTCGCCGCCAAACCCGAACCGTATCAATGATGCGTTTGGCCGGTGGGAGAGCCTTGAAGCCTATACCGAAGAGACCGGTTATGGCGGCCATTCGGCGGTTGATAGCGATGCCAGTGCAATTGACGCATTCGACCTGCCATGGGTGCCAATGTACTTCCTCGTGGACCCAGAGGGCACGATCCGCGGCTTCCGATCAGGGCTGTCCACGGCGGGTGATGAACCGGTTGAAACCTTCCTCAGCGAAGTGCGTGAGGTGATTGAAGCAGGCTGAGGCCGGGTATTTACCTTGCGATAGAGCCGCAGGCAGACCTCACCTGACAGTGTAAAAATTTCAGTCAGTTTCCGGTTTTCCATGGTCCGGCCTCTTCCGGGGGCCGGGTTAAGGTGATTTAATCTACTGGGAGTACCAGTGGAGCGGGTTTGTAATGTTGCATCCATCGACCAAGCGTCTGATCGATAAGCTGATCGAGATGACTGAGGCATCGAAGATCACCTGGCTGGAAGGTCAGGATGGGACATGCATTTACGACACTGAAGGCTATCGCGTGACAATCGGTCAGGCGCCAAGCCGCGTCGTTCTGCTGGATGCTGGCGGCCGCGTGCTGGAAACTGTCAGCGAGTCCATCCTTGCCAATACAACTGATTCCAACGGCATGCAGTATACGCTGCGCGTTGATAATCTCGTCTCTACTGCGCGTCGTCAGATTACCGGCGCGACCGACGTGATTGACCGCATTGTATCAGCCCTTGAGCTGGACAAAGAGAAGAAACCGGACCGCAAATCGAAAGATAAAGTGGTTCCCGCCACGCCTCGCCCGGAGGTTACGTTTCCCGACCAGCCTGAAATGGCGTCGCGCGTGGCAATGCTCGCCGCGAAGGTCAACGGCGTACCGCCTGAAGAAGAGGCCGCTGAAGATGAGGTCCTCGAGCTTGATGATGTCGGCACGACGGCTGAGAGCGATGACGCTATGGATGTTCCGCCCGTTGCAGACCCTGTGATTGAGCTGTCACGTCGTGAGTCTCTTTCAGGGCTCTCTGTGGGGGCAACCGGCCTTGCGGCTGTCGGCACTGGGGTTGAGGGCGGTTCGGATGAACTGGTCATCGATGATGAGCCGGAGACACAAACCAAGGAAGATTATGATAGCGGATCGCCATGGAGCGTGCCGGATGCGGCGGCTGAAGCGAGTGGCGAAACGGTCGAAGATTACTTTGATAGCGATGATGATCAGGATTTCGGATTCGCCCCTGCAGCCCGCGAACCGCTTCCGGCAGTTGATGACCATCCGGAGCTTTTAAGCGAAGCGACCGCATCAGAGCCTATGCCGGATGAAGCGTTTGACAATGCGCCAGCCGCGCAGTTGCCGCGCCCGGACATTCTGACGTCTGCGACCTTCGGGGCGATTGGAGCTTTCGGCACGGTCGGTGCGTCTGCGGTTGAAGCTATTGGCGAGGACGAGGCGTCTGAAAGCGATGAGTGGATTGCCTCTGAGAAGAGCTCCGTACCACTTACTCCGGTCGAGACCACTGTGCCGACTGAGCCTGAAGTCGAGCCGCCCAAAGCGGTGGTTCATGCGGGGCCGGCCATGGAAGGCCTGAGTATCACAATCGATGCGACGAAGGTCACGCCACTCGAATACACAATGCCGAACGTCATGACGGTCGAGGTCAGCGAAATCGAAGCATATCTCGCTGAAGAAGCCGCCGCTGCAGCGTCTATGCCAGCCATGCAATTGCCGCCAACGGCGTTTCTGTCACGCACGATTATGGCGGCGGCGCATAAATCGCCCGAAGCGGCACCGTCACCGGTCGAAGATGCCGTGGAGTTTGTGGACGCGGTCGAGGAGGTCGTCGTAGAGCCTCACGATGATTGCTCGGTCATTGAGGCTGAGGTTGCTCCTGTTGAAGCAGACCCGGTGTTTGAAAAACCGCCAGAGCCGGAACCGGAGCCTGAGCTGCGTGGCGGGCGCAGAACCGTTTATAAATATAATCCGTGGATGTAAGCGCGGGATAAATGGAAGGCCGCAAAGATGCGGCCTTTTTCGTAAGCGTTAGTTTGTCAGCTCCACATCCCAGTAGAGATAGTCCATCCAGGTCTCATGCAGATGGTTCGGCGGGAAGCGCCGCCCCTGATCCTGTAGCTGGTAGTTGGAGGGGCATTCTGGTTTTCGGTTCGGGTGCATGCCAATGTCATCTGGCAGGCGATTGGCCTTTTTCAGATTACACGGGCTACAGGCGGTGACGATATTGTTCCAGCAGGTGGTGCCACCGCGCGAGCGCGGAATGAGATGATCGAATGTGAGATCATCGCCCGATCCGCAATACACGCAGGAAAATCCATCTCTCAGGAACACATTGAAGCGTGTAAAGGCCGGAGACCGGTCCTGCTTTATGAATTCCCGCAGGCAGATGACGCTGGGAAGCTGCATCTGGAAAGACGGGGACCGCACCACGTGATCATACTGGGCCACTACATCCACCCGCTCCAGAAAGACGGCTTTGACGACGTCCTGCCAGGGCCAGATTGAAAGCGGATAATAGGAAAGCGGCCGGTAGTCCGCATTGAGAACAAGTGCGGGCCACGCGTTGGCAGGGGTATTTGAGACAGAAGCCGTCATACTCACCTCGCATCGTTGCCGATAAGATCAGAAGTATAGCGACTCTACTGATCTTTCCAGTGAGATGATTAACTGATTCACCACTACAGCTTTATGACAAACGCAGTTTATATCCACGCGCGTAAATATGCCTGCAGATTCAGCGCGCATTGCCTCTTAAATGGTTGATATAGCCCCATAAAAGGTGGGCCGCGACACCGCGATAGGGGCGCCAGCTCTCGGCATGGGTCAGAAAAGCTTTCGCGGTAAGGCGGTCTTCAGCCTGGCTTAGAAGGCGCAGCGATTCCATCAAGCCAACGTCTCCTTCCGGAAAGGCATTAATCCGGCCAAGCGAGCACATTAAGAACAGTTCTGCCGTCCACGGACCAATTCCTTTTACGGCCGTCAGATGCTTGCGCGCTTCAGCGTCTGGCATGTCGTGCAATAGCGCGATGTCGAGGCTTTGCGTTGCGATGGCTTCGGCGATGGTCGTCAGATGTCGGACTTTCGGGCGGGACAGGCCGCAGCCACGCAATTCGTCCTCAGTGGCATTCATCACACGCTGGGGTGAGAGGTCGCCTGCCGCCCAGTCGCAGACGCGCGCCCAGATCGCATCGGCAGCTTTTGTCGAGATCAGTTGATAGACAACTGTTCGTGCCAGCGCCTCATAGCTTGCAGGCTGGATACGCCATTCCGGAACGCCAAGTGTTGAATATGCGCGCGCAAGGGCGTCATCGCGGGCACATAACGCCTCGCAGGCCGTCCTCATTTGTTCGCGTGTTGGATGCATTAGTGCGCTCTGTGTGATGCGGGCTATCAGGACTTAACGGGAGCGACTACGCAAGGTGTTAGTGGCCAATACAAAAAAGCCGGCCCTCTGCAGGACCGGCTTTCTTCAGATCTGAGAACAGATCCTAGAATTCAGTTGCGTAGAGCGTTGCAGCAGCTGTGCCGCCGCCAAAAACGCCAACCCAGATGTCGTACTGGCCAGAACCAGACACAGTTACTTCAGGGTTGAAGCCGTTTGTGTCGTCAGCGCAAACCCAGCTGCCGTCTGGCGTGTTCACGATGATTGTTGTGTCAGCGTCAGATGTCGCACCCAGAGAGAACTGGCCGCCAGTCCACATCAGGCGCGCATCAGGAGCCTGAGAGATCATGCCTGCGCAGCCAACGCTTGATGCGTCAACAGTGCCGCCAGCGACGATTGCGAGCTCTGCAGGGTCAGGGTTGAAACCTGCTGCAAGTGAGAATGTGCCGAAGTTTGGCTCAAGTGAGTAGTCCTGCGCGATTGCAGGTGTAGCGATAAGCGCTGCGGTAGATGCAGCAAGGATAAGTTTACGAAGCATGGTCAGACCCCCTGACATATTTTTGTGGCGAGCATCGGCTCGCCTTCGTCCCCTCAGTAGACAGGAAGCATGACCCTAAAAACATTTCAGAATTTTGCTAGGTGTTGAACTGCAAAAACTTTGTCGCCTCTACGTCAACTCCCTCAAATGTGTGGTGCGTACGGGGCATAAAAAAGCCGGTCAGATGGACTGACCGGCTCTTATCGAAATGATTGTGTGGAGCTTAGTTGCTGCTCAGCTCGGAGATGGAGAGCATAGAGTTCGCATAGCCGCCACCGAATGTGCCAACCCAGATGTCATACTGACCGGAAGATGGGTTAGACAGGTAAACAGACGGGTTCAGGCCGTTGCCGCCATCATCGTCACACATCCACGAACCGTCTGGCATGTTGATGACCAGCGTTGTGTCTTCGCTGGACGCAACCGAGATGATCAGAGGCAGAACGCCGCCAGCCTGATACTGCAGGCGGAAATCCGGTGCGTTTGAAATGTTGCCCGCGCAGCCAAGGCGAGACGCATCAATGCTGCCGCCCGCTGTGATGTTGACGTTGTATGGATCAGGCGAGAAGCCGGACGACAGAGAAGCAGAACCGAAGTTCGGGTTCAGAGAATAGTCCTGGGCAACTGCTGCGCCAGTGGTGAAGAGTGCTGCTGCGGCAGCAATTGCTAGTTTGCGGTACATAGTTTTCGTCCCTCGTTTCAAAAACCACTGGAAGTCTACTACTCTGTCAGTCACGCGGTCCCCTCCAAGGCGTCGGCAATCTGAAAGGATGCTTCCAAGTCCAGACTAGGCAACAGTTGTGGCAAAGCAAAGCGAAAACCTCAGTGTTCATGACAAGATAGTAATGTTGTCCTGAACCTATTCTGAACAGATTTAGCCGCTGCCGTTAATGTGAGTGTCAGGTGCTGAATGACCTCTTTTGCCCCTATAACCACAATTATTACAGGGGTTTAATATCCTGATCCTGCAACAGTATGCGCCCAGAAAATCTTGTATAATCAGGTCTATTTGAACTTTCTGAAGTGGGGCAGGTGCGCAAAAATTTTTTTCAGCTACGTTTGGCCGCACGCTGATTTTTTCTGTGATTCATGCCCGAACTCATCAAAAAAGCCGATTTTCCAGTTACGCGCTTTGCGCCAAGCCCGACGGGCAGGCTGCATATCGGGCATGCGATCGCCGCGCGTGAAGCCTTCCGATTCGCAGATGATCAGGGCGGCAAATGCCTTCTGCGGATTGAAGATATTGACCAGACACGATGCAAACCGGATTTCGAGGCCGGTATTTATGATGACCTCAACTGGCTTGGCTTTGACTGGCCAGAACCGGTAAGGCGCCAATCGGATCATTTCGATGATTACACGCGCGCGCTGGGTGAGCTGCGCGAAAAAGGGCTGGTTTATCGCAGCTTTCTGACGCGTAAGGCCCTGAATGCCGACCTCGATGAAAGAGGTATTGGCGAAAGTCCCGCTGGCGAGCGTCCCTATCCCGGGCCGGGCATCCCTATGTCTGCCGATGAGGAAGAAATGCGGGTCGGGCGCGGCGACAGTTTCGCCTGGCGGTTATCGCTTTCAGCCTGTCGTGACTATCTGGGCGCCGCGTTTGATGATCTGTCTTTCATCGAAGAAGGATCGGGCATCATGGCAGGTGAGATAAAGGCACATCCTGAATGGCTGGGTGATGTAGTGCTTGCCCGCAAGGATACGCCGACCAGCTATCATCTAGCGGTGACCCATGATGACGCGCTGCAGGGAATCAGCCATGTGGTGCGCGGGCGCGACCTCTATTTTTCGACCCATATCCATGTGCTGCTGCAGCGCCTGTTCGACTGGCCGACGCCGGCCTATCGTCACCATGGTCTCATTCTCGATACAGACGGGAAGAAATTTTCAAAGTCGGATCGGTCCCGAACGCTTGAGAGCTTGCGCGAAGAGGGTGTAAGGCCCGAGCAGATCTTTCGTGACTGGACCCTTCAATGACAACTCAAACGGCTGCGTATGGCGATGCCCGCAGCGTGCTCATCGGAACCGTGCTTCTGTTGACGGGAGGCGTGCTTGTCGGGTTCGCGGCGATTGGTCTGCGCCTGTCGGTTGGCGATGGCGTCGGGCCGCAGGCAACCGGCTTCTGGCGATTCTTCCTGTCTTTGCCCGTCATTCTGATGGTGTTTGTAGCCAGAGGCAGGCTGCCAGCTAAGCCGAACCTGTTTGCGATTCTGACTGGTGTGTTCTTCGGTCTGGATATTGGCGTCTGGCATTTGTCGCTCACCATGACATCTGTGGCGAACGCGACCTTTATTGTGAATATGGGCAGCCTGTTTGTTGGCGTTCTGGCCTGGGTGTTCCTGAAGGATCGTCCGAGTATTTTCTGGGCGATTGCCGTGGCGCTTGCGCTGAGCGGTGTGTGGTTTTTGTCAGCCGGTAAATCGGCTGCTGGCGGTGCGAGCGATATTCGCGGTGATATGCTGGCGCTGTTCGCAGCTTGCTTTCTTTCGGGGTATTTCCTGTGCGGGAAGCTGGCCCGCGATACCTTATCCGCGCTCGATGTATTGTTCTGGGCGACAGCGACCATGGCGTGCGTGGCGTTCATTCTATGCCTGGTGTTTCGTGAACCGGTCGTGCCTGAAACGCTGGGGCAACTTAAATGGCCACTTGCGATTGCTGTGTGTTCGCAGGTGCTGGGGCAGGGGTGTATTATCGCCGGGCTTGGGCGTGTGCCGCCTGCTATTGCAGGCATTATGGTGATTGTGCAGCCGGTGGCGTCTGCTCTCATCAGCTGGCCGGTATTCGGTGAGGCACTGTCAGTGATGCAGTTTATCGGCGGCGGTCTGATTCTGGTCGCTTTGCTTGTCGCGCAAAGACGCCCTGCGCGTCGATAATTCTTTTTGCGTCTCACAAAACTGTTGCACTGGCGTGTAAGTGGGTATGTTCAGCCCAAAGGTCACTCAGGTGGGAATACACATGAAATCATCTCTCTTTTCCGCGGCACTCTTGTCAGCGACAATGTTGGCTGGATGCGCGACGCAAACGGCCGTTGAGGCTACTGCACCCGCAGCACCATCTTATGGGCGCACTATCGTGACGCCGGTTCAGGCTGAAGACAGCTATTACACAACGGCGCAGGCACGGGTCAGCGCGCGGGCTGAAACGCGCGGCGCTGGTCAGGCGCGCAATGTCATCATTTTTGTCGGTGACGGGATGGGCATTTCCACCATTACGGCAGCGCGCATTTATGCCGGTCAGTCGCAAGGCCTGGACGGTGAGAGCTATCAGCTGACCATGGAAACCTTCCCGAATGTCGCGCTGTCCAAAACCTATTCTGACAACTTCCAGACGGCAGACAGCGCCGCGACAGCCGTTGCGATGATGACGGGCGTTAAGACCGATTCCGGTACGCTCGGCTTTGACCGTAACGTGCAGGCGGGTAATTGCGCAGCGTCGCTCGGCCATGAGGTTGAATCGCTTTTCAGCATGGCTGAAGCGCAGGACTTCTCAACGGGTGTAGTTTCTACGGCGCGTATCACCCACGCGACACCGGCAGCGACCTATTCTCACTCACCATCGCGCGATTGGGAGTTTGACGGTGCGGTTGGCGCGCAGGCAGGGCTTGGTTGCCGCGATATTGCTTCACAGCTGATCGATTTTCCGGCCGGAGACGGGCTAGAGCTCGCAATGGGCGGTGGCCGCAGTAATTTCATGACAAACGAGCAGGCTGACCCTGAATATGAAGGCCGTACAGGCCGCCGCGGCGATGGTCGTGACCTCGTAGCGGAATGGTCTGCCAAATCTGACGATCACACCTTCATTTATGATCAGGCGGGTTTTGATGCGATCAACTTTGATTCAGACGTTCGCGTGCTTGGCCTGTTCGAGCCATCCCATATGCAGTTCGAACAGGACCGTCCGAATGATACTGCGGGCGAGCCATCACTCTCTGAGTTGACTGAGGCTGCGATCACGCGCCTATCCCGCGATGAAGACGGCTTCGTGCTGATGGTTGAGGGCGGACGTATCGACCACGCTCACCATGGTGGCAACGCACACCGCGCGCTTGTCGATGCGGTCGCGTTTGATGATGCAATCCGTACGGCAGTTGAGATGACGGACGCATCTGAAACCATGATCCTCGTTACGGCGGACCACAGCCACACAATGACGATTGCCGGTTACGCTGCGCGCGGTAACCCGATCCTTGGCCTTGCCCGCAGTGAGGTTGGTGCGCTGCTGCGTGCATCAGATGGTCGTCCGTATACGACGCTCGGTTACGCGAACGGCCCGGGCGCGGTTTGCACAGCGGCAGACAATGGCGCATGCGAGCGCGGCGACCTGACCGATGTTGATGTCGAAGCGCCTGATTACCAGCAGCAATCTACCTACCCGATGGGATCTGAAACCCATGGCGGTGAAGATGTTGCGATCTTCGCAACGGGCGCAGGCTCTGAGCGTGTTGGCGGTGTGATGGAGCAGAACGAAATCTTCTTCGCGCTGGCCCAATCTCTGGGTCTGGTCGACTAGGGGATAATCAATCGAATTGAAAAGGGCAGGCTGTAAGGCCTGCCCTTTTTTGTGTTTGGTGTTTCTGAAAATCAGAAGCGGACTTTGCCGGAATTGATGTCGTCTACAATCTCTGCCGTGAGCGGCTCATAGGTGTCAGATCCCGGCAGACGTACATAAACCGGATCATCAATCTGGCTGATGTCATAGCCCTGTTTGACGAGGTCCACCTTGCGATATTTCAGCGTGCCGGTAGTTTCCGGCTCCGGCTGGATGCGGATGAAAATAGGGCGGGCATAGACAGGCAGTTGCTGGTCGACATGTGCGGCCAGTGCCTTGCCGTCAAAGCTGCGTCCCGGCTTCAGGTTCACGCCTGCCATGCCAGCGCGGCCATCGGTTTCCGGCATCGCGACGCCATAAACGTTTGGCAGCTCCAGATCATCAAAGCTGGAAAGCGCTTCACCGACTTCGTTGGTGGAGACGTTCTCGCCCTTCCAGCGGAAAGTGTCGCCAATCCGGTCGACGAAATAAATGTAATCATGCTCGTCGCGCTTCATCAGGTCACCTGTGCGGAACCACATATCGCCCGGCACAAATACGTCCCGCAGGATTTTCTTCTCGGTCTGCTTCGGGTCATGATAGCCGTCAAAGCGCTGGCGCGGCGCGTCTGCGATTTCGCCAATCGCTTCGCCGGCTTCGTCAATATCAGTTTCGATACAGAAGCCGTCGTCGCCCCGGATCGGCTTTTCTTCTGCAATGTCGAACTTCACAATGCGGGTTTTGATTTTGTCACGCATATAGCTCGGCAGACGGCCGACCGCGCCGATCTTTCCATCGAAGTTTGAGAAGCTCACATTGCCTTCGGTCGATCCGTAAAATTCTACCAGATGCGGAATGTTGAACCGCTCGACGAACTTCTCCCAGACCTCAGCGCGCAGGCCATTGCCGAAGCCTTTGCGGATTGTGTGCTGACGTTCCAGCGGATGCGGATCTGTCTTCACCAGATAGCGGCAAAGCTCGCCAATATAGGCAAAGGAGGTCGCCTTATGCTTGACAGCATCATCCCAGAAGTTCGACGCGGAAAATTTGCGCGCGAGAATAAGCGTCGCGCCGGTTGTCAGCGCCTGACCGACGCCGCAAAGCCCGCCCGTCGCGTGGTAGAGCGGCAGGGTCACGTAAATGCGGTCGCGCTCTGTAATGCCAACAGAGTCGACAAACGCGCCAAGCATGCCGAGTACGCGAACCTGAGTGAGTTTCGCTGCTTTTGGCAGGCCCGTCGTTCCGGACGTGTAGACATAGAGGCAGGTGTCGCGGCCACGAATTTCAGCGCGGTGCGAGCGTTCCGGACGGGTAACAGGCAGGTCTGCTAGAAGCGGGTCGATCGATGAGACGCCTGCAAGGGTACAATCGAGGCTCCACGGAACGATATCTTCGCCCAGCTGTTCTTTCGCGCTGGCGTAAAGCTCTTCCTGTTCCGGGCCCATAACAATGGCACGGGCATTCGAGATGGAAACGCAGTGAGCAAGGCCTGCGCCCTGAAGCTGGTTGTTGATCAGGGCGGTGACGATGCCGACCTTCGACATACCCACCCAGAAGGCAATATAGTCAGGCTTATTGTCCATGAAGAGGGCGACGGTATCACCGGCCTTGAAGCCCTGATTGATCGCCCAGTGTGCATACTGGTTCGCGCGTTCTTCCAGCTCCCGATAAGTGTAGATTTTATCCTCGAAACGGATCGCGATATTGGCTTTGTGCTTGTCGAATTTGTCTTCGAGTACATCTGCCAGCCCAACCGGATCGTCAGGCTGATACATAGCCGCGCGCTTCAGCGCTTTTCGGACATTCGTGATGTAGATCCATTCACGTTTGATCGTGTCCAGAAAGCCGATCATGCTTTTCTCCCCGAGTATTTTGTAAGTATCGGGAAGTAGATTAACAGGTCGGCGCAGCTTGTCGATTGCTCCTTGCCGCGGCACTTCGGCTATTCGCTGAAATGTGAACTCAGGAGGCAGGCAGAGTTGTTCTGCGCATGTGAATCACGCGAACTAGTCGACGCAATTTGAACCCGCTCGTATGAGCGCTGATTTTACGAGGGCACTATGTCTCTGACGCTTTACGGTCTGAAAAACTGCGACACCTGCAAGAAGGCGCTGAAAAGCCTTGAAGCTGCGGGTAAACAGGTGAGTTTCGTCGATATCCGCGCCGAGGCTGATCTGGCCGCCAAGGTGCCTGGCTGGTTGGATGCGGCCGGTGCCAAGGCGCTCGTCAATAACCGCTCGACGACGTGGCGCGGTCTTTCCGATGATGACAAAGCAAAAGCTGACACAGACGAAGTTTCCGGCCTTCTGATTGCCAATCCGACGCTGATCAAACGCCCGGTCATCGAAGCGAGCGATAGCGTTTATGTCGGCTGGACGAAGGCGGTTGAAGGCGAACTGACCTAGAACTCTTCAGGCGTTGTGACCTTCGGCCCTCTGCGACCGTAGATCCAGTAGCAGAACGCGCCAACAGGCGAGCCGATGGAGAGGATCCATGGTTGGAAATAGCCGTATTTTGCTATGCCTGCGCCAAGAAACTGTGCCTTCAGGAAATTGATCTGAAAGTCTGTCGGGCCCACGCTAAACAGATGTAGCTGCCAGGCGCCGGTGGTCCAGTTGAAGTCATAACCCCAGAGCGCGATCAGGATGAAGGGCACCCATGCAAACTTCCACCCGCGTGGCATCTTCTTGTTCATGATGCAGGCAATGGCTGTCACCAGCATGAAGACCGGGAGGAAGACCAATAGAAACGCGGTCACATAATGGAGCGGGCCTTTATTCTCAAACGTAAAGGCATTCGATCGCGAGGGGACGGTGTCAAACGGGGTGATCGAGACATTGGTCACAAGGCAGCATTCACCTTCGAAAGGAAACACCACGATTTCGAGAAGTGTATTCTCGCCTGAAGTGCTCGCTAGGTCGAATTGGGCAAGAAAGCCGATAAAGTCTTCGTTGTCGACAACCGCCAGACGCCGTTCTGAGTAAAACAATTCGGCAGTCAGCTGGCCTTCCGGCAAGAGCGCAATCATGTCTTCATACGGTTCACGCGCGATAGATGGCCCGCCATTTGGATCGGGGTAGCCGATCTCCAGAAGGGCTTCATAGTCTCGCGACATAATAACCTCAGCGGCCTCCTCCAATGCTGTGCGAGCATCCGGATCGGTGAGCGCAAGGTCAGGATCATGGGTCAACTGATCCAGGCCGCAAGAGGCAAGCGTTAGCAGGCCGAACAGGCCCGCGATTAATCTATAGATTTTCATGCAACCCGCCCCGTGTGCTCATTGAATTAAAATGAATATTCAATCAGCAGGAAAGCGCAATAGGACCGAAAACTTTATCCCGTCAGCTGCACGCCTCAATGCGTGAGAGCTGCATTTCGAAGGGGCCATCTTCGCCGTCATAAATGATCAGCCCGATCTCCACGACTTCGCTCGCATCGAATACCGCATTGGGCAGTTTGCGTCCCCAGATGGAGGCTTCCAGATTGGAAAGGTTTAGAACGCCCGTGCCCCATTCGCCTTCCGGTGCGCCTTCAATTGGACCTCGAAAGGCTATGCGGCGTCCGAATGACCGTGCATTCGTGCGCACGGTGATGGAGTAGGCGCGGGCATCGCGTTTCATATGCACGCGCAGCTCCTGCGCCCCCGCCATGGCGCCGCGCGGTACATCCAGCCTGATGGAGCTGAAGCCACCCCCATTTGTGTTCGTGCTGCCGGCGAAAACGAGAGCGCCGTCCTGAAGTGAAGACCCGCCAGATGAGCGCCCACCCATGACATTGTCATTCACAGTCTGCCACGGATTTTGCGTGTCCGCGTCTGTGTGCTCCACGAGCGTCGTGCAGGTCATCGTATCGGCTCTCACAGGTAGTCCGGCAATCAAAGCTGCCAGCAGGATCAGAAAGGAAAAGCGCATAGGGCCTCCTGTTTGTTCCTTTGATACGAGCCGGCGGCGCACGCGGATCATTAAACGAAAAAGACGAGAGCGCTGCGTAACGGACCGCGACATTTCGGTGGCCGTCGACTAGGGCGTGATCGCGCCCGGACGCAATTTATTCACCGCTTCCACGACATCGTTGGATACAAAAAACAGGGTATAGTCACCGCCAGTTTCCAGGAAGCAGAAATGATTATCTCCTGCCGCATGTGTTTCCAGATCGGCCAGAAAATCTGACATCAGGTTTTCATCGACCCAGTCGTTATTAACCCGCGCCACGAGTTCTCTGGGCTGGCCGTTGATTGTATAGCTCACTGTGCAGGTTTGTTTGCGGATATCAAAATCGTCGGACAGGTCTGTAACAAGGGCTGGCTGTCTGACTATGTCTACAATTGGCTGTAGCGCTGCCGCATAATCACCCGGGCCAGACAGGGCTTCAAAGTCAAAATTCCAACCCTGATCTGAAATTCCGTCAGCATAAGCTGCAAGCAATTCGCCATACGGATCTTCAATATAACGGCGACGATCGAGATGGCCGATGAGCTCGTTGACAGTACGACCCGGCGCCATACTTACCCCGGCAAGTTCAAGTTGCCGGATCTGAGATTGGAGCGTTCTGAGGTCCTCCGCCCAGACCAGCATCGGATCAGACGCTGGCAATTCAGTGCTTTTCAGGTTTGAGGTTGCCTTCAAAATATCCTTTGCGAACCAGATAATTGTGCCAACTGACGCCGTAAGGAAAATAATCGGAAGCACCCAGCCGGACGCATCCCCCTTCGTGGACAGTGCCATGGACACCCCGAGATACCCAACGAAAACACCAACGCCCACGCCGAGCACTGAAACGGCGTATGAGAACAAAGTGTCGAAGAGATTAGGCTTCACGGGAAAGACGTCACTCTGATCTAGGTTCGGTTGACCGACTGTTTGACAGCACCGCAGAACAAAGGTGCTAGCTGCGAACCAGCTCGTGGATCGCTTTTAGCTGGGAGAGCAGGCCTTCTGCAGCATCAAGCGGCAGGCAGCTCGGGCCATCGCAAAGCGCTTTGTCTGGGTCGGTGTGGAACTCAAGGAAGACACCATCAGCGCCAGCAGCGACCGCTGATTTAGCAATGATTGGAACGCCCTCGCGGCGGCCGCCTGTAGACCCGCCCGCAGTGCGCGGGTCTGCGCCCGGAAGCTGAACAGCATGCGTCGCATCTATCGTAACCGGTACGCCGAGCGCTTTCATCGCCGGAATGCCGAGCATGTCCACGACGAGATTATTATAGCCAAAGCTTGCGCCGCGCTCACAAAGCAGCGTCGGGTTGTTTTTCGTGACTTCGCCAACTTTGGTGATGATGTTTTTGCAATCCCATGGCGCAAGGAACTGGGCTTTCTTCACGTGAAGCCAGCCGCCTGCGGCTTCTACCGCCTGCGCGCCCTCAACGACGAGGTCTGTCTGGCGGCAAAGAAAGGCAGGAACCTGCAGAACTTCGGCGACTTCGCACACCGTCTCTGCCTGACCCATCTCGTGATAGTCGGTCACGACCGGCGTGCCGAGTTCAGCCTTCACTTTGGAGAGGATTTCAAGACCATCCTGTAGCCCTGGGCCGCGATAGGATGTGATGGACGAGCGGTTCGCTTTGTCCCAGCTTGCTTTGAAAATGTAAGGCAGGCCGAGCTTCTCGCATACGGCTTTCAGGTGCGCGCCGACCGTCATGGCCAGCTCTTCATTTTCCAGAACGTTCAGCCCTGCCATCACGACAAGCGGGTGACCTTCGCCAATGGAGATGCCGTATTTTTCGAGGGAAAGGGTGCTCATGAGGCGAACCTTCTGTTGATTGGTATGTTTGCGCAGTCACATGCCTCAAAACGGCGGTGAGGTGAAGGGGGTGGCCCTTAGTATTGCCAGAAGCGCGGCGTCAGAACGACGAAGATCGTCAGAAGTTCGAGGCGTCCGAAAATCATATTGATCGAGCAGACCCATTTTGCGAATGGCTCAAGGTCCTGGAATGTGCCTGATGGTCCGAAAATGGAGCCGAGGCCTGGGCCAACGTTTGAGATGGACGTCGCCGCTGCCGACAGGGATGAAATCGTATCAAGGCCGGTTAGGGACAAGAGAACGGTCGAAACGGAGAAGACGAACAGATAGAGGAAGATGAAAATCATCACCGACAGAAGCACATCGTCGCGCACGGGCTGGCCTGCATATCGTACGACCATGATCCGGTTCGGGCTGAGCATCTGGCGGGTATAGGTCCAGATGGTGCGCAGGAGAATTTCCACGCGGAACACGTTCATACCGCACGCCGCAGACCCTGCGCATCCGCCAAGAAACATCAGGGTGAAGAACACAATCTCTGGCAGGCTGCCCCATTGGCCATAATCGGTCGAGGCATAGCCAGTACCGGTGAGGACCGAGATAACGCTGAAGACGGTATCGCGGAATAAATGCTCGTCATACCGGATGAAGGCCGTCTGCGGATGGAAGCGGACGCAGATGTAAAGTATGGCGACGGCCACCACGACGATCATCAGATAGAAGCGCGGCTGCGGGTCTTTCCAGAGATTTCTGACACGCCCATGCATCATCAGAACCATGGTTCCGAATGGCAGGCCCGCCACGAACATGAAGACGATACAGACCTCGATAATGCGTGAATCCGCAAACTTGCCCATGGAAGAGTCAGAGGTTGAAAACCCGCCCGCGGCCATGGTCGTCATGGCATGGTTCACCGCATCGAACGTGCTCATGCCGGCAAAGACGTAGCAAATGCCGCACAATACGGTGAGGCCGATATAGAGCCAGACAATCTGGCTGGCGATCTCTGCAACGTGCGGAAGAAAACGGCCTGACACATCCGAGGATTCAGCCTGGAAAAGCTGCATACCACCAACTCGCAGCATCGGCATGATGGCAATCGCCGTCACGATAATGCCAACGCCGCCAATCCATTGCAGGATGGATCGCCAGAGCAGAAGTCCGCGCTGTTCATTGTCGAGGCCGGTCATGATGGTCGCGCCTGTGGTGGTCAGGCCGGATACGGTCTCAAAGACCGCATCTGTGAAACTGAAGCCGAGCGCGAGAAACGGAAAGGCCGCCGCAAGCGGCAGAACCACCCAGACAAGCGCGGTTAAGAGGAAGGCCTCGCGCGGCCCTGTCCGCGGCTTTTCGCTGCCTGAGGCGATAGCGATAATGGCGCCAATACCAAAAAGCACGAATGCGGCGAGACCAAACACACCCCACGTCTCAATGCCGGAAACAACGTCCACAATGGCGCATGGCACCATCGCTCCGCCTGTGAGCATTAGGAGCTTTCCCAGAGCAGAGAGGATTGGCTGTAGCTGCATGCTGCGATGGCGCCTCTAATTGCGGCGGGCAGTCTCGTGAGGGCTGTCGAGCGAGAAGGCCGGAATGGTCACATCAAACTCGATACCATCTTCGCGGCGCATTCCATAGCGTCCAACCATAACGCCGGACGGTTCGTTCAGCGGGCAGCCGGACACATAGACAAAGCTCTCACCCGGCGCGAGCACAGGCTTTTCGCCCACAACGCCTTCGCCATCGACTACCTGACGGCGGCCGCGGGCATCGGTGATTTCCCAATGGCGGTTCACAAGCTGGATGGTGTGATCGACGTTATTTTCGATCTGCACCGTGTAGCGCCAGAGATATTCACTGTGCTCAGGGCTGGATTCATCGTCCACGAATTCCGGGAAGACGCGCACCATGACACCCCAGGTCTCCGCCTCATAAGGGAAGACCGCGTCATCCTCAAAATCCATGGCTTACTCCCCTAGTGCCGAATCCAGTGCCCGGATGAAATCTTCCGTCAGATCTTCGACATCTTCAAGTCCGATCGAGATGCGAATCCATGAAGGATCAAGCCCCATGCTCGCCTGCTCTTCGACCGGAACGGCGCGGTGCGTAGTGGTGGACGGGTGGCAGGCCAGCGATTTCGCGTCGCCGAGATTGTTGGAAATGCCAACAAGTTCAAGCGCGTTGAGGAAACGGAACGCCGCTTCCTGACCGCCAGCCAGAGAAATCGCCATCATCGTGCCGCCGGCCTTCATCTGTTTGGCGTGCACTTCGTAATGCGGGTGATCCTTGCGGCCCGGATAACGGATTGCGCGCAGAGCCTTATGGTCTGCAATGCGATCAGCCACGATTGCTGCATTTTCAGACTGTTTCGCGACGCGCAGCGGCATGCTCTCAAGGCCTTTGAGAACAACCCATGCGTTGAACGGAGAAAGCGAAGGACCTGTATGGCGGATATACGGGTCGATAATCTCTTCCATATCCTTCTGCGGACCAAGAATAGCGCCCGCCAGAACACGGCCGCCGCCATCCATATGTTTGGTGCCTGAATAGAAAACCCAGTCAGCGCCCAGCTCGAACGGGCTTTGCAGCATGGAGGTCGCAAAGACGTTGTCCACGATAAGCTGTGCGCCAGCCTTGTGGGCGAGCTCAGCAACGGCTGCGATGTCGACGGCGTCATTCAACGGGTTGGCCGGGCTTTCCACGAGCACGAGCTTTGTCGGCTTGGAGAGCGCGCGCTCCCAGGCTTCCATATCCATGCCGTCGACGAATTCTGTCTCGACACCGAATTTTGGAAGCTGGTTTGCGATCAGCCAGCGACACGAGCCGAACAGCGCATTTGCGCCAACAACGCGGTCGCCCGCCTGAACGGGCGCGAACAGAAGAGACGACATTGCGCCCATGCCGGACGCCATAGTGCGGCAGGCCTCAGCGCCTTCCATCAGGCGAAGACGTTCTTCCAGCATGGCGACGGTCGGGTTGTTGTAACGCGAATAGACATAGCCCGGAATCTCTCCGGCCATTCGGGCCTGCGCCTGTTCAGCAGAATCATACATATAACCAGAGGTGAGAATCAGCGCTTCTGATGTCTCGCCCCATTGGGTACGTTCTGTGCCGCCATGGACGAGATTTGTCGCCGGGCGGTATTTAGGCGTGTTACCGGAGGTCATGAGCGTAAAGCCTTTTCAATTTCCAAGGCGCGGGCATAGAGACTTGCCTTGGCGGTCGTCAAGGTGAAGGTTGGTTGAGGTATATAATAAACGAGTCGGACCTGACAGTGAGTTTTCCAGACGGCATTCTAGCAGATCATCAGATTGAAGCAGCCATTGCAGAGGGAATGGTGCGATCAGACACACCGTTCGCGCCGCTTCAGGTGCAGCCGGCGAGCATTGATCTGCGCCTTGGCACGAAAGCCTATCGCCTGCGCGCCAGCTTTCTGCCAAACGGGCGGACAGTCGAAGAATGCCTGACAGATGACATCGTTATGCACACGGTCGATCTGAGCAATGGCGCTGTTCTGGAAACGGGCTGTGTCTATCTTGTGCCGCTGCAGGAATATGTCTCGCTGCCTGAAGGTGTGACCGCGACGGCAAACCCGAAAAGCTCAACAGGCCGTATCGATGTATTTGTCCGCCTGATCGCGGATGGTGTTTCCCGCTTTGACGGTATTCCGGAAGGCTATGACGGCCCGCTTTATGCAGAAGTCAGTCCACGGACATATTCGGTTCTGGCGCGCCCGGGCGACCGCCTTCTTCAGATGCGGTTTCGGTCCGGCGAACACACGCCGACCAATTCACTCGATTTCTCAATTCATCTTGAACCGCTACAGGATGGCCTGATCGGCTATCGCGCGCGCCGTCATGCCCGTGTGCTGGATTTGTCCAAAGTGGGTGGCCACCGGATTGATGATTATTGGGAGCCGGTGTTTGCCCGCAATGGCAGGCTTATTCTTGATCCGGACGAATTTTACATTCTCGCCTCGAAAGAGTTTGTGACGATTCCGGTGGATCGCGCCGCAGAGATGGCACCAATCGCGCCGGACCTCGGAGAATTCCGTGCCCATTATGCATGCTTTTTTGATCCGGGCTTTGGCTGTGACGGGGTTTCAGGCCGCGCCGTTCTGGAAGTGAGGGGCCGCGACGTGCCGTTTATCCTCGAGCATGGCCAGCCGGTCGGGCGTCTGGTCTTTGAGCCGATGTCGGCATTGCCGCGCGCGCCTTACGGTACTGAAGGCTCCAATTATCAGGGGCAGGGGCTGAAGCTCTCCAAGCATTTCGCCTGATCGTCTGACTTGTGATATATATCGCCGCCATGAGTTATGATGTTGGCCGCGGTGATCTTGTACTTTGCGTCAATGCAGCCCCGAACCATGTGACGGGTGAGCCTGTGCCACTGGTGGCGGGTGAAACCTATACCGTTTATGATCTCTGGCTGTTTGCCTGTCCGTGCGGGCGCTCTGATGCCTTGTTAGACGTTGGCGTCGGCTTTGCCTGGTGCCAGTCCCGCTTTCGTCTGCTGCCAAAGCCGAAGGCGAAAGAAAAGCGCCGCAAAGTCTCCGTCCCGAAAGAGCTTGAAAAGGTCGACTAGCGCAAAAAAAGAACCCCGCTCGTCGTAAGACGAACAGGGCTCTGGTGTGATCTCTTGTTTAGCGTTAGCTGCGGATGACGACGCCGATCCAGCCCATACCGTCATAGCCTTCATAGCCGGTGGTGCGGGCAAAATAGATATGCTTTCCGCCGCTCGTATAGCTACCCATGTTTTCTCCGCCCATTTGCAGATCGAACTTCTGAGCAATGCCCTGATCGTCAGATGCAGCGATGCAGTAATGATCGTCATTCAATAGAAGAACGCGCGTTGTTTTCCATTCTGCCGGTGTGAATGGCGGTTCTTCGGCGACAACAGAGTGCCCCTGCGCGGACCAGTCGAAATGCACGCCCAGCACGCCGAGAATTTTGCCTGTGCGATCTCCGCCTTCTCGGACGGCTGTCGCATATGTCAAAATACGGGAATTGTAGTCATCTGAGTGATAGACGCGGCTGACGACATAATCGTCACCTGAATTCGTGCTCATGGCCTGCTGATACCATGGCTCGTCGGCTGCACTCCGGCCCACGAAATTGCGGGCCTGAGAGTTCGCACAAGCAAACAGTTTGCCGCTCGTGTCGACGAGAACGAGGTCCTTATAGACGGTGTAATAGCGGTGGATGACGCTGAGGCGTTTTTGAGCGAAGGATTGGGCCTCGCGGTTTTCAGGATGCGCCAGAGCGTCCCAGAATGCTGTATCGGTCGCCCACCAGCGCACATCTGCGGTGCGTTCAAAAAGGTTGCGAACGATGAGCTGAACCGTAGAAAGCGCAATGTCTTTCATGCGCTGGTCGCCAAGCTTTTTGGCAACCTCGACCGTGTGTTCCAGTGGCGGTACGACGACCTGCTCGAAACGCTCGGCGGCTTGTTTGGCCTGATCAGCGAGATTTTTGACTTCACCCGCGACAACTTCAAAGCCTTTACCGGCTTCACCAACACGTGCGGCCTCAATGGTCGCGTTCAGCGCCAGCAGCTTTGTGCGGTCTGCAATTTCGCGGTTCTGACGGGAAAATCCGAATACGGACTTTTTGAGCTCTTCAAGGCTCGCATCAATGCCGCGCTCACTGACGTCAGATTGCTTTACTTCGATGGATGTGTGTGTGTTTCCGCCATAGCTTACGTCGCGCTTGGCTGCGCTAAAACTGTTCATTCTGCCCTCACCAACCAGTTGATCCTGATCTCCCTTCGCAAGTACTCGCATGAAAAGCTGGAAAAAGGATTAACCGTGAGGCGTTTTACTTGTTTGTAGTGAAGTATAGGGTGATTAAATATTGATCATTCACCTGCCCTGAAAGAGGGCAGGTGAAGGCGTGTTTAGTAATTGATTGATTAAGTCAGGTTTAACAGGTCCGGGTCGCCGCCTTGCGCCGCAGTATTCACTGTGACAGTTCTTTCGACCGCAAAACGTTGCAAGTAATGTGGGCCGCCTGCTTTTGGGCCGGTACCTGACAGGCCTTCGCCGCCAAACGGCTGAACACCAACGACCGCGCCGGTCATTGAGCGGTTCACATAAGTGTTGCCGACTTTTACCGCATCGCGCACTTCACGTGAGAAGCTTTCAAGGCGCGAGTGAATGCCGAGCGTCAGGCCATAGTTTTTCGCCTCGAGCTGCGGCGCGACCTTGTTCAGTTTATCCGGATCATATCGCACGACATGAAGTACAGGACCGAAGACCTCGCGCTCCATGCTTTCAATATTCTTCATCTCAATCAGAGTTGGGAAGAAGAAGGTCTGCTTCTCTGGCAGGCCTTCCGGTGCGACACGTTTCAGGATTTTCGCATTCTTGCCGAGCCCGTTCAGATAATTGACGAGTGTCGTTTCGGCGTCTTTGTCGATCACCGGCCCGATATCCGTTGATGGCAGCGCCGGGTCACCCAGCTGGAGCTCGTCCATGGCGCCTTTAATGCCTTCAATGAGCATGTCGGCGGTATCGTCCGGCAGATAGGCGATGCGAAGTGCCGAGCAACGCTGACCCGCAGAGCCGAATGCCGAGTTCACAATGTCATCCACGACCTGCTCGCGCAGGGCAGTCGTGTCGACGAACATGGCATTCATGCCGCCTGTTTCGGCGATTAGTGGGAGAATCGGGCCTTCGCGGTCTGCAAGGGTCTTGTTGATGATCCGCGCGACTTCGGTCGAGCCTGTGAAGCAGACGCCGCCAAGATCTTTGTGTTTGGTGAGCGGCGCGCCGATGGTTTCGCCATCGCCCGGCAGGAGGTGAAGTACGCCCTTCGGAACACCCGCTTCAAGGAACAGCTTTACGGCCTCAAACGCGGTGAAAGAGGTTTGCTCTGCAGGTTTGGCGATGACGGCATTACCCGCCGCGAGCGCTGCTGCAACCTGACCGGTGAAGATGGCCAGCGGGAAGTTCCAGGGTGAGATGCAGACAAATGTGCCACGGCCATGAAGGCTCAGATGGTTTGTCTCACCTGTTGGTCCCGGCAGGCGCGTTGGCTGGTTAAAGTGTGTTTCGGCTTCGTGTGCGTAGTAACGGCAAAAATCGACGGCTTCGCGAACTTCGGCCACGCCGTCCGCAAGCGTTTTGCCGCCTTCGCGAGACATGAGCGCGATGAAGAAGTTCATATTCTCTTCGAGCTTGTTGCCCATTTCGCGGAGGATATCCGCGCGGGCAACGCCGCCTTTTGCGTCCCATGCGGGCTGGGCTTTCTTCGTGGCTTCAAAGGCTTTGTCGATATCCTTTGGCCCGGCCCATTTCATCTTGCCGATGATGCGGGACAGGTCATGCGGGCAGAGCACGTCATGCTTGCCATCTGTGCTGGATTTGCCGTCCACAATAGGGCCGCCTTTGCGGGGCATGGATTTATCAAGTTTCGCGACGGCTTCGGCAATCGCGTCACGTGACGACTTTTCCGACAGGTCGAGACCTTTGGAGTTGCGGCGTTCTGCCCCGAAAAGGGCTGGCGGGCGCGCAATTCTTGGGTGTCGGCGATTGCCTGCCTCGATAAGGGCGATACCATCATAGACGACGTCATCGACGGGTACGTCTTCATCCAGGAAGGTGTTCACGAATGAGGAGTTCGCGCCGTTCTCCAGCAGGCGGCGGACCAGATATGGCAGCAGGTCTTTGTGTGCTCCAACCGGCGCGTACACGCGTACGCGGTTGGCTTCGCCTGCCGCTTTGTAGAGCGCTTCGCCCATACCGTGCAGGCGCTGGAACTCGTAATTTTCGACATTCAGTTCTTCGGCCATCAGGCGAACGGCTGCGAGCGTGTGTGCATTATGGGTGGCAATCTGCGGATAGAGCTTTGGTGAGGCCTTCATGAGAAGGCGCGCACAGTGCAGATAGTGAAGGTCGGTCGCATCTTTGGTGGTGAAGACCGGGAAGTCATCAATACCTTCATTCTGGGCGTGCTTGATCTCGGTGTCCCAGTAAGCGCCCTTCACCAGACGCACCATGATGCGGCGATCGGTTTCTTCTGCCAGCTTGTGCAGGCGCTCGATTACATGGCCGGCGCGCTTCTGATAGGCTTGTACGGCAAGGCCAAGGCCGCGCCAGCCTTCAAGCGAAGGTTCGCGGGCAAGGCGGTCGATAATCTGCATCTGAATGACGAGGCGATCGGCTTCTTCGGCGTCGAGGCAGAGGTGGATGCCGCGCTTGTGAGCCATTTCGCAGAGTTCCAGAACGCGCGGGTATAGCTCTTCCATCACGCGATCTGTCTTTACAGCTTCGTAGCGCGGATGGAGCGCGGACAGTTTGACCGAGACGCCGTTTTCCAGTTCGGGTGGGTGGCCCTCTGTCGCGTCATCAATCGCGCGGATGGATGACTTATAAGCCTCCATATACCGGTCGGCGTCCGCTGCAGTGCGTGCACCCTCGCCGAGCATGTCGAAAGAGAAGGTCGCTGCATCGTCTTCGCGGATCATTTTCTTGCCGCGCTTGATGGCTGCGGACACATTGCGGCCCAGAACGAATTGTTCGCCCATAATGCGCATGGCCTGCATCATCGCGGTTCGGATGACGGGCTCGCCGCTTTCACGAACAAGGCCCTGAACGAATTTGGCAGGGCTGCGGACAGCGTCGGCAGACGGTCCGATCACGCGACCTGTCAGCATGAGGCCCCAGGTGGAGGCGTTCACGAGCCAGCTTTCCGATTGGTTGAGGTGAGAAGACCAGTCACCGGACCGCATCTTCTCGGCGATCAGGTCATCACGGGTTTCGGCGTCGGGAATGCGCAGCAGCGCTTCGGCCAGACACATCAGCGCGATGCCTTCCTGATTGGAAAGACCGAACTCTTCCAGGAAGGATTCCATAATGCCTTTGCGCTTGGCGTTGGTGCGGGCGATCTGGACAATTTCCTGACCGATACGCACAGCCTCTTTGCGCTGGCCTTCGCTCACTGGAGGGCGATCAAGAAGATCAGCTACGACCTCTTCCTCACGTGCGTGCTTGAACTCATCGATCTGATTCCAAACATCAGAGGCTTTGGTCATACTTTTCTCTCCTTGCACTAATTCAGTACTAACCTTGCCCCGAAGGACCGTGACTTCAAGGGTTTGCGGTCTTACTGGCGGCAAAACACGAAAGCCGATTTCTGCGCTGACTGTGTGAACGCGAACGCATAAACATTGTTCAGATATTTGCGCTCTGCTCCGCTTCGTGCGAAACGCTGCCTTGCTTTTGCCTTCCTGATTTGGAACAGCTTATCTCCTGTTTCTGATCGCCGGTTTTTTCGGGAGAGTTCTGATGAAAATTATGCTCGTCACAGACGCTTGGGCACCTCAGGTGAACGGCGTTGTTCGAACCCTCAACCGTGTGATCGAAGAATGCGAAGCTATGGGGCACGAGTTCGAGGTTGTCTCACCCGCTGACGGATTCAAAACTATCCCGCTGCCGACATACAACGAGATCCAGCTCGCGCTTGGCGCCAAGAAGGCCATCATCGAACGCTTCAACGAGTTTGAGCCGGCTGCGGTGCATATCGCGACCGAAGGCACGCTCGGCATGGCCGCGCGCTCTATGTGCCTGAAGATGAAGTTTCCGTTCACCACCAGCTATCACACACGTTTTCCGGAATATGTGTCGGCGCGTTTTCCTGTGCCGCTCAGCTGGGGTTATGGCTTTATGCGCTGGTTCCACCGCTATTCCGGCCATGTGATGGTCGCAACGCCATCCATGCGTGAAGAGCTTGAAGAGCACGGATTCGGCAATGTTGTTGCCTGGTCGCGCGGCGTGGACACTGACTTGTTCCATCCCGATAAGCGCGACACCATGCCTGACCCGTTCGAAGGTATGGAGCGCCCGATCTATCTCAATGTCGGCCGCGTTGCGGTTGAGAAGAATATCGAAGCCTTTGTCGAACTTGATCTGCCGGGCACGAAAGTCGTCGTCGGCGATGGTCCGCAACGCGAAGAGCTTCAAAAGAAGTATCCGGAGGTCAAATTCCTCGGTGCGAAGTTTGGCGATGAGTTGGCAGCCTGTTTTGCGCATTCAGACGTTTTCGTCTTCCCGAGCCTGACCGACACATTCGGCCTCGTTATTCTTGAGGCTATGGCGACAGGAACACCGGTCGCGGGCTATAATGCGCCGGGTCCGAAGGACCTGATTCCGGGGTCCAATGCGGGCGTTGTGTCTGATGATTTGCGTGAAGCAGCTCTTGGCTGTCTGGAGATGAAGCGCGAGGACTGCCGTAAATATGCCGAAGGCTATTCCTGGCGGGCGTGTGCCGAAACATTCATCACCAATCTCGAGCCGCTGCCTACTCCGGAACGTCGCCGCTTTTGGAATCGGCTGCGCCGCCTGCGTCGTCGCCGCGAGCGAGATCAGGAAAGCGTTCTGTAGGAACCGGCGCTTAGTCGCGAGAGTTAAGGCAGGCAGGGCTTCGGCTCTGCCTTTTTTCTGGGCGAATTTCCTGCAAATATGCCGCACAGAAGGACCATTCTTCCAGATTGAAATAAAAGATTGGAATACTATTCTCTTTGGTGCTAATGCCGCGCTAAATTCAACTGCGAAGACCAAAATGAGTGATATTTCCGCCCCTTCAAACCTGCAGATCGAGGATCGAAACACCTTGAAACACAAATGGTATGAAGACGTATTTGCTATCCTGCTGGGCGCCCTGTTTATCGGCATGGGCGTGACGGTTTATTCAGAGGCTATGCTTCTGACGGGCGGCGTTGCGGGCATGTCGCTGATCCTCTCCTACATTGCGCCGCTCAGCTTCGGGACATTCTTCTTCCTGCTGAACCTGCCATTCTATCTTCTGGCGATCCTGCGCATGGGGTGGGAGTTCACGCTGAAGACGGTTGTCGCGGTGACGCTGGTGTCGATCTTCCCGAACCTGGTGACAGGCTGGATTGCCGTTGAAACGCTCAGCCCGCTTTTCGCGGCCATCCTTGGCGGCGCGATGATCGGCATGGGTATGATTGCGCTGTTCCGCCATGGCGCGGGTATTGGTGGTGTAAGCATTCTGGCGCACTTCCTTCAGGAGAAGGGCATTATGCGCGCTGGCTGGGTGCTCCTGTCTATTGATGCCGTCATTCTTATTGCCTCGGCATTTGTGCTCCCGTTGACCAATCTGGTCTATTCGATTGTTGGCGCTGTTGTGCTGAACCTGATGGTCGGCATTAACCACCGCCCGGGCCGTTATTTCGGGCGCTAAACGTATTCACAATTTTTGTGATACCCCGCTATCTCAAATTGACAATATCACTAAATAGGTCATGCTTGCCCTCATAACTCTGCCTGTCGCACGCAATAGCGGCAGAGACAAATGAGGGAGGAATTATGTACTTGAAGATGCTTGCAGCCTCAGCGGCTGCATTGAGCTTTGGCATGGCTGCACATGCTGGCCATCATGAAGGCGGCGAAATGCACGAACATGTGCCAGCCGTTGGTTATACCCCGACTGATCTGATCGATACGGCTGTTGTTGAAACGCCGAATGGCCGTCTGGTAGGCGAGGATATGGGCGATTATCACGCCTTTCGCGGTATTCCGTATGCGCAACCACCCATTGGCGACCTTCGCTGGCGCGCGCCGCAGCCGGTTGAGCCATGGACAGGTGATCGTACCGTCATTGAGTTTCAGGCACCATGCGTTCAGCCTGCAATCGCCGATCCGAGCCTTCCGAATGGTGGCGGCGTCGTTGGCGTGAAGTCTGAAGACTGCCTGTATATGGAAGTTTATGCGCCAGAAAACGCGGAGAATGCGCCTGTCATGCTCTGGATGCACGGTGGTGCGGCCTTTCTGGGCGCGGGCCATCTCGGCTCCTATCATGGTGAGGCGAATGCCGCGAACGGTGTGATTACTGTCTCCATCAATTATCGCCTTGGACCTATGGGCTATTTCGCTCACCCTGCGCTGACGGCAGAGGGCGGCCCGACGGGCGATTTTGCCATGATGGACGCTGTCGCCGCGCTTGAATGGATGCAGGAGAATATCTCCTCCTTTGGTGGTGATCCGGACAATGTCACTATTGCCGGTCAGTCGGCTGGCGGCGTGATGGTCATCAACCTTCTCTCTATCCCGTCGGCAGAAGGCCTGTTCGACAAGGCGATTGTCCAGTCCGGCGCATTCGTGTCTCCGGGCCGGGACCTCGCCGCAGCTGAACAACTCGGCGTGGAAGGCATGGCGACTTTGGACGTGCCTGCTGATGCGACAGCGGACATGTTGCGTAGTGTTTCGGCTCAGTCGCTGACCTACAATCCGGCGCTGCGCCGCGGTATCTCCGGCACAATTGACGGCAGGTTCAACACGGTCTCGCCACGCGCAGCGATGGATGCAGGGCGCGAGGCTGATGTGCCGGTTCTGGTCGGCTCTAATATGGGCGAAGGCGGTTTCTCCCGCGCGACCCAGCTTGCTGCAGAAACAGGTGATGAGGGTGCGCCAGCCTTCCTTTATCATTTCCGCTATATGCCCGAGTTCCGCGAGGCTTCCTGGGGCAATGGTCCGATCCACTCTGCCGAGCTGATGTACACATTCGACTCGCTTGAAACCTCAAGCTGGGGCGCAGGTCAGACAACAGCTGAAGACGAGGCCTATGCCGATATTGTGAATTCCTGCTGGACCAATTTCATGCATATGAATCCGTCATCCACTACGATTACCTGTAATAACGGGTTTGAGTGGCCAGCTTACACGCCGGAATCCGGCGCGGTGGCCGTGTTTGATGAAGAGATCACTGTAGGTGATGCTTCCACCATTCCTGACGGTCCGCAAAGCTAGTTAACCAGCTCCTCCCCAGACGTCCTCGACGTCTGTTCTGCAGGACGCCCCATCCCGTTCTCTTCATCACGGGGTGGGGCGTTTTGATATTTACGGTTTCGGCCGTAGGGCCGTCAAATCGCAGCTGACTGGATTGATCTTTTTACTGGGTCTCTTCTAAGCTGATGAGAAGAGGGGAAATCTATGATCAAGACAGCAATAGCCGCATTCGGGTTCGTTGCGCTGAGCAGTGGCGCAGCTTTCGCGGAGGGGTGCGCAACAACATCGTCAGAATCGATTTCATTCGGCGACAATATTGCTGAGGCGGTCGCGATAGGTGACGACTGCGCCAATAGCGTCGCCCTGATCATTGTGCGCGATGGTGATGGTGCGCCTTTGTATTCGCACGCGACACCAGCGCGGTATCTCTTCGGTTTCTATGAAGTGACTGACGAGCGCAGCATGGCAGATTTTCTGGATGAGCTGATCGGTGTTCGGTTTGGCGGTGGCGCATTTACAAGTTCAGAGCTTCCTGAATGGCCAGAGGGGGCAGACTTCCCGGGTGGAGATTTTATGAGCGGTGAGTTCCCGTTCTATCCGGAAGAGTGGGTGGATCGCGGCGAGTATCTGCGTTTCCAAAGCATGGATGCGCCGGTCTGGTGTCATGTTCAGGGTCAGGAAAGCTCGGCCTGCCTGATTATTGATGGCGACCGCTTGTACAAGATTGGCGTACAGACCTTCCCGGGATAACCAGGAAGGGCCATTGCACGCTCGCTCCTAAACGCCGTTTTGAAAATTCGTGGCCAGTCGGATGAGAAGATCCCGGCCGGTCTCGAGCGTGTCATCGTTAAAGTCGTATTCGGGGTGGTGCAGCGGTTTGGTTTCAAGTCCTGCGCCCAGCCAGATATAGGCGCCCGGTACTTCCTGCAGCATGAGCGAGAAATCCTCCGACGCCATGCTCGGCCTGAAGCCGGTATCGACATGGTCCGCGCCAACCAGCTCACTTGCGACACGTCGGGCATAGTCGGCCTCGGCTGGCGTATTGATGGTGCTTGGATAGCCTTCCTCATAGGCAAGGCTGACGCTGACGCCGTGGGCGCCGCATACGGCTTCTGCGACGCGTAGCATCTCGGCGCGGATGAAATCACGCACCTCGCCAGAAAAGCAGCGCACTGTGCCCATCACCTTCATCTCTTCAGGGATGACGTTGAATGTGTGCCCGCCATGCATTTGCGTAATCGTCAGAACCGCGGGGTCGTGCGGGCTGATCTTGCGGCTGACAATTGTCTGGAGCGCGAGGACGAGTTCGGCCGCCGTGGTGACCGGGTCTTTCGTCGTCTCCGGCATGGCGGCGTGACCGCCCACACCTGTCAGCGTGAAGGTGAAGCTGTCATAGGAGGCCATCATCGGGCCGGGCTGAACGGCGATGCGCCCGGCCGGCAGGCCTGGCCAGTTGTGAAGCGCAAATACCGCGTCGCACGGGAAGAGCTTGAACAGGCCTTCTTCCACCATGCGCTTGCCGCCACCGAAATTTTCTTCAGCCGGCTGGAAGATGAAATGTATCGTGCCCTTGAAATTACGTGATGCCGCGAGCGCCTCAGCTGCGCCGATCAGCATGGCGGTATGCCCGTCATGGCCGCAGGCGTGCATAACGCCGTGATGGGTAGAACAATGCGCCGCGCCGGATTGTTCTTCAATTGGCAGGGCGTCCATATCCGCGCGAAGACCGATGACCGGTCCATCGCCATTTTTCAGCGTGCCAACCACACCGGTTTCTGCAAGCCCGCGATGTATTTCTATGCCTGCGCGGGTGAGCGCCTCTGCCACCAGATCGGAGGTCCGGTTTTCCTGAAAGGCGAGCTCTGGATGGGCATGGATATCTCGCCGGATTGCGCGCATTCTGGCAATCGGGTCATTAGTCTCGGTCAGCGTATCGGCCATAGTATGGCTCCATTTGAGTGTGCGCTGATATTGTAGAGCCTGCACGGGTGTTTGGAAAACGGTATCTGCGTGCGTATTGCTCAAATTGGCAGGAGCAGGGCGATACTCTTTTTTCACGCTGAGCCGCGGTTCTGTGTTGACGGGAATTCGACAGATCGATATACACCGCGCTTCCAATTCAGCGTGCGGTTATGGCGGAATTGGTAGACGCGCACGGTTCAGGTCCGTGTGGGGCGACCCGTGGAGGTTCGAGTCCTCTTAACCGCACCAACCTTTTCTCCGGCATAGTCCGAAATCATCCAAAAAATTGAACTAAATCAAGCAATAAAGGCCGTTTTCTGGCTTGTCGTTGTCCGGACTCGCACGATGTGATCCGGTCGTATCCGAGCAAATTGTGGGTATCCTTGTGGGTATATTTCGTTCGAGTCCTAGTTTTTCAGGGAGTCGATACCCACACCTGAAAAGGGCCCGAGAACATGAAGCTTTCGGACATAAAAGTTAGAAATCTCAAGGCACAAGACAAAGCCTATAAGCTTTTCGACGGTGAAGGGCTTTATATCCATGTGATGCCCAACGGCTCTAAACTGTGGCGGATGAGCTATCGTTTTGAGGCGAAGCAGAAGCTTCTCTCCTTCGGAAAATATCCTCAGGTGAGCCTTCAGAGGGCGAGAGAGAAGCGCCTGGACGCAAAGCGGCTTCTGGCTGATGGCGTTGACCCGATGGAGCACGCGCGCGCTGAAGAGGCCGAGAGCGCTGCGAAGAATGAGCACACATTTGAAAAGATCGCGTTCGAATATCTGGAAAAGAGCGTTAAAGACGGCAACGCCGAAGCGACCATGAAAAAGAAGCGTTGGTATTGCCGCATGGCGTGTGATGAATTCGGCAAAATGCCTATTCGTGAAATCACCGCGCCGATTGTGTTGAGCGCGATCCGCAAACAGGAAGATGCGGGCAATGGCGAAACCGCGCACAAGCTGCGAACCTTTGTCGGGCAGGTGTTCCGCTATGCCGTTGCGACGGGCAAGGCCGAGAACGACCCAACCTTCGCGCTTCGTGGCGCTCTGGTCTCTCACAAGAAAACGCATATGGCGGCTTTGGTGGAGCGCGACGACTTTGCGGCGCTGGTAAAGGCGGTGTGGAACTATCAGGGCGGCGGGCCAAGCATTCGTGCGGCGCTTAAGTTGATGGTGCTTTTATATCCGCGTCCGGGTGAACTTCGCTTTTCGACGTGGAGCGAGTTTGATCTTGAAAAGGCTATCTGGACCATTCCAGCCGAGCGCATGAAGATGCGGCGCGAACACAAAAAGCCATTGTCGAAACTTGCTGTTGAGATCCTTACCGAGCTGAAGCCATTTACGGGCGATGCACCGCTAGCCTTTCCCTCCCTGATCGCCCGGGCGAAGCCATTGAGTGAGAACACGCTGAACCAGTCTTTGCGCCGCATGGGCTTTGATAAGACAGAGGCGACGTCGCACGGGTTTCGTTCCAGTGCGTCGAGTCTTCTGAATGAGAGCAATCTCTGGAATCCTGACGCCATAGAAGCAGAGCTTGCGCATAAGGTGCGTGATCAGATCCGCGGCGCTTACATGCGTACCCCGTTCTGGGATGAGCGCGTTCGCATGGCGGAATGGTGGTCCGAGCAAGTGCAAGAGATAGCTTGGGGAACCAAACGAGAACAGGTGTTTTGATGCACTCTCGTTCTGAGGTATACTGAATCGGACTTATCTGGAGTTCGGCGTTTGTTTGAAGATGATCTGTGTATTTCCGAGCTGTGGTTGCTCGCTGATTATATTTCGGTGATTGATGCGGCGCTGTTGATGGTAGATATCGAGCCGCAAGGTACTTCACAGTACGTCGAGAATTGGGACGACGATAAAAAGCCATTGGGCTATGTGGCGGCAAGGACCGCGATTGTTAGCGGTATTGGCTCTAAAGCCTTAAAGGGATACTTGCATGAGGCGGTGGAGCGGGACCGGCTCGGTAATGTAAACAGCGAGCCTTTCTTTGACTTCGCCAGTTCAACAGTTGAGGTGGAAAGCCTTCGGAAATGGTTGGGCTCGAAGGGATATACTAATTGCTTTTTCTTTCGGACTGAAAAGAGGAGCGGGTTCAGAGATCCTGCGCATCCTCGCTATGCTCCTAAGCTTGCTGCCGCGGTAGAGGCTTGGGAATCGTTTGATGATCAAGAGATAACCCCCGGCACGCCTAAACAGCGTATAGAAAAGTGGCTCAGGTTAAACGCCCCACGCTTTGGGTTGGTCAACGATGAAGGCAAAATAAACGAAACTGCAATTGGTGAACTTGGGAAAATCTGTAATTGGCAAACGAAAGGTGGAGCTCCAAAGGCGATGTCTTTTGCTTTAGACGTCGAAGTGACGAAACCTGACTTGGATGAAATCCCTTTTTAGTCAGAGGTCTACAACTTCGTGGCCCCGGGATGGGTAGATAATGACGTCGGGTTCTCGGAAAAAAGAGCCGAAGAAAACCAAACCTGATTACCTATTAAGCTTCAGACGAATTCGGCACGTTTTACTCATCAACGTATGAGGTGAAACCATGTTTGACGAATTCGAATTCCCTAAGACAGGCTTTGTGCGCATTAAGCAAATCATTGCGCCATGGGGCCCTATTCCTGTTTCTAAATCCACATGGTGGCAGGGCGTTAAAGACGGGCGCTTTCCAAAGAGCATAAAGTTGGGCGGCGTGACTGTCTGGCGCGCTGAAGACGTCCGGGCGCTGTACGAAGGGGTTGGTGACCGTGTCAGTTAACGTCGTTCCCTTCCGTCGAGATAGCTCCGGCGTAATTCTCCTGAACGCGGGTGATGCTCATGCGAGAATTTATTCGGAATGGAAACATCTCGACGCCTGGAAGACGCTGGACGTCTACGCCCGAATGCTTCTTACCGACGTGTTGAGCGATTACACCAAAACCAGCGGGAACGAAGTCCGGCTAACCGGTAATGGCCTTTCGAAGAAGTATAGGATTGGTCATCGTCGTGCCCGTAATCTGATGCTGATGTTGGAAGAGCGCGGTTGGATTGAGCGCATTGGGCTGTCACCGGGGCCAACTGGACAGGCTGGCGGTCTTTATCGGATTTTGTGTATCACTTCGGGCGGAAAACGTTGCGGAGGGCCTTATCAGACTTGGCGCGCGCCTCGGTCGTAGAACCGAAACAGATGTGTCTCACAGCCGAACTAGGGGTGATGATCGAGCGAATAAGGTCTGTTGCAGAACCGAATTAAATCATCGCGACCAAAGGGGGCGTTGTTCAATTTTCCTGAGTAGAAACAGGGCTTAAGTTTGAAGTTTTAGAAAGCTGGGAAAACCGGGCGTGCCGCCTACAGAACTATATCCAGCTGAGAGCGGAAATGGGTGATTCAGACTGATGAGCGGATGCAGAGGGATACTTTACTGAATAGATCCGCAAGCCCTCGCCGAGGGGGTGGGGTATATCTGCTTCACAGGTGAATGGCACTGGCAACCGGCGCTTATTCTCACTCAGAGATTTTATTCCTCCGTTTGATTTGTAAGTGCGTACTAAGTGCGAATTCAAAGCCTGACGTGTCGATTGCTTTCGTGCTCGTTCGACGTGATGGCGCTTGTTGGGGAAATTGACCGAATGAGGCCGAGCTAATCCACTTGTCACATGATTGCGAAAAACAGGGTCGAAGTCTGAATTGTGGAAATGCGAAAAAGTGGATGAAGCCGGTTGAACAGAGCGCTTTGCCTAGAGATCGCGGGCGGGGGGGGGTGAGGGAGGTTTGCAGTGGGCGGTTACGGATCTGGTTGTCATGGGCGGCTGGCTTCAAAGACGGATGAATTCCACCGGCTGGATCTTGCAACCTTCAAGAATGACTGGTTCGAAAGCGGGCGCTGGGGGCGTGTGACCTGGAGCCGGGGCGGTCATGAAACCGGTAGTGTTGCCTATGTCTGCGGCACTGATTTTCTAAAACTGACTTATTCCGTAGGCAGCGGCGAGAGCCAACAACAGATCCACGAGACCTTCGGGCTGAGTTTCAGTGACCAGAATTTCGGCGGGCAACGGCGCTGGCTTGTCTGTAAATGCGGAAGACGGTGCCGCGTGCTCTATGGTGGCAGGTACTTTCGGTGTCGCCAATGTCACCGGCTTTGCTTTGCCAGCCAATACGAACGCTTCCGCGTGCCCGGTATGGCTGAAGCTGAGACTGTCAGAAAGCGCTTAGGCTTTGAGGTGGGGTTTGCTTATCCGTTCGGAGCAAAACCAAAAGGCATGCACTGGCGCACCTATTACGCCTACAGAAAGCGTGACTGTGCTATGAGTAACGCAATCGAGCAGGCGCTTGTCGGGCGCTGGGGGCTTTGAATTGCATTGACGCGGCATGCCGAATTATTGAACCTGCCAGACCAACAGTCACGGGCAGGATGAGATATGATCAACGGGGAATTGCGGTCTAAGATTGATAACGTCTGGAATGCGTTCTGGTCGGGCGGGGTTGCAAACCCGCTAACTGTGATCGAGCAGATCACCTATCTTCTCTTCATCAAGCGCCTCGACGATCTGCACACGAAGGAAGAAAGCAGAGCCAACACGCTGGGCCGCCCTATGACGAAGCGCATTTTTCCCGAAGGCAAGGATGGGCTTGAAACGCCTCAATTCAGGGATGGAGGTTGTCCTTACGAGCTGATGCGATGGTCGAAACTCCGGTCTATTTCCGACACGGAGAAAGTCTATGAAATTTTCGACGCTCATATCTTCCCATTCCTGCGGGAGCTGTCTGGCGACGGCACGGCGCTCTCTAAGCATATGGGTAAGGCCCGTTTCGGCATTCCAACACCGCGCCTTCTCGCCACAGTGGTCGATGCGCTTGACGGTATCCCGATGGAGAAGAAAGACACCAAGGGCGACCTTTATGAATACATGCTCGCCAAGATTGCCAGCGCAGGCCAGAACGGCCAGTTCCGCACGCCGCGCCATCTGATAGAGCTGATGGTTCATATGATCGCGCCAAAGCCGGGGCAGTCCATTTGCGACCCGGCGGCGGGTACAGCCGGGTTCCTCGTCTCCTCAGTGGAATATCTGGAAGAAACATACGGCGAGCAGATCTGGCGCGACACAGACCTGCGCAAACATTTCGAAACCGACGCCTTCACCGGCTTTGATTTCGATGAAACCATGCTCCGCATTGGCGCGATGAACATGCTGCTTCACGGCGTTGAAAATCCCGATATCCAGTATCGCGACAGCCTCACCGAGGGCGCGCATGATGATGAGGAGTTTGACATCATCCTCGCCAACCCGCCTTTTTCTGGATCGCTAGATCATGATGCCTGCTCGAAAGATCTGCAGCGCATTGTGAAGACGAAAAAGACCGAACTCCTATTTATGGCACTGTTTTTAAAATTATTGCGCACCGGAGGACGAGCGGCTGTGATTGTCCCCGCGGGTGTGTTGGAGTCGGAAAGTACAGCCCACAATGCTATTAGAAAACGTCTTGTAGAGGATAACCGCTTAGAGGCTGTAATTTCTCTACCCCACTGGGTGTTTAAGCCTTATGCTAGTGTTGCCACCGCGATTCTGATTTTCGTGAAATCGGGTAAAACCGACAATGTATGGTACTACAAATTGGAAAATGACGGTTTTTCGGACGACGCGAATAAAAGTCCCATACCCGGCTCCGAAATTGATTTCGTGCTAGAACAATGGAAGCTTCTGAAGACAGGATCGATTCAGGAAATTTCAAAAAAACAGGCGCTTGTTTCGATTGATGATATCCGAAATCGAGATTTTGATCTCTGCCCAAATATATACTTGAGCGGATATTCGTATCCTGATGTTTATCCATTGCGTCAGTTGAAGGACTTTTTTACTATTGAAAAAGGACCTGCCGCGGCTTCATCAGCGGACGATGGTCCAATTCCTTTCATTACTACGGCAGAACGATTTAAAGGTAGCCAAACTCACTCGTTTGATTCCGAAGCAATTTGTATTCCTCTCGTCTCTGCAACGGGGCACGGGCACGCCTCCATCAAAACTATCCATTACGTAAACGGGAAGTTTGAAGCAGCATCCATTGTCGCCGTTCTGCAAAATAAACGTGAAGCTGTATATGTGCCATACGTTTACTATTATTTGTTGGCGCACAAAGATGATTTACTGGTGCCATTGATGCGTGGCGCGGCGAACGTATCATTGAATTTGTCTCGGCTGGAGAACCTGAGAATTCCTGTACCAGAACAGATGGATGAGCAGAAAAAATTGGTCGAAAATTTGGTTAGCGGCAGCGAAAAGCTGGAGCGTGCTGTGGCCCAGTTAAGTGCTGAGACTCAATATTACGCGAATGCGATAGAAGGGTTCAGAAGATCGCTTTGATCTCTGAAATGAAGATGGTTTGAATGAGGCCTTCTGAAATCCAAATGTCTAAGCCAACACGAACCCTTCTGGACATGTTAAGTCTCTCTGCCCAATATACTGAGTTGTAATCGGGGGCGTTTTCGTTTGTCACAATTTGGCTTTGCTGCAGAGTTTAAAGACTTTCACGAACTGGCCGTGAAGGCAGAGAATACCGCGCTTGCTGACCCGCGCGCGAGTGCCGTTTTCTCCCGGCTGGCCGTCGAGACCATGGTGGACTGGCTCTACAAAGCTGANACGTCACTTCGCCCTCCCTACGAAGACAATCTGAATGCGCTGATCGGCACGCCAGAGTTCCGTCGCCTNGCCAGCCCGACAATTCTGACAAAGCTTCACCTGATCNGAAAAATCGGTAACTCGGCGGCGCATAAAGGCGCTTTNGATGACCTGAAAGCNCANTCCAGNATTCGCGAATTGCATCACATTGCNTGGTGGCTGGCGGATAATTATGCGCGTGTGCCGCCGGGGGTTCACCAGTTCGATCCGACCAAGCTTCCGCGTAAATCGCTTGTCGATCAGACGACGCTCCGTAAAGCAGGTGCGCTGATCAAGGCGCATGAGCAGGCGCGCGAAAAAGCCCGTGAAGAGCTTGAAGCGCTTAAAGCGCGAAGTGAAACGGAACGGCAAAGCCTCGAGGCAGAGATTGCACGCCTGCGTGCGGAAGTTTCTGCGATCAAGGAAGCTGCGAACGATCGTTCGAGCACTCACGACTTTGATGAGGCGCAGACGCGCACGGACATCATTGACGTTCTGCTGAATGAGGCCGGTTGGCCGCTTACGGATGCGCGCGACCGGGAGTTTGAAGTTTCGGGCATGCCGAGCCCAACGGGTGCGGGAAAGGTCGACTATGTACTCTGGGGCGCAGACGGCAAACCGCTCGCGGTCGTTGAAGCAAAGCGCACCACGGTTGATGCCGATGCAGGGCGGCAGCAGGCTAAGCTGTATGCGGATTGTCTGGAAAAGAGGTACGGCGTTCGTCCGCTCATTTTCTACACGAACGGATATGAGCACTGGTTCTGGGACGATAAACGCTATCCGCCTCGCGCAGTGGCTGGGTTCTTCACGCGCGATGAACTGGATCTGATCATTCAACGCCGGACGCTGGCAAAGCCGCTGGCTGAGGTTCGGGTGAATGAAAAGATCGCTGGCGGGGATGGGCGTACCTATCAGGAAAAAGCTATCCGCCGCGTAGCTGAACGCTTTGATGATGAAAACCAGCGTGAAGCTTTGCTGGTCATGGCAACAGGCTCCGGCAAGACGCGTATGTCGATTGCTTTGGTCGATCTGTTAATGCGGGCGGGCTGGGTAAAGCGTGTGTTGTTTCTGGCGGACCGCAAGGAGCTGGTGAAGCAGGCCGCGAATGCTTTCAGTGCCAATTTACCGGATGTGCCGACGGCGAATTTGCTGACAGAGCGCGAAAGCAATGCGCGTATCTGCGTCTGTACCTATCCCACAATGATGAACCTGATTGACCGGGAAAATGATGAAGGCGTGAAACGATTTGGGCCTGGCGCGTTTGATCTTGTCATTATTGATGAGGCGCACCGGTCCGTTTACCGCAAGTACAAAGCCATTTTCGACTATTTCGACAGTTTCCTCGTTGGCCTGACCGCGACACCAAAGGATGAGATCGACAAAAACACCTACGAGCTTTTCCATCAGGAAGATGGCGTGCCGACAGATGCCTATGATCTTCCAGAGGCTGTTAAGCAGGGGTTTCTGGTTCCGCCGCGTGCGATTGATGTACCGATCAAATTCCCGCGTGAAGGTATTCGTTATGATGATCTTTCCGACGAGGAAAAGGAAGAATGGGATGCGCTTGAATGGGGCGATGATGGTCCCCCTGATGAGGTCTCAGGCGCAGCGTTGAACGACTGGCTGTTCAATGCCGATACCATCGACAAAGTGCTCAAGCACCTGATGGAGAACGGGTACTATGTCGACGACGGCGAGCGCATCGCCAAGACTATCGTTTTTGCGAAAAATAAGGATCACGCAAAGGCGATCGTCGAGCGCTATGATCATCATTATCCGAAGGAGGCAGGGAAGTCCTGTCGCGTTATCGTATCGGGCGACAGCTATTCGGAAACTCTGGTTGACGAGCTGAAAGACCCGAACAGCGCGCTCCGCATCGCGGTGTCTGTCGACATGCTCGACACGGGGATCGACATTCCGGAGGTGGCAAATCTCGTTTTCTTCAAGATTGTCAGATCCAAATCCAAATTCTGGCAGATGATTGGTCGCGGTACGCGCCTTTGTCCGGATCTCTTCGCGCCGGGGGACCATAAGAAGGACTTTCTGGTCTTCGACTTCCTGGAGAATGTGCAGTTCTTCAATGCTGATGTAGCGCACCGTGAGGCAAGTTCTGCGCGTCCGCTGCAGAGCCGGATTTTTGAAGCCCGCGTCACTGCGCTTGGGTTGCTGAACGAAATCGACGCTTCTGACGGCCAGAAGGGTGTCGGAGAAGGCGCCGACGGGATTGAGGGAAGCATTCCAGACCTGAAGGACACGCTTCTCGCTCAGGTAAAGTCTGACGTCTACGGGATGAACCTCGACAACTTCATCGTCCGAACTCAGCGTAGAAGTGTCGAGAAATTTCAAAGCCCGGAAATCTGGTCTGACCTTTCCGAACAGGACCGGAATGAACTGATCGAAAACCTCGCGGACATACCGACAACTGAAAAAGATCCGGATGTTGATGCAAAGCGGTTTGATCTCTTGTGCCTGCAGATCCAGCTTGGACTGCTAAAGCGGCAGGATATCTCAAAGCTACGTAATCGTATGCAGGAGACCGTTCAGAAGCTGGAAGCGAAAGAAAGCATTCCGGATGTTTCGCGGCAAATGGTACTCATTCAGGAAATTGGAGGTCAGGAATATTGGGAAGGGGTGACGCCGCAAATGATCGAGCAGGTCAGGCGCAATCTCCGGAGTTTGATCCGCTTGATCGACAAGCAAACACGCAAACGGCTCACAACCAATTTTATAGACACGATAGGTCCGGGCATCGAGGTGCCCTTAACGGGCCTTGATGACGCTACTGCGTTTCTTCAATTCAAAAAGAAGACGGAACACTATCTGGAGCAGCATCGTGATCACATTGCTCTGGAAAAGCTTCGGAGAGGAGTCCCGCTGACGCAAACGGACCTCAGCGAGATTGAGAGCATGTTGTTGGATGCGGGGCTGGGTGATCGAGAGGCGATCGATCAGCTAGGGTCCAATAACGATGCAGGTCTGCCAGGCTTCATTCGGTCTGTGGTTGGTATGGACAGACAGGCAGCCTCTCTGGCGCTCAATAAGGCGCTCGCATCGGAAAATGGTGTGCCGCTGACTGCAACGCAAATCGACTTTCTGGAGCGTATCGTCGATTGGCTGGCGAGGGATGGTGTCATTGACCCTCAAATTCTTTGGGAAGCACCGTTCAATAAAGATCACCCGCAGGGCGTGATGGGCATTTTTCCGCAGGAACAAGTCAAAGCAATCATCGGCGCACTCGAATCGCTAAAGCCGCGCCTTTTGGGCTAATCGTCAGCGTCGTTAGATCGGCCTCCCGCCAGATGCGGATCATCCTATGGCATACTCTTTGGCATACTCTGCAGTGACCCGTTTGGGCTAAGTGCCTGTATTGTTGGGGATGATTAAAGTCCGCTGGCGGAGAGGAAGGGATTCGAACCCTCGATACGCGTAAACGTATACGCCCTTAGCAGGGGCGCGCCTTCAGCCACTCGGCCACCTCTCCGCGGAAGAGCCTCGTTATCAGAGTTTCTTTCCGTCTGCCAAGTGCTAACCGGCCTAAGATTCACAAAATCGTGCGAAAAAACTGGTAAAACGCGATATTATCGCGCAATTCAGAGGGTGGACCAATTGCCTCGTCTGCACCATATTCGCGCCACAAAGCAGAGGGATACCGACTCGCGTGTTAGATAAGATTTTCACCTGGTGGAGCGGCTGGACTGTCGGCGCGCTCTTTGACGTGAAGCGCCGCTCGGACTTCATCGGAGAAGACGATTACGGCAACCGCTATTTTCAGGACCGTAAGCCGAGCTATGAGGGCCGGCACCGTCGCTATGTGATCTATAAAGGCATTGCCGAGCCGTCCAAGGTTCCTGCGGACTGGCATGGCTGGCTGCACTACACATATGACGAACCTCCAACAGAGCGTCCGCTTGAGCGTAAATCCTTCGAGACAGACCACACGCCAAATCTGACGGGTACGATTTTCGCGTATCGTCCGAGAGGCAGCCTGTCACGCGAGGCTGAACGCCGCGAAGCGGATAGCGATTACCAGGCATGGAGCCCAGATGCGTAATTCGGTTTTCGAAACCGCGATTGGTGCCATTGTTATTGTTGTTGCTGGCGCGTTCCTTTTCTTCGCGCTGAGCACCACTGATTCTTCCGGCGGTCGCGGTGAGTATCAACTCAGTGCTCGTTTCAACGACGTGACCGGTATTGAGTCAGGTAGTGATGTTTTGCTGGCTGGCGTGAAGGTCGGCCGCGTACTTGATGTGGAAGTCGATCCTGAAACGTTCGAAGCGAGTGTCGTTCTGTCTATGCAGAATGGTGTTGAACTTCCGGATGATTCAGATGCGCGTGTGATTTCAGGTCTGCTTGGTGGATCGCATATTGCGCTGCAGGCGGGCGGTGGATTCGATACAATCCCGACGGATGGTAGCGGCGAAATTCTCTACACACGTGGCAGCGTTGATATCATCACCCTGTTTGCGAGCTTTGCCAGCGGTCAAAGCAATAACGGAGACGGCAACTAGTGTCATCGAGACTTCAGAAGCTTCTTATAGTGACGGCGCTGGGCGCTGGACTGTCGGTTTTTGGCGGCGCAATGGCGCAGCAGGATCCGTTAGCTGATCTTCTGAATTCTCCGCAGGCTACTCCGCCTGAGGACAATGAGCGTGTCATTCCGGATAACGGCCCAAGTTCCTCTGATTTCCCAGTAGCTGGCCGCACTGTTTCTCAGGAAGAGCAGGACAGCTTTCAGGAAGAGATTGAAGAGGGTACTTTCCCGCGGCTCGCGCCAATTTTCGCGCCGGACTACGACCCGGAAGATTATATTATTCGTCCGGAAGGTTCGGACGACGACGAGCTGACGGAAATCGAACCGGTCGACGAGGCTGAAGAAGAGCCTGTCGAGGAAGGCGACGAGGCGGAGCCGGAGTTGGACTTCGAATATATGGTTCAGCCGGCAGTGACGCTTCGTGGGCTTGATAAGATTACTGGCCGCTCTGTCGATATGGATGTGGCCGTGGGCTCAAACGCAATGCTCGGTGGTCTGCGTGTGACTGTCCGTGCGTGTCATCAGACGCCGCCTACTGAGCCGCCTGAATCGATCGCTTATGTGGAAGTTGAAGACTACGGGTTTGTCATTGATGATCCGGAAGAGCTTCCAGAAGACGTTGATATGGAAAAACGCGTTTTCAATGGCTGGATGTTCGCGTCATCGCCGGGCCTGAATGGTCTTGAGCACGCGATTTACGACGTCTGGGTGATCCGTTGTATCGACGAGGCGCCGGTTCTTTCTGACGCGGATAGCGAATTGTAAGCGTAAAAGTCGGCATGCCGTCGCATCGCTTCGGCAAGCCTTCGCTTGAAAATGCGCTTGGGAATTTCCTGAATACCAAATTGTTCCAGATGCGGGTTCGTGAACTGCGCATCTAGCATGGCGTAATTGCCAACGCGTAGACGGTCCACAAGGTGCACCAGAGCTACCTTTGAGGCCTCGCTTACGCGTGAGAACATGCTCTCGCCGAAGAATACGCCTTGCAGGGCCACTCCGTAGAGGCCCCCAACCAGCTCATCTTCCTGCCAGCATTCAACCGAATGGGCGAAACCGCGGCGGTGCAGCTCGTTATAGAGATTGAAAATGGTGGTGTTGATCCAGGTGGACGTTCTGCCGGGGCCGGGCGCGGCGCAGGCATCCATCACGCGTCCGAAATTGGTGTCGACACGGATTTCAAACCGGTCAGATCGGACGATTTTCCTGAGTTTTCGGGGAATATGGAAATCATCAAGCGGCAGGACACCGCGCATTTCTGGATCTACGAGAAATATCTCCGGATCATCGCGGTGTTCAGCCATCGGAAACACGCCGATTTGGTAGAATGACAACAAGTCATCGGCGGTTATAGGTCGTGTCATGACTCCTGGTCGGCTAGGAAGCGTTCGAGCCAGTGAATGTCATAATTGCCTGAGTTCACACCCTCAGCGTCTACGAGACGCTGGTGCAGAGGCAGGGTCGTCTCGACGCCTGATACAACCATTTCGCCAAGTGCGCGCTTCAGACGAAGCATGCATTCTTCACGTGTCACACCGTGCACAATGAGCTTGCCGATGAGGCTGTCATAGTAAGGCGGGATCGTGTAGCCGGCATAGGCAGCAGAATCGAGGCGTACGCCCAGACCGCCTGGTGCATGGAACTCTTTGATGAGGCCCGGAGACGGCGCAAAGGTTTCAGGATGTTCGGCGTTGATGCGGCACTCGATAGCGTGACCGATGAACGGAACGTCGTCCTGAGTGAAGCTGAGCTTCTCACCCTGAGCAATGCGGATCTGCTCTTTAACGAGGTCGATTCGCGTGATCATCTCGGTGACCGGGTGCTCCACCTGAAGGCGGGTGTTCATTTCGATGAAGTAGAACTCGCCGTTCTCGTAGAGAAATTCGATCGTACCAACGCCGAGATAGCCCAGCTTTTTGACAGCATCGACGACTGTTTTACCGATCGTGTCACGTTCAGCCTGTGTGATAACCGGCGAAGGTGCTTCCTCGAAGACCTTTTGGTGACGGCGCTGCAAAGAGCAGTCACGCTCGCCGAGGTGAACCACATTGCCGTGGCTGTCGGCGATAACCTGAATCTCAATGTGACGCGGCTTTTCGAGGTATTTCTCGATATAGACTTCGTCGTCACCGAACGCAGCTTTAGCTTCTGAGCGGGCCGTATTGAAAGCCTTGCCCATTTCTTCTTCGCTGCGCGCCACCTTCATGCCGCGACCGCCGCCGCCGGATGCAGCTTTGACGAGAACCGGATAGCCCATTTCGGCAGCGACTTTTTTCGCCGTTGCTTCATCTGGTACGCCGCCGTCAGAGCCCGGAACCACCGGTACGCCGACTTCGATCATGGCTTTCTTAGCCGCGATCTTGTCACCCATGAGACGGATATGTTCCGCACGTGGGCCAATGAAGTTCAAGCCATGAGCTTCCACGATTTCAACGAAGCGAGCATTCTCGGAGAGGAAGCCATAACCCGGGTGGATCGCGCCAGCATGGGTGATTTCTGCGGCCGTCATGATCGCTGCAGACTTCAGATAGCTTTCAGATGCCCCAGGCGGGCCAATGCAGACGCTTTCGTCTGCAAGGCGCACGTGCATGGCGTTGCTGTCGGCTGTGGAGTGCACAGCAACAGTGGAAAGCCCCATTTCCTTACAGGCACGGTGGATCCGGAGTGCGATTTCGCCGCGATTGGCGATGAGGACTTTATCAAACATGGAAAAGGCCTAGCCTTTTTTCACTTTGAACAGTGGTTGGCCGTATTCAACGGCTTCTGCATCGTTCACGAGGATTTCGGTGATCTCGCCGGACACTTCGGCTTTGATCTCGTTCATCACTTTCATCGCTTCAATGATGCAGACGACGGAAGCCTTGTTCACAGAGCTGCCTTTTTCAACGAAAGAAGACGCATCTGGAGACGGTGAGCGATAGAAGGTGCCGATCATCGGAGATGTGATGATTTCTTCGTCAGCGGCTGCAACAGGTGCTGCGCTTGCTGCTTCGGCGGCCGGTGCAGCAGGCGCTGCCGCCGGTGCAGGTGCTGCAGGAGCGGCATAAGAAACAGGCGCTGGAGCAACAACTGGTGCTGCTGGCTTGCTGACGCGAATCTTAAGTTCGCCCTGTTCAACTTCAATTTCACCGAGATCGGCTTCACGCAGGATAGCTGCGAGTTCGCGCACCAGCGCTGGATCTACGGTTGTCTTATCGTTTGCCATGTTTTCGCCTTTCAGCTTGATGGAATCAGGGTGGCAAGTGCCTTAACCGCTAGCACATAGCCAGCTGCGCCAAGTCCTGCAATCGACCCTGTGACGACAGGGCCTATAAAATTAGTAGAACGAAATTCCTCGCGCGCGGCAGGATTCGAAAGATGAACCTCAATTACCGGTAAATCCAGAGATTTCAATGCGTCGTGGATTGCAACAGATGTGTGGGTGTAAGCCGCTGCGTTCAGAATAACGCCCGCCGCTTCCGTTCGAGCCGCTTGCAACAAGTCTACGATAGCACCTTCGCTATTGCTCTGATGCATTTGCAGATCAAAGCCATGTAGCGTAGCCTCGTCCCGGGCCATCGTTTCGATGTCCTGAAGCGTCTGGCGTCCGTATATCTCAGGCTCTCGTTGGCCGAGCAGATTGAGATTCGGGCCGTTTATGCAGGAAATAACTCTTGTCATATTGGTCAGGACGCTTAGCACACCTATCGTGATAAACCAGACACTTAATCGACCGCACGGGTGATTGATTTGAATATCAGATTGAATGGTGACTCTTTCGAGGTCAATCCGGGAACGACAATTCTGGGCCTCGTGCTCAAGCTTGAGCTTGATCCGAAATCGGTTGCTGTAGAACGAAACCTTGAGATCGTGCCGAAATCACTTCATGGCGACGTGGAGCTGTCGGACGGCGACAATATCGAAATCGTAGAGTTTGTAGGAGGCGGTTGATATGACCGATGCAACCAACCCGAAAAAAGACACGCTAACGATTGCGGGTCGTGAATTCTCGTCACGCCTCATCATCGGCACCGGCAAATATAAAGACTATGAGCAGAACCTGCATGCTGCCCAGGCTGCAGATGTGGACATGGTCACTGTAGCTGTGCGCCGCGTGAATCTGACGGATAAGAGCAAGCCGCGTCTTACAGATTTCGTCTCGCCGGAGAAATATACGTTTCTGCCAAACACTGCTGGCTGTTTCACGGCAGAAGATGCGATCCGCACACTTCGCCTGGCCCGTGAAGCTGGTGGCTGGGATCTGGTGAAGCTGGAAGTCTTGTCAGATCAGAAGACACTTTATCCGGATATGTCCGAGACGCTGCGGGCTGCTGAGCTTCTGATCAAAGAAGGCTTCAAGGTGATGGTCTATTGTTCGGACGATCCGGTTTACGCAAAGCGTCTTGAAGATGCAGGCTGCGTTGCCATCATGCCGCTCGGCTCGCTGATTGGTTCCGGTCTTGGCATCATGAATCCGGTGAATATTCGTCTCATCGTCGAGCGGACCCGTGTTCCGGTTATCGTGGATGCGGGCGTGGGCACAGCATCAGATGCGGCCGTCGCGATGGAACTCGGCTGTGACGGGGTTCTCATGAATACCGCTATTGCCGAAGCAAAAGATCCTGTGCTGATGGCAAGCGCTATGAAGCACGCGGTTATTGCGGGGCGCGAATCCTATCTCGCAGGCCGTATGCCAAAGAAGCGTTATGCTGACCCGAGCTCTCCTCTCGCGGGCCTTATCTGACGCTATAAAAAATAAAGACTGAATTCTGCGGAGAAGCGGTGTAACAGGCGATCATGTCTGGTACCGGCCGCTTCTCAGCTTTCAAGCACAATAGCTATCGCCTCTATTTCGGGGCGCGTTTCTGCACCGCGTTTGCCGCGCAAGTGCTTTCAATCTCCATTGCGTGGCAGATGTATGCCGAAACCAGCAGTATGATGCTGCTGGGCGCGATTGGTCTGGTGCAATTTCTTCCTGCGCTCGGGCTCGTGTTTCTTACGGGTATGGCTGCTGATCAGTTCGGTCGACGTCTCGTCATGGGGCTCTCAATCGTTGTTGAGCTGGCCTGCGCGCTGACGATTTTGCTTATGGCGGTCAATCGGAGCTTTGATCCGTACGCCGTTCTGTTCGTCCTGCTTATATTTGGTTGCGCGCGTGCCTTCCTCGCACCGGCCTCTTCGAGTCTTGCGGTAAATCTGGTGCCCAAAGAAGACTTTGTGAACGCAGCCGGTTTTGCGGCTGTGTCCTGGCAGGCTGCGTCGATTGTTGGTCCGGTCGCGGGTGGTTTGCTGTATGGAATTTCCGCGTCGGTTGCGTATTCGGTTGCTGTCGGTCTTTTCTTAACGGCGGCGGTTCTGGTGTTCGCGATACCGAAGCCAGATCAGGTGACAGGGCAGGCGGCAAAAACGCTCTCCAGCGTGCTGGAGGGCTTTCAGTACGTCTTCAAAGAGAAAGTTGTGCTGGGCGCGATTTCGCTGGATCTCTTTGCAGTATTGCTCGGTGGTGCGGTCGCGATGTTGCCGGTTTATGCGAGCGATATTCTTGAAGTCGATTCGCAGGGGCTTGGGTTGCTCCGCGCTGCGCCAGGCATCGGTGCGCTGATCATGGTCGCGATTATGAACATTTTTCCGATCCGCGACCATGCAGGAATTATACTGTTCGTCAGCGTCGCGCTTTTCGGGCTCGCGACGGCTGTATTCGGTGCATCTACTATCGCATGGTTTTCGATTCTTGCGCTGATGTTCGTCGGCGCATTTGACATGGTATCGGTCTATATCCGCGAAGTTCTCCTCCAGCTCTGGACGCCGGATGAGGTGCGCGGGCGTGTAAACGCCGTGAACTCTATCTTTCTTGGTGCCTCAAACGAGTTGGGAGAGGCGAGGGCGGGATTCATGGGGGCAGTTCTTGGCCCGGTCGCCACCGTCGTATTGGGCGGCGTGGCAGCCATTGGCATTGCGGCTGGATGGGCATTCTTGTTTCCGCAAATCCGAAAAACGCGGTATCTTGAACGGCCCGAAGACTGATTTCGGCAGGACGTGGGCCGCTAAACCGAGTCTTTTGCTGAGATTTTGAATCTCTAGCTTGCCTAATCTCCCAAGTTTTGACAGTTTCTGAGAAAAATAGAGCTGACTATAATAAACATCGGGAGGGCTATAATCCATGATGAAATGGATTTTTGGCGTATTAGTCATCATGGCGGCAACTATTGTTGTCGCGATGTTTGGGGGAACACCGGACATGGTTTCGGGCGGGCCTCACCCAGAATATGCGGGCATGAGTATTGGCGGCGACAGCGCTGCACGTCTGGAAGGACTGTGGATCGAGGGGCTCATCCTCTATTTCGCGACATTCCTCATGGCGCCGGCCTTTATGGCTTTTGGCGTCGCAGAGCATAATCGAAACAAAACGTTCTGGACGATGATGGGCGGCGTGACTGCACTGAACATCGTTTTTGCGACTTTGCTTATCGTCTTTTACGTGGACTTCCTGAACACAGGCGAGACGTTCATGTTGCTCGGTTTTCCTGCGCCAACAGCCATGATGCTGTATGGCTGCTGGGGAACTGCAGCACTGTATACGGTCATCTACATCGCCGGATTCAACAAGTTCATCTTCACGCCCGAAGACGAAAAGACCTTTGAGGCGCTGATTGCGGCCAAAAATGCCGAAAAGACGGAGGCTTAAGACATGGAAGCGTTCCGTGAACCAATCATCCTCGCCTGTATTGGCGTGTATTTTGTAATCTGTATTCTGGTCGGCATCTGGGCGATGCGTAAGACGCACTCTGCGTCCGACTTCTTTATCGCGGGCAAGGGGCTCGGCCCGGTCGTTGTAGGCCTCGCGGTCTTTTCATCGACTTTGTCAGGCTTTGGCTTCGTCGGCGGCCCTGGCCTCGTCTACAATATGGGCATGACATCCGTCTGGATGGTGATCGTCTCCACTCTCGGTTATGCGATCGTATTCTACATGCTCGCCAAGCGCATGCGCGTGATGGCGGAAATCAGAGATTCGATCTCGCTGCCGGACATCGTTGCTGCACGTTATTCCAGCAAAGCTGCCGGTGGCTGGATGGCCGTTGTCGTTATTCTTGGTGTGCTTGGATATCTGGCGACACAGATTCTCGCCATGTCGACAGTTCTTCAGTCGATCCTCGGAAACACAGAAATGTTTGAGGGCATCAGCCTGATTACGTGTGCTGCGATTTCGGTAAGCGTTCTGATTTTTTACGCGGTGACAGGCGGTATTCTGGCTTCGGTTTATACCGACCTTGTTCAGGGCCTGATCATGATGGTCTGTGGTCTTCTTGTTGTTGTGGCTGCGGCTATGGCGGTTGATGGCGGGTTCACTGCTGCATCCAGCTCATTGCTTGCAGATGACCCTGAGGCGATCATGCCGTTCGGTTCTGGTGGTATGTTTGCAGCCGTCGCTTGGGCATTCATGTTCGGCGTCGGTATTGCGGGCCAGCCGCACCTCATCACCAAGCTGATGATGAACCGTACGGTCAAAGACACGAAGGTCATTTTACCGCTCTCTATCGCAGGCTATGCGGTTGCTGCGATGCTCTGGATTTCAGTCGGTCTGGTCATGCGTGCGCTCGTGCTTCAGGGCAACCACGATCCGCTGGGGCTTCCTGATGACGCAGCACCGGAGTTCCTGACAGCGTATGCNAACCCGCTTCTTGCTGGTGTCGTGTTCGCAGGTCTCTTTGCGGCGATCATGTCGACGGCAGACGGCTTCCTGAACATTGGCGCGGCGGCGATCATTCACGATCTGCCTAAAGCTATTCGCGGTAAGCCACTCAAGAATGAACTCTGGTGGGCGCGTGTGGCGACGGTTCTGTTGTGCCTGTTCGCTACCGGCTTTGCGCTGTATGCGCGCTATAATAGCGGCGAGCTTGTTGCTCTGCTTGGTGCGTTCGGTTGGGGTACGTTCGCTGCGGCGATCTTCCCGGTTGTGGCGCTTGGCCTGAACTGGAAACGAGCGACAGCGAACGCTGCGATCTTCGCAATCGTTCTGTCACTTGTCTTCAACTTCAGTGTTAAACTGTTCGGGATTGCGATGCCGTTCGGCATGGATGGCGGGTTCATTTCCATGCTGGTTTCGATGATTGCGTTCATCGGTATTTCTTACATTGAGAAGCCAAAACCGCTTCAGAAGGATATCGACGCAATCATGGACCTCTAGGGCTGACGTAACGTCAGACCTCGTAAAATCGATCTGTAGCTGATAGCCTGAGCATAAATAAAAACATGCTCAGGCTATTTGCGTTCTGAGACGGGGAAGAAACATGCCAAGCGAAACATCCAACGATCATTTCGACGTTCTTATCGTAGGCGCAGGCCTTTCTGGCATTGGCGCGGCGTATCACCTTCAGCAGAAATGTCCGGGTAAATCTTACGCCATTCTCGAAGGAAGAGACGCGATAGGCGGTACATGGGACTTGTTCCGCTATCCTGGCATTCGTTCCGACTCAGACATGCATACGCTTGGTTATGCATTCAAACCTTGGCGCCAGGCTAAAGCCATTGCAGATGGCCCTTCTATCCGGTCTTACGTTCGTGAAACGGCGGAAGAAAATGGTATCTCCGAACACATTCGCTTTGGGCAGGATGTAAAATCGGCCAAGTGGTCGTCGGAGACGTCGAGCTGGCATGTAACCAGTCTCGATAAGGCGAGCGGAGAAGAGAAGACTGTCACCGGGCAGTATCTTCTGATGTGTAGCGGCTATTACAGCTATGACGCCGGCTATACGCCCGACTTTGATGGAATGGACGATTTCAAAGGTCTGATTATTCACCCGCAAAAGTGGGATGAAAGTATCGACTACGCGAACAAAAAGGTTGTCGTCATTGGCAGCGGCGCGACCGCAGTTACGCTCGTTCCGGAGATGGCGAAAACGGCGGCTCACGTCACCATGCTTCAGCGTTCCCCAACCTATATGGCGACACGTCCTGCGACGGATGCACTCGCAAACAACATGCGCAAATTCCTGCCCGAGCGTCTGGCTTACAGCCTGACGCGTTGGAAGAATGTGCTGTTCACAATGTATTTTTACAATCTCACGCAAAAGCATCCTGAGAAAACGAAGGAGCAATTGATCGGGATTGTACGGGAGCAACTCGGCCCGGACTATGACGTCGAAAAACACTTCACGCCGGCATACAATCCGTGGGAGCAGCGCCTCTGCCTCGTTCCGGATAATGATCTTTTTGAAGCGATTAAAGACGGATCAGCATCTGTCGTGACAGACCATATCGAGCGCTTTGATGAAAACGGCATTCAGCTGAAATCTGGTGAGCGCATCGACGCGGATATTGTTGTCACAGCGACAGGGCTCGATCTGAAATTCCTCGGCGGTGTGGAGCTGGAAGTCGACGGCCGCAAAATCGTGCCGAATGAACTGCTGAACTATAAAGGCCTGATGTTCTCCGGCCTGCCGAATCTCGCAGGCGTTTTCGGATATACGAACGCGTCCTGGACGCTGAAGGCGGACCTGACCAGTGAATTCATGTGCCGTCTGATCAATCACATGGATCGTACTGGCGATGTCGCTGCGACACCTCACAATGATGATCCGAATGTCGAGACAGAGGACTGGCTGAGTTTCTCATCCGGTTATGTACAGCGAACACTTCACCGTTTCCCGAAGCAGGCATCTAACAAACCGTGGAAGCTGAACCAGAACTATGCCGTTGATCTCATGACGCTGCGTTTCAGCAAGCTGGACGATGGCGTGATGCGCTTCACCAAAGCTGGTGAGCAGGTTCCTGTCTCCGTGGCGCCTGTCGATGCAAGCACGCAGGCAAGCGCACAGGAACTGGCGGCCGAGTAATTATCGGGTGTACGCCTGAACTGCTTTGTGACGTGGGCAGACGGTTTCATGATCATTGATCATGCCGACTGCCTGCATGAAGGCGTAGACGATAACCGGCCCACAATATTTGAAACCGCGCTTTTTCAGAGCCTTTGAGAGTGCAGCAGATTCCTTGCTGTTTGTCGGCGCATCACGGAAGTTCTCCCACGAATTCACGATGGGAGAGCCGCCAACAAAGTCCCACATCCATTCAGAGAAAGTTTGTGGTTCGTCGTTGAACGCCAGAAAGGCTTTCGCGTTGCCGATCAGGGCTCGGATTTTCTGAGGTGATCTTATGATACCGGGGTTTTGAAGCGCTTGTTCAATGCGTTCATTGTCCCATTGGGCAATCGAAGCCGGATCAAAGCCATCAAATTCTTCACGCATGCTATCGCGTTTATACAGGATGGTTCGCCATGAGAGACCGGCCTGAAAGCCGTCCAGTTGAAGCTTCTCCCAGAGAGCGCGATTGTCATACTCAGGCACGCCCCATTCTTCGTCGTGATAAGCGCGATATACCGCGTCGTCAGCGGGGGCCCAGGGGCAATGAATTTTGCTGGCTTCGGTCACGGAATATCTCTCATGCGGATGGAAGGTGGCACTCTGCGAGTTTATCATTGATCGTAACCGGTGTCGCAGACTCTATTGCGTTTGCCAGACGGTCCAGCCTGACCAGTGCCAGTCCTTCCCCCCCAGACCATGACGTCACAGTGCCGACGGTAGAGATGCCAGCTTTGATTTCGTCGCCGCTTCCTGCCGTCGCTTCAGGAGCAGAAACGCGAAGAAGGCGTTTTCGAACTTCTGTTTTACGCTTCATGCGGCTGGCGACTTCCTGACCGACAAAGCAGCCTTTTTTAAAGTCGATGCCGTTGGTGAGATCCATGTTGATATCGGCGGGGAAGACCTCACTCGGGCCGTAATCTACTCCGAACTCAGGAAACACAGCGTATGTACGCAGCCTGGTGTAAGCCGCGGACGCCTGTTCGGAGCTTTCTACCGCGGTCTCGCTAACGACGCGCTTTATGTCATCACCGAAATTTGGTGGAGTCATGGAGGCCAGAACCGGAAATTCCGGATCACCTTCACACACCAAAACATGCAGATCATCACGACGGGTGAACTGAACGTCAGCGCGAAGCTTAAGCATGCTCAGACGTTTTTGCATGGCATCAGCTTCGGTTTCAGGAAGGTCGATGAGCAAGCCATCATCCGTGCTGAACACAAACATGTCTGTCAGAATCTTGCCCTGCGGTGTCAGCAGCGCACCGTAAACACCATCGCCAATGGCAAGTGTCTCGACGTTGCAAGTCAGAACGCGGTTCAGAAAGCTTGCGGTTTCGGTGCCTGTCGCGGAGAGGACAGCGCGATGCGAAAGCGGGTAAACAGAATTGGTCATGAGCCAGAGATAGCGAAGCCTGCGCTAAATTCTATGTATAATCTGAGCTTGAATTGTAATTCGTCACGTTGTCAGTGGTTTCGAATAACGTCAAAACGGCGTTATGATCGTGACAAGCATTAAGTCCTGAGGAGATTTCGCTGATGTATGAACTCGTACTTCGCAATGGTCGGGTGATGACTCCAGGTGGACTTGTGTCCACAGATATTGGCGTCTCGAACGGCAAGATTGCCCGTATCGGCGAGATATTTCACTCAGAAGCAGCGACGACCTTCGACGCAAAAGGTCTGACCATTCTGCCGGGCGTGATCGATTCACAGGTTCACTTCCGCGAGCCGGGTCTCGAGTACAAAGAAGATCTGGAAACCGGCGCGCGTTCTGGCGCGCTCGGGGGTGTTACGTGTGTGTTTGAAATGCCGAACACGAATCCGTCGACCATTACGCCGGACCTTCTCCAGGACAAGTTGAACCGTGCGGCGGGCCGTATGGATATTGATCACGCGTTTTATGCGGGCGCGACCCATGAGAACACTCATCTGCTGGCTGAAATGGAAGCCATGCAGGGCTGCTGCGGCATCAAGGTGTTCATGGGCGCATCTACCGGCGACCTGCTCGTTCAGGATGATGAGGGCGTTGAGGCTGTTCTGCGCGCAATCAAACGCCGCGCCGCGTTCCACTCTGAGGACGAATACCGTCTGGCTGATCGTCGTGACCTCGCTGTGACAGGCGACTGGACAAGCCATCCGGTTGTTCGTGACCCTCAGGCCGCGATTCAGTCTACTGAACGTCTTCTCCGTCTCGCGCGGAAAACTGGAAAGCGCATTCACGTGCTGCACATTACAACGGCGCAGGAGATGGAAATTCTGGCGCGCAATAAGGATGTCGCAAGCGTTGAAGTGACACCGCAACACCTCACACTCGTTGCGCCGTACGCCTATGAAATCCTCAAAGGCCGCGCGCAAATGAACCCGCCAATTCGCGAACAGCACCATGTGGATGCGCTCTGGCGGGCGGTGAATGCGGGCATCGTCGATGTCATGGGGTCGGACCACGCGCCGCACACATTGGAAGAGAAGGCGCGCCCTTATCCTGCGAGCCCGTCTGGCATGCCAGGCGTGCAGACAATGGTGCCGGTGATGCTGACGCACGTGAACAATGGTCACCTTAGCCTGCAGCGCTTTGTCGAACTGACGAGCGCAGGTCCTCAGCGTGTGTTCGGTATCGTCGGCAAGGGCCGTATCGCTGAAGGCTATGATGCTGACTTCACGGTTGTCGACATGGAGCGCCGTGAAATCATGACGGACAGCTGGTCGAAAACCAAATCCGGCTGGACGCCGTTCGATGGCATGGAAGCGCAAGGCTGGCCGGTGGCGACTATCGTGCGTGGACAATTCATCATGCAGGATGGTGAGATCGTCCAGAAGGGCCTCGGCAAGCCTGTGAAGTTCCAGGAGACTCTGGCTCCGGAAGATGCTGCGTAGAGCGCGCTGAAGGGGGAAGGGTATGCCTGTAGAACGGCGCGGTCTGGAGCGCATCCTTTTCTGGCTGTATGAAGGCTTCGGGACAGGTCCTTATCTGTTCCGGTGGGTGCTGTTGGCTATTGATGCCGCTGCAGTCGCCTTCTTTTTATGGGCGCCGTTTCAGGACCGTACGCAAGCCTATTATATTCTGGACATACTGATCGCGCTTTTTATCGCGCTCGATTTCGGTGCGCGGTTCTGGATATCGCGGCCACGCCACATGTTCCTGATCAATCCGTTCAATCTGGCGGATATTGTGGTGTTGATTTCGCTGCTTCTGCCGATGTTCTTCTCGAACTTTGCATTCCTGCGGATATTGCGGGCGCTGCGCCTCGTGCGGGCATTCACCTTCCTGCGCCGGATGAAGAATATTTCGTCCTACTTACGAGAAAATGCGGAAATCATTGATCGGGTGGTGAACCTACTTGTGTTCATCCTGATCATGACTGCGTTCGTATACGGCACTCAGCTTGAGGCAAACGAGCACATCAATTCGTATCTGGATGCGCTCTATTTCACGATCGCGAGTCTCACCACGACGGGATATGGTGACATCGTTCTGCAGGGCGTGTTCGGCAAGCTGTTGTCCATCTTCATCATGGTGCTTGGTATCTCTCTCTTCCTGAGACTCGTGCAGGCCATTGTGAGGCCATCCAAGGTGACGTCGGAGTGCACGCGATGCGGTTTATTGCGCCATGAACCGGACGCGATTCACTGCAAGCACTGCGGCGAGTTCATCAGGTTACCGACGCATAACGAATAGGCTATTCGCACCAGCTCGGTTTGGCTTCGCTGCGGTCTTCGTTCCAGCGCTGAGCTAGTCCACGTTGTTCCAGCAAATGCCCGACATGCACCCCATCCAGATAGACGTGGGCACGACCGCGGCCGTATTCATCAACCCCGCGGAATAAAATCTGTACTTGATCGGCATCGCGGAAAATCTGCTGGACGGCGGAGACGGTCTCTTCGCCGAGATCGGCTTCAGCAAGGCACTCGGCATGGGGCGAGGTTTCAGGGCTGTCATACCCAATCAGGCGGAAGCGACGTCCCTGTAATTGATATGTGTCGCCATCGACAGGGCGGACTGCGTCAGCTCTTCCTGCAAGGCATTCAGGGTTTTCATCGCAGAGATTTTCTGGCGGCGGCGCGCTGCAGGACGCAGCTGCCAGAAACACCGCAAAAATGCCTAAGCGATATGATTGTCGCACAACGTTTCTCCCCCTATGCTCTGCATCAATCAAGCAAAAGAACTGGTAACAAGCCAGCCTAAACTCAAAGGGAGACACATGTCCGGTCCAGTCGAGGAATCGGTGCGCACGGATGCACTGCCGTTTCGTGAAATTCCGTACCTTCCACAAAAGCTGAACGTCACGCATCGTGATGATGGCTCCATTATTCTTGAGAATGGTCAGCCATTAAGGCCTTACCCGCCGCACATGCTGGCGCCGCTGGTCTATTGGGCGGCAAATGATCCTGATCGTCTCTGGCTTGCGCAACGTGATCCGGTTGAGCCTGAAAAGGATGGCTGGCAACGGCTTACCTATGGCGAAGCTCTGAAGCGTATTCGTCGCCTTGCTCAAGGGTTGCTGAATAATGGCGCTGGCCCCGGTGCGCCGTTGATGATTCTCTCGCGTAATTCCATCGAGCATGCTCTGATCATGTATGCCGCAATGTGGGCGGGTAGCCCTGTCGTGCCTGTGACGCCTGCATATGCGCTTCTCAGTCAGGATTTTGCTCGCCTCAACTATGTCGACGGCCTGACCTCTCCGAAGTTTATCTATGTCGATGACGGACAGGAGTATCAGCGCGGACTGGATGGCATGAAACTGGACGGACGTCTGGTCATCCACGCCCGAAATGCGCCGAACGTTGAAAATCAGGTCAGCCTGGATGATCTGGAAACCTCTCCGACCTATCAGGTAGATCTGGCTTATGATCGCCTTGGTCCGCAAACGACGGCCAAATTCATGCTGACGTCCGGCTCAACCGGAGAGCCGAAAGCGGTGATCAATTCCCATGAGAACATCGCATCCATGGTGAAGATGATCCGGTCGATCTGGAATACCGAGAAACTTGAGCAGCTTACGAGTGGCCAGCAGGTCATGGTGAACTTCCTGCCGTGGAGCCACACCTACGGAGCCAATTCCATTCTGCACTCCATGGCTGATTGGGGCGGTGCGCTTTATATCGATTGGGGCGCGCCGACACCGGCTCGTTTACCAGAGATGATTCGAAACCTGAAAGAAGTTTCACCAACACAGCACACGACTGTACCTGCGGCGTGGACGGCTATTGCGACGGAAATTGAAAACGATCCCGTGCTCGCCGAGACCTTTTTCAAGAAGCTGTTTGTCATGGCCTATGGTGGTGCGGCCATGGGGCAGGACATATACGAGCGCATCCAGAAAGTGGCAGTCAAAACGACGGGCGAGCGGATATCGCTTTCCGCCGGTTATGGCGCGACCGAGACATCGCCGACGACCGCAAATGTACACTGGCCAAGCTCGGTCATGGGCTTGATCGGACTGCCCCTGCCGGGCTGTGAAATGAAGATGGCACCTGTGGGTGAGAAGTATGAGTGCCGTGTGCGTGGTCCTCACATCACCAAGGGCTATTACCGTAACCCGGAGAAAACAGCTGAAGCGTTCGACGAAGAAGGTTTTTACAAGCTGGGTGATGCCGTGAAGTTCGCTGATCCGGACGATCCAAATCAGGGCCTCGCGTTCGACGGTCGGATCGCCGAGGAGTTCAAACTTGCAAATGGCACATGGGTGTCAGCTGGCGCTGTACGCATTGGCGCAATTTCCGAAGTTGATGGCGCGCTCGCTGATGCTGTGGTTTGCGGCCTCAACAAAGATAAGATCGGGATACTGGGCTTTCTGAACGAGAATTTCTGTAAGCGAATTGCTGGTTCCATTCCCCTTGAGGAGATGGCCCGCCACCCTGATATCCGCCAGGCGGTGGAGAACGGATTGCGTTTCTACAATCAGAAAAACCCAAATGCGTCTTCACGCATTGCGGCTTGTATTCTGCAGCCAGACCAGCCTTCGCAGGATAAGGGTGAAATCACTGAAAAGGGCTACATCAATCAAAGCAAAGTTCAGTCTTTGCGTGCGGCTGAAGTCAAGCGCCTGTTCAGGGCGCCACACGATGAAGACGTGATCGTTCTTTGAGTTCCGGGAAGAAAAACATGACGACAGAAACAAAAACAGGCGCTGAGGCGCTGGTGAGTACGCTCGCGGACTGCGGTGTGACTGCGTGCTTTGCGAACCCGGGCACTTCAGAGATGAACCTTGTGACGGCGCTCGATAAAGAGCCCCGCATCCGGTCTGTGCTTTGTCTCTTTGAAGGCGTAGCGACCGGCGCCGCCGATGGTTTCGGGCGTGTGTCTGAGAAACCTGCAATGACGCTGCTTCACCTCGGCGCTGGGTATCTCAATGGCGGCGCGAATATTCACAACGCTAAGCGCGCTTACACGCCTATGATCAACGTGATCGGAGATCATGCGACCTATCACGTTCGGTATGATGCGCCGCTGACGTCGAACATAATCGGACTGGCTGCGCCTAATTCGATCTGGATTAAGTCCGTGCCTGATTCTGCAAGCGCCGGTCGACTTGCCGCGGAAAGCTTTCATGCGAGCATGAGTGGCGGGCAGGGGCCGGTGTCTCTGATTCTCCCAGCGGATGCGGCGTGGGACGAAGGCGGAGAACTCTCAACGCCGTTTGCGCCAGGCGAGCCGAAAAAGGTCGCTGCAGATACTATTTCTGCAGTAGCTGCGGCGATCAAAGCTGCGGAAAAGCCGCTCATTCTGATTAGCGGGAACGCGTTGTCGGAAGACGGGCTGAGTGAGGCGTCGCGCCTGAAGGCGGCAGGCGTTCGCGTAATGACGGACACATTTGTCTGGAAGCAGGCGAGAGGTGCAGGTCGTTTCAATCCTGACCGGATGCAGTATTTCGCCGAAGGCGCTATGGAGGACCTCGAAGGCACTGACCTGATGGTGCTCGCTGGGACTCAAATGCCAGTCGCCTTCTTTGCGTACCCGGAAAAGCCGAGCGTGCTGGTGCCTGAGGGTTGCGAGCTCGTCTCTCTTGGCGATCGCGGTATCGATGTGAGGGGGGCTTTGAGCGCACTTGCAGAAGAGCTCGGCGCTTCAGAGAAGGCGCCGGTCGCGCAGCGCCAAAGCCCGGACAAGCCAGCTGGTAAGCTGACGCCTGTGACAGTCGGGCAATCGATTTGCCGCCATATGCCGGAAGGCGCTCTCGTATCTGATGATGGCGTTACGGCAAGCCTGCCTATCTTTCTCAGCACGCAGACGGCCGAGCCGCACGAATGGATGATGCTGACAGGCGGCGCGATCGGACAGGGTTTTCCTCTGGCTGTTGGGGCGTCGATTGCCAAGCCTGAGGCAAGAACAATTTGTCTCTCAGGTGACGGTGCCGGGATGTATACCGTTCAGGCGCTCTGGACGATGGCGCGTGAGAATCTGAAGGTGGTGAACATTGTGTTCGTGAACCACACTTATCGCATTCTGAATATTGAGCTGAAGCGGACAGGCGCGGGCAATCCGGGCCCAGCGGCGCAGAATATGCTCAATCTTGGAACGCCGGAGATCGACTGGAAATCACTCGCCGAAGCGCAGGGCTTGCACGCCGAAAATGTTACGACGGCCGAAGAGTTTGATGAGGCGTTTGAGCGTGCAATGACGGCGGATGGACCGGTTCTGATCGCTGCGCATGTGGCGGGCTAGGGCGTTTCGCCAGCGGCCATGAGGGAGAGGTTTTCGGACAGGGTTCTGCCGCGCGCAAAAAGCTCTGTCTCTCTCTCGGTCGTTGATGCGTCACAGCCAGACACGTCTCGCTGCGTGTCGAGATAGGCGCGGTTGAAGGAATCAATCAGGCGCGACCGTAGATAGCCGCTTGAAGGCGCTTCTACATCGAGCATGTTTAGCATGTAGTCCCGCCAGGTCTGGTCATCCGTGCCGTTGCAGACAACACGCATAGCATGGATCTGGCCAAGTACACGGGACAGGTCGGTCAAAGTGCTCTGATACTGGCGAGTTGTCCGAAATTCCTGTCCGTTAGCGGCACCAACGGCACTGATGGAGAATGCTATGGCAACTGCGGCGTAGCGGAGCGTATTTGCAGAGGTGCGGATCATAGAGCGGACATTATCAAGCTGGATGTTTTTGGCACGTGAATTATCGGCATAAAAAAGCCCCGGACAGTTTCTGCCGGGGCTTTTTGTCTGAATTATGTTGTCGGATATTAGCCGCGACGACCGCTGACTTTTCCCAGACCAATCTGCTTAGCGAAATCGGAGCGCTTCTTGGTGTAGCTAGGTGCAACCATTGGGTAGTCCGCAGGCAGACCCCAACGTTTGCGATATTCCTCAGGCGTCATGCCGTAATGCGAGCGAAGGTAACGCTTCAGCATTTTGAGCTTTTTGCCGTCTTCGAGGCAGATGATATGGTCTTCCGTGATGGATTTGCTGACAGGCACTGCTGGTTTCGGGCGCTCCTGCGCTGGAGCCGCTTCCTGTGAAGCGAGGCCGGAAACAGTCTTGTGAACTGATGCAATGAGATCAGAGAGAGAATCTGTCGGGACGGGATTGTTCGCGACGAATGAAGCAACAATATCAGTTGTCATCCGCATGATTTCGTCAGCTTCCAAAGAGCTGTTTGAGTTTTCGGGAGTCATTTCGTCCTCAGACATGTTTACTAAGCTCGTCCGTATTACAGGCGACGAAATAGATTTCAAGTATTAAAAAGAAAATCTAATGCAATCTATATTTGTGTTTAATGCTTGGTGATTTTTGCTCAATTGGCTTGCACGAAAACCAGTCGAGGTTTAGACAGTCGCCAAAATATATGGAGATAGTGCCAATGGCAGGTGCCTTCGACGGTGTTTCGCAAACAGCCGGATTTTTTTCAACAGGTCTCGCTGAATCTGATGCTGATGTCGCAGCAATCATTAAGCGTGAAGCTAAGCGTCAATCAGACAAAATCGAGCTGATTGCTTCCGAGAATATCGTGTCTCAGGCTGTGAAAGCAGCTCAGGGCTCTGTGTTCACGAACAAATACGCTGAAGGTTATCCGGGCCGACGCTATTACGGTGGTTGCGAGTTTGCTGATGAAGTGGAAGCACTGGCGATTGAGCGTCTGAAGCAGCTTTACAATGCTCAGTTCGCTAACGTTCAGCCACACTCCGGTAGCCAGGCGAACCAGGCGGCATTCATGTCTATGATGAAGCCGGGTGATACCTTCATGGGCATGAGCCTGTCCGAAGGCGGTCACCTGACGCATGGCGCGAAAGTGAACCAGTCAGGCAAATGGTTTGAGGCTGTTCACTACGGCGTTGATCCTGAAACTCACCTTATCGATTACGATCAGGTTCGTGACGTTGCGAAAACGCACAACCCGAAAGTCATTATTGCAGGTGGTTCTGCATACTCTCGCATTATCGACTTCAAGAAGTTCCGCGAAATCGCTGATGAGATCGGCGCATACCTGATGGTCGATATGGCGCACTTCTCCGGCCTTGTGGCTGGTGGCGTATATCCGAACCCGCTTGAGTATGCTGACGTCGTAACATCTACGACGCACAAGACGCTTCGCGGCCCACGCGGCGGCATCGTTCTGACGAATGATGAGAAGCTGGCTAAAAAGATCAACTCTGCTGTCTTCCCTGGTCTGCAGGGTGGTCCGCTCATGCACGTCATCGCGGCGAAAGCTGTGGCATTCGGTGAAGCGCTTCGTCCTGAGTATAAGCAGTACGCCCAGCGTGTCGTAGATAACGCGCGTACGCTCGCTAAAGCGGTTATGGATGGCGGTCTGGACGTTGTTTCCGGCGGCACCGACTCACACCTCATGCTGATCGACCTGCGTCCTAAGGGCGTGAAAGGTAACGCAACTGAAGATGCGCTCGGTCGCGCCTTCATCACGTGTAACAAGAACGGCATTCCTGACGATCCTGAGAAGCCAGCGATCACATCTGGTATCCGGGTTGGTGCGCCAGCGGGTACAACACGCGGTTTCGGTGAAGCTGAATTCACGAAGATCGGTGGCTGGATCTGTGAGATCGTCGACGCACTGTCTGCTGGTGGCGACACAGCTGCAGCCGAAGCCAAGGTTCGTGAAGAGGTTCTGGCGCTGACCAGCGAGTTCCCGATCTATCCGGGCGAAGAAGGTCTCTAATCGGTGCGCTGCCCGTTTTGCGGATCTGAAAACACAGCGGTCCGGGACTCCCGGCCCGCTGAAGACAATACGGTGGTTCGCCGTCGTAGGTCCTGCGAAGATTGTGGCGCCCGTTTCACAACATTCGAGCGCGTTCAGCTGAGAGAAATTACCGTCGTGAAGCGCGATGGTAAGCGCACGCCTTTTGTTCGCGAAAAGCTGTTGCGCTCGGTCATGATTGCGCTCCGGAAACGTCCGTTCGAGCCTGAGCAGATCGACCAACTCGTGTCTAGTATTATTCGCCGGCTTGAGAGCTCGGGCGAGTCGGAAGTCAATTCTGAAGATATTGGCGAGTACGTAATGGAAGCGCTCGGTGAGCTCGATCCTGTTGCGTATGTTCGCTATGCGTCCGTCTATCGGGACTTCAAAGACGCGAGCGCCTTTGCGCACTTCATCGAAACACACGCGCTGGAAAAGCATATCGACGAGTCCGGCGAAAAGGAGTGACCTCGATGAGAGTCACCCTGAAGATCGCCACGTCTCTTGATGCACGGATCGCAACCTGCACCGGCCATAGCCAGTGGATCACCGGTAGCGAAGCGCGCGCTGCGGTCCATCGATTGCGCGCTGAACATGATGCAGTGCTTGTCGGTTCGGGCACCATGCTGGCCGACGATCCAAAGCTGACTGTCCGTGGATTTGACGTAGCGCGTCAGCCGGATCGTGTAGTTCTTGATACCTATCTGAAGACACCCGACAACGCCGCGATTTTTGATGCGCCGTCCGGGCGAAGCATTATTTTTGCGGGTCCTGCCGCAGGATCAGACCGTGAATCGGAGCTAAATAAGTCCGGAGCAGAGGTCGAGAGGGTCGCAATGAGTGGCTCTGATCTGGACGTTCACGATGTTTTGAGCCGCCTGTCATCCAAGGGCCTATCTTCTGTCTTTATTGAAGGCGGAGGTGTGGTCGCTGCCAGCTTTCTGAAGGCCGGTTTGATCGACAGACTGGAGTGGTTTCGGGCGCCCATGATCATTGGCGGAGATGGACGACCGGCATTCGGCTCACTTGGTGTGGAAGATCTGGGTGCGGCATTCCGCTTGGTTCGTACGGGTGTACGAGAAGCGGGTGTTGATCTATGGGAAACGTACGAAAAAGGAGAGTGACCTATGTTCACCGGTCTTGTGCGCGATCTCGGCGTCATCGAATCTATTGAAGAAGTCAACGGGAACCGGAAGTTTTCCGTGCGCGGCCAAATCGATCCGAAGGACCTGACAATGGGGGCTTCGGTCAGCCATTCAGGCGTGTGCCTGACGGTCATTGATGCCGATTTCTCTGGCGATGTGCCGCGCTGGGTTGTTGAGGCTGTTCCTGAAACGCTTCGTCTGACGTCGCTCGGTAGCAAGGTTGCGGGTGACCGTGTGAACCTTGAGCCCAGCCTGCGCTTAGGCGACGAATTAGGCGGCCATTTGGTATTTGGACATGTCGATGGCCTTGGAAAAATTCAAAGTATTGTGGAAGAGGGTGACGGGTATCGCGTCACCGTCGAAGCGCCGAAGGCACTTCGTCCGCTCATCGCATTGAAAGGCTCTGTTGCTGTGGACGGTATTTCACTGACCATTGCAGGTGTAACTGAAACCGGCTTTGAACTGGCAATCATTCCGCACACATTCGAGGTAACATCTTTAGGAGCCGCTAAGGCCGGAGACGCAGTAAATCTCGAAGCTGACATGCTCGCTCGATATGTTTCCAGGCAGATGGAATTTCGCTGAGGGTTGCCATTGTACGAAAAAGTCGTACATGTCCGGACATGAGTTCGATCCAAAACATAATTGAAGCATTTGGCGGTCTGCGCCCGTTTGCGAGGGCGGTGAATAAATCGCCTTCAACGGTGCAGTACTGGATTGAGCGTGGAAGCATTCCAGCTTCTGTGCAGGCACTCGTTTTCCAGCTTTCGGAAGATCAGGGCCTTGGTTTTTCCAAAGATCAGATAGCCAACGCTGTTTCGCAGCCGGAAACGAAAGGAACAGACGCCGCGATGAGTGAAGATTTTCACAGCGCGATTTCCTCAATTGAGGAGATCATTGAAGATGCCCGCAACGGCAAAATGTACATTCTTGTCGACGCGGAAGATCGCGAGAATGAGGGTGATCTGATCATCCCGGCTCAGTTCGCCACACCGGACGCCGTCAATTTCATGGCGACACACGGTCGAGGCCTGATCTGTCTGGCGATGACCCACGAACGTGCGGGCATTCTGAACCTCGAGCCGATGACCCGGAATAATCGCGAAAGCATGAGCACTGCGTTCACAGTGTCCATCGAGGCGAAAGAGGGCGTCACCACCGGTATCTCGGCTCAGGACCGTGCTCGTACAGTCGCCGTGGCGATTGACCCGACAAAGAACAGTGACGACATCGTCTCGCCGGGCCATGTCTTCCCACTGGTAGCACGTGAGGGCGGCGTTCTGGTCCGCGCAGGTCACACTGAGGCAGCTGTCGATATTTCCCGTATGGCTGGCCTCTATCCGGCTGGGGTGATCTGCGAGATTATGAATGAAGACGGTACGATGGCGCGTCTTCCGGATCTTGTGTCATTCGCGCAGCTTCATAATCTGAAGATTGGTACGATTGCTGATCTGATTGCTTATCGTCGCCGTAACGACCGATTCCTCGAACGCCGGATCGACGTGCCGTTTGAGAGCGAACACGGCTCCGGTTTCCGAGCGATCGTTTTCAAGAACACGATTGATGGTGCAGAGCATATGGCGCTCGTGCACGGTAAAATCAGCCCGGACGAGCCTGTTCTGACGCGCGTCCACCGCATCAACTTCATGAATGATGTTCTGGGTGAGAAGACCGGGCGGTCCAATCTCGTTCGCAATTCCATGAAGATGATTGCAGAGGCAGACGAGCCGGGCGTGATCATCCTTCTGAACACCATGCGTAAGGATAGCATTGCTGAGGGGCTTGGCGCGGCGTCGTCCGGGCCTGTGGACCATAGCCGTCCGCTTCGCGAGTATGGCGTCGGTGCGCAGATCATGAAGGATCTCGGGATCCGTAAGATTATCATTCTAACAACGTCCAAGCCGTCAAAGGTCGCTGGTATCGATGGATACGGGCTGAGCCTTGAAGGTTGGCGCATGATTAAAGAGGACGGCTAGTATGGGCCCGAGAGTATTGCTGATCACATCGCGCTATTACGAGAAGATTTCGCTCGAACTGGAAGCGGGCGCAATGGAAGTTCTGGAAGCCGCAGAAGCACGTGTGGAAACTGTAGAAGTTCCAGGCGCATTCGAAATTCCAGGTGCTGTGGCCATGGCTGCCGACAGCGACATGTACGATGCGTTTGTGACGATTGGTTGCGTCATTCGCGGTGAAACAACCCACTATGATTATGTGTGTGGTGAGTCCGCTCGTGGACTTATGGATTTGACTGTTCAACGCCGCCTGCCTATCGGCTATGGTATTATTACAGTCGAAAATCAGGAACAGGCCTGGGCACGGGCCGACAGACAGCAGAAAAACAAGGGTGCAGACGCTGCAACAGCGGCTCTTGAAATGCTGAAGTTCCGTAAGGAAACACTTCGCGGATGAGTAAAGAACAAAAATTGCCGCCTGACATCATCAGAATTCGTCGCTCCGGCGCACGACTCGCGGCGGTTCAGGCGGTTTACCAGCTCGAAATTACCGAGCGCGGCGCGAAAGCCGTTATCCGTGAGTTCATGGAAGACCGTCTTGGTCTCGATGACGACGGCCACCCTGTTGAAGACGCTGACCCAGATCTGTTCAAACAGATCGTTCAAGGCGTTGTCGATAAGCAAAGCCTGATCGATGAAGCGATCAAGGCGCGTCTGTCCGAGAAATGGCGCCTCGATCGCATCGATTCCACATCGCGTGCGATTCTTCGTTGCGCGACACAGGAACTAGCCACCCGTGCAGACCTGTCGAACGCCGTGATCATTGAAGAGTATGTCGGAATTGCGCACGCATTCTTCGATGGAGACGAGCCGAAATTCGTGAACGGCCTGCTCGACAAGGTTGCTCGCGATGTTCGCCCTGACGGCGTTCCGACCGGTTATCTGGAATCGTGAAAGAGTTTGAGTTCATAAGAACTCTTCTCTCTCCTTTGGCACAAAGCAGAGGCGCGGCGTCATTGAAGGATGATGTCGCGCTGCTTGATTCCGGACTTATCGTTACGACTGACACGCTTGTTGAGGGCGTTCACTTTCTATCCGCTGATCCGCTGGATACCGTGGGTCAAAAGCTGGTCCGGGTGAATGTATCGGATTGTATTGCGAAAGGCGCGCTACCCCATCAGGCGCTGTTTAATCTTGTCTGGCCAACAAATCGCTCAGACGACGATCTTCACGCACTAATAACTGGGCTTTCATCTGATTTGCGTGCCTTCGATATCGACCTGATTGGTGGCGACACAACATCCAGTCCGGACCGTCTTGTATTATCTCTGACGCTTCTTGGGCGTTCGCTCAGTGACCACGTCCCGAGACGAGGCAACGCATGCGAGGGCGACGACATATGGGTAACCGGCACGATTGGGCACGGCGTTGCGGGGCTGCGCGCGATAGAACGAAATCTTGAAAGTGAATTTCCACAGAGCGTCTTGCATTACCGTGTGCCGCAACTGCCATCGGTAGAGGTTGCTCATCTGATTGCTCAGCATGCTAATGCGTCAGCTGATATCTCTGACGGCCTTATTGCCGATCTCGCCAACATTTGTGACGCGTCACAGTGTGGAGCGACGATAAAATTGAGTGATATTCCGTTGGTACAAAATGTGTCGTCTCTCGATTCGCGCTCGGTGGACCTGCTTTCAGGCGGCGATGAATACCAGTGCTTATTCACTGCGCCGCAAAGTCAGCGCGGGGCAATCGAGGCGACAGCCAGACAGGCAAACCTGGCCGTAACCTGCATTGGTTGCTGTGAAGCGGGCACTGGCGTGAACGTTCTGGACGCAAATGGGATGCCTATCAAACTGTTAAAAACTGGATGGGAACACGGCGGCAATTCATAACGGTTTTTCAGCCATTATTTCGTATGTATGCTGGCATGAAGAACTTCATTCGTACCTTTTTCGCTGTTATCTTTTTCGCTGGCGTCTCATTTGGCGCAGGGCCAACCGCGTTTGCGGCTGGTGATGAAGGCGGGCAGGGTGGGTCCAACCGTACTGTTGATCTTTCCAACATCGTTGTTCCGGTCCAGCGCGACGGTGAGTTGATCAACTATCTCTTCGTGAGTGCGGTCGTGACGATTGCAAGCGGTCATGACCATTGGGGCGCACGGGATCGCGCGCACATTATCCGCGATGGTATTCTTCGTGCAGCGCACCGTACGCCTGTAGGGCTGGAGGGGCATCCGATGGAGCTCAATGAGCAGAGATACCTCGATATCGTCCGGACGGTTGTCGAAGAGGAAATGGGCGAAGGCTCTGTTGAGTCGATAGAAATTCTGGCGACCGATTCACAGCTCGTCTTCATTGAAGGCTGATATTCAGAGCCTTCTGAAACGTCAGAAAAATCCTCTCAAAACCCTGTAATGCGCGGCAGAATCTGCTGCGCGATTAGCATGCTTGCGCACTCATCTACTATTTGCCAACAATAACCTCACAAACAAAAGGGGAGCTGTGCGGAGGTATTCCGTCTCCGTGAAGGGCAGTTCCGATAAAAAATACATAGTGAGGAAAAGATGGACTTAACGACTGTCCTGGTGATTGTTGCTGCAATAGCAGCCATCGCCTTCGGCTTTTTTCTAAGCCGGTCAATCATGTCCGCGTCGGCGGGCAATGATCGCATGCAAGAAATTGCCAAAGCAATTCAGGAAGGTGCCGACGCCTATCTGTCCCGTCAGTACAAAACCATTGGTATTGTCGGCATTCTGATCGCGGTTGCGCTGCTGATTGCTTTTCAGGGCAACTTTATCATCGTCGTGGGCTTTCTGCTCGGCGCCATTCTGTCTGGCGCAGCAGGCTTTATCGGCATGAAGGTCTCTGTGCAGGCCAACGTCCGAACCACAGAAGCGTCCATGAATGGCGGCCTCGCGGCTGGTCTCGACATGGCCTTCAAGTCAGGTGCGGTCACAGGCTTGCTTGTTGTTGGTCTCGCCTTGCTCGGTACAGCTGGCTATTACGCAATTCTCACGTCCGGAATGGGATATGACAGCGGAGATCGCACGCTCATTGACGGGCTTGTTGCTCTCGGTTTCGGCGCATCGCTGATTTCCATCTTCGCCCGTCTCGGCGGCGGTATCTTCACCAAAGGCGCCGACGTGGGCGGCGATATGGTTGGTAAGGTCGAAGCTGGTATTCCAGAAGACGATCCTCGTAACGCTGCGACGATTGCCGACAATGTTGGCGATAATGTCGGTGACTGTGCGGGTATGGCAGCCGACTTGTTCGAGACGTATTCAGTGACGCTTGTCGCGACAATGGTTCTCGCGTCCATCTTTTTCGCCGGAGCTGATGCGTCTCTGATGATGCTTCTGCCGCTCGCAATTGGCGGTATCTGTATTATCGGTTCGATCCTCGGCACATATTTCGTCCGTCTTGGAAAAGATAATAGCGTGATGGGCGCCCTCTATAAGGGCTTCGTCGCGACTGCTGTCATTTCCGGTATCGGTGTGGCTGCTGTAATCTACATGCTGATGGGCAGCTTCGATGCCACGGTTGAAACCGGCGCAGGTCTAGTGATCAGCGGCTGGGATCTTCTGTATTGCGGTATTGTCGGCCTCGGCGTGACCGGTCTGATTGTATATATCACGGAGTATTATACCGGCGTAGACAAACGACCTGTACGTTCAGTCGCTCAGGCATCTGTTTCCGGTCACGGCACGAACGTGATCCAGGGCCTGGCTGTGTCTCTGGAATCTTGCGCACTTCCAGCGCTCGTTATTATTGCAGGCATCATCCTGACGTTTAATTTCGCAGGCCTGTTCGGCATCGCGATTGCCACGACGACGATGCTTGCGCTTGCCGGCATGGTGGTTGCGCTGGATGCATTCGGTCCAGTTACAGATAACGCCGGCGGTATTGCCGAAATGGCGGGTCTGGATGACAGCGTGCGCAGTACGACTGACACGCTTGATGCTGTCGGTAACACCACGAAAGCGGTCACGAAGGGCTATGCGATTGGCTCTGCGGGTCTCGGCGCTCTGGTTCTGTTTGCGGCTTACACAGAGGATTTGAATTACTTCACGGCAAGCGCGGTGGAGGGATCGTTCTTCTATGGCGTCGTGGCCGACTTCTCACTCTCCAACCCGTATGTCGTTGTAGGTCTGCTGTTCGGTGGCCTTCTGCCATTCCTGTTTGGTGGCATGTCGATGATGTCAGTTGGCCGGGCTGCGCAGGATGTCGTGGAAGAAGTTCGCCGCCAGTTCCGTGAAATGCCTGGCATCATGAATTTCGAGCAGCGTCCGGATTATGGCCGCGCGGTCGACATTCTGACCAAAGCTGCGATTCGTGAGATGATTGCGCCATCTCTATTGCCGGTGCTGTCGCCGCTCGTGCTTTTTGGAGCAATTCTTCTGATCGCTGGTAAAGGTGCCGCCTTCTCTGCGCTGGGTGCAATGCTGCTCGGTGTCATTGTGACCGGTCTGTTTGTTGCGATTTCCATGACCTCTGGCGGCGGTGCGTGGGATAACGCGAAGAAGTCCTTCGAAGATGGTTTTGTGGATAAGGACGGCGTGAAGCACGAAAAAGGGTCTGACGCACACAAAGCGTCTGTGACCGGTGATACTGTGGGGGACCCTTACAAGGACACCTCTGGTCCCGCGGTGAACCCGATGATCAAGATCACCAACATTGTGGCCCTGATCATGCTCGCGGTTATTGCGCACTGGGGCGCTCACTAAGCCCCAGAGGTAGAGCTAAAGAAAAAGCCCGGCGTATCGCCGGGCTTTTTTTAGTGAAATTCTGTTGCGTTACTGACCAATCTGGCCCGGATCGCGTTGTTGCTGAGGCAGAGCCACGCGGCCGACATTGCCGAAAATTTGCTCAAGCAAGCCAAGCTCGCGACCACGTGTCGGCGTCTCGCGTGACGCGTAATTGATGACGCGGCCGTCTTCCTGATCGTATTGGAGAACCTCTTCCACAACATCGTCTTCGCCGAATCGGATGGCGACGATTGTGCGTTCAACAACGCGTGGATGATAGAATGCGAAACGCTCACGTGTCGCGCTCAGATAAATCCATGTATTGTCGTCAAACAGGCTGGTCGTGGACGGAGAGCCAAGGCTGCCGAGTACGGTCGAACGGTTGTCTGTGCCGGGCGTGATATCTGCCGGAGCGATTTCATCAGCCACATAACCCTGATAATCTCGTGTCGCATTTGCGCACGCAGACAAAAGCGCTGCAGAAGCAAGTACAAAGAATAATTTGCGCGCCATGGGGCTTCTCCTATCTTCCGGCATGAACTAACGGGACTGATAGCCGTTTGGCAAGCGAAGAGCGTATATATGATGTTTTTGTCACGATTGTTTTCACAGAAGTCAGGACCGAAGTCTGTTGCGGCCCGACTTTTTGACCAGCTGAACCGTCAGTCGCGCCAGATTGAGCTCTTTGCAGAAGGGCGTGTCCCCGATACTTTTGAAGGGCGTTTTGAGGCTGTCACGCTTCATGCGGCCATTCTAATGCGTCGTTTGAAGCTCGCCGGACCATCCGGCGCGCGCGTCGCGCAAAAACTATTCGAGAATATTTTCTCTAATTTCGACTATGCATTCAGAGAAGCCGGTGTTGGGGATCTGATCGTCGGTAAGAAGATGCGGAAACTGGCGGAAGGGTTCTATGGTCGCATCAGAGCATACGAGTCAGCTTTCGAGGGCGAAGGCAGTATCGCTGAGGTGATTTCGCGGAATTTAATGGTAGATGCATCGGCAGAAGACTTGCAGGCGGCGACCCATTATACCGAAGCGGCGGTCGCGGCATTGGACGCGCAATCAGAAGACAGCCTTTTCGCAGGAGAGCTCGACTGGCCCGCGGCGACCGAATTTTTCTTCGGATAGACACACTTACGGGCTGGTTATATGGCAAACTGTTGCCTAAAAGCTCATCCGAACCAGTAAAGAAGGCATTTTTAGCATGACAGCTGAAACTCTCGTACTTTCAGTGGATGCCATGGGCGGCGATCATGCCCCGGAAAGCGTGATGCGCGGCGTCGCGCTGCTGGCTGCCGAAGGCCGCCCTGTGAACTTTCTCCTTCATGGGGATGAGGCTCAGCTGCGTCCTTATCTGGATGCTGATCCAAAGCTCGCGCGTGTTTGTGAAATTGCGCACACGGACAAGGCTGTCTCCATGGATGCCAAGCCTAGTCAGGCTCTGCGCGGCGGGAAGAACTCCAGCATGTGGAACGCACTGCAGGCGGTGAAGTCCGGAACTGCGCACGTCGCTATTTCCGCAGGGAATACCGGCGCGCTGATGGCTATGTCCAAGCTTGTTCTACGCATGGTGCCAGGAGTGCATCGTCCGGCACTCGCGGCCAGCTGGCCTAGCCCGCGCGGCGCTAGCATTGTGCTGGATGTCGGTGCCAATGTTGAAGCTGATGCCGAGCAATTGGTCGAGTTCGCGATTATGGGCGCTGCCTACTCCAAAGCAATCCACGGAAAAACTGATCCGAGCATTGGTCTTCTGAACATCGGCTCTGAAGAACTGAAAGGTATCGAATCAGTTCGACAGGCCGCTGACATGCTTAAAGGCAATGAATTCGGTCTGAACTATTATGGTTTCGTCGAGGGCAATGACATCTCGATGGGTACGACTGATGTCGTGGTCACGGACGGCTATACAGGCAACATCGCCCTCAAAACTGCAGAAGGGACGGCGAAACTCGTCGGAGGATTCGTCAAAGAAGCACTGACCAGCTCGATCCTGTCCAAACTTGGTGCAGTTCTGGCCAGTGCGGGGCTAAAGCAGCTGAAACAGCGCCTTGATCCTGGAAATGTAAACGGCGGTGTATTCCTGGGCTTGAACGGAATTGTTTTGAAGAGCCATGGTGGTACTGATGCAGAAGGTTTTGCGACGACGCTTCGTTTGGCCTATAGCGTTGGAAACAGTACATTTCATCAGGACGTAGAAGCCAGCCTGTCGCGTTTTCAGGCCTCACACCCTGAAGCCGAGGAAGCGGTCAGCACATGAAACAAGTCATTCGCGTAACCGGTGTCGGAAGCTATCTGCCAAGCAGAATTCTGACAAACGAAGACTTGTCGCGTATGGTCGACACGAATGACGAGTGGGTCAAAGCTCGTACGGGTATTTCCCAGCGACATATTGCTGATGATGGTCAGTTCACATCAGATCTGGGTGCAGAGGCTGCAAAAGCTGCGCTGAAAGCTGCTGGCCTCACGGCGGACGACATCGACCTTCTGGTCTGTGCGACGGCGACACCGGACTACACGTTCCCGTCTACCGCAACGATCATCCAGAACAAGATCGGCATGCGTCAGGGCGCGGCATTTGATGTGGGCGCTGTTTGCTCAGGGTTCGTATTTGCACTGGCGACAGCCGATGGCCTGATGCGCAATTCCGGCTTCAAAAAGGCTCTGGTGATCGGCGCTGAAACGTTTTCCCGCATTCTTGACTGGTCGGATCGAACCACGTGCGTTTTGTTCGGCGATGGCGCCGGTGCCGTTGTACTTGAAGCGGATACTGCTGAAGATGATGCGCAAATCGGTCTTCTTGGGCACAATCTGCGGACAGATGGTTCGTACAAAGACCTTCTCTATGTCGACGGTGGGCCTTCAGTGACGCAGACGGTTGGTCATCTGCGTATGATCGGTAATCAGGTTTTCAAACACGCAGTTGTCAATATTTCCAGCGCGGTAGAGAACCTTCTGGCCACGACTGGCGTCGATCATAACGAAATCGACTGGTTTGTGCCTCATCAGGCGAATCAACGCATTCTTGATGGTGTCGCAAAACGATTATCCATAGACTCAGCTAAAATTGTGTCTACTGTTGGTAAACACGGTAATACTTCAGCGGCTTCAGTCCCTCTAGCGCTGGCCGAAGCCATTGATGATGGCCGTGCAAAGTCAGGTAACCTGGTTCTGACGGAAGCGATGGGCGGCGGCTTCGCCTGGGGAGCAAACCTCTTCCGTTTGTAAGAGTTTCGTTAAGGAATCGGGTGTTTTCTGTTAATGCTGTTAAGGAGGTGGGAGTGCAGCACGATAAGGCAGTCACCCGAGCCGAGATCATGGATTCACTGGTACGTGAAGTTGGTCTGACCCGGCAGGACTCAGGAGAATTGCTCGAGCGAGTGCTCGAACTGATCTCCGACGATCTCACAGATGGCCAGACAGTTAAGCTGGCCCGCTTTGGAAACTTTGTCGTGCGTGAGAAAAATGCGCGTATGGGGCGTAATCCCAAAACTCGCATTGCCGCGGAAATCTCGGCCCGTAGGGTTGTCGCGTTCCGTCCTTCTCCTCTCCTCAAGCAGCGTGTGGATGACTCTCTGAATAAAGATTAGGGACAAATAAAATGACCAGCGCAAACGGCACCGTCACCAAGTCAGCAACTGCATTTCGTTCGATTGGTGAGGCTGCTAAGGAGCTCGGGCTCCCGACGCATGTTCTTCGTTTCTGGGAAACAAAATTCTCAGCACTGAAGCCTGTAAAACGTCGCGATGGTCGTCGAATGTACCGCCCCGAAGATGTAGATACGGCGCGTGCGATTCAGGCTTTGCTGCATGATCAGGGCCTGACCATTAAAGGCGCACAGAAAGTGATCCGGGAGCAGGGCGTCTCTGCTGTTCTCGATGGCGGCGTTCGTCTGGGGCAACCAATCCGCGAAGTGATCGATCCGTCTCAGTTCAACAGTCCGGCTGCTAATCCGGTGCAAAACCTGCAGAAGACAGTGAATGACGTTGTCGAATCAGGTGTGTTTACATCGACATCTGCAGCCGTGACCGAAGATCGTCTCTCAAGCCTGCTCTCAGAACTTGATTCCGTGAAATCACGTCTCGATGCAGTGCTGGTTAAAGACGCGGCCTGATCCAACTCACGTAATTCTTGCACGCCTTATCCGGGGTGATTTATATCTGCGCCTCTCTGGCATCGGAGCGTGGCGCAGCCCGGTTAGCGCACCGGTCTGGGGGACCGGGGGTCGGAGGTTCGAATCCTCTCGCTCCGACCAGAGATTTTCCAAATATGCCAGCCGGCCCGCGGTTATTCGCGAGGCCGGTTTATTATGTCTCGCAGAAGATTGCGCGCAGCGTCCTCCGGCGTAGGGGCTTCTTCCTCGTCTGTCGTTTCAGTCTCGGTTTCAGCGGCGGAGTCTCCTGACGTCTGATTTTCAGAAGACTCGTCGGTGCGGTTACGGCTGATGCCCAAAGCATCGCCGATTAGCCCGCTCACGGCGTCATCGCCGAGTCTGGACCTTGCTTCATCCTCAAGTCGGCTTCGAACTGCGCCAGCAGCCAGATCAGCGATGAACTCTGTGTCGAGGCTGCCACGCGGTGACGCCCATCCGCCTGTAATGGCCAGAGGAATGCCGTAACCTTCAAAACCATTGTCGGCGCCGGTCGCACTGGTCAGCGCACGCGGATAGAAGTGGATGTCCAGGGTTTGATTGTAGAGGTCAATCTCGCCTTCCGCTGTCGCGCGCAGGAATGGCGCTACCAGATTCATAGTCGAAATCTCAGCGACGCCTTCTCGTATGCGTCCTTCAAGAAGAAGCGATGAGAAGTCTGTTTCAGCTTCTGGCGAAAGCGCATCCGGCAATGTGCGTGTTTCGAGGAATGTCTGAGCGCTTCGTAGAAGCTGGGGCAGGTTGATTCCAAGAATTGCTCCATCTGCGACGTCTGCACGGTATGTGCCGTCCATTGAACGAATGAAATCAGCTACGCTGCGGCCCGTCATTTGAATATCTGCATCGATGGAGGCGACGCCTTGCAGGACTTCCTGACCGGTAAAGAAGCGGACGAGGGCGGCCGCGGTGATGCCGGAGCCACTAGCCTTTACGTTCAAGGCGTTAGAACCATCTGCGCGTGAAGCGAGCACCAGGTCTGTATCGAGGCGTCCGGAATAGAACGGATCAATATTGCCAGGTCGGCCCGAACGGCCACCTTCCGGTGGAATAGAATCAAGACTGCCTGTGAAGCGTCCGTTTGAAAGCTCGCCATCCACGACAACATCAAGGATGCGAGCGCGCGAATCTGTAAGTTCGCCGATAGAGATATCGAATGCGCCGTTCAGGGTGTGCAGGAAACTCAGATCAATCGGGTCTTCGCTCCAGCCGCCTTCAGCCGGAGCTTCGTTCTCGCTTACGCGGCTTTCTGAAAGGTAGGGACTGATGTCCAATGTGGGAATCGCAAGCGTCGCATTAATGACAGGAACATTGCCGCGTAGATTTGCGAGAATTGTCCCTGAGACATCAATATCGTCCAGCTGAAGAGTATCGATATTTGCTCGGGTGCTGTCATTCTCATTACGCAGCGTGATGTCTGCCGCGAAACGATCGAGTGCACCAGCCTGCATCGGAGGTAGGTCTATCTCCATCGCTTCGAGGAAGCGTTTCAGGTCTGATGAACGACTTGAGATTTGACCTGTGACGACGGGCATGTTTCCGCCCAGCGTGATATCGCCGCTAAACTCAGTCTCCAGATTTGAGGCGTTCTGAGACGCGGTAAGGCTCGATATCTGTAAAGCGCTTACTGGCCCGACGACTTGGCCTGACGCACGGGTGCGCCCCAATGCGGTGAGATTCTGGTCGACCTGAATATTTGCAAAATTTGTGAGCGCCTGAAGGTCGTTCGAAGAGAACTCAAACTGCCCGTTGACGCTCGGATCTGCGTCCAGAACGGCATTACCTTCGAATGAGAGGTCCAGGAGTTGCGAGGATACGTCAGCTTGTAAGTCTGTCGGCGCTCCGGACGTCAGGGCATTCACCGAGGACAGGGACGCGCTGATATCAAATCGCTCGTAATTGATGGTGATGTCGCCATCAATGGAGGCAGGAGCGTCAAGGCCATCGAGTCGCGCGACAAGATTGATCGGGTTTGCGTCGTAAGTGGTGCCCGATACCTCATCGACATATTGCACGCGCATATTGGTAAATTCAGCACGAGGAATGATTGCGTCAAAAGATTGAGCTGTTTCGGCGGGAACGTTTGATTCTTCTTCAGTCGGTTCTGGCGCCTCCGCTGGAGTGAAGGTCCAATTGTTTGACGTGGCCGTGCGTTGGTGAAGAAGGATTTCTCCGCCATCAAAACGAAGCGATGCGATTTCTACGCGGCGTGAGAAAAGCGGCAACCACTTAACGGCAACGCTCAAGCTATTTGCGCGCGCAAAATAGGGATCATCATACCCTTCGGCGTTTGCGATCTCGACATTTTCAATCGTTGCGCCGAGGCGCGGGAAGATTGTGATGCTTGGATCAGACGCCAGTGTCACGTCCCGTCCCAGCATGGCTTCCAGCTGCTCTTCAGCGACGCGCCCATACGTTGAAGCTGGAATCAGAAACGGCGCAGCAGAGACGACGCCGATGATTACGACAAATATGGCGACCAGGCCGAAGAGGAATTTTTTCAATGGGGCCTCCGTTCAGGGCGAGCTGAATACCCTGAAAAGATAAGCTCCAATCGCGGCTTTTAAATGACATTCAAAAGAAGTGCGAAAAAATTGATTTTTGTGCTTGACCCAATGAGCTGAGTTACGTATTCACCGCGTCTCCAAACGGTGAGCGGGTGTAGCTCAGTTGGTTAGAGTACCGGCCTGTCACGCCGGGGGTCGCGGGTTCGAGCCCCGTCACTCGCGCCATTTGGAAAAACAAGAAGCCGCTCCTTCGGGGGCGGCTTTTTTGCTTTTGGAGGACCGGAATGTGCGGCGCTAAATGAACGCGCGCACGTCCGACATGAAGCGATCAAACTGATCGTGGTGCAGCCAGTGACCTGCGTTTTCATACAGCTTCACTTCGGCGTTTTTGAAATATTCGGAACGGCCGTCTTCGGCGGGGTTCGATGCCCAGCTGTCTGCGCCATACAGGAGCAGTGTCGGGCAGGTGATCGCGCCCCAGAGCTTGTGCAATTCCTCCATCGGAATATCGAATGGTGGCCAGACGCGGAAATAGTTATCGAACTTCCACGAATAGCTTCCGTCTTCGTTCTGTGAAATGCCGTGGATGGTGAGGTGCTTAGCCTGTTCGGCAGATAAATAGCCGTTCTCTTCTTTCATGCGCTGATAGGCTTCATCCAGGCTGGCATATTTTCTTGGGGTCCGGCCTGCGGCGCCGCGCTTGTCGTCGACCCATTTGCGAATCCGGTCCGCGTAATCTTCATTCTCGCGTTCTTTGAGAATCTTCGGAGACGGGCCGAGGCCTTCGATGGCTACAATACGCCGGACACTGTCTGGATAGAGCCCAGTGTAGCGCAGCGAGATGTTCCCGCCATAGGAGTGAGAGACGATCGTCACCGGTGCGAGCTTCTTCTGATGAATCAGCTGCGCGAGATCATAGACGCAGGTCATAACGTTATACGTGCCGTCAGTAGACCATTCGCTGTCTCCGTGACCACGGAGGTCAGGTGCGATGACGTGCCAGTCGTGACGAAGCTCTTCGGCCACCCAGTCCCAGCTGCGGCAGTGGTCGCGCCCGCCGTGAAGCAAAATCAGGGGAGGGGCATCAGGGTTGCCCCAGTCTACGTAATGCAGGCGAAGGCGCTGCGAATAGTAGGTATGAGAAGTTGGTCCGTGGATCATATTTCAATGATGTCCCTAATAAGATGCGTAATGTCCAGATAACAAAAGTTGATGCCGAGACGCGTTTCCGGAGAATTACCCAGACAAACAGCGCCATTTCTATTGAAAGAGGGCGTGGACACGGGCGATTCCATGTGACATACACCGCCGCTGATCTTCGCGATGGAACCGTATTTGGACGGACCTTCGCTCCCGCTTTCTAGAACGCGCCGAAATCCGGCGGACCTGAGGAATACAATGGAAGTCAAAGAGACGAAGTCAGAAGGCCTTAGCCGCGCCTTTGAAGTAACAATTCCAGCGAGCGAGCTGTCTGAGAAACTTGACGCCAAGATCGAAGAAATTCGCCCGCAAATGAAACTGAAAGGCTTCCGCCCAGGTAAAGTTCCTGCTGCGCACGTGAAGCGTATGTATGGCAAGTCGATCATGGGCGACATCATTCAGGAAGTCGTCACAAGCACATCTCAGGAAGCGCTCGACGAGCGTGAACTGCGCCCGGCTCAACAGCCTTCTATCGAGCCTGTCTCAGACATCGAGAAGGTCGCTGCTGGCGAAGAAGACCTGACCTACACAATGTCTGTAGAGATCATGCCTGAGTTCGAAACGTCTGACGTTTCTGCGCTTGAACTCGAGCGTCCGGTTGCTGAAGTCTCTGACGAACAGGTTGATGAGGCGCTCGGTCGTCTTGCTGAGAACAACAACAAATACGAACCACGCCGCAAAGGCTCTAAAGCCAAAGACGGCGACGCAGTCGTTATGGACTTCGTTGGCAAAATCGACGGCGAAGCGTTCGAAGGTGGTTCAGCTGAGAACCAGACAATCGTTCTCGGCCAGGGCCGTTTCATTCCGGGCTTCGAAGAGCAGCTCGTTGGCGTGAAAGCCGAAGAAGAAACAGAACTGAATGTCACATTCCCGGAAGATTACCCTTCTGCGGATCTGGCAGGCAAAGAAGCTGTCTTCGAAGTTAAAGTACACGAAGTTCGCGAACCGAAAACGCCGGAAATCGACGACGAGTTCGCTCAGAACTTCGGTCTGGAAGACCTTGAGGCGCTTAAGAAAGTTATTCGTGAGCAAATCGAAGCCGAGCACGCGTCTATGTCTCGCGGCAAGGTGAAACGTGCGCTTCTCGACAAGCTGGACGAAGAGTACAGCTTCGAGCTTCCAGAAGGCATGGTCGAAGCTGAATTCAACCAGATCTGGTCGCAGTTCGAGCGTGAAAAAGAAGCTGGCAACCTCGACGACGAAGATAAAGACAAGTCTGAAGACGAGCTGAAAGTCGATTACAAGAAAATCGCTGAACGCCGCGTTCGCCTTGGTCTCGTTCTCGCAGAGATCGGCCGTAAAGCTGAGCTGGTCGTGTCTGAGGAAGAAGTTGCTCGTGCGCTGAACCAGGAAGCTTCACGCTATCCGGGGCAGGAAGCTCAGATCATCGAATTTTATCGTAAGACGCCGGGCGCGCTGGCACAGATCCGCGCGCCTATTTACGAGGAAAAAGTTGTCGATCACATCCTCGAGCAGGCAACGGTCACAGACACAACTGTTTCCCGTGAAGAGCTCGAAAAAGAAGACGACATCTAGTCGTTTTCTATCGGTAGATTCTTTAGGAAAGCGGGCTGTTTTTGCAGCCCGCTTTTTTCATGCAGCGCCTGCGAAATTACGCTTTTTGTCCGTGAACGATTAACCGGATCGTGAGTAATTTGCCAAACAATAAGAAATCATGACAGAATCACTTGCGGATTCGGGAAAGCACCTCAGATAGTAGTGTCGAGAGACACATATGATACGAGAAAGATATTAGACATGTTGAACTCCCCTGAAATCGCGTTGAACCTCATCCCGAGCGTCGTTGAGCAGAGCAGCCGTGGTGAGCGCGCGTACGACATCTTTTCTCGTCTTCTCAAAGAGCGCATCGTCTTCGTGAGCGGGCCGATTGAAGACAGCATGGCGACCATCGTGACGGCTCAGCTGCTGTTCCTTGAGTCTGAGAACCCGAAAAAAGATATCGCCATGTATATCAACTCGCCTGGCGGTATCGTGTCTTCAGGTCTCGCGATTTACGACACCATGCAGTACATCCGATGCCCGATCACGACGGTCTGCATCGGCCAGGCTGCGAGCATGGGCTCTCTTCTGCTTGCCGCTGGTGACAAGGATTCTCGTATTGCACTTCCTAACGCTCGGGTGATGGTTCACCAGCCTTCCGGCGGTTTCCGCGGAGTGGCCTCCGACATTGAGCGCCATGCGGAAGAGATTATTGAACTCAAGCAGCGTCTCAATGAGATCTACGTTAAGCACACGGGTCAGGATTATGACACTATCGAGCGTACGCTCGACCGTGATTCATTCATGACGGCTGAAGAAGCTCGTGCCTTTGGTATCGTCGATAAGGTTTTCGAACGTCGCGATAGCGACGCAGCGGACGCAGAATAAGCTTCGCGTGGCGAAGCGGGTATTTTGACATCATCGGCGCTCGGCGAGAAAAACACTTGCTGGCCGGGCGTGCATATGGTCGATTAACTGAGTTTAGGGAACGTCTCGTAAACTCTCTTGCGCCATGATGAGTATTAAAACAGGCGCGAAACCGTCGAATTAGGATGGGGAAACGTCTCCACTGAGGTCTCGATGAATAAACCACCGCAATCTACTGACAGTAAAAACACGCTCTATTGCTCCTTCTGCGGCAAGAGCCAGCATGAAGTGAAAAAGCTGATTGCCGGGCCTACCGTGTTCATTTGCGACGAGTGTGTTGAACTCTGCATGGATATTATCCGTGAAGAGAACAAGTCAGCGATGGTTCGCTCTCGTGAGGGCGTTCCGACACCGCAAGAAATCTGTGACGTTCTGGATGATTACGTGATCGGGCAGGAGCAGGCCAAGCGCGTGCTGTCGGTCGCCGTACATAACCACTACAAGCGCCTCTCTCACGGGTCGAAAGATAACGAAGTCGAACTCTCGAAATCTAACATTCTGCTCGTTGGTCCAACAGGTTGCGGTAAGACGCTTCTCGCTCAGACGCTTGCGCGTATTCTGGACGTGCCGTTCACAATGGCAGATGCAACGACGCTAACAGAAGCCGGTTATGTCGGCGAAGACGTCGAAAATATCGTTCTGAAGCTGCTCCAGGCAGCTGACTATAACGTTGAGCGTGCACAACGCGGCATCGTTTACATCGATGAGATCGACAAAATCTCACGTAAGTCGGACAACCCGTCTATAACTCGCGATGTGTCAGGTGAGGGCGTTCAGCAAGCGCTCCTGAAGATCATGGAAGGCACTGTTGCATCAGTTCCTCCGCAAGGTGGCCGTAAACATCCGCAGCAGGAATTCCTGCAAGTCGACACGACGAACATTCTGTTTATCTGTGGCGGTGCGTTTGCTGGTCTCGACAAAATCATTACCGACCGTGGTGACAAAACCTCAATCGGCTTTGGCGCCAATGTGAAAGCTGAAGAAGATCGTAAAACGGGTGAAGTTCTTCGCGGAACAGAGCCTGAAGACCTTCAGCGCTTTGGTCTGATCCCGGAATTCATCGGTCGTCTGCCGGTCATCGCTACGCTCGAAGATCTGGACGAAGATGCGCTCATCACAATTCTGACTGAGCCGAAGAACGCGCTCGTGAAGCAGTATCAACGCCTGTTCGATATGGAAAATGTTGAACTGACGTTCCGCGACGATGCGCTCTCTGCGATTGCTAAGAAAGCCATCACTCGCAAAACTGGTGCGCGTGGCCTTCGTTCCATCATGGAAGGCATTCTGCTCGACACAATGTTCGAGCTGCCGAACCTGCATGGTGTCGCCGAAGTCGTCATCAACGCCGACGCGGTCGATGCGAGTGGAAAGCCGATTTACGTGCATTCCGAGCGTGAACAGGATCAGGGCGAAGCGTCCTGATACCGCTCTTAAGCATACGTACTGACATTGCTGATAATATCCTGAAGGGCAGAGCTTGAAGCTCTGCCCTTTTGACGCCACATCAAGTGTCAAGGAGAGCTGTTTGTCCTGCCAGACCTGTCAGCGACATAGAGCTCTGAATAAACCGGAGACATAAAATGACGATCACAAAAAAGCTGCCGGTATTGCCGTTGCGAGACATTGTCGTCTTTCCGAACATGGTTGCGCCGTTATTTGTCGGCCGTGAAAAGTCGGTGCGGGCGCTCGACATTGTTGAGGATGGTGAGAACGAGATCATGCTGATTGCTCAGCGTGATGCGACCGTCGATGAGCCTGTTGCTGAAGATCTCTACGCGATCGGTACTGTGGCCACTATTCTGCAGCTTCTGAAACTACCTGATGGCACTGTGAAGGTGCTGGTAGAGGGTAAATCCCGCGCCAAAATGGTTACGCTTGAGGATCAGGGGGATTTCTTCGAAGCTGAGGTGGAGCTGCTTGAAGACGATACCGAGGCGAATGAAGAGGTCGAGACCCTCGCACGCGCTGTTGTTGAGCAGTTCGAAGGCTATGTGAAGCTGAACCGTAAAGTGCCGCCTGAGGCCGTCTCATCAATTTCTGAAATTGAGGACCCGCTGCGCTTAGCTGATTCCGTCGCAGCTCAGCTGTCTGTGAAGCTCAATGAAAAGCAAGCGCTGCTCGAGCTCAACAACGTCACCGAACGCCTGGAACGCGTTTTCTCTCTGATGGAAGGCGAGATCGGCATGCTCCAGATGGAGCGTAAGATCAAAAACCGCGTCAAACGCCAGATGGAGAAGACCCAGCGCGAGTACTATCTGAATGAGCAAATGAAAGCGATTCAGAAAGAACTGGGCGATCAGGATGATGGTCGCGATGAACTCGCGGAACTCGAGCAAAAAATCGCGGAGAAGCCTCTCTCTGAGGAAGCCAAATCGAAGGCTGAGCAGGAGCTGAAAAAGCTTCGTCAGATGAGCCCGATGTCAGCTGAATCTACGGTTGTTCGCAATTATCTGGACTGGATCCTTGCTCTGCCATGGGGTGAGAACAAGGAAGTTGCGACCGATCTGATGAAGGCTGAGGAAGTTCTCGACGGAGACCATTACGGTCTTGAGAAAGTCAAAGAACGTATTCTCGAATACCTCGCAGTTCAGGCTCGCACATCCAAGGTCAAAGGCCCGATTCTGTGTCTCGTTGGCCCTCCAGGTGTAGGTAAAACCTCACTTGGCAAGTCCATTGCTGAAGCAACGGGCCGTGAGTTCGTGCGCGTATCGCTTGGTGGTGTGCGCGATGAATCTGAAATTCGGGGCCACCGCCGGACTTATATCGGATCCATGCCGGGTCGCATCATTCAGTCTCTGAAAAAGGCGAAGACGAACAACCCGCTCTTCCTGCTCGATGAGATCGACAAGATGGGCATGGACTATCGGGGCGACCCTGCGTCCGCGCTGCTGGAAGTGTTGGACCCTGAGCAGAATTCGACGTTCAACGACCATTATCTGGAGGTCGACTATGACCTTTCCAATGTGATGTTCGTGACGACAGCGAACTCGCTCAACATGCCTCAGCCTTTGCTGGATCGTATGGAGATCATCTCGATCGCCGGTTACACCGAGGACGAGAAAGTTGAGATCGCGAAACGTCACCTGCTGCCGAAGATTGAAGAAAATCACGGCCTGAAACCAGGCGAGCTGACAGTCGATGACAGCGCGATCCGTGATGAAATCCGCTATTACTCACGTGAAGCTGGCGTCCGTAATCTTGAGCGCGAGCTGTCCAAGATTGCGCGTAAGGCGGTTCGCAAGCTGATGCAGCATGACGACGACGCGATTGTGGTGGATGCTGAGAATCTTGGCGACTTCGCGGGTGTACGTAAGTATCGGTATGGCCTTGCTGACAAGGAAGATCAGATTGGTGCCGTTACAGGCCTCGTCTGGACGTCAGTGGGTGGCGACCTTCTCACGATTGAGGCGGTCAAAATGCCGGGGCGCGGAAAGATGACGGTCACAGGCAATCTGAAAGACGTCATGAAAGAATCAATCTCTGCAGCAAGCAGTCTGGTTCGTTCACGCGCGGTGCCATTTGGTATCCGTCCGGATGTCTTCAATCAGACTGATATCCACGTACACGTTCCAGAGGGTGCTGTTCCTAAGGATGGTCCATCTGCCGGTATCGCGATGACCACTGCGATTGTGTCGCTTCTCACGGCGAATCCGATCCATAAGGATATCGCGATGACGGGTGAGGTTACCCTTCGTGGTCGTGTCCTGCCGATCGGTGGATTGAAAGAAAAGCTCCTCGCGGCTCACCGTGGCGGTGTTCGCAAAGTGCTTATCCCGGAAGAGAATCTGAAGGATCTCGCCGAAATTCCAGACAATGTGAAAAGCGACCTCGAGATCATTGCGGTTAGCGACATCAATGAGGTTCTGGAACACGCGCTTACGAAATCACTGAGTGAAATCGAGTGGAGTGAGAAGGATCAGGCAGCGCTTCAGGCGAGCCTCACTGGCCGGACAGACGGCGGACCTGATCCGGCGCCGACGACGCATTAAGCGCTGAGATGACAAATTTTGAGATAGCCCCTGCAGTTGGTTTTGCCGGGGCTATTTTTTTGAGATGGTAAAGGGTTGCTCTTTGCTGAGCGAGGGAATGCGCCCGCGTACCGCTGCGACTTCTGCGGTATCAATTTCCGCAAGAATCACATCTTCGCCATACACGGTGCTCTCGGCGACAATCTGGCCCCACGGATCGGTCACAAGCGAATGGCCGAATGTTTCACGACCATCTTCGTGTACGCCGCTCTGGGCGGGCGCGATAACATAGCTTCCTGTCTCTATAGCGCGCGCACGAAGAAGCGTATGCCAATGCGCTTCGCCCGTCACTTTAGTGAACGCGGCCGGGCAGGTGAGAATCTGTGCCCCGTTCTGTGCAAGCTGTCTGTAGAGGTGCGGAAATCGCAGGTCATAGCAAATTGACAAGCCGAGCGTCGCATGAGGCGTTTCTGCCAGAACCGCTCTTTCACCGGGCCGATAGGTACTCGATTCGCGGTAGGTCTGACCGTCGCCGACCTCAACATCGAACATGTGAATCTTGTCATAGGTCGCAATCAGCGATCCTTCGGAGCTGATAAGGCAGGAGCGATTCGCCATCCGCTCATCGTTGTCAGCCTTGAAGGCGAGGGACCCGATAAGCAGGGTGACCTTCAAGTCTGTGGCAAGGTTCTGGAATGCTTTCAGCAGGGGATCTTCTGATTGCTCATAGATAGTGGCGCGTCGGTCGCCGGCGTTGATATTCATGCAACCGGTCATTTCAGGCGTCGCTATGAATTGTGCGCCAGCGCGAGCTGCACGCTCGATCAGGCGCGTAGCGGTTTCTAGATTTGTCTGCGGATCAATACCTGTCGTCATTTGTACGCAGGCGGCAGTAAAGCGTCCCATAAAGCATCCTCGATAGTCTGGTTGGTCAGACTAAACGTAAGCCGCTTCTGTACAAAGTTTTGTTTTGGAAAGGGCTGGCTCCGCGAGTAGGACTCGAACCTACGACCGGGCGATTAACAGTCGCCTGCTCTACCAACTGAGCTATCGCGGAACAGCGAGAGGGCCGATATAGCCATCTGAAGTTCTGACGTCAAACGCCAATTTCACTTTTTTTACAAAAAAAAAAGGGCGGGAGCGAACTCCCGCCGAGGCGTTGGGTGATGGTGGGGTGTCTTCAAAGGAGAAGACAGTATTTAATTCCCACGATTCTCTTAACGAGACGTAAATGGAATAAGGCGGTTCTGTGCCTATTCGTTTGCTATAATGTTTGGAAATGTCTCAAAAACAGGGCGCATAAGGCGATAAACGTTAATGCGCTCTGGAGGCCCCGCCCGGAATCGAACCGGGGTACACGGATTTGCAATCCGCTGCGTCACCACTCCGCCACAGGGCCTCGGAGCAAGGGTGTCTAAATGCTCAAGTCAGACACAAACGTCAATGGATAATGCGTGATCAGGTGCATTTTTTATTGCACGTGGTTGGTGATTGGCAATCCTTGGTGCTGTAAGCTTGTTCCGTGTAAAAGCTGTGGTAAGAGCTTCACTATCAGACAGAGGTGAGTCCCGTGGATTTGAATATTGCCCGCCGCAAAATGATCGATTCCCAAATCCGTCCGAACGACGTGACGGATGAGCGCGTCATTCAGGCGTTTGAAAAGGTCCAGAAGGAAAACTTCGTTCCGGGCGCTATCAGTGAGCTGGCCTATTCGGAAGCGGAACTTGAAACTGTGGAGGGCCGCAAGCTCTGGCTCGCACGCGATCTTTCAAAGATGCTGCAAGCTCTGGAAGTGAAATCTGACGATCTTGTTCTTGTTGTCGGTGCCGCCGAAGGCTACGCCTCGGCGCTACTCAATGAGCTTGCTGACACCGTTATTGCTCTCGAAGAGAACGAAGAGGTTGTTGAGAAATCATCAGACCGGGTCGTGTCTCTGGAGCTGGACCGTATCGCATTTGTAAAAGGTAGCCTGAAAGACGGGTTTCCGAGCGAAGGCCCTTATGACGTTATCTTCGTCAACGGAATGGTTGAGTATGTGCCAGATGCATGGCTCGATCAGTTGTCTGTTGGCGGGCGTCTTGGCGTCGTCATTGGTGACGAGCGTAATGGCCAGGCGCGTGTCTATAAGAAATCCGCCAAAGCGGTCTCTTACCACGCCGAATTCGAATGTGTTCCGCCCAAACTTCCTGAGATCGTTCAGGAGAAGGGCTTCGTATTCTAATTTAGTGAACACTGTTCACTTTTTGCGTTTTGTATGAGACACCTCTGTTTCAGAGGAGTCTCGGCTATGCGCTTTTCAAGCATTTTCCTAGGTGTCGCTGGTTTAGCGATCGTCCAGTCTGCACATGCGCAGACAGTTCAGGATACGATGCAGAATGCAATTCAGTATCACCCTGCCATTGAAGCGGCAGAGATTGATATTGAATTGGCGTCAGAAGCGCTGATTTCTGCGAGAGCTGCCCGATCCATTCAAATTTCAGCAGGGGTGACGTCCCAGTTACAGTCTCAATCGACAGACCGCGCGTTTGGAATTGATATTGGGGAAACCTGGGTCAATCAGGCGAGCGTGGAAGCGTCTGTGCCATTGTTCACGTCCGGTGAGATACCTGCCGGAATTGCACAGGCGGAGCATGCTTTGGACGCAGCGCGATATGCGTTGGGCGCACGCAGGCAGGATGTTCTGGCATCTGCCATCAAGGCTCATCTCAATGTCGATTTTGCGCGTCGTGCGGTTCGCATACGGGAGCGAAACCTCGATAGGCTCCGCCGCCAGTTTGAGGCGGCCGGTGACCGTTTCGAAGCGGGTGTCGTGACACGGACCGATGTATCGCTTGCTGAAGCGCGCTTGAGAGGGGCCGAGGCGGAATTATCGGCTGCAGGGGCAGCCCTGACCGCCGCATGGGCGCAGTATAGCCGTTTGACGGGGCAGGGCGAGGGAACGCTTGCTGCAGTGACGCAGAGCGATCTCAGCGAGCTTCCCTCTTCACTGACTGAAGCGTTGGAACTCTTGCGCTTGCAGAACCCTACTTTGAGCCGGTTCAGCGCACTTGAGCAGCTTGCAGACGCAGCAGTTCAGGTTGCAGAGAGCCAGAGAGGTGTTCGTGTGGAAGCGTTTGGTAGCGCTGCACTGCAAACCGGCACATGGGATAATGATTTTAATGACAGCAATGCGGTGCTCGGTGCGCGCGCTCGTATTCCGTTGTACACGGGCGGACGCCTCGAATCTGCGATCCGACAGGCAAATCTGAATCGACAGCAAATCCGCTATCAGCGAGAGGATACACGTTTAAGCCTGACTGCTGCGCTTTCAGAGGTCTGGGCAGCCCATATAGCTGCGCAATCTGGTGTTGTTGCGGCTACGCAAGAAATCGAAGCGAATCGCACGGCGCTTGAAGGTGCTGAGATTGAAGTGAGTGTAGGCCTGCGCACCACACTGGATTTGCTGGATCAGGAACAACAACTCCTCGAATCAGAGTTGCGCCTCGCGGACGCAGAGCGCAGCGTTTATGTGACAGCCAGCCGAATTCTCGCGCTATTGGGGAGTTTGTAGCGTGGAGTTAAGGCATCTTAACGATCCGTTATCCAAAGCAGAAAATTATTGTGTGCTGACGCAGGGGTATTCTTTGATTATATTCCGTGTTCTTGTGAGTTTTTAACCCGATTGATTGGGACAAGGAAAATGGCAGCGGACGAAGCCCAAAACGAACCGACGATGGAAGAGATTCTCGCGTCGATCCGGAAAATCATCTCCGAGGATGATGAACCTGAGCAGGATTCTGCTGTCGAAGAGTCTGCTGGCGACGACGTTCTCGAACTGGACATGGAAGCGGAGATGGAACCGGAGCCAATGATGGCCGAGGAACCAGAGCCGGAACCGGAACCTGAGATCGAGTTTGAAGAACCGGTTATGGAAGAACCAGAACCGGATTTCGAAGACGTCGACATTGTTGCCGTGGAAGAACCTGAGTCAATGCCAGAACCTGCGCCGGCACCGCGCTTCACTGCGCCGCCAGCGGATGATGGTGACGCGCTTTTGGAAGACGAAGTCGCGGGCAAAGCTGCTGGCGCGCTCGGTCAGCTTATGGGCAGCATGGCAATCGGCAATGGCGCGACGCTCGAATCTATCGTGCGTGAGCTGCTCCGCCCTATGCTGAAAGAATGGCTGAACGAGAACCTTCCAGGGATCGTCGAAGCAAAAGTGGAAGAAGAAGTGAAGCGCATCAGCCGAATGGCGCGTTAAACTCGTCTCTGCATCTCGATTTATCAGAACGGGCGCGCTAGGAGACTGGCGCGCTTTTCTTTATGTGGACCAAATGATCGACCAACATTTCAACCCGACCGAGTCTGAACAACGAATCTATAAACGGTGGGAAGAGGCGAATGCCTTTGCACCGGACATGGATAGCAGTGCCCAGCCTTACTGTATCGTGATCCCGCCGCCGAACGTCACGGGCGTTCTGCATATGGGGCACGCGCTGAATCACACGCTGCAGGATGTGCTCATCCGGTTCGAGCGTATGCGCGGAAAGAAGGTTCTCTGGCAGCCTGGTACAGACCATGCGGGCATCGCGACTCAGATGGTTGTCGAGCGCAAGCTGGCTGCTGAAGGCAATCAGGACCGCCGCTCAATGGGTCGTGAAGCCTTCATCGAAAAAGTCTGGGAATGGAAAGAAGAATCCGGCGGTAAAATCCTCGAGCAGGATAAACGTCTCGGATCGTCTTGCGACTGGTCACGCGAGCGCTTCACCATGGACGAAGGCCTTTCCAAAGCTGTCCTGAAAACTTTCCTCGATCTCTATAATGACGGTCTGATTTATCGCGATAAGCGTCTTGTAAACTGGGACCCGCAATTCCAGACGGCGATTTCTGACCTTGAGGTCGAGAATAAAGAAGTCGACGGCCATATGTGGCACTTCAAATACCCGCTCGCGGGTGGTGCGACGTACACATATGTTGAGAAAGACGAAGACGGGAACGTCATCCTCGAAGAAGAACGCGACTATATTTCCATTGCGACGACACGTCCTGAAACCATGCTGGGCGACGGCGCGGTTGCTGTGCATCCGAGCGATGAGCGCTATGCATCGATTGTTGGCAAACTCTGCGAAATTCCTGTTGGACCGAAAGAGCATCGCCGCCTCGTGCCGATTATCACGGATGAGTATCCTGATCCTGAATTCGGGTCTGGCGCTGTGAAGATTACCGGCGCGCATGATTTCAATGACTATGGCGTCGCCAAACGCAACGGCATTCCTTTGTATGCGCTGCTCGATGAAGTCGCGGCTATGCGTAAAGACGGCCTGTCTCATGCGGAATCTGCAGCGAAGGCACAGGAACGTTCAGATCTCTGGATCAAGATGTTCGAGGAAGGTGATTCTCGTTTCCATTCTCCAGCGGGCAAAGACTCAGCCGGTGATGTTTCTGAAATCAATCTGGTTCCTGAGGAATATCGCGGGCTTGATCGTTATGAATGCCGTAAGCGGGTCGTTGAGGCGATTACCGCGGAAGGTCTCGCGGTGATGATCGATGACGGCGAGGGCGGTCAAAAGCCTCTCGTTGAGAACAAGAAGATCATGCAGCCATTTGGCGACCGGTCCGGTGTCGTTATTGAACCGATGCTGACGGACCAGTGGTATGTGGATGCTAAAACGCTCGCGCAGCCAGCTATTGAAGCTGTTCGCAACGGTAAGACTGACTTCGTTCCGGAGAACTGGTCAAAGACGTATTTCCAGTGGCTGGATAACATTGAGCCATGGTGTATTTCCCGCCAGCTCTGGTGGGGGCACCGGATTCCGGCTTGGTATACAGCTGATGGCGAGATTTTTGTCGCAGAGAACGAAGAGGCTGCTTACGCAGCGGCCCGCGCTAAGCATGGCGCCGACGTTACGCTGACGCAGGATGAAGACGTTCTTGATACGTGGTTCTCCTCGGCGCTGTGGCCGTTCTCGACCCTCGGCTGGCCGGATAAGACACCAGAAGTGTCTGAATTCTATCCTGGCGCGGTTCTCATCACCGGCTTCGACATCATCTTCTTCTGGGTTGCCCGTATGATGATGTTTGGCCTCAAATTCATGGATGAGGTCCCTTTCAAAGACGTCTATATCCACGCGCTCGTACTTGATGAGACGGGTAAGAAGATGTCGAAGTCCGAGGGCAACGTGCTCGACCCGATCGATATTATCGATGGTTGCGACTTGCAGGTTCTTGTCGACAAACGTCTGCGCGATGCGCGCACGGACGATAAGGGCAAGTTGAACCAGATCGAGCAGAAGACACGTCGTCAGTTCCCTGAAGGTCTTCCGGCCTGCGGAACGGATGCGCTTCGTTTCACGCTCGCATCTCAGGCTGCACAAGGGCGCGATATTCGCCTCTCTATCGACCGTATCGTCGGGTACCGGAACTTTGGCACGAAGCTGTGGAACGCAGCGCGTTTCTGCCAGATGAATGAATGCACGCTCTGGAAGCCTGAAGAGTTCGATCCAAAAGCGCTTACTCAGCCGATTAACCGCTGGATTGTCAGTGAGCTGTCTCAGGCAGTTCAGTCGGTCACGGCCAACCTTGAAGGGTATCGCTTCAATGATGCGTCTATGGCGTGCTACCGCTTCATCTGGAACACGTTCTGCGACTGGTATGTCGAGCTGATCAAACCGCTTTTGAACGGTGAGAACGAGCAGGCGAAATCGGAGACCCGCCAGACGGCTGCGTGGGTGCTGGATGAAACGCTGAAAATGCTGCATCCATTTATGCCGTTCGTAACCGAAGAACTCTGGGACCAGCTAGCTGAATTTGGCCCGGGGCGCCCTGGCTTTCTGATGCTGCAAAACTGGCCTGCTCTGGACGCGTCGTTCGAGGATGAGACGGCTTCGGAAGAAGTCGATTGGGTTATCGGTTTTATCACTGAAATCCGGGCTTTGCGCGGCGACCTCAATGTTCCGGCTGGTGCAAAACTGAAGCTGGCACTTGTTGATGCCGGGCAAGAGATTGTTCAGCGAACCCGTTCTTATGCGCCACTGATTGAGCGTCTCGCGCGTCTTGAGAATATTGCGTTTGCGGCAGAAGTGCCTGATGGCGCAGTTCAGTTCGTCCACAGCGGCACGCGTGCAGCGCTTGTTGTGAGTGATGCTCTTGATATCGAGGCTGAGAAGGCGCGTCTTACAAAAGAGCTTTCCAAAATCGACGGCGAGATCACCAAGATCGAGAAGAAGCTCGGGAATGAGAACTTCATCTCAAAAGCCCCTGTTGAGGTGATTGACGAACAAAAGTCCCGTCTCGCAGAGTATGTCGAGAAGAAAGACAAGCTTTCTGGCGCATTGAAAAGCTTTGAAGATATGGCCTGATCCGTCAGGTCATATCGTCATACATCTATTGGGGACGTAGACATGACGAAAACGGATGCACAGCAGGATGTGTTGAGAGCGCGACTGGCAGAACTGCCTGAGGACTTCGCGTATTTTGCCGATGTTTATGAGAGCGATCTGAGGCCGGTTCTGGAGGCGCGCGAAGCGGAGCGGAAGAATGCTCTGGATAGCGCGAAAAAGAACAGCGTCATCGGTATCGCCATTGTGGCGATCGCTGCTGTCATTGGCTTCGGCGTCATCAAGGTCGGAGCCGTCGGCATTATTGGCATCATTATCGGATTTATCGTGGCCGGTTGGGGCTATCCGAAGGTCAATGAGATTGCCAAACAGACGAAAGAATTTCTGATCACGCCAATCGCAGAGCGTCTTGGTCTATCCTACAATTCGGGTGCGTCGCTCAAAGCTGAAGAGCTGCTTATCCAATCGCGTGAACTGAAAGTGGTGCCGGGCTGGGACCGCAAAGAAGTCAGCGATGAGTTTGTTGGCGAGCGCAATGGAGTTCCATTTGAATTCTTTGAGGCGCATCTCGAAGAAAAGAGAACGACCCGTACCTCCAACGGCAGGACGCAGACAACATGGGTCACCGTGTTTCGTGGCCAATGCTGGGTGATTGAGGCACCGAAAACGTTTCACGGAACAACCCGTGTGTCTCGTGATTCAGGCTGGTTCAATGCGCTCGGCGCGATTGGGAATCGGTTCTCACGAGCGAAGCTGGAAGATCCCGTCTTCGAAAAAGCGTTTGAGGTCTACACCACCGATCAGGTGGAATCCCGTTATCTTCTTACGCCCGACGTGATGGAGACATTCCTTGAGCTGGAACGGCAGTTCAAAGGCGGCAAATTCCGCGCGACTTTCGACGGCAACCGCATTTATGCCGCGATAGAAGGCGGCGACCTCTTTGAGGGTGGCGGCATGTTCAGCCGGATTGACGATCCTGAGCGCGTTGGTGACCTTTTGACAGACATTGCGACTGTTTTTCACCTCGTTGATGTCCTCGGCAAGAAATAGTCACAAAATCGGTCGATTTTCTCTGTCTAACGGAAGCTGAAGCGCTTATTCAGCCTCTGGTCATTTTAGATGTGCCAGTTTGGCGTTCGAGAATGAAAGGTAGATTTATGCGTTCAGTTCTGAAAATCACAGCTATGTCTCTGGCGTCTATGGCTCTTGCTCAATCGGCGTTTGCCATGAGTGCGCGTGAGTGCCGTGTAGAGCAGCGAGAACTTGCTGAGACGGTTCAGGCGCTTCAGGCGGCTCAGGCAGAGCTTGTCGCACTTGGCGAACAGGCAGAAATCGCTGGCGATGAGTATGTCGCTGCGCAGGAGGTTTCTAGCCTGTCATCTGATCACGCTGCGGAAGCAACACGCCTTGAAGCGGAATTCGACGCTCTGCGCGGCGAAGTAGAGGCGAAGAATGCCAGCCTTGCCGCTCAGGCTGCAGAATTCACGTCAGCAAGAACTGCATTTCAATCTAATTGCGCGACTTATTTGTCGAACTAGTCGCGAAACGTACCAACAACAGGCACGTGGTCTGATGGTTTTTCCAGGCCGCGTGCTGTTTTGTAGATTTCAATTTTCTCAATACGGTCAGAGGCTTCCGGGCTGATCAGAAGGTGATCGATGCGGATGCCGTGATCCTTTTGCCAGGCGCCGCGCTGGTAATCCCAGAACGTATAAGCGTGGCTTTTGCCTTCGAGCGTGGCGAAGGCTTCTGTATAGCCCAGCCATTGGATCTTCTGAAATTCCGCTCGTGACTCAGGCTGCGCCAGCGCGTCATCCTTCCAGGCATTCGGATCCCAGCAATCTTCGTCTGACGGAATGACGTTATAGTCGCCCGCCAGTACGACAGCTTCTTCATAGCTCAGAAGCTCTTTGGCGCGGTTTCTCAGGTGCTCCATCCAGCGGAGTTTGTAATCGAATTTCTCACCGGGAAACGGGTTCCCGTTCGGCAGATAGATAGACGCCACGCGCATCGGGTTATCGCCGCCGGTCAGCACCTCAATGTAGCGGGCCTGATCGTCGTCCTCATTGCCTGGAAGTCCGCGTTGAACGTCTTCAATCTGGGTACGGGAAAGAATTGCGACGCCATTATAGCTCTTCTGGCCATGCGCTTCGATCTGATAACCGAGCTCTTCGATTTCCATATATGGAAATGCATCGGTCTCGCATTTGATCTCCTGCAGACAGACGACGTCACAATCGATGTCTTTCAGAACCTGAATAACGGTTGGCAGGCGCGCTTTGATGGAATTGACGTTCCATGTCGCAATTTTCATTGGTCAGTCCCGGAATTCGGCGAACTCACTGAGTGCGGCTCGGGCTGAGCGCATCTGATTCGCAGGGTTAACCCAGTCAGGATAGCCAAGCGCCATGCCGCAATAAAGCATTTCAGTCTCGCCAAGCCCCAAATGTTCTTTGAGGGTAGGGCGCAGAATACCCCAGCACTCCTGCATACATGTGCCGAGGCCCATTTCTGTCGCCAGCAGCGCGATAGATTGCATAAACATGCCCGTATGTGCCCACTGTCCGTGGCCCATGCGTTCGTCAATTATGATCATCAAAGCGACTGGTGCGCCGAAGAACTGAAAATTGTTCGCAAACCAGCCGAGGCGAGCGGCTTTGTCTTCGCGGGGAATGCCGAGAGCACCGTACAGGTCTTCGCCGACCTGAAACCGTCGCGACCGGTGTGGCTCCCAAAGGTCTTCCGGATAAATTGGCCGGTCCGTTGGTTCGCCCATTGGGCTTTTGGACAGCTTTTCCTGCGCGACGCGAATGAGATCGTTCTTTGACTGTCCGGTGAGCGCAATCACGCGCCATGGCTGGAGGTTGCCGCCCGACGGTGCACGCTGTGCGGTCGTCAGGAGTGTTTCCAGCGTCTCACGCGAGACAGGCTTGTCGAGAAAGCCTCGTACTGAAAGGCGTTTGTCGAGTGCTTCAGCAACAGTCATTTATTCGCTCCCATAATTATCTGAGAGCTAGTGTTCCGCGTGGATTGCAGCTTGGCAACGGTGTCGCCACGTCACCTGTCTAGATGGAGAAGCTTGTTCCGCAGCCGCAATTGGCTGTGGCGTTCGGATTGTGGATTTTAAAGCTTGCGCCGATCAGCTCGTCCACAAAATCGATCTCGGAGCCCTCGAGAAATGGGAGGCTGACAGAATCGATTGCGACTTTCGCGCCATCGCGTTCAATCACGAGATCTTCTTTTTCGATCTCGCGGCCGAAATCGAATTTGTAAGAGAAGCCGGAGCAGCCGCCACCCTCAACAGACACACGAAGGAAATCGGCGTCGCCGTTTTCTGAAAGAATCGCGTTAATGCGCTTGGCAGCGCTGGAAGAGAGAGTGACGGGAGTGTCCATCATTTTATCCTTTTGTCCGGCGATATACAGATAATCACGATTTCCGTAACGAAAAGGCAAACCATGACAGGATCTCTGATTTCACCGCGTGTAGATTATGCGAGTGACCCTGCCAGAAGTCGAGGCCGGTTTCAGATTGAGCCTGAATCGCGCACCAGAACGCCTTTCCAACGTGATCGTGATCGGATCATTCACGCGAGCGCATTTCGACGTCTTAAAATGAAGACTCAAGTCTTCGTGGCGCATGAGGGCGATCATTTTCGCACGCGGCTGACCCACTCTCTGGAAGTTGCTCAGATTGCCCGCTCTGCTGCCCGTACGCTGGGCCTGGACGAAGACCTGGCAGAAGCGCTGGCTCTTGCACACGATCTAGGGCACCCGCCATTCGGACATGCGGGTGAAGATCAACTCGACGAATGTATGGAAGCCTTTGGCGGGTTTGATCACAACGCTCAAACTTTGCGGGTCGTTACGCGGCTGGAGCAGCGGTATCCGACCTTTGATGGGCTGAACCTGACATTTGAAACGCTTGAAGGGTTGATCAAGCATAACGGGCCTGTTCTCAAAAATGGAAAGCGCATGCAGGATCTTCCGCAGGCCTTTCTGGATTTTGAGCATCTGGAGCAGCTTGATCTGGATACCTATGCGGGCCCTGAGGCACAGGTTGCAGCGCTGTCAGATGATATTGCGTACAATAATCACGACATTGACGATGGCCTTTCCGCCGGCTTGTTCACGATCGAGGATATTAAAGACGTTCCGCTCGTCGGTCGTATCTTCCATCAGGTGCAGAAAGACTATCCGCTGCTTGATCGTCAGCGTGTGATTTCCGAAGCCGTTCGCAGACTGATCGGTGTCTGGATTGATGACCTGACTGCGGAGACAAGTCGCCGTGCCAAAAGGCTAAATCCAAAGTCAGTCGAAGATGTTCGCAATCTCAAAGAGCCGCTCGTCGCTTTTTCAGAGAAACTGGATGCTGAGCAGAAAGAGCTGCGCCGCTTCCTGATGGAGCGCATGTACCGACATTATAAGGTGAATAGAAAGCGCAGTCAGGCGAAGCGTATTTTGAAAGAGCTCTTCGGGCTATTTCTTTCAGAGCCCGACACATTGCCGCCACCTTGGAATGAGACAGCTCAGCAGATGACGAAGGATGCACGCGCCCGTGTGGTGTGTGATTACATCGCGGGCATGACGGATAATTACGCGATTGATGAGCACAGGAGACTCTTCAATCTGGATGCGATGATCTGAGTTATCGTTAGCGCACCGTTAACAAAACTTATAATATTCTTAATGCGAGTAGAAGGATTCGCGTTATGGCTGATGATTACGAAGCCGAAACTGGGCCTCGAGAGCGTTCGACATATTCCGCTTTTGGAGACGAGTATAAAGGGTTTGATGCCCGTGAAGATGATGGCGGCGGCAAGGGGCCGCTAATTGTGATTCTTGCGGCTGGCGTCGTTCTTGTCTTTGGCGCGGTCGTCTGGAATGCGTATCGTCAGGGTATTCGAGCAAATCCGAATGATGCGCCGATTTTTGCCGCCGACGATGATCCCTATAAAACCCGAATGGAAGAGGAAGGCGATGATGGCGTTTCTGAAGCCAATATGCGCCTGTTTGACTCCATCGATAACAATGATCGCTCGTCCGACGCCGAAGTAACCGAAGTGTCAGGTTCACCACAGGATGGAGAGCCACGTGAACTTCGTCCGGGTGCGGCTCGAACGGGAACAACGACACCTTCAACTTCGACCTCGACACCTCCGTCCAACACCGCTCCGGTGAGAGAAGAACCTCGGGCCGCGTCTCCTGAGCCGACGCCAACTCCGACACCAACAGCTACACCAACTGTTGCGCCACCACGTCCATTGCCGCCGGTGACGAATGACGTGCCTGACAGTTCCAATTCAGTGTTTGATGCCAATGGCAATTATCTGGTTCAGGTTATGGCGCTTCGTGATCGTTCCGATGCAGAGACTGCGTGGGCACAGCTGCGCGAAGCGCATTCCGATCTGTTTGCGGGCGCGGTTATGGACATTCAGCGCGCAGATCTCGGGTCCCGCGGTATTTTCTATCGACTTCGTGTTGCGGCTTTTGCGACGCGCGATGATGCTGACCAGTTCTGCAATGCGCTTCAGACGCGCAACCAGTCCTGTATTGTGATTACGAGATAATCGATGAAAGCGTGTATCCTCAGCGTATCCGGCCGTGTCCTGACCAATGAAGAGAAGGCTCTTCTGAGCGATACTCAGCCATGGGCTATCATTTTGATGGGCCGCAGCTGTGTCAGCAAAACTCAGGTCAAGAAACTGGTCGATGATATCTGGGCTGCGCTCGGAAGGGCTTGCCTGATCTTTATTGATCAGGAAGGCGGACGGGTAGCACGTCTCAAGGCACCCGAATGGCCAGTTTTTCCGCCCGCTGCGCGCTATGGGGCGATCTATCAGCAAGACGCGCAAAAAGGGCTCGAAGCGACCCGTATCGGCCATACGCTAATGGGGCTTGAGCTTTCCAGCCTTGGCATCCATGCGGACTGTTCGCCGTGTGTAGATCTTCCTGTGCCTGGTGCACATGATATCATCGGCGATCGCGCCTTCGGTCTTGAGCCTGTTCAGGCTGGACAGCTTGGTGCCGCTGCGTTGCAAGGTCTCCGTGATGCTGGTGTCGCTGGCGTGATTAAACACATTCCGGGGCATGGTCGTTCAAAAGTTGACAGCCATGAAGAGCTTCCGGTGGTTTCCGAAGGTGCGAATGAACTAGCCAAAGACTTTGCCGCATTCGAGATGGTGAATGACGCGCCAATGGCGATGACGGCTCACATTCTCTACCCGGCCTTTGATGCAAACGAGCCAGCGACAACTTCATCCACAATTATTTCAGACGTCATTCGCGGCCGTATCGGCTTTGACGGGCTACTTATGAGCGATGATCTGGGCATGAAAGCGCTTGGCGGACCGCTGAGCGAACGCGCGCAACGTGCTGTAAATGCTGGATGTGATGTCGTTCTGCACTGCTCAGGGTTTGAAAAAGACCCGCAGGTGATTCTGGCAGAGATGACGGAAGTCGCACATGCGGCGCCTGAACTTCAAAATAAAGCTCTCTCTCGCGCTAAGAGGGCAGAATCAGATAGCACTAAACAGAAAGATGTAGATGTGCTCGCGCTGAAAGAGCGATTCGACGCTCTGATGACGGAGACAGAAACGGTGAGCTGATGGCGGCAGACGGACTAGTGACGGGAAGCGGATCGCTGGATTCCTCGGACTTCGATTTCGATCAGGCAGATGCCTTTCTGGTCGATGTTGACGGTTTTGAAGGGCCGCTCCACCTGTTGCTTGGCCTTGCTCGTAAGCAGAAAGTGGACCTGCGTAAGGTCTCGGTTCTCGAACTCGCTGAACAATATCTGGCATTTGTGACCGACGCCCGTGAGAAGCGGATCGACCTTGCCGCCGATTATCTGCTCATGGCGTCCTGGCTCGCCTTCCTGAAGTCTCGGCTGCTTTTACCTAAAACGGAAAAACAAGCTGACGACGAAGTGAGTGCTGACGATCTGGCATCACGTCTGGCGTTCCGATTGCAGCGACTTGAAGCCATGCGCGACGCGGGCGAGGCGCTCATGAATGGCGATATCCTCAATCGCGATGTTTTTCCTCGCGGCCTGCCGGAGCGTCCTGTTGTTGTTAAGCGGGCGCAATACAATACGCGACTGATTGATTTGATGGCGGCATTTGCAAAAATTCAGACCCGGCAATCCCGCGAGAAGCCTCATGAGGTGGTGAAGCAGTATGTTTTGCCGCTTGAAGAAGCACGCAAGGCCATAGTGCGTGTGTTGCCGACGATGGGGGATCGTTGGGCGAGCCTTAATGAGGTTGCGGATACGGGTGGGCGGTCTGAAGAAGATCACGCGCCGAGCAAGTCCCGCCTTGCGAGCCTTTTTGCTGCATCGCTCGATCTCACAAAGGCAAAACGGATCGACCTGCGGCAGGATTCTTACCGCGAGCCCGTTATGGTTCGTTACATGGAAGATGCTGACGCGGAGGCTGAGAATGCCTAAGTCAGAAGCTGAGCGCCTTGAGGATATCCGGTCTGCCGTAAAGCAGATGAGCTTCGCCTATAAGGGGCAGGAGCGCAAAGCTATAGAAACTGAAGCCCGGTCCACGCCGTATCTGGAGACCGAGGCAGAAGCATTGCGGCGCGCGGAAGCTGTTCTGTTCGCTGCGGGTGAACCTCTGACGGCCGATGAGGTCGCTGCGTCTATGCCTTCTGGCGTTGATGCGTCTGAGATTCTGATGACCCTTCAGGAAGCTTACACCAAGCGCGGCGTGAACCTCGTTGAAGTCGGAGGCAAGTGGCGTTTCCAGACTGCGCGTGACCTCAGTTTTCTTTTCACGGAATATCGCGACGAAGATCGTAAGCTGTCATCAGCGGCACTCGAGACCCTCGCAATCATTGCTTACTGCCAGCCAGTTACACGCGCCGAAATCGAAGATGTGCGCGGTGTTGCCGTCTCCAAAGGTACGCTCGACATCCTGCTTGAATGCGGGTGGGTGCGCCTGCGTGGCCGACGTCGCACACCGGGGCGTCCGGTGACATATGGAACCACCGATGCATTTCTTGAGCATTTCGGGCTCGAGAACCTCGATACGCTACCAGGTAAGTCCGAATTTCAGGCTGCCGGTTTGCTGGATAGCGCGCTGCCGGTCGGCTTTGAAATGCCGCGTCCGACCGATGAAGATAATCTGGATGATGGTGACGCGATTTCTGTCGATGATGAAGAAAACGCAGAATTCCACACCGATTTTCTTGCAGACGATGACAATTAGGTCCAATGACGTGCATTGTCCTAACGGCACTTCCTGTTTATTTTAAGCAGGAGTAAGGGAGAATTACTATGGCCCCAGGTTGGATGCAGATTTTGGTCGTCGTTGTAGTGGCACTGCTGCTTTTCGGTGGCCGCGGAAAAATTTCTGCGATCATGGGAGATATGGCGAAGGGTATTAAAAGCTTTCGCTCCGGTCTGAAAGACGATGAAGACGATGATGCCTCTCCGGATGCAATCAACGTAACTCCGGAAAAAGACAAAGCGTAAGCGCGCTTTGATCTGCAATGCTTCCACAGTTCGGTTTATCTGAATTTCTGCTTATCGGCATTATCGCCTTGATTGTTGTCGGTCCAAAAGACCTGCCGCTTATGATGCGGCGCATTGGTCAATGGGTCGGGCAAGCAAAGCGTATGGCGAACGAGTTCCGCGGCGCGTTTGATGACATTGCGCGTCAGGCGGAGCTTGACGAGCTGCGTCAGGAAATCGAAGCGCTGAAGAAAAATAATCAGCTGGAGCAGGCGGTGACCGACCTGCAGGACGCTGAACGGGATATCAATTCCTCCGTCATGAGCAGTGAGACTTCTGGTGAACGACAAGCCTGATAAGAGCGCCGCTCAAGCTGACGACGAAGTCGAAAATTCCAGCGCACCGCTTCTTGAACATCTGAAAGAACTTCGCACGCGCCTGATCTGGGCGATGGTGGCGCTGGCAGGTGCTGGCATCCTCTGCTTTGTCTTTGCAGAGCCGATCTATAACTTTCTATTGTCTCCGCTCGTGCGCGAAGCCCAGTTTGAACGCGGCGATGCCGACTTCCGTCTGATCTATACCGGTCCTTTGGAGGTGTTTTTCGCGCAACTGAAATTGTCACTGTTCTCTGGTTTGTTCCTGGCGTTTCCGTTCATCGCCTGGCAGCTCTATGCATTTGTGGCTCCGGGCTTGTACAAGAATGAACGTGGTGCGTTTCTCCCGTTCCTCGTAGCGGCTCCTTTACTGTTCACGATTGGCGCACTGTTTGTTTATTTCATCATGCTGCCGCTCGTCTCGCGTTTTGCTCTGAGCTTTCAACAGATGGGAGGCGAGGGCATTGCGGCGATCGAATCCCAAATTAGGGTTTCGGAGTATCTGTCCCTCGTGATGGCGCTGATGCTCGCGTTTGGCCTGTCATTCCAGCTTCCTGTTATTGTGAGTCTTCTGGGCAAAGCCGACCTCGTGTCATCAGATACGCTCAAAAGCGGACGCAAATATGCAGTTGTCGGCATCCTTGCCTTTGCTGCCTTTTTTACACCGCCTGACATCATCTCTCAGGTGATGCTGGCTGTGCCAGTTGCCATTCTTTATGAGATCTCGATCTGGTGTGTGGTCCTGATTGAGCGTGCGCGTGATCGTGAAGAGGAAGAACGCAACGCAGCCCAGTAGACCTGAGCTGCGCATGGCGTTAAGCAATCTCCCAATTCAACAGGGCAGATTCCATGCACGATATCCGTTTTATTCGCGATAACCCGACGGCTTTTGATGATGCGATGGCGCGCCGCTATTTTGCAGCGCCTGAAGACGCATCCAGCTGGTCGGAAAAAATCCTGAAGCTCGATGCTGATGTGCGCGCTGCGGTCGCGCAAAAACAGGACGCCGAGCAAATCCGTAACCAGTCTTCAAAGCTGATCGGTAAAGCTAAAGCGACTGGCGATGAGGCCGAAGCTCAACGGCTTATGGCTGCGGTTGCTGATGCTAAGGCGACGATTGAGAAAGCCGGTGCTGCGGAAGAAGAGGCGCAGAATGTCCGCGATGGCATTCTAATGTCCCTACCGAACCTGCCGTATGAAGATGTTCCGCTTGGTGAGGGCGAAGAGCAGAACGAAGAAGTGCGTCGTTGGGGCGAACCGACCAAGCTGTCATTTGAACCCAAGTCTCACGACGTCGTTGGGGAAAATCTGAAAGCTGGCGCTGCTGGCGCACAGATGGATTTCGAGGCGGCTGTTGCCATGTCCGGTTCGCGTTTTGTTGCTCTGAAAGGGCCGATGGCGAAGCTGGAACGCGCACTTGCGGCCTTCATGCTCGACCTACAGACAGAGACGAATGGCTATACTGAGGTTAGTCCGCCATTGCTGGTGCAGGACCGCGCACTTGTGGGCACAGGACAGTTACCAAAGTTTGGCGAAGACCTCTTCCTGACCACTGCGGGTCACTATCTGATCCCGACCGCTGAAGTGTCACTGACAAACCTCGTACGCGAAACGATTATGGCGGAAGATCAACTGCCGCTTCGTATGACTGCACATACGCCATGTTTCCGATCGGAGGCAGGCAGTGCTGGCCGTGATACAAAAGGCATGATCCGTCTTCACCAGTTCAATAAGGTTGAATTGGTGTCTGTTACAGCGCCTGAAGATAGCGACGCCGAACTCGAGCGTATGACGGGCTGTGCGGAAGCAGTGCTCCAGAAGCTTGAACTTCCTTACCGCGTGATGAAGCTATCGACTGGTGATATGGGCTTTGGTGCGCGTCGTACCTATGATCTTGAGGTCTGGCTGCCGAGTCAGGATACGTATCGGGAAATCTCCTCCTGCTCTACGTGCGGTGATTTTCAGGCGCGCCGGATGGATGCGAAATTCAAGCGGAAAGACGCCAAGAAACCGGAGTTTGTACACACACTCAACGGGTCTGGTCTCGCGGTCGGCCGTACGCTGGTAGCTGTTATCGAAAACTATCAGAACGAAGATGGCAGTATCACTGTACCGGAGGTTCTACGCCCTTATCTTGGTGGTCTCGAGAAGATTGAGTCCATTTCCTAATGCGTATTCTTCTTACGAATGATGACGGCATTCACGCTGAAGGCCTGAAAGTGCTTGAGGAAATCGCCCGAACCGTTTCGGACGATATCTGGATCATTGCGCCAGAGGTGGAACAATCCGGCAAGTCGCGGGCTATGACGCTTACCGATCCGGTGCGGGTCAGAAAGCTTGACGACAAGACGTTTGCGGTTCGTGGCACGCCTACTGACTGTGTTTTGCTTGGTTTGCTCGAACTCATGGGCGATGAGAAGCCTGACCTGATCCTTTCAGGCGTGAACCGCGGGCAGAATATTGCTGAAGACACAAGCTATTCCGGAACAATTGCCGCAGCGATGTGTGGCATGCAGCATGGCGTGAGATCTATCGCGCTCAGCCAGTCTCGTGGCTTCCAGGCTCCGGGCTCTCTTCCATGGGAAACCGCTCGCCATTGGGGCAGCATTGTTCTCAAGCGGCTCGTGGATATGACATGGGCTGGCAATGTCGTGGTGAATGTGAACTTCCCTGACCGTGCGCCGGATGCTGTCACGGGCGTTGAGGTTACCCGTCAGGGGTTCCGTGATGAAAACATCGTCCATGCCGAGCAGCGGCTTGACTTGCGCGGCGACAGCTATTTCTGGATCGGTTATCGGGGCAAGCTCTCTGATCCCGCAGAGGGAACCGATCTCAAGGCGATTTACGAGGGTAGGGTATCCATCACGCCTTTGCATGTAGACCTGACCCATGAAAACACCCTACAGTCTTTCAGGGCGGAACTGGGTGATATCGGGAAGTAGTGACAAGAGTGTCTGAGGCTGAGCACGATCCATTTCGTAAAATGCGACTGATACTCGAGCTTCGACGTTCGGGTATCACCGATAATGATTTGCTCAATGCAATTGAAAAGCTTCCCCGCGAACAATTCGTCGATCGCGAGTTCGAAGAATACGCCTATGACGATGTCGCGCTGCCGATTGCCTGTGGTCAGACCATTTCCCGTCCATCCGACGTGGCGACGATTATTTACTCGCTTGAGCTTGGAAAGGACCGGTCCTGCACCATTCTGGAGATTGGCACAGGCAGTGGCTATCTGACGGCTTTGATGTCCCGACTGGCGCGCCGAATCAATACGGTTGATCGTTACAGGACGCTGGTCGAATCTGCGAAGCAGCGGTTTGACAATCTCGGCCTTACGAACATCATCTCGCAATGTAGCGATGGTGCGTTTGGCTGGCCGGCATCTGCGCCATTCGATCGCATCGTCGCGACATGCGCACTGGAAGATGTTCCGCAGGTCTGGCTCGATCAACTAAAGGCGGGCGGCATGCTGATCATGCCGGTAGGCACAAACGAAGATCAGCGTCTCATGCGATATCGCAAGGATAAATCGGGCAAGATTTCTTCTGACGCGGTTGGTCTTTCGAACTTTCTTCACCTCGTGGAGGGCGCCGCCAAGGAATTATAGAGGTGGCGATTACCTCTTGTTTGCAAAATGCGGGGCGCCCAAGTATAGCCTCGCGTCTGATATAACTCTCAATGGACCGTCAAATGACCGATTCACTTATTCTTTTCGCGCAAGCAGCTGAAGGTGGCAGCAACATCCTTACGGGCCTCGTGCTTCCGTTCGGCGCCATGGCCGCAATCATGTACTTCCTGCTGATCCGCCCACAGCAGCAGCAACGCAAGAAACATCAGGAAATGCTCAGCAACCTGAAAAAGAACGACCGCGTTGTGACGTCTGGCGGCCTTGTCGGTAAAATTGTCAAAATCAGCGACACCGAAGTCGTTCTGAACCTTGGTTCGACTGAAGTGACTGTTCTGCGTCAGATGGTTATCGACGTACGCGACAAGAGCGCTGCAGACACACCTGCAAACGACTAAGATACAGGTTTTCCAATGTTACAATTCCCACCCTGGAAGGTCGCACTGATCCTCTTTGTGTCGGTTTTCGGAGCGCTGTTTGCTTTGCCAAACGTGCTCAATGAAAACCAGCGCGAGAGCATTCCGAGTTTCCTGCCTTCTTCGCCAGCTAACCTTGGTCTGGACCTTCGGGGCGGGGTATCGCTGCTCTTGTCTGTTGATGCCGAGCAATCAGTCACAAAGCAGCTGAACGATCTGCTGCGTGAGGCACGTGCAAAACTTCAGACAACGCGCGGCGATAATCGTATTTCCTACACGGCGCTTCGCGTGGAAGACGACGCTGTACGTTTCCGTCTGCGCGACAACTCAATGTCTGATCGCGCAATCGCGCTCATGCGCGAAATGAACCAGCCTATCGGTGGGCCGCTTGGCGCACCGAGCATTGAGGTCTCGCAGGCCGGTAATGGTGAGATCGAGATCAGTTTCACGCCGCAGCGTGTGGAAGAGATTATGGCGGAAGCAACCCGCCAGACGGTTTCCAAGCTTGGTCCACGTCTTGACCCGGATGGACTTGGCGAAATTCTCGTCCAACCATCTGGCGAGAACGACATTATCGTTGAAGCGCCTGGCGAAAGTGATCCTGAACGCCTTATTCGTGTCATCGAACAGCCGGGCGTCCTGACCTTCAATCTTGTGGTCGAAGACCAGAACGCACTGAACGAAGCCCTGCGTACCGGTCAGCCGCGTGTTGGCAACATCATCAGACAATCCGTCACTGGAGAAACTCTGCTTCTCGAAGCTGATCCGATTATTGAAGGCGATATGGTTCGCAGTTCCAGTCAGGGGTTCCACCCTGAGAACAATCAGCCAATCGTAAACTTCACATTCAACACGACCGGCGCGCGTCTGTTTGGTGAGGCTACATCCCAGAACCGTGGTCGACGTTTCGCAATTCTTCTGGATGATGCTGTGCAGTCTGCCCCGCGGATTAACAGTGCGATCCTTCAAGGGTCCGGTTTCATCGAAGGCTCTTTCACCGTCGAATCCGCACGTGAACTGGCGACGGTTATTCAGGCGGGTGCTCTTCCTGCGCAGGTGAATGTCGAGAGTGTTCGTGTGGTGGGTCCGACGCTTGGTCAGGACTCCATTGAAGCAGGTGCGCTTGCCTCCATTATCGGCCTCATCCTCGTCGCGATCTTCATGCTCGTCGCGTACGGCCTGTTCGGGGTCTTTGCCGTAGGATCGTTGATCGTGAACATTCTTCTGATCTTCGGAGCATTGTCCGGTCTCGGTGCGACGCTGACCCTTCCGGGCATTGCGGGCATCATTCTCACGATTGGTATGGCGGTCGATGCGAACGTCTTGGTGTTTGAGCGCATCCGCGAGGAATCCCGGGCCGGAAGAAAGCCGATCTCTGCCATTGAGTCGGGGTATCAGCAGGCTCTGTCTACGATTCTTGACGCGAACATCACGACGCTTCTCGCTGCCTCGGTCCTCTACACGCTGGGCTCTGGCCCTGTGAAAGGCTTCGCGGTGACGCTAGCGATTGGTATTTTCACGTCCGTCTTTACGGCTTTCGTTCTGACACGCTGGTTCTCTGTGATCTGGCTGCGTGCGACACGCCCAACCAAGCTGCCGATGTAGGAGACCTGACATGCTTATGAAACGTCTTCCGATTGAGGGTAAAGTCGACTTTATGTCGGTCCGAATGTTCGCATTCGCTTTGTCTGCCGTGGCTCTGGCTGCATCGGTTATTCTCATCCCCATGAAAGGCCTGAACTTCGGTATCGACTTCGCAGGCGGTATGCTGGTGGAGATCACAAAGCCAGAAGGTGCGGAGATCGAAGATATCCGCGCGCTGGCAAACGAGCTTGAGCTCAAGGCGCCTAATATCACTGAGGCCAGCGGCACCGGCGCGAACGCCGAGGAAACATTCGTTATCCGCGCTGCACTTCCTGATGAGGATGAAGTGGCTTCAGACGCAGATACCAATGCAGATGAAACTGCTGCGACTGATCAGGAAATCGACGAGGCACAGCGATTTATCGACGCTCTTGAGGCCGCGTATCCGCACAGTGACGTTGAAGAACGTGACTGGGAAATCCTGCGCCGTGATAGCGTTGGCCCACGCGTATCAAATGAGCTGCTGCAAGCCGGTATCACAGCTCTGGCTGTCTCTCTGATCTTCATGCTGGCTTATATCTGGTTCCGGTTTCAGATCGCGTTCTCAGTGGGCGCGGTTATGGCCTTGCTGCACGACGTCATTCTGACTGTAGGGGTATTCTCGCTTCTGCAAATTGATTTTGACCTGACGACGATCGCCGCGCTTCTGACGATTATCGGTTACTCGATGAACGACACGGTTGTTGTGTACGACCGCGTTCGCGAAGAGCTGCGGAAATACAAGAAGATGCCGCTCAAGGATGTGATCAATCTGTCTCTGAACAAGACCTTGTCCAGAACCTTGCTGACATCCGGCACGACGCTTCTGGCGCTGATCTCGATCTATGTGCTTGGCGGTGAGGTTCTTCGAGGCTTCTCGTTCGCTCTGATCTGGGGCGTCGTAATCGGTACGTATTCTTCGATCTTCATCGCTTCAGCGCTTCTTCTGCACACCGGTCTCACTCGTGATCCGGAAAAGCTGCAAAGCGCGGACGAGATCTTCTCCAAGTCCTGATAGGGCAAGTGAGCTGATAAATATAAACCCCGCCAGGCAACTGGCGGGGTTTCGTTTTAAAGCTGCGTGTCAGATTTACGCGTCAGCGAGGTTCTGGTTTGCAAAGTCCCAGTTCACGAGTTCGCTGAGGAATGTCTCAATGTAGGCAGGGCGCGCATTCTGGAAATCGAGATAGTAAGCGTGTTCCCAGACGTCCATTGTGAGAAGTGGTGTAACACCGTCTTCTGTCAGTGGAGTTTCTGCGTTTGGTGTTTTGCGCACTTCGAGTTTGCCGTTTGCAAGCACCAGCCATGCCCAGCCTGAACCGAACTGTGTTGCGCCTGCTGTTGCAAAAGACTCTTTGAACGCGTCGTAAGAGCCAAAGTCACGATCGATGAGTTCAGCGATCTTACCGGTAGGAGCGCCGCCACCAGCTGGCTTCATGGAATGCCAATAGAATGTGTGGTTCCAGACCTGAGCCGCGTTGTTGAATACGCCAGCTTTAGAGGCGTCACCTGCCGCGTCCTGAATGACTTCTTCCAGAGAAGCGTCAGCAAGCGGACCACCTTCAACAAGCTTGTTGAGGTTCGTGACGTAAGCCTGATGGTGCTTCCCGTAATGGAAATTCAGAGTTTCCTCTGAAATATGTGGCGCGAGTGCACCACGGTCGTATGGAAGGCTTGGAAGGTCGAAAGCCATGTTTAACTCCTCTTCTATTAACCGAGTTGGTGTGTCAGAAATGACTCCAATGGGATATTGTGATCGTCATGCCTGAGACCAAGCGTAAAAGTCCAGATTTCTTCAAAAGTTTGAATTCTTTTGCCCGTCATAGTCACCAAACGATCTGGTTGGCGACCGGGTTCCTTGAATCTGGGCAGCGTAAGCGGTCTTTGATGATTCTTTGTCTGGACGGAGAGTTTCATCGCATCGCGACCACGATCAGCGAGGCCATGGTCGCGCAGATCAGGCTACAGTGGTGGCGAGACGAGATTGAAAATATTCTGGCTGGAAAAGAGACGCAGCAAACGGATCCGGCACTGTCACTCGAAGGACTGCTTCTCGATCATGACGTGGAACCCAGGGTCATTCTGGATCTGATCAACGCGTATGATGACGTCATCGCGGGTGACGAGCCTGACTATGGCGGGGCGCTCTTTCGGCTTTTGATGAATGACGCTGAAACCGATGAGACCAGATGCGCTAACCTATTGGGTCGCTACTTCCAGACTACCAATGCCGGGGCGCCAGACCGCCAAAGCCTGAACGGGCTCAAACAGTGTCTGCAGGAAAAAAATGACACCCGCTGGCCATGGATGTGCTTGCTGGAATTTGCGGCGGATTGGGAGAGCAAAGCTGAAGCTCACGCTCTGGTTCGACGTTGGCGGTATTGGAAGGCGTTCCTCGCGGGTGAGAAACGCCTTCTCAAAAAATTGGAACGTCTATGACGTCGCCATAAACTGATCGGCCCAGTTATCGATATCCACGAGCGCACGCTTCGCCATTTCGCGCTTTTTCGCGCGGCCTTTTTCTTTGCCGCGCAGGCGTTTGCCGTTCTCATCCTTGTTCGGAACGGTTTCCGGAGCTGGAAACAGGCCGAAATTGACATTCATCGGCTGGAATGTCCCACCCGCTTCCAGGTGACCGCCCGTGATATGGCCTAGCAGAGCACCCAGTGCCGTTGTTTCAGGTGGCGGCGTCATGTCCATGCCAAGGCGTTCGTATGCAGCAAAGCGTCCCGCAAGAAGGCCCATAGCAGCGCTCTCGACGTAACCCTCAACGCCGGTAACCTGACCTGCAAAGCGGAGGCGCGGCATTTTCTTCAGGCGCAGTTGATTATCGATCAGCTTGGGTGAATTGATGAAGGTATTGCGGTGAATGCCGCCCAGACGAGAAAAGACAGCATTCTCGAGGCCTGGGATCATTCTGAAGATGTCAGTTTGCGCGCCATACTTCAGCTTCGTCTGGAAGCCCACCATGTTCCACAGTGTGCCGAGGGCATTGTCCTGCCGGAGCTGGACGACGGCGTGGGCTTTGACGTCTGGCTTGTGAGCATTGGTGAGACCGATTGGTTTCATCGGCCCATATCGAAGCGTTTCGCGTCCACGTTCTGCCATTACTTCGATCGGGAGGCAGCCTTCAAAGTATGGGGTGTCTTTCTCCCAGTCTTTGAATTCAGTCTTTTCACCAGCGAGGAGAGCGTCGATGAAGGCATTATATTGGTCTTCATCCATCGGGCAGTTGATGTAGGCTGCGGTGTCGCCATGAGGGCCCGGCTTATCATAGCGGGACTGTCGCCACGCAATATCCATGTTTACGGAATCGACCTGCACAATCGGCGCAATCGCATCGAAGAATGCCAGGTCTTCTTCGCCCGTCACACCACCAATGGCATTTGCCAGTGCTTCGGATGTCAGAGGCCCTGTCGCAATGATGACAGACGACCAGTCTTCCGGAGGAATGCCGTCAATTTCTTCGCGCACAATCGTTATGTTCGGATGCGCTTCCAGCTTAGCGGTTACGGCGGCGGAGAATCCGTCGCGATCTACCGCAAGAGCAGAGCCTGCGGGCACCTGATGGTCAGCAGCTGTCGAAATGATGATACCATTCAGACGACGCATTTCTTCATGCAGAACGCCTACGGCATTTGTCTCATGGTCGTCTGAGCGAAAAGAGTTGGAACAGACGAGTTCTGCAAGATGGTCGGTCTTGTGCGCGTGTGTGCCTTTTACGCCGCGCATCTCATGCAGGATTACAGGAACGCCGAGGTTGGCGGCTTGCCATGCGGCTTCAGAGCCAGCCATGCCGCCACCGATAATATGAATAGGTTCTTTGGTCATGTCGCTAAATTGTGGAAGAGGATGATCAGGTCAACCATGGAATTGCGGGAAACGATATCGTTCGCAACGAATGTCGCGGCACGATTGCGCCGAATGTGGGGCGATTTCAATTGAATTCTATCAGCTTCTGTCCCAATTGAATGGTGCTTTGAAAACGCAGGAGACCGAAGTGGCGGAAAACAGCCAATTGCCGATTGTTGGAGCAGCGACATACAGCTGGAGATTTGCAATAGGTGCATTTCTGACGACGCTTCCCGCCTACATGGTGCGTGCAATTGTAACCGGCGCTGTATCGGCTGCGGCTGTGTCAGGATTGGCTGGAGGTGTTTTGCCTCTCGATTTCCTTGGACAGGTTCTGGCACTTCTGGTGACGGTCAGTTGTCTCGCTATGACCATCCGTCTTGCCATGACGGGCGAGATGAAGGGCCTGACCGGCCTGAAGTTCGATATGGAAGAAACGCGACTGCTGTTCGCGAACCTGATTTTCATCGCGGTCGCATTTTTTCTCGCATTTGTCGCCATTATTCTCGCAAGCATCGTGATGGGCATATTGATCGCAATGCTTGTCCCAGATCTGGAAGCAATTGCTCAAAATCAGCGCGCGGCCGAAGCGTTTCTGGCGGACTTTTTCGTCACGCCCGCAGGCATTGTGATTATGATCCTGATGTTCCTGATGGTCGGTTTTCCTCTGCTTTATATCTCAGCGAGGCTGGTGAACTTCCCGGCCGCAACAATTGCGCGTCAGAAGATGATGATCTTTGAGACATGGGATTGGACGAAAGATCAGGTATGGCGTGTGATCGGTGCAATTGTGCTCGCGATGGCGCCCGTCGTGCTGATTTCATTTTTGGGTGTGTGGGTCGCTGGCGCTTTGACCGGTTTGCCGGTCCTTGGCGATGCCGGGGCCCTGGCTGCCACTTCACCATTTGCAGCATTTGCGTTTGGCGTGATTACCGGGCTGTTCAGTATCCCATCACAGCTCGTAGGCGCCGCACTAGCTGTGTTTATGTATCGCGGATTCGAGCCGGACCGCAGAACAGAACAGTTCTAAGCGGTCCGACCAGACTATTTACTCCGCCTTTTGAGCTTCGCGGATACGCGCCTTTGCACGTGCCGCACGGCGTTCTTCCTGCCGCTCGAACGTCTCCTTCAGGAAGCGACCAGTCCAGCTGCGCTCGACTTTGATAACGTCTTCCGGCGTGCCCGCAGCAACGAGCTCACCGCCGCCGTCGCCGCCTTCAGGGCCAAGGTCGAGTATCCAGTCAGCTGTCTTGATCACATCCAGATTGTGCTCGATCACGACAACGGTGTTGCCGTTGTCGACAAGCTCGTGAAGAACCTCAAGCAGCTTGCGGACATCTTCAAAGTGTAGACCGGTTGTCGGCTCATCAAGAATGTATAGCGTTCGGCCCGTTGCGCGCTTCGAGAGCTCTTTAGCAAGCTTGACCCTCTGGGCTTCACCACCTGAAAGGGTATTCGCCTGCTGTCCGACCTTGATATAGGAAAGGCCAACGCGGTTGAGGGTTTCCATTTTGCTCCGAATGCCCGGAACAGCCGCGAAGAATTCTTCAGCTTCCTCTACGGTCATATCCAGAACGTCAGCAATCGACTTGCCTTTGTAGAGAACTTCCAGCGTTTCACGGTTGTAGCGTTTGCCCTTGCAGACATCGCAGGTGACGTAGACGTCCGGCAGGAAGTGCATCTCGATCTTGATGACACCGTCGCCCTGACAGGCCTCGCATCGCCCGCCCTTCACATTGAAAGAGAAGCGGCCAGGCTTGTAGCCACGTTGCTTGGCTTCCGGCAGTCCAGCAAACCAGTCACGGATTGGACCGAATGCTCCTGTGTAGGTCGCAGGGTTTGATCTTGGCGTACGTCCGATTGGAGATTGGTCGATATCAATGACTTTATCGAGGTGTTGCAGACCTTCCAGTCCGTCATACGGAGCCGGAACGGTTTGGGCTTTCATAAGCTTTCGCGAGAGCGCTTTCTGGAGCGTCTCAATGATAAGTGTGGATTTGCCGCCGCCGGATACACCTGTCACACAGGTGAAAGTTGCAAGCGGAATTTCGACACTCACATCCTTGAGATTGTTTCCGCGAGCGCCAGTAAGTTTGATGGATTTGGTTTTCTTACCCCAGCGCCGGCGATCAGGAATGGCAATCTCACGCGCACCGGAGAGGTAAGCGCCCGTCATGGAGTTAGGATCGGCGATAATCTCCTGCGGCGTACCCTGGGAGACAATCTCGCCGCCATGAACGCCAGCGGCGGGCCCCATGTCGATAACATGGTCGGCCGTTAGAATTGCGTCCTCATCGTGTTCGACCACGATGACGGAATTACCGAGATCACGTAGATGCTTCAGCGTTTCCAGAAGGCGCTCGTTATCTCGCTGGTGTAGACCGATGCTTGGCTCATCGAGCACATAGAGCACGCCGGTCAGGCCGGACCCGATCTGGCTAGCCAGCCGGATACGCTGGCTCTCGCCGCCAGAAAGCGTGCCGGAAGACCGCGACATGTTCAGATAGTCGAGCCCCACATCATTCAGGAATTTCAGGCGGTCTTTGATTTCTTTGAGAATCCGTGAGGCGATCTCGAGCTTTTGTGGCGTGAGATGACCTTCAACATCGCGGAACCATTGGTCTGCATCCTTGATCGAGAGGGACGCAGTTTCTGAGATGTCTTTCATCCCGATTTTTACAGCGAGTGCCTCGGTCTTCAGGCGCTTGCCGTTGCACGCTGGGCAGGGCTGCGCGGACTGGAATTTGGCGATCTCCTCGCGCACCCAGGTGCTGTCGGTCTCGCGCCAGCGGCGTTCCATGTTTGGGATGACGCCTTCGAACGGCTTTTTAACTTCATAGCGGCGCATACCGTCATCATAGACGAATTTTACTTCGTCGCCGCCGGTGCCGTGTAGAATGACCCGCTGAACATCGTCAGACAGATCAGACCACTTATCCTGCATTTTGAACTTATAGGCCTTGGCCAGCGCTTGCAGCGTCTGGGTCTGGTAAGGAGACGTTGTCTTTGCCCATGGCGCAATCGCGCCGTCCTGCAGTGACTTATCGCGCTCAGGAACAATAAGGTCGGGATCGATTTTCAGCTGTTCGCCAAGACCGTCACATGTCGGGCAGGCACCGAAAGGATTGTTGAACGAAAATAGACGCGGCTCGATCTCGGGAATTGAGAAGCCAGACACCGGACACGCAAAATTCGCGGAGAAGGTAATCCGTTCCGGGTCTTTACCGTCTTCGGCATCTGCATATTCGGCGATGGCGATCCCGTTAGCGAGGTCCAGCGCAGCCTCGAAGCTTTCAGCAAGGCGTTGCTCCATGCCTTCGCGAACAACGATCCGGTCTACAACAACGTCAATGTCATGCTTGAACTTCTTGTCGAGTGTTGGCGGTTCTTCCAGAGAATAAAACGCGCCATCAACCTTAACCCGCTGATAGCCCTTTTTCAGCAGCTCGGCCATTTCCTTGCGGTATTCGCCTTTGCGGCCTCGCACGATGGGCGCCAGAAGGTAGAGACGTGTACCTTCCTCCAGCGATAAAGTTCTATCGACCATCTGACTGACAGTCTGGCTCTCGATAGGGAGACCCGTCGCCGGTGAATAAGGCGTGCCCACACGCGCCCACAACAGGCGCATATAGTCATAGATTTCTGTGACCGTGCCGACAGTTGATCGTGGGTTGCGGCTTGTTGTCTTCTGCTCGATGGAAATGGCCGGCGAGAGGCCTTCAATGCTCTCAACATCCGGCTTTTGCATCAGCTCAAGAAACTGGCGTGCGTATGCGGACAGCGATTCGACATACCGTCGCTGGCCTTCGGCGTAGATGGTATCAAAAGCCAGAGACGACTTACCGGAACCGGACAGGCCGGTCATCACAACCAGCTCTCCACGCGGAATGTCCACGTCGATATTTTTCAGATTGTGTTCTTTGGCGCCGCGAACACGGATTTCTGAGAGTTCACTCATCGGGTCATTCTGCCTGTTTAGCTTCGGTCTGCTGGACGTATATGCGTCGAATCGCGGTTGACATCCAGAACATATAAAGAACAAATAGCGAGAACTTTATGGAAACTGTCAGGAAGTTTCCGTTGCCCCTCGCGAAGTGTGTCGGTTTTCCGTAAGTAAATACGGAATCGCAGATTTGGTTTCTAGAAGGAATATGGCAATGGCCGGCTCGGTAAATAAGGTGATTTTGGTTGGAAACCTCGGACGAGACCCTGAAATCAGATCAATGAACAATGGCGGATCAATCGCAAATCTTAGCATTGCGACATCCGAAACCTGGCGTGACCGTAACTCCGGCGAACGCCGTGAGAAGACGGAATGGCATCGCGTTGTCATCTTCAACGAAGGTCTGGTGAAGATTGCCGAGCAGTATCTTCGCAAAGGATCTAAGGTCTATGTTGAAGGTCAGCTGGAAACGCGCAAGTGGACCGACAATAACGGCGTTGAGAAGTATTCTACAGAAGTTGTTCTCCGTAACTATGGCGGCACGCTGACAATGCTTGATGGCCGTGACGGCCCATCCGGCGGCGGAATGGGTGGCGGCGGTGGCCGCATGGATGATTCCGGTTTCGGTGGTTCTCCACGCTCCATGGAAGGTCCGAAACAGGACTTTTCACAGGATATGGATGACGAGATCCCGTTCTAGGGTCAAAGCTCACATCAAAACACTATCTGAACGGGGCCAGCGCTTGGCCCCGTTTGCGCATAATGCTAGCGTCTGATGCAAATATGAGTCGCATAAAGCGCGCTTGAACCCAGACCAGTAAGAGACCGTATCTTGTCTTCAGAAAATGACACCCCAGAAGAAATGCCGGAAGACGGCGTTGATCCGGTAACAATCGAGAACGAGCTCAAACGCTCTTACCTCGACTACGCGATGAGCGTGATTGTCTCGCGGGCGTTGCCAGACGTTCGTGATGGTCTGAAACCTGTTCACCGGCGCATCATCTATGCGATGCGGGTTGGCGGGAACACGCCTGACAAACCATACCGGAAATCTGCGAACGTAGTCGGTGCTGTGATGGGTAATTATCACCCGCACGGTGACGCGGCGATTTACGATGCGCTCGTCCGTATGGCACAGCCGTTTTCGATGGGCCTGCCTTTGGTGGACGGTCAGGGTAACTTCGGATCCATCGATAACGATCCGCCTGCCGCAATGCGTTACACTGAATGTCGTATGGCTAAGCCGGCCAACTATCTTGTAACGGATATTGATAAAGACACGGTCGATTTCCAGCCAAACTATGATGGCAAGGACCGTGAACCAATTGTTCTGCCAGCTCAGTTCCCGAACCTGCTGGTGAATGGTGCGGGCGGTATTGCCGTTGGTATGGCGACCAATATTCCACCGCACAATCTGGGCGAAGTGATCGATGCCACGCTGGCGATGATCGATAATCCGCAGATTGATGACGAAGAGCTGCTGGAGATCGTACCGGGCCCCGACTTCCCAACCGGTGGCCTGATCATGGGGCGCAGCGGTGCGCGCAATGGTCTTTTGAAGGGGCGTGGCTCAGTCGTCATGCGCGCGCGTACGTCTTTCGAAACCATGCGAAACGGCCGCGAAGCGATTATTGTCACCGAGATTCCATATCAGGTGAACAAGGCGAGCCTCGTTGAGAAGATTGCTGAGCTGGTTCGTGAGAAGCGCGTCGAAGGGATTTCCGAACTTCGTGACGAGAGTGACCGAAACGGCATTCGTGTGGTCATCGAGACGAAGAAAGACGCATCCGCGGAAGTCGTTCTGAACCAGCTGTTCCGATATTCGCAGCTTCAGACGAGCTTCGGCGTGAACATGCTTGCGCTGAACGCTGGAACGCCTGAGCAGATGTCTCTCAAGGATATTCTGAAGGCCTTCATCAAATTCCGCGAAGATGTTGTTGCTCGCCGTACAAAGTTTGAACTCAACAAAGCGCGAGACCGTGCTCACGTTCTCGTCGGTCTGGCGCTGGCGGTAGCCAATATTGACGAAGTGATCCGCATTATTCGCAGCTCTCCGGATCCGGCGACAGCCCGCGAATCTCTTCTGTCGCGTGACTGGCCGGCCTCTGAGATGGCGCCGTTGATCAAACTGATCGCGGACCGCCGTACAGTCATGTCGGATCAGGATACCGTCCGTCTCTCCGATGAGCAGGCGCGCGCTATCCTTGAACTCCGTCTTCACCGTCTCACCGCGCTCGGCGCTGATGAAATCGGTGACGAAGCAAAAGGTCTCTCAGAGAAGATCGCAGACCTTCTCGATATTCTGCGTTCGCGCGCTCGTATTCTTGATATTATTCGTGGCGAGCTCAACGAAGTGAAGACCGCTTTTGCTGTTCCTCGTCGTTCTGAATTTACGGTCGGCGATCTCGATCTTGATGATGAAGATCTCATCGAACGAGAAGAGATGGTCGTCACATTCACCCATGGTGGATATGTCAAGCGTACTCCGCTGACGACGTATCGTTCGCAACACCGGGGAGGCAAAGGCCGCTCTGGCATGGCGATGAAAGACGAAGATTTCGTCACGCGCCTGTTTGCGGCCAGCACCCATGCGGAAGTTCTGTTCTTCTCGTCGACTGGCATGGTTTACAAGCATAAAGTCTGGAGACTGCCGCTTGGGAGCCCGCAATCTAAAGGCAAGGCTCTGGTAAACATCCTGCCGCTCGATAAGGGCGAGTGGATCACCAGCGTCATGCTCCTGCCTGAGGATGAGGCCGAACGGGAGCGTCTGGACGTTATGTTCGCCACTCGCAAGGGCGGTATCCGACGCAACAAGCTGATGGATTTCGTGCAAGTGAACCGGAACGGCAAGATTGCCATGAAGCCGGATGAAGATGACGGCATCGTTGACGTTCAGCTTTGCAATCCGAACGATGATGTTCTTCTCACTACTGCGCGTGCACAATGCATACGTTTCCGAGTTGACGATGTGCGTGTGTTCACTGGGCGTACGTCAACAGGCGTTCGCGGCATTCGCCTTGCCGATGGCGACAAAGTCATTTCGCTTGCAGTGCTTCGGCATGTGGACGTTACGCCGGCTGAGGCACGCGCTTATCTTAAGCACGCAGCTGCGATGCGTCGTGCGGTCGAAGACACGGATGAAGACGTCGAAGCAGTATCAGCTGACACCGACGATGAAGCCGGCGAAGAAATTGCTCTGAATGAGGAACGTCTCGTTGAGCTCGGTGCGGCTGAGGAGTTCATCCTGACCATCACGGATAAAGGAATGGGTAAGCGGGCGTCTGCATATGATTACCGCGTCACCGGTCGTGGCGGCAAAGGCCTTATCGCGCATCGCATTCCTGATGAGGCCAATCTTGCGGCGTCATTCCCTGTCGATGAATCTGATGACGTGATGATGGTTACGAATGGCGGTCAGCTTATTCGTTGCCCGGTGAATCAGATCCGCATCGCAGGCAGATCGACGCAAGGCGTCCGGGTTCTTCGGACAAATGGCGATGAAAAGGTTGTATCGGTTGAACGTTTGGCGGAACAAGAGGATAAGAATATCGAAGGCGATAACGAAGCCGAAGATTAATCCTCTGGGGAGGCCAATGTGACGAAACGAATCGGAATGTATCCCGGGACTTTTGACCCGCTTACTAACGGGCACCGGGATATCATCAGACGCGCAGTGAAGCTCGTCGACAAGCTCGTCATTGGTGTCGCGATCAACGAGGCGAAAGGCCCGCTCTTTTCTCTGGAGGAGCGTGTCGAGATGGTCCTCGAAGAGACTGAAGAGTTTCGTCACACTGCCGAGATCGAAGTTCGTCCATTCGACAATCTCCTGATGCACTTCGCTGAAGAATGTACTGCAAATGTAATCATTCGGGGATTGCGAGCAGTATCTGACTTTGAATATGAATTCCAAATGGTCGCCATGAACCAGAAGCTCAATCCCGACATTGAGACTGTGTTCCTGATGGCTGACCCTCAACACCAGGCCGTGGCTTCACGACTGGTCAAGGAAATTGCAAAGTTGGACGGCCGTGTGGAGCATTTTGTTTCTCCTTCGGTTGCGAAACGTCTCAAAGAAAAGCTCTGATCATGAAGTCATTCATTCGTTCTCTTCTCGCGGCCATTGGTTTGACGGCGATGGCAGGGGCGTCGGCGCAGGCTCAAGTCGCCGAATTGCCAGCATTTGATGCGGCATTGGCAGATACTGCAAACTGGCGTGAAGCGGCGCCTGAAAATCTGATCGAATTTCAGATTGCAACAGCGCGTGGCGAGACGCGTGGGCGTGTGTTGATCGAGGCGGCACCCTTCGCTGCGCCGGGTCATGTTGAGCGCTTTACGTCTCTCGCAGCCAGCGGTGATCTCGATGGAACAATGTTCCACCGTGTGATCGAAGGCTTTATGGCTCAGGGCGGTGATATTGAAGCGATTGACCGTGAGCGCGCTGAAAACTGGCCGAACATTCCGGGCGAATTTATTTTCACGCGTATCCCGAACTCAGAAGGTGACAGTGTTCCAGCTATGCAGAAGTTGGGCCTGCCTCAGGCGGCGACAAGCGGCTATATTCTTGGGTTCCCTGTTTCTACGCAGGCTGAAGCTTTTGCCAGCTTGTCGCGCGACGGTTCCGTTCAAAGCTGGATTCCACATTGTAAGGGCGTTGTATCAACAGCCCGCACATCCGACCCGAACTCAGCTTCTACCCAGTTCTTCCTGATGCGGGATATTTCTCCCTGGTTGAACCGGGAGTACACAGCGTGGGGGCGCATTGTGAGCGGTCAGGACGTTGTAGATAGCATTGAAGTGGGTGAGCCAGTGCGCATGCCTGACGTTCTCGTTTCGGCGCGTCTTGTGGCAGAGATGCCAGAGGCAGAACGTCCACGTGTTCTGGTGCAGCGGACGGATGGGCCGCTGTTTGCCAGCTTCCTTGAGGCGAATGCGGGCGCAAGCGTTTGTGATCTGCCTCCTGTGCCGACCATCGTTTCAAACTAGGGTCGTTCTTTGGATCTCAGCGCGTTCGATTTCGAACTTTCGGATGAATGTATAGCGACAAGACCGGCGGAGCCTCGCGACTCTTGCCGGTTGTTGTGTGTGCATGGCGACCAGATCACCGACCGTGTGTTTCGGCATATAGGAACCGAACTACGTGAAGGAGATCTTCTCATCGCGAACGATACGCGGGTTGTCCCGGCTTTATTGTTCGGGGTGCGTCCTGCGCGGGATGAACTGTCATCTGATGTGGATGTGCAGATTAATCTGGTGGCTCAGAAAGATGACGGGGTTTGGGAATGCTTCGGTCGTCCCGGGCGTAGGCTTAAGCCCGATGACGTCATCGAATTCCCTGCGGGGCTCCGCGGCCGAATTTTAGACAAGCTTCCTACAGGTGAGCTGGTGCTTGAGTTTTCGCCAAAAGGCGAAGGGTTCTGGAGCGCTGTCGAGGCGGTCGGGAAGATGCCGATTCCGCCCTATATCGCGAAAATGAGGCCTGCGGACTCAAAGGACCACGAAGACTATCAGACCGTTTTTGCAGATCGCGCCGGTTCTGTTGCGGCGCCAACTGCGGGGCTTCACTTTACTGACGCGCTCATCGAGCAGCTTGGTGAACGAGGCGTGGGCTTTGAGAGAGTTACACTTCATGTCGGCGCAGGTACATTTGCGGGGCTGAGTGAAGAGTCTTTCAAATCGGGTAAGCTTCACGAAGAGTGGTGTGAGATCAGCGAGGATGTCGCGTTAAAAATCGCTGAATGTAAGGCGCGCGGGGGGCGGGTGATTGCTGTTGGCACGACGTCGCTGCGTACGCTGGAGTCGCTTGCTGATGGTCAGGGCGGTGTTCTGGCGGCATCACGAGATACTGATATATTCATTCAGCCTGGATATAAATTTCAGGTGGTAGACGGGCTGATCACGAATTTCCACCTGCCGAAGTCCAGCCTGTTTATGCTGGTATCAGCCTTGATGGGAACTGACGTCATGCAGAGTGCATATGCGCATGCCATCAGATCCGGCTACAAGTTCTATTCCTATGGGGACGCGTCTCTGCTAATCCCGCGCCATGACTGACTTTCCATTTGAAATCCACGCCACACAGGACCGCGCCCGTACAGGCAAGCTGGTAACGCCGCGTGGTGAGATACGAACACCGGCCTTTATGCCGGTCGGCACAGCTGCGACCGTGAAAGCGCTGTACACAGATCAGGTCGCTGATGCAGGTGCAGATATTCTGCTCGGTAACACCTACCACCTCATGCTGCGCCCGGGCAGTGAGCGTGTGCATCGTCTGGGTGGCCTGCATAAGTTCATGCGATGGGATAAGCCTATCCTGACGGACTCAGGCGGGTTTCAGGTCTGGTCATTGGCTGGTCTTCGGAAGATGAAGGAGGAAGGCGTTTCCTTCAAATCCCATATCGACGGGTCTTCGCATTTTCTGTCACCCGAGCGGTCGATCGAGATTCAGGCCGATCATCTCGGCGCTGATATTTCGATGCAGCTCGACGAGTGCACTGAATATCCGGCAACGCATGAGCAGGCTAAGTCATCCATGGAGATGTCTATTCGTTGGGGCGCTCGCTCGAAAGCAGCCTTTGGCGAAAGAAACAGCCAGACGTTATTCGGTATCGTGCAGGGATCTGACTTTGAAGACCTTCGCCAGCAATCTGCGGAGGCGCTTCAGGAGATCGGGTTTGGCGGATACGCTATAGGCGGCCTCGCAGTAGGTGAGGGGCATAACCGAATGGTTGAGGTGATCGACTTCACTGAGCCTCATCTGCCTCGCGAGCGTCCACGCTATCTGATGGGCGTAGGTAAGCCGATTGATATTCTGGAGGCCGTCGCTCACGGCGTTGATATGTTCGACTGCGTCCTGCCAACACGCTCAGGGCGGCACGGACAGGCATGGACGTGGGATGGACCAATCAATCTCAAGAACGCCCGCTTCGCGGAAGACGATACGCCGATTGATCCTAATTCGTCGTGCCCGGCCAGCAGGGACTACTCCAAAGCCTATCTGAACCATTTGTTTAAAGCGGGAGAGTATCTCGCGCCTATGCTGCTCTCATGGCACAACACAGCGTTCTTTCAGGAGTTCATGCAGACTATGCGGACGGCAATTGCCAACGGCACATTCAATGAGCTGCGTGCTGACCTGAAATCCCGCTGGACCTAGTCGTAAGGCTCGTTCGCTGAGGGTGCGGCGGCGCGATACCTGATTGGGGCGCTGTTTTCGTCGAGTGTCGAGTAATCGATCTCCAAAGGTGCAGCCGGGTAATGGCATCCCAGGCCCATGCCGAGGCCTTTCAGAAAGGTTCGACGCAAATACGCCAGGCGGTAGGCCTCTTCCACGCGGCTGGCGTGGGCATTCGCGCCGGTCGCTGAGCGAATGATACCGCGAAACGGAATAATGGAGCGTGCTTCCGACGCGATTTGCCCGAGAGCGAAATCAGAGGCGCGGTCAGACATGTCCTCATTGTCACCGTCTTCTCCTCGGTTTGCGAGTTCGAGACGGACGTCAGCATCAATTTCCAGAACCGTGTCCAGCGTGCGGACTTCACGCCCGATCGTTTCGCATGTCAGATCTGGAACGGGGTCGTATGGCGTACGGATTCCTGCGATCTCTCGAGGGATGTCATCACGACGAAGGTTCAGATCTTCCAGAGGTGACAGGGCGGCGTCTCCCAGCCCTTCTCCGGTCTGACGAACGGCGCGGTACGTGATTCTGGAACCAGATTCGACAACACTATCGTTTTCCTGTTCCGAATCTGCCTCCTGCGCATAGCCCGTTGCAGGCAACAAACACCAAGCGGCAATCGCGATGACGGGGGCGGTGAAACGGGTTCTGAGCATTTTTTGCATCCTTGATACGGCGTATTATCGGATAAAATTCAATAACGGCAAAAAAAGTTATAGAATGAGGCATTCAATTCATTGACCTGAAAGATTCACAGGGCTATACGCGCCAACTCGGTCGTGCCCTTAGCTCAGCCGGTAGAGCAACTGACTTTTAATCAGTAGGTCGCAGGTTCGAACCCTGCAGGGCACACCAAACTCTCTCCACCGCATTTCAATCTGGAAAATACCGCCTGATGATTCCATCAGTTGCGGCTTTTTTTCTGTGCTTGATGGCCCTGTTTCAGTCTATCCAATATGAACGTTTGTTTATTTTAGTCGTGAACATGAACAGACGTAAATGGAAATGCGTCTGGATTATGACATTTTCGCCCAATATTTCGTTTCTTCTTGATGGTAGTGTCGCGAAGTCTTACTTCTAATGCAAGCCGCAATAGCAGACGGCACAAAGGATCAAGAAGGACCATCTCAACAACTGATATGGTGATCCAGGAGATGAATATGAATGGAGATTGGTGCACAACTGACGGCGCGCTGAAGCTGAAAGAGAAAATCGAAGCTTACTGGCGTGATCGTGGGTATGACGTGAACATCGATCTGGTCGAAGCAGGCTTCATTGCAGCTATGCGCTCAGGCCGTACCGATGTTCGTAGTAATATGGTCAATGGCATGCCGACGCGCCGTGAACATCCGGGTGACGAAATCACAGCAAGTCGCGTTGTCCGACAGCGAGCCCCTGAAGCACCCCGCTGGGCTAGCTAACCATGCTTTCAAGCAAACCGGGCAGTTCGTTTGCATCAGATAACTGCCCGAAGCGCTTGGGATCATAGGCTGCATCGTCGAGATATCCGTACGTCATCAGAATGAACGGAATTCCCGCAGCCTCGGCCGAACGGCCGTCAGTCGACGAATCCCCGATCAGTACGGAATGGCTGGCGATACCGCCAGCCGCTGAAACAGCTTCCAGAAGATGCGCCGGTGAGGGCTTCTTCTCGCTTGCTTTGTCGGCGCCGATAACGCTGTCGAAATAGTCCGTAAGATTCAAAGTCTGCAGAACCTCTTCAGCCAGGTCCTGAGTTTTGTTCGTGCAAACGGACAGGCGAGCGCCTTTGTCTCGCAGGTAATCGAGCGTTTCCGTAATTCCGCTGAAAGGCCGACTAAAATCCGCAATATGGGCGATGTAATAGCTGAGAAAGCTTTTATGCATCGCGGATAGCTCGTCTTCAGTCAGGCTCGCGCCCGTTTCTTTCGCGCATGTCTCGATCATGACCCGCGCACCGTGTCCGATCGCGTGACGGATCGTATCCAGAGTTACGGCAGGCAGTCCTTTCTCCGAAAAGCAATGAACTAATGCGGCATGAAGGTCGGGCGCGGTATCCACCAAGGTGCCATCCAGATCGAAAACAACCGTAAAATCCGTCCAGTTCATAATGTTTCCCGTGTGGTTAGCTTTGATCATGTGGATATAGCGTGTATCTCCCAGAGTCAGGCTATTTATGGAGAATCGCACGATGAAACGAGCCGCGGTCATTCTTGCAGCAGGCATGGGAACGCGAATGCGCTCCAAGAAGATCAAAGTGCTCCATGAAGTCGGTGGCAGACCTATGGTCGACTGGTCGCTCGCGCTGGCAGATGGCCTCGGATGCGATAAACGTATTCTCGTTATCGGAACGCATTCTGAAGAACTGAAACAGGTCGCGGCAAACCGTGTCGGATCTGAAAATATTGCAATTCAGGATCCGCCTCAGGGTACCGGCCATGCCGTTCAATCTGCGGAGCAAGCACTTACCGGCTTTGAGGGGCATGTCGTCGTTTTGTATGCCGATACCCCGCTTCTTCCTGTAGACGCCGTTGAGAAGGCGTTTGCGTCGCTCGATGCTGGGTATGCGGTCTCTGTTTTAGGATTCGATGCCGCCGAGCCCGGCGGATATGGCCGCCTCATTTGTTCTGATGAAGGCGACCTTCTGAAGATTGTTGAGGCTAAAGAAGCCAGCCCGGAAGAGCTCGCTGTCACGTTCTGCAATTCAGGTGTCATGGCCGTCAGATCAGAATATCTGTTTGATCTCCTGTCCCGTGTCACCAATGATAACGCCAAGGGCGAATATTATCTGACTGATGTCGTCGAACTTGCGCGACAGGACGGGCTGAAAGCCAGCACTGTACGCTGCTCAGAAGAGGACGTTCTTGGCGTAAACTCGCGTGAGCAACTGGCGGAAGCCGAGAAAGTTTTCCAGTCCAAGACGCGACGTAAAATGATGGAAAACGGTGTGACGCTTATTGATCCGGACACCGTGTATTTCGCGTTTGATACTCAAATTGGCGCTGATGTTGTTATCGAGCCTAATGTGTTCTTTGGTCCGGGTGTCTCGGTAGCCTCGGATACGCGAATTAAAGCGTTCTCTCATCTGGAGAACTGCTCAGTGGGAGAAGCTTGCCAGATCGGACCGTTTGCCCGGTTACGTCCAGGCACGGTGCTGCATACCGGTGTTCGTGTCGGTAATTTCGTCGAGATCAAGAATTCAGAACTGGGCGACGGTGTCGCTGCCAATCATCTGTCGTATATTGGGGATGGTGATGTGGGAGCGAAATCCAATATCGGGGCAGGGACGATCTNCTGTAATTACGATGGCTATTTCAAGCACCGGACCACTATCGGCGAGGGGAGCTTTATCGGATCAAATTCGTCCCTTGTAGCGCCTGTGACGCTGGAAAGCGGGAGTTTCGTGGGATCGGGCAGCGTCGTGACTAAAGACGTACCAGAAGGTGCCCTCGCAGTAGCACGGGGCAAGCAGAAAAACATTGAAGGCTGGGCGGACACCTACCACGCCGAAATGCGTCGCAAGAAGCAGGGCTGATCTATGTCTCAGGATGAAGCCAAACGGAACGCCGCAGCCGCGGCGATGGAGTTCGTTGAGAGCGGCATGACGCTGGGGCTTGGTACCGGTTCGACAGCGGCGTTCTTTGTGGAATTTCTCGCAGATGAAATCAGTGACGGTCTGGATGTTCGCTGTGTTCCTACGTCCGTCGCAACTTTCGAACAAGCGGCGGCACTCGGTATACCCTTATTGCCGGTCGAGCAGGTTGAGCGCATTCATCTGACGGTAGACGGCGCGGATGAAATTGATCCTCATGCCTGCCTTATCAAAGGTGGGGGCGCCGCGCTGCTCAGAGAAAAAATAATAGCGAATGCGTCGGATCATATGGTCGTGATCGCAGATGAGAGCAAAGCTGTGGAAACACTTGGCGCTTTTCCGCTGCCAGTGGAAGTGTCGCCGTTCGGGTTCACGATTACGGCTAAAAAGGTGTTCGACGCTTTGAAGACATCAGGTGTGGATCAACCCATCGTGAAGCTTCGTGAGAGTGCGGGGGGTAAACGCCCCCTTGTAACGGACGGTGGTAACTACATTTTGGATTGTCGATGTAAAGAAATACCCTCAGCACAGGCTGCCGCGCTAGCGCTCTCTGTGGTTCCGGGCGTGGTGGAACATGGACTGTTCATCAATCTCGCCAGAACCATCATTCTCGGAGACGATGAAGGCGCGCAGATCCTGGAATTTGAATATTAGGAGCGACTTATGGCCTATGATTATGATTTGTTTGTGATTGGCGCCGGTTCTGGCGGCGTTCGCGCTGCGCGCCGTGCAGCTATGGCGGGTGCCAAAGTCGCGATCGCAGAAGAATATCGTGTAGGCGGCACATGCGTCATTCGCGGCTGTGTGCCGAAAAAGTACATGGTCTATGCCAGCGAGTTCGGTCGGATGTTCGAACATGCGAAAGGTTTTGGCTGGAGCGCGGAGAACGTAGAATTCGACTTCGCGTCGTTCATGACGACACTGCATGCTGAAGTCGATCGCCTGTCTGGCATATACACCCGTAACCTGAACAACGCGGGTGTTGATGTCCATGAAGAGCGAGCAGAGTTTCTGGATGCGCATACACTGCGCCTGACGACGTCCGGCAAGCATATTACTGCGGAAAAGATTCTGATTGCCACAGGCGGTGAGCCTTGGATGCCACCGGAAATTCCGGGTATCGAGAACGCAATCACGTCAAACGAAGTGTTCCATCTTAAGTCTTTGCCTAAGAGCATGGTTATTGCGGGTGGCGGCTTTATCGCGGTTGAATTCGCAGGCGTGTTCGCCGGTCTGGGCGTTGATACAACACTGATTTATCGCGGCGACACGGTTCTGAATGGTTTCGATTGGGATATTCGAACTCATGTCCATGAAGAGCTGAAGCGTAAGGGCGTTCGTGTGGTAACGCAGGCGACGATCACCGAGATCAAAGAGGCAGGCACTTCGCACGAAGTCACTTTCTCCAACGGTGATACCTGCGATGCGGACGTTGTTCTTATGGCGCTGGGGCGTATCCCAGATACAGATGGCCTTGGGCTGGAACTGGCAGGAGTTCATACAGACGCCAAAGGCGCTATTGAGGTCGATCAATACTCCAAAACGAATGTGGATCACATCTGGGCAGTTGGTGACGTTACGAACCGGATGAATTTGACGCCTGTGGCGATCCGCGAAGGGCAGGCCTTTGCCGAGTCTGTCTTCCAGAATGACCCGAACTTCTTCACCTATGATAACGTGCCGACGGCCGTGTTTACCCAGCCACCTGTGGGCACAGTAGGATTGTCAGAAGAAGATGCACGTCACAAATACGGTGCGGTCGATATCTACAAGACAACTTTCCGTCCTATGAAGGATCTTCTGACGGGCGATGAAGAGCGCGTAATGATGAAGCTCGTGGTGCGTGAAGAAGATCAGGTCGTGCTCGGGTGTCATATCGTTGGCCCTGAAGCGCCGGAGGTTATCCAGGCGGTGGCGATTGCCGTGAAGATGGGCGCGACGAAGCAGGATTTCGATCGTACGTGTGCGCTTCATCCCTCAATCGCAGAAGAACTTGTTACGATGCGAGAGAAGTACATTCCGCCAGAGCTTGCCTGAGATAGTCGAGCCTGGACAATGGTTCCGGCAACGGTGGAAGCAAGCACAGTACGCTATTCGAAATAGCGCAATAACTTTCTAATATCGGCGTAAAACAGTCGATATTCTAAAAAATACTTGCGCTGTTTCGGGGTTAGTGATGAATATCGCGGCTTCATGGAGAAAAAAATGTCTTGGACACCCTCTTCCTGGCGGGAAAGGCCAGCGAAACATATTCCCGAAGATTACCCTGACGCGTCGCGCCTTGCAGCGGTCGAGGAGCAACTGAAAAGCTATCCGCCGCTCGTGTTTGCGGGTGAGGCGCGCCGTCTGCGCAAGCGTCTGGCTGAAGTTGCTGCGGGCAAAGCGTTTCTGCTTCAGGGTGGAGACTGTGCTGAAAGCTTTAAGGAATTCCATCCGAATAATATTCGCGATACGTTTCGCGTTATTCTTCAGATGGCGGTTGTCCTGACATTTGCAGCGGAAAAGCCTGTTGTAAAAGTTGGCCGTATCGCTGGTCAGTTCGCGAAACCTCGCTCGAGTGCTGTTGAGGCTATTGGCGGCGTAGAGCTGCCTTCATACCGCGGTGATATCATCAACGGCATGGATTTTGACGACGCATCTCGCGCGCCGGATCCGGGCCGTTTGCTTCAGGCATATTCTCAGTCAGCGGCGACGCTGAACCTCCTGCGAGCGTTCTCTCAGGGCGGTTATGCCGACCTGAATAACGTTCACACGTGGATGCTCGGATTCATCGAGCGGTCTCCACAAGGTGAGAAGTATGCTGCGCTCGCAGACCAGATCTCTAAATCCATGGCGTTCATGCGTGCGTGCGGTATTTCACCGGACACGACGCCTGAAGTTCAGCAGGTTGAGTTCTATACGTCACACGAGGCACTTCTTCTGGGTTACGAAGAAGCTCTGACCCGTATCGATTCGACGACGGGCGAGTGGTATGATACGTCGGCTCACATGCTGTGGATCGGGCACCGTACACGACAAGTTGATCATGCTCATGTCGAGTTCTGTAAGGGCGTCAAAAACCCGATCGGGATCAAATGCGGGCCAGGTCTTGAGACAGACGAACTGCTTCGTTTGATCGAAACACTGAACCCGAAAGACGAGGCGGGACGTATTGTTCTGATCGCGCGGTTTGGTGCTGATGGTGTTGCGCAGGGCCTGCCAGGGCTGGTTCGCGCCGTTCAGGCGTCCGGTCGGAACGTGGTCTGGTCGTCTGACCCAATGCACGGCAATACGCTGAAAACGGACAATGGGTTCAAGACACGTCCAGTGGATCGTATCCTGTCTGAGGTTCGTGACTTTATCGACATCGTCTCCAGTGAAGGTGCTCACCCGGGCGGTGTTCACTTTGAAATGACTGGACAAGACGTAACAGAATGTATTGGTGGCGCGCAGGCAATCTCTGAAGAAGATCTGTCGTCCCGATATCACACTCATTGTGACCCGCGACTCAACGGTGAGCAGGCTCTCGAGCTTGCATTCCTGATTGCGGAGAAGCTGCAGTCCATGACTGAGCGCTCTCAGGCGGCAATGTCTTCTACGGCAGCAGTTTTATAAACGGACGCACATAACCATGACCAAGCGGGCATGGCCCGCTTGGGCCGATCCGAAAGATATTCTGGACTTACTACGACTATCACTACCGATAGCCGTATCACGCGCGTCATTCATGCTGATGATGCTGACCGACACGATTGTGCTCGGGCGTAACAGACCGGAAGAGCTTCCCTACGTTCTGAATTCTCATTTGCCGGTCGGTGTGCTGCTGGGCCTGTCGCTTGGTATTCTGCTCGGTGTATCTGTCATGACGGCCGAGTTCTCAGGCAAAGGTGAGGCACACAAGACCGGACGGATTTTCCGCCGCGGTGTTGTGTCGGCTTTGCTGCTAGGGATTGTCGGCGTGGTACCGATGTTCTTTGGTGCGCACTGGCTTTACAGCTCGCTTGGATTTGAGGGCGCGGTTCTTGAGGGCACGACCACTGTCACCCGCATCCTCGCCTTTGCGATGCTTGCCCAGATTTTCAACACCACCATGACCTATTATCTGGAAGCTCTGAGAAAGCCGCTTCTGGTATCCGTCGCGATGTATATCGGTGTGGTTGTGAATCTTATTCTTGACCTTGCGTTTGTTTCTGGCAGTTGGGGCTTTCCGGAGCTCGGTGCGACGGGCGTAGCATTCGCGACAACTGGTACCAACTGGTGCCTGATGTTCGTCCTGCTCGGCTTTGTGGCCTGGAAAACACCTGCATTCAGATCGTCGGGCGAGAAGGTAGAGGGCGAAGCGAAACGCCAGATTTCAGTCGGTATGGGTATGGCCGTGAGCAATGTCGCCGAATTCGGCTCGTTCAACTTCACGCATATCATCGCGACATGGATCGGGATTGCTGCAGCCTCCGTTTACGGGATGATGTTCCAGACCATCGGCTTCGTCTTCATGGCTTTTCTGGGCATCGGCACGGCGACCTCTGTCCGCGTAGCCGAAAGAGTAGGGCGTGGAGAGTTCGGCGCGGTGAAGAATGCATCCCGGCTCGGCTTGCTCGTTTGTGTGCTGGTTGGTGCTGCTGCGGCTCTGCTGATGTCTGTCGCCAATGACGGACTGGCATCGGTCTTCGTTCAGCGTGATGCGCTGGTCGCGAATGTGCTGTTGCACCCCGAGCTCTCAGCCATGATCCTGTTCGCTGCCGGCATTGTGATCTTTGACGGATTGCAAAACGTCGCTGCAATGGCGTCGCGCGCACAAGGGCTCGTCTGGCAACCGGCTATCGCCCACCTTGCGAGCTATATGGTGATCATGGTGCCTCTGGCCTGGTATCTTGGCCTTGTGCAGGGCCGCGGCGTTGAGGGCATGGCAGAGGCTGTACTGGTTGCCTCCGTATTTGCTGCGATCACCCAACTCGTTATTCTGGAAGTACTCCCGCGTCGGGCACTAAAAAAGGGCTGAGACTTTCGTCCCAGCCCTTTTTAAACCCAGAGAAAAATCTCTTAGAGTTCTTTCAGCTGCTTAGCTGGTTTGAATACAGCAACCGTACGCGCTGGGATCTGGATCTTCTCGCGAGTAGATGGGTTGATGCCTTCGCGTGCAGCGCGGTCTTTCGTTGCGAAAGAGCCGAAGCCAGCGATTGCTACAGAATCTTTAGCTTTCAGGCTTTCAGCGATCGCGTCGAATGTCGCGTCGATTACCGCTGATGTGTCTTTAGTTGTCGTGCCGCACTTGTCCGCGACAGCTTTAACGAGTTCTGATTTTTTCATTTTTCATGCTCCTCAACGAAACGCATACCTAAGGTATTCGATAGCCCAACAGATTCGTCAAAGAAATTGCAGCCAAAACCGCGTAATATCGGGGCTTTTCGGCCTGTTTTGCTGCTCTTTCTGTGGATTTCCTGCTAATTCGCAGGAAATGGCGGGTCATTTTTCCCGTTTTTGGCGAAGCGCCGGGCCTGAATGAGGCAGTTTTCGTTGCGATTCGGGATGTGATTCGTAGGAATGACGGGCGATTCTTGAATTGGTGGTCCGGGATGTTCGGTCTCTGGAGATCGATTTCGACGTTTCTATCGATGCAGGTGTCTGGAAGCTGGTCACGCGCACGAACGTCTGTAAAAGGATGCAACAGACTGTGACTGGTCGCGGGCCTTTGCTGCTGATACTGGCGAGCGAAATCCGTATGTAAGGAGAGAGATGTGTCTGAACTAAGAGTGGGTGTCGCCGGAGCTGGCGTTTTCGGAAATTATCACGCTCAGAAGGCAGCGGCCTCCGCTACAACATCGCTTTCCGGTATTTTCGATATCGATGATGCGCGCGGCAAAGCTGTTGCTGCGCCTTATGGCGTTCCCAATTACACAAAACTGGAAGACCTTCTTGAGGTAAGTGACGCGATCGTCGTTGCGGTTCCCGCGGTCTACCACGCGGACCTCGTTCGCCGTGCGCTCGCAGCTGACAAGCATGTGCTCGTAGAAAAGCCTCTGGCGCTCACTGAGAGCGTTGCGCGAGACCTTGCTGGCGAGGCCGTGAAGAAAGGCCTGATCCTGCAGGTGGGCCACCAGGAGCGTTTCGTCGCAAAAGCGATGGGCATGTTCCGGATTGAAGAAACGCCAAAGCTTATGGAGTCGATCCGTTTCTCGCCTCCATCACCTGAAGGTCGCGCAGGCGATGTGTCCGTGATCTGGGATTTGATGATCCATGACCTCGATCTGGCAGGCTGCCTTATCGAGGGCCGTTTCAAAGACGTTCAGGCGAACGGTTCTCGCCTCCATACCGACCATATCGATGAGGCTGAAGCGACCTTTACCTATTCGTCCGGCGCTCAGGCCGTCTTGAAAGCCAGCCGCGCTGCTAAAGCTCGCGAGCGTAAAATGCGCGTCGTTTATGAGTCTGGTGAGATCAGCGTAGATTTCCTGACGCGCGAAGTCGTGAACACCACGCCTTATGAAATTCGTGTAGATGTCTCATCGGTACTGCCCGATCCTCTGCTTGCGGCGGATGAGAGCTTCTATCGTGCATGTCTGGGCTATCAGAACTCAATGATCCCAGGGCACGGCGCTATTGCAGCGGTCGCGATGGCTGAAGCGGCTGAAGCAGCTATTGAGTCATAATACTTTTCATACCTACGATCCGGGTGTAACTCGCGCTTATGTCGAAATCTCTGAGAATAACTGTCGCGCAACTGAACCCGATTGTTGGTGATGTCAGCGGAAACCTGAAACTCGCTCTTGGAGCGCTTGAGCAGGCTCGTGCAGAGCGCTCGGACTTGTTGGTGTTCTCAGAGCTTTTCCTCTTCGGCTATCCGCCAGAAGATCTGGTGTTGAAGCCGAGTGTTCATACCGCTTGTCAGGCTGCGCTGAGCGAATTGGAGCAGGCGCTTCAGAAGAATGATCCGGCAATCGTCATTGGTGCGCCATTCCGTGATGGCACATCGGTCTATAATAGCGCGTTCCTGCTTCAGCATGGTGCGTTGGCCAAACGGTATGACAAGCACGAGTTGCCAGACTATGGCGTTTTTGATGACAGCCGGGTTTTCACTGCGGGTACGATCGATAATCCAAGCTTCGAACTTAAAGGCGTTCGTGTCGGCGTCGCGATCTGCGAAGACATCTGGTTCAACCGCGTTCCTGATGCCGTAAAGGCAACAGGCGCCGACCTGATGCTCGCGCTCAACGCGTCTCCGTGGCGGAGGACAATTCACCGTGAACGCCGTACCGCGTTTGCGCGATGGGAAAGCCCGGAACTGCCTTACATTTTCATCAATCAGATCGGTGCTCAGGATGAGTTGGTGTTTGATGGTGCGTCTTATGTTTGGTCGGCATCAGATCGCCATTCCTGGCTTTTCCCGGATTTTGAGAGCGGCATCCGCACATTTGATTTCGATGCGTCTGCAAAATCATTTCAGGTCGAGTCCTGCGAGGGGCCAAGTGAAGCAGAAAAGGCTGACTATCAGGCGGCTGTTCTCGCCCTGGGGGACTATGTCCGTAAGAACCGCTTCCCCGGCGTGGTGCTCGGTTTATCCGGCGGCATCGATTCCGCGCTAACCGCAGCCATAGCCGTCGATGCGTTGGGAGCCGATAAAGTCTGGTGCGTTATGCTTCCTTCTAAGTATACGAGCGACCACAGCCTAGAAGACGCACAGGCCTGCGCTGAAGCGCTTGGCGTGCGTTATGATACGATCTCGATTGCTGAGGGCGTGACCGCGCTGGATGCGATGCTTAGCGAACAGTTTGCTGATCGCGAGGCTGATACGACCGAAGAGAATATTCAGTCTCGCCTTCGTGGTGTGACACTGATGGCGCTGTCCAACAAGTTTGGACATATGGTTGTCACGACAGGCAATAAGTCTGAAATGGCAGTCGGCTACGCGACGCTCTACGGCGATATGTGTGGCGGCTATAATCCACTCAAGGATTTCTATAAAACTGAAGTCTTTCAGATCTGTCGCTGGCGTAATGAATGTGATGCTTCCGAATTTCTGGGTCCGACTGGCGAAGTCATTCCCGAGCGTATCATCACAAAGCCGCCGAGTGCAGAACTGCGTGAAGACCAGAAAGACGAAGACAGCCTGCCGCCTTACGAGGTACTGGACGACATTTTGCGCGGCCTTGTAGATTTCGAGATGTCGACTGATCAGATCATCGAACGCGGACATCCTGGAGAGACGGTGAAGCGGATCGAGCATTTGCTCTACATATCCGAATACAAACGTCGTCAGTCGGCGCCCGGGCCGAAAATCGGGCCGCGTAATTTCGGGCGTGATCGTCGCTATCCAATCACCAGCCGCTGGCGTGATGCTTAAATTTATTGTTGCGAACGCTCGCTGGCTTTCAGCGGGCCTTTTGCTCTGTCTGTTTTCCGGTTTCGGTCAGACCTATTTCATCTCATTATCCAACGATGCGATCAGGGCGGCGCATGGATTAAGTCACTCTCAGTTCGGCCTGATCTATGGTGGCGCAACGCTGGCCAGCGCGTTCACGCTGTCGAACTTCGGTAAATTGGTGGACCGGTTCAGCGTCAGGCGGTCAGCTATTGTAACGGTATTGGGGCTCAGTCTGGCATGTGCCCTGATGGCGATCTCCAGCCTGACGGTCGTGATCCTTCCAGTCGCAATCTTCGGCCTTCGTCTTTTCGGACAGGGCTTTTGTGGCCATGTCGCCATGACGTCTGCAGGCAAATGGTACACTAAGAACCGCGGAAAAGCCGTTAGCATTGTCGGTCTCGGCTTCCCCTTATCTGAAAGCTTCATGCCTGCGGTCGCGGCAATCGTTTTATCTACTGCGGGCCTTGCTTATCTATGGGGCGGCGCAGCAGTCGTGCTGCTCGTTCTCTCGGTGCCTTTGCTCTGGCTTTTGCTAAGTGTTGACCGGGTGCCTCAGGAGGTTGAGGTCGCAACAGACGAGGATGTGTCGTCTGGTAAGAAGGTGTTTCACTGGACCCGATCTGACATTCTGAAGAGACCGGAATTCTATCTCGTTCAGATCGCGGCGCTGTGTCCGCCTTTTATGGTGACCGCATATTTTTTCCACCAGCAGCATTTGTCCTCGATCATGAGCTGGGACATGAAGGTTATGGTTGCTTCCATGACGGTGTTTGCTGCCGCTCAGGTGATTGCGAGCCTGATCGCAGGTACTGTGATCGACAGGTTCAGCGCGAAAGTCCTTCTTCCCGCATTCCTTCTTCCAATATCGCTCGCGCTTATGGTGCCTTCGGTCTTGCGCGACGGTGCATTTATTCCGCTGCTCTATGTTGGCCTCGGCATGACAGCAGGCGCTCAGGCGACGCTTTCCGGGGCGCTCTGGCCAGAATTGTTTGGTACGAAACACCTGGGTGATGTAAGAGCGCTGATCTATGCGATTATGGTCGCCTCGACGGCCGCTTCACCGTTCCTTACAGGGTTTCTGATCGACTTTGGTGTTGGATTTGATCTGCAATTGGCGGTAATGGGCGCGTTTTCGCTCTTGGCGAGCGGCGTAATGTTGCTTATCCAACCGAACCTTGCCGGATTGAATGAAAAGCTCGGCCAGAAACAAAATTGAGTCTGAAAAGCATGTCTGCACCTATTGTTCGTTTTGCCCCATCCCCGACTGGTCGACTTCACGTTGGCAATGTCAGAACCGCGCTGATCAACTGGCTGTTCGCGAAAGGGCAGGGTGGGAAATTCATTCTGCGTATCGACGACACCGATCTGGAACGGTCTACGAAAGAATTCGAACAAGGCTTGAAAGACGATCTGACATGGCTGGGCCTTGGCTGGGATGACACGTTCAACCAGTCAGACCGTTTTGACAAATATGATGAAGCGGTTGCCAAGCTGAAGGCTGATGGCCTGCTTTATGCGTGTTACGAAACGCCGGAAGAGCTGGAGCGGAAGCGTAAGATTGCGCTGAGCCGTGGCCGCCCACCGGTTTATGACCGTGCTGGCCTCAATCTGACTGACGACGAGAAAGCAGCATTCGAGGCGGAAGGCCGCAAACCTCACTGGCGTTTCAAACTGTCTGGTGAGCGCGTTGAATGGCATGACCTCGTGCGCGGCCCGCAAGGCATTGATACGTCTTCTGTGTCCGATCCAATTCTGGTGCGCGGCGATGGCAGCTATCTCTACACGCTGCCGAGTGTTGTCGACGATATTGAGTATGACATTACGCACGTTGTTCGCGGTGAAGACCACGTCACAAACTCTGGCGCGCAGATTGAAATCTTCATGGCGCTCGGCGGTAAGGCACCGGAAATGGCGCATACACCCCTGCTCGTAGGTGCTGACGGGCAAGGGCTTTCTAAGCGCCTCGGTTCTCTTTCCATTCAGGAGCTGGGTAAGAAAGGCCTTGAGCCAATCTCTATTGCCTCACTTCTGGGCAAGATTGGTACGAGCGATAACGTGGAAATTCGCGCGTCTCTTGATGAGCTCGCGGCGGAGTTCTCATTCGACAAAATCGGCCGTGCACCTGCGCGTTTCGACGAAGAAGAGCTGATGAAGCTCAACGCGCAGCGTGTTCTGTCTCTGTCTTACGCGGATGTGTCCGGCACGCTTGCTAGTATTGCGGCTCTGGAAAATTGTCCGGACCGCGAACTCTTCTGGGAAACGGTAAAAGAGAATATCAGCACCGTGGCTGAAGCGGTGTCCTGGGCTGACGTGCTGTATGGCGCGATTTCGTCTGACATCGATGCCGAAGATAAGAGCTACATCCAGACAGCGGCGGAGACCCTACCGGCTGGGCCGTATGACCTCGAAACCTGGGGTAAATGGACGAAAGAGCTGAAGGACGCGACTGGCCGTAAGGGCAAGGGTCTGTTCATGCCGCTCCGTCTGGCTCTGACCGGTGAGGGACGTGGACCTGATATGGGGCGTGTGCTCGTGCTGCTTGGTCCTGAGCGGGCCGCTGAGCGTCTGAAGGCTGCAGCGGCTTAAGCTGTCGCTATTTCATATCGATATGCCGGACACGAAGCGCCTCAATTGCTTCATCCGGCGTATTCGTGTGGGCAAACTGGTCCAGAAACTCAGCCGGTGTGAATTTGTCCTTCACGATATGGCTCATCAGCTCGAAGAACGGGCTCCAGAAGCCGTCTACATCAAGAAACGCCATAGGCTTGCTATGAAGCCCGAGGCGCGCCCATGACAGCATCTCTACAGCTTCTTCCAGCGTGCCAATGCCGCCCGGCAGCACGATGAAAGCGTCGCTTTCGTCAAACATCATCTGTTTGCGCTCGTGCATGGTGTCTACGATGCGATGCTCGACCTGCTCGAAGATGCGTTCTTTCGTCAGAAGGAAGCGGGGCATAATGCCGAGAACGTCGCCGCCTGCTTCATGAGCTGCGTTTGCTGACGCACCCATCAGGCCGACACTGCCGCCGCCATAAACGAGGCGATATCCGCTTTCTGCCAGCCGTTTGCCGAGGTCCTTGGCCAGAGCGATATACTTTGGATCAACCTCGTTCGAGGAGCCACAGTAAAGGCAGATCGATTTCATAGCAGCCATGAATTCTCCGTCGGCATGGTTTGTTGTTTTCAATGAACGCATTCTTTCTGGCTGGCAAGAATGAGCGACGCACACTATCTCGCAATTATGAGAACAATGGCTTCTACCGATGCTGATGCAATTGAGAGCGCATCAGGGGGGATCGGAACCGCGCTGATGCGCGTTGGCGAAATCCTGCTACGTCCAAATCTGTCGCGCTGGCGCTTCCGGATGATTATCGCTCTGGCGATTACAGTCTGCGCGAAGGGCTTCAGTGTTGTGGCGCCGCTATACCTGGGCGAGGCCATCACCAGAGCCTCTACAGGCGAAGCAGAGGCCGTGCTCGTGCCGTTGCTCAGCGCGCTGTCATTCTTCGTTGTTGCGCGGTTTTTAGCGTCCGGCCTGCCACAGGCGCGGGATGCGATCTTCGCGCCGGTCAGTCAGGATGCACAACGCGAACTCGCCGTCAGCGCCTTCAGCAAGTCTCAGGCGTTATCGCTAGGCTTTCATCAGACACGGCGATCCGGTGCGCTTCAGCGGATCATTGAGCGCGGCGGCACCGCGATGGATGTCATTCTGCGATTTCTGGTGTTTAACATTGCGCCGACGATCATCGAGCTGGCCCTGGCCTCAATTGTTCTGGCGGCGACCTATTCATGGGTGCTTTCCGTCATCGCGATTGTGACCATCATCGTCTATATGGCGTTCACCTTCATCGTGTCTGAATGGCGCGCCAAGCAGCGCAGGACGCTGAATAAGGCTGATACCGAACTGCGCGCCCGCGCCATGGACAGCCTCACAAACTTTGAAACGGTCAAATCTTTTGCTGCAGAGGGCCGTGAGACCGACTCCTATAATTCTGCGTACAAGACCTATGCCGAGCAGTATGTCGAGACGTCCCGATCGCTGGGCCTGCTGAACGCCGGTCAGGAACTGATCATGAATCTCGGCCTGTTTGCCATGCTTGGCTGGACAGGCTGGAAGGTGGCAAATCAGGAACTTGAAGTTGGCGCGCTTGCAGCTGTGTTTGCCATGCTGCTCAATCTTTATCGTCCTTTGAACATTCTCGGGTGGGGATGGCGGGAAATCCGTCAGGGCGTCATAGATCTAGAGAAAGTCTTTGGCCTGATGTCGATGAAGCCCGAGGTTGCCGATGCTGATGATGCCAGCGAGTTGTCCGATGCCACAGGGGCGATCGAATTCCGCGATGTGTCATTCAGTCATGATGGCCGCGTGATCGGGATAGAAAACATTTCCTTCAATCTTCCGTCCGGTAAGCAGCTGGCCATTGTCGGCCCTTCAGGGGCAGGCAAGTCGACGCTATTGAAGCTGATTTTCCGCTTCTATGATGTGAACGAAGGCGCCGTTCTGTTCGATGGTCAGGATGTACGCGACCTGACACAGGAAAGTCTGCGTAAGCATTTGGGGATCGTGCCTCAGGACGTGGTGTTGTTTAACGACACAATCCGCCAGAACATTCTCTATGGCCGACCTGAAGCAACACAAAGCGAATTGGAATACGCAGCCCAAAGCGCGCAATTGCTGGAGTTTATCGAAGCTTTGCCGGACGGTTGGGAAACACGGGTAGGCGAGCGTGGTCTCAAGCTATCGGGCGGTGAAAAGCAGCGTGTCGGCCTTGCCCGCGTGATACTGAAGAATCCGGAAGTGTTACTGTTGGATGAGGCGACCTCAGCGCTGGATAGTCAGACAGAAACGCTCGTTCAGCGTGCTATCCATGAGGCCTCGAAAGGCAGAACCACCGTGACGGTCGCGCACAGGCTCTCGACCATTATGCACGCCGATCAAATTATTGTACTCAGTGATGGTAAAGTTGCAGAGCGGGGTGATCATGAGTCGCTCTTATCTGAGAACGGTTTGTATGCTGACATGTGGGCGAAGCAGGTTTCCCGTCGGGAACTGACAGAAGCAGAGCCAGCAGTAGCGAAAGGTCAGGAATAGATATGTCCAAGAAATCACTTTCATCCCGAATGCCTTGGTATCGGGCCGAGTTTGACCTCGAAGGACTGGGGTTCGGTGCTCTGGCGCTGGTGCTTGCCATTATCCTTGGTGGGCTTCACTGGATTCTCGGCCTGATTTTCATGATCGTTCTGGCGATCATTTTGCTCGCCTCGCGTGACACAGAGCGGACGTCGCCNTCCGCCGCAAATCTCGTTCTGGCGCCTAATGATGGTGTGATCGAGAGCGTTTCCAGCGTCGCGCCGCCGCGTGAATTGCGCTGGGATACACCGGAAGTCATTCGGGTTCGCATTGCGTCATCGCCATTTTCTGCAAATGGTGTGCGCGCCGCGATCACCGGCAATGTCGAAAGTTTTCTCATTGAGCCAGGCGCTCCGGCAACACTGGCGTTTGATGCAGAAGACCCAAATCTTCGCGAAGCGTTTATTCTGATCAGCAGCGAAAGCCATGCTGTAGGCGTTCGCGTTGCAACTGGTGGCACGGGGCCTCGTCTCGACGTGAATCTTGAGCCCGGAGACGGCGTGCGTGCAGGTCGTAAAATCGGCGTTCGCCGGCTTGGCGGCTGGAGTGATGTGTTCCTGCCTGTGGGATCCGAGGTTTCTCTGGAGCCAGGCATGTCTGTGATTGGTGGCGAGACGATTCTGAGCGACCTGTCTGAAGTCGAAGAGTCTGCCACGACAGCAAGTGAGCCCGTCGTGGTTCCCGAGCCGGTTGTCGAAGAAACGCCCGCTGAACCAGAGCCAGCTCCTGAGGCGCCAGTAGCAGAAGAAGCCGTAGAACCTGTTGAAGACGCGGCTGTGCCTGACACCGATGTCGAAACGGCGTCTGACGAAGCTGATGCAGAGCTGGGTGAAGAAGCTGACGAAGCTTCAGATAAGAAAACGTCTAAGAAGTCTTAGGCTATATAAAATCAGGCTTTCCCGCCGCGGCCAGACCAGTCCATGATTGGCTTGAGCGGGAAGGCCCACAAAATACCTGCGATCACGAAATAGATAAGCTGGACCCAACGCGGTGCATCGACGAGCATCGAACCGATTGTCGCAGCGAGCGCGATATAGCCGACCAGAAATCCGACAATAGCCAGCATTGCGATGAATTTTCTCATTCGGTTTCTCACATTCTGAAGGCGGGTGCGTCGACGAGGCACTTGCCAAATTGGTCGTGTCACGCATTTAGGGCGTATGACAAAAAACTTCCACACCTCACACTCAACTCTTTCAGCGCCTGCGCGGCGATGGATGCGTGGTTGGCTCGTGCTTCTGGGCGTCATGGTTTATGCGATGATCCTCGTCGGAGGGGCGACGCGCCTGACTGATTCTGGTCTATCCATCACCGAGTGGAAGCCGATCTCTGGCGCCATCCCGCCAACAGGCGATGCCCATTGGGATGAACTGTTCGACTTGTATCAGGACACGGCCGAATTCCGGCTGCAAAATTCTTCAATGTCTCTGGAAGAGTTCAAGTACATTTACTGGTGGGAGTGGGGCCACAGGCAGCTAGGGCGATGGATCGGTGTTATCGCCATTGCCGGTTTCCTCGTATTCCTGCGAAATGGATGGCTGAAAGAGGGGTGGGGTGCTCGTTTCGGATTTCTTATCTTACTGGGCGGTCTACAGGGCGCCATTGGCTGGTGGATGGTTGCAAGCGGCATCGGTGAAACCACGCGTGTCGATGTCGCCCCTTACAGGCTTATGACTCATTTTTGTCTGGCGCTGTTTATCATTGGCGTCATCGCCTGGTACTGGATGCGCCTTGATCAGAGACAATTACACGCAAGGTTCAGCGGAAGTTTCGCTTTCTTTTCTCTCTTCGCGCTTTTGATATTTGTTCAGATGGCGAGCGGCGCACTGGTCGCGGGTCTGGATGCCGGCCGGACATATACTGACTGGCCACTCATGGCAGGCCAATTTGTGCCGTCAGGATATGTCGATCCTCTTTTGGGTATGCGCAATCCGTTCGAAAATATCGCTATGGCGCAATTTAATCACCGTATGCTGGCATATCTGATCGGATTTGTTGGTTTCGGCCTGCTGGTGCGACGTATTCTGGCCGTTGGCCTGACCGGACGCTATCACGCACCTGTTTTGCTGTTGTCAGCTTCGATTGTGTTTCAGATTCTCTGGGGAATATTCACGCTCGTGAACGTAGCGCCACTATCTCTAGCGCTCGTTCACCAAGGCGTTGGTGTGATCGTCCTGATTCTCGCAATCAGGACGACGTTCAAAGCGCGGTATCAGCTGTCAGATAACTGACGGAACAGATCTTCATAATCTGCGATGACAATTTGCGATGTGCGGTCAGCGCCCCGCGCATCCATTGCAAGGAAGCCGGACGAGAAGCCGGGAATGTCTGCACGCTGTGTCATGACGAGATAGCGGACATTTTCTGGTCCGGTCGCAGACAGGCCTGCCGCAAACTCGACGCGAGAGAAATTGCCCTCACTGTTGGCGACATAAACCTCACCGCCGGACATAGCCATCGCAACATTTGTGTCGGTACCATCGGAAATAGCCGAAACAGAGGTCGGTACGCCCGGCATATCGATCAGTACGGGATCAGATCCTTCAGAACGAATGTCGATTCCAAATCGTCCGCTGGCAATTGTGGCGCGGTCAGTCAGTGCGCAGCCTGTCAGGTCCTGTTCGTAGCTCTCAATATCTCCGGGTGTGAAGGTGAAGTTTGTGCCCTCGGCACCCACAGAGCCGGTATAGAGAGATGTAGGGTCAACAGACGTCCAGTACCCGATATTCATAATGGAGCCGTCGTCCTGACTGCGCGACGCGCAAACGCCCTCGACAGACCCGGTGACATCTACATCAAGCTCTACCTCAATAGGTGCCAGCAGGCCGTCACCATGAACAACCACCACAATCTGATCAGAGTTGCGTGACACGCCAGGGAACAAAACGAGGTATGTCCCATCGATCTGTGCTGTGACGCCGGTAGAGGAAATGCCGTTTCGGTAAGGAGCTGCTTCAGAAATCGCAGTCCCGTCGATATTGGTGAATTTCAGGCCTTCATTTTCGAGGCCGACGAGGAATACGGCTTCTCCGCTTGGAGAAACTGATAGTGTTGTCAGGCCTGTGTCGAAACGTTCTGTTTGCCAGACCACAGGTGTGGAGACAGAATCGGGGCCCTGATTGACTGGAACTTCTTCACTTACGCCACAGGCGGCTAAAAATAAAATCGCACCGAATGCGGCTCTTTGATTGACAATCGAATTCTTACGCTTTAGTGACGCGCGCTCTGCCATTTAACAACACCTTCAAGAAAGGCTCCGAGTGGAGCAATGAAAACTTTTTTGGCCAAACCAGCTGAAGTCGAAAACAAGTGGATCGTAATTGATGCCACTGACGTCGTCGTCGGCCGTCTCGCGTCTTATATTGCTAAACGCCTTCGCGGCAAGCACCGTGCTGATTATACCCCGCATGTTGACTGTGGTGATCACATCATCGTCATCAACGCGGATAAGGTAGCCTTCACGGGCCGTAAGCGTCAGGACAAGAACTATTACCGCCACACGGGTTACCCGGGCGGTATCAAGGAATTGTCTGCTGATGCTATTCTGCGTGGTCGTTTCCCTGAGCGTGTGCTCAAGCTCGCTGTGAAGCGCATGATGCCTCGTGAAAGCTCTCTGGCTCGCCAGCAGCTCTCCAAGCTTCGTGTTTATTCCGGCACTGATCACCCGCATGAGGCGCAGCAGCCAGAAGTCGTAGACTTCAAATCCATGAACCGTAAAAACGAGAAAGCGGCGTAACGTATGTCTGATACCGTCGAAAGCCTCGAAAACCTGAACGATCTTGGCGGCGAAGCCGTTGCTGAGACCGTGATCAACGTTGAGCCAAAGATTGACGAGTTTGGCCGTGCTTATGGCACAGGTCGTCGTAAATCTGCTGTTGCTCGCGTTTGGATCAAACCAGGCACAGGCAAGATCACGATCAATGGAAAAGACCAGACCGAGTATTTTGCTCGTCCGGTTCTTCGCATGATTATTGAACAGCCGCTGATCGCTGCAGAGCGTCGCGATGAGTTTGACGTGATCTGTACTGTTAAAGGTTCAGGTCTCTCCGGTCAGGCGGGCGCTGTTCGTCACGGTATCTCTCGTGCGCTTGTAGCTTATGAGCCGGCAATTCGTCCGGTTCTCAAGCCATACGGCTTCATGACTCGTGACCCACGCGTTGTAGAACGTAAGAAATACGGTCGTGCGAAAGCGCGTCGTAGCTTCCAGTTCTCTAAGCGCTAAGACGACTTCGAAATTCTATTTTGAGAAAGGCGCTTCTTTTGGAGCGCCTTTTTTACGATCAGGGGAAGGGCTATGGGTTCAAAGCAGATTAATGCCTGCGTACTTGGCGCGAGCGGTTATACGGGCGCAGAGATGTTGCGCCTTCTTGCGTCGCATCCATTCATCAATGTGACGGCTGCGACGGCCAATGCGCTCGCCGGGCGCAAGCTGACAGATGTGTACCCGCATTTGTCTTCTTATGGTGACATGGAGCTCACGACGGTCGAAGACGTCGACTGGAGCGATGTTCAGGTTGCTGTGTCGTGTCTGCCGCATGGCACCAGCCAGGATGTTGTGGAAGGGCTTCCTGATCATGTGCGTGTGGTTGATTTGTCTGCCGACTACAGATTCCGTGATGCCGCAGTGTATTCTGAAGTGTATGCGCGCTCGCATTTGACGCCAGAGCGTACAGCAAGCGCTGTGTACGGCCTGACAGAGTTTGCTCGCCCTTATCTGGCTGATGCAAAAACGGTTGCTTGTCCGGGATGCTATCCAACGGCAACGCTGCTTTGCCTGCTTCCGCTTTCTGAAGCAGGTATGATTGAGAAGCGCGGTCTGATCATTGATGCCAAATCTGGTGTATCTGGCGCCGGCCGCTCTTTGAAAGAAGGGAACCTCTTCTGTGAAGCGGCTGAAGGGCTTCATCCTTACGGGGTTGGCACGCACCGTCACGCTCCGGAGATCGAACAGGAACTGACTGCACGGTTCGGGGAATCGGTAAGAGTTACGTTCACGCCCCATCTCGTGCCGATGACGCGCGGTGAGCTTGTCACGATCTATGCGGACCTTGCTGAGGGCCAGTCTGTAGATAACGCCCACTCGGCGCTCAGCTCGCGCTATGCGGACGAAGCGTTTGTGAATGTGCGTTCTCTGGGAAGCGTTCCGCCTGACACGCGACACGTACGTGGCACGAACCGCTGCGAAATCAGCGTGCATGCTGATCGTGTTGAGGGGCGAATCATCATCGTCGGTGTGATTGATAACCTGACTAAAGGGTCTGCAGGTCAGGCGCTGCAGAACATCAATCTCATGTTCGGTTTCGAGGAAGGCGAGGGGCTGTCCATTCTGCAGCCGCTCTTCCCTTAATCACTCGGCGGACGGACCTATACCCAAATCTTCGAGGCGTGCCAGCACATAAGTACCCGGCGCGTCTCCGAGGCCTTTGTCTTCAACGGGTTTCGCATCTACCTTCTGGCCGGAACGTTTCTTGAGCCATTTGTGCCAGTGCGGCCACCACGACCCCGGATGCTCTTCGGCATTACTCATCCACTCATCAGGCGTTTCCGGGAGCTCCGAGAACGTCCAGTGCTGATACTTCTTCGCATCCGGATGGTTGATCACGCCTGCAATATGGCCTGAACCGGACATGACGAACTCCACGTCACCACCGAATGCGCGGGCAGCCCGGTAGACCGATCGGAATGGCGATATGTGGTCGTCTTTTGAGGCCTGAAACATCGCAGGGATTGTGATGTCAGACAGTTTGACCTTCCGGCCGAGTACACGGAATTCACCCTTCGCAAGCGCGTTGTCGCGGTAAAGATCACCCAGATAGGTCTTATGCGTCGGCCCCGGAATATTGGTCTGATCAGAATTCCAGAACAGAAGATCAAACGGCTTTGGCTTCTTACCGAGCATGTAGCTGTCCACGACATAGCGCCAGACAAGATCAGAGGGGCGAAGATAGTTGAAGGTCTCGGACATATCTTCGCCTGCCATCACGCCGCCATTGTCATCAATGAGTTTTGAGATGTGCCGGATAGACTGATCGTCGGTGAAGACTTTCAGATCGCCTGCTTCTTCGAAATCGACCTGAGCCGCGAAATAGGTGACCGACTGAATCCGTGTGTCGTTTTCCTGAGCCATACGCGCAAGAGCCGAGGTGAGCATGGTGCCGCCAATGCAATAGCCCACGGCATTCACATGCTCGCTACCGGTAATCTCTGTGACGGCCTCCGTCGCGGCATAGGCGCCGAAGCTGACATAGTCATCCCAGCGCAACTCCGACATGGATTTGTCCGCAGAGCGCCATGAGACGACGAATACGCTATATCCCTTGGATACCAGCCAGCGGATCATCGAATTTTCTTCACGCAGATCGAGGATGTAGAACTTGTTGATCCACGGAGGGAAAATCAGCAGAGGTACCTCATAGACTTTTTCCGTCTGAGGTTCGAACTCGAGAATCTCGATGAGTTCATTTCGATAGACGACCTTGCCCGGGGCTGTGGCGACGTTCTTACCAATCTCAAAGGAAGTACCGTCGGTCTGGCTGATAAGCAGCCGGCCGTGCCCGCGCTCAATATCTTTTCGGGCAAGCTTCAAGCCCTCCAGCACGCTTTCGCCGCCGGTTTCGATCATCGCTCTTAAAGCAGCAGGATTGGTCGAGAAGAAGTTCGTTGGCGAGAATGCGTCAGCTGTCTGGCGAGCAAAAAAGCTCGCTTTACGTTTCGTGCTGTCATCGACTTCTTCGGCCGTCTCGATGAGCGACATGAGCCATTCGCTGTTGAGCTGATAGGTGCGGCGGATCAGATCGAAGGTCGGGTTGTTTTCCCACTCTGGGTCAGAAAAGCGCTTGTCTTTCGGTTGGTCTTCTTTGTCACCGACGAGGAGAGAGCGCCAAATGTTTACATGCCCTTCCCATAGGGCCATCTGCGCATCCATCAGTCGATCTGGATGTCTGGCGAGGTTCTCGCCGATCTTGGCCCACGCGTTACTGACGCCGAACGGGTCAGGTTGGGTCGGATTGACCGATTTTTTGAGATTGGCGGTGGTCAGTTCACGCAGGATTTCCTGACTCTCGAACAGCGCATCGTTGATGTTCTTTGAAAGCTGCTCGAGCTTTTCAGGGCCGGCCTCCTGCAGAACATCATTGATGGATTTCGGTGCGGCCTTTTTTGCGCCGGATGCTGCGCGTTCGGTCGCATTAGAAGGCTTTGCCGCAGAAGCGCCATTGTTGGCTGCATTCTGGTCTTCTGAGCCCTGGTTTACTTTCCCCGCCATTGTCTTTTGCCTCAATTTAGCTCACCAAGTGTACTACCGGAATTTAACTACTGGAACCCTAAGCTGGAGTCGGTTGTGTTTAGAATTGGATTAACTTTGGGATTGACGCTGGCCGTTGCGGGCTGTGCCAGTTCGATGGGCAGCACTCTGGATGTCTCGCCTGACTGGTTTGAAGAACGCAGATCCGATCTTTCGCATGATGGATATCCATCTTTGCAGACGGCGAGCCAGCTTTCATCTGAAATATCTGATGTGCCATGGGTTCAAATTCAGCAAGATTTATCCAGTGCACAAGCCGAAATGGACATGAATGATCCAGGCCCTGTTACGATCACAGCAGAAGACATGCGAAGCTGGGCAGAAGAGCAAATAAGGCTGGTAGATAAAGGCGAAGAGCCTTATTAATCGCCACTCAATTCTAGTTGGTTAGAGACAATGTTACCCCCACAATTCCACAAGATCAGACGACTTCCTCCGTACGTATTCGAACAGGTGAACCGCAATGCGGCCGCCCTTCGTGCGTCCGGCGCGGATATCATTGATCTTGGAATGGGAAACCCTGATCTCCCGACGCCTCCGCACATCGTAGAAAAACTCGTTGAGACGGCGCGCAAGCCGAAGGCTAGCCGATACTCGTCATCCCGGGGCATTCCGGGTCTGCGTCGGGCGTTGGCTAACTATTACCGCCGTCGTTTCGGTGTGACACTCGATCCGGATCGCGAAGTTGTCGCGACCATGGGATCTAAAGAAGGGTTCGCAAACCTTGCTCAGGCGCTGGCTGCGCCGGGAGACGTCATTCTGTCTCCGAACCCGAGCTACCCGATCCACTCGTTCGGTTTCATCATGGCTGGCGCGACGATCCAGCACGTCAAAGCGCTTTCGCCCGAAGAATATCTTTCAGGCCTCGGTCGCGCTGTGATGCACAGCGTTCCTAAACCGACTGCCATGGTACTTTGCTATCCGGCTAACCCTACGGCTCAGGTTGTCGATCTCGATTTCTACAAAGAAGCGGTCGCGTTCGCGAAACGTCATGACCTCTGGATTCTGTCAGACCTTGCCTATACCGAGATCTTCTTTGGTGATCCGCCTCCATCCATTCTGGCTGTTGATGGCGCGAAGGATATCTGCGTTGAGGTTTCTACGCTCAGCAAGACGTACAATATGGCTGGTTGGCGAGTTGGTTTCGCAGCAGGTAATGAACGCCTGATTGCGGCGCTCGCTCGTGTGAAGTCATATCTCGACTATGGTTCGTACACACCTATTCAGGTCGCCGCTTGTGAAGCGCTGAATGGTGATCAGAGCTGTGTGGACGAGCTTCGTGCCACATACAAATCCCGCCGCGATACTCTGATCGATTCCTTTGGTCAGGCCGGATGGGATATTCCAAAGCCAGATGCATCTATGTTTGCATGGGCGCCTCTGCCTGAGGCGGTCAGACATCTTGGCTCTCTAGAATTCTCTCTTCGTCTGTTGAACGAAGCGCATGTGAGCGTATCGCCCGGCGTTGGTTTCGGCGAACACGGAGAGGGCTTTGTCCGGCTTGGGCTGGTCGAAAATGAACAGCGAATTCGTCAGGCTGCGCGGAACATTAAAAAGTTTCTGCAGACAGTTTCAGACGAAAACGCGCCTCAACTCGCGACAGGATAAGTTATGACTAAAACTATCAAGATCGGCATTGCTGGCCTCGGCAATGTCGGTACCGGTCTTATTGAACGACTGCAGGAGCAGGAGACTCTTCGTCTTGGCGGCGACGTCGAGATCGTAGGCATTAGTGCTCGCAATCGCTCGCGCCAGCGTCCGGTCGATATTTCCGGCTATGACTGGTTTGATGATCCTGTCGCGCTGGCCCAATCAGAGAACACCGAAGTGTTTGTTGAACTGATGGGGGGAGCTGATGGCCCGGCGAAGCTGGCTGTTGAAGCGGCCTTGAAACTGGGCAAACCAGTTGTGACGGCCAATAAAGCGCTGATCGCAGAACATGGCGAAGAGCTCGCAGCACTGGCAGACGCTTCCGGCACACCGCTTCTGTTTGAGGCTGCTGTTGCGGGCGGCATTCCTGTCGTTCGTGCAATTCGCGAGTCTTTTGCCGGAACGCAGATCAAGTCGCTGCGCGGCATTCTGAATGGCACTTGCAATTATCTTCTCACAGAGATGAAGGCGAGCGGACGTTCATATGATGATGTCCTGGCAGATGCCCAACGACTTGGGTATGCCGAAGCCGACCCGTTCCTTGATGTGTCTGGCACAGATGCCGCACACAAAATTGCTATTCTCGCTTCCCTTGGCTTTGGTGTTCCGCTGGATTTCTCGCAAGTTGATATCAGCGGCGTCGATACGATCAGTCTCAAAGATCTCGAGCTTTCCGCCAAGCTGAACCATAAGATCAAACTCATTGCAGAGGCCACTAATACCGAAGCAGGTGTTATCTGCCGCGTAGAGCCAGTTCTTCTGCCGATTGGTTCGCCTTTGGCGCAAATTGACGGTCCACTGAACGCCGTGATGGTCGAAACGGTACATGCAGGAAATTACACGCTGACAGGACCGGGCGCGGGCTCTCACCCGACAGCGAGTGCGGTGCTTGGCGACCTTGCAGCGTTGCTTTCTGACCAGAACAAACAGGTTCTCGGTCTCCACGTATCTGAACTGACGACTCAATTCTGCGATAAGTCTGCGCAGAATTCGGTTTTGTCTAAATATCTGATCCGCGTGGACCTAGAGGATAAAGCGGGTGCGCTTGCATCGCTCACAGAAGAACTTGCCAAGTCAGATGTGTCTGTTGAAGCACTGCTGCAGGATTCTGCCGAAGGTTCAGAGTTTGCGCCGGTCGCAATTGTGACGCACGCTTGTTCTCATTCGGCTGCTGAGTCCGCGCTGTCCAAAATAAACGCTCTCAGCGCAGTGCCGAATCCGGCGAGACTTATTCGGATCGAGGCCAGCTAATCAGCTGAAGGAACGCGCTATGGCTGAAACAAACATCGATGCGGCTATTGCCGACGCAATGATTCGGGTCACTGAGGCTGCTGCAATTGCTGCGCATCAACTGACCGGACGCGGCGATGAGATGAAGGCTGACCAGGCCGCGGTTGATGCCATGAGAACCGGTTTGAACGCGGTTCCGATGCGTGGACGGATTGTTATCGGCGAGGGTGAGCGTGACGAAGCACCAATGTTGTTCATTGGCGAAGCGGTCGGCACCGGCGAAGGCCCGGAAATCGATATCGCTCTCGACCCGCTGGAGGGCACCACGCTCACAGCGAAGGCTATGTCGAACGCGCTATCAGTTCTGGCGATCGCGCCCCGAGGCACGCTGCTTCATTCTCCGGATGTTTACATGGAGAAAATTGCGGTTGGGCCCGGACTGCCTCAAGGGATTGTGACGCTTGCCGCAACGCCGGCAGAAAACGTGCTCGCGCTTGCAAAAGAGAAAGACGTTCCGCCGGAGCGGATCACGGTATGTGTTCTCGACCGGCCGCGCCACCACGAGATTATTTCATCGCTGAGGTCAGTCGGTGCAAAAGTCGCAATGATCTCCGATGGTGACATCGCGGGTGTCATCAACACGACTGATCCGTCTACAGGCATCGATATGTATCTCGGACAGGGCGGTGCGCCGGAAGGCGTTCTTGCAGCCGCTGCACTCAAATGTATTGGCGGACAGTTCGAGGCTCGGCTTGTATTTCGCAATGACGAAGAAAAGCAGCGCGCTCGTCGCGTGGGTATTCAGGATCTGAACAAGATATATTCACTGGATGAACTAGTGACATCTGACACTGTATTTTGTGCGACGGGTGTCACGAAAGGCGGCCTATTGGACGGCGTGGTTTACGGCAGAGGCACTGTCGAAACGGAAACACTGATCATGACCTCCTCAGATCATTCTGTAAGACGCGTACGGACGCGTCGTCCGGTGTGAGGCTATGACAGAAACCGCACGCGGCTTTCATTGGTCAGAACCTCTTTTCGACGACAAAACCCTAGATGATTATGCTCGGAAATCCGGGCTCGACGCGACCCTTTCAGCGCTTTTGTTGCGTCGAGAGGTGCCTCCCGAAGAGGTTGAGGCCTTTTTGCATCCAACACTCAGGAATCTGTTCCCCGATCCATCAACTTTGAAAGATATGGATGTTGCGACAGAGCTGATCGCAAAAGCCATTCTCGAAGAGAAAACCGTTGCTGTGTTGGCCGACTACGATGTGGACGGCGCAACGAGCGCTGCCCAGTTGATCCGATATTTTCGGTTTTTCGGTCAGGACCTCGTCCTGTACGTGCCCGATCGCCTGAAAGAGGGCTATGGGCCGTCGCCTCAGGCATTTGAGACTTTGAAAGCTCAGGGCGTCGATCTCGTCATCACGGTTGATTGTGGCGCGGCCGCCGAGGCGGCGCTCAGGCGTGCGTCAGAAATCGACCTCGATATCATCGTAGTCGATCACCATTTGATGGGCGAAGACATCCCATCCTGCGCAGCTCTGGTGAATCCGAATCGGCCTGATTGCGAGGCAGGGCAGGGGCATCTGGCTGCGGCGGGTGTTGTTTACGTCCTCACTGCCTCTCTGAACCGGTATTTTCGTAACACGCTGAGTTACACGGCATCTGATCTTCCGGATCTGATGAAGAATCTGGATCTGTGTTCATTAGGTACACTGTGCGATATGGCGCCGCTCGTTGAGCTGAACCGCGCCTTCGTTGTTCAGGGGCTTAAAATTCTGGCCCATGACGAATGCCCTGGTATTGTTGCTCTGTCTCAGGTGTCAGGACGCAGTCCGCCGAGAAAGGTTACAGACCTGACCTTCGGAATTGGTCCTCAGCTGAACGCCGGCGGGCGTATAGGTGACCCGTGGCTCGCTACGCAGTTGTTAGCCTCACTGTCGATTGAAGAGGCTGTTCCCATTGCAGAGCAGCTCTTTATCCTGAATCAGGCGCGTAAGGATATCGAAGCCGATATTCAGAACGAAGCGCGCAAACAGATACATCAGCTGCAGCGCCATAATGTCGATTATCCAGTCTACGTGGTCGGCGGCGAAGGATGGCACCCGGGCATCATCGGTATCGTCGCTGGACGCCTCAAGGACGAGTTTCATCGCCCTGTCGCAGTTGTCGGCTGGGGAGAGCAGTTCGGAGATGTCGGTAAAGGGTCGGCGCGGTCTGTTTCCGGTCTGAATATTGGAAAGGCAATCTCAGCAGCGGCTGAGGCGGGCGTGCTGGTCACAGGCGGGGGGCACGCCATGGCGGGCGGCTTCAGTGTTGCCCCCGAACGTATGCAGGATTTCCGCGATTTTCTCTCTACGTATTTTGCAAATGTCGAAAAAGAGCTCGACGAAGCGCGTGTTGTTCAGATCGACTTTGATGTGCTGGTTTCGGCGATGACGCCACGCTTTATTGATGTGGTCGAGCAGGCTGGCCCCTATGGTGCAGCTGCAACAAAACCGGTCGTTCGCGTAAAAAATGCACAGATTGTGTTCAGCCGCGTGATTGGCGCAAATCACCTGAAAGTCACCCTGGATGACGGAAGTGGCCGGATTAGCGCAATTGCTTGGCGCGCCGCTGAAACGGATCTGGGGAGTTTGCTTCAAAAGGGACAGACGGTGGATTTGATAGGGTATCCGGAGCGTGACGAGTGGGGTTCAGCCCGCGGTCAAAACAGCGTTCAGATAGAAATCATCGACGCGATGAAAAAAAATTAGAAAACTTGGAAATAATGCTTGCAGAGGAAGAAACGGCTCGTTATATCCGCCATCTCAGCAGAGCGCGCCCTTCGTCTATCGGTTAGGACGCCAGGTTTTCAACCTGGAAAGAGGGGTTCGATTCCCCTAGGGCGTGCCACTTTACTTCTCCGAAAATTAGATTTGACCTCTTCCGTTCCAAGCCGGGTATGTTAACCTTGCGCGAACGTATTTGAGGGGACTGATTTTAAGATGAACGAAGGCTTTCCAGCCGAGGAAGCCGGCGAATCGACCGTAAAGCTCAAGAAGATTAGCGGGCAGGTGAAATGGTTTGATGCCGTAAAGGGGTACGGCTTCCTATCGCCCGATTCAGATAACGGTGATGCTGACCTCAGCGATGTGATGATTCATGTCAGCTGCCTGCGGGCGGCCGGGCTTTCCACAATGCAGGAAGGCGGTCGTATGGTATGCATGGCTGCGGATCGTCCAAAAGGGCTACAGGCAGTCGAAATTCTGTCCTATGAGCCCCTCGTTTCGCCGGAGGAGGAAAGTCAGGACGAAACCTTCGAAACGGTCATGATCAAATGGTTCAACCGCGCCAAGGGCTATGGCTTTGTAAACCGGCCCGACGCTTCGGATGTCGATATTTTCGTCCACATGGTGGCTGTCCGAAAGGCCGGACTCGACGATTTGCTGGATGGCGGTCGATACGAAGCGATTATCCGCGAAGGCCCTAAAGGCGAGCACGTCGAGCAGATCAAGGAAATAGGCTGACGCGAGTGCGTTATCCTGCTTGCTGGATGTCTGACAGTTGATTAAACAGACGCTATGAAAAAACTTCTTCTGATCTCTTCGCTTCTCGTTATGGCGCCTGTAGCTTTCGCGCAGTCGGCGGCCATTTTCATGCCGGAAGGCCCGCTTACGATTGAAACGCAGAGCGGCCCGGTTACGATTACAGCAGAAGTCGCGGACGAGCCGGATGAAATCGCGACAGGTCTGATGTTCCGTGAGAACATTGCTGAAGACCGCGGCATGATTTTCGATTTCGGGACGCCGCGCGAGCCGAATATGTGGATGCGGAACGTCGAGTTTCCGATCGACATGGTATTCATGGACGCAGAAGGGACTGTGCTCGCAATTGTCGCCCATGCGCAGGCTCATTCCGAACGACACATCAATCCGGGCTTTCCGGTAAAAGGTGTGCTCGAGCTGGCTGATGGTCAGGCTAATGCGTTTGGCATTCGTCCAGGCGATCAGATCATCCACGAGATTTTTGGCAACGCTGAAACCGGTCCTGCCGAAGACACGTCTGATTCCGAAGAAGCTGCCGAATAGATCGGAATGTCCGCGATTGTTTCGGATATTCCGGACGGATTCGAGCTTGCTGAGGGGCGGGGGCCTTTTTCTCGCAACAATGGACCATATTACCGGCGTTCACTGGGTGGCAGGCTGCAAACTGGGCTGAGCGTGGAAGAACGTCACTGTAATGGCCTCGGCTTTCTGCATGGCGGTATGACCGCGGCCTTCGCAGACAGCGCGATGGCGTGGGCAGTCTGGAATTCCGCCAGACAAGCCTCTGTTACCATGCGGCTTTCGATCGATTACCTCCAGCCTGTACGAATCGGTGACTGGCTGATCGCCGAGGCGCGTGTCACGGGCGTTGATGGCGATATCGTCTATGTCGATGCAGAGCTTACACGAAACGAGAAGCAGAAAATTGCCGGTGTATCAGGAGTTTTCCATCTCATTCGCAAGAAAGAGAAATCTTGACTTGAAGTCTGTCTCGTAGCGTTTTAATTGGACCCTTCGTCGGAGTGTAGCGCAGTCTGGTAGCGCATCTGGTTTGGGACCAGAGGGTCGGGAGTTCGAATCTCTCCACTCCGACCATTAAAGTGAGGACGACTGATGCGTGCACGGATCTTCAAACCCGCCAAAACTGCCATGCAGTCAGGTAAAGCGAAATCTGATCGTTGGGTGCTGGAATTCGTGAATACGGACGCATCGCGTAAGTCAGACCCTCTCATGGGCTGGATCTCCACGAATGACACGTCGTCTCAGGTTCGACTGACTTTTGAAACACGTGACGAAGCAATCGCTTACGCCAACCGCGAAGGTCTGGTGTTCTCGGTTGAAGATCCGCGTCCATCCAAACGTCTGGTGAAATCTTACAGCGCGAACTTCGCTGCCGACAGAAAGCAGTCCTGGACCCACTAAGGGTTCATCAGGGCCCCTTAGCTCAACTGGATAGAGCACCGGACTTCTAATCCGACGGTTGCAGGTTCGAGTCCTGCAGGGGTCGCCATTCCCTGTCAGTGCAGTTCTGATAAAGCCTGTTGCAGTTCTGCAATCAGGTCCGCCTCGTCTTCCAATCCGATCTGTGCGCGCACCAGAGTGCCATAGCTTCCAGATTTCCAGCGATCGGATGTGGAGCGCTTGAGTTGCGGGTTGCATGGAAGAATCAGGCTTTCAAAGCCGCCCCATGAAAACCCGAAGCCAAACAGTTGAAACGTTTTAAAAAAGCGGTCCAGCTCCGCAGCCTCTTCGCAGTGGAGAGCGAATGAAAACAAGCCGGATGCGCCTGAGAACAGATCATTAAAGATCGCGTTGTCAGGGTGTGTAGTCAGGGCAGGGTGGTAGACCTCTTTGACCTCGGACTGCGCCGCCAGCCATTCTGCGATAATCAGCGCTGTGCGGCCCTGCTGAGTGATTCTGGAGTGAAGCGTACGCAGACCTCTCTGAGCGAGATATGCATCGTCTGGCGACATGCCTATGCCCCAGTCATTCGCCGTTTGATCGAGCTTCAGTGCGATGCGTCGGTCATTGGTCATTGCTGCGCCGCCAAAGCCGTCAGAGTGACCGATGACATATTTGGTCAAAGCCTGGACTGAAATATCTACACCGGCGTCCAAAGGCTTAAAGAAGACGCCTGCTGCCCAGGTGTTATCCAATATTGTGGTGATACCGTTTTGCTTGCACAGCGGAAGCAGAGCTTTCAAATCGTGGAGCTCGAACGTCAATGAGCCGGGCATTTCGAAGAATGCTGCTTTCGTCTCCGGTGTAATCAGCGCTGCAAATGCGGCAGCGGTAATCCTCGGATCAAAGAAGGTCGTCGAGACGCCCATGCGGGCAAGGTAGCGTTCAGCGAATCGGCGGCTTGGCCCATAAGCCGAGTCCGTCATCAGAAGATGATCGCCGCTGTTCAGTACTGACGCCATCGCGAGCGCACATCCGCTGAGCCCTGTTGGCGCGAGTTGAACGTGCTCAGCGTTCTCGAGGGATTTGAGGCCGTCTGAGAGCGTTTCTTGTGTATCTGTACCCATCCGGCCGTATAGCGACTTTGAGCCGCCATAGAGTTTAGAGACGTCATCCGTCAGGATAGTGGACGCACGGCGGATGGGCGGATTTACAGCACCATCAAAACCGCCATGTTGTCGGCCATCGTGGATGAGGCGCGTGCTGGGTTTGCGCTTATCTTCGCTCATGCAGTGGCAATATCATTCGGGCATTTCTCAGCCCACTCAGACCATGAGCCGTCATATAACGCGACGTCATTGCGACCAATTCGCTGGAACGCGAGAAGAATGATCGCGGCGCTGACGCCAGATCCGCAAGTGGCAACAATTTCCTGATTGGCCTTGAAAGGTGCCAGAGCCTCACGAAGCTCGGCTTCAGATTTCAACGTACCATCAGAATTGACCAGACTTGTCGCTGGCAGGCTTTGTGACCCCGGCATATGGCCGGATGAAAGACCCGGTCTCGGTTCCGGCGCATTGCCTGCAAATCGACCTGCGGGGCGAGCATCAAGGATCAGCGTTGTGTCGTCTTTCACAGCAGACTGCATCTGATCGAATGTCTTCAGAAGATGGTTTTGAACCCGCACTGTATGGTGGCGTTCGGACAGGACAGGTTCCATGTCCTCTACGGCTCCACCGGCCTCAACCCATGCGTTCCAGCCGCCATCAAGAACTTTGACGTCTGCATGCCCCATAAAGCGGAACATCCACCAGACACGCGCTGACGCCATGAAGCCGGAGCGATCGTAAACAACGATCGTCTTGCCATCGCCGAGGCCCATTTTGCGAACGCGGGAAGAGAACTTCTCTGGTGACGGCAACATGTGTGGCAATGAGCTGTCGGTGTCGGCGATTTCATCGATGTCGAAGAATACGGCCCCCGGAATATGAGCTTCCTTGTAGAGTGAACGAGACACGCCATCGCCCGCATCAGGCATCCAAGGTGGAACCCAACTGGCATCAACAACGCAAACGTCTGGTGCGTTGATATGTTCTTTCAGCCATTGGGCTGTAACCATTGGGTCGGTCGATGTCATGATCAGTCCTTATTCCTACATCCAGCTCGGAACCGGCAAATCCTTCGAGCGAAGGAACTCCGGATTATACAGCTTGCTCTGATAGCGATTGCCGTAGTCGCAGAGGATGGTAACAATTGTGTGGCCCGGGCCAAGTTCTTTTGCGAGCTCAATCGCACCAGCAATGTTTACGCCCGCAGATCCGCCAAGGCAGAGACCTTCTTCCTGAACGAGATTGAACAGGATGTTCAGTGCAGTCGGGTCGTCGATACGGTAGGCGTGATCAACTTCAATGCCTTCAAGATTGGCTGTGATACGGCCCTGGCCGATACCTTCGGTGACCGACGTACCTTCGGATTTCAGTTCACCATTCTTGTAATAGCCATAGAGCGCAGCGCCGCCCGGGTCTGCGATACCGATCTTGATATCTTTGTTCCGCTCCTTGAGAGCCATTGAGACGCCACCAAGAGTGCCGCCGGAACCTACAGCGCAGATGAAGCCGTCGATTTTGCCATCGAGCTGATCATAGATTTCCGGACCGGTTGTTTCGTAGTGAGCCTTGCGGTTCGCGACATTGTCGAACTGGTTCGCCCAGATGACACCGTTCGGATCTTTCTTGTTGAGCTCTTCAGCGAGTTGTCCGGAATAGCGGGCATAGTGATTTGGATTGCTGTATGGCACGGCGTCGACTTCAATCAGCTCGGCCCCGAGGATTTTGATTGCGTCGCGCTTTTCCTGCGATTGGGTGCGTGGGAATACGATCACCGTTTTATAGCCAAGTGCGTTAGCCACGAGCGCCAGACCAATCCCTGTATTACCAGCCGTACCTTCAACGATCGTTCCGCCCGGTTTAAGACGCCCTGAGGCTTCAGCATCGCGAATAATGCCCAGTGCGGCGCGGTCTTTTACAGATTGGCCTGGGTTCAGGAATTCTGCTTTGCCCAGAATTGTGCAGCCGGTTTCTTCGGACGCGCGGCGAAGTTTGATTAGAGGGGTGTTCCCGATAGCATCAACAACGCTCTGGTGAATGGTCATGTCCGTCTCCTTGATAACGACAGGCTAAATTGATGCACTACAGGTTTCAACTGAACTTCGAGTGATCTTCAGACGTTCTCATTTCGTATGCCAATTCAGAGGAAGCAATCAGATTCTCTAAACAGAGCGTTTCTTTGCTCTCTTTGTGAAACAGATATGGAGAGACGAAATGAAAGCCCTGACGCCCAAAGCCATGCTAATGTCCATCGGCCTGGTGGGCCTCGCAGCCCTTCCGCACTATGCAAGCGCCGACGTCGCAGAACCAGCGAATGACACACTTCGTTGGACGCCGCAGGACGGAGAGCAGTTTCGATTCTCTGTTCTTCGTGACGGAGACGAATTCGGCGAACACATAGTTCGTTTCGAAGTTGAAGACGATGAAATTCGCGTCGAAAGCGACATTGAACTGGAAGTGAAATTTGGTCCGATCAGGGTGTTTCACTATCTGCATGACAGCGAAGAAGTCTGGCAAAACGGACAACTGGTTTTCCTGGAAGGCGAGACTAAGAAAGAGGGCGATGATTATACAGTTGTCGCAGAACGTGCCGGTGATGCTCTCAATGTGAACGGCACGCTCTTTTCGGGGGACATTGCACCCACCATAACGCCGTCCAGCCACTGGAATATCAGTCAGGTTATGGGCGAGCGTATCCTCTCGACGGAAAGTGGAGAGATTCTGGATATTGAAGTGTCGCAGTTGGGCGAGGAAACGATTGAAGCTGGAGGTCAGTCCATTACGGCCCAGCGATATCGTCTTGTTTCAGATCTGACGGTCGATCTCTGGTATGATGAGGCTGGCCGCTGGGTGAAATGCGAATTTGACGCGCGCGGCCAGACCATTGAGTACGTGCTTCGATAAAGCTAGTCAGGTTTGGAAAGCAGGAACTGGCCGACATCTGTTCGGCCAGTACTAAATCCAGCCTCGCAATAACTCAGATAATATTCCCATAGATTGCGGAACTTACGATCAAACCCAAGCTGCTGGATGTCGTTCCAGTGGCGCTGGAATTCCTGATTCCAGATGTTCAGTGTTTTCGCATAGCTCTGCCCGAACATTTCTTCAGATTCGTACTGCAGGCCTGCAGTAGAAATGACATCCTTCAAGACGGAAATGCTAGGCAGCATTCCGCCCGGGAAAATGTACTTCTGAATGAAGTCGACCCGTTTGCGGTAGCGTGGGAATAGATCGTCCTCAATTGTGATAATCTGGAGACCTGCTTTTCCGCCGGGACGCAGCAGGCTTTCAATCTTTTCAAAATACCCGGGCCAGAACGCTTCACCGACAGCCTCGAACATTTCGATTGAAACGATTGCATCAAAACTGCCTTCCACATCCCTGTAATCACATAGTTCTATGCTAACGAGGTCGGATAGTCCCGCTTTATCAATACGGTTGCGCGCATATTCATATTGAGCATCCGAAATCGTGATCGAGCGGACCTTTGACCCGTAGGTGCTGGCAACGAATTCTGCGAATCCGCCCCAGCCAGAGCCAATTTCAAGAATTTCCTTACCGGGAGCCGCGCCCACGCTACGCGCGATATGATCATATTTGCGTCGCTGGGCATCCGAAATGGAGTCGCCGTCTTCGAAGATACCAGATGAATAGGTCATGGATGGATCCAGCCACTTTGCATAGAAGCTGTTACCGAGATCATAGTGCGAAAGAATGTTCTGCTTTGACCCTTTTCTCGTATTCTGACGGGTTAGGGCATTGACGATAAAGCGAAGGATATTCGGGAACTTACTTCCGCGTCCGAGCTTGCCGGCCTGATCGAAATTCACAGCAAAGAATTCCAGAACGGCTGTCAGATCGGGCGTGTCGAATTGCTCGTCCATGTAGGCGTCGGCAAAGCCAATGTCTCCTGCGCCAAGGACACGTCTGAACATCGCGTTGTCTTTAACGTGGATTTCGGCCTTTGGGCCCGGGATGCCGTGATCAAAGCGAAACATCCGTTCGTCGGGCAGCGTCAGGATCAGACGTCCCTTCCGTGTGGAGCGAAGTGCCAGACATGCAAGCCGGACAGATGTGGGCAGGGATGCGATTTCCTTCATCGTGGATTCGTTGGAAATCTCATAAACAGTACTCATCGAAGCGCCCTCCCGTTGGTAGTTTCGAGTGATGGTGACGAAGTTGCAATTGAGTAGGCCTTTTCAGGAGCCTTTGGTCGACTGTGATAACGTGCGCCTTTCAGCCAGAGGCGAAGTGCCTGCCAGTGAATTCTTGCAATCACCGCCAGGCCTGAAAAAGGAGCCAGTACGGTTCGTTTTATCAATGCGAAGGAGGTCGCTGCGGTCCGCGTTACTTGCAATGTTGCAGTGTGAAAGCGCCCGTCATCGGACAGGTTCTCAATCAACAGCGAGAACTCATTGTCAGCGGCGTTTACAGTGAAGCGGTATTGACCGGACACATCCCAGAAAGGTGATACATGAAGTGTCTTTGGCGCTTGGTGGAGTGATCTGTGGGGTGCGAATGGCACGACATAGGCGTGTTGATCGCCAAACGTGTTGTGAACCTCATAGATCAGAGCCTCTACGCCGTTTTCAGCATTCCTCAGCGTCCAGATGGAAATCGGCGAAAAGCCTAGGCCTAGAATGTCCGGAAATGTCATCAGCCGGATTGAGCGTCCGTCCGTTTCGACATCGTTTTTGGCAAAGAGGTCGCGCGCCCAGCCTGACAAATCCGCGGACGTCCGGTCGCCATATTTGCTGGTTCGTATCCGCATGAAATTGAAGCGGTCAATTGAAAAACCTTTCAGAGTTTCCTCGGCTTCTTCCATCCGTGCAACGTCGATTTCAATCATCCTGACAGGATAACTGAAGCTTCGACGGAAAGGTTCGAACCGCGTGTGAGCTGTTCTGCCTTCCAGGAAGTGGATGGGCGGCCGTTCGCTCATTGCGCTGCGACACTAGCAGATTGCGCCTCGGAAATCATCGGCGCCTGAGTAATCTGAGTAATGCCGACCGGCTCCCAAGGTAATTCGGCGCCTAATGCGAGTGCGACTCGCAGCCCCGACTTTAGACCATCTTCGTGGAAGCCATGCCCAAGCCATGCGCCGGCGAACCACAGCCCGTCGCGACCATTATATGTTTCCATCGCTTCTACGGCTTCGGCAGCGGCCAGATCAAACATTGGGTGGGTAAACTCAAAACGGCCGAAGGTCAGATCGCTCTGTGGCGGTGTTTCCGGGTTCAGCGTGACGAAGAGAGGTTTGTCCTCATCGATGCTCTGGAGAATGTTCATCCAGTAGCTGAGCGTGATTTTTTGGGTTTCTCCTTTGAGAACATTCCACGCTGCCCAGGCGCGCTTACGCTTTGGCATAAGGGCTGTGTCACGGTGAAGGTAAGCAACATTCTCATTCACGCGGCTTCGAGAGAGTGAACTCGCCTGATATTCAAAGCCATCACCAAGAATGTCCTGAACCTGATGTACGTGGCAGGCAAGAATAACGTGATCAAAGTCTTCCGTGCCGCCGCCAACTGAAATCCTGATCCCGTCAGCAGTGCGGTCTACGCGAGTGACAGCCGCATTCATTCGGGCCCGGTTTCCAAGCTGGGAGACGAGTTTGGAGACGTAAGCCTGACTACCGCCTTTAACGGTCCGCCATTGCGGACGTTCGGTGTGTAGAAGTCGGTGATTATTGAAAAAGCGAAGGAACGACCGCGCCGGATAATCCATCATTTTTGCTTCTGGCGTAGACCAGATGGCAGCGCCCATCGGGTAGATATAGTTGGCGCGGAAGTCTTCCGACATCCCAATATCATCAAGATATTCCGCCAGCGTCATATTGGATGGAAGAGCGTCATCTCCGGCAGACTCTCTTGCTTTAGCATTGAAACGGAAGATGTCGCGAAGAAGCTTCAGAAATGAAGGCCGGAAGAAGTTGCGTTTATATGCGAAAATACCGTTTGGGTTTGAAGACCACTCAAACGCAGCCGGATCACTGACCGAAAAGCTCATATCGCTTTGCATGGTCTCGACACCGAGTGTATCCATGAACTGCATGAAATTCGGATAATTGAGCGGGTTGCAGACAATGAAGCCGACATCAACATCGATGTGTGAGCCATCATAGTCCACGGTGACCGTCTTCGCGTGACCGCCAAATCGGTTGTCGGCTTCAAATACAGTGACATCCGCTTTGTCTTTCAGAGCCCATGCGGCGCTCAATCCGGAAATGCCCGAGCCGACAACGGCAATCTTTTGTCGCGTAGAATTCATGTCTTCAGGCTTTCATATGCATCGAGTGCGCGCTGGCGCGCCTGTTTGTGGATAACGATTGGTTTTGGATAGTCGTGACCGATCAGGACACCACATTCTTTCTGTACGTCGCGGGGGGCATCCCACGGTTCAAAAAGATATTTTTTCGGTAATTTTGAGAGTTCAGGGACCCATTTGCGGATGTAGACGCCATAGGGATCGAACTTTTCACCCTGTGTGATCGGATTGAAAATGCGGAAATACGGCGACGCATCAGCACCGCTTCCTGCAACCCACTGCCAGCTCGCTGGATTGTTCGCAGTGTCTGCATCGACGAGCGTGTCCCAGAACCATTCCTCTCCGGTACGCCAGTCGATCATGAGGTGCTTAATCAGGAAGGATGCGACGATCATGCGAACACGGTTGTGCATCCATCCCGTGGTCCAAAGCTCACGCATGCCGGCGTCAACGATCGGATAGCCGGTTTGCCCCTTCTGCCATGCGGTCAGGCATGTCTCGTTCTTTTCCCACGGGAAACCGTCGAATTTGTCATTCCAGTTATCGGTCGAAAGATCTTTGCTCTGGAAGAGTAGTGAATAGGAGAAATCTCTCCACGCAAGTTCACGCAGGAACGCCCAGCCGTCGGATTCAAGCTCTGGTGATTCAGATATCTTTTGCAGAGTTCTGGACCAGATTTCGTGGACTGAAATTTCACCGAAAGACAGGTAGGGCGAAAGCCGGGAGGTGTTGGGCAGATCAGGGCGGTCGCGCTTTTCTTTATATCCCTTCAAACCTTCGTCGAAGAAGGTCTCCAGACACGCTCTTGCGCCGTCTTCGCCAGGCATCCAGGCCTCTCCAAGACCGTCCGACCAGTCAGGTTTCGTCGGATGAAGCGCCCAGTCCTGCAGGTCGTCGCATTCAAAGTCCCAGAAAAATGAACAATCCGGAATTCCATCGGGGTGGTTCGGTTGAAAATCCGGTTTCAAAGCATTCCAAAAGGGCGTGAAGACTTTGTACGGATTACCTGAATTGGTTTTGACTTCCCAGGGTTCCTTCAACAGACTTCCACTGAACGAAGACGGCGTGTGCCCCGCATCGTTCAAAGCGGATTTTACGCTTTTGTCGATGTCGGTTTCTGAGGTTGAGTAGCGGCGATTCCAGAACACCGATTTCACGTTGTGTGCTTTGCACACGTCTAGGAGGACGTCAGCCGTAGAACGGTTTGTGTTTCGTTGAAGGAAGAGCTTGCCGCCAAGGTTCTCGATTTTCTCTGAAAGTGCACGCAGTGACTTATCTAGCCACCACCGTTTAGCGCCGCCGAGCAAGCGGCGCTGCTCGTCATTTTCGTTCAAAAGATAGAAGCAAAGAATTGGTTTTCCTGCATCAGCAGCAGCCTTCAGCGCAGGATTAGCGCTGAGGCGGAGGTCATCTCGGAACCAGACAAGTGATATATCTTCAGCAGAAATGACTTTTATCCTTTTTCATCCAACGCTCTCTACGAAATTTTGTTCACAGCGGATCAGAAAATTTGTGACTTTCCAACCAGATCATTGGTAGAACCGACACACCGCTCAAAACCTGAAGGATGGAAAGTGGATACTCAATACCAGCTTCTTGAACGTGTATGCGACGCAGCAGCCAATCAGACGATATTGTGCGTCGGCGATATCATGCTTGATCGCTTCGTTTACGGAGGCGTGAGCCGTGTATCGCCTGAAGCTCCGATCCCTGTTCTTGAACAGAGAACCGTAACCTCAATGCTGGGTGCCGTTGGTAACGTTGCTCGCAATGTCGCATCGCTCGGCGCGCGCGCTGTCGTTTGCAGTGTGACCGGAGCGGATTCAGAAGCAGAAGAATTGCTCAAACTACTTTCAGAAACCGACGGTCTCGTGGGCTGCACGGTGCAGGATTCCAGCCGACACACCACGCTCAAAGTTCGCTATGTGGCAAACGGTCAACAATTGCTTCGCGTCGACAGAGAAGAGCAGGGTGCAATTTCAGAGTTTGTGGAAGGGCGGCTGTGCGATTCCATTGCTGAAGAAGCGCAACAGGCCGCGGCCATTCTCCTGTCGGACTACGCTAAAGGCTGCGTGACGGAGGGCGTAATCGAGGCGTGCCTCAGGGCAGCAGCGGACAACAAAATCCCTCTGATCGTGGACCCTAAGGGAACCGACTTTGGCCGATATGGGGCAGCAGACCTGATCAAGCCTAATGCGTCAGAACTGGGTGGTGTAGTTGGACGCAAAGTCTCCGAAGATGTAGATGTAGAGGCTGCCCTGCGAGAACTGCTGGCTAAGATTCCAGCCAAGGGGCTTCTCGTAACCCGCTCCGAGAAAGGTTTGTCTTTCCTCTCTGAAACTGGAGACGTTGAACATTTCCCTGCTGAAAAGCGGGAGGTGTACGATGTCTCAGGCGCTGGCGACACCAGTCTCGCTGCTTTGGGACTGGCCGTTGCTGAAAAGGCGGATATGGCCACAGCGTCGCAATTTGCGCTCATTGCGTCCGGCATCGCAGTCAGCAAATCTGGCACCGCGACCGTGTCCAATCTGGAAATTCGCGATGCGCTCGCCATTAAATCAACAAATCAGGCGCGTCGCTCCAGACAGCACCTTCCACTTGAAGAGCGCTTAGCAGCCTGGCGTGCTGAAGGCCTGAAGATCGGTTTCACGAACGGATGTTTCGATATCCTGCACGCAGGCCATATCCGCGTTCTTGAGTTTTCTGCTCAGCACTGTGACCGTTTGATTGTTGGTCTGAATTCAGATGCTTCTGTGAAAAGGCTAAAAGGCGAGAGCAGGCCCTTAAATAATCAGGACGACAGACGCGAAGTTCTTGAGGCGCTCGGATCTGTCGACGCTGTAATGATTTTTGAAGAAGATACGCCTTTAGAGCTCGTCAGAATGGTACAGCCCGACTTAATCGTAAAAGGTGGGGATTATACGCCTGAGTCCGTAGTCGGCGCTGATATTGTCAGTGCGCGAGGCGGCGAGGTTCTAATTTGCCCGATACTCGAAGGACGAAGCACGACGGGAACTATCGAAAAGAGTAAGTCTCTGTAGCGCCTAAAGTTCATGCTCGGGGCGGTTGATAGGCGATAGTTCGATTGTTTCAAATGGTGGCAATGGTGCAGCGGGTTTTGGAACTTCTGCATCAAGCCATTCTGAAAACGCACCAAGTGTCGCCAAAACCCGTTGTTCGGCCTCTTCAGCATTATTCCCGCGAAGGTCCAGAATGCACGGGTACGCGGTCGCGTCCTCGCACGATGGCCAGTCTGGAAGTGTGTCTGTGGTCGTTGCTTCTGTGTTGCGGCCTATTATCAATCCGCCAAACAAATTGGTGAATGGCATTACGCCATCAAGACGAAGCGAATAGACTTCCATTGCGGCGGCAATCCCATCATCGGACCCGCCGAGGAAAATGCCTCGCATGAGCTGATCATTTTCGAGATAGTGATCTGCAGCCGCCAGAATGTCTTCGGTTTCGAGTGACTCGGCGCCTTCGCGGTCTATTTGTTCGCCGCTGAGCGGAGAGGCGAACCGACGGCGCGGCACAAACAGGTCGGTCGCTGCCTCTTCAATGCGTGAAGTCCAGACCGGGACGTTTTCTGCATTCTCAATGCCCGCCCAGTCCAATGGCACATTCCATCCACCTAGAAATTCGCCCGGGCTTGCTGGAAACCAAAGGACATCGACGCCCCAAGGGCGCTCCCAACCACCTTCTCGGTCCGTTGTTGGCCGGTGGTGCCATCCACTGATGTCGGCGTAGTCTGCCGCTTCCGGCGCATTCTCGCATTCAAATACCGGAGCCCGAGGCGGTGCGATGGTTGCGACGTGATAAATCGCACCGGCGATCATAATGACCAGTGCAATGATCGTCAGCGGTGGCACCAGGCGGGTCAGTTGGCTTGGAGAGGCTTCAGTCGACATTAGAAATTCCGTTTAAGCGGCGATGGTTGAGCTAATCTGATTCTTCAGTTGCCGAGACGTGTCTTGGTCGTCTGGCATACAGCTTTTGCAGAGCGTGTAAAATGTCTGCGCCAGATTTTGGGCAAAGCTGAGACAGAACACGGCAGTTCAATGGAATTCGCTGAAACAGTCGGGTGCTACGCGTTTATCCAATCGCGATCGTGTTACCCCCGCTGGATGACTTCTGACGCGTCACAATTTTGCCTCAGGCATATCTGACATCTAAATCCAGACGATTTGACTGGCGATGCGGCGCAAATCAGTCAATGTCAGATGAAGCAACGTCCTAGGAATCGCAGGAGCAGGAATGAAAAAGTCGTCCCACGGAAATTCTCACGGCGAAGAACATGAGAAGCATCCGCGCCATGGCTTTTTTGGTTGGCTGAGAGCCCGCTTCTTCGCAGGGCTTGTGATCTCGATCCCGATTGTCGTGCCTTTGATTCTCGTCGCTGTTGCGGTGTCATGGATTGACGAACGTCTGAAGCCGGTATTGCGCTCCGCTATTCCGCAACGTGTCCGGGATTATGATTTCGGACTGTTCACGGTCGATACATTGATCGGATACACGCCGGGTCTCGGCGTGTTGTTCGCAGTGGTTTTGCTTACATTGCTCGGAGCGATCGCTGCAAACCTTATCGGTCGATCGGTGATCCGAACCAGTGAACAGTTGTTCGAGCGACTGCCGATTCTGCGGACGCTTTACATGCCGCTTCGTCAGTTGGTTGAGATTTTTAGCGATAAAGACAGCTCGTCTTTCAAGGAAGTTGTGCTTGTCGAGTACCCGAAAGAGGGCACTTGGGCGGTGGGCTTTCTAACGTCACGCTCGAAGGACGAAATCGGTGCTAAACTCGGGCAGGATTTTCTGGGTGTGTTCGTTCCAACAACGCCTAACCCGACGTCTGGTTTTCTCATCTACGTACCTGCGGAGAAGGTCAAACACCTGTCTATGAGTGTAGAAGATGGTGCGAAGCTCATCGTTTCGGCAGGTGTCGTGTCCCCGAAGCACGTGGAAGAAACCGATGGGGAGGAACCACCTCCGGAAACCAATCAAACCTGAGCTTTGCTGGCCTTTGTGGGGCTGAGTAACTTCATCAGAGTTGTATATGTCTCGGGAATGCCATTCTCGCGTTCGTCAATATAGATGGCGTTGTCATTGGCAATCTGAAGCAGGTCCTGGTGGCGTGTGAGGTCAAGAAAGCGAAAGTCCGGCAAACCACTTTGCTCGTTGCCCAGAATGTCTCCCGGGCCTCTGAGTTTGAAGTCGACTTCGGCGATATAAAAACCATCATTGCTATCTCTTAGCGTTGAGAGACGCTTTTTAGCCGTTTCACCGAGAGGCGGGTCGTAAACCAGAAGACAAAACGCTGGCTTGTCGCCGCGACCGACGCGTCCGCGCAACTGATGCAGCTGCGCAAGTCCGAAGCCTTGTGCGCCTTCAATCACCATGATCGTTGCTTGTGGAACATCGACGCCGACCTCGATTACCGTGGTGGCGACCAGAATTTTTGTTTCCCCGGCTTTGAAAGTTTCCAGTGCGGCTTCTTTGTCTTTTGCGGCAAGGCGCCCGTGAACCAGCCCGACTTGTTCTGGAAACAGTTCGTCCAGCATAGCTGCCCTCGAAATCGCGGAGGGCGCGTCTGTGTCATCTTCAACGCGAGGACAGACCCAGAAAACCTGCTCATCTCGAGAGAGCGCTCGCTGAACGCCGGAGAGAATGTCACCCAGCCGGCTGCTTGGCATGATGCGCGTGTCGACCGGTTTTCGTCCTGCTGGCTTCTCATCAAGAATGCTGAGATCGATATCGCCGTGGACCGTCATGGACAAAGAACGAGGGATTGGCGTCGCGCTCATAATCAACAGATGAGGCGCCGTAGCTTTTGTTGCGAGCCGAACTCGATCGCTCACGCCAAACCGGTGCTGTTCGTCAATGACCACGAGTGCGAGGTCTTTGAACGCAACATTATCCTGAAACACGGCATGAGTGCCGGACAGCACCTGAATGGTGCCAGATTTGACATCTTCCAGAATGCTTTCACGTGCTTTTCCTTTGTCCCGGCCGGTGAGGCAGACAGAGCGAATACCAAGCGGGGTGAGGACGGAACCAATACTGGCCTCCAATTGTCTCGCAAGAACTTCAGTAGGCGCCATGATAACGGCCTGTTTCCCGGAAGAGACTGCGAGGTAGAGCGCAAACGCAGCAACGGTCGTTTTGCCAGCACCGACATCGCCCTGAAGCATTCGCTGCATAGGATGTGAATTCTGAACGTCTGTGGCTATTTCCCTGCAAGCGCGTTCCTGAGCGGACGTCATCGGGTAAGGAAGTGACGACGCGAAACTGTTCAGCATCGTTTCAGACACATTCAGCACCGGAGCATCTGAGCTGATAGTTTCTGCGCGTATTTCTCTGAATTTCAGAGCTCGTGCAAACGCCTCGTCATAGGCGAGCCGTTCGCGCGCATTTGAAAGCACTTCCGGATCCAGTGTTTGAGGCACATGAATTTGTTTCAGCGCTTCCATGAAGGACGGCCATTCGTGTCGTCGAAGCAAGGTATCATCGAGCCATTCTGGCGGTTCATGAACCAGGTACAAGGCTTGTCGAATGAAGCCTAACAACCTTCGGTTCGTCATGCCCGCCTGCAGTGGATAGACCGGTTCAATCAAAGGAATCTGGTCGATCTTATCGGCAGGTACGACATAGTCAGGATGCGTCATCTGCCGCTGACCGTGAAAATCTTCTATCTCACCGGACACAACCACTGTTTCTCCGATGGGAAACTGCTTCTGTAGGTAACCGCTGTTGGAGTTAAAAAAGACGAGCGTCAGAAAACCGCTATCATCTGCTAAACGGATTTTTTGGAGTTTTGAGCCCCGGGGCGCGACACTGAAATTCTGTACAATACCGCTGACAGTTTGAGTTTCTCCCGGCGTTGTTTCATCAAAACGGGCCTGTAAGGATCGGTCGATCCATCGGTGTGGCAGATGGCTGATCAGGTCGAACAGCGTCGCGCCGCCGATAAGGCCTCTAAGAGATTCGGCCAGCTTTGGTCCGATCCCGTCGAGCGTGGAAATCGGCTTTGTCCACGCTTTACAGATGTCGTCGGAATTCAAGTTAGCCCCCGAATGTGCAGATTGATTTGGAATTGAAGCAGACTTGTCCTAAGTGGCAAGGCGAAACTTTTTCAGGAGAATATTATGGATGAGCGGCGGAGAAAGCTAACCTTTCGTGCCTGGCGTCGTGGGTTCAAGGAAATGGACCTCCTGATGGGTACATTTGCTGATAAATACATTGAGGACATGTCCGATGCCGAGCTCGACGAGTTCGAAGCTCTTCTTGCTGTTGAGGATTGGGATGTGTTCGGCTGGATTACCGGCACGAAGGAGGTTCCTGCAGTGAATCAGGGGCCGATACTTGAGCGTTTGAAGCAATTTAAATACGCCGCCTAACCGGACCACTTCTTTCAAAAAACTGAAATTCTCATGACCGCTCTTCAGGAACTGCGCGCCGGCGTAGATGTCGAAACGATCTATTCCGCGCCGTTTGGTGCGGAGCTATTGGAAATCGTGCATGAAGCGCGTGCCTCTGATCGGACAGTTTTGTTCGTGGTCTCCGATGACCGGCGCGCGCAGGCCGCGGCGCAGATTGCCGAGTTTTATGATCCTGCGCTTGAAATCCTGAGGCTGACCGCCTGGGATAATCTGCCCTATGACCGGGTGAGTCCTACGGCTGCTGTCGCTTCAAGGCGTTGCGCCGCACTAGCGGCTTTGGCGCAGGATTCTGAACCGAAAGCCCGCCTGGTCATTACGACATCAGCTGCGATTGCTCAGAGGTGCGCTCCGAAAGAGACGCTAAAAGATGCGTCGCTTGCTTTGAAGCCCGGCCAGATTATCGCTCAGGATACGTTGGACAGCTTCCTCATTGCCAATGGCTATACGCGCGTTCCAACCGTTCGAGACCGCGGCGAATATGCTCAGCGGGGCGGTATTGTTGACATTTTTGCTCCCGGAGAGCCGGAGCCGGTGCGACTCGACTTTTTCGGAGACGCGCTGGAGTCGCTCCGGTGTTTTGACCCTGAAACTCAATTGTCGACGCGCCAGCTGAAATCTGTTGAGTTCTCTCCGGTCAGCGAAATCTTTTTCACCGATGAAGCGCTATCGCGTTTCAGAACCAAATTCATTGAAACATTTGGACCGCCAGCCGGTGACCCGATGTTTGAAGCTGCGCGATCTAAAATCCGTCGTCAGGGTATTGAGAACTGGCTGCCACTATTCCACGACCATCTGGATACAGTTTTCGACTATCTTCCTGATGGCGCAATCATTGCGTTTGATCCGAACGCGATTGAATCCGCGAAAGAAAAATTTGCTCAGGCCGAAGACTATTTTCAGGCACGCGAGCATGCGGCCGGAAACAAGGAAGACGCACGCGTGCTAGCGCCAGGTGCGCTGTACATTCCGTGGAAAGAAGCTGAAAAGCATCTGGCGCAGTTTCCGTCTGCGAGATTCTCACCTCGCGATACCGATCCCGGTGCAGGTCACTTAAGCCTCGACGTCCGTGCGGCGCGAGACTTCGGGCCCGAGCGGGCTCAAAACCAAAACGTATTCGATGCTGTCATTTCTCACATTCGGTCGCTGAGAGAGCGTGGAGATGCGGTGTTGCTAGGCGCGTGGTCTGATGGTTCTGCGGATCGGCTTATCAATGTACTGAATGACCATGGTCTAGAATCCATTCAGCGGACTTATAGCATTGATGGCGCCCGGTCTGCAGGGCTCGCAATCGCCGAATTGCCTTTGGATGCTGGCTTTGAGCTGGAAGGCCTGAGTGTTCTTTCGGAGCAAGATATTCTGGGAGAACGGATCAGCCGGCCTCGCAAGCGTCGGAAAGCAGCTAATTTCATTGCTGAGGCTGCATCCCTCACGCCTGGCGATCTTGTCGTGCACGTGGAGCATGGTGTCGGCGTCTACAAAGGCCTCGTCACGGTCGAGGTATCTGGTGCGCCGCATGCTTGCCTGGAGCTTCACTATCACGGCGGGGACAAGCTGCTTTTACCTGTCGAGAATATCGAGCTTGTCTCGCGATACGGCTCAGACGGTGGCGAAGGCGTTCTGGACAAGCTGGGTGGAACTGCCTGGCAGAGCCGGAAAGCGCGCGCCAAAAAACGTATCATGGAGATGGCTGACGGCCTCATCAAAATCGCCGCAGAGCGGGCTTTGCGTAAAGGCGTGGTCATCGATGAGGGGCAGGGCGTTTATGAGGAATTCTCGGCTCGCTTCCCATATGAAGAAACCGAAGACCAGCTCCGCGCCATTGAAGAATGCCTGGGTGATCTTGCGTCTGGCAAACCGATGGACCGCCTTATTTGCGGCGATGTTGGTTTCGGCAAAACCGAAGTCGCTTTGCGCACCGCATTTGTCGCGGCCATGTCCGGCGTTCAGGTGGCGATTATTGCTCCGACGACGCTGCTCGCGCGCCAGCATTATCAAACCTTCAAAGATCGTCTGGCTGGCTGGCCGTTAAAGGTCGGGCAATTGTCACGACTGGTTACGACTAAAGAAGCCAATCTGACACGAGAAGGCCTTAAGACTGGTAGCATCGATATTGTGGTGGGCACGCACGCTGTCCTCGCAAAGAATGTCGACTTTCAGAACCTTGGTTTGCTTGTCATTGATGAAGAACAACGTTTCGGCGTGAAGCATAAAGAACGCCTGAAAGAGATGAAATCCGGCGTCCATGTCCTGACACTGTCGGCGACACCGATCCCGCGTACGCTGCAAATGGCGCTTACAGGTATTCGCGAGCTATCCATCATCGCGACGCCTCCAGTCGACCGTTTGTCTGTGCGTACCTATGTGACCGAATTCGATATGCTCACGATCCGCGAGGCTTTGCTTCGGGAGCGCTATCGTGGTGGTCAGGCATTTATCGTCGCGCCTAGGGTGAAAGATCTACCAGAGCTGGAGCGTTTCCTGAAAGAACATGTTCCTGAAGTGAGCTTTATCACGGCGCATGGCCAGATGGCTGCCGGTGAGCTCGATGAAATCATGACTGATTTCTATGATGGGAAGTATGACGTTCTGCTTTCAACAACGATCGTAGAGGCCGGTCTTGATATCCCGCGCGCGAACACGCTGATTTTGTACCGCGCTGACATGTTCGGCCTTGCGCAAATGTATCAGCTGCGAGGGCGTGTTGGCCGTTCTAAGCTGCGAGCTTACGCATACTTCACGACACCAAAAGACAAGATGCTCACCGATTCGGCGGAGAAACGTCTCAAGGTCCTCCAGTCGCTCGACAGTCTCGGCGCGGGCTTCATGCTCGCAAGCCATGATCTGGATATGCGTGGTGGCGGGAATCTGCTCGGTGACCAGCAGTCGGGTCATATTCGTGAGGTCGGCGTCGAGCTTTATCAGAATATGTTGGAAGATGCCGTGAAAGCGCTTCAGCAAGGTGGAGAAGACTTCGAGGACGATTGGTCTCCGCAAATCAATCTCGGGCTCGCGGCGCTCATCCCGGAAGACTACGTCGCTGATCTCGGCACGCGTATGAGCCTCTATCGACGTCTGGCTGACGTGGAAAACAATGAAGACCGGGAAGCATTCGCGGCTGAACTGATCGACAGATTCGGTCCGCTACCTGATGAAACGGTTCAGCTTCTCGATATCGCGTCGATTAAAGCGGCTTGTAAAACGCTGGGGATTGCAAAACTCGATGCAGGACCGAAAGGCGCAGTCTTCGCATTCCGCGATAAATCGCCGGTGGAGCCAGGCAAGTTAGTCGCCTTGGTCCAAAAGCGGCCAAACCAACTCAAGCTACGGCCAGACTTTAAACTGGTTCTCAGCGCGAGCTGGAATAACGCCACTCAGAAAGCGCGAGGCGTTCGACAATTGCTTGGCCAGCTTCAGGCGACGTTGGACTGAGCCGCTCTGGCAGAAGACACAGGGCGATCCATCAACCGTTTCATGAAATGCGCGGCCGATTGATTCGGCTGCAGTTCGTTCAACTCGAAACGAAAGCTGAAATACTCTCCGGTTTTCGAAGGCGTCATTTCCAAAACACGACGTGCCCGATCAAGAGCGCCTTCGGCCTCGACCTCAGATGCACCCGGCATCGTGATAACAAAATCCGCCCAATCGGCACGTGTGACAAAATCCTGCTGCCTGACAACCGAATGAAGCAGCGCGGAGAAAGGGCTTAGCCCTGTAGCGGAGAGGGCATCGCCTGAATCGAGTTTGAATGGCTGAACGACAGCGCCCGTGATGGGTTGGGAAAGCCGCTGAGCCTGTGCGGCCTGTTCGAGAATGTGAAGTTCTGCGAATTCGCGGCTGAAACAATTAGAGTACGTGTCTCGAGCCGGCGCCAGGCAATCAGGTGCATGAACGGGTGCGGAAATGATGCTGTTCTCAACAAAACGCGTCATAGAGGCGGTTGCGGTCTCGAAGTCCGCACCAACGCGAACAAGCGCAGACAGCGCATCGAGACTGTCTGGGAGCACTTCGCCGGTATCCGCAATGCCGATTACGGGCATGGATTTCAGATCCGCGCGGCCATGAACGTGATCTAACAGCTCGTACGGATAGAATGCATTCCGGATGTGAACGACAAACGCAGCAGGGTTGTGTGTTCGAAGTGCTTCGAACGCTGTCCGTTCAGAGAGTACAGCTTCAACGGCATAACCCTTTTCGGTCATGGCCCGCTTGAATTTCAGATAGAGAGCGCTCGGCTCTCCGTAGAACAGAATCGTTTTGCCTCTGATCGATGTGAAGCCATTCGGGTTCACGAAACTGGCGCCCATCTTATCGAGCGTCTGACGTCGAAGTTCTGCTTCACGAAGCACCTGCTGCTGGCGCTGGTGGATACGAAACTGCTGAACAAACGATGTTACGGAAGGAGAAAGTGCGAAGCCTTCAGGGGTGTTCACCGACGTTTCGAATGGTGAAGCGAGTAGAGCACAGAACTGGTTATCAGGTGCATTGAACGCCGCTGTGTCTACCTCCGCCGAAAAACCATCAATCAGTACGCCCGCAAAAGACGACGGATCAGCTCCACGGGCTGCCGCAGTTATACCGAACCGTGCGAGCTCATCTTTGAGATAATCTCTGCGGCTGTCATCTGCGATCAAAGCGATTTGAGTGAACATTCGTGGCACCGTCAGACCTGATTTTGTTGACCTCCTGTTTGACGGTTTAGGGTTAACGGCAGGTTATGCCATTCGCTTACACGCTTGCCGCTAGGGGAGGGGTTTTCATTTCTGCGAAAGCTGCCGAAACTCTCTCTCAGATAAAAATGTGAGGGAGAGAAAAATGGCTAATGGGCCTCTCAACGGTTTGAAGATTGTCGAATTTGCGGGGATTGGTCCCGGCCCATTCTGCGGGATGCTGCTTTCCGATTTGGGTGCGGACGTGGTGCGTGTTGATCGCCCGGGGCCGGCTAGTGGCTCAAAAAATGATATCACGGGTCGCGGCAGACGCTCGATTACGCTGGATCTAAAGTCTCCTGAGGGTATCGAGACGGCTCTCAAGCTCGTCGAGAAAGCGGACGCGATTATTGAAGGGTATCGCCCCGGCGTGATGGAGAAAATGGGGCTCGGTCCGGACGTAGCGCTCGCACGAAATTCAAAGCTTGTTTATGGGCGGATGACTGGGTGGGGGCAGTTTGGCCCTCTGTCTAAAGCTGCGGGCCATGATCTCAACTACATCGCGCTGACGGGCGCTCTGGGCGCTATGGGCCATGCTGACAGACCGCCTGCACCACCGCTTAATCTTGTCGGCGACTATGGCGGTGGCGCGCTCTATCTCGCTTTTGGAATTTGTGCAGCAATGCTTCACGCAGAAAAGACCGGAGAGGGGCAGGTAATTGATGCGGCCATGACCGATGGTGCGGCCTCGCTCAGTGCTATGTTCTATGGGATGAAGGCGTCAGGGCTTTGGTCGTCAGACCGTAGCGACAACCTTCTTGATGGCGGAGCTCACTTCTACGACACATATGAATGCTCCTGTGGAGGATATGTGTCTATTGGCTCAATCGAGCCTCAGTTCTATGCGCTACTTCTGGAAAAAGCCGGCATCAAGGATGAACAGTTTACCAGGCAAATGAGTAAGTCTGACTGGCCTGAACTGAAACAGAAACTTGCTGCCATTATCAGACAGAAAACGCGCGATGAGTGGTGCGACGTCATGGAAGGCACCGACGTCTGTTTTGCGCCGGTTCTGACTATGGACGAAGCTCCGTCGCATCCCCACAATGTTGAACGAGAAACATTCGTCTCTGTTGAAGGTGTCGTACAGCCTGCACCAGCCCCGCGCTTTTCTAAAACGCCAGGAGCAATACAGGCGCCGCCCCCGAAACGTGGTGAGCATTCTGAAGAAGTCTTGAAGGAATGGGGTATCAGCTAAGATGACATATCTTGAGGGGACAACAGGGCGGCGGCGTATATATCTGATGCGCCACGGCCATGTTGATTATTTGTCTGATGAGGTCGTGCAGTCCAAGAATCCAAGGCTTGCGCGACTTACCCCTCAAGGTCAGGAAGAAGCGAACGCCGCCGGACAGGCTCTGGCGGCTATTCCGTTCGATATTCTTATCTGTTCAGGTTTGCGGCGAAGCAGGGAAACCGCGACGTTTGTACAGGACTGGCAGGCCGGCACTCCGCCCGAACTTGAAGATGATCCGCGATTCGAGGAGTTGAACAGCGGGACGTTCATAGAGTTTAAGAGCCGCGAACAGCTCGCTGCGACTATGACGTTCCAGTTTGAAAATGCAGATAAACCCGGAGCAACATTCCTCGACGGCGGTGAGAAATTCACCGACGGACGCGAGCGAGCAATTGCTGGGCTGTCGGCGCTCATAGATCGTCCTAGCTGGAGTAACGCACTTATCGTCGGCCATGAGGGCATTAATCGTGTGATCTTGAGCTGGTTCTGCAACGCCGGATTAAACGCTTCGGTTAGTTTCGAGCAGGACACCGGTTGCATCAATATTCTGGATGTTGATCTCGTTCCCAATGGTGCGGGGCATACGATTGAACGAAAACTCATCAAGGCGGTAAATCTGACACCGCTAAATTACGAAAAACACGGCATGAACCTTCGAAGCCTGGAAGCTATATTCCATCGGGACTGAATTTCTGTTCTGATGTGTTTTCTGCTCCACTGTTTTATGAACAGATGGCAACAGAAATGTTCTGATAGCGTTCAGGTGGGATCGGGTAGTTTGAACTCACTGAGCGATAGAGCCGTTTAGCTTTCTCGCTTTTGTGTCCTTCTTGCTAACTGGCCGATGTTTTTCATCGGCCATTCTTTTATTCAACAAGTGTTGAATTTTTGTGGATCCTTGAATACAGATGCGGTTATCGGGGCGAGGAAACCCGCAATGTCGAGGAAAGAATCATGAAGAAAACCTATTCCGACGCAGCCGCCGCTTTGGACGGTCTGTTGTTCGATGGGATGACTATTATGTCCGGCGGATTTGGTCTGTGCGGCATTCCAGAACTTCTTATCGAGGCCATTCGCCAGTCTGGCGTGAAGGACCTGACCATCATTTCTAACAATGCTGGTGTAGACGGGTTTGGCCTTGGGCTTCTGCTCAAGAATCGTCAGGTCAAGAAGATGATTTCCTCATACGTGGGTGAGAATAAAGAGTTTGAGCGCCAGTATCTGAATGGCGAGCTCGAGCTTGAGTTCAATCCGCAAGGAACGCTCGCAGAAAGGTGTCGCGCCGGTGGTGCAGGCATTCCGGGGTTCTATACGAAAACAGGCGTTGGCACTGTGATTGCTGACGGCAAAGAGCACAAAGACTTCAACGGTGAAACGTATATCCTCGAGACGGGCCTCGTAGCGGACCTGTCGATCGTAAAGGCGTATAAAGGCGATGCGCAGGGCAATCTCGTCTACAACGCCACGGCTCTGAACTTTAATCACGACATGGCTACAGCGGGTCGTGTGACCGTCGCTGAAGTTGAGGAAATGGAGCCAGTCGGAGAGCTTGATCCAAACTTCATCCACACGCCGGGCATTTTCGTTCAGCGCATTATTCAGGGCGCGCACGAGAAGCGGATTGAAAAAGTTACAACACGCAAGCGCGAGGAGGCCTGAGCGATGCCTTGGACAAGAGATCAGATGGCTGAGCGCGCGGCTCAGGAGCTTGAAGACGGCTTCTACGTCAACCTCGGAATTGGTATCCCGACACTCGTATCGAATTTTATCCCGGACGGCGTAGATGTGACGCTGCAGTCGGAAAACGGTATGCTTGGCATGGGCCCGTTCCCGTATGAAGGCGAAGAAGACCCGGATCTTATTAACGCCGGTAAGCAGACGATCACGACACTGGATCGTTCGAGCTTCTTCTCGTCATCGACCAGTTTTTCGATGATCCGTGGTGGACACATCAATCTCGCCATTCTCGGTGCGATGGAAGTTGCTGAAAATGGTGATCTGGCAAACTGGATGATCCCTGGGAAGCTCGTGAAGGGTATGGGCGGCGCGATGGACCTCGTTGCTGGCGTCAAGCGTATCGTTGTTGTGATGGATCACACCAACAAAGCGGGCGAAACCAAACTGCTACAGGCCTGCACTCTGCCGCTCACGGGCCAGGGTGTAGTCGACCGTATCATCACGGATCTGGGTGTTTTTGACGTCGTTGAAGGCGGACTGAAACTTGTTGAGCTAGCGCCTGAAGTCACTGAAGATGAAGTGCGTAGCAAAACTGAAGCGACTCTCGTTTAGGTCACTTGCCTGAATTTAATCTTCTGGCGAATTGATTATTCGCCAGAGAGTTGGGTATAGCAGCTATTATGAGTGCGCCGCATAAACTTAAAAAGCGGGAGCTGTTGGAGCTTGTCTGGAGCAAGCCGATGACAGCTCTTGCGTCTGACTTCGGATTATCTCCGAACGGTCTCGCAAAAATATGCGACCGCGTAGATATCGAAAGACCGCCCAAAGGGTTTTGGGCGAACGGTGTATCTCCCGATATTGAGGCTTTGGTTGGCGCGCTGGATGATCCAGACGAGGAAATCAGTATTGGGGGCCGTGTCAGTTCTTCCAGGCGTTCCCGCACCCGCCTGCCATTAGAGCAGCGTAGACGTCAGGTTCTTGAAGAGGCGCGGAAAATCGCGACAACCGAAGGTGTGCACGAAGTTTCGTTGCGCCAGATAGCAAGAAACCTCGGTATCAGTGAGGCGCAGGCTCACAACTGCTATTCGACCCGCGAAGACATTCTGGTCGAACTTGCATACGAAGAATATCAGGCTTTCGAGCGTGTACGGAAGCGGATCATTCCGCGTGGTACAACGCGCATCACCAAAATCGTCATGTCATCGGTGTCATATCTTCGAGAAGCTGCGCGCCGAGGGCCGTTGCTCCAACAGATTTCCGCTGACTCCAAGCTACGAAAAGCCATTGATGAGCGGGCGAAAGCCGAGCGAGGCGAAGCGCTTGCACGGCATGTGAATGTCATTGTGGCAAACACCAGGCTTTCGGAGCAGCAGGCCATTCTCAAAACCAAAATGATGTCGGCCTTTGTTCGAAAGGCAGGTCATCTCGTGGCACAGAACCGGATATCGCTTGAGCAGGCAGAAATCCTTTGCGTGCCGGTCATTACCGATTCCGCTCTCAGCGATTAACCCACAGGATAGACGGCGTCGTGATACGTCATGGACTCGATAGCGCGTTTAAAGCTGTCCTCTAGGGTTTCCCTGCATATTTCCGCTTCGATCTGACCGTTCCAGGCGAGTAAAGCTGCCTCATCAGGCAGTGATTTCAGCATGACGATGCTTGAGACGGCTTCGCGTGCTGAAACGTTGAAAATACTCTTCGCCGACCGCGCCAATGTATGAAGGCAATTCATGGAGGCGGTCTGAAACGCTTCACTCACCCGCCCGCTCAGAAATGAATCGTTCGGCGCCAAGGCGAGAGTGGGCCCATCTTCGAGCATTGCGTCAAAATAGGCGAGGGCACTTTGCAATAGCGCGTCCTGAGCAGATTGCGACCTCCGAGCCAGCTCTGATACGCGCTCAATCACCGGAACGTGAAGCTGAAGAACGCCGTTCATGAGATCATGTTGTGTCGGAAAATGTGAGTAGATCAAAGACCGACTGACGCCTGCAATCTCCGCGACATCAGCCAGAGATATTGGCATAACCCCGCCTTTGAGAAATACCGCATTCGCAGCCTCAACGATGCGTTGGCTGCTTGATTGTGAATGATCGGGCATTCCGTCCATTACGCGTCTTTCAGAAAGATTAGTTACTGAGAGTTCCTACCGTTTCAAACGTTGGAAGACAAACAACTATCGGAAAATAGCGGTGATTGTCGTTGGAGTGGTGAGAATTTCACTGCTTGCCCTCTGGTGCGCTCCATTTGTTTGGAACGATCGATGACCTGAGTTGCCTGCCTCGTAGCTTTCGTGTCTTTTTTATTAGTGCGATTGTCATTGACGGGTAAATGCGTTCAGGTTACTCCTGTTGGCGGAGGAAACGTAGAATCGATGACGAACTTGATAAAAACAAACCCGACGCGTCGAACCTTTATCAAAAGCTCTCTCGCACTGTCAGCCGGCGGCGCGGTGCTAGCAGCTTGCGGAAATGGCGCGACCAGCGGCCTGCAATGCGCGACATCTGACACGCTATCGCGCAGCGAAATGCTCTCCCGGGAGGGCAGGGATTACGCTGAGGTTTCTCAAGTCGATGGCCGAAATTGTGTGAACTGTGAGTTTTATAACGGCCTCGAGGCGGAATGTGGATCGTGTCAGATCGATAATTTGCCAGCGAATCCAGCCGGACACTGTGTGTCCTGGACCGAGCAACAAGCATAATTGGGAGGCAAATTATGAACGGTATGTTCCGAACCCTTATTTGCGGAAGTGTATCGGCACTATGCCTCTTTGGTGCTGCCGAAGCGCAGGAAACACGGCAGGCAGAATCCAGAACACTCGCTGATATCGCAGAACCAGCGCGGCTTGCTGTAAGCGACCCGACGACAATCGGTCTCGCCTTCACCTATTTCTGGTACGACGTTCACGAAACACCGGAAGACTGCCCGGACGGCTGGGCAATGGCGCTTCGGGACGTTGCCATCATGCATCTGCCTGAGGATCGTCAGGAATTTTTGCTAAGGCCTGAAAACAGGTCAACTTATTACCGGATGGGGTATGCGCTGTCTGCTCAGCGGATGGCAGAGCAGGGCGGTGAGTCCATCTGCAACATCCCCACATCCTATAATGATCCTCCAATGCGCGTGGTGCAAAGCGATACCGCGTACGGCCGGGATCTGGATGGGCTTATTTCCGACGGAAACGACGCGCGGACCTGCGGCACGGTAGATTTCAACAGTCCTGACGGAACGCCCGGCGTCGACAATGAACTTTACCGGGTGATGGGCTGCATTGATAGCTTCCGCAGAGACCCTGAGTTTGCCGGCGGTGCGATGGAAGATTACCACATCGGTTCGTATCGCGATGGCGAAACAACTACGGTGATGGAGATCCGTGGCGTTGATGACCGGCTGAACGACGATCAGGTCGAAATCGGTATTTACGCCAGCTTTGAACCCACCATGTTCGATAGTGAGAAGAATGGTCTTCCGCACGCCAGTATTACGATCACGGATAACAGAATTTGGCATAGTCTTGGTACAGGGCGCATCGTAGATGGTGAGTTGATCACTGATCCGTTCACCCTACGGACGCGCCTCGGCTGGTCCGGCCGTCCTGCCGAATATCTGATCTACGACACAATAATTCACCTCACTCTCAATGAAGACGGATCAGCGGAAGGCGATCTCGTGGGTTATTTCGATCTGGAACATGCGTATTGGAATAACTTCCATGATGCTGCCGGCGCCTTACAGGTCGCAAATGGATACACATGCCCGGCTGTTTGGACTGCGCTGCAAGAGCATGCGGACGGCAGGTATGATGAGGCATCGGGCCGATGTACCGCAATCTCCACGGCCATGCGTATCGAGGCTGTTGCGGCATTCGTCATTCATCCACCTGAAGATCAGCTCGTCGACTACGTTATCGACACAACGGAATACTATGGCGTTCCTGTGGAGCAGATCATGGTTGAAGGGGCTGACATCAGGGCTCGGGATGTCCGGAGTCTCGGCCAGAGCGATGAAGAAGACATGATGGAAGCGCTGATGGAGGAACTAGAGGACTCCGGCACCAGCGACTCCGAAACATACTAATAAGACTACAGGGCGAGGAAATGGCCGGAATTAAGAATGTCGCGCTTCCTATCGTCGGTATCGGCGTCATCGCTGCGGCGGTGCTCGCAATACCGGACGCAAGAAGTCTGATTTTTGGCGGGAATAGCTTTGAGGGCGAGATGCCGCCCCCGCAAATGCGTCGCCTTACGGAGGCGCAATACCGAAACACTATTGCTGACGTGTTTTCTAATGAAATCACGGTGGTTGGGCGCTTTGAGCCGGAAATCCGTATAGACGGTCTGGGTGCGATCGGTGCATCGCAAGCTTCGATAAGCGCCAGCGGATACGAACAGTATTACGGTATTGCGGGTTCTATCGCAGACCAGGTGGTCGCAGCCGATAACTGGGCGGATTATATGCCGTGCTCTCCTTCTGACTCTGCGGAGTTTGATCGGGAATGCGCATCTCAGATTATCGAGCAGTATGGAGAGGCTCTCTTCAGGCGCGATCTTTCCTCCGAGGATGTTGAGGTCTGGGCAGATGCCATGCAGGCATCAATGGCTCAGGTTGGCTCCTTTGAGAATGCAGCAGGGCTTGTCGTTGAAGGCATGCTGTCTTCTCCGCAATTCTTATTCATCATCGACCGGCTGGAAGATGACGGACGCGGCGATGTCATGCTCACAAATCACTCCATGGCGGCGCGCCTGAGCTATTTTCTATGGAATTCCGCTCCTGACGAAGAGCTCTTACGAGCCGCTCGGGCTGGTGAGCTTCACTCTCGAGAAGGTCTGGAGGCTCAGGTCGAGCGCATGATTGCCTCGGAAAATCTCAGACAGGGATCGCGCGCCTTCTACGACGACTTTCTTGACCTTTCCCGGTTTTCGTCGCTTGAAAAAGACAAGCTGATTTATCCGGCTTTCAATCAGGCGGTTGCCGAAGATGCCCATGAACAGTTGATGATGTTCCTGGATCATCATCTGATCGACAATGAAGCGCCTTATCCTTCGATCTTCACGGCGAAGGAAACGTTTCTAACCCGATCTTTGGGAATGATTTACGCCGTGCCCGTTGTCCCGTCGGAAGGATGGGAGCTGGTTCGCTTTCCTGAAGATGATATCCGGGGCGGGCTCCTTTCTCACGCCGGTTTCACGGCGCTTCATTCTCATCCTGGCCGGTCTTCGGCGACATTGCGAGGTATCGCGGTTAGACAGTCATTGCTTTGCCAGACTGTCGCGCCTGCTCCTGCCGCAGTGAATTTCACGGTCGTTCAGGACGTAGATAACCCTGAGTTTCGAACCGCAAGAGCGCGCCTCACCCAACACCGCACCGATGCGGCGTGCGCAAGCTGTCACCGCTTTATCGATCCAATCGGGCTCTCATTGGAGAATTTTGATGGCGCCGGTATGTACCGCATTCGTGAGCATGGTGAGATGATCGACACGAGCGGCGAAGTTGATGGCATCGCCTACGATGATCTGCCGGCTTTAGAGAACATTCTTGCAAACCACGAAGCGGCAACATCCTGCGTTGTTGAACGCCTTCAACACTATGCCACAGGACGTTCAAACACAGAAATCGACAGCTATTGGAATGTCGAACTCATGAGAGGGTTTGAGCGGTCCGATTACAATTTCCGTGAGCTCATGGCGACAATCGCGCGAAGTGAAGAATTCTATGCGGTTTCATTTCCGGAAGCCGAAGGAGGCGAAGACCTCCAACAAGCAAACATAACTACACAGGAGAGGAATTCATGAGCGGCATTGAACGTAAAAGCCTTTCGCGCAGGTCTCTCCTGCGAGGTATGTTTCAGGGAACCGCGGTGGGCGTAGGGTTGCCATGGCTTGAGTGTCTGGTTCCATCGGCTCTGGCTGAAGGCGCTGCGGTCCATCCTTTGCGGTTTGGCACGTGGTTCTGGGGGCTGGGCGTAACGCCAGGTCGCTGGACCCCGACTGTTGGAGAGGATGGTCAGCTTAATCTGTTGCCGGAGTCTGCGCCGCTTGAATCGGTAAAGCATCACCTGAACTTTATGACGGGTTTTGACGCCATTCTTGATGGTCGTCCTAACCATGTCCATTTCAGCGGCACGTTCGCTCTGCGTTCCGGTATTGCGTGTCAGAAAATTGGACAAGTCGAAGGTCCGACCTTTGAAAATCATATCGCAGATCATATGAGCGCGTCGAAGCGCTTCACGACAATCGATTTTGCGGCCACGGGTAACCCTCGCGACGCATACAGTTTCCGTTCCGCACAGGTGCGCAATACTCCTGAAGCAACCCCGCTGCAGCTCTACAACCGGATATTCGGCGGCGGTTTCCAACGTCCTGGCGAAGGTGAGTTTGAGCCTGATCCGAGAACGCTTAGCCGCTTGAGCGTGCTCTCGGTCGTGGGTGAGCAAAGGCGTTCGTTAGAAGCGCAACTCGGTCGGGAAGACCGCCAACGCCTTGATCAGTATTTCACGTCCGTTCGTGAGGTTGAGCAGCAACTCGAACTGCAAACTCAGGAACCTGTAATTCCTGAAGCTTGCACCATTCCAGAGAGCCCTGCACAGACAGAAGGCAATTATGATCTTGCCAATGTTCACGCAAACCATGCGGTCATGTCACGGCTGCTGGCGCTTGCGCTGGCCTGCGACCAGACACGCAACTTTAATGCGCTTTTCTCAAATTCCGCGTCCAGCCTTCACAGGAGCGGCGAGGCGAGCAGTCACCACCTGTTTACCCATGAGGAGTTCACCGACTCCGAGCTTGGCTATCAGGTAGAGACAAGCCAGTTCGTGATCGAGAATATGAAAGGCTTTGCGACCTTCGTAGAGACGCTCGCATCAATCCCGGAAGGCGATGGCACGCTTCTCGACAACACGCTTGTTCTTGCCCACTCGGATACCTCATGGGCCAAAATTCATGCAGTCCAGAACATTCCAATGATGACTGCGGGAAGCTTTGGTGGGCGCATCAAGACAGGTCAGAATATTGTGGCGAATGGCGACCCGATCACCCGAGTTGGTCTCACCATGCAACAGATCACCGGATTGCCCGTGGAGCGCTATGGTACGCGCTCCATGGAGACCAGTAGCCCCGTCACACAGCTGTACGCTTAGACAGATACTTCCAGACAGGAGAGTCAGTTTGAAATTCGACTTAATCAAGTCAGCGGCCGGAAGAGGTATTCTTCCGGCCTTAGCTTTAGTGCTTGCATCATGTGGGGGAGGCAGCGAAGCGCCGCGCGTGCTTTCTGAAGAAGAGCAAGCGATAAAGGACCAGATCGAAGCGCGCCGCGCAAACTTTCATGATCTTGGGGCTGCCTTCAAAGCTGTAGGCGACGAGCTAAGGGCAGGGCGTCCAACAAGCCCGACCTCCATCTTCTCTATACAGGCCATACGGAGCTATGCCCCGCAAATGGCAAGTTGGTTTCCTGCAGGTAGCGGGCCAGAGGCCGGGTTTGAGACCGACTCCTTAAGTGCTGTCTGGGACGATGACGAAGCATTCGCGCAATCGCTTCAGGACTTTCAGGCGACTGTCGCGGACTTTTCAGCTGCAGCCGCTGCCAATGATGGCGAAGCAATCAGAGCGCAGTTCAGGATTGTGGGTGAAAGCTGTGAAAGTTGCCACGAGCGTTTCAGGGCCGAAGAATAGCGATAACGTAGAAAAGTTTATCTCCTGCGACCTCGCCGACTCGTCGTGGCGGGGTTATTCATTTCAAACAAAGAGAGCAGGGAGATAACGCACATGACGGATAACGCTTTTGAGGGCGCAAGGCTTTTTGGACTGCCTCACTCTTATTACACGGTCATCGCTCGCTCGTATCTCAGAATGAACCAGTTCGGTGTTTCCGAGGTTAGCTCCCGCCATCCGGATTTTGCGGAGAAAATTTATCCGCAAATCAAACGCGGTATTATTCCTGTGCTGGAACTGCCAGATGGCACGGTCATACAGGATAGCCTCGACATCATTGAGGCCGGAGAAGCGCTGTCGCCCCAATTTCTGGCGTTACCCGAAGACGCTGCGATGAAGAGCCTCGCTTATCTCTTCTTTCTATATGGCAGTCAGGCATTGCTCAAAGCTGCAATGCATTACCGCTGGACGTTCTATCCGGATCAAAAAGAGTTTCTGGACCACGCGTTCGGATTGGATCGTGATGATCCGTCGAGCGCCAAGGTCATGGATAAAATGCGCAGCTATTTGCCTATCCTTGGCGTTACAGAGCAATCCATCCCTCACATCGAAGCATCATTCGTCGAGCTTCTGAAAAAGCTGGATGCTCATTTTAGTGTCTACCCGTTTATCCTGGGGAATGCGCCGACACTCGCAGATTATGGAATGCTTGGGCCGTTATTTGCCCACCTCGGGCGTGATCCTGTGCCAGAAGCGATAATGAAGCGAGAAGCGCCGAATGTTTACCGGTGGACGGAGCGTATGAACGCTGGCGCTTACGATGTGCCGGATTACATTCAGGAGGCTCCTGATGTCTCTTCGCAAAACATTCCGGAAACCCTCCACGCTTTGATTGAATTCATCGGACGCGATTACAGCGATGAGGTTTCCGACCGTTTCGATTTTATCAGGCAGTGGCTTCTGGAAAATAACCCCGATGATGGCGAGCCGGTGTCGGCCAAGCCATCTCAGCGCGCTATAGGCGTGACCGAGGTTCGCTACGGCGACGGTCAGGTCCAGGTCGCTGTCCAGCCTTACATGCTCTATATTCAGCGCCGCTTGCAGGCATCAGTGAACGATGCCTCTGACGAGTCGAAGAGCCTTGTTACAGATATGTTGAATCAACATTCACTGGGGATCCTTTTGGATCCACAGCTTCCGTGCACCGTGGGTCGGAAACATAATATCGAAATCTGGGAAAAAGTCTGACCACCGGGAAGGGTGGCGGATGAGGAGGGATTCGAACCCCCGGAACCTCTCGGTTCAACGGTTTTCAAGACCGCCGCAATCGACCACTCTGCCACTCATCCAGTCAGGTGTGCCGAAATGAAATAATTTTTGCCGTTTGGCAAGTGGCGAAAAGAGACAAAAAAAAAATTCATGCATTTTCGCCTTTACCTTAACACGAAATTCACCTCAGATTCATCGGCGTTCAGGTAATTCAAATAGTTAACAAGGCTCGAAATGGGGGCTGTATCGAGAAAAGCGTAAATAAAACCGCGCTTTTCGATTAACTCTTTGAGAAATTTCGGTCCGTACGGTCAAAATCGGCCAGGAGAAAAATAAAACCGGCCAGCTCCTTGCAACAGGCGAGGGGTGTTTAAATCGAGACCAAGGGAAGACCAGATATGTCCCTGACCAACAAAAACGCCTTTAACAGGGCTTTAGCCGTCGCACTAATGATGGGCACCGCGCTTACCAGCCAGGCTGGCGCTGCCGATCGAAACTCCGCGCCTATCCGTTACGGACACGAAAGCGCCACGCAACGTAGTCAGCCACAAACTTCCGGACAACAATTCGCATCTGTGCGGCATCATGCGCGCCATTCAGTCCGCTCCAACGTTTTCGCGTACCCAGATGAGCCGCTTCCTGGCTCACTCCGTCCAGAACCGGCGCTCCAGCGTACTGCGCAGTTTGATGCTGTTACTCAGGCGGGCCTGCCGTATGTCGATCCGGTTGATTATGCGAGCTATGTGAAGGTCGGAAACCCATACACTATCAACGGCATCACATATGTGCCCGAAGAAAACCCGTTCTACGACAATGTCGGCATTGCGTCCTGGTACGGTCCAGGCTTCCACGGTCGCCTGACTGCGAATGGTGAAACATACGATATGTATGATTTCACTGCAGCGCACCCGACCCTGCCACTACCAAGTTATGTTGAGGTCACGAACACGCAGACGAATGAAACCGTGATTGTTCGTGTGAATGATCGTGGACCGTTTGCACGTGGTCGTGAGATCGATCTGTCTCATGCAGCTGCTGAACGTATCAGCCTGATTGAGCCAGGCAGCGGTGAAGTTCGCGTACGGTATCTCGGCCCGGCGCCTCGCGCAGACCATGCGCCGCCAATCCAGCAGCCTGATCCATATGAAACCGAGCTCTTCGATGTGGCCTACCACTCAGAACAAGCTCCAATTATGCCAGCCACCGTCATGGAGTCCGTTCCATCACACTATGTGCAGCTGAGCTCGTTTCGCGATCGCTCAAATGCAGAAGCATTCCGCACGGAAGTGTCGCAACTCAATTCCGACGTCAATGTGGTCTTCGCTACGGTGAATGGCTCACGCTATTATCGCGTTGTTCTCGGCCCTTATGCGACTGAAGATGCGGCGCGCAATAACCAGCGGACGATGGCACGCCTCGGACATGAAGGCATTCTGATCGAAAATCCGTGAAGAACGTCCGGCTTTCCTTGATTTAGACACCATTCAGCGGCACTCCTTTCAGGGGTGCCGTTTTCATGTGAAAGTAATGGAATGAAACAATTTTCTTCTGTGATTCTATCTCTCTGCGCAGGTATGTGCGTTGCGCTTCCTGCTGCGGCTTTCGAAACTACGGCCGCACAGGCAATTATCGTCGACCACGAGACTGGCGTTGTTCTGTATTCGCATAATGCTGACGAGCCGATGGTCCCTGCTTCAATGACGAAGATCATGACCGCTTACATGGTGTTTGAGCGCCTGGCTGACGGTCGCCTGCAGCCTGACGATACTTTTACAGTCAGTGAGCGTGCATGGCGCGAAGGTGGATGGGCGTCTGGTGGCTCCACTATGGGGTTGGCCATTGGCGAAGAAGTCAGCGTTATGGACCTTCTTCACGGAATTATTGTGCAGTCCGGTAATGACGCTTGCATCGTCGTCGCTGAAGGCATTGCGGGGTCAGAAGAAGCTTTCGCGCAGCTCATGACCGCCAGAGCACAGGAGCTAGGGCTCGATAGCGCTGAATTCCACAACGCTACCGGCCTCTATTCTGAGGGTCACGAGATCAGCGCCCACGATCTGGCGACGCTAGCTCAACTCACCATCGAGAATTTCCCGGACTATTATGAGATTTATTCTGTGCCGGCGTTTGAATGGGGAGGCATTCGTCAACCTAACCGCAATCCTTTGCTTTCGCGTTTCCAGGGTGCGGATGGCATGAAAACAGGCCATTTGTCCGCTTCAGGCTATGGTTTGGTTGGTTCTGCAATCGAAAACGGCGTTCGTCGGAATATTGTCATCAATGGTCTGGAAAGCGAAACTGAACGCGCGCGTGAAGCAGAGCGGATCATGAGATCAGCCTTTCGCGAGTTCTCCATCGCCACACCGTTTTCGGCTGGCGATGCGCTCGCTGATGTGCCGGTCTGGCTCGGAACAGAACCAACTGTGTCCGCAGTGCTCACTGAAGATGTGACAATTGCCTTTGCAAGTGCGGAGCGAAACAATCTCAGAGCTGAAGTTGTGTTGAACGAGACAGTTTCTGCCCCTGTCGCCGAAGGCGATATTGTCGGCCGACTTGAGGTCTCAAATGGTGATACACTTATTGGCGAATACCCGGTCGCAGCCGCGACGAGCGTCTCAAGGGCGGGATTGCTCGCGCGGGCGATAGAAGGTTTGTCCCAGAAGATTCTTCCGCAATAGGTGGCGGGTGACACAGAACCTTTTCATATCGTTTGAAGGCGGCGAAGGCGTGGGTAAGACGACCTTGCTCACGGGCTTGGCCTCTCGATTGGAAGGCCGCGGCGCAGACGTTATCTGCACCCGTGAGCCCGGTGGAACGCCCATAGCAGAAGCATTACGTAACGTTTTGCTCGATCCGACGTTCAATGAGGAAGATGCTTCGCCGACTACGGAAGCACTCATTCTGGCTGCAGCACGTCGAAACCATGTGGAGCAAAAAATCGAACCTGCTCTGAAACATGGAAGCTGGGTTTTGTGTGACCGTTACATCGACTCCACGCGCGCTTATCAAGGTAGCCGTATCAATGCTTTGGATCTTAGAAAAATAGAAGCCTTGGCAACAGGCGGCTTGCTACCTGATCTAACAATTCTTCTCGATGCAGAACCGTCCGATTTGCTTGAAAGGCGCCAGCAACGTGGTCAGACTACCGATCGCTTCGAGCGGCGGTCGCTCGACTATCACAGAACAGTGCGAAAGCGGTTTCTCGACATCGCCGCGGCTGAGCCGCGACGGATCGTGGTGCTCAATGCGCTGCAGACGCCCGATGAACTGATTGATGCTGCAGACGACATCATCACATCGACCGTCACAAAGGCCGGATAAAACGATGATGGAAAAGCTACTCGGACACGATACGGCTATTTCAGCCTTCCTCGACCGTTTTAAGAGCGGTCGGTTTCCACATGCGTGGCTTTTTGAGGGACCGGTTGGTGTCGGCAAGGCTCATGCCGCGCATATGTTGGCTTCTGTCGTTCTGGGTGCAGACTATCAACATGGAAACGGAACGCTGACTGTCGATGACGAGGATGAGATCGCGCATAAGATTGCGACTGGTGCTCACCCTGACTTCCGACAGGTGCAACGAGCACCTGATAACAACGGAAAATTACCACAAGCCATTTCTGTCGACGTTATCCGCGACATGAACGGGTTTTTCGAGCTGAGAGCGGCTCAGGGAGGCTACAGGGTCGCGATCGTGGACTCCGTTGACGAGCTCAATGCGAATAGTGCCAATGCCTTGCTGAAAACGCTCGAAGAGCCTCCGGAAAAATGCCTTCTAATGCTCATCCATCACGGGTCAGCGAGTTTATTGCCGACGATCAGGTCTCGGTGCGTGAAATTGAATTTCAGTCGTTTGAAAGATCCCGATCTCAGAGCTTGCCTGGACGACGCAGATATCAATGAAGAGCTGCTTGTTCTGTGTGAGGGCTCACCTGGGCGTCTACGAGAAATGACGGCTCTTGACGGCGGGGTTGAGCTGTTACGCGACTTGAAAGCTGCCTTGATAGATTGGCCCGGCATCTCAGCTCATCGAATGCCGTCAGTCATGGCGAAGATAAGTAAATCTGAATTGCATCTGGAACTCGCGTCGAGTTTTCTGGCAAAGAAGTTCTCGGACATGGCGCAAAGCGAGCCTTCTGGCGATTCCAGATCCTTATACGCGTCCTACTGGTCCAGACTTTACAATGTTCGAACCAAAGCGCGGCGACTGAATCTCGATCTGGCGGAACAATCTTCGCAGCTTCTAGGTTTGGTGCGTGACTTGTCTAATGAAATGAGAGCCACGGCCTGATGCTGTTTGATACCCACGTAAACCTGCACGGTGAAGTCTATGATGAGGACCGCGAAGACGTCCTGAAGCGGGCACGGGACGCTGGAGTAACTCGGTTTCTTTCAATTTGTGACAAACCCGAAAACATCGACGCCATCGCCGAACTCACGAAACAGAACCCAGATATGTGGCGTTCTGTGGGGTGCCATCCTCACTATGCCAAAGATCACCAATGGCTCACGGCAGATTGGCTCGTGGAGAGAGCGGTAGATTCAAAAGTCGTTGCTATTGGCGAAGCCGGAATGGATCAGCATTACGGATACAGCGACGTTGATGATCAGAAGAAGGTCTTCAGCGCGCAGATTGTAGCTGCTCAGGAAACAGGGCTTCCGGTTATCGTTCACACGCGCGAGGCCGACGAGGAAACTGGCGACTTGTTAGAGCAGCACTTCAAGAGAAAGCCATTCGGTATTCTTATGCACTGCTACACCAGTGGTGAGAAGCTGGCTCGGCGCGCGATAGAGCTTGGGGCGTATTTTTCCGTTTCTGGAATTATGACGTTCAAAAACGCGCATGACGTGCGCCACGTCGCTTCGCTGTTTCCGGATGATCGGATTATTCTCGAGACCGACTGTCCGTATCTGGCGCCTGTACCAATGCGTGGGCGCCGCAATGAACCTGCGTATTTGGAACATATCTGTAGATATGTGGGAGATTTCAAGGGATGGAGCTTTGAGGATACGGCAGAAAGAACCACGCAAAATGCATTGCGTTTGTTCTCAAGGATATCCGAAAACGAGGAAGCGGCCTGATGGAGCTGAAATATACGCTCCTCGGCACGGGATCGTCTGGCGGCGTTCCTCGAATTGGCAACGATTGGGGCGTCTGTGATCCGGATAATCCACGCAACAGGCGTTCGCGGTGTAGCGCCCACGTAGAAATTAAAAATAGTGTGGGCGAGGTCGTATCGCTCCTCATCGACACGTCTCCTGAGATGCGCGAGCAGCTTCTTCGAAACGATATCGCAACCGTCGACGCTGTCCTTTACACCCACGCGCATGCCGATCAGGCGCATGGCATCGATGACCTTCGCGTTCTCGTATATGAGCAGCGCAAGCGGATGCCAATCTACGCCGATGATTTCACAATGACGGATCTGACCGAACGATTCAGTTACTGCTTTTGTCAGCCCGAGCAATCTTCGTATCCGCCAATTCTCGACGCAAAGCCACTGATTGAAGCCTATCGACCGTTTGTGGTCGAAGAGGGCGCCTTTCCCGTCCACGTCATGCCTGTGGATCAGGAGCATGGGTCCATCAGGAGCCTGGGCTTCAGAATTGGAAATTTCGCATACTGTAATGACGTGGCGAAACTTCCGGATGCATCATTAGAAAGGCTGCAAGGCCTGGATGTCATCGTTCTAGACGCTTTGCGCTACGCCAGGCATCCGTCTCATGCAAATTTAGAACAAGCCCTGAAATGGGTTGAGGCTTTGCAGCCAAGACGCGCAGTTCTGACCAATCTTCACATCGACATGGACTATGAAACAGTGATGAGAGAAACGCCTGCCCATGTGGACGTCGGATTTGACGGATATGCAGGCTTTGTTTCCCATAATATTGATTATACGTATTTTTAGTTCGAGCTATTGGAGCGCTCTATGACGAAGCAAATCGACCGACTGCGCGACATTATGAAAGCCCTGCGTACGCCGGTTACCGGCTGTCCATGGGATCTGGAGCAAGATTTCAAAACCATAGCGCCCTACACGATCGAAGAAGCTTACGAAGTCGCCGATGCGATTGAACGAGAGGACTATGTCGAACTGAAGAGCGAACTCGGGGATTTGTTGTTCCAGGTCGTGTTCCACTCTCAGATGGCAAGCGAGAAGGGCTATTTCGATTTCGATGATGTGGCTGGAGCGATATCTAATAAAATGGAAGTGCGCCACCCGCATGTCTTCGGCGATGAAGAGCATCGCGATGCGGATGCGCAAACGGTCGCTTGGGAAGAGCAGAAGGCCAAGGAACGAGCCGACAGCGGTTCAGAGGATAAACCCGTTGGAGCTCTCAGCGGCGTAGCGCGTACGCTTCCAGCTATGATCCGCGCTCAGAAGCTTCAGAAACGTGCAGCCCGCGTCGGGTTCGACTGGCCCGACGTAAAAGCCGTGTTGTCTAAAGTGGACGAAGAGCTGACTGAAGTGAAGGATGCAACCTCATCAGGCGATCTACGACACATAGAAGAAGAGCTGGGTGACTTAATGTTTGTGCTCGTGAATGTGTGCCGCAAATCGGGGCTTGAGGCGGAAGACGTTCTTAAAAAGGCGAACGCAAAATTTGAAGGACGTTTTGAGGCTATGGAGTCCGCGGCGAGAGCTGACGGGATTGGTTTTGAGACCCTATCGCTAACAGATCAGGAAGCCCTGTGGCAGCGTATTAAAGGTGCAGAGAAGCAGTAGTATGAGCCCCCGCTAGGCTTTGCTTATGACAACGTTCGGAAACTTGGAATTCAGTTGTCCAAAAGCCCTCGTATCTAATCGCGCGGTTGCTGTTGTCTGCATGGTGTCAGCATCATCTTCGATATCAAAAACTTCGGCGTTTCGGTAAAGCCAACTACGAACGTCGCCCGAGTTTGTATCGAACCTTATCACATAATTCTGTGCGTGTCTATAGATAATTGTTTTTATTGAAGATTTAAGCTCTTCAAGACCTGTTCCAGTGGTCGCGGAGATGAACACCCTCTCCCTCCCCGTCAATGGGTCCTCGCCTCTTGCCTCCAGGCTGTCGCGTTCAGCCTCATCAAGACGATCAATCTTGTTCCAGACGTCTATGATAGGTGGCAATGCGGTGCCGACCATTTTTTCAAGGCTATCCAAAATCTCAATAACGTCTTCTGATTGTTGGTAGACATCCGGTGATGACGCATCGTGCACATGCAGGATGATGTCAGCCTCGACGGCTTCCTCGAGCGTGCCTTTAAATGACTCAATCAAACTGGTTGGCAGGTCTGTTATAAACCCGACAGTGTCCACAAGGGCTGCCTTATGGTTGGAATCCAACTCGATTGCCCTGATCGTCGGATCAAGCGTTGCGAAAGGCATATCCTTCGCGAAAACGTTCGCTGATGAAAGCGTGTTGAACAGGGTTGATTTTCCCGCGTTCGTGTAGCCGACCAAAGCGATTACAGGCAGGTCGCGGGACTTGCGATCTGACCTCTGCACATTTCTCGTTCGTTCGACTTCCGACAATTGCTTTTTGAGGCGCAGCAAAGCGCCGTCAATCATTCTGCGGTCGGATTCTATCTGCGTTTCGCCGGGACCGGCTATGAAGCCACGTCCACCACGCTGGCGTTCCAGGTGGGTCCAGGTTCGCACAAGACGTGATCTCTCATAGGCCAGACGTGCTGTCTCTACCTGAAGACGGCCGGCTTTTGTACGGGCACGCAAACCAAAAATCTCGAGAATAAGTCCCGTACGGTCGATCACCTTACACGACAGATAGCGCTCAAGATTACGTTGTTGGATTGGCGTTAGATCGCCGTCGACGACGAACAGCTCGCATCCGCTCGCTTCTAGCTCTTGTCGTATATTCTCGAGAATTCCCGACGAGAAAAGATGCGAAGGACTTGGGTTCCGAATGTGCACTGTTTTCACAAACGCGCATTCGCTCCCGAGGGCCTCTACGAGCCCTCGAGTTTCTTCTTCGCGAAGTGTTTGGCGCACAACTGCCCTGCCCTCTATCAGAGGGATCACGGCGGCTGAAACAACCGGTTCTGAATTAGCGTCTGTTGACGAAATCAACCGTGTCCGTCGTCCATGTCATCAGCTTCAAAGAGCTGAACTGGCTGCATAGGCATGATCGTAGAGATCGCATGCTTATAAACCAGTTGCGGTGGACGGCCGTCGCCACGCAGGAGCACACAAAAGTTGTCAAACCAAGTGACAACGCCCTGCAGTTTTACACCGTTCACAAGGAAGATTGTGAGCGGAGTACGCGATTTGCGGACGGCATTTAGGAATGTGTCTTGAAGATTTTGTTTTTTGTCCGACGACATCCTGGAGTCTTTCTTATTTTCAATTTGGATCTAGGCTCTGATTACTGCGCTAACTTTTTTATCGATAAATCGCAACGGGTTCTGTTGTCGCAAACGCGAAATACTGTGCGCTGCATAATAAAAAACTCAAAATCGACCACGAAATCCTGATTAGCGGTCGCTGAAAAACAATGACGCAAGCAAAAGCAGCTCTAATCGACCCAATACCATAAAGATGGATAGAATCAGCTCGGAAAAGGTGCGCGACCATGAGTTATCGATCCACTCGAGTGTCAAAAGCGCTGCCGAATTCGTAATACTACCGAGCGAAGATACGATTGCCTGCTCAAAGGTCGCACCATTCAGGGCAAGAATGGCCGCGAGGACAATTGAAAGCATCGCGAAGCCAACAAGATAAGCCCAAACCGTGAGAACAAATCTCGCCGGTATCTGAGATTCGTTTGCCTGGGCACGCGTCACCGCATGCGGTTGTGCGAGCTTAGAAAATTCATTGCCAGCCTGACTTAGCAGAACCAACATCCGGTAAATTTTCATGCCGCCGGTAGCAGAGATTGCAGCTCCGCCCATAAAACCGAAGAACAACAAAACGGGCACCGGAATATCAAGAAGATGTCCCGGTGAAATAAACAGGCCCGATGTGGACATGATGGAAACAGCAACGCCGATTGCGGTCGCGAGATGATGCTGGCCATCGAACAGAAAAAAGATCAGACCAGACAAAATTACTGCAATGGTCGCCAGTGTGATGGTTTCTGCATCGACTAAAAGCTGAAGCGGTTTTCGTGGTGAGTTGAAAATCAGAACAGCATTTAACATTCCGATGAACATCGTGACGATTAGTACTGTTGCTCCGAATGTGGACATTGAGTCCGCGGCTTCATCGATCCCGAAAACTCGCCCTGACGTCACAGCGCTGACCGACAAGCCAAACGCTTCTCTGATGGCATAGCCATCAATCAATAACAGCGCTCCGGAGACGATGGAGAGCAACAACACAAGAGCGCCGACAGCCCAAAAAATTCGAAACAATCCCTGGTGCGCGATACCCGGTAATGAGATCGCTGTCGTCTTTGCATCGAGGCCTGGCACGGACGTGCCGACCATTCTCACGACCATGACCATGCCACCAATAGACAGGATTGCGCCAGTGAGATGGAGAATGCCCCTCCATGCGAACAGGCTCGCAAGCAAGCTGAATTCTTCCGGTAGCAAGCTTGTGCCTGTTGTCGTCGCGCTCGAGACAGACTCGAACAAGGCGACTACCAAACGATCGCCAGCAGCATTCACAAACGGAATCGCTCCAAGAAATGCGAGCGATATCCATGCCGCTATCAAGAAGCCGACAACGTCCCGCGGCCTTGCGTCTGACGTGCGGTGCCCCTTTGAGGCAATGCGAAATACAGCGCTGCCCACGATGAGAATCGTCAATACCAGGATGAACAATGACGCCTGAACGTAATGGTCATTTCCGAACGCCCAAAGCGCACATAGCGTGGTCGGCACAGCAAGAGCTGCGAAGAAGCCGCTGAGCGCGCGTATCAGGATGATCCAGTTCACAGATCGGCGATCTTTCTACTATCCGAGGAAATATGCAGAGCTTGCGCGGAAGAGCTTTTCTACTTTTTTGACGCGATCTTTCTCATAGAACAAAACTACGCGATCGCCGACTTTGACCTTCAGGCCCTTTTTGGGCATCAACACCTCGCCATCACGGAGCAAGCCGCCGGCGACAACGCCTTCAGGGAGTGTATCGCGGGTCAGGTCGCTTTCGAGCAGCAAGGAATGCTCAAGAACTTCGCCTTCGGCGAGTTCCCCTCTCCCGCCGGCAATCGAGAAGAGCGACAGGATACGTCCACGACGCAAGCGCAGTAGAATTTGTGAAACGGTCACAGCACGCGGGTCAACCATCACATCCACATCAAGAGGTCGATGTATCATTGCAAGTTCTGGCGCGTTCACAAGCGAGATGGTCTTCCTGGCTCCGAGACGCTTAGACATAGCAGATGCGAGTAGGTTCACCTTGTCGTCATTCGTCAAACTGATCACCGCATCCGCTTTATCAATTCCAGCTTCCTGAAGGATCTCCGGGTTCAGCCCATCTCCGTGAATGATGATGGAGCGGCTCAACTGTGCCGCTGCGCGTTCGGCATTTTTCAGGTCGCTTTCGATGAGGCGAACCTTTCGGCCTTTTCTCTTCTCAAGCTGTTCGGCGACATACATGCCGATATTGCCGCTGCCAAGAATGATGACGCGCTGGTCACCACCGGGATTAATGCCGAGAAGTTCGGTAAGTCGGTCTGTCTGCTGTGTTTCGATAGCGAGATAAACTTTGTCGCCCTCTATCAACTGGTCAGAAGGCCGGATTGCGAACAAATGGTCGTTTCGTAAGACCGCGAGGATCTGAATGTTTAAGCCGGGGAACAACTCGTCCAATTGTGACAGCGTCGTTCTCGCAAGCGGCATATCCTTGTGGACATCAAGGCCAACAACGCGAATTTTATTGGTCGAAAAAGGAACAGAGAAGAAGGCACCCGGCGTTTCGAGCCGCTGAATAACTGAATCAGCAACGGCTTTCTCGGGCGAAATCACAACGTCGATCGCCAGGCCATCGCGGCCAAACAGATCACCGGATCGTTTGCTGAAATACGCACGGGACCGTATTCGAGCAATCTTCGTCTGTACCTGAAAAAGCACGTGAGCGACCTGACATGTCACCATATTCACTTCGTCTGAATAGGTGACCGCGACCAGCATGTCAGCGTCATCGGCGCCGGCGGCACGCAGAATCTGCGGGTGCGCTGCATGACCGGTAAAGCCCTGCACTTCTAGCTCAGACGTGATGGACTGGATGAGAGCAGGATCCTCATCGATCACAGCAACGCTGTGTCCATCCAGCGAAAGACGGCGCGCAATCCCCTGCCCCACGCGACCGGCACCACAGATGATAATTTTCATGTCCCGAACCTAGTCTCGCGTAGAGTTTGATGGATCGACACCGAGAGACTTAAGTTTCCGGTGCAATGCAGACCGTTCCATTCCGATGAACGCAGCCGTCCGCGAGATATTCCCGCCAAAACGCGTAATCTGCAAGGAAAGGTATTCCTTTTCGAACTGTTCACGTGCGTCCCGTAGCGTCATCCCAATCACTTCGAGCGATGTTTTTGGTTTGGCCTCGCGTCCGTACTCTGTCTCGTCGTTCGGCAGCTCGTGCGGCTGGACCGAACCGCGATTCTCGCCAGAAAGGATGAGCACGCGTTCAACGATGTTTTTAAGCTGGCGCACATTTCCCGGCCATGGTGCAGACTGCAGAACAGCCAATGCTTCATCACTGAACATTCGAGGACTGAGGCCGAGTGAGCTGCGAGAGCGCATGACGAAATGGCGAACCAGATCAGGAATGTCCTCTCGGCGGTCAGCCAGCGAAGGCACCGAAAGAGGCACGACGTTTACGCGGAAAAACAGGTCCTCACGGAAATCTCCACGTTCAATTTTTTGTTTCAGGTCGGACGTAGTCGAGCTGATGAGCCGGACATCTACGGTCACGTCTGCTTTACCGCCCACGCGTTTGAAACGTTGCTCGGTCAGCACCCGCAGTATCTTATTTTGCGTACCCAACGGCATTTCGCCGATCTCATCAAGAAACAGGGTCCCGCGATGGGCCTGCTCGAAGAGCCCAACAGCCTGGACCTTCCCGTCCGCGCCCTCGCGACCAAATAGTTCCACCTCCATTTGATCAGGAGTGATGGACGCAGCATTGACCGCGATAAATGGCCTGGAAGATCTTTTGGAATTTTCGTGAATGACTTTAGCGGCGAGTTCCTTGCCTGAACCCGGAGGCCCTGAAATCAGGATTCTGGAATTCGTAGGCGCGACCTTTTCGATCGACTGCCGAAGCTGGGTCGCTGCAGCAGAGTTTCCCAATAGCTCATCGCCAACGGATTCGTGCACTTTAAGCGCGGTATTTTCGCGCTTCAGAGCTGCTGTCTCCAAAGCACGCTCCACGATGACCAGAAGTCTGTCCGATTTGAACGGCTTTTCGAGAAAGTCATACGCGCCTCGCCGAATAGCAGTTACAGCTGTTTCGATTGACCCATGACCACTAATCACGATCACGGGCATGATCTCGTCGATGGACTTCAGGTATTGAAGCATCTCAAGACCGTCCATGCCGCTCCCCTGAAGCCAGACATCCAAGACTACTAAGTCAGGCTTGCGCTCAGAGATTGCCGCTAACGCACCTTCAGCGGTTGAAGCCGTGCGGACGATATACCCTTCATCCTCAAGCACACCTCCGACGAGGTCGCGGATATCAGGTTCATCATCAACAACTAGAACTTCTGCAGACATTACACACGCTCCTCCGAAAGAGCCCAGCTAGATACAGTTTCTTCAGACGGACCCGAGATCGGCAGTTGAACCGCCACCCGAGCTCCACATTTTCCATCTTTACGGTCAAGCAGCGTCAGGTGCCCGCCGTGATCCAATACAATCCGGTTTACGATAGCGAGGCCGAGGCCGACTCCCTGCTCCCGTGTCGTAAAATAGGGTTCGAGGAACTGGCTCCGATTTTCGCGCGGAAAGCCCGGTCCAGAATCTTCGATTTCAACTGTGACCGTATCGCTCGTCGCTTCAACGCTTACGATGATCTCTGGCTTGTCGTCTTCGATGGTTTCAATGTCTTCGAAACGACGCCGGACTGCTTCACCAGCGTTCTTGATCAGGTTTGTCAGGACTTGGCCCAGTAGCCGATCATCGCCTGCCATTTCCACGTTTCGCAGGTCCGAGTTCAGACTGATATTGATTTCCGGAAGCGTTAGTCTGTTGCCAAAAATAGAACTGCGCACGATTTCCATAAGATCGAATTCCCGCACTTCTGGTTTTGGCATCCGCGCAAAGGAAGAAAACTCTTCGACCATCCGGCCAATATCAGTGACCTGACGAAGGATTGTGTCGGTACATTTGTCGAAAACCGTATCGTCTTCATCAATCAGCTTGCGATAACGACGCTTAAGACGCTCTGTTGATAACTGGATCGGCGTAAGCGGGTTTCTGATTTCGTGTGCGATTCTGCGAGCCACATCGCGCCAGGCCGTCTGCCTTTGAGCGTTGATGAGACGCGTATTGTCATCGAATGTAATGATGCAGCCCGGTTCTTCGCCTGCTTCCGGTGAGATCCTCAGGACAAAGTGTGTCTGAGAGCCTCCTTCGTCGATAACGATTGTCTTCTCGCGTCGTGAATTGTCTTCCAGAGCATCGGCAGCCAGTTGCGCGAACTCCGGAAGGACCTCGTAGAGGCAAACCTCTCCATCACTATCAAGTTGCGGAAACATCCCTCTCGCAGACCGGTTCGCGAGCGTTACACGTAGATTCTCATCGGTGCGAACGACGCCGGCCGACACGCCTTCAAGCACTGTTTCAATAAATCGGGAGCGCTCGATGGCATCCCTGTGGGCCAAATCGATAGTGTCTCTCTGCTCAAGTAGCTGCTCTGTCATCGCGTTGAAAGATGCGGTGAGGTCTGCAACTTCATTATCGCTCGTTGGCATCGGAACCTGAGCTTTGAGGTAACCGCGCCGAACATCGTCGGCAGCATCCGCGAGGCGAAGTATCGGGCTGGAAATCTCCGCTGCTGAACGTACACCGAACCTAAGGAAGAATAACAAGATTAGTACTGTGATCTGGATGAAGCCGAGCAAGAAAATGACTTGCAGTCTGCGGCTACGGTCTTCTGCGAGGCGATAGTCGCTGACGGTTTGTTCTGCCTGAACAAGGCTTTCCAGCATTTGCGGAGCGATAGGGCGCGCTGTGTAAAGATACGTTTCGTCAAACGCTTGTAGCTTATAGAGCGCCCAGAACTGGGACGTAGAGTTGTCTAGTCGGACTGCGACATCACCGGCTTGCGCTGTTGCAAACATATCTGCACGGGGCGGCTGAAATGATCGTCGGCTCTGCGCGTCGGTTGCCAGAACGATATCGCCAGTCTCGTTCAATAGAAACGCGCCTGGAAACTCACGAAAACTCGCTTGCTGAACCAGAAACTCGGTAAAAATCTCCGGTTCGGTTTCAAACCCAACGACTGCCGCGTTCAGGTCTAGTCCCATAATTCCGACATCGAGCCTGATGTCGTCGGCGATAGACTGAAGGTTTGATCGCGCGACATCCGCACTGGTCTCAACGATGCTCTGAATTCGCTCGGAGAACCAATTCTCGATGCCTCGGTTTAGAGATGTACCCAGAAACAATGCAACGAGAATCGCCGGCATGACCGCAGCGAATCCGAAGGACATTGCGAATTGTCTGGCAAGCTTTCCACTGCCCTGTGCACGAGTGGATGTTTCGCTTTGTTTGGACAAAGCGTAAAAGTCACGGATGACGTAAAACGCCAGAGCTCCGATCAGGATAAAATTTACAATCTGGAGCCCGATCATGGATGCCGAAGCAGGCCTGATCGGGCCAAAGCCAGAGAAAGAAACCAAGGTTACGATAACGGCGATAAAGCTCGCCAGAAGGAACACAAACTGCGTCCATCGACCAAAAAAACGGAATACTGACTGATCAAGAATACGCAGCAATGGCAATCTTCCGTTGCGTTACCACCAGGCAACACTGTTTCACAATTGCCACACTAACTGATCACTCAGGAGATGCAATCTCCAACGTGTTGATTTTACTACGAAGCGTATTCCGATTCATACCGAGCAACTGAGCGGCCCGAACCTTGTTTCCACCAGTAACGTTAAGCGCGAGCTCGATCAAAGGACGTTCGACCATTGAGACGACGTCATGATAAATCGTGCCTTCGCCTTCACTGAAAGCCCGCAGGTCCGGCTCAACATGCTCACGAAGAAGGTCGCGAAGTTTCTGTTCGAAGCTCGCGCCATTTTCTTTCGGAAGCCGGCGCTCGGAGACTAGCGATGCCTGAACGAGGTCCTCGCTGATGATCGGCTCCGATGACAGGGCGATCATGCGCATCACAACGTTCTGCAACTCACGCACATTGCCGGGCCAGTCATGGAGCGAGAGACGCTTGAGCGCCTTCGCGTCTATGGTCTTTTGCCCAAGTCCGTCCATTTCTGCGCGTTTAAGAAAACGTTTTGCCAGCTCTGGAATGTCGTCCTTACGTGCACGCAGAGGTGGGATTGCAATCGTGACCACATTTAGACGATAGAACAAATCGTTCCGAAACGATCCTTCTTCGATCAATGACCGCAAATCGCGAGATGTGGCAGCAATGACCCGGGTCGTAGACACATCTACCTTATTAGAGCCAACCGGCGAAAACTCGCCATTCTGAAGGAAACGAAGCAGCTGCGTCTGTGCATCCAAAGGCATATCGCCGACTTCATCGAGGAAGAGCGTGCCACCGTCGCTTTGCGCGACTTTGCCAGGAATAACCTGACCGTCAGATCCGACAACGCCGAAAAGCTCGGCTTCGATCCGGTCGCGTTCAACAGCGGCCATATTCACCGGCACAAATGGCTTAGTTTCACGATTACCGAGGTCGTGAATAGCCCGCGCAATCGTTTCCTTACCAGTTCCCGACTCGCCCTCGATCAGGATTGTAAGTGCCGTGTTCTTCACCCGCGACATAGTGCGGAATACTTCCTGCATCGCAGCGGACCGGCCGATCACAGCTTCGGTCAGGCGCGGGTCTGATACTCGAACTGGTCGATCCAGCTTTTTCTGACCTTCGCGAGACTGAAGCGCTCGTTTCGTCATCTGAGCAAGTTCGTCGATATCAAACGGCTTTGGCAGGTAATCGAATGCGCCATGCTCAGTGGCCGACATTGCTGTCATCAGCGTACTCTGTCCGCTGATTACAATAATCGGCAGCTCCGGACGTTCAGCGCGGATCTCCGGCATGATATCGAAAATGCATTCATCGCCCATATAGACGTCAGTGATCAGAAGATCTCCGTCACCATTTCGAACCCAACGCATGAGCGCAGTCGGATTGGTTGTCGATCGCACCGCATATCCCTCAGCGATAAGGGTTTGGCTGGCGATAAGACGGATACCGGCATCGTCGTCGGCGAGAAGTACTGTTGCCTGACTCATTATATTTTATCCTGCAGGTTCTCTTTGAAGTGGGAGAATAAGATCGAACTGCGTCCGTCCTGGACGACTAGTGAAAGACAAGCGACCCCCGTGTGCGTGCGCAATGTCCTGACATACGGAAAGACCAATGCCGGTTCCGGATGATTTTGTTGAGAAAAAAGGTTTGAAGACCTGTTCCTGGTTGCCGCCCGGGATACCAGGCCCGTTGTCTCGTACTCTGATGAGTAGAGCTGCAGAGTATCGGCGTTCATTTCCTGGGCGTGGAAGCTTGATACCAGCCTGATAGGCCGTCGAAACCTTAACTTCAGAATATTCCTGACCGCTCACGGCCTCGGCCGCATTCTTCACAATATTAAGGATGCATTCGTGCAAATGGTCCCGGTCAGCAGAAATCTCTGGAAGAGATGGATCGAACGCTTTCTTAAAGGTCACGGCAGGAGACGCCACCGATTGCATCGCAATGATTTCATCCAAAACTTCATGGATGTTTATGCTGGTGAAACGCGGTGCATTGTAGAGCTCGAACGCTGTAAACCTGTCGATTAACCGACCGATGCGCTGCGCTTCCGAACGGATGAGCGCAAGAAGCTCCGATTGATCCGAACGGCAGGACCGTTCCATCAGCTGAGCTGCGCCAGATATGCCGCCCAGAGGATTTTTGATTTCGTGTCCGAGCATCCGAGCAAATGTTGCGAGACCTGACGGGTCCTGAGCTTTACGCTTGGAACGAGGTAGTAGCGCAATATTGATACGCGCCGTCGTCGTGTCGATGCTCATCCTGACATCAAACTTCTTTGGCTCGGAAAATGGCCCGCTGACGGTAATGCCGGAAGCCGAAACGTCACTGGTATCGTTGATCAGTCGATCTACCAGCTCGAAAATTTCGCAATCGTGGAAAAGGATTTCAGACAGGCGACGCCCAACCAATTTATCCAGACCTCCACCCAGAAGGCTCTGGGTTTGCAGGTTAGCGCAAAGTATCCGCTGACTGTCGTCTATCTGAAACAGCGCTAGCGGCGCGTCGAGCGCAAGGCTGCTCAGATTCTCAAGGGCGGATGAATCGGCAGGATAATCAATCATGCTGCAACTTGTCCTTCAGCCATTAAGCCGTTGAGTGTTGAAACGAGGTCGTCTGATGTCTGAGATGTCAGAACGCTTTTTCGCATTTCTGGCGAGAATGATACACCGAAGTCAATTCGCCAGCTTTCGAGCGCTTCGGCAACATGTTTGCGCACAACTTTCATCCCGACGCGTTGCCCATAAAGTTCCACGGAATCGCTGGCTTGATCAGCGAGGCTGTCGATTTGAGTGCCGAGACTTGGAGTGTTGTATTCTCGGCCATTCAAGCTGGCCTGTAGTTGCGCGATAAACCATGGGCGCCCAGTCGCAGCGCGCCCGACCATGACGCCCGCAGCCCCGGACAGCTTCAATGCTTCTTTCGCGCTCTCAAGGCAGACAATGTCACCGTTTACGATTACTGGAAGTTCCACAGCGTCTACCACTGGCCTGATTGCAGCCCAGTCGGCCTGTCCGTCATAGAAGTCCTGTCTCGTTCGTCCATGCACGGCTATAAGCTCGACACCGACATCCTGAGCCCTAAGCGCAAGCTCAACGGCCGTCATTTCATCGCGGTCCCATCCGAGACGCATTTTCAGAGTGACAGGAAGCCCCTGCGCACCGTCTATGACGGCCTCGATAAGGGTCTGAGCATGTGCGGGGTTACGCATGAGCGCAGAGCCGGACAAGCCGCCTGTGACACGACGTGACGGACACCCCATATTGATATCGATGATATCTGCCCCCGCATGGCGAGCGCGTTCCGCTCCATAACGTAAGGCTTCCGCTTCACGTCCGACCAACTGCACAGTATGGATGCCAGGGTAATGGCCGACAACGATACGATTTTCGCTATCCTGATTGCCGTTGCGCAAATCATCACCCGCGACCATTTCTGTAATGGTCGTTTCCGCACCAAACTTCATGACCTGTTTTCGGAACGGAGCATCAGTCACACCCGACATCGGGGCCAGAAAGACTGGTGTCTCATTTCGCGAAAATGCGTATGGTCCCATTGTCACCCCTATCTGCGCACTGCACAAACTTTGCGCACCTAAACACAGCGTATACTGAATGCAAACCGGATTTGAAACAGATCGCCTAAAAACTGAGCATGTTAAGGAGACTTTCTGTGGTATTATTGTCGCGGCAGGTTCCGGAACTCGATTTAAAGGCGAGCTACCAAAGCAGCTATACAATTTAAACGGGATTCCTGTTTTCCATCATTCTGTGAACGCCATGTTGAAGCATCCTCAGTGCGTTCGATGCATTCTGGTGATCGACGAGTCGTTTCGTGAGCAGTTCGAAGCACATCTCTCTAACGTGCCGGAGCATCTCCGCGATAAGATAAAAATGGTCGAAGGCGGAAGTGAACGAGCCATCTCAGTAAGCCATGGAATTCAACTAATCGACCAAGAACAATCTGGCGTCGTTCTTATCCATGATGCGGCGCGGCCCGGACTGACCGCAAAGGTAATAGATTCCCTGCTCACAGCACTCGAAACTTATGATGGCGCAGCTCCTGCCCTACCCGTTTCGGACAGCTTAAAGCGAATGGAAGGAGATTCCATTGGTTCCGTTGCCCGAGATAACCTCTATCGCATCCAAACTCCCCAGGCATTCCGTAAGGCGTGCCTTCTGGACATGTATTCAGGGAACATTAGCGCGGCGACCGATGACTTTACGCTAGCCGAGGCAAAAGGCCTCTCTCTCACTCTGGTGAGTGGATCAGACGCGCTTGGGAAAATCACCTATCAGGAAGATCTGGCATTCATGGAAAAGCTTTTGTCCGGAACACAACCCGTTTATCGAACCGGTCTCGGTTATGACGTCCATGCATTCGAAAACGGCGATGGCGTCATCCTTTGTGGGACGTTCATTCCACATAGCGGAAAGCTGAAAGGGCATTCCGACGCTGATGTGGCATGGCACGCGCTGACCGATGCCATTTTAGGTGCCCTGGCCGATGGCGATATCGGCGATCACTTTCCGCCGTCTGATCCACAGTGGAAAGGCGCGCCCTCCTCAGTGTTTCTTGAGTTCGCAGCCAAACGCGTAAGAGAGCGAGGCGGAGAGATAGCCAATGTCGACGTCACGCTCATCTGTGAGGCACCAAAAGTGAAACCGCACCGTGATGTTATGCGAACGAAAACGGCAGAAATTCTCGGAATTCCAGTTTCGGATGTTGCCGTGAAGGCCACCACGACGGAACGCCTCGGCTTCACCGGCCGCGAAGAGGGCATTGCTGCCCACGCAATTTGTTCTGTCCGCCTTCCTTCCCACTCGACAGCCGACTGAAACTCAGCAAGGCTCTACACACAGAACAAAGGGAGTCGTCCGTGTTTTCAGATCGTGTGCTCAACCTAGCCCGCCTTGTCCTCGATGACGCCCAACAACGACGCCTGAAAATCGTCGCGGCAGAAAGCTGTACGGGTGGTCTTCTATCAGCGGCGCTGATTGAAATTCCTGGATCTTCCGCCGTGTTCGAACGTGGCTTCATTACCTATTCGAACAAAGCAAAAGAAGAAGTGCTGGGCGTGCCCGGCGACATTATCGCTGATTACGGCGCAGTGAGCGAGGTTGTTGCGCGATCCATGGCTGAAGGCGCTCTGGAGGAAAGCCGTGCGAATGTTGCGATCTCAATTACGGGCGTTGCAGGCCCAGGCGGCGGCACACGCATGAAGCCAGTCGGAACTGTGCATTTTGCGCTGGCCCGCGAGAACGCGCCGATCAGACACCGTCAGGAGAATTTTGGAGATATCGGACGCTCGGAGATTCGTATCGCGAGCGTCGAGATCGCGCTGGAGATGTTACTTGAAAGCGTCTCAGGACGCTGAAGAACGTCCATAACGACGATCCGCTTCACTCACAAATGCCGCCATAATCCGGTTCATCGCGAGTTCGAAATTCGCGCTCGCGAGCGCACGCAAAATCAGGTTCTTGAATTCGAAATCGACGAAGAACTCGACATCGGTCGAGTCGCCGCGTGGAATAAACTTCCATGAATTGTTCAGATGCTTTAGTGGCCCGCGTACGAGAGACACTTCGACTGTGCGTGCTTCCGCGTCCGAAACGACCTTGGTTGCAAAGGTCTCCGAAAATCCTCGGAATCCCACCTGAGCCGTTCCGATGCGCTCCATAGTCGTGCCAGACGAGCTCACCGGCTTCACCGCCATGGATAAAATCCATTTGATGAAATCCGGATAGGTCTCGATCCCGGATACAAGCTCGAACAGATTGTCGGCCGTATGGTCGATCCTGATGGTACGTCTGACGCGTGTCATGAAGTCTGAACTTACGAGCCCGCGTTTTTCAGTTGTGCCTGGCGCGCGGCGCGCAGCTGTTGGAAGTCATCGCCCGCATGATAACTTGAACGTGTCAGCGGTGATGCGGAGACCATCAGGAAGCCCTTAGCGCGAGCAATAGTTTCTAGCGCTTTGAATTCGTCTGGAGTTACGAACCGGTCTACAGCAGCGTGCTTGCGTGTTGGCTGCAGATACTGGCCAATTGTGATGAAGTCGACGCCGGCAGAACGCATATCGTCCATGACCTGCATGATCTCTTCTTTTGTCTCGCCAAGGCCAACCATGAGACCGGACTTTGTGAACTGTTCAGGATCGCGCTCTTTGACGCGCTCAAGAAGACGCAGAGAATGGTAATAACGCGCACCTGGACGAATCGACAGGTAAAGGCGCGGCACCGTTTCAAGGTTGTGATTGAAAACGTCCGGCTTTGAATCGATTGCGATATTTGCGGCATCGCCTTTACGAAGGAAATCAGGTGTCAGAATTTCGATAGTCGCTTGCGGCGCAGCATCTCGAATTGCGCGCACCGTCTGCGCAATATGTTCAGCACCGCCGTCCGCGAGATCGTCACGATCAACGGATGTGATTACGACGTGCTTGAGTTCCATTGACGCAACGGCTTCGCCAACCCGACGCGGCTCATCGATATCCAGCGCCGCGGGAAGTCCCGTGCGGACGTTGCAGAAGCTGCATGCGCGCGTACACGTATCGCCCATAATCATCATGGTCGCGTGCTTCTGTTCCCAGCACTCGCCAATATTCGGGCAACCCGCCTCTTCACACACCGTAACGAGGTTTTTCTCTTTTACGATCGAGCGCGTCTCGGTGTACCCGGAGCTGACAGGCGCTTTCACGCGAATCCATTCCGGCTTACGCAAAAGCGGTGTATCGGGGCGATTACGTTTTTCCGGGTGACGGAAATCGGCGGATTTGGCCGTCGAAAGGTCACGCGTATCAATGAGTTTGGCCATAGGCTTCAAATGAGCCTTTTCTCCCCATTCATCAAGTGGAAACTGACGACAGTTCTGCGCGTTTATGCATAACACTCATGCACTCAGTGACTTTCACGACTAGTGACATAATGTTACACGGAGCGTCACAAAAAAATTACACGGAGAACTCGGATGGCGGCGACCACCTATGAGTTTCGCCCTGGGAGGGCAAAAACAGACCTATTTTCAGCGCTTCTCAAGGCAAAATCTCAGTTTGGCAGTAAGCGCGAGATTCTTGTAGATGGCGACGGACGAACCCTCACTTACAAAGAGATTGTGCAGGCGTCTTTTGCGCTCGGCAATGCACTCAAAAAGCTGACGGATAAAGGCGAGCATGTCGGTTTGATGCTTCCGACCGGCGCCGGTGCCGTGATCGGCTTCTACGCGCTTGAAGCATATGGCCGGGTACCCGCAATGTTCAACTTCACGGCAGGAAGCCGCAACCTCAAAGCAGCCGGTAAAGCTGCGCAGGTTACAAAGGTTATTACTGCTCACAAGTTTGTCGAACTCGGAAATCTTGAACCTCTTATCGAGCAATTGTCGGAAGACTTCGAAATCATCTATCTCGAGGATGTTCGGGAAGGGCTTACGCTGGGCGACAAGATCGCTGGGGGACTCGGCCCAATCTTTCCATCACTCTTCAAGGCTTCGCCGAGCTATAAGAGTACGGGCGTTGTGCTGTTCACCTCCGGAACTGAGGGCGACCCGAAGGGCGTTGTCTTGTCTCACGAGAACGTTCTTTCGAATGTTGAGCAGGTTCGAGCGCATATCGACCTCTATCCTGAGACCGACATCCTCTTTAATCCGCTTCCAACATTTCACTGTTTTGGCCTGACGGTTGGCGCAGTGTTACCGTTGATTGCAGGGATCAAAAGTATCTTCCACCCTACCCCGCTCCAGCCAAGGGAAATCGCGCACCGGATTCGCGATACTGGATCTACGATTCTTCTGGCGACTGACACATTCATCTCACAGTATGCGCGCGCTGGTGACCAGGGCGACCTTGCAACCCTTCGCCTGTCGGTCTGCGGCGCTGAGCGTGTGCGCGATGAGACCCGCCAGATGGTGCGAAAGAAGTACAACATTGAGATTCTGGAAGGCTATGGCGCAACCGAAGCCTCGCCGGTTGTTGCAGCGAATTCAGTTGGTGGCAACGTCCCAGGCACAGTCGGACAATTGATGCCGGGTATGGAACACAAGCTTGAGCCTGTGCCAGGAATTGAAGCAGGTGGCCGGTTATTCGTTCGCGGCCCTAACGTGATGAAAGGCTATCTTCGTTCGTCAGCTCCGGGTGTATTGGAGCCGCCCGTTGATGGTTGGCACGACACCGGTGATATCGTCACGGTTGATGATCAGGGCTTCATTCGCATTCGCGGTCGTGTGAAGCGTTTTGCAAAGGTAGGAGGCGAAATGGTCTCTCTGGCGGTTGTCGAAAACTGTGCATCCGCTATCTGGCCAGACAATATGCACGCGGCCGCGACCATCCCTGATCCACGCAAAGGCGAACAGGTTGTTCTCCTGTCCGACGCGGAAGCCGTAAATCGCCCTGACCTTCTGGCATGGGCGCAAAATCATGGCGTCTCGGAGCTCGCCGTTCCGCGCAAAGTTTTCCATGTCGAAGAGATTCCAGTACTTGGCACTGGTAAGGTGGATTACGGCAGTGTCAGCAAGAAAGCGCTTGAGCTGGCGGGAGTTACCCCGCCAGAAGCGTGATTACATGTGTATCACACGACCATAGGCATCCAGTACGCTCTCATGCATCATCTCTGAGAGCGTTGGGTGCGGGAAGACGGTTTCCATCAGTTCCGCCTCAGTAAGCTCGCCCTGGCGCGCCACGACATAGCCCTGAATGAGTTCTGTCACTTCTGCACCAATCATGTGAGCACCAAGCAATTCGCCGGTTTTCTCGTCGAACACAGTTTTGATGAGACCTTCCGGCTCACCAAGCGCGATCGCCTTGCCGTTCCCGATGAAAGGGAACTTGCCGACTTTCACCTTGTGGCCCGCCTCCTTCGCCTTGGCTTCTGTCAGGCCAACGGAAGCAATCTGCGGGTGGCAATATGTGCATCCCGGAATATTCCATGTCTCAAAGGCGTGAGGGTTCTTACCCGCAATCTTTTCGACGCAGACAATCCCTTCATGGCTGGCTTTGTGCGCGAGCCACGGCGGCCCTGTCAGGTCGCCGATTGCGTGGAGACCCTTAACATTGGTTTGCCCGAAGCCGTTCACCTCAACATGAGTACGGTCAACTTTTACGCCGAGCTCCTCGAGGCCTAATCCTTCAACATTTCCGACAATTCCGATTGCGAGCACGATACGGTCGTATGACTCACTCGTCGTCTTTCCGTCTTTGCCTTTAATCGTCGCAGTAATCTGATCCTTACCTGCTTTAACGCCTTCAACGCTCGCGCTAGTAACGACATTCATTGCTTGTTTTTGGAATGATTTCAGCGCCATTGCGGAGATCTCTTCATCCTCGACAGGAAGGATTCGATCCATCATCTCAACGACAGTGACCTCGGCGCCAAGCGCATTGTAAAAGCTGGCAAACTCAATGCCGATAGCACCGGACCCAATGACAAGAAGCTTTTTAGGCATGGTGTCCGGCACCATGGCTTCTTTGGCGGTCCAGATAAATTTTCCATCCGGCTCAAGGCCTGCCTGAGGAATCGTACGCGCACGGGCTCCCGTCGCGAGAAGAACGTTTTTAGGCTCGTAGGTCGTCTCTTTACCGTCTTTGCCTTTCACGATCACTTTCGGTGCAGCCCCGCCTTTTGCAACGCGACCTTCACCTTCAATAACGGTGATCTTATTCTTCTTCATCAGGTGCTTCACGCCGCCCGAGAGCTGGCCTGCGATCTGACGAGAGCGTTTGACCACCGCATCAAGATCGAAGCTGACATTGTCTGCTTTCAGCCCGTAAGCCGAAGCATTCTGCATCTGGTGATAAACTTCAGCAGTGCGAAGCAGCGCTTTGGTAGGAATACAGCCCCAGTTGAGACAAACACCCCCCAAGGCATCCCGTTCGACGATGGCCGTCTTGAGACCTAGCTGAGACGCACGGATCGCCGCCACATATCCGCCAGGCCCGGAACCGACGATGATCAGATCATACTTTTCTGACATTTGGTTGTCCTCTCAGCCGGTTCACAGAAGCATCGCTTCAGGCGTCTCAACGAAACGCTTGAAGGCTTGGAGCCATTTTGCACCCTCAGCGCCACCTATAACGCGGTGATCGCATGTGAGGGTTACGCTCATCACGGTTCTTGCAACAATGCTTCCGTCATCAGCAACAACTGCGCGCTTCTCACCAGCACCAACAGACATGATCATGCCCTCTGGTGGATTGATTATGGAACCGAACGATTTGATGCCGAACATGCCCAGATTGGAGATGGAGAACGTTCCACCTGTATATTCCTGCGGCTTGAGCTTCCGGTCACGGGCGCGGGTCGCCAGATCTTTCATCTCCTCAGAAATCTCGCGAAGTCCTTTGGATTGAGCGTCCCGGATGACAGGCGTGATCAAGCCACCATCAATCGCTACAGCAACAGAGATGTTGGCTGATTTGTGATAAGCGATTCCGTTATCTGTGTAGCTCGCATTGCAGTCCGGTTCTGCCATAAGAGCCAATGCAGACGCTTTGATGAGCATGTCATTCACTGAGACCTTTACGCCTTCAGGCGCAGCCGCATTGATAGCCGACCGCGATGACAGAAGCTTGTCGAGCTGAATATCCACTTCCAGAGGGAAGTGAGGCACCTGCATAAAGCTTTCAGTCAGGCGCTTGGCGACCGTTTTCCGCATACCGTCGAGCGGAACGAGCTCATAACTGTCCGGAGCATAAATTCGATCATCAAGCACTTGAGGCAGAATGAGACCATCTGGCTTAACCGGTGAAGCTGCCGCTTGCGGCTTCGCGGGCGCTCCCGCCTCCGCCGCTTCCACGTCTTTTCGAATGATACGTCCGTGAGGTCCGGACCCTTTGATGGACGCAAGATCCACACCCTTCTGAGCAGCAATGCGTCGTGCAAGGGGGCTCGCCTTAATACGATCACCGTCCTTTTTAGTAGTCGCCAGAGCCTTTGGCTGCTCAGGCTCTACAGCGGTTTCTTTTTCCGGTGCAGGCTTGGGCTCCGGTTTGGTTTCCGTCCTGTCAGCCTCAGCATCCTGCTTTGTAGGCGTAGCGTCGTCACTCGGGACAGACACATCGGACGCGTCCTCTCCGTCCTCAGCGAGCATGGCGATAATGGAATTGACCTTAACGCCTTCTGTGCCTTCCTCTACGAGGATTTTAGCAACTGTGCCCTCATCAACGGCTTCCACTTCCATGGTCGCTTTATCGGTTTCGATTTCGGCGATCACATCCCCGGAAGAAACAGTGTCACCTTTTTTCACAAGCCATTTAGCGAGTTTGCCTTCTTCCATCGTCGGAGAGAGCGCTGGCATAGTGATTTCAATAGCCATAACGACCTCCTAAATGCCTTCGCAAACCGCTTTAGCGGCTTTGACGATGTCTTCAGTTCCCGGGAGTGAAAGCGCTTCGAGGTTCGCAGCATATGGCAGCGGAACATCGGCTTGATGCACACGCGCTGGCGGCGCATCAAGATAATCGAACGCCTCATCAATGACGGTCGCAACGATTTCAGCGCCAACGCCCATATAGCGCCAGCCTTCTTCGCAGCAGACGAGACGGTTAGTTTTCTTCACGCTTTCTACGACGGTGTCGGTGTCGAGCGGGCGAAGCGAGCGCAGGTCAATCACTTCAGCACTGATGCCCGCTTCAGCGAGCTGCTCTGCCGCCTCAAGAGCGAACCCAACCATACGGGAGTGCGCGACAAGCGTTACGTCTGTGCCTTCGCGGCGGACTTTCGCCTTACCGATTGGGAGGACCCAATCTTCGACATCAGGGACATCGAACGTCTCACCATACAGAAGTTCGTGCTCGAGAAAGACAACCGGGTTCGGGTCACGGATAGCGGCTTTGAGAAGGCCTTTCGCATCAGCAGCGTCATACGGCGCAACGACTTTCAAGCCGGGCACATGCGCATACCAGGCTGAGTAGTCCTGGCTATGCTGCGCACCAACCCGAGACGCAGCGCCGTTAGGGCCGCGGAACACAATCGAGCAGCCCATCTGACCGCCAGACATATAAAGTGTCTTCGCAGCAGAGTTGATGATTTGGTCGATCGCCTGCATTGCAAAGTTGAACGTCATGAACTCGACGATCGGCTTTAGCTTGCCGAACGCAGCGCCTACGCCAAGACCGGCAAAACCATGCTCGGTGATTGGCGTATCCACGACGCGCTTATCGCCGAACTCGTCGAGCAGACCGCGTGTGACTTTGTAAGCACCCTGGTACTGAGCAACTTCCTCGCCCATGACGAACACAGATTCGTCGCGGCGCATTTCTTCAGCCATCGCATCGCGAAGCGCGTCGCGGATGGTGGTTTCCTTGAAGCTTGTACCTTCCGGGATTTCCGGGTCATTAGACGGCTTGAAGTCAGGCTTTGGACCTGCCGCATCTTCGGCAACTTCGTCCTGGACTTCAGGCGCCGCCTCGGCGTCGTCATCGTAGTTTTTCGTTTCCGTAGGCTGACTGGATGGCGCTTCTACAGAATCTGCGTCCTCGCCCTCTTCCGCCAGCATAGCGATCACGCTGTTCACTTTGACGTTTTCTGTGCCGGCTTCTACCAGAATTTTGGCAATCGTACCTTCGTCGACGGCTTCAACTTCCATGGTGGCTTTGTCGGTTTCAATTTCAGCGATCACATCGCCGGAAGAAACCGTGTCACCTTCTTTGACGAGCCATTTGGAGAGCGTGCCTTCTTCCATCGTCGGTGAGAGGGCTGGCATCATGATTTCAACAGACATTACACGCCCTCCGCTTCGATAAGCACATCGGTCCAGAGTTCCTTCGGATCCGGCAGTGGGCTCTCTTGCGCAAAATCAACAGACTTAGCGACAACGGCTTTGATGTCTTTATCGATTGCTTTCAGATCATCTTCAGACGCTTCACCGGCTTCAATGAGTTGCTTCTTGAGGCCTTCAATCGGATCATGATGAGAACGAATATCGTCTACTTCTTCGCGCTTACGGTATTTCGCAGGATCGGACATTGAGTGCCCACGGTAGCGATAAGTTTTCATCTCGAGAATCATTGGGCCCTTACCAGAGCGAGCGTGCTCAACGGCTTTCATGCCGGCTTCCCGGACTTTCATGACGTCCATACCGTCTACTTCCATGCCCTCAATCTCGAATGAGATACCGCGCTTGAAGAGTTCAGTCTCGGACGCGTGACGCTCAACGCTTGTGCCCATCGCGTACATATTGTTCTCGATTACGTACACGACCGGCAGCTTCCAGAGCGAGGCCATGTTGAACGCCTCATAAACCTGGCCCTGGTTCGTTGCGCCATCACCAAAATAGGTCAGGCAGACACGGTCGGTTTCTTTGTATTTATTGGAAAATGCGAGACCGGTGCCGATAGGTACCTGTGCGCCAACAATGCCGTGGCCACCAAAGAAGTTTTTCTCGCGGGAGAACATGTGCATGGAGCCGCCCTTGCCGCGGGAGTAGCCTCCCTCGCGACCGGTCAGCTCGGCCATTACACCATCAGGATCCATGCCGCATGCCAGCATATGGCCGTGATCTCGGTATCCGGTAACAACCTGATCGCCGTCACCTATACAGTCCTGCATGCCGACGACTACGGCTTCTTGTCCAATGTATAGGTGGCAGAAACCTGCGATCAGGCCTCGACCATAAAGTTGACCGGCTTTTTCCTCGAAACGCCGGATCAAAAGCATATCTTTGTAGAATTTAAGTTTTTGGTCAGTCGTAATTTTCGCTTTGCGGGGTGACTTACTCAAATCTGTGCTCCCTATTTGGGGAGAACATAACAATTCGCCGCTCAATTGCTAAGACTGAAAAGGTCTTCGTTTTCGGGTTGCAGGGATGTTAATTCGGGAGGCTCCAGAATTAATTCGTTCGGATAGACGAAATGAAACTTCTGACGGGCCAGTTCCTCAATAAGATCATCGTCCAGAGAATCTGAGTAAAGCCTTTGAATTTGCGAGGATAATTCATCCCTATGCGAGATCAGTGAGGCACGCTCCTGCTCTAGCCCACGCACATCATCCTGCATACGGCTCCACTGGCAAAGCCCCTGCTGTCCCGCTATCGCATGGTAGCCGAGATAGCTAATTCCACCGAGCAGAACCAGGCTGACGACGGGAAATTTCATGGAAAGGAGCCTCTTCGCGAACAGTTCGATGAATGTCGCGAAGAGGCGTTATGATTCCGTTAAGCCTTAAGCGTACGACGGCCAGCGTATACACCCTGCTCGTCGAGATCTTCCTCGATACGAATCAGCTGGTTATATTTTGCGAGACGGTCAGAACGCGCGAGCGAGCCTGTCTTGATCTGACCGCAATTCGTCGCAACCGCGAGGTCCGCAATCGTTGTGTCTTCGGTTTCACCAGAGCGGTGAGACATAACGGCAGAATAAGAATTGCGTTGAGCAAGGCTGACAGCATCCAGCGTCTCGGTCAGCGTGCCGATCTGGTTGACTTTGACGAGGATCGAGTTCGCTGCACCCTTTTCAAGGCCCATCGCAAGGCGCTTCGGGTTGGTTACGAAGAGATCATCACCGACCAGCTGACATTTGTCGCCGATTGCCTGAGTAAGCATTTTCCAGCCTTCCCAGTCATCTTCCGCCATACCGTCTTCGATAGACACGATCGGATATTTGGTCACAAGATTTTCTAGGTAGCGCGCCATTTCCTGTGAGCCGAGGTTTTTACCCTCGCCTGCCAGAGAATAAATGCCGTCTTTGAAAAACTCAGTGGAAGCAACATCCAGAGCGAGCACACAATCATCGCCTGGCGTATACCCAGCCGCCTCAATCGCTTTCATAATGTAAGCAATGGCATCTTCAGTTGACGACAGATTAGGAGCGAAGCCGCCCTCGTCACCAACATTTGTGTTATGGCCATCAGCCTGCAGCTTAGCTTTCAGCGTGTGGAAGACTTCGGCACCCATACGGATCGATTCCGCCATGCTGCTCGCCCCAACCGGCATGATCATGAATTCCTGAACATCGATCGGATTGTCTGCATGCTCGCCGCCATTGATGATGTTCATCATAGGCGTCGGCAGAACACATGCGTTTGCACCACCAATATAACGATAGAGTGGTAGGCCCGAGGCTTCAGCGGCCGCATGTGCGTTTGCGAGAGACACACCCAGAAGCGCGTTTGCGCCAAGACGGGATTTATTCTCGGTGCCGTCGAGTTCGATCAGCGTCATGTCGAGACGTCGCTGATCTTCTGATTCCATGCCGGAGAGTGCGTAGAAAATTTCGCCGTTCACAGCTTCTACAGCCTGACGAACGCCCTTGCCGCGATAACGGTCGCCACCGTCGCGCAGCTCGTGTGCTTCGTGTACACCAGTGGAAGCACCGGAAGGAACTGCTGCGCGGCCCATAGAGCCATCTTCCAGAGTTACTTCCACCTCGACAGTCGGATTACCCCGGCTGTCGAGAATTTCACGAGCGTAGATATCAACGATTTCAGTCATTGCGGTCCCTCTTACTTGACGCTGAGAGACCTAATGCACTTAGTCGTCTTTTGGTTCAAGCACTTGTCGACCACGATACATGCCTGACTTCAGGTCAATGTGGTGTGGACGACGCAGTTCACCAGAATCCGCATCTTCGATAAATGTATTGCCTTTGAGACGATCGTGCGCGCGGCGCATGTTACGCTTTGACGGCGTCGTCTTCCGCTTAGGAACTGCCATGTGTCTATTCCTGAGTATTAATCGGGCCGGGCCCGGAAAACCAAAACGCGTCTAATACACCTGATCGCAAAAACATCAACCCGTCTTGAACACGGATCGGCATTTTTCCATCAGTTATCAGACAGACTATATATCAGACCAATCGACTTTGCGTTACTGCAGCGCCGATAAAGCTGGCGAACAGTGGATGCGGTTCGAATGGTCTGGATTTGAGTTCAGGGTGGAACTGAACGCCAACGAACCAAGGGTGATCCTTAAGCTCGACGATTTCTGGAAGCACACCATCTGGCGACAGACCTGAAAAGACCATGCCTGCGTCTTCGAGTGCTTCTTTGTATTTGATGTTCACCTCGTAGCGGTGACGGTGACGCTCTTCAATGGTTTCAGTGCCATAGGCTTCAGCAACTTTACTACCCGGCTTGAGGGTCGCCGGATACGCGCCCAGGCGCATCGTTCCGCCCAGATCACCGTCTTTCGAACGGGTTTCGCGAACATTGTCGCGCGTCCATTCTTCGATGAAGCCAACAAGAGCGTCGGAAGGTTCATCATACTCTGTTGTCCCGGCACCCGAGATGCCGGCCAACGTGCGAGCCGCCTCGATGACTGAAAGCTGCATGCCGTAACAGATGCCGAAGCAAGGAATGTCGCGTTCTCGAGCGAATCGCGCCGCACGCATTTTCCCTGCAGCGCCCCGCTTACCGAAGCCACCCGGCAGAATAATGCCGTTCAGACCGTCGAGCACTTCGAGATCAGCATTCTCGTCATCCAGCGGGGTCGAATCGATCAGCTCGATATTGACCTTCACATTGTTCGCGAGACCGCCATGATTGAGCGCTTCCATGACCGACTTATAAGCATCCGGCAGGACGGTATACTTACCAACCAGACCGATACGTACTTCGCCATCCGGTTTGCGCAGAATATCTGAAATCTGCTGCCAACGTGTGAGGTCCGGCAGAGGAGCGCCCTTCATGCCGAAATGGTGCAACACTTCCGCATCGAGACCTTCATTGTGATAGGAAAGCGGCACTTCGTAGATGTGGGAGACATCCGGTGCTTCGATAACGCTTTCAGACCGCACGTTACAGAAAAGAGCAATCTTGCGCTTCTCATCTGCAGGAATTGGCCGGTCACACCGGCAAAGCAGAACATCAGGCTGAATACCAATTGAACGCAGCTCTTTCACAGAGTGCTGCGTCGGCTTCGTTTTCATTTCACCAGCGCTTGGAATGTAAGGCAGCAGCGTCAGGTGAATAAAAATTGCGCGCTCATGGCCGAGCTCTTGTCCCAGTTGGCGAATAGCCTCGAAGAACGGCAGTCCTTCAATGTCGCCAACCGTGCCGCCAATCTCACACAGAACGAAATCGACATCGCCAGCATCGCTCAGAACGAACTCTTTGATTGCGTCCGTTACGTGCGGAATGACTTGAATGGTCGCGCCTAGGAAATCGCCGCGGCGTTCTTTTTCAAGAATCGTCTGGTAGATGCGGCCAGTCGTGATGTTGTCGCTTTGGCGTGCGGAAACACCTGTAAAGCGCTCATAGTGACCGAGGTCGAGATCAGTCTCGGCGCCGTCATCAGTTACGAACACTTCGCCATGTTGATATGGCGACATCGTGCCTGGATCGACATTCAGATACGGATCAAGCTTACGCAGGCGAACTCGATAACCACGGGCCTGCAGAAGCGCGCCAAGCGCAGCCGATGCAATACCCTTCCCAAGCGAGGAAACCACGCCGCCAGTAATGAAAATGTAACGCGTCATGGACTCGTAGCTTACAGGATTCGAGAAATGATTCGAGTTAGTTTGAGCTTACGCTCAAATTATTCTGTGGGTTGCTGCTCTTCAATGTCTGAAGGAACCGTCAGATCAGAAGGAACTTCTGCATCCAGATCCGAAGGCACGCCCGGTTCTGAAGTTTCCGGAACTGCCGGCGCAGTCGATGGAGACAGGTCGAGATCTGAAGGGAATTGATCCTGCTCGCGGTCAGCAGCTTCGAGCGCATCAGCAAGCGAGCCCTGGGACGCGGCAGAACGTGTCGAAATCGTAGTGAGCACGAGGCTGGTCGTAAAAAATACAGCGGCAAGAATCATCGTCGTGCGTGTTAGTGCCGACGCCGCACCACGGCCGGACATCAGGCCACCGCCACCGCCGCCACCAATGCCAAGCGCGCCGCCCTCAGAACGCTGAAGTAGCACGACACCGATAAGCCCGATACATGCGATGATATGTACGACTAGAATAACGTTTTCCATAACCGCCTACTTTTCCACGGAACCAAAGCGCGTTCCGTTACACCCCTCAAATGGTTTAGCCAAGCCCCTAGCGCAAGCTTGTTTTCAGGCTCCGGCAATAATCCCGAGGAAATCTGCTGCTTTCAAACTTGCGCCGCCTACTAGCGCGCCATTCACTTCTGCGACACCGAGAATTTCCGCGGCATTCGACGGCTTCACTGAACCGCCATAAAGAAGGCGGACCTTGTCAGCGTTCTCGACGCCTATTTCCTTCAACTTACTGCGTAAAAAATTGTGCGCAGTATCGATATCAGAGGTCTCTGGCACGAGGCCCGTTCCAATTGCCCAAACAGGTTCATATGCGACGACATATTGATCGCCTGAGACGCCAGGAGGAATAGAGTTTTTAATCTGGTCACCGAGAACGCTCAGCGTTTCACCAGCTTCGCGCTGCTCCAATGTCTCACCAATGCAGACGATAGGTGTAATCCCCGCGCGCAATGCAGCTTCGGCCTTCTCACGGACGACCGAATTCGATTCTCCATGATCAGTACGTCTTTCGGAGTGACCAACAATTACAAAGGCACCGCCCAGGTCGGAGATCATTTCCGCGCTGATATCACCGGTGTGCGCACCTGATACGTTTGCATGGCAATCCTGACCGCCTACAGAAACGTCATTTCCGTCGAATACAGAAACCATACGATCAATTAATGTAGCAGGAGGGCAGATAAGAACGTCTGCGCTGCAATTGCCTTGTGACAGGCCTTCCACGAGTGATTCTGCTTCGGTCAGCGACGATTTCAGACCGTTCATCTTCCAGTTTCCGGCAATCAAAGGCTTGAGCATAGCGTATTCCATCTTGAATGAGAGACCAATCCCGCCTAGCAAGCCAGATCGACACGTGCAAGAAAGCAAATAAAGCGATTGGCCGCAGGACTACTTCATGCTCACTCTTTTCCGGAACCTTCTACGTTCAAAAGTTGCCCTCGTGCTCATCGGCCTGTTGATCATCGCGATGGCATCCTTCGGCATTAATGACATTTTCACGCCGAACCTCGGTTCAAGCCTCGCAGCAGTCGGAAATCGAACTGTTGAGTCCTCCGATCTCGATCGCGAAGCGGAGTTCCTGCTTAACCGTATCAATCAGAATGGCGGAAACAGTACCCAACAGGACCTCGCTCAATCCGGTCAACTTCAAGGGCTGGTTTACCAGCTCGCCAACCGGAACATTCAGGCAGAATACCTGGAGCGTAATGGGATCCGGGCATCGGATCAGGCCGTTATCGATGTCATCCGGCAGAATGACATTTTCCGAAGCGCAATTCATGGCGGCTTTGATCGCACCAGCTACGTCAATTTCCTGAACGATCGCGGGCAGACAGAAACTGAATTCACACAGTGGCTTCAGGACGACCTGACTTTTCTCGCAATGAGCGATGGGCTCGCGAGCAACGTGCAAGCACCGCAAGGACTGACTGAACTGCTCGCAGTATTCTCTGAAGAACGTCGACGGATCGCTTACATTGTTATGCAGGCCGGAGACTTGCCAGAAGCTGTCGAACCACCATCCGAAGAAGAGCTGCGCGAATTTTATGATGCTCAGACGAGCATGATGCTGCAACCGGAGCGTCGCGGATTTTCCGTTATCGCCGTTCGCCCTGAAGATTTCATCCATCAGGTAACGATCAGTGACGAAGAACTGGAAAATCAGTACCTCGCGCAACAGTCACGCTTCACGAGCCCGGGTACCCGGACATACGAACAGTTCGCGTTCGCAGACGAAACGACCGCGCGCCAGGCGCTCGGTCGCCTTCTTGGTGGCGAAGATCCTCAAACAGTTGTCGCGACGTTCAACGGTCGCCAGCTCCAGACAGAAACCAACCTGCGTTCCGCGATCTCCAGCATCGATCTCGCCACTGCAGTCTTCGATACGCCTGTCGACGTATGGAACGGTCCAATTCAGGCTGCAAATGGCCAGTGGATAATCGTACGCGCGACTGAAGACATTCCGGGCGAAACCACCCCGCTCGAAGACGTAGCAGATACACTCCGTGCTGAAATCACCGAGTATAAATCATCGCGCCTTTATGCCGACTCTTTCGACCTGATCGATGATGCGGTTGGATCAGGCGGCACCATTCACGAGATCGCGGAAATGATCTCATCGCCGGTCTACACATTTCCCCCGGTCGATGAGCGTGGATTTACCCGTCAGGGCCGCCGTGTAGGCGCGCTTCTCGAGATTGAGGGCGCTCTGGAACTCGGCTTCCAGCTTTATCCAGATGAGATGAGCTTCCGTGAAGACGGTGGTGACACGCAATACATCATTCGGCTGGACGAGACGGTCGCGTCTTACCTTCCTGAGTTTGAAGAGATGCGAGACGAACTTTACGACGTTGTTTTCGCTCAGAAACGTCAGGCCGCAGTCACCGAATACGCTGAAGCCATGATGCAGCGCATCAACCAAGGCGCATTTCTGAACGCGGAAGCACAGCAACTCAATCTTGAAGTTGATCGTCCGCCAATGGCCATTGCTCGTTCTTCTGGTCCACAAATCGGCTTCCCTCCGGAAGTGATGGCGCGAATCTTCGGGAGCGAACTGGATCAGGCATTTTCTATCCCGCTTCAGCGCGGTTATTTCATCGGCGTCGTTGAAGCCATTGAGGTACCGCAGGGCGAACAAAGAACAGCAGCATCTGCTCCAATCAGGTCCAATCTAAATCAGATGATCGCAGGAGATTTCGAACAAGCCGTCTTCGACGTGGCACGCGAAAATGTGAATGCCCAGATCAACGATGCTGCGATCACGACCTATCTCGAACAATACCAACCGGTGCAGTAGTTAGAAGTTTATAATGGCCGATCATCTCATTGTACGCCGACGTATCGCGGATACGGAAACGCCGATTTCCGCGATACTCAAACTCGGTGCAGAAGAACCTGGCCACTTTCTGTTTGAATCCATTCAGGGTGGTCATCAGCTCGGACGATATTCTTTTATTGGTGTAAAACCTGATCTCTGGTGGCGTGTTCAGGACGGCGTTGCTCAAACCAGCCGGTCTTCCGACTTTTCAGAAATCATTGCGTCTTCTGATGAACCACTAGTCGACCTTGACCGTTTCACAGAGGCTGCTCGAGCAGAGTCTGAGGAAGATCTGCCTCCTATGGCGGCCGGCGCCTTTGGTTATCTCGGCTACGATATGGTCCGTTACTATGAACCAGTGGGCGAGAAACCTGAGCAGGTCCTTCCGGTACCGGAGGCCGTGCTGGTTCGTCCACGAGTCGTCCTGATTTTTGATCACCTGTATCAGGAACTCATTCTCGTAGCTTCCGTGCGCACATCCTCTGATGGTGCAGATGCAGAGGCAAAAGCGGTTGAAGCTCTCGATGAAGTTGAAGCAGCCCTCGACGGCCCCGGCTCTCCAACGCCGCGCGGTCAAAGCGAACGAGTGTTGGAATTTACGTCCAACTTTTCCGAAGAAACATATGCCGATGCGGTAGAGAAAGCGCGCGACTACATCAAAGCAGGCGATATTTTTCAGGTCGTTCCTAGTCAGCGCTTTACCTGCAACTATCCTTACTCGTCCCTCGCCTATTATCGCTCGCTGCGGTCGCTAAATCCGTCAGCATTCATGTTCCATATGCGACTTGGCGATGCCCAGCTCGTTGGCAGCAGCCCAGAAATCCTCGTTCGCGTTCGCGACGGACGCATGTCGGTCAGACCGATTGCGGGCACACGACCAAGATCAAACGATAAGGCTGAAAACCTGCGTCGTCAGGAAAACCTGCTAAATGATGCTAAAGAGTGCGCTGAACATCTGATGTTGCTCGACCTCGGTCGAAACGATGTCGGTCGTGTCTGTAAATATGGCAGCGTTGAAGTGACCGAATCCTTTGTCGTCGAACACTATAGCCATGTTATGCACATCGTCTCGCAGGTCGAAGGCAATCTTCGTGAAGACAAGACGTTGAAAGATGCGTTGATGGCCGGCTTCCCTGCGGGCACCGTTTCTGGCGCACCAAAGATTCGCGCAATGCAGATTATCGATGAGCTCGAAGGAAATTCGCGCGGTGTTTACGGCGGAGCCGTTGGCTATTTCGGATGGAAGGGTGATCTGGACACCTGCATCGCTTTGCGTACCGCAGTGATTGAAAACGACCGCCTGCACATTCAGGCTGGTGGCGGCGTCGTGCTCGATAGCGATCCCGAATACGAATACCAGGAAACAATGCATAAATCTCAGGCCCTGAAACGGGCCGCAGAGATGGCTGCGCGGTTCGAGGGCAATCAATGATCCTCCTCATCGATAACTATGACAGCTTCACCTACAATCTGGCGCATTACCTCGCTGACGTCGGCGGAGAGGCGCACGTCATTCGCAATGATGAAATGACTGCTGAAGAGGCGCTGGCACTAAAGCCCGAAGCCGTTGTGCTGTCACCGGGCCCGTGCACGCCGAACGAAGCTGGAATATGCGTTGATTTTGTGAAGCGGGCTCCAGATTCGCTACCGATTCTGGGTGTTTGCCTTGGCCACCAGTCTATTGGTCAGGCTATGGGCGGTGACGTAGTCACGGCGATGGAAATCCGCCACGGCAAGATCAGCACAATCAAACAAAAGGGCGGCGCCCTGTTTGAAGGGCTCCCTGAAACGTTTGACGTTGTTCGGTATCACTCCCTGGCAGTCGCTCCTCCAAGCCTCCCGGATTGCCTTATCGCAGATGCTTTTACCGACGACGGTGAGATTATGGCGATGCACCATGAAACACGTCCGGTTTTTGGGGTACAATTTCACCCGGAGAGCATCAAAACGGAATACGGCCATGAGATGCTTGCAAACTTTCTTAAGGTCGCGAAGAGCGCATAAAGCCCTGCCAGACTGAACCTAGGGAACAACCATGACGGACGTTATTTCTACTGCAATCAAGGCTATTGCACGCAAAGAATCCCTCAGCGTTGAAACCCTTGAAGGCGCATTTTCCGAAATTCTCAGCGGCGAAGTTCCTCCCGAACGCATAGGGGCATTCCTGATGGGTCTGTCTGTTCGCGGCGAAACAAGCACGGAGCTGCTTGCGGGAGCGCGCATCATGCGACGTACGGCAAAAAGGATAGAGTTAGACGGTGTCGTTCTTGATACCTGTGGCACTGGCGGCCTTGGCTGGACCAGCCTCAACACGTCGACCGCCAGCGCCATCGTGACCGCAGCTTGCGGTGTGACTGTAGCCAAGCATGGAAATCGGTCCGTACCGCCGAAGACCGGCTCAGCGGACGTGCTCGAGGCGTTAGGCGTAGGTCTGGACATCTCTGAGGACCAATTCCTCGACGCAATCAAAACTGCCGGAATTGGCTTCCTCTTCGCCAGATCGCACCATTCCACGATGCGCCATGTTGCACCTGTGCGTGCCAGCCTTGGCATTCGCACTGTGTTCAACCTGCTAGGCCCACTTTCGAACCCAGCGGGAGCGAGTCACCAAATTTTGGGTGTCTATGACCCTCACTGGCTACGCCCCATGGCAGAGACTCTTCAAGCTCTGGAAATCGAGCGCGCCTGGGTCGTGCACGGCAAAATGAACGATGGTCTGGCAATTGATGAGCTGTCGATTGCCGGTGAAACGCTTGTTGTAGACGTTACCAAGAATGGTTTGGAGGAGGTCGTTATCCACCCTTCCGACGCCGGGCTCACAACAAGCCCGCTGTCTACGCTACAGGGCGGAACCCCGGATCAGAACGCAAAAGCCATTGCTGATCTTTTCTCAGATAAGGCTTCCCCATTTCGGGATGCAGTGGTCTTAAACGCCGCTGCCGGCCTCCATCTCACAGGCAAAGCGACTACGCTTCGGGACGGTGCGGAGATGGCTTCAGACGCCATCGCGTCCGGCGCAGCAAGAGAGACACTCAACAAGCTGAAGGCAGCGACGTCATGACGACCGCGCTAGATCGAATTAACGCATACAAACTGGATGAAGTAAAAGCGCTGCGCGCGGAACGCACCGAAGATTCTTTTCTCCGCGACATCAAAACGCTCCCTGCTCCGCGTGGCTTTCTTTCAAGCATGAATGCAACTGTAGCGGCCGGACGAAACGCGCTCATTTGTGAGATTAAACGCAAGAGCCCTTCAGCCGGTGACATTCTCATGGGCGCAGACCCGGCAGCGGTTGCACGAGACTATGAGAATGGTGGCGCAACCTGTCTCTCAGTTCTGACAGATGGCCCAAGTTTCGGCGGCAGTCTTTCTGACCTGAAACTGGTTCGAGACGCTGTTTCGATGCCAATCCTTAGAAAAGACTTCATGCTGGACCCGATCCAGATACTGGAAGCGCGAGCCCATGAAGCCGATTGTATTCTCATCATCATGGCATCTTTTGATAACGCCCTCGCTTCGGAGCTCCTTCATACCGCCAAGGATGTCGGGCTTGATGCGCTTGTAGAAGTTCACGACGAAGCAGAACTTGAGCGGGCTCACGCGATCGGTGCCGATTTTATCGGTGTGAATAATCGAAACCTCAAAGAAATGACGACCGATCTCGGCGTCTCTGAAAGGCTCGCGTCCGACGCAGACGCCAACAATCTAATGGTGTCCGAAAGTGGTGTAAAAACTGTAGCAGATATCAAGCGGCTCCGCCAAAGCGGGTATCGACGTTTTCTTATCGGCGAAAGCCTCATGAAAGAAACAGAACGCGAACTCGCTGTAAAAAATCTTGTTTATACTGCAGAGAATTGACGAACAAAACGAACGGATGTAGAACAAAACGCGTCTCAAATCAGATCGGAACTTAAAATGCTTACGGTCAAACAGCGCGAATTGTTGCTCTTTATCCACCATCGTATCCAGGAAACTGGTGTTTCTCCTTCTTTCGACGAAATGAAAGAGGCTTTGGACCTCGCGTCCAAGTCTGGCATTCACCGTCTGATTACCGCGCTCGAAGAACGCGGCTTTCTTAGACGCCTCGCTAATCGGGCCCGCGCACTCGAAGTAATCAAACTTCCTGATTCAGCTGCGTCCAGCGGAACGCAAAGCCGACCAAAAGGACCGTTCAAGCCAAGCATTGTTTCGAATGAATTCGAAGCTGAAGTTCCGGCAAACGACACTGTGCCGCTTCTTGGTCGTATCGCGGCCGGCGTTCCGATTGAAGCCATTCAGCATGAGGTCGACCGAGTGGTGCCTCCACAGGGCATCGAAGGTCGCGATCATTTCGCGCTGGAAGTTAAGGGTGACTCGATGATCGAAGCCGGAATTCTTGATGGCGACATCGTCATTTGCAATCCGGGCGAGACAGCAGTTTCCGGCGACATCGTTGTTGCGTTGATCGACGAGGAAGAAGCAACACTGAAGCGCTTCCGCAAGAAAGGCGGCTCTATTGCACTGGAAGCTGCCAACCCAAAATACGAGACCCGTATATTTGGTCCTGACCGTGTGCGCGTTCAGGGTAAACTGGTCGCTCTGATCAGAAAGTACAATTGAACCGGTTAGCGGCAGTCCGGGTAATTGTTACTCCAGGGTCGACATCTGTATCGGTCTGACCAACGAATTTCGTATCCTTCGCCAGTGTCAAAGATATGAGCGACCCTTGGGTCGCTCTTTTCTATTTGAATAGAATTGCCATTGCCGCCTGTGAGTTGAATGGCATCTTCAGTTGGCTCGACGCGCGCTAAGCCATCAAGAACTTCACAGCCTTCTGTGCAAACATGTTCGCGGACGTCCGCAAAGCGTAAAGGTCGCAGGCCCCTGCCCCCAATATCAAGCTCGATCCACTCTGTTTGTTCGCGAACAAAAATATGTCCAGCGCCATCATAGATCATAGTCGGCTTGGGGGACATCAGCCACATACCTACGGCTAGTCCCGAAAATGCAATCATGACAGCGATGCGATTGCTTCGAACTATCGTCCAGCACGCTAAGGCTCCAACCATTGCGAGGAATACCCCGACGGGCATTTGCCCTGGCACGAAGCGTCGCCAACCGTTCCAGTCCCGCGTAAAATAAACAGCAAGATCTAACACCCATCCCAATGCATGTGTGAGAGCCTCGAGTCCCAAATCTCCTAAGCCAAACGGCAGTAGAACGACGCTAATAGCAGCGATAGGAACGCATATCAGCGTGATTATCGGCATAATCAGAATGTTAGCGAAGAAGCCTAAGGGGGCAGCCCGTCCAAAATGGTATAGCGCGAACGGCATTGTCGCTAACCCGGCTATCCAGCTTGTTCGAACCAGACCATCGAGAAATGGCAGTACTGACTTGTGAATGACACCCTGACGCGCTGTTTTATCTTTATCGAAATTCCGATAACCGGCGAGCAGTGCCCCCGTCGCGGCAAAGCTCATCTGAAAGCCAGGCGTCAGAACAGACCAGGGAGCCAGAAGCAGAACCGACATCATCGCGATGGCCAATGCCTGAAACGATAATAAGGGTCGGTCGAATAGAGAGTATACCAAGACCGACATCACCATGATGTATGCACGCTGGGTCGCCACACTCGCACCGGAAAACAACAGGTATGCTGTAATAGCGACCAACGAGCCAATGCCGGCGACCTTCTGCAGCGGAATACGCAACGCGATCACGGGAAAAAGCGCCAACATGCGGAAGATACCAAAATAGAATACCCCCGCAGCCAGCCCCATATGCAGTCCTGAAATCGCTAACAAATGCGCCAGACCTGACGCCCTCAGAGTTTCCTCGTCTTCCTCGGAAAGATAACTTCTATTTCCAGTCAGTAAGGCTGCTGCCAGCCCTGCACCATCACCGGACATGGACGCGATATGAGCGGCAAGCTGTCGTCGCTCAGCGTTCAACCACAGCGCAAAGTGGTTCACAGAGCTATCAGCTTGCGAAAGCCTTCCAGGCTCGCATCGCCCGAAAACATATCCAACGGCACCCAGCCCATCAAAGAACGCGTTGCGTTCGAAATCATAATCTCCTGCAAGCATCGGCGATGGTGGCGGCTGAAGAGATGCAAAGCATCGCACAAAACGCCCTGGCATGAGCGCCGCGTCAGGACGCTGTGATAACCGGACCGTTTCGGGCAGATCTTCGGCAAGGATATCTGATATTGCGTGAACATTTATCGAGACACGCATTCGTTCCGAATGACCGGAGATTTCAGTAACCCAGCCCTCGACCATGACACGCTCAAAAGATGCAGGAATTCCCCTATATGGCATTGTGCACGTACGAAAAGCGCTGTAGCAAAAGCCGAAAATAGCGAAGGCCATGAGAATAAGCGCAAACTCTGGCAGAGCCCGCAGTGACGACGACACGCGCATCGCCATGAACCCCCCGACAATCAAGGCGGTTAAGGCGCACGCATAGGCAATCCAGCCGGGTTCTTGATCACCTGCAAAGTACGCAGCACACCCCGCTGCGAACGCAACAGGCACCCAGAGCATGCGTTGGAAATAGCCTTGGCTTGTTTCGCTTTTGAGAAGCAGCAGCTTCTTCACAGCCCGTTGGCCGTCCAGGCTCACATTACGAACCAGCCGCCTGCGTCCTGACGACGTTAGCGTGCTTCGAACAGGATTTACGAGGCGTTTAATGACTGTAATCACCCGCTTTGCTCCCTCACCAACGGGATTTTTGCATATTGGCGGCGCAAGAACAGCCCTTTTCAACTGGTTGTTTGCACGTCACCACGGCGGGAAGTTCCTTCTGCGCATTGAGGACACCGATCACAAACGCTCCACTCAGGAAGCAATTGACGCAATTCTCGCAGGGATGAAGTGGCTCGGGCTTGAATCCGACGAACCGCCTGTGTTCCAAAGCCAGCGCGCAGATCGCCACGTAGAGGTCGCGCAGCAATTGCTCGCAAACGGAAAAGCTTTCAAGTGCTACGTAACGCCGGAGGAGTTAGCCGAACGACGTGAAAAAGCTCAAGGCCTGCTCGCTCAGGTCAAAGCGGGCGAAGGTTCTCCAGAAGCGATTGAAGCCCTGAAAGCCGAAGCCAACGCCCTGATGGCTGCTTTTCGTTCTCCGTATAGGGACGGAAAAGACGCGCCATCTGAAGATTCGCATTATGTTGTACGATTGCGCGCGCCAGACGACGGGAAGATTGCGCTTTCTGATGACGTCCAGGGTGACGTCAGCATCAACGCAAAAGAGATTGATGATCTCATTCTTTTGCGAGCTGATGGCACGCCGACCTATATGCTTGCCGTCGTCGTGGATGATCATGACATGGGCGTCACGCAGGTTATTCGCGGCGATGACCATTTGACAAATACCTTTCGCCAGATCCCGATCTTCGAAGGCATGGGGTGGACGCTGCCGAAATACGCCCACATACCTCTGATCCATGGCCCTGATGGCGCCAAACTGTCCAAGCGACACGGCGCTCTTGGTGTCGAAGCTTATAAAGATATGGGCTATATTCCGGACGGCCTTAAAAACTACCTGCTTCGACTTGGCTGGAGCCACGGAGATGACGAGTTCATTCCAACCGATAAGGCCGTGGAATGGTTTGATCTATCCGGTATCAACAAAGGTGCGTCTCGAATGGACTTCGAGAAGCTGGCCTTTATCAACGGGGAACATCTTCACCGCCTGGATGATGCCACAGCTCTTGATCTGCTTCTCGAGAACGCTCAAAAGGAGCACACGCTCAGCGATGCCGCTAAATCACGCATTGAAGCAGCAATTGCTGTCCTGAAAACGCGCGGACAGACAATTCCTGAAATAACTTCGGCTTCTCAGTTCCTTATAATCGAAAGGCCAATTGACATTAACTCAAAGGCTAGGAAAAAGCTTAAGCCGCAAGCTTTAGAAATCTTAGGAGACCTTCGAAACGCATTAAACGACGAAGAAACCTGGACAAGTGATCAGCTTGAAACCTTGATTCAGCAGTTCTGCGACACACGTGAACTGTCTCTTGGGCAAGTTGGTCCCCAACTCAGAACAGCACTTACCGGAGGCCTGCCGGCGCCGGATCTGCACCTGATACTCTTCTGGCTTGGAAAAGCCGAAAGCATTGGGCGGATAGATGATGTTCTGGAATTGATGAATACAAATATCTGAAAGAGGGCATATTGATGGAAAACAAGACGAAACCTAGCGGATCGGCCACACTCAATGTGGGAGATAAAACTCTCGAATTGCCTGTGCTGTCCGGATCCGTTGGACCAGATGTCATTGATGTGAAATCACTCTATGCCCAGACCGGCATGTTCACGCTTGACCCTGGCTTCACGTCTACAGCCAGCTGTGAATCCCAGATCACTTATATTGACGGTGACAACGGCGTTCTTCTGTATCGCGGTTACCCGATCGACCAACTGGCAGACAATTCAAGCTTCCTTGAAACCTGCTACCTTCTCCTGAATGGTGAACTTCCGAGCAAGGCTGAGCTCGACGATTACACTCACACCATCACGCATCACACGATGCTGCATACGCAGCTTGATCGCTTTTTTGAAGGCTATCGCCGCGACGCTCACCCAATGGCTGTTATGGTGGGTACAGTTGGCGCTCTGTCTGCTTTCTACCACGACTCCACTGACATCAACGATCCGATGCAGCGCATGATCGCGACACACCGCCTGATCGCGAAAATGCCAACGATCGCAGCTCGTGCTTACAAGTACTCCGTGGGCCAGCCATTCATCAGCCCACGCAACGATCTCAGCTATTCTGAGAACTTCCTGCGCATGTGTTTTGCTGTTCCTGCAGAAGATTATGAAGTGAACCCTGTGCTTGCAAAAGCTATGGACAAAATCTTCATCCTGCACGCCGACCACGAGCAAAACGCATCTACATCTACGGTTCGTCTCGCAGGCTCTTCAGGTGCTAACCCATTCGCTTGTATCGCAGCTGGCATTGCATGCCTCTGGGGACCAAGCCATGGCGGTGCTAACGAGGCTGCACTCAATATGCTCCGTGAGATTGGCTCGGTTGATCGTATTCCTGAGTTCGTTCGCCGGGCGAAAGATAAGAACGATCCATTCCGCCTCATGGGATTCGGTCACCGCGTTTACAAAAACTACGACCCGCGTGCTAAAGTCATGCAGAAGACATGTCACGAAGTTCTGGACGAACTCGACAAGCGTGACGAACCACTTCTGCAGGTCGCTATGGAACTGGAGAAGATCGCGCTTGAAGACGAGTACTTCGTTGAGAAGAAACTCTACCCGAATATCGACTTCTATTCCGGCATCACTCTGAACGCTCTCGGCTTCCCGGTCGAAATGTACACTGTTCTCTTCGCACTGGCGCGTACAGTTGGCTGGATTGCACAGTGGGAGGAAATGACGACAGACCCGACACAGCGTATCGGCCGTCCACGTCAGATCTACACAGGCGCAACAGAGCGAGATTACAAGCCAGTATCCGAGCGATAAACGGCAAGTCATACTCAAACAGAAACGCTCCCCTTGGGGAGCGTTTTTTATTTCAGCAATTCAATCAACGTATCAGCGGCTATCTCTGGAGCCGCTTTGCCACCTAGCCCCATTCTCTCCAGCGCCTCAAACTGTTCGTGAATCTGCTTTGCGCGCTTCTGATCATTCGTGAGGAGCTCGCCAGCAGCGCCCGCCACGTTTTCGGCGGTCAACTGGTCCTGCAAGAACTCAGGCGCGACCTCCTTGTCGGCAGCAATATTGAAGAGCGTCGCGTAGTCGGGTTGATACAGAAACTTGTCGGCCAGGAACCAGGTCAACGGTCCCATACGATATGCAACAACCATGGGACAACCTTGAGACGCCAGTTCAGTGGTGACGGTACCCGAGCAAGCCAGCGCCACATCAGCTGCGGACATCAAGTCGGCTTTCGCTTCAACCTTAGTCTCGAAATGAGTATCGCTTGGCCAGCTGAGATTTGCGCTATGAACAAGTTCCGCCACGGACTTGGACACTAAAACCACCGGCTTCAGGCGATGCCCGAACCGCTCGACGAGCCGTGTCGCGGCGTCCGCTAGTGTTGGGGCCGTTCTGGAAATTTCAGATTTTCTGCTACCCGGCAAGATCAACAACAAGCGTTGATCTTCAGCTAATCCAAGCTGCCTCCGGTACTCCTCGCCGTCCCCCGCTTCAAGCCGATCCAATGCAGGATTTCCGATCACCGTGCATGGTAGGCCAAATGGCTCATAATACGGAACTTCCATGTCATGGATGCAGAGCAAGTGATCCACAAGTTTAGCTAGTGTCTTCGCGCGACCCGGTCGCGTCGCCCACACTTGAGGGCCAACCAACTTAATCAGTTTGATATGTGGCGCCCGCCTCTTAAGCCTCTGTGCGACGCGCAACATAAATCCCCATGAGTCGACGAGCACAACGGCTTTGGGAGCACTGTCTATGATGAAGTCAGCTGCAGCATCGGCAAGCTTCACGACCTGAGGATAAACCTTTAGACCTTCGAACAAGCCTAGAACTGAGAGCGGGGAAACATCTAACGGTGAGGATAAACCAACAGATTCAAGAGCACTTCCCCCGATCGCCTTAATATCTATATCCGGCAGTTTGTTTCTCAACGACCGGATGACCGCGACTGACAGATCATCGCCAGACGGTTCTGCTGATACGAAGATCAGGTCGCAGCTCACGGCCAATCACCATTTCCACGCAGCGATACCAACGATAAGCCATCCGCATCCGCCAGTGACTTTAGTTTCTCGACCTCGACCCAAAGCGCCGCATGCTCAACAGCTGCTATAACCTTCAATCCCGCTTCAGCCGCCTTTAAAACCGTAGAAGGTCCAATCGTTGGCATATCAACCCGCTTGTCCTGCATCGGCTTTGGTCGCTTCAGCAGAACACCTTTGCGCTCATCTTCCGTTCCGCGAATTTCTACCGGCAATCTTGCGATGCGCCGCAGCATTTCGTCCGTTCCCTCTTGCGCCTCCACAGCGAGCACAAGACCACCACAAACTACCGCGCCCTGACCGATATCTAGTTCGCCGATAGCGCCTGCGATCCGATAAGCTTCCTGAATATCTGCCTTTTCAGAGTCTGAAACAGCAACGCTATTCAAAACGCCCGCCGGCTGTGTGAGGCCGTCCAACAATTCGTGCGCGCCAATAACTTTAAATCCTTCCGATTCGAAGATAGCGACAATCGAATTCAGGAGCGCATCATCGCCACGCCGCGCCGCTGATATAATTTTCGGAAGCAGCGATACGCCTTTTAAATCAGGCTTCAGAGACGAAAAATCCGGTCGTTTGACGTTTCCGATAAACGATACCGTGTCACAGCCCTTGGCGCGAAGCGTCGATAGAACTTTTCCGATCTCCGCGATGCCGCAGACCTCATGGTCGAACCCCCGAACCCAGTCGCTCTCGAACCCTTTCAGTACGATGATGAAAGGCGCGTTCCCGGCATCTTTGTGATGCTCGGCAATCATGCGAGGCACATCGCCCTGCCCCGCGATAAGTGCTAGAGACATAACCTCTCCCTACGCAGTACAGAGCTTTCTACCAGAGCGTGGGTGCTCCACAAAATCGACAATTTTCAGGGCAGACTCTTCACCCGCGAATTTCTCCCGAACGTTTGAAAGACGCTCCTTAAAAGTGCCCTCGTCCCCAAGGAACAGATGATGATAAACCTGTCGGATCGATTTAAGGTCCGCACGAGAGAAACCACGACGAGTCAGTCCAGTGGCATTCAGTGTCGCCAGCCTCGATTCAGTGCCCTCAGCGACAGCGTACGGAATGACATCACCGGTAAGCATACACCCAGCGGCGATAAAGGCGTGATCGCCAACCCAGGAATTCTGATGGATCGCGGCACCCCCGCCCATCCAGACCTGGTCGCCAAGATGCGCGTGGCCGCCGACCATGGAATTTGGCGCCAGCACACATTTGTTGCCGAGCTTCGCATCGTGACCGATGTGGGAGTTGATCATTAAAAAGCAGTTCTCACCGAGTCGCGTTGCATCTCCGGTGCCTGGTGTTGCACCGTGCACTGTGACGTGCTCTCTAAGCACGGTACCGGCACCAATAATACATCGGTAAACATCGTCCTTCACGCCCAAAATCTGGGGCTTCATTCCAACCGTTACGGATGGATAAAGCTCGCAGCCTGCATGAATTTCAGTATCGCCCTCAACGACCACAAATGAGTGAAGCGATACATTCTCATGAATTTTGGCATGAGGACCCACGATGCAGTATGGCCCAATCCGCGCACTTTCGTGGATCTGTGCACCGTCCGCGACTAAGGCGGTTTCATGGATGTCAGCCATCACGGCTAGTCCTTTTTGTTTTTCTTTTTAGCGTTGAGGCTAAGCCAGGCGACTTCCCGCCAGAACTGCTTAATCGGCTGCGCCGGTGCACCGCCCCAGGTTTCGCCGGCTGGAACAGATTTGAGGACTGCTGAATTAGCGGCGAGCTTTGCACCATCTCCGATAGTGACATGATCACTCAAGCCAACGCGCCCGCCCATTTGCACCCAATCACCTATTTTTACAGATCCTGACACGCCACCAAAGGCTGCCATCAGACTGTTTCGTCCCATATGAACATTGTGACCGATATGGACAAGATTATCGAGTTTGCTGCTTTCGCCGACTACGGTGTCATCAAACGCACCGCGATCAATACATACGTTAGAACCAATCCCGACACGGTCCTGGATAACCACACGACCAAAATGGGGGATCGCGCTTAAGCCCTGATCGTCTGGAAACAGACCAAAGCCCGAACCGCCTAAAACTGTATTGGATTTGATTGTGACATCATTTCCGATAAGCGCAGCCTCGATCACAACGTTAGCGCCGATACTACAGTTACGTCCGATGCGCACTCCAGGCCCGACAACGGAATGAGGCCCTATTTCAGTCCCTTCACCAACCTCAGCGCCGTCACTGACAATCGCGGTAGGATGAAGGCGGGCATCATCAGCTATGCTTGGCGCTCCGAGTCCTGTTCCCGCATCCATGATTGTCCGCTGCCTCAGAAAGGCATTGACCGCCTGAACGAAGGCTTTGTGCGGGTTTTTCACCAGTATGAGCGTAAGCGTCGATGGTAACGCTGCCGCGAGCTGTTCGGTCGTTATACAGGCACCATAGAGATCGTTCTGCTCCGGAGCTTCGACCTTTCCGGATGCAAAAAATGATAAAACTCCGGCTGTCGCTTTGTCAGCCGGAGCGATAGTTATGAGTTCCTGATCACCGTCACCGCGGAGGTCACCGCCCGTGAGGGCCGCAACATCAGCTACGGTTAGCTCCCTCAGCGTGTGATAGAAACGCAGATCGTGCATCTGATGCTGTCAGCCTATTGAGCTGGAGCTGCAGATTGATCTGGTAGCGTTACGCGTGTCACCGGAATGGTTGGCGACGTACGGTTCAGCTCTTCAATGACCTCATCAGTGATGTCAGCTTCAGGAGCGACTTGATAAACGCCCTGACCGTTCAGCACGACCGATGCACCACGAGCTGCGCGAATACCTTCTACGGCTGTACGCATACGTTCACCAAACACCTGAAGCGCTTGAGCTTCCGTTTGCTGAAGCTCCTGGGAGCGACGTTCTGTTGTTGCCATGTGTTGTTGCAGTCGACGAGAGTAAGACTGGAACTGTTGGAGCAGCGCCGGGTTAGCTTCAACCTGCTCGCGCGTCATTCCTGCTGCCTGTGCATCAAGAGACTCGCCCTCGGTCTGAAGTGCCTGTTGCTGTGGCGCGAGCTCGGCCTGCATAGCGGCGCCGATTTGCTCAACTTTGTTGAAAATGTCTTGTCCACCAAGGCTGTCACGAACGATGCGTGACGGATCAAGAACGAGAACAGTTTGTGCTGTTGCCAGTGGGGCTACGACGGCCATTGCGATTGCAATACCGAAAGCCGTCACGGCCGATTTGAGCTTAAACATGAACTAAAACCTTTTAACTTTAGAATTGAGTAGACGTGCTGAAGCGGAATGTTTCCGTCCGGTCATACTCTTCACTTGCCAGGATCTGGGAGAAGTCGAACCGGATTGGTCCGAACGGTGAATCCCAGAAAATGCTGATCCCCGCAGCCGCCCTGAGCGATGCTTCATCCTCTGTACGAAGAATTTGGTATCCCGTCACGTCACCATTTGCATCTGTGACTTCGAACACCTGTTCTGGTGTACGGTCCGCCTCGTCGAGAAGGCCCACAGTACCGAACTCGGTGAACAGTGATGTACGAATACCATATTCCTCAGGAAGGAAATTCGGAACGGCGAGTTCAAGCGTACCAACGGCGTACATTTTACCGCCCAGAGAGCTCTGATTACTCGCACGACGAACGTTTGTTACGTTGCCTGCCGTATCCATATCGATGATTACGTCGCGCGGACCGAGGCCAGCGACGTCAAAGCCACGGAAGGTGTTACCACCGCGGAAGAAGCGGTTGTTAATACGCAGGTCATCGTCATTGAACGCTGACACGTAACCACCGCTGAAACGGAGCGACGCGATAAAGTCTCTCCAAAGACCGCGATACAGCGTAGCTGCACCCTCGGTTTTTACGTAGAATACGTCACCGCCGAAACCAGCGAATTCCTGACTGAAACCGAGGTCGAAGCCTCGCGTTGGGCGGATCGGATCGTTGCGGCGGTCCCAGCTGAAGCTGTAACCGACGATAGACGACAAGTCAGTGCGTTCTTGACGACAGAGAGACGTACGATCGAGGTTTGCAAGGTCACACTGGTCGACGATCTGACCGCCCGTAGGCACGTTGGCTGGAATTGGCTCTACAGAGACAATAAAGAACGGGAAGTCGGTATCGCGAACAATACGACCGTTTGCATCAATCACGATATCGCGGTCACGGATCTGAACATCATCCTGACGCAAAGTATAGCGCAGGTTCATGTTCATACGGTCGGTCAGAGGGAAACCGATGCGTCCACTCGTACCAATCGTCTGGGTTTCATAGTCCGCGATATCGAGGAAGTCTGTTCGTGTAGAGAACACATCAAGACCAGCAACGAGGTCACGGTCCAGGAAGCGTGGCTCGGTGAAACGGAAATCAATCGTCTGCTGGCGCGAGCTCGTCTGGATACGGCTGGCCAGATACTGGCCACGACCGCGCCAGTTGCGCTCCGTGAAGTTCAGGTCGAGCAGGAACGCATCCACAGAAGAGAAACCCGCTGCGAAGGACACCTCCCCCGTTGGGCCTTCTGTCACACGCACATCGACTTCTGTACGGTCAGGCAGAGATCCAGGGTTTTCTTCAATCTCAACATCCTCAAAGAAGCCGAGACGACGGATGCGGTTTCGAGACTGGTCAATCAGAACCCGGTTGAAGGCGTCACCCTCGGAAATACGCATTTCGCGACGAATAACGCGGTCGAGCGTACGTGTATTGCCTACGATGTTGATCCGCTCGATGTAAACGCGCGGACCTTCGTCGATCGCGAAGACGATGTTTACTTTACGTGTCTCTGGGTCGCGTTCGATACGCGGGCGGACATCCACAAAGGCGTAACCGGCAATACCTGCAGCAAAGGTCAGGGAATCCACGGTGTCTTCGATCAGATCGCCGCGGAAAAGGGTACCTTCACGGATCGGAATAATCGCTTCCAGCGTATCAGAGTTCAGCTTGTCGAGCGCGGTTTCAACCGTGATCTCACCAAAGTCATACTGCTCACCCTCATCGATTGTGAAAGTGATGTAGAAGTCTTCCTGATCAGGTGTCAGCTCAGCAACCGCAGAAACAACCCGGAAATCGGCATACCCTTGGTTTGCATAGAACTGACGGAGGAGCTCGCGGTCATATTCTAGGCGGTCAGGGTCATAGTTGTCGTTGGAGCTAAAGAAGCGCCAGAAACGAGACTGACGCGTTACAATCTCGCTGCGAAGACGACGGTCTGAATATTCTTCATTACCGATGAAGTTGATCGAACGTACGCCCGTTACCGGACCCTCTGTGATTTCGAAGATCAGATCAACGCGGTTTTGATCGAGAGGCACATATTGCGGCGTCACATCAACGGAGAAACGACCGGACCGGCGGTATACTTCAAGAATGCGTTGGACGTCTGCCTGAACACGCGCCGCTGTAAACACGCCACGAGGTGCGGCCTGAATTTCTTCACTGAGCTTTTCATCATCATGGGCGCGGTTACCCTCGAAGATAACCTGGTTGATAATCGGGTTCTCAACGACTTGAACGACGAGATTATCTCCGTCGCGCGCGATAATGACGTCCGCGAAAAGGCCAGTTTCAAACAGAGTCTTCAAAGAAAGATCGACACGTTCCGGATCAAACCGCTGACCCGGCTCAAGAAGCAAATACGATTCAACCGTGCGCGCTTCAATACGCTCGTTACCCTGAACAATCACACGACGGATCAGGTCGGAACTTGCCGCCTGAGCATGCGCTTCCGGCGCCAGCAGACCACCAGAGACGGTCGTACCAGCGATAATGGAAGAGAGCGCTACTGCGCTGGCTAAAACTGACCGCATGACTTACCCGTTCCTATCAAATCAACATGCCCCGAGAGTACAAACTACAACCCGCGGAAAACCTCAAGAAGTCCGGCCTCTTCAAAATCACCAAGAGTGATGAAAATTGCCAATGCGGCAAGAAATAAGAGAGTCACGAACTTTGACTTCAGCAGTAGCTCTTCTGAGAGCCCTTTCCCAGTTACGGCTTCGTAAGTGTTGATGACCACCACACCACCATCGAGAATCGGTAGCGGCAGAAGATTGAAGAAGCCGACCGCTACAGAAATGAATGCGATAAGCTGCAGGTTACTCATCAACAGCATGTAGAGCCGCGTACCCAATCCGACCTGTTCGGCTTCGAGCGTTGTACGCGCCATATTTCCAGCAACGCTTGCAATACCTACCGGACCGGACAATTGCTGCAGCGATTCCCGTCCGGTGACGATGCGCCCAAGCATATTCACGGACGAGCTGATCGTTGAAAACGTCTCGGACACACCATAGCCGACTGCTGCGACTGGGTTGAGGTGGTTTCGATCAACGATCTGTCGCGCAAGCTCTACGCCGATATAACCAGTACGTTCGGTAATCCCGAGTTCGTTCTGCAGCGTTTCCCGTCGAGGTGTCAGCGTAATATGAACTGTTTCGGCACCACGAAGAACTTCAATGTCTACCTCATCGTTCGCAGACATTTTAATCTCTTCCAGGATGACCTTCTGGCGATCCGCCGCACGTCCATTCACGGCCACAAAGATATCGCCCGGCTGGAGACCGGCCTCCTCTGCCACTGAATCTTCGAAGACTGAGTGGACTGAAAGGCGCTGAACCGGGTCGCCCAAAACCATTCCGATGACAGCAAAGATACCGATAGCCAGGATGAAATTGGCAAAAGGTCCTGCGAGCGCAACAATAATTCGTGCGCCTGCGCTCAAATCGGTAAAGGGCCGACCCTTAGGTTGTTTTTCGGGAGGCAAGTTTCGGCCATCGCTCTCTACGTCCCCGCCATTCTCGATAAGCCCATCCTCAGCTACGAAATTTACAAACCCACCAAGCGGCAGCCAGTTAAGGCGCCAACGTGTATTGTTCTTGTCGGTTTTTTCATAAACTGATTTCCCAAAGCCCATGGAGAAGGATTCAACAGCTGCGCCGAAGTATCGGCCGGCCCAGTAATGACCGAGCTCATGGATCACGATCACAATTGAGATCACGATCACAAACATCACAGGATAGAGGAGGCTTTGAAGCAAAAGCGACATAAAGAGATCGATTTCCTGTTTTAGTTCTTCAGACGCTCTTCAACCCAGGTCCGAACGATTTCGGTGACCTGCAAAGCATCGTCCACAGTCGAAACATTGTGTGGCATTTCCGAGCTCTGCCTGTCCAGTGCCCTGTGCAGGGAATACTCTACAAGCGCAGAGATATCCAGAAAACCGCATTCCCCATTGAGGAATGCTTTTCCTGCGTATTCGTTAGCAGCGTTGAAGACGCACGTTCCAATGAGACCGGCATCGGATGCCTGCCGTGCCAGTTTCAGGGCCGGAAACCGTTCATCGTCCGGCATCCGGAAATCAAGACGCGCCAGCTCGGCGAGATTGAGGCGCTTCACGTCTGTACGAACACGCCCCGGAAGGCCGAGCGCATATGCAATAGGCGTCTTCATATCAGGCGTGCCCATCTGAGCGATTACAGAGCCGTCAACGTAGGCCACCATGGAATGTATTATCGACTGAGGATGAATCAGAACATCAATCTGAGACTGGGGAATATCGAACAAATAAACCGCCTCGATAAGCTCAAGGCCTTTGTTCATCATTGTCGCACTATCGAGGGAGTTTTTAGCACCCATAGCCCAATTTGGGTGGGCGAGCGCCTGCTCTGGTGTCGCCGCACGAATGATATCCAGACTTGCATCACGGAACGGCCCGCCCGACGCAGTCAGCGTGAACTGTTCGACTTTCTGAGACCCATCGAGACATTGCAGGATGGCATTGTGTTCAGAATCAACGGGGATAATTTTCGAGCCCGACGTCACGGCTCGTGCCTTCATGATCGGTCCTGCGCAAACCATCGTTTCTTTGTTTGCAAGCAGGACGTCAGCACCAGAATCAATCGCGGCCATGGTCGGCAACAGCCCACAAGTCCCCGATATCGAGGCCATGACCTTGTCTACTGGGCGTGACGCCGCTTCTATAACCGCCGCATCGCCGGACGCGACGTCTATATCAAGATCAGCGAGGGCTGACTTTACAGTCGAGAACTGACTCTCATCCTGAATCACGACCGTGTTCGGACGAAACGCCTTAGCTTGTTCGATTAGCATAGACGCGTTGCGACCACCGATCAACGCGTCAACTTCAAACACCTGGTCACCAACGGAATTCGCATAAGAAATCACATCAAGGGTGGAAACACCGATGGATCCGGTAGACCCCAGAATTGTTACTTTCATTATCTGCCCAATCCTAGCGCATGCTCCGGAAAGGAGGGATCAATACTGAAAGCGATGGCGTGCGCAACCAGAACCGCCGAAAAAGAATCAAGCCGGTCCAGAATTCCGCCATGACCGGGAATGATGCTTCCAGAATCCTTCACCCCGAATGTCCGTTTCCAGCGCGACTCTGCCAGATCGCCTAATTGAGCAATAGCACTCACCAGGCCGATATAGATTATCCAGTTAATCAAATGGCCTTGCATAATACCTGCAGACAAAGCGCCAAACAGAACCGTGCAAATAACAGCACCGGCAGCACCGGACCAGGTTTTGTTCGGGCTGTTGCGCGGCGCAAGTTGCGGCCCACCAAAACCCCGGCCTGCAAAATAGGCCGCGATATCCGTGATCCATACGGCACTCATCACAATTAGTGTGAGATATAGTCGTCCATCGCCCAGCCCCCTCAATTCGAGCAGACCGTATACAGCCAGCCCGATAACAAGCCCCCCTGCCACAAGCCAGATCGCAGACGACACTCTGGTCATTTTTATAAGCGCATACGCAAGAACGCAGAATATGACCGCAATCGCGGTGGAAGGCAGAAGCTGATAACAGGCCAGCGAAATTGAGATCAGTACACCCGCACCGACCATATATGCCGACCAGTTGAGCGCGCTTTTGGTTGTGACATTCCAGACTTCGCGCCACATGAGCGCTGCGCACAGCAATCCGGCAGCGAGCAGGACGACACCACCAAACCAAACCACGAACAATCCGGCAGGAATCATCAGAGCTGCAGAAATTACCCTCAGCGAAAGTGTATCTCCGCGGCGAGGATCTGGCGTAGTCATTCCGATTGCAGCCCATCCACCGTCAGGCCGCCAAATCTACGTTCTCGCGACTTGTAAGCGTTAATGGCGTCGATCAACTCTGTTTCGGAAAAGTCCGGCCAGAGACAATCCACAAACATCATTTCGCTATAAGCGATCTGCCAGAGGAGGAAATTGCTCAGGCGGAACTCTCCGCTGGTGCGGATCAACAAATCAGGATCAGGAACACCCGAAAACCAGAGCCGCGATGCAAAGGCATCAGAATCTATATCGGCGGCGCTCATGCGGCCTGCTTCAACGTCGATTGCGAGCGCTTTGGCCGCCTCTACAATCTCGTCTCGCGCGCCATAATTAAAGGCAATGTTGAGCTGAAAACGGGTATTGTGGCTTGTCTTTTCTTCAGCCATCTCGATGAGCGAGAGGATATCCTCGGGCAGCCCCTTGCGAGAACCGAGGACCCGCACCCGCACACCGTCTTTTGCGAGCTTATTCAAATCCTGTCGCACATATAATCGCAGGAGTGCGAAAAGAGACGAAACCTCTTCGACCGGGCGCTTCCAGTTTTCTGATGAAAAAGAAAAGACCGTTAGATGTTCAAGATCGAGATTTCGACAGGCTTCCACAGTACGGCGAAGCGCTTCTACACCGCGCTCATGCCCTAGTTGACGCGGCAGCCCGCGTTGTTTCGCCCAACGTCCATTGCCATCCATAATGATGGCAATGTGTCTCGGTCCGGAAGCATCAGGGGAAGCCATAATACCCGTCATACAGGGTATTATACCTGCATGATCTCTTCTTCTTTGGCCTTGAGGGCCTCATCGACGCGCTTGATGTACTGATCGGTCAGCTTTTGCACATCCTCAGAAAAGACCTTCTGCTCGTCTTCACTGATATCGCCGGCTTTTTGCATCTTCTTCAGAGAGTCCATGCCGTCGCGACGCACATTGCGAACGCTGATGCGCGCTTGCTCGGCATACTTGCCAGCAATCTTTGCGAGTTCCGCACGACGTTCTTCGTTCAGCGGAGGAATTGGAATACGAAGGTTTGTGCCGTCGACTACCGGATTAAGGCCAAGGCCAGAATCACGGATAGCGCGGTCAGCAGCGCCGACGTTCACCTTGTCCCATACATTCACCGCGAGCATTCGTGGCTCTGGAACTGAAACAGAACCGATCTGGTTCAAAGGCGTTTGAGCACCATATGCCATGACAGTGATGTTATCGAGCAGGCTGGCAGATGCACGACCTGTACGCAGGCCACCAAATTCTGTTGAGAGAGCTTCAAGCGCTTTCTCCATGCGCTTTTTCAGCGCCTTTTCATCGTATTCTTCTGACATGTTCCTACCCTTAGGTATTCGAGATAACCGTGCAAACACCCTGCCCCGTCAAAACGTTATGCAGGGAACCTTCTTCATGAAGGTTGAAAACCACGATTGGAATATCGCTATCACGTAACAGGCTAACAGCGGAAGCGTCCATGACGCGAAGATCTCGCGCCAAGACATCCTGGTACGTCAGTTCATCATAGCGATCAGCGTCAGGCTCTTTTTTCGGATCTGCTGAGTACACGCCATCAACCTGCGTACCCTTTAGCATAGCGTCACAGCCCATCTCTGCAGCTCGAAGAGCGGCGCCTGTGTCTGTCGTGAAGTATGGGTTGCCTGTACCCGCCGCAAAAATAACGATTCGGCCTTTTTCCATATGGCGGATCGCTTTGCGGCGAATGAACGGTTCACACACTGTATGCATAGGGATGGCAGATTGCACGCGTGTCGGCACGCCAATCGCCTCGAGCGCGGACTGCATTGCAAGCGCGTTCATAACGGTCGCCAGCATGCCCATATGGTCCGCCTGTGCGCGCTCCATTCCCTGAGCGGCGCCCGCCAAGCCGCGAAAAATATTTCCGCCACCGATAACCAGACAGATTTCAGCGCCGGCCTTGACCGACGCTGCAATCCCTCTGGCAAACCGATCACAGGTCGCCATATCGATGCCGAAGCCTGTGTCGCCCATCAAGGCCTCTCCTGAAATCTTCAGGAGAACCCTTTTGTACCGAAAATCTGATCGAGAAGTTTCTGTTGTCTCGTTCATATGTTCGGCTCCTTTGGCAACACCAGATAGCTTTGCCGGATTCGGTCAAACCAATCCAGCCGTATTAGCTAGCCTTTAGTCGCTGCAGCTACTTCCGCAGCGAAATCAGACTCTTCTTTCTCGATGCCTTCACCAAGCGTAACACGCTTGAAGCCAACGAGTTCAGCTTTCTGAGATGCCAGGAACTGAGCAACTGTTTCGTCCGGGTTCATTACGAACTGCTGCTCAACGAGCACCACTTCTTTGTAGAACTTTTGCAGACGACCAACGATCATCTTTTCGATAACGTTGTCCGGCTTGCCAGACTCACGAGCCTGCTCGGTGAGAACCTGCTTCTCACGCGCAACCAGTTCCGGGTCGAGGTCATCAGTTGTCGCAGCTGCCGGGCTCGTTGCCGCAATGTGCATGGCAACTTTACGACCAGCTTCAGCGAGTTCGTCAGCAGACGCTTCGCCTTTGAGAGCCACGAGTACACCGATACGGCCAAGGCCGTCGGCTGCTGCGCCGTGGATGTAGTTCGTGACTACGCCTTCAGGCGATTCAAGCTTTTCAACGCGGCGAAGCGTGATGTTTTCGCCGATTGTAGCGATCAGGCGGGTGATCTGATCGGAGATCGTGCCTTCGCCTTCAACAGCTGGTGCAGCCAGCAGAGCTTCTGATGTGCCATCTGTTGCGAGTGCAGCTTCAGCGAAACCAACCAGTGATTTCTGGAAGCCTTCATTACGCGCAACGAAGTCAGTCTCAGCGTTCAGCTCGACAAGGACGCCAGTCTTCTTGTCCGCAGAAACGACTGCAGCAACCAGGCCGTCAGCCGCGACGCGGTCAGCTTTCTTAGCGGCTTTAGAGAGACCTTTCGCACGCAGCCAGTCGATAGCTGCTTCAACGTTACCGTCGTTCTCTACGAGCGCTTTTTTGGCATCCATCATGCCCGCGCCAGTTTTCTCGCGCAGGTCTTTGACCAATGCAGCGGTAATCTGAGCCATGTCAAATTTGCCTTTATCTTAGGGGTTACTAAGCGTCAGTGATTATTCGGTTGCTTCGCCAGACTCAGCAGCAGCGAGGTCAGCTGCAGCAACGTCTGTGAGGTCTTCAGACTCGCCAAGGTCGATACCGAGGCCAGCAGTAGACTCAGCAAGACCGTCGAGAACTGCGTCAGCAATCAGGTTCGCGTAGAGCGAGATAGCACGAGCCGCGTCGTCATTGCCCGGGAATGGGAAGTCAACGTCGTCAGGGTCGCAGTTCGTATCAACTACAGCGATGACAGGAATGCCGAGCTTTTTAGCTTCTTTAATCGCAATTTGCTCTTTGTTCGTATCGATTACGAACATCAGGTCAGGCAGGTCGCCCATGTCCTGAATACCACCGAGTGCGCGTTCAAGCTTTTCGCGCTCGCGCTCACGGTTGAGAAGTTCTTTTTTCGTCAGACCAGAAACGTTGCCGCCTTCAGAAAGAAGAGCTGTGAGCTCTTTGAGGCGCTTGATCGAGTGAGCAACAGTCTGCCAGTTTGTCAGCGTGCCGCCGAGCCAACGGTGGTTCATGTAGTACTGAGCACAACGCTGTGCAGCTTCAGCAACAGGATCAGCCGCCTGACGTTTTGTACCAACGAAGAGTACACGGCCGCCTTTTGCAACAGTATCGCGGACCTTTACGAGCGCTTGGTGAAAAAGCGGCACAGTTTTAGAAAGGTCGATAATGTGGATGTGGCTACGCTCACCATAGATGAATTTCTTCATCTTAGGGTTCCAGCGGTGAGTTTGGTGACCAAAGTGTACGCCAGCTTCGAGAAGCTGAGCCATAGTGAATTCAGGCAGTGCCATTTCTATTTTCTCCTATCCGGTTAGCCGCCGCAGGCATAGCCGGGTCACATGACCCAGCACCGGATGCACGAAAGTGCTGCCCGCGTGTCGGAATAGGCGTGGCTTATACAGAGTTTAGGCGTTCTGGCAACCCGCGATTACGCAGCAAGTTCACGTACGGCACGAACACCCGGAGCAGACTTCAAAGCCTGAGCTGCGGCCGTGCCGACAGCGTACTTCCCAGGCAAGCTTACCAGCGCGATCCGGTTACCCGAAATCGGCACCTCTACACGAAGTTCGCCGCGCTCATGCGTGCTCAAATTCACAAGGTGTTTTGACACCTCAACAAAGGTCGCCGGATCCGTTCCTGGAAGGAGACTTACAATCAGCCCCTTAGGCGCACCAAGCGCCGCCTTTTCCAGCGGTATGGCGCCATCTACAGTCAGTCGGATCTCATCGTCCTTAACACGAGGACGGATACGGACCACCACTGAGGCTCCCGTTTCGATAACGTCGCGAATCTCCATCAGGGTTTCCGGCGGCACCATAGCTTCGAATTCGCCGGTTGGATCAGAGAATGTGACCCACGCGAACTTACCGCCAGACTGAGCTGGCCGTTCATTCTTGGCTCGTACGATACCCATCATCTCCAGAACGCCCTTCTCACGGGCTGCCGTCTGGATATCCATGGCGAAAGTAATCCTGTCTCTGGCGCCGGCTAGAAGCAGTCCGTCGAGCGGGTGTCCGCTGAGGTAGAAGCCGACTGCCTTGAACTCATGGTCCAACAGTTGGGTCGAGCTCCAAGCGGGCACTTTTGGAATTGGCGCCCGTGTCTGAGATTTATCATCTCCGAACAGACTGTTCTGGTTTGCTGCACGATCATCAGCTGCTGACGAAGCCGTGGCGACCAGAACATCGACAGCCGCCAGCGCACGCGCCCGATTTGGTTCCAGCGAGTCAAAGGCGCCAGATTTAGCGAGCGACTCGAGACACTTTCGGTTGATCAGACGAGGATCGACGCGCTCTGCGAAATCATGAAGGCTGTCAAACGGTCGCTCTTTGCGGATTTCGCAAACATGTTTCATCGCTTCCATGCCCACGCCTTTAATCGCGCCGAGAGCATAGATGATCGAACCATCGCGAACATCGAAGTCCGGATTGCTGAGATTGATATCTGGCGCCTGAACCGTAATATCCAGACGCTTTGCTTCCTGGAAAAACGCCGCAAGCTTGTCAGTGTTCTGGATATCGAGGCTCATTGAAGCCGCGAGAAATTCGATCGGGTGGTTCGCTTTCAGATAACCCGTCTGGTAAGAAATTGCGGCATAAGCAGCTGCGTGGGATTTGTTAAAACCGTAACCGGCGAACTTCTCCATAACATCGAAGATATGGCTGGCCTGTTTCTCCGGAACGTCCTTCTCAGCAGCACCCTCGATAAAGCGCTTACGCTGCTTGAGCATCTCCTCGACTTTTTTCTTACCCATAGCGCGGCGAAGCATATCCGCCTCACCAAGCGAGTAACCCGCAAGCTCCTGCGCCATACGCATAACCTGTTCCTGATAGACCGGAACGCCGTAAGTCTCTTCAAGGATCGGTTTCAGAAGCGGGTGATAATAGTCCGCATCGACACGTCCGAATTTAACGTCGACGAACTGCGGAATGTTATCCATCGGGCCCGGGCGGTAGAGAGAAATGATCGCGATCACGTCCTCCATGGAGCCCGGCTGCACTTTCTTCAGGGTATCGCGCATACCCTGCCCCTCAAGCTGGAACACACCCAGCGTGTCGCCTACAGACATCAGCTGATAGGTCGACTCGTCGTCATAGGCGCGCCAGGCCTTCGGCATGGACGTTTCCGTCTCATTCAGGAATTTGAGCGCGCGGTGGATGACGGTCAGCGTTTTTAGGCCAAGGAAGTCGAACTTCACGAGTCCGGCCTGCTCAGCCCATTTCATGTTAAGCTGGGTCGCCGGAAGGTCGGACCGTGGATCGCGGAAAAGTGGAGTCAGTTGAACGAGTGGCCGGTCACCGATAACGACGCCGGCGGCGTGCGTACCACAGTTTCTGTAAAGCCCTTCAAGCGCGAGCGCTTTTTCCAGCATCTCACCGACCAGCGGGTCTCGATCTTTTTCCTCATCGAACTTCGGTTCGTCCGCGATCGCGTCTTTCAGCTTTGGCGGCTTTGCGGGATTGAACGGGATTAGCTTAGAAAGTCGATCCACCTGCCCATAAGGCATCTGCATAACACGACCGACATCTCGCACCACCGCCTTCGCCTGAAGCGTACCAAAAGTGATAATGGATGCGACGCTGGCTTCACCATACTTGTCACGCACGTAGCGGATCACTTCACCACGACGCTCCTGACAGAAGTCCACGTCGAAGTCAGGCATGGAAACACGTTCTGGGTTCAGGAAGCGCTCGAAGAGCAGCCCGAAACGAAGCGGGTCGAGGTCGGTAATAAGCAGCACCCAGGCAACCAGTGACCCCGCACCTGAACCGCGCCCCGGCCCAACGGGAATATCGTGTTCTTTAGCCCATTTGATGAAGTCAGATACGATCAGGAAGTAGCCCGGAAAGCCCATATTCTCGATGATACCCAGCTCGTAATCGAGACGCTCCTGATATTCCTCTCGCGTACCGTACATCTTTTCGACTTCGGCAAGGCGCCGCTCGAGGCCCTCATTCGCCTGTGCGCGAAGTTCATCTGCTTCGCTACGACCAAACCCGCCATCGAAGTGCGGAAGGATCGGATTTCGCAGACGGGGACGTACAGCGCACCTTTGAGCGAGGGCAATAGTGTTCTCAATAGCCTCAGGAATGTCGGCGAAGAGCGCCTCCATTTCGTCCGCCGACTTCAGATAGTGCTCTTCTGTGATCCGATATCGTTCAGTCTGGCCGATATAGCTCCCGTTACGGATACACATGAGCGCATCATGAGCCGCATGGTCTTCGCGCTTTAGGAACCTTGCATCCTGGATGGCAACGAGCGGCAATCCGAGCTCATAAGCCGCTTCAATGAGCATAGGCTCGCTCTGAATTTCTTCAGGTTCGTCATGACGCTGAATATCGACATAGCAGCGGTCAGGATAGGCATCGGTTAGTCGCTTGAGGGAAGCCAAAACCTGCTCATACTTGCCGCGGCAAGCCGCTTGACCCGCCTCGCCATACGCGCCGCCAGAAAGCGCAATCAGTCCTTCGGTCTTCTCAAAAACATGATGCTCTTTCAAAACGGGAACACCATCCTCGCTTTCTAGATAAGCAGCCGAAGCGATTTCCATGAGACGTTCATAGCCCGTCTCATCTTTGGCATAGATTGTCAGTTTGTAGGGTTGGGCGTCATGCAGCGCGGGCATCACATCGAACGCGACGCCAACGACCGGCTGAACCCCAATACCCGCCAGATATTCTGAAATCTCAAGCGCGCCGAATAGGTTGTTGTGATCAGTTACGCCAACGGCGGAGACTAGATTGTTTTCAGCCCAGGACTTCAACGCACCGGACGTAATCATACTCTCCAGAAGAGAGAATGAGGAACGCACACCTAAGTGGACAAAGCGCGGAGTTTTATAGCTTTCAGACATCATAATCTTCCTGACCTTTAACCATCATGGAAGAAAACGGTCTCAGCCAGAAGCCTTCGCAGGTTCGAAAGTTGTGAGTTTCCCATCCTCGAGGGTCAGCACGCGGTCCATATACTGGGTCAGCGCGAGGTTATGGGTCGCGATCAGCATGGCGAGACCTTCAGTCCTGCCCGTTTCAATCAACTGCTGAAACACGCTTTCCGTTGTTTTGGTGTCGAGGTTGCCCGTTGGTTCGTCGGCGATCAGAATCTTCGGTCGATTCGACAGTGCACGCGCAATTGCAACACGCTGCTGCTCACCGCCAGACATTTCCATCGGCTGGTGATTGAGCCTGTGCCCCAGACCCATCTTTTCAAGCAATTCGACGGCACGCTCGCGCGCCACATTCCGATGGACGCCCGAGAGGTAAAGCGGAGCTGCGACGTTATCAATCGCGTTAAACTCCGGAAGCAGGTGATGGAACTGATAAACAAACCCAAGGCGCGTTCGGCGCATAAGCGTGCGCTGGCGGTCATTCAGTTTCAGACAGTCTTCACCGTCAAGGAGTACCGTCCCTTCGTCTGGCCTCTCCAAAAGGCCAGCAGTGTGCAAAAGCGTCGACTTACCCGAGCCGGACGGTCCGACCAGCCCAACAAGCTCGCCACGGCTTAGCTCAAGGTCGACACCTTTAAGAACATCAACCGCGTTTTCGCCTGCCCGGTACGTGCGGACAACGGAGGAAAGCTTCAGAACCACGCTCATAGCTCTACTCCGATCTCAAGGCTTCGACAGGGTCGAGCTTGGCAGCATTCCACGCCGGAAGCACGGACACGACTATCGACACAAGAAATGCATACGCTGATGCAAAACCGACTTCAGACCAATCAATTAGCGCCGGAATGTAAGGAAGCCCGTAAACATCAGGATTCCAGATTGCGTTGCCGGTAAGCATATTCAGGAAATCCTGAATCGGCTCGATATTGAAGCAGAAGAGAAGCCCCAGCGTCAGACCAAGCACCAGACCAGACACACCAAGAATTCCGCCAATCATCAGGAAGACACGAAGTATCGTACTGCGGCTTGCGCCCATCGTTCGAAGAATAGCGACATCGCGCGCCTTGTTCTTCACGAGCATCACGATGCCAGTAATAATGTTCAGAGCAGTGATGGTGATCAGGACAGCGAAAATCATCCTCATCATGCTGCGCTCGACTTCCAGCGCGCCGACAATGCCGCGGTACAGTTCTTTCCAGGATTGCGTAAGCATGCCTCTCGGAAAGATTTCCCTCTGAAGCGTTTGAAGCACGACATCAACGTCCTGCGGGTCATTTATCTTTAGCTCGACAATCGGATAGCGATCGCGCGAATTAAAGAAGAGCTGAGCCTGCTCCAATGGCATGATGATCAGCGAATCGTCGAGCGGGTTTGCGTTTCCTGAAAAGACTTCAAACACACCTGCAATGTTATAAACTTTACGGCGCGGAATGACACCGCCCATAGTCGCAGCGCCTTCGGGAGCAATAAGTGTGAGTGAATCACCTGCCGTCACATACAATGAGCGTGCCAGACGTTCTGAAATGATGATGTCATCACCACCAAATCGTCCGTCACCAAACGTCTCCATGCTTCCGCGATAAAGATCACCTTGAAGAAACTCAAACGCGTCAGTGTCGCTCGGGCTTATCCCTCGCACATAAGCACCGCGCGCAACAGCATCCGAAGACGCTAGAACGGCCCCTTCAACAATCGGCACAGCGCTGCGCACATCATCTCTCGCTTCAAGCTGGATAATCAAGTCGTCAATGTCGGTTGCAAGGTTCTGTCCGGAATAAACACGGATGTGCCCGGAGTTACCAAGAACACGATCAATTAGCTCTGCTCGAAACCCATTCATGATCGACATGACGATAATCAACGCAGCAACCGCGAGCGCAATACCGACGAGCGATAGAATAGATACAATAGCGACACCGCCGTGCTCACGGCGAGCCCGGATATATCTGAACGCCAAAGACCGTTCGTAATATCCGAACGGTCTGTCTTTAAGTGCTTCGGGAGCTACCGAACTCACGCTAAAGCTTTCAGCTTATTGATGGCAGCTTCGAGTGACATTTCTTCAGCTTCTCCCGTCGCCCGCGTCTTTAGCTCAACTACGCCTTTTTCCAGTCCCTTCGGACCGATGACTAAGACGTATGGAATACCAATCAGTTCCATTGAAGAGAGCTTTACGCCAGGGCTGGCGTCACGATCATCATATAACGGATCAAAACCAGCTTTTTGAAGTTGTGCATATGCGTCAGAACCAGCTGCCTGAATTTCTTCAGACTTAGCTTTCACGGTTACGATACCGACGTCGAAAGGCGCTACAGACTTCGGCCAGATAATGCCTTTGTCGTCGTGAGACGCTTCGATAATACCGCCAACCAGACGTGATACACCAACACCATAAGAGCCCATTTGAACCGGAACGCTCTTACCTTCCGCGTTCATGATCTCAGCTTTCATCGGCGAAGAGTATTTGTCGCCAAAGAAGAAGATATGACCGACTTCGATACCGCGAGCAGACACGCGTCGGTCTTCCGGTACAGTTTCAAACTCGGCCACATCATGCATTTCGTCGGTTGCTGCGTAATACTGAGTACGCTTGTCGATTTCAGTTGTGAGGTCACCGTCAAAATCGAAATCAATACCCGGCGCAGGGACATCAAGAAGCGCCTTATCAAGGAACACTTCGCTTTCGCCGGTTTCCGCGAGAATGATAAATTCGTGGCTCAGATCGCCGCCAATAGGGCCGGTATCCGCCTTCATAGGCACAGCAGTCAGGCCGAGCCTATCGAACGTATTCAGGTAAGCGCAAAACATTTTTTGATAAGATCGGCGGGCCGCGTCAGCATCAATGTCGAAGGAATAAGCGTCCTTCATCAGAAACTCACGACCACGCATCACGCCAAACCGGGGGCGGATCTCGTCACGGAACTTCCACTGGATGTGATACAGGTTCAGAGGCAGCTGTTTGTAGCTACGCACATACGACCTGAAAATGTCCGTGATCATTTCCTCATTGGTCGGGCCAAAGAGCATTTCACGATCATGACGGTCGGTAATGCGCAGCATCTCCTTACCATAATCGTCATAGCGACCGCTTTCCTGCCAGAGCTCGGCTTGCTGGATCGTCGGCATCAGCATTTCTACAGCACCAGCGCGGTCCATTTCTTCGCGCACGATCGTCTCGATCTTACGGAGCACTTTCAGGCCCAACGGCAGCCAGCTGTAAATGCCTGCGCCATTCTGGCGGATCATGCCCGCCCGAAGCATGTACTGGTGCGACAGGATTGTCGCCTCGGCTGGAGTTTCCTTGAGAACAGGCAGGAAATAGTTAGAGAGCTTCATGATGCCATTCGCTGTAAAAGAAGATCATGCTGATCTAGCGCCCGTATGAGTCGCGCGCAATCAGCTTCTACCAGATACGATCCGGTTCAGGGAGAATTCCGCTGATCGCGATAATAAAACCGATCAGCGTTACCACGGCGGCACCGATAGTCGCCCATGTGGCTTTCTTCCAAAGATTCGGGGCCTGAGGCGCGCCAGGCTCTGTTCCGTCGTCCGGCACATAGTCTTCGTGCTGGCCGCGCACACCAATTGGCAGGACTGCCAGAAAGACCATCCACCATGAAATCAGAAAGACGACGGAAGCAGAAAAAATACCCATTAGTGTTTCGGAGTTTCCATCAGCTCGATCAGCACGCCGTTCGAATTTTTCGGATGAACAAAGATGATCGGCGTTCCGTGCGCACCAATGCGCGGCTCGTTGAGAACTGTCGCGCCTTTAGCTTCCATCTCACGCTTGGCTTCATGAATGTCTTCAACTTCGAAACACACATGGTGCTGGCCACCCTTCGGGTTCTTCTTGAGGAAGTTCAGGATCGGGGAATCGTCACCCAGCGGCTCAATCAGTTCGATCTGGCTGTTTGGGAGATTTACAAAGCAAAAGCGCACACCCTGTGACGGCATTTCGCCAGGCTCGGTAATGTCTGTTACGCCATACAGTTCACGATAGGTTTGAGCCGCTTCCTCAATGGAAGGAACCGCAACGCCTACATGGTTGAGTGGACCGATCATGTTTCCCCGCTTTCAGTCTGTTGATTATCCCCGCAGGATCGAAACATCGATCAGCGGACGTTTTCCAAGCTCACGCTCGCCTACCTTGCGCAGCGCGCGAATAAGTGAACGCTCGACCGTTTCATCGTCAAGCCTCGCTTTACGCTTGAGACTATCTATCGCATTTTCGGCGGCCTCATCGAACGCATCAATCGTTTCGTCGAGCGTCCGTCCATCTGGCTCTGAATAGCCCCGGACAAACACTTCTGGGCCGTCGATGATGTCGGCGTTGTCATCAAAACAAATGGCAACGGTGACATGGCCTGCGAATGAAAGCCGGCGGCGTTCCTGGATGCCTTGAGCGTTTTCCGGAATGAGACGCTTGCCGTCGAGGAGAAGACGACCGGTCGGCACCTCATCAACGATCTTTGCGCGTCCTGGTGCGAGTCGAATGACGTCACCATTCTTCGGCGTAACCGCCTCGGATACCTGTAGAGACTTCGCATAGTCGGCGTGTTCGAGGATGTGGCGACGCTCACCGTGAACAGGCACGGAGATGCGCGGACGCACCCAAGAATACATCCGGCGCAACTCGTCACGGCACGGGTGCCCTGAAACGTGAATGTGCCGCATACGGTCTGTAATGAGCTTCACGCCCTTTTCTGCAAGTGCATTCTGCAGGTCAAAGATGCCACGCTCATTACCCGGAATGACACGGGACGAGAAGATTACCGTATCTCCCTTATTCAGAGTGACGTGTGGGTGGTTGCCCTGCGCGATACGAGAAAGCGCAGCGCGTGGTTCGCCTTGCGACCCCGTGCAGAGATAAAGAATAGCTTCCGGTGGCAGATAGCCAGCTTCTTTCTCATCTACGAACTCGGCACAGTCCGCCAGCATCCCAACGGCTTTCGCAGCCGCTGTAATGCGATGCATGGATCGGCCTACAAGGCAGACATGGCGCCCATTCGCTTCAGCGGCGCGCACAATGCTCTCAACCCGCGCAACGTTGGATGCGAATGCCGTAACAGCTACCCTACCCGTCTGTTCTCCAATCAGGTCAACCAGTTCATCGCGGCAACTGCCTTCTGATCCGGCTTCACCTTCCTCGAACACATTGGTGGAGTCGCAAACCATCGCGAGAACGCCATCATCGCCCATCTTCTCAAGAACAGTTGAATCAAACGGTGCACCAATCTGCGGATCAGGGTCGATTTTCCAGTCACCCGTATGAAGAATAGTGCCTGCCGGCGTTTTAATCGCGAGACCGTTCGGTTCGGGAATTGAGTGCGTAAGCGTGACGTACTCCACCTCAAACGGGCCAGCTTTCACCTTGCCGCCGAGCGGAACAACGTTGAGCTTTGCTTTATCGATTACGCCTGCATCATTGAGCTTGTGGCGTATCAGTTCGGCGGTGAACGGCGTGGCGTACATAGGCTTCTGGAATCGGTGCCAGAGATGCCCGACAGCACCAATATGGTCCTCATGCGCGTGCGTAAGGAAAATCGCTTCAATGTTATCGCGCTGCTCTTCAATAAAACCTGGGTCCGGAATAATAACGTCAACGCCGGGCGTTCTGAGGTCACCAAAGGACACACCCATATCAACAATGATCCAGCGCCGGTCATGCATCGGACCGTAAGCGTAGGCGTTGAGGTTCATTCCGATTTCGTTGCAACCGCCAAGCGGCAGGAACAGGAGTTCTGCTTTATCTGTCATACGTTCTATTTTTTATTCCGGCGGTAAATCTCAAGTAGGCCACGGATTGTGACATCAGGATCGTAGATATCGATCTCTTCGCTCTCACCTTCAAATAGTGATGCAACACCGCCTGTTCCAATCACCGTCATCGGTTCTGTGTACTCTGCCTTAATCCTACGGATAAGACCATCAATCAGATCAAGATAACCGAGGAATATACCTGACTGCATCGCAGATACAGTGTCCTGTCCGATCACCTGCGGCGGCCGTTGAATTGCGATGCGCGGCAGGCTGGCAGCGGCGTCATGAAGGGCACGCATGGACAGGTTTATGCCGGGGGAAATGATCCCACCTTCAAAACCGCCGTCAGCGCCGACAATGTCGAACGTCGTCGCCGTACCGCTATCTACTACAATCAGAGCACCCTCATGTTGCGCATGTGCACCAACGGCGTTCACCAGACGGTCCGCCCCCACCTGCTCGGGTCTGGATATCCGGATTGGAACGCCTAACTCAACCGAAGATTCGCCAATGAACATTGGCTCGATATCCAGATAGCGGCGCGCCAGATTGCGGAAATTGAAACGAGCTTGCGGAACCACAGACGAAATGATGCAAGCGTCTAAATCGCCAAACGGTATACCATCCATCCGGCAGAGTTGCGTCAGCCATACCGCATAGTCGTCAGCTGTCTTTGTGCTATCGGTTGCACTACGCCACTGTGCGACCCACGACTCGCCGTCATGGAGCCCGAAAACTGTGTTCGTGTTGCCGACATCGATCGCCAGAAGCATGGCTTAGCGTTCCTTCACAAGCTCAACATCACCGGCCGTGATCGTGACGATCTCACCCGTGGAGGTGTTCAGACACATATGACCGTGCTCGTCCAGCCCGTGGAACTCACCTTGTATGGTTTGATCGCCAAGTTGTGAGCGACAAATTGCACCAATCTGATCTGTCGCCTTCATCCAGTCGTCAATTACCGAAGACATGCCAAACTTGGAAAACTGCGTAAGGCGTCCACGCAAACACCCGTCAAGCACCGTTAGGGCAGCTTCAGGAGGCACCGCAAGATCAGGTAAAACCTTTGCGAGACTGACGGTTGCATAGTCAGGAATATCCGGCGCAAAGGCGAGGTTTATCCCGATACCTATAGACAGCCAGAATTGTTTAGTCTGTGACGATCGTCCGCTTTCGAGCAGTATGCCACTGAGCTTGGCACCGTCGATGCGTACGTCATTGGGCCATTTAAGTCCCGGAATGAGGCGTCCCTGACTAAGCTCGATGACCATATCCCTGACGGCCAGCCCAATGCTCAGTGAAACGCCAGCGACTGCGGGAGACAATCCATCAATCGGGATAAGAGCAGTCGTGTAGAGATTTCCGGTTTCGGATATCCACTTTCGCCCAAGGCGTCCGCGCCCAGCTGTCTGCGCTTTTGCCGCGAACCAGACAGGTTCCTGAACGCCGTCGACAGCACGTCGCCCGGCAAGAGCAGATGTGCTGTCGATTTCATCGTACCATTCAACTGGCCAGGCATTTGCCAGAGCGTTCAGCTGAAACACTTGCGCTTAACCGAGCGAGAAGCTGCCACCGGCGAGTGACATCATCCAACCGATAACTACGGTGAAAACCGGGAAAGCAAGGATAGTGGCTGCACTGACCGTGATGCCGACAGTGCCGGACATGTTTTCAAACGGTGCAAGCTTGTCGCCGCCCCACATGATCATGATGATGCGGAGATAGTAGCCGAGCGAAACAACTGACGCGATCACGCCGATAATCACGATTGGCCACAGACCCGCTTCAACACCAGCCTGGAACACAACCAGCTTACCGAAGAAGCCGCCCAGTGGAGGAATACCAGCCACCGAGAACACGAGAGCTGTCATACAGACTGCGAGCCAAGGCATTGTAGAAGAAAGGCCTGAAAGCTCGGAGATGTCTTCGACCATGCCGCCACGACGGCGCATCGACAGAAGCACACCAAAGATGCCGAGCTGTGACAGCGCATAGATCACCATGTAGACAAGCAGAGCTGGCCCGCCAATTTCTTCACCTGCGGCGAGCGCAATAAGCGCATAGCCCATATTGCCGATGGAAGAGTAAGCAAACAGGCGTTTCAGATTTGTCTGGCGCAGCGCACCAAAGGCACCGATCAGCATGGATGCACCAGAGATAATCAGGATGACATCCTGCCACTGGTCAATTGCGTTTCCGAAGGCCTCGAACAGGATGGTCGCAAAGACGACCATAGACGCAAGCTTTGGCGCTGACGCGAAGAAAGCGACTACCGGTGTCGGTGCACCTTCGTATACATCCGGGGTCCAGACGTGCAGTGGCGCCGCAGATACTTTGAACGCAAGACCGGTAATCAACAGTACGAGCCCGAACACGAGACCAATACCGAACTCGGCCTGCGCAATAGCGTCATAGTTCGTCGAACCAGAGAAACCGTACACAAGCGAAGCGCCGTAGAGGATCAGACCGGATGCGAGCGCGCCAAGTACAAAATACTTCAGACCCGCTTCAGAAGACCGCTGGCTGTCCCGGTTGAACGCTGCAAGCACGTAAGATGATAGGCTGAGCGTCTCGATACCGAGATAAAGCGTCATCAGATCGTTTGCAGAGAGCGTGATGCCCATACCGAGCGACGCGAAGATTACCAGAAGCGCGTACTCATAACGGATAAGGCGCTCTTTCACGAGATATGGTTCCGCGATCAGAAGAGCCACACCCGCGCAGAAGTAACAAACCGCTTTAGCAAGGTTCGTGAAACGGTCTGTTTCCCAAAGTCCGTTGAATGCAACACCGCCTTCAATATTGAAGAGCGAGAGCGCACAAGCACCGAGAAGGATCAGCGCGCCGGCTTTGATAGAAACCGTTGCAAAACGTTCGCGAAGAACCGCACCAAGAACAACCGCGACCAGACCCGCAAATGCGAGGTAGAGCTCGGGCGTAGCTGCTGCGAAGATTTCGTCCCAGTTCATGGTCAGTTATCCAATCAATCCAGATACGGCAGCCATGATAGGCGCCACGCTGAGTTCAGTGATGTCAAAAATGATCGCAGGGAATACACCAAGTACGATCGTGGCGATGATGAGCGGTGCGAACACAATTGCTTCTGTGCGATTGATGTCCTTGATGCCTTCGAGCTTCTCGTTCGTCATCACGCCGAACACCGTCTGACGATACAGCGTGAGCATATAAACGGCAGAGAAGATCACACCGAGCGCTGCACCCGTAGCGGCCCAGGTTGAGGCCTGGAAGCTACCAGCCATGGTCAGGATTTCACCGACAAAACCACTTGTGCCTGGAAGGCCGACATTCGCCATCGTAAAGAGCATGAAGATCGCTGCGTAGACCGGCATCTTGGTGACGAGACCACCATAAAATTTGATCTCACGCGTGTGCATCCGGTCATAAATGACACCGACGATCAGGAAGAGTGCGCCTGAAATCACGCCGTGTGAAATCATTTGGAAGATAGCACCCTGGATACCGATTTCGGTGAACGAGAAAATACCAAGCGTCACAAAGCCCATGTGAGCGACAGACGAATAAGCAATCAACTTCTTCATATCCGTCTGACGGAACGCCACCAGCGATGCATAGACGATAGCGATTACGCTCATCGCAAACACCATCGGCTGGAAATAGACGCTGGCTTCAGGGAACATCGGCAATGAGAAGCGCAGGAAGCCGTAGCCGCCCATCTTCAGCAGAACACCCGCCAGAATAACAGAACCCGCGGTCGGCGCTTGAACGTGCGCGTCCGGAAGCCAGGTATGCACAGGCCACATTGGGAGTTTAACAGCAAACGATGCAAAGAATGCGAGCCACAGAAGATGTTGAACCCCAAACTTTCCGTCTTCGACAGCGAAGATCTGCGGAATAACTGTCTGCAATTCGACGATATCTGACGTGCCGGCTTGCAGGTACATGGCGATAACCGCGAGCAGCATGAACAGAGAGCCAAGAAGCGTATAAAGAAAGAACTTGAACGATGCGTACACACGCTCTGCGCCGCCCCAGATGCCAATGATAATGAACATCGGGATCAGGCCAGCCTCGAAGAAGACGTAGAACAGCATTAGATCGAGAGAGCAGAATACGCCAAGCATCAGCGTTTCAAGGAACAGGAACGCGGCGACGTACTCGGTCACGCGGTGCTTTACACTGCCCCAGCTAGCCAGGAAGCAGAGCGGCGTCAGGAAGGTCGTCAGAAGCACGAGCAGAATGGACATACCATCGACGCCCATCTTGTAGCGAATACCGCCGACAACTTCACCCGCCTCATTCAGCGTACCGCCGAACCAGGAAACATCTTCAACGAGCTGGAAGCCCTCAACGCCCGGCTGGAAGTAAGCCAGCGCGATGATCGACAGAACAAACGTCGCAGCGCTGACAACCAGACCGACAAGGAAAGCTACACGAGACTCTTCTTCAATTGACGTCGCATTAGACGCCGTGATTTTCCGGACCCACAGGAGCAGAAGCGCCCCGAGAGCCGGTGCAAAAATCATGAAGGAAAGGAGCGCAAAGTCGCCCATCAATTCGCTCCTGCTACGTTAATTAGAATGACTGCACCGAAGACCGCGGCAGCACCGAGAATGACGAAAGCATAGTGATACAGATAGCCTGTATGCATCGCCGACAGGCGGCTTGCGCCCCACTTTGCCAGTCCACTCAGACCGTCCGGGCCAAACCCGTCGATAATCTTGCGGTCACCAACCTTCCAGAAGAAGTCGCCCAGCACTTTCGTACCGCGCACGAATGTCGCCTGATAGATCTCGTCGAAATACCACTTGTTTGCGAACAGAGCGTGCAGAGGACCGCCGGTATCGGCAATTCGCTTACCGAGGCCACGGTTAAACAGATAAGTGAAGGTCGCGATCAGGAAGCCGAGGATCGTAACGACCAGAGGCGCCCAGAAGACCCAGCCCGGGTTAATGCCGCCATGAGCAACATCATACTTATCGTGCAGAACATGGTTTTCTGGGGCCGCATAGATCGCACCGCTCCAGAACTCTTCGTAGTGGTGGCCAACAAAGGCATCATAGAAGAAGTAACCCGCAAACACGGCTCCGACACTCAGAAGAATTAGCGGAACCAGCATGACGAGCGGCGACTCGTGAGGCTTGCCGCCATGAGCATGGTGGTCGTCTTCATGGCCATCATCGGCATGAGCATGCGCATCGTCATGATGATCCGCTTCTGCCATCGGTCCGTGGAACGTCATGTAAATGAGGCGCCATGAGTAGAAGCTTGTCAGCAGAGCCGCAATGATACCGAACCAGAACGCGAGCTGTGCGAATGACACGCCAGAGATGCCCGCTGCAAACGCAGTTTCGATAATGGCATCTTTAGAGAAGAAGCCCGCGAAACCGAATTTCGTGTGCGGAATACCAAGGCCGATAATCGCAATCGTGCCGATGAGCATCGCAGCGTATGTGATCTTCATATACTTGGCGACGCCACCCATACGGCGCATGTCCTGCTCGTGGTGCATACCGTGAATAACCGAACCGGCACCAAGGAATAGAAGCGCTTTGAAGAAGGCGTGTGTGAACAGGTGGAACATTGCCGCCTGATACGCGCCGACACCCGCTGCAAAGAACATGTAGCCAAGCTGGGAACAGGTTGAGAATGCAATCACGCGCTTAATGTCGTTTTGCGCCATACCCACTGTCGCAGCGTAGAGAGCTGTCACGGCACCAATCAACGCGATAAAACCGGAGGCATATGGGGCGTACTCATAGATCGGCGAGAGCAGACACACGAGGTACACACCCGCCGTCACCATGGTAGCGGCGTGAATGAGCGCTGATACTGGTGTCGGGCCTTCCATCGCGTCTGGCAGCCAGACATGCAGGAAGAACTGAGCTGACTTACCCATCGCACCAATGAAGAGCAGCACACCGATAAGTTCCAGAACTGGAACGCCATAACCAAGGAAGTCGATCGACGCATCGCGCGGTGTCGCCGCTTCAGCGAAGCTCACGATAGGCGCAACGTGCTCAAAAGTGTTCTCTTTGATCGCTTCAAGCATCGGGTTGAGTTCAACGGTACCAAACACGAAGAAAGCCGCCATGATGCCGAGCGCGAGACCGAAGTCACCAACGCGGTTCGTAACGAACGCTTTGATAGACGCGCTGTTCGCGCTGTCTTTATGGAACCAGAAGCCGATGAGCAGGTAGGACGCGAGGCCAACACCTTCCCAACCGAAGAATATCTGGATCAGGTTATCACCAGTCACGAGCATGAGCATCATAAACGTAAAGAGCGACAGATATGAGAAGAAACGGGCTTTATGCGGGTCCTCAGACATATAGCCCCAGGAATACAGGTGCACGAGACCGGAAACGCTTGTGATGACGGCCATCATAACGATGGACATAGCGTCGACACGGATCGCCCAATCGGCGTGGAACTGACCAACATCAATCCAGCGTGCTAGATGGATTACATGCTGGAAATGATGATGCGCGTCATGGTGCCCGCCAAAAGCGTAGGCAAAGAGCTGATACAGCGACAGAATGCCGGCAGAGCCAACTGTAATCGTCGTTACGAGCATCGCAACACGGTCACCGATAAAGCGCTGGAACAGACCTGCTATGGCTGCCGCAATGCCCGGTGCGAGCACGATGAATAAAATTAGGGGGTCAGGCAATGTCATCTGTTTATCAGCCCCGCATGAGATTGACATCTTCCACAGCAATATCGCCGCGGTTTCTGAAATAAGTGACCAGGATCGCAAGGCCGACTGCGGCTTCAGCAGCCGCTACAGTCAGAACCAGCATTGCGAAAATCTGGCCTTTGATGTCGCCATTGAACGCGCCGAAAGCGACGAGATTGATGTTCACCGACAGAAGCATAAGCTCCAGCGACATCAGAATGACGATGATGTTCTTCCGGTTCACGAAGATGCCAAAGACACCGATCGTAAACAGCGCTGCAGACAGCGACAGATAATGGGCGAGTGTCAGTTCCATATCAGATCCCCTGTCCCGGACGGACGTCCTTGAGTTCAACTGCATCCGCGCGCTTGCGACCTGTTTGTTCCTCAACAGACTGACGACGAACTCCCGGACGGTGACGCAGTGTGAGTACGATCGCACCGATCATAGCGATGAGCAGCACGATGCCAGAAATCTGGAAGAGAAGCAGATAGTCTGTGTACATGACCTGACCGATTGCTTCGACGTTCGTCTCTGCATTCGGGCTTGCGTCAAATGTTTCCGGACGGCTAGCACCCATGGCACTGGCTACAAGAGCGATCTCGGCGAAGAAAACCAGAGCGACCACGCCGCCGAATGGCGCGTAGTTGAGGAAGCCCTGTTTCAATTCCACGAAATCCACGTCGAGCATCATCACGACGAACAGGAACAGAACCGCGACTGCACCCACGTAAACAACGATGAGCAGCATAGCGAGGAATTCCGCACCGATCAGAACCAGAAGGCCCGACGATGTAAAGAAGGCAAGGATAAGGAAGAGTACAGAGTGTACCGGATTACGTGCCGCAATCACACAGAAAGCGGCAATCAGTACAATCGCTGAAAGAATGCTGAATGCGATGACTTCCATATCAGCCCCCTAAGCCGATGGCGTTTCCGCCGTTAAACGCGTTACCCACAACAGGTCCTATCTTTTTGCCGTTACCGATACGGCGCATCGAGTTCGAGATTACGAGCAATCTCACGCTCCCAACGGTCTCCATTGGCGAGCAATTTTTCTTTGTCGTAGAAGAGCTCTTCGCGAGTTTCCGTAGCGAACTCGAAGTTCGGTCCTTCAACGATAGCATCTACCGGGCAAGCTTCCTGACAGAAGCCGCAGTAAATGCACTTGGTCATATCAATGTCATAGCGCGTCGTACGACGTGAGCCGTCGTCACGAGGCTCTGCTTCAATCGTGATCGCCTGCGCCGGACAAATCGCTTCGCAAAGCTTACACGCGATGCAGCGTTCCTCGCCATTCGCGTAGCGACGGAGCGCGTGCTCGCCACGAAAACGCGGAGACAATGGGTTCTTCTCGAACGGGTAGTTGATCGTCGCTTTACGACGGAACAGGTACCGGAAGCCGAGCCCCATCGCACCGATGAAGTCGAGCAGAAGGGCGCCTTTGAGGGCTTGTGCAATTCTCATCAGATCATCCCTTCCTAAGCAGCCGCTGCGTTTGTGTAGACGACAAAGCCACTAATCAGCAGCACTGCCACGAGAGACGTCGGCAGGAAGATCTTCCAGCCAAGACGCATGAGTTGGTCATAACGGTAGCGCGGCACGAGCGCACGAACGAACGCAAACATGAAGAACACGAATGTCACTTTCAGAGCGAACCAGAATGCCCCGATCAGGCTTTCAAACGTGCCCGTACCCAGGAGCCCCGCCAGCGTGTTCTCATCGAACAAGCCAAGATCGCCTACAGGGGAATGCCAACCGCCGAGGAAAAGAACACTCGTCATCGCGCACATCAGCGTGATTGCAATCTGCTCACCCAGATAAATAAGCAGGAATGGCGTGCCGGAATATTCGACCTGATAACCCGCAACGAGTTCTGACTCAGCTTCCGGAAGGTCAAACGGTGGACGGTTCGTCTCAGCCAGCGCCGAGATGAAGAAAATCACCATCATCGGGAACATCACGATAATCGTCGGGAGCTTGAAAGCGTACCAGTTCCAGAAACCGCCCGTCTGGGATTCAACGATCGTTGTAAGGTTCATCGAACCGGACAACAGAATGACAGTAACGAGAACAAAACCAATAGAGACCTCATAAGAGACCATCTGCGCTGCCGACCGCAGGCCGCCGAGGAACGGATACTTCGAGTTCGACGCCCAACCGGCCATGATCACGCCGTAGACGCCGAGTGACGACATTGCGAGCAGATAGAGAACACCAACGTTCAGATCAGAAACGACCCAGCCTGGCGCGATAGGAACAACTGCCCAACAGATCAGAGACAGCGTCGTCGCCAGGATCGGTGCGATCATAAAGACCGTTTTATTAGCACCGGCCGGAATGATCATTTCCTTCAGAACAAACTTACCGAAGTCGGCAAACGACTGAAACAGACCAAATGGGCCAACAACGTTCGGTCCTTTACGGAGCATCGTGCCCGCGAGAACCTTACGGTCAAAATAGAGAAGGAAGGCAATCGCCAGAAGAAGAACGACAGTCACCAGCAGGATTTGCCCGAGCGAAAGCAGCACGAGCAAAATCGGGTTATCTGTCCATCCGAGAAACTGTTCCATGACGAGCCCCTACTCCGCAGCTGCGGAGACCTCCAGAGTTTGCTTCTGCAGTGAACACTCAGCCATCGTAGCTGACGCACGTGCGATCGGATTTGTGAGATAGAAGTCGCCGATCGGACAGAAGACCGGATCGTCCGACAGCGATTCTGTAGCCGCAGGCAATGGCGCAGACAGAGCTTCGGCACCGGCAGTACCAGGGGCGAAATTCATGCCCGCAAAGCTTGGCGCATCTTCACGTAGCGCATCACGAAGCTGGTCACCGCTGTTGTAAGGAAGCGTTTTACCTACGAGATCAGAAAGCGCGCGGAAAATCGCCCATTCTTCTTTCGCAGCACCTTTAGGCTGAACGGCAGCCGTCGTCATCTGAACGCGGCCTTCAGTGTTCACGTAAGTCGCGGTTTTTTCGGTGTAAGCGGCTGTCGGCAGAATAACGTCCGCTCGGCTTGCGCCTGCGTCACCATGGCTTCCGAGATAGACTACGAAGCTGTCACCGAACTGCGACATCGGAACTTCATCAACGCCGAGAAGAATTACAGTTTCGAGGTCGGCGCAATTCGAAGCAAGATGCTCTGAAGCGGACTTAGCGCCCTCGCCCGGCAAGAACCCAATATCAAGCGCGCCCACACGTGACGCTGCATTGTGAAGCACACCGAAGCCAGCCCAGGCATCGTCACCAGAAACGATCGCGCCGCATTCCAGAGCGAGTTCATGAGCAGCTTTAAGCGTCGCGTAACCGCTATCGCCAACAAGCGCCTGCTCACCAACAACAATCATTGGTTTCTTCGCGTTCTTCAGAACGTCGCCGAATGCACCAAGATCCTTCAGTCCTGAAGTAGATGAAGCAACATGCGTGTAATCATAGGTCAGATCATGCGGTTCGCCGATAAGGCCAACTTGCAGATCATTCCAGAGCCATGCCTTACGAATGCGTGCGTTCCAGACTGCTGCTTCAACGCGCGGATTGGCGCCAACAATGAGAAGCGCATCTGCTTCCTCCACGCCCATAAGCGTTGGGTTCAGAATATAGCTTTCACGAGGCAGTGTTTCACCAGACGGCGTGGAACCCAATTGCTGACCAGACAGTCGGCAGTCGAGCGCGGTAGCGCCAACTGCTGTCATGAGGTCTTTCGCGGCTTTCATGCCTTCGACGCAAGCAAGGTCACCAGCGAACGCTGCAATACGGGATGCGTCACCTTTGAGCTTCTCCGCGACGACTGAAAGCGCTTCGGACCAGTCAGCCGGGCGCAATTTACCGTTTTCACGAACATAAGGCGTATCAAGACGCTGGCGACCGAGACCGTCCCAAACAAAACGAGACTTATCTGACAGCCACTCTTCGTTCACTTCCTCATTCACCCGCGGCATGATGCGCATAACTGCAGCACCTTTAGCGTCAACGCGAATAGAAGAGCCGATAGCGTCCATCACGTCGATAGACTCGGTTTTGCGAAGTTCCCAAGGGCGCGCATTAAACGCGTACGGCTTGGACGTCAGCGCGCCAACCGGACACAAATCAATCACGTTGCCTGAAAGTTCGGATGTGAGAGACTGCTCGAGATATGTGGTGATCTCTGCGTCTTCACCACGGCTGATCATGCCGATCTCTTCGACGCCAGCTACTTCCGCAACAAATCGAACGCAACGCGTGCATTGAATGCAGCGCGTCATGATTGTCTTGACGAGCGGCCCCATGTTTTTGTCTTCGACCGCGCGCTTGTTCATTTCATAGCGCGAGTCAGAGCGACCATAAGCGACGGCCTGATCCTGCAGGTCACACTCGCCGCCCTGGTCACAAATCGGACAATCAAGCGGGTGGTTGATCAGCAGGAATTCCATCACACCGTTGCGAGCGTTCTCGACGTATTCGCCTTTGGTGTTGATGTTCGGAGGTGACCCATCGGGATTCATCCGCATATCACCAACGGTCTGCGCACAAGAGGCAATCGGCTTCGGTGCGCCTTCCCACTGAACGAGACACATGCGGCAGTTACCTGCCACGGAGAGACGCTCGTGGAAGCAGAAACGTGGAATCTCGGCACCCGCTTCTTCACACGCCTGAAGGAGTGTGTATTCGCGAGGAACTTCGACTTCTTTGCCGTCAACGACGAGTTTAAAGGTATCTGACATATGCCTTACTCCGCCGCTACGCTGGCGCCCTGAACGAGGGGCTTGCCAATTCGATAAGTAGAAATGCGCTCTTCAATCTCGTGACGGAAGTGACGAATGAGGCCCTGAACAGGCCATGCCGCCGCATCACCGAGTGCGCAGATCGTGTGGCCTTCAACCTGACCCGCCACGTCAAGCAGCATGTCGATTTCCGAATGCTCGGCTTCGCCGCGCGCCATACGTTCAAGAACGCGCCACATCCAGCCAGTACCTTCACGGCAAGGCGTGCACTGGCCACAGCTCTCGTGCTTATAGAAGTAGCTGATACGCGCGATGGCCTTCACGATGTCAGTAGAGTTATCCATGACGATCATACCAGCCGTACCGAGGCCAGAACGCACTTCACGTAGCGCGTCAAAGTCCATCAGAACCGTGTCACAAATCTCACGCGGCAGAAGAGGCACAGAAGAGCCGCCCGGAATAACCGCTTTCAGGTTTTCCCAACCGCCACGTACGCCGCCGCAATGCTCTTCGATGAGTTGCTTCATCGGAATCGACATCGCTTCTTCAACGTTGCACGGCTTGTTCACGTGACCGGAAATACAGAAGACCTTTGTGCCTTTGTTGTTGTCTCGGCCAAAGCTTGAGAACCATTCCGCGCCGCGACGCAGAATAGTCGGCGCTACCGCGATAGACTCAACGTTGTTCACAGTTGTCGGGCAACCATACAGGCCAGCATTCGCAGGGAATGGCGGCTTCAGACGCGGCTGGCCCTTCTTGCCTTCGAGGCTTTCCAGCAGCGCTGTTTCTTCACCGCAGATGTAAGCGCCTGCACCGTGGTGAATATAAACATCGAAATCCCAGCCATGGACGTTGTCCTTACCAATCAGCTTGGCTTCATAAGCCTCCTTGACGGCAGCCTCCATACGTTCGCGCTCATAGATGTACTCACCGCGAAGGTAGATATAGCAAGCGTGAGCACGCATTGCGTAAGACGCAACAAGGCAGCCTTCGATCAGCAGATGCGGATCATGGCGCATGATGTCTCGGTCTTTACACGTACCAGGCTCAGACTCGTCGGCATTCACCACGAGATAGTGCGGGCGATCACCAACTTGCTTCGGCATAAAGGTCCATTTCAGACCTGTCGGGAAGCCAGCGCCGCCGCGACCGCGGAGACCAGATGCCTTGATCTGATCACAGATCCAGTCACGGCCACACTGCAGCATATCGCGCGTCAGGTGCCATGCACCACGCTTTTTAGCCGCCTCCAGAGACCAGTCTTCCCGGCCATAAAGGTTCGTGAAAATGCGATCCTTGTCCTCAAGCACAGTTGCGCTCCTTCAAGGTTACAAGCGGATAACGGGTCACAACGATCATGACTTTTTCTTCTCCGCCAGTTCCTGAGCCTGCGGGATCCAGCGCTCACGCGCGACCCGGCCTTTGAAGCTCAGATATTCATCAATCCATGCCATTTCTGGCTCGCCCCAGGCCGCAATCTGTTCGAAATAGAACACGCCTAGGGAGTTCAGCTTTTTGACCAGAACCGGTCCGACGCCTTTAATCGCTTCCAGATCATCTGCTTCGCCTTTGGCTGGCGCTGCGACAACTTCCGGACGCTTCTTGTCATCGGTCTCTTCAGGCAGCTCTGCAGTGGCTTCGACAGCTGCATCAGCAGCTTTCTTCTCAGCTTTCACTGTCTTAGCTTTTTTGACCTTGGCTGTCTTCGCGCCGAGTGGCTGAAGATCGGACTCTGGGAGCTCAGACGGTGCGTTTGGAAGTGCACTAATGCCGGCAGGGACAGAGCCATCAAATAGCGCGCTATCAATCAACGTGATGGCGTCACCCTCAGGCGCAGAGCGCTGACGCGTTACAAAGTTACCTGGTTCTACCTCAACGCCATTTTCGAGCTTGTCGATAATCTCTGCAAACGTGTCCGACGTCAGATCTTCATAGTAATAATCATTGATCTGGACCATTGCGCCATTCACGCATGCGCCCAGACATTCGACTTCTTCCCATGACAGGCGACCGGACTCGTTGACCTGAAACGCTTTACCAATCTTGTTCTGGCAAATCTCTTTGAGGTCATTCGCACCGCGCAACATGCAAGGCGTCGTACCGCAAAGCTGCACGTGAAACTTACCAACCGGCTGCAGACGGAACATCGTGTAGAAAGTCGCGACTTCGTACACACGAATGTATGGCATTTCGAGGCGCTCAGCGACTTCACGCATTGCAGGCTCAGACAGCCAGCCACCATTATCCTTTTGCGCAAGCCATAGAAGCGGGATTACCGCTGAACGCTTACGGTCTTCAGGATATTTTGCCAGCCAGAATGAGATTTTGCCCTCTGTTTCAGATGCAAACTCAAACGTGTCACCGCCAGCTTCCAGATCAAAACGACGAACAGCCATTAGCGGTCAATCTCCCCGAATACGATGTCGAGAGACCCCAGAATGGCAGAGACGTCAGCCAGTTGGTGTCCTTTAGACAGGTAATCCATTGCGTGCAGGTGCGGGAAACCCGGAGCGCGGATTTTAAGACGATATGGACGGTTAGTGCCATCCGAAACGAGGTACACGCCGAACTCACCCTTCGGAGCTTCGACTGCGGTGTAAGTTTCACCAGCAGGAACTTTGAAGCCCTCTGTGTAGAGTTTGAAGTGGTGGATGAGAGCTTCCATTGAGCGCTTCATTTCACCACGACGTGGAGGTGCGATCTTGGAACTCTCTGCAAGCACAGGGCCCGGCTCCATCAGCTCAATACACTGGCGGATGATTTTCACAGACTCGCGCATCTCTTCCATACGACAGACATAGCGGTCATAGCAGTCGCCGTGCTTACCGACAGGAATCTTGAAGTCGAGTTCGTTATAGCACTCATAAGGCTGCGCGCGACGCAGGTCCCAGGCCATGCCTGAACCACGAACCATGACACCTGAGAAGCCCCAGTCGAGCGCGTCCTGAACAGACACAACGCCGACGTCACAGTTACGCTGCTTAAAGATACGGTTGTCTGTCAGAAGACCTTCCATATCGTCGCAAACCGGTAGGAACTCATCGCAGAACTTCAGGATATCATCGAGAAGCTCGGGTGGGAGATCCTGGTGAACACCGCCCGGACGGAAATAAGCCGCGTGCATACGCGAACCACATGCACGCTCGTAGAATACGCAAAGCTTTTCGCGCTCCTCAAAGCCCCATGTGATTGGCGTCAGAGCGCCAACGTCCATGGCCTGTGTGGTGATGTTCAGAATATGGTTCGAGATACGGCCGATCTCACTGTAGAGAACACGGATCAGGCTTGCACGACGCGGCACTTCGAGACCAAGCAGCTTCTCGATCGCCAGACAGTAGGCGTGCTCCTGGTTCATCGGCGCCACATAGTCGAGGCGATCAAAGTACGGCAGAGCCTGAAGATAGGTCTTGTACTCGATCAGCTTCTCTGTACCGCGGTGCAAAAGACCGATGTGCGGATCAACGCGCTCAACGATCTCACCATCCATCTCAACAACCATACGCAGAACGCCGTGCGCTGCAGGGTGCTGAGGGCCAAAGTTGAACGTAAAGCTACGATCGTCAGGATTGTGGGCTTGTCCGTCAGCCATCACTCAGCTCCCTCGGTCGCTTTCTCATCACCTGGAATGACCGCCTGCGCGCCTTCCCATGGTGAGAGGAAATCAAAGTTACGGTATTCCTGAACGAGCTTAACCGGCTCATACACGACACGCTTTTCAAGCTCGTCGTAACGAACTTCAACATAACCCGTCAGCGGGAAGTCTTTGCGTAGCGGGTGCCCCTCGAAACCATAGTCCGTGAGGAGACGGCGCATGTCTGTGTTGCCCGCGAACAGGACGCCATACATATCGAGCGCCTCACGCTCAAACCACTCCGCGCACGGGAAGATTTCCACAATGCTCGGAACCGCTGTTTCCGCATCGGTGCTGACTTTCACACGGATGCGCTGATTCATACGCATGCTGAGCAAGTGATACACAATCTCGAAGCGCTCACGGCGCTCCGGGAAATCCACGCCACATACGTCAATCAGAGTTTCAAAGCGGCACTGGCTATCGTCACGCAGAAACTTGATCAGAGATCGGATCTGGTCGCGCACACAATGAATGGTGAGTTCGCCGTGCGTAATCTCCCAGCGCTGAACCGCATGCGGCTCGGCGTGAGCAATGTGATCAGCAAGATCGTTCAGAGTCTCGTCCACGTCGTTCACCTTATCGCTCGATCGTGCCTTCGCGACGGATCTTCTTCTGAAGCTGAAGGAGACCGTACACGAGCGCTTCTGCCGTCGGAGGGCAGCCAGGAATATAGATGTCTACAGGAACGATCCGGTCACATCCGCGGACAACCGAATAGCTGTAGTGATAGTAGCCACCGCCATTCGCACATGATCCCATTGAAATCACGTAGCGAGGCTCAGGCATCTGATCGTAGACCTTACGGAGCGCTGGAGCCATTTTGTTTGTCAGCGTACCGGCTACAATCATCACGTCAGACTGGCGGGGCGAGCCACGAGGCGCCATACCGAAACGTTCGAGGTCGTAGCGCGGGTTACCCGCATGCATCATCTCGACCGCGCAGCATGCGAGACCGAAAGTCATCCACATCAGCGAGCCTGTACGCGCCCAGGTGATCAGATCATCTGCAGCCGCGACGAAGAAACCTTTATCTGCGAGTTCATCGCTCAGCCCCGCGAAAAACGGGTCGTCACCACGAACTGGACCAGCGCCTTCAACGCCAGCCCGACCGCCTGATAATGCGGGGATGTGATAGTCTTTATCAGCCACTATTCCCACTCCAGTGCGCCAGAGCGCCACTCATAAATGAAACCGACGGTCAGAACGCCGAGGAAAACGACCATGGACCAGAAGCCGAAGACGCCAATCGTCCCAAGGCTAACGGCCCACGGGAAGAGGAAAGCGACCTCAAGGTCGAAAATAATGAAAAGGATGGCGACAAGATAGAAACGGACGTCGAACTTTAGACGCGCATCGTCAAATGCCTCAAAACCACATTCATACGCGGAGAGCTTCTCCGGGTCTGGCTTGGATGGTGCCAGAATGGTCGAGACGAGCAGGAAGGCGAAACAAAGCCCTAATCCGATAACGAGGAAGATTATCACTGGCAGATAGTTCAGAAGAACAGGTTGCAGCTCGTTCATGTCGATTCAGCCCTTCAATGTTCCATGCTGGTTATTCAGGTTTTCGTCAGGTTTCAACCACGCAATTGCCTATCTTCGATAAAAGACCTTAAAAAAATTCCAGAAGTCCTGCTGGAAGGCAGGTTTCCGCAGAAGCACCACCACCCGGAAACGAAACTTACATCAAAATAGACTTTAGGCGTTGTCACCATAGCAACGGAGCTAGATCGCTCTTAAAGCAGTACAATGTTTAACCTGAAATTCAGATCAGACAAACGTCATACATTGAAGCAGCCAAGCCTACCCGGCACGCGCTAAGTCAGCCGCTACCATCATCTCGACAAGCGAATTGAACGGCGTCTTCGCTGACCAGCCGAGCTTTTGCTCAGCCCGTTGAGGATTACCGATTAAACCATCAGGATCCTGCGCTCGATAAAATTCGGGCGCTACCGCTACGATGGTTCGACCCGTTTTTGTGTCCACAGCAATCTCATCGACACCGTCGCCATGCCACATGATGTCTAGCCCTAAATAAGCGGCACCAATATCAATCCAGTCGCGAACACAGTGAAACTGCCCGCTCGAGAGAATATATCTGCTGGGAGCTTCATTCTGTAGCGACAGCACCGCCGCTTCCATGAAATCATCCGCATACGACCAGTCTCGACGCGAATTAAGGTTGCCAACGCGCAACACAAACTCCGGATCGCGCGAGGCCTCCACCATTCCCTTAGTGACTTTGCGGCTCAAAAAGCGCTCGGTTCGCAGCGGTGATTCATGATTGTAGAGAACACCTGAAACCGCGAACACGCCTGCCGACCGCGCATCAGCCACAATGTCGTCGGCAATTACTTTGGCCTCAGCGTAAAAGTTTTCCGGATTTACCGGTGTTTCTTCTGTTTGCGGCCCGGTGATTTCGTTACCGAAAATCTGTGCGCTGGATGCCTGAAAAAATCGAACTGAGCCTTTGGCGTCCTTAGCGGAATCCAGCATCACCCGGACAATTTCGCCATTTACAAAAAGCGTCTTATCCCGACTCACGTCTGCTTCTGCGAGCGAGGTGTAGCCGGCAAGATTAAAAACCCAGTCGGGCCTAGTGTCACGGATGACTTTCTGAACCGACTGCGCACTGTCAAGCCCGCACGTAACCAACTTCACCTGTTCGTCGATACCAACGAACTGTAGGCGCCATTTGTCACTCAGCTGCGCGTCCTGACAGGTACCCGTTACGTCAAACCCAATGTCGAGAAGTCTTCTTGCGAGATAAGCACCATCCTGACCGGTAACACCGAAGATGAGCGCTTTCTGCCTCGACATTACTGGCCGTCCGCTTTCAGGATTTCCGCAATAATTTCATTTACTGCGCGCTCGGCGTATTCGCGCTCATACGCTTCAACCATAACCCTAATAAGAGGTTCGGTGCCCGACTTACGCACGACAACACGACCGGAATCGCCTAAATTCTCAGATACGCTCTCAATCCTGGCTTTCACAGTTTCAGCGGAAAGTGGGTCGTCCGACTGATAGCGAACATTCTCCAGAAGCTGCGGCACAGGCTCAAAAACCGACAGAACCTCCGATGCTTTTTTGCCTTCGCGAACCATGATGGACAGCACCGCGATTGCGGCAATGATGGCATCGCCGGTCGTCACATGGTCAGCGAGAACCACGTGCCCTGATTGCTCTCCACCTATTGAGAAACCGCCCTCCCGCAAGCGTTCTACGACATATCGGTCGCCTACCTTGGTTCGCTCTAGTTTTATACCTTCACGCGAGAGTGCACCCTCCAAACCAAGATTCGACATTATCGTTGCAACGACTGTGTCGCCGGCAAGTCGCCCCTGCGCTTTGGCGTCAATGGCTATGGCCCCCATAATCTGGTCGCCATCTGCAACTTCGCCGTTTTCGTCGACAACAAGTATGCGATCCGCATCGCCATCAAAAGCGATTCCGACATTGGCCGAATTCGCACGAACCACTTCCGAAAGCCCCTCAGGATGAAGTGCGCCGCATTTGGTATTGATGTTCACACCATCTGGTACATCGGCAAGCATAATGACTTCAGCACCCAATGATCGGAAAACAGGTTCCGCGGCGCTCACACCTGCACCATTGGCAGCATCAATCACGACCTTCAACCCACTGAGACTCACGTCGGGCCCGGCCGTACGGACCGCAAAATCCGCGTACGACGAAACGTCGAATTCGGCGTCAACGACACGACCGAAGCGTTCTGCAGGCACCGTGCAATCAAATCCAGGGTCTTGAATGATGGCTTCGATCTCGTCCTGTTGGGCACCGGACAGCTTGTACCCAGCAGGCCCAAAAACTTTTACACCATTATCATGGAAAGGGTTGTGGGAGGCGGTAATCATCAGACCCGCCGCGGCGCCATTCTGAACCGTCAGCCAGCCTAGCGCTGGTGTTGGAAGCACATCCACCAGGGCGACATCTGCACCTGCATTCAGGAGCCCTGAAACGATCGCAGATTGCAGGATCAATCCTGATGCACGAGTGTCACGACCAATAACGACGACGGGACGATCGCCGGCTTTGCGAAGCGTATATCCGAGCGCCTCACCGAATCTCAGAAACATATCCGGACGTATTGCGCCCTTATTTACCGTTCCACGAATTCCGTCTGTGCCGAACAGCTTTTCCGCCATTTGATCCCCGCTGATACTTTTTACGACCAGAGATACTGACTCTCGGCGCTATTCAACAGTCACAGACTTGGCGAGGTTGCGCGGTTGATCAACATCTGTGCCCCGCATGACGGCGGTGTGATATGCGACGAGCTGCAAAACGACCGAGTACACAAATGGTGCCACGATTGGATCGCACGCTGGAATCTCAAGGCTGGCTGTCGGCACATTACCGGCAAGATCAACACCTTTTCGATCAGAGAGCAGCAATACCGGACCTTTGCGCGCAGCGACCTCCTGCAAGTTCGACAATGACTTCTCGAACAGCTCGTCTGTGGGCGCGATGAAAACGATAGGGGTTTTGTCAGTTATCAGAGCGATAGGCCCGTGTTTGAGCTCGCCCGCACCAAACCCTTCGGCGTGAATATAAGAAATCTCTTTAAGCTTCAGCGCCCCTTCCAGAGCCAGCGGATAATGCACGCCACGTCCAAGATAGAAGACATCATCAGCTTCCGCGATCAGCTCGCAAACGGAATAAATCTGGCGATCCAGATCCAGCGTCTGATCAACAAGATCAATGATAGAAAACACAGATTTATTATAGCCTGCGAATTCTTCTTCCGTGACCACGCCTCGTGTGTGACCCGCGTGTATAGCAGACGCCAGCAAAGAGAGAAGCTGCGCGGTAAAGGCCTTTGTGCTCGCGACACCGATTTCAGGGCCTGCGAGCGTTGGCAGGACGACGTCCGCCTCTCGCGCGATTGTGGACGTCGGCACATTCACTATCGCGATGGTTTTGACACCCTGTTCTTTACAATAGCGGAGCGCCGCCAACGTGTCGGCCGTCTCACCCGACTGCGAAACAAAGATCGCTGCGGAATTTGGCGCAAGTGCCGGTTGGCGATATCTGAATTCAGACGCGATATCCGTTTTGCACGGAATGCCAGCGAGCTGCTCGAACCAGTACTCCGCCACCCGCGTCGCGTAGTGCGCCGTACCGCAGGAAATCAGGTAGAGACTGGATACCGTTGAAAAATCGAGCTCTTCTTCACCAGATTTAGGAAGACTAACCGTTCCGCGCGCAGGATGCGTATACGCCTTCAGGGTACGCGTCAGCGCTTTCGGTTGCTCGAAAATCTCTTTCAACATGAAGTGCGGGTAGTTGCCTTTGTCAGCAACACTGTCCTCAGTTTCGACAGTCTGCACAGGACGCTCGACCGGCTGATCGTTCACATCAAAGATTTCATATCCCGTGCGAGACAGAACGCACCAATCTCCCTCTTCTAGATAAATCACCTGATCTGTAAAAGGGGCGATCGCCAGCGCGTCGGAGCCCAGGAACATCTCATCCTTACCGACACCAATCACAAGCGGGCTGCCCTGGCGGGCACCGATCATCATGTCGGTATAGCCTTCAAAAATCATACTCAGCGCATACGCACCCGTGAAACGCTTCAACGCCTTTGATACCGCCGCCTTCGGGTCATGGCCTTCTTTCAGAAATGTGCTGATCAGAGCCGCGACGGTTTCACTGTCCGTCTCGGTATGGAACTCATGGCCAGCCGCACGCAGCTCTGATTTCAGCTCTGAATAATTTTCAATGATACCGTTATGAACAATGGCCACGCCTTCGGCTGTGTGAGGGTGCGCATTTCGCTCACTCGCTTCACCATGTGTCGCCCAACGCGTGTGACCGATCCCGGTGAAACCAATAAGGGGTTCTTCTCGAAGTTTGTCTTCCAGAGACGCAATTTTGCCAACGCTGCGGCGGCGTTCAATGCCCTCTGGCAGAACAACCGCGACACCTGCACTGTCATAACCACGGTATTCAAGACGCTTCAGCGTCGCAACGAGTCGAGCCGTCACTGGCGCCATGCCTACGATACCAATAATTCCACACATGCAGCTAATACCTCTTGTCCAACAAACGCATCCCGTGCCCGGAATGTGCCAACAATCTATGAATATTGTGCAGACAAAAAGGTAAGAATGCAGCAAGTGCGTTCACCTTTTCCGACAAAGTGTAGCGCTACGTCATCTTGTTTTGCTTCCAGAAATCCGACTAAGGAAGCTAGAAAGACGTTCAGCAAACGCGTCGCGCTCTCGATGAATTGGAGAATTGCTTGGCTACCGAAAGCAAAAAAGTCGACCCGGTCGATGAACTGGTCGGAATTCTGGACCTGGAACGCATTGAGGTTGACCGGTTTCGCGGTTTCACGCCGCCGTCTCGTTCTATCCGCATTTTTGGCGGTCAGGTAATCAGCCAGGCCCTCGTCGCGGCCTGTCGTACTGTTGATGGCCCGATCTGCCATTCTCTGCATGCTTACTTTATCCGCCCAGGCAATCCTGAGGTGCCGATCCTTTATGAAGTCGACCGCGCACGCGACGGTAAAAGCTTCGCCACTCGCCGTGTAATCGCGATCCAGAACGGCGAGCAGATTTTCAATCTCGCTGCCTCATTCCATAACAAAGAAGAAGGCTTCGAACATCAGCAAGAGATGCCCGATGTTCCTGCACCGGAAGACCTCACATCCGAGGCCGAACAACGCCTCAGCATGGCGCAGCAACTTCCGGAGCCAATGAAGTCAGCCTTTATGGCGGAGCAGCCAATCGATATTCGATCAGTTAAACCGCAGAACATTGTAAATCCGCAAAAGCTAGAGCCGGAAAACTTCACCTGGATTAAACTTAAAAAGCGCGTCGCAGCCGACGATCAGCATACGCACCACACTATTCTCGCCTATGCCTCTGACATGTCGCTGCTAGACACCTGCGTTCGTCCGCATGGTGTAAACTTCTTCAAGGGCGCACAGATGGCGAGCCTCGACCACGCGATGTGGTTCCATGGTGAATTCCGCGCGGATGAATGGCTTCTCTATGTGCAGGAAAGCCCGAAAGCCTCCAATGGCAGAGGAATGAATTTCGGGCGCATTTATCGCCGTGATGGAGTTCTGATCGCTACCGTCGCTCAGGAAGGCCTTATTCGCCCATACAAATCCAAACGCTGAGCACGAACAAAACGGGCTCAGGCGAACTGCCTGAGCTCGTCAGACGCGAACAGCGGCTCATTCGGAGTAACATCACTCCAATCCTGAGAGAGTTTCGCGAGTTCGCTACGCATACCCAGCCCTTGATCGATGGACACAGTTTCCGCGGCTCTCAGGAAGGCCTGCACGACTGAACTGAATTGAACTTCTGCCCAACGGCGTTCGCCATCAGCCATGCGTCCATAAACATCGTCGCTTTCCTTGATGCGGATGAACCGGTAATCAATCAGGGCGTCCTTCTCGACTGACATAAAGTCCATATTACCGGACCATCCTGTCGCGTAGGCCTGGCGCCCCGTAGATACCGCTTCAGCGAGCGCGAGGCCGTAGCCTTCAGAGCGATGGGTGGAAATGACGCAATCTACATCGGTCCACAGCTCGGCGAGCTCTTCTTCGGGTAGCTTTTTGTCTATCCACTGCACATTTGGCGCGCCATCGATCCATCCGCGGATCGTCTGACGCTGAAGCTCTGAAAGTGACTGCGTTTTTACTTTAAGCAGGAATTCAGAACTATCTCCGAATGCATGCCGGAAGGCGCGAATAGCTGCACCAATATTTTTCCGCGACAGACTGGATTTGCCATCCATCTGAACAATGAAATTCCGCGCATATTTGTTTTTCGGAGGGCCGAGCATCTGAACGAGACCGCTGGTTTCAACTGGATGGGTTCTTCGGATCACATTCTCTCGGAGTTCACCAAAGCTATCCTTCACGAAGGTGCTGGGAACGATGATCTGATCGAAGACTTTGGAAATCTGTTTCCATTCTTCAGGTAAGTCTTCCAGCTCCCACGCCCAGTATCCCAGTCGCGGCCCATTCGGAAGCTTCATCGGGTTGGTCTTTGCAAGCGTCGCGAGAGCCTCTGGCGCGTTGCAATGCATGATCCAGCCAAAGTCCTTAGGCGCATCAAGCTCACAACCGAACATGCCCTTGGAATAGAGAAAATCGTTTAGCCGGTGTTTTATAACCTGAAATCCGAGCTGCTCGAGCTTGTGGACGGTCAGGTCAGCAGAGCGTGCGACGCCGAACGTATCTCCAAAAAATCCGGAAACCACGAAACCCCGAGGCCAGAACGTATTATGACTATGTGAAAGATCACGCGTAAAAACGTGACGGGCCGTCCTCAGTATTCCGCGGATAGCCAGATCTTTCAAAATCATACCAATACCCAGCATGTATTACTTAAACACAGTACATAGCGGGAAGGTCGACAGATGGTATCCCTGTCAGACACAAGCGTCGTCATGTCGTCAAATCCCCGCATGCCACATTCTGAACACAAATGACGTGCGATGAAAATCTTTAATCCCGAATTTCTGCATAATACGACAAAGCCGCCGTTGCCATTTCCTACTCGGAGATGGCGAAATACGAATATGTTTCAGGAGAAATGGTGGGCGGTAACGGGCTCGAACCGCTGACCCTCTCGGTGTAAACGAGATGCTCTTCCAACTGAGCTAACCGCCCTGAGCGGCGCACAAATCATCAAAATATCGCTCGGGTCAAGAGGTTATTTTCATTTCCATGCAAAGAGTTTGTTTTTCCACGATGGTACTTGCCCAAAATTGTGGATATCTACCCTTCCGGCGCCTCGCCGCTTTGTTGAATTATCTCGGATTCCAGCATGCCAAAGAGCTACATCCTCACCCTCGCCTGCACTGACCGCTCGGGAATCATTGCGGCTGTCTCAAATGTTTTGCTGAACCACTCGTGCTTTATTGCGCGTTCTCGTTCATTCGGTGACGAAGCAACGAAGACATTCTTCCTCAGGCTTTCATTCCAACCAGAGAATAATTCGTTTTCTCTGGATCAGCTTCAGGCCGAATTGAAGGAAACAGCCTCCCGGTTGGAAGCCGAATGGGATATCGAACCTGAGGAGCGCAAAATGAAAACGCTCATCATGGTCTCAAAGCTGGATCACTGCGCGAACGCACTTCTATACGGCGCACGTATTGGCGAACTTCCCATCGAACCGGTTGCGATTCTTTCTAATCATCCTGATCTCGCGCCAACGCTTCAACACTGGGGTCTGCCGTTTCACACCGTACCCGTTACGCCTGACACCAAGCCACAAGCCGAACAGGCAATGTTTGATATCATCGAGCAGACCGGAGCAGAGCTGACGGTTCTCGCACGTTATATGCAAATTCTATCGAATGATGCATGCCAACAGCTTTCGGGAAAGTGCATCAACATTCACCACTCATTCCTGCCAAGCTTCAAAGGCGCACGCCCATATCATCGGGCGCACGAGCGAGGCGTAAAGATGATCGGTGCCACAGCGCACTACGTCACCGCAGACCTGGACGAAGGTCCGATCCTTGCTCAGGTGACGCAAGACGTGGACCACTCTCATTCCGCTGGAGATTTCGTAGCGATGGGCCGCTCGCTCGAGGCAACCGCGCTGGTTCGCGCAGTAAAGGCTCATGCTGAGAGACGGGTTTTCCTGAACGGTCTCAAAACAGTCGTCTTCGCCTGACGAGGGGCTTTAAACGTCCATCAAGCGCATTTGGGAAAAGGCGTTCTTGAGCGCGTTTGACCAAGCCTCACTGAAAGCAAAGAACCGAGGATCGTCGGCATCGATCCGTCGTTGTTGTTCGAACATCAACGAGTTTGTTCGCATCACAGCCAGGTCGAGCGGCATGCCTACCGTAAGGTTGGATCGCAAAGTCGAGTCCATAGACAAGAGTGCGCAGATCACACCGTCCTGAATGTCGGTATCTACATTGATGACGCGATCGAGAATTGGTTTGCCGTACTTATGCTCACCGAGCTGGAAGAACGGTGAGTCTTCGGTGGCCTCAATGAAGTTACCAGCCGCGTACACCATAAACAGACGCGGCACCCCGCCGACGCGCTGACCGGCGACCAGAATTGACGCCCCAGAGTCGACATTACGCGCAGTGAGGCCCGGTCCATAGCGCGCCTGAACCTTGCGCATCGTATCTCCTACGACCTGAGCAACCTCAAACATGCTCGGCGCTGAGAAGATCGTCGGCTCATTGGGATTGGGTGCATCAAGGCGCTCATTGATTTCGCTGATGACCGCCTGCGTAATCGCGAGGTTACCCGCTGTCATCATCGCGATAGCACGTTCACCGGGCACCTGCCACGTGAACAACTTTTTCACTCGCGAGATGTTATCAACACCCGCATTGGTTCTGGTATCCGCCAGCAGCACAAGGCCCTGATTGAGCTTGATACCAACACAATACGTCATTGAGGTCTCCTCGCGATTGCTCTGTTATTATAAATCGCAAGCAACGCTTCTACGCCTTCGTCTGGCATTTTCAAGAAGCAAAACTAAAAGCTTTACGTGAGTAACAAGTCGAACTGTCTTGTAATTTATTCAGTTAAGTGCCTTGAGACTGAGTCTGCCCCTCGGTTTCACCTTTCTCTTCGGTGTCTTCCACTGTTAAGGGCGGCGCAAACGCGAACGATAGCCCGATTTCGTGAGACAAATTACCGACGCTTTCGATAAACCATGTAAGGTATTCGTGCAGGCCATCAGTGAGAATCTGCTCGATGTCAGCAGTGCGAAGCCCACTCAGCATCACTTCCGCTCGAATACGGCATGACGTTTGTCGGTCGTAGTATTCTTCGAGTTGCGTGAGCGATTGAACAACTCTGTACAGGCTGTAGCTAAGCGACCTTGGATTGACTTCATTCTGAATAAGGAATGCTGCAACACCGTCTCGGGTCACGTCCGACTTCGTCACAAAGTGATAAGCACGCTGAACGCCGACCGCCTGCAATAATGAAATCCATTGATAATGGTCGAGCGTGCCACCGATCGCCCCGAGAGAGGGCAGCAGCACGTGATACTTCACATCCAGAATACGGGCAGTTGCATCGGCGCGCTCCAAGTGACTACCGATGCGCAGAAACTCAAGGCCATCATCACGAACCAGCGTGCCTTCCACAGAGCCTCTATATTGAGCCTGACAAACTTTTACCCAATCAACGAACTCTGCCAGATACGCTTTGCGAGTTCTAAGCATACCTATCTGTCCGGGCAGCTCGTTCCAACCGGAGTTGAGACTATTCCAGACCTCCGACGTTAAACCAAACCGAATTGCACGCGCATTTTCGCGGGCATTGCGAAAGCAGTTATAAATGCTGGAAGGATTGTCAGGGTCCGCGACAAGGTGCTCAACGGCCTCTTCTCGCGTTGCATGCTCAAGATCGCCCTTAAACGTACTACCCGCTCCGGCCGCAATCAGAATGGAAGACCATTCATTCGCGAGCGGACGTCCGGATTCATTCGGAAGCGTGACCATACGGCGTGCGGTATCGATCAGACGGGCGACATTGTCTGCACGTTCCATCGAACGCGCAATCCAGAAGAGGTTTTCAGCTACACGACTAAGCATCTTATCCTACTCCGTCAGAACCCAGGTATCTTTAACGCCGCCGCCCTGGCTGGAGTTGACCACCAGAGACCCTTCACGAAGCGCAACCCTTGTGAGGCCGCCGGGCGTCACCTGACTAATGTCACCTGTCAGAACGAACGGACGGAAATCCACATGACGTTCGGCAACACCTTCTTCAACGAGTGTCGGGCAAGTCGACAAAGACAAGGTTGGCTGCGCAATAAACGCCGAAGGCTTGGCTTTCAGACGCTGCGCATATTGTTCGCGCTCGTCGGCGGTCGATTTAGGGCCGATCAACATGCCGTAACCACCTGAGCCGTGCACTTCCTTCACAACGAGATGCTCGAGGTTTTCGAGAACATGGCTGAGCTGCGATGGTTCACTGCAGCGGAAGGTTTCAACGTTCTTCAAAACAGGCTCTTCGCTCAGATAGAAGCGGATCATGTCTTCCACGAAACAGTAGATCGCCTTGTCATCCGCCACACCAGTGCCGGGCGCATTAATGATGGTCACGCCGCCCGCTTTGTAGGCGCGTATGAGGCCCGGTACGCCAAGCATGGAGCTTGGATTGAACTGCTCCGGATCCAGAAATGCGTCATCAATCCGGCGGTAGATAACATGCACCCGCTGCGGGCCGCGCGTCGTTCGCATGTAGACTTTATCGCCGTCTACGAAGAGATCAGATCCCTCAACGAGCGGAATACCCATTTCATCGGCAAGGAAGGAGTGTTCATAATAAGCGCTGTTAAAGTGCCCAGGCGTCAGAATAACACTGACAATACCGCCATCATCTGCCGCATTCATCGGCGCGACGCTCTCCATGGTCTGGCGAAGTATGTCCGGATAATACTCGACCGGCGCCACGTCTCCGTTCATGAACAACTCAGGGAACAAGCGCGACATCATACGGCGGTTCTCAAGAACGTAAGAAACGCCCGATGGTGTCCGGCAATTGTCTTCAAGAACGTAAAATCCGTCTTCGCCGGTACGGATCACATCGATCCCTGAAATGTGAGAGTACACATTCTTCGGCGGCATGAAATCACGCATAACTGGCTCGTAAGCCTCGTTGTTGAAGATGATTTCCGCTGGCACGATACCTTCTTTTACAATCCGTGCCGCACCGTAAACATCAGCGATGAAAGCGTTCAGCGCCTGCGCCCTTTGAATGACGCCGCGCTGCAGAACATTCCATTCAGACGCAGAGAAAACTCGAGGAATGACATCAAACGGAATCAGGCGCTCTGGATCACCGCCTTCGCCGTAGACCGCGAACGTAATACCGATTTTTCGAAACAATGTCTCAGCTTCTGAAGAAGCCTGTTTGAGGTCATCTATCGACTGACTTTTCAGCCAGGTATCAATTTGTTGATACTCGGGCCGCACCAGCCCGCTCTGAGTCATCTCACTGAACATTTAACACCGTCAACCATTACTCCATTGCCTATGAAGCTGGCATGCGGTTGATCATTTACCAAGACAAAGACCGAAAAAAATCACGTAATTGATTGTTTTGGTTGCAGGCCGTCCGATTTAGGCGTTAGCCATGCCTTATGACTATACGCATTGGCCTTACGCACCGCACTTCGTATTCCTACGACAAACCTGTCAAAATGGGGCCGCAGACAATCCGGCTTCGGCCAGCGCCACACTGCCGCACGCCAATCGTCAGCTATAGCCAGACCATTTTGCCGGAAGATCACTTCATCAACTGGCAGCAAGACCCCTTCGGCAACTACCTTGCCCGTATCGTCATTCCAGAAAAGACGACGCAGTTTTCTGTAGAGATCGACCTTGTCGCGGACATGATCGCGATCAACCCGTTTGACTTCTTCCTCGAAGACAGCGCCTCCCACACGCCTTTCACTTACGACGACGATACTAAAAAGCAGCTCCAGCCCTATCTCGAGACTGACACGACAGGCCCACAATTCGAGAAATTTCTTCTGCAAGCTAAGAAGATTTGGGGTTCCAAGCAAGGCGAAGCGACTTCAACAGTCGACACGCTGGTCGCATTGAACCAGCTCGTCGAAGCCAAAATTGACTACACAATCCGTATGGAGCCCGGTGTTCAGACACCTGAAGAAACGCTGGCGCTAGCAAAAGGCTCGTGCCGCGACTCCAGCTGGCTTCTCGTCAATATCTGCCGGCGCCTCGGTCTCGCTGCGCGCTTTGTATCAGGATATCTGGTACAGCTGACCGCTGACATCGCATCTGTCACAGGCCCATCCGGTCCGGAGGTCGATTTCACCGACCTGCATGCCTGGGTCGAAATCTATATCCCCGGTGCTGGCTGGATCGGTCTCGACCCGACCTCGGGCCTGTTTGCAGGTGAAGGGCATATCCCGCTTGCAGCGACACCAGTGCCATCGTCGGCCGCCCCTATTTCGGGCGGACTGGAACCTTGCGAAGTAGAATTCGACTTCGAAATGAAAGTCGAGCGCCTCATCGATCCACCTCGTCATTCTAAACCTTTAAGTCCGGCACAGTCTGAGAAGATCAATATTGCGGGTCGCGCGATTGATAAAATTCTCAACGAAAATGATGTCCGTCTGACGATGGGCGGAGAACCGACATTTGTGTCAGAAACGAACCGTGATGCGCCAGAATGGACGACAGACGCGGTTGGTCCGGAAAAACGTACATATGCCGACCAGCTGATACGTCGTCTGAAAAAGAAGTATGCGCCAAATGGCTTGCTCACACACGGACAGGGTAAGTGGTATCCGGGTGAGCCGCTCCCGCGTTGGGCATTCACTGTGTACTGGCGCAATGACGGGGAACCTTTGTGGCGCAATCCCGACCTGATCCAAAAGGAAGAAGAACCGGCATCATTTAAATCCGAAGACGCCGAAGTGCTCGCCAAGACAATTGCGACACGCCTTGATCTGGCACCGGAATGTGCTCAACCGATTTACGAAGACCCCGCTGAAATTATCCTCGGTGAGGGCAATCTTCCGATCAATCTCGATCCGGAAGACCCCAAGCTGAAAAAATCCGAAGAACGCCGCACGCTCGCCCGCGCGTTTGAACAAGGCCTCGGACATCCAAAAGGCTTCGTCATTCCGCTTCAAACCCAACAGGCCCGTAACAAGCAGGGCCGGATGTTCGAATGGATGACTGAAATCTGGGAGAGCCGCCGAGGCAAACTCTTCCTAGTGCCGGGCGACAGTCCCGCAGGTTTCCGTCTGCCGCTCAAATCACTTCCTGAGCTGAATGCAAGCCTCTATCCGGGTCTTATTCCTCTCGATCCGTTTGCGATCGAAGGCGAAATTGCTGCACCTCAGAATCTGCCGCCGCGTCTACAAAACAAGGCGTCTGGCGACGCTGGCAAACGTGCCGTTCCAGAGTACACGCCAGAACGTGAGTTCGTTCAGGCAGGCATCCGTACCGCGATGTCAGTTGAACATCGCGACGGTCATCTTTGTGTATTCATGCCGCCCGTGTTCTCAACAGAAGCGTTCCTTGATCTGATCTACGCCGTTGAAGAAGCCGCGTCGCAGACGGGGCTGCCAGTGCGCATTGAGGGTTATCCGCCGCCTCGCGACCCACGCATCAGCGAAATCAAGGTTACACCCGATCCGGGCGTGATCGAAGTGAACGTGCAGCCAACGTCTACATGGGATGAGCTCTCAGACCTGACACGTACGCTGTACGAAGACGCCCGTCAGTGCGGGCTGGATTCATCCACCTTCCTTATCAATGGTCGTCCTACTGGTTCAGGCGGCGGTGCCCATATCGTCATGGGCGGCGCATCGCCTAATGACAGCCCATTCCTTCGCCGGCCTGACCTGTTGGCCTCCATCATAAGATACTGGCAGAACCACCCTGCCCTGAGTTACTTCTTTGCCGGCACATTTATCGGGCCAACAAGTCAGGCGCCGCGCATCGACGAAGCCCGTCACGACCAGCTCTACGAGATGGAACTGGCACTCAAACAGCTTCCACCATCTACGGAACAGGCACCACCATGGCTGGTCGACCGCGTGTTACGCCATCTGCTTGTCGACACGACCGGCAATACACACCGTTCCGAAATTTGCATTGATAAGCTCTATTCTCCGGATGGTCCGGCAGGACGCCTCGGACTGGTAGAATTCCGCGCATTTGAGATGCCTCCGCACGCTGAGATGAATCTGGCTCAGCAACTCTTGCTTAGAGCGCTCATCGCCTGGTTCTGGACAACACCCTACACGGCGCCACTTAAACCGCTCGGGACGGCCTTGAATGATGAGTTCATGCTGCCTGCAGTCCTGCGCGCAGACCTGAATAACATTCTGCGCGAAGTCTCCGAAGGCACAGGCGTTCAGCTGGACCCAAGCTGGTTCGACGCGCACATGGAGTTCAGGTTCCCGAAAATCGGTAACGTTTCTTATGATGGCGTCGATATTGAGTTGCGCCATGCTCTTGAGCAGTGGAACGTGTTGGGCGAGGAAGGCGCAGTCGGCGGCACTGCCCGTTTTGTGGACTCGTCTCTCGAACGCATTCAGGTCACCGTCACTGGCGATCTTGGATCGAGACAACTGCTCTGCAACGGCATCGTTGTCCCTCTATCTAAAATCCCGGGCAGCGAGACCATGATAAGCGGCGTACGATTCAGGACCTGGCTACCAGCGTCTTGCCTGCATCCGACAATCCAGCCTCATGGGCCACTAACGTTCGACCTGTATGACAGCCGGGTTGGACGCTCCATTGGTGGATGCACTTACTTTCCGACCCATCCGGGCGGACGCAACTTCGACACACGACCGATCAATGCTCTGGAAGCCGAGGGACGGCGGATCGCATCGTTCACAGAAACCGGCCATACAGCGGGGCAATTCACGCCGCGCTATATCCAGACGGATCCGCGTTTCTCATCGACGCTGGATCTTCGCTGGTCGTAACTGATCACACATTCGTTACCGCGTCAGATTTCCCTTATCTGACGCGACGGAAACCCTAGGTTCACTCGTATAGTGATCTAGAACGTTCGATCACGCGTAGAAATGCCAACAGGCACTCTGGCTATTTGAAGGAAAAACTGTGCGTTTGATGTCACCGAAGCGCCTCGGCCTCATTGCGATTCCCGCCCTCTTCCTTGTCGGATGCTCCGATAACAATGCATCGACAGGACCTGCTACGGGTGGCGGGCGTGAAATGCCTGCAACAAGAATTCTGGCAGAACGCGTAGAGTTTCGTGCTGACCGCGAGCAAATCGAGTCAGTAGGGACAGCCCGGGCGCGTCTCGCCGCTACCATCTACCCACAGAGTTCCGGTGAAATCGTTTCAGTCAGCTTCACGTCCGGCCAGTACATCGAAGAAGGACAGGTCCTCGCGCGTCTGGACAGCGCTGAAGAACGCCTTCGTGTCGCTCAAGCCAATGTGACACTTCAGAATGCACAACAACTTCTAGCGCGCTATGAACGTATTGACGTCGACGGTGCGATTTCCGAAAGCCAGATTGATAGCGCGCAGACGGCCGTTGAAGCCGCCACAATCGATTTGAGGCTCGCTGAAGAAACATTGGCGGACCGCTCAATACGTGCTCCGTTCTCAGGTTATGTCGGGCTAACCGACATTGATATCGGGGCGACTGTAAACCAGCAGACCGAAATTACCCGTATCGATGACAGAACGGAATTGTTCGTAGATTTCGCCTTGCCCGAACAGGTATTCGGGCGCGTCAACGTAGGTGACACTCTGCCTATGCGCCCGTTCGCGGCTGCAGAACGCGACATCGAAGCTATTGTTGCTTTCGTGGATAGCCGCATTGATGCCGACCGTCGTTCATTCATGGTCCGCGCGGCCGTGGACAATACAGCTGATGACCTTCGCCCTGGTATGAGTTTCCGTGTCGAGTTCTCGCTTCCCGGCAATGATTATCCGGCGGTTCCGGAGGCGTCCATCGTCTGGGGCGGCGATGGTGCTTATCTCTGGAAAGTCGTGAACAATCAGGCGCAGCGCGTTCCAGTGACAATCGTGTCTCGCGACAACGGCTATGCGCTTGTCCGCGCTGACCTCAGCGAAAACGATATGATTATCACTGAAGGTGTCCAGAAAGTTCGTCAGGGTTCCGCCGTTTCTGTAGTGCAACCGACTGCTAACAACGAGATACCTGTTGCGGAAATCCGCCGCACGATTACGGGCGCTGCAGTACAATGATTGGCGCGCCTAAATCCGGTCTCCCAGAACTCGCGGTTAAACGTCCACTCCTCATTACCGTATTCAACCTTCTTATCGTCCTGGCGAGCGTTGCAGCTCTCTTTGGCGTAGAAGTCCGCGAACTGCCGGACGTTGACCGTCCAATCGTTTCGGTCACCGCAAGCCTTCCGGGCGGCGCACCAGAAACAATGGATGCCGACGTTACCAGCGTGCTTGAGGGCGCCGTCGCAACTGTTTCTGGCGTTAAAGAGATAAACGCTTCCAGTGAAGAAAACTCAGCCCGCATTCGGATTGAGTTCAATCCGGGCGTCGATCTCAACTCAGCTGCTTCCGAAGTGCGTGAAGCAGTTAGCCGTGTACAGCGTCGCCTCCCCGATGGCGTCGAAAACGTCTTCGTAACCAAGGCCGATAACGACGCGCGTCCAATGATGCAGCTGGCTGTCGTGTCACAGGAATATCCCGAAGACGAGCTTACCCGGATCATCGAAACCGACATCATGCCAGCGCTGCAAGCCATTGATGGCGTCGCTACGCTCAACGAATTCGGCACGCGCGAGCGCCAGATGCGCGTCGTCGTCGATCCACAGCGCATGAACCGCTTCGGTCTGACCGTCAGCGATGTAGCGACAGCGCTGAGACTAGCACCATTCGACGTGCCCGCGGGCAGCTTCCAGTCAACCGATCAGGCGCTCATCGTTCGCGCAGAAGCAACCGCCTCTACCCCGGAGCGCATCAAGGAAGTCATCATCCGTGACGAAATCCAGATTGGTGATGTCGCAGAGGTAACGCTTGCACCCGCTAATGCCAACAACCTGCTCCGTCTGAATGGCGAGCCAATCATCGGTCTCGGTGTCGTACGTCAGGCCCAATCCAATACAATTCAAATTTCCGACTCCGTCCGAGAAGCAGTCGAGCGATTGAATAACCGGATTGAGGGCGTCACGATCAGCGTCACATCCGACGATGCCGTGTTCATTCGAAAATCCGTTCAGGAAGTTCTAATCTCGCTTCTGATCACAGTCGCTATCGTCATCGCCACTATCTGGGTGTTCCTCGGGTCATGGAAAGCGACGATCATTCCAACAGTCGCAATCCCGATTGCTCTTGTTGGCACACTGACCGGCATCTGGTTGATGGGTTTCTCGATCAACCTTCTCACGCTTCTTGCTCTGGTTCTGGCAACGGGCCTGATTGTAGACGATGCGATTGTTGTTCTTGAAAACATTCAGCGACAGCAATCGCAGGGCGTTCCAAAACGCGCCGCAGCCGCGATCGGAACACGTCAGGTTTTCTTCGCCGTTATTGCGACCACCGCGGTTCTTGTGGCGGTGTTCGTGCCACTATCATTCCTGCCGTCTACAGTTGGTCGTTTGTTCCGTGAATTTGGTTTTGTGCTGGCTTTCTCGGTGATCATTTCGTCGTTTGTCGCGCTCACGCTATCACCGGCAATTGCAGCGAAATTCACGCTCGTGGAAAAGTCCGATAAGCTGAACGTGTTCGCACGCATAGGCAATCCACTTCGTGACCTTTACGGCCGAATGCTTAAGCTCTGCCTTGCCTTCCCGCTTGTGACCTTCTTCGTTAGCCTCGCGGCAGCTGGTGGCGCGTACTTCGCATATCAGAACATCTCTTCACAACTCGTCCCGAGCGAAGATCGCGGACGTATTGAAATCTTCGCATCCGGCCCCGACGGCGTGGGACTCAACTTCATGGAACGTCAGGCCGACGAAGTGGAAGCGATCCTTCAGCCGTATCTGGACTCAGGTGAAATCCGCTCGATCTTCACAGTGGTAGGTCGCTGGGACCCTAACCGCGTGGGCGTGACCGCCGAACTCGCGCCATGGGAAGAGCGCACGCGATCTCAGGAAGAAATTGTCGCCGAACTCCGCCGCCCGCTATCACAGGTTCCGGGTATTCGCGCCAGCGCCTTCGGACCTAGCAGCCTGAGCTTTGGCCGTGGCGGTCGCAGCGCCGGCCTTGAGGTCGCACTCACAGGGCCTGACTACCAGTCTATCTATCTGGCAGCCCGCCAGCTTGCTGACACAGTCGAAACAGAATCGACCATCCTCTCAAACGCAGAGATTTCGTATCAGCCAACACAGCCACAGCTATCCATTCAGGTGGATCGCCGGCGCGCGGCAGATCTCGGTGTATCACTCGACCAGATCTCATTGACGCTCCGCGCAATGGTTGGCGGTGAAGACATTACCGACCTCAACGTGCAGGATCAGGCTATTCCAATCATGTTGGAAGCAGAGACCAACGCCATTGAGACGCCAACTGATCTTAGCAATCTATTTGTGCGCTCCAATAGCGGCGAGCTGGTTTCGCTCTCAAGCCTGACAACACTCGTCGAAGAAGGCGTCGCCGCGGAGCTCGACCGTGTTGAACAGCGTCGCGCGATTGAAGTTCAGACAGATATTGCCTCTGGGGTTCCTCTTGCTGATGCGATTGAGGAAATGCAGAGACTTGCGGCCGACTCGTTACCTGAAGGCATCTCTATGATCTTCCGTGGTGAGGCCGAAACTCTAGGCGAGTCCAACCGCGATCTTTTGATCACCTACGGTTTTGCGCTGTTGATCGTCTTCCTGGTTCTGGTCGCCCAGTTCGAGAGCCTTTCCAGCCCGCTCATCATCATTATCACTGTGCCATTTGCGCTCGCTGCCGCGATCTATGCTCTTTTCCTGTCCGGCGTGTCTTTGAATATCTATTCCCAGATCGGACTCGTTCTGCTGATCGGATTGATGGCAAAAAATGGCGTCCTGTTAGTAGAATTTGCAAACCAGCTGCGCGCTGAAGGACTGGCGCTCAAAGACGCGGTCTATGAGGCTGCAACGGTGCGCGTACGGCCAATCGTTATGACAGTCATCTCAACAGCGTTTGGAGCGATCCCCCTTCTCCTCTCAAGCGGAGCGGGCGCAGAGGCGCGGAACGCTATTGGCTGGGTGATCTTTGGCGGACTTGGCCTGGCGTCGGTCTTCACGCTCTTCCTCACACCGGTTCTGTATCTCTCAATTGCGCGTTTCAGCTCGCCCAAAACGCAGACTGACGATGAGCTGGACAACGATCTGCAACGCTACAGCGAACAGGACGAGCAACCTCATGCGGGGCCCGCAGAGTAATGACATCAATTCGAATTTTAGCACTCGGTGCCACTGCGTTCTGCGCAGCCTGTGCCACGAGCACCGTAGCGCCAACATTAGATCAATCTCTTCCGGAAAGTTATGTCACAAACCTTCCGGCAGACGACACAACTCTCTCCTATGCGGACTGGTGGCTTGGGTTCAATGACCCGGTTCTGACAGAGCTGGTAGACCGTGCGCAAGAAAACAACATCAGCGTCGCCCAGGCGCTTTTACAGACTGATATCGCGCAGCTTCAACGAGATGCATCTCAATCAGATTTGCTTCCCACACTAGACGCTTTTGTAAACAACCAGCTGAGCGGCGTAATCACGAGCGGCTTAGATGGAAACTTTACCGGATCGACCGGCATTGGCGGCACGTTCGATCCCGACCTGAATGGACGAACTGCTGCTCGCATTGCCTCGGTTCAGGCAGCTTTGGAATCAAGCGCTTTGAACGCAAATGATGTTCGTCGTTTGATAACCCGCGCAATTGCGCTCCAGTATATCGAATTTCGCCGTGCTAGCGCCCGACTGGCTTTGCTTGAGTCCACGTTGGAACTTCAGGAGCGAACGCTTCAAATCGTAGAGTCCCGCTATCGCGCCGGCTTGTCACCAAAACTCGACGTAGACCGCACCCAGGCAGATTACGCGCGCACAGCTGCCCAACGTAGCCAGATCATCGCAGCACGCAGGCAGGCGGAATTTGAAATCCAGCGCCTGATGGGAGAACCGTCGGCTCTGGGCCAGATTACCAATCCGGACAGAGAGACGATTCCTCAGATTCAGTTTGTCTCTGATATCGGAATTCCCGCCGATCTGGTGAGACGTCGCCCGGACGTTCGTGCCGCGGAAGCTGACTATCGCTCCGCCTTGGCGTTGATTGATGCTGAACGCGCAGACCTTTTGCCGTCCATTCGGATACCCGGTCAAATTCAGGCGGGCTTTGGTGACGTTTCAGGCCGCTCTGACGAGGTCGGTTATAGTCTGTCCGCGCTTGTAGACATTCCTGTATTTGATTTTGGACGCCGTCAGGCAGAGGTCGACATACAGATCGCACGCACGGAGCTTGCAGCTCTGACCTATAGAGCGACATTGCTGGACGCGCTTCAGGAAGTCGAGATTGCGCTCATAAACATTGAAGCTATTCAGGAAACTCTTGAAGGGCAGCTTCGCGCTGTGGAGGCCAGCCAGGCTGCTTACGACCAGCTCGACGCGCTGTACCGCGAGGGCTTGGCCAGCTTCATTGATGTTCTGGATTCTCAGCGCACACTGATTTCCAGCCGTGAAACCATCGTCCAGACAGAAGCTAATCTTGCTGCTGCAACTGTTTCTTTGCTCGCCGCACTAGACGCAGGTTGTGAAGAGACAGGCATAGTCGCTTGCGAAGGCGAGTAAATCGCCTCCGCAAACTGCTCTTAGATTACAGGAAGCGCTCTTTAAGCTCGCTCTTCAGGATTTTGCCGTTCGCATTACGTGGCAGAGGTTCACGTTCGAACTCCACTCGTTTTGGGACTTTGAACGCTGCGAGCTTACCTGCAACGAAATGACGAATTTCCTGCTCGCTTACGTCCATGCCGGGTTTCAGCTGCACTACAGCGCCAACTTCTTCACCAAGCACCTTGTCCGGAATACCCACGACGGCAGCATCCATAACGGCCGGGTGTTCGTAGAGCGTATTCTCGACTTCGATACAGTAGATGTTCTCACCGCCACGGATGAGCATGTCTTTGGCGCGGTCCACCAGATAGAGGAAACCCTCTTCATCCATACGTGCTAAGTCACCAGTGACGACCCACCCATCAATGAAGGTCTCCGCCGTTGCGTCAGGCCGGTTCCAGTAGAGTTTGGCATTTGATGGACCAAAGCACCAAAGCTCTCCAACCTCGCCGCGCGGCACTTCTTTACCGTCAGGGCCAACAATTTTGAGGGACATTGCAAAGCCCGGCAGCCCCGCACTTTGCGGACGCATAATGTAGTCTTCTGCAAGGTTGAGCGTAGCGGTGGCGCAGGTTTCGGTCATTCCCCAGCCATTCGCCGCATGCGCATCTTTGAAAGTGCGTTTAATCGTTGCGACAAGCTCAGGTGCAGACGGCGCGCCGCCATATGAAACGCCCTCCACTGACGAGAGGTCGTACTTTTCGCGATCTGGATGCTCTAATACCTGCCATGCGATCGCTGGAACGCCGCCAAATGTCGTGATCTTTTCCCGCTCAATGATCGGGAGCGCTTCACCGGCGTCCCATTTGTACATGGAGACGATCTTCTGACCGTTATGCATCGTCGGAGCCAGCACCGCGAAAGCGCCCGTCGCATGGAAGAACGGAATTGCGAGAAGCGTCGCCTTTTGTGGCTCGTCAGGCCCGTTGACCGGAATCTCGTCACCGCGTCTCAGAAGCGCGCGCGCCTGGTTACCCATCGAATTGAACATGTTGGATACGATCGCGCGGTGTGTAGCCAGAATGCCTTTTGGGCGACCTGTAGTTCCAGACGAGTACATGATGGTTGCGTCGTCATCCGACAGAAGCTCAACCTCTGGAAGTCCGATTACCGGGAGCTTCGCCCAGTTGCCTACATTGCCAATAATTTCTTCAAGTGCCGTGACACTCGGGTCGGCATAATCATCCTGATCTGCACGTGCTACGATCACCCGCTCAAGAGTTGGCACATTTGGCCAATGCTCCTGAATACGCTCGAAAATCTGCGGATCCACAATCGCGACACGCGCGCCGCTGTTTTCAAGTCCGTATTCGAGCTCTTCACCCTTCCACCAGGAATTCAGAGGCGTAGCAATGAGCCCGCTAACAAGGCACGCCCAGAATGCGACCGGCCATTGCGGATAGTTCCGCATACAGATCGCGACGCGATCGCCTTTTTGAAGACCGAAATCGTTGAGCAATGCCTTTGCCAGATGCTCCACAGCGCGGGCATTTGCTTCGAAGGTCACGCGCTCGTCTTCGAACACGACCATATCGCGCGGCCCCCAAGTCGCACGACCATACTCAAAAAGAGCCCGCATAGTAGGATAAGCGTTCTTGTATACAGGCATGCGAACGCCATTGACGGATTGGATTTCCATCTCAAACGGCAGGCCTGGTGATGTAAGAACTTTGCTTGCGTCCTCAATGGACATAACGGGCCAGCCTTCTGGTAAGGCGGCTACTGGTTGACCGGACAATGATATCTCCCTCAGACGATTTTTATATTTCAATCTGAGTGCCGGTCATCACCGTTAAAATCAAGGGGTACCGTAAGGTGAAGGCGGCTAGACTGCCGCCTTGTTGAGCTCCGCTACACTGCCCCGGCCGAGAGCGGAAATTGCTTTCTCGGCGATATGGCGCGCACTGAGGCCTGCAAGTTCGTACATAGCCTCAGGCTTGTCCTGATCAATGAAGATATCAGGCAGCGTCATAGTGCGTACTTTAAGTCCCTGGTCGAGATGACCTGCGTCCGCGAGATAGTGCATCACGAACGCACCAAAACCGCCGACAGAGCCTTCTTCCACCGTAATGAGAACCTCATGATGGCGCACAAGTTGGTCGATCAGAGCATGATCCAGAGGCTTTGCAAAACGTGCGTCTGCCACGGTAGCAGTGAGACCCTGTGCATTCAGCAAATCAGCTGCCTTAAGGCATTCTGCAAGGCGGGTCCCCAATGAGAGAATGGCGACCGAACTTCCTTCGCGAACAACGCGGCCTTTACCGATCTCCAGAGGCTGAAGGAGATCACCCGTCGGAATTTCGACACCTACGCCCTCTCCTCGCGGATAACGGAACGCAGATGGAGAATCGTCAATCAAAGAGGACGTCAGAACCATGCGCGCAAGTTCGGCTTCGTCAGCCGCAGCCATGACGACCATATGCGGCAAATGCCCCATAAAGCTGATATCAAAGCTGCCCGCGTGGGTTGGACCGTCCGCGCCGACAAGACCAGCACGGTCTATTGCGAACCGTACGGGTAGCCTCTGAATGGCTACGTCGTGTACCACCTGATCATAGGCACGCTGAAGGAAGGTAGAATAGATCGCGGAAAACGGCTTGAAGCCATCAGCCGCCAGACCCGCCGCAAACGTCACGGCGTGCTGCTCTGCAATGCCTACATCGAATGTGCGCTCAGGGAACGCGTCCGCAAAGAGCGAGATGCCCGTACCAGAAGGCATGGCAGCCGTAATACCCACGATCTTATCGTCGGTCTTTGCGAGTTCTGTCAGCGTCTGACCAAATACTTTTGTGTAGCTCGGCGCAGCCGGTTTCGCTTTTGCCTGTTCACCGGTTACGACGTTGAACTTGGAAACACCGTGATACTTGTCGTCAGCGTTTTCAGCTGGCTCATAGCCTTTGCCTTTTTGCGTAACCGCATGGATCAGAACCGGCCCATCAAAGCTGTCCCGGACGTTTTCGAGCACGGGGATCAAAACCTCAAGGTCATGTCCGTCGACCGGGCCGATATAGTAAAAGCCCAGCTCTTCGAACATGGTGCCGCCCATGGCGAAACCGCGGGCGTACTCTTCTGCCTTACGAACCGGCTTTTCGAGTCCCATAGGCTTTACGAGGTTCTTCGCGAGCTTTCGCAGCGAGCGATAAGGCTTACCAGAAACCAGCTTGGACAGATAATGGCTCATCGCACCGACCGGAGGCGCGATCGACATATCATTATCGTTTAGGATTACGATCAGCTTCTTGTTGAGCGCGCCAGCGTTATTCATCGCCTCATAGGCCATGCCAGCAGACATCGCGCCATCACCAATCACACAGACCGTTTGATCTTCACGCCCATCGAGCGCGCTCGCAACAGAAAAGCCGAGACCCGCTGAGATAGACGTAGACGCGTGGGCTGCGCCGAACGGGTCATACTCGCTTTCAGCGCGTTTGGTGAACCCCGACAGACCACCGCCCTGACGGAGCGTGCGAATGCGATCGCGGCGTCCTGTCAGAACCTTATGCGGATAGCACTGGTGTCCCACATCAAAGATCAATTTATCATTTGGCGTGTTGAAGACGTGATGAATTGCCACCGTCAGTTCTACGACACCCAGACCAGCACCCAGGTGACCACCCGTCGTCGAAACGGCGTTTACTACTTCGGTGCGTAGCTCGTCACAGATCACTTTCAGCTCGTCGCGGGATTTATCGCGGAGGTCTGAAGGCAGGTGAATTTCGTCCAGATGCGGCGTGGCAGTCATTTCAGCAATTTCCGACTATAATCGTCTTATTATCTAGTTTTGTCGTTCTAGTACAAAATCAACGGATTGAAGCAATAAGGTGGCACGATTACGGAACATTGCGAGATGTTCTTTGGATTGTGTGGCTAAAAACCGCACACGCTGGCGTGCATCTTCAACACCCAAAACGGATACAAAATTCGCTTTGCCGGCTTCTTCATCCTTCTGAGTCTGTTTTCCAACGACTTCCGGATCGCCTTCGACGTCCAGCAAATCATCGGCGATCTGATATGCCAGACCGAGATCATGGGTAAAGCCCTGAATCGCATGTCGCTCGGCATCGCTTGCTCCGCCAAGTATGCAGGCTGCTTCACCAGCATAGGAAATCAGTGCGCCTGTTTTGAGACGCTGCATTCTGGTGATGGAGTTGAGATCCTGCCGCACATCGCCGGACAGCATATCGATCATCTGCCCACCGACCATGCCTTGAGCGCCTGAAGCCTTCGCCAGCTTCTCTATCAGCTTGCAACGGACATGCGCATCCGGATGGGTTTCTGGGCTAGCCAGAATTTCAAACGCAAGCGTGAGCAGAGCATCCCCAGCCAGAACTGCAGTTGCCTCGTCGAACTTTTTATGAACCGTCGGCTGACCGCGCCTCAGGTCATCATCGTCCATACAAGGAAGATCATCGTGAATCAGCGAATAAGTATGCACGCATTCCAACGCCGCAGCGGTCCGCATCAGAGATTTTTCCGGTGCATCAAACAGTGAGCCGAAGGTCAGCACATAGAATGGACGCAAACGCTTACCTGTCGCGAGTGATGCATAACGCATGGCTCGCATAAGCTGCGCTTCCGGCCCATCCGCTGGCGCAATCAGACGGTCAAGTACGACAGTTACCTTGTCAGCAATTTCAGAAAGCTTGGTTTCAAAATCCGTCACAGAAACACCAATCAGCTTTCTGCGGAGACGGGAGTCGTCGAAACGTCACCATCCTGATTCAGCACGATCTGCTCGACCTTGAGCTGGGCGTTTTTCAGCTTTCCCAGGCAATGCGCTTTAAGCGCGGCACCGCGTTCGTAGATCTTGATAGATTCTTCGAGTTCGACATCTCCGCCCTCGAGCTTTTCGACAATCGTCTCAAGCTCTTTCAGCGCGTCCTCAAAACTCAGGTTTTCAACGGATGTCTGATCACCCATGTTTTACTCCTACAGGAAAAAAGCCGAACATCTTACGCTACAGGGATACACGTCATTCGTCGAATGTGTACAGCCGGTATGACCAATACCGATCTCCGCCATCCTGCTTACACGTCCAGCCGCGCTTTCTCAGGCGCGGACGCAGCATGCGGTTGAACCAGCCATGCGCCGCCAGAAACACTTGTCCTTCCTGAGCCCGATCAATGAGGTAGTCTACAGCCTGTTCAGCTCGTGCTTCAGCTTCACGGATGCCTTCACCGTCCAGTTTATGCCCGCGAAGCCATGCAGCACGCGCGAGTATATTCCATGTTTTCGGCAAAAACCGCACTCGCTCCCAGGTCGGTGGCGGCAAATTTGCTTCCCAGAAAAGCTCAGATGATTCGATGTCAGCCCAGGGCGCAGCCTTCATTGCTGTCTCGCGGGCACGCGGACGGCTGGAAGACAGAACGACATCACTATCCGCGACTATGTCTTTGAGTTTTTGAGGCGCTTCCTGACCTTCGGCGAGGCTGCCGATTTCATAACGCGCCCACCAGTCTTTGTACTCCTGCCAAGACAGGCGTGGACCGGCGGAACGATCAAGAGCCGGACGACCATGGCGCGCCACGATAATCGGCCCCGGCTTCTTGTTTGGAGCCTGCGTCTCTTCTGAAGGACTTTGCGTCATGTGACTGTCCGTTTCTGTCGCCACATGGACCTCCCCGAAAAACGATACCCTTCAGGTGTTAACCGTCGCTCCGGACATGCGCAAGCCATTGTGGACACAGATCGGTAAACGTCTTCAGCTTTCCGTATCTTCAGGCAGCTCTGATGAACGTTTTGGTCCGCTGACAACATTTTTTGCAGCGCTCGCCACACCGGCCATACGACCACTGAAGCTCGGTTCAGCGGAGCGAATAATCTCATAGCGGCGCCGGATCTGCCCCATGACGTGACTGACCTTCGGAATATGCGCGTCTTCCAGCTTCAGCCAGAGCCGTTCATTTGCCCCGCCCAGTGTCGACATAACAGAAGAAGACCGGATCGCACCTCGAATGACGGGTATCTGATATTCGACATAGTATTTCTTATAATGACCCGCCGAGACACCGAGATCATAGAAACTTAGTCCGTAGTCTTCCATGCCCTCGATAATGAAATCCTGCAGCATATTGCCTGGAGAATAGCTATGAAACTCCGGGTCATAGGAAGGCACCCAGCCGTGAATCGTGGATTTATTTCCGAGGTTGAACTCAGCAGCTACAAGTCTGCCCTCATGGGTCAGAGTATGCAAATACCCCCTGCAATCGTCGTCATCGCTCTTCCAAAGCTTGTAGAGCATCTCCTGGACCCATTTGGGGCCAAGCACATTATGGCGCCCCGTCTCATTGTACTGGCGCTGCTTCCAGCGCATCAGTGTTGACCAGTGCTCTTCATTTCGATCATCAAAATCGAAACTGATCGGACCGACCTCACGCTCCATTTTTCGCTTGATACGCCGCTGCTTTTTTGCGTGACGGGAGTAGAGTTCTCGCTGAGTGGCAAAGTAGGCGTCCACCCCTTTGCGAACATCGACTACGAAGGCGCCATCAAACTCCTGTGCATAGCCGTGCAATCGACAGGACGGATCATGCACGCCTGTCATTCTGATGACACTCAGGCCAACAGCATTGATAATTTCTTCAGGATCAAAGTCTGCACCGGCAGCCACGATCGGACCATGATAGTCAGAGAACGGAGCACCGACTGGCTCTGCTACCCGTCCGGCCTTTTGCATCGGCCATATGAGCTTTAACGCGCCGTCTAGGCGACCCAGCACGATCCAGACATCGTCACGTACTTCAGATACAATGCGCGTAAAGGCGGGCTCAAAGAACGGGCTGGAAAGCGAAATATCGCCAGAGATAATGGATTTCCAAACGGAAATATCATCGTCTGACAAGTCGGCGAAGCGAACGAATTCATACAGCATGGAGCAGTCCCTCTAAGCGAGGGACGCTCTCATAAACTGGCTAATTAAGGGATAATCAGGCCTACAAACTTTTCCAGACCCGACCTTCCGGACAGCCCGATTCGTAACGGCTGCAGAAGTTCAGCGTGAACAGAACCGTATCCGCACGACCAATCAGGTTATCAAACGGCACAAAGCCGATACTAGCTTCCTGACCATAACGGCGCGCTGGTGTACAACCGGCACGATCAATCACGCCTTCAGAATTCTGCGGGCAATGCCCTGACAGAGCGCGCGCATCTGTAGAGTTGTCGCGATTATCACCCATGAAGAAGTAATGCCCTTCAGGCACGACAAAAACTGGTGTTGCGCGTGGCTGACGATCGCCCGGCATTTCTTCTACGATATCATGTACCAGATAAGATACGCCATCAGGTGTCGTCTCCATCAACTCATCTGCATTGAGCAGCTGGCCGTACCGATGCTCGTGATAGCTGACACGGCGCACTGGTTCTTGGCGCATCGGTTCGCCGTTGAGGAGTATCAGATTATCGACCGCCTGAATTCGGTCGCCTGGTAAACCGATCAATCTCTTGATCATCACGCGGTCCTGGTGGGGATGCCGAAACACGACCACGTCACCACGTTCAGGTTCACCCGCGAACATTCGCCCTTCGCCCAATGGCAGAAACCGACCGACGCCAAGCGGAAGAGAATAGCGCGAATAGCCGTATGCGAATTTCGAAACAGCAACCCGGTCACCCACCTGAAGGTTTGGCACCATGCTTTCACTTGGAATGGAGCGGAGCTCATAGAAAAATAGCGAGACGAAAAACCAGACCGGCAGAAATACCGCGATGGTGACAATCAGCTCTTTCAGTTCGCCAAGACCACGCTCAAGAAGCGATGCCTTTTCCTGATTGTCCTCAGTAATATCGTTCATTTCAGACGTACCGCCGTTCCATAGGTCATGATCTCAGATGAGCCTTGCATGATAAGGGATGTTGTGAACCGGACGTTCACGACGGCATCTGCACCCATTTGCCGCGCAGATTCAAGCATGCGGTCGTAAGATTGTTCACGCGCCTCGGCCATAAGTTTCGTGTATTCGTCGACTTCACCGCCAACTAGCGTCCTGAGACCTGCAATAATATCACGCCCCACAAAGCGTGCACGCACAACATTGCCCTTGGCGATACCAATCACCTCAGAGATTTCGCGGCCGGGTACTGTCTCGGTTGTCGTGATAATCATATCAGCGCTCCACATTCTTCGAATAATAGTCGTCTTCTTTGCTGTTCAAACGGTCTATAACAACCTGAATGAGCAGAACCAGCATGCCCAATCCCCCGCAAATCGGAAGCAGTGCGCTGAACACCAACGATGATTGAACCGTGCCTGACGATCCTGCTGCAAAACCGAAGAGCTGCAGGCCGATCACGGCGATCCAGCCTAGAACGCTCAGGCCGATCAGCCCGATACCGATGCGATACATCGGCTTCTTTTCACGTAACATCAGTTCACCCTTTCGTACCGCCATACGCCATCGTCCCCGAGCGTACGATCAACCTGGCCACGCCCAATCAGACAATTGAGATGGGCCAGAGTTTCGCCTGTCGCAAGCGAAAGTATATCCGGACTGATTTCACGAACAAAAATTGCGCCGAAACATTCCGGTACCGTCTTTGGTTCATCCAGCCTACGCAACAGCCTACGCAACGACTTCTCATGTCCGTCAATCAAAGCCTGAAGCCGCGCCTGTGCTCCACGGAATGGGAGATTGTGCGCTGGCAGAACCAGAACATCTTCCGGCAATGCATCACGCAATCGAGCGCAACTCTCGATCCAGTCAGTCAGGGGATCAGCGTTTGGCTCGGTAGGATGCACTGAAACATTGGACGAGATCCGCGGCAGCAATTGATCGCCCGAAATGAACAAATTCTTTTCAGCATTGAATAGACACGCATGCTCCGGCGAGTGTCCGGAGCCGACTAAAACCTGCCAGTCGCTTCCATCGATGGAAAGCACGTCTCCATCAGATAGGCGCTCGTAGGAATCAGGTAGTCGTGAAACGGCGAGCCCAAACCGTCCGAAACGGTCCTTGTAGGATTGAATGGCGTCATCATCCCAGCCTGAAGCCTTGAAGAAGCGTATACCTGCTTCGGGTGCCTTACGCCCCGTATCACCGACTAGCGTCCGGCACATAAGGTACTCAAGCTGAGACATGTGAAGTGGCGCATCGAACTTTCTCGATATCCACCCCGCAAGACCAACATGATCCGGGTGCATGTGTGTGACAATCACACGAGTGACCGGCTGACCTTCCAGAACGGTGTCAAATATTGTCCGCCAGTGTTCACGGGTCTCTTCCATTCCCATGCCGGTATCTACAACCACCCAACCGTCATGATCGCGCAGGAGCCAGAGGTTGATCCATTGTAGAGAGAATGGCAGCGACATACGTACCCAGAAAACGCCGTCAGAGACTTGTTTTACCGTCCCCTGCTCCGGTGCTTCGCTCTCTTCGTATGGATAGTCCAACTTCACCTTGGGCGATTTTCCGATCTGCTCGTCAGGTGATGTTTTTGCATCCATATCTCTATTCCCCGATATTTTTTTATATGCCGTATAACGCTGGTACAACGAGCCGTCCGCTAACGTCAAAGGCAGCATCCAACAATAAGAGTTTATGTCGGCTTCTTTATCCGGTATCAGCGCCAAATGACGAACTACACCGCTGCAATAGAATTGCTCTCCGCAGGCGAGTTGATCGGCCTCCCTACCGAGACCGTTTACGGGCTTGCCGCGGACGCGACCAAAGCGGACGCTGTGGCAAAGATTTTCGCGCTTAAAAATCGCCCGCAGTTCAATCCGTTAATTGCGCACGTCAGCTCAATGGATATGGCGGCAGCGCAAGCAGAGTTCAGCGGAAAGGCGCAACAACTCGCAGAAGCCTTCTGGCCCGGCCCCTTCACTATGGTTCTTCCGAAATCCACTTCCAATACAATATGCGATCTGGCGAGGGCCGGTCTTGATACGCAAGCACTGCGCTTTCCAGCCCATCCCGTTGCGCAAGAAGTAATCGCCGCGTTCGGAAAGCCGGTCGCCGCCCCTTCCGCCAACATTTCGGGCCATGTCAGCCCGACTTCCGCGCAGCATGTGAGAGATGAGTTTGGTGCCAATCTCTCACTCGTTCTTGACGGAGGCAGTGCTCGGATCGGCCTGGAGTCGACCGTCGTCGCTGTACTGAACGACGAAGTGACACTCTTGAGACCTGGCAGCATCTCAAAAGACGATGTCGAGGCCGTAGTCGGCAAAATCGGGTCGTCTTTACACGACGATAACGCGCCACAATCACCTGGCATGCTGTCTCGACACTATTCTCCGGAGGCCAGACTTCGCCTCAACGTCACGTCTCCGGAAACTGACGAAGCCTATCTCGGCTTTGGACCCGCCTCCGTGAAGACGACGCTTTCGCTCTCAGAGGCGGGTAATCTCACCGAGGCAGCTTCCAACCTGTATGCAATGATACGCGAACTCGATCACTCCTATGATTCCATCGCTATTGCTCCCATCCCCGAAGACGGAATTGGCGCCGCCATTAACGACCGTCTTCGTCGGGCCGCCCTGTGATTCACTAAGCTCAGTTATTATCTACTCCACATGACCCACGACGCCCCAAGCCTCCCGCAAGCCTTTCTCGACGAAATCAAATCGGCTCTAAGCGAAAAGAGCTGGAGTCTCGATCCTGAGGAAATCAATCCGCACCTCGAAGACTGGCGCGGAAATTATCGGGGGCATTCTCAACTTCTTATAAAGCCGGCATCGACTAAGGAAGTGGCAATCGCGGTCAAACTATGCGCCAAGCATAACATCCCGATTACGCCTCAAGGCGGCAATACAGGTCTTGTTAACGCTGGCCTCGCACATGGCGAAGTCGTTCTTTCGCTTAAGCGCATGAATACAATTCGTGACGTTGATCCGCTGAACAATTCCATCACTGTTGATGCCGGATGCATTCTCAAATCAGTGCACAGTGCCGCCGACGATAATGACCGCTTCTTTCCGCTCTCACTGGGAAGCCAGGGGACTGCAACAATAGGCGGATTGATCTCGACCAATGCAGGCGGCGTTGCCGTACTCCGGTACGGCATGATGAGGGATCTGTTGCTCGGTATCGAAGTCGTCACCGCAGATGGCGAAATTTGGGGCGGCCTTCGTGGGCTTCGAAAAGACAATACCGGCTATGATCTGAAACATCTTTTTGCCGGTGCTGAAGGCACACTGGGAATTGTTACCGGTGCTTGCCTCAAACTGCTCCCCACACCGCGAACCGCTACAGCTTGGCTGGCGCTGGAATCGCCTGAACACGCAGTAGACCTCTTATCGCTATTTCGTAATGAAGCAGGCGACACGGTCACCAGTTTCGAACTGATGCACAAAAGCGGTGTTGAACTCGCTGCTGCCGAGATCACGGGCTGCAGAGACCCTCTGCCAAATGAGCTTCCCTGGCGCGTTCTCGTTGAGCTTTCCTTTGCAGACGAAAAGCTCGCACAGAGCACTATGGAAAGAGTCCTCGAAAAAGCATTCGAGAGCGGCCTTATCGCCGATGGCACTATCGCAGCGTCTCTCACTCATGCCGAGGAATTCTGGAAGGTTCGGGAAAGCCTTCCTCTCGTGAAGCGTGGCTTCCTGACATCGGTGAACCACGACATTTCAATCCCCGTATCCCGCATCCCTGAATTCCTGAAGGAGTGCGAAACCAAGCTGAAGTCTGACGTAGGGAATATCGACATCTTTGCGTTCGGCCACCTCGGCGACGGCAATCTTCACTATGCCGTGGCAGAGCCTGCCTCTGCAGAGCACCCTATCGTCAAAGCGCAAGCCGACCACATTACGGATCTGGTCCACACGCTGGTGACCTCAATGGGCGGTTCGATTTCCGCAGAGCACGGGATCGGCCTATTGAAACGCCACGAACTGCCAGATCATAAAAATCCTGCAGAGCTTGAGACCATGCGGCGGATCAAGCGCGCACTGGACCCCCAAAACATTATGAATCCAGGACGAATTTTCACAGTTTAGGCGGTGATCAGCCTGGTTGTGTTCGAATCGGGGCAGATAAAACCAACGCTTGGGTTTGCTCGCGCCAATCAAGCGCTACATCCAAACCTCATAAGGATGACGTCACCAAATATCGAAAGCGCCAGAAGAGCGCGTTATATCAGGGTAAAGATACAACAATGCTCGTACTTCTATCACCAGCCAAAAACCTGAACTTTGAAGAGATGCCTGTAGCGCTCGACAAGACAGCTCCACGGCTGGAAACGGATACAGCAGAGCTCATTCAGCGTACCAAAAAGCTGAGCCGTTCAGAGATCGGCTCGCTCATGAAACTGTCGGACGATCTCTCAAATCTCAATTTTGAACGATATCAGGCGCTCGCAAAAGGTATGTCTGAAGAAGAGGCGCAACCTGCCCTCCTGGCATTTAACGGCGACGTTTACCGCGGGTTCGACGCGCGCAACGCTTCGACTGAAACGCTCCATTATGCCCAAAGCAATCTGCGCATCCTGTCCGGGCTTTATGGTCTGCTCCGTCCCATGGATTTGATCCACCCGTATCGCCTCGAGATGGGCACTCGGTTGAATACAAAGCGTGGCCAGAACCTGTATGACTTTTGGGGCGAGAAAATCACTGATCTTATCAATAGCGACCTGAAATCCGCCGGCGGTCCGGTAATCAATCTCGCTTCAAACGAGTATTTTTCGTCCGTTAAAAAGAAGCATCTCGACGCCCCCGTTCTAGAAATGGTTTTCCGCGAAGAGAAAGATGGTAAGTCGCGCGTGATAAGTTTTTATGCAAAATATGCTCGCGGCCTGATGGCTCGATGGATATGCGACAATAAGATTACTTCCGAAGACTCGTTAAAAACTTTCGCGCTGGAAGGTTATTCTTATAATGAAGCGCTAAGCACCAACACAAAGTATGTATTCAGCCGACCGCAACCCGACCCTAAATCCTAGGTAAGCCGTATCGCACGGTTACTCGTTGTGTTGTAACGCCCGGCACGGGGACAGATATCTAATATGGCAGCACAACCGATCAGCCTTGCCCTTCAGGGGGGCGGCGCTCATGGCGCTTTCACCTGGGGGGTGCTCGACTATCTGCTCGAGGAAGGCTCACTCGATATCAAAGCCATCACCGCGACGTCTGCGGGTGCCATGAATGCTGTCGCGCTCGCCTATGGATACGCAGTAAACGGACGCGGTGGCGCACGCGAAGTGCTGGAAGCCTACTGGCGCGACGTCTCCCAACGCGGTGCACCGTTAGCCGCAGCGAGCAGCATGTCTCCCGCGTTCGGCCCATTTACGCCATTTGCTATGTTTCAGGCGCTGACAAATGTTGCCAGCCCATATGACCTGAACCCGTTCGACTACAATCCGCTAAAGCAAACGCTGCGGAAAATCATCGACTTTGACGTTCTTCGTGCCGAAACCGAGATTGATCTCTTCATCGCTGCAACCAACGTTGAAACCGGAAAAGCCCGCATTTTTAAAACCAATGAGATTACGGAAGATGCTGTTCTTGCATCGGCGTGTCTGCCTCAGGTGTTCAAAGCCGTCGAGATCGAAGGCACACCGCTTTGGGATGGAGGGTATGTCGGCAATCCTGCCCTTTATCCGCTGTTCTATGCTGACGTGCCTAAAGACATTCTCATCGTCCACATCAATCCGTTGATACGGAAAGGAACGCCAAAAACGGCATCTGCCATTCTGGACCGCCTGAACGAGATCACTTTCAACGCGTCTCTGGTATCTGAGCTACGTTCAATCGCATTCGTTCAAAAGCTTCTGGATGAAAACTGGCTCGCTGATCGGATGCAGTCGCGGTATCGCCGCCTGTTTATTCATGCGATCCGCGCGGACCAACAGCTTTGCAAGCTATCGATCGAAACCAAGTACGAAACAAGCTGGCGGTTTCTGACCGAACTTAAGAACCGCGGACGCGACGCAGCTCAGACCTGGATTGCAGACCATAGAGGCGTTGTTGGTACGAAGTCGTCTGTTGATATTAAAGACGAATTTCTGGATAATCTCAGCTAAGCTTGCGGCGAATAACGATAGATACGGACTTTCGTATCTCCGTAGGGTCGCTCATCCAGCTGTTCCCAGTTGGTGATTTCCAGCTCTTCTTCCGCGTGGGTTTCAACGATGGCTACCGCGTCGGGCGTGATCCACTCACCATACTCAAGCTGTCTAAGCGCAGGCGCGACCAGACCCTGATTGTAAGGTGGATCCAGAAAAACCAGATCGAACGGGTCGCTGAGACCGGCAGGTTTTTTACCGAGATCCGTTGCTGATCGCCTGTGGATACGAGTGATACCGAAGAGCTGAAACTCCTCAATATTCTCACGAATGATCCCGCGCGCACCAGCCGCGATCTCAACAAAAAGACAGAAGGATGCGCCGCGCGAAATCGCTTCAAAGCCAAGCGCGCCAGAACCCGCAAACAAATCGATGACACGAGCCCCATCGAGGGACGGCATGTCGTCATTGTGTTCAAGTAAATTGAAAACAGACTCACGAACGCGGTCTGTCGTAGGCCGGGTGGACTTTCCGTCAGCTGTTCTGATCGAGCGACCTTTAAGTTTACCAGCAACAATTCTCATTGAACTCAAATCTCTGTAGTACGAAACGAAGCTGTACCGCTTAAACACACATTCGATAAAGTCCATAGCCGCGATCAGGAGCACAGTCAGAATGTCGGATAAATCGACCTATATGCGCAGGGCTCTGGAACTTGCCGAAGAAGCGGCGGCTGTAGGTGAAGTGCCTGTGGGTGCCGTGCTGGTCGATCCGGAAACCGGGAACATTGTTGCCGAAGGCCGAAATGGTCCAATCGAGCGTCATGACGCGACAGCGCATGCAGAAATCGTCGCCATGCGGGCGGCTTCAATCATTCGCGAAAATTATCGCCTCATGGGGCTACACCTCTACACTACGCTGGAACCTTGTACGATGTGTGCTGGTGCTATTGCGAATGCACGGATTGAACGGATCATCTACGCGGCCGAAGACGTCAAAGGCGGCGCGGTGACGAATGGTGTAAAGTTCTTTGAGCAACCTACTTGCCATTGGCATCCGGAAGTCGAACAAGGCCCGTTCGCAGAGGAATCTTCTGCGCTTCTGCAGTCGTTTTTTCGCGCGCGCAGGAAATCAGGCAAAGCTCAAATGACCGGTGACGACAACCAGTCAGAATAAGCCTCCCAACGAGCCCTGAGCCGATCCGCCGCTTCGTCCGGAGTTCTTAGGACAAAACGAACCCTCGCACCGGGTTTAATCTGGCCCAATTGGAACCGGTCGCTTCTGATCACCTGAAGAATATGCGGATAGCCTCCCGTCGTTTGCGCATCCGCAAGCAAAATGAACGGCTTGCCTTCCGGCGGACATTGAACACTACCGGGAAAGACCGGTGAACTTTGCTTCTCTGGAGCATTGCAGCTAACCGCACGGTCTCCGGAAAGCTCCACACCCATCCGGCTGGAGCGCGTGGTCGCCTTCAAACCTTCTTCGAAAAGTATTGTTTGCCCATCCTCATTCAGAAACTCGAACTCCGACGACGGGCACGATTGCAAAAGAACATTGTCATTGAACAGAGGACGAAGTTCGCGCGGCGTTTCGACCTCATCAACCGACCGTACATCTGATACCTCAATACGGTCTCCGGCTTTTAGAGCTCGACCTTCATGTCCCCCAAATCCTCCCGGAAGGTACGTGGACCTTGAGCCCAAAAATTCCGAGACGTTTAACCGCCCCGATATCGCAAGATAGGACCTGCAGCCATGTCGGGCCGGAGCAACCTCCAGCTCATCTCCCGCTGATACCAGAATGGAGGCATGCATGGGCGCTTCGACACCATTCAGTGACACACCCGCCTCAGCGCCGGTCACAGAGACAATCATCGCGGAATGGAAGCGAAAGCTTGCTCCCGTCAAAGTCATCTCAAATACAGGCTGTGTAGCGTCCGCGCCCACCAACCGGTTCGCCAGCGACATCGATAACAGATCAGCCGGACCTGAACCCGGAACACCGAAATGTCGGTGACCTTCTCTGACGCCCGCCTGAATTGTTGTCTGGAGCCCTGCGTTCAAAACCTCAATCATACATCGCCCCAGCGCATGACACGCACTTTTTGCCCCGCAGACAGGACAAACGGGGTCTCTCTTTCCGAATTGAACAAACGGTTCACGACACGACCGATCAAGGGCCATCCTCCAGGCCCCTCAAGCGCATAAGTACCGCATTTTCCCGCCGCGATGCCGAAAGAGCCCGCTGGGACACGTTTTCGAGGCTCCTTCAGGCGCGGTACTGTAAGCGCCTCTGGAAGACCGGATATGTAAGCAAAGCCCGGTGTGAACCCAACGATATCAACACGAAGCTCAGCGTCACAAATCGCGGCGATCAATTCCTGCTTCGTCAGTTTCAATTCGTCACAAACAGAATTGAAATCTGGGCCGTTTTCTCCGCCGAACTCTACCTCAAGACAAACCTCCGGAAGTTCGGCGTCGCTGCCAATTTCATTGACCGACTTAGAAGACAATAAATGGCGTACAGCTTCGTCTGGTCGTAACCTTAAAGGGTCGAACTGGACAACGCTGTCTTCAATTCCATCAACAACCTCCAGCCAGTCTCCACTCGCGCGGAGCGCGCGAACCAGTGTTCGCAGCTCTGGTCCGGGAAGGCCGGCAACACGGATAAGATCGTCACCAATCAAACTGATATTGTCTTCAGTCAGAGCCAATCGAAACTCCTGTCGCCTCAAGCGCTGCACGAATTGCTTTTGCAGCTTCAAATGCGCCCGGAGTGTCGCCATGCAAACAAATCGTTTGAACCTCCAAGTGGATATGTTCGCCTGAAAACGCCGTCACGTTTCCACTGACAAGCTCCAACGCCTGCCTCGCTTGCTCATCCGGATTATGAAGCACGGCGCCATTTCTGGCGCGCGCTCTCAGACTTCCATCGTTTTCATAGGCTCTATCGGCAAAGCCTTCAGCACAGAACTGCAGATTATGAGTGATTGCAGCATCTCGCACTTTGCTACCTGGTAGCCCCACGATCGTGGCTATACCGCGCTCAGCCGCGACACCCGCTATCACGGCAGCAAAGCCCTCGTCTTTCGCTGCATCATTATAAAGGGCGCCATGAGGTTTCAGGTGCGTAATTGATACCGCCTCATCTTCCGCTATTTCCATGAACATCTGGACCTGCTGCTTCAGGCTAGCTCGCAACGCTTCAGGTGAAATGGCCATGGACACACGGCCGAAGTTTTCACGGTCAGGATAAGATGGATGCACTCCGGCTTTTACGCCAAGCCGCTTAGCCAGCCTCAGCGTCTTTCGCATACTCTCTTCATCACCAGCGTGACCGCCACACGCGATATTACATGAGGTCACAACGCTAAGAATGTCGGCATCCAGACTGCGGCCGGAATCGCCCTCGAGCTCGCCAATGTCTGCGTTGAGATCAATTGTTTTCGTCATGGCCAGAACCCGACGGCGCGCCCAATCCCGCGAATACCCATTAAGAGTGTAATCAGAACAACACCCACACCGAGGATATTGGACAGCAACCCGTTAACGCGGTCTCCGAGCAGAGACTTTCTGTTCATCGCGAACAGCAGGCTTGCTGCAATAATCGGGAGAAGTAGCCCATTTGCAATCTGCGCGATATAAATCACATCGGTCGGACGGATACCCGAAACAGCTAATCCTGTTCCGATCATCAATGTGATGAGCGCCACGCCCTTGAACACGCTTTCCTGAATGCGCGGGTCATCACTTTTGAAAAGCTCGGTCACAGCAAAGGCTGTGGCCATAGGTGCGGTAATCGCTGAACTAAGACCGGCTGCGAGCAAACCGACGCCCACAAGCCAACGTGCAAACTGGCCATAAGTCGGCTCAATGGCTGCTGCCATGTCCAGCGCATTCGAAATCTCACTTCCCGTTCCAAACAAGCTGGCGGCAGCCGTGGTCAGGACAAAAATAGAGATCAATCCACCAAGCCCAACCGAAATTATAGTGTCACTCTGAGCTTCACTGACTGCAACATTATTACTCTCAGTCCAGCGCTTACGCGCAGAGGCCGCATGCAAAAACAAGTTATAAGGCACAATCGTCGTGCCAATGAGCGCGATGGCAGTAAAAAGGCCATTTTCCGGGATCGCCGGAAGCAACCCATTTATCATCGCGCCCACATCAGGTTTCACCAGCACAGCGGCGATCAAAAACGCCAAAGCCATCAAGATCACGACGGATACCAGCGCCTTCTCGATTAGCTTATATCCGCCAAGCATGAGTAACGCAGCGGCGAGCGCCGATAACGCAAGAACCACGGCTTTAAATTCGTCCTCGTTCAGATCACCCAATAGCGCCTCGGCACCGAGAGCTCCGCCGGACAAATTACCGCCCTCATAGGCGGCATTCCCCAGCCCCAGCGCCGCAAGCACTAGCCCCGCGATCACGTACCGAACTGGTGTTCTTCCCGCGCCCGCCATTAAAGCTTCGCCAAGCCCCAACCGCGCGCCCACGCCGAGCCGCGCCGACATGGATTGCAAAATCATAGTCGCGAATGTCGCAAAAACGAGCGCCCAGAGCAGAGCAAATCCGAAATTTGCACCGGCGAGCGTGCAGGCAGTAACGGTTCCCGGCCCGATAAATGCTGCGGCAACAAGAGCGCCTGGCCCGATGCTAAGTTTCATTCAAACCTCTGATCAAAAACGTCGCGTACAGTGAACCGTCACCATGACCTCTACACATCCCCTGAACGAAGGAGGGACGCTCTACGGCTTGCATGTTTTACTGACTTCATTCCTAATCATTTGAGGGACGTGGCCCAAAAGGGTCAAGGGGGAAGAATGATCAAGCACGTATCAGCAGCCATGTTTGCGACCGCAACACTCGCGGCCTGCACAACAACCACATCCACACCCGACGCTGAAGCCCGCGCCCCGCTCGCGGCGTCAAGCAGAACGTTGGATATGTTCCGCGAAGGTCCGGGTCAGGCCTGTTATGATCGCGCAACGCAGCCTTCAACTTTCGTTGTCGATACCCATAACCACTTCCGCCCTTTTGGAGGCCAGCCACGACCATACGAGGAGGTGCTAGCCTATCTCGAAGATAGCGGCGTGCTCTTCGCGAACATTTACGGCATCGGTCAATCGCTGCCGTACACGAACAGCTGCACCTATTATCTTGATTGTCCCGGTATTCCCGCAATCCCGTCCATCCAGAACGACATGGCCAATGCCGCCAACCTCGCCACGAACCGCCCGGATAACCTCGTGCTGACCCTATCAGCGACATTCCCCGACCTCGCCAATCCAGAGAACGTGAATGACGTGCTGGATTTGTATGATGCCACTTATCCCGGACTCTTCCAGTGGATGGGCGAAGTGAACCTTGTGAAGCAGGCCCTGTTTGGCAATGACCATGTTCCCGCTACTCCAGAAAATATCGACGACTGGCGAGGCTTTATGGAGCGCCTTCGGTATTTCGACATGCCAATCGCAATCCACTCAGATCTCGGCTCCGATAATGCCCCTACGGAATACCTCGCGCTGATGGATTATGCGTTGCAACGCTATCCAAATAACAAGATCATCTGGGTGCATATGGGCTTGTCGCGCGAACTCACGACAATACCGGCCGAAGAACATATTGCATTAATGTCCGAGCGTCTGGACCGACATCCGAACCTGATGCTCGATATAACCTGGCGCGTGATCGCTGATAATTACTTCAACACGCCTGAAAATGTCGCGGCTTACACGGCCTTCTTCAATCAGTATTACGATCGTATCCTGACAGGAACGGACTTCGTTGCCAGCTTCAACAAAACCTTCGACGTTTACGCCGAAGAGGTTGAGGTAAATTCCATGATACTATCAGAGTTGGATGACCGTGCGTTCCGCCACATCGCACTCGGACAAGCCTATTTTGATTTGCTGGACCTGCCCTATCGCGCACCTGATATCTGCACTGCGAATTAAATTGAATAACTCCGGGAGGCGCCAAACGGCGCCTTTTTTATGCGCCGCACAGTCTCGCACTTGAACTCATCTGCGTTCAGCTCCAGCTTTCAAATCAAGAAGCTCACAAGGATGTACAATGCGCCTGCAACTTTCCACATGGCCTGAAGTCGAAACCTATCTCGAAAAATCGAAGGCAATTCTAATACCCGTCGGCTCTACCGAACAACATGGACCGAACGGCCTGATCGGAACTGACGCCCTCTGTCCGGAGATTATTGCTTTCGCTGCTGAGCAGAAAACGGACATGCTGATCGGGCCAACCTTTAATGTCGGTATCGCTCAACACCATCTCGGCTTTCCCGGCAGTATGACGGTGCGACCTTCAACCATGATTGCTGCAATGAAAGATTGGACTGACTCACTGATCCGCCACGGCTTCGAACGTATCTTCTGGTTCAATGGCCATGGCGGCAACACAGCAACGCTTCAGGCGGCTTTTGCCGAGCTCTATGCGGAACGAAGCCTGCAGCGGCCGGGCAGCAATTCACTTCCAGATCTACGCCTGAAGGCCAAGAACTGGTGGGAGATGCCCGGCGTAATGGACGAATGTCGACGTCAGTTTCCGACCGGAGACGGCATGCACGCAACAGCATCAGAGGTCGCGGTCACCTATGCGGGCTACCCTGATCAGGTACGCAATGTGGAGATGTCTCCGAAGATCGCTCCGGTTTCAGACTTCCGCGACGCTGACAATTACCGCGATAATTTCCCTGATGGCCGGATCGGTTCAGACCCGTCTCAGGCGACAGTGGAAAAAGGCGAGATCATCATTGAGGCAGCGGCCTCATCTCTTGCCCGCGTCTTCCGAAGCTTTGCAGACGAAGCCTAGCTATAGTGCATCAACACGTCATCAATGGCCCTCTCCAACTGCTTCAGGTTGGAGAGCATTGTGACCGTAGAACAATGCGGGAAATAGCGCAGCATTTCGCTATCACCTGTCCCCCAAAGCGGACGCGCTTCGGGATTGAGCCAGACAATACGCTTCGTTTTCGCCGCTAGGTCTTCAAAAATATCAATGCGCGGGTCACCATGATTGGACCGCGCATCACCCAGAACGATAACGGTCGTACGTCGGTCAATCTTGGACCAATGATCCACTTGAAGGTCTGACAGCGCCTGGCCGTAATCGGTGGAACCCCAACCGATTTCCGCAAGAATCCGTTCCATCGCGCTTTCAAACCCGTCCAGTGACGTATCGAGATATGGCCCAACATCCTTGAGACGTGCCGAGAACGCGTAAGTGTGCAGATCCGGCACAACATCGCGAACGCAATACAGGAACAGGAGCAAAAACCGGACAAACCGCGCAACTGAACCAGAGACATCACAGATCAAAACCAGCTTTGGTCGATCCTTTTTGGTCTGTCTCCAATGGACATCAAACGGCACGCCGTCACGGCCTGCATTGGCCCTCAGCGTTTTGCGAATATCGAGCTGCCCGCGGTTTTTCTGGCGCTTGCGCCGCGAATGTTTACTCACGAGACGTTTGGCAAGCTTCTGAATGAGCGGCTTCATACGCTCCATATCGGAGCGGTCCATCTCGTTGATACGTTTGTCGGCAAGGAAGTCGTCGCGGAACTGCTGCGTAGCGCCAGCACCAAAGACTTCAAATTGCTGTTTCGCAAACTCGATAGCGCGCGCTGTCATCTTTTTACGCGCGTCCATCATCCGTTCTGCTTCGGCATCACCTTCAGGTGTGTGTGCCTGCAACTGCTCCAGAAGCTCTGCCTCCATCTCGCGGACGCCCATCTCTTTGAGCATTTGCTGAGCATAATACGAGGTCTGGGTGGAGAAGCGTATATCCTGTAGACCAGATGCCTGCCCTGCACGCTCCAGTGCCATCTCTATGACTGCTTCATCAGAACTTTCGGCGATATCCATGAAGTTCTGCGGCTCGCCAGAATCTTCGCCAGCGTCCTGCTCTGAAGACTCTGTTTTTTCGCTCTGCTCTTTCTGCTTTCTTTGAAAGAACAGCTCGAAGAGCCGGTCATAAGTATCTTTTTCGGCTTCGGACTTTGCCAGAACCGAGCGAAGTGCCGTCTTCAGAAATTCACGGTCTTCATATCCGACAAGGTCAACAGCTTTAACCGCATCCAGCGTTTCAGCCGTTGAAACCTTCACATCAGCCGAGCGCAGCGCCCTCACAAAATCCGTGATGGTGCGTTCTGCGCTCATGACAGGCTAGGATATCCGCTCGGAAGGCGTTTCGATTCAGATGACGAAGCTGCATTACGCGCCATAGATCCGATCGCATTGGAAGTCGCTTCAATGTCGCTCTCGTATTTCAGAAGCACATTGAGTGTCTTGCGGACCATAGCTTCATCAAGTGAGTCTGCATGCATAAGCAGGAGCGTTCTAGCCCAGTCGACAGTCTCGGAAATCGAAGGTCGCTTTCGAAGGTCCTTCGTCCGGAGATCCTGAACGAACGACACCAGCTGAGTGAGTAGACTGTCAGAGACATCCGGCACCCGCGCTCGCACAATTTCGCGTTCACGTGCTGCATCCGGGAAGCCGATATAGAGGTGCAGGCAGCGGCGCTTAAGAGCATCCCCTAGGTCGCGCACATTGTTCGACGTCAGGATAACGATAGGCGGCACGTTGGCTTTGATCGTTCCGATCTCCGGCACCGTCACTTGATAGTCCGAGAGCACTTCCAACAGAAAAGCCTCGAACTCTTCATCAGACTTATCAATTTCATCGATGAGCAGCACAGAGCCACTTGTCTGCTCCATAGCTCGGAGCAATGGGCGCGGCTCAAGGAAGTCGTGCGAAAAGAACAGGTCTTCAAACGTCGCAAGACGACCCGTCAGATCGGCAATCGTGCCCGCATCGCCAACGACGTCATTAAGGCGGTCTTTTAGGATCTGAGTGTAGAGAAGTTGCTTACCGTATTTCCACTCGTAGAGAGACTTGCTCTCATCAAGACCTTCATAACATTGCAGGCGCTCAAGCGGCACATCGAGATATCGAGACAGAGACTGCGCAAGGTCTGTTTTCCCCACGCCAGCCGGACCTTCGATGAGAATGGGCTTCCTGAGGTGGACGGCGAGATAGATCGCCGTGGATATTTCTTCACTGGAAATATAGCCAACTGAAAGCAGGCCTTCGGAAACCGCGGCGACGGAAGAGAGAGGCGAATACGTCTCCGCGATGAGGTCTTTATCTATCGTCATATCCCATGCCTATGGCGTGAAAATCGATAGAGCAAGCTATTTCCACTCGGTCATTGGAGGGATTTTTCAGGTCTTCTTTTCGTCGTCAACCGCTTCCGTTACGTCAGCTTCGGCCGGTTTCTCTCCATCCTCGGCTGGCAAGGTTGACGCGTCAGCTTCATCCGTTGTTTCAGTCTCTTCGAACGCGTCCTCGGTATTGACAGGATCGGATTCTATTGTCGCGTTCTCCTGCTTCTTATCGAAGCTTGGAAGGCCGCCTGCGAACAGACTGATGGCACCTGATATAGCGATGTAAAAGAAGAGTATGATCGAGCCGTACAGCAAAAGCGTTGGCAGTGAGGCGAGATCAAAGAGCAATGGCAATCCGAATCTCAGGGCAAGAATCGCCGCCACAACAACGTGTCCAATATCGAGCAGACGATTATCGTCCTTTGCAATAAATCGCTGATAAAACGCCAGCAACAAGCTTGCGATTGCCAGTATTATCGTAAAAATATCGAGTGGCTGGAGTTTGAACTGATATCCGATCATGATCATCCCGACGATGAATGCGATCGTTGCAACAAAAATCAGTCCGGTTTTCCGGGATCCGGATTTTTCCGACATAAGCTTCCCTCTCTCTAATTTTCAGGCTCTGCAGGTTGGAAATATCTGAGCATGCGTTCTCTGAAACGCGCCGCCTGTTGCGCGGCAAGATCACCAGCAGGATCGTCCTGCGGCTCAAACAGGTCGGTATCCGCGAGCCGTGAAGCAGATGAGGCCCGCCACGCCGCAAGATCGTTTTCTGGTGGGGTACCCAATCTCTGAAGCATGACCTGAGACGTCGCCCGCAGGTAATCGATAATGGTAAGCGTGCGCCCCTCGGATCGGGACACAATACCGGCCAATGTCAGTCCCAACTCCATATCGTCGCCAGACACGGGTATCGTCTCACCACCGCCTGCTGACGCGATACTGCTAATCGAATCCTGAAGCGCTGCGTTCTCGGCGTCGGCCAGTCCAACAATGAAGAAGTTCGCATCGGTTTCTTCGACGTCTTCCGACTGCCGCGGGCGGAAATTCGCTCGAATCTGAGTTCTTAATTCGGCGTTTGGCCCCGTAACTCGAAGGAGGTAACGTCCCGCTTCAAGGCTGTACGCGAGAATACCGGTTCGGGAGTTCCAGTTACCGCTTATGTAACTATTGGGGTCCGCCTCGGGATAAAGATATGCCGTGGGATATCCGATGTCGGTCGGCTCGACAGGGCGGAAACTAAATTCAAGATGCCCCGCCACATCCAGCTCTACCGCAAGCCAGTCTGTATCGCCCCTGTAGGTATGAACATCTGAAACGGACTGATTGAGCGGAAAATAGCTCGCCATGTCAGGCGTATCGTTTGGTTCGAAGGCATCTCCAGGTGCACCGAGAGAGAACGACACACGCGCTGGACCATCGGCCGCACCATAGCGGTTTAACTGCACCTCGTATTCACCCGGGAACAGAAGAACGAGCGCTGAAGGGTCTACATCGCCTGTGTCAATAAACGGCAGTATCGAAACCGTTTCCCCTGTCTCGGTATTCAACACCTGGCCGGTAAACTGCGTTTGCACGTCGGAGAGGTTTTCATACCGGATACCAAGCGTGCTGAAATCATCCACCTCAAGTGAGAAAACTGTTGGTGCGTTGCTGCCCTCAAGATGGACAGGATAGCTACCGCTCGCGCTGGGTGTTTCTACAACGTTCGCCCAATATGCTTCACCGATAGAGAGCGGTGCCAGATCCAGTTCAAAGCCATATTCGCCCGCAGCCGTACGACTACTCACTCCGATAAAGTGAATACCAGGCTCGACAATCGTGCTTTGAGAAACCGTACCCGACTCATCCGTAATCGCAGAAGAAAGAGCCAGCTCTTCCTCATTACTCATCAGCGTGAATTCAGGGAGTGCTCCTGACTCATCTCCCGCTGAATAACTCACACTGAGACGTCCGGGACGGGTGACATCGAGACGGAACCAGTCGATATCATCGACACCTGAAATCTCTGTTGTCATCTCGAAATTGAGATAGGCAGCCCTTGCAAATCGTGTGTCGTCATCAGGTTCTTGCGCGAACACCGGCAACACGAGAACATAAGCCGTCAGGAATGCACTCAAAACGCGGATCATGGCGCATCCCCCAATGCGCGATACGCTTGTTGCTGAGCCGATGATCTGGCAGTTTCAAAGTCACTTCCGGATAAGTCAGCCCATTGAGAACGGATACGATCCATTCCGGCTTGTCCACGAATGCATAAAGCAAAATCCAGCGTATCGGAGCTCGATGGCGTGCTGTTAACGCCGAATCGACGGCGTTCAATTCCGTCTGCTGCCTGTGAAGCGCCATAATACGTGTAGAAACGTTGCTCGGTAACTTGCGCGGCGCATTCATTGTCGCGCCCCCATTCCCGAAACCGTGTCTCGATGAGGACGAAAGTGGGCATGGATTGGCTACCCACCTGCTCTACACGCCATGCTGTACGCTCATCTGGCTGAACAGCGACGAGTTCTTCTTCCTCATCTTGTTCAGGCGGGTCAGCTGGCTCGTCTTCACGCTCGCCCGGATCGATCTCAGCAGAGCTATTATCAATGTCGCCGAAAAGATTAGCCTCACTCCTGAACTGAGCTGCTGCCGCCTGCGGGTCACCACTGCAGCTTTCCTCTCCATCAGTGAGAACGATCAGACTACGCCTGTCGTAATGTGCAGACTCCAGCAGGAAGTTCCCACTCGTCGTGATCGCAGCAGCGAGCGGCGTTCCTGAGGCGTGATTGATGCCATCAATTGTCTGGAGCACGGCGGCTTTATCGCGCGTGAAGTCTCTCAGTAGCTGGATGTTTCCGCAGTCAAAAAACGCGAACACCGCGACTTCGTCGGCATCCTCCATGCTTGCCAGAAAACTACGTGCGCTACGCCGTACATTCTGAATACCTGGCCCAGCCATCGATCCGGATGCGTCCACGACAAAGACGTAGCTCGTTCCGCCCGTACCGATGACATTAAGTTCGTGCCAGCGGTCCGGGCCGCCACTTCCGATCGCAGTGCCACTTCTTACCGCTTCAGAATACGTCCAGTTTCCGTATTGGTTGGTGCGGGCCGATGTCCGCGGGTCGGCATCTAGGTTTTTACCTGCCGCATCTGTTGCAGAGACTGTGATTTGGAGCGGTTCATTGCGCTCGAACTGCCCCCGTAAAGGCCGCAGCGGAAAGCGACCGTTCCAGCTGGCACCGCTTCCGGACAACTCAGCGATGACTGAGCCCTCCACGTCGGGAAGTGGCAGTCCGTCACCGGCGGGTGCATCACTCCAGGCGACGGCCGCTCCAGCGCCAATCTGTGCCGTGGGCGTCGCCGTGACGGGTTGTGAGAAAGTCAGCTGAATTTGCGCATAGCCGGAATTATCCTGTCTGAGCTGCTCATTGGTATGAACTGTAAGCTTGCGCACCGCGGCGCCCGGAAGCTCTTCGCGCAGTTCACGCAGACGATCTTCGGTCTCTGTCCGCAAATCGGCAAGCCTTACAAGGTCCCGCTCGACCATTCCCACGAAACCCCGGTATCCGTCCCGCATAGCTTCCCAATAACGGATTTGGGCCAGATCATAAGCCATCGCGATATCAGCATTAGTTTCCCAGATATGGCCAACTAGCAGAGTGCGCGCCCACGAGTTTTCCCGATCTCGTATGGCTGACATCACCTCTTCCAGCGCTTGGTCTGCGATACGGCTCGCCTGCATTTCATATTGTTGACGCGCATTCATCGACGCTGTGAAATCAAGCACATCATTATTGTAGCTATCGATACGACGAATGGCTCGACGCATTCGCTCTTCAAAGCGGCGCTGATCAGCATCGTTGTATCGCTCGGCAACAGAGTCCGCAAAAAGTGATCCATCCACCGCGCCACTAACGCCGCCATAGGTCTGATAAAGTGTGATGCTAGCCGCAATTGGTTCGGTGAGCGTGTTCGACGCCATCAGCATTGCGCGCGCCGTGTTGTGACTGGAAAGCGCACCGAATAACACGCCTGCACGTTGCGCATATTCGGGCCAGACGAGAAAATTCGGCAATCCACTCGATCCAAGTGTTAGCCCTACATTCAAAGCCGTCTGCCGAGGAATTTCGCGTGCAATAAACTGTGTGAGCGCCGCCCGTGTCACGTTGGCTCGCCCCACGGTCGCGATCATCTGTGTCGTTGAAAGATAAACACCTTCGACGATGCTGGCAGGCGTCGCGATCAAGAGAAGGATTTGCCCATAATTATAGAGACGATCGGAATATAGGATCACGTCCTCATTCCATTCCAGCTCCTCACGAAGACCGGGAAGCTCTGCGAGCGCGATATTCACGGTACGTTGATAGGTCGTCTGCTCCCTTAAAAGCTCAGCGCGCAGGTCCTCAAATCCGCGCAGCTGATTTTCCAGATCCTGAATGCTTGCAACAACCAGATCATATTCTTCGGTATTCTCACTCCAGAAGGCGCGATAAACTTCGCGACCGTCCTGGGAAATGACGATCTCTTGCAAGAATGGCGGAGCCGCATTTTCAGAAAGCTGCGCAGCTCTTTCCAACAGGCCACCCAACTCTGCCTCACGCGCCCTCTTTTGTTCTTCGGCGCGAGATAACGCTGTAGTCGCGGTCCGGACCTGAACCGTGGCCGTCTCTACCTCTGCATTGGCTCGGCTAACGGCAGTTAGAGCCCCATCCAGAGCAGACTGCCGCCCCTGACTAGCCCGGCCATAGCGACGTGCTTCCTCATCCAATTGGCGACGCAAAGCTCTGATCTGAGCATCGAGAACATCCCGCTCAGAACCAGTGGCTGACGCACGTTGCCGCCGCAGGTCATCAAGCGCCTCTCGTGTCGCAGACAAATAATCAGAGGCAGATTGAGACGACAATGATCTGTCGCGTGCAATACGAAGCTGTGTTTCCGCTGAGCTCAGAGCGCTACGTGCATCGCGCAAATTTTGTTGGGCGGCTTCAAGTGCAGAACGTCTTGTGTCAATCACCGCTTGGGCTTCCTGGATTTCAGAGCGCTTCGCCGAGATATCCTGATACACAGCCTGCACAGCTTGATCGCCGGAGTCCTGTCCTGATGCTAAGGGAACCAGCATCAAAAAGGCAAAAAGCAACCACGCGCTAAGATATAGCGGCTTGGTTGAAGCGCGATGGCCAGACAAAAGACCTTGCATCATTTCCACCCCGGATCTGCTCATCGTCCGCCCGGATATTGGCGCGGATAAGCTGAATTCCCGGCAACAATAGTGCGCCTGAAACCATATTCTTTCAAGTTTGACCGAATTATTGGGCAAATCCCGAGCGTTTTCAGAGGTGTCAACTAAACAAGTTCACCTGACGTTACGGCACCAATTTCAGTAAGCGCCAAAAATCGGAGTCATCCCGACTCAGCTGTTTCATCCTCCGGAAATCTCATTTACTAAGTTAGCGAGCTATAAGAATCTGAACTCGAGGGAGACAATAATGGACGACATGCAACAGCCACTGGATACGCACTCACCGGAGATGAACGATCTTCGTATGTCCGATGCTGCACGCCCGCTTTATGAGCACGTGAAAGCTTTCATCAAGGACGTCGTGAACCCGATGAGTGAAGAGTTCCATCGTCTGGGTGAAGGCAAAACCAACCCGTGGAGCTATAACCCGGGCCAGCTGGAAGCACTTGAAGCGGCAAAAGACGAAGCAAAGAAACAAGGCCTCTGGAACTTCTTCCTTCCCGACGCGCATACTGGCGAAGGCCTCAAAAACCTCGACTATGCGTATATCGCAGCTGAACTTGGCAAAAACCCGCTCGCATCCGAGACAATGAACTGCGCAGCGCCTGACACTGGCAATATGGAAGTTCTCGAACGCGTCGGCACGCCTGAGCAGAAAGAAAAATGGCTCAAGCCTCTTCTGAACGGCGAAATCCGTTCTGCTTTCGCCATGACCGAACCGGGCAAAGCCTCTTCAGACGCACGTAACGTTTCAATGTCCGCGGTTCTCGACGGCGATGAGTGGGTCATCAACGGCGAGAAATACTACATCTCAGGTGCGGGCGATCCGCGTTGCCGCATCATGATCTGCATGGTCAAAACCAGCCCTGATGCAGAACCACACAAGCAACAGTCGCAAATCCTCGTGCCGCTGCCACACCCTGGCGTAACGATCGTCGACGGCATGATGGTATTCGGTGACTATGATGCGCCGCACGGCCACATGCACCTGAAATTCGACAATGTCCGCGTTCCTAAAGAGAACATGCTTCTCGGCGAAGGCCGCGGCTTTGAGATTTCTCAGCTCCGTCTCGGCCCAGGCCGTATCCACCACTGTATGCGCTCTCTTGGCGCTGCGGAACGCGCACTCGACCTCATGGTCCGTCGCGGCCTGACACGTGAAGCGTTCGGTCAGCCACTTGTGAAACTTGGCGGCAACCGTGAGAAAATCTCTCGCGCGCGCATCGAAATCGAAGCAATGCGCCTGATGGTTCTCAAAGCTGCAAAAGCGATGGACGTTCTAGGCAACAAAGAAGCCCGCGTCTGGATTTCCATGGTGAAAGCTATGGTTCCTGAGAAGGTCTGCAAAATCATCGACGATGCGATCCAGATGCACGGCGCGACAGGCGTATCCCATTGGTCACCACTGTCTCGCATGTATGCACAACAGCGTACGCTGCGTCTTGCGGACGGTCCGGATGAAGTGCACCACATGGTTGTTGGTCGTCACGAAGAGCGCAAATATACAGGCTCTGAGGATCTGGAAGACCCGGTTCTCGCGTCTGTCTGGCGCAAATAGAATCTTCCAATCAAAACGCGCGATCATGGATCGCGCGTTTTTTTTCTTTTGTCTCCGTTCACCGACTTTTGAGAACGGCAGGGTTTCGCAATATCCGCCATCAATGCATAGATACCGCAGATGACGAGCGTTCAATCGACATATGAGGCGCACGCGCAGGATGTAATCGCGCGACTTCTGGACTGGCATAAGTCCGGAAAACGCGTCGCCATTGCGGTGATTACCGAAACCGTCGGTGGCGGCGTCAGAGCGCTTGGTTCGCTCATGGCCATCACAGCGGACGGCCTCTCAGCCGGTTATCTCTCAGGTGGCTGCATCGATAGCGATATTGTACTCCAGGCGCAGCGCTCGCTCGAAGAGAACTCTCCGATGGCTTTGCACTATGGTCAGGGCTCTCGTTTCATAGACCTGCCCCTACCATGCGGCGGCACAATACATGTCTATATCGAACCGATATATGACCCATCGAAGTTGCGCACCACGCTCTCAACGCTCCGAGCACGGTCTGTCGGTTCGCTCGAATTCACCGTTGGCAGCGAGACTATAAAATTCGATTATAATCCTAAACTACGCCTTCGCATTGCAGGACGTGGCGCTGACTGTCTGGACCTTGCACGTCTGGCGACAGCAAGCGGCCTTGAGGTTCATCTGCAGCTGCCAGACACAAATGATTACGCTGTTGCAGATCAGATAGGTGTTTCGAAACTAGAGCTACTGAAAACGCCCGAAACGCTTCCGCTCGTTTCAGATGACCCATGGACAGCTTTCGCATTGATGTTCCATGACCGCCATTGGGAAACGGCATTATTGCAGCAAGCGCTTGAGTATCCATCGTTCTATATCGGCGCAGTCGGCAGCCCACGTACGCACGCAATCAGGTGCCAGGAACTCAGTTTGTCTGGCGTGCCCCAGCATGAGGTCGCTAGAGTACATGGGCCCATAGGACTCGTTCCATCTCTTCGAGAGTCATCCTCAATCGCTGTTTCAACGTTAGCGGAAATAATTGCTGCGTTTCAGACGCACACCCACAACATTTACGCAGAATCTGCCGTCGTGCTCCTCGCAGCAGGCCAATCATCTCGTTTCGAAGCTGGCGACAAACTTCTCGCAGACCTGCGCGGTCAATCAGTATTGGCTACTGTAGCGTCCAAAGCCGGAGAAAAGCGCTTTCGCTCACGTATCGCCATTACAGGCAGACAACAGCACCAACGACAAGCAACACTCAAAGCCTATCACTGGTCTGTCGTGGAAAATCCCGCCCCTGAGCACGGCCTGTCTTCTTCTTTAAGGCTTGGCATTCAGGTGACTCAGGCAAACTCTGATATCCAATCAGTGCTCGTCCTTCTTGCAGATATGCCTTTCGTACCGGACGAACATATTGAAGCCCTTTATGCGGCGCTCAAACCGGGCGTTACTGCCGTAATGAGTGAATTTGAAGGTAAACCGACACCGCCCGCACTTTTCGCGCGAGCAAGCCTTAGTGAAATTCTCGCTGCCGAGGGTGACCAAGGCGCACGCAAAATATTCAAATCATTGTCGAATACTGTGACAGTCCCCCTGCGACCCGAGCATGCTATCGATATCGACACGGTTTCCGATCTGGAAGCCATGAGGGAAGTTCTACATGGCTGACGGTCTGAAACAGCCAAAGACGAATTCACTTATCGATCCGTTCGGGCGGGAGATTACGTATTTGCGCCTGTCGGTCACTGATCGATGCGATCTGCGGTGCACTTATTGCATGGCGGAGAACATGACATTTCTGCCGAAGAAAGACCTGCTGTCTCTCGAAGAAACAGAGATGGTTGCCAAAGCCTTCATTGATCGAGGCGTGTCCAAAATCCGTATCACTGGCGGCGAGCCTCTCGTGCGCCGGGATATCATGAAGTTGTTCTTCGCGCTTGGCGACCGGCTGGGTCGCGGCTTTGATGAGCTGACTCTTACGACGAATGGCACACTTCTCGCGCAATATGCCGAAGAGCTCTACGCTGCAGGTGTCCGGCGCGTGAACGTCTCTCTTGATACTCTAAATGAAGATCGATTTCTCAAGATCACGAGGCGCGGCAAGCTCACGCCCGTTCTAAAAGGCTTAGAGGCAGCGCAACGTGCAGGACTTCAAGTGAAGCTCAACACCGTCGCGCTGAAGCATGACAATCTGGATGAAATTCCGTCCATGGTACAGTGGGCCCATGGAGAGGGCTTCGACATGACGCTCATTGAAGTCATGCCACTCGGAGAGACCGGGGAAGATCGCTTCGATCAGTACATTCCCCTACCCGAAGTCCGCGGAAATCTCGAAGAGCGTTGGACGCTAGAAGACCTGCCATACTCTCCAACGAATGCGGGGCCATCCCGTTACGTTCGCATTGCTGAGACCGGCGGCAAACTCGGCTTTATCACGCCGCTGACCAACAATTTCTGCGCTGGATGTAACCGCGTTCGAGTCACCTGCACAGGGCGAATTTATATGTGCCTCGGACAAGATGATTGCATCGATCTAAAAGCCGCAGTGCGTGATACCGAAAACCCGAAAGCAGCGCTTCATACTGCACTCGACCGCGCAATCGGGAAAAAGCCGGAGAAGCATGAATTTGAAATCGGTGCGAACGGTCAGACGTCTGGCGTATCTCGCCATATGTCGACCACCGGAGGATAACCAATGACTGATATTCTCTATTTCGGTCGCCTCAGCGACGTTACCGGAAAACCGTCAGAGAACATTGAACTGCCATCGGACGTTTCACATGCACGCGATCTCAGAACATGGGCTGAAGCCCGTTTCGAGGCAGAAGGTGTGTTCCTGGAGCCGACTGTCCGCATCGCCGTAAATGGCGAAATTGTCGATGACGCACATCCTCTGGCCAATCCGAACGAAATTGCATTCATGCCTCCCGTTGGTGGCGGATGAGCATGAGCGTTCACGTCAACATTTCAGACCAAGCAATTTCTACGCCCGAGCTTCTGAAAGATTTCGAATCCAGGCTGACATCATCCGGTGGCGTTGTGAGTTTCTCTGGCGTCGTTCGACCCGATGGCAAGGATAGCCGCGTGTTGGGGCTATTTCTTCAATCCTATTCTCCCATGACCGAGAACGGGATCGAAACAGCCGTAGGGCAAGCTCTCAACCGCTGGCCACTAGAGGCGCTGGCTGTTCATCACAGAACGGGAGAAATCCGGACAGGTGAAACCATCGTTTTTGTTGCGACGGCATCCAAACACCGCAGAGCGGCTTTTGAAGCCGCTGACTTTCTGATGGATTATTTGAAAACCGAAGCCGTTTTCTGGAAAAAAGAGATTACGGAAGCAGGTGACTTCTGGATTGAACCGCGCGAACAAGACTATCAGGATAACCAGCGCTGGCAGCAATCGGAGACCAATTGAATGGCCGGAATAGATGAATCATTGAGCTTCAAACCTGTGCGCATTGCCGTTCTGGTAGTCAGTGATACCCGCACCATGGAAACCGATACTTCGGGCCAGACACTCGCAGACCGACTGACCGAAGCCGGTCATATTCTGGCGGACCGTAAAATTGTCATAGATGACCGTCAGCTGGTTCGACAGGCCGTTCAAAACTGGATCGCTGATCCTGAGGTGGACGCGGTCATCTCCAGTGGCGGCACAGGCCTGACCGGTCGCGACGTCACAGTCGAAGCTCTTACGCCACTCTTTGATAAAGTCATTGATGGCTTCTCAGCGGTTTTTCATCAGGTCAGTTATCAGACAGTGGGTTTGTCGACCTTGCAATCACGTGCCGTAGCTGGCCTTGCAGGTAGCACATTTGTTTTCTGCCTTCCGGGCTCGACCGGTGCCGTCAAAGATGGCTGGGACCAAATCCTGAAGTACCAGCTCGATAGCCGCTATCGCCCGTGTAACATGGTCGAACTTATGCCGCGCCTGACGGAGTTCTGATGCCTAACGATCTGACACATATCGGCCCAGATGGTCGCGCGCGGATGGTAGACGTGAGCGCCAAGGCAGATACCGAGCGCGTCGCCGTTGCCATCGGCTATGTCGAAATGAAACCGGAAACGCTCGCGCTTGCCTTGCAGCGTTCTACAAAAAAAGGTGACCCGCTTGCGATATCGGAGCTCGCAGGGATCATGGGAGCAAAGGAGACCTCTAACCTGATCCCGCTCTGTCACCCGCTGCCGCTCACTGGTGTCACTGTCGAGATCAGCGAGGCCGATCGCCCGAATAGTCTCGCTGTGCGAGCAACTGCGAAAACAACGGGGAAAACCGGTGTAGAAATGGAGGCTTTGACAGCCGTTTCGGTCGCCTGCCTGACTATTTACGATATGCTCAAAGCCGTAGACAAAGGCATGGTTATCACAGGTGTCGAACTGGTTTCAAAAACGGGCGGCAAATCAGGCGACTTCTACAAGACTTGAGGCGGCTCATTCGATGCCGCTCACATTTTTGTTAGACTGGCTTCTAAACGAGTTCACATTGAACTGTAGGCAGGTTGGATAAATTAAACTATCCTGAAGTGAAACAGAGCGTATCGCTAAGGGGAGACGAAGCGTTCAAGGCCGAAAGATTGGTTTCAACTACATCTTTCGAACTATCGGACCTTCGACAAAACAAGAAGGGCTATCGGAATGGCAAGACTGCACGTGAACGGTCAGGTGGTTGATGTCGAATTTGACGACGACACACCTCTGCTTTGGGTACTGCGCGAACAACTGGGCCTCACGGGCACAAAGTATGGCTGCGGCGTTGCGGCTTGCGGCGCATGCACTGTTCATATCGATGGCATGGCCGTTCGCTCTTGCGTTTATCCGGCGTCAGCGATCGGTGCAGAAGAGCAGATCACCACAATTGAAGGCCTCTCCGAGGACGGAAGCCATCCGGTTCAGGAAGCCTGGAAAGAGCTTGATGTCCCTCAATGCGGATACTGCCAACCGGGCATGATCATGGCGGTTGCCGGCATGTTGAATAACAATCCGGAAGCGACAGACGAAGACACAGACACAGAGATCACCAATATCTGCCGCTGTGGCACCTTCCAGCGCGTGCGCCGCGGCGTGCAACTCGCGAAAACCAAGATGTAATGGGAGGCATTGAGATGACCAATTCAATTTCGCTTTCCCGTCGCGGATTTCTGATCAGCTCTGGCGCTGCTGGCCTGACGATTTCATTCCTCGCTGGTTGTGCGGGCGCTGACGACAACACACCTGCAGCTGCGGACCTTCCTCCAAACCCTGAAGTGAACGCCTGGGTCCATATCGGCCGCGATGACGTCGTTACCATTAGGATCGCCCGCTCCGAAATGGGACAGGGTACACTTACCGGCCTTGCGCAACTTGTTGCCGAAGAACTCGAAGCCGACTGGGATAAGGTCGTCACAGAATATCCGACACCGGGTGAGAACCTGGCCCGTAACCGTGTCTGGCGTGACTTTTCCACCGGCGGCAGTCAGGGTATTCGATCGTCACATCAATATGTTCGCGAAGGTGCCGCCGCTGCACGCATGATGATGGTTCAGGCCGCAGCGAATGAATGGGGCGTTCAAGTAGGCGAATGCACAGTCAGCAAAGGCGTGATCACTCATGGTCCATCTGGCAATGAGCTGCCCTTCGGTGCCGTTGCAGAAGCTGCTTCCCAGCTGGATGCACCTTCCGACATTACACTCAAAGATCCATCCACATGGACGATCGTTGGCCAGCCGGTTGCACGTCTCGACACCGCCGATAAAGTCACCGGCGCCCAACAATACGGCGCCGACATCGTGTTGGACGGCATGCTCCTGGCATCAATTAAAGCAGCACCTGTGCGCAATGCGACGGTCGCAAGCTTTGATGCGTCCGCAGTTGAAGGCATGCCCGGCGTCGTCAAAGTCATGCAGGTTGGTGATAACGCTGTCGCCGTTATCGCGGACACATGGTGGCGCGCCAACAAAGCCGTCGAAGCACTCCCCGTCGAATGGGCAGGTGGCGACCGTTTCAACTCTGCTGACTTTGAAGCTGAACTAGATGAAGGCCTCACTGCCGAAGAAGCAGGTATTGGCAATCAGGGCGGCGATGTGGATACCGCATTCGCAAATGCAGCTCAGATTGTAGAAGCAACCTATAATCTGCCGTTCCAGAGCCATGCGCCGATGGAACCAATGAACGCAACGGCTCTCTACACCGATGAGAGCTGCGAAGTCTGGTGTCCGACACAGAACGGTGAAGCCGCTCTCGCCGCGGCATCTCAGGCGTCCGGTCTTCCGATTGCGCAGTGTGAAGTTTACAAGCAGCTGCTTGGGGGCGGTTTCGGTCGCCGAGGTATGTCAGACTACGTCGCGCAAGCCGTTCTCATCGCGAAAGAGATGCCAGGCACACCGATCAAGCTTCAATGGAGCCGTGAGGAAGACCAGCGTCAGGGATTCTATCACCCAACGACCAAAGCACGTGTACGCGGCGCGCTGGATGAAGACGGCAATCTGACTGGTGTGAATATCCGTATTTCCGGACAGTCCATCCTCGCAGGCATCATGCCTCAGGCTATTGTCGGAGGCATCGACATTGCGACCTTCCAGGGCCTCGCGTCGCCGGATAACCCGCGCACAGCAGACCAGAGCCTGAAATACACTTTCCCGAACTTCCGCATCGAACACGCTATGCGAACCCCGCCAGTGCGACCGGGCTTCTGGCGCGGGGTAAACGCCAACCAGAACGCGATCTATCTGGAGTGCCTGATGGACGAGCTGGCTGTGGCGGCTGGTCGTGATCCGCTGGAATTCCGCCTCGCTCACCTTCAGGACAGCCCGAAATCCGCAGCGGTTTTGCAAGCCGTAGCAGACAGATCCGGCTGGGGCTCTGATGATGGCAAACACCGCGGCCTGTGTGCCTTCTATTCGTTCGGCTCCTACACAGCTGCATGCGCCGAGGTCACAGTCGACGATAATGGCCAGCTGAAGATCGACCGCATTGTTGCTGCAACTGATCCGGGTCATGCAGTAAATCCGCAGCAGATCGAAGCTCAGGTCGAAGGCTCCTTCGTTTATGGCCTGTCCGCAATGCTCTATGGCAATGTGAATTTTGTAGATGGCGAAGTGCAGGAAACAAACTTCGACACATACAATGTGATGCGCCTTTCAGAGATGCCTGAAGTCGAAACTATCGTCATGCCATCGGGCGGCTTCTGGGGCGGCGTAGGTGAGCCTACAATTGCCGTGGCAGCACCGGCCGTTCTGAATGCGATCTACGCGGCTACGGGCAATCGCGTGCGCGAACTTCCGCTGAACTATCGTAATCTGCGCGAGGCCTGATTTGCTTCGCCCGATTTCATTTCTCATCATCGCTGGGGCGCTCTTCCAATCCGGTTGCAGCACCCTCAGCGTTGATGCCGAGGTCGACACAAGGCCTGCCTCCGAGCGCAATTACCCGAACGGTCTTGCCGTTTCAGCACTTTCATGCACCGGCTGTCATGCAGACACAGCCGGTCAGAGCATTCCGTCTCTTGCCGGTCGCAGTGCCGATCAATTACTCGCCTCGCTTCGTGTCTATGGTCAGCCCGATACCGGGACTACGGTGATGCACCGTATTGCTCGCGGTTACACAGACGAACAGCTCACGGCATTAGCGGACTATTTCGCAGAACAGGCCTGACGATATGGCGCTCGATACAAATTTGCTTTCGAGACGCAAATTACTGGCCGCCATCGCCAGCGTAACACTAATCAGCGCCTCGGATTTAAAAGCCTTCGCCCAGACACGCGCGAAAGTCGTTGTGATCGGCGGTGGCTTTGGAGGCGCAACAGCTGCTCGGTTCATAAAGTCCTATCTGCCAAACGCGCATGTAACGCTCGTCGAACCCAACCCGATATTCACGGCCTGCCCCTTCAGCAATCTCGTCATTGGCGGGCAACGGTCAATTGCCGATCAGGAGTTTGGTTATCGTGGCCTTGTCGGCGACAGCATTGAGATCGCGCAAGCACTCGCGACGGATGTCGACAGTCAGGCACGGACAGTCACTTTAGATAACGGCTCTGTTCTGCGCTATGACCGCCTCATCATGTCTCCGGGCATATCTATTCGTTGGGACGCGCTGGAGGGTTACGACCGGGCCGCTGCGGAGCTTATGCCTCACGCCTGGAAGGCAGGAGCGCAGACGGTTCTGCTCAGACGCCAACTCGAAGCGATGGAAAATGGCGGCACTGTCGTCATGTCCGCACCGGCAGCTCCGTTCAGATGCCCTCCGGGCCCATATGAGCGGGCAAGCCTGATCGCAAATTACCTCAAGACCGAGAAACCAGCGTCCAAGCTGATCATTCTGGACTCAAAGGACACGTTCTCGAAAATGCCACTCTTTCAGGAGGCTTGGGCAGAACATTATCCAGATCATCTGGAATGGCGCGGTGCATCAAATGACGGACGCGTGAACCGCGTCGCAGCTGATACCAAAACACTCTACACTGATTTTGATGAAATCCGCGCCGACGTGGCAAATGTGATCCCGCCTCAAAAGGCAGGCGATATTGCGGAACGAGCCGGCGTAGCAGATGCAACGGGATGGTGCCCAATCAACGCAACCAGCTTCGAATCTACACGCCAGCCAAATATTCACGTCATTGGTGACGCCACCATTGCGAACCCCATGCCGAAATCAGCGTTCTCAGCGAACCTGCAGGCAAAGGTGTGCGCAGCATCCATCGCGCGGCTTCTCAGCGGAAACGATGCGCTACCGACGACGCTCGCAAACACCTGTTATTCGTTCATCACGTCAGACAGAGCCGTTTCAATTGCAGGCGTCTACCGAAATGATGACGGCGCATTCAGCTCAGTTGATGGCGCTGGTGGCATATCGCCGTTGGCTGCAGACGCTAGCATTCGCGAGGCAGAGGCGCTTCAGGCAGAAGACTGGTTCAGAACCATTACAAGTGAGGCGTTCGGTTGATCAGAGCCTGTGCCCTTTCCAGCCTTGTAACGCTTCTCTTTTGTTGCCCTGAAGCATTCGCGGAACAACTCGTCACCCCAGATATGATAGTTGGCGATACAATCGCCGCACCGCTCTCGAACACGGCATCTTCTGTTGAAGTGGGCAAAACTGTATTCGTCGACCGAGATCAGGGGCACTGCGTACTCTGTCATCAGATCGACGGTTTAGATGCAGAGTTTCAAGGAAATGTCGGGCCGGACCTCTCCACTGTTGGCGACAGGCTTTCTGCTGCTCAGATCAGGTTCAGAATCGTAGACCTACAAAGCCTGATACCGGATACAGTCATGCCCTCCTATTATCGCCTTCACGACCTAAATCAGGTGCAGGAAGAATTTCAGGACCAGACCATTCTCAGCGCCGAACAGATTGAACATCTGGTCGCGTATCTCACCAGCCGGACACAGGACTGATGACAACGCATACGACTCTATTATCTCGAAGGACCATGCTACGACTAGGTGCAGTCAGTGTGAGCATGCTCATGATTCCACGAGTTGCCGCGGCCACCGAAGACGAGATGAATGAAGCCATCAGAGGGATGTTCGGAGACCGGGTGATCACTGAAGGTCGTGTTAACGTCGATCTGCCGCCCATAGCTGAAAACGGTTTCTCCGTACCCATTGATATCTCGGTCGACAGCCCGATGACAGAAGACGACTACGTGAAACAGATTGTGGTTCTCTCTCCGCGAAACCCGCTGCCCGTTCTTGCACAGTATCATCTGACTCCGATGTCAGGACGCGCTGATGTTTCGGCGCGCATACGGCTCGGCGGCACGCAGTCAATTCGCGTTATAGCCGAAATGAATGATGGAACACTCTGGTCTGGCGCGAAACAAACTCTGGTCACCCTCGCCGCCTGTGTGATTGATTGAGGCAGCTATGACAACGATACGACTTTCAGTCCCGCAGACTGCTGACCGCGGTGAAATCATCGAACTGCGCGCCATGATCCAGCACGAGATGGAAAGCGGCTTCCGCTTTGGTTCACGCGGCGAAATGATCCCGCAGGACATCATCACCAAATTTGAGTGTTTCTATAATGGTACGCTTTTTTTCTCATCGGACTTTCATCCAGGCGTGGCAGCAAACCCGATACTGAAATTCTATGCGCGCGCAAACGAGTCCGGCAGTTTCGAGTTCGTCTGGACGGATCAGGATGGACAAAGCTGGTCTGACAGCGCGCAAATCGAGGTAAGCTAATGCGGCTACTCGCTGCCTGTTTCCTGTTTGTCGGTGCAGCCTGCTCTCCGGAGACCACGCAGCTGGAACCGGACTTTACTATCGAAGCATCTCAGCGCGTTTCCGGCTCGAATTTCCTAACACCTGAAACTGTAGCCCAGCAAAATGATGATTTTGAAAACCCCGGATATCTCTGGGTAGAACGCGGGGCCGACCTCTTTGAGCAAGGCGAACCAAGCTGTGCAGGCTGCCACGAAAATGGACTAGAAGGTGTTGCGACGCACTATCCAGCTTTTGACACTGGAACGCAGACGCTTATCAACTTGGAGGGACGGATCAACCTGTGCCGAACCCGGCATCAAGGCCTGACCTCCTTGCCCTATGAAAGCGATGAACTTCTCTCTCTGACTGCATTTGTTGCGGAGCAATCCCGAGGCCTGCCAATTAGCGTTGAGGTCACACCGCAAACTCAATCAGCCTTTGAAAGCGGTGCGAATTATTTCATGACACGGCGCGGCCAACTCAACTTAGCTTGCACACAGTGCCATGATGACAATTGGGGCAAACAATTGCGTGGGGACACGATCAGTCAGGGGCACGGCAATGGTTTCCCGGCCTACCGCTTTGAGTGGGAAGACTTCGGCTCGTTGCACCGCAGGCTCCACGACTGTGATACCGGCGTTCGCGCTGCCCCCATGGAACTCGGCTCTCAGACCTATATTGATCTTGAGTTCTACCTTGCGGTTCGCGCATCTGGCCTTGAACTGGAAAGTCCCGGTATTCGCAGATAAAAAAAGGCGAGCATAAGCCCGCCTTTCCAATTTCTGCGGATTACTCCGGCTTAGTTCACCGGCGGCGCGTACTGCGTGAGGTTGATCCCCTCTACAGCCGCTTTGTACTCATCCATGCTTGGCGTACGGCCGAGAATTGTAGACAGAACAACAACCGGCGTAGATGCTAGAAGTGACTCGCCCTTCTTGTTGTCGGCGTCTTCTACAACACGGCCCTGGAAGAGACGTGTAGACGTCGCCATCACTGTGTCGCCTTTAGCCGCCTTCTCCTGGTTACCCATGCAGAGGTTACAGCCCGGACGCTCGAGGTAGAGCATGTTTTCATACTCTGTGCGCGCTTTAGCTTTCGGGTGAGTGTCATCAAACTCGAAACCTGCATATTTGCGCAGAACGTCCCAGTCGCCTTCTGCTTTGAGCTCGTCGACGATATTGTAAGTCGGCGGCGCAACAACGAGTGGTGCCGCGAACTTAACTTCGCCATTTTGCTTCTCAAGGTTCTGAAGCATTTCAGAAATGATCTTCATGTCGCCTTTGTGGACCATACAAGACCCGACGAAGCCGAGATCAACCTTCTTGTCGCCGCCATAGTAAGAGACCGGACGGATCGTGTCGTGCGTGTAGCGCTTGGAAACGTCTTCGTTATTGACGTCCGGGTCAGCGATCATTGGTTCGTTGATCGCATCAAGATCAACAACGAGTTCAGCGAAGTATTTCGCGTTATCGTCCGGCTTCAAAGCAGGCTTCTCGCCAGAACGGATTTCAGCGATACGCTTGTCCGCTTTATCGATAAGGCCCTGAAGAACCTGGTTCTCGTTGTCCATGCCTTTATCGATCATGATCTGGATGCGGGATTTCGCGATTTCCAGAGATTCGATCAGTGTTTCGTCTTCTGAGATACAGATAGAGGCTTTCGCCTTCATCTCTGCCGTCCAGTCGGTGAATGTGAAAGCCTGGTCAGCGAGCAGCGTGCCGATGTGAACTTCGATGATACGTCCCTGGAAGACGTTTTCGCCGAACTTCTTCAGCATCTGAGCCTGTGTAGCGTGAACCACATCACGGAAGTCCATATAGTCAGCCATTGTACCTTTGAAGGTCACTTTAACGGACTCAGGGATTGGCATCGTCGCTTCGCCAGTTGCCAGCGCAAGCGCTACCGTACCGGAGTCAGCACCGAATGCGACGCCTTTAGACATGCGCGTGTGGCTATCGCCACCAATAATGATCGCCCAGTCATCAACGGTGATATCGTTGAGAACTTTGTGGATCACGTCCGTCATGGCCGGATACTCGCCCTTCGGATCACGCGCAGTGATCAGGCCGAATTTATTCATGAAGCTCATGAGCTTTGGAATGTTGGTCTGAGCTTTAATGTCCCAGACAGAGGCTGTGTGACAACCAGACTGGTAAGCACCATCAACGATTGGAGAGATCACAGTGGCGGCCATCGCCTCAAGTTCCTGCGAGGTCATCAGACCTGTCGTGTCCTGTGAACCTACAATATTCACCTTCACACGGACATCAGAACCAGCGTGGAGCGTCTTGCCCGGAGTTGTGCCCGTTGCGTTGGCGTTGAAGATTTTCTCAACCGCGGTCAAGCCCTGACCTTCGTGCGACACTTCTTTTGATGCAGCGAAAACAGATGGCGCCTCAACACCGAGTGTCTCAGCTGCAAATGTTTGAAGCTTCTTACCGAAGACAACCGCGTAGGAACCACCCGCTTTAATGAATTCCATTTTTGGAGCTGTCAGCGCTGAAGAGATGTCTACGAGTTCTTTGTCGCCTTCGTAGAGTTTCTGGGTCTTCGTGTTGATGGTCAGAACTTTGCCGGTTTCAACAGAGTAAGCCTGCTCCAGAACCGCATCACCATTTTCGTCGACAACCGGCTTACCGTTCTCGTCCAGCTTTTTGACCCAGTTTTTAAGGTCAATGCCGATGCCGCCTGTCACACCAACCGTCGTAAGGAAGATCGGCGAAATACCGTTCGTACCAGCCACGATCGGCGCGATGTTGACGAATGGTACGTATGGGCTCGCTTGTTTACCGGTCCAGAGCGCAACGTTGTTGACGCCAGACATACGTGACGAACCCACGCCCATCGTACCCTTTTCAGCGATCAGCATCACACGGGCATCAGGATGTTGCTTTTGCAGCGCCTGAATTTCTTCCTGTGCCTCAGGGCTGATCATGCACTTACCGTGAAGTTCGCGATCAGAGCGTGAGTGCGCCTGATTGCCCGGTGAAAGTAGGTCGGTGGAGATATCGCCTTCTGCAGCGATATACGTGACGACTTTGATTTCTTCTTCCACGTCAGGAAGCTTCGTGAAGAATTCCGCCTTAGCATAGCTTTCGAGAATGTCTTTCGCGACAGCATTACCTGCGTCATAAGCAGCTTTGAGACGGGCCATATCAGCGTCGTAGAGGAAGACCTGAGTTTTCAGAACGTCGGCAGCCTTAGCCGCGACAGCTGCATCATCGCCAAGAGCGAGGTCGAGCAGCACGTCAACCGATGGGCCACCCTTCATGTGAGACAGCAGTTCGAGCGCGAAATCTGGTGTGATCTCCGCGACGCTCTCTTCGCCCAGAACAATTTGCTTCAGGAAAGCAGCCTTCACGCTGGCAGCGCTCGTCGTGCCTGGAAGCGTGTTGTAGATAAAGAAATTCAGAGAGTCCGCACGATGTGCATTGTCTGTGTCTTTGATCTGTTCGATCAGCTCAGCAACCAGAGCGCCATCATCAATCGGCTTGGGGTGAAGGCCATCCTTTTTACGGGCTGCGATCTCTTCGAGGTATTGTGTATATAGGCTCATGATAATCCTGGCTTATGTTGGGGTGATTTCGCTCGCCAGGCAGGTCTGATGACATCCCCCGCGAACGAGCCATGGCTGTTCGCGCACAGGACTATTTAAGAGGGGGGTGAGTTGCAAGTGCTTTGTTATACGAAATAAGTCTCAGAGTGCGCTATGACGGCGTTTTCGACGTACGGCGAGGCACAAACAAGCCGACTTGGAAGGTTGATAACTGCCCCTTATGCAAAAGCATTCGCAACGAGCGTGATCAACTGCCATCGAAGACCAACCGAAGGACCTGCTCACGGCATACGCGCGCACAGACGATTCCTGAAAAGCATTCAGGGAAACCGGGCCGGCTCGAAATGTAGAGTGAAATAAATGGTGCGGATGAAGGGACTCGAACCCCCACGCCTCTCGGCGCCAGAACCTAAATCTGGTGCGTCTACCAGTTTCGCCACATCCGCACTCGTAGAGCGCGCTTACTGACGCTTTTTAAGACAGTTGGCAACCTGTTTTACCAAAGAAATAGTTTCCGATTACACGCCCAAAGGTCAAATCCTGCTACCTACACAGCATTATGGGGCAGTAAATTCCGCAAAAATACGCGAGAAGCGCAACAGACAGGCATGTATCACGCCTCAGCGGAACTAAAGCATGCTAAACGATTGTATAAACGCTAATTTTTGGAATCAGCCGACACATTCTCCAATGCGTTGAATCGATACCAAAACTTGCCTTCGACCAAACTGCCACCCCTGATAACTCCCGGATATCATGAAGGCTGCAGCTTCGGCAGAAATATACGTCCATTTTTTAATCAGCGGCGCCCATTTTTTAGACCCGCGAACACAATCGGACGTCTACCGCTCTTCAATCTCTTATCAAGTCAGCAGTGAGTGGTAGGCCACAGTGCCAGATTATTGAAATAGCGAATTGGTACCGGGATGAAAAAAATCGAGGCAGTGATCAAACCGTTTAAGCTCGACGAAGTGAAAGATGCGCTTCAAGAGCTGGGTCTTCACGGCATGACTGTTGTCGAAGCGAAAGGCTTTGGACGCCAGCGTGGGCATACCGAACTCTATCGCGGAGCGGAATATGTCGTAGATTTCCTCCCGAAACTCAAAATCGAAATCATCGTTTCCGATGACATGGCGGAAGAAGCCATTTCGGTGATCACGAAAACGGCACAGACCGGTAAAATTGGTGACGGAAAGATATTCCTGTCCACAATTGACGATGTCGTGAGAATTCGAACTGGCGAACGCGGTAATTCCGCGGTCTAATCGGGCTAACTGAATACGCAAAACCCAAACTTGGAGGGAAAAGTGTCTGAACAATTTTTCAAAGAAATGAAAGAGAAAGACGTAGAGTACGTAGATCTGCGCTTCACGGACGTTCGTGGTAAGCTGCAGCACGTAACTTTCACGGCTGATGCGGTTGACGAAGGTATGTTCGAAGACGGCACAATGTTTGACGGTTCGTCCATTGCTGGCTGGAAAGCCATCAACGAGTCCGACATGGTCCTGATGCCAGACGCGTCTACTGCGAAGATCGACCCGTTCTTCCAGCAGACTACTATGACCGTCAAATGTGACATCCTGAACCCAGGCACGATGGACGCTTATAACCGCGACCCACGTATGACTGCGAAAAAAGCAGAAGCTTACCTGAAATCTACAGGTATTGGCGACACAGCTTACTTCGGTCCAGAGCCAGAATTCTTCGTCTTCGACGACGTCAAATGGTCTGTTCAGCCGCACAAAACTGGCTACCAGTTTGACTCTACTGAGCTGCCAGTGAACACGGACAAAGACTACGAAATGGGCAACATGGGTCACCGCCCAGGTCCAAAAGGCGGTTACTTCCCAGTACCACCAGTCGACTCAGAACAAGACATGCGTTCCGAGATGCTTTCAGTCATGAAAGAACTCGGCATGAAGCCAGAGAAGCAGCACCACGAAGTTGCACCTGCCCAGCACGAACTCGGCATGGTGTTCGGCACGCTTCTGGAAATGGCTGACCGCGTTCAGGACTACAAATACGTAGTTCACAACGTCGCTGCGTCTTACGGCAAGTCTGCGACCTTCATGCCTAAGCCTATGTACCTCGACAACGGTTCCGGCATGCACGTTCACCAGTCTATCTGGAAAGACGGCGGACCAACATTCGCAGGCGACGGTTATGCTGGCCTGTCTGAAACATGCCTTTACTACATTGGCGGCGTTATCAAGCACGCGAAAGCTCTGAACGCTCTGACAAACCCACTGACCAACTCTTACAAGCGTCTGGTTCCAGGTTTCGAAGCGCCAGTTATGCTCGCTTACTCTGCTCGTAACCGCTCTGCGTCTATCCGTATTCCTTACGGTTCCTCGCCTAAAGCGAAGCGTATCGAGACACGCTTCCCTGACCCAGGTGCAAACCCATACATGGCGTTTGCTGCTCTGCTCATGGCCGGCCTCGACGGCATCCAGAACCAGATCCACCCTGGCGATGCGATGGACAAAGACCTTTACGATCTTCCTGCGGAAGAAGCGAAATCTATTCCTCAGGTTTGCGGCTCTCTGCGTGAAGCACTCGAATCTCTCGACGCTGACCGTGACTTCCTCAAAGCAGGCGGCGTGTTCGACGACGACCAGATCGATGGCTACATCGACCTTAAAATGGAAGAAGTTATGGCTTTCGAAATGCACCCACACCCAGTGGAATTCGAAATGTACTACAAAGTTTGATACCGTCAGACAGATAGTATTTCACTGAAGAAGCCGCCGACATCGCAAGATGTCGGCGGTTTGCTTTTTATTGGTAACTGCGTGCGACACTGCGTCGAACGGAGTCCATTATGCGCTTTTCAACATTCATCCTTGCTCTGGTCACAACCACGCTGCCTGCCACGGCTGCTGAGCCCCTCACACCTTCGCAGGCGCTCGCATGTCGTGTTCTGGAAAATCGCTCAGACTGGATGGATATTATGGAGCACACGCAGACGCGTTGGGGGCTGAGCGTTGAAGCACAGCTTGCGCTGTTTGCTGAAGAATGGCAGCTGGAGGCAGATAACCTTCCTTCCCGTTGGCGCCCTGAGTGGACCATACTGGATCGTAGTGAACCGGGAATTCCCGCCGGTTACTTAGATGCCACCTGGAACCGTTATGCGCACGAAGCGGGAAACCGCGGCGCCTCCACAAGGAGCATGCGCGATGTATCAGATTTCATGGGCTGGTACTTCGCGTCGTCATCTGAATTCGTGAACATTCTGCCGGGCGATGCTTCGGCCTTCTACATCGCATGGCGCAGAGGACCTGAATATCTGCGTTCGGGAGCATGGCGCTCAAACACAGGGCTAATCTATCGGTCCCAGACCTTTGCTGAAAATGCCACCCAGATTTCCGAAGGATTGCAAACATGCTCTGCTGCAGCCGAGTTGGCATCAGCGACCGCAGACAGCTCTGATGGTCAATCTTTCATATCACGCGTCGGCACAGCCATGCGCCCCTGGTCCTGGCAATACCGCAGAACTGCCGGTGGACAGCGCGTAAGAGACCTCGCCGACTAGCGCTGACGCGTCGCCTTCAAAGACCTTCGAAATGCTCTGAGTGCAGACAAAAGCCCGACTGACGCATCCATCTTCGAACCATTAGACAAGCGCGCCATCTGGACTGAATGCCACGCCATCAATGCTTCAAAATGGATGTCACGGATGAATCCAAAGCTGGAATCGGGGCCTAGATGACCGCCAGACTCGAGCCCTTCAGGCATGAATTCATCAATTACATCAACGTCCCCGGACAAAAGCTTCTCCGGTAGTTTGTTGTCCAGGCACATGGAGCGTCCAAAGCCGACCAGATCCGCAACATCGCGCAGAATGATCCGCTCTGCATCCTTCCGCCTTCGCACCCCGCCCGTCACCAGAACCGGCATGCGCGCGACCGCCTTCACTGCTTTTGAGAAGCCACCAAAATATGCTCCGGTCTCATGATAGCCGGATAACAGTCTACCATCCGCCTCATAACAATCAGGCTGCATCAGCCCGAACATTTGAGGCTGAACTCGACTTCCTCCGGATATCTCTATCAGATCAATATCAACGCCGTTCAGCCACTCCACCGCGCTGAGACAATCATCAAAGCTGAAACCATCCTCAATGAAGTCACTCGCGTTCAATTTAATGCTGATCGCGAAGGTACCGGGCAGCCTAGCTCGAACCTCGGCAATAATCTCCAGCATGAGCCTCGCTCTGTTATGAAGCGAGCCACCCCAATCGTCCGTGCGCCTATTCAACCGCGGTGACAAAAACTGAGAAATCAGATGACCGTGCCCACATTGAATTTGCACACCGTCAAACCCGGCGTCAGCCGCCATTTCTGCTGCAGCAGCGAATTGAGCAACAATGGACTTGATCTCGTCTGTCGTAACCGCCCTGCAGGGTGCGCTTGAGAAAGCGCCGATCCCTCGTGTCCCGCGACGAAGCAAACTGGGAGCAACCGGACGTTCGCATGTTTGTTTTAAAGCGAGCGCACCAGCATGGGAGAGCTGCATAAAGACAGCACTTCCAGACGACTTTCCTGCTTCAGCGATAGCCAGCAACCGAGACCGAGCCAGCTTTGAAAGCTTGCCGTTCAGAGCCACATTACCCGGCGCCTCAATGTAGCGAGGGTCCACCATCACATTGCCGGTAATTACAAGACCTGCCCCGCCTTCGCCCCATCGTCGATATAGAGAGATCATGTGTTCCGAGGGCACGCCATCTGAATCCGCCATGAACTCAGAGAGAGCCGCCTTGGCGATACGATTTGGCAGCACCAATCCACAGGGAAGTGTCAAAGCGTGCCCCAGAGGCGTTGTCATCGAGCTTTCCTCGAGCGAATAAATGTCGTTCTGCGCGCCGACTCAGTTATGGTTATCACATGTCAACGTCTTCTAATCCCGATCGTCAGGAAACTGAAACCTACTCCGCAAAGGACATCGAAGTCCTTGAGGGTCTTGAGCCGGTTCGCCGTCGCCCGGGTATGTATATTGGTGGCACGGATGAACGTGCTCTGCATCATCTATTCGCCGAAGTGCTCGACAACTCCATGGACGAAGCCGTTGCAGGGCATGCGAACTGGATTGACGTTTCGCTTGGCACAGATGGCTTTTTGACCGTATCCGATAACGGCCGCGGTATTCCTGTCGACCCGCATCCTAAAATGCCAGACAAATCGGCTCTTGAAGTGATCATGACGACGCTGCACGCAGGCGGTAAATTCTCATCCAAAGCTTATGAGACTGCTGGCGGTTTGCACGGTGTCGGTATTTCGGTCGTAAACGCGCTTTCCGAGCGCGTCGAAGTCGAAGTTGCGCGCAACAAGACGCTTTACAAACAATCGTTCGAGCGCGGCCACTCGACAGGACCACTTCAGAATGCCGGCCCAATGCCGAACCGACGTGGTACGACTGTACGCTTTAAGCCGGACCCGGAGATTTTCGGCGAAAACTGCGCATTCAAGCCGAAACGCCTTTATCAGATGGCAAAGTCCAAAGCCTATCTGCAAAGCGGCGTGGAAATCCGCTGGCACTGCGCGCCAGAACTTCTACCTGCTGACGGCTCAGTACCTGCGGAAAGCGTTCTGCACTATCCAAATGGTCTCGCTGACCAGCTTTCAGAATGGCTGAAAGATAAGTCCACCATCACGGAGAACCCGTTCACCGGCAGCGTCGATGCCGGCAAATCCGGAAAGGTTGAGTGGGCCCTCTTCTGGACCGGCCGCGGTTTTGGCGACCATGACAGTCAGATCCGGTCTTTCTGTAATACCATCCCAACACCCGAGGGTGGAACGCACGAGGCCGGCCTTCGTTCCGCGCTCACAAAAGGCCTTCGCGCTTATGGCGAACTTAAAGGCCATAAGAAAATGAACCAGGTGACGGCTGAGGACGTGCTAGGCACAACTGGCACCCTGCTCTCAGTGTTTGTCCCTAATCCCGAGTTTCAGGGCCAGACAAAGGACAAGCTTTCTACCACGGCTGCGTTTCGTCTTGTAGAAAATGCGGTACGTGACCGTTTCGACCACTGGCTCGCAGCATCGCCGAAAGAAGCTGACAAGCTGCTGGAGTGGGTCGTGGCACAATCTGACGACCGCCTGAAACGTCGTAAAGAAAAAGAAGTCTCTCGCCAGTCTGCAACACGCAAACTACGCCTGCCGGGTAAGCTGGCTGACTGTTCGAGCAATTCACCTGAAGGTACAGAGATCTTTCTTGTAGAGGGTGACTCGGCTGGTGGCTCTGCGAAGCAGGCCCGCAACCGCGCAACACAGGCTATCCTGCCCCTGCGCGGTAAGATCCTGAACGTCGCGAACGCAAGCGCGGACAAGCTATCAAAGAACCAGGAACTTTCTGACCTCGCGCTAGCACTGGGCTGCGGCCTGGGTAAGAAGTTTGACCTCAGCGCGCTGCGGTACGAACGCGTTATCATCATGACCGACGCGGACGTGGACGGCGCCCATATTGCGGCCCTTCTCATCACGTTCTTCTATCGCATGATGCCAGAGCTGGTTCACTCCGGCCGCCTCTTCCTCGCCATGCCGCCTCTCTATCGTCTCACGAGCGGGGGAAAAACCATCTATGCGATGGACGACGCCCACAAAGATGAAATCCTCTCTAGCACTTTCAAAAACAAAAAAGTCGATCTGGGACGCTTTAAAGGTCTCGGCGAGATGATGCCTGCGCAGCTTAAAGAAACGACCATGAATCCTGAAACGCGCACTTTGGCGCGCGTCGTGATTCCTGAGCATACCGAGATCGCGCCAGACGATCTTGTCGAGACACTTATGGGCCGGAAAGCAGAACTCAGATTCCAGTTTATTCAGGAAAATGCGCAGTTCGTAGAAGAACTCGACATCTGATTTACCAGAAAATCTCAGTCGCTATGCTAAGGAACCAGTCGTTTTATTTGACTTTAACGACTTGGCGGGTATTTTGCGCGCAGATGGGCAACATTGATAATGTATACCCATCACAATAATCACAAAGGAATGTATTTACCCGATGACGTTTGACGAAGTTGGATTGAGCGAGGAACTGCTCAAAGCCGTCACTGCAGCCGGCTATAGCGAACCTACACCAATCCAGGCTCAGGCCATTCCAAGCGTGCTCAGCATGCGCGATGTCACGGGTATTGCACAGACTGGTACAGGCAAAACCGCGGCGTTCGTGTTGCCGATGATTGATCGCCTTGCACAAGGCCGTTCAAAAGCGCGCATGCCGCGAAGCCTGGTCATTGCGCCGACGCGCGAACTCGCTGCGCAGGTTGCTGAAAACTTTGAAAAGTACGGCGTAAATCACAAGCTCACTATGGCGCTGCTTATCGGCGGTGTATCCTTCGGCGATCAGGACAAACTTCTGATGCAAGGCGTCGACGTACTTATCGCGACGCCTGGCCGCCTGATTGACCAGTTCGAGCGTGGCAAACTGCTCCTGACTGGCGTTGAAATGCTCGTCATCGACGAAGCCGACCGCATGCTGGACATGGGCTTCATTCCTGACATTGAGAAAATCTGCAAACTGCTTCCACCGCGTCGTCAGACACTTCTGTTCTCAGCTACGATGCCGCCAGAGATCGCGCGTCTTGCCGCGCAATTCCAGAATGATCCCAAGCGCATTGAGGTGTCCCGTCCCGCGCAAACAGCGGACACAATCACTCAGTACAAAATTCCGCTCAAGTCCAATGATCACAAAGCACGGCGTACAGCGATCCGTCGCGTGATTGAGAGCCGCGACGTCACGAACGGGATCGTTTTCTGCAACCGGAAATCTGAGGTCGATATTGTCGCAAAATCACTGACCAAGCATGGTCATGATGCGGCACCGATCCATGGTGACCTGCCTCAAGCCTATCGGACGCAAACGCTGGACAAATTCAGGAATGGCGAACTGAAACTTCTCGTCGCCAGCGATGTCGCTGCCCGCGGACTAGACATTCCAGCTGTTGGCCACGTCTTCAACTATTCACCGCCTCCAAACTCAGACGATTATGTTCACCGTATTGGTCGCACCGGCCGTGCAGGTCGCACAGGTGAATCATTCACACTTGTTTGCCCGGAAGATGAAAAGCTGTGGGACGCAGTCGTAAAGCGTGTTCAGAAGTCGGTAGAAGACTTTATGCCGGAGGGACTTGCGGAAGAGCTTGATGCTCTCCCATCCGATGGTGGCCGTTCTTCACGCTCCCGTGGTCGCCGCAATGACCGAAATGATCGTAGCGAGCGTTCCGAGCGCCCTGACCGAACCGAGAAGTCAGCTGCCCGCGAAAACTCCAAAGACAAAGAGAAAAAGCAAAGCCGTGGGAATAAAAAATCGCGCGGCGACTCTGAGCTTCTTCCACCTGCGCCAGCAGGCCCAGTAGTCGGCCTCGGTGATCACGTGCCAGCGTTTTTACAACGCCCGATCTAAATCAGAAGCGCATTTATGTGGGAGGCTCTCATGCTTCCCACGTGCCTAACCGGCTAAATCTTAAGAAAATTCGATGCGTTTAGATGAAAAAGCTGACGCTGTTTTTCTTTGCCTTTACCTTTTTATGTTTGATTACGTCATCGTTGCTAGAACGGGACGCGATTATGAAAATTGGTGAACTCACCGGCGATAAAGGTCGTACAACAGGCCATCAGGCAGTTGATGGCGTGATTGATCACGAACTCTCCGCGTCTCCACAGAACTATGAGCTATGGCTGCACTACCAGAATGACTGGACGCCAGGCCTGCGCAACGAGATTGAATCTTACATCTCGGAAACAGGCCATCTGGACGAACAGCAGACCGAGCTTCTTTACGATAAATATTTCAACTCGAGCCGGTTCAGTGCGCACGTTGCCCAAACAGGCGCAAAGCTTGCGAGCGAGCTTACTGCGGCGCTTCAAGCCCTGAACCAGGCGGGACACCGTACCGAAGAATTCTCCGGTCATCTTGATGATGCGGCTGAGAAGCTCGAGCAATCCAGCCTGTCTCCGGACAAGATTCTCGAAATCGTTTCCAAACTGTCGTCTGCAACCCAGCAGATGTCTGAACAGAATGCCGAGCTCACAAAGAAGCTAGAAGAATCGTCTTCAGAAATCAGCGATCTGCGTGAACACCTACAGACAATCCGCACTGAAGCTCTCACGGATGCTCTTACCGGCGTCGCAAACCGCAAGCAGTTCGACAATATGCTGCGCTTCCGTACGCACGAGGCGCGCAATCTCGGTTATCCGCTCACGCTTGCGATCTGCGACATCGACCACTTCAAATCATTCAACGACACTTGGGGCCACCAGACCGGCGATCAGGTCATTCGCTTCGTCGCTGCAACACTTGAGCGTCTTGCCCTGAAAGATCACCTCGTGGCGCGCTATGGCGGTGAGGAATTCGCTATCATTATGCCCCGCGTAACGGCCGAAGAAGCCTGCGGCATTCTCGAACGCATGCGTAAAGCAATCGAAGTGAAGAAACTGAAGCGCAAATCTACAGGCGATTCGCTTGGTAACGTCACCATGTCGTTCGGTGCAGCCGAACTTAATGATGAAGACTCCTGCTCAACCCTCATCCGCCGCTCGGATGAGCAGCTCTACGCCGCGAAACGCGCCGGCCGTAATCAGGTGAGCGTTGAACTCCAAAAAGAAACACGCGCCGCATAGATCGGCGCTGAGCAACCGGCATTCTACGTCCGCCTCCCTGTAAGTGAACACTCACTTGCAGAAGACGCTTATCCGTGCTACTTGGGTCAGCATGGAGATTACTATGCCCACTCAGACAAGAACAAGAAACGCCAAGCCTAAAATCGAACGCGCAGCCATCGAGCTCTTCATTTCTGAAGGGATTGATGCAGCAACGACACGGCAGATTGCCGAACGCGCTGGCGTTTCCGAGGGGGCATTATATCGCCACTATAAAGGCAAAGAGGAGCTCGCCGAAGCGCTCTTCATGCAGCTACACGACCGCTTGTCGCGGTTACTTATTGAGGCCGCCCTCGCAGGAAACGACCTCAAAAGCCGAGTCGGCGCTATCGTAGGCGCATATTGCGAACTTGCTGACGAGGATTGGGAATATTGCTGCTATCACCTTCTCTTCCTGAATCGCTTCATCAAGAATGACGTTCGCCGCGAAGATGACCCTGTATCTCTGACGGAGGCCATGATCGCAGACCTGATGGAGAACGGACACATTCCCAAGGGCGATCCGGAAATCCTCTCTGCAATGTGCCTGGGCGTTATTACGCAAGCTGGTCAGAACAAGCTTTATAATCGTCTGAAGGGTCCGTTCTCCCAATATAAAGACGATATGGCCGCAGCGATCATGGCTATTCTGAAGTATCGTTCGAGCGATTTCGACTAATGCGCTCCTTCATGTTCTCAGTCGCTTACTGGATGTTTTCTATCCTATATGTGCTGGTAACCCTGCCCGCTCTTATACTGCCCGGTGACAAAGTCGTTCGCGCGCTCATACTGTCTTATGTGAAGAGCATGCGCTGGAGTCTCCGGGTTTTCGCCGGCATAAGACATGAAATTCGCGGGCGCGAAAACCTTCCGGAAGGACCATTTGTCATCGCGGCAAAGCACCAGAGCTGGGGCGATGGGTACCTGATTTATCCCGAGATCGAAAACATTGCCTTTGTCACGGGCGATCACCTTGAGAAATTTCCGTTCGTAGGAAAAATCCTCCAGAAGCTCGGCGCGATTGTGATCGACACCTGCGGCGGCGGTGAACGAAAAGCTGCATCCCTTGCCGAAGGTCTGGAACGTATTCGCCAAGATGGACGCCGTATTCTGATATATCCTGAGGGCCACCTCGCGCCCGTCGATTACCACTTTCGATACAAAGCCGGTGTCTGGCATATGGCAAATGGGATGAAAGTGCCTGTTGTTCCCGTCGCAACGAATATCGGCCTCTATTGGAGCCAGGAAGACCACCAAAAGAAGCCTGGCACAGCTGTAGTGGAGTTTTTACCGCCGATGGAGGCAGGTGAGGATAAAAACGCCTTCATGTCTGAGCTAACTCATACCGTTGAGACAGCGACCGCCAGACTGGTAGCCGAGGGACGAAATACCCCCGTCAAACCAACAGTTTTGATACCAGATCCGGCGAACGGTGAACTCGCAAATCCGGTGTCCGGACACGCGTCCTGACACTATGAAAGCGAAACATTACCGATTTTCAATATTTTAATAGTGGTAATCATTAAATCCTTATTGTATTTCGATGCGCAGTAAGTCTTGTATCGAAATCGAGGAAACACCCCATGATTAAATCTACTATTGCCAGCATCGCGATGGTCTCCATTGCAGGCGCGCTTTCTGCCACAGCCAGCGCCGACGATTGGGACATGCGAGCATATACCGGTGCAGAAATTGCCACTGATTCAGAAGCAGCGAACAGCTGGACTCTTTCCGCTACGAGCGCTCAGGGACCGGGACTAGTCTTTGTCTGCACAGAAAATAGCGGAATGCGTGGCGCTGTCGTGTATGAGCCCGATGAGGACCTTGTAGATCAGGCCCTGTTTAGCCGCGGATGGACGGCGAACAAAACAGGTAATGTGACGGTCGGAGACTGGAGCATGGAAGATCGTTGGGTACACCAACGTCGCGCCAACACGCTGACGACAAGCAATCGCTCTACAATCGTCGCAATGCTCAACGGCGTTAATCGTGGCGAAAATATTGCGCTGGACTTCCATCGCATGGACCCGATGACGCTCACATTTCCAGAGACAGGTGACGCATTTACGAGCTTCGTACAAAGCTGCCCGATCACGGGCCGTCGCTAAGCTAAGCGGATAAACCATGTGATACCGGCCTCGTTTCAACGAGGCCGTTTCTTATTCTGCGTCGGCAATCGCAGGAATAATTGTTACGCTCTCGCCGCAGCCACAGGCGTCGGTCTGGTTCGGATTATTGAACACGAACTTTGCGTGAAGCGGTGTGATCTCATAATCGACGACAGAGCCAAGCAGAAAGAGAACGGCTTTGGCGTCTACGAGAATTTTGACACCATTGTCCTCGACAACCTCGTCAAATGGTTCCGGGGCGTCAGCATAGTCCATAACGTATTCCATACCCGCGCAGCCGCCATTTTTGACGCCAACACGCAAGAAGCCGCTACCCTTGTTTTCCATAATCTCGCGGACGCGCTTAGCAGCAGCGTCAGTCAGCGTAACAAGTTTTGGACGTGGTCGACGGGCCATATAACCTCTCCTTCCAGACTCAGATCGTGATGGATCAGAGCATATTCAAGGCGAGACGCGCCTCGTCTGACATGCGTGATGTATCCCATGGTGGGTCAAAGACGAGGTCAACGTTTACATCATTGATGCCTTTGACGGTACGCGCAGCGTTCTCCACCCATCCAGGCATATCGCCAGCAACAGGGCAGCCGGGCGCAGTCAGCGTCATATCGATCTGAACGTTGCGATCATCATCGATATCGACCGTATAGATCAGGCCAAGCTCGTAGATGTCGACAGGGATTTCCGGATCGAAAACAGTCTTGAACGCCGAGATCAAATCGTCAGTAAGACGCAGAAGCTCTGCCTCTGGAATCGCAGAAGGCTTGTCCTCTTCAGCAGGACGTTCTGCCTTGCCAGAAACATCAATAAGATCGCGATCGGCAGTTTCACCAGTCATAAGACATCCTAACCCAGCATTCTCAGCGTTTTCGACAGCGCTTCTACGAACGTATCGACTTCTTCAGCCGTGTTATAAATTCCAAAGCTCGCCCGCGCCGTGGCGCTTACCCCTAAATGGGTCATCAATGGCTGAGCACAATGGTGACCGGCTCTAATTGCCACACCATATTTGTCAAGAATTTGTGCGATGTCGTGCGGGTGCGCGCCATCGACGGAGAAGGTCAGCACGCTACCCTTTTCCGGCGCTGTGCCATGAACCGTGAGATTGTTGATCTGGCGAACCGCATCAAACGCGCGCTCATACAGCGCCTTCTCGTGCCGTTGAACGTCAGCGCGATCAAATTGCTCATACCAGCGAATGGCAGCACCAAGCGCGATAATCTCCAAAATTGGCGGCGTGCCCGCTTCGAACTTATGCGGTATTTCCCCGTACGTCGCACCATCCATTGTGACGGTCTCGATCATCTCTCCGCCGCCCTGATAAGGGCGTAGAGCCTCCAGCGCTTCACGCTTACCGTAAAGCACGCCTACGCCCGAAGGGCCGTACAGCTTATGAGGCGCAAAGACATAGAAATCGACATCCAAATCCTGAACGTCCACGGTCAGGTGAACCGCGCCCTGACACCCATCGAGCAGAACCTGAACGCCGCGTGCATGCGCGATATCGATAATCCGCTTCGCGTCGGTTGCCGTACCAAGCACGTTCGACATGTGTGTCATCGCGACAAAACGCGTTTTATCGCTGAACGCCGCCTCATAGGCATCCATGTCGAGCTGACCGTCTTCCAGTACCGGAATCCACTTCAGGACAGCTCCATGACGCTCCCTGAGGAAGTGCCATGGGATTATGTTCGCATGGTGCTCCATGACCGACAAAATAATCTCGTCGCCCGGCTCGATCTGCGCGGCAATGCCATTCGCAACAAGGTTGATCCCCTCGGTTGCACCTTTGGTGAAGACGATTTCGTGAACATCAGAAGCGTTCAGGAAACGACGCGTATCTTCACGCGCATCTTCCATCGCCGAAGTAGTTTCGTTCGCCAGCGTATGGAGCCCCCGATGCACATTGGCATAGGCATGGCTCATCTGGTTCGTAAAACAATCTATAACGGCCTGAGGCTTCTGAGCCGACGCCGCGCTGTCGAGATAAACAAGAGGCTTACCATTCACATCTCGAGACAGAATCGGAAACTCGGCTCGAATGGCGTCAATATCGAACTTACGGGTCACAGTCGCTCCGTCAGCCATGCTCCAGCCTCTTCCATCAGAATTTCGCCAAGCGCTTCCGGCATGTCATCCAGTGCTTCGCCGATGAAAGCCCGCGTCAGCAGCGCGCGCGCCTGCGTTTCGGGAATGCCGCGTTGGCGCATATAGAACAGCGCCGTCTCGTCCAGCGCGCCGACTGTGTTGCCGTGCGCGCACTCGACATCATCTGCGTAGATTTCAAGCTCAGGCTTGGCGTTCACTTCGCCGCCATTCTCAAGAATGAGCGCGTTATGCGCCATTTGAGCCGCCGTCTTCTGTGCCTTCTTCGCTACAAAGAACTTGCCCTGAAACACGGCCCGGCCACCATCCATAACGGCGCCTTTTACCAGCTGCTCTGTCTCACAGTGCGGCTGTGCGTGTCGCACGAGGCTCGTCTGATCGAGATGATATCCATCGCCGACCAGATATGCGCCGTTGATGCTGGCCTTTGCATTTTCACCGTGATGGTAGACCTGCGTCTCCATACGCGCGAGCTTTGCGCCAAAACCAATGCCGGCTTGAGAGAGGCTGGCATCATCGGCGAGATGAATAATACAGGTCGCAACCTGAACCGCGGACATGTCCGCCTTCTGGTAAATGAAGCGTTCGAGCGAGGCACCCGCTTCGACACTGTATTCCAGAACAATGCTGGAAAACCCGCAAGCACGAATATGGCTTTCGAGAACAGAGAACTGCACGCCCTCACGAACTACAAAGCTTACACGCTGAAAGGCATTCGCAGAGACAGTATCGAACACGAGATGGACAGGCTTTTCTAGGCTCTGCGTCACCTCGATGAGCAACGATTGCCCTGCCCGCGTCAAAGCTGCACCAAGAGCAGCAACAGGCAAATCTTCAGCGCCGCCAAGCGCCGTCAAATTCTCTTCCGAAGCAACGCGCATGCCTTTAGGCAGTTTTGGGACGCCAGCGCCGATTTCAATAACCGTCGCATCCGCTGATACGAAAGCGGAAGTCATCTCCGTTTCAAGACAAGCCTCAGGCAGGCTTTGAACTGCGTTGCGTAGATCGGAATATTTCCACGCTTCAACGCGTGTATGTGGCAGCCCGGTTTGCGCAAATGCTTCGAAATTGCGTTCACGCTGCGGGTCCGCCTTCAAACCGGCATAGAGTCCTGCCAGTTCAAGCTCTGCTGCATTCGGGTTTGGAAACAGGTCTTTCAGCGCGGCCATCAGGCAGCCTCCGAAAGAACGCCGTCATAGCCCTCTTTCTCGAGACGGAGCGCAAGCTCTGGTCCACCCGTCGCAATAATCTTACCATTCGCAAGCACATGCACCTTATCCGGCTGAATGTGGTCGAGAAGACGTTGATAGTGCGTGATGACCAGCATCCCACGATCAGGCGAACGGAGTTCATTAACGCCATCAGACACGATACGAAGCGCATCGATATCAAGACCTGAATCAGTCTCGTCGAGAATGAGGAAACCTGGCTCAAGCATCATCATCTGAAAGATTTCGAGACGTTTCTTTTCACCACCAGAGAAGCCCACATTCACAGGACGCTTCAGCATTTCCGGTGTCAGCTTAAGTTTCGCAGCAACCGCTCTGGATTTCTTAAGAAAATCTGCCGCAGAGATCTCTTCCTCACCACGCAGTTTACGTTGTGAATTCATCGCCGTGCGAACGAATGTCATCACTGGAACACCCGGAATTTCAACCGGATACTGGAAGGATAGGAACAGGCCCGCCGCAGCGCGCTCTTCCGGCTCCATGTCCAGAATGTCGTCGCCATTGAGGGTCGCCGAACCACCCGTTACTTCATAGCCGTCACGGCCAGTCAGAACGTATGACATGGTAGACTTACCTGCGCCGTTAGGGCCCATTATCGCATGGACTTCACCGGCAGGCACTTCAAGCGTCAGGCCCTTGATGATCTCTTTCGTTTCGTCGTCTTCGCCGACTGTCGCCGTAAGATTTTCAATTTTCAGCATGGGTAACTTACTTTCTAAGCCTCATCCGCCGGAGGCGAGAACTGATTACAAATTTTGAGGAATGCGCCGAACAGCACGAACAGCATCGCAAAGAGCCAGACGCCGGTAACAGCTGGTGCAAAACCACCAAATGCCCAGGCACCGATCATCTGCATAATCAGCGCAAAAATGAATATGAACAGGATGACTGCAGCCCAGCCCTTCCAGTTGGCCGGTCGGCCGAAATCCGTAACGCTCGTGCGCTTCTTGAACCAGAACTGAGACATTAGCCAACGCTCCCCTCAAGGCTAACCTGCAGAAGGCTTTGCGCCTCAACTGCGAACTCCATAGGCAGCTGCTGGATGACATCCCGAACAAAGCCATTCACCAGCAACGCAACTGCTGCTTCTTCATCGAGACCGCGCTGGCGTGCATAAAAGAGCTGGTCTTCGGACAGTTTGGTTGTCGTCGCCTCATGCTCAAGCTGGGCGTCTGCGCGACGTGTCTCCACATAAGGGACAGTGTGCGCGCCGCAGGTGTCGCCGATGAGCAGCGAGTCACACTGGGTAAAGTTACGCGCGCCTTCAGCTTTCTTGTGAACCGACACGAGACCACGATAGGTCTGATCCGACTTACCTGCAGAGATACCCTTGGAGATAATCCGGGACTTCGTACGCTTGCCGAGGTGCAGCATCTTGGTGCCTGTATCAGCTTGCTGACGACCGTTGGTAACAGCAATCGAATAGAACTCGCCAACACTGTCATCACCACGCAGAATGCAGCTCGGATATTTCCAAGTCACCGCAGAACCGGTCTCGACCTGCGTCCAGGAAATCTTGGAGCGAGCACCGCGGCAGTCACCGCGCTTCGTCACGAAGTTATAGACACCGCCCTTGCCGTTCTCATCGCCCGGCCACCAGTTCTGAACCGTCGAGTATTTGATCTCGGCGTCGTCCATAGCCACGAGCTCGACGACCGCGGCGTGAAGCTGGTTCTCGTCGCGCATCGGCGCCGTACAACCCTCAAGATAGGACACATACGCGCCCTCATCCGCGATGATAAGCGTACGTTCAAACTGACCGGTGCCTTGCGCGTTCATGCGGAAATAAGTGGACAGCTCCATTGGGCAACGAACGCCCTTTGGCACGTACACGAACGTACCGTCGGAGAAGACCGCGCAGTTAAGCGTCGCAAAGAAATTATCAGACTGCGGAACGACCGTGCCGAGATACTTCTTCACCAGCTCCGGATATTCCTTCACGGCTTCGGAAATCGACATAAAAATTACGCCGGCTTCTTTTAGCTCTTTCTGGAAGGTCGTCGCGACCGATACCGAGTCAAAGACCGCGTCCACAGCGACCTTCGGCTTGTCTGTTCGCGCTTCGGCAGCAGATTCAGCTGCGCCCTCAACGCCCAGAAGCACCTCGGCCTCACGGAGCGGAATGCCAAGCTTTTTGTAGGTTTCGAGGATCTCTTCAGGAACGTCATCAATGGACTCATACTTCGCGCCAGTCTTCGGCGCGGCCCAATAGTAGATGTCCTGATAGTCGATCTTCGGGTAGTTCACTTTCGCCCAGTCAGGCTCTTTCATCTGTTTCCAGCGTTCAAAGGCCTTGAGGCGCCATTCCAGCATCCACTCAGGCTCTTCTTTCTTCTCAGAGATAAAACGAACGATGTCTTCGTTCAGCCCCTTCGGCGCAAACTCCTGCTCGATCTCTGTCGAGAACCCCGCAGAGTAATTCTTCGACTCAAGTGCGCGCGCGGCGTCGACCGTTCCCTGATCGATACCTTCTTTGACCTTCACTTCGGTCTCGTCTTTTTCGTGCGTGGACACATCGTGATCACACATCACGCGCTCTCCTTAAATGCGGCCGAAACCGCTCTTTTCGCTGCTTTAATCCATGCCTGTGCTGCGGCAACTGCATCGGAGGGCTCTGAAGCCCATCCGAAACTTACCCGAAGCGCAGACCGCGCAATATTCTCTTCTACCTGCATAGACGTCAGGACGCCCGAGGTTTTCACCTTACCGCTCGAACACGCCGAGCCCGCTGATACAGCAACGCCGCCAAGGTCCATAGCCATGACTTGCGTCTCACTGGCAAAGCCTTCAAGGGCAAAACAGGACGTCCCCGGCAAACGGTCGCAGGTGTTGCCGAAGAACACGACCGGCGCCGCCGCAGAAACAAGCTTCTCAAACTGATCACGAATGTCGCTTACACGTTTCGTGTCTAGCGCTTGGGACGCCTCAATAGCAGCTCCAAACCCTGCAATTCCTGCGACATTCTCAGTGCCCGAGCGAATAGACCGTTCCTGCCCGCCACCGATTAGCTGCGGCTTAAGCGGCGCGCCAACTCGAAACCATAGCGCGCCCACGCCCTGAGGGCCGCCAAGTTTATGGGAGGAGAACGCTGCGTAGTCGACGCCCAAAAGGCCGACATTTACCGAAATTTTCCCGAGCGCCTGCACTGCATCGCAATGCGTGTAACCGCCCTTGTCGCGAACCATTTGTGCCGCCGCCTGAACCGGCTGGATAACTCCCGTCTCATTATTCGCGAGCATCAAACAGAGGAAAGGGACTTCTCCTTCCCCCAGTGCGTCGAGTTGTGCCTTCAGATCATCAAGATCAATTTCACCCGTAGGCTTCAACGCCACCTTACGAGCGTTGTCCGGCATCTGAGCGGACACCGCTGGGTGCTCGAGACCGGACACGAATACAACAGGTTTCTCAATGAGCGCCAAAGCGCCCCTGATAGCAAGCGCGTTCGCTTCCGTGCCGCCACTTGTAAAAACGATATCCTCGGATCGTCCACCGATAGCGGTCGCCAGCGATTGTCTGGCCTTTTCTACAATACCGCGCGCTTTTCGTCCGGCAGAATGCACAGACGAAGGGTTTGCACCTACATCAAGCGCAAAGCCTAAAGCTTCCCTCGCTTCTGGACGAAGAGGGGCTGTAGCATTGTAATCGCAATAAATCATAGTGCCTGTCAGGCAGCCTGACTTCCATCAAGACGTCGTGTCTGGACGATCTGACCAGCACGGCCATTGACCACATCATCCAGCGTCACCTGAGCGAGGAAGCCCAGAATGTGCTGACGAAGTGAATCCCACAGTTCGTGAGTTGCACACTGCTCACCGTCAGGACCACAGCCGCGACCAGAGTCCGGCGCGCAACGTGTTGTCTTAATCGGTTCATCAACGGCAAGGATGATGTCGCTCAGACGGGTCTTAGATGCATCTTTTGCGAGAACATATCCGCCACCCGGACCACGAACACTTTTCACGACGCCGCGGCGGCGCATCTTGGCAAACAACTGCTCAAGGTAAGAAAGCGAGATAGACTGACTGGCAGCAATCTCTGCGAGCGTCTTTGGCTGATCCAGCGGAGAATCGGCCAGATCGACCAGTGCCATAACCGCGTAGCGGCCCTTCGTTCCAAGTTTCATCTTTTAACTCCAGCTGAGTGGGAGATAGATACCCATTGAGAAAGGTCAACTATTTTTCTTCCGAAATTCTTGATTTTTAGTCAATTGAAGGTTTACACCCAGCCTTCAGCAAATTGTCGCACGCTGCACTAAGGAGCACTACATGGCAGAGATTATCATTCCCGGCCCGGCTGGTCGTATCGAAGCCCGCTATACGGAAGGCCCGGATGAATCCTCTCCAATCGCTCTCATCCTTCACCCGCACCCGCGTGCTGGCGGCACGATGCAGGATCCAGTGACGATTTCCCTGTACAACCTGTTCGAGTCCCGCGGCTTTTCCGTGATGCGCTTCAACTTCCGAGGCGTCGGTCGTAGCCAGGGACAGTTCGAATCAGGTTCGGGCGAACTGTCAGATGCTGCTTACGTTCTCGATTATATGGAATCGCTGACTGAAACGCCGCGCTACTGCTGGGTTGCAGGTTACTCATTCGGCGCATGGATCTGCCTGCAGCTTCTCATGCGTCGTCCGGAAATTGATGGCTTCCTCGCCATCTCTCCACCAGCAAACCACTATGACCTGAGCTTCCTGGCTCCATGCCCGGCTTCTGGCCTCATCCTGTCAGGCGATCAGGACAAAGTGGCTCCACCAGCAGACATTGAACGTTCGCTTACGAAAGTGCGCGTTCAAAAAGGCGAAGTGATCACGCGTGATTCAATCCCGGGTGCGAACCACTTCTATCAAGGCAAGCTGGACGAAATGACCGAACGTTGCGCCCAGTATCTCGATGAGAGCCTTCAGAAAGCCGAACGCGAACGCCTCGGCGACATCTGATCACTCGATCATTTTGCCACCAGTTAGCGGGTGCGGCACTCCAGTCGTACCCGGAAAGCTGAGCGGCAGGCCACGCTTGCTGCGCAAAGCCAGAAGCGCAAAAGCTTCAGCCTCAATTGAATCACCACGCCAGCCTTCATCCTCTGCCGTAACAACCGGCAGAGGGCAGCGTTGATTCAACTCTTCCATCAGAAACGGATTGAGACGCCCACCGCCGCAAACGATGACTCTCGTGACAGGCTTGGGGAATAAACTAAGCCCTGATGCAACCCCGGCGGCGCTGAATGCTGTGAGGGTTGCACATCCGTCATTGAACGACAGGCCATCCGCAAGATCAGCGTTGAAGTCATATCGATCGAGCGATTTCGGATATGATCGTTTGAAATACGGGTGGCTCATCCAGTCGGCCAGACGTTCTGCATGCACCTCGCCCTGTCGTGCAGCATGGCCATCTGCGTCATATGTACCCTGATGGTGCTGCATGACCCACTCATCGACCGGGCCATTGGCCGGACCACAATCGAACCCAAAAATTTCATCGCCGTTGATGTAGGTCAGGTTTGCGACGCCGCCGAGATTCAAAACCGCGACCGGCTGTTCAAGATCAGCGCTCAGTGCGAGGTGGTAGACTGGCGCGAGTGGCGCCCCCTCACCTCCGGCTTCCACATCTGCAGTCCGAAAATCATAGGCGAGCGGAACGCCCAACAACACTTGCAGAGACTCCGCATCCAAGATTTGCAGCGTCCGGCCGTTCACGCCGTTTTGAGGCGCTTTATGCAGAACGGTTTGCCCATGCACGCCGGCAAGCACCGGCCTGGCGTCAGGCGCGCATTGGGCCACAGCATCATCGAAAGCATCTTTATGGGCGCGATTTAGGACAATCATAGCCGTATCAAAGGCAGCCTGCGGCGGCTCGCCTTCCCAGTTCCAGGCACGCGCCGCATCCACGGCAGCGCTTATAACGGCACGCTCATCAGATGTAAATTTGCGTTCTGATACAGGTCCGAACTCATACACTGTTTCACCATCCGTACGGATGATTGCAGCATCGACCGCATCGATCGAGGTGCCGCTCATAAAGCCTATTGTCCAGATTGGTGAAAAAACGCCTGTCTCAGTGTTCAAACCTTCTACCCTTCGTGCTAGATCGCCGCGTCGACTGGAGACTAAAATGAGTGAATTCAAATCCGATTTTCTAAGCACGCTGCAATCCCGCGGCTACATCAAGCAGACCACTCACGAAGCTGAGCTGGACGCTTATTGCTCCAAAGGTGTGCCAGTTGCTTATACCGGATATGATGCCACAGCAGACAGCCTCCATGTAGGTCACCTCGTCAGCATTATGATGCTCCGCCGACTTCAACAAGCAGGCGGCAAACCAATTGTACTTATCGGCGGAGGCACGACCAAGATCGGCGACCCGACGGATAAGGAAAAGTCTCGGCCAATTCTGACCGAAGAGCAGATTGCGGAAAACGCAGCTGGCATTAAGAAAGCTTTTGAAGCCTACCTGACGTTCGGCGATGGGCCGACTGATGCCATTATGCTGAATAACGCCGACTGGCTGGACGGTCTGGGCTATATCGAATTCCTTCGGGACGTCGGAAAACTGTTCACCATCAACACGATGGTGAAGCAGGATACTGTTGCGCGTCGTCTCAAAAACGAACAGCCATACACCTTCCTCGAATTCAACTACACGCTTCTGCAAGCCTACGACTTTCTCGAGCTTTCAAGACGTGCAGATTGCATGATGCAACTTGGCGGTTCTGACCAATGGGGCAACATTGTGGCCGGCACAGATCTCATCCACAAAATGGACGGTAATCAGGGCTTCGGCATCACCTGCCCGCTCATCACGACCGCATCTGGCGCGAAAATGGGTAAAACAGTCGGTGGCGCCGTGTGGCTCAACGCAGACAAGAAAAGCCCTTACGAGTTCTGGCAGTTCTGGCGCAATACAGAAGATGCAGACGTTGGTCGATTCCTTCGTCTGTTCTCAGACCTTCCACTAGCTGAAATCGAGCGCCTTGAGGCACTGGAAGGTGCAGAGATCAACGATGCAAAAATCGCTCTGGCAGACGCAGCAACGACTATGCTTCACGGCGAGCAAGCTGCGAAGGACGCAAGAGAGTCCGCTGCAAAAGTATTCCAGCAGGGTGCGAGCGGAGATGCGCTGCCGACTTATGAAATTTCCAAAGGTGATGTCGAAGCAGGCATGCTGGTCGCAGCCGGTTTTACAGCCGCGGCACTGACAAAATCCAATGGTGAAGCGCGCCGAAGCATCAAGCAGAACGCAGCCAAGCTCAACGGTGAGAGCGTCAGCGACGAGAACGCGACACTTAGCCTGTCCGATTTTGATGCGGATGGTCTTGCGACATTATCGATTGGCAAGAAACGCCACGCCCGCCTTCAGCTCGCCTAAGGCGCAGGTTCTAATACTTCCGGTTCCGTGACCTCCTCAGGCTGCGGGACCGGAGCTTCAGGATTTTCAAACACACGGCGCAGCACGCCGGGAACAATACCTGAAAGCGGGTTCACAGAAACACGCGCTTCTTCCAGCGATCCACGCACATCATAGGTGATCGCAAACACACCCTCGCCTTCGCGTGAAACAAACAGGTCACCAATAATCGGGATCCCGCCCAACGCCGAGTTCACACCGAATGACGGCACGAGCACGCCGCTTATCTGCAGATCTTCGCCATCATCCAGCATATGGCCATTGGCCGTTAAGCCGAGTGCGGGACCAGACGCCTTGCCTCCGCGGATATAAAAACCCTCAGGCGTGAGTGTCAGCGGAAGTTCCACGTTTGAGAACAAAACCCCCTCACCCGACATCACGTCTGATAAGCCTCGAAGGGAAGCCAGCGACAGAATTTGCGTTAGCAAAGGCGCGTTCGCCATGCGCGCGTTTCTAAGCGTGATGTTGAGATCGGAAGGTTGATCGTCTGCACGCATAATTCCGTTCATGCTCAGTTCGCCGCCCGTAACGAAATCCTGGCCGAGTACAGCCGATATCAACCCGCCCGCATTGCTCGCTTGCGCCGTGAGCTGGTTGTTGCCATCGTCGAGCCCCTGAATGGAGAGCGCGAACGGATTATCTAGCTCTAACAAGCCGGCAAGCTCAAAACTGTTCAGTCGTGGCCCAGAGAAATCAACGCGCATCGTCGCGTCCTGAGCTTGCAGATCGTTCCGAAGCTGCAGGCGATCAATATTTGCGTCCAGCGTTACCTCTCCAAAAATCGGAAGTGTACCGCTGCCACCGGCGCCACCTGCATTCAGAACCCCCTCCAAAAGTGGCGCAGCATTCAGATACGGACCGGTTAGCTCCAGTTCGAGCGTAAGCGGATCGGGACGTCGAAGCTCACCGCGCAGGTCAAGCTCGTCTTCGATATAGATACGATCAACTGAGAGGTCTTCCAGCCGCCCGTCAGCGCTCAGAGAAACATCACCCTGAAAGTCGACGCCCTCGGCGATGAACGCAATTTCAGTCGTCTGTTCCTCTTCCTCTGTAATCACGCGAACCACCGCGTTCGCAGGCTCACCTATTGGCTTAAACCAGGAAAACTCCTCTACATCGAGGCGCGACTCCTCAAAGTCGAGCGCAATGTTGATCAGATTCCAGTTCTCAGCGGACGTGCCAAACGCATCCAGCTCCGCATAAGCCGACCCGGTCATGTAGGTCCGAATTGCAACGCCAAACCGATTGATAAAGTCCGGGCTGACATAGCCGGACGCCCGCAATGTAGAGCGGTCTTCAGCACCTTCTTCTCGAAACCGGTCGCTCCACGTAAACTCCATCGGCGCGTCACCGAACTGGCCATACCCGGAGATACGCAGGAGCTCGTTGGACACGTGGATATCCGCCTGACTGCCAGTCAGGGACATCTCGTTGAACAGCTCTCTAAAGCCGCCATCGGTAATTTCACCTTCGACAGTGAAACGGGTATCCTCATAGGACACTTCGGACAACGCAGGACGGATTAGCGAAAAGTGCGCCTGTCCGGACCCTGTAATATCCTGAATGTTCAGTCCATACTGCGCTTCAAGCTGGAGCCGGGAATCAGACAGCGTCTGGAGAATATCCTGAACATCCCCAAAGCCTTCGGCGTCGATATAAAAGTTCTCACCTTTTGGCTTGAACTGGGGAATAGAGACCTTGCCCGCGGTGAGTGTCCAGTTACTAAATTCACCGCTCTCAAGATCGAGCGAGAAAGAGTTTCCATTCAGACGAGCAGAACCGCGTCCTCTGTTCACTGAAGGCAGATCTTCCAGGAATGAGGTGACAGCATTCTCAAACACGAAATCCAGCTGAAGATCTTCATCATCCAGTCGATCATCCCGCAACTCATCCGGCGCTAAGTCCATCCGGAATTGCGCCTCTGAGAAGTCGCCCTCGCGAACGTTTTCCTCAACCCACAGACGCGCATCAGCCCCGAGCGTTACGGGCCAGAATTTAAGTACGGTTTCCGGCGTGAATGCACCATCCACTGTGGCTGTCATGGAGATGCCAAAAGGAAGGTCATCTGGTAACGCATTGTCATCAGGCAAATACATTCGCCCTTGCGCGTAGGCTTGAGCGCCATCGACGAATGCAGTCATGTCCAGCACATCCATCTGGCGCCTACGCAAATCCACCAGCGCCTCCGCACGCACATTCTGAATCTGCCAGATGTCAGAAAAATACGGCGTGAAGTCGAGCTGGAGCGCTTCGGCATCCAGACTGATGGCGTGTGGTTCAGCTAAAGGGTCTTCCAGCAGGTTCGTAACTTGATCGAGCTGAAGCTCAAGACTACCCAGAGCAAACTCGGTATCGATCTCACGCGCATCTACAAACAGTACGTCCCGTTCAATATCGTACTCAACAAGCAGACTATTCGCGCCGATCTCGATCAGATCTTCACCCATAAGCAATTCGCCAGGCTGAGAGCTTACGTCCACAGAAACAATATCAATACCGGACTGACGTACCTCAAATGCGAAAGACAAGTCGGCTACCAGAGTGCCTGAGAGGTCCGGCAAAATCGCTACTAGTAAAGGGAGTTCAGGAATATTCGCATCCTGAAGCGACAACACGGTTCGGAATTCGCGAAGCCGCGGAATAAACTCCAGATCAAACTCCAGGCTCTGAGGCGCGCCATCGCCTATCGCTTCGCCGAAGCCCGAAATGCCGATCGTATCGTCATCCTGAACGAGCGACAGGTTTGCGTTTTCCAGCACCCATTCCACATCACTTCCCTCGTCTATGAGTCGAACACGAAAGCCCGAGAGGGTGATTTCATCCACATTGGCGACGGCGGCAGAATTTGCGAGATTCTCAACAACATTCAGAATGGCTTGTTCAGCGTACTGAAACGGCGACGTCGCTTCATGGAATTGGACTGGATAGACCGGAGGGATGGCCTGTCCGGCGAACTTAAGTCCGCCATCTTCCGGACGCCGAACCTCAAACTCACCGTCGCGGATGTGGAGCTCCTGAAGCTCTACCTGCCCTACGAGCAGGCTGAACGCATCGAACTCAATCGTGGCAGAATCTGCGCGCGCCACAACTTCATCGGTATCATTATAGAAAACCAGTTCATCAGCCAGAATCTGAAATTCATTCTGATCATGCTGCCAACGCAAGGAGAGCGCCCCGACGGAAACGGGCTGGTCACCCCGGGCGCGGGAGATTTCCGCTTCAACATTACCGCGTACAAACTCGAGGTCTGTCGGCCCTGAAACGAGACGCCATGCGATCAAACCAAGTCCGAGGCCGATCAGAAGCACAAGCCCCGTCAGACCTTCCAGAATGATTATGCCTGTGGTTTGACGCACTCAGAAAACTCACAATATTGATCAGAGTCAGAATCTGATCCTTTAAACTCATATATTTCATCAACCAGAAAGAAGGTCGACATGCAGATCGGAGATAAAATCCCATCATTTACACTGCCAACACCCGACGGCGGAACAGTATCTAGTGACGACCTGAAAGGCGGTTGGACCGTTATCTATTTTTACCCGAAGGACAACACCCCGGGCTGCACAACAGAGGCGAAAGACTTCAGCGCAGAAATTGAAGCATTTCAGGCACTTGGTGCTCGCGTTATCGGCATCTCAGCCGACAGCCCCAAGAAACACGCAAATTTTATCGCAAAACAAGAACTCAAAGTCGAACTCCTGTCTGATGAAGATACCTCAGTATGCGAAGCATTTGGCGTCTGGGTTGAAAAGAAGATGTATGGGAAAACATACATGGGCATCCTCAGATCAACATTTATCGTTGCCCCGGACCTCAAGGTCGCTCACGAGTGGAAAAAAGTTAAAGTAAAAGAACATGCTTCTGATGTTCTAAGCACTCTAAAAGAAGCAATTAACCAACATAATTGATTTCTTAATGAGCAATTTACCGGTTCGACCGACATTAACTAAAAAAAATGCGTTGAGTGGTCTTCGCGTCGTAATTTTTTTCGTCTAGGGTCGATCAAAATCCGGTGAAGGCGATCTGGGGCGCTTTAAATCGGCATGAGTATCGGGCGGCGTAAAATATGAAAGAAATGCACGGAAAAGCTAAATCCTGGCTCGAGAGGACATTTCCTGAGCGTCAGATTTATCACCGTAGCGGCGGTTCAGTACGTTATATCAACATCACCCAACGCCAACAGGTGCTCGCTGCTGCGGGTGCTGCGCTTGCAATTGGCTGGTGTGTGTTCGCAACGTTCAGCGTCATCAGCCAGGGACCACGCCTCTCTGCTCACAATGATGCACTCGACCGCAACGACGCACGATGGCAGCGCTGGGTGAACGAAACAAACGCCCGCGCCGCAACTGCCCAGTCCCTCCTGGAAGAACGAACCGAAGCCTTCCAACGCGCCACAGTCGAGTTCGAGCAACGTCACGAGACGCTCAAAATGCTCCTCGAAGCTGTCCAATCCCCAGAATCAATCGAAGAGAATATCCTCCGCGGCAACGGAGCGAACTTTCTGATTGAAGCAGGAATTGAAGAAGGCGCACCACGTCAGTCACGCCCTACTCCGGTTCAGACAGCGTCTCTTGAAGTTGCCGGCTTCCGCGAAAATATCGATCAGCTTCGTCAGGAGCAAAACGCCTTCCTCGATGGCGTTGAACAGGTCGCCGTTGAACGTTCCGAACAGGCGCGCGGTGTACTTCAGCTGACTGGCGTCGGTATTGGCCGTTTCGAAGAGCAGCGCGAAATGGGTGGCCCACTCGTAGAGCTCAGCTCAATGAGCTCGCAGTACGGCCTCAGTGATTCTGATCCGCAATTTTCAGAACGCGCCGTTCAGGTAGCAGCGCGCCTGCAAGAAGCGAACTATTACCAAAGCCTGGTCGAACTGCTCCCGCTTGGTGAGCCGATCAGCGTTCCTTTCCGTGAAACTTCCGGTTATGGTCTTCGTACAGACCCGTTTAACCGCCGCCCTGCATTCCACGCTGGAATGGACATGGGCGCGTACCACCGGGCTCCAATTGTCGCCGCCGGTCCTGGCGTGGTTACCTATGCCGGATCACGATCTGGTTACGGACGTCTTGTCGAAATCGATCATGGTTACGGTTTTCGGACACGATATGGTCACCTTAATAGTGTAGAGGTTGAGGTAGGCGACGAGATCCAGATGGGCGATCTGGTCGGGCGAATGGGCACAACTGGCCGAAGCACTGGTCCTCACCTGCACTATGAGGTCTGGTTCCGAGGCAAAACATATAACCCCGTAAATTTTTTGAGGGCAGGTCAACATGTTCACCAACAAGGGTAAACCAGAAGGTTCTTCTCCTTCACCGACACCATCGCAGGGAGAGCCGATGCGTCAGGCAGCTACACGGCCTGCAGCACGTTCTGCTCCTTCACTCTTCAGCAACGATATGAAGCTTAAAGGCTCTATTGTTTCCGAGGGTGAAATTCAGATCGACGGCAAGATCGAAGGTGACGTTAAAGCAGCGGCGCTGACAATCGGCGACACAGGCGAAATCCTCGGTGAAGTTGTTGCAGAAACCATCGTCGTTCGCGGTAAAGTCAAAGGCCATATTCGCGCACGGAAAGTTCAGCTAGCTTCATCTGCTAAAGTCGAAGGCGACATCACGCACTCTTCTCTGTCTATCGAGGCAAATGCGGTGTTCGAAGGTCAGGTTAAACATTCTTCAGATCCTCTGAAGACTGGTTCTGCACCGACAAGCCCTGCTCCGTCTACGCCGACGCCGACGCCAAGCGCTGGCTAATCGACGCTTAAACGTAAAAAAAAGCCGCCCGTTTCGGGCGGCTTTTTTGTTTGAAGAGAAGCTAGCTAGGCTCCGCTGTCGTCCGTATCGGATGCTGACGTAAGACTGTGCGACAGAGACGCCGCCAGGAACTGATCAAGATCACCATCCAGAACACCTTGCGTATCGGACGTTTCAACGTTTGTGCGCAAGTCTTTGACCATCTGATATGGCTGAAGAACATAGGAGCGGATCTGATGCCCCCAGCCAATCTCGGATTTGGTGCTTTCCAGCGCCTCGGTTGCTTCACGCTTTTTCTGTAGCTCAAGCTCGTAAAGACGCGCGCGCAGCATTTCCCAGGCGGTTGCACGGTTCTGGTGCTGAGAGCGACCATTCTGACATGCAACCACAATGCCCGTCGGTTCGTGGGTCAGTCGAACAGCAGAATCCGTCTTGTTGACGTGCTGACCACCTGCACCGCTCGCGCGATAGGTATCAGTCCGCACATCCTTGTCTTCGATTTCGATATCAATGGACTCATCGATGACAGGATAGACCCAGACGCTGGCAAAGCTCGTGTGACGACGTGCATTCGAATCAAACGGAGAAATGCGTACGAGGCGGTGAACACCTGACTCACTTTTCAGCCAGCCATAAGCGTTTTCGCCTTTGATCTGCAAAGTCGCCGACTTGATACCGGCTTCTTCACCGACATGCTCTTCGACTTCGTCCAGCTTCATGTCATGCGCGTTGGCCCAGCGAACATACATTCTGCGGAGCATGCCTGCCCAATCCTGGCTTTCCGTTCCGCCAGCGCCAGCATGAATTTCGACATAGCAGTCGTTTCCATCGGCCTCGCCGGAAAGCAATGCCTCAAGCTCTGCTTTTTCACCGCGCGCTTTAGCGTTTTTCAGAAGCTCCAGGATTTCCTCAAGGGCATCCTTGTCGCCCTCTTCCTGAGCCATTTCATAGAGTTCACGGGCATCAGACAGATCGTTCTCCAGCGACTGGATAGCCTCCATCTGATCATTGAGCTTGGTACGCTCGCGCATCAGCTTTTGCGCCGCCTGCGCATCGTCCCAGAAGTCGGGACGTTCTGACATTGCCGTTAATTCGTCGAATCTTTTCTGGGAACGATCCCAGTCAAAGACGCCTCCTCAGCAGTTCCACTGACTGCTCGATCTGGCCTGCCAAAGACATCATTTCAGGTGTCATGCACCTACTCTCCTGAATTCGTGAATTCCGATTGGACCGTGGGTTCTAGACAGTTCGCATCGCCTAGTAAACTTCCCCGTCAAAATCTTCCGGACCAGTTTGAGCTGGTGGTGTAATCTGGCCCGGCTGCACAGGATCGTCACCATTACCGTCAAATATATCGCCAACGCCGGTAGAGACCTCGCCAGAATTTCCGTTGCCGAAAATACTATCGAGATCGTCACCGAAGCTGTCTTCAAAGCCTGGCTCTGACCCGCGTCGGAACGCCTCGCGGATGACCTGACTATTTGGCCCCGGCAGAGTGCCTGATCGAGCGTCGATATTCATAAAGCGCACACCACTTGGTGCACGGAATGGAAGCGGATCGTAATCGACCAGTGCTTCATTCATGAATGATCCGAAGATCGGTGCCGCAACACTCCCGCCAGCTTCGCCATTACCCATAGAGCGCGGTTCGTCGAAGCCGACGTAAATCCCTACGACGAGATCCGGCGAGAAGCCCATGAACCAAGCATCCATATAATCGTTTGTTGTACCAGTTTTACCGCCCAGCGTGTGCTCACAAAGTGTAGGAACATCTTCTACACCGAGCGCAGCTTCAGGCCCGCCACGTGGACACTGACGACGAATACCCGCCGCGGTGCCGCGTTCAACAACGCCCTGCAGCATGTATGTGATCTGGAACGCTGTGATCGGATCAATTACCTGCTCGCGCATATCAGCGAGGATAGGCGGCGCCTGCCCGGTATACTCTTCGTTGCACCCCGGACATTCGCGCGTATCCATTTGGTAGATTGTTGCGCCCTCACGGTCCTGAACCCTGTCGAACAGGCGCGGCGTGACCTGACGGCCGCCATTCACAAAGGCGGCATAAGACGCAGCCATATTCCACACGGTAACCTCACCGGCACCGAGCGACATGGAGAGGTAAGGGTCCAAATGGTCGTAGACGCCAACACGCTCTGCGAATTGAGAGACCTGCTCCATACCGATGTCCTGCGCGAGACGCACCGTCATAGCGTTACGGGACATTTCAAGGCCGAGACGCATCGTGCTCATGCCGTAAAAACGACCGGACGTGTAGTTTGTCGGGGCGTAGCACTGGTCTTCTTCACGCGTGTAGTCGCACTGAACAAAAGGTGCATCGAGAATTTGAGTTGCCGGCGTGAAAACTGCCTGCCCTGTGCGTGGGTCGCCGAGCTCAAGAGCGGACGCATAGACAAACGGCTTAAACGAAGAGCCAGGCTGACGCTGCGCTTGAACAGTCCGGTTGAACTGCGATCTCCAGAACGAGTAACCACCCGCCATTGCAAGGACGCGACCCGTATGAGGGTCCAGAGCAAGGAGTGCACCTTCAACTTCCGGAATTTGCCCAAGGCGGGCATCGCCGACCGGAACAAAGGCAGGCTCGACTTTTTCAGCTTCAGTTTCCGACTCGGCTTCCGAGTTTGCCGCCTCTGTCAAAGTTTCTTCGGAAATGACTTCATCGCCAGCTGGATTGGAGCTGTCTGATCCTTCAGGCACGACCTCTTCACGCTCGACGCCGACAAGGATCACGTCTCCCGGCTGAAGTCCGCGACCGCCGCCTTCACGGCGATAGGTGCGAGAGAACTCGATGTCATCTTCTGCAAGATCAATTTCAGCACCATCCGTCAGCAACAAGCGAACCGCGCTTGAAGATGCGGAAAGCACCAGCCCTGCCTCGCGGGTACCATAACCACCCGGAAGCTCTACAGCGTTCAGCGCTTCAAGCTGGCTATCGCCAAGTTCAATTATCGCAAGTGGGCCACGATATCCGTGACGACGGTCATAGGCTTCAAGCCCATCGCGGAGCGCAGACTGCGCAGCGAGTTGAAGCCGCGTGTCCAGTGTGGATCGAATAGAAAGGCCGTCTTCGCGAAGCTCGTCTTCGCCAATCTCTTCTGAAAGGGACCGACGCAGTTCCTCAACAAAGTAGGTCGCCGCCGCATATTCTTCGCCTCGCAAACGTTCCTGCGTCACAAGCGGTTCTGAAATTGCGGCTTCAGCCTCATCTCGGGAAATGTAACCGTTCGCCTGCATGCGACCGATGACCCAGTCACGACGCGCACGCGCACGATCTGGATTGCGGAACGGGTTCACATCGCCCGGACGCTGAGGCATCGCAGCCAGAAGCGCCGCTTCAGCCAGAGAGAGTTCCGTTAGGGGCTTATTGAAGTAATTGAGCGCTGCGGATGCAACACCATAAGAGCTGCCGCCGAGATAAATCTCGTTCATGTACAGCTCAATGATTTCTTCTTTTGTGAATGCTTCTTCCATGCGACGTGACAGGATCGCTTCACGGATTTTTCGGTCCAGCCTTTGCGAACTGTCATTCAGCAGCATATTTTTGGCGACCTGCTGAGTAATGGTGGAACCGCCCTGCAAATTGCCACCAGCGCCAGAGATCATGTCTCGCGCGTTGCGAAGCATCGCTCGCACCATACCGAAATAGTCGATACCGCCGTGAGAAAAGAAGTTCTTATCCTCTGCAGATACGAATGCTTCGATCAAATGCTCAGGCATCGCTTCATATGGAACGAACAGGCGATGCTCGCTCGCGAACTCAGCAATCAAGCGACCATCACCCGCATGTACGCGGGTCGTAACTTCAGGCTGGTACTCTGCAAGCACATTTACGGACTGCAGATCACGTGAGAGCGCATTTACGTAAGCAGCGACCGCGAACGTGCCAATCAGGCCGAAAACAGCCACGACTATCATCAGGACCCGGAAAATCGGATGCATAAGAAAACGCGCAATAGCGCCAAAGAAACTTCTCAGGCCTTGCAGAACTGAATTCATAAGGACTCGCTCGCGATTTTACTGACAGTCAGGGTGATCCAGGAATCACCTTTAATTCCGGCTATACTATGGCGTGAGCATGCCCACGACTAGGCTTTCATAGAGATATATGCGGTCAAAACAGCCCTGTAATCAGCCACCGTTGGAGTAATACCGCGCGAGCGCCTGCTCTTCTCTGTCGAAATAAGTATCAATCGCACGACCAACAGCCTGCATGGCTCTTGTCAGCCCCTGCCCTGATGACAGTCGGCGTTCGTCGTTTGAGTTCGTCAGGAAGCCAACTTCCAGAAGGACCGCAGGAACATCTGGCGCAAGCAAAACGTAGAAATTCGCCTGGCGGTGCGTGTTGCGCAGGATCGGTCCAACCGCTTCAAGCTCGGGAATGAGAATGTCAGCAAACGCAGCGGAACGGGTTAGCGTTTCGCGCTCGACGAGGTTCTCAAGAATGTCCTGTGTTGCTGGGTCAACCGGGTCGATTTCCATCGGAATGTTCCAGCCCATGCGTTCACGCATCTGCTCCATGCGCGCATCACCAGCCGTAGAGAGCGTATAGACGGAAGCACCCGCGACCGACCGGCTTCCCGCAGCATCGGCGTGCAGAGAAATAAAGATGTCAGCTTCGGCGGCGCGTGCGATCTCAATACGCCGGTCGTGGTCGATATAGTCGTCACTATCGCGCGTCAGCACGACTTCATACCGCCCTGTCTGCTCCAGGATATCGCGGAGGATCAGCGCGCCGCGCAGAACAACAGATTTCTCGATCGTGCCTGCGCCGCCTTGTGTACCAGGATCGCGACCGCCATGCCCGGGGTCGATCACAACGACATGGCGCTCCGGAACAGGTGCGATATCACCGCGACCGCCACGAAGATCAGGAACACGCGCGGCGGTATCGACTTCTACATCAGCGACATCGGTCTCGCCTGACCACGGGCCGGACGGACGAACACTTCTAAACGTGCCGAGATCGACCGGACGGAAATCCAGAACAATCCGATAAACACCATTCTGACGCGTCGGCTCCATCGTGTATGAACTTTCCAGCACGAGCGGCTCATCAAGATCGAACACAAGGCGCGAAGTTGTTTCGGAGTTATGCGCATAACGGAAACGTTGAATTCCGCCGGCCCCGCGACCTTCGCCCTGATGCGCTGCGTGATCGGGCAACGCCCAGACGAGACGATCAAAGTCGAGAACATATCTCAGGCCACCGGTGCTCAGCGCAAATTGTGAGTAATCGAGATCAGCCGTGGCATCGATCACAACGCGCGTTCTGTCGCCGTCAAAGCCGACGCGAACATCGCGAACCTCGATGCCCGACTGCGCTGTCGCCGCGACGCCAGAAAAGACAACCGCAGTTAGAAGCGACGCTACCGCCATCAATGTGCGCAGGTAAGGTTTCATCCCACTTTCCACCGGTCAGATTATCGTTCGAGAGCATAGCGGCGTTTTGGTAAACACTCCATTTACCTTAGTGAAGGAATTGCAGTGAATTCAAAATCGCTCTTTTCTCTTTATTTTTGTTTCCGAATTAGGCAGTGTAAGAGAGTCGCCTCCCTCAGATGAGCGACCCAACGTGAACACACGGCGGAAGAGGTTGAACAAAATCCCCTCCGAACCGCCGCACTAGAATTGTTTGGTACCGGAAGTCGAAACTGATGACATCGCATTCTCAAATCAGCATGTCGCTTCGTTTCGATCACCAGACACCTCCTAACAAATATCAACACGGCCGACGTCGCAGTGCATTCAGGTACGACGCGCGAACTGTCAGGACGTGCAGCAGGAACACCTTTAATGACAAAAATGATGTTGATCGACGCGGTCCACCCGGAGGAAGTCCGGGTCGCCGTGGTCAACAAAGGTCAAGTCGAAGACTTTGATTTTGAAAGCGCCAAGAAACGACAACTAAGAGGAAATATCTATCTCGCAAAAATCACACGTGTCGAACCGTCTCTTCAGGCGGCCTTCGTTGATTTTGGCGGGAATCGTCACGGCTTCCTCGCATTTAGCGAGATCCACCCGGATTACTATCAATTGCCGCAAGCAGACCGCGAGGCTCTGATCGCAGAGACTGCGTCCGCAGTACAGGCTGATGGTGACGACGCTGATGACATTGATGAGGACGACGATGAGCGTCCTTCCTCCAAGGCACTACTCTCCAAGAATTACAAAATTCAGGAAGTTATCCGTCGCCGCCAGATCATGCTGGTCCAGGCGGTCAAAGAAGAGCGCGGCAATAAAGGCGCGGCTCTGACAACTTATCTGTCTCTTGCAGGTCGTTACTGCGTACTCATGCCGAACACGCCTCGCGGCGGCGGCATCTCACGCAAGATCACCAACAGCACAGACCGTAAGCGCCTGAAAGAGATTGTCCGCGATCTCAACGTACCGGAAGGCATGGGCCTGATTGTGCGTACAGCTGGCGCGAAACGCACAAAGACGGAAATCAAGCGCGACTTCGAATACCTGATCAAACTCTGGTCGAAGATTCGAGAGCTAACACTCAGCTCGGTTGCGCCATGCCTCATCAACGAAGAAGCAGGCCTCGTCCATCGCGCGCTTCGCGACATGTACGACAAAGACATTGATCAGGTTCTGGTCGATGGCGAGGTTGCTTACCGCGAGGCCAAAGACCTCTCTAAGATGCTCATGCCGAGCCACGCGAAGAAAGTTCAGCAGCACAAGTCTGGTCTGCCTGTATTCTCCGAATACGGTGTTGAGCCCCAGCTCGACAATATCTTCAGCCCGACAGTACAGCTGAAGTCCGGCGGATATCTGGTGATCCACCAGACAGAAGCTCTGGTCGCGATCGACGTGAACTCGGGCAAATCCACACGCGAACGCAATATCGAACAAACCGCGCTTCGAACAAACCTTGAAGCCGCCGAAGAAGCGTGTCGTCAGATGCGCCTTCGCGACCTCGCGGGCTTGGTCGTGATCGACTTCATCGACATGGAAGAAGCGAAGAACAACCGCGCCGTCGAACGCAGGATGAAAGATTGCCTGAAATACGACCGTGCACGCGTCCAGAACAACAAGATTTCCATGTTTGGTCTTATGGAAATTTCCCGGCAGCGTCGTCGGGCGGGCGTTCTGGACACCAGCTCTGACCCGTGTACAGCGTGTAACGGTACAGGCCATGTGCGCTCTATCGAATCTTCCGCTCTGCAACTGCTCCGCGCTATTGAAAGCCGCAGCGCAGGTGTCGCGGGCGGCCAGATCGAAGTCAGTGCACCTACAGACGTTGTCCTCTTCCTACTGAACGAGAAACGTCAGGCGATCAGCGATCTTGAGATGCGTCAAAAGCTGACCGTACAGGTTAAAGCGCAATCCGACCTGCTGTTCGGTGAGTTCGAAATCCGTGTCACCAACGCAGAGGGTGATAATGTCGAGCCGCCTAAGCCGAAACCGATTGAGCGCGTACCAATCACGGACGTCGATGACCTCGAAGATATTGAGGACGACGACGAAGATGAAGAGATCGCAGAAGAGAAGCCAACGGGTCGCAAGCGCCGCCGTCGCGGGCGCCGTAAGGATCAGGACCGCTCGTCTTCTGACAATCTGAAGATTGTTGACGCAGACGCTGATGATGAAGGCGACAGCTCAAACGGCCCATCTGATTTCGGCTCCAGCGACGATGATGACGGCGCTGATGGCAACTCTCGCAAACGCCGTCGTCGCGGACGTCGCGGCGGACGTCGTCGTCGCGGCAGAGATGGCGCGCCAGAGGCAGTTGAACTCAATGATGAGAACACGACTGAAGACGGTGGCGCGGTTCTCGACGAAGCGGCTTCCAACGTCGTTGCTCTCGTCGGCGAAGGTGTCGAAATTAAAGCGACACCGGAAGCTAAACCTGAGCCGGAAGCTACTTCAGATGACGTTTCCGAAACTTCTGAAGCAGCTACTCCTGTAGAAGTATCGGAACCGGAGACAGCGCCGGAACCGGAGATCCAGGCTCCTGAAGCGGTCGCGGAAGCACCAGCAGAAACTGCTGAAGAGCCTGCAACAGAAGAGGCACCTCCTGCAGAGGCAACCGAAGAAGCGGTTTCCGCTGAACCGGCAGCCCCTGCTACAGAAGCTGAAGCTGAGGCCGAAGAGCCAAAGGAACTTCCGGAAACGGAAAAGCCTAAGAAGATTCGTCGTGGCTGGTGGCAACGCCGCAGCGCAGGCTAGGCCGCTAAACTATCTAAGATTTAATTCGCTAAGGGGGGATGCACTGCATCCCCCCTCTCGCATCCGGCCTTTAAGTGTGATTAGATTACGCAGCGGGCGGGCGAAATGGAGAGATTTGTGAAGATTAAAAGCTTCGCCAGACACTTTGTCTCTGCGATCACAGTGTTTTGCACTGTGTCGTTTTCTGCCCAGGCCCAAAGCTTCATCCGCGATGCGGAGATTGAGGCTATTCTGCGAGATTTTACTAACCCGGTTCTGGAAGCAGCCAATCTGCGTCCGGATGATGTGAACATCTTCATCATCAATGATCCGACGCTGAATGCTTTCGTTGCGCGAGGTCAGAATATCCACCTCCATACCGGCCTGATCATGGCGTCGGAAACGCCGGGCCAGCTGATTGGCGTTATCGCGCACGAGACCGGACACATTGAAGGCGGACACAATATTCGTCGTCAGCGCGATCTGGAAATCGCATCCCGCCCTGCATTTGTGTCAATCGGTCTTGGCCTGCTCGCCATTGCTGCCGGAGCGCCCGACGCTGGTGCGGCGCTGATCGCGAGTTCGCAGCAATTCGGATATCTAAATTTCGCGTCCCACACGCGCCCGCAAGAGGCTTCCGCGGACCAGGCAGCCCTTCGCTACATGCAGGCAACTGGTCGCTCACCGCGTGGTCTTCTGGAGTTCTTTGAGAACTTCCGCGACATCCAGTTCTCCAACAACGCTGAGCGCTATCGCTATTTTTACACCCACCCGCTCGCATCAGATCGTATTGAATCGCTGCGACAGGGTGCAGAGCGTTCCGGTCTTATGGATCTCGAAGACGATCCGGAAGAAGTTTATCAGCTCGAGATGATGAAAGCGAAGCTGTTCGGCTTCATTATGGCGCCAGTCTATGTGCAGCGGGAATACCCGCCATCAGACACATCAGTCCCGGCTCGGTATGCACGCGCGATTTCGGCTTTTCAAAGCCACAGTCTCGCAACAGCGCTCAGCCTCACTGACGAGCTGATCGAAGAATTCCCGGAGAACCCTTATTTCTACGAGCTGAAGGGGCAGATTCTTTTTGAGAACGGCCGGTTCGAGGAATCAGTCGAACCAAACCGTCGTTCGCTGGAGCTGGCAGGCCGCGTCCCTCTTCTCATGGTGAACCTCGCAAGGTCACTGAGCGCCATGCAGACCGAAGAAAGCCTCGCAGAAGCTGAGGAGCTTCTTTCGCTCGCGACTGCGCTGGAAGCCGGAAACGCCTTTGCCTGGCATGAACTCGCGATTGTTCTTGAACGTCAGGGCCGCCGCCCGGAAGCAAACCTAGCTACGGCCGAACAGGCGTTCCACTATGGCGACTGTGACCGTGCACGGAGTTTTGCCGCGAGAGCATCAGAAGACCTTGAGCCAAACACGCCAACAGGCATTCGTGCCAGTGACATCACCAGAATTTGTACGATTACAGCGCAGAGCCGCTCTAGAAGATAAGAGCCTGCGCGTGCTAGTCAGGTTCTGATCTATCTAGGGAAACAGTCTATGCTTGCTAAAACGCTCTCCGTTACAACGGCGCTTACCGTCCTCGTCGGCCTCGGCGCTTGCAACATGTCCGCTCAAAGCAACTCTGTGCCTGAAACGGCTCAAAGCCGAGAGGACGTCGAAGCTGTCGTTCGTGCTTACCTTCTGGAAAATCCGGAAATCATCATGGAAGCGATGCTCGTTCTGGAAGAACGTGAAAATGCGCGCCTTGGCGAGCAACTTGCCTCAAACGATGCAGACTTCTCAGTTGGTCCTGCTGATGCCGAAGTGACGATTGTTGAGTATTTTGACTATCATTGCGGCTATTGCCGCCGGTCACTCGACTGGGTGATGGATCAGGTAGAAAACAGCGACGGTCGTGTACGCGTCGTCTTTAAAGAGCTTCCAATCCTGTCTGAACAGTCTGTACGCGCGGCTCGCGCTGCAATCGCTTCTCAGAACCAGGGCGAGTATCTTGAGTTCCACCAGGCGATGATGCGCCACTCAGGACAGCTGTCAGACGACGATATCTTCGAAATCGCACGTGACGTCGGTATGAACGCCACCCGTCTGGAACGCGATATGGAAAGCGCAGAAGTCGACGCTCATCTCGCACGGGTTCTCGGCGAAGCGCGCGAACATGGCGTAACCGGCACACCGGCCTTCTTTATCAACGGTGAACTTTACTCAGGCTTTGCGCAACGCGAACTCGAGCAGCGCATCGAATCGCTTCTGGAAGGCTGATCAGCTCTCCCGTCTGAACACGACGAAAAAATTATTCGCCGGCATGGCTCTGACCGTTTCCAGAGCCAGCCGGTTTTTTATTGCGCGCGGAACGACGTCGTTATCCAAATCACGCACGCCCCATGACGGATCTCGCATTTTGAGGTTCTGATCAAAAGCGGCGTTGCTTTCCGCTGTGTGCTCGCCATTCCGACTGAATGGACCATAAAAAGCCATCCTGCCCTGAGGCTTCAGCTCACGCCCTGCCGTTTGTAAAATGCCTTCCAGCACTGTGATCGGAGAAATATGGATGACGTTAGAGCTGTAAACTACGTCAAAAGGCCCCAACTCGGAATAATCTGGCGGCTTAGACGCATCGACTGTTTCCGCGATCAGCCGGTCGGAAATTGATAAATGTGTCGCCCAATCATTGCAGCTGTCGACCGACGCCGGATCAAGATCCGTCGCAAACCAGCTTAACCCTGCATTCGCTTCCACGAGATGAGCTGCATGCTCACCGGTTCCGCATCCGATCTCCAGAACTTTGCCATCAGTCAGACCAAGCGACTGAAACGCTTCCATAATATAGGGAAGATTGCGCACCGCCGACGGCGACATCAGGCGCTTTCCTTCGGTCGCTCGTTCTTCCAAAGCGATCGGCTTTTTCTGGTCACTCATATTTCGCCCTCCGGACGCAGACAGACAAATCTGCCGCCTTGTTCACAAATAGACATGGCGCGTCGCATCCAGACATCGAATGACTTCACGCGCATGTAAAAGGCCCGATCAAACGGTGGGCACGCATCCACGGTAACGGATGACAGAACGCCAACAACCTGAGGGCCATTGGACGTCGGCACATAGAGCGGGCCGCCACTATCGCCGACGCATGGCGCAAAACGTCCGCCATTATCGACCATGATAAACGTCTCGCCGACATTTCGAACGACAAGCGGACCACCTTGCAAAAAGCGGTTCTGGCCGTTTTTACCCCAACCTGCAAAATAGGCTGTGTCGCCAGCACCAATCGGAAGCGGCATATCGCCGAGATCGGTTCGGGCGATTTCCACCTCAGAAAGTGGCGCTGTATCTTCCACATAGACAAGCGCGAGATCATCATCGAATTTTCCGGTATCGGAATACCAGGCCGAATGACAGACCGCGCCTTCAATCGGAACGATGACCGTATCAGGCTGCATTACATCATGCGCCGGCGCGATAATGATCATATCGATGACTTGCGATGTTGGCCCACGCATACGAACGCAGTGATTAGCCGTCAGGAACCAGTGCTCAGAGATACGGGTTGCTGCACAGTGGTGGCGCTGCGTCCCGCCTGCCGAGAGTACCTGCTCTATTTTTACGAGACCGGGGAACGCCTCAATATCGGGAAACGGACGGTCGGACGTCCGTTCGCTGGCTGCGGCGTTCAGCGCAGGGCGCTGCATCCAGCCGGGTGGCTCGTCTGCATGAGAGGGATCGCGAAAGAAACATGGTTCAAGCGAATAGTTCGCAAGGGTTGCAGCCTCCACTCCCCCTGATTCCAGATCAACATCCGATGACGGAAGAGAAAAACGGTCAAAAACGCGATCAATTTGCCAGTGAATATCGGGCTGGCGGTCGGCATATAATGCGCCACCGGCTCCGACGATCAGGCTGGCTAGAATAATCAGCAGCGTTCGCAAATCAGCGCCTCACCTATTTGAGAAAACTCGCTCATTGAGAGAATATCAGCCGACAGCCAGAACCGCCAGAAGAAGGCGTTCACGAAACGGTCAGAACGCATTAGCGCCTATTCGTCGGGCGGACTGCTGAGCGATGTTGGGACATCGCGAAAATATTCCAGTGAAACATGCGCGAAAGCCCGCTGAGCGTTACCGACCGCTTGTCCGATCTCAGCGCTTTGCGCTCGCGCCTGAATTTGAACGCCTCACGCCAGCCATCTTTCGTGCCTTTCCAGACATATCCCGAATAAGGCGTCCCGATATATCGGATGAGTAGATACGCAGTGAGCGCCAGATGCACCGGAAGTGTCATCCACAACAAGACAGCAGGCATGTTTCCAATATAGGTCCACACCCTGTTTCTCGCGCCATGATAGACCGAAAATTCACTGGCCTCGCCAGACAGGCCTCCGCCTTTGTGTTGAACAATCGCGTCAGGCTGAAACAGGCAGTGTTCGCCTGCCAGCCGCATGCGGAACCCGAGATCAACGTCTTCCATGAAACAGAAATAGCGCTCCTCAAAGCCGCCATGGGCGAGAAACGTTTCGCGATAATAGACGGCGCTTGCTCCGCAAGGCGCAAAGGTTTCCCCCGCTTCGGGTATCTCGCTCGCAGGGCGATGATATCCGCCCCGCCATGCAAAGCCCCAGATCGTGTAGCCGTCACCAATGCCATCAAGAATGTCGTTGTCATCCATGCTGAGCTGCGTAGATGCAAACATGCGGCAGTCGGGATTCGCTGCTATCGAGTTTGACAGCGTTTCGAGCCAGTCAGATGCCGCCTCCGCATCAGCATTCAAAAGTGCCAGCCATTGGCCCCGCGCCTTCTTCGCCGCGATATTATTGCCTTCTGCAAAGCCGCTATTACGACCGAGGAGATCAATATCGCAATGGGGTAATGCCGATACATCCAGCCCATTCATCGAACCATCGGTCGAATCATTATCGATGATGATGGTCTCGAAGTTCTGGAAGGTCTGCGCCGCGAGTGAGTCGATCGCCTTCTGGAGATAGGTTCCACCATTGTAATTGATGATCAGAACCGAAAAGAAGGGCGTGTCGGACACAATAAGCTACCTGTCACTCGAAAGTTCGAACCCATTCGCCATGATTTACCCTGCGATGACAAGTCGTATGCTAGAGAAGTCCATAGGCAGCGTGGGATAAGACGGTATGAGCGACCTTGAAACGATCAGGCAGGAAGTTGTCGAAGTTATCAGACGGGTCGGCCCTACCCTCGGCAAGGAGCTTGCCGAACATCTTCCCGAACGGAATTATCTTGAACTCTGGCAGGCCTGTTTCACTAGTCCGGACATCCTGATCTCGCACTTCTCCCGCTATTATCTGCGCTATGACATCACGCGTGAGGACTTCATCCGCCTGAGCCCGTCGATTCTTCGGGACTTTCTCTCATTCACGCTATTCTCGACCAATGACCAGCGGGAACAGGTGATCGACCGACAAGTTACATTGTCCAATCTTCACCGCCAGGTCAGCATGCAGAAAATGCGTCTGGCGCGATCAATCCTGCGCCAGATTATGCGCAAAATTCCAAAAGAGCTGCACCATGAAATGTGCGCCTTTATTGCAGGGGATATCGCCTACTTTCTAGCCCACCGTGAGCCACGCGAAGTCTCCGCTATCGGCAAAATGGTAAATGGATCGGACATTGATATCATCATCGTCCATGACGGACTTCCCGATGATATTCTGGAGCTGATCGACCGTGAGATGATGTCGTTCAAGCTCTATTATCTGCGGCACCCAGAATACCGCGAAGAGGTCGATTATATCTGCAAGCACAAGCTCACCATGTTCGGGCAGCTTGCCTACCAGACCATCGACCACAAGATCGCGTCCAAGATCGCCTATGAGGCTATTTTTCTAGCGGGGTCCGTTGAGATTTTCGCAGAAATCAAAAATCAGGTCGAAGCGTCAGGGACGCAGGACCTGATCGAGCGAGACTTCCTGCAGGGGCTAGAAGAGCGCAAGGTCGCGATGCGCACACTGCTTTCAGTGGACGCCAGCAAGCTCGATAAAAATACCGAGTCGCTGTTCTTCTTCTCGCAGGAGCGCGTGGAGTTTCAGTAGGCGCTTAAGAAAGCCCAGCCTTCAACAGCATGTGCATGTGGATGAGGCCGGTCGGCTCGCCTGCTTCATTGCATACAAAGACCTGAGTTAGCTTGCGTTCGCCCGCTGTCAGCGTGCGCAGAACATCCGCCGCGAGAGACGTTTCTTTCACTGTAATCGGACCACGGGTCATAATCTCATCAACCTTGCGGGTAGGCAGATCCACAGCGAGATTCCGGCGCAAATCGCCATCCGTGATGATACCTGCAAGCTTTCCATCAGCCGATTTCACGCCAACACAGCCAAAGCCTTTCGCGCTCATTTCGACGACTGCTGCTTCCATACTCGTGCCTTCAGTGACAAGCGGGATATTCTCCGCAGACGCCATCAGGTCAGCTGCACTTGTGAGCGCCGCACCAAGCGCTCCGCCCGGGTGGTAGCGTTTAAAGTCCATCGCCGTGAAGCCGCGACGTTCAATCAGGGCAACAGCAAGCGCGTCGCCATAAGCCATCATCAGTGTAGTCGACGTTGTCGGCGCACGCGTTTCACCGCAGGCTTCAGCGGCATTCGGAACCAGAAGCAGATGGTCAGAATTCTTTGCGAGCGTAGACGTCGCATCCGTGGTCATACCGATCAGCGGCACAGAGAAACGGCGACAATAAGCGATAATGTCGCTCAATTCTTTGGTTTCACCGGACTTTGAAAGTGCAAGCACCGCGTCCTGTTGCGAGATCATCCCGAGATCGCCATGGCTCGCTTCTGCTGGATGGACGAAATAGGCCGGCGTGCCCGTCGACGCGAGCGTAGCCGCGATCTTGCGCGCAACATGCCCTGATTTGCCGACACCAACGCATGCCAGACGCCCTTCAACAGAGCCAATCAGGTCCACAACATCAACAGCAGCCTGATCGAGAGCGTTCTCAAGCTGAAGCATGCCCTCGCGCTCGGTCTCGATCGTCCGCTTCAGCGCGCTAAGTGTCTTTGCAGCAGTATCAGGCATTTTATTCTTTCAAATCCGGTTCGGGCTTTAAATATCGTCTGGCTTCATATTCCAGAAGCGGGGCAAATAGCTACCCTTCACATAATCCGCGCAACAGATATGTCCTGTTTTCACTTTGGCAGAGGGCGCATCGCCCTGCCCATTGTAAATGGCTCCGTGGAAATATCGCAGCGTACCGTTCGACGTAATCAGCAGTACGGTCTCTGCTGGTACCTCGGTGATTTCGTGCATCACGGAAACAGCGTTTTGCCTGAGAGTTGCGAGGTCCGGTGACCAGTCTGCTCCATCAGGAATAATGGTGCGCTCGCGCCAGTCATCAATGACATCCGCGCCATATAGCGCCTCGATTTCTGCGTCGCTTTTGCCGCCCCAACTTCCATAGTCGATTTCCTTGAGGCGCTCATCGATCTCGATCACACCAGAAAAACCGATTTCCGCAGCGATCAGATCAGCGCCCTCTCGCGTACGTACCAGTGGGCCGGAGATAATACGATCGGGCATAATAGACTGACGGTTGAGGTATGCCCCGATAGCTGTCGATTGCTCTCTGCCTTTTTCAACGAGCGGATAATCTTCGCGCGCCCCAACCCACACAGGTGTATCGACCGGACCGAAGGTATTTCCATGACGTGCCAGAATAACTTTCACGCTCAAGCTCCTGTATCACCAAGATTTTCAAGAACACGCTGAAACATGTCGCGACGACCGACATCGACCCAGCGATCGTAAATCGGCATTGACCGGACAGTTCTTCCAACTTCGATCGCGCGTTGGATAAGATCCGGCATATCAATCCGTTCGCCCTTATCGATCAGATCGATCAGCTCTGGCGAAACCGCATACATGCCGGCACTAATGCTCACAGATTGGGTCGGCTTTTCCGTCACGCTCAGCACACGGTCCGACATGGTTTCAACGACACCATACGGCACCTGAAACTCAGCCTGTCGGGTGCACATAGTCACCGCGGACGAGGCATCATGGAAGGCCAGCACTTTTCGATAGTCGAGGTCGGTCAAAAGGTCGGCGTTTGCGACGATGAATGGCATGTCCGGGCGTTCATCGAGATATGCGAGACTTCCTCCCGTGCCGAGCCGGTGCGGTTCCTCAATATAGGATATGTCTACGCCCCAGCGCTCGCCATTACTAAAGTGATCGACAATCTGATCCGAGAAATGACGAATCGAGAACACGAACCGACAGAAACCCTGCGCGATCATTTGCGCAATGATGTGCTCGAGCATTGGCGCGCCGACGATTGGGAGCATCGGTTTCGGGACTTCTTTTGTGAGCGGCATCATGCGCTGACCTAGACCGCCAGCCATAATCATAATCAACTCGGGTCTGCGCACTTCTGGCAGCGTGACCGTGCGCGTTTGCGCGATCAGGTCGGAGATATCAATATCCTCACCGGGGATATGGTAGGACATTGTCTCGGCGCCGTCTGACATTCTGGTTCTCTACGCTACTCTGAAAGTCAGTTCCGCTTCTGACGCCTGCACAAGTCAATTGCAAGCTTACGGCGGGTGACTTTTTCAATCCTGATTTAAAATATATGCCATAAGAGCCTCGACACTGTTTATGGAAGGCTGTGATTTGCTGAAGCGTCCCACAGAAATGCTCACTCGCCGGTCAGAATCGCTTTTAGCGAACGACATGGCAGCGAACGCCAATCGTTTGACGGAGTTGTTAGCGGGTAAATCTTGTCTGGTGATTGGCGGCGCAGGCTCAATCGGCAGCGAAACCACTCTTCTGCTCGCGCAGTTCCCGCTCTCGCGCCTGACCATTATTGATCAGGATGAAAACGGGTTAGCACGACTTGTGAGACGTCTTCGCGGCAATGCATTGGCTCCCGCTACCGCGCAAATCGACTCACTTCCCATGGATTATGGCTCGACTGCGTTCTTCGCGATGCTGCGCGCATCAGAACCGTACGATTATGTGCTGAACTTCGCCGCGCTGAAGCATGTGCGCTCCGAAAAGCAGCCCTGGTCTATCTTCGCCATGATGGACACCAACATACTCAAACAATCAGACCTGTTGTCAGCACTTTCCGAGACAGGTAAACCGTTTCGCTATTTCAGCGTCTCGACTGACAAAGCGGCTAATCCTGTATCCTTCATGGGCGCCACAAAGCGGCTCATGGAACACGTTATGTTCACCGAAACGGCCAACGTGAGCTCGGCCCGTTTTGCCAATGTCGCATATTCTCAGGGCTCACTCCTTGAAAGCTTTTGCGACCGGTTGGACAGCGACACCCCGCTCGCGGCGCCGCTTGGTATTGAGCGCTTCTTCTTCACACTCGAAGAGGCAGGCCAAATGTGCCTGCTGACAGGCATTCTTGGCGAGACTGGGAAAATCTACATTCCCGACCTCTCACCGGAGGAACACCTGGTAAGCATGGAAACGGCCGCGATCAGCTTTCTTGAGGCCAACGGATACGAAGCAATTGCCTACCCTTTGGAAAAGCAGACCGAAGCATTTTCAGACTTTGCGGAGCTTAAAGCTGGGGGAAAGTGGCCGCTCATCCTTACTCCGTCTGACACAGCAGGCGAGAAACCTTACGAAGAATTTGCTGGCGAGAAAGAAACTGTTACGGATAGCGCTTTCGCGGCCTTGAAGGCCGTAAACTACGCCCCGTCCAACTTTGCCGGCGGCGTCAGCGCGCTTTCAGCGAAATTGCGGGCGCTGAAGCTTGATGCAAGAGCGCTTTCACAGCTCTCAACGGATGACATGAAAGCATGGGTGTCCGAAATCGAACCTGATTTCGAACACCGCCATATCGGTTCAGAGAAAACGCTGGACGACCGGATTTAGCCGTTAAACGAGCGGATCGCTTCGATCACTTTATCCTGATCTTCTTCGCTGAGATATGGGTGCATTGGCAGCGCCAGTACCGTGTCCCGGATCGTGTCGGTAACTGTCAGATTGCCCGCGCCCGCCTTATATTTCTCATAAGCGCCGTTCACGTGCATCGGAACCGGATAATAAACGGCAGTCGGGACATCGTTCGCACGCAGATGCGCCTGCAAACCGTCGCGGTTTTCGTGTTCGATGACATATTGCGCCCATGTAGAGACAACCCCGTCCATCACTTGCGGCACAGCCAAAACATGATCTTTCAAGCCTTCGGCATAACGATCCGCGACCTTGTTCCGCAGTTCGATTTCGTCAGCGAAAATATTCAGTTTTTCGATCAGGATTGCAGCCTGAATTGTATCGAGACGTGAATTCATGCCGATCCGCATATTGAAGTATTTTGGATCGTGTTCGAATTCGACACCTTTCAAATCGCTCGCTGTCACCTTGCCGTGGACACGCACACTATCCATCAGCTCTGCAAGCTGTTCGTCATTCGTGAGAACCGCGCCGCCGTCGCCATAGCAGCCAAGCGGCTTTGCTGGGAAGAAGCTCGTCGTCACGACATCAGCCCACTCGCCCGGATGTTTGCCATTAAGAGTCGTGCCGTAACCCTGCGCACTGTCGGCGATCAGTTTCATGCCATACTTATCCGCGATCTCACGCATTTTCGGATAGTCAGCAGACTGACCGAACAGGTCGACAGCGATAATGACTTTCGGCGTCAGACGCCCTTCAGTGATCACAGCTTCAATACAGGCGACCAAGTGATCGGCATCCATATTGTAGGTTTCGCGCTTCACATCGACGAAAACGGGTTCCGCACCCAGCCATGGCACAATTTCAGCCGTCGCACAGAACGTGAAGGACGGGCAGAACACAGCGTCACCCGGCTTCAGGCCCCAGGCCATTAAGGGCAGAGCAAGAGCTTCGGTGCCGTTTGCGCAGCCCAGAGCAATCTTCGTGTTGGAGAATTCAGCCAACTGCGCTTCGAATGCGCGGACTTCCGGCCCCATGACATACATGCCGTGCTGCAGCACTTTTTGAATCGCGTTGTCGACTTCTGATTCGATACGCGCGCGCTGTGCATGAAGGTCGATGAAATGCATGAGAATTACTCCGGAACAGAATGCTGAACTGCCCTCTAGCGGGGATTCACGGAGACTTCCAAACACAAAGCATTCGCGAATGTTTCAATTCGCGACCAGACACACAGGTTCTCGTGCATCTTCGAAGTTTTCAATTATGTGAAAACTGGCAGGGGCAGAGAGACTCGAACTCCCGACCCTCGGTTTTGGAGACCGATGCTCTACCAACTGAGCTATACCCCTAAGGCCAGAGCGCGTTGCTATAATGACTTCCCGCAAATTGCAAGTGACCGATTGGACCAGAATTGCAAAAAACGCGTCAGGTCCTCAGAAAGAGACTTTCTGCAGCTCCAGCTGACATATGACTGGTAAATGAACCGGACGTTCAGTCATGGCTCAAAACGGGTCTGCCAGATTGAACTCATGATGAAGCCTATCATGAAAACCGGAGTGGTTTCTGTTGCGTTGGCTGCGGCAACCCTCCTCATCCCTGCAGCTCATGCGCAAGAGCGCGGTGAGCGAAACCGAGACCGGTTTGAACCACGTCACGAACAAACGCATCGTGGCTATGAACCGAACCATCGCGATAACCGTGACTGGCGACGCGGTCGCGGCGACCGTTTCGAGTTAACCCGTCGCGAGCGACGTCAGGTCATTAATCAGTGCGAACGCGCTGCAGATGACCGCGCTGACTGGTCTACACGTCGCGGACGCGCTCATACCGAATTCGTCGGTCGGCCTTATGTCCGACAGTTCGGTCCGGCGGGTTATGAAGTTGAGGGTGCGGTTCGTATTTCCACGCGCCGAGGCTCTAATATTGTGCCGGTTGAATGCACCATCCGTCGCGGCCGTGTCGTCGACCTCGACATGAACCCGCGCCGTGGTCGTGGGCACCATAACGATCATGGTCGTCGCTATACATCCCGCTACTAGTCAGAACTTTTCAACGTATTGGCAGGACCTGAACACTTCCCGACCGGCAGTGTTCAGGTCGCTGCCATTTAGTCACAAGAGTATATCTAAAGGTCGCAGTATTCACGATACATCCTTGCCATTCATGGCGAGGTATATATCAAAGCCTGAAAATAAATGTTCAGGGGCTCGATATGAAAGATATCCTCGAAGCGTTAGAAGCGAAGAGAGAACAGGCACGACTTGGCGGCGGTCAGAAACGAATTGATCGTCAGCATGAGAAGGGCAAGCTGACTGCACGTGAGCGCATCGAGCTTCTTCTCGACGAAGGCTCATTCGAAGAATGGGACATGTTTGTCGAGCATACCTGCAATGATTTCGGCATGTCTGATCAGAAAACTCCGGGTGATGGTGTTGTCACCGGCTGGGGCACGATCAACGGCCGCATGGTCTACGTCTTCTCTAAAGACTTCACCGTATTCGGCGGATCTCTGTCAAAGGCGCACGCCTCCAAGATTGTAAAAGTCCAGAAAGCGGCCATGAAAAATGGCGCGCCGGTTATTGGTCTGTTCGATGCCGGTGGTGCGCGCATTCAGGAAGGCGTTGATTCGCTTGCCGGTTATGCTGACATCTTCATGGAAAACGTCCTGGCATCAGGCGTTATTCCGCAGATCTCCGTCATTATGGGCCCATGCGCCGGTGGTGACGTTTATTCACCAGCCATGACCGACTTCATCTTCATGGTGAAGGACACATCTTACATGTACGTGACCGGCCCGGACGTTGTTAAAACCGTTACGAACGAGACGGTATCTCACGAAGATCTCGGCGGCGCACGCGTGCACGCTGGCAAGTCCGGCGTCGTAGACGGCGCATTCGATAACGATATCGAAGCTCTGACACAGATCCGACGCCTTGTGGATTTCCTCCCTCTCTCCAACCGTGAGAAAGCGCCGGTCCGCCCGAGCTTCGATAATATTGATCGCCTCGAAGACTCGCTGGACACGCTGGTTCCGGACAACCCGAACAAGCCTTATGACATGCGCGAGCTGATCGAGAAGACTGCTGACGAGGGCGACTTCTTCGAAATCGGCAAAGACTTCGGCTCAAACATTCTGACCGGCTTTGGTCGTATTGAAGGCCAGACTGTAGGCTTCGTTGCCAACCAGCCACTCAGCCTCGCTGGCGTGCTTGATATTGATGCTTCGCGTAAAGCGGCACGGTTTGTTCGTTTCTGCGACTGCTTCAACATTCCGATCGTCACTTATGTGGACGTCCCAGGCTTCATGCCGGGCACAAAACAGGAGTATGGTGGCCTGATCAAACATGGCGCAAAACTTCTGTTTGCTTATGCGGAAGCAACTGTGCCGAAAGTTACAGTCATCACGCGTAAGGCTTATGGCGGCGCTTATGACGTTATGAGCTCCAAGCACCTTCGCGGCGACGTGAACTATGCATGGCCAAAGGCTGAAATCGCCGTAATGGGTGCTAAAGGTGCGGTTGAGATTATCTTCCGCGCGGACATCGGCAATGACGAGAAGATCGCCCAGAAGACGAAGGAATACGAAGACAACTTCGCAAATCCGTTCGTCGCCGCGCGTAAGGGCTATATTGATGACATCATAATGCCGCACTCGACACGTCGCCGTGTGGCTAAAGCACTCCGCCAGCTGAAGACGAAAAACGTTACGAACCCGGCGAAGAAGCACGACAACATCCCGCTCTAAGCGGCCTTTCAAAATCGCAGCTGTCAGAAATGGCAGCTGCGTTACGACGCACCTGAAATCCGTCAGCGTCGAACTATATGCAATCTCACTGTGACAATTCCGGAGGATGACATGCGATTATTTCTGACAACGACGGCACTGGCGCTTACACTCGCAGCTTGCGGTGGTGGTTCAGAGGAACCTGCAGCCCCAGCTGAAACGACGACGCCAGCAGCAACAGAATCAACAGCGCCGGCTCCTGCACCAGAACCAGAAGCTCCAGCGGTCGAAATCCCGACGGCGGAAGAAGCTGAAGCTGCCGTCGAAGACATGGTTGAAGATCTGGAAATCGTTGAAGCGGATTACTCAGAAGCCGTCGCGGCGCTTCCAGAGCCATACAATACAGGTGACTATGAGCGCGGCGAAAGCCTGTTCCGTCAGTGCGCGACATGTCACCTGCTCGATCCGGAAGCTGGCAACCGGGTTGGTCCGAATCTCCACGGCGTTTTCCAACGTGGTGTTGGTGAACTCGAAGGCTTCAATTATTCGGACGCCGTTCTGGAAGCAGACTTCCAGTGGACACCGGAACAACTCGATCACTGGCTGGAAAACCCACGCGCATTCTTACCAGGAAACCGCATGTCTTATGCAGGCATGCGTCGTCCGAACGACCGCACCGACCTGATCACGTTCCTTCTGATCAAAACGGAAGAATAGCTCAGGCACCAGCCGACTGAATTCAGACAAAAAAAAGCCCCGTGCAGAGCGCGGGGCTTTTTTCTTACCTATGAGGAATGGCGACTTAAGCCACTTTCGCAAACCTGCGCCAGTAGGACATGAAGTGCTCAGCATCCCTGCGGCGCTGGAAAATAACCGACTTTTTGAAGCCTTCCCCGTAGGAAGTTGTTTTAACCATGATCACTGGTGCGTCATCCGTCCCCGATGCGCCCGTGCCCATGCATTCGCGTTCTGCGGCAAACTGATTCACTGCCTGAAAAAGCTTCGTCTCAGTAGCTGCGTCCTTCAGATCAAACTTAACAACAACGTCTGTCATGATCACCACCCATTCATGCCTTCATTTAGTCATATTCAGGGCGATGCCGCAGTGCAGCAAGGTTTTGAGCGGTTTCGGACTGTGTTGCGTACAAATATGCACGCTGCCATGGTAAATTCGGTCAGTTGCTGTTCAAAAGTTAATCAAAACCGAGAATTTTCTCCACAGAAAAAGGGTGCCTGCGCTCACAGACACCCTCGGGATTCGAAAATTTTTTAAAAGTCAGCGCTTACCGGCTGAGTAGCGCGCGGCGAACCGTCACAGCGAACGCACCGATAAGCCCTGCAGCTGCGACATAGCAGCCCGCGCAATGGCCGGATGATGCCGCGTTGAGAGCCAGTTCACCGCCACCCGACGTACACATCGGAAGCACGAAGCCAGCGCCTGCATCGTGGCAAGACCGCAGTAAAAGGCCTGAAATAGCGGTCGTTACGCTCATTCCAAGTAGCATTTTGTCATTCGTGACGAGACTGGTGATTTCAGTCATCGGCGACTCCTTATAGTTTCCGAAAGCCTGAATAGCATAATTTCCGTACGAAGTGTGGGGCCAAATAGTCGCATTTTCTTTGAGAGAAAAGCGTGACAATCCCAGACTCAAACTCGGGTTATTCTCAGAGGGCAAAATGGCAACAACAACCATGCAGAAAAACGGGATCGACTTCAGCGTGCTGACAGTCGGCCTCTTCGTGGGGGTTTTCACACTCCTTGCATTAATGGTCGCGGCTTGGTCGCCGGACCCACTATTCAACATTCATGGCTGGCTCAGCCTCGGTATGAGCCTGGTCGCAATCCTCGCGATCTGCTTCTGGGCAGCGAACCGCAAAGACGGCAAGCTGTTCGACGAAACGCAGTATGAAGACACACTGATCAAATGGGGCGTTGGTGTCTCAATGTTCTGGGGTGTTGTCGGCATTCTCGTCGGCTTCGTCATCGCGATGCAGCTCACCTTCCCTAGCCTGCTCTATTTTGAAGAGTTCGGCTTCCTCAACTTTGGTCGCCTTCGCCCACTGCACACATCTGCAGTGATCTTTGCGTTTGGCGGTAACGTGCTTCTGGCAACGTCTTTCCACGTTGTTCAGCGCACATGCCGCACGCGTATTGCTGGCGGCATGTGGCCATGGTTCGTATTCTGGGGCTATCAGGCGTTCATAGTTCTTGCTGCTACCGGTTACGTCATGGGCGTCACTGCAGGCCGCGAGTACGCAGAACCTGAATGGTATGTCGACCTCTGGCTGACTATCGTATGGGTTGCCTATCTGCTCGTATTCCTCGGTACGATCTGGAAGCGTAAAGAGCCGCACATCTATGTTGCGAACTGGTTCTACCTCGCATTCATCGTAACGATTGCGATGCTTCACATTGTGAACAACCTCGCAGTTCCAATCAGCCCGCTCTCTTCCCAGTCAGTGTCTCTGATGGCTGGTGTTCAGGACGCGCTGACACAGTGGTGGTATGGTCACAACGCGGTTGGCTTCTTCCTGACGGCCGGCTTCCTGGCGATCATGTATTACTACATCCCGAAGCGTGCAGAGCGCCCGGTATTCTCTTACCGTCTCTCAATCGTTCACTTCTGGGCTCTGATCTTCATCTACATCTGGGCTGGTCCACACCACCTGCACTATACGGCTCTGCCACAATGGGCGCAGACACTGGGTATGACCTTCTCCATCATGCTGTGGATGCCGAGCTGGGGTGGTATGATCAACGGTCTGATGACACTGTCTGGCGCGTGGGACAAACTCCGCACAGACCCTGTCATCCGTATGATGGTCGTTTCTCTGGCATTCTACGGCATGTCCACGTTTGAAGGCCCGCTTATGTCAGTTCGCGCGGTGAACTCTCTGTCTCACTACACAGACTGGACAATCGGCCACGTACACTCTGGTGCACTCGGCTGGGTTGGCTTCATCTCCTTCGGTGCTCTCTACTGTCTCGCACAGTGGATGTGGAAACGTGACCGCCTCTATTCCGCAAACATGGTGGAATGGCACTTCTGGACAGCGACCATCGGTATCGTTCTGTATATCTGCTCCATGTGGGTATCCGGTATCATGGAAGGCCTGATGTGGCGTGCGTACAACGAATTCGGCTTCCTCGAATACACATTCGTCGAGACCGTAGAAGCTAAGCACATCTCCTACATCATCCGTTCGCTTGGTGGCCTCCTCTACCTCGTCGGTGCTCTGATCATGTCGTTCAACATCTACATGACCGCTAAGGGCAAAACCCGCAAAGGTGAGGAAGATCACGTTCACGCTCCAACCAATGATGGCATTCCGGCTCGCGCCGAAGCCGTGCCAGCTGAATAAGGAGACAGACTAATGGCATTGTTTGATAAACACGCCCTGCTCGAGAAGCACTCTATGCTCCTCACAGTCGGCATCCTCGTTGTCGTCGCCATTGGCGGCATCATCGAGATCGCTCCGCTCTTCTATCTGAGCAACACGATCGAGCGCGTGAACGGTATGCGTCCCTACACGCCACTCGAACTCGCAGGACGCGAAATCTATGTGCGTGAAGGCTGCTATGTCTGCCACTCTCAAATGGTTCGCCCACTGCGTGACGAAGTGGAACGCTATGGTCACTATTCTCTGGCTGCAGAGAGCATGTACGACCACCCGTTCCAGTGGGGCTCCAAGCGTACAGGTCCTGACCTTGCGCGCGTTGGCGGAAAATACTCTGATGAATGGCACATGGACCACATGCGTGACCCACGCTCTGTCGTTCCGGAATCCATCATGCCGCCATACACGTTCATGGTAGATCGCCCACTCGACTTCAGCCAGGTACAGCAAACCATGCAGGCAATGCGCCTCGTAGGTGTGCCTTACACCGACGCTATGATCGAGAACGCAGAGTACGACCTTCTGGCTCAGGCCAATCCGGACTTCTATCCGAACTCCGGCGACTATGACGGTGCTCTGGTGGATCGTTACACCGAAGCATCAGGTCGGGAAGGTACGGTCACTGTACGTGCATTTGACGGCGACGCCGAAAACATCACCGAGATGGACGCTATGATCGCCTATCTCCAGATGCTCGGTACACTGGTCGACTTCGAAACTTACGAAGCCGATAGCCTGCAGAACCGGAGATAGCATCATGAACTATGAAACGCTTTCCAGTTTCGCACAGACCTGGGGACTGCTCTACTTCGTAGTGCTGTTCCTCGGGGCCTGCACCTACGCCCTCTGGCCGTCCAAAAAGTCCGAATTCGAACGGGCAGCTAACCTCCCTCTGATCGACGAGGAGCCTATCAATGAGTGAACATGATAAAGACGTTGATGCTGCAACCGGTGTAGAAACCACTGGTCACGAATGGGACGGCATCAGAGAGCTCAACAACCCGCTTCCACGCTGGTGGCTCTACATCTTCTACATCACGATCGTCTGGGCCGTGGTCTATTGGATCTTCATGCCAGCATGGCCAGCACTGCCTGGAATGGGTACGAACACCCCGGGTATTCGTAACCACTCTGACCGTGCTCTGGTCGCTGAGAGCATCGACGCTCTGCGTTCTGCGCGTGCCGAAAACGGAGCGGCTCTGATCGAAGCGTCTGTTGAAGACATCCTTGCCGATCAGGACCTTCGTCAGTTCGCGATGGCTGCTGGTGAAAGTGCCTTTGGTGACAACTGTGCGACCTGCCACGGCGCAGGTGGCCGCGGTGCACCGGGTTACCCTACCCTTGCTGACGATGTGTGGCTCTGGGGCGGTGGTCTGGACGAAATCCAGCACACCATCACCTATGGCGTCCGTCAGGAAAATATGGAGAGCCGTTTCTCCATGATGCCTGCATTCGGTCGCGATCAGGTTCTCAGCGCTGAAGAGATCACGAATGTTGCGCACTATGTTCGCACACTCTCCGGTCTCGAAGAGCCATCTGATGCCTCTATCGCGGGCCAGGAAGTGTTCGAGTGGAACTGTGTCGCATGTCACGGTGAAGCCGGTACTGGCGATCAATTCCAGGGCGCACCTGACCTGACAGACCGTGACTGGCTCTATGGCAGTGACATGGCTACTGTTCAGGCGACCATCTACAATCCACGCAACAGCGCAATGCCTGCGTGGGGTGAACGCCTCGACGAAACAACCGTCAAAGCCCTTGCTGTATATGTCTATGCATTAAGCGGCAGCGAAGGCTGATTTGATCAGAAAAGGCCCGGTTCGCCGGGCCTTTTTTTGTGAGGGTGTGACAAGATACCATCACGTATTTCTAACTTTCTTGTTTTAGAAAGTTCTAAAATACAAACTGGGAAGTCGAGTACAATGACAGCTCTCAAACCTACCCCGCCATCCGATGCGCAACCAATGTACAAGAAGCGCGAGCCGGTTCACCCGAAGCTCGTCAGCGGTAAGTTTCGCTCCTTCAAATTTGCGTTTATGGCGCTCGCGCTGGCGGTCTATTACGGCTTGCCCTGGATACGTTGGGACCGTGGTCCTGACGCGCCAGATCAGGCCATCCTGTTCTTCGCTGATGGTAAGTTCTATTTCGGCCCGATCGAGATCTGGCCGCAGGAAGTTTACTACATCACCGGCATTCTCATTCTGTCGTCTCTCGGCCTGTTTCTTGTGACCTCGCTGTTCGGACGTGTCTGGTGTGGCTATGCTTGTCCGCAGACGGTCTGGACCGATCTCTACATCGCCGTTGAGCGCTTCTTCGAGGGCGACCGCAACAAACGCATTAAGCTTGATCGCGCGCCCTGGACCTTCAATAAGATCTGGCGCAAAGTTGCCAAACACGCTGTCTGGCTACTGATCGCAGCTGCAACCGGCGGTGCGCTCGTCTTCTATTTCCACGATGCGCCTTCCCTCGCTTATAACTTCTTCACAGGACACGCGCCGACTACGGCTTACGTCTTCGTAGGTATCCTGACCTTCACAACCTATTCGCTTGCAGGCACAATGCGCGAGCAGGTCTGTACCTACCTCTGCCCATGGCCGCGTATTCAGGCTGCGCTCACCGACGAAGACGCACTCAACGTCACCTATCGTTGGGATCGCGGCGAACCTCGTGGTCCGCACAAAAAGTCTGAAACATGGGAAGGTCGCGGCGATTGCGTAGACTGTAATGCCTGCGTCACCGCCTGCCCTATGGGTATTGATATCCGAAACGGCGCCCAGCTGGAGTGCATTCACTGTGCGCTCTGTATCGACGCCTGTGACGATATCATGAAAAAGGTTGGTCGCCCGACCGGCCTCATCGCATACGACACAGACAAGAACGTTGAACTGCGTGCGGCTGGAAAACCGGCCCAGAAGTTCCGCCTGTTCCGTCCGCGTGTTATCATTTACGCGGTTCTGATCAGTGCTATCACGGCACTCATGGCGTATGGCCTGTTCACACGATCCACCTTCGAGCTGAACGTGCTCAAAGACCGCTCACCATCCTTCGTACAGCTGTCTGACGGTCGCATTCAGAACGGCTACGCAATCAAGCTGGTGAATAAGCGGATCGATCCGAAAAACATTCGCTTGGAAGTTACCGGAATCGAAGGCGCAGACGTCTCACTTGTTGGCGAAGAGCACGGAGATCTCGACGTTGAAATCCCTGGAGAAGGTGTGACACGTTTCCGCATGATCATCAAAATCCCCGAAAATGCGGTGGATGGAAATGACCGGCTTCGCATTGTCGCAATTGACACAGAGACCGGAGAGCAGGACGCTAATTTCATTCCATTCTCCAGCCCACGAAGGAACTGACCTCAATGAAGATCGGTCGTCTCAACGGATATCACGTACTGTTCATGCTACTCGGCTTTTTCGGTGTCATGATCATCGTGAACGTCATCTTCACCGTGTATGCGGTGCGGTCTTTTCCGGGCGAACAAGTTGAGCAATCCTACATTCAGGGCCTGAACTATAATCAGGCCCTAGAAGACCGCGCTCGCCAGGAAGAGCTGGGCTGGTCGACGCAGGTCGGTCTTGAACCAACAGAAAGTGGCAGCCCAATGCTGATCACCTACTGGCTGGACGAATTCGAGAACGGCATCACCCAGCTTGAGGTGTCGGCTACACTCACCCGTCCGGCGACACGAGAAGGCCAACGCATTGTCGACCTCAGCGCAAATGGTCCGGGCCGCTATGAGATCATTCTGACGGACCTCGAAACCGGCGACTGGAACGCCGAAATAACCGCACAGTCACCCGACGGTGATACCGTCACAGCTCATAAGTCACTCACATGGACACGCTGACCTCTGCTGATCTGCCCCTCGGGGAAACCGCACCGCCTCAAATGAGTGCTCGGCCTTTTGTCCGCGAGAAAAACGGACGAAGCGAACTGATACTCGCAGTATCCGGTGCGAAATGCGGTGGTTGCCTTGCAAAAATCGAAAAGAATGTCAGCGCGCTCGAAGGCATCGATCACGTCCGCATGAACCTCTCTACCGGTCGCCTCGTTGCAGACTGGACGAGCGACCGGTTTAATCCGGACAGAATCATCGAAACGCTTAACGGTCTTGGCTACCCGTCCAAACCGTTTGATCCGGATCTGGTCGACGCGAGCCGTCAGAAGCGTGAACGCGGTCTTCTGCTAGCCATGGCTGTCGCGGGGTTTGCTGCTGCCAATATCATGCTTTTGTCTGTGTCCGTCTGGGCGGGCAAAGGCGAGATGTCAGATGCGACGCGCACCCTGCTTCACTGGGTTTCTGCAGCGATTGCTATTCCGACGGTCGCGTTCTCTGGCCGTCCATTCTTCTCGTCTGCGCTCAGCGCGCTGCGTGGCGGACACGTCAATATGGACGTGCCAATCTCGCTGGCCGTACTGTTGGCAACAGGTCTGAGCATTTACGAGACAATCCATCACGGCGAACACTCCTATTTCGACGCCGCGGTCATGTTGCTCTTCTTCCTGCTGATCGGGCGCTTCCTCGAAGCTCGCCTTCAACGACAGGCATACAAAGCGGCAGACGATCTGGCCGCGATGCAGGCGGTTACAGTCTCACGCCGGCTTGCAGATGGCTCGATTGAAACAGTCGCGTCGGGCTCGCTCGACGTTGGCGATACGCTGATCATTTCAACAGGTGAGCGCCTGCCGGTGGACGCCGACCTTCTGAGCACTGAGGCATCGCTCAATACGAGCCTCGTCACCGGTGAAGTCATGCCTCAGCTGGAACCACAGGGCACACGCATTTACGCGGGCAGCGTCAATCTTGGCGCGCCCATCGAGGTTGCCGTTGCTACGACCACAGACGATTCCCTGATCGGTGAAATCAGCCGCCTTCTGGATGTAGGCGAACAGAAACGCTCCAAATATCGCCAGATCGCAGACAAAGCCGCTGAACTCTATGTCCCTATCGTTCATACGTTGGCGGCAGTTGCGTTCATTGGCTGGTTCATCATGAGTGGCGACGTAAGGACAGCATTGTTCACTGCGATTTCTGTTTTGGTTATCACATGTCCTTGTGCGCTAGCGCTCGCTGCGCCTGTTGTGCAGATCGTCGCTGCAGGACGTCTGTTCCGCACCAATGCCTTTCTGAAGTCCGGTGATGCGCTGGAACGCATTGCTGCGTGCGATCACATCATCTTTGACAAAACCGGCACGCTGACAGAACTCACACCACACTTCGACGATACAGAAGAGTCCCGTGAGAATTTGAACCTTGCCGCTCACCTGGCACGTGCAAGCCGCCACCCTCTCTCTCGCGCTGTCGTGCAGGCAGCCTGCCCCGGCCCTGTTGCCGAGAATGTCGAAGAACACAAAGGACTTGGCCTTTCCGGTCTGATTGACGGGAAAGAAGCCCGTCTCGGTTCGTGGGAATGGGTCAGCGGGGAAAATGGCGAAGCGCCGGAAGACAATGTCAGCCTTTGGTTCTGGATTGATGGAAGCGCACCGGCGCCGCTTCACCTTACTGAGGACATCAAAAAAGGCGCTAACGAACTCCTGCAGTCACTCGACGAACTCGGCATCACTTATGAGATTTGCTCGGGCGACCATCCGGCACGCGTCGAAGAAGTCGCTGAGCGTCTAGGCGTTCAGAATTATACCGGCGGTATCAAACCTGTTGGGAAAGCTGAACGCGTGGACGCGCTTAGCGCCGCAGGTCATAAAGTTCTGATGATTGGCGACGGCCTCAATGACGCCGGCGCTCTTGCATCCTCTCATGCAGCACTCGCCCCGGGCGGCGCACTGGACGCAGCACGCACTGCAAGTGATGCGGTCTATTCCGGTGAGTCGCTCGAAAATATTGCGAACATCATTCGAGTTTCACGGTCGGCCCAAAGCCGTATCAAAGAGAATTTCGGTCTGGCTGTTATCTACAATCTGATCGCAGTTCCGATCGCACTTTTAGGCTTTGTGACCCCACTAATTGCTGCGATTGCTATGTCCGGGTCTTCCATCGTCGTGACGCTGAATGCGCTGCGCGTAGCTTCAGGAAAAACGAAATGACCGCGCTTCTATTTTTGATTCCCGTCGCGCTGGGCATGGGCCTGATCGGCCTTGCGGCATTCTTCTGGTCAATGAAGACAGGCCAGTTCGATGATCCACAAGGTTCGGCTGAACGCATTCTTCATGACGAAGATCGTCCGCTATAAGGCGAACCACTCCATCTTAACTCCCTTTGTAAGCGAGATAGTCATTAAACTTTCGGCTATCTTGCTTATTCCCGATTGACATAACACATCTGCCACGGCAGGTATTCAACAGTTGTTGAATTCCCAGCATAAAGAGCTGGGCATCATGGGGAGAGAAAGATGATCCGCACTCGCCTTGCGCTAATCGCGCTTGCCACTACCGCATTTTCACCTATCGCCGCCTTCGCTCAGGAAGCTGAAACCGAAACCGTTCAGGAAGCCCGCTTCGGCACTGTTCAGGTTACGGCGCAGCGTCGTGAAGAAAGCCAGCTGGACGTTCCACTGTCCGTCTCTGCTTTCGACGGCGGTCTGCTTGCCGACCTCGGCGTCACTGACCTGACTGAAGTCGCGAAAATCACACCAAACGTCACGCTGGAAGTTTCCCGCGGCACCAACACAACACTGTCCGCATTCATTCGCGGCGTTGGTCAGCAGGACCCGGTTGCAGGCTTTGAAGCCGGCGTCGGTATCTACATTGATGACGTTTATCTGAACCGTCCACAGGGCGCAGTTCTCGACGTATTCGACGTTGAGCGCATCGAGGTTCTTCGTGGCCCACAGGGTACACTTTACGGCCGTAACACTATTGGTGGCGCCGTTAAGTACGTCACAAGCGGCCTTTCCGATACACCTACACTGGACGGTCGTTTCGCAGTTGGTTCTTACCAGCAGCATGACATTGTTCTTTCCGGCAGCACGCCGCTTTCTGACACTTTCCGCATCGGCGGCGCAGTCGCGTCCCTGAACCGCGACGGTTTTGGTGAGAACCTCGTCACGGGTGAGCAGAACTACGACAAGGAAGTTCTGTCCGCGCGCGTATCTGCTGAGTGGGACGTCACAGAAGACTTCCAGCTTCGCTTCTCTGCAGACCGTACAGAAGACGATTCGGCTCCACGTCAGGGCCACCGTCTGACACCAGGTCTCCTGACAGGCGCACCGGTTCTCGGAAACGTTTATGACACACGAGCTGGCCTGAATGTCGTGTCTCAGGATGTTGAAGCTATGGGTGCGTCCCTGACTGCTGAATTCCGCCTGAACGACAACATCACGCTTCGCAACATCCTCGCCTACCGCGAAGATGAAAGCGTCACGCCTATCGATTTCGACAGCCTTCCAGCTGCTGACCTCGACGTCCCTGCGATCTACGCGAACGACCAGTTCTCAGAAGAATTCCAGATTCTCTATGAAGGCGATCGCCTCAACGGTCTCGTCGGCGTCTACTATCTCGATGCAAACGCTTCGACTGTGTTCGACGTTCTGCTCGACACAACAGGTCAGCTTCTTGGCCTGCCAGGTCTGAACGCTCAGACATTCGGTGACGTGAACACTGAAACATGGTCTGTCTTCGGTGACTTCACATACGACGTAACCGACCGTTTCGCGGTCACACTCGGTGCGCGTTACACTGAAGACAAACGTACATCTCAGGTACTGCGTCGTACATATATTGGCGGCTTCTCTGAATTCTTCGGCGGTAGCCCAATCCTGATCGCGACTACATCAGACTTCGACGGCTCTGCTGACTTCTCTGACTTCAGCCCGCGTCTTTCCCTTGCTTATGATCTGACTGACGACAGCAATGTCTACTTCACATACGCACAGGGCTTCAAAGGCGGTGGCTTCGACCCACGCGGTCAGACAAGCGCTGCTCCGGACCTTGATCAGGACGGTATCGTATCGCCTCAGGAACAGTTCGAATTCATGCAATTCGACCCAGAGGAAGTCGACAGCTTTGAAGTTGGTTACAAAGCGAGCCAGTTCGGCGGCCTGCTGAACTACTCTGTCGCAGCCTTCACATCTGACTATTCCGACGTACAGATCCCGGGCTCTATCGGCGTTGATACGGACAATGACGGCGTCAACGACACCTTCACAGGCGTAACAACAAACGCTGGTGCCGCGACTATCTGGGGTATCGAGTTTGAGGGTAATGCCACATTCGCTCAGGACGTGATCAATGACGGCGACCTGTTCAATGCAAGCTGGTCTCTCGGCTATCTCGATGCATCTTACGACGAGTATATCGACGCATTCGGTAACGACGTTGCTGATCAGCGCGTGATCCAGAACACACCAGACTGGACGGCAAGCCTGCGTCTTGCTTACGACACGCCGTTCAACCTCGGCATGAATGAAGGCAACCTGCTCGCTAACGTCATGGCGTCTTACCGCGGCGACTCCAGCCAGTTCGAGACACCAAGCGCTTACCTCGATCAGGAAGCTTACACTCTGCTCGACGCGTCTATCCGCTGGGAAACAGCTGACGGCCGCTATGGTCTGACACTGTCCGGTAAAAACCTCACAGACGAGCGTTACATCGTTGCGGGCTACAACTTCACAAACGAAGCAACCAACCCGCCAACACCGACACTCGGTCTAGAAGGCACACTGACAGGCTTCTACGGTGACCCGCGCACTGTAACTCTCGGCTTCGACTTCTCGTTCTAATCGGGAAGCACAGCTAAAACGAAAAACGGCGACGCTTAAAGCGTCGCCGCTTCTTTTTCACTTGCTGCAATCATGTCCGAGAAACCTGCAGCCACGAAGTCGACTATGTAGTCACACGCATCGGGCAGATCATCAGACTTACAAAGATCATTCGACAGATGGTCGATACGTCCGGTCTGGGCAAAGGCCAGAGTCAGCGCACCGGATAGGCAGTGATAGCCCCAATAAACACTTTTATCCGGAACACCCGGAAGAGCCGTTTTCAAAACAGCGAGAAAACGGTGGATCATCGGATCGAAGAATTGCGTCATCAACGTGCCGCCCCATTCCGGCGAGCTGTTCACATACGCGATCAGTGCGTAATAGCTTTTCCAGCCAGGCTCCTGAACCTGGGATCGCTTAAATAGCGGTTCGAAATAGGCGCGAATAATGTCTTTAACTTCAGGCGGGTTCGGCGCCGCTTTCTGTACGGTGGCCTCCAGCGCTTCAAGACGCCAGCTGTTGAGAATCTGCGCGCGGCGAAGCAGCACCGCGTCGAACAAATCCCGCTTTGGACCGAAATGATAATTCGCCAAAGCCACATCGACACCAGCCTCTTTGGCAATGGCGCGTAGCGTTACACCGTCATAGCCATGCTTGGCGAAGAGGTTCTCCGCTGCGTTCAGAATAGCTTCGCGCTTATCCTGCTTTTTGTTTTCTGCCGCCATGACCCAACGTTAGCTCCCCTATTATTTTTATTCAGTTAGCGGACTACACCTGCAAAGGCAAAACTCTGCCTGAAAAAGCTTGCGCTCCCGCATTCAGAGTCTAGAATTTCAACAATTGTTGAAGACGTAAAGAGGGCAATGCCTGATAGGTCTTCTGGGAGGCAAAAAATTGGATATCTACTATCGCTCGGGCGATGGTCTGAAGCTGTACGCGAAAAGTTACGGCCCGGACGACGCCCCTGTGACGGCGTTGTGCATGCACGGGCTCACGCGCAATCACAAAGACTTCGAACCTATGATAAACGCGTTGCTCGAAAGCGGCACGAATGTTCGTTTCATCGCAGTCGATGTGCGCGGACGCGGGCTTTCCGAGCGCGATACCAATCCTGTGAATTATTCCCCTGCGATTTATGCGCAGGACATGATTGCCCTGCTCGACCATCTCGAGATTGAGAAAGTGAAACTGGTCGGCACAAGCATGGGCGGCCTCATGTCCATGGTGCTCATGACCATGATCCCCCATCGTATTGATGGCGTCGTCCTGAACGATATCGGGCCTGTGCTCCAGAAAGAAGGCCTTGACCGCATCCAGAATTATGTCGGCGGCACACTGCAAAAAGACAGCTGGGAAGCTGCAGCCAAAGCCGTCGAGGATGTGCAGCGTTCCGCATTCCCAGACTACACGCACGAAGACTGGATGGCGTTTGCCCGTCGCACATATCGCGAGTTGGACGATGGACGTGTCGAACTCGACTATGATCCTGAAATCTCGCGCACTGTGAAGGAAGTGCGTCCGAACATTTTCACCAATATGGCGATGTGGAAGCTCTTCAAAGCAATGAAGCCTGTCCCGCTACTTTTGGTGCGCGGCGAAATCTCTGACCTCCTGTCAGACAAGAATGCCCGAAAAATGGTCCGCAAACACGGCAATGCGGAACTCGTTACCGTGCCGCGCGTCGGCCACACCCCTCTACTGGACGAACCTGTTGTGCAGGGTGCGCTCCGTCCATTTCTCGAACAGGGAGCCAGCTAATGTCTGACATCCAAACAACAGCAGAACCGGTCACAAACAAAGTGAAGGGCCGCGCCTGGGTTCTGGCCGTCCTGACGATGGTCTACACCTTCAACCACCTCGACCGTCAGGTCATCATCACGGTGCTCGAGCCGATCAAGGCAGCGATGCAGCTATCCGACCAACAGCTCGGTCTGCTGACGGGCCTGAGCTTCGCTTTGGTCTACGCTACGCTCGGCATTCCGGTTGCCTATCTGGCCGACCGGTCGAACCGCCGGAATATCATCGCACTCGCCCTGCTCGTCTGGTCCGGCGCGACCGCTGTCTGCGGCGTCACGCAAAACTTCTGGCAGCTCTTCCTGGCCCGTATGGGCGTTGGCATTGGTGAAGCCGGCGGCACTCCCCCGGCAACATCTATGATCTCCGACCTCTACGCGCCACGCGAACGAGCCATGGCGCTTGGCATTTACACGACCGGCATCGGCTTCGGCATTATGCTAGGCTATATCGTAGGCGCTCTCGTTTATGCAAACTTTGGCTGGCGCGCGGCATTCTTTGCTGCGGGTGTTCCTGGTATTTTGCTGGCTATCGTCCTGCGCTTCACAGTCAAAGAGCCAAAGCGCGGCATCTCAGAGAACCGTCACACAGAAACAGACGAACCCGCGCCAAGCATGATGGAGACGTTCCGCTTCATGATGAGTCAGTCGTCTTACATGTTCCTGCTGCTCGGTTGTCTGCTCATCTGCGTTTCCGCAAACGCCTATGTCGCTTTCACATCAAGCCATTTGCAGCGCACTTATGACCTTCAACCGCAAGACGTTGCCATTCCACTGGGGCTTCTGATCGGTGGCGTGGGATCCGTCGGCGCGATTGTAATTGGCTTCATCTGTGACAAGCTTTCAGCCAAAGACCTTCGCTGGCGTCCATGGATCATCGCCGTCACATCGGCAATCGCTTTGCCGTTTGCATTCATGTTCCTGCAGGCAGCAACGCCAATGGAAGCCTATATCTGGAATGTGGTGCCAAACTTTGTGGGCCTGATCTATGCGAGCATTGCATACACAGCATCACAGGAACTGGTGAAGCTGCGCATGCGCTCATTCTCGTCCGCATTCACGCTGTTCTGCCTCACGTTGATTGGCATTAGTGGTGGCCCTTGGGTCACCGGCTTCCTCAGCGACATGTTTGCAGCTGGCGGCCATGACGCCCCTCTCAAGCATGCGCTTGAATGGGTTCTGCTCTTCAATGGTGCGAGCGTCATCTGTCTGATTCTGGCCGGATTCAAGTATCGAGGTGACGTAGCGAGAGCGCTCGAAGACTAAGCACAAAGTGAGATATTTTTGCCTTACACCGTATAAAAAGTGATGAATATCACATCGCGATAGTAAGGATTTTGATAGACCGGACTATATTCTTCTAGGGAAAAAAGGTATTAGCTCGCCCAAACAGTGTAGCAAAGTACTACAAAAACATGTCCTCGGGAGAACAACATGATCCGGTCTATCAGGTCCGCTGGCCTAACTAGTGTTGCAGCTATTGCGCTATTTTCTGTAGCAAGCTGCGGTCAAAGCACGTCTACTTCTTCTGACGTTTCCGCTGAAAACTCCGTAGAATCAACAACTCCGGTTGTTCTCGCTGAGTACGCCAGCAACTTTCGTCTGAATGATGAAACGGGCTATGCGCACGAGCTCTTCTACTATGCGGACGTACCGGCATCCGTCATCGTAACCCAGTGTAATGGTTGCGAAGCATCTGATGAGGTCATGACGGCCGTCTCCGAGCTCGCCGAACGCTATTCAGAGCACGACATTCCATTCTATGCGCTGAACTCCACGATCGGCACGACGCGTGACGACATCGCTGCAGCCGTGGAAGAGAACGGCTGGACGATCCCGGTTCTGCTCGACCGTACCCAGCTTGTTGGTGAGCAAATCGGCGCAAGCCGCGCGGGCGAAGTGTTTATCTATTCTCCACTCGAGGGCTTCAGGCTCGTCTATCACGGTGATGTCGCTGACGATGCCAGCAATATCGCAGCGGTGCTGGACCAACTCATCGCGGACGAAGAGGTCACGGTTGCCTCGTCTCAACCGGACGGTCAGCTCATCAACTTCCCGGCGCGTAATGAGCCACTTTCCGTGTCTTACGCTAACGACGTCGCACCGGTTCTGATCGAAAACTGCGTCGAGTGCCACACGACTGGCGGCATCGCGCCATGGGCAATGACCGACTACGAAACTGTCGTGGGCTGGGCGCCAATGATGCGCGAAGTCATGATGACCAAGCGTATGCCGCCATGGTCGTTTGACGAAACCATTCGCGAAGTCGAACACAGCCGCTCGCTCTCCACCGAAGAATACCAGACGGTCATCCGCTGGATTGAAGCAGGCACACCACGTGGCGAAGGCGAAGACCCGCTGCCAAGCGTCGAATTCGAAGTCCCTGAATGGCCGCTGGGCGAGCCGGATCTCGTTCTGGAGATCGATCCATTTGATATTCCTGCGACAGGCGTTGTCGAATACCAGTATCCGGTTGTTGCAAATCCGCTGACGGAAGATCACTGGCTGCGCGCAACGACAATCCAGCCTGGAACACGCGACACAGTTCACCACGCTCTGACCGGCTATATGTCCCAAATGCCACCTCCGGGCGCGACGGATACGTTCGGTCAGTGGGAGTTCTCTACAGGCACATATGCGGTCGGCGAAGAATCCATGATCCACCCGGACAATTCCGGTGTCCCATTCCCTGCGGGCGGCGCGATCGGCTTCCAAATGCACTACACGCCGAACGGCCGTGAAGTGACAGACAACACACGTGTCGGCTTCTATTTCCATGATGAGCAGCCAGAGCTTTACACACGCAGCTATGTGATCGTCGATCCGACCATCACAATTCCACCGGGCGCAGAACGCCACGAGGAAGTTGCTTATGTTGAGTTCCCGGCGGACGCAGAACTGCTCGGCGTTTATCCACACGCTCACTATCGTGCGCGCTCCATGTATATGGAACTCATCCGCACAACCGGCGAAACCGAAATCGTGATCAACTCGCCGCGTTATGACTTCAACTGGCAGTTCGACTATCGCCTCTCTGAGCCGATCATGATCAACGCTGGTGACCGTCTGGTCGCGCACTATTTCTACGACAACTCCGAGCGTAACTTCGCGAACCCTGATCCGACCTCAACCATCACATGGGGCGACCAGTCATTCGAAGAAATGATGTACACCCGCCTCACATATCGCTGGGTTGGTGAAACGACAGCGGACCCGATGACAGAAACGCAGGAAGAACTTGAAAGCGGCATGCTCTTCGGCGCGCTTGACGATGACTTTGACGGTCTGGTCGAGCCGGAAGAAATGAACCGCGGCATGTTCGGCATGATGGCTGCGCCAATGATTGGCCAGTTCGATGGCGACGGCGACGGTGCTCTGTCTCGTGAAGAAATGGGCGCAGCTATGGAAATGATGATGCGTATGCGCCGCAGCCAGGCTGGCGCGACGGGCGGCAACAACTAAACCGCTCCCGCACATTTCAAACTAAAAAAGGGGCGATGATCACGCGATCATCGCCCTTTTAGTTGCGGAGCCGTACCTTCTTCGCAGTTCGGGACGGCATCACGGGAGACTGTATCTGAACCTATCGGTTCATGCGGTTCTCGATGAGCTGCGGCACGACTTCAGGCTCTGCAAGCGTCGACGTGTCACCCAACGAGCCGTAGTCATTCTCTGCGATCTTGCGTAGGATACGGCGCATAATTTTGCCCGAGCGTGTTTTCGGCAGGCCCGGTGCAAACTGGATGAGGTCAGGGCTGGCAATTGGACCGATTTCAGTCCGGACCCATTTCACCAGATCTTTCCGGATTTCCTCCGTCGGCTCTACACCTGCAATCAACGTGACATAGGCGTAGATACCCTGCCCTTTGATATCGTGCGGATAGCCGACCACAGCGGCCTCAGACACCATGTCGTGAGCCACCAGCGCACTTTCGACCTCGGCTGTACCCATGCGGTGACCTGAAACGTTGATCACGTCATCGACGCGGCCTGTGATCCAGAAATATCCATCTTCATCGCGGCGCGCGCCATCACCCGTGAAGTAGCGCCCCGGATAGGTAGAGAAGTATGTCTGGAAGAAGCGTTCATGGTCCCCATAAACCGTGCGCATCTGGCCCGGCCATGAGTCTGTGATGCAGAGATTGCCATCCACAGCACCTTCAAGCTCTTTGCCGTCAGCATCCACAAGGATCGGCTTAATGCCAAAGAATGGGCGTGTCGCAGACCCCGGTTTCAGATCGGTCGCGCCCGGAAGCGGCGTAATCATGATGCCGCCGGTTTCGGTCTGCCACCAGGTATCAACAATCGGGCAACGACCTTCGCCGACAACGTTGTAATACCAGAGCCAGGCCTCAGGGTTGATCGGCTCACCGACCGAACCAAGAATGCGAAGCGACTTACGGCTGGTCTTTTTGACGAAGTCTTCGCCTTCGCGCATCAGCGCACGAATAGCCGTTGGAGCCGTGTAGAAGATGTTGACCTGGTGCTTATCCACGACCTGCCAGAAGCGCGACGCATCAGGATAGCTCGGGACGCCTTCGAACATCAGCGTCTGAGCACCATTCGCGAGCGGACCGTAAATGATATAGCTGTGGCCCGTGACCCAGCCCACATCTGCCGTACACCAGTACACGTCACCGTCTTTGTAATCGAAGACGTATTCGTGCGTCATGCTCGCCCAGACGAGATAACCGCCCGTAGTATGCAGAACGCCCTTTGGCTTACCTGTGGAACCAGACGTGTACAAAATGAACAGCGGATCTTCCGCATTCATCGGCTCAGGATCGCAGAACTCGTCTACGCCGGCAGCCGCTTCATGCCACCAGACATCGCGGCCCCCTTTCATCGGGACCTGATTACCTGTGTGCTCAACAACAAGAACCTTCTCGACGCCAAGAGCGTGCTTGAGCGCGGCGTCTACGTTCTTTTTGAGCGGGACGATTTTAGACCCACGAAGGCCTTCGTCAGCCGTAATGACGACCGTGGAATCACAGTCATTGATACGACCCGCAAGAGCTTCCGGAGAGAAGCCGCCAAAAACGATCGAATGAACCGCACCGATACGCGCACACGCGAGCATCGCGTAAGCTGCCTCAAGGATCATCGGCAGATAGATCGTGACACGATCACCCTTCTTCACACCCAGCTTTTTCAGCACATTGGCAAAGCGGCAGACATGCTCGTGAAGCTGGTGGTAAGTAATCGTCTTGGCAACGCTCGGGTCATCACCCTCCCAGATGATGGCTGGCTGATCGCCGCGCGTCTCCAGATGGCGGTCAATGCAGTTATAGCTGACATTGAGTTCACCATCGTCATACCAGCGGATATGCAGATCCGACTGGTCGTAAGACACATCTTTCACCTTGGAGTAAGGCTTGCTCCAGTCCAGCCTTTTGCCCGCTTCACCCCAGAATGCGTCCGGATCGTCTACGCTCTTCTGGTACATTTCCAGATACTTTGTGTTATCGACCTTTGCCGCATCTGCGATCTCAGCAGGAACAGGAAATACCGCCTGTTCTGTATTGCTGTTACCGTCTGCCATGCCTCACTCCCGTATGTTTTAAGTTCTAGAATGCGTACTTCGTTGAGAAGGTGAACCGAGAAATATCGCCGGAGTTCCCAGCTTCGTTTTCACGCTGCCCAAAGAGTAGTTCCGCCCCCATTGTCACCCTTGGCGCAATGTCCCACAAGACCGCCCCGTAAACTGACTGGACAGACTGTGTCATAGTTGAAGCAACATAGGACGGATTATCGATAAATAGCCCTGAATAACCAAGGTTCAGCCGCGCTGTTTCACCGAACGGGTGCCTCCAGGCGATGAGACCGCCATAGGATGGAATCGCTTCCAGCTCACCCGTCAGAGGATTGATTGCAGCACCGTTCGCCGCGTTGAGGCCGATATAGCGTCCAAGCCCTTCACCGCCCGTCAGAGAGAAGCGCACATCATCGCCGCCGCCAACATTCAGCTTACCCGCAACGCTGAGCGCATAGCCCATTGTCTGCTCCTCGATGCCTGCAGCTTCGTAACGGAGCTGACGAGCAAGACCAGAGAAAGACACATTGCCGAAATCACCGGTGTGGTTATAGCGAACCACGGCATCAGGAAGCGTATTGGAGTCAGCCTCGATACGGCCGCCGCCCACTGGAGTGACTGTTGTATCGCCATTCTCCAGAGCAAACTGCCAGTTACCGCTCGTGTAGCGAATTTGCGCCTGACGCATGAAGACCATACCGTCTGACAGTGTCAGGAAGCTCGCGCTTTCTGGAATAGCCGAAGTGTTCTGGAAGGTGGACCATTCCTGACCGACACGCAGCCCGTTCACGTCGATATAGGCACGACGCAAACGCGGAGAGAATGAGCTGGAGACACGCTCATTGCCCTGAAGCGAACCAAGGAAGTCCATCTCGAAATATCCAGAGACCTTGTTGCCATCGATATCGCGATCACCGGCGATAAAGATACGAGACGCCTGAGCCGTCATATCAGTTGCGGTCGTACCGCTGCCGCCAATCGGCGTGGCACCTGGAATATGGAAGTCTCGTGCAATGGAAGATGAGCCGATCGCACCATCAGACAGGCTGGTGACATGCGCATCGAGGTCAATATAGCCGCCCACGCGAACATTCGTTTCACCCAGCATCATGCCATCTTGTTGCGCAGCTGGAGCTGTGGCTGGCGCTGAACTTGCTGCCGCTTCCAGGCGGACGATGTCCTGATCCGTTTGTGTACGTTCTGCTTCCAACTGTGCGCTCAGGTTTTGCACCAGCGTTTCCAACGCTGCGATGCGCGCTTCCAGTTCGGCCTCGTCCGCCGTTGCGGAACCGATCAGACCGAGCGCCACACCGGAAAGCATGAGTGCTTTAAGAGTCGTCTTCATTGTTTAACCTCCCCAGGGGTTGATTTTTGTATCGTTATGGGAGGCAGTATCTGCTCAGTCTCCGATCCGCTCTATTAGCAATTGGTGCTAAGACTAAGGTCGAGGACGTGTCGACTTTTGTCGTGTTGTGGCTACAAACTGAAAGAAAACGCTCTGAAAACGGGTGGGAGGATTGAGGACATGACACCGTCAAGACCAGCAGTGCTGATCGTGGACGATCATCCATTGTTTCGTGATGCGCTGAAGGCAGCGCTTCAAAAAGCATTTCCAGACGGCGCAGACACGGCTGAAGCTGCATCCATAACCGCAGCCATGAGCGCCGTCTCAGACACGCGCTATGACCTTCTGCTACTCGATCTGAACATTCCTGATGCCACCGGCTTTGATGGTCTCGTCAAGCTCAAAACAGCTGTTGGCGACACGCCAGTCTATGTTGTTTCAGCGACCGAAGGCGGTGAAGCTTACGCGCGTGCCCAATCACTCGGCGCATCAGGTTATCTTCCTAAGAGCCTGTCTTCTGAGGATCTTTCTGCAGCCCTTGTTACCGCGCTTGATGGCGGAACCTGGTTTCCCGTCTCCGAAGATGGCGGACTAGATGCAGAAAGCGAAGCGGTCGCCGCGCGCCTTGCCTCACTTACGCCAGCACAGCGGCGAGTGCTCAACGGACTCTCAGACGGGCTTCTCAACAAGCAGATCGCTTATGAAATGGGAATTTCCGAGGCCACGGTGAAAGCTCATATGACAGCAATCTTTCGCAAGCTCGGCGCAAACAATCGCACCCAAGCGCTTCTCATTTTCAAAGAGGCAACTTCAGCCGACTAAGCCGGCAGGCGCAAGCGGCACGCTTCAAGAAATGCTCTGAGCTCTTCCGAATCGACGGGCTTGCGTAGGAGGATTACGCCCTGCTCACTCGCCGCGGTTTCAATCTCCGCTCCGGTATTCGCGGTGATGATTGCGACATTATCCGGTGTTGTTAGGCTTGAACGCAGGGCCGTGATGACATCAACGCCCGTCTCACCATTATTCAGTTCATAGTCGACGAGCAGAGCATCAAAGCCTGCCATCTCAGATGCACATGCCTGTGCTTCCTGCAGGCTTCCAGCGGTTTGCACCTCGCAGCCCCAGCGCATCAGAAGCGATGACATCGCATCAAGAATTGTACGCTCGTCATCCACGCAAAGAACACGAACGCCCTTGAGACTGGCGCTGCTGGTTTTCACCGGCGCTGCTACCCGGCTCCGGCGAGGCGCCATACCCGCCATTGGAACAGTGACCGAAAACACGCTTCCCTTGCCTTCCCAGGAGGATAGCCCGAGTTTTGCTCCCATAAGCCCGGCAAGCCGCCTTGCCACCGAAAGTCCGAGACCCGCGCCGCGAATACCAAGATTGTCGACGTCATCGAGACGCTGGAATTCTTCAAACAGAATGTCGCGCTTGGCTTCAGGAATGCCTGGGCCTGTATCCCAAACCTCGATACGCACCATGTCGCCGCGTCGCCGTGCGCCCACCAGCACACCGCCTTCTTTAGTGTATCGCCGGGCATTGGAGAGAAAGTTCCGAATGACGCTTTGAAGAAAATCAGGGTCCGCTGAAACACTCAGCGAAGTCGGCACAATACGGATTTTCAGACCCGCCTTCTCCGCCATAGGTGTGGCCTCATCTACCAGATCTTCGAGCAAAGGACCGAGCATCAGCGTTGTCGGCTGTGCCGTGATATTGCCGTGGTCGAGGCGTGAAATATCGAGCAGCCCTTTGAGCAAATTGTCAGCCGACTGGATGGCACGGTCGGCCTTACTGATAAGACCCGATGTCTGGCTCTCCTGCTCGCAATCCACTGAAGCGAGGAACAGACGCGCCGCGTTTAATGGCTGCAACAGATCATGGCTGGCCGCCGCGAGGAAACGGGTCTTGGAGGCATTTGCGCCTTCTGCATCCATGCGAGCCTGATCAAGATCATCCGTCATTTGCAGAAGTTCAGCCGTACGCTCTTCCACGCGCGCCTCAAGCGATTCATTAGCTTCGAGCAGAGCCTGCTCGCGGAACTTGTCTTCGGTGATGTCATGGAAGATCGAGACATAACCGCCGCCGGGCATCGGGCTTCCCGTAATCCGCAGCCACCGACCATCATGGCTTTCGCGTTCATAGCGATGCGAAGTGCCCGAACGCATATACTCTACGCGGCGCCGCGCCTGCTCGGCAGGGTCTCCTTCAATCCAGCCTGACTCAAGATTGTGGCCGATCAGGCGTGAAATCGGCATGCCAACCTGAAGCAGCTCAGGCGGATAGTCGAACAGCTCCACATAGGCCTGGTTCCACGCGACGAGCTTCTGTTCACTGTCCACAACGCTGATGCCGGAGGGAATGTTCTCAAGCATGGAATGGAGCATGCCTTTATCAAACCGCTCGGCCTGCGTGCGGTGGTCCAGAATAGACAGGAGATCGCCCAACGCGACATCCATTCCGCCGACAGCAGACGACATGACAACACGGGCCGAGCCTGCACCCAGTGCGCTGGCGAGAAGCTTTTCTGTTCGCTGCACCAATCGCCAGTCTGCGGGATCGTCGCCACTCGAGGTAACACCGGTTTCTTCCTCAAATTTCTCGAAGGCATGCTCAACGGCTTCAGGAGAGAGGAAACGTGCCGCCAGTGCCTTCAGCCCGCTCGGCGTGGCATCGGTAAACTGGCTCGTCGTCACGCTGGCGCTGACCGTGAGAGGATCGATCTGTTGGTCGACAAAAGCAGCGGCCTGAATGCGGTCCCGCAAGCGTTCGCCAGAACGCATGGATACAATCACATAGGCGATGAGGTTGCTGCCGAGGCTCCAAATGACCCCATGCGTGATAGTATCGCCGAAAGACACGCCAAACAGCGCCTGAGGATCAAAACCGCCCGGCATAAAGGCACGCATAGTCTCAATGCCGATCACCTCTGGCAGAAACAGAGTGAACAGCCAGAACGTCATTCCGGCAGAAAGGCCAGCAATCGCGCCGGATGCTTTGCCTGACCGCCAGTAGAGCGCACCGATTAGCGCCGGTGCGAACTGGATTGCCGCAGCGAAGGATAGAAGACCAATCTGGGCCAGCGCATCGGCGCTACCGGCCCCGCGATAATAGCCATAAGCCAGCGCCAGAATGCAAAGCATGACGATGCGCCGGATCGTCAGAAGGAGTTCGCCGCCGCGCGTCTCCAGCGCGCTCAATCGATTGAACCGCATAAGCGTCGGAACGATCAAATCGTTCGTCACCATTGTGGAGAGCGCAATCGTCGAGACGATGACCATGCCCGATGCAGCGGAAAAGCCGCCTAGAAACACCAGCAACGGCATGAAGCCGTTGGCATAGACCATCGGCAATTCCAGAACGTACAGGTCCGGAGACATGCCTGCCGGAAGAAAACTCATACCCGCCAGTGCGATTGGCACGACCATCAGACAGGTAATTGCCAGATAACCGGGAAACATCCATCGCGCACGCTTCAGGTCAGCATTGCTCTGGCGTTCAATGAACTGAATATGGAACTGCCTCGGCAGGCAGATGATCACGCCGCCCGCCATCATAATGGTCGTAAAGAAACGGACCCAGTTCATCTCTGCGGTGAAAGGCGATGGCGCGTCCTGAACCGTCGGAACTTCATTGGTCGTCAGCAGAAACACGGCCAGAAAGCAAACTGCCGCCAGAGCGCCGATCTTCACGATCGCTTCAAAGGCCAGCACCCGCATCAGGCCTACATTGTGCTTGGTGGTATCTGCGTGACGTGCACCAAAGAACACCGTGAATGCAGCAAGCGCGAGCGATGTAATCAGAACTGTTTCATCGGGCGGTGCCGCATCCGGAAGCCTTTGCCCTGCCGACAAGGCCTGAAAGCTCCAGCCAACTGATTTCAGCTGCAGCGCGATATAAGGGACGCTCCCGGCCACGGCAGCACAGGTCGCAAACGCTGCCAGAACACGTGACTTGCCATAGCGCGCAGCCAGAAAGTCGGAGAGAGACGTAATCGTTTCACGCGTACAGATATCAGCGATCCGGCGCAGCGTGTCCGGTAGAAAGAAGAAAACCAGAATTGGCCCGATATAGATCGGCAGGAACTGCCAACCGGCCTCGACCGCAGTGCCCACTGCCCCAAAATACGTCCAGGATGTGCAATACACGGCAATCGCAAGCGCATAGCGCGTTGGGCTGTAAGCAAATGCTTTATCGTCAGCGCGCTTATCCCCCTGCCAGGCCAACACGAACAAGCCGCTCATATAAATCGCGCTGGTAATCAGAATGAGCCAGATTGGCATGGGCAAATACTCCTGCCCTGAGGATGTGCCAGCGCGTGCGGCGACGCAACTCCTCCTCTGGTCGTATACGAAAAAGGGGCGACCAAAGCCGCCCCTTTAAATTCCCGTATCCGTTGGAATTTATTCCGCTGGAGTTGGCGTATGATCGTCCATCGGCCCCATATCATCGTCCACTGAACCGTGACGCGTACGCGTTCCCGGAACACGGATATCTTCGACAAGGTCCTGAATATCCTGCGGCGGCGGCGCTGTGACGAGAGACACAACAATACCGATGATCGCAGAGAAGAACATGAAGACGAAGCCGATCCCTTCAGGCGACACACCGAGGAACCAGTGTGACGGATCCGTATCTACGAATTTGAAATAGTAGATGTAGGAGAAGGTTGAGATCAGGCCGAACGCCATGCTTGCAATCGCGCCTTCCTTATTCATCCGCTTCCAGAAAATACCGAGGAAGATGATCGGGAAGAGTGACGCGGCGGCCAGACCGAAGGCGAACGCAACCACCTGTGCCACGAAGGCAAGTTTGGCCGTGTTCATCCCCATCAAGCCGGCTGCTGCGACAGCACCTGCTGCAGCAACACGTGCGATACGAAGCTCGGTTTTGTCACTCATGCCTTTGAACAGGGTTCTGCGGCAGAGGTCGTGACTGATCGCGGACGAAATCACCATAAGAAGACCAGCCGCTGTGGACAGGGCAGCCGCAAGACCACCTGCTACCATGAGGCCGATGACCCATTCCGGCAGCTGAGCAATCTCAGGGCTCGCCAGTACGGAGATATCGTTATTGATCGTGACTTCGTTCGCCAGACCGTCCGGTGCGTTCGGACCACGGATCTGCATCAGGCCATCGCCGTTCTGATCTTCAAAGCCGACCAGACCTGTACGTTCCCAGTTCTTGAACCATTCAGGAACCGGTGTACCGCCATCGCTGGTGATGCCTTCGGCCGCTGCCGCGTAGTCATCGGTTTCGATGTAAGTCGTTTCGTTGACTGTATCGATGATGTTGTAGCGAGCGAACGCGCCAACCGCAGGAGCGACTGTGTAGAGCAGCGCAATGAAGACGAGCGCCCAGCCAGCAGACACACGCGCCGCGCTTGCACTGCCAACCGTGAAGAAGCGGATGATAACGTGCGGAAGACCCGCTGTACCGAACATAAGGGCGCCAGTGATCGCAAACACGTCGATCCACGATTTGTTCGTGCTCGTGTACTCGATGAAGCCGAGTTCCGTGACGACCTGGTTCAGGTTTTCCAGCATGGAAACATCTTCACCGCGAACGTTGGAGATAAAGCCAAGCTGTGGAACCGGATTCCCGGTGATCATCATGGAGATGAAGATTGCAGGTACGGTGTAAGCGAAAATCAGAACGCAGTATTGAGCCACCTGCGTGTAGGTGACGCCCTTCATGCCGCCCAGAACCGCGTAAATGAATACGATGCCCATGCCGACCAGAATACCGGTGTTGAAGTCCACGCCGAGGAAGCGCGAGAACGCGATACCCACGCCGGACATCTGACCCGCGATGTATGTGAAGGACACGAACAGAGCACAGATAACCGCGATGACGCGAGCCGCTGTCGAGTAATAACGGTCGCCCACAAAGTCCGGCACGGTGAACTTGCCGAATTCGCGAAGGAATGGCGCGAGGAGCAGTGCGAGAAGCACGTAGCCACCCGTCCAGCCCATCAGGTAGACAGAGCCACCATAGCCAAGCGAAGCAATCAGGCCTGCCATAGACAGGAATGACGCCGCAGACATCCAGTCAGCCGCCGTCGCCATACCGTTGATCATCGGGTGCACATCGTGACCCGCAACATAGAAGTCGTTTGTTGAACCGGCGCGCGCCCAGAGCGCGATACCGATATAGGTGCCGAAGCTCGCCACCACGAAGAAGATTGTCCAATCCATGATGCTAGCCCTTCACGCCGTACTTGCGTTCGATTTTGTTCATCGCGAAGCAGTAATAGAAAATCAGCGCGACAAAGACGTAGATCGAGCCCTGCTGGGCAAACCAGAAGCCCAGCGGCGCGCCGCCAATTGAAACGTTGTCGAGCACATCACGCAAAAGAACGCCGGCCCCATAAGAGACGGCGAACCAGATTACGAGCAGCGATATCGTCAGCTTAACTGTCGCCGACCAATACCCTTTCGCATCCATTTTAGTTGGTTCGTTTGACAAGGTATGACCTCCCCAGTTTATTCACAGCGGTTTTTCCGCCTGTAATGAAGGATCAAATAGGTCAGTCATTTTGAGTAGAGGGACTTTGGTCGAACACTTCAGAGCGAAACAAAGTGTTTTGAATACTTTTCGGTACAAACAAATATGGCGTCTGCAGAGTGTTCTACAGACGCGAGTTTAAGTGAGAATTTCGCGGTTGATCTGCTGGTTAGTCAGCCGCTGCGCGCGCTTCACGCCGACGCGCCAGAAGTTCGCTCGAACCGGAAAAACTAACCCAGCCACCTAAGATGAGGCCGCCCAGCACGTAGAGCTCTGACCAGCCAAATCCCGGCGCCATGAGTGCGTTCGCGCCGCGATAGGCGAATATGGCAAGGATGAGCAGGCCGATAGCTGTAATGATGTGTGCTCGCATGAGAGCCCTCCCGTATTATCTTTGCGATAATACTGTCTGCGAAGGCACAATCACGCCATTGGGCTTTGGTCTTACGCGTTTTGCTTCGCGCTCAAGCGGGAAAACACGCCATCAATGACAGAACGAACCGTGAGTTCAAACATAGATTCCACGTCCGGCTTTTGTTCAAAAACGGCCTGTACGTTGCGGATTCGCTCAAGCAATTCCGGCTTGGGCAGCGTCATATTGCGAATGTTCAGCTCTTCATTGATCAGGCCGTAAATCGCGAGACCGCACGCACCGGCTGCCTTGATCGAGTTTTCTTCATTCAGCCCGCTCTGACGCCAGTATCCAAACCAGTCATTGGTCGTGCTGAGCATGAGCGGCGTCCAGACGCGGTGCGCTCTGCGAAGCTGACCAACAGAAGGGTGCTTGAGTGTATAGGCGCGCATCCAGCGCGACATGAGCCATAGGTCTTCTTTCCAATCGCCTGTGCCATCATCACGCGGAACAGATTTCACGACAGCATCAACGACAAGCGCTGCCAGTTCTTCTTTATCTGCTACGTGGTGATAGAGCGCCATGGGCGTGACATTGAGACGACGAGCGACCCCGCGTAGGGTGAAGGCATTCACACCTTCAGAATCGACCAACTCCAGCGCGGCATTTGCAATACGTTCCGCACTCAGGTCGGCCATACTCTTCTTCTCCAGTCATATTATCTGAGGCTTTTCTTAGTCGCTAACCTTCAGACAATTCAAGACGTTTACGCACACGAAGGCGTCGCCGATCACAGAATGACCGGGATGAGGGCAAGGTTTCCAGTAGAAGGAAGATGGTACCGCCTCCCTGGTTCGAACAGGGGACCTCTAGATCCACAATCTAGCGGATTTCGCTTTTTTCGTAACGGAATCAGCGTACTGAAAATTTCCGTTAGATTATACGGCGCATTGTTATCACTCAACTATTTTTTTTGGTGTCTAACAATTTCGCCTCGCGCGGAGGCTTCCGCATGACCCCCGAATTTGACCTGAATTTCATTCTAGCCTCTGCGTTCACCGGCATCTGTGTGGCGGCGATAGTTATGATTATCCGAGGCCTGGTGAACGAGGCGGAGAATTCCGATCACGATGATGATGACTTTATGAGGCCGATGGAATGATTGAGACATTATTAGACGCGAAAGTCTGGGTTGAAGCCGAGAACAACACAAGCTTTAAGCGGTCGCAAATTCAGGGGTTTCTATATGGCCCAGATAGTCAATACGGAAAGGGACGCCACGTCGTCCGTGATTGCCTGAAAGATTATCATGAGCAGGAAATCTGGTCAGCGAATGACGATACCGGAGAACGCTATGATGAGCTGCACGCGAAGGCGGAAGAAATCATTCGTATGCAGCAAGTCATTATCGTCTCTGAAGAATACAGACGACTGATGGGGATAAAGGCACAATGACCCCTGAGACGATCACATGCGCAGTCGTTGTGCTTTTGCTTGTCGGTCTGGCTGTATATGGTCAGATACGAAAGCGCCGGCATGCGCCTGACGACTTTGTTGGAGAGCATATGAGCCATGAGGGAGATCGGGATGAGTAACTGGTACGATGGCGGAGTTTACGCGGAATATCCTGCAGGCCGTTGCAGCTGCCACGCTTGCCGCAATTCATGGGCGCGTGAACGCAAGAAGGTTTTGCTGCCCGCTTTTGTGGTGTGCAGCGACTGCGGCAACAAGAGATGTCCAAAAGCTACGGACCATCGGCTTGAATGCACAGGCTCAAACAAGCCCGGACAGAGGGGGTCGATTTACGCATGAACCCGACGCCGGTAATCCTGAAGCAAGCGTTTGAGATATTGGCTTGGCCTTTTAAGGTGCTTTGGAGGATGGTGAAGTAGTCGCGGCTTCGGAATTGCGGCCTGCATCCCAGCAAGACCCTCTTCTACGCACGAAATCAACGCTTCTGGGCAAGCGAGAAAGACGCCGCCGCGACTGCTTCAAATGTCGCGGGCTAGGCGGGTCAACTCACTCTGAACCAGATCAGCAGGTTTTAACCACTATCGCCGCCATGTTACCGGATATCCCGCGACAACTCACTATAGCAGGTAAGGCCGGATAATGCTAGGATTCAGAGATGAAAAAGACGATTGAACCAGACGATTTTACTTACGGGCCAACGCAGATTATTGGGCTGACCAAAGGCGACGTAAACCTCATGAAGGTTAGCGGAAATATCGTCCGTGATCAGGCTCGAGCACTGGATGACACAATCAGAGAAACAACCGGCCTGACCGATGCTGAAATCATGGAGCTTGGCCGCTCTGGGCGACTGCGCATTGTTCAGCATGACGGAAGCAATGTGGAGCACTATTTCATGGATGACAGTGAACTCTTCCGTGTCAATCCAATTGAAATGGTGGTGACAGACGGAAAAGTGACGGTTTCCCGAGTTATTGAAAAGCCCAAAAAGCAAAACCCCGCCAGAGTGAACTGACGGGGCCTACGTTGCCGAGTATATGCTGTCGAGAGGTTTGATGATCATCAAGATCGCGCCAGCACCTTCATCAACCCTGGCCACATCACCCTACCCCACTTCTCTTACAGGGTAAAGGGTTAAGAACGCCCTATCCGATCCTCTAACAGCGCCAGCGCAATGCGTGCCGGAACCGGCCTCTGCCCCGTCTCATACACTGAGACCTCAGATTTACTGTAGGCCCGTGCACGACCGAGAAGATCAGCCAGGAATTGCCCGAACTGCTCTTGTGTCATTCCTCTGGATTGGCGCTCGACGCGTAGTTCTTCTTTCGTCATGGTTTAGCATTACGCTAAAATAATGATTGACGCAAGTTCAGCATTTGGCTAAATTATAATCAAATGACAAAACCGCCCCTCTGGCTTAGGCTGGAGGCTATGGAGATGGATATGGGTAAACCATACGACTATTCTTTTCGATTTGCCGGTCAAGAACATGGCCTTATGATCGACACATGCGAAACGTGCTCATTGCCGATCGATTGGAAATCTGAAGACTACGTCTTTTACAAGAAGACCAAAAACTATGATTGGGGTTACCGGATGCGACACCGAAGATGTTGTCCCAATCAAACTCCTTGGGAAAACATCATTTTAGCAAATCGCAACGCCAAAAAATTACACTCTGACCGACTGGAAAAAATGCGCTCTTTGGCAGAACAATTAGGCATATCAGATCCATGTAAGTTTGCGCAGATTGCTGCAGAATCACTTGGGTCTAGTCAGAGTATCATTCTTGTCGATGACTGAGTGCACAAAAAAACCGGCCCTCGAAAGGACCGGCAGTTATGGTGGACCCTCAGTGTAAGCCACTGGGGAGAACGTTGGATAAGGAGTTATGGAATGAGCTTCACTATAGGTATGAACTGCGAAGGCAGTGACGTTTTGGTCATCAGTCATTTTGGCGACGACTATCCATGCGAAAAGGATGGTTCTGGAACATTTGTCATCTACAATGATAAAAAAATTCCTGTCGCTAAAATGAACGCCACTGCTTTGCGCAATCTATCAGTCGCGATCGAGGCCTCCCTGCACAACATGGACGCTTCACGACAGCCAATGTTTGATTGGATTGCTGAAGACGATGATGAAGAACAGCGCGAATACAGGCTTGTAGACTAACCCCACCGTCCAGCATCAACCACCAAGCATAGAGCGGCTATGAAGATCAAAGCCGCCCAGAGCATTAGTCTTCTTGCGGCTGGTCTTCCGGCTTGCGCCTAGGCCGCTGATCGCGTCGACGCTCTGCCTTTTCCTCGCGCCAGACTTCGAAAAAGTTCTCGGTGGCAACGTGGATGGGACCGCCCTTCAATCCCTTGAAGAAGCTGCCCAGAGCGAAGATGACAATGCCCACGCAGATCAGCGTCATATTGCCTTCAGAGAATGTCAGTGATGCATCTTCACGAGCATCAACGATAACTCCAGCGGCTGTTTCGCCCATAACCTGCTCTAAGGCACTTTGAAGCGCAGAGCCTTCATCTGGGAATTCTTCATCCACGGAACACCCCCATAACGCGCAGGAGGCCCACAAGTCCCGTCACCATCAATTCCGGTGACAGCTTGGCAGGGACATAATACCCGCTCGCCCAGACGGACGAGAACACGCCCAGCTGATGAACTGCTGACACGCTTAGCACGATCGCACACACCGCAAACGCCGCCACGCCCCACCCGTGCCGGGCATGGCGGACCCCAAAGATGGAGCCCGCCAGAACTAGGCAGATAATCAGGAACAGAAACGCATGGGCAAACATCACGCCACCTCTTCTTCCGGAGGAACCCACTTAGAAAGGAACGTGGCGCCAAGCATCAGGCCGATGATGAAGAACATCAGCAGCATACCTGGAATCATCTCGGCCCATTTCTGACCGCCCTCTTCTGCGAACATGCTGCCGAGTGCCGATGCACCAGATACGCTAGGCATAGAGTTTCGCAGTGCCTCAAGTCGGCTTCGGCTTACGTCGAGATCAGCGACCGCTTCTTCATATCGCTCACGTGGGCCGAGAAGTCTCTTCCACTGGTTAATCTCATCACAGTAAAACTCGCGATACCAGCTGTCTCCCGTGCAATCTCCAACATGCTCAAAGACAGTTCTGCCGGTACGCTGCCCCTGAGAATTCAGCGCCGGTGCGCTATACAGAATATCAATTTCGAACTGAATATCTTCAACTGATCGCGTCGAGACTTCCGGCTGCATCTGACGAACTACGGCCCGCTGATCATTGATTTCCAACGTCAGGTCATCAATTTCCTGCCGGATCGTTGTTGCGCCCATGTCTTCATTCACAATCTGGGACGCCATGAGCTGGCTGGCAGCGCCGACACAGACGACGATACCGAACGCCATAGCGATGCCATAACCATACTTACCGGCCTTGTTCCTGTTGTTCACTGCGACCGCCAGACGCGCCGCCGTGAGCTTCGTGAGCGCATAGATTGCCACACCTGAACAGCCGAGCACAAAGCCGACACCTTTGCCCGGGAGAAGGTTGGAAAAGCTCAGAAACTCCATCACCGATCCGAGGATGAACAGGACAAACCCGACAAGGCCCATAAGAGGCTGGATCTGAATGAAATCATCAATCTTGGAATAAAGGCGGCGCACATCGGCGACAAAGCCATCCTCTCCAATTCCCTTGGCTTTCGCCACAGCGGCCAGCTGACGCGCATCTGACTCGCTGCCGGTATCAATGACGACTTTGGTTCCATCTCGTTCAATTGTCATGTTCAGCCCCTTGCTGTGCTTCAATTTCTGCATTGGCCCAGCTCTCCCAGAGGTGAACGCGTTGAAGCGCCATTTCTGAAATCATCAGGCATTGTTCGTAGATTTGCGCGTAGTTGCCGCCACCAACGCCAACATATGGCTCTGGGCATGCGGTCAGCTCTTCCAGAGACAGCCCTTCGGCATACTCAGCTCCCGTCAGTGGCGGGGGGTTCGCGAAGGTCATCACCGTTATTACTTCCGGAGGTATCGTCCGCGTTATCACAACCGGCTCTGTAGTCGCGCACGCAGACAACATCAGGGCTGACAGGCATAGCGGTCCACTCATTTTCGATATGATCAAGGAGTTCCAACGCACGCCTTGCGGTCGCGCGTCCCTCTTCTGCTTCTTGTCGGTATTCGCTCAGAGAACGCCTGAACTGGCGACGCGCCTCATCGGTCGCATCAAGTACGCTTTCCCATTGGCCGGCCATTTCAGCCGCCCTATGATTGAGATCGTTGATTGTGGACCACAGCAAAACGTGATCGACCCACCATCTCTGGTACTGGCGCTCATGCTCCTTCTGCGCCGAGGCATACCCGTTATTGTGAGCGACGAAGGCCACAGGAACAGCGGTCGCGCCAACAACAGCCAGATAAGGGATGAGCGGCCCCAGCAACCTAAGCATAACGCCGCTCCACATCCGCCCTCAGCTGGACAAGATCGGTGTCATAATTGTTCATCCGATATCGTCTGCCGTTATAGTGTTTGGCGAATTCGGAGGCGTCACCGAGGCGATATTCGCCGCGCTGCGTTAAGTCCCAACGCGAAGCAAGCTGGCCGAGACGCCGACTGGACCGGAAGAAGCGCGAAATAATCCGCACATGTCCGTCAATCGTTTTCAGGTCATCGAAGAAGTTGGCCGGATCAGAATAGCCGCACTCATCATAATTGAAGCCCATGACCTGAAACGCTGTGAAAGATGTTGCTTCCAGCGCCGCCCACGTTGTCTGTGGTGAGTGCTGGCCCTCTGTCATGCACGCCTCATGCATTTCCCAGAATTGCTGCCAGCGGCCCTCTGGTGTCCTTGCATTGGCAACACGATCAAACTGGCGAAGCTCACGAACGTTCAGACGCTTGCGCCGCCACCAGAGCCGCTCTATGCGAATCCAGCGCGGGTCTTCGTCTCCCGTCTCTTTCTTCACCAAGGCTTTCATGAAGGTCGCAGGAACGCCGCATCGACGCCCTGCGGCCTCATAGGCCTCAAACGGCATCTTATCAGGCAGGTTCCACATCACGCTTTTCCTGAACCTGTTTGCCTGCTGACGTTGTGTCACCAATGCCGAGAGCCAGAGACTTAAACGCCGCTCGTTCTGCTGGCCCCTGATCCATCAGTTGGGCAATGGCACCCATGAAGTCGACAACGTCATCAACGTTCACCAGTCGCTCTGTCTGGCCGTTCAGGGTAATCTGACGCGGCGTGATCGAAACAAGCTGGCCAATCTGATCGAGCTTACGCTCTGCCAGTCCAAGTTTCTCGGTAAGCTCTTCAATCTGCTTCACAAGCTGTTCGCAGGTTTCTGCAGTATCTTGCACCAGCTGCGCCGTTCCCTTGCTCATGGCGGCCTCCTGTCTCAATTGTTTCAGTTCTTCCTTGTCGGCCCGCTGCTCGGCCTTCAGGAGTTCCAGGCGCTGACGGCCTCGGTCTTCGTGCTCAGTCATCAGGACGCGTTCACCGCATAGGCAGACGCGCAATAGCTTTTGATTGCCGCCAGAAGTGTCGCGTAGCTGGAATTGAAGAGATCCACATCGAACAGGCCGATGGCAGCAACGTCCATGTCTGCGAACTGTGAGCCGTTAGAGAGTGAGCCGATCTTGAAGGCCGCACCGGATGCGGTGCCGCCAGCAGCCGCGGCATCCACATCAGTCGAGCGCGTTCCATCGACATACATTTTGATGTACTGGGAACCATCATAGGCGTTGATACCGATGAACCAGTCAGTGCCAATTGTGCCGGTAATCTCGGTTGCGCCGAAACGATAGCGAATGCTTCCGCCACCTGCCGGAACATCGACATAAGAGCGCGTTGTGGTGTTCGAAAACTTACCGCCCAGAACACCGGTTGACGTGGTGTCTGTCATTTTTGCCACGAACACCATTGAGTGAGCCGCAGTCATATCGAAGGTAAGAGATGGGTCGAGCTGTGAACGGTTGCCACTCGTCGCTTCGGTATCATCACCCTTAAAGCGAGCGATAGACAGGCCGTTGAGACCGTCCGCAATCAGATAAGGCCTGCGGGTTGTTGTCCCGTCGAGGCTTTCCCCGCTCCCCGCAAGGTCTTCCAGCGTATCAATGCGGGTGTCAGAGCCGACAACCGTTGTCGTGATTGCCGCGCTGCCCAGATAGGGCTCTGGCTCGTGCCAACCTACGCAATTGGCGTGGCCGATAATGGTAGAGCGCGGAGCTGTGTCGGTCTCAAAATCGGCCAGCGTGGCGCCGAAATTGGACGGATCGAGATTAGAAATAAAGCCAGCCATTAGAGTGAAATCTCCCGAATTGGACAGTAGATGCGGATTTCTTCCGGGACGTTCGTTCGTCCCGTTGCTGCGAGCCGGTCAGGCCGCGATTTGAAGTAGTCGTGGAAAGGAGAGCGGAAGCCGCTATTGCGATACACATTGGCCCGCGTCTTGGTGAAGCTGTTGGACTGCGTAAGCGTCAGGTCTCGCGCGATTGACAGTGTTGGAGACATGCTGACCGTTGCATCGAGATTCAGCGTCAGAACTGTGCTGCTGGTCTGCGTGTATGTGCTTTCGCTGGTCGTCCCGCTTACATCCGAGTAGTTGAAGCCGATCAGCTTGTCGCCGCCCGAACCGTCATCAATCCCGTCGCCGGAAATGTCTTCAACCGATTGCGGAACAAACCAGTCGTTTTCGATCACATAGTCATGCGTGAAGGTAATCTCGCAGCTTGTGCCGGACGCCGTTGCAGAATCCACGTCAAATGTTGGAAGCGTCTCACCTGTCAGAGCGCAATAAACGGCCATTGCGATACGCTCACCGAGCATACATCCGCCCATTGCGTCCGTGTGGATAACGTCCAATCCGTCATCCATCGTGCAATCGTACATGACGCCGCCAAACACGATGTCCGAGCTTGCCGCTGCTGCGTCGTAAATGTCCTGAATGGCTGTGTTGACGCTTAAGCTTTCGTCTTCAGTCTCATTCACCTGAATAACAAGAAGCTTAGGCGCGGACGCAAGGCCCAGAGCCGTCTGCATATCGCCTGTAAGGTTGCTGGCAAGCGTTTGAAGCTCTGCCGATGTGAGACCACTCTCACCCTGAACATAGACGATGTAAGGGCATTGGACGCCGCGACCGTAATTGGCGAATACAGCCTTGGCCCGTTCACCATAGCCGATCAGATTGTCATAGTTCGTCGTGCCCTGCTTGAAGAACGAAATGTCCTTGCCGCCTTCCCATGACGTGGCTGTGAGAATTCCAGGCGTTGGGTAACCGGTGCGCTGGCGATACATCATCTCAAGCGCGTATGACGCCAGAGTGCCGACATAGTGCGCCGCTGCCACATCCTTTGCAGGGCGCAAATCTGTCAGCGCCGTTGTATCAAGATCGCTTGTGCCGGTCTTGGTGCGCGGTCCATCGAAGTTCATGACATTGTGAGGGAACATCTCTTCTGTGATGACGAGGCCTTCAGAGCCGCCCTCCCCTGCGTTGGACTGGCCAATGACAGGAAGGAAAATGCCATCGCTCACGCTGTTGATCAGAAGCGTTTTCAGCGTCGATGCAGCGCCGGTCGTCTTGTATTTGACCTGTCGGGCCGAGAACGTAATCCCGCCATGAGAGACGAGCGTGTCATAATACCGCTCAAGTTCCAGCGGCATGTAATTGTCGATCGATGATGAAACCGTCGAAGGCGTAGCGAAAAACTTGTCCTTCGTGTGGAAGCTGGCGTTCATATCCGTTGTCATGTCCGGACGAACACCCAGCGCCACAGTTGAGCCGTCAGGTGCATAACGCCAGATATACTTCCCGATCAGACGCGCATTATCGACACGATACTGTTCAACCTCGTGCGGGAGACGGAACGTTCCATCTGGCTTCGTTCCCCAGATACGAAGGCCGTTCATAGTCAGGCCGTCGATGTAACCATTAGAGGCAAGACGCGCATTACCCTGATTGGCCTTGGCTTCTACGTCTGCAATGCGGTCTATTGCCGGATAAGCGTTCCGTGTATTCCGGATCGCTGACTCTGACGGGTAGAAGTGAAGATAGCCAGTTGCGCGCTCTACGCCCTGTGCAACGTAAATTGTGCCGCCCACATTGTAGGCAAAGAAGTTCTCATAGGTGGAAAGAACTGAACGCTGCTGAGACAGGAAGCCTGTTGCCTTGGCCTGATCGATGCTGTTTGCTTCGGCTGTGATGTTATTCGCAACGGCTGTGGCGTTTGTCTCTGCCGTTTCGGCATCTGTCGCGCTGGCTGCTGCTGCCAGAGCATTCGCCTCTGCATTCAGAATGTTCGATGAAGCGCCAAGCGCGAGATCGGAAGATACAGAAGCAATATCATCCAGATACGGGATGACATCATCCTCAGCGCCCAGATTGAATAGGGTAAGGATAACGCCCTCTGTCGGGTCGATATTGTCACGGCTGTAGATCGTCGTGGAATCGTCGCTGGTCTTGACCACGATCTTGTAAGTCGCGCCGCCTGCATCATCGATGAAGAACTTGAAGACGCCCTGAGCATCGCCGATTGACGGGTTAGTGTCTTCAGTTGAAAGCCCTGCATCCGTGTAGATCGTGGAAGGCGTAGAGGTTCCGCCTGCATACACGTACACCCGAACCCCTGCGTAAATCGTCCCGCTGCCATCGCGGAGCTGGCCCATGACTGGAGTCGCGCCCATGCTATTTCCTCATACTAAAGCGCCCGCCAATCTGGCGGGTTTGTTGTTCGTGGGTTTTGGGGTGAGCCCTACTCGGGGATCATGTCCTGAAGCGCATTGCGAGGGGAGCGAGACAGCGGCGCTTCCATCAACGCTGTAAACTCGTTAATTGCCTGCGACGGGTCTCGCTGTATTCGAGATTGCGCACCTCGCAGAGTGGCGCGGATTGGTGCGGAAATTGGTGCTTCCGCCATACCGCCCAGATATCCAGCAAGACGGTTTCGCCATGCCGGAACGGCGTCATCAACCAGACGTTCACCGAGCAGGCGCATCTGGTCTGTTTGCGAGCCTCCCGAAGGATCTATAGAGTTCCTGGACTGAAGGAATTGATCTGTGTCGTTGATCGCCTCGACCAGTTCTTTGCCGCGCTCCCCAAAGACACGTTCAATTGCATCTTGCATGTCCTGCTGGAGTGTCATTGTCAGACGTGGCGCTGCGCCAGAACGTGTGCCGTCAGGGTTGTTGATGCGACGACCGCCGCGCATGGTCCGTAGAAGCTCATCACGAGCTGACAGGAGCGCAACCGCTTGCTGTGGCTCTGACATAGCCTCAAAAGCACGACGGGCGTTCTCTGCGTCACGTGGACGGGTATAGGCAGACATGAACTCTTTTCCGAAATCTACCGCTTCAAGAGCCCCATACTCATCCCCATACAGCTGACGAACCTCCCTATACTCAGGGACCTCTGATTCAATCGCATTCAAAATTCGGCTACGCAGAGACCGGTAGGCTCCACGGTCCGCCGCTTCGCTTGCCCCTTGCTCTAACATTCTTGCGCGAGACTGCATCCAATGAGCCGCGCGCAAAGGATTTCGCGCCACCATGCCAGCCAAGTCTAGGCCTTCGCCTGCAGCGATCTTATTCAGAGGCGACCGCAAAACGTCCATGCCCGGGCCCGTTATAACCTGCTGAATAGCGGGAAAACGCTGCTCATTTCGTAGCGTGCCCAACATCCACTCGGCGCCCTCACTTGGAGCGTCGCCTCTGGCCAAAATAGGCTCATACCCTTCGCGACCTATACGCTGAAGCTCTTCTAGGATATCATCCTCAGCTCCAATCAGGTCCCGATCACCCATTATGGATTGAAACCGTTGACGAATACTCTGACGAGCCGCTGGAAGGTCTTGAGCAAGCGAGCGCTGAATCGTTGCAGCCGCATCTGGACTGGCATTGTAAGCCGCACGAAGGTTGCCCTGTATAAGGTTTCTTACCCGGCCAGAGCCATTATCAAGCGCATTGATGATCGCATCTTTAAACCGCGGCGCGAGCGGCAAGCCAACCTCCGCGCTCTGGGCCGCCTCATTTACCGCAACTACGATCTGCCGCCGAGCGTTCGTGTCGAGCGGTACACCCACCCTGTTAAGGGCTCGCTCAAGAGTTCCGAGCGCATCGGGCGTGGCTCCTCCGTCGACGAGTGAAGCGTCAATTATCTCGCCGATCTCCTGAATGTTCCGATCTGGCGTCGCAATATGGCTTGGCGTGAATGTGCCACTGAATAGGCGGTTAGCGCTGCGACCGGCAAGCGACAAAGCAGGGCCAGCTGCCCATGCGAGAGGATTTGTTCCACCTTCAACTGCCATATCGGCGCGCTCACCAAGCGAAACATCACGCCCTTCGGTTGCTTCACGATTGGAAGCCCCTACGGTTCCCTCATAGAGGGCGTTCTCGCCAGCACCCAGAGCACCAAGGCCAGCCAAGCGCGTACCGTATCGAACCGCCTGATTTAAGCGACTAGCAGCTTGAGGCAAAGAGCGAACAACTGCGTCGACGCCTTTGGCGGCACGTCCAAGAGGGATGGCTGTTGCAATACCGAAGCCAGTAAGCTCGCCCGCACCGTATGACATTGGATTGGTTTCGCTATGCCATTGCTGCACATCACGCGCTTGCTGAAGGCGTTCGTCATAATTGGCTGATGGCTGGCCAGTTAGCTCATTCGGAATCATCGCATTCAGACGAGTCTGAAGCCCTCCCGTCAGACCATTATTGACGCCCAGCATAGCCGAAGCCGCACGAGATGGCTCGTAGTCTAAAAGCTCTTGAGAAGCGCGATTTGCTGCAACCGTCTCAGGCGATGGAGAGTTTCTGAACTGCTCCTCCGTCAACCTCGGCCCCGGCTGGCTTGCATTGCCAGAAGCAGATGAAACGTCCAAGCCCGGACCACGCATTACGCCGCTAGGCGGCGTGTAACTGCTTTGCGCCTGCGTTGGTTGCGAGGCGCTCTGAAGCGGACGCCATGCATCATTCTCATAGATCTGAATATCGCCTTGGGTATTGCGAGCCGACTGAATACGCTCCCAACTTTGCCCGTTGAAACGCTGGACTTCACCAGTCTGTCGGTTTACGGCGTATTTTCCATCGCTCATTGGACGACCTCAAAGCCGGGCGGAGGGGGAGTAACCGTGCTGCCAGTTACTGCATCGCGTCGAGAAATACGATTATTGTAGTCTTGCTCTCGTGCCTGTTGCAGGCGATTCAGAGACCCTTGTACGTCTCTGAGAGTTTGCGCCAAATCTTCCGGCCTACCGAGCTGATCAAGACGACCGCGAAGACTGCTTAGCAGGTCAAGCTCACGCTCTGTTACGCTGCCGAGCGCTCCGCCTGTTGGGGAGTTTGCCCGCATCTCGGCAAGAGCATCTACGCTGATGATGCCGCGAATTGTTTCAAGCTGATTATTCAAGTAGCGCTGGTCACTGGCAGGGAGGCCCGCGAACAACCCGCCGTATCCGGTTGTCCAGTCATTTGTCGCAGAAAGCGCACGATCAATTGCCGTATTAACAATTTCGTTTTGCGACTGCGATGAAAGCAGGCGCATTCGTGCCTGCGCGTCGGCACCTGCGTTCTCATCATCGGCTGGACCGCCTGGAATTGGCTCCATGCGCCAAGCACCTGTCTGCGGGTCTTGCGCGACCTGATAACCTTGCGGGATAGTTCCGATCTGTGGAGCTGCACCGCTTCCCTCACTGATTGAGACAAGAGGACCAGACGGCCTATTCGCATTGATCCGGCCTGTGTCAGCTTCCTGCTGGCGAATATCCAGCGTTCTGATTTCGCGTCCGACATAATCTTCATCAGGTCCGAGCAGGACTTGTCCTGTCTGCGTAGACAGACGGTCGCCCGGGTCTACGGTAACAGCATCACGGGCGTCGAGCGCCACACGAGGCGCGCCCTGATCCATCCGGATATACTGATCATTCGTGACCTCATATTGAGGCCCCTGACGCATCTGTGTCATAGCCGCTGCAATGTCGTTCTGCAGGTCCATGTCAGACAGGCCGGTAGGGTCTTGAGCCATCCATTGCTCGAAGCTCATATTGTTCTTGCCGCCTGAGACCATCGGGCCGAACCGCTGCCAGTTCTGACGGACAAACGCCACGCGCTGCTCTTCAGGCATGGTCAGAAGGTGCTGACCCATCGCCAGAGCTGATTCCTGCATTTCGCGCTGCATCTGAGCCTGCTGCTCGTTCATGCTGGTAATCTGCTGTTGTACATTGCCGCGCTGAGCCTGCTCCTGCGCAATCTCGCCCATGCGGCCCTGACGCGCGTTTTCGTACTGCTGCGGAGCAAAGCCCTGCGCAAAGCCGTGAACCGCCTCAGCAAGCGGTCCTGAGCCTCTGCGAAGGTTATTCTGCCCCCAGTTCTCGATGGAGCTGAGAACGTTGGTGACAGGACCGCCCTGACCTTGTGCTACCGGCTTGTTCATGCCCGGCTTCATGTCCAGCGAGGCCAGAGCATTAGACATGCCGCCGCCTTCCCCACCCGTCAGCACCTTCGGTATTCCGTCCCAGTTCATCAGTGACATTAGAAGAAGCCTCCAATTGAGCCCAGCGCATTGCCGATCATGTTTTGAGAGTTGGCGCCCTGCTGCCGGTAGCTGGAGCCTCGGATATTGCCGATATCCTGCGTGAGCGCTGACATGGCGTTGGTCGCGTTTTGTCCGCCCGCCGCGAGCGAACTCGTCGCGCTCTGACCAGACCCGGCCAGCCCAGCAAGCGCATTGTTATAATCAAAATAAGCACCATAACGATTACCAGCGAGACGGTCAGACATTGCGCCAAGCGTCGAGCCAGAGAACAGCTTGCCTGCAGCACCCATGCCTCCCTGAATGGTGTCAAAATCCTGCTGGCTGATATCGGTAGCCGCCTGATTGTAGCCTGAGCCAAGGAAGCGGTTATATGCCTCCTCCTGCAGCCCTTCCGGCGTTGTAGCCGTGAGATTGGCCGAGCCTGCAGACATGCCCGTTTCCGGTGTTCCATTGGCCTGACCAGTCGTCAGAAGAGAATTGCCCTGCCCCGTCTGCTGATATGGAGCCGGTTCAAGCGTGTCCGGATTGGCCACACGTCGCGCCACCTGCGCAAAGAAGCCGGGCGGATAACCGCCACTGCCATTTTCATTCCCGATATTGCCAATGTTGCCGAGCGCATTGGTGTTGATACTCGCGCCTGGAACCGCCTGATCAGACCGATAATTCACCGGCGAGATACCAAACGTCGCCCCCAACAGATCGCCTGCCGCATTGCCTCGCTGAATTGAAGGCGCGAACGCATTGCGCATCCAGTCAAACTGCTCACGCTGCAGCGCTATTGCATCACGATTGGCCTGAACCTGAGCATCTGCGGCCTTGTCCTCGGACTTGTTCCCGAAGAGACCGCTCACGAGTCCGCCTATACCGCTGAACACGGCTCCCAGAAAAGAAGGCATAGCTTATCCTTTAAATGAGGTTAGAGGCCGCCCGATGACGCTTCACAGTAAACCGTGAACGAAGCCGTGAGCGGGGTTCCGCTGGTGGAGTCTGTGACCGTGCATTTCATGTAGCCGGTCTTTGTTTCTTCAGATCCGATGGAAATGCTGAATGTGCTTGTCGCGCTCGTAGAGCTGTCAGCCGTGAACGTGTCGCCAGACACGTAAGTCCACGAGTACGTGTAAGGCGCAACGCCGCCCGATGGCGTGACAGTGACACTGGACGTTGTTGCTGTTGGCGGGCTGGCGCTGAACGCAAATGCATAGGCCGAACTGCCAGACACCGTGAGATTGCCTGAACCGGCTGCCGACTCTGCCACACTGTTCACATTGGTATTCGCAGCAGTGACCTGCCCCTGTAATGAGCTGATCGACTGATTGGCCTCGGCAATGCCTGAAACCTGCTTCCCAATCGTATTGCGACCACCACCAAACACGAGCGCATCCAGCCAGCGCGAAAACTCTGGCGTCGGCATGCCCTTGTCATCGACAATCGGGCCAGCGGGCAAGCGATCAACTGAGCGACTATCAGCCATTATCTGCCACTAAAGCCGCACAAGATGCGTTTAATTCGCGGGTAATCTGCTCGGGAGGCGTTTCCACCGACACCTTTACCGGAGCGCCGCGTGTGAAGACATCGTCCTTCAAATATGGGATAATTTCTTCAAAATCATTCACCTTACCAATTGTCACCTTTAGGTCAGGAAAACCAAAAAGCGCTTTTCTAGCTGCTGCTACTTGAGCGTTATTCATTAAAGTCCCTCATTCACTGCGACGTTCAGAGCGCCAAAATCAATCGGCTCGGAGAATGTGAACCGGAAAACAGTCTGCCCCGGGCGAGCGCGTCCGCAGCGCGTCCAGAACGGGTTTTTATTGTATTCACCGGCTTTACCTGTTGATCGATCGCGCCCGTTTCCGAACGTATTGCCACCATCAACCGAGATTTCCATCGTGATCACCGGATCAGAGCCCTGACCGGATGCAAGACCGGCACCCGTGATGCCATCAAGGCGCACATTCTCGATTGCTCTGCGGCCCGTCATGCTTGGGAGGTGAGCCGAGAACTTCCGGCTGATTGCCGTTCCCGTTCCGCTCGCGCTTGTCAGATCATCCCATTTATAGTCCCGGGACAGCTTGCAGAGCTTTGCGCCAAGGCGCGATCCTGCAAAGTACAGCGATCCAGCCCGCGCCCTGTATGCCCATTCCCATGTCGTCTGCCCGTATGTTTCGCGCTTGTGGAAGGTGCCATTCGCCAGATCGAGGCACACACAGCCGGTTGGCGTGTTGATGATGTAGAAGGCGTGACCGTCTATCTCTTCCTTGGAGCAGACAATGTCGTCAGCATCGGTTTCCGCAATCATGCGTGTTACCCATGCGTCTTTCGCGTCCATGCGCGTCGGCGTCATACCATCCAGCCGATACACGCCGTTGTCGTCACCGATCCAGATCAGCGTGTTATCCATCTGGATGATGGAGTCACGACACTTCCCACCCCGCATAATCGGGTCAACCTGTATCGGGCTGAACGGGTCTGTGTTGTCGCCGGTCTGAACCCACGGCTCTATCGTCTGTGTACCAACGAGCCAGATCGTATTGCCAAGCACCACAGCCGCAACGAGCGGATCAGGCGAGCTTTCTGCCGTGTAATAGCTGAGCGTCGTTGTCGCGTCGAAGTCGCCGGCATCTGTGAAACCGAGCCGCGAGCCGTATGTGAACACAAGACGCTGACCAATGCTGGCAATCGAAGAAAAGCCGGTCTGACCGTGATCAGATAGCAGTGTTGCGAAGTCGGCGTCCGTTACCGCTGCAAAGGTCGTTGCACCTGATGCGGCAATGTAGATATCACCATCGCTCAGAAACGCGCTTTCAGCCTCAGAAGAGGCCATCTGAACGCGATCCGTGCCAGACAGCGTTCCAGTCATCGTCGTTGGCGCTGAGAAGTCTGTCGGGAACAGTTTAAGCGCCGTTCCGTCTGCCACAACAACCTTGTCCGAAAAACCTTCCTGATACCAGATACCGCGACAAGACGTAGACAGGCCGGAAGAATACAGAAGGCTTCCAGGCGTCCGCGTCAGGCGCATAGGCCGCGCCGGATCAGACGTGTTCGGCTCTGCGTAAGCGTTTACCAGCCATTTGCGATTATCGCCCTGACCGTCACGCTCGTAATGTCCTGCAGCAAGCTCAGCGAGAGGCATTAGGTAGAACTCGGCCAGAGAACAGAAGACGGGAGACGATTCAGAGCGCGATCAACCGAAGCCACCATTGAAGGCATGAACGCCGCATCAATGCGCTGGCGCCCTTGCATAGCCTTTCGAACAGTTGAGCCGTCCAGCTCGGCTTTGAAATCACTGGCAAGATTGACCGCCAGAATACAGACAACGCCCTCAAAGTGGCGGTCCTTCAGTGGGAAAGCGTCTGACGTTGTGTATTCAGTTCCCTCCGTGAGGCTGACCGGTGTTGTTGCCTCATCTGTCGGGGTAAGACCATCAGCGAACAATCCGTCGATGAAGCTGTTGAACTCATCAAGGACAATAGCTGTGTCTTCTGCTTGCGGAACTGCGCCACCTTCCACAACGAAAAGCTTCTGCAGAACGCGCTCAGTCAGATCACTGATCGTTTTCGCCATTGTTCAGATATTCCCGAATAACGAAGACTGCATCGTCTTTGGTGGCAATCTCATCCGCCATGTCAGGCGAGATGCGCTTGGCCAGTGCAACCTGCTGCTTCCACTGAAGCTCTTCCCAGTCATCTGGAACGCTAAGCCCTTCGACTTCCTCTACGGACTCAGTCACAGCAGGCGCTTCAGGTTCAACTGGTTGAGAGACTTTCGCCGGAGAGTCGAAATAACCCGCAGGAAGGCTCTCGCCCTCCTTCAGGGTGAAGACTTCCGCACCTGAAGCCGAATAGCCCCAAGTGCGGTAAACCTTCTCTTCTGCGCCGTTAGCCTGCAAGGCGAACCGCCAGATCAGAGTAAATGGACTTCCAGCCATACAGCACGTCGAGACGGATGATATCATCATCTGCATCGATGCTGTATTGCTTGACCACGCGAACAGAGAGGCCCTTGTGAGTCTCGCGCGCTTTGAACTCGACACCGTCCGGAAGTTCCAGAGGGCATGTTACGAGCGCAAACGCGTTCTTGTGGAAGCAGAGGTTTTGCGGGTAAGTCGTTGCCGCTGTACCGGTTTTGACTGTGATTGCCGCGTTATCAGCAGGCGCAGCCGACACAGTCTGATATGGGCCAGACGTGATGATTGCAGGGCTGATCGACAGAGTCGCATTGCCGAGGCCATCAGAATCCACGTCAGACAGGACAACGAATTCCTGCAGATACGGCATTTGCAGCTTGCCGGTCGTGCCTTCGCCTGGAACCGGGTTCATCGCGTAGACGCCAGCAATCGTGAACACGTCACCAGCTTTCAGGAGGCCCGTCACCGAGCTCGACCAACCGTCCGTCACGAGGTTCTGGCTGTTTGTATCGCCAGAGTTCGCATAGGTTGTGTTCTGGGAAGCGCCATTCACAAGCGGCGTGCCACCCAGTGCGCCCACAGTGTGATTGGCCACGTTCTGAGACCGGAACGTCTCAAGACCAGCGATCTCGCCGATAGCGCCTTTACGGTAAGCCTGCTGGTTCACGCCGTTCATGTAGAGCGACGTTGCAGAGCCCGCGATTGCGTAACCAGCTGCAGGGTTCAGGACAGCTTTGCGCATGTCCGTAGACACCGCCATTTCGTCCATGCGCTGCGCAGCCAGAGCCATTGAAGCGAAGCCGTTCGGCGTCGTGCCGGGCGTGCCGACATGGTTCCAGACGTTTTTGTAAAGGTCGTGGCCGTTGCGGTCGATCACGTTTGCCAGCGCGATCATGGCTGGCTTGATGTAACGCTCGGAATAGTCCTCAACCGTCAGAGTCAGGTCTTTGGAAGAGAATTTCCACGAGACGTGCTTCTGTTTGTCGACGGTGATTGAGGTGTTCGCCTCTTCAACGTCTTGGTTGACGCGCGTCTTACCGTCAGCAGCATAGAACTTTACAGGCTTGCGGACAGAAACTGTGTCGCCAACTTTGACGAACTCTTTCTTGTATTCCCGGTGTACGTTGTTCGCCATTCCGAGATTGTTTTCGAGCTGCACAAGGGCTTCCTTGGCGATAATGCTCGGCGTGATAAGGCTGTTAGCCATTGTCGTTTCTCCAGATCAAAGAAATGCGCCCTATGCGCCGCCGCCCATCTGTTTCTGACGGAACTCGGCGTATTCAGACATGCTCATTTCGGAAACCGGCTTGCGCGCTGTCGCCTTACCGCTCTTCACCGTTTTGACCGGTGGAGGCGCTGCCGACTTGGCCGGAGCATTCGCCTTGCTCACCTTGCCTTCCAGCTCGTAAATCTTACGAACCTGGGCGATTGGTGACATTTGGGCGATTTGAAGAGATTCTTTCGGGTGCTGTGCCAGATAATACGCGATATCAACGCCATGATCCGTCTCGAACAGGGCTTCTGTCATGACGGTCGTGATTGCCGGTCCACCCTGCTCCACAGGGCGAGAGACCTTCTCGGTGAAATCGTTGTACTTCTCTGAACCTTCAGCGCCGAAATCCATAAGAGCGTCATTAAAGGCCTGAGCCTCTTCTGCCCTTGTGGTCTCAAAGTCTGTCGAAAGTCGCTGCTGGTCCTCCTGCGCTGTTTCGCGGCGGACGTTGTAAGCGGCACGATCAGCCAGATATTCGCTCTCATTCGAGTAGTTGCGACGATCCGGCTCTTTGATGCCACCGAGGCGCTTTTCCAGACGTTTATTCTCGGCCTCAAGGAATTTCAGGCGATCGGCCTGCTTTTCCTCGCGTTCACGGCGCAAACGGCGCCTGCGCTGAGACTTGGTTTCCGTTTGGGTGTCTTCGGTCTCTGCCTGCTTTTCTTCCTCTGCAGGGGCTTCCTGCTCGATTTCTGCGGCATTGTCCTCTGACGGTTCCTGCTGTTCGCCTTCTACGGCTGCGGACGCCTCGTTTTCACTCTCGTCCGAGAGGTCAGCAAGAGCGACCTCTAGTGCTTCCTGATCAGGCAACGGCTTAAAGCCTCCTCTGATTTATGGGTAAGGGGTTGGTTGCGGCTGAAGGGCCTGCGCGAGTTGCGCCTGCACCATCTGCGTCACCAGTTGCTGAAGCGCGCCCGACTGCATCAGCATTTCAAGCTGAGCCTTCTGCGCTTCTATTTCGGTTTTGCGAGCATCAGCCTGCGCCTCGGCGGCATTCGCTTCTTTCTCCGAAATCTCTGCCATAGCGTTGCGTTGTTCCAGCATCGCGGCCTCTTGGGCCTGCTGTGCCTTCTGCGCTCTGGCTTGCTGTTCCTCTGGATCGTCCGTTTCCGGCTGAACTTGAGGCGGCAGCATCTTTTTGAACCGTTCGGCGAATTCATCCGCGCCGGGCCAGTCCATGTTCTTGGCGATCAGATCCAGCACAAGCGAGGCTGAATCCGGTGAGGTCTGGATAAACTGCAACATGCTTTCTGCAGCCTCCTGGCGTCTCGTCGTGAAGGACGGCCCAGAGCGCACATGCACGTTGTACTCACCAACTTTCAGATCATTTCGGACAACCTGCTGACCGCTCTGAGCATCGATTTCAGGCTTGTTGATCTCGGCGAAGTCTTCCTCGCCATCCTCGCCCAGAATGCGGACCATGCGCGGCGTGTCGTAAATCACAGGGATAAGCTCAACGAGAATGCGCCCTGTATGCTCTACAGAGGCGTTCAGATTGTCTCGGAACTCAAAAGTGCCAACGTCGCCTTCACGTTGACGGGCCATAATCGCCTTGCCGCTGGTCTCATTGCCCTGAGCGCCTAATCCAGCATCATAAATGCCGGTTGTTGCCTTCATTCCATCAGCGGCGCGCAAAACCTGCTCTGTAAAGGCTCCAGAAGACGCTGGAGGCGCTTCACGCATAGGCCGGGCTGTTGGCGCATCCGGATCAACATCGAAGATCAGGACGCTGTGATTGCTCGTGTTCGCGGTCTTCCAGACATCGGCGTAGTTCTGCACCTGTCGTGCCGTAGCCACGAACGGCGCTTTTGGCTGCAACGCCAGATGCTCGGTCTGTGTCGATAGCCAGTAATTGTAGATCGTCTGACTATCCTTGGCGAACCGGATCACAGAGTTGCGGATCATGTGACCGCCGACAGAGTATTCCTCGCCAACAACAGGCACGATAGGAATATGCCGCGTTGGCCATTCCTGAGCCTCTTCCAGAATTTCGTGACCATTCGTCTTCAGGACTTCGACGCGAACGCGATCCGATTCACGCTCTGCAATAATCACCTCTGCCGGAAATCCCTCTGGCAGGTCGTCTTTGTAGCCGGTCGAGCCATCTGCGAGCATACAAACCGTCGCAGGCTCTCTGATCTTGCGCCAGTATTCTGCCACACGGACAGACTTGTCATCACCGTTCAGCCAGCCGCTAGACCAGCTCTCTGTGTCCTTCCCGTCGAAGCTGACAGGCTTGGCGTCCGGATACTGAGACTTGAACTCTTCCTCGGACATTTCCTCAATGACGAAGCACCAGTCCGCATCTTCACGCGTTGGCGCTACTGCAACAGGGTCCCAGACAACGGCAAACGGATTGAGAACCGGCTCTATCCGGATTTCCTGCTCAAAGCTTGTCGGCGATGTGTAATCAGTCAGAACGCGCCAGTGACCAATTCCACAACGCGCCGCGCTGGCACCTGCTGACACGTAAGGGCGAAGCGTAGCGCTTTTGCTCTCAATGTCGCGGATCATGCCGGTCATGATATCGGCAACAGCCTTATCTGCCCCGCCCGAGCCTGCAATTACCTTAATCGCTGGCGGATTGGCTCGCATATCATTGGCGACCTGACGCACATACTGCGGAAGCCGGTTCTCTGTGATGCAAGGGCGCTCATCAGATTCCCGGTCAAGCCGCACATCTTCAGGCCATTGCTCACCAGCAACGAAACGGAGGTCTGACTCCATCTCTTCACGGTTTTTCACATCCGCAGACCATCCAGTGTCGTAACGCTCACGGATTTCCTGCAGAAGGTCTCGATCGCTCATGCTGCCAGATAGCTCCCACGCCCACGGCTTTTGCCGTAAAGTGCTTTCTTGAGTTCATCGCTGCCGACCACATCGCCCGGAGGCTTATACGTGCAGGCCATCAGGCCGAAGCTGTCAGCGTCGTGGCTGGCCCAGTCGTGATTAGGGCCAAGGCCTACGTTGCGGTTGTCGTCTCGTCTCTCGTGATACGCTGCAAGCGCCTGCCTGCCTGCTTTCGTGCCCTCTTCGTCAAACCAGACGCGAGGGAATATCTTGCGGCTTTCCTCGACACGCTTCATCGCAGCGCCGCGCCCTTGGTTCGGGATCACCTCGGTGATGAACTCAACCAATCCCGGCTCGGAAGCGGCGTTCCAGATGTTTCGCCAGGAATAGTCCTGCTTCACCTGATCGCCATCGTGCGGAAGCGTCACAACGCATCGTTTAATCCCACGATCCAGACACCATGTTCTCAGCCAGTCGATGTGATACGCGCTCGATTGACCTTCTGTGCAGTAATGACCAAGCATCCAGACCTGCTGCCCTACGAATTGCCCCGTCCAGATTGAGTAGGCGTCTGCCTTATCACCAGCGCCAGCCAAGTCGTGCCATGTGCGAAGCGTCAGGGATGGATCTACATGCAGATCACGAATACGGCCTTCTGCATTGGCCTGAGACAGATGCTTGGCGTAGTAAGCGCCTTTGTAGTGCGTCCGGAACTTGCCTTCCCAAATCCAATCGTAGTCGTCAGGATCGGTCTGCATATCCATCTGACGCTGGCGATCCAGCTTGGCAGGAAACCAAGGATTGTCGCGCCAGTTCAGCTCTCTGACTTTGACACGGTCACTCTGAAGCAGTCTAAAGCGCTTATGTGTTGCGCTGGCTTCCCGTTCAGGGTTCCACGTCACCCACAGCTCTGCGTTCCAGTCCGATCCCTCTTCACGAAGTGTCGGAAGAACGATCTGCCATGCATAGTCCGTAACGCTTTCAGCCTCGTCCACCCAGATGATCAGGATACGGGCTTTAGACTTGATGCTTTCCAGATTGAGACGCAAGCCGACAAACTTGAACTCTACCAGTCCGCATTTAGTCCGGACGTACTTTTCGCCGACTTCGTAGAACTCTTCCAGCCAAGGCTCTGATTCAATCGCGGCTTTGACCTCGGCCATAGACGATTCATCGAGCGAGTTCTGAAACTCACGGCCACACACGATAACGCCGCGTATGCCAGCCTCTGCGAAGATGCGGCCCTTAATGCAGAGCATCTTGGCGAAGCTTCTGGTCTTGGCGCTGCCTCGACCTCCATAGGCGCCGCGAACGTCTGCCTCTCCTTCAAATACCGGAACGAGCTTTTCAGGAAGCTTAATCTGCAGCGTTGTCATTCGGCTTTACTGCGACAAGCTCGATCTTATTAACCGTCTTGATTGGCGTGTCGTCGTCGTCATCGCCAGAGTGCTTCAGGTGTTGCGGGTTTTTATACCCGTGATTGTTACACAGATCGAAGATGAGACCGGCTGTTGGCGTACCCGATTGAACAAGCCTTTTCGTGCGATCCACTTCGATTCTGAGCCGTGCTTTCTTTATCGTGTCGGAAAACTCAGGCTTTTTTTCATACTCCCAAAGCGCGTTCCGGCTTGCAAAGCCAAGCTCAAAAGCCAGTTCAGCGATTGTCGGAATGTCGCCTGGTTCCAGCTTGTCAAAGTATTGGTCGATCTTCTCGCTCAGAAACTCGGGGTCCGAGTAGAGCGGCGGTCTGCCATTTGGGGCCATGTTTGGGGGTTCCACTTACAGCAGGCTGCCATCAGATTGAGGCTGCCAGTTTCAGTCAGTGTCTTGAGGGGTAGCCGCCGAAATGCCTCTACGTGAAGGTTCTGAGAAGGGGGACAGGCTTCTCGGCGGCAAACTGTAATTAGGGTGCAAAAAAGACGCGGCTTCTGAGGTGAAGCGCGTCGTGAACCGGCTTTCGCTTTGCGTCTGCCGTTGTGGCTTTTCAGGGAGGATGCATCGCACCACAGACTTACTTCGCCTATGGGGTTTATTTATGCCCTGATTTGGAAACGAAATCAACTTTTTCTCAGATAGCTGTTGACTGTACATAATTTATGTATATATTGAACTCATGGCCAAGGGGAACGGCCCCACCGGCTACTCACTGGAGACTGAAAATGACAAATTTTGCTTTCGCCCACATCGCTTCTTGGAAACAAGGTCAGATCGAACCAAAGCTTCCAACTGAAAACGTCGTTGTCGTAGACTATGACCAGACAAAACGCGCTTACAATATCGAACCGGCTGAAATGCCAGAGTTCATTGAATGGGTAGCTGCCGAGTGGGAAGAAGACTGCGACCCTCGCGAATTTAACGAAGATGGCGATTATGCTGAAACAGCGCAAGAATACCTTGATCGCATCTGGTGCACGGTGTCCGTAAAATGAGCCTTTTTTCTGCAGCCCTCCGTGTCACTGGCCTTTCCACAAAAGAGGCCAGTTCTTTTTTATCCGAACAGCTTGGCCGAACTGTGAGTCAGCAAACCGTTCTGGATATGTCGTCTGGCCGTTCGCGCGTTAATCCAGAAGTGTGGGAAGTTTTGCGCACACTCTACCAGATGCAGGTTCGGGCCAGCGAAGAGGCGTTGGACCTGATCAATGAACACCAGCCCGACGAAGTAGAATATACAACGGTTAGCGGGGCTGGTGACTGGCCATCTGAGCGGGTAAAGCTCAACACCGCCGCAATGGTTCTTTTAGGCGATGATAGCGCCGTGGCTTAAGCGGCGCTCTCTACCCTCTCCACAAGCGTTTGATCGACGTTCAGAGCGTAATTGCCGAAGTCGATGCGAACCGCTGACTCTGTGTCTTCCTGTACAGTGCCACAGATACCGGTTGCAGGGCCGGACTTAACGCGGACGGTTTCGCCTTTGAGGAACTTGATACGCTGCATGACGGTCGACTTCTCGTCACGCTTCAGGAAGATCACGTATTCAGATCCACCTTCTTTCAGGCGTACATGCTTCAGGCGCTTTTCCATGAACCAAGCTGGCACTCGGGCAACGTTGAGGCCTGCGAACTGTCCGACCAGATTATACACCTCTGGCAGGTTGGCCAGCTTCTGCCAGTGCAGAGCATCGCCTATGCGCTCCATCTCGATGAAAACATAGCCTGGAACGTCTACGCGGCAATCATCGTCTGTCGCATTGCCTCGCTCGTCCTTGTGTCGCTCACCGATGAAGGCCGAACGAATACCGCGCTCAGAAAGCGACCGGATGACCGATCGCTCCCGAGTGGACTTAACGCGAAGGATGAACCATTGCAGTTCTCGCATTTAGCCCTCCGCTTTTGCAGGCGGCGCCCACGGATTGTAAACGCGAGGGCGGTTAAACTCTTCACGCTCAGCGGCTGCGATGTCGTCAGACTGGACGCGCGGGTCGAAGCCTGACTTTGCGACAATCTCTTCCTGCGTGAAGTCGCCGGTGCAGTCGAGTGTCTTACGCTCTGCCTTTGGTTCATCTGGGGCTTCTGGCTCTGCTTCGACTGTCTCGGGCTGTTCAGTGTGAGGAGAAGGCTCTGAGTGTGAATTTAGGTCCAACTGAAAGTCGCCGATACCGACTTCAGTAGCGTAGACACGGCCACTAGCGCCGGTCTCCGGAACTGTGTAGTCGGCATACCAACCAGTGTATTGATCATACCCAATTCCATTTTTAACCGCTCCTTCAGGAAGATCAAATCCTAAAGGCTGCGCTTCCGTCTCAATGCTTTCAGTCTCTGCCTGTGCTTCGATTGGTGTCACGCGATCATGATCGACTTGGAAATACGATTCTCGTACACCATTTTCATTTAGCACATCGATATTGTAAAATGGTTCGTGGGTCGAAAAGTCTTGACTGACTTTAGAAATCTCGCCCGACAATGTCGCGCCGTCGTCGTCCTCAAACGTCACTTTCTGGCCTACATCATATGCCGACGCTGCCGCTTCTTCGCGCTCATCAATGCTGGCTTCGATTTGAGCGGTTGCTTCTGCTGCGTGGTCGAATGTCTCAGGCGCAGGGGCTGGCTGGATTGCCTCGCTTTCCGTCTCTGGTACGTCCTGAGAGGCTTCTGCGACCTCTTGGCTACCCATGCCGTCTGATTGCTCTGTTTCGCTCTGTGTAGCTTCCTGTGGGGCTTTACGGTACCAGATGATCGGAGTCATTTGAGCACAATCACAATGCCAGTACAAATCTCCGCTCCAGTCGATGTCATAAGATCCGTCACTCAGAACAACCTCGGCCAAAACCTCATCCTCGAAAGGCTGCTCACCGGCGTTACGCTTCCAGCCTTCGCCTTCGGGCATTGGCGGGTCGCCTTCCTCTTCGCCCTCGTGTGGCGTAAGGTCGTTCAGCTCGTCGGCGTCGGCTGATACCGGTGCGCTGGTCTGGCCAAGCAGTTCAGCCCGATAGGCGTCGATCATCTGAGACGTGACGACGAATTTTTGCTCCATCATCTTGTCCACGTCGAGGCATTCAAATTTCCGGCACGCGTCAAACGCCTTGCTCACATCGACGCGACGGTCATCCAGAGCGCGCTTGTGATAGATCGCAGCTACGAATTGCGCTTCACACTGCTGCTGCGCGTCTGCCAAGTTCTCAAGAGCGTTTACCAGCTCCCATGTGACTTCTGATTTTCCGATTAGTTGGTCTGTCATTTCAGTTCTCCGTGATTATGGCTGCGGATCGTTAGGGTCGAGCTGTTGCGACCATCCATCCGTTGCGTTCGCGAATTCGCTCATTTGATCGAAGGCCTTGCGCCTACGCTGTTCGGCAAATTCCTTTTGGCGAGTATTCTTCTTGGGATCAGCTATATCTGAGAGTGCTCGTAGGTAATCAGAGAGCGGCTTACCTAGGCCACTCTCAATTCCCTCGACCGTCCAATGCGACATTGCTGAAAGGACAAAACCAAGTCCGGTAGTGCCAAGCTGTTCGCAGCCATCGACCGTTGCTTTAATCAGGACGGACGCCATAAGCTCCCGCCTGATGCGCAATTGACTCGGGTCTTCGATACGCAGAACGCCTTTTGAATAGCTCATGATGGCAGACCTGCGCGAACCGCCGCATCTTTTGCCTCTAGAAGCTTGCGGAACGCTACTGTTCGTTCTGGATTTCGTGGGCACGTATCAAGCAGAAGCCGCGCCAGATCGCAGAACGGCTTTGACTTCGCCTGCAACACCTCTGGGAGATGGGCGTAGTGAAAGAACCGCAAGATGTGGTCCTGTTGGATTTCTTCAGGTGTAAATTCGTTTGGCTTTGGATGTATTTCTGACATTTCACTTCTCCTTCTGGGCCATAAAGGCCGGTGTTAGGTGTCCGTTTGGCTTGGTTAGGGATGCTGCGCTGATCTTGCGGATGATGACGACGTGATCAGGATGGCCGATTGTGCGGGTCATGCTGCGGCCTCCACCATTTTGATGGCCGTCGATTTGTGAACGCCTGAGAAGCGTTTCGTCGGCTGGTCAAACAGCATGTAGAAGCTGCCCGTTGGCCCCATGATGTCCTTAAACTTGGACTTCCAGACTTTGACTTCTGTTAGACCGTCCACTGTTTCGTGAGACTGGATCGTCACGCCCAGATGGCACTTGTTGAAGAAGTGCGCTGAACCTGAAATGTCATAGCCTGTCGGAAGCTTCTTTGATCCGCCGATCTCAGGCGGTTTACGAGGGTGCGCGATGATGGCAACGTGAACGTTGAACCGCTTGGCAAAGCGCGTGAACGCAGAGAGGTAATTCTTCACCACCTCGTTTTCAGATCGTCCGTTCAGCTCAAGGTCGATCTCCGTCCAAGGGTCCAGGATGATCATCTCGCAGTTGTGGCGATAGATGCACTCTTCGGCGCGTTCGAGGAACCACGGCACCGTCGCCTGAGTGTCATCGCTTGGAACAATGAATCTGAAATGGTCCTTGATCCAGCTTTGCGCTTCGAGCCGGTCATCGTTTTTCAGTTGCTTGTGAGGCTTGCCCGAATACAGAACTTCGAGGTCAGGAACGAGTGTTCTCCGGATATCATCCTCAAACATCGCCGCGCCAATTCGCCAGAAGCGTTGTCGAACCAGATCAACCATGACCTGCTTGAGCACGGTTGTTTTGCCTCGGTTGGCCCAGCCAGTCCAAAAGCTCACCTGCCCCTTGCAGATCGCGATATGCTTGTAAAAATCATCACCCATCGTATCGACACGAACAGGCGCAAGCGGCGGGCTTTCTGGAATGTCATCGAGAATGTAGACGCCATCTGTCGGGACGTATTGCGCCCGCTCAATGCTTTCACGAACACCGCGAACGCCGTAGCTCATCAGCGCGTCGTTCAGATCCTTGCAGCCCCTCGGATAACGAACAATCTTGCATCGTGCCGGACCTAACCGCCCGACCAGATCGTCACGCAGGTTTGTGCCGGGCTCATCGTTATCCGTCGCGATGATGATTTCAGAAACGTCTTTCAGATCATTCCAAGCTTCATCAACACATTCATGCTTTGCCGTACCGACTTCTGCTGGTGCGCCGCCTGGAACTGAAACCACACGGGAGAAGCCAGAGCAGATCGCCGCGATTGCGTCCATTTCGCCCTCAGTGATGATGAGCGGGAAGTCTTTCAGCGTCGGGTCAGCAATCACATCGCGATTGAAGAAAATCTGAGAACCGCCTGCATCCTGAGAGAATTTCTTTTCCCGTGCGCTGCGATATTTCCGATTGACCACCTTGCCGCGCTTTACGAACGGGATAGCCATCCAGTCGCCGTTTGCGTCGGGATCACCACCGGGCCGTGACACGCTGTAAATCCCTGTTTTCAGTGCGACGGTTTCCAGATCGAAACCCCGTTCTTCCAGAAACTTCGCTACGCTGTCGCTGATTTGCATTGTGCGCTCCTTTCGCGCCGCAGTGATGGCAGAACGCCACGACTGACCCGTCTGATTTTGATGTGATGGCAAGGCACCGCTCATTGGGGTGCTTCTTGCGGTTGGCTGAGCATTCAGGGCATTTCACACGCTTGGTGCCGCGCCCTGTCCAACGCTCGCAGAGATGTTGAACCGCGCTCATGCAGCGACCTCCAAAGGTTGCCGCAGAATGACTACGCCGTCCGACTGCCGGATTTTCTCAAGGAATTTGCCGTCTGCCGATTTGCGCAGAGCTGTAGGCTCCTCGGTTTCCTCTTCGCGGATAACCGGCTTGCGTTTCTCGGATTTGACCGTTTGCACGATGTAGGCCTGCGGATCGCCGCTTCCCGCCTGCATGGCTGCCGTGATTGCCGTTGCAACGATCTTCTCGCCAGCAGCAGCGCCGCCAGCGGTTTTGATTTGCATTCCGAGGAACGAACGCGCCGAACGTTCCTGAATGCCGTTGCGTGTCAGCAGGTCGATCCCGCTGGACCAGATGAATTCCCGATCAGAAATTTCCAAAGGCAACGAAGTGCCTGATGTAGATTCTTCGTTAGAAGAAGATACATCAGGAGTAATATCTAACTCTGGTTCTGGCTTCTGGCTTCTGGGTTTATCCCCTGCCTTAAGGTCTGGGTTATCCGACGCAGATTTTTCCTTTTGTTTTCTGAGTGCTGGATTGCCGCCCTTACGGCCATTATTGCGGGCAGTTGCCGCCTTTCTCGCTGAACGTGTCATCTTGCGCGAGTAGATCACACCGGCGCGTGTGCGGGAGAAAACACCAGCGGTTTCCAGTTCACCGAGCAATGCTGTGATCTGGTCAGTCGGTATTCCTGCCAGCACACCTAATTGCGTGTCTGTCGGAGATTGGCCGTTCACGAGAAGATGGCCGTAAGGGCTAGCGTTGTGCATCAGGCAAATGATCTCAATCCAGAGACCTCGTGCGCCTGCGCTGCACATTCTGAGGGCAGGATCGGCCTGCCAGTCAGTCGGATAGAACTTGAACCACGGATCACTCATCAAGCATCCCCTGACCTCGGAGAAGCTTGCAGCCCGCCTCATAGTTCATAGCGAATTGTTCGCTTGTCTCTGATGCACCCCAAAGGCGCAGCATATCACGAACAGCCAGGGCGAATTGCTGACGGGTTTTTTCCCGTTCATAGTTGTTCGGTATTGCCCGATATGTGTTCATCGTGGTATCACTCATAGCGTTACCTCTTCTTTGGTAGGTTGAGGGATTTGGGCGGCTTCGGTCGCCCTTTCTTTTGCGAGATTTTGCAATGTCTCTTTTGCTTTCTCGCTGATCCGGTAGCCGATCCCGCGCAGGTTCTCGATTTCGATTCCGTAAGGCTTCAGGACGTTGCGGAGCCTTGAGACGTAGACATTGACAATCTTCGGATCGCGAAGGTCCATGTGATGGGTGTAGGTTGCAGGACGCGTCACCTCGAACAGAGCGCGACGGGTCGCGTGCTTCTGTGTGATCAGCTGATTCAAGATCACCATCTGAGCGCGCGGAATCTTCAAGAGCTGTTTTAGCTCGTCCACCTTTTCAGGCTCAGCAAGCAGCTCAGCACGAATCTGACGAAGCTCTTCGCGAGCCTCTTCCAGCTCTTCGCGCAGGCGTCGGCAGTGTGGACAGGCGGAATGATCGAAAGCCATTAGATGCACCCCGCTAGTTTACGAAGGTCTGCCGCGTCGCGGGAAAGCTCCTCCTGTTGTCGGGATATGCGTTCGGCATGGCGGCGCTTAATGCCGCTCACCATGGCTTGAGTGTAGCCGAACTCGTTTCTGATTTCAGACACCCGCCAGCCCATAGCCAGATATCGGCAGATGGATGCAGTTTTCTCCGAAAGTCCTGCAAAGGGATCAGCGTCGAAAGCCATTATAGGATTTCTCCTGTTTCAAAGAGTTTGATCAGATCAGGGTCTGGGCGCTCGCTTCGGAAATAATCAGCAATGCAAGTGCGCTGATCCTTGGTGAGCGGCGGGACGCCGTAGATTTGGATGGGCGTGTAATCAGGATTACGAAGGACTCGGATGGATCGTGGGAGCGCCCTATGGCCATGAGGGCCGATGCGGGAAATAAATCCCCTGTCTTCCAGAGCGGTCACCATGCGATTGATGCCGCACTTGGACTTGAGCCCCATATGTTCGCGCATCTGATCATACGAGGGGCAAAAGTCTTGCCGCTGGCAATTGATCAGATACCGCAGGAGTTTTCTTTGCTTCTCGGTCAGCATCACATACGCACTCCCTGCAGGAAGGCCTGTGTTTCTGCCTTGTTTCCATAGCTGTCGAATGCAGCCAGAGGGATAAGCAGGATTGAGAGGGTAATCAGGAAGAAGCGAGTCATACCGCGCCCTCCCCTGAAATTCGCGCCAGAGGAGAGTGATATTGCAATGCAGCAATTGTTTCGTGTAGCTTGCAAACACGTTTAACGATGGGGGCAGACAGTGACGGCATTATGCAGCCTCCGTCTCACTACCAGATTTCAACGCTTTCAGGCGGGCCTCGGCAACTTTGAGGGTCCCCAAAGTCGGCGACACCTTTCCTGCCCTATAGTCCGCGATGCGGGAGCCATTGCCGAACAGCTTACCAGAAACGGTTTTTACCGATTGGCCGGATTCCCGAGCAAACGCTTCGGCCCGGTCAAGAAGATCAGAAAGATAGTCCATGCCACGAATAGAGTGGCATTTTTGCCAACTTGTCAAGGCAAACATGCCATTTGCTGCAAAGTTTCGCGCATGGCATATCTGCCATCATGACCTTAGCTGAACGAATAAGACTTCGCCGAGAAGAGTTGGGCCTGAGTGAACCGGAGGTTTGCACTCGTGCCGGACTCGCAAAAACCTACATCAGAGATTTGCGTACTGGCCGCAAGAAATCCGTAAAGATGGACACACTTAGGGAGATCGCCCGAGTTTTGAATGTTGATCCAGAGTGGCTTTTTACGGGAGAAGGAAAGCGAGAAGAAGCCGTATCGGCGGATCGAGGATTGGCAGTAATTGACGATGAATTCTTGACGGTGCCTATTTATGATATTCGCGCAAGCGCAGGCGCTGGAGCGCTCGTGAATGAGGAAGCAGTCGAGGCACACCAGCCTTTTCGGGTACAGCAAATTGACAGGCTTACAAGAACCAAGCCCGAAAACCTTGCTGTCATCACAGTGTCTGGCGACTCGATGTGGGAGACACTGCATGATGGTGATAATGTCCTCGTGGATCGAAGCATTACGAGGATCGTGCGCGAAGGCATCTATATTCTTATGTTCGAAGAAGAATTGCTGGTGAAGCGATGCCAAAGAAACATCGAGACTGGCGCGCTTATGATAATCTCAGACAACCCCGCTTACAAAACCTATGAAGTCAACAATCTCGACAACTTCCAGGTTCTTGGGCGAGTAATCTGGATTGGGAGATCAATAGGATGACACCATACGAAGAGGAACAGATGTTCCTATTTATAGTCCTCGGTCTCAAGTTCGGAATATTCGTACTTATGCCATGGTGGTTCGGAGCCGGTGATATGTCACACTATGATGATCTCGGGATTTGGGAGCGCGTAGGCATGGCTGCCGGTGATGTCTTCCGAGGCTATGGAATCATCTTTCAAAACATCAAATCTTGGATGGGCTTCTGAGTTTTTTGACTCGAAGTTGGCATTTTTGCCATTTTCTCCTTTACATGCCATTTCTATCGTGGCATGTTTGCCATCAGACGCCCGACAGCGCAAGTCCCCGCGCTAACCGGCTCCGTCCCTCCCTAAGTCGGGTCGGGCGTCAACCAAAGGAGATACACGATGCGACATTTTCAAGGTGAACAGTTTGACGCCGATCTGGCACGCGAAGCGACACGCGACCTCTACGCAGAGACAGCGCCGCAACTCGCCGCAGCTATTGAGCGCACCATTGAAACCGCGATCAGCCTTTCAGCCCTGACTGATGTTCAAATTGCCTGCATGGGCGAAGGCATCATCGAGAATGTCTGTGAAGCCCTTCAAGAAGAGCATGGCGAGGACTTTGACGCCAAGGCCTTCATCGCGACTGTAGAGCTTACCACACCGCGTTACAACGCCGCTCAGTCCGCAGCTAAAGACTTCTGGGCCAAGCAGCGCGAGGCTCGTGCAGCATGAGCCGGACAGCCAGACAAATCGGACAGCAGATTGAGGTAGTGCTGAAAGGCATTGCCGACCTGCCAGCGCCCGTCCTTCGCAACGTCGCTGAGGATATCGCAGAGGCCTACTTCAAGCAGGACTATTCCGGCCCATTGGATGAGTTCGAATTCTTCGAAGACTGCCAGCGCTGGTCAGACATTTGGACCGCCGCACTCCAGCCAGCGAGGGAAGCAGCATGACACAGAAAAAATACGAATTTACTGGCGAAACCAAGAAGCATTTTGGTCGAACATTGCATCAAATCAAATCGCTCGTGGCTATCGCTAGTATCGGTGTATCTATTGGTGATCTTGGCGGCTGGATAGAATCAGAACGCAATCTTACGCATTCCGGCAATGCGTGGGTCTACGGCAATGCGCGGGTCTCCGGCAATGCGCGGGTCTACGGCAATGCGGAGGTCTCCGGCGATGCGTGGGTCTACGGCAATGCGCGGGTCTACGGCGATGCGTGGGTCTCCGGCAATGCGCGGGTCTCCGGCAATGCGGAGGTCTCCGGCAATGCGCGGGTCTACGGCAATGCGCGGGTCTACGGCAATGCGCGGGTCTACGGCAATGCGGAGGTCTCCGGCGATGCGTGGGTCTCCGGCAATGCGCGGGTCTACGGCAATGCGCGGGTCTCCGGCAATGCGCGGGTCTACGGCGATGCGGAGGTCATATGGATAAGCCATGTAGGCTCCGAATCCGGCACACTGACGTTGTTTCGCACAAAAGATGGAGCGCTCGTCAATCGCGGATGCTTCACAGGTACGCTTGACGAATTTGAGGCGGCGGTTCGCGAGAGGCACACCGATAGCCTTCATGCGCAGGAATACCTGTTGATTGTGCAGTTAATGCGCCTCCGTGTGGCTTCGTGGCCAACGCGAGAGGTCTCGGAAGATGGGGCAGACGCAGCATGACCCCCGTGTTTGACCTCACCGGCAAGCTTGCGGCGACTGAACGCCTCAACTGCCCTGTACGCATCAAAGGCGAACCCGGCTTCCGCATTGAGCGCATCCGCAACAGCCTGATCGAGATAGAGCGCGGCATTGCCAGCATTGATCACGACATGGCCGAGCTGGATCGCGCTTACCGGATTAAGCAGACGCAGCTCACTCTGGCCAGAGCAATGGCAGACGAAGCCCGAAGCGCAACAGCTGCAAAACTCAGCGCCGCCATTAAACGCGAGCGCGATGAACTGGAGAGTGTGTGATGCTTAAAATTACCCGTTTTGAAATTGACCACGTTTTCGAAGGTCTTCCGCCGCCGCTGCTGGAGCCTCCTACGGATGAGCTGGAAACAAAAGCATTTGATGCGATTAAGAATGCTGGTGGCTTCATGTGGCTTGTTGGCTCTCGGTCAATACGCCATGCGGCGACCCCAGACAGTGACTACGACTTTCTTGTCATTACGCGTCAACGAATTCCGGAAGTGATTAACGGAGAACTTGGCTTTGAGCTGGATTCTGGCGGCGCTCATTACGATCCATCCGAGGGCCAGTTTAATAGCTGGCGCAAAGATCGGGTCAATCTCATTGCTACTGATGACCAGCGATTTGCGAAACGATTTCTTGCTGCAAACGAAGCGGCAAAACGTATCGGGCTTTTGCGCAGAGAAGATCGCGTGACGCTATTCGAGGCAGTTTTGTACGGGCGGCTAAGTGAGTCGAAGCATCAGTGGGAGGCCGACTAATGCCTCTCTTCCTAACCACCTGCGCCTTGTTTGCTGTCCTGCTGGGCCTCTCTGTCTGGCCGAGGGGGAAGACGTGATGAGCAATCGACCTAAGCGAAACAAAAAGCGCGACCGTGAAAACTACGAGGTCTGGCTACATCCCACCAAAGGATGGAGGCACCGCGCCAAGTATAGTCACGCTGATGGACGCCACAAAGACACAGAGCGCGTCATTCAAATGATGGCGAGTTACCCAATGCATAGCGCGGGATATCTGAACGCGAACGCTCTCTGGGGATGGTCGCGCAATGGATGACCTCGACCTAGTTGGCCTCTTCCTAGCCGGAATGACCCTCTGCGCAACGGCGCTCTGCTTTGAGAAGCCTTTGCCACGCTGGACGCTCTACCTCGCTGGCATGGCCCTCATGCTCACAAGCGGGGGAATTAAACTTCAACAAACATGGAGCTTTCTATGACTGATCTGAACAACTGGGACGTTGCGCTAGACGATATGGTGCGCCGCCTGGACGAAATCGAACGCCGCGAGAATGAGCTTAAGAACGAACTGAAAGCCGTTACAGAGCAGAAGGCAACCGAGCGCGGAAATATTCTTGCGCACCTGCAAGAGGCTGGCGTCCCGTCTCAGGACCATGAACTAGCAACGCTGAGCGTTAAGCGCGGATCTATGTCTGTGCAAGTCGCAGCGCCTGACGCCCTGCCCCCGAAATACACCCGCACCAAAGTAGAGCCGGACAAGAAGAAGATCAGTGACGCCCTGAAAGAAGGCCTCTCTGTACTCGGCGCAAGCTTTGAGCGCGGACCGGATTCAATCGCTATCAAATGGAGAAAAGACAATGGCTGATGGTATGCTGCCGAGCAAACCGGAAGGACTGGAATTGTTGCGTATGCCATTTCCAGAAAACCAGATTTCTAAGCTGCCAAAACCGACCAAGCACCAGACGGAAAGTCTGAAGGCTGCAATTAAGGCTAAGGACTGGTCTGTTGGAATTCGCTGCCAGCTTTGCGGACAATATCACCACAAGGACGTTATCCACCTCGATTACGTTGGTCACGCAGCCCTGACTGACCGGCTTCTGGATTGTGATCCGAACTGGAACTGGGAGCCAATGTCATATGATGCCAATGGGCTTCCAGCTCTGGATAACAATGGCGGAATGTGGATAAGGCTTACCGTCTGCGGAGTAACCCGTCCCGGTTATGGCGACGCGCCCGGAAAGAACGGCGGCGACGCAATCAAAGAAGTGATTGGCGACGCTTTGCGGAATGCTGCCATGCGTTTCGGTGCTGCCCTAGACTTGTGGCACAAAGGCGACCTGCACGGCCCAGACGACAGCGGCGAAAATGAAGCTGATCGTCAGGAGTCGGCTGATAACCGGAATACCGCTCCGCCAGCACAAAAGGATGATCAAGAGGCAAAGCCAGTCGATGACCGGACCGAGGGCAACAAGATACACGACTGGGTAAACGATAATCTTTCCCGCTGTGCATCGCTCGAAAAGCTGGACGCCTTTCACGAGAAGCACGCCGAACGCATCAACGCGCTCGCGAAGTCTGAAAAGCACTGGTTCATGAAAATCGTTGAGCTGTTCACGGCTGCACGCAATCGCCTGAACGAAGCTGAGCCAGAATTTGAGGACGCGCACTAATGGCGGATGGACCTCGCCTCTACGCTCGTCGGGTTGGTGAAACGCTTGTTTTGCAGCCCGACGATGTTTGGACCGCTGACCGGATTTACGATCACCTGAAGCCCGACAAGCTTATCATGGTTCGCACTGAGACAGGGCGCAATCCGCAACAGCACCGCTTCATCTGGAAGCTGGCCACCGTGATTGCCGAGAATAGCGATATTTATCCTACTGATCAGGCGGTGATGAACGATTTCAAAAGATGGGCTGGCCGGTTCGATATGGTCCCGTCAATCGACTTGGAAACAGGGCGAGTCTCAATGAAGGAAGAGCTGCATTCTATGAGCTATGCGGCAATGCCTCAGAAAGACTTCGAGGAATTCTTGGCGCGGGCTCTGGATGGTGTTGTCACTCACATTTGGCCGACGCTGACACAACTCGAAACCCGCGCACTAATCGATGAAATGATCGGCATTACTCCGAGCGGGAAGACCATCCAACGCAAGCGCAAAGCAGCCGCCGAAAACGAACCGGCATAGGAAGGAATAGAGATGGCGCGCTCATACGCAAAGTGTCGTCGCGATTTTGAAACGCTAGAGACGTTCGCAGAGCTTGATGATGCTGTTGAAATCGACTCCATGAGAACATGGCTAATGGAGAATCCGACAAAGGCCGCCGCCGCTGACTTGTACGAAAGATGCATCGGCAATTGGTTTTATGAGCATCACGGTGAATTCAAAAACCCTACAGTCAACAAGATTGCTCGCGATCATGGGTTTGAAAACGAATGACCCTCATTCCAAAGGTAAAGCCGCCGCCAGCTAAGGCAGAGCGCAAGAGCTGGCCGGAGAAGGTCAAGCAGGAAGTGCGCGAACGGTCTGGCGGTGTCTGCGAGGCTCACCGAATTAAGGCCCGATACGGCCTGCCGAAGTCGTGCGAACGCAAAGCGGAGGATCTGGACCACATGGAGCCAGTCTGGGCACACGGTGAAAGCACGACCGAGAACGCGGCCTATCTTTGCAAGGACTGCCACAAGGTCAAGACGCTGATCGACAACCGAGAGGCCAAAGAGGCCTCCCGCAAGCAGGGCTACACCGGACAGGCTGCACGACGCGCCAAGCGCAAAGCAGCAGGCAAGAGGCCACTAATTCAAAGCCGGAACAATCTCGGCTGGAAACCAGACAACTACGTGTCCCCGCTTTCAAAAGCTGGACGGAAAGGAAATAGAGAATGAACCTATCCCAGATTAAGAGCGATGCACTGGCGGGAACGCCTGCAGACCCACCTACCACCATAGCACTTGTAGAAGAGGTGGAGAGGTTGCGGTCTGAGAACGCGATACTCTGCCTTGTGCTCAAGAACGCGCTCGAAGACGGAATTGATCTTGAGTTTGAGGAATGGGGAAAAGAAGCACGCCAAGCCCTTGGAGCAGACCAATGACTAAACTCTCAGAGCGCATTGAAGCCTGTACTGGCGATACAACAGAGCTGGCCGCTGAAATGCTTACGTTTGTGACGGGAAAGGATGTGTTCGAAGCTGGCGGAATGCTTGTGCAGAAACCTGAACAGGCAAAAATCAATATTCATGCCAACCCCCTCACCGACTTGAACGCCATTGCTGCGTTAGAGCGGGGGTATCTGTCGGGACAGTACTGGCCAGTATATATCGAAACGTACAGAAGCGGTATTGCCTATATCTCTTCAATCAAATTGGCCGATGGTCAGCCCACTTTTCTGAAGGCCCCGACCGAAGCCCTCGCCCGTTCTGCCGCCCTTGTACGCGCACTGGAGGTGAGCCGTGACGTGTGAGACTTGCCGCTTCTGGGAATACCAACAAGGCGCATCTCAGTATGAGCCTAAAACTAAGTATGGTGAATGCCATCGCTCAGCGCCCACAGCCTCACTTCCTGCAAGCTGGTATCGTGACGAAGACTACATCGAGGCCGAAGACCTTAGCGCACGCTGGCCGATGACAGATCATTGGACATGGTGCGGAGAACACCAACCCAGAGAGGTGAAGCAAAAATGAGCCTCGCCACACAAGCAGAGATCAAGCGCATGATCGACGCCGCTAAGGCTGTCGGGATGACGATCTATGGCTTTGCAGTGGACGGAAAGAAGATCACGGTGTTCACTCAGCCTATGATGGAAGCCAGCAAAGAAGACGAACTAGAACGCTGGCTTCGTGAGCAAGAAGAAACAGCAGCATGATAGAAGGCCTCTACCATTCCAGACGGAAGCTCGCTAACGGGAAGTTTCGCTATTACTACTATACGCGAAAGCAGCACCCGCGCACCCAGTTCTGGACATGCGACGGCCTTAAAGTCAGACAGCCATACCCGAAAGAATTTGTCCGCGCCTATGTCGACGCCATTAAGGCAGAGAAGGCCGCTCACGATGATTATACAGCGTTTGAGCGCCTAGCCGATGATTGGGCCGGAACCCTTACAGCAAAGACCCGTGAGGGCTATGCCAGCTATATCAAGAAGGTGCGTGAGAAGTTCCGTAAACTTCCGGTGTCAGCAATGGCAGACCCTAAATTCAGAGGCGTTGTGATTAAGTGGCAAGGCGAACTTGCTGCATCCAGCGCCCGTACAGCCGATATGTGCGTCTTTGTCGTCAATCAGATTTCTAAACATGCCGTGGATCTCGGAACGATTTCAGAGAACCGAACAGACCGCATCAAGAACAAATACCGCGCTCCGGATGACAAGACACCAATCCCCCAGGCGGATATTGCAGCCTTTCTCGATGGCGCGAACCCGACCGAGGCCGACATATTCATCGGGGCAACTCATGTACCGCTACGCCGTAACGACCTCGCCTTGCTTTCATGGTCACAATTCAAGGGCGATCACTTCGATCTCTCCGAAGTCCGCACGTCTAAGCGCAACCAGATCGCTATTATCCCGCTCACAGCTGAAGGACAGGCGCATTTCGAAGACATGAAGCGCAGACAGGCACAATCAAAGAAAGGCCTTGGCCTGCGTGTATTCACTGGCGAGCGCGGCAATCCTATGCGCCCCGATACGCTTGGCCACAAGATCAACGACCGATTCAAAGACCTTGGCCTTGACCACACGCTGCACCGGACGCGCAACACCTACGCGACCCGCCTCTGCGTCGCAGGCTTCAGCAATGCAGAAATCGCGCTGATTATGGGCTGGTCTGAGACTGACGTGGAAGCAATGAAGAAAATTTACGTGGATCGGAACGCCGTTGTGCTGTCGATGATTCACAGACTGAATCAGAACAAACACTGAATCTAAATCTAACGGTCAATCTAACGATGGCCAGTCAGGCAAACACCGGAGAAATAGAACATTGATTATAAAGGAAAAATGGTACCGCCTCCCCGGTTCGAACGGGGGACCTCTAGATCCACAATCTAGCGCTCTAACCGACTGAGCTAAGGCGGCACATTTAAGAACGCGTCTTCTAAAGTTATGCGAACTCAAATGCAAGAGGAAGATTAAGCCTGAATCACCCTTTTCAGCCTTTATCCGCGTAAGGGTTTTTACCCTGACGAACATAAAGCCTGATTGGCACGCCTTTCAGGTCAAAAGCTTCGCGCAGACCATTCACAAGATAGCGCTTATAAGCTTCGGGCATGTTCTCTCCGCGATTCGCCATGAGAACAAATGTCGGCGGACGCGTTTTGATCTGGCTCATATATTTCGGCTTGATCGGCTTGCCGTGCACAGATGGTGGCGGGTGACGCTCGACCACATGACGAAGCCAATCGTTGAGGTCCTTGGTTTTGACCCGCGCATTCCAGTCATCAAATGTCTGCATTACAGCAGGCATCATCCGGTCGATGCGCTTGCCGGTAAGACCGGACAGGAACACAACCGGCGCGCCTTTGGCGTTCGGCAGCAGTCGATCCGCTTTTTCGCGCAATTGCTTTGCATACTGGTCCGGGTTCTCGACCAGATCCCACTTGGAGATCACCATGACGAGGCCACGGCCTTCGCGAACGCACAGGTCAGCGATCTGAAGATCCTGCTTCTCAAAGGCTTCACGTGCATCCATCACCAGAGCAACAATGTCCGCAAACCGGATAGATCGGATCGTGTCCGACGTGGACATCTTCTCGAGCGACTCATGAACTTTCGCGCGCTTACGCAGACCGGCCGTGTCGACCAGTTTGATTGTACGGCCTTCATACTCCCAGGCGACTTCAATCGAGTCGCGGGTAATGCCGGCCTCAGGCCCTGTCAGAAGGCGGTCTGACTGAAGCAGCTGATTGATGAGTGTCGATTTACCCGCATTCGGACGCCCGACCACAATGAGGCGGGCTGTCTTAGGCGGCGGAGGCAGTTCTTCAGCGTCAGGATCAAATGGCGCTTCGCGCTCGACGACTTCTTCTTCCTGATCTTTGGCTTCAGGCACTTCACGCACGATAGCAGAGAACAGTTCTGCGAGGCCCTCACCATGTTCGGCAGAAAGCGCAACCGGCTCACCAAAGCCCAGAGCAAAGGCTTCCATCAGGCCTTCTTCAGCCTGTTTACCTTCACATTTGTTCGCCGCCAGAACCACCGGCTTGTTGGCCCGGCGCAATAGCTCCGCAAACCGCTCATCGAGCGGAGTTATGCCAGCGCGGGCGTCAACAATGAACAGAGAAACGTCGGCTTCTTTGATCGCCTGCTCGGTCTGCTGTCGCATACGAGCCTCAAGCGATGTGTCGTGAACGTCTTCAAATCCCGGGGTGTCGATCAACAAAAGCTTCATGCCGGCAAGCTCTGCCGGCGTTTCGCGTCGATCCCTTGTTACACCGGGCTGGTCATCAACAATCGCCAGACGTTGTCCCGCCAGGCGATTGAAGAGCGTAGATTTCCCGACGTTCGGGCGGCCGACAATGGCCACTTTCAGGGGCATAGGGGTTTCTTACCTTATAGAGAAAAGTGTTCCGTCATCTGCGAGAACAAGAATGCGGTCATTATACGCAATTGGCTCAAGGAAAAAGCCCGCATCTGCGCCAAATCGACCAACACGAATCAATTGTTGCTCTTGAATGAGTTCACCTGTCTGCGGAGAATACGCTGAAATGCGTCCGTCAGAAGATACAGTGACAAGACGGTTGGACGCCAGAAGTGGTCCCGCATAGCTGATACGGTCTTCACGGTCTTCCATGTCTTCGAAGTTTGGAAGTTGCTCTGTCCAGACAACACGGCCTGTAATCGCTTCAACGCAAATGAGCTGACCATTCACGCCGACGGCAAAAAGGAATTCGCCCGAAATCACAGGCGCCTGCGTCGTGCCAAATGGCAGCTCCCAGACGCGTGTCCCTGAACGGCCATCAATCGCTGCAAGCACGCCAGATTGGCTGCTCGCATAAACAAGGCCAGCATTCAGAACCGGACGTGATGCAATGTCATTGATCGCGGAGATCGGTGTGAAGCGGCCCGCGCGTGTGAGTGAATCTGTCCAGAGGCGGCGTCCGTTGGCCGGAAGATAGGCAATGACTTCGCCAGAAGAATAAGGCGTCACAACAACATCATCGACGGCTGCAGGGCTCGGAGAGGAAAGAACGCGAGCTGTTTCCGCAATAGCCTGATCGGTCCACTGAATTTCGCCTGTCTCAAGAGACATGGCAAAGAACTCGTTATTGTTGGACACGATGAAAATACGCTCGCCAAGCACGGAAGGCGAACCTGTAATCGGCGCCTCGGTCGTACGGTGCCAGATTTCAGAACCCGTCGCAGCATCAAGCGCAGCGACGAAACCGAAGCCCGATGACACGATCAGCTTGTCACCGGCAACGGCAAGACCGCCACCAAATGCACGGCTATCGCGGCTATGGTCTGACTCAAGCTCAACGTCCCAAAGCGAACGGCCGGTCTCAGCGTCAATTGCGTGAACCGTCTGACGTGAATCCAATACGAAAATACGTCCGTTAGCCGCGACAGGCGGAACGGTAAGCGCGTGATTGCGGTCAGCACCTTCACCACGCGTCCAGCGCCATTCGACTTCAAGTTCAGTACCGCCCGCGACGTGGCCTGTAACCTTTGATGGCACGCGACCCGCCTGGCTCCATGAATCCACACGCAGAGCGTCTGGCAGAATAATCGCCGTCGCGACGAGCGCTGGATCAGGCTCAAGTTCGGTAACCGCTGAGACCATCGCGATACGACCCGCACGATCAACAGTGTCGACGTCATCATTGCCGCCGCCGCTGAACGGGTTGAAGTTATCGATGGTAGAACAGGATGCCAGAAGCAGCGCTGACAGGGTCAGGGCGCCAAGTTTCAATTGGGTCTTCATTGGGTCACCCCGTTTGTCTGATTAGTGCCGTCGAGCTGTGCGAGGGTATCGAGCGCAGCAAGTGCCTGTTGTGCACGTTGCTTAACGCCATCGGAGGCATCCAGTGAGAAAGAAATCATTTCAAAACGACGGCGCGCCTCAGCCAAATCACCGAGCTGGTAAGCGCGAGACGCGATAAGTTCTTCTGCGAGGTAGACCAGCGTCATGCCATCTGAGTCCAGAATTGGCGCGAGCATTGTCTCAAGTTCTTCAACGGAGAGCGCGTTTGCCTGCAGATAGGCTGACTTCATCAGCGCAATATCTGCCATTGGCCCGTCCTGACCAGCAGCTGAATCCAGCGCCTCGATCGCTGCAGCACGATCTCCAAGCCCTGAAAGCTCGACCTGCGCCAGATAGTGGCCAGCAAGCGTAGCGTATGCGCTGTTGGAATTTGCGATTTCAGAGAAGAGCGCTTCAGCCGCGACATAGTCGTTCGCTTCCAGCGCCGTCTGGGCAGCATAAAACGCCGTTGCCTCATTATTCTGAGACTGGTCGCCCTGCCACTTCATGAATTCCCACGCGCCGACACCGATAACGAGGACAGCGACACCGCCATACACAAACGGGCGCACAACACGCCAGATTTGAAGACTTTTGTCCTGGGCTAACGCCTCATCGACTTCTTCGAAAATATCACTCACACGGTTACCCCGGAAAATTCACATTGCGGCGAGACATTAGCGGGTGTCTGCCCACTCTTCAACGCGTCTTCACTTTAAAGATTTCTAAGATTTCAACGAATAAGTTTCCGCCTCGCCCGGAAAGGCTCTGGAGCGCACTTCTTCGGCGTATTTTTCAACCGAAGAGGATATCTCACCCTTCACATTTCCATAGCGGCGCACAAACTTTGGAGTCCATTCGAACAGGCCCAGCATATCCTCTGTTACGAGAATCTGGCCGTCGCATTTAGCGCTCGCACCGATGCCGATTGTCGGAATGCTGAGTTCCTGTGTCAGTTCGGCGGCCAGGTCTTCTGCAACGCCTTCCACAACCACAGCGAACGCACCGGCAGCTTCGGCAGCGCGCGCCTCGTTGATGACACGCTCGCGTTCAGTATCGGTCCGGCCTTTGGCTTTGAAGCCGCCATCCACGTTGATCGCCTGCGGACGCAAGCCGACATGCGCCATGACAGGAATGCCGCGCTCGACGAGGTATCGCACCGTCTCACCCGCATAGACGCCACTCTCCAGCTTCACAGCCTGACAGCGCGTTTCCATCATAATGCGGGACGCATTTTCAAACGCCTGAACGGGGCTGCCTTCGTAGGACCCGAACGGCATATCAACGACGACAAAAGCCTGCTTGGCACCGCGCATAACGGCCTGCCCGTGCAGCACCATCATGTCCATCGTCACGCCGACCGTGGAATCAAGCCCGTGAACGACCATGCCGACGCTGTCGCCGACGAGGATAACATCTACGTGCTCGTCGATCAGCGCGGCTCGAGGCGCATCATACGCCGTCAGACATACAAGCGGCGTACCGCCCTTAGCCTTGGCGATATCACGTACGGTTTTGCGTCGAATCTGAGTTTGTGCCGACAAGTCGAACTCCTGCTCAATCTGTGAACCGGCTGCTTAAATCTTATTGTCGGTAAAAGAAACCTCAGTGTGCAGAATTCTGGCACACGTTACAGAGAAGATAAGTCCCTCTGCCGGCAATTATACCGGCAGAGGGGAAAATGTCGTTTAATAGCTCTTCGGCAGGCCAAGCACACGTTCTGAGATGTAGTTGAGGATCATCTCGCGGCTGACCGGCGCGATACGAGCCAGCATCGCTTCGCGCATATAGCGCTCAACATGATACTCACGCGCATAGCCCATGCCGCCGTGAGACAGAACAGCCGTCTCACACGCTTTGAAGCCGGCTTCAGCGCCCAGGTATTTCGCCGCGTTCGCCTCAGCGCCGCAATCCAGCTTCTGGTCAAACTTGGACGCCGCCTTGTAAGCCATCAGCTCAGCCGCTTCGAGTTCCGCCCATGATTTAGCAAGCGGGTGCGCAATGCCCTGATTCTGACCGATCGCCCGGCCGAACACGCGGCGCTCATTCGCGTACTGAGTTGCTTTCGCCAGTGCCGCCTGACCAAGGCCAATTGCCTCTACAGCAAACAGAACGCGCTCCGGGTTCAGACCGTGAAGCAGGTATTTGAAGCCCTGCCCTTCTTCACCGATAAGGTCTTCTTTTGGGATCTCGTAACCGTCGAAGAACAGCATGTTACATTCGACCGCCTTACGCCCCATTTTCGGGATTGGCGTCGCGCCAGCCTTCACCTTGTCGAAATCGGTGTAGAACAGGGACAGACCGAGATACGGCTTGGAGCACTGATCCTTTGGCGTCGTGCGCGCAATGATGAGGATTTTGTCGGCGCGCTGTGCGCCCGTCGTCCAGATTTTACGGCCGTACAGCTTATAATCGCCATTTGGCTGCTTCTCTGCTTTGGACTCAAGGTTAGACGTATCCAGACCGGAGTTTGGCTCGGTTACGGCAAAACACATTTTCTGCTCGCCAGAGATAATCTTCGGTAGGTGCACGTTGCGCTGCTCTTCAGACCCGAAAATCTCCAGCGGCTTTGGACCGAAAATATTTAGGTGGATCGCAGATGCACCGGAAAAGCCTGCGCCGGATCGCGCGACTGTGTGCATCACAATAGATGCCTCAGTCAGGCCAAGACCAGCACCACCGACCTCTTCCGGCATCGCAACGCCCAGCCAGCCGCCCTCGGCCATCGCCTTTGTGAAGGCTTCAGGCCACTCACCCGTTTCGTCGATATCACGCCAGTATTCATCGTCGAACTGAGAGCATGTACGCTCTACGGCATCTTTAATCGCCAACTGGTCTTCTGTTGGTTCACCAATAAAGTTCATCATGCTCTCCCTGCAGACTACGCTTGCCCATCGATGGGTGACTTGTGTCACTCCTATGCATCTTCAAACTGCATCCATCAAATTTTTTGGCAAAAGGGAAGCCTTGAGAGAGCGAACTATTACGAATAGGTCGAATACTTCATGCTTTTTTTGACGCCACAAACAACGATTTCAGTTGGTTATTTTCGAGCCCACATACGCGGTTGTCATGATCAGAAGCTCCAGTTCGGTCAGCGAAAGGCTACCTTTCTCGACAACCGCAAACGCACCTTCCTGCACCGCAATAGAGCGCAGAGCCGGAGCAATAGAACCGGTATACATGATGATCCCTGTCTCGGGATATCGCGCCTTCACGTGACGGATTCGCCCTTCTGTAAGCCCCACACGCTGGATAAAGCGATCCAGAACCAGAACGTCAGGACTGTCACAATTCGACTCAAAGAAGGCTTCCAGACTCGTAAAGTGAGTCACTTCGGGCGTAATGAATGACGCTCTTCGCAATTGCTCCTGAAAGAGCAAAGCATCGCGCGCGTCGTCTTCAATCAACACGATATTGAGTCTGACTTTTGGCTTCATGGCATCGAGCAGATCAGATGCGTCGAGCATGGTGCCTGTATTACGGGCAAATGATTGCACATCCGCCTCCCGAATCAGCAGAAACTAGTGCAATCATATCAGTAAAGATTGAAATATTTAAATCGTTCCGTTCGGAGCATGCCAAACGAGACCTTCAGTATAGCACTGTATACAAAGTTTAAGGCGTCACTGCCTGCGCCAGAAATTCAGAAATTCACTCGCCGTTTCGCGGTCCTGAAACGTTATCGCCTTCCGGATACTCTGTCCGGAATGGATCGTTTTCACCATGATATCTGGCGCTTCATCGCTGTGAGTGTTCTTAACGCCAAAACGCTGGCGTGCGAACGCATCTATCGCTGCGAAGAATTTGCTTTCAGTCTGATTGTCACCAACTGATACATGGACAATCACATCCGACATATTGTGTCCCCCCTAGGTCTTCCGCCCAGCCTTCAAGAAGCTTATTCATTCCTTTCATGAATTCCAGCAAAATCGACGCCGTTAACTGAAAACAGCTACGGAATTTAGCGCGCTTGCCCAAATTTCAGGTATAAAACTCCCCCAAGCAACCTGAAATATAGGTAAAATTACCTACGGGCTGCCGCGATGCGGGATCTTGCAATTTCATCTGCTATTCTGTGTGTCGCGCGCCCTTCAGACTTGGATCGCTCAAAAACATCACGCAATGTATCGATGAGAGACGACAGTTTGCTTTCCACCCAGGCCTCATCGTAATTGCCGGATATTTCCGCCGCGACATTGATGATGCCGCCGCCATTAATCACATAATCAGGCGCATACAGAATACCGCGAGCAGCAAGTTCATCACCCATCTCCGGAGCGAAAAGCTGGTTATTCGCTGCACCGGCTACGATCCGACAATTGAGCTTGGCTATCGTTTCCGAGTTCAGAACGCCGCCGAGAGCGTTCGGTGACACCACATCAACTTCCCGGAACAGAATTTCATCGACGCCCACCGGGATCGCACCGGTTTCGTCGGCGAGGTCGGAGACTGCGTCAGCAGCAATGTCTGCGATGTAAACCGTAGCGCCTTCACGGCGCAGCTTGCGGACAATATTCGCACCAACATGACCAACACCCTGAACCGCAATAGAGCGGCCTTCCAGTTCGTCAGATCCGGTATCTGCCAGCAGCGCTGCGCGAATGCCGCGATAAGCGCCCTCCGCTGTGACGGGAGATGGATCGCCACTCGCAGCAGCGCCAGACGTGAGGCCGGCCACATAGCGTGTTTCTTCACGGGCATACTCCAGGTCCTGCGGCGTCAGCCCAACATCTTCCGCGGTCCAGTAATTTCCAGACAACGACTCGACCGCGCGTCCGAAGGCGCGAAACAAGTCCGGCGATTTATCCGTCTTGGCGTTGCCCCAGATCACAGACTTACCTCCGCCCAGAGGCAAATCGGCCATCGCGTTCTTATAGGACATGCCCTGAGACAGACGCAGCGCATCGCGAACCATCGCCTGACTGTCCACATAGTCCCACATCCGGCATCCACCTGCCGCAGGCCCAAGCGCCGTTGAGTGGATTGCAATAACGGCACGAAGTCCGGTCTTGTCGTCGTGAAATACGTGAACGCCTTCATGCGCATCAAATGACGGCAGATCAAACATGGCTTACCTCAGCGATTGCGAGAACTATTATTGCGCTGTTACAGCTAAACAGGGATTAAACAACCCCAAAACTGCCGATACCGAAGGCTATTCAGCCGGGCGTCTGAATTTCCACATTTTTACCTGCAGCAATTCGCCAGCCAGAGCCCGCTGTCGCCACTTCCAGCTTTCAGCTTCCCAACCGAGCTCCTGCATGTAGACGACCTTATTCACCTGCTCCAGCTTGCCTGCCAGACGCGCTGACAGGTCCTGCCCGAACCGGTCAAAAGATTGCCGCGCCGCGTGAACGACATCGCCGGTCAGATCATCTTCGTCGCTGACGAGCTCAAAACCCGCCCCTTCGCAGATTTCCGCAATCTCGTGGCTATCAACGAGCTGCGGCTCACTCCAAGATGAGGCAAAAGCAGGAGCAAGACGCCCCGTCGACGTACCGCGGAGCGTATCCAGAATAACCCATTGGCCACCCGGCTTAAGGCTCCGGAACACACGTACAGCAAGACCGGACTTGTGATCTGAGTAGGCGAACGCATCCTGACTGAACATCAATTTCAGTGATTCAGCCTGAAATGGCGGGCGATCGAGATCGCCATTCATCATCTCAAAGTCAGGAAATTCTTCGCGGAAACGACCCGCGCATGGCACGCGCCACTCTGAGATGACGGGTGTGCCTCCGGTAACGCCCATAATGTGTCGTACCGTGGCTGGATCAGAATTGATGACGCCAAACTGGTCTTCCGAGCCATTCTCCATCGCTCCGAGACTGTCCGTCAGACGCGCTTCGATTTCTGCACTTCCGGGACCGAAACGCCCCTCCCCCCAGACAGTCTCAATCGCGGCTATGCGCGAGGCTGCAGGAGACAATGCATCAGTGTTTGCGGGCTTCTTCTTTATTTCGGGAATGTCAGCCTCAACGGGCGCAGCTTCGGTGTCTTCGGACTCAGCATCGCCGGAAGGAACATACTCACGACCATCCCACCAGGCGGAAAACCGCCCGACGAGGTCATCGCCAGTTAATTTTTTCAGCGCTGCCACCATAATTGCAGGCTCACCCGAATCTGTCTGATCAACTTATTGGTTATGATACAATGGTTAACATCAGGCTTCTGTGAGGATCAGTTTTCAGCGACCCAGGGCAATGCAGGCGCGCCAGAAGGTAACGATGCTTCCGGATCAATCATGAAGGCAAGCTGATCCTGCCAGACCGTTTCTGCCTGCAGGTCCCGCATCAGCATATGATAACCGTTCTCGTAATAGGCTGTGCGCACATGAGACGGCAGTACCTGGGCCGTTCGCTCAACGCCGGAAGGCGGGATCACATAGTCCTTTGCACCATATAGAAGCAAAGTCCTCTCGGGCAGGTTTTGAGCCCGCTGGTGGGCTGTCTCCATCAGTTGGGCAACGCCATAAACCTGATCGATCCGGTTCTCTCGCTGCATAAGTGGGGCCGACCAAGTCCGCTCAAGCATTTCAACGTTATCGGACGGCTCAATGCGAACAAAACGGCGGGGCGGCGTCACAATCCAGTTCGGACGGACACGCGTTGCCAGCTCAAGTGCAATTTTCTGATAAAACGGGATGGCGCCCATGCCGCGAAGTCCCGGGCCTGAAAGGATCAGGCGATCAATATCCGGCGCGCCCTCAGCCCCGAAAACAGACATCGCAACAGCGCCGCCCATCGAGATGCCAACAACGGTCAGCGTCGCTTCAGGATGCGCCTGACGCGCAGAGCGGACAATTGTACGAAGGTCTTCGCGCATGGTGTCTTCATTCGGCCAGCGACCATGGTTGGGCGACCTGCCAAATCCCCGCTGATCATAGGCATAGGTCAGAACTCCACGCTCTGCCCACCACGGCCCAGCCATATGAAAAGCATTTGCATAGTCATTCATCCCGTGAATACCCACAACAACATGTTCCGGCTCAGACAAATGACCTCCCCAGACCGTGAGGCCCAGCTCTGCACCATCGAATGAGACAAAACGCGACCGGTCCAGATCAAAATGCGGCATAGCGATACGTTCCTCGGGAAACTCAGGATAAAGATGGCTGACACAGCCGCTCAAAATCGTGGTGAGGATCAGAATAAGGGCAGCACTCAAGCGAGCGCCGATTGCACCGCCCTTCGCAGCTCGGGAAGCAAATCTGTTTCGAACCATGAATGTCGTTTCAGCCATGCATTGTTTCGCCATGAAGGATGCGGCAGCACGAAGTGACGCGGCGCATAGGCCCGCCAGTTCTCCACCGTATCTGTAACGCGTCCCTTGAATCCGTCCTCTAAATGCCACTGCTGGGCATACCCACCAATCAGAAGCGTTGTTCTGATCTTCGGCAAGTATGTGAGCATTTGCTCACGCCATGTCAAGGCACATTCTTTTCGCGGCGGTTTATCTGCGCCTTTAGGTGTGTAGCCCGGGAAACAGAAGCCCATAGGAACGATCGCCACACGTGACGCATCGTAGAAAATGTCCGAGCCAATTCCCATCCACTCGCGCAGACGATCACCGGACGGATCGGTGAACGGGCGCCCTGAAAGATTGACCAGATTTCCCGGGGCCTGCCCCGCGATCAGCAAAGTCGCGTCAGGGTGAATTTGAAATACGGGTCTCGGCTCATGCGGCAGAGGGTTTTGCGACTGCAAACACACCCGGCAGCCTCGAACTTCTGCGCAAAACGCATCAAAATCCGGTTTCGACCCTTGCTCCAATGACATTCTATCCCGACACACTATCTGACATACCAACGATAGTTCGCATCAGAGGCCATACAATGTCATCCATCAAGCTTGTCCTTAGCCCAAAAGAACATGACCTCGGCGCATTTTCCGTGCGACGCGCTATTCCGAGTGCAAAGCAGAAACTGGTCGGTCCGTTTATTTTCTTTGATCATATCGGCCCGGCTGAATTTGCTTCAGGCAAAGGCATTGATGTCCGCCCTCACCCACATACCTGTCTGTCCACTGTCACCTACCTGTTTGAAGGCGGCATGCTCCACCGCGATACGCTGGACACAGAAATCGAAGTCCATCCAGGCGCGGTGAACCTAATGACCGCAGGCAAAGGCATCGCCCACTCCGAACGGACACCCGTCGAACTGGAAAAGAACGGCCATCGCCTGCACGGCATCCAGACCTGGCTGGCTCTGCCAAAATCTCATGAAGAGTGCGATCCGGCGTTTGATCACTACCCTGCAGCAGATATCCCGGAGGCGATGGTCGGCCCGGCCAAAGTACGCGTTGTCATGGGGAAGGCATATGAGCTGACATCGCCGGTCCGGTTCCCTCATGAAACGCTATACGTCGTCGCAGAGACAGAAACCGCGTGCAGCCTTCCACTGCCCGCTGACACCGAAGAGCGTGCCGCCTATGTCGTTTCCGGAACGATGACCTTCGAGGGGCACACCTTTACAGAGGGTCAAATGGTTGTGTTCGAAGCCGGTGACATCGGCTCCGTCGAACTGGCTGCAGATACGCGCATCGCCATTATTGGCGGCGCACCACATACCGAGCGTCGCTACATTGAATGGAACTTCGTCGCATCGACCAAAGAACGCATTGATCAGGCTAAGGAAGACTGGCGCGCATCTATCGCCGGAAACTGGCAAAACACTCCGTTTGGCATGCCGCCTAACGAGGATGAATTCATCCCTCTACCGGAAGACCAATAATTCGCGAGCCCTGCTCACAACGCGTCTTGCCGCAAAAGGCATGCACTCATAAAAAGTGACCATGACCAAGAACAGATTCGAAGACAAACATACTCCGTCCTACGGCTCATTCGTCGAAGGCGAGCTCATCGCGCACGAGACCTCCGAATGGCAGGACATCAAACTCGTCAGGACAGATGCCCATGGCGTCGTGATGCTGATTGATGATGTGCTCATGCTGTCTGAGGACACGCATTACGTTTATCACGAGCACATGGTGCACCTGACGCTTTCATGCATTGAGAACCCGAAATCGGTTCTGGTGATTGGTGGCGGCGATGGCGGCACAGTGACCGAGCTCGCTAAATATCCGGGTCTGGAGCGCATCGTACTCGCGGAGCTTGATCCGGTCGTCGTGGAAGTGTCCGAAAAATATCTGCCCGAGCTGACAGCTGGTCTCAAAGATCCACGCGTCGAAATCCGGATCGGAGATGGCGCTGCGTATCTCGCCGAGCAGGAGAACGCCTTCGACGCGATCATCATCGATTCAACGGATGTCTGCGAAGAAGCTCACGTAGGCGCACAGACGGCAAATCCGCTCGTGACTGACGAGTTCTACTCGCACATCAAAAAAGCCATCCGTCCGGGCGGCGTGACGTGCCAGATGCTCGGCAGCCCGACCTTCTATACCAACGGCATGTCGCTCATGTACCACCGGCTGGCAGACCTGTTCACACACTTCAAGCCATTCCTCATGCCTTGCCCGTTCTACATTTCTGGCGACTGGTGCGGCGGCCTGATCAGTGACGACAACCCGCTGGAGCCGAAATACGACCATGTCGACGCGGACAAGCTGGTTTACTTCAACATGGATATTGCCAAAGGCGCACTCGCGCTTCCGAACAATGTCCGGAAGATGATGAAATAGGCGCACAAACTTGCCGATCGGGGCACAGCGTGCCAAGTCTGATCAAAATTCTGAAAGAGGATGCCCTCTATGAAACGACTACTTGCATGTTCGGCCCTCGGGGCCATTTTGGCGGCGTGCTCGCCATCATCAGAGACTGACGCCCCAGAGGCAGAGGCGCCGATCGTTGAGGATACAGCCGCCGTCGAAACCGGTGACGGTCTCCTCATGCCGCTGCCAACAACGTCTCCGGAAATCACAGAAGACGATCTGCGTGTGCGGATTGCGACATTGGCCGATGACACATTCGAAGGTCGCGGCCCGGGCAGCGTCGCTGGCGAAGCTGCTGCCGACTGGATCGCTGCCGAGATGGAGCGCATCGGCCTCGTTCCGGCAAATGACGGCTCCTGGTACCAGACCGTAGAAATGGTCAATCAGACGGTCGATGAAGAGCAATCTTCCCTGACAATTTCCTCGTCTGCCGACGCTGCGCCATTCGAGATCGGCTCTGACGCTGTGATCTGGTCCAAGCGCCAACGCGAAATGGACATCTCATTCGAAGATTCCGAAGTCGTTTTCGTTGGCTATGGCGCAGTCGCGCCGGAATATGGCTGGAACGATTATGAAGGCCTCGATGTTGAAGGCAAAACCGTCATCATCCTCGTAAATGATCCGGGCTTTGCCACTCAGGACCCTGACCTCTTCAACGGCAACGCCATGACTTACTATGGCCGCTGGACTTACAAATTCGAAGAAGCGGCGCGTCAGGGCGCAACGGCTGCCATCATCGTTCACCAGACGGAACCAGCTGCATACGGCTGGGACGTTGTCGCCAACTCATGGACAGGCGCTCAGGCGGACCTTGTCTATGCGGACGGCGGTGAAAGCCGCGCCATGATGGAAGGCTGGATTACCGAAGACGTCGCCCGTGCTCTCTTCGCTGAAGCAGGTCTCAGCTTTGATGATCTCTATGCTGCGGCGGCAGAACCGGGTTTCTCTTACGTAGATTTGGGCGACCTCACTGCATCTGGCCGCATCGTTCAGACTGTTGAATACGCAGAGTCCCGCAACGTGCTCGGCATGATTGAAGGCACAGAAGCTCCGGACGAATTCGTTCTCTTCACTGCGCACTGGGATCACCTCGGCAATGCAGCTGACCCGAACGACCCGAACTTCAGCTTTGCTTCCGAAGACACCATTTATAATGGTGCGGTAGACAACGCGACCGGGTCTGCTGGCCTGCTCGATATCGCCGAAGCAATGGTCGCTGAAGCCCCACGCCGCTCTGTTCTCTTCGCTGCCGTTACGCTTGAAGAGTCCGGCCTGCTCGGCTCAGCCTATATGGCTGAGAACGAAGTCATTGATAGCCATCAGATTGTTGCCGGCATCAATATGGACGGCATGCTTCCGACCGGCCCGACACACGACATGGTCGTTGTCGGTTATGGCGCATCAGAGCTGGAAGACATTCTGACGGACGTGCTCGAAGCAGACGGCCGTGTCGTTCGCCCGGATCCACTTCCACAGAACGGGTATTTCTACCGCTCAGACCACGTAAGCTACGCAAAGATCGGCATCCCAATGCTCTATGCTGATGGCGGTGACGACATGGTTGAAGGCGGACGACCTGCAGGTACGGCAGCCGCAGCCGAGTACACAGCGCTTCGCTATCACAAGCCACAGGACGAATATAACCCGAACTGGGACCTGTCTGGTATGCAGCAGAATATCTCTGCACTCTACGAAGTCGGCCGCCGCATCGCGCAATCAGATGAGTGGCCAACCTGGTATGAAGGCAATGAGTTCGAGGCGATCCGTCAGGAAGACCTTGCAGCAAACGCGCAATAGAACTTAAAGCCGTTTCCATGCTAAAGGGCCTGCCATCACCGGCGGGCCCTTCTTATTTTTCAAAAGGCAGACGAACACCATGCTGAGCTATCAACACGTATATCACGCCGGAAACCGCGCTGACGTTCTCAAGCATGCTATTCTGAGCGCCGTTCTGGCCGATCTCGCCAAACAGAAAAAGCCAGTCTTCTATGTCGAGACGCACGCTGCACGCGGTATGTATGATCTGAACTCGAAAGAAGCCCAGAAAGGCGCCGAGTTTCCGGACGGTATCGGCCAGCTGATTGACGTCAAAAACCTGCCTGCTTCCATGCGCCCCTATCTCGACGAAGTGAAACGTCTGAACCCCGAAGGCGGCCTGAAGAACTATCCGGGCTCTCCTGCCCTTGCCACGCACTTCCTGCGCAAGGATGACCGCATGGCCTTCTTCGAACTTCACCCGACAGAATACGCTGCGCTGACGAAAAATATCGGCAATGATCCTCGCGCTCAGATTCGCAAAGCGGACGGCTATCGCGGCGCGCTCTCGCTCGCTCCGCGCGCTAAAGAGCAAATGGTTGTGCTGATCGACCCGAGCTATGAAACCCTCGGTGACCTCGAAGCCCTGATCGAGTGGACGCCGAAAGCCCTGCGCCGCTGGCCGAATGCTATCATCATCATCTGGCTCCCACTCTTCAAAGACGGGCGCGAAGATGAATTCGGCGCTTATCTGGCCGAACTTGAAGCTGGCGGCATCGCCGGTGCCCGCTGGCCGGACGATCCGGACTCTAATTCCGCGCTCGCTGGCACTGCGATGATTTCCTATCGAATTCCTCAGAACCTGATTGAGACGTCTGCCGAAATTGCTGCGGTTTGCGAGACTTTGTGGGCGCAGGAATAGAGAGAAACCGCCTACAAAACATACGCTTTCCTGCGCCACCAAAAAAAATGTCAAATTCAGCGCAGAAGGTGATGGACAGCACGCCAACAGCCAATTATACAGCCCTCTCGCTTTACTAGCGTACCCCAGATGCCCGGGTAGCTCAGGGGTAGAGCAGCGGATTGAAAATCCGCGTGTCGGTGGTTCAAATCCGCCCCCGGGCACCATTCATTCCGATTTTGCTACGCAAAAACATTCGCGCCAGCGGCGCGAATTTAGGAATGAATTGTGTTTGATCCCCGCTCCGCTGTTGCTTCGCGATGGATCGCGCTCAAGGCTGCGATCCGAGCGTGGGAAAATTCAAATCGTGCTTGATACACCTCACGCCGCGCAGCGGCTCCGGCAGGCGGGCAAAGCCCGACGGCAGGTCTGCCGCTGTATGGATTCGGGCCCACAAAATTATGTCTCAACGCGCACCGGACGTTGTGAAGCAATCGGCGCACCGCGCTGCCGATTGCGTGCTTTTTGTCTCATCTAAGATTGGATACCCGCCTTCGCGGGCATCTGCGGTGTTGAGAGCTTTTCGGCCATTCCCGCGAAGGCGGAAAATTGGCCCCACGAGCAACGCGAAGGCGCAGCCGGGGTGAGCCAACGGCGAACTACAAAGGCGACCAAACAGAAAACATACACCTGTATCGCCGCAGGGGCTTCCCTGCCACGCATGAGTTTCACTTTGAAGATTGAACTCAGATAGCGAGTGAAAATTACACGCCGCGCGGTCTGGCGGCGGCCATGGCTCTTGCGGTGCCGCGATGTGCTGACAAGACGGAAATGCGGGTTCCACGGTCTCACCGAACACGAGAGGCGTGCGAACTTCAGGCTCAAGATAAGCCAGCGCGCAGACAATCACTCGGGCTAAATGGCTCGCCAGTGCTTCTGCACGTTCAAAGTTTTCGATTGTGGTCTGTAGCCGATCAGACAGTTCGGCCAATGAGTTGAGATCACAGCCCTGAGCGCGCTCTATGCGTACCGAAGGTGCGCGAGTGCACACAGGAATGTCACCGACTTCAGCGCGTTGCCAGACGGGCGTACGCATCGCGTTTGCCGCAAAGGTAAAACCAGCCCGCTCCAGCTGGTTCGAGGCCAGCATGCGCACATAAGAACGCACCATCGCGTCGGTTGAGATGACCATCCGAGCGAGGTCACACGGTGCGAACGTTTCGCCCGTCGCCTGAAGCTGCATGCACCAGGCGTAAAGCCTCGCAAGGTTCAGCCCGATCAACTGACCAATGGTCAGCGACTTATAATCAGAAGCAGATGATGGCGCGGGGGTCATGCGCCAAGTCTAGGGTGGCGCACGGTGGGGTTGGATTAGTTTTTGGGATCTTTAGCCATCGGGCGAATTGTCATCCCGGAGTGATTTGAAGTTTTGACGAAAAACATATCCGGGACCCAGCTGCTACCAGACGGATGTTCTGGGTCCCGGCTCTTCGCTTCGCTGCAGCCGGGATGACAATGAGATGAAAAAAACAAACCGAGATTTCTGTTCAACGATTTCTGGTCACACAATGCGAAGTCCGAATAAAACATCTGCGCAAGCTCTCTCCGGTGCATTGCTGAGCAGAATGCATCCTACCAAGTGTACAGTATTAGAGTAATACATTTTACGCCGTATTCTTATCGTCAGATTGCGGTTTATTATCCAATTCCTTCAACATTTCTCGCAATTCTTTTTCGAGTCTACCTGATGGATCCAAATGAACAAGAACTCGGTGTCCTGTTATTGTTTTGAATCCCAATTCGTTCATTTCCCGAAGAATGATGACTTGAAATTCAGGGCTGCCCTCTGATTTGACCCATACCGAATAAAATGCCTTAGCGGCACATTTAATCAGTGGTGTCACTCTATCAATTCTAGTCACCTCGCAAACTTCCTCCCATCCAATATCGATTAATCTCTGAGCAAGCTGAACTTCGTTCCGCTGTAGGGTGCATTAAGCGCAGCGAATGCACCAGAGAAATGACGCCGGACGATGCATTGTAAGCTGTCGCAGGATGCTTCAGATAATCGAGAGAGTCGCTCCGGTGCGTCCGGACGTTGCCCTTGATCACCTCCCCCACATTTCCACCATACAAAACTTTCTTCCATAAAATCACACCTCGACGCACTCACCAATTGCGCAGGTCGCGATACTCCCCTACACATAAATCTAAACGCATTCAGACGTTCGGGAGGTAACAATGAAACCATTTAATCCGGGTCGCCGCTTCTTCATGGCAGGCACAGCAGCCGTCACCGGCTTACTCACTCTGCCAGGCCGCGGCTTTGCAGACAGCGCGCTTTTCCCTGTTGTTGAAACCGCTCAAGGTCGCCTGCGCGGCGCGCATGCAGCGGGCATTACGAGCTTTAAAGGCATTCGCTATGGCGCGCCAACATCTGGCGCGAACCGCTTCATGCCACCCCAGCCGGTAGAGCCATGGGCGGGCGTGAAAGATGCGCTTTACTTCAGCCATGCCGCCCCGCAAATGCCGAACGGCCGCGCATTTGCATACGGCGATCTGATCGTTTTTGACCGACACCCGTCAGGCCTCGGCGAGGATTGCCTTGCAATAAACCTCTGGACACCAACCCTCGATGCGAATGCGAAAAAGCCGGTAATTTTCGTCATCCATGGCGGCGGCTATTATGGCGGATCGGGCAATTCGTTCGGCATGGATGGTGAAGAAATGGCCCGCTATGCCGATAGCGTCGTGATTGCCGTGAACCATCGTCTTGGCGCGTTCGGCTTTGCGCATCTGGCCGAGTTTGACGACCGGTTTGCACGCTCTGGCGCCGTCGGCATGATGGACATTGTGGCGGCTCTCGCCTGGGTGAAGGAAAACGTCGCCCAGTTTGGCGGCGATCCGGACCGCGTTCTGGTTTATGGTCAATCCGGCGGCGGGGCGAAGACAAGCACGCTTCTGGCCATGCCGGGCGCGGAAGGCCTGATCCATCGCGCGGGTGTAATGTCCGGCTCATCACTGCGCTCTCGCACTGCAGATGACGGGACAGCCGCAGCAGAGCGCCTGCTAGGCGAGCTGGAAATCCCGACGAATGAGCTTCACCGCCTGCAGGAGCTGCCATTCACACGCATTCTGGAGGCGCAAGCACAGCTGGAAGCAGCAGACCGGGCACTTGGCGAAGCGCCTACCTCCTTCGCGCCAGTCATTGATGGTGAAGCGATTGTTCGACACCCGTTTGATCCGGACGCCCCAGCTGTCTCTCACAATGTACCAATGGTGATCTCGACGGCGCTGGATGAGCGGACCTACCGTATGCCGAACTTCGATCTGAGCGATGAAGGCCTTATGGCCTATGCCCGCCGCCGCGCAGGCGATCACGCAGAAGATGCCGTCGCTATGTATCGCGCGGAAGATCCGGATGCCTCGCCGCACCTGATTCAGGCACGTATCGATACCGACCTGTCATTCCGCCGGTCTGCCTTCACGCAGGCCGAACTGAAGGCGACTGCGGGCGGCGCACCTGTCTGGACCTATCTCTGGAAATGGCCGAGCCCGGCATTTGGTGGCCGTTATGGCGCGGTTCACGGTATTGATGTCGGCCTCAGCCTGCATTCAGTGCGTGGCGGCCTGACAGGTGCGAGCGCAGAAAGCCTGATGATGGCGGATCGTATCGCATCGAGCTGGGCAGCATTCGCAGCGACAGGCAACCCGAACAATGCTGAGGTGCCGGACTGGCCGGAATATACCTCACCGGAGCGGGCAACCATGATCTTTGATACGCAAATGAGCGTGGAAAATGACCCGCGCGCTGAGATCAGAGAATTCTGGCAAGGCATTGAAGGCTAGATAAAAGAAAGGCGGTCCGGTGGGCCGCCTTTTTTTTACTTGTTCTCGCGAACCATAAGGTTCGCATAGAACGCGCTCAGGGCTGCGGACCTACAAGCAAAGCGATGGGTTCGGAGGATGTGGAATTGATCCAGTGAATCAATTCCCCGACGAACGGTGCGCTGAGCTCGCGAAGCATCAGCATCGAGCAAAAAATCAGGTCGTCGCGAAATGGTGGCGAATGAGCCAGATCACGCTCCAGACAAGCGCAGAGTACAACACAAACAACAGCGCAAAGCGGGCGGCAAAGCGCGTCACCAGCGGCTTCACATCGTCCCAGCTGGACGTCGAGGCAATATCTGCGACAGCGCGGGCAACCTTCTCAACCACTTCATCGCGTTTACGCCCTGCCAGCAGCATGAGTACGCTTTCCGTGCTGTCGACAGGCTGGTCTGTGGCACGTTCCAGGACTTTCTCGAACACCTGAGCAGAGACCGTCTCGGAGAGGATAAGCTTGGGCCGCCAGCCAAACTTCTTGAACTCCCGCCGCAGGAATTTCAGCGTCGGAAACGCACGGACGGTATCGAAGGTAAAGAAGCTGACAAACAGCAAAGCCAGCACAACCGCAGACCATTTCGATGGCAAAAGTCCAGACAGGAACAGCACGGCCACAATCAGCACAAGCAATGCTTTTGCGCCAGTCGTGATCAGGAACTGGCGGAACCCGTCAGAAAAGAAGGTATGTGCCTGAATGCGCAGCTCTTCGCGCGCTTCTTCGACAGCGCGGGCAATCATCTTGTCCGTTCGTTTATCAACTTCCTTGCCGAGCGCATTGCGCACAGCTACGGCAGACGCAGAGACGCCAGCTGCAAGAGACAGGATATTTCGCAGATTCAGGATCGCCATGTGCTTTATGTCGGCCAGAGACGTGTCGAAAACAAGGCTTAAAACACAACAAAGCCCGCAACTCCTGTGAGTGCGGGCCCTGTAAGATGTGCTTTGCGCGGGCGCTTAGCCTGCGATGTCAGCCAGTGAGAAGAACTGAGCGATTTCGATCGCAGCGTTCTCAGCGCTGTCAGAACCGTGGACAGAGTTCTCGCCGATAGATTTAGCAACTTCCTTACGGATTGTGCCTTCAGCAGCTTCTGCCGGGTTCGTCGCGCCCATAACTTCGCGGTAAGCTGCAACAGCGTTCTCGCCTTCGAGAACCTGAACAACAACAGGGCCAGATGTCATGAATTCAACGAGTTCGCCGTAGAATGGGCGCTCAGCGTGAACTTCGTAGAAACGCTTGGCTTGCTCTTCAGTCATCTGAATACGACGCTGGCCGATGATGCGCAGGCCAGCAGCCTCGATCATTGAGTTTACTTTACCAGTGAGGTTACGCTCAGTTGCGTCTGGCTTGATGATAGAAAAAGTACGTTCGAGAGCCATCGGAAAAATCCTTGTTATCTACCGCGTTGATCGCGGTCTTGATATTCTGGCGCCGCTATAGCTGCGTAAATGCGCACTGCCAACAGTTTGTGTGTAACTTTTCGATGACGGCGGTTTTTATCGTGTCTTGTCGATCCAGCTGCCGGTCTCAGAGAGCTGGTAATATTTGACGTTCAGCCCCGCATTACGAGCGGCTTTGAACTGTCCGCGTGCGGTCTGTAGTGCGTGCTGATCATCGCTCTGAAACACAACCATGATCCGCTGGTAAGGCTGATCAGGCGTTTCCACATCCTGACCGTTCATCAGAACCAGAATTTTAGCGTCGTTCGCATTTTCAAGCGATGTAGAGAGCAGAACCGGCTGACGGCTCGAATGCTCACCCTCCGGCCCATGTGGCAGGAAGCTGTCATCCTTCCAGCGCCAGAGGTCTTTATCGAGCTGGGAAAGAGCAGACACATCCGGAGACGAGACCAGCACACGCCAGTCCCGTTCCAGACACTTCTCGAGAAGGGGCGCGAGCGCCCCGGCAAGCGGTGGCCGCTCGAGATGATAAAACCACCACTCGCACGCCATCAGATTAAGCGTTCTCGTAATTGTCTTTGATCAGACGGTCGAGGAGACGTGGGCCGAAGCCGCTCGCCCAGGACGGGTCTGTCGGAGCTTTGTCGACACTCTTCCAGGCGACGCCTGCGATGTCGATGTGTGCCCAAGGCGTGTCATTCTGGATGAAACGCTTCAGGAACTGCGCCGCAGTGATCGAACCGGCAGCCGGACCGCCAATATTCTTCATGTCAGCAAACTGGGATTTGAGAAGCTTGTCGTAGGACGAGCCCATTGGCAGACGCCATACGGTTTCGTTCTCCGCCAGACCCGCAGCAGTCAGCTGGGAAGACAGCTCGTCATTGTTCGAGAACAGACCTGCATTGTCGTGACCGAGTGATACGATGATCGCACCTGTTAGCGTCGCGAGGTCGATGATGGCGCGTGGCTTATAGTTCTCTTGTGCGTACCAGAGCACGTCACACAGAACGAGACGCCCTTCAGCGTCTGTGTTCTGGTTCTCAATCGTCTGGCCGGACATAGACGTCACGATATCACCCGGACGGCTCGCATTGCCGTCTGGCATATTCTCGACGAGGCCAACGAGGCCAACAACGTTTGCTTTCGCCTTACGAAGCGCGAGCGTTTTCATAGCGCCAACAACCGCCGCTGAACCGCCCATATCACCCTTCATGTCCTGCATGTTCGGGCCCGGCTTCAGAGAGATGCCGCCTGTGTCAAAGCAGACGCCTTTGCCAACGAGCGCCAGAGGAGCTTCGTCGCCGCCGCCTTTCCACTCCATGATCGCCATTTTCGATTCGCGGACAGAGCCCTGACCGACACCGAGCAGCGCGTTCATGCCGAGCTTGGTCATTTCTTCTTCGCCGAGAACCGTGACCTTGATGCCGAGTTCTTCCATCTCGCGGATGCGATCAGCATAGCTTTCAGGGTAAAGAACGTTTGGTGGCTCGTTCATCAGGTCGCGCGCCATTTCCGTACCCGCGACAGCTGCTGCCAGACCAACCCATTCAGCTTCTGCTGCAGACACGTTATCAGCAACAAGAGTGATCGTTTCCAGAGATGGTTTCTGGTCGTCCGTCAGCTTCGTCATGTATTTGTCGAAGCGGTAAGCCGCGAGGCGTGCACCTGCGAGCGCGCGTGCGCTCGGTGCCTTGATATCTGCTGATTTATAGCCGGAATTCAGAACGGCTTTGGCTGCGTGGCCGCCAAATGTCTCAAGTTCTGCGTCGGTAAGTTCAGCTGTTTTGCCGGCACCAACGAGAACAACTTTCTTCGGACCTGCGTCAGAAGAGAGAAAATATTCGAATGACTGACCAGCTTTACCGCGAAAACGACCCGCTTCGACTGCAGCCTTCACCTTACCAGCAAGGCCTGCTTCGAGGGCATCGAGTTCAGCAGGGACATAATCTGCTTCATGAGTAAGCAGAATTGCGACGTCGCCACTATAAGTGTCTTTGATTTCAAACTTCATACTTTTGCTCCAATTGAATCCGAAGTAAGCCCTCTGGAGTGTTCCGGCAACCGCCCTTACCGTGAAACGGCATCGACAGCTGAGAAGAGACAAACGTTAGTAGGATTATGAACCGAATTCAGAAGTATATCTTTTTCAGCGTTCTTAAAGCCGTCATTACGATTGTTGGTGGTCTCGCGCTGCTGGCATTGCTGGCGCAAGGCCTGTCGCAGACTGATCTTATTGTGGATAACCGTCAGTCCGCCCTCACCTATCTGCGCGTTGTCGCGCTGGGTGCGCCTCAGATCATCGCGGTTCTTGGCCCGATCGCCCTGTTTGCGGCGGCGTTGAACGCGCTGAACCGCATTCACCGCGACAATGAAATCGTGGTTTCGCAGGCCGCAGGCATGACACGCTGGCAAATCCTGTCGCCGGTTATGCGCCTGGCTGTGGTGGTGACGATTGCCCACCTTTGCGTAAACCTGTTCGTCCAGCCTATGGCGCAGCGTGAGCTTCGTCAGACGATTTCTGACGCCCGCGCTGACCTCGCCTCATCTCTCATCCGGCCGGGCGCCTTCACCTATCCGGTGGACGGGCTGACCATTTATGTACGCGAATCAACAGGCGGCGTTTTCCGCGGCATGATGATCGCCGACACGCGCGATCCGACAAATGAGACCATTTATATCGCGCAGACAGGCAACTTCATCGAGATCGAGAATCAGCCAGCCATTCGTATGACGAGCGGCCAGATTCANCAGGTCGACGAACTCGACCAGCTCTCGGTTCTGGTTTTCGATGATTATGTCTTCGAACTTACAGACTTCATGGCAGAAGATTCAGACCTCGTTCTGAAACCGTCTGACCGCTTCCTGCACGAGTTGTTCTTCCCCGATCTTGGTGACTTCTATCAAAACCGGGATCAGGACAATTATCTGGCGGAAGCGCATTTGCGCATTGCCTCACCTTTGCTGAACCTCGCCATGGCGATGATCGCAGTGCTGGCCGTGACCGGCGGTAATTTCAGCCGGCGTGGTTATCAGAAGCGGATCACGATCTCAGTTGCCGGCGCGCTTTTGCTGGTCATTCTGTCTTTGTCCGTCCCACCGAGCGCGGCGAGTGATCCGGCCTTGAATATTGTGCAATATCTTCTTCCGCTTGGAACGACCGGCGTGCTCGCCTTTGTGTATCTGGTGGGCGGAGTACCGGCGTTGACCGGAAAGTTCAAAAAATCCGATGACACCCAGAATGCGGAGGCTGCGTAATCATGTTGTTTAATCGCCTCCAGTTTTACGTTTTCCGCCAGTGTGTGGCTGCTGTCCTCATGACACTGGGCGTCATTCTCGCCGCTATTCTTTTGGTCGACGTTGTGGAGCAACTTCGTACCGTAGGCGGCGATGCTGACATTTCTGTTCTCACGGCGATCTCGCTTTCTTTGATGAAACTGCCAATGCTCACCGAGCACACCATGCCGTTCATCATTCTGGTCGGCGCGATCATCGCGTATTCCCGCCTGTCGCGCCTGACCGAGCTTCCGGCCATGCGCGCAGCGGGCCTGTCAGCCTGGCGCTTTCTGACGCCAATGGCTGTTCTGGCGCTGTTGCTCGGTCTGTTCGCGGTCTTCGTTCTGAACCCTGTCGGGGCACATCTGAACGAGCGTTTTGAAACAACACGTGCGAGCCTGACCGGCGCGCCGGTTGAAGGCATTGCCGCAGAGCGCAATGGCGTCTGGCTGCGTCAGGGTAGCGAAACCGATCAGATCGTTATCCATGCAGACACCACAGGCACAGAAGGCATTGTTCTGAACTCTGTCGACCTGTTCGAGTTCGAGCGCATTTATACGCGCGAGCAAGGCACGAATGACTTCACCTTCCGTCGCCGCATTTCTGCTGACACAGCGACGCTGAAAGACGGGTTCTGGGAACTCATCAATGTGGTCGAGCAGGTGCCGGATCAGGCACCGGTGCACCGCGATGCGCTTTCTATCCCGACGGATCTCGACCCTGCAAAACTGCTCGACCGGTTTGCCGCGCCGTCCACTGTCGGCTTTTGGCGACTGCCGGGCTTTATCGCTCAGACAGAGCGCGCCGGCCTTGATGCGTCCCGCTACCGTATGCACTTCCAGTCGCTTCTGGCGTCACCCATTCTCTATGTGGCAATGGCGTTGATTGGCGCTCTGGTCTGCCTGCGTCTTGCGCGTCTGGGCGGCACCGGCCAGCTCATCGCCTGGGGCGCTCTGGCGGCCATCATTCTGTACTTCGTCACAGAGATTACAAGCAGTCTCGGCGCGGCTGGCGCGACCTCCATGCCGATTGCTGCTTTCACCCCTCCACTCTTCGCTTTGTTCGCAGCGCTCACTGCAATCGCCTATATGGAAGATGGTTAGTGCCTGTTGACTTCCGCCGCGCACACTTACAACTTCCGTCGCGACGGGGTATTTGGATTACATAAATGAAAGTCGTTGTCGTTGAATCGCCTGCAAAGGCGAAAACCATCAACAAGTATCTGGGAAAAGACTTCAAGGTTCTGGCCAGCTATGGTCACATCCGCGATCTCCCATCCAAGGACGGATCCGTTCGTCCGGATGAGGACTTTGCGATGAGCTGGGAAGCTGATGCGAAGTCCACCAAGCGTATCCGCGAAATTGCTGACGCCGTAAAAGGCTCAGAGCAACTCATTCTCGCGACCGACCCCGATCGTGAAGGCGAAGCCATTTCCTGGCACCTGCTCGAAGCGCTGAAAAATCGCCGCGTTCTGAAAGATGTTAGCGTGAGCCGCGTGGTATTCAACGCGATCACCAAAACGGCCGTGACCGAAGCGATGAAGAACCCGCGCGATATCGATCAGGAGCTGGTCGATGCCTATCTCGCGCGACGTGCTCTCGATTATCTCGTAGGCTTCTCTCTTTCGCCGGTCCTGTGGCGCAAGCTTCCGGGTTCCCGGTCCGCTGGCCGCGTGCAGTCCGTTGCGCTGCGCCTGATCTGCGAGCGTGAACGCGAAATCGAAATGTTCAAACCGGAGGAATACTGGCAGGTCATGGCCGACCTGAAGGCCTCTGACGGCTCCTCCTTCGAGGCGCGCCTTGTTGAACTGAATGGCGAGAAGCTCAAAAAATTCAGCCTCGCGAACAAAGCGGATGCTGATGAAGCATTGGAAGCAGTACGCCGCAACGGGTTCACCGTCGATGCAGTTGAAGCCAAGCCGGTCAAACGTAATCCGCCACCACCATTCATCACCTCGACACTTCAGCAGGATGCATCGCGTCGCCTCGGCTTCTCCGCCAAGCGCACCATGCAAGCCGCGCAGAAGCTCTACGAGGATGGCAAGATCACTTATATGCGTACCGACGGTGTGCAGATGGCAGAGGAAGCCTATCAGGGTTCTCGTGAAGTCATCCGCTCCACCTATGGCGGCAAGTATCTGCCTGAGAAAGCACGTCGTTATTCTTCCAAGGCTAAAAACGCTCAGGAAGCGCACGAAGCGATCCGTCCGACTGACTTCCGCCTGCATCCGGACGAATTCCGCGGCGATGCTGACCTTGGTAAGCTCTACGGCCTGATCTGGCGCCGCGCTGTTGCCTCTCAAATGGAAGCAGCACGCTTTGAGCGTACGACAGTAGACATCACATCTGCCGATAAGAACGCAGGACTTCGCGCGACAGGCTCCGTCCTCATGTTCGACGGCTTCCTGACGCTTTATCAGGAAGGCCGCGACGAACCGGGCGATGATGAAGACAATAGCCGCCTGCCAAAGCTCACTCAGGGTGATACGCCTGAACTGCTTGAAGCCAAATCCTCACAGCACTTCACAGAGCCGCCACCGCGCTTCTCGGAAGCATCTCTGGTCAAGCGTCTGGAAGAGCTGAGCATTGGCCGCCCGTCGACTTACGCGTCTATTCTCTCCGTTCTTCAGGAACGTGAGTATGTTCGCCTCGACAAGAAACGCTTCATCCCGGAAGACAAAGGCCGCCTGGTAACAGGTTTCCTCGAAAGCTTCTTCCACCGTTATGTCGAATATGACTTCACGGCGGACCTTGAAGAAAAGCTCGACCTCGTCTCTGACGGCCAGCTGAAATGGAAAGACTTCCTCCAGAACTTCTGGAAGGACTTCCAGGCTGCGATTGGCTCGATTTCCGATCTGCGCGTCAGTGAAGTACTCGATGCGCTGAATGAAGTGCTTGGCCCTTACGTCTTCCGTCCTGCAGAGGGCGCTGAAGAAGGCGCGAACCCGCGTGCATGCCCGAATTGCGGCGATGGTCTTCTGTCGCTGAAACTTGGCCGTCATGGCGCATTCGTTGGCTGCTCAAACTATCCTGAGTGTAAGTTCACACGTGCGTTCTCGGTTGATGCCGAAGAGTCACAAAACCCGATCAATCCGGACGGCAATGTGCTCGGTCAGGACCCTGAAACAGGCCGCGATGTCAGCCTGAAGTCAGGTCGTTTCGGCCCGTATGTAGAGCTTGAGCCAGAGGACGGTGAAAAACCTAAGCGCGGCAGTATTCCAAAAGGCTGGAACGCTGAGGAACTGAACCTTGAAAAAGCGCTGATGCTTCTGTCTCTGCCTCGCGAAGTTGGCAAACACCCGGAAGACGGCGAGCCGATCCTTGCGAATATCGGTCGTTACGGTCCGTACGTGCAACACCTCAAAACCTATGCGAACCTGCCTAGCGTTGATGAAGTGTTCGAAATCGGCCTCAACCGCGCGGTCTCCGTGATTGCTGACAAGCTTGCCAATCCGGGACGTCGTGGCAACGCGCCAAAGGTTCTGAAAGATCTCGGCGCCCACCCGACAGACGGTGATCCGATACAGGTTCTCGAAGGCCGCTATGGTCCTTATGTGAAGCATGGTAAGACCAATGCGACGCTGCCAAAGGATTCCAAGCCTGAAGAGGTGACACTGGAACAGGCGGTTGAACTTATCGCCGCGAAGGCCAAATCACCTCCTAAGAAGAAAAAGGCCCCGGCGAAAAAGAAAGCCCCGGCCAAGAAAACGACAAAAGCCAAATCTGAATGACCGAAATTACACGACAGACCGTACTCGACTATCTTGCCGCCAATCCGGGCGAAACCAACAAACGAGATATTGCGAGGGGTCTGCGTGTAAACGGAGAAGCGCGGCGCGAGCTCAGGAAGATACTTCAGGAACTGGAGGCCGAAGGCGTAATCTCACGCGTCGGCCGTCGCGCATTCGCGCGCTCGGATGTGCCGCCTCCGACTGGCATTGTCGAATTCCTTCGTATTGACGAACACGGCGACCTGATCGGCAAAGCCGTCGGTCAGGATGGCCTTTTCGGCCCTGAGATCATCTATGCGGGCCATCGCGGCAAACGCCGTGACCCGGACCCGGGCATGCGAGACCGCGCCCTTTGCGATATTGAAGAAGGCCGCGACGGACTTTGGCGTGCGCGCATGATCAAAAAGATCGAAACGCGCTCTGACACCATGATCGGCGTCTTTGAGCAGATGGCTCATGGCGGCGGTCAGGTCGAAAGCACATCCCGCAAGGACAAACGCTCTTTCCTTATCTTTCCAGGCGACCAGATGGATGCGCGCCATGGCGACCTTGTGCGCGTGGAGCCAAAGCCCTCTCGCAATCATGGCCACGGCCCTAAGCGCGGCAAGATCGTCGAAATCCTAGGCAACGCAGACAATCCGAAGGCGGCCAGCCTGATCGCTATGGCGTCTTACGACATTCCGGACACGTTCGATCCGGATGTAATTGCGGCAGCGGAAGCGGCCCAACCTGTGGAATGCCCACGTGAAGACCTGACGCAAATCCCGCTCATCACCATCGACCCTGCGGATGCACGTGACCATGACGATGCCGTCTTTGCGCAAGCTGATGACGACCCGAAGAATACGGGCGGCTGGAAGATTATCGTCGCGATTGCCGACGTTTCTGCCTACGTGCCTTTCAACGGCATTCTGGACAAAGAAGCCTATCGGCGTGCCAACTCCACCTATTTTCCGGACCGCGTGGCCAGCATGCTCCCGAAAGCCCTGTCGGCTGGCGAATGCTCGCTAAAAGAAGGCGAGCTGCGCTGCTGTCTTGCGTTCGAAATGGTGTTTTCTGCCGAAGGGACCAAACTCCGCCACCGCATTATTCGCGGCATGATGCGCTCTGCCGCAGGCCTGTCCTATGAAGAAGCTCAGGCGGCGATTCATGGTGAGCCATCAGACCGCGCCGCGCCGCTTCTTGAGACGGTGTTGAAGCCACTCTGGGCCGCCTATGCCGCGTTGAAGAACAAACGCTCTGAACGCTCGCCGCTCGATCTCGATATTCCGGAACGTAAGATCGAACTGTCGCCAGACGGCGAAGTGCTCGGTGTGCGGGTGAGAGACCGCTTTGATGCGCACATGCTCATTGAAGAGATGATGATTCAGGCCAATGTCTGCGCGGCAGAAGCTCTGGAAACCAAGCGTCACGAACTCATCTATCGCGTTCACGAAGAGCCATCTGACGAGAAAATTCACGGTCTTTCGACCTTCCTCGAAACGCTCGACCTCAACTGGTCCATGGGCGAGAAGGTTACCCCTGCCCGCTTTAACCGCCTTCTGGCGATCGCGCGCGAGACGGATCGCCATCACGAGATTTCCGAGATCGTTCTGCGCAGCCAGAGCCAGGCGATCTATTCGCCCGATAATCTCGGGCACTTCGGACTGAACCTGACGAAGTATGCGCATTTCACATCACCGATCCGTCGCTACTCAGATCTGATCGTGCACCGCGCCCTGATCCGCGCTTACGGCCTTGGCCCCGACGGCCTTGATGACCAGCAGCGCGTGCGCCTTGAAGAGATCGCCGGACATCTGGTTGACCGCGAACGTGCCAGCATGGCCGCAGAGCGGGACGCGTCAGACCGTTATCTGACAGCCTTCCTGCAGGAGCGCGTCGGCGCGGCGTTCGAAGGCCGCATTACAGGCGTTGCGAAGTTCGGGTTGTTCGTCCGGCTTGATGAAACTGCGGCTGACGGCTTCGTGCCTGCAGCCTCTCTCGGGGACGAATACTGGTTCTTTGACGATGGCGCCTCTGCGCTCGTCGCGGAGCACTCGGCTCGTCGCTATGAGCTTGGCCAGCCGGTACGCGTGAAGCTGAAAGAAGCAAACTCTGTCGCGGCAAGTCTTGTGCTGGAAATGCTGTCTGAGCCTCGTCCGAAACGCAAAGGTGAAAAGCCACCTTCGAAACATCGCCACAAACGTGTGCTACAACATAAACGACCCGGGAAAGGCGGCCCCCGCAAAGGAGGCTTCAAAGGCAAACGTAGAAGATGACCACACAAGAAAAAGAATACGGAACCGGCGTCTTTGACAAAATGGAGGATGGAGACGTTGTAGATCGCTCGCAGCCATCTGCACGCCCCAAAGACGCAGCTACTCTTATACTGATCCGCCGCGACGGCCCGAAGCCGCGCGTGCTGGTTGGCAAGCGGTCGAACAAACACGCCTTTATGCCGGACAAATTTGTATTTCCCGGTGGACGGGTCGATCCGGAAGACAGCCGCGCGCCTGCTATTTCAGAGCTGTTATCCCCTGTGGAAGCCAAGCTTCAGTTCAAAGCGCGCCGTAAGCCGCGTGCGTTCGGTCTCACTGCTATTCGTGAAACGTTTGAAGAAACCGGCCTCATCATCGGCAAATCCCTCAACGACGAAGCGCGTGCGCCGAAAAACTGGCGTCCATTCCTCGCAGAAGGCGCGCTACCCTGCATGACGAATCTCGAATTTGTTGGGCGCGCCATTACTCCGCCTTACAGGCCGCGCCGATTCGATGCGCGATTCTTCATGGCGGACGCTGAAACAGCTCTGATCGACGAACGACCAGCAGCATCAGGCGCTGAATTGGTGGATGTGCGCTGGATTGATCTGGAAGATACAGGCGATATCGACCTTCCCGCCGTCACCCAGATGATGATAGACGAGGTCAAAGCCCGTTTAGAGGCTCCGAAGACGCTGCATGACCCACTCTTTTTGCGGTATTCTGCAAAAGGTCACATTGTTGAGCGTATATAGGAAAAACCCCTCTTGACTTACCGGGGCAACACGGTGTTTATGCGCCCTTCGAATTCTAACTGAGGTCTGCTCTCATGGCGAAGCCAGCTACAATCAAGATCCGCCTGAACTCTACTGCAGGCACGGGTTTCTTCTATGTCACAAAGAAAAACCCTCGCAACATCACTGAAAAAATGGTGATGCGTAAGTATGATCCCGTCGTACGTAAGCACGTCGAGTTCAAAGAAGGTAAGATCAAGTAAGATCTGTCTTCACGGACAAAACAAAAGCCGGTCGCTTTGTGCGCCGGCTTTTTTTGTGCCTGATTTTTGAAAAATGCGAACCTAAGCGGCGCGGCTTTTCACCTGATTACGGCCGGACTGCTTCGCTTCATACAGCGCTTCGTCTGCGCGCTTGAGCAGATCATCAATCGTGCACTCGCTGCCATAAGACGTTGAGACGCCAAGGCTGACCGTGACATCGAGTTGGCTGCGGCCACGTTCTACAGCGAATGTCTGTGACGCCACGTGACGACGCAGACGCTCGGCAACAACGCTCGCCATATCGCCTGTGGTATCCGGCATGATGACAACGAACTCTTCCCCGCCCTGGCGGCAAGGAATATCAGCCGGACGCACATTCTCACGCATACGTTCGGCAAACTCGCGAAGCACCTCATCACCAACATCATGACCATAAGTGTCATTGACGCTCTTGAAGTGATCAATGTCCGCAATGAAGACTGAGACAGGCTCGCCGCCNGAATTTGCGCGCTGAAGAAACTGGTTCAGCTGCTTGTTCATATGACGACGGTTATAGAGGCCAGTCAGCTGGTCTGTGATGGCCAGCTCCATGCTCTCGTCGAGGCGACGGCGTACAGTGTCGAGATATCTCTTCTTGCGCACCTGCGTCCGCACACGAGCCGACAGCTCTTCGGTATCGATCGGACGCATAATGATATCACTTGCGCCCAGATCCAGCGCGCGTAGCGCTTTCGCCTCTTCTTCGAAGTCGGCCACAATCAGAACCGGCAGATCACGCGTCGCAGGCTGAGATTTGAAATGCGCACACAGGCGTAGCGGATCAAAAGAATCAGATGCCAGCGACAGCACGATCAGATCGATGCCTGCCTTTTCCTTCGCCGCAAGATTACGCGCCTCAGACCAGAGAATCGGGCGGTGCTCCTGCTTGAGCGACATTGCGATACGACGTGCCTGACGCTCATTATCATCTATGATCAGCACCCGTGCAGGCTCGATAGGACCGCCAGGCTCTTCGCCCTCGATCACACCGATGCGTCGACCATTCGCTTCGCGAGACCGCAGCTCGTCCATAACGAGTTTGAACTTGGTCAGCGCACGAATGCGGGACATCAGCGCGAAATCGTCGACAGGCTTGGTCAGAAAGTCATCCGCACCAGCCAGAAGGCCTTTCAGGCGGTGGTCGCGGTCGCCCAGTGCGGTGACCATAACCACCGGAATGTGTTGGGTATCCTGATCCGTTTTCAGGATCTGGCAGGCCTCGAAGCCATCCATGACCGGCATCATCACGTCGAGCAGTATGATGTCAGGACGCTGTTCGCGTGCCATGTCAATGGCTTCCTGACCGTTCGAAGCTGTGATGACCTCGAAGTATTCATGGCTCAATTTAGCCTGAAGCAGTTTTCTGTTCGCAGAGATATCGTCGACGACGAGGACCCGAGCGCTCACTGAACGGGCTCTCTTTCGGTCAGTTTCTGAACCTGATTGAGAAATGGCATCATCTGGATCGGCTTAGACATGTAAGCCTCACACCCAGCTTCGCGAACGCGTTCTTCGTCAGACCGCATGGCAAAAGCCGTAACGGCCATGACCGGAATATCAGCCAGATCGTCATCATCCTTAATCCAACGCGTCAGATCGAGGCCGGAAACTTCCGGAAGATTGATATCCATAATGATGAGAGCGGGCTTGTGTTCACGTGCAATTTCAAGGGTTTTCAGGCCATCGCGGCTCTGAACAGCCTCATAGCCGAACGCACCAAGCAGGTCGCAGAACAATTTCATGTTCAGCTCATTGTCCTCAACGACAAGAACTTTTTTGCGTTCAGTGACCGACATTAGCCCAGCATCTTCCTTGAGAATCGTCCCGATGAACTTTCAGGGGGACATTTAACCCGGATAGTCTTAATCCTTGTTTACAACACTTGCTGAAAGCTCGCACCGTTCTGTTAATATGCTGACAATGGATCGTCATCATACGCCGTCCCAAGCTCCCAGATTGTGCCGGAATTGCTCGCAAATCCGGCCTTCGGGCTTCCTTTGCCCGCACTGTAGTTCAGACCACAACATTGCGCATAAAGAGATAAAAGAACTCTCAATTGCACACATAGATTGTGATGCATTTTTCGCCTCAATCGAGAAACGCGACAATCCCGATCTGCAAGGAAAACCGGTTATTGTGGGCGGTGGCAAGCGAGGTGTGGTTGCAACCTGCTGCTATATGGCTCGCCTGTTTGGTGTGCGTTCTGCCATGCCCATGTTCAAGGCGCTGAAGCTCTGCCCGAATGCCGTGGTGGTGCGTCCGGATTTCGATAAATACAAAACCGCTTCCAGAGCGATACGGTCCGCTATGGATGCGCTGACGCCGCTGGTGCAGCAAGTCTCGATTGATGAGGCTTATCTCGACCTTGCGGGTACAGTAAAGCTCCACGGCAAAGCGCCAGCCGAACTGCTGAGCGAGTTGCAGAACAGTATTCAGCGTGATGTCGGCATTACCGTTTCCATCGGCCTATCTTACAATAAATTTCTGGCCAAGTCGGCGTCCGATCTGGATAAGCCAAACGGCTTTGCCATGATTGGCAAAGCCGAGGCGCGTGAGTTTCTGGCGCCCCGCCCTGTCGACTTCATTCATGGTGTCGGGCCCGCCCTTGCAAGACAGGTCAGCCAGAAGGGATACGAGACGCTGGGCGGCCTGCAAATGGCCGAACTGAAACAGCTGATTGGCCTGTTCGGAGAAACCGGTCTCTGGCTACACGAACGCGCCAACGGCATCGACAAGCGCCCTGTAGACCCGCGCTCGGAGCGCAAATCCGTGTCTGCCGAAACGACCTTCTTTGAAGACTGCTCTGACAAAGAACAGCTGATCGACCATCTCTGGTGGCTCTGCGAGAAAGTTGCACTACGTTCAAAGGAAATCGGGGTCGCGGGCAATGTGTTGACGCTGAAGCTGAGAACAAGTGATTTCAAAACGCGGACACGACGCATGACGCTCACACGACCGACCCAGCTGGCGCAGGTCATGTTCCGCCAGGGCCAGACACTTCTCGGCAAGGAAGTCGATGGCGCACGCTTCCGGCTTATTGGAATTGGCATTTCCGATCTGGAGCCCGCCGGCGCTGATATGGCCGACCTGATTGACCCCGGCGCATTGAAGCGCGCGCGTGCAGAACGGGCGGCCGACATCGCGAAGACAAAATTCGGCTCAAACGCCATTTCCACTGGACGCGGCATTCGTGTACAGGCGGACAGGCAAAGCCGGAAACAATCTGATACACCGAAGACCTCGGACCAGACATCCAGACAGAAGGACACCTGACATGACCCCTGAAGAAAAACTCGTCGAGCTTGGTATTCAGCTGCCGACACCAGCTGCGCCGGTTGCGAACTACGTACCGTTCGTCATCACAGGTAAAACGCTTTTCGTGTCCGGTCAGGTCAGCATGGGCGTCAATGGTCTCGTCACAGGCCGTCTGGGCGAAGGCATGGATACAGCAGCGGGCCAATATGCTGCGCGCCTGTGCGGTATCAACCTGCTTGCACAGTGCAAAGCAGCTGTGGGCGAGCTCTCAAACATCAAACGCGTCGTGAAGCTTGGTGGCTTCGTCAACGCCGCGCCGTCATTCGTAGAAATCCCGCAAGTCATCAATGGTTGCTCAGACCTGATGGTCGACGTGCTGGGCGATGCTGGCCGACACGCACGCTCTGCCGTTGCCTGCCCGACCCTGCCACTTGGCTGCGCTGTTGAAGTCGACGGCATTTTTGAAATCGCATAATGCCACTTACCTTTGATCTGCCGGCCTGTGCCTACGCTCATCGCGGGCTCTGGTCGGCTGATCTGCCTGAAAATTCTCTGGAAGCTTTCAAACAGGCGTCAGAGCATGGGTTCGGCGCCGAATGCGATGTCCATCTGTCCGCTGATGGCGTGCCTATGGTCTTTCACGACTTCACGCTGAACCGGATGACCGGCACAGAAGGTGCGATAGGTGACGTCAGCGCAGAAAAGCTTCAAGCGCTATATCTGGCAGGCACTGGCCAAACAATTCCGACCTTATCAGACGTATTTTCCGCCATGGGCGGTCAGCCTTTGCTGGTTGAGCTGAAAGCAGACGAGACGACCGATTTGCCAGCCCTCGCCGCCGCAACCCTGATGTGCGTGGCAGAAGCGCGGGGACCTGTCGCGATCATGAGCTTCAGCCCGTCGCTGATCAGCATCTGCAAACAGATAACCAACCATGTGACGCTCGGCCTTCTGGCCGACCCACGTCGCATAGAAACGCCTGAAGGACGTGAGGGCTTTTTCGAGATCGTGAAGGATGTCCAGCCGGATTTTCTCGGCCCCAACGTCTCCCAGCTTACGCATTTCAGAGACAGCCATCTGCCGCTCGCGAGTTGGACCGTGCGAGATGAAACCGGCCTTGAAAGCTGTCGGTCACTTAATGCGGCGCCGATCTTTGAAAATCTTCCGACAGACCTCGTCAGAGCGCATCTCGCTTCCTAGATAAGGAGCATGTCCGAGTTGCAGCTGAAAACCGTTTCCTCCCTGTCAGCTGTCGATCCGGCGGCATGGAATGCTGTCGCCAACCCATCGAGCGAACCCTTCGATCCATTTCTCAGCTGGGAATTCCTCGAAGCGCTGGAAAGCTCGGGCGCTGCGACGCGCGAGACGGGCTGGTCTCCACTTCATCTCATCATCGAAAATGAGGACGGCGAGCTTTGCGCCGCTATGCCGCTCTACGCGAAAGCGCATTCTCAGGGCGAGTACATCTTCGATTATGCCTGGGCCGACGCATATGAGCGTGCAGGCGGTGATTATTACCCCAAGCTATTGAGCGCCGTCCCGTTCACACCGGTAACGGGACGCCGGCTCCTCGTACGAGATGGAGAGATCGATAAGCGCGGTCTTCAACACGCGCTTCTGTCAGGCGCTATCCAGCTCGCCCAGAATAACGATCTTTCTTCGCTGCACATCAATTTCGTCGAGCAGGATTTATACGACGATCTTGGCGAGCTCGGCCTGCTGCAGCGCACAGACAAACAATTCCACTTCGAAAACCGTGGCTATGAGGACTTTGAAGCGTTTCTGGCAGAACTCTCCTCCGCCAAGCGCAAGAACCTTCGTAAAGAGCGGAAAAAGGCTCAGGAAGGCCTGAGATTCGAATGGCTGACCGGCGACGAGATCCAGCCTCACCACTGGGATGCCTTCTTCGAATTCTACATGGATACCGGTAGCCGCAAATGGGGCTTCCCATACCTCAACCGGGCGACATTCGAGCTGATCCATGACCGGATTCGCGAGCACGCGCTCCTGATCTTTGCCTGCGAAGACGGAAAGCCGATCGCGGGTGCGCTGAACTTTATCGGCTCTGAAACGCTATACGGCCGCTATTGGGGCCGCCTGGAAGAGCGCCCATTCCTGCATTTCGAGGTCTGCTATTATCAGGCCATCGATTTTGCCATTGAACGCGGCCTGAAACGCGTAGAAGCTGGCGCACAGGGCGGACACAAACTCGCACGTGGCTATGGCCCCGTGACGACGCACTCTGTCCACTGGATTGGACATGAAGGATTACGTCGCGCAGTCGATCAATATCTGGATCAGGAACGCTACGCCGTCGCTGACGAGAATGAATACCTCCTCGCGCGGCAGCCGTTCAAACACAAAGGGGAAGAGACACAATGAGCCTTCACGGTGAGTACGACACAGACAATATCTTCGCGAAAATGCTGCGCGGAGAAATCCCGTGCGTCAAAGTTTTCGAAGACGACACCGCCCTCGCCTTCATGGATATTTTCCCGCAGTCCAAAGGCCATACGCTGGTCATCCCTAAACGCGCTGAAGCTCGCAACCTCATAGAGATGCCAGGCGATCTGGTCGGGTCTTACATGCAGCGGGTTCAAAAGGTGGCTAAAGCTGTTTCAAAAGCGCTTGAGCCGGACGGCATGGTCGTTACCCAGTTCAACGGCGCGCCAGCCGGTCAGACGGTCTTCCATCTGCACTTCCACATCATCCCGCGCTATGAAGGTGACAGCCTCAAAGGGCACAGCCACGGACAACAGGCAGACATGTCCGAACTCAATGCGCTTGCCGAAAAAATCAGCAGCTGCATCGAGTAAGCATTTTTCTGCATTTGGATTTTGCTTTTCTCGCAAATCGTCCTACCTTGACGTCTGGTTTTAACAGCAGAAAGGAGGTGATCCGATGTCTAGTGAGGTCCTGCAGGTGGTGAAAATGCTTGAGTGTCAGATCAACGTATCGGAGCAGCCTCTGGTACGTGGATAAACACCGCGTCTTCTGACAAGTATTTGAGGCACCTAGTCTCACGAAGGCCACGCTCTGCGTGGCCTTTTTGATTCTGGCAAAGCTAGTGCTGGCTCAGATAATCAAGCGCAGCATCCATTGGACCGTCGCGGCCAAAATCATCCCGCGCGTCTGCAAAATTGAAATAGCCGCGCGGACGGAAGAATTCACGCGGCGTGCCGTCCACATGGAACAGCTTCTCAGTGGTCAGTTTTACTTTCACGCCGGTTTCTTTCAGCGTGTGGTCTGTGATGCCGCCCAAAAGCCGCGCCATGTCTGTACCGAATGTCGCGGCGCCGATAGCATCAAAGCCAATTGTTAGCCCTTCGCCCATGCTCGCTGTCCAACGACCTGAGAGCACAGCCACAGGCGCATTGAACGTCCAACCACGTGGCTCGACTTCCTCAGACCAGCAACGCTTCACGCCGAAGTCTCTCTGATCGCTCGGCAGCTCATGGCGCTGATACACGGTCTGAGCTGAGATAAAGCGGGACAGAATTCCGCGCGCAACAAGCGCTGTACCGCCGCTCGCCGTATCGCGCAGATCGAGCACAAGCCCGTTCACATTAGGCAGCGTGTTCAGCGCATAGTCGAAGGCCTGAACCGTCTCGTTATAGCCAAGACTGTCATTGAAACGGATGACGCCATAACGCCGACCAAGATGAGATACGCTGCTCACGCTGAGAAGGTTCGTGTCCCGGCGAAGGCGCGCGTGATAGAGTGTTGGCAGCTCGACCGTCCATTCAAGACCGTCATGATAGAGGCCTATCCGGCGCAGCCAGCCTTTGCGGCCTGCAGCCATAACACGCGCGGCATAGCTGCGACGCTCATCATTCAGCGCATACGGATAAAGCCCGATAAAATCGGCGACGGCCTGATCTATCGGCTTACCCTCAAGAGAGGTGATGATCGCGCCCGGCCGAATACCAACCTGCATAGCCGGTGATCCACGGCGGACATCCATAATCTGATAGCCATTAGCCGTCTTCTCGACCCAGAGATCAGCGAAGCTTGGCACCAGCGCATAATCGTCGAGCAGGCCCGTCGAAGTGATGGAATGGTGGTCATAGAGCGCGTGAAAGGCGCTCTGACAAAACGCAATCAGATCATTTCGTCCCTGAAGAGACGAGATCAGATGCTGCAACTCGGCGCGTACCGGTGTTAGCCCATTCGGGAAACGCTCCGCATAAGCAAACCGGTTTTCGATGAGGTCGAGCAGCTCATAAGCGTCTGTCTGAACAGCATGACGATACTGGTAGTCAGCCTGAGACTGCCCCCACCCCGTCATATTGTTCGAAGACACTAATGTCAGGCCACTCACCGCATTTTCCCTTAGATGCCCTGATTATAATTCAGGGGCTGTTCACCGGTGAAAATTGGCGATTCAAGATTAACATATCGCTAACCATTAATTAACGGCGCGCCGGATGCAGAAAACCCGGCGATCTCTCGCCGGGTTTTAAAAGATTTGCTTTTAAGCGTAGCCTAGTTCACAGGCGCCTTTTCATCGGAGTCCGGCGCATCGCCATCATCCTCAGACTGGCTGACTTCTTCCTGTGGCTCTGGCTTCGGAGCCGGGAAGAATTCAAAGGTCAGAGCGCCCTTGCCTTCATCGCCATCCTTATCCAGATCGACCTTCACAGCGCCGCCATATTTGAGGTCACCGAAGAGCAGCTCCTCGGCCATAGGCTTTTTGAGGTGCTCCTGAATGACGCGCGACAGAGGACGCGCACCATAATCAGGATCGAAGCCTTTATTGCCGAGCCAGGACTTCGCAGCGTCTGTCATTTCGATCGTCACGTTGCGATCAGACAGCTGAGCTTCAAGCTGAAGCACGAACTTCTCGACAACACGCTCGATGATCGGCTGGGAGAGACCCGCGAACGGAATAGTCGCATCCAGACGGTTGCGGAATTCCGGCGTGAAGAGCTTTTTGATTGCTTCTTCGTCTTCGCCTTCTTTCTTGCCACGACCAAAACCGATTGAGTTCTTGGCAGCCTCAGATGCGCCCGCGTTTGTTGTCATGATCAGAATGACATTGCGGAAGTCGATCTTCTTGCCGTTGGAGTCCGTCAGCGTGCCGTTATCCATCACCTGCAGCAGGATGTTGAACAGTTCCGGGTGTGCTTTCTCGATCTCGTCGAGCAGCAGCACGCAGTGTGGGTGCTGATCAACGCCATCTGTCAGAAGGCCGCCCTGATCATAGCCGACATAGCCCGGAGGCGCACCGATCAGACGGGACACCGTGTGGCGTTCCATATACTCGGACATGTCAAAGCGAAGCAGCTCTACGCCCATGAGAGATGCAAGCTGTTTGGCAACTTCTGTCTTACCGACACCTGTCGGGCCGGAGAAGAGGTAACAACCAATCGGCTTATTCGGCTCACGAAGACCTGCGCGTGACAGTTTGATCGCAGATGAGAGCGCCGTGATCGCAGTTTCCTGACCGAAGACAACACGCTTCAGATCATTCTCAAGACCTTTGAGCGCTTCCGCATCAGACTTGGTAACCTGCTTGGACGGAATTCGCGCCATTTTCGCAACAACGGCTTCGATGGTTTCAACATCAATGACCTTCTTGCGCTCGTCTTCCGGCAGCAGCCACTGGCTTGCACCGGCTTCATCGATCACGTCGATCGCCTTGTCTGGCAGCTTACGGTCGGTGATGTAGCGCGCAGCCAGCTCGACAGCTGTCTTGATCGCGTCGTCTGAATATTTCAGACCGTGAAACTCTTCAAAGTGTGGACGCAGACCTTTGAGAATTTTGATCGCATCAGGAACCGTTGGCTCCACAACGTCAATCTTCTGGAACCGGCGAGCAAGCGCGCGGTCTTTCTCAAAGTGCTGACGATACTCTTTGAATGTCGTTGAGCCCATGCAACGCAGACCACCGGACTGAAGCGCAGGCTTCAGAAGGTTGGACGCGTCCATCGCACCGCCGGATGTTGCACCAGCGCCGATCACAGTGTGAATCTCATCAATGAAGAGCACAGCCTTTTCAAGGCCTTCCAGCTCTTTCATCACAGCTTTAAGGCGTTCCTCAAAGTCACCGCGGTAACGCGTACCAGCAAGCAGCGCACCCATATCAAGTGAGTAGATGACAGACTCTTTCAGGATTTCCGGCGCCTCACCATCGACGATGCGTTTCGCAAGGCCTTCGGCAATCGCTGTTTTACCAACGCCCGGGTCACCCACCAGAAGCGGGTTATTCTTACNGCGGCGGCACAGCACCTGAATAGAGCGTTCCACTTCAAGCTGGCGGCCGATNAGCGGATCGATCTTACCTTCGCGAGCCTTCTCATTGAGGTTCACGCAATAAGCATCCAGCGCCTCGTTAGCTGGCTTTTGCGGCTCTTCCTCGCGCTCATTCGCCGGCTTGGACGGACGTGGCTTGGACATGCCAGGCTTTTTCGCAACGCCGTGAGAGATGAAGTTCACCGCATCATAGCGCGTCATATCCTGCTCCTGCAGGAAGTAGGCGGCATGGCTCTCACGTTCGGAGAAGATCGACACGAGGACGTTCGCGCCCGTCACTTCATCGCGGCCAGAGCTTTCAACGTGCAGGATCGCGCGCTGGACAACGCGCTGGAAGGCGGCTGTCGGGCGGACCTGATCATCAAGCTCGTCCACTGAGAGGTTGGACAGCTCGTCATCAATGTAATCGGAGAGGTCGTCCTGAAGCTTTTCGAGATCGACTTTGCAGGCCGACATGACTTCAACGGCGTCCTCATCATCTGTGAGTGCCAGAAGCAAATGCTCAAGCGTCGCGTATTCGTGGCGCCGTTCGGCAGCCAGCGCGAGGGCTTTTTCAAGAGCGTGTTCGAGGCTTGGGGTCAGTGATGGCATAATGGGCCTCTAGTCTTCCTTTTCCATTGTACACTGCAACGGGTGTTCATTCCGCCGCGCGAGATCTAGCACTTGTGCGACTTTCGTTTCTGCGACTTCGTATGTGAAGACGCCGCACACCCCGACCCCGTGATTATGAACATGGAGCATAATCTGTGTCGCCTGTTCTCGCGACTTATTGAAATAGCGCTCCAATACATAGACGACAAACTCCATCGGCGTGTAGTCGTCGTTCAACAGCAAAACACGATACATAGAAGGCCGTTTCGTCTTTGCCTTTGTACGTGTCGCAATCCCTGTGTTGGGATCATCACCGTTGGACTTGTCGCCCTCACCTTCACTCATCCGGATGGTCATGTCTGAGAGAAGGCGCGAATATCTGAAATTCGTGTCGGTCATACTTATAAGATAATATCTGTTTTCTGTATCGAAAGCCTGAAGGCAATTTAATTGCGGTTCAAGCCTTTTTGACATTGTGATTGAGTTGTTCGACCCAGTGCGCAAGTCTCTTGCGGTTCGTGCCGAGATCGGAATAGCCCACGCGCGAACGTGAAAAAAGAATGATGCCAGCACGGCCTTCTCCCGTAGAGACGACCTCCAGGTCCACGTCATCTTTAAAACGCAGCAATGGCGTCGTGCAGACGAAACTTGCCCGCTTCACGCTCTCATCACGATTTGTCGTGCGCGTGTTCTTTTGCGCTCCGAAGACCTCGACAGCGTGGATGAACAGTTCGTCGGCGGACAAATCGAAATGCGGCAGATGCTCATCCACCTCGGCTTCAGTTTCTACGCCTTCAGAGGCGAAAAACGCTGAATTCGGCTTGGGCGATCGCTGGATGGTTTTGAGAGATTCTGTGCCTGACATTCTGAGAAGATAGTCAAAGTCGTCGCAGAAACAATTTCCAAAATTAAAAAGGCTGGCACGTGGCCAGCCTTTTAAGCGTTTTAGAACTGCTATGTTTCGGAAATCGAAACTTACGCAGACTTCTGCATCATAGAGACGAACTCGCCAGCTTGCGTGTTCAGCGGGGCAGATGCTTCGCGAACGAGTGACGCAAACATGCCGGTCATCGCATTCATTTCTTCAAGGTAAGCTTCGAAAGCAGATTTCGTGAATGATGCCTGCATTTCCATTGCTTCCTGAACGGATTGAGCACCGCCCATTGAACGAGCCGCTTCAACACCCTTCTCGAACGCGTCGCGTGAGTAAGATGCTGCGCGTGTGCCCAGCTCTTCGAGGCCTTTGGTTGTGATGCGGGAAGATTCGGCAAACGCTTCCATGTTCTTTTTCTGGAGCTCGCCAACTTCGCCCATCATTTCCATTGAGCGCTCATATGACTTCTTCATTGTCTCATTTGCAGTCGTTGAGAATGTTTCGAATGCAGTTTCGACAGTTTTCTTAGCAGATGTAGCCATTGGTATTGTCCTTCGCCTCTGGGGTGTTCAACATATAACTCAACTAGTGAGCAATTGCAACATTTTTTGTGCGCTGCACAATTAATGGCTGAGTATGGTTAATGTTCCACAATGGAAATCTGTGAATTTACCAACGAAAGTGGACACGGCATTAACGAATAAGAAAGTCACCTCACGCACACTCCAGCTGTCTTAGAAGGAGCTAGCTTGACCATGGCCCCAACACTTCCGAGCGTATTTTACCGGAGTTTTGCAGCATTTATCGCATTGATCGCAGCCGTCTGCGTGATGCCTCTGCAGTCTCATGCTGATGACCGCTATGCCAGTATCGTAATCGATATGGGCTCAGGACAGGTATTGCATGACCGTTTCGCTGACTCTCCGCGTTACCCTGCTTCCCTGACGAAAGTCATGACGCTCTATATGGTGTTCAATGCGCTCGATAATGGCGAACTAACCCTGGATGAGCAGCTTCCGGTTTCTCGACGCGCATCACAGGCGCCGCCATCCCGTCTTGGCCTGGCGCCGGGCGATACAATCTCTGTGCAGGACGCAATTCTCGCGCTGGTCACCAAGTCTGCAAATGACGTGGCTGTCGTGGTCGCAGAACGTCTGGGCGGATCTGAATCGCGCTTCGCTGCGCTCATGACTGTGCAGGCGCGCGCTCTGGGTATGCAGAACACACGCTTCTACAACGCACACGGCCTGCCTGATACGCGCCAGATCTCTACAGCACGTGACCTCGCCATTCTCGCGCAGAGCATGATGGAAGATCACCCAAACCATTACGCGTATTTCGCGACACAGGAATTCCGCTACCGCTCGACAACTTATCGCAATCACAACCGCCTTCTTGGCGTTGTACCGGGCGTGGATGGCATCAAAACCGGATACACTCGCGCATCTGGCTATAACCTCATGGCAACAGCCCAACGTGACGGAAATCGCGTTATTGCGGTGATGCTCGGCGGCGCAACATCCCGCGCGCGCAACACGCATGTCACCGAACTGCTCGAAGCAGCGTTCACGGCTATTGATATGACAGGACCTGCAGAGCCAGACCTGCGTACGCGCATTGCGTTTCAGGCGATCCAGTTCCCTGACAGCGAAAACACAGTGACGGCGCTCGCCAATACACTCCAGCTGGAACAAGGCTCGGCAGGCGGCGAATAACGTCGCCTAACCATTGGCCACACAGAAAAAAGCCGGGCTCAGCTCCGGCTTTTTTCGTGTCCTCGTAAATTCCAGTGGATGAGCCTCCAGCCAGACTCGCAAATCCCCAGTGAACGCGTCATGATTTCGCCAACAGGCGGAGTGATTCGATGCCAGAACTGACAAATAACGAAACTACCGGCGCAGACTGGGCAACTGAAAGCCTGTCCAGCGCGGCAGTGCTTCTCGCGCGCGATCCTGAATTCGATGCGAACTGCATCACGGAATCTCCGGAATGGGCGGACTATATTCTGACGCTTTCCGGCGCGCCGATCTCTGAGGATGAGCGCGCGCAATATCTCTCAGCCATTCAGAACCGTCTCATCTCCCCGCTTGCGCCACTATTCGCCGTTCGCATGCGCTCCGATGCGCCCGCAATGCCGCTCACGAATGACGCGCTTGAGCATCTGGTGTCGGAACGTCTGGCGAATGCGTTGAAGACCGACCTTCTGCGGACTGCCGCCTACGAACTTGAAGAGCTTGGTCCAGCGCCGCGTGACCCTGAAATCGCTGAGGCGCTTCAGCAGGGCCTCAGCATTGATCTTCTGGAACGCGCGCTCGCACATCCTGAAGGTATTCGCGGCGCGGTGGCGGCGCTGCATGAGACGATTTCCGAGGAATCCCTCATGGAGACGCCGGTATTTGCCGTCTCAGAAGCAGGCCCGGACGTGCTTCCGGAATTGTCCCGTTACTTCCGCGCGGGCAATGACATCATTCTAAAACGCGATCTGTCTTCCGAAACAGACGCAATGTGCGCACTGGCGCTGAACCTTTCCGCGTGCATTTTCGACGGCCAGCTCGATACAGGCCTTATCGAAGGCGCCCTTGCTGTACCTGCCCGTCTCGCTGCTGAAATCGGCACAGGTGAGCTACCGCTTCTCGTTTGCGGCCTTGGCGATGCGCTGATCAAACTCGGCCAGGACTCGTCAACCGAAGCGCGTATCGCCGCAAGCACTGCGCTGCTCGAACAGATTAAAGCTGTCTGCGCCAATATTAGCGATGTGGACATCGATCTGAGCTTTGAACTGGTGACACCTGAAGTGCTTCAGCACTTTGAATGCCTCTGCAACGGCATCAACCTGTTCCACCTGAACACAGAAGCGCCAATTCTGAATGACGCGCAGGTCAATGTTCTGCGCGACGGCGTTGCTGCCGCCAGCCCACAGCTCCTGCCTGCTTTTGAGCGAACCCTCGCCAACCTGTATTCTCTGGAGAAAGCGCCAGGCGTGGACCGTGAGCGCCTGATGGCACGAGGCCTGTCGGGCGAAACCATCGACACGATTGAGACTCACCTGTCAGAAGGTCTGACGCTTCGTCAGGCGACGTCTCGCTGGGTGCTTGGCGATGAGGTCATTTTAAAGGAATTGAAGCTGCCTGCCGACCTGCTCGACGAGGAAGATCCTTCAATTCTGAAGAATATGGGCTTCTCCCGAAAAGACATTGATGCCGCCGATAAGCATCTTGCCTCCGCCGTAACGCGTACATTCATTCCGCTTCTGCAACAATCAGGTATCGATCTCGTTGAGAGCTCCGAAGACGAGCTGACCTGGGCCTATGCAGTGAGCAAGGAATTTGGCGACATATCAACAGGCTTCGCTGTTGATTTCGATTCCGAAACAATCTCTTCAGCTGTGCCGGACGCACTGTCTGCGGTTGAAGCTTCTTCACTCGTTTTGTCTGCGAGCAGCGCTGATCTGAAACGCCGGGAAGAAGCCGCGCGTCGCATTAACAGCATTCTCGACATGATCGAGGACAGCCGCGAAGCTGAGGAAAATTATCGCCCGGAAGCCGAACCTGCGCCGGAACCATACTTCGCGCAGGGCGAGGCCGGACGTGCCCGGCGACTACGCCTCCCTGACCGCCGCAAAGGCTATATTCAAAAGTCTACAGTCGGTGGCCATAAGGTCTATCTGCACACTGGCGAGTTCGAAAATGGCGAGCTGGGCGAGATTTTCATCGATATGCACAAGGAAGGCGCCGCTTTCCGCTCTCTGATGAACAACTTCGCCATCGCGATCTCTATCGGCCTGCAATATGGCGTGCCGCTGGAAGAGTTCGTGGAGGCCTTCGTCTACACGCGCTTCGACCCGGCAGGCGAAGTCACTGGCAACGACTCGATCAAGCGCGCGACGTCCATTCTGGACTATATCTTCCGCGAACTTGCTGTGTCATATCTCGGCCGGGAAGATCTGGCAGAGCTCTCTGAAGGCCAGTCACATGACGGCCTCGGACGCGGCCTGAAAGATGATGTATTCAGCTTCCCTGCCGAAGCTGCACAGATCGTCTCCAAAGGCTTCAGCCGCGGCCAGCTGCCAGACAATATCGTCATTCTGGATAAGCGCCGTAATCGCGACGAAGACGGTGAAGACGAGCAAGCCTATCTGGGTGAACCTTGCCCGTCCTGTGGTCACTTTACTCTCGTCAACGACGGGGACGAAACTGTATGCGAAGCCTGCGGCCTCAAGGGAGAAGATAACCGGACCAGCTGATCCGGTTATCTCTCAAAATCTAGCCGACCGCCGGGCTACCCGGCAGATCCATGGATTGGATGATATCGCCGACGCTGGTATGCAGCGCATCGTAATAGTGCAATTCAGGCGCCAGGAAGACGACCAGATGCAGCTGATCCCCTACTGGAATAGCCGCCGCGTCACCCTTGATATTCAACCCATTTTCCCATTTTCCGGACAAGCCGAACTCAATGCCGGAATGCCCATCAATCGTCGTCGGACGGATACTGTCAGCTTCCATGGTGGTGTAGCCAATAGACGTCAGGCTGTTGGTCACCAGCTCGACAATCTCCAGCTCACTGGATCCCGTTGAATAGAACGGACGCTCCACGCCCCGCGCAGCACGAATGAGGCTGTCACCGTCATCAAGCGTGACGAAGTGAACGCGGTTCAGGAAGAACCCATCCTGCGTAACATATCCGCCTTCCATCGCCGGATTGTGCGCAGGGGGCCAATAAGACCAGTCCTCACTCAGATTCACCGTGAACTCTGCGTCAGGCGCAAATTGGCCGGCTGGCGCCACAGAAGGCATAGCAACACATGCAGAAAGCGCGGCGGCCGCGCCAATCACCAGTAATTTTTTCATGTCCTTACCCCCTAAGATCTTCAATCAGTCTTTCAACCAGCGCAGCGTCTGCTGCATCCGGCGCACGCGATAGATACGCTTCATAAGCATCTGCCGCGCTTTGGTTCTGGCCATTGGCCCGTTCAATTTCTGCTAGTCCGCGCCAGGACAGAGCCGGCGCATCATCATGTTCGATGGATGTCAGGAAGGCCTCTCTTGCGAGCCCCTGATCGCCTTCATCATCGCGAAGGGCCAGAATCCGCCCTCTTGCGTATTCCAGAACGCCCATATCCATCTGAAGCGCACTCAGGCGCTCAATCAGGTGAAGCGTCCGCTCTGGGTCACGACGCACAATCTCATCGTCCAGCCAGTCCTGCAGGAAGGGCCGGATCATTGCACGATACGCGACGGGGTCAGTGTCCACCGGCACAAATTCGGCTGCACGCATATTCAGCTCACCGATGCGGTCTTCCACGCCCGGGTGGGTATCGAAGAAGCCCGTGTTTCCTGCCGAACGGCGCCGTCTGTCAAACCCGCTAGCCTCCAGCTCATCTTGCAGATTCTGCCAGATCAGGCTTGCTGAACCGGCGTTATAACCGGCACCAGCCATGTAACGCATGCCTTTGATATCGGCTTCAGTCTCTTTTTCACGAGAAAATGACAGGAATCCGCCTGCCGCCGCGAGGTCGCCGAGCGCCATCGGCCCGCCAACCGCGCCGACCGCAACACCCAGCACCATGCCAGTCACACGCGCATTGCGTGCAGCGCCCAGCATTTCGAGCGTGTGGTTTTCTTCAAAGTGCACGAACTCGTGTGCCAGAACCGCCGCCAGCTGGGATTCATCCTCCGCACGAAGCAGGAGGCCGGTATAAACCGCGGACATGCCGTTCGGCGCCATGAAGGCGTTGAACTCTGCATTGCGCACGACATAAACGTTCAGGTCATCACAGTGATCACCGGAAACATTACATAAAACGCCGGAAACGAAGCCTGCCAGCTCAGGATCGTCCACGACTGATCCTGAACGGCGCAAATCTGCTTCTGCATTGTCCATCTGATACCAGAGGCTCGCCTCGGTGGATGTCAGATCACTTGGACGGTCACCCGCCGCACGCGTACCATAATCAGTAGACGCACACGCGGATAGAAGAGCAGCAGAAGCAAGAAGCCAGCGCCGGCGGCGCCAGATCTTACTGCCCAGCAAGGCTCATTCCTCGCATCAGATTTGAGACGATGTTCTGGGACTCACCGACATCGCGCGGGTCCCCAAACATGTGGATTGCTGTGTTCGTCAGATCACCGGTTTCCATGTCGAACGTAGAAAAGCGACTGAAGCGCACATTGTTAGACGGCGGCACATAGCCTGTCACCGTGCCCACAGCGACGGCCATGAGGAAGACGCCGCTGCTCTCAATCTGTGAGTAGTGATCAACGAACAGAACTTCATCAACATCGTTTTCGCCGCGAAGCAGTGCAACGCTATCGCCCAGAGACAAATCGGTATTGTTGTATCCATTACCCTCTTTATGAGGGATATGCATGCTGAGAGAGGCCGTAACCAGCTCCTGCAGCAGCATTAGCTGTTCGATGTCTTCAGACGTATCTTCTGATGTCTCAAAAGACATGAATGAATGGCCGTTTGCCGTGAGCTGGTCGCTCACATGCGACTCAAAATTCATACGCGCCGCGTCAGACCAGTCCGCACGAGGCTCTGCTCCGCCGGTGGTGATAAATACAACTTCAGCGTTTGGCGGCATCACCAGATAGTCGGCAGCCTCGGCAGCGTCCTGCGCGTAAGCAAGCGGTGAAAGTGCCAGCATGCCACCAATAGCAATGCTGGAAAAAATAGAAACTTTGCCCATAAGTTTCCCCCCTAGATTGTTCCGGAGAGAAGTTAGGGCCCAGAACATGAGCAGGGTCAAGAAGAAATTCTCTGTCTTTTGTGGGCACAATAGTACGTCTGCCAGACATAGCAAAAAAGCCGCTCCGGAAAATCCGGAACGGCTTTTTGAAACCTGAATAAGTCTGGTCAGCGACTAGAGGCGATAACGAATTTGGTCTGACCAGAAACGCTCAAGACGGGTCGCTGTGCGGTTGAACGCATCCAGATCGTCCGGACGGACGCTTGCTGTTGGTTCGAGCGCATGAGCCTGGCGTTCAAACAGAGCAGCAACCTGCTTGCGAACTTCCTGACCAGCCGCTGTAAGCTTCAGGCGGACCGTACGGCGGTCGTCGGAGCTGCGTGTCTGAACCAGATAGCCGCCTTCCTGAAGTTTCTTGACGTTGTATGACATGGATGTGCCTGCGAAAGCGCCACGGGCGCGCAGAGCTGATGCCGGGGTCTCTCCATCACCAATTTCATAAAGCAGAAGCGCCTGAACGCCTGTCAGCGAACGCTCGCCGGAACGTTCCAGATCGTCTTTAACGACGTCATGCAGACGACGGTGAACCTGCTCCAGAAGGGAAAGGCTTTTGAGGAAGGTTTCTCCAACGCTCGCACCTTCATAATCAGTATGGCTTTTTGCCTCGATCATCATGTTATCACCCATGTAATTTTGTTTGGTTTTGATGGGTTTTACATGAGCTATGCTAAGAAATCGCTAATCACGAATCTAGTCTATAGTTAACATACGCCTAACAGAGGCGGCAATTTTTACCCTATACTAGGACTTTTGTTCCATAACGGAACACTTCTTGCCTATACTCCATCTGTTCTGGCTGGTGACGAAAAAATTTCCAAAATTTTTTTCTGATATTTCCAAAATTATTCCTACAAAAGTCTCAAAGTTTCTGCGTGCAAGCGTCAGAAATTCACCTGAGCCCGAGCGCATTGATAATTGTCACACGCGCCGGATCACTTCATGTTGGGATCGCTGAACGAATTCGGGAGGGGATCGCTTGCAATTATTCGGCGACGATATTTGCCTACGCGCAGCAAAGCGCGAGGACATTGACGCTATACAAGCAGTCGATCTGGACGCGTCCCGGTTATTCGAGCCCACAGGCCTTATTCAGGACGGACCAGACGGCCCGCAACCGGTTCCTTCGAAATTTCTCGAAGAAGGCATAAAGTCTGATCTGGCCACCGTTGCTGTATTCAAGCCGGAAGACAGGATCGTCGGCTTCACACTGGCGCGGCGCGTATCACCCGACCTGTACCTGGACCAGATATCTGTCTCGCCAGCTTTTGGCCGACGCGGCATTGGCGCAGGATTGCTTCAACATGTCATTGACAAAGCCGACAGTCTGAGGCTGCGCGGCACAGTCTTATCCACCTTTCGTGATCTCTCATGGAATGGCCCGTTTTACCGACAATACGGCTTCACAGAAATTCCGCGCGATCAGATGAAACAGTGGATGCTGCAATTAGAAGCCATCCAGTCTTATACAATGGATGTAAGCCTTCGTTGCTTCATGCGCCGTCCCGGCAAATGGGATCAACACTGGTTTCGCGTCCCAGGTTTTGAAGGTAAGCGCGACGAAAAGCGTGTTGCAGCCAACCCTGATTCATGAAAACTGCAGGCATGACTCAGATTGTGCCTTCTAAATACCCGCTCACCCGCATGCGTCGTAACCGTCAGGCTGACTGGAGCCGACGCCTCACCCGCGAGACTTATCTGACAAAGGATGATCTCGTCTGGGCATTGATTGTTCATGACGGTGAAGAGCCACGCATTCCTGTCACGGCTATGCCGGGCGTCGACCGGCTCAATCTGGATGAAGCGGTTAAAGCTGCGAAACGCGCACGAGACCTCGGCATCCCTGCCCTAGCTCTCTTTCCGCACATTGATCCGTCCCGCAAGGATGACACTGGAAGCGAAGCGCTCAATGCGAACGGTTTTGTACCGAACGTTATCCGCGCCATTAAAGAAGCCGTTCCGGAAATCGGTGTGATGTGTGACGTCGCGCTCGATCCATTCACGACGCACGGCCATGACGGCGTCATGAACGAAAAGAACCAGATCGATAATGATGCGACGCTCAACATGCTGGTACAGCAGAGCCTCGTTCAGGCTGCAGCGGGTGTAGACGTTATTGCACCGTCGGACATGATGGATGGTCGTATCGGCGCAATCCGCGAGGCGCTTGAAGCCCACGGCTATAAAGACACGATGATCATGTCGTATTCCGCCAAGTATGCGAGCTGCTTCTATGGCCCGTATCGTGAGGCCGTCGGTTCCGGCGCAGTTCTGACGGGCGACAAGAAGACCTACCAGATGGACTATGGCAATACGGACGAAGCGATCCGTGAGACAGCGCTGGATCTTCAGGAAGGCGCGGACATCGTGATGGTGAAGCCGGGCCTGCCGTATCTGGACATCGTGTACCGCGTGTCATCGACCTTCAACGTGCCGACCATCGTGTTCCAGATTTCCGGCGAGTATGGCCAGATCATGCTAGCGTCTGAAGCCGGATGGCTGGACCGCGACAAAGCCATTCTGGAAACGCTGTCCAGCTTCAAGCGCGCAGGCGCAGATGGTATTGTCACTTATTTCGCCGAACGCGCTGCAGAACTGCTGAGCTAGATCATGGCAGACCTGTCGAACTACACGCCGCGGCCTCTGCCGGGAACCAAAGTGCTGCGCGGCCGTCTGGTCGCCCTTGAGCCTCTGGACGCTGAAAAGCATGGCGAAGGACTCGGCAATGCGGTGGCAGGCCCGGGCAATGACGACATCTGGACCTATATGCCATTTGACCCGGTCGATAATGCGGCTGACTTCATCAACGTCTTCACAGCACTCGCCACGAAGAATGATTGGCTCGCCTATATCATTACCGACGCCGAAACAGGCGAAGTTCTGGGAACAGCCAGCTATATGCGCCAGCGCCCGGAACATGGCAGTATTGAAGTCGGCTGCGTAGCTTACTCAAAGAAACTTCAACGTAGCGCCCATGCGAGCGAAGCCATCTATTTGATGGGGTGCCATATCTTTGATGACCTCGATTACCGCCGCTTTGAATGGAAATGCCATAACGAGAATGAGAAGTCGCGAAACGCGGCTGCCCGCTATGGCTTCAAATTCGAAGGTGTGTTCCGCAATGACATGGTCATGAAGGGCAAGAACCGCGACACGGCATGGTTCGCCATGACGGATAATGACTGGCCGGACGTAAAGCAGGCTTTTGAACGCTGGCTCTCACCAGACAATTTTGATGAGAACGGGCATCAGAAGCGCAAACTGGCAGAGTTCCGCGCTTAAGCCCGAACCGTGCCGAATAGCGCCATGCGTTCCCATTTGCGGAGCGCTTTTGCGGGTAGGCTTAACAGCTTACCACGGCCATCAAGTTTGTAGCTCAGCTCGCCAACTGCGCCGAGAATACGGTTCGGCACACTCACCTCGACCATGCCATGACGCATTGGAGCGATGAAGCTGGCCATAAGGCGCTTATACTGCACATCGCCCTGCCCGAGATGGAATTCAGTCATACTTTCCCGCGCCGCCCATTCAGCGAGACTGAATAACAGCGCCATCCCTGGCTGCTGTTTCTGGAAGCGTGGCTCATATGATGGGAACCAGTAGTGAAGAACATTCTCAGAGCGCATGCAATAACAAATCGCCGCGACTTCGCCGTCGATCTGAAGCGTTGAAAGCACGCCGCGGGCGCCATTCAGATTACGATGATGCAGCTCTTCCAGAAGTTCTTTCGGCCACTCAATCGAGAACAGATCAAAATGACCGGCTTCGGCCAGCGCATCGCGCTTCAACTCGATCATGCGCTCGAAAACGGCCTCATCCCAGATATCGTGCTGAACGGTGGCGCCGTCAGTCTTGAGAAGCTTTTCTGCCTTGCGCCATGCGCGGCGGAAATTGCTGCTCGCTTCAGATCTGCTCTCTATATACGCGTCAAAACCATTTGAGAGATCGAGCACATAATTGCCATCTCCGGCAAAGCCTTTGAGGCCGAACTGGAATTGCTGCGCCGGAACAGCGGAAAACGAATATCCACCGATCAGTTTGCTAACCTCGTCTGCATCGAAACAGATGTCGGCGTCAGCCGCGCTGATCACGCCGTGAAGGTCATCCATCGGACCCGCAGTCGGGCGCGCCATGCGCATGAAATTTCGACGGAACGGCAGGAAGCCGATAGCTTTGTCATTGGCATCAGCGAAGCGTAAAACTTCAACATCGCCGCGTACTGCGTTCACAACGTTCTGGAAATCGTAAGAGAAGTAAGGGCTGTGCAGGTTCGGGTTCTCACGCTGTAACGTGTCCCATGCCTGCCGGTCAGATACGGACAGATTGCTGAACTTGTTTAAAGAAATTTTTGCAACCAAAGCCTATGCTCCCCTCTAACTCATGGGGGAAATCATGCCAGCCTTGTCTTACCTTTCTCAAAACGCGAACGAGAAACTTCAAGCAAAGCTCGTAAAATATCTGAACCGGCACACGATTTCCATTCCGGAAAGACCGGTCGTCAGCTTCTGCTTTGACGACTTCCCTCAATCGGCCTTCGATAACGCCCTTCCAATTCTGGAGGCGCATGACTGGATCGCGACCTGGTATGTTTGCGGCAGCTATATGGACACGGTGCATCCGAATTACGGGCCGATGTTCACGCAGGACGCACTCAATGCCCTGCGCGAGAAGGGACAGGATATTGGATGTCACACATTCGATCACTCTCACTTCCCCGAACAGCCCGCCGAAGTTTCGATTTCGGACTGCGTCGCCAACCGAAAATTCTTCATTGATCAGGGGCTGCCGGAAGCGCGCAGCTTTGCTTATCCACGCGGGTCCAGCACACTCTTCACAAAACGCGCTCTGCTACCGCACTTTTCTGGGCTGCGCGGCGTAGCGGGCGGCATCAATCAGGGTGAAACAAACATTTCGTTGCTGAAAGCAAATGGCATTCAGTCTGATCGCGGCGGCACCGCAGAATGCCTGGACTATCTGAAAGAGCTCGAAAACACGGGCGGCTGGATGATCATCTTCACCCATGATGTGCAGGATGAACCAACGGAATGGGGCTGCTCGACGAGCGACTTCCAGACACTTGCCGACGCGGTTCACGCCGCCGGATTTGACGTGCAATCCGTTGGCGATGTGCTCGAGGACATCGGCGCACATGAAGTATTTGATGGAAAGCGCGTCGCCGTCGAATAAACAGACGACGCGCTGTCAGTGATCAGCTTTGAACGTTGACCACAGTACGACCACGCACCTTGCCGGCCAGAATAGCATTCGCGACGTCCGGAACCTCTTCCAGCTTCACTTCGCTGATCGTGCTTTCAAGTTTTGCCGGATCAAGGTCTTTCGCCAGTCGTTCCCACGCTTCAATACGCTTCGCGCGACCCGCATTCACTGAATCAATGCCCGCAAGTGTCACATTGCGCAGGATAAAAGGCGCAACGCTCGCTGGAAGATCCATGCCCTGCGCCAGACCGCAAGCCGCCACAACGCCTTCATATTTTGTCTGAGCCAGCACGTTGGCCAGCGTGTGACTGCCTACAGAATCGACTGCACCAGCCCATTTCTCGGAGCCGATAGGACGGCCCGGTTCTGAAAGCGTGTTGCGGTCTACGATATCCGCAGCGCCGAGTGATTTCAGATACTCTGCTTCGGACGGACGCCCCGTAGATGCCAGAACATTATAGCCAAGGCCGGACAGAATAGAAATCGCGATGGATCCCACACCGCCATTCGCGCCGGTCACCAGAACGTCGCCGCTCGCAGGCGTAAGGCCGCCATGCTCCAGCGCCAGAATGCAAAGCATAGCTGTGTAGCCTGCTGTACCAATCGCCATAGCGTCACGCGTCGAGAATTTTTCCGGTAGCGGGATCACCCACTCGGCTGGCACACGCGCCTTTTCAGAATAGCCGCCATTATGCGTCTGGCTGAGGCCATAGCCATTCACCAGCACTTTATCACCCGGCTGGAAGTTGATGCTGTCAGATGCCTCGACTGTGCCTGCCAGATCAATACCGCCAATCAACGGATAGCTCGCCATGATGCGTTTACCGTTCAGTGCGAGCCCGTCTTTGTAATTGACCGTCGAATACTCGACGGAGATGGTCACATCGCCCTCACCCAGATCAGCCTGATCGATTGTGGTGAGCTTTGTTGCGTAGCCTTCGCCATCCTTATCCGTAATGAGTGCGCGGATCGTCATCTGGTATCCTCCCAATGTGTCTCACCAGAAACTGGCAGAGCAGATGGAAGGATGAAAGCCCTTTATCGAAGGAAACTTACTGCTTTCAGCGGTCAGTCACTCAGACATTCGTCGCGCAGTATCGACATACCAGTCCAGAACATGCGGGTTCGCCATGGCATCCCGCGTCAGCACTTTTGATGCGTCCTGACCGAGGAAAATCTTCTTCAGCGGCACTTCCTGCTTCTTACCAGAAAGGGTGCGCGGAACTTCCGGCGCCGCGATAATCTCATCCGGCACGAAGCGCGGTGAGAGATTGGACCGGATATTGGCGTTGATCGCGGACTTCAGGTCGTCACTAATATCTGCTCCATCCCGCAGGACCACGAACAGAAGCAAACGACTTTCCTGCCCCAGATACTCCAGATCAAGCACCAGAGAATCCACCACGTCGGGCAGCGCTTCTACGGCTGAGTAGATTTCGCTCGTGCCCATGCGCACGCCATGACGGTTGATGGTCGAGTCCGAGCGGCCATAAATAATGCAGCTGCCGTCGGGCTGGATTTTCAGCCAGTCACCATGACACCAGATGCCCGGATACTTCTCGAAATAGCTGGTGCGATAGCGTTCGCCGTCATCATCGCCCCAGAACCGCAGCGGCATGCCCGGCGATGGCCGCACACAGACAAGTTCACCAACCTGATCACCTACCGGCTGACCATCATCATTCCACGCTTCGACAGCCATACCGAGCTGGCGACATTGCATTTGCCCCGGCACGACGGGAAGTTCCCGATTGCCCGTACAAAAGCACCCGCCAAGATCGGTGCCGCCAGAAATATTGCACCACCAGATATCCGTCGTGCCTATCGCAGCGAATTGGTCAGTACCCCAAATTTGCGTGGACTCCGGAAGCGGCGATCCCGTGCTACCAAGTGCCCGCACCGACGAGAGATCACCGCAGGTCGACAGGTCGATCCCATCCTTTTCACAGCTGACATAGAATGCCGCGCCAGACCCGAAGAATGTCACCTTGTGGCGGGCAGCAAAGCGCCAGAGCGTCGTCCAGTCCGTTGCGCCTTTCGGGCCGTTCGGCGCGCCATTGAACAGGCAGATTGTCGACCCTGCGATAAGGCCTGAGAACTGCACATTCCACATCACCCAGCCGGTCGATGTGAACCAATGGAAACGCTCATTCAGGCTATTGTCTGCATAGCTCGGGCCGAGATCCATATGCATGAGATTGACGAATGAGGTGATCAGCGTGCCGCCGAGCCCCTGTACAATTGGCTTCGGCTTTCCCGTAGTGCCGCTGGAATACAAAATCCAGATCGGATGATCGAATGGCAGCTTCACCGGCTCGAAACCGGCAACGCCGTCATCGTCCCGGGCGACAGCGCCTTCAAAGCTCTCACAGCTCGGCACCGATACGGTCGCATAAGGTGTCTGAACCAACAGCGTCGCCTGAACACTTGGCAGCTCAGCCAAGAGGTCGATGACGGTCTGCCCCCGATCCATCGGTTTGCCCGCATAATGGACGCCATCGGCCGCGATCAGCACTTTCGGCTCAATCTGGGCGAACCGGTCTATGACCGCACGAACGCCCATATCCGGCGCACACAGGCTCCAGACAGCTCCGACGCTCGCGCACGCGAGAAACGCAATCATGGTTTCCGGTCCGTTCGGAAGATAGGCCGCGACGCGGTCACCTGGCTCGATACCAAGGTCTCTGAGTTTGAGCGCGAGCGATACGGCCTTCCGGCGCAGCTCCGGCCAGCTCAATTCAATGACCTCGCCGAGTTCATTCTCGCAAATAATGGCAGGCTGACCTGCAGCATGAGCCGCATCCACATGTTTGAAGACGTGATCAGCAAGGTTCACATGCGCGCCTTTGAACCATTCGCCGCCGGGCATCTTATCTGTGCACAGCACGCCCTCATAAGGCGTCGACGACTGCATACCGCTATAATCCCAGATGCTCTGCCAGAACGCATCGACGTCCGTGACCGACCAGCTGCGAAGCGCCTCATAGTCGGCGAACTCCAGTCCGCGCTCTGATTTTAGCCAGTCGCGATAGAGCGCGATTTGAGGTCGAAACGGTGCGTTGTTCACGAGTAGTCCTATTCAGGCTTCCAGTCAGGATATCTGGACTTCATGTCCTCAAAACCTGCAATTATCAGCTCTCTCAACACATCGAGATCAATATCGGCGAGCTTGTTGATGTAGAGACACGACTTGCCGATCTTATACTTCCCAATGCGGTCCAGAATGGCGGAGTGGTCTGTGTATCCCGGCATGATGTAGATCACCTGGTTCGCCTTGCGTGGGCTGAACCCGGTCATCATGAACTCGCCTTCACGGCCACTCTCATATTTGTAGTGGTATCTGCCATAGCCGATAATGCTCGGTCCCCACATACGCGGCACAAGTTGTGTCACGTCCGCAAAGAGGTCGAGAAGCACCTTAGCGTCTGCGCGACGCACATCGTGTTCAACAGTATCAACAAAGCTTTCCGGCGAAACGCTCGTCGCTTTGGTTTTATTTTCCGCTTTCGCCATGTTTTACGTCCTGCCCAAGGCGCGTAATCAGGCTGGACGTATCCCAGCGATTACCACCCATATCCTGAACGTCAGCGTAGAACTGGTCGACGAGCGCAGCAACAGGAAGCTTTGAACCGTTCGCGCGGGCTTCTTCCAGAGCGATGCGCAGATCCTTACGCATCCAGTCAATCGCGAAGCCATAATCGAACTTGCCGTTCACCATGGTTTCCCAGCGATTTTCCATCTGCCAGCTCTGTGCTGCGCCCTTGGAAATCGCCTCGATAACTTTAGCCGGATCAAGACCGGCATTCTGTGCAAAAGCGAGCCCTTCTGAGAGGCCCTGCACAATGCCCGCGATACAAATCTGGTTCACCATTTTGGCCTGCTGGCCAGCTCCCGGCCCACCGATATGCGTCATCTGCTTGGCGTAAGCGTCCATGATTGGCGCGGCTGCGGCAAAGGCTTCGTCTGCGCCACCGCACATAATCGTCAGCTGACCGTTTTCCGCACCGGCCTGCCCGCCGGACACAGGCGCATCAACGAACATAGCACCCTCAGCGAGTGCGCGATCATAAAGAGACCGTGCCAGATGCGCGCTTGCCGTCGTGTGATCGACCAGAACCATGCCTTCTCGCGCGGCAGGAATGACTTCCTCATAGACGACCATCACATCCGGATCATCGCCCAAACAGCTGAATACAAAGTCAGACGCGGCAACGGCCTCAGCCGGAGTGCTTGCCTTCGCACCGCCATAGGTCTCCACCCAGGCGTCCGATTTTGCTTCCGTCCGGTTCCAGACAATGACCTCATGGCCAGCTTTCAAAAGGTGCCCCGCCATTGGCGCACCCATGACACCAAGACCAAGAAAACTGCATTTCGCCATGAGACCGGTCTCCTATTTCAGGTCGGGGATTGAGTGAGACGTGTAATTGCCACGGAAGAAGCCGAGCGCGTCGCCATCGCGAGAGTTGAAGCCGATCACGTCGCCGAAGATGACAACGTGGTCGCCGGCTTTTTGTCGCCAGCTCGTCCGGCACACAAACTGGGCCAGCGCGCCTGTATAAACCGGCACACCGTTGGAATCGCGCGCAAGCTGCTCGCCTTTAAGTTCGGCTTCAACATAGCGCGCAAAATGAGTGGAGACCTCTGCATCGCTCGCTGGCAGGACGTTTACCGAGAACAATTCTGACTCGGTGAACAGGTTGTAGCGATCAGACTGGCTATCGATGGACCAGAGGATAATGGGCGGATGCAGCGACACACTTGAGAAACTGTTTACTGTAATCGCTCTTGGCTTGCCGTTCGCGTCGTCAGCAGCGACGAGACAAACTCCCGTTCCAAAACAACCCAGTGCGTCGCGGTAAGCGCGAGAATCGAAACCGGATTGGTTGGATTTTTCAATGTTCATGCACTCGGCCTTAACTATGCGGTGTTACGGGTATACCCAAAGAAGAGAGACATGACACACCATGGCCGGCAATCAACCGATCGTCATTAAAAAGGTCAAAAAGGTTTCAGGCGGCGGCCACCATGGCGGCGCCTGGAAAGTGGCTTATGCTGACTTCGTGACGGCTATGATGGCCTTCTTCCTTCTCATGTGGCTCATCAACACAACCAGTCCAGAGCAGAAACGCGGTATCGCGGATTATTTTGCGCCTGCGGCGGTTTCGTCCTCGACATCAGGCACAGGTGGTGTCCTCGGTGGCACCGCGATTTCGACGGAAGGCTCACGCTCGCAGGGCTCTCGGTCTATCATCGAGCAGCTCTCTCCTGAAACGCCGCGAACTGTGTCACGTGAAGTTCAGCAGATCCGCGATCCGAGCCAGGCGATTAATCGCATCAATATGGAAGTCTCCGAATCAGCGATCAACGCTGCCATGGCGATCCGTGAGCGCGCCGAGTTTGATCGCGCCGAGCAATCTCTGCGTCAGGCTATCGAGAACCTGCCGGAACTGGCCGAACTTTCGCGTCATCTGATTGTCGATCAGACACCTGAAGGCATGCGCATCCAGCTTGTCGATCAGGAAGGTCGATCCATGTTCGATCCGGGCTCTTCAGAACCGAACGCCCGTGCCCGCCGCCTTCTTGAGGCTGTGGGCAGCATTGTCGAACGCCTTCCGAACCGTATTTCCATCTCCGGGCACACCGATAGCCGCGCGAGCGACGATCAGGAGTACTCAAACTGGGAACTCTCATCTGATCGCGCCAATGCGGCCCGCCGCATTCTCGCTCAGAACGGCGTTGTGCCTGATCGAATTGCACGCGTTAGCGGTCGCGCAGGCTCAGAACCACTTTATCCGGACGATCCTGACTTGCCAGGAAACCGCAGGATAAGCATAGTCCTGCTTCGGGAAGCACCTGTACTTCCGCCAGATCATGGTCTCTGATCCTCAGAGGCCATTTTCGTCTGGGCCCTGTTGATGTGGAGTGAATATGATCGCGGACCTCTCAGCCAATTGGCCGATGTATGTCAGCGTAATCATCGTGGTGCTGGCGATCGTGTTTTACATGCGCGACAGCATGCCGATGGAACTCATTTCCGTCGGAATTATCGCTGCGCTTCTTCTGCTCTTTTATGTTGTCGACCGCACGACACCAAATTCTGAATCGGTATCGACAGAAGCGCTGCTCGCGGGGTTCGGTAATCCCGCGCTGATAACCATCATGGCCTTGTTGGTGGTCGGTCAGGGCTTGTTCCAGACCGGCGCGTTGGATGGCCCGTCCCGCCTGATGATGTCATCCTATTCTGCCCGACCGATGATCACGCTGGTCGGTGCGTTTGCAGCTGTGTTTGCGACATCAGCTTTCATCAACAACACGCCTGTCGTGGTAATGTTTCTGCCAATCATGGCGGCGTTCGCAGAGAAGATGAAGGTCTCCCCGTCAAAGCTGATGCAGCCCCTGAGCTTTGCGTCCGTTTTCGCCGGTATGACGACACTCATTGGTACATCCACCAACCTTCTGGCCGCTGAGAAATACGAATCCTCGGAAGGCGTGTCCCTAGGCTTCTTCGAACTCGCACCGATAGGCCTCATTCTGGCTGGCGCAGGCTTTGTATATATGATCGTCGCGTCGCGCTTCCTGCTGCCGAGCCGTGAGGGCATGGAAGCTAATCTGGTCAACCGCTCTGGCCGCCAGTTCATCGCACAGATTGCGATTTCGGACGGCAATCCACTTGTCGGTCAGAAAGCTGTCGCCGGCATGTTCCCCGACCTTGAAGGCATGACGGTCCGCATGATCCAGCGCGGCGAAGGCTCATTCCTGCCGCCATTCGAAGATGTTTCGCTTCAACCCGGTGACCTCATCATCGTAGCTGCAACCCGCAAAACGCTGACAGACACCCTCTCCTCACAGCCGGAATTGCTCCGTCAGATGTGGCAGTCGCGTGAAGGCGCAGACAGCGACGGTATGGACGAAGATGGCGGCACGCCACGTCTGATGCTTGTTGAGGCTGTCGTAGCCCCTGGCTCGCGCATGATTGGCCGGGCAATCGAGCAACTGGGTTTCCGCCGCCTCACCAATACGCTGGTTCTGGGTGTTCAACGCCGGTCGCGCATGATGCGGGCACGCTTGGGTGAAATCCGCCTTGAAGCCGGTGACACACTGCTGCTTTGCGGCTCGTCCTCGTCTTTCAGAGAACTGCGCGCCAGCCGCGACCTTTTGCTTCTGGAATGGTCCCAGGTGGAGCTGCCTGCGACTGAGAAAAGTCATTATGCACGCTGGATTACACTTGGCGTCGTTGCACTCGCAGCTTCCGGTTTATTGGAGATTCTGCACGCCTCTGTCATCGGCGCTGTTGCGATGATCCTGACAGGCTGCCTCAACATTCGTCAGGCGACCCGGTCTCTCGACCTGCGGATTTTCACGCTGATTGCGGCCGCTATCGCGATGGGTACTGCGCTTGAAAATACCGGTGCGGCGCTGGCTCTGGCGCAGGGCGTAGTCAACTTTATAGAGCCGTTCGGTACGGTGGCCGTACTTTCTGTTCTCTTCCTTGTTGTCGCTATTCTGACGAACGTGTTGAGCAACTCTGCCACCGCGGTTCTGTTCACACCAATCGCCATTCAGGCCGCCAATCTGCTCGGCGTTGACCCGAAACCTTTTGTGCTTGCGGTCATCTATGCAGCCAATTGCTGCTTTGCGACACCTATTGCCTATCAGACCAACCTTCTGGTCATGGGTCCGGGTCACTACAAGTTCCTGGACTATCTGCGCTTTGGTGGGCCGCTCGTTATCGTGCTCTGGCTGGTATTTACGTTCGTAGCACCTTTGCGCTTCGACCTTTGAATGTCATAGTGATCGCCTATGAAGATAAGTGAATCACCTGCACTGAAAGGCCTCGGTCAGAGACGCGTCCGGTTCTACATCACGAACCCGGCTCCCTGCCCCTATCTGGAAGGCCAGACCGAGCGGAAAGTCTTCACCAATCTCGCCGTGGAAGACGCGCAATCGCTGCATGATGCGCTATCACATGGTGGCTTCCGTCGCTCACAGTCGATTGCCTATCGCCCGGCCTGCGCAAACTGCAAAGCCTGTATGGCGGCGCGCGTGCCTGTCAGCGAGTTCAAATTCTCCAAACGCTGGCGACGTGTGCTCAACAAAAACAAAGAGCTGGTGCGCACTGCGGTTCGCCCCTCTGCATCACGCGAACAGTATCGCCTCCTCAAAACCTATCTGGACAGCCGTCACGCTGACGGCGGCATGGCCGGAATGGAGCTTCGCGACTATGTTTCCATGGTAGAAGGCTCACCCGTTCCGACTGTGATTTTTGAATATCGCGCAGGCGATGCCGATGATGCGCCGCTTATGGCTGCTGCACTGGTAGACGTGCTGAAGGATGGCCTCTCAATGGTCTATTCCTTCTTCGATCCGTCGCTCGCTGATCGCGGAATGGGCAATTTCATGATCCTCGACCAGATCCGCTATGCGCAGGAGCTTGGGCTGGATTATGTGTATCTCGGCTATTGGGTCGAGGGCAGCCCGAAAATGGACTACAAAGCCGCCTTCCGGCCGATTGAGGTGCTGGACGCTGAAGAGTGGCGTAGACTAGAAGACGAATAAGCGTCTCACGGGCATGAGATGGGATAAGGCCGCCAGACCGGCCGGGGAGGAAATATGATCAACCGACGCAATCTGATCGGTGCTGGCCTTCTTGGCGCAGGCGGCGCAGCTGCGGCTTTTGCCAACCCTGAAACGGCAGCAAACCTCGCCGCGCCAGCGATTTCACGTAACCGACGTCGCCTCAATATGGTGACAACCTGGCCGAAAGGTCTGCCGGGCCTTGGCGAAGCGGCCGAGCGTGTCGCCTCCCGCATTCAGGAAGTCTCTGAAGGCCTGATCGAGGTAAACGTCTATGCCGCGGGCGAATTCGTCCCCGCATTTGAAGCCTTCGACGCAGTCGCAAACGGCTCTGCCGATATGTATCACGGCGCCGAGTATTACTGGACGTCCAAATCCACCGCCTTCCCGTTCTTCACCACGGTTCCCTTCGGCATGACCGCGCAGGAGCTGATGGGCTGGATCGATTTTGGCGGCGGTCAGGAACTCTGGGATGAGCTCTCCGGCGAGTTCGGCATTAAATGTATTCAGGCAACAAATACCGGCCACCAGATGGGCGGCTGGTTCCGCCGCGAGATCAACAGCCTTGATGATCTGGTCGGCCTGAAAATGCGCATTCCGGGACAAGGCGGCGACGTGCTTCGCGCCCTTGGCGGCTCTGCAATCGCGCTTCCGGGCGGCGAGATTTATCAGGCGCTTCAGACGGGCAATATCGACGCGACTGAGTGGGTTGGCCCGTGGAACGACTACTCCCTCGGTTTCTATCGCGAGGCGCCATATTATTACGGACCGGGCTTCCATGAGCCGGGTGCATCGCTCGCTGTCGGCATCAACCGGAACGTCTGGGACAGCTTCACCGAAGGCGAACAACGCCTCATCCAATCGGTCTGCGAGAGCGTGAACCACACGTCGCTTGGCGAATTCACCTTCCAGAACTCCGTTTATCTGGATGTGCTGCGCAACGAGCATAACGTTCAGCTGCGCTCCTTCCCTGACGATGTGGTTGCCGCCATGTGGGAGGCCGCAGCCGATGTCCGCGCTGCATCAGGTCGCGATGGCGTCGAAAAGCGCATCTATGAGAGTTTTGAAGAAAACCTGCGCCGTATGCGCAACTGGGCGAACATCTCAGACGGTCCTTACTATCGCGCCCGGGAACTCGGCGCGCAGGCCGCTCGCGGATAGCGGGGACTTCACTGATGGACCCGCAAATCTTCCTCACGCTAGGCGGATGGCTGAAATGGGCCGGCTTTATATGCCTGCCGCTTTTCATCATCCCGCTGATCACGCTCATCTTGCCGGACCTGACTGAAGGCCTCTCCAAAGGCCTTGTCAGCATCATTGAAAAGATCACAGACGTCGCGCTGGTCATTTCGATTGCCGCCAGCATTCTGCTTCTCTTCTTCCAGCTGACATCGGTGATTGCCGCCTATGCGTTCGGCCTGTCATGGACCTGGCTGACCGAGCTCGTCATTTACGCATTCGCCACCATGTTCATGGTTGGCGCGGCAGTTGCCCTTCGCGATAACGCCCATGTCCGCGTGGATATTCTACGCCCGAAATTCGGCTCCAAAGGCATGGACTGGATTGAGCTTGCAGGGCTTTACCTCCTGCTCTTCCCGATCTGCATCCGTATTCTGGAGACGGGCGAGCAAGGCCTCACACGGACTTGGGCAATCTTTGAAGGCTCACGCGAAAGCGACGGCCTGCCCGTCATGTTCGTCTTCAAAACGCTTGTGCCGCTATTTGCCGTTTTGATGCTGTCTCAGGGCCTCGCCGAAGCGCTGAAAGCGTCACTCCGCCTGACAGGACGAATGCCGGATATCGACCACACCCAATCTGGTGGAGGCGAATATGGAGCTTGAGATCATTCTCGCTGTCGGCATGTTCCTCGCCGCGATTGGCGCGCTTCTGCTCGGCTATCCGGTTGCGCTGACGCTTGGCGGTATCGCGCTTATCTTCGCCCTCGTCGGCATTGGCCTTGGCGTGTTTCCAGAGCCTCACCTCCTTGCTTTGCCGAGCCGCATTATGGGCGGCTCCATCATGCAGAACGAAACGCTGGTCGCCGTGCCGCTCTTCATTCTGATGGGCGTTATTCTGGAACGATCCAAAGTCGCTGAAGATCTGCTCCACATCGCGTCCCGCTTGCTCGGTAAGGTCCGCGGCGGCCTCGGCTACGCTGTCATTCTGGTTGGCGCACTTCTGGCGGCCTCGACAGGTATCGTCGGCGCGACCGTGATCACCATGACACTGATCGCCCTGCCGTCTATGCTGCGCCAGAACTATGACCCTCGCCTTGCGACCGGCACGATTGCCGCCTCGGGAACGCTTGGCCAGATCATTCCGCCCTCTATCGTTCTGATCCTGCTTGCGGACGCTGTATCAAATTCGGCGTCACAAGCGGCGAGCCAGATGGGCACAGGCACGGCGTTCGTTGTCTCCGTCGGTGACCTTTTCGCTGGCGCACTGCTTCCGGGCTTCCTGCTGGTCGGCCTCTATCTGCTCTATGTCTTCCTGACGTCGATCTTCCGTCCAAGTGCCTGCCCGCCTATCGAACAGGATGACAGCCCGCCGCTCACAGCAAAAGAGATCATATTCGGTCTGGGCGCGCCGCTGTTTCTGATTATCGCCGTTCTCGGCGCAATCCTCGCAGGCATTGCCCCGCCAACACAGGCGGCCAGCATTGGCGCTGCAGGCGCGATCATGCTCGCCGGGCTTCGTCTCTCCGATAATAAAGATGCAGGCCTGCCTCGAGTCATCATTGCGGCCTTTATCTCCATCGTTGTGATCATCGTCCTCAAGACCGTGCTGGACCTGCGCATGGGCGTTGAGCATATCAGCGCGCTCAATATGGCCGGTATGATCATCACCTTCCTGGCGGCGCTCGTCTTCGTCGCTGGCGTGTTTGCAGGCAGCCTTGTTCTGCACCATCACGACCAGCTTCAGCCAGCGCTGAAAAGCGCGGTTGAGATCACCTCCATGGTGTTCCTCATCCTGATCGGCGCGAGCCTGTTCAGCCTCGTCTTCCGCGGTTTTGGCGGCGACGAACTGGTGCATGAGCTTCTCAGCGCTGTTCCGGGTGGCAAATGGGGCGCGCTGATCATCGCCATGCTGGTCATGTTTGTTCTGGGCTTCTTCCTCGATTTTATCGAGATCGTCTTTGTCGTCGTGCCTCTGGTCACGCCATCCTTGATTATCGCCGGTTTCGACCCTGTCTGGCTTGCCATTATCATGGCGCTAAACCTGCAGACGAGCTTCCTCACGCCGCCATTCGGCTTCGCCCTTTTCTATCTGCGCGGCGCCGCCCCTGACAGCGTGAAGACGATGGAAATCTGGCGCGGCGCACTGCCGTTCATCGGCTTACAGCTTCTGATGATCCTCGCCGTGATTGCCATTCCTGCGCTCGCGACATGGCTTCCAAGCCTCACGCAATAGGAGGCTATCATGGCGGGATTTGATAGAGACCAGTTCGTTGCAGACTGCATCAAAGCCCGCTCTGAAAACGATGCCATGGGCGCAGTCCGCGAGGTGCTAACGTGCGCCCTCTCTGATCCCTCAGATGTTCTGCGCGGCATTGGCGGGCCGACGCAGGCGGGCATGGATATTCTCCACCGCTCGCCCACACTCACCATTTTTGCGGCGACCTGGACACCGCGCATGAACCTCCTGCCCCATGATCATGACATGTGGGCGTTGATCGGCATCTATACCGGACGCGAAGACAACATCTTCTGGAAAGAAACCGAAAACGGTCTGCAGGCACGCGGCGCAAACTGCCTGTTTGAAGGGGATGTCGCGACGCTCGGACGGGATGCGATCCATTCGGTTACGAACCCGCTCCTGCGCTTTACCGGCGGCATTCATATCTATGGCGGTGACTATTTTGATGCCCACCGCCATCAATGGGATCCGGAAACCCTTGAGAAAGAGCCGACCAATGGCGACCGTGTCCGCGCCATGTTTGCTGCAGAAAATGAGCGGCTAAAGTCTCAATGACGTCCACCTAGTCCGCCATCACGCATCGTCCAGCTTCCAGCCCATCACACTTTTCGTGACCTGCTAGTCTATTATAAACTCGGAACTTCCCATCCTGCCCATGTGTTTGAAAGGCATACCCCAAACACAGACAGGACAATTATGACCGAACTGAAAACCGTAAACCCCGCAACTGGCGAAACACTCAACACCTACCCGCTGATGAGCGATTCAGAGGTCGCTGAAGCGGTAAAGCAGTGTCACGAAGCCTATCTGGACTGGCGCCTCACCTCGCATGAAGAGCGCGCAAAAATCATCAACAAAGTCGCTGATGTTCTGCGCGACCGCAAAGACGAATTCGCTGAACTGATGACCAAGGAAACCGGCAAACTGCTGTCTGGCAGTAAGCAGGAAATCGATCTGTGCGCAGGCATTTGTGAGTACACCGCGAAGAACGGCCCGTCAGAGCTGGCCGACGAGACCCGCGACCACCCGAATGGCGAGCGCGCCACCGTCACCTATTCCCCGATTGGCGTGGTCTATGGCATCCAGCCATGGAACTTCCCATGCTATCAGGCCATCCGCTATTCCATCGCCAATCTCATGGCGGGTAATGGCATCCTGTTGAAGCACGCGGAAGCCTGCACAGGCAGCGGCCTGATGCTGCGCGATGTGTTCGAAGCGGCGGGTCTGCCAAAACACCTCTTCACTGTGCTGCTGATCGACCATGACCAGTCTGACGATGTGATCGAGAATGATCTGGTGCGCGGCGTCACCCTCACCGGGTCTGACAAAGCCGGTAAAATCGTCGCAAAAAAGGCTGGCGAGATGCTGAAAAAAACAGTGCTGGAGCTAGGCTCTAACGATGCTTTCCTCGTGCTGGAAGACGCAGACCTCGACCTCGCCGTCAAAACATCCGTCACGGCCCGTATCTTCAACAACGGTCAGACCTGCGTGAACGGCAAACGCTTCATCGTCACTGAGAAGAACTATGATGCCTTCGTGGAGAAATACACCAAAGCGATGAAGGACATTCACCTCGGTGACCCAATGGTGAAAGACACGCAGCTTGGCCCGATGTCACGCTCGGAACTACGCGATGACCTGCACGAGCAGGTAAAAGAGAGTGTCGAAAAGGGCGCGAAAATCCTCTGCGGCGGTGAAATCCCGGATATGCAGGGCGCTTGGTATCCCGCAACCGTGCTGGTGGACGTACAGCCCGGCCAGCCTGCCTATGACGACGAGCTGTTCGGCCCTGTCGCTTCCGTTATCAAAGCGAAGGACGACGAAGACGCTATGCGCATTGCCAATGACAGCCGTTACGGCCTTGGCGGCGGCATCTTCTCCACCAATGTGGAACGCGCCGAGAAGCTTGCGAAGACCTATTTCGACACCGGCATGGTCGTCATCAACGGCTATGACATTGCCGCGCCGAACCTGCCATTTGGCGGCGTGAAGAATTCAGGCTTTGGCCGCGAACATGGTGGCTTCGGCATGAAGGAATTCGTCAATGCGAAAGCCGTGTCCGTGCTCGCCGCATAGACCCGCGTCTTTCCACCAAACAAAAAGCCCGCCAGACCGGCGGGCTTTTCTTTATTTCTGCAGCCCTGAGCGTGTTCTATGTGAAACTTCGTTTCACGAGAACGATCTAAAAAGACAGCCTTGAGCGCGACCCATCGCGAAGGTGGCGCAAGCCACGAAGCGGGCGGTCAGAACAAAATACCCTAGAACTTTACGTCCGGCACGACAGAGAGCTGTTCGCGGACTTCGTCGCCAAGGTCGTAGAATTCTTCCGGCTCAAAACCGAACATGCTCGCAAACACAGCCGCAGGGAATGTCTCACGCGCTGTGTTGTACTGCTGAACTGCAGAGTTGTAGAAGCGGCGCGCCGCAGCGAGCTTGTCTTCGATTGTGGAAAGCTCTTTCTGGAGTTCCAGGAAGTTCGTGTTCGCTTTGAGGTCCGGATAGGCCTCCGCGAGTGCAAACATCTTACCCAGCGCCGCAGAGAGCATGCCTTCAGCCGCAGCCGATTCAGCTGGCGAGCCCGCAGCAATCGCAGAGTTGCGCGCAGAAATCACTGCATCCAGCGTTTCACGCTCATGGCTGGCATAGCCTTTCACCGTCTCAACGAGGTTCGGGATAAGGTTGCGACGTTGCTTCAGCTGAACGTCTACATCGGCAAAGGCCTGACGGCATTGCTGGCGCTTGGCCACAAGGCCGTTATAGATGCCGATCACAATGACGGCGAGAAGGGCAATAATGCCCAGAATTACGTATAAACCAGTCATGAAAACTGACTCCCCACTTAGTAGAGCGAAAGATTACTGAGAACCGCAGGAAGCGGCAAGCATCCAGCGCATTTCTCTGACGATTTACACAGGCCCGCCACCCCCGATTTGGGGGATTGGGGGCGGCCTATACTCGCCTCACGCAATACTCAGTGTTTCACTCAGCCAGTCGCGATACTCGCTAAGGGCTGCTTCATCGCGTCGGCAGTAAGACCATTTCTGGTATCGCTGCACAGTGATGAAGCCTGCCCGTTTGAGAATATCGATGTGACGGCTGACAGTCGGCTGGGCGAGCTGCAGCTTTTCAGCGATCAGATTGATGCAGACACCAAAGGCTTCGGGATCAGCCGTTTCCTGATGGGAAAAATGCTGTTTCGCATCGCGAAGCAGGCGCAGGATTTCCATCCGCACCTCGCTGCTCATCGCCTTGATCTGATCTTCACGCCTTGACATATCCATAATCATATAGAAGTTTTGCTATATGTCAATTTATGAGGGTGACTATGCTTTCACTGGACCAGCGCTATCCGTTTCGCGGACACGAAATCGCATGGGGATCGCTTGGCAGCGGCCCACCTGTTGTGCTGGTGCATGGCTTTCCATGGTCGTCCCAATGCTGGCGGAAACTGGTACCATGGCTCGAAAAATCGCATCAGGTGTTTGTGTTCGACATGCTGGGCACGGGGCAGTCAGATAAGCCTGCGGATATGCGCCTTGATGAGTCCGTGCAATCGGACTTGCTGGTGGAACTGCTAGCTCATTGGCAGCTTGAGCGCCCTCGCGTGATCGCACACGATTTTGGCGGGCTGGCCGCCCTTCGCGGGCATTTCATTCACCGTCTGGAATATAGCTCACTCCATCTGATTGATGCTGTCGCGCTGCTGCCCTCCGGCTCACCGTTTTACCGGCACGTCGCCGCGCATGAAGAGGCCTTTGCAGGCCTGCCGGACTACGCACATGAGGCGCTTTTCCATGCCTATATCCAGAACGCCGCCCATTTGCCGCTGAGCACTGAGGTCTCTGATATCTATCTTCGCCCTTATTCCGGCGAAGCAGGCAGGCCCGCCTTTTATCGCCAGATCGCCCATGCCTCGAATGAGAATATTGCAGCCCTGGAGAGCCTTTACGCGAAGCCAAACTTTCCGGTGCACATCATCTGGGGCGAGGAAGACAGCTTTATCCCGATCGAGCGCGGAAGGCGGCTGGCCGATTTACTTCAGGCCAACAGTTTCACGCCCATATCTGGTGCAGCCCATCTGATACAGGAAGACGCGCCAGAGGCTCTCCTCGGCGCGATCCTGACATCTCTTTGATACTGCCTAAAGCCTAGCCGTCGAACTTACCGCTGCGCGGGAAGCCACGCATCACCATGCGCCCTGCCCCTGCCCGTCGGCCGTTCCAGTCCTGCCAGTCCGGGAAGGTGCGCTGACGGCCGGAGGCTTCGGTCACCACGAAGCCATCTGCCTCGCTGAACACCATCGCATCGAGCAGGCCGCCATCCTTATAGGATTGCAGCTTCACGCCCTTACCGCGCGGCATTTCCGGCAGGTCTGCCAGATCAAAGATCAGAAGCTTACGGTTATCGCCAATCACGGCGACCTTATCACCCACAGCCACCTTGGAGATGAGCAGCGGGCTGTCAGACGACGTGGTCACCACCTGCTTGCCGGCCTTACGCGCGGAGACCAGATCAGCCTCCTGACAGATAAAGCCATAGCCAGCCTTAGACGCCATGAAGCGCTTACCTTCAGGGTTCAGGCGGAACATATCCGTAATGGAGTGTTCGTCTTCCAGATCAATCTGGAAGCGGATTGGCTCGCCTGCGCCGCGTCCACCCGGCAGTTTGTCACCGCCCAGCGTGAAGGCCCGCCCGTCTGACGACATGAGAATGAGCTTGTCGGTGGTTTCCATCTGACAACTCAGCGCCAGCCCGTCGCCATCCTTGAACTTCACCTTCTCAAGATCGTTATTGTGGCCCTTCAGCGCGCGGATCCAGCCCTGCTCTGAGAGGACAACCGTAATCGGCTCACGCACGATCAGCGCTTCAGCGATCATATCGCCCACGTCAGCGGCTGGTGCTTCACCGAAGATAGAGCGGCGACGGCCAAGCTGGGTAGACGGATCGAACACTTTGCGCGCTTCGGTGAGGCCCTTCGCGACCTCTTTCCACTGCTTGGCAGGGCTTTTGATCAGGGCTTCCAGCTTGTCGCGCTTTTTCTCAAGCTCAGCATGCTCGCCGCGGATTTCCATCTCTTCCAGCTTACGAAGAGAACGCAGACGCATGTTGAGAATAGCCTCGGCCTGATTTTCCGTCAGGTTGAAAGCCTTCATCAGCTCGGATTTCGGATGGTCTTCCTCGCGGATGATGCGGATCACCTCATCAAGATTCAGGAAAGCAACCAGATAGCCTTCCAGCACCTCAAGACGGGCAAGCGTCTTATCCAGCTGGTGCTGGGCGATGCGCACTACCACTTCCTGACGGTGGGAAAGATACGCCATCAGAACCTCTTTCAGGTTCATCACTTTCGGCGCGCCCTTATCCAGCACGTTCAGGTTCATGGAGAAGCGGCTTTCCAGATCGGACAGCTTGTAGAGGCTCTCCATCAGCATATCCGGGTCAACCGTCTTGGATTTAGGCTCCAGCACGAGGCGAATGTCCTCGGCGCTCTCATCGCGCACATCGCCAAGCAGAGGCACTTTCTTCGCGTCGATCAGCTCAGCCAGGCGCTCAATCAGCTTACCTTTCTGAACCTGATACGGGATCTCCGTGACGACGATCTGCCAGGTGCCACGGCCAAGGTCTTCCTTCTCCCATTTCGCACGGATGCGGAAACCGCCACGGCCCGTCGCATACGCCTCGCGAATGGTGTCCTTGCTTTCGACCAGCGTGCCGCCCGTCGGGAAGTCAGGGCCCGGCATCACTTCCAGAAGCTCGTCCAGCTCTGCGTTTTTATTGTCGACAAGGATCAGGCAGGCATCGATCAGCTCGGCAGCGTTGTGCGGCGGAATGCTGGTCGCCATGCCCACGGCGATACCCGTCGCGCCGTTCGCCAGCAGGTTCGGATAGGCCGCCGGCAGAACGACAGGTTCAGAGTCCTGCTCGTCATAGGTGTCGCGGAAATCGACAGCGTTCTCGTCCAGCCCGTCCAGCAGCAGCTTGGCCGCTGCCGTCATCCGGCTTTCAGTGTAACGCATGGCCGCCGCGCTATCGCCGTCAATATTGCCGAAATTGCCCTGACCATCGACCAGCGGATAACGAACCGAGAAGCTTTGCGCCAGACGCACCAGCGTGTCGTAAATCGCGCTATCACCGTGCGGGTGATAGTTACCCATCACCTCACCGACGATTTTCGCACACTTACGATAGCTTGCGTCAGGGTTCAGCTTCAGCTCGCGCATCGCATAGAGAATGCGGCGCTGAACGGGTTTCAGACCGTCGCGCACGTCCGGCAGCGCCCGGCTGGTAATGGTGGACAGAGCATAAGCCAGATAGCGCCGCGACAGCGCTTCGTTCATGCTCTCATCGATGATGTTCTCTTCGCCAGAATCCATCAGGTCAGACATGGGTATTCTCCTAACCTGTCAATTTAGCTGAGTCGGAGCCCTTGTCGTGTGGATATGTCAGGAATTGTGGGGATATCAGTTTGCGAAATATGCTCGTAGAAAACATTACACAACTCCACCGAAGCTTGCTGAGGCAACAATTCCTTCTATAAGTATCGTTCAATTTAGTGGGTATGAACGTTGGCTACTTGGATAGAAGAATTTCACGGAGCAACTCCCGGTACGGAGAAGAGCCGTAAAAACGCGGATTCGCGGTGGTGTCCTTTCGTCGATACTAAATGCAAGAAGACCCGTTCGGGCGGGGCCTGTGCGCTTAAGTCCGCGACCGAAGAGCCCGTTATTATCTGTCCTAACAGGCTCTACGGTGACAGGTTCAAGGTTATCGCAGAAGTCGCGCAGGAATGCTTCGGCGCGGCGTCTGAGACTGTATCGCCCGATGAAATGGCTAGTCGCTTCGCCGCTGGAACTATGACTGGAAACGAAATCATGGTCTACGGGCAAGGTTTCGCGGAAGAGATCAGCATTGCGTCGCCGTCGCCGGAAGGACGTCGCGGGTCTTTCAAAGTTGATTATATCCTAGCAAAACCATCGCCCGAAGACCTTAGCCCGGTCGCTATCGTTGCTATCGAGGTCCAGAGTATCGACACAACGAACAGCTATAAAGACACGTCGAACGCCTTCTACGCCACGCCGCCCGAAGCGCCGATAGACCCTTCCGCCTATTCGACGACGGCGGGCTTCAATTGGGAAAACGTCAACAAGCGTATTCTTCCGCAGGTGATCTATAAGGGCCATGCCCTACGCCGCGAACGCTTGGCGACACACGGATTGTTTTTCATCCTACCAGACGCCGTATTTCAACGCATTCTTACACGCCTAGGCGGGAAGCTCTCAGCATACCCGCAGGGGTTAGGCACCGTGACGTTCAAGACCTATAAGCTTGGCGACGAAGATGCAGAGGGGACGCGCCCGCTAAAGTTCGTGCAACGCTTTACGACGACCGTAGACCAGCTAGCCTATGCGTTCGTGTCGCCGCAAAATCTACCGCCTGAAGGCGCGTATGAAAACCTGCTGATTCAGAAGGCGGCTAAGCTAACTAAGCGCTAAGGGGAATAGGTTCGCTAGGAATCTCTTCGCCCGATTCAATCGCTAGAATCGTTTCAGCAATCTTCCTTCCTAACAAGGGTGGTACAGCGTTGCCAACTTGCACGTACTGTTCAGTCCTAGACCCGGAGAACTCGAACCAGTCAGGGAATGACTGGAAGCGAGCAGCTTCGCGTACGCTGATAGAACGGTCTTGCTCCGGGTGGATATAAGCACCCCAATGGATATCGCATTTTGTTAGGATGGTCGAAGAGAGCCCCTCCCAACGAAGACGCCCGTAGCGCTTTGTATGGTCGGAACGCTTCGCCCGTTTCATACCCTTTGGAAGTAGGTCGAACGGGATATCGCGCCACGAGCCGCCAGGTGGGATATGCTCTAAGCGCTGCATATTGATTGCACCTAGTCGTGGTGCACCGTGGTTAGTAACGCCCGTAGAGCCTTCGCGTACGTATTTCTGGAAGTCGCCCTTAGCACGGCTTACATACTTGCCGCCTTCGTATGTACCGCCGTTCTCAAGTTCTGGAAGGTCGCCTATCGCGTCTCTAACAGTGACGAAAGGCAACAGGCCGGGGCCGTGCGTAGGCATAGGCCAGCGAATAGGAAGCCCTAGGCGATTGCCTACAAAGAGAATGCGGCGGCGTTCCTGTGGGATACCATATTCTTCGGCTTTCAGGGTTTTCGCTTCGACACGATACCCCAAGTCCTCGAGTCCTTTTATAATCCCTTGTATAGCCGCCCCGTTCCCGGCTGACTGCATGCCGGTTACATTCTCAAGGACTACCCACTTCGGGTTTAACCCTTCGACTATCCGTAGGTATTCGAGGTACAACGAAGAGCGTTCATCGTGTAGGCCGCGTTGGTGGTTATAGACCGAAAAGCCTTGGCATGGTGGCCCACCGATAAGAACGTCTAATTCGCTTTTCTTCAGACCCGCAGCCGATAGGAATTGTTTGGCTGATAGGTTCTCAATAGGACCGCTCAAGAAGCGCGCTTCGGGGTGCATCCGGTCAAAGGTTCTACCTGCCGCTTCGTCAATGTCGTTACCTGCTAAGACCGAGTAGCCGACTTGGCGAAAACCTTCCGAAAGTCCACCAGCACCGCAAAACAAATCGATAACAGATTTAGACATAAGCCGCACCTCTAATGATCACCATTTGTTCTCATTGCACAAACTGAATCACAAATCAATATCTACTTATAGTAGAAATTTATTGCACCTCGATCCTCAGGAGAGGTATTATTCACGCTATCCGATTCCTGTCTCTAAAAAACCTTTATCGTAGATTTTTGATGTCGTGATGTTCGTAGGAAACCGGCACGACAAACCTATCCATGGCGTATCGCAAACTTATCCCCCGTCCCTGATCTCACCCCCATACTTCCTGCATGCAAACCTCACCGGAGACAGAGACGAACCGTTTCACGCCGCGCGCCATAGCGCGGCGGTTGGCGGGCTATATCGCTCGGCTCTCCGGCTTTGTTGAGGATTACCGCGAAGCGCCACCTGAGGCTTTCTCGACGTCTGTCATCCCGGATGCTGTGCAGCATGACAATGATGCACTGCTGATCCGGGACCTGAAGCGAGCACCGTCCACAGATCAGGTCCCGTATCTGCAAAGCACCGCTTCGCGCTGCAATGCGCACGGGATGACAACATCTGCATATATGCAGCTGCGCTATAGACAGCGCTTTCTTACCCATATCCGCCGGGTGGAATACACGCTGCGCTGTTACATATTGTGGCTCGCTGCCCAGCTGATCGAGCGCGGCTTCGTACCCTCTGCCCCGCCAGAGCGGAAATCGCATCCCGCGCCGGAACAAGAGCTGACAGGCCTTATCCGCCAGCAGGAATTGGAGCTGAGACGGCTGACCAGCGAGACTCCGCGTGTTGGTGGCTTCAGCGTCACCACACCTGATATCTCCTATAACCGTAAAGGGTCGGAGCGACGTGGGCTGAGCTTTACGCCGGACCCGCTGAGCGTTGTTTCGATTGCCGATCTCATGGCGCGAATGGCGCGCCTGCCGCGCGTTCTGAAACGCGCAGACCTGATGGCCGAACGCCTGGTTTGGAAGGCACGTTCCTGTCATCCCGGAAAGTCGACAGACTTATCCGGGACACAGAAAAACAAAACAGGTTTCCAGATTCTGGGTCCCTGCTCTCATGACCGACCACGGTCGGCATTCGGCTGGGATGACACCGTTCCACGATCCAAACATCCCCCGCTTTTTTATAAGCCGTTTGAGAACTGGCTGCCGCCCGAAGAGTTATGGGCCTCCAGCGAGGATGAGGAGGAACGGGGCGACCTGAACTATCTTCATCACCTTGCCCGCGAAGGGCTGAGCGCAACCGGCTTCGGCATACCGCCGCCCGGTGCGGATGACGCCCTTCCCAAGCTCACCTACTTCCAACCNCCCGCCATTCGCCCGCTGTGATCACACATGCGGGCCGCTGGTGCTCGCTGCCATCCGATCATTCCTGCGTAAGCAGGAATCTCGAACGATCAGGGCCAAACAGATCCCTGCCTCCGCAGGGATGAGCGATATTTGGAGCACCCAACAAGCAACGCGCAGGCCGGTCGAGCTTGCGAGACATCAAGGCCGAGCAGAAACGACAAGCATCTCGCAGGCGCAGACAGCCCGAGCCGAAGGCGAGGATACGCTATCGAGCAGATCCAACAAGGAACTCACACACTCCCCTATACGTTGATTTGACAGAAAGGAGGTAACAGAGATGAAAACCAATACCCTATTGTCGATTGTGCTCTTCGGCCTCTTTAACGCCGTGATTTTCGGCGCTGGCCTTATTCTGGCACTCGGCATTTCTCAATCTGCGACCGGCACAGCGATTGGTATCGCGATATCGGCGCTGTTCAGTATCGTGGTGAGTGCGTATCTCGCCCTGCACTATGCGCCGCGTCTTCGTGCCCGCCATTGGCGTGATCAGGGCAAAGCACCCAAGCCGATATGGTCGTAATGCTTGCCTAAAGGCCTCACAAGCAAAGCGCAGGCGCAGAACTCCTGAGCCCTCGGCGAAGATCAGAGTTCGAGCAGACAAACACCACACTTAAAAAACAACAATTTCCATATCTGACAGTCGCCGGAGCATAAGTTCTCTCGATCCCGGCGGCGGTTTATTGGCTTCAGCGTAGAGCCGGTTTGTAATGAAATGACCGGTCAGCCTGAAGCCTTTTCCTATGTCTTCAGCGCTGGCATCCGCCTCTGAATTCACCAGAAATTCCGGCAGCTGGAGCAGCTTGTCGACATATTCCGGCACTTCCTCACCGCAGGCGGCGCGACCTGTTCGCGGGCTGACATGGGTGAGCCCGTCTTTACGGCCTGAGACTGCGCATTTGGAAAAGTCGAGGCCATAGCCAACGGTGCGAAGGAAGCCGACTTCCCAGCTCACCATCAGGGCTGGCCAGAGTTCCTTATCGCCCAGCTGGTCGAGCACAAACTCGGTCGCGTCATACAGCATGGGGTAGGCCTGCCCGTCCGGCAGAGAGGTATTCAGAAGCGAGGTAACCGAATTGAGCGCCGTGAGCGAGAGCCGCGAGGACATGAACATAGCCGCGCGGTTCGCCGTCGCTTCGGAGAGATTGAAATTGCCGAGCTGATTTTCATTCCGCGCACGCCATTCAAGCTCCAGCGTGGTGCCGACTTCAAAACTGGCGCGCTTCTTTGAGGAGTTGCCGCCATGGATAAATCCGGACTGGCGGCCATGTTCACGCGTGAAGGCATCCAGGATCAGGCCGGTTTCACCGAACCGGCGACTGCCCAGAACAATGCCCGTATCACGCCATTCCATTATTGGGTTTGCTCGGTGCTAATGCCAGATTCCGCTGGCGCACCTGCGCCTTCGCACTTGCTTGTAGGGATCAGAATGAAAGCGGGCGTGTTTTGTGTGCAGCCTTGAGCGCGCTCTATGCGACGCAAGGCGTCGCGAGAGCAAACCAAAAAACTATACATCAAAATCCAGTCCCAGAGGGGTGTAGAAATCGCGTTTTTCCATCCAGCGCTCGTCCACCTTCACGAACAGGAAGAGGTGCACTTTACGGTCCAGCATGCCTTCAAGTTCTTCGCGGGCGCGCTTGCCGATCTCTTTGATCGTCTGGCCGCCTTTGCCCAGAACCATGCTCTTATGGTTTTCACGGCCGATGATCACCGCCTGCTGGATTTTAACAGAACCATCTTTGCGCTCTTCCCAGGTCTCCGTGTCGACCATGAGCTGGTATGGAAGTTCCTGGTGAAGACGCAGCATCAGCTTCTCGCGAGTCACCTCAGATGCCAGAAGACGCATAGGCAGGTCAGCCGTCTGCTCCGGATCATAGAGATACGGGCTTTCCGGCACGAGACTCGCCAGATGATCGAGAAGCGAAGCTGTGCCGTCGCCATTGGCCGCGGAGATCGGGAAGATTTCAGAATAGATACCTTCTTCATTCAGCTTTTGAATGACAGGCAGAATTTCCAGGTGGTCGAATTCGTCAATTTTGTTTAGCGCGAGAATGCCTTTGCGCCCCAACGTTTTGAGATCTTCCATCACGCGGCGGTCGTCGTCCATGGACTTCTTCTGGGCGCCGGTCAGCGGGCGTTTCAGAATTTCTGCAACCCAACCGGTCGCGTCGATCACGTGAAGAATGACGTCTGCATCTTCCGCGCCAGCCAACGCAGCCTTCACCATCGCGCGGTCGAGGCGGCGTTTGGTTTTGAAAATACCCGGCGTGTCGAGCAGAACAATCTGCGCGTCATTGTGCATGGCAATGCCACGAACCGGGAAGCGCGTCGTCTGGACCTTCTGGGTCACAATGGCGACCTTCTGTCCAACGAGGCGGTTCACGAGGGTAGACTTACCCGCATTTGGCGCACCGATAACGGCTACAAAGCCTGCGCGTGTCTGATCAGTTTCAGGCGTCATCCGCCGCAAATCCTTCTACTGCCCGTTCGACCAGCATCGCACGAGCGGCGGCGCGTTGGGCTTCCTGTTTTGAATGGCCACGGCCCTCGACCGGCGAAAATTCACCGACAAGAACGCGGGCTGCAAATTCGGGCGCATGGTCTGGTCCGACCTGCCCGACAATTTCATAGGTTGGCGTGGCAAAGCCTTCGCCCTGCGCCCATTCCTGAAGCGCAGATTTAGGGTCTTTCGGTCGCTTTCCAACCGATTTGATGAGCGGCGCCCAATAGCGTTCGATCATCGCTTTGGCGGGTTTCATACCGCCATCCAGATACACCGCGCCGAGAACGGCCTCGCAGATATCCGAAAGGATGGAGTTCTTTTGTCGTCCACCCGCACGCTCTTCAGCAGCATCAAGGATAAGACAGTCCTGAAGCTCCAGCTTACGAGCAACTTCCGCGCAGGCATCACGATTGACCAGCGCATTGAGGCGTGGCGCAAGGCCGCCTTCCGGTTCGCCTTCAAACTTCTGGAAAAGAAGTTCTGCGATGACGAGGCCAAGCACGCGGTCGCCAAGGAATTCAAGCCGCTCATAAGAGAAACGAGCCGAAAACTCCTGTACGGCGCTGGCATGCGTCATGGCACGATCGAGAAGCGACTTATCCTTGAATGTATAGCCGATACGCTCCTCAAGCGCCGCGCACGCCTCATCAGGAAGATGCGGCAGACGGGCAGCCTGTTTGACCTTCGCGCGAAGGCGAGTGCGTTTCGGACGGATTGGCTTCACGGATACATGCCCTTCGGAAAGGCCTCAATAATGACCATGGCAAGTGCATACGGGTCATCATCGGTAATTGAAAGATGGATATGGGCATCCCAGCCCTCCGGGGTCATCTGCTTTAGGCGCTCTGCCGCGCCGCCAGTGAGTTCAAGTGTCGGCTTGCCCGTTGGTAAATTCACAACGCCCATATGCTTCCAGTGGACACCTCGACGAGGAACGCCCGTGCCAAGCGCTTTGGCGCAGGCTTCCTTCGCAGCGAAGCGTTTTGCATAGGTCTCGGCGGACAGTTTACGGCGCTCGGCCAGCGCAATCTCGGTCGGGGTGTAGACACGGTTTTTGAAGCGCTCACCAAAGCGTTCAAGCGTGTTACGGATACGGCGGATATCCGCCATGTCCTGCCCCATCCCGATAATCATGCACGCGCCTCATCCATCANGCGACGCATTTCGCGGATCGCAGCTTCGAGGCCGACAAATACGGCCTCACCGATAATGAAGTGGCCGATATTGAGCTCGGTCAGTTCCGGAATTTCCGCGATTGGTGTCACTGTATCGTATGTCAGACCGTGACCGGCTTGTGGCTCGATACCCAGTTCAACAGCCCGTTCGGCGCAGGCCCGAATGCGTTCCAGTTCTTCACCGGCCAGCGCGCCCTCGCCTGCCTGACAGAGTTCCACAAAGCGCCCTGTGTGAAATTCCGTAATGCTCGCGCCGAGTTGGTAAGCGGCAGCAAGCTGAACCATATCCGGCTCAATGAAGAGAGACACTTTGGAGCCATTGTCTTTCAACTGACGGATAAACGGCGCCAGATGGTTGTGCTGACGCGCAGCGTCCAGACCGCCCTCGGTCGTTCGCTCTTCGCGTTTTTCAGGCACGAACATCGCCGTTTCCGGTTTAAAACGCAGAGCGATATCCAGCATTTCCGGCGTTGCTGCCATCTCCAGATTAATCGGCAGATCGGATGCATCACGCACACGCTGGAGATCTTCATCACGAATGTGACGACGGTCTTCGCGCAAATGGATGGTCAGGCCATCTCCACCTGCGCCGCTGACGATCTCCGCCGCGCGGAAGGGATCCGGATGCAGACCACCGCGCGCGTTCCGAATGGTCGCGACGTGATCGATGTTTACACCAAGCCGGATGCGGTCGCTCATCAGAACTTTCTCCGGCTTCCCGGCTTCACAGGCTCTAGGGCTGCAAGTTCTGGCGGCAGATCATTCGGGTCGTAGTCAGGGAATTCAATAGACGCGAGAGACAGAAGCTTAGTGCCGACATCAGCCTTGCCACCTGAACGGTCGATAATGCAGCCACCACCGACCAGCGTGCCCGGATATTCTTCGAGCGCGGCAACGGTCTCGCGGAAGGACTTACCTGTCGTGACAATGTCTTCCATCAACAGGATGCGATCATCCTCGTTGAACTCAAAGCCGCGCTTATAGACGAGCACATCGTCTTCATTTCGTTCGGCGAACATGGCGCGCGCGCCGAGCTGACGTGCCATCTCATAACCTGGAATAATCCCGCCAACTGCAGGGCCAGTCACAACAGTGACCTCGCCATATTCGGCCCGTACACGCTCAGCCAGAGCTGCACACAGCATTTCGGAGACTTTCGGTTGGGAAAAGACCAAAGCTTTCTGCAGGAAAACCGGGCTACGGCGGCCAGAAGACAGGATGAAGTGACCTTCCAGCAGAGCGTCAGCATCGCGGAAAGCCTGAAGCACGTCGTCTGGTGTCATAGATTAGTTCCTTATGCGTTCGGCCCGATCCACTGCCGTCAGCGACCTGAGCGAGGCAAGAATCAGGGAGAGGTGTTTGAGATCTGCAACCTCGATATCAAACAGAAGGTCCATGAAATCAATGGAGCGCTCACCTGAATTGACGCCCATAATGTTGCTACCGCTCTGGGCGATGACATCGCAAAGCTCTGCCAGCACGCCCGGACGGTTGTGTGCGGTCACCTTGATACGGCCAAGCGCCATGATCCCGCCCGGCGGTTGCCCGGACCAGGACAGGTCAAACCAGCGCGCTTCAGCGGCATCATCATCAGCAAGACGGTTACAGTCGATTACGTGCACGGTGAGCGGTTCACCCACTTTCTGCATGCCGACAATACGGTCACCCAGAACTGGCGAACAGTCATGGCAGAGATGCAGCGCGCCGCTTGAAGGCAGGTCGCGAATATCAATCAGACGGTTAGCCGTGGCTTCGCTGAGACGCATGGCTTCAAACGAGCGGAGGATATCATGCGCGCGGGCTGGGAAAGCCTCGGCAAGCACTTTGCTGACATCGATTGTCTGCCGTCCGATCGCATCAAGCAGCTGCTCGCCGCCCTTCAGCTCCATCCGCTTGGCGACCTCATCAAGGTCAACCTGATTGGTCGTAAGATCGAGTGCTTCAAGCGCAGAAGACAGCGCTTTCTGTCCGAGTGCGTGGAAACTTTCCTGCTCGCGGTTGCGAACGAGACGACGGATTGCAGACCGTGCGCGGCCTGTTTGTGTCAGCGCCTCCCAGCCCTGCACCACGGCTTTCTCGTCGCCGCGAATAATGTCGACGACATCGCCATTGCGAAGCTCGGTCCGCAGCGGACGGGTTTCGCCATTAATGCGGCAGCCCTTACAGCTATCGCCCACATTCGTATGTACGGCATAAGCAAAGTCGAGCGGCATGGCGCCTTTAGGCAGAACGATCAGACGACCTTTCGGCGTGAAGGCGAAGACGTGATCAAGATACATTTCGAGCTTGGCATGCTCGTAAAATTCCTGCGCATCCGCGCCATCGCCGACCATTTCGGCGAAGGCTGTCAGACTGGCCGTCGGATTAAGACCAACTTGTGCAGCACCTTCGGCATCAAAGCCGTATTTTGAGTTCTTATATGACCAGTGAGCCGCAATACCGGTCTCAGCCGTACGGTTCATGTCCTCGGTGCGGATTTGAAGCTCGATCCGGCGGTTGCCAGCAGCCCGCACAGTCGTGTGAATGGAGCGGTATCCGTTCGGCTTCGGCATTGAAATATAGTCGCGGAAACGGTCCTGAAGGCAGGACCATTTCTGGTGCACTTCGCCGAGCATTTGATAGCACTCGTCCGGCTCCTGAACGATCATGCGGAAGGCGAAAATGTCAGCGACATCACGGAAGGAAATATCTTTCCGCTTCAGCTTGCGCCAGATGGAATAAGGCTGCTTCTGACGGCCAAAAACGCGCCCTTTCACGCCCGCACTCTCAAGAATTTCCCGAAGGTCGCGACCTACGCGCTCGATATCGTCTGCGCTTCGGGCGTTCAACTCTTTCAGGCGATGCGTAATCGCGGCATAGGCTTCAGGATTGAGCTGGCGGAAGGACAGGTCCTCAAGTTCAGCCGCAAACTTATAGATACCGACTCGGCGAGCGAGCGGCGCATAAATCTCGAGAGTCTCACGCGCAATCCGCTTCCGCTTTTCTTCCTTCGGCACGAAATGAATCGTACGCATATTGTGAAGCCGGTCAGCCAGCTTCACCAGAAGAACGCGAAGGTCCTGAACAGATGCCAGAATGAATTTCTGGAAGTTTTCAGCCTGTTTGGACTGCTCGGAGCGATACTCAAGTTCGGTCAGCTTGGTGACGCCCGCAACGAGCTCAGCGACCTCAGTACCGAAGAGACTATCAATCTCTTCATAGGTCGCGTCCGTGTCTTCGATGGTATCGTGGAGAAGTCCCGCAACAATGCTGGCTTCGTCCAACTGAATTTCAGTCAGAATACCGGCAACAGCGACGGGGTGGGAATAATATGGGTCGCCAGACGCGCGTTTTTGCGTGCCATGCTTCATCATGGCGTATACATAGGCTGCGTTCAGCTGGTCTTCGGCAGCCTGAGGGGCATACGCGTGAACACGGTCCACAAGTTCATACTGACGAATAATCTTCGTCGGCCCGCCACTCACTGGCGGGCTCAATACAGGTTCAGAATTGTCCTGAACAGCAGGTGCGTTTCCATCCGGGGCCATAAAGACAAGCTTACCCTACACGCCCGAATTAGAGAACAGCTTAGTAGCGGTCTTCGCGAGCCGACTCGATTTCCTGCTGGTACGCCTTCATCACGTCTTCCTCAGACTGTGCTGGCGCAGCTTCGAGAGCACGCTGGTCTTCTTCGCGTTCAGTTTCTTCGGAAGGACGAACTGTCTGAAGGTTAGCGATCAGCGCTTCTTTGACGTTGTTGAGATCAACAGCGTCTTCTGCGATTTCGCGCAGCGCAACAACAGGGTCTTTATCATTGTCGCGGTCCAGACCGAGCGGAGATCCTTCACGGATCATGCGTGCGCGGTGTCCAGCGAGAAGAACGAGTTGAAAGCGGTTGTCGACCTTATCGAGGCAATCCTCAACAGTTACGCGAGCCATTAGACCATCCAGTATCTGGGAAACAATTCTCCTCCCTATACGGGATCGCGATTATTTTCAAGGCATCGGATCAAGTGATTTCTGCTCAATCATAAGTCACCTGCGTCACGTGCTACCATATGTGCTCAAAACCGTTGATCAAATCCAATCCCTGAATATGTTGAATCCCCTGTAATCATTGAATTTTGCGAGGACAAGTGGCATTTTATCAAAATGAACGCGTAGCGCTATTTATAGACGGTGCAAACCTCTATTCTGCTGCGAAAACCGTGGGGGTGGAAATTGATTATCGCAAGTTATTGGAAGAGTTCCGCAAGCGCGGACGCCTTATCAGAGCGTATTATTACACTGCTTTAGTTGAAAACGACGACTACTCTCCGATCCGTCCTCTGGTGGACTGGCTGCAGTATAATGGCTTCAACGTTATTACGAAGTCTGCCCGTGAATTCACGGACCGTGACGGCCGCCGCCGTGTCAAAGGCGATATGGATGTCGAGATTACCGTCGACATGATGAATCTCGCCAATCACCTCGATCACATTGTTTTGTTCTCGGGCGATGGCGATCTGACACGTGTCGTGCAGGCTGTGAAAGACAAAGGCGTCCGCGTCAGCGTCGTCTCCACCGTCAAAACACAACCGGCAATGATCTCTGACGATCTTCGCCGTGCGGCCGATACTTTTATTGACCTGACAGACCTGGCCAAGCTTATTGGACGTCCTCCACGCGACGATGAGCAGAGTTCAGATTATGGCGACGAAGAAGACGACGACTAAGAACGCACCGGCAGAGGCCCCCCTTAAATGCCCCTTCTGCCCGCGTCTTGTCGCGTATCNCGAAAAAAACGCCGCCGAAGAGCCTGACTGGTTTAACGCGCCGGTTCCGAGCTTCGGTGGCAATGATGCCAGGCTTCTCGTTATCGGTCTGGCGCCCGGCCGCACCGGGGCGAACCGGACTGGCCGCCCCTTTACCGGCGACTGGGCTGGCGATCTTCTCTACCCGACACTCGACAAATTCGGTTTCAGTTCCGGAAGTTATGATGCGCGCCCTGATGACGGGCTGACGCTTAACAGAGCGATGATCACAAACGCTGTACGCTGCGTTCCGCCGGAAAACAAACCGGTCGGTGCGGAAATCAACGCCTGCAGACCGTTTCTCGAATCCCGTATCGCCGAGCTGCCTGATCTGAGAGTGATGGTGACGCTCGGGAAGATCTCACACGATTCAACGCTTCGCGCGCTCGGCCTGAAAGTCTCCGCCCACCCATTCGGGCATGGCGCTCATTTCACTGTGACGACACCCTGGCACGAACGCGAGCTTCATATCGTGTCGAGCTATCACTGCTCACGATACAATACGAATACCGGACGCCTCACTGAAGGGATGTTCCACGATGTGTTTGAAATGGCGAAAGAGCTGGCTGGTTAGCCGCGCTCTTTCATCAAACGCTGCTTGTCACGGTTCCAATCGCGCTCTTTCACGGCGTGGCGCTTATCGACCGTTTTACGACCTTTCGCGATACCGATTTCGAGCTTCGCGATACCGCGATCATTGAAATAGAGTTTCAAAGGAATGGCTGTACGCCCCTGACGCTCAATTGCCTGCGCAATGCGTGCAATCTCTCGCCCATGGACCAATAGCTTACGCTTGCGTTTCGGCTCGTGATTGAACCGGTTGGCTGCAGTGTAGATCGGGATGTCCGCATTGATCAGATAGAAACCGCCATCTTCGATGCTCGCATAAGACTCAGCAATATTCGCCTTACCGTTTCTGAGGCTCTTCACCTCAGACCCGACGAGCACAATACCTGCCTCAAGCGTATCTTCGATTTCATAGTCGCGACGCGCACGGCGATTTTCCGCGATCAGATTTTTTGCGGCCATATTAATCCAGCAATCCGGCGACTTTCAGCGCCGCATCAATTTCCTTCTTCACGTCATCGTTCGGAGGAAGAAGAGGTAAGCGGATTTCCGGCTCACACAAGCCCAGGCGTGAAAGAGCGTACTTTGTCGGTCCCGGGCTAGGAGACAGGAAGAGTGCACGGTGCAGGCGGTAAGCCTTCGCTTCGAATTCACGTGCAGCTGCGAAATCGCCGCGCAGACACGCCGCATGGAGATCAGCCATCAACTTCGGAGCGACGTTCGCCGAAACAGAGATACAGCCCTGCCCGCCCATTGCGTAGAAACCGAGGGCTGTCGGATCATCGCCTGACAGCAGCACGAAGCCATCTTCGCATGTATCAGCGTGCTTCGTGACGCGCGCAAGGTCGCCCGTCGCGTCTTTAATGCCTACAATATTCGGGTTGGATGAAAGCGCCGCAACCGTTTCCGGCTGAATGTCGCTGATGGTTCGGCCCGGCACGTTATATAACACGAGCGGCATCTGAACCGCATCTGCAATCGCAGAGAAATGCGCTGCGAGGCCGCGCTGATCCGGCTTATTATAATATGGGCAAACCGTCAGCGCTGCATCAGCGCCGACTTTCTTGGCGTGCTGAACCAGACCAATCGCTTCAGCTGTTGAGTTGGACCCACAGCCTGCAATGACCGGAACACGGCCATTCACAATCTCGACGCAACGCTCGACAACCTGACGGTGCTCTTCATGAGAGAGTGTCGCTGATTCGCCGGTCGTACCGCATGGCACAACAGCGCCAGAGCCCGCCTCTATCTGACGCTCCACCAGTTTCTCAAACGCATCGAAGTCGACGGCATTGTTACGAAACGGCGTTATGAGGGCAGGAATAGATCCTTGAAACATGAAAACTCACTCTCACAGTTTTTGAGGCGTTGCGGGAACCCGGAGATATACATACGATATATGTAGATTACCACTCAATTACAGAGCCCCACTTTCATGAAGCGACTCTCCCTGCTGACCCTTAGCTTGATTTCGGTTTTCACTATTCAGTCAGCGTCTGCAATCGAGCCGCCTTCACGAAAGCCTAACCCGCCATACATCTCAAGCGTGCTGTCGCGCACGGATACAGAGCGTTTACGGCTGGGACTGGATGCTGCGAGCGATGGCGATTGGAGCCGAGCCGACGCATACAGGGACTCCATCAACGATCCGACAGCACGTCGCCTGTTGTTGTGGAGATCAGCGGCTTCGAGCCTCAGCGGCGCGGATTTTGCCGAACTCGACCGCGCACTTGAAGAACTCGACGGCTGGCCGGGCATGAACTCGATTCGCGTCCGCGCCGAAGAAGCCATTGCTGATTCCGATCTGTCACCTGGCGAACGTATTGCCTGGTTGCGCGCCTCCGGCCCGATAAGCGGTGAAGGCAAGATCGCCCTCGCTGAGGCTTATATCTCTATCGGTCAACGCGAAGAGGCAGAGCTTCTGATCAAGGATGCGTGGCACAACCATACTTTCCTTGTGAGCCGCCAGCGCGAGATCGCAAACCAGTATGCCGAAATCCTCGACGTTGAGGATCACATTTATCGCGCCGATCACCTGCTCTGGCGTTCCCAGCGTAGCGCTGCGAGCGATATGCGCCGCTATCTGCCGTCCGGTTGGGATGCCCTCGTTGATGCGCGTATAGCGCTTGCGACCGGCGCGGCTGGTGTAGACCGTCTCATTGGCAATGTTCCCGACAGCCTGCAGCTTAATCCGGGCCTCCTTTATGAGCGCTCTAAATGGCGCCGTCGCCGCGGTCGCTGGGAAGATGCACGCCCGCTCCTTCTCGATATCGACCCGTCCAATCTGCCAGAGGCCGCTCTGGAGCGTATCTGGGAAGAGAAGAACCTGCACCTGCGCCGGACCATTCGCGATGATGAATGGACTGTCGGCTATCAGCTTGCTTCTACGCACGGTCTCACCTCTGGTGCAGACTTTGCCGAAGGTGAATTCTATGCAGGCTGGATTGCGCTTCGCTATCTGAACCAGCCCGATGTAGCTGCAGAACACTTTGCAACGCTCGAAGCTGGCGTCTCCACGCCGATCAGCCTCTCCCGCGGCCATTACTGGCTCGGTGAAGCCTATTCCGCCTTGAACCGTACAGAAGACGCACGCGCCGCCTATGCGCGCGGTGCACAGCATCTGACGACGTTTTACGGTCAACGATCTGCTGAACGTCTTGGCGAAACCACGATGCAGCTACCGGATATCGTGACGCCGACGGAAGCTGAACGCGAAGAATTTGAAAACATGGATCTGGTGCGCGCCCTGCGCATGCTGGCCGAAGCAGGCGAAAACTATCAGTTCCGCCGCATTTCATTCCATCTCGACAACCAGCTGAGAAGCGCTGCCCAGTATGAGATGCTGTTTGATCTCGCGGACGGCTATCACATCACTATGGCCGGTGTTCGCGGTGCAAAAGCGGGCCTGTCTCAGGATATCGTCGCGACCCGCGCGGCCTATCCTCTGTTCGACTTCCCGATGCCAAGCCCGGACTCCAGCGCAGAGCAGGCCCTGACAATTGCTCTGTCACGCCAGGAAAGCGAACTGAACACGCGCGCGATTTCCAGCGCCCGCGCTTACGGCCTGATGCAAATGCTGCACTCTACGGCGCGTAGCCAGGCCCGTCGCGAAGGCGAGCCTTACCGTCGCTCATGGCTGCTTGATGATCCCGTCTACAACGTTACGCTCGGCCGTGCGCATCTGGGCGACCTGATCGACCAGTTTGACGGCTCCTACATCATGGCAATTGCGGCCTACAATGCGGGCGCATCCCGCCCGACACGCTGGATGCGCGAATATGGTGATCCGCGCGCCGGAGAGATCGACCCGATCGACTTTATCGAGTCCATTCCATTCTCTGAGACGCGAAACTACGTGCAGCGCGTACTGGAGAACACTCAGGTCTACCGTTTCCGTCTGGCCGGTCAGCCGACAGAGATTACACTCACACGCGACCTGTCACGCTGAAGCCAGTATCTCTGACATCTGGGCGGGATCGATGTTTCCGCCCGTCAGGACCACGATGACGGGCTGATCTGACGTAATCTGAACCTTGCCAGCCAGCAGCGCAGCCAGCGCTGCGGCTCCACCCGGCTCGGCAACCACTTTCAAATGCCTGAACGCAAAGCGCACCGCTTCGCGTGCCTCTTCGTCAGAAATCAGCGCGACGTCAGATAAGTGCTCTTTGTTGATAGCAAAGGTCAGTTCACCCGGGCTGGGCGAAAGAAGCGCATCACAGATCGAACGCGCATCAGGATCGACCTGCTCGCGATTGCCGGACTTCAGCGAACGGGCATGGTCATCAAAGTCTTCAGGCTCTGCGCCGACCACGCGAAGGTCCGGCCACTGATTGTGAACCGCCAGAGACACGCCGGCGATGAGGCCGCCGCCACCTACGCAACAAACCAATGCTTGCGGCGCTTTATCATCGCTGTACTGGCGTATGATCTCGACACCGCAGCTGCCCTGCCCCGCAATGATATGCGGATCATCATAGGACGGCACGACGACAAGATTTTTCTCAGCTGAAATCTTCGCGGCTATCTCTTCGCGGTCTTCAGTGAAACGATCATAGAACACGATTTCCGCGCCATCACGCAGCACGCCTTCAACCTTCACCTTTGGTGCATCAGACGGCATGACGATTGTAGCGTGAACGCCGAGCAGTTTTGCGGCTCTGGCGACACCCTGCGCATGGTTTCCTGATGAAAACGCGACGACACCACGCGATCGTTCATCCTCAGTCAGCCGTGACAGGCGGTTATAAGCGCCCCGAAGCTTGAAGCTACCTGTATGCTGAAGCGGTTCGCATTTCACATAAACCGGAACGCCAATTCGGGCATCCAGTTCATCATTGCGCAGAAGCGGTGTTTCGCGAACGACGCCATGCACCTGCTTTGCAGCATCGATAACGTCTTGAACGGTCGGTACTATTGTTCCGGCTGACATGCTGTGACCCCCGCGACCGGAATCATTGTGCGCCAACCTTCGGCGTCGATCACTGTGAGGCTGGCTTCCGGGACGCGTTGCCCGCCGACCAATTGCTCGCCAGGCTCCATACGAAGCTCGACCATGCGTCCGTCACCGAATGCAAAGTCCTGCTCGGTCAGCTGCTGGCCAAAAATATCGCCGCCGAGCGCAACACGGTTCAGGTCTGCAACCGCTCCATCAATCCAAAGCAATGCGTCATCGGAGCCTGCTTTAGAGAAGAAAATAAATTCAGGCTGTTCGCGGCGCGTCCAGAGAAACAGTCCACATTCGCCAACATTGAGCGTCTGCGCCGGAAGGCCACGCTGAGGTGTCTCTACTTGAGCCAACGGGCTTGGCGGCGCTGCCTGCCCGGCCTGATTATTTGTCGAGGTTGGCGTTGCACAACTGGCGAGAACCGCCAGCGCACCTGATGCGAGTGAAATCCGGAATGAATTCATGACAAGTCTCATTCAATAGAGTGTCGATAGGTGTAACGGTCCTGCCCTTCAGAGACAAAGCCCAGAAGCGACAGCGCATTTGCCGTGTCAGAGTTCTGCGTGAAGACTTCAGCGAAGAAACTGCCTCGCGCATCAAGGCCAACCTCAAGGCTCGCATTCACGCGTTCGCCTGCAGGCGTCGCACCGGAAAGAACCACAAGTAAATCACCATCCGCGCAACTCACTGGCCCTGAAAGCTCCGGTCCAATCCAGTTCCAGCGCGCTTCGGTTCGGGTGAGAATATCTGTCCAGACGGTCCCTTCAGCTGTTTCGCAATGCTGATCATCGATCACGAGTTCGGAAAGGTTGAGGCGGAACTGACCGTTTAGATCGCGCACTTCCTGCTGCAGGTTCAACAGATCACGCGTTCCGCCCATGGCACGGATATCGGCAAGACGCGTGCGACCACCCAGACCTGAGGAAACTTTGCCCTCGCCGGTAATGCTTCCACCCGACAAAGAAAATTCGCCGGAAACGACTCCAGTCAGCAGTGCTGTGAGGTTGGTCCTGAACGCAACATCGCCAACCGGCTGGATGCCATACATCACGTTCTCGACACGTCCATTCCAGACCGTGCCGGATGCTACGGCATACCGTACAGACGGGTCACGAGCATTGACCTGATCCGTAACGAAACGCGCAGGCGTCATCGCGAATGCAATGATAGCCCCGAGGACAACAACCAGACCGGCAGACCAAACCCACTTCATCACGCGCCCTCACGTTGCAGGAGAACACTTCCGCGAAGCGTATTGTTTTCAGGTCGTTTTCTTAGCTCAGCACGTTGCGCAGACACGCCAAATCGACCTTCGAGTTCGGTCAGCCAGAGCATGAGTGTCTGCGCATTCGCCGTATCAAACCACACAGTTGTCTGGTTGGTGCCCGATGGCTGAAGGCGAACAATCTGGAGGCCCGCTGCTGTGGCGGTGCGGCTCAATAGAAGTTCGAGGCTTTCATTTGTCGTCTCGACGCCAGACGGCACCGCTGCAACCTGGCTTTCCAGCTGCGCTATGCCCTGAAACACCTGCTGCGCTTCGAGAGACATGCGGCGATACTCACGCTCTGCACTGTCATGCGCATCACGCAAAGGAACAAACATAAGAAAATACACTGCCAGAATGGCCGTAAGGCCACCTGCAATCAGGATCATCATACGTTCGCGACCTGTCAGGCCCTGCCACCACTCTCTCATGGCCGACCTCCAAAGCTCGCTTCACCCACAATAACGCCGCCCTCCTGACGTGCACCGCCAAGCTCGAGACGAAGGCCGCGACGTTCGAAACTGTCTCTCAACCGGTCACGGCTCTCATAACCCGCAAACTGCAGAGATGCCGTGATCTGGCCCGACGTCCGGTCAAAGGTCAGGCCTTGCAGAGCGACGCCCTCGACCTCTTCCAGACCGGCATAGAGAGCCGCAGAAAGTTCGATGAAAGACGCTCCGCTTCCGCCCGGTGCGTTACGCAGTTTCAGAGCGACTTCGCGTGACGGATCAACCACACGCCCTTCTTCAGGAAAGGCACGGGAATACGCGGTAACCATGGAGTTATAGAGATCATCGCTCGCCTGGTTCAGGCCGAACACGCTGACACCAAGTGAGGCAATCCAGATCAGTAGCGCTGCCGCAGCGAGGCCCAAGGTGGCTGACCAGCCACTCAGCTTGAACTGTCCTTGCGAACGGCGCGCATACGCGCCTTGTCGCAAATCAATGCCTGCACCAGCCAGCAGGTTAGGCGCGATAAAGGCGACAAAACTGTCCACGCGTGACGTTTCACCCGGCACATCAGTCAGCTGGCTGTCGTCACTGACAATGTGCTGAACCGATTGAAGGTCAGCCTGCTGCAAGATCGCCGGAACAAGATCAGCCGCAAGATACGGATCACATCCATGGAAACGCTCGCCGTCATAAATGATGACGCGGCCATCGCCATCGAAAACGAAGGGCTCTCCTTCAGTGAAGAGCGACGTTTCCGGAATAAGTTCAGCGCGCGCCAGCAGCTCTGCAGGAAGGTCTTCGCAAGCATTTAGCCAATCAGACATGACATCGTCGGAAACCACGGCGACCGTACGCGTATTCGCGTTTTCCGGTGCGCGTGGCCCAATCGCGATATGAAGCTCGCTGACTGGCTGGCTAAGATCATCTTCGAGCTGGAAAAGAGCTGCCGTGCGCAGGTCTGCCATAGAGCGTGTAGCCGCGGTGACCGTCGACATGAAAACGTCCGGCCCAGGCACAAGCAAAACAACACGGTCCGCGACGACGTCTGACAACGCCTCGCGCGAAACGGGTTCTACCTCATTTTCAGAGCGCGCAATGAACCAGTCATCCCCCATCGGGGTGCCAGGCAGGCGCGCAAACAGAACACTCATTCGTCAACTCCGATCCGCCGCCTGACCAGCTGGACACTGTTATCCGATCCGAGACGGAACACCGCCTCATAGCTCGTCATGGCTTCGGCATAAACCACTTCACCGGAAAGTCTGAAAAATTTCGACGTCGTGCCGAGCAGCGTCTCATGACGCAGTTCAGGCGCAACCGCCGCGAGCGTCGGCTCGGTCAGAAAAGTTTCGACATCCGGAAATTCCAGATCGCCCTGCGCTTCCATGATTGCGCGCATGCTTTCACGGCCAACCTGACCGGAAAAGACAGCGCTCATAATGGGCGCGTGGCGTTCATCCATCGTATTGATATTGAACACGCCGATGGTTTCATCAGGACGAGCGCAAACGTAAGGCGCGATCATACGATACAGCTCAGGCGTATAGCCGCGCATATCCAGCAATTCAGCTGGCGTCACGATTGGACCGTTGGCCGCTGAGCGTGGCTGTGACAGGCTAGCGTAAAAGCCGTTTTCGGCTCCGAAAGCTTGCTGCACCGAGTCAGCATCAATCCAGTCTTTGGCCACCTGCATCAACTGCTGTGCATCGCTCTGCGGCAGATCAAGTGCTTCAAGCAAGTCCACGTAAAACGCGCCCGCATCAATCGCAGCCGTCGTCTCGGAGTCTTCGACATCACGGCCCAGACTATTCAAATTGAAGCAGTTCGTCGCATCGTCCACGCGCGCCATCAGCCGACCGCCCTCAATAGGAAAGGCAATTGTCTGACCAAGCCCCGGAGAGAAGCGCGTAATGCTGCCTTGCGTCAGCTCGCTCAGCTGAGCAATTTTCTGCGCAGCAAGCGTTTCAGCGCCGCTGACATACCATCCGATCTGGTTTCGAGCACCCGTCATGGACGCGACCTGAACCGAGCGTGTCACGGTTTGCAGGATGCCAACGCTGACGACAGATAGCGTCGCAACAAGCAAGAGCACCACGAGCAAAGCGGCGCCCGTGTCATTGCGCTTCAACTTCTGTTTTGAGGAGGCCATCAGATCGCTCCCCCTGCTGGCAGAAGGAACATCCAGATCATTTCAGGTTTGTCAGAGGGGCGCACGACAAGACGCACAGCGGGCGGCGCAATAATCGGCGTTTCCGGCGTGGCCCGCCATTCCCGCGTCCAGAGCTGCCCCTGATTGAACTCGGCATAGACGTCGTCCAGCCCTTCCAGCAGAACTTCATCACGGAAATAGTCATTGAAGAGCGGGTCCGCAAACGGCCTCGTCCTGCGGATGAGGCGACCGTTCTCGAACACATAGCGCACAGCGAAAAGCCCGCTGCGCTCTTCCGTCAGGCCGGGATTGGTCCAGCCGTCCCGAACGAATGCGAATAATAGCCCGGCTTCGCCAATCCCGCCGCCCAGAAAGGATGCCGATGGGTCTAAAACCGGCCGACTTTCGGCGGCGCGTGGCACCCATTGCAGAAGGTCTTCCCGAACACGCGTATGCGCCTGAGCATAGGCTTGCGTCTGCTCCGTGGACGCCGCCAACGCGTCGCGGCTCTGGAAGGAGCTCAACAGCACTGTCGTACCAGCAATGGAGATCGTCGAAATGATGAAAAGCGACACCAGCACTTCGATGAGGGAGAAACCGTGATCAGAGCGCATGGTCATTCCCTCCGGAAGCCATAGCGCAGAACAAGCGTCTGCTCTGAATCGCTGAGGGACACCCGAACCGTTACGCCCAAGAGCCCCGCCTCACCGGTATTCTGAATGTCGCGTCGCCATTCAAAATCATACCCGCCCATAACGGTTTCGCCTTGCGATCCACCGAGTGTAAGGCGGTCATTCAGATAGGTTTCAACGAGCACATTCTCGGCGACAAACTCAGCATATGTACGCGCCGCCATCTGGCCCGAAGAGCGTACATTCTGTGTGATCAGCGTCATGGTCGCGATGGCGACGGTTGCGAAGATGGCGAGCGCTACGAGGCTCTCAAAGAGCGAAAAGCCCGCATCATTTTGATTGGCGGTTCGTTTAGCGGGAAGCGTCATGGATGATCACCTCCCCTGTCTGGCTGATGTCGATCCCGACGCTCTGATTTCGCCAGCTCAGTTCCAGCGAGGCTTCAGTCGCAAAGCCGGACGGATCGAACCAGATATCCGGAAGGACCGGCGCGTTATCATCCTGCGTGGTGCGGAAGACTGGTTCGTCATCGCCTTCAAGAACGACTTCCGTATCCGGATGGAGCGCAAAGACCGGTGTATCTCGCAGGCCGGTTGGCGCGCGCCAGAGACCGCGATCAAACACAAGAACGCGAACCTCGTTCTCCTCCAGCAGGAGCCCACGCGGCGCACCGCCCAGTATCGCTTCAGTACGTTGATTATTGAGCAGCCGGTCCAGCGTTCCGCGCACTTCAATCAAAGGCGTCGGCGAACGCGGCAGCGACAGGACAACAAAGCTCGACGCCAGCCCGACGATGAACAGGGCGACCATGATCTCAATGAGGCTAAGCCCCGCATCAGATCTTAAATCGCCCGGTTTCACCTAGTTCTCTCCCCAGTTCCCGACATCGGCATTGAGGTCTTCACCGCCCGGGCGGCCATCCGCGCCGAGTGAGAAGATATCGATGCGTCCGCGTTCACCCGGATTGCGGTATTGATACGGATTGCCCCACGGGTCAGCTGGAATTTCAGAACGCAGCAAATAGCCGCCCTGGCGGTAGAGCTCTGCGCGGTTCAGCCCTGTTGGTGCTTCGACAAGCGCTTCCAGCCCCTGCTCTGTAGTCGGGAATGTCAGCATGTCGGAATTATACTCGTACAGCGCCGTTTCGAGCGCCTGAATGTCGGTACGCGCTTTTTGCACCATAGCGCGGTCACGAGACGGCAATACGTTGATCATCACGACTGTTGCGAGCAGGCCCATGATGAATACGGCCACCATGATCTCTGTCAGGCTGAAGCCTTCCTCTCCGCGGTTGCGGCGCTGCGATTTGCGAGCGAGCAGAGTTTTTAGCCAGGTCATCATTTTCTCCTGATCAACCGATAACGAATGAATTGAGCTGCAAAATTGGCAGCATGATAGATAGAACAACTAGGGCGACCATGCCGCCGAGCACGAGAATAATCAGAGGCTCAAGCAGGCCGAGCGCAACCTTGGTCGCCGCTTCGAACTCGTCTTCCAGATATTTCGCGCCGCGTAGCAACATGTCGGGCAGCTGACCGCTCGCCTCACCACTGGAAGACAGCTGTGTGATCAGCGCCGGAAACACGCCTGTCGATTTCATGGCGCGGCTAATACCTGCGCCTTCGCGCACCTTCACAATGATGTCCGAAACCGCATTCTGAAATACGAGATTCCCGAGGCTGCTGCGCGCTGCGGTCAGGCTTTCCAGAACCGGCGCGCCATTGCCAAGCAGCGTAGATAGGGTTCGCGCAAATCGGGCCGTATTCACCTGCGTCAGCATTGTGCCAATGACCGGCAATTTCAGCATTATACCGTCGACTACGCGCTTCACTTTCGGCAGCGCGAAAAGCCGCGTCAGGCCAAAGATGGCAGCGACGATGACGGCCAGAATGATCAGCCCGTAATTTTGCAGAACATCGCTGATGCCGATGACGATACGCGTCAGCATTGGGAGTTCCTGATTCATGGTCGTGAACTGCTCGACGACCCGCGGCACAACAAAGGTCATCAGGCCAACCATGACGAGCAAGGCGGTGAAGGCCAGCACCATAGGGTAGATGAGCGCTGTCTGTACGGTCTGGCGAACCTTGCGCGAACGTTCCAGATACTCTGCAAGACGTTCAAGCACCGCACCCAGATCACCAGACGCTTCGCCAGCGGCAACGATGGACCGATAGAGGCCGTTAAAGACTTTGGGATGTTCGCCCAGCGCTTCCGACAGGCGATAGCCCTCAGTTACCGAATTCCGGATCGCGAGCAGCGTTTTACGTACACCCGGCTTTTCCGCCTGCGCAGCGGCCGCTGCAATGCTTTCCTCTACGGGCGTGCCGGAACCAATCATAATGGCCCATTGGCGCGTAATCAGCAGAAGATCAGACTGGGAAACGGACGCCGCGCTCAGGCTGGACAGCGCTGACTTCGGCTTCTCTTTTGCCTCTTCCAGCTTGAGCGGCGTCATCTGGCGCACGCGAAGTTCGCGGCGCGCAGCCCGCGCTGAATCGGCAGCGATTACGCCCTTTTCACGCTTTCCCTCCGGTGAGAGCGCGACATAATCAAATGTCGGCATTGCCCTCTCCTTCCGGGCGACAGACCCGAAGTACTTCTTCGGCTGTGGTGATGCCGTTCAGCACATGTCTCACGCCATTCTGGAACAGGCTTTGCGCTTCGCGGAAGGCATAGTTTTCCATGTTCTGTTCGGACGCTTCATCGTGGATCATACGCTTAAGCGAGCTATCCACGCTGATCATCTCAAACACGCCTGCACGGCCGGAATAGCCTGAATTGCTACAAGAGAGGCAGCCCTTGGCGCGATAGAAGACAAGATCAGGTGATGGCGTGAGGCCAAGAGCGCGAACTTCGAAGTCTTCCGGCGTATAAGCTTCACGACAGGACGGGCACAGTCGGCGCACAAGGCGTTGAGCCAGAACGCCGCGCAGCGTTGAACTCAGCAGGAATGGCTCAATACCCATATCGCGAAGACGCGTCACAGCGGCAATCGCGGAGTTGGTGTGAACCGTGGAAAGCACCACGTGACCGGTGAGCGAGGCCTGAACGGCGATCTCTGCGGTCTCGATGTCACGGATCTCGCCGACCATGACCACGTCAGGGTCCTGACGAAGAATAGCGCGCAGACCGGCGGCAAATGTGAGGCCGACTTTGGTGTTCACCTGCGTCTGGCCAACACCATCCAGACCATACTCGATCGGGTCTTCCACGGTGAGGATATTACGGGACTGGTCGTTCAGCAGCGTCAGGCCGGAATAGAGCGTTGTTGTCTTACCGGAGCCGGTCGGACCCGTCACAAGGATGATACCGTTCGGGCTCTTGAGCGCGGCTTTAAAGGCATCCAGCGTGGACTGATCCATGCCCAGATCGAGCAGGTTCAGACGCGCCTGCTCTTTATCGAGAAGACGCAGAACGACGCGTTCGCCATAACGCGATGGCAGCGTGGAGACACGCACATCGATGGAGCGCCCACCGAGTGCCAGAGAGATACGGCCATCCTGCGGCATGCGTTTCTCAGCAATATCAAGACGCGCCATAACCTTGATCCGTGAGACAAGCAGCGGCGCCAGACGACGCGATGGAGAAAGCACATCCTGCAGCACGCCATCAATCCGGTACCGGATGGAGAGCTTGTCTTCATACGGCTCGATGTGAATGTCGGACGCGCGGCGCTTTACCGCTTCGTAGATCAGACCATTGATGAGACGAATGATCGGCGCATCATCTTCAGCATCCAGAAGGTCAGCCGTCTGTGGAATCCCCTCAACGAGCGACGCAAGGTCCTCACGGTCTTCAAGGCCGCTTTCCTGATACTCGTCATCAATGCCTTTGGCGGCGTAGACCGTCGACAAAATCTGGTCGAACTCGGTACGGGACAGCGACTTCAAATGCGCGACTGGACCGACAGCGCGTCGCGCCTCAAGAACAGACAGGACGCGCGCACCCTCGCGAACACCAAGGGTCAGCGCTTCACCGCCTTCGGCTTCCGGTGGAAGCAGAAGCACGCCGTGATCCTTGGCGAAATTATACGAAATGGTTGCTGCCCGTTGGCTGGCCATAAGCTGTCTTCAGTTCGTTATCTTGGTTATTGCGCCGGCGGCACTGTGCCGAGCACGTCCTGCACAAAGCGATCAATGTTCGACGCCTCGGCACCGGTGCTCATCAGTTCCTGCGCGCGGATATAGCGGTAACGCTGACTTGTCGTCATGCGCACATCTTCTGAATCGCGAACAACGGTCGGACGGATAAACACCATCAGATTGGTCCGGCTGTTTGTCACGCCTTCAGACTGGAAGAGACGCCCGACACCGGGCAGATCGCCGAGGAACGGCACCTGAGAGGCGCTCACCGCGCTAGTCTGTTCAATCAGACCACCGAGCACAATGATCTCACCGTCATCCGCGATGACTGTCGTCTCGATAGAGCGCTTGTTCGTGATGAACTCACCCGATGTGGATACCGCATCAGCGATGTTGGACGCTTCCTGATAGATGGAGAGACGTACGGAATCGCCTTCACCGATCTGAGGCGTCACATCCAGCTGAACACCCACATTCTGGCGTTCAATCGTTCGGAACGCATTGGAGTTGCTATCGCTGAGCACTTCGCCTGTCGTTACAGGAATTTCCTGACCGACAATGATGGACGAGGTTTCGTTATCGACAGCCATCAGCATTGGCGTGGAGAGAATGTTCGATTCAACATCGTTCTCAACGGCATTCAGAATGACACCAAACAGCGTGTCACCGCTCATGCCGCCACCACCGAGGGTCAGGCCTTCCAGACCGAGAAGAGACGAGATCGCCGCGCTCTGGAACGTGTTGCTGCCAGAACCGGTCAATCCGCCTTCTGAAACGAGCGCACCTGTGAGTGCCAGAATATTCGGCGCGGAACGCGAGAAGTTTGTGGAGGCGAATGGAATGTCATTCCCCGTGCCAGACACAACAAATTGCAGGCCCAATTCGTTGACCGCATTGTCGGACATTTCAACAACCAGCGCCTCGACCATCACTTGCGGACGGCGCACGTCGAGTTCCTGAACCACACGCTCCAGCTGGTTCAGCATCTCATACTCTGCGCTCAGCACGAGTGAGTTGGTCGCTTCGTGGAATGAAATTGTCGGCGCAACACCGCTACCTTCGCCAGCTCCGTTCTGTTGAGCAATCGCAGCGCTGAGGCGCTCCAGCACAGGGACGATCTCTTCGGCTTTGGCGTTAGAGAGCGGAAGCACGCGAATATTGTCACGTACGCGTTCGGAAGCATCAAGCTCACGTGCCACCGTCAACGCGCGAGCCACTGCGTGTTCTTCACCGCGCAGGATGATAGAATTGGTCGTATCGGACGCAACAGCAGTAAAGTTGAGTGCAAACTCGTCATGCAGCCCGTTGAGAACGGTCTCCATCTCCTGCGCCGGTACGTTTTGAAGCGCTATGGTTTCAATCGTAGTCCCGTCTTCATCCAGCTGACGCACGACTTCACGAAGGCGCGGCATATTGGACGCATAATCGACAATCACCAGCGTGTTGCTGTTGCGGTTGGCAACGACCTGACCTGACGGGTTCAGAATCGGGTTCAGCATCTGCGCCGCCTCGACGGCGCTGAAATAATTGAGCTGCACGATCTGGGTGACAAAGCTGTCGCCATTCGGGCCACGGCTTTGAATGCCGGCAGAGCTCGACGCCGTCGCTTCTGGCACAATACGGTAGGTACGATCGCCGGACGGGATGGCAACGAACTGATGAACGCGAAGTGTCGCGAGGAACACGTCGAAAACCTCATCCGTCGTCAGCGCTGTCTGCGAGGTGACAGTTACGCGGCCACGCACCTGCGGATGCACGATGAAAGTGTATCCGGTGACGATAGACACGTCCTCAATCAGGTCTGTGAGTTCGACATCATCGAGATTGATACGGTGGCGCTGCTGGGCCGGTGTGTCCATTTGCGCCATGGCAACCGGTGAGACAAGAAGGCTGCCTGCTGCGAGCGCCGCAAAAATGCCGCCCGACACCACTGACGTTTTCAGAAAGTTCGCCATCTTAATTCCCATCACTCGCCGACATTTACACGTATCGGCACAATCTGCCCGTTCCGTTCAACTTCAAAGTCAAAACGGTTTGCTTCACTGAACACGTCATAGAGGTCTGATAAAGACTCATCTGACATGTCGTAACCATTCACTGTGATCAACTTATCGTTCACGCGCAGCCCCACGCGCGCAAGACCTTCAGCATTCGACGTGCCCTGAATTTGCAGCACCGTTGACCGGTCCGGCTGCACAACACGTCTGATGGTCACGTCACGATAAAAAGTTTCGAACGACCATTCATGGGCACTGACGGTGTAATTCCCCGCGCTGCCAGGTTGAGGCGCGGCTTCTGTTGGTGCAGCGCGTTCCGGATCGTTGCGGCTAATGGCGTTGCGTTCATTGAGGTAAAGCGTTTCGCGCACACCGTTACGCAGCAGGATCACGCGGTCACTTTGAATCTGTTCGAGGATAACACCAGAAACAACGGTGTCGCCTTCATAATAGCGGCGCACTTCGTTGTCAGGTGTGTGGATGCGCACAAAGCTCTGCTCTGAAACGCCAAAAGCAAAGACAGAACGAATCGACAGGTTCAGCGTCGTTTGCGGAGCTTCTTCCTCAACCACCTCGACCTGCCCGTCCAGCGTGCGGGTAAACGGGTTGAAGCTTCTGAAAATTGCAGGGCTCGCCGCGAAATCTGCAGACTGGCTGGCTGACGTACGCGCAGACGCGTTTGCGACAGGCACATCGACGAAAGCTGCGGGTGTGACCACAGACCAGAAAAGCCGCGCCAAAAGCCATGCACAGAGAATAACAAACGCGACGTCCAGAGCGATACCGACACCTCGCCCGAAAGCGCCTTTACGCGCCGCGATATCGGCCAGTTTGCCAGTCAGTGCGGAGGACTCACCCAAATGTTTTCTCTGTCATTCTACTGTTCAAGCCGGGCGAGTGTCGTCGCCCGGCTCGGGTTTGTAAATTGTGCGAACACGATTGTGTACGAACAATAATGGAAAACTGATCAAAATTCGCGGCTGATGCCGAAAGAAATCGCCGGACCGAGGCTGTAAGTGTCCACATCAACCGTGACACCACCGCCCTGCTGGTAGGCTTCAAAGTCATCGCCGAAAATATTCGATGCGTTGAATGACAGCTCGTATTCTGCACCACCAAGGTCAACCGGACGGCTGTAGACAAAGTCCACAGTCATTGGCGGCTGCTCGATGATCGCGGGCAGACCATCAGCGATAGATTCACCTGAACGGATACGCTCGCTTGCATAGTTCAGAAGCACGTTCATTTCTGAACCGGTGTCGTTGTTAGACAGACCGAGCTGCAGGTTGAACAGGTGCTCGGACTGGCCCTGAAGCTGGCGACCGTCTTCGATACGGCCAGCAGCAGACACAGTGGACAGAACCGGCGATGTTGGAGTGCCACCATTGATCGCGATCGTACCGTCAGCGCTAATCTCGGAGTCAGACCATGTGTAGTTGGTCTTCACAGTGAAGTCGCGGTCACGGAAGAAGTCCCAGCTCGTCCAGTCGAACATTGGCAGGATCTGCTCATATTCGACTTCGAAGCCGTAAAGCTCTGCGCTTGGAACGTTGACGAAGCTTGTGTTTGTCACGTTACCAATGCTGACGAGGACTTCCTCAATCGGGCTTTCCATCTCTTTGTAGAAGAGGCCGAAAGTGAGGAACTGACCGCGGTCGAAATAGTACTCGGCACGGATGTCATAGTTGCTGATGGACGCGTTCTGAAGGAACGGGTTACCAACGAATGATACGTCGGTTTCAGTGTTGACGAACTGCGTTGGCGCAAGCTCACGGAACTGCGGACGTGTAAGCGTTTCAGAATAACCGAAGCGGATCTGGAAATCCTGGAACGGCGTGACGGTGATCGTCGCTGCCGGCAGGAAGTCTTCCTTGCTATCACAGCTCTGGTCAGCCTGACGTTCGATGCATGCCTCGACGAAGTTGCCTGCAGACGGGCCGTTCAGCGTGATCGTGTCGACAGCCTGAATGGCAGACTCATAGCGTCCACCGATAGCTGCTCGAACGAATGGCGTGATCTGTGTATCGACCTGGAAGTAAGCCGCATCAGTTTCGAGCGTCGCGATATAAGCTTCCGGGAACTGAATGCCGCCTGTTTCCTGAACGGAGCCAGGGCCGCCGTTGAACAGAGCGCTATAGATGTAGTCGAGACGGATGCCGTTTGCATTTGGCAGACCACCGATACCGGTGATGTCGAAAATGCGGACAGATGCGAAACGGTCGTTCTCTACGTAAGAATAGCCTGCGAGCAGGTTTACTTCGCTAAACCAGTCGCCGTTGAACTGAAGCGGGAGTTTAAAATCGAGACCGAAGTCTGTCGTGTCGTCCTGTACATCAGAATACTGGATGCGGTTCGCAGCAGGAGAAGACGACAGAATGAAGTCGCCATTCGCGTCTTCGCGGTAGCGGTTAGACAGCTGGAATGGAGCATCACGTTGGGCTTCAGAGTAAGAACCGCGCCATTCAACTTCCAGATCCATCAGGTTCGGGAAGACGTGCTCGCCGCGAATCTGAGTTGTCCAAAGCTGGCGTTCGAACCACTCAAGAGAGTCGTCACGGAACACACCAGCATCTTCTTCGGTTGTACCGATGATTGTACGCGCCTCTTTCTCAGAAGAGCGTGTACCAAGCGCGGTGAACTGCACTTCGTGGTCCTGATAAAGTTCGAAGCCGATAACTGCGAGCGCGTTCACGCCAACAGTGTTTTGCGTGGAACGACGGTCGCGTTGTTCTTCGGCTGCGATTTCAGGGCTGTTGATAGACGGACGCACCGCCTGTCCACGAATACCTTCCCGCGTAGACCACTCGTTTGAATAGCCTACAGACCCAAGGATACCCATAGTGATATCGCTGCTAAGGTCATATGCATCACCGGCTGTAACACCGAATGAGAAGTTAGGACCAACGTCACCTTCCTGCATCACCAGCAGAGACGAATCGTCCGTAAAGGCACGACCGAAATCATAGTTTTCCGTTGCGATGTCAAAGCCAGGAAGATCGCGGGCGCCATCGTCAAAGCCGAGGGCGTCGGTATCAGAACCATGATAAAGAAGACCGCTCTGGAAACTTGTCTCTGTATCGCCGCTAACGTCGAATGAGACGTTCAGGAAGCGATCGTCAGGAACGGCGCGCGTGCGGATGTCTACGAGACCGCCGCCGAACTCGCCAGGCAGGTTCGGAGAGTATGTCTTTTGAACGAGAATGCCAGAAAGAGCAGATGTCGGGAAAAGATCGAGCGGAGCAACACGGCGAAGCGGCGCCGGGCTCGGCAGCGGAGACCCGTTGAGAGTCGCGCTGGAATAACGCTCGTTCAAACCACGAACATAAACGAATTTGTTGTCGGCTGTCGTAACACCGGCCACACGGCGCAGGGCCGCAGCAGCATCACCATCGCCTTGAAGCTGGAAATCACCAGCGTCGAGAAGGCTTGAAACCTCTGAAGTCGAGCGACGTTCATCCGGAATGTAGCGGTAGCGCACCTGAACCGTTTCGAGTGTGCGCTGATCAGTCGCTTCTTCCTGCGGCGTTTCTACCGGCTCTGCTTCCTGAGCGAATGTCGGAAGGGCGAAAAGGAAAGACGCGCTGGTCAGAAGGACAAGTCGGGCACGCGATTTACGGGTGAACATTGTGACCCCCANAAAAGGAAAACGGGATGACGCATCCCAGAGTGAGTTATTGATATCGGATAGGAGAATGGGGCCGGAGAAAGCTCCGGCCCCGTCTCGGATTAGTTTGTGACGTTGCCGTCTTCGTCGACTGTCCAGCCGCGGAACCATGTGTCGTTCGCGTCTTCAACCGCACCGACATAAGTCGTTGCAGAGAGCGTACCGATGCCGGTTACGTCATATGCTGGAACAGCTGCTTCGTTCGCGCCTGGAACAACACCCGGACGACCTGCACGGAATGTGAAGCCAGACAGAGTGTTTGTGCCTTCGACAATGTTGTCGCCAGCTACTGGTGCAGGTGGGTTGTCAGAGTCGTTGCGGAAGTTGTTGACGTTATCGAGGAAGATAGAGCGCAGCTCCAGCGTTCCGTTCGTGATGTTGTCGATCGTTGCCTGATCGTCAACGTCGATACCGTCGTCGAAGCCGACGATAATGCCGTTAGAGATCGTACCGGCCATGCCGCGACGGAGAACCGCACCAGCGTCAACCGCTACGTCACCAGAGTTGATGATCGTGAAGTTAGACAGACGTGGTGTGGAAACCGGCTGCAGATCGTTTGGACGCTGGTTGTCGCCCTCGATACCACGTGGGTCGCCAGACATGTCGCCTTCGCCCGGATAGACGATTGCGTACTGCAGGGAGCCCTGCCAGCCGTCGGTCCAGTCGAGAGAGTCATCACCGCAACCGAGCGCAACAACGTGGTCAGCAGACACTGTACCGCCGAAGAACTCGAAGCAGTCGTCAAGGTTGTTATAAACCTGAACGTAGCTGACGTCTGTGCCAGAACCTACGCCCTGAAATGCGATGCCGTTCAGCTCGTCTGTGTTTGTCAGACGTACGCCTGCATACTCAACACGTGTGTAGAAGAGCTGGCCTGAGTCATCGTCAGATGTTGCGCCGCCGAAGAAGCCGGAAGCCCCCTCACCTGATTTTTCACAGTCAACTGTACCGCCAACAGCTGTCGCATCAGCACAGTCGTTGATTGGTGCGCGGCCGTTGATGACCAGACCGCCCCAGATACCTTTTGTCGTGCTATCCGTTGTGATCGTACCGTCCAGAACGCCCTTAGCTGTGAAGACAACCGGGTTGGCTGCTGTACCGTTAGACAGGATGCGGGAACCACGAGCAACCACGAGATAATCGTCATTGCCTTCAGATACGACTGTGACGCCAGCGTCGATTGTGAGTGTCGCAGACGCAGAACCTGCGAGAGGCGCTGCCGGGTCTGCACCACGGTCAACACCAATGAAGACAGGGTTCACGAGTTCGTAGACAATGTTGTCGCCGTTTGTGAGACGAAGATCTGTTGTGATCGCGTTTGTACCGTCGATCTGGCAAAGCAGCTTCGTTTCGTTCGTGGCTGCAACTGTGATGTTACCAGCAGACGCTGTGCCTGTTGGACACTCAACAACCGGTTCGTCGAACAGAGTGCCCGGCAGAGCGAAGTTTGCCCAGCTATTGTCGACGTCTTCTGTTGGGCCGAAAGCACCGATATAGCCGATGTTTGCGCCGAAGAATGCCTGATCAGCTGCAGCAACCTGAGTTGGTGTAATGCTGGCTTCAGCAGAACCCGGGAAGAACAGGTCAACGAGAGAGTTGTCGCGTGCAACAACTGAAGCGCTGAACGCTGGAACACCGTCGCCATCCGTGGCGAATGGCTCCGGAGAGTCTACGAGGATAGATTCAACAACCAGATCGCCGTTTGTGAAGCCGTCGAATGTCTGTTGATCGTCAACGTCGATACCCGTCGCAAAGTCAGTAATGACACCGTTCACGAATACACCCTGTGTACCGCGACGAAGCAGCATGCCCTGCTGGTTGCCGGTTGTACCAACGAGCGTGAAGTTAGAGATTGTCGGGCTGGAGAATGGCTGAGCGTCGTTTGGACGCTGGTTGTCACCCTCGATACCGCGTGGGTCACCAGATGTAGGAACTGTAGAACGAACTGCTGCAAACTGCAGGCGGCCTTGCCAGCCATCAGTCCAGTCGAGAGAGTCGTCGCCCGCGCCAGTGATAACAACGTGCTTCGCGTCTACTGTACCACCGAACCACTCAATGCCGTCGTCGAGGTTGTTGTGAACCTGAACGTAATCAACGTCTGTGCCAGAACCAACGCCCTGGAATGCAATGCCGTTCAGCTCGTCATCGTTTGTGAGACGTGCGCCCGCATACTCAACGATGAGATAGTTCAGAACGCCTGAATCGTCTGCAGGATCGCCGCCGCCGAAGAAGCCAGAAGCACCTTCACCGGATTTCTCACAAGCGGCTGTGCCGCCAGTCGCTGTCGCATCAGCACAGTCGTTGATTGGTGCGAAACCGTTGATGACCAGACCGCCCCATTGAGCGTTCGTGCCAGCTGCGATGATAGAAGAACCAGTTTCTTCGTCGTTGACTGCTGCACGAGCTGTCATGCGCACAGGCGCTGCTTCTGTACCGTTCACAACGATCTGAGAACCGCGTGTGACAACGATATAGTCGTCTGTCGCGTTTGCTGTACCGGTAGAAGAAGCACCGAACAGAACTGCGCCAGCTTCAATTGTCAGCGTCGCAGAAGTGCCGCCGTCCTGACCGACGAAGACCGGGCCTTGAATAGCAACGTGTGTGTTTGCAGGGATTGTGACGTCCGCTGTCAGTTCGCCGCCTGTCGCCGAGCCAAGCGTACAGACACTAACTGAAGAGAAGCCATCAGCTGCAACCGCGTCGAACAGTTCTTCTGTCGTGCCGGTCGGGCAGCCTGCTGTCGGAACGAGATCAATCGTTGCCGTAGGTGTTGGAGTCGGTGTTGGCGTCGGTGTCGGTGTTGGAACCGGCGCTGGAGCACCAGGCGATGAGATGTTGGTGTCGGAACAACCGACCAGTGCAACTGCTGCAGCGCTTGCAAGTGCAAGTGCGCGCAGGGATCCTGCGATCTTCATACTAAAGCCCCCTCAATGAGCTAATGGCGAGTTTGTGTCGTTGAGAGAGAAGCGGGCTGTTTTTTTATTCCTGCCACTCTCAGACAGGGGCCGATTATGCGCGGATCGTAACGGTTTTTTGACAGTCAGTGACAAATTTCGGTGCGCTCGGAATTAGATGCATTTTTGCAATAGTCACAAATGTTAGCGCAAACATTTGTCTCATGACGGCATGAACGGCCAAAGATCACTGAGATTCCAGACAATCCATGCTGCAAAGCACAAGGCTGGACCAAACGGAACATATCCTCCGGGCGGCAACTTCCTGCCAAGTGCCGTGGATTGTAACAAAACTGACAGCAAAATTCCTGCACCGCTGGCGATCAGTAGAACCGGCGGAAGCGCCAAGGGCCCCATCCAGCAGGCTATGGCCGCGAGTAGTTTTCCGTCTCCGAGACCGATTCCCTGCCGTCCGAGCCATTTTTCAGAGGCAAACGCCAGACCAAGAATGCCGAGATAAGCAACCAGTGCCGAAATCGCATGAACCGCAACACTGGTAAGCCCGGTCTGCTCACGCCCGACAAACGTAAACAATAGTCCGCTCACCGCCATTGCGAGCGTGATCAGGTTGGGCAGGCGGAATTCCCGCAGATCGAACCAAATGAGCGCAAGGCAGGCGACGCCGAGCACCAACGACCCAGCGCTCCAGAACGGCTCACTGAGAGGATATCCAGCATCAAAATGAAGGCCTGCCGCATAGATGAGTGCAAAAAAGACCACGCTCACGCCGAGCAGGAAACCACTCATCCGAACCGATAATCCGGTCAGCTCTATTGAATTGTCGTGAGTTTTCGTCACTGTTGCAGCCTTCGCGCCGATCCAGAGTAGCGCTACAATAAGGGGAGATCAGAGAATGTCAGCCGATTTTGCAGTGGATGGAACATTTGATCCTGAATTTGGCGGCGTCGCTGATGCCTTTTCTCAGAACTTTGAATCGCGTGGCGAAGTTGGTGCATCTCTATGCGTATATAAAGACGGGGAATGTCTGGCAGACCTGTGGGGCGGAACAGCCGATCCCAAGACCGGCACGCCCTGGACTAAAGATACTGTCTCTATTGTATTCTCCTGCACAAAAGCCGCCACTGCGCTCTGCGCGCATCTTCTGGTGCAGCGCGGGCAACTCAATCTGAATGCACCGGTTTCTGATTACTGGCCGGAATACGCCTGCAATGGCAAAGAAGATACGACTGTTCTCATGATGCTGAACCACTCAGCGGGCGTGGCATCGTTCCATGACGCGGTAGAACCGGGCGCACTTCTGGACTGGGATAAAGCGGTCTCTCTGCTCGCCAACGAAACGCCATGGTGGGAACCCGGCACGCGGAACGGCTATCATGCCCTCACCTTCGGCTGGACGGTCGGCGAACTGGTTCGTCGTGTTTCCGGAAAATCACTTGGCGATTTCTTCCGCGAAGAACTGGCAGAACCAATGGGCACTGATTTCTGGATCGGATTGCCTGAAGAACACGAGTCACGTGTCGCGCCGATGATCCCCTTCAAACCGGAGCCGGGTGCGCCGCTCTCCCCGTTCACGCAGAAAATGCTGACTGATCCGGAATCGCTTCAGCATAAAAGCTTCTTCAACAATGGCGCGCTGCAAATTGATAGTCGCGGCGGGCGCGCAGCCCATCTCGGCGGTGCTGGCGGCGTATCTAACGCACGCGGCATGGCTCAGCTTTTCCTTGCACTTTCACCGTCTCACTCATCTGACTTTTATTCTAATGCCCGCATCGGCGCGATGGGATATGTGTCGACGGCAACGCGCGATGACGCCACGCTTATGATCCCGACCCGCTTCGGTCAGGGTTTTATGTGCAGTATGGACAACCGCCATCTGCGCCACGGTCATGATTCATCCTTTATCATCGGGCGCAACGCCTTCGGCCATGTAGGCATGGGCGGTAGCTGCGTCTTCTTCGATCCGGATGCAGACCTGATCTTCGCCTATTCCATGAACAAAATGGGCGGCGGCATTCTTTTGAACCCGCGCGGACAATCTCTCATCGATGCGACCTATGAAGCGCTTGGCTATTCAAGCAATGCTGCAGGATATTGGATGTATTAGACCGCCTCAGCGCGAGTTCGATAAAATTTCACCGAACCACCTTACTCAATCTTGTCTCTAATTCGGTATGTATAATGCCGGAGAGAAGGTGGACCCATATGAACCAGACGGCACAATCGCTAGATGCGCAGCCATCGACAAAAAGCGCGCCCAAGCAGGCGCGCCTGTCTGTGCATGAAGCCAAGCGTCCTGGTCTTGAAGATGCCCGACCGTTTCAGCAGCAATTCGTCATTGATCGTAAAGCGATCCGTCTGGGCGCACGCATCATCGATATTGTGGGCCTCTGTTTGCTGTCGCTCATCGCTGTTTCCGCACCGGGCACTGCCTTTCTGGACCTCCCGCTGGGCGTTGCACTTCCGTTCATGATGATGCCGCCTCTCGTGGTTTGGGGCATGTGGTCGGCGGGCGCTTATCGCTTCCCGTTCACCGAAAAAATTCTCGACCACATGGCAAAGGTCGCCCTCGGCGCCAGCCTGACCTTGGCCGCGCTTCTGTCTGCAAGCTGGCTGATCGGCCTTGGCGGTGATTTTATGTATTTCGCTGGCACTGGCATGCTCGCTGGCGTTTTTGTGCTCGCTGCACACGCCCACCATGTGAGCTGGACCAAGCACCTCATCCGTAAAGGTCGGCTGTCTGAGAATGTCGTTATTGTGGGTGCGACTGCACACGCATCTCGTCTGATTGAGCGCAACGCCGAGGACCGTGAACTGAATATCGTCGCCATTTTCGATGACCGTCTGGGCCGTGCGCCGCACCGCATGCATGGTGTTCCGGTTGTCGGCACGCTGGATGACCTTCTGGCATGGGACAACCTGCCAAGCGTTGACCGCATCATCGTGACGGTGACGTCCAAAGCGCAGGACCGCGTTCGCCTGCTGATCGAACGTCTGCGCTATCTGCCAAACCGTGTCGTGCTTCTGCTTGATCTGGAAGACTACAATCCGGAAGGCGCAAGCCTCGCTGAAGTTGCCGATGCACCTGCTGCATACGTTTCCGGCGCACCAGCCGATGCACGCCGTGCGTTCGTAAAACGCATCTCAGATGTCGTGATTGGCGCGATGATGCTGGTGGCGTTCTCGCCATTCATGCTGATCATTGCTGCCCTGGTCAAACTGGACAGCCCGGGGCCAGTCTTATTCAAACAGAAACGTCACGGGTTTAACAACAAGGTTATCCGCGTCTGGAAGTTCCGGACCATGCGCCCTGATCGTAAAGCCGAAGAAGGCATCATCACTCAGGTCACTGGCGATGACGACCGTGTCACGCGTCTTGGTCGCTTCCTGCGTAAAACCAGCCTTGATGAGCTGCCACAGCTGATCAACGTACTGAAAGGTGAAATGTCTCTGGTTGGCCCACGCCCTCACGCAGTCGGCATGACCACCGAAGAGACTGAGGTGCACCACCTTGTGGGTGACTATGCGCACCGTCACCGCGTCAAACCGGGTCTTACCGGCTGGGCACAGATCAACGGCTCGCGTGGCCCTGTTCACACTGCCGAACTCGTTCGTGAGCGCGTGCGTCTTGATATGGAATATGTGAACCGGTCCAGTTTCTGGTTCGACCTTTACATCATGATCATGACAGCGCCTTGCCTGTTGGGAGATGACACGAATGATCGCTGAAGCAGGCGCGCGTCAGTCTCCGCCTGCCTCTGCAGGCCTTCCCGAAGCGATTGACGGCGAAACCATTCACACCAATGCAAACTGGACAGACGTGACACCGCGCCTGTCCATTCTGGTGCCGACTTACAAGGACAGCGCCAACCAGCTTCTAAGCATGCTGGCAGCGTGTCATTACGCGGAATCTGTCGAGATTATCGTCTATGATGATGGCAGTCAGGATATCGCGCTGACCAACGCGGTGCGCGAGAGCGTAGATGCGTTTCCGGGCGCGGCCTGCCTGATTACTGCCGAGCACAATAAAGGCCGCTCTGCGGGGCGAAACCGGCTTCAGGCCAGCTCGCGCGCGCCATGGCTCGTCTTTCTCGATGCCGACATGATCCCTGATGATGAAGGTTTCATCGTACGCTATCTGAAATGCGTTCAGGATGATCCCGCTCCGCGACTTGTCGTGGGTGGATTCTCTATGAAGCTGACGCCCTTCTCATCGAAGACAGATTTGCACCGCGCCCAATCAGAACGTTCCGAATGTATACCTGCCCACATCCGCTCCGAAGAGCCGGGCCGCTATGTGTTCACAAGCAATGTTCTGGCGCACAGAGACATTATGAATGCTGTCCCGTTTGATCCGGCCTTCAGCGGCTGGGGCTGGGAAGATGTTGAATGGGGTATTCGTGTTTCACGCCAGTATCCGGTTGAACATATCGACAATACGGCAACTCATCTCGGCCTCGACACGGCGCAGGATCTGCTGCGCAAATACGAACAATCAGGCGCTAATTTCTGGCTGGCCGTTGAGCGACATCCCGACGTGATGGAACAGACACCGCTCTATCGCATGGCTTCCATGTTCAGTCGGTTGCCGGGCCGTTCCCTGATCCGCGAGATCAGCCGCTATGTCAGCCGCATGCCGGTCTGGCTGATGCCTCGCGCCATTCGCTTACTCGCGCTGAAAACATTCCGCGCTGCCGTTTATGGAGGAGCCCGTCATGCTGGCACCTAAACCCTATCAGCCCAACCGGTCTCTGTTTGCTAAAATCGAGCGCCGCCTGACGCAATACCGAAAGGCTGCGCCGGCGACGGTGAGCACAGATCGCCCTATTCTTTCCATCACCTTTGATGACTGCCCGACCTCTGCAGCGGAAACCGGTGCACGTATTCTTGAAGAGTATGGCGTCCGCGGCGGCTATTATATTGCGACCGGCCTGATGGGGCGTGACTCCCATATGGGCCTCGTGACGACGCCCGATCAGGTCGCAGAACTGAATGCCGCTGGCCATGAGATCTGCGCACACTCTCACTCGCATCTCGATTGCGCGCAGGCCCGACACGACGAAGTCATGGAGGACGTCGAGCATAACATCGAGCTTCTGAAAGATATCTGTAAAACATACAGCGTGGACAGTTTTGCTTTCCCTTATGGCGAGACGCGCTTCGACGTGAAGAAACATCTCGCGGGCGATTTCCTCACGCTCCGTGGCATTCTGCCGGGCATTAATCGCGGTGTTGTCGATCGCGCACAGCTCCGCGCATTCGAAATTGATCACACGCAGCACAGCTTCGACCGGGCCTATGCGGCACTTGATTGCCTGCACCACACTCCCGGCTGGATGATCATTTTTACCCATGACGTTTCCGAGACACCGAGCGAACATGGCATGACACCAGGCCAGTTACGACAGATCCTGGATCGCGCCCGGGAACTCGATATCGACATCTGCACACCGAAAGTCGCCGCAGAACGTGTGGGGTTTAAAGTCAAATGACGGAAATCCGCACCTCCGTTGTTATTCCGACCTTCCGTCGGCTTGAAAGCCTGACCCGCGCCATCGATAGCGTGCTGGCTCAGGAGAACGTATGTGCGGAAACAACCGAGCTTCTCGTCGTCGATAACGATGCCGAACGGTCTGCGCAGGCCGTCGTGGAAAGGTATGGAAACGCTCCCATTGCAGTGCGCTATGCTTCAGAACCAGAGCCCGGTGTCGCCAATGTGCGCAATAAGGCAATTTCCGAAGTGCGAGGACGCCTGATCGCATTTCTCGATGACGACCAGTCAGCACCGCCGAACTGGCTGTCCGAAATGCTAAGAGTCTATGACGAGTACAAGCCCGCAGTAACCTTCGGTCCCGTGGAAACGGCTATGCCGGACGAGAAACAGCTCCACGAGCGGTATTTTAGAAAGTTCTTCTCGCGTGTAGGGCCAGAAAACACTGGTGTTTTTGACGAATTTTATGGCTGCGGAAACTCGCTATTCGATCTGGACCAGCTGCCGTCTGACGGGCCGCTGTTTGATTCCCGTTCGAACGAGACCGGCGGTGAAGACGATATCCTCTTTTCGAAGCTGGATCAGACTGGCCATAAGTTCGGCTGGGCGAGCAAAGCGCCCGTCTTGGAGCATGTACCGGAGAGCCGCCTGCGTCTGCGTTACACGCTGCGCCGTGCCTTTGCCTATGGTCAGGCGCCGACAACCATCTGCGCGCGTAAGACGCCAAGCGATATTCCCGGCATGGTATTCTGGACTTTGGTTGGCGTGGGTCAGGCTGGCATTTATGGCTTGATGTCCGCAGGCATGCTTCTGATCCGCCATCCGGACCGCGCCTTCTGGTTTGATCGCACAGCACAGGGGCTCGGAAAGATCTTCTGGTTTGGTCCGTTTGAACAACGTTTTTACGGCGCTCACGCCCGCTAGACCATTGCCGGCCGGCGCGCAGTGCGTGTCCGTTCTTTCTGCTCGGCCCGCGCGCGCACGCGGTTTCGGGCATCCAGAGACAGCTTTGCGGCTACCGCGACATAGGTCACCCATGTCAGGTTATTCTGAAGCAGGAACACACTTTCTGACACGCTGAACAGCGCGAACAGCGCCATTGTACCAAAGGCAAAGAGCGAAGTTGGTCGCGAGCTGACGGTTGAAGCTGAGCGATACAAGTTCATCAGAAAATCGATGATCATCAGGCCACCGCCGATCCAGCCGAGCGCCAGAACGACTTCCAGAATACCATTGTGGGCTGTCGGAACGAGCCATTCAGTCGCGAGCCAGACCTGATAGGCAGGGCCGTTTTGCTCACCCCAGAACGCACCATAGCCATAACCGAGTAATGGGCGCTCCGAAATCAGCTGTAACAGCACTTCCCAGATATCCGTACGCCCCGTCAGAGAGAGGTCACGCCCGATCAACGCAACTACGGCTTCAGGCGCGACCGTCAGTACGAGATACCCTGCCCCAGTCAGACCAACGATCAGCCAGAGCGTCGAAATCGTAACGATACGCCCGCGCTGCATCCAGAGATAACAGAATATGATTCCAAACCCGAGCATCATGCCCAGTAGCGAGGTTTTGGATGTCGATAGAAGCACCAGCAATACGGACAGGAAAAGACCAAAGCCCCACCACCGACGATGGCCTTTATCAACCATCAACAGGAAGGCGAACAGAAAGCTTGCACGCGCCAGATAGCCGCCCAGCGCGTTCTTTTCGAACCAGAGACCGTTCCATGCGCCAACATGGATTTCATGCATGCGGCCAAACCCCGGAAAGGCCGCGCCGGCGATGAAGTTGCCAACGGCCAGAATGATCCAGACGATACCTAACACGCGCAGCATCTGTTTCCAGGTCAGCGTGGAGGCGACGTAAAAGCCAAAGACCGTCGTGAAGAGAATAGCGATGCCACGGCGTAGCGATGTCCCCGGATCAACCGACCAGAACATTGACGCGACAGCCAGACAGGACAGCGCAACAAGCGCTGGCGAGCGAATGNCGATCGCCGCGAAATCGCGCCACCGCGCCATAATGGCGACGGCGCCAAAACCGTAAATCGGCAGCCAGAGGAAGCGCAGAAACGCGCCGCCCTCAGGATTTTCAGGCGTCGCAAAAATGCGCCCCAACAATGCTTCGGAAAAGAGAAGCAAGCTAACGCCCACGCAGACCACTTCCAGCCAGCGCAGTCGGGCGAGAAATGGCATCTGCGCCCTGCTCATGACTTACCCCGAGAACCTGTCAGCGAAGCGTGCATCGCCTCTGATCTGGTTGACGACAACGCCAACACAGCGGCCACCGTGAGCTTCAATCTGATCGCGCGTCGCATTAAGTGATTCAGCTGTCGTCTGATCTGCTTCCATCACGATGACAACACCATCGACATAGCGACAGAGCGCAAGACCTGCTGTCGAGCTGTCGAGTGCAGGTGCATCCAGAACTGCCCAGTCAGACACTTTACGCAGCGCATCCCAATATGCGCCGCCAGAGCGAACCTGAACGCGCTGGCCCGGCTTGATATGTTCAGTGCGGAACCGAGTTATAAACAGATTTGAATGCTCAACACGGTGCGCGCCCAAGAGCTTTAATGGACCGCGCGATGCGCCGCCATTCGCCCGCACCTGCGGCACAACCTGATAGAACTGGTCGACATTCAGTGAGGCATCAAGCGGACGCCCCGGCAGGCCGATGCGCGGAAAAATACGCTGCTGAAAGGCATTGAACTGGCCATTGCCGCGAAGATCGAGATCGATCAGCCACGCTGCACGCGTGGCACGACCCGCCAGAAGCACAGCCAGCGACGCTGCGACGCTGGACGCGCCATTGCCCGGGTCTGCGCCAATAACCATGACAGACCGTCCGCGGTCGCTTCCCGGAATGCGGTCAACCGCACGGGCAAGGTCGGTAATTTCAGAGCGAAGGTCGATCATCTATCTGCTTCCTTCACACGCGTCTGACGCTGGCCAGAACCGGCAAACCGACCGTGCGCGAGGCACAGGCCGCTGTCGGCATTGTATTCTTGGAGAATATCCAAATCATCGCCACGACAAGGCCGGTAAAGCCGCCAAACAGAAGACCTGCTGCAGCCACCAGCATGCGCATGCTTTTACCCTGCGCAGGTGGACGCGCAGGCTCAAGAATCTGGATGTTATCAAGGTTCGCCCGAGAGACCTCCCGGATCAGGCGTTCGTCACCTTCGCGCACCGTGAGGTTTCGCAACTGGTTCTCCAGAATGGAGTGGTCACGCAGCAATTCCTGATAATGCGGCTCAAGGCGGGTCAGCTGAAGCTGGCGCTCTTCGATTTCATTCTTCTGACGGCGCAGCTCTTCAAAGCGTGTCTGCAGCGCAGACGCTTCCGCTTCAAGTTCGGCACGCTGTTGATCAAGGCGCTGGAATACTTCGTTCGGGCCACGACGGATTACGCCGACGCCATCGCCCTGCGACGAAATCAGGTTCTGAACATTCTGGATACGGCGATCAATGGCATCGATCTGCGGTGTACCAGGCAGATAGGTAGACAGCAGGCTCTCACGCTCGATCTGTAGATCCAGCAATTGCTGCTGGTAGTTGGTCTCCACGTAAAGATCGATCGTCGGCTCGGTAAGTGCCAATTGAGCTGTTAGAGAGGCCAGACGCCCCTGCACTTCGCTGCGCTGGGCCTGAACATTGAACAAGTTATCAGTCACCGCACCATAGAGTGAGGCAACGGACTCTTTTTCCGTGTCAAAATCGCCGATGCGATTGTCGATCAGAAAACGCTCAATGGCGGCATCTGCCGCTGAGAGTTCATCCGCCAGTGTTTCGCGCTGTTGAGAGAGAACGCCATCATCGTCATCAAGAAAGAGTTCTGAACGATACTCCAGATAGGTCTGCACAATCGCATTCAGAACGCGCGCGGCAATCACCGGGTCTTCGTGTTGGTACGAGGTACGGATAACAGGGTTCTTTGGCGCTGCACCGGCAGCAAAGTCTTTCTGGAAACCAAGAAGCGTTCGCTCGTACAAAAGCGGACGATCTTCCTCGGGCGCTTCCATCATCGCCTCATAGTCATCGGGATAGATGACATCCATACCGATTTCCTGCAGCACACGATCAAAAATGACCGGGCTGTAGATCAGCTCGATTTCCGAACCTGTGATCTCTTCCTGACCGAGATTTGCAGACTGGGCGTCTGTCCCCGTCGTCAATGGCGCAAAGACGCGTTCATTACCAAGGGTGACCTGAACACGAGACGTCGCGGCGTATTTGACCGGCAGCATGAAAGCAAACAGGATTGCGAGCGCAAGTATTGGCAGCGCAACGAGAATAATCGCCCATTTCGCGCGCCAGAGCAGCAGAACATACTCGGGTATATCCAGTTGAGGCCTGTTGGAACGACGTGCGGAAGCTGACGTCGATGAGGCGACTGAAGTCGCTACATTTGACCATCCATCATCCGCTGCCATTAGATTCGGCCCTACTCTCGCTATTATCCCAAACGAAAATCGGAAATTGACCTTAATATTTCATTGATGATTAACCACGATGCTGCCGATGATTTCGAAATTTATAGGCCGTGTAATGAGACGTTCTGCAGCCATCATGTTCGCAAGCATTCTCGCTGCCTGCGCCAGCCAGGGTAACCCGCCTACCACGGTATCTGGCATACCCGGGTTCCAGCCCTACTCCCCAAACCTTCCGAACTACCGGATTTTCCCCGGCGATCAGCTGGAAATCACAGTCTATTCAGCGCCTGAGCTGTCTCGAACCGTCACGGTTGGCCCTGACGGACGCATTCATATGCCGCTGCTGGATCCGATCATGGTCGCGAACCGGACTCTGCCGGAAATCAACCAGCAGATTTACAGCGCAATGAGCTCCAGACTGGTTGATCCAAGCCTCGACGTATTCGTCGCGCAGTATGGTCCGCAGCAAGTCTTCGTGGGTGGACAGGTCGGCCAACCGGGAATCATCGAGATTCCGGGGCAGATTGATGCGCTTCAGGCCGTCATCATGGCCGGAGGCTTCACCAGCAACGCAAACGAGCGTCAGGTCATTCTGGTGCGTCGTCAGCCAAGCGGCGAAATCAGCAGCTGGGCAATAGATGTTCGCTCCGGATGGCATGATCCGCAACTGGCCAATCTTGGGCCACTTCAACGCTATGACGTCATCTACGTCCCGCGTTCACCGATCGCACAGCACAATCTGTTCATTCAGCAGTACATTCGTGAGGCTCTGCCGATTGATTTCAGCCTGTTCTACGACGTGCGCAGCGGTCTGAACTAACGTCCCGAACACTACAGACACCGCAGGAGTGCCCTGCCCGGCATACCGGGCAGATTGCATTCGGTTGTTTAAGGATGTTGTGAAACGCCTAGTGCGCGAGGACAAGCCATTCACGCGCTGCTTTCTGAGCAGCTGCGATCTCTTCCGAGCTCATATACTCGGCGAGTTCCTTGCGTGACGCCTTGGCTTCTTCATAGCCGCGCAGAGCAGCCAGGTTAAACCATTTATGCGCCGTGATGTAATCGACTGCGACGCCCATTCCCGTGGAATAAACCAGTCCCATCCGATAAAGGTCTTCACCTTTAGACTCAGGACCCATTTCTTCGCATGGGGCTTCCAGTTTGCTTTCAGCAAATGCCATTTGTCTTTCTCCTAATGCGGAAAACCTCGCCTGATTTTCAGGTCTAAAAGCCTTCCTTCATCACCCGTCGGTCATTGCCGACAATGAAAGTAAGACAAGGATAGATTGCTCATTAGTTAACCAAACTATTTTTCTGAACTGTATTTAAATCAACAGAACACTAACAGTAACCCTTTGTTTATTTGGATTTCCGGAACCCTAATATTTGGCGAATATTTCGTTACCAAACCATGGTGAACGGCATCTGCGCCTGCGACGACTAAGCCATAGCAAAACACCGAAACCGGCGTTATTTTCCCCGCCAATCAAAAGGTGACTCACTTATGGACACTCTGAAACCCATTTCCCTGCCAGCGGCAGGCGCTGATGATGCAGACTTTACGAAAGCGCTGATGGCGTCTTTCATGGAAACCGGCTTTGCCGTTATCGCCAATCATGGCCTCGATCAGACGAAGATCGACGAGGCCTATCAGGCATCACGTGATTTCTTCGCTCTGCCCGCAGAAACGAAGCAGACATATTTTGATCCGAACGGCGCCGGCCAGCGCGGCTACACGCCTTTTGGCCAGGAGAACGCCAAAGGTGTCGCGGCCATCGATCTGAAAGAGTTCTGGCACACGGGACGCCAGTTGCCGGAAGACCATCCTTACCGTGAAACCATGCCTGATACGCCTAGCGTCCCAGAAGTTCCGGACTTCGACGCGGCGACGAATGGCATTTTCAAAGAGTTCGACGCTCTCGGCCATCGTCTGCTTCAATCGGTTGCGACGGGCCTTGGTCTGGAGCGCGACTGGTTTGTCGAAAAGGTTCAGTACGGCAATTCAATTCTGCGCCTTCTTCATTACCCTGCGCAGAAAGAACCGCCGCCGGAAGGCTCCGTACGTGCCGCCGCTCATGAAGACATCAACGTCATCACCCTGCTCCTCGGTGCCGATGAAGCAGGCCTTCAGGTTCGACCGCGCGGCGTAGAAGACTGGATTTCCGTCAGCGCGCCTCCGGGCACAATGGTCATCAATGTGGGCGACATGCTGCAAAGACTGACCAATGGCGTCCTGCAAAGTACGTCCCACCGGGTGGTAAACCCTTCGCCGGAACGCTCGAAATTCGGCCGGTATTCCATGCCGTTCTTCCTGCATTTCGAACCTGATGTCGAAATCCGTGCCCTGCCTTCGTGTGTGTCCGATGAGAACCCTGAAAAGTTCCCGCCGATCACTGCGAACGAATATCTGATGGAACGTTTGCGCGAGATCGGGCTTCTTAAAGAGAAGGCCTGACTGCAAAAAGGGGCTGTTCAGCCCCCGTTCACTTTGGTTAACTATTGTTTATCCATGTGTGTGGGGGCCCAGACTGGGAGATTCTCCGAATGAAGCCTCTGAAATTCCTCGGCGTGTCGTTTCTGGCTGGCTGTATGATCACGGTTTCCGCTATGCCTGCGTCCGCGCAGAGCTACGGGCATGGCCGCGGTAACGGACACGCCCAGCAAACCAACGACCGACATTACAATGGTCATGACCGTCATCGCGACCGCAATTATCGCGGCGATCGACACCGTGACCGTGATTACCGTGGCAACGGTCATCGTGAATATCGTGGGAACGGTCACCGCGACCGCGACTACCGAAACAATAATCGTCGTCATGACAATTATTCCCGCCATAACAACAATCGGTATTACGGTTACAACAATAGCAACCGTCATTACGGCTATAACAACTACAACCAGCGCCACTATAATCAGAGGCAGTATAACAACCGGTATTACAATAATAACCGCGGGTATAACTACTCTTACAACAACTATAATTACCGGAATTATCGCCCGAGCCACAACTACTATCAGCCGCGCTACCACTGGAACCCGCGCACGCCTGTGCTCTATTCACCGAGCTTCGGGTACCGTCCGAACTACCAACCTTATTACCGTGTAGGTTCGCGCTTCCACAATCATGGTCGCCATCGGATCAATGACTATCACCGCTATGGCCTGTATGCTCCGCCGTCCGGCCATTACTGGGTCCGTCACAATAACGATGCGTATCTGGCTGCCGTCGGAACAGGCATTGTTGCAGGCATTATCGTTGGCGCCATCCTCGCCGATTAAGGCTTGACCAAATAACTTTTACGATTAGCCCGGCCCCCGTGCCGGGCTTTTTAATGACCGGGCAAAGTACAAAACTCCATCGAATCAGAAGTCTAAATCCAGATGTAATTTAGCGAAGTCTAATCCAAGTCCAGAACCGTCTTTCCGCCACAATCTCTCGTTACACTCTGGAACCAAGTAGAGTTTGGAGTGTTAACCTGAATGTGATATAAGTTGAGGCGATATCAGAATGAAAAAAACCTTCCTTCTTCTCACCGGCATTCTTGCCTGGACAGCGCAGTCTGCAACAGCAGAGGAAGAACAAGGTATTATCTCCGCCCCGCACTATTCAGATACCCGAATCAGCATCCAACGGACGACGGTTCCCGGCACTGCGCAGCTCAATCTTGCCAGACCGGATGCGGACATTTCCCCCGGAGTGCCTTCGGATTTCGGCTTTGGCGCTGAAAATAGCCTGCACCTGTCTCCAACCCGACCGACAGATACGCAAACCCAGCTGAATTTCCGAAATGACTGGGCGGTTTCAGCCCCGGACGAACGCGATGGATCAGGCTTGTATCTGTCGCCGCGCTACACGGCTTTTTCGTCAAATGACGCAGGCTTTGAAGGATACTCGGCCGAAATCCGCTTTGGTAACGTCGTTCAGTTCGAGCGCGGCGAAGCGACCAGCGGCTGGTACGTATTCGCAGCCGCGGACGGTGAAGCCCTGAGCGTCAACACGAACAATTTCTCGCTGTCTGATGGCGCGCCTATGACGATGAGCCTTGATGATCAGATCACCATTGGCGATCTTCAGGCGGGCGTTTCGACCTATTTTGGCGGCACACAGTTCACGATCAGCTATATCGAAACCGAGGCGTCTTATTCCGCGCCGGGTGGCATCAGCCATTCCGAACGTGAATCCTTCGCAGGCTTTTCTCTCGCCCGCGAATTTTAAGACGGCCAGCGGGCATAAATTATCCGCTCAATGTCTCCGCATACCCCCTCTATCAATCAAAGTCGCGCGTCCATTCGATCGTGAGATTCTCACCTTCGCCCGGCGTTGTGTCTGCCGTCACAGAAATGTTGTCGCGCGGCTCCCACTCGACGCTGACACCAGCATTGCCTTGCGCGTCAGACATGACCTCCAGATAGACATCTTCTGAAAGATACCGGCCGGTAGACACTTCAAACTGGCCAGAGTCGTTCTGACGCACATCAAGCGCATCCAGCCCAGCCAGTTGCTCGATACCGCCCAGCAGGTCAAATCCGCCGCCACCGCCCATTTGCGCGAGCGCTGCGGCTAGTCTGGCCGCCTCAAGCCCTGTCAGCTGAGATGGCGACCGCCCAAACAACACGCGCGACAGAACCTCATCCTGAGGCAGTTCGGGAACGGAACTGAGCGACACATCGGGACGCGCCGGTGTGCCGGTGATATTCACGCGCGAAAGCAAGTCGTTCGTCTCGCGCTCCGCCGTGATATCCAGACGCGCTTCCATAGGCGCAGCTTCCAGGAAGACGACACTGTCAACGAATTCGAACCGCTTACCAAGAAGCTCGAAGCGTCCGCGCACAATGTCGGCGCGTCCGTCAATTCTCACATCGGACAGCGTGCCTGTAATGCGCGACTCCAGAGAGAGTTCTGCATCCATGCCCTGCCCTGTCACATAAAGACGCCGTGGCGCATTGAGCGAAACATCGATCTCGACCGTACGCTCTTCATCAACCTCGGGCTCTTCTTCATCGCCGAAGCTCACATCCAATGTTGTCACACCTGACGATGTCGGCAGCCGGTCCAGATAGACATGGCCTTCATCGAGTGTGAGATCGCCCGTAACGACAATCGTCTCGTCATTCAGCTCCATGCCGAAAACGCCCGACGCCGTGGCGCGGCCTTCATACCGGTCAGCAAGTACCAGGTTGTCCGCCTCGAGCCTGAGGTTACTGTCACCCACGCCGGTGAGGGAAAAATTACCCTGCCCGGCAAGCGTGCCGCCGCTTCGGCCATTTGCGTTCAACCGGTTTAGCGTGAGCGTTTCATTGGCAAGCCCAATATCGAATGCGATGGCCTGCAAAACTGCGCCCAACTCGCCCTGTTCGAACTGGCCGTCGTGCATGCGGACATAGCCTTCCAGCGCCTGAGGCTGGAACGGGATCGGCCCTGTAACATTGGCATCGATACCGCCGGTAAGTACGGTTCGGTCCGGAAGCGCAAGCGCAGCGATATTGTCCACACGTCCGCCAAGCGCAGCCGTAAAGCCACCATCACGGCTCTGATCAAGTGAGATCGAGAGCCCGGCCGCGTTCGTAATGAGCGGAAGGTTTGCCTCAAAGCGCGCACTGAGAGCCTGTCCTTCGGCGCTTCTGAGACGAATATTTGCCTCTTCGTTTTCAATGACACCATTCAGGAAGAAGGTGACGGGCGACATCTCAGAGTCTGGCAGCGCAACGTCACCCATTTTGCCATTAATCGTGCCGACCAGAGCGTTTCCATTCTCACGCAATTGGACCGAGACATCGATTGCGCCATCCAGCGGCGCGCGCCCCGTCGCAACCAGCAAGCGTGGCAACTCAACAGCTGCGATAGAAGCCGTAACGCGTGCTTCAGGGTTGTCACTCAAAGCTGCGGCGACTTCACCACCAAACATGGCGAGGCGGATATCGCCTGAATAACCAGTTTCTGTCTGCGCGAAGGAGAACGGTTCCGTCGTACCGAATTCTTCAAGGCCGAGATGCCCGTTGATTTCACCAGACACAGACCTCGTCATATCTGCGAGATCGCGCGCTTCGCCCGTCAAACGCAAATCCACATCCTGCGGAATACCGGACACCAGCGTGAGTCCAGTGAGCGCGATGTCATAGCGAAGCTGTTCCAGCACGCCCTGAACGTCCAGCGTCAGTTCACCATTCTGAACTGCACCAAGCTCAACGCCATCGAGCGAGCCGGTGATCGCTACATTGCTACTCTCCAGACGCGCATTCAGATTAACGGTCTCCGCAGGCAGCCCATCGGGTAACGGCCCTGCCAGATTGGTATCTGCCCGGATGGCCTCAAGATCTCCGCCATCGCCATAAGCGTCTCCTTCGAGCACAAGCTCACGCCATTGGCCATCAATTGCACTGACCTGCCACGCCCCGCCGTCGACACGCGCAGTAGCAGCAAGCCGCAACGGATCGCCTTCCAGACCACCGGTGAACACAATATCGCCATCAAGAACACCGTCAGAGAACGCACCCGTGAAGCCAAATTCCGGTTCTGCGACGATAACGCCGCCTGGGGCGAGTTCCGTAGCACTCAGCATTGCTTCAATGTTCAGCGCCTCCATCGGCCCGGAAACTGTCGACCGAATGCGTGTGCCGGGCGCCATATCTGCTAGCGGATAGTTTTCTGTCGTCACCAGTTCGAAGGATGACTGGAGCATGCCTTCGGCAGTCCGCGAGGCATTGCCCGTAAGTTCAAACGCAGATGTGACAAGCGATAATGATGGCACCGCGAGCGCGCCATTATCGGAAACGCGACCATTCGCATTCAGCGCGACGGATTCGCCAAGCCAGTCGTAAGCCGCACTTCCTTCTTCACCGAGACCGCGACCGTTCAGAGCCACGCGAAACTGTGCTGGCGCAGCCGAACTGTTCTTCCGAAGCTCCCAGCGCCCAGAAACCGTACCGCGCTCGTAAACTCCGAACTCAGACAGCCCGGCCCGTATGTCGCCAGCCAGATTGATAGCAATGCCATCTGCGAAAGCCCCGCTACCACTTACGTTCAATGAAGAGCGCGGTGTTGAAATGGCAAATCGCTGAAAGTCGAGCGCCATAGTCTCCAGAGTAAAATCAGCGACACCGTTGGTGCGGATATACCTTAGAGCAATCTCCTCCTCGCCGGTCGCAACACGTGCGCCAGTGACCTCAAGCTGTGGCTCGATGTGAACGACGCCGCCATCGAACCTCGCCGCAATGGGGCCGGAAAGCGAGTTACCGCTAAAGCCGGGCACAACAAGATTTCGACCGGTAATATTGCCATCAAACGCCAGAGCGCTCCCTCCGCGCTGCACCTGCCCTACAAGGCTCAAACCATCAATCGAGACATCCGACGTCCCCGCAACGCGGCTGAGATCACGTGCTCGAAAATCGATATTGGCCGTCTGGGAGTTATCGGCGTCATTCGCATCGGATACGGTCAGAGACATTGTTTCCGTCTCAGCCGTGAGCGACGCCGTCGCCAGCGGATCGTCCAGCGCAAACATACCGCTCAAATCGAGCACATCACCCAGACGGACGATCTGTGACGATGTTGCCGGATGGCGCGCAAGTTCGACCCGCGCCGTAACAGCCTGTAGGCCATCTGACGGCGTTGTCTCGAACTCAATCCAGTCCTGATCATTGATCCGAGCTGCAAGGGTCGCATCAACCGCATCCATATCTCCGGACGCGTTGAACATCGCGTTTACACTGTCGCCGTCTCGGAGTTGAAGCAGCGCTGCAAACAATCCGCCCGCCGGACCATTCAGTTCTAAAGCACCAGAGAGCGGCGTGCGCCTGCCCCACTCAACTTCACCGACGAGACGATCTCCATTGGCGTCTTCCGGCAAAACCTCTACGTCGAAACGCGACATGGCAGGCGTCCAGTTAAGAGCCGCATAGACTGACGCCGCCACTTCCTGCTGGACCACACCTTCAGCCATGAAGAGCCGGTCAATATCCAGATTGGACAGAGTAACAGAGCGCAGCGGGCTCGAGCCGTCAGACAGCTCCTCTTCTGGCGTATCAGACTCAGGAATCACAGGCCTGCGCAGCACTTCGAGATCCGACATCGTCAGGTCAGTCAGGACCAGCCGGCGGCCGACGAGATTGAACGGCTTCCAACCAAGAGAAATGTTTCTCGCCTCGGCCCAGATTCCGTCTTCATCGCGGACTACGAGCCGGTCGATCGTGGCGGACGACAGAATATCTCCGTCGAAACCGTCGATCTCGACCTGCTGGCCGCTGAAGGTCAGATCCTCCAGGCGGATCTCGACAAAATTGCGCCCGACAGAGCTGCCAGCAATAATGCGCGCAGCAACGAGCAGCAGGATGACGGTGAGCAAAACGCCCGCCAGCCATTTTGCCCATAAAGGGATGCGCCGTGTCTTCGAAGGTTTTTGAGCAGTCTCAGTCATCAGAACGCCTGCCCCAGTGCGATATAGACCTGTACCGGGTCATCAAACTCTGACCTGTCCAGCGGCGTCGCGATATCAATCCGCAGCGGTCCGGCCGGTGTCAGGTAGCGCATACCGACACCAGCGCCGAAGCGGAGCTCAGAAAAGTTCGGGACTTCCGTTCGTGACACGCTGCCACCATCCACGAAGCCGACAATTCCGATTTGCGGACGAACCTGCCAACGCGCTTCAACCGATGTCTCCAGAAGCGCGCGTCCGCCGATAGGGTCATCATCCGCAGACCTCGGGCCGATCGCCTGATAGCCATAACCGCGAACACTGCCGCCGCCACCGGAATAGAAGCGGCTATCAGATGGCAGCGCATCAATATCAGCGCCATAAACCGTGCCGACTTTTACGCGCCCCGCCAGAACCAGATCGTCGTCGCCCAGCACGGGCCAGTAAGCACGCGCCTGCGTTTCAGCCCGAATGAACTGACTCTCTTCGCCGCCGAACGAAACATTCGGATCAATACGACCATCAAGACGCCAGCCGCGCGTCGGGTTCAGGAAGTCGTTTGACCGGTCGAGACGCACCGCAAGAAAAAGCCCTAGAAGCTGGAGGTCACGCTCGCCAAAGTCATCCTCTTCATGGATCAGAGATGCGGTCGCGCCGAACGTAAACGTGAAGTCAGGTGACTGACTGACTTCGAGCGCAGCGCTGACTCCAAATTGCTGCCGGTCGAACCCGTCTGTTTCTTCATTCGACAGGCTGGTTGAAAGCACGATGTTGCGGCCATATCCGAGTTCATTCGGTCGGCGCCATTCTACCTCGATTTCCTGCTCCAGCTGCGCAAAATCAAGTTCGGCGGTGAGCGTATCACCTCTGCCAGTGAAATTACGGCGCGTATAATCAAGACTGAAACCGACGCCGACGTCGGTTGCTATGCTTGCGCCGACGGCGACTGTATTTCGCTCACGCTCAGTCAACGTCACGACAACATCGTGAATTGCGTCGCCCTCCGGGCTTTCTCCCGTCGGCTCATCGGACAATCTGACATTGGCGATCCGGAAGGTGCGTAGCTCATTCAACCGGGCTGCGTAGCTGGACAGTTTTGACGGCGCATAGATCTCGCCCTGTTCGAACGGTTGCAGCTCGAGAATGTACTCCGCATCCGTTTCTGAATCTTCGGGCAGCACAGTTTCGCCGAGACGAACACGGTCCCCCAGATCAAGCGTGTAAGTTATGTTGAGCGTTGCCGCTTCACGGTCCCCGCGGACGCGCCGGTTGGACACATCCGCAAACGCGTAACCCTCATTCTGGAAGAATTGGGAAAGCTGACGCTCCACGTCGATTATTTCGGCTGGTATCGCGATATCGCCTTCGCTGACGCCGATCTCCGACATGGCCTCCTGAATTTCGTCCTCTTCGGCACTTCGGCCTGCAAATGCGAGGTTGAGCCCTGCAATGCGGAAACGAGGCCCCGGATTCACTTCGATAACGGGCGAGTTAACCGTGCCCGTCTCAACGAGCGCCGTAATCTCAGGCGCGTAATAGCCGCGTGAATTCAGAATGTTGTTGATGATACCGCTTGCGCGCTCAGCCTGACGACGCGCATCGAACAGCGTTTCAGGCGTGCGTTCGTCCGGCAGCGCATTGCGAAGCGCGCTCCAGAGATCATCCGGATAATTAGATTCGGTCGTTCGACGGATATCCACGGCATCCGCCTGTGCGACTGAGGCTGGCAAAAGTGCGACAAAACTCAATGCAAACGCGCTGGCGAGTGCACGCACGGACACAAAACTCTCAAACATCAGATCTGATACACTCTCCAGCGGCACTCAAAGAAACGGCCGCCCCCGCCTGTTAAGATAATGGAGAATGTCGGGCTTTGCATCAGGGCAATACACTTTCACGCTCACCTTACGGCAGGCTGCAACTATTTTACATCAACGCCTGCGAAAAGGGGTTCATTTTCTCTATTTAATGCATGAACAGGCTTTGACGTTCCCGTGAAATTACCGTCATATATCGCGCATTGGCTGATTTGCCGGGACGCTAAATCAGCCTGTATTGTAATCCGGGGAGATTATACCTTGAAATCGAAGACTTTTATGGCTCATTTGGCCACGACCTCAGCTCTGGCGCTGAGCGTCGCGCTTGCGCCTGCCGCAAACGCTCTTACCGTTCGCGATGACGTCACTGTTGCTGGTTCAGAAGAGTATGGCGACAACACCCAATGGGACGGCGTTGTTCAGATTTTTATGCTGAACAATCAGACAGGTAGCATCACATTCAACTGTACAGGTTCGCTGATCAACGGCCGTACGGTTCTGTCTGCAGCGCACTGCTTTAATGACTATCCATCTTATTTTTACGACGACTATAATAACGCGCTTTCGCCGATCATCGCATACGGCCCTGATACTTTTGACGCCCTGTTTGGCTGGCTGAGCACTGGCGCAGCAAGCAGCTTCTACGAAATCGACGAGCGCAACGGTCTCGTCCTCGGTAATCAGGTACTCATCCACCCGGACGCAGACCCTGCATTCGGTTCCGCGCTGAACTTCCCAGCTGCGGACGTTGCTATGGTCAGCCTGTCTAACCCGCTCGCGCACCTGCCTAGCTACGCTATGCTATTCAGCCCTGTTGGCGTTGGCGAGCACGTATCTATGGTCGGTTATGGCGGCCACGGTATTGGCTCTACCGGTGATGTTGGCATTGATGGCAAACGTCAGGCTGGTGAAAACCTCATCGGCATGGTCGGTTCACAGGTCGACTTCCTCAGCGCCATCTTCGGCACAGATGCATCACCATATTATACGAACGCTCCGGGCGCGAACCAGTCCATGTACTGGATCGACTTCGACAATCCGGACCGCACAGGTGAAGAATGTGGCCGTGACGGCATTGGCGACTGGGCATGTACCGACGGCGTTTCATGGTGGTATTTCGACAACCCATTCACCAACACCTGGTTCAACACCTCCCTGTCCAACGACATCTTCCCTGATGACGCGCTCCCATACGAGTCCGGCACAGCAGGTGGCGACTCCGGTTCTGCGATCTTCTTTGACCAGCTCGGCGACGCGCCAATCATTGGCGGCGTTCTCAGCGGTGGCTTCACATTCGTGTCTCCGGTTCCGTCCGGCTATTCAGATGTCAGCTACTACAACCCGCTGTTCAACTATTATGACTTCATCGTCGAGGCGAACCCTTACAAATACGTCAGCGCCATCGAAGGCGACGGCCTCTGGAGTGATCCAACTCACTGGGTTCAGGACCTCGATCCGAACTATCTGATTATTGACGAGAACGGTAACCTCGTGAACGGCATCCCTGATGCGCCAGAACCTGGCGTTGGCAGCGACGGTCCGGACGAAGGCATCGTTCTGGACGTTGATATCGCACCAGCGCAGCAAACAGAAGGCACTCCAGCCGGTACAACTGGCGTTGATGCATCTGCAAACGCAGTCGTTGGCTCCATCGGTGAAAACCGTCCGGCGGGCGGTCTGCTGATCGAAGGCGACGGCATTGGTGACGCGAGCTTCGGCTCTGTTTCCGGTAGCAGCGTCTGGGGCACAACAGGTGACGCTGAACTCATCACCTTCCAGTATGGTGACATCGGCTCTCCGACAGCTCTGGCAGGCCCGGGTTCTACGAACTTTGTTCCGAACAACGGCCTTCAGGCTTCCGGTTTCTACAACTATTTCGACGTCACGCTGAGCAATGCTGGCACAACGACCGTCGACATCTTTGCTGAAGTCGACAGCCTGACGATTGCCAACCTCGACGCTACGCTTCGCATCAACTCAGATGCTGGCCTCTGGGCACTCGTTGATACGCAGGTCATTGGCGGCACGCTGGAAAACAACGGCGTCTTCATCTCCCGCGATATTCTGAACGTCGCAGGTGTTCTGACAGGTACCGGCACATACAATGCGGAAACGCTCTGGAACGCCGGCCTTCTGACACCGGGCGAAGGCATGTCCCTGATTGGCGACCTCGTCATGACGTCAGCAAGCGTCTTCGGCTACACAGGCAGCAGCCTGTCTGTAGACGGTGATGCCTCCTTCGGCGGTAGCGTTCTGTTCGGTACGCCTTACCAGTTCGGCGATACAGGCACGCTGATCACCTACACAGGTGCATCTACAGGTGCCATTGCAGACACCGATCTGCTCGGCGTTCTCTATGCGACCTACACAGATGTTGACGGCGCGCTGAACTACACAATCGAAGCGGCAAGCTTTGAGTCTGTGCTTCCAACGATCACTGATCCGAACACGCAGAGCCTCGTAGACGGCCTGAACAATGCTCGCGGCGTATCTTACGGCGATATGAGCGGCGTTTATGGCGTACTCGACTATCTGAGCGGTGATCAGCTTCTCTCTGCTCTGGAAGGCATCACGCCGTACCAGCAGGGATCTGTCATGAACAGCCTGATCGCGGGCAACACCCAGCTCGGTGCTCACCTGTCTAACCGTTTTGCAGCTATCGCTGCAGGCCGCGCAGACGGTGCTGCCTTCAACCAGATCGGTACGTCTGGTATTCAGGTTGCAGGCTCACAAGAGATGGCAGCCTTCGCTATGGCCGCTGAAGCCACAGCAGCTCAGGGCGGCGGCAGCGCAAGCTCATCGTCTTCAGCAACAGGCTGGGGTTCGTTCGTTGAAGTGTCTTACTACACGGGCGATGAAACCAACCCGATGAACAACGCTGAAAGCGACATTGAGGGCATGTCCATCACGGCCGGTATCGACCGTGAACTGGATGAAGGCTTCCGCATGGGTGCGTTCCTCAGCTACACTGACGGCGAAACCACATACAACTCTGCGCTTGGCGGCAGCGAAGCTGACGGCATCACAGTTGGTGGTTATGCCGCTTACACTGGCGACACAGGCCTGCGCATGAATGCGTATGTCGGTGCTGGTCAGCGTGACGTGACATCCATGCGCGTTGATGCTCTGACGAGCGGCACGCTGCTTGGCGAAACAGAAGCTGACGAGTTCATCATAGGCGCTGAAGTCTCCAAGCTCTACCCTGCAGGCTCGTTCTTCATCGAACCGTCTGTCGGCGTAGACTACGCATCCTTCGTGGTTGACGGTTACTCTGAGACAGGTGGCGCAAGCGCCCTGACTTATGATGACATCAAAGCCAGCACGACACAGGCACATGCCGGTGCACAGCTGCACTTCTTCAACCCGGAATCAGCGACAGGTCTGCGTCCGTCTATCGGTGCCGACTTCGTGTTCGATCTGTCTAACGATCCGACAGCTGTAACCTCTTACTTCACCGGTGCGTCTACATCGACCTTCCAGACTGTCGGCCCGGGTTCTGACAGCCAGTGGATCGATCTGAACGCACAGCTTGAGTACTACAGCGCTGGTAACTTCAGCTTTGCCGGTTTCGTCACTCAGTCTGTGAACCGTGACGATCTCGACATCACGACATTTGGCCTGAACGTCCGCGCGACATTCTAAGGTTCAAAATCTGAGCACTCTCAAAGAGGCGGTCTTCGGGCCGCCTCTTTTTTATTGCGCTAAAAGACAAGACGCGCTGACATGCCCCGAACTCATAACGATTGAACCCGGAGCTCTAAATGTCCTTCCGCACAGCTTCCGTCGCCCTCGCCGCCTCAGCTCTCGCTGTCAGTGCATGCGCGACTTCCGCCTCCGAGCCCGTCTCAGAAATGCAAGCACCTCCACTTGAATGGTCCATCGTCATTCATGGCGGCGCTGGCGTCATCACGCGCGACTCCATGGATGCAGAGACAGAGGACGCCTACACCGCAGCGCTGACAGAAGCGCTTGCGACAGGTAGTGACATTCTCTCGAACGGCGGCGAATCTATAGACGCGGTTGAGGCCGTTATCCGAGGCCTCGAAGACAATCCTCTCTTCAATGCCGGACGCGGCGCTGTGATGACAGAAACCGGCGGCTTCTCACTGGATTCTTCCATAATGCGCGGCGACACGCTCGACGCCGGTGCTGTGGCAGGCCTCTCTAACATCCAGCACCCGATTTCCGCGGCTCGCGCAGCGATGGAGCACTCGCCTCACGTCATGCTTGCAGGTGAAGGCGCTGACCAGTTCGCAGCTGAGCAAGGGCTGGCAATCGTCGATCCGTATTACTTCTTCACGGAACGTCGCTGGCAGAGCCTGCTGCGCGTGCTTGAACGGCGCGGCGTAGAGGCGCCGGAGCGCATGCAGCCTATGGCGCCGCAGGAAGCCTCTCTCTCGGATGAATGGCTGTCCTCTCTGGCTTTTCCTGACGACCAGAAATTCGGAACGGTTGGCGTGGTTGCCATGGATATGGATGGAAATATCGTTGCCGGCACGTCCACAGGCGGCACCACGGCGAAACGTTGGGGCCGCGTAGGTGACAGCCCAATTATCGGTGCAGGTACCTATGCCGAGAACAATGTCTGCGGCATTTCTTCGACCGGTACAGGTGAGTATTTCATCCGTCTGGCTATCGCCTACGCGATTTGCAACCGTATCGAACTATTGGGTGAAACGGCTCAGGAGGCAGCCGATCACGTCATCCATACAGAGCTCACAGGGCTCGGCGGTGACGGCGGCATTGTGATGCTCGGGCCGGACGGCTACCCAGCCTGGTCATTCAATACTGAAGGCATGTATCGCGCCTATGAGACATCTGAAGGCCGTAGTGAAATCGAGATCTACGAATACAATGAAGGCGCCTTTTAGGGCGCCTTCCTATTCAAATTCGTTGCTGGGATAAGCGCTCTAGAACGCCAGTTCCATGCCTTCAATACCCGGAAGCTTCAGAAGGATAAGCAGGTCACGCAGTTCCTGACGAGCGGCAACGTGACTCATCGTGAAGGTGATGTTTGACCCTTCTTCTGTGAGGTCGAGAAGCGTCAGGCCCATCGGGAAGAGTTCGCGGTAAATCACACGCTCGGACAGGCCTGGCGCAAGACGGAAGCCAATACGGCGCGCCAGATTGTCGAGCGCCTCGCCAACACGTTGTTTGTTGCGTGCTTCGAGCGGCGACATGCGGTTCCGCATGACAACCCAGTCAATCGGCTTACGTGTGGTCTGCGCTTTGTGCTTACGGCAAGCCCAGACCATTTCCGCATAGAAAGACGGACGAACGACTTCGAGGCTTTGAGGGTTCACATCACCCAGAAGGTCGAAGTCAACAAAGCTGTCATTCAGAGGCGTGATGAGCGTGTCAGCCGAAGCGTGCGCAAGGCGAGATAGGAATGTGTCACCACCCGGCGCGTCTACAATAATATAGTCGCAGCTGGCTTTAAGACGCTTCAGGCTATCGAGGAAGCGTTCGCTTTCTTCCGCCTCAGCCTCATCAAGGTTACGCGCAACGCTCGCATCGACACGCAGAGATTCTGGCATTGGAATGTTGGAGCCGGTTGATTTGACCCAGCGTGTGCGGTTCTCAAGATAGCGGGTGAACGTGCGCTGACGAACATCGAGGTCGATGACACCGACCTTCTTGCCCATACGCATCAGAGCTACGGAGAGGTGCATCGCAACGGTAGACTTACCGGCGCCGCCCTTCTCGTTACCAATAATGATGACACGACACTCATGTGCATCAACTGTCGTCTTGTTTGACGTCAGGTCCTGCGCACGATCCATGAGATTAAATCCTTCGGGTTTCACGAGCACGCTCCATTCAACATTGGACTTACCCTCCCCGACACAGTTTCCGTCGAGCTCTGGTCTGCCCCCAGACCATTGAGCCTTCCAGTCTGGCTGGCTGCGATAATCTGATTCTGCGAAGCTGCTTCCGAAACTCCTGGGGAAACATCAAACAGATCGGCCTCCACCGCCTCTGTTTTTGCTGCGCTGTCGAACAGAAAGTCTGAAACGACATTATCAGAAACTGGTTCAACCGCTTGTGTCTGCGTGTTGCCCTGAGGCTGCAGAAGATTAGCGATTTGAGCTGACAGGTCTTCCAGCGCGCTACCAAGCACATCATTGCGTCCGGTTTCGCCGTTCAGTGCAGCACCCTCATGCGCATGAACAGAAAGAGATGTCAGGGACTGAGCCTTACGCGCCGTTCCAAAAAGTCTGTTCTCCAGCTCCCGGTCAACGTTGCGGAAAGCTTCGCCTTCCGCTGCATCTCGAGGAAAGCTGGCGTGAACATGGCTCTGAGAAGGACGTAAGAGTCGTGTAAACATATTACCAAATTGAATGGTTTCGGTTAACCAAGTGTTTAAGCCGATTGCCAAAATCTTAGCGCACGCTATTGCAGGGGTCGGAATTTCACACTTCGTTCACACAGGACTTCCCCATGCAGGTTGTGCGCTCTCTTGAAGAACTTCGCGGTATTGTGCGCGGCTGGAAACGCGATGGCCTGACGGTTGGCTTCGTACCGACTATGGGTGCGCTCCATCAGGGCCACCTGTCTCTTGTGGACCTGTCCGTGGCCGCATGTGACCGCACAGTGGCAAGCATTTTCGTGAACCCGACCCAGTTTGCACCGCATGAAGACCTGGATGCCTATCCGCGTCAGGAGCAGGCCGATCAGGCTATGCTGGAAGCGCATAAATGCGATCTCGTTTTCACGCCGGAAGTCGCCACTATGTATCCGGAAGGCGAAGAGACCCGCGTCTCTGTGCCAGATCTGGGCGCAAAGCTAGAGGGGCAATTCCGCCCTCACTTCTTTGGCGGTGTCGCGACGGTTGTCGCCAAACTGTTTAATCAGGTGCAGCCGGATAAAGCTTTCTTTGGCGAGAAAGACTTCCAACAGGTTCAGGTGATCAAGCGCATGGTTATCGACCTGTGCTTCCCGATTGAGATCGTGCCCGGCGCCACGCTTCGGGCCGCAGACGGCCTCGCGCTTTCCTCGCGCAACGCCTACCTCACTCCGGAAGAGCGCCGGATTGCGCCGTCTCTGCATCTGGCGATGCACCGCGCGTCCATCCGCATCAGAAACGGCGCAGACCAGACGGCAGCGGTCGCCGAAGCGATCAAAACGCTTGAAGAGGCTGGCTTTAACAAAGTCGAGTACATCACAGCCGTTGACCCGGCCTCGCTTGACCCGATCGAAGGCGCGGTCCCTGACCGCCCATGCCGCCTGATTGCAGCGGCATGGCTCGGCAAAACACGCCTTATCGATAATATCGCTCTTTAGCGCAGGTCTTCCATTTCCGGATAAAGATCATCCATCGGAACAGACCGGCCATTCGCCTGAACAATGCGAACATGGCTGCGGCGAAGGAAGCGCGCGTGCTCCACACCGCAGCTATGCGCGATCATTTCCACATCCTTCTCCATACGCTTCACATAGAATGCGACGGATTTAGCCTTTGTCTCTGGCACGATACCGTCCTGAAGATGCGGCTTGTGTGTAGTAATGCCTGTCGGGCAGTTATTCGTGTTACAAGCCATGGCCTGAATACAGCCGATAGAGAACATGAAGCCACGCGCCGTGTTCACGGCATCCGCACCCGTACAATACGCCCAGGCAACTTCGGCAGGTACAGCAAGCTTACCTGAAGCGATGACTTTAATCCGCTGGCGCAAACCATGCTCGCGAAGCGCATCCACCAGCATAGGCAGCGCTTCACGGAGTGTCAGGCCGACATTATCCATCAGTGCCATAGGAGCAGCGCCTGTACCGCCGTCTCCGCCATCGACGGTAATGAAGTCCGGCGCGCTTTCCGGCCCTCTGGCATTGATGCCTTTGCAGAACTCATCAAGCCAACGCTTTGAACTTACGACTGTTTTAATACCAACCGGTTTGCCGGAGAGTTCCCGCAGGCGGACGATGAAGTCCAGGAGATCATCGACAGAATCGATCTCTGGATGCCTGTTCGGCGACACAGAGTCTTCGCCTTCTGGAATGCCGCGCACGTCGGCAATCTCCGGCGTCACCTTCGACCCCGGCAGCAAACCGCCTTTGCCGGGCTTTGCCCCCTGAGCGAGCTTGAGCTCGGTCATTTTCACTTCCGGATGGCCCGTCACCTCACGGTATTTCTCCTCGGAGAACTCACCATTCTCGTCACGCACGCCATACTTTGCCGTCCCGATCTGAAAGATGATGTCGCAGCCACCTTCAAGGTGATAGGGCGACAGACCGCCCTCGCCGGTATTCAGCCAGCAACCAGCCAGTTTTGCGCCGCGCGACAGAGACTGGATCGCTGGCTTGGAGAGCGCGCCGTAACTCATGCCCGAAATGTTGATCAGCTGATGGATGCGATACGGCTGTGCGCAGCCTTCGCCGAATGTCAGCTCGGGGCTTTCATTCGTTTCTTCAAGAATCGGAAATGGCGCGTTCGCAAAAATGGGCGTGCCGACAATATTAAGCGAACGGGTCGAACCGAAAGGCTGAGTGTTATCTTCGCCGGCCGCCGAGGTATAGATCCAGTCCCGCTCTGCGCGGTTAAATGGCATCTCCTCACGGTCCAGAGCGAAGAAATACTGGCGAAAGAACTCGCCCAACCGCGCGAACAGATCACGAAATCGACCGACCACCGGAAAGTTGCGCCGAACGGCATTCTTCGACTGGTTCGCATCGATGAGAAACATGATCACGATCAGCAAAACGCCAAAGCCGATGGCCAACACAAAGAGCGTCGAAAGGATGCTGAGGCCCTGAACGGTAATGCGCGTAAGAAATTCCATAGCCTCAGTCCTTATCTAGAAGTAGGTCAGCCCGACCATTGCGCCCGCTGCAATCACAACAACACCCAGAAGCAGCCACGGTACAATGGATAACCGTTTCAGTGTTTTCGTCATCCGGCGAAACTGGCCCTTATCATTCACGCGCGGGAATGGTGTGTCCGGCTCAGGGACGCCAAGAAACACACAGAGCGGCGCCCATCCGTCTTTGACTTCCATGACCAGAAGGCGCTCTTTCGGAATGGCCGCTTTCACGTCATCAACATGGCGTTCAAATTCAGCGCGCGCATAGGATTCGTTCTCGAAACGGCCATCGAACAACCCCTGCCAGACAAGCCTCTCTGCCAGCTCGGTCAGTTTTCCGATGCGCGGAAAGCACCATTGTACCCAGCGCGGCACCGAGGTTTCCACCTTATAGATCGTGTCGCGCATTGAGGCGTACCAGTCAGCGGGCGGGCGCACAGTCAGGATGACCTTCGCATCCGGATTAGCCGCAGCAAGCTCTCGAAAGTACAGACTGGACGGAAAGTCGACACACGCATCATAGCCCTGGAATACGTCATCCCAGTCCGGCGTTTCGCCTTCCATGATGTCGTGCCATTGATTGACCTGACGAGAACTGAGCATCACATCGAACATGTGATGACACTTGCCATAGCCCAGCTGCTCGAGCGCAGCCTTGAGCGACAACGTCCCTGTCCGCGGCAAACCCGCACCAATAATTCTGAGACTCATCCCCTGCCCCGTCGCGTCCTCGACGCTTCTTACCACACACCTGCGTCGCGCAAAGCCCGTGTCAGCTCTGAAGGCACTTCAGCAGAGTGACTGCCCGTTGCATCTTTTGGAGCATCTTCGGGCTTTAAGTAGCGCCAGCCCTGAAAAGCTCTGCGCCCCTGCGGTTCCGTTGGATGAATTTCAGGGTCCAGAACGAGTTCGCAATAATTACGACCGTTCATGTCCTCCATGACATTCACCTCGACGATTTCCTGTCGGGCAAGAATAACGCCTTTGATCACCCAGTAGATTGAACCGCCATCGAGCAGTTCGTCTGCACGCTTTGGCGACTGACGGGTTTCGTGGACAGGGTTTGGAGACAATCCGAGCGCCTTGCGATGCGCGATAACGCGCTTCTGCCAGTTTGCCAGATCGTCCACGCTTTCCGCGCCGACACAGAGTTTAACCAGATGAATCATACCCGTAATGTAGTGGGTCGTTGGCATCTGGGCAGCCCGTCTGCGAAAAAAATTACTGGCGAACCATCACGCCAATCACGGGCCCGTTTCCGGCATTGCGCTGGCGCAGAAAACGGGATTCTTCCACCGGACTGGAAAAGAAGAAATCAATATCTGTAATGCGCGCGCGGTAAGACCGCGAAATGTCTTCCCGCAAAATCTCCCCCTGCACGTCGACCATGAAAGCCGAAATGAAGGAGACGCCGTATTCAGGGTCCTGATGCAGGATATACTGATGAGTGTAGGAATCGACACGACCACCGCCGGGCGCGTCAAACGGGCCAAATGAATGATATTCCACACGCACCAGATTCTGACCGACCGGATCAAGCCAGGTATAGCCAATAAGGTGCTCGCTCGCCCAACGGTCTATAGGACCATCATTGCTCGAAGGCTGGTGCTCAAACTCGATACGCCATAAGCGGCCAAGATCGTCTGCCTCGACAACACCGCCCATGCTGGCTTCAAGATCATCAGGGATCAGCCAGCCGTCAGGGGAAATTTCCTCACCCCATTCTTCAACGACACGGTCCAGCTCTTCGCTCGTTCCGTTCGCTTCCACAACAGTCCAACGCGGATCAGGCAACTGAATTCGCGGATCATACCGGATTTCGCGGAATGCTTCGCCGTCCGTCAGCTCGACGGTAAACGCGGCACGAAGACTTGGAGGTGGTTCAGTGCGCGCCAAAGCGGTTTCGAGAGGAGGTCTCCCCGTCGAAATCAAAAAAGCCGCTGCTAGCACTGCGAAACTCATCCCATCCTCTCACCGCCCCGAGTTGCCGGGCCGGAGGATGTATCAAGCAATATCCCGTACGGCCATCTCAGAATCGAGGTCCACAACAAATGTGCGTGGATTATGGAATTCAAAGGCTTTACGAACCTTCAAAATTTTAAAGATTCTTGCCAATCCGGCTTTGGAATACTGCGAAAACATTCCGTCGCGCGCTATTTGCGGCGACATTCCGAAGTTTCGACGAAGTACGCCATTCGCATAAACAGCATTCGCACGAACGACAGATTTAAGCGTCTGGAATTCGCAGGATAGCGAGACATTCACCATGTCTTCATTGACAATCCGGTGCGGGCCGTTTTGCGGCCATGTCGCCATCATTCCGGGCTCAAGGCGCACTTTCAGTGCTGTTTCATCAAAGTTCGGCGTAAACGGAATTTCTTCTTCGGACTCTTTGAGAACAACCGTCTCAAGGTCTTCTTCTGTGAGGTATGGTGCCTCAGGCGGATAGAGCCAGACATTCTTCACACCGCGAATTTGCCACAGCGTGACCAGCGGCACATCGAAGTGATAAAAAACCTGCGCATTCGGTGACGAAATGAGGATAGACGTATCCTGCTTCATCGTTTTTACGCCGGGGTTCACTTCTTCCAGTGCATCAAACATCTCGGCCGTCAGGTCAGCATACTCAGGCAGATACCGGTTGGACTGGCGCATATTGATCCAGATGCGCCCCTCATGAACGGCACGGAACAGCTCTTCACCGGAGAGGCCAGTCGCATCGCCAGAACGGAAGGATTCCCGATCAGTGACCTCGTAGCCCATGGTGTAAATGCCCATGCGGTCGCGCGGATAACGATCAAGCAGATCAATCAACCCCTCATCAGAAAACATATCCCGATGCTGAAGGTTGTGATGTGCAACGATGTTTTCTTTTTCAAAAGCCGCAGCTTTGTCCGCCGACCAGTCCGTCAGTACTGTCTGAGTCATAACGATCCCGCTGAATCCCTCTAGATTGCTCGAAAACTAGCAGGGAAGCCTCAAATTATATCTGCCAACGGGACCTAAATTTCCGTTTCGGCGTTAAGACTGGGCAGGACGTCGCAAACGCAGACCTGCATGCGAATAAGAAAGGCCCGAATTGACTAAACCGGTACGCAAATGGGCTTCACTGATCTTCTGGTGCGCGATCGCAGCGGCGGTTGTCTGGCAGATACTTGTCCGGCTGCCACCGCAACATAACCCGTTCACAGATTTATCAATCAATCACCCGATCGGATTTGCGACTGCAAACAAGGTATCGAACCTTCGGGGAAATGCGGATGTCTGTTTCGCATTTCTCGAAGAGGCCAACACAGCTTTCACTCGGCTGGAAAACACGACGGATGATGAAAATTGCGGCTTCACAGATGCGCTGACACTGGACCAGTCAAGCTTTCCCTATAACGCCACACTCAGCATGACATGCCCGCTGACAGCCGGTTTGATGGTATGGGAAGAGCATTCCCTCATCCCAAGAGCACGTGAAATTCTGGGACGCGATATCGAAGAAGTCAGAAGCTTTGGCAGCTATTCCTGCCGCCGGCTGTATGGCCGTGAGAGCGGACGTTTCAGCGAACATGCAACCGGCAATGCAGTGGACATTGAAGGCATCACCTTCACTGATGGCTCAACACTGACACTGTTGAATGACTGGGATGACGATAGCGTTGAGGCTGAATTTCTTCGCGCAATCCGTGATGATGCCTGCGAAATCTTCGGCACTGTGCTCGGGCCGGACTACAACGCTGCGCATGACAACCATTTCCATTTCGACATGAGCCAGACCGGCATTTGCCGCTAAAAAAGCGCTTGTCTGAGCCCCTACGATTGCGCGGTTCGTTAACCATAACCAGCTAATCTGACGCTCAACTGGATGATGACCGCAAATTGTTCGAGCTGATGCTTAACATCACGCGCCAATTTGCGTTACGCATCACATGAACAAGTTCGAGCGTTATCTGTGTCTAATCTGGCCCGTATTCCATTTCTGAAAGACATTCCTCTGCGCACACTACGTGCTGCAGAAAAAGAGGCTGTATGGTTTTCGGTTCCTGGCGGCGGCACGCTGTTTGACGAAGGCACAAGCTCGGATGCCATCTATTTCGTCCTCAGTGGAACGCTCGGCGCTTTTCGCCGCGCACCCGACGGACGTACAGACTTTGTAGGCCACATTCGCCCCGGCGAACCTGTCGGCGAGATGGCGATGCTCGCAGGAGAGCCTCACTCCAACTCTGTTCTGGCCGTCCGCGATACGGAGGTCATCAAGCTTCCTCGCACGACCTTCATGAAGATGATGCGCTCCTCACCGGAAGTGATGGAGCGCCTGTCACGTATTCTGCTGATGAGGCTTCGCCAGAACCGCCGGCAGAACAATCGCGCAGAACCAAAAGTCTTCGCGCTGGCTGCCTCCTCTCCGACCATTGACCTGAAGCTGCGAGCCCGCGTGCTTGCTGACGCACTGGCGCGCCTTGGCATGTCGGCCGCCATTGTGGGCGAAGAAGCAGAAAATCAGGGCGCTTCCTATTTTGACGCGCTGGAAGCCTCCAATGACGTCGTCATTCTCACCTCCACCATCGGTGACAATGCGTGGTTCAAGCTCTCGCTTCGGCAGGCAGACCGCGTATGGGTTCTCGCACGGCCTGATGCGCGCCCCTCCGTGCCCCTGCTTCCGGATGACACGTCGCCAGCAAAGACCTTCCGCCTGATTGATATTGTCCTGATCGAACATTCGAACGGTCGTCGTGTCTCTGAACCGACAGACTGGATCGACGCAGCCGGAGCCGCGCGCTGTTTCCACTGGAAAGGCGTTCAGGGCGGAGATTGCGACCGGCTCGCCCGGGTCATGGCCGGACGCTCAGTCGGCCTTGTTCTGTCTGGCGGCGGCGCACGCGCTTATGCACATATCGGGGCGGTAAAGGCGCTGCGCGAGCACAATTGCCCAATCGACTTTCTCGGCGGCGCCAGCATGGGCGGTGTTGTTGCTGCATGCGTAGCTATGGGCTGGGATGACGACGAGATCGAGTATCGCATTCGTAAAGCCTTCGTGGAAAGTAATCCGTTGGGTGACTACACCCTGCCCGTGGTTTCCATGGTCAAAGGAAAGCTCGTCGATGAGCGGCTGAAAGAGCATTTCGGCGAGACGATGATCAACGATATGCACCTGCCGTTCTTTTGCGTATCGACGAACCTGACCGCTGGAGCGGTTCACTTGCATACACGTGGAAAGCTTCGCGAAGCCCTTCGTGCGAGTATTGCGCTTCCGGGTATTCTGCCTCCGTTCGTCGAGAACCGTGAAGTTCTGGTCGATGGCGCTGTGTTGAACAATTTCCCTGTCGACATAATGCGCCAGGCACATCGCGGCTTTATCATCGGCTCGGACGTGGCACGCGCACCCGAAGGCCTCGCAGCAGACGACTTCATCGACCCGCCAGGCTTCATGGGCTGGGCGTTCAAGCACGGCCTGTCAGAAGCGCCGCCGATTGCCAGCTTGCTTATGCGGACAGCGACATTGTCAGTCGACCCGAATGCGGGGCGCGAACTGACGACCATTCTCGTTGCGCCGGAGCTTCCAAAAATCGACCTACGCGATTGGGAAGAATACGATCGCGCCGTCGAAGAGGGCTACAACACCACCTGCGAAGCCCTTTCCATGGCAAGCGGTCCAATTGTCAGGCTGATGAATAAGGGCCGATAGCGTTCAAGCCAGACGTGATCCGTTCGGGACCGTTTGGTCCGGCGAAAACATCACAATCGCGCCCGCCTCGTCGGCAAAGCCCAGCGTCAGTACCTCCGACATAAACGGACCAATCTGGCGCGGCGGAAAGTTCACGACAGCGGCGACCTGCTTTCCAACGAGCGCCTCAGCATCATAATGCACTGTAATCTGTGCGGATGACTTTTTCACTCCGACGGCAGGACCGAAGTCGATTTTCAGTTTCAGAGATGGCTTTCGCGCTTCTGGAAACGGCTCCACTTCGACAATCGTCCCGACACGAATATCGACTTTCAAAAAGTCCCCGAACTCGATCTCCGGTGCTGGTGGCGCATCTGCGGTGAAATCCATGTGCATTGGGCATTCCTCTGTCTTCGAAACGAATGCATAGCCCTCGCCCGCCTGGGCTTCCAGCAATCACGCTCAACAGGGCGACGAGATATCCTCATTGCTGAAACAATTATCACGAAAAGTGATCCGTCACGCACACGTGAGCTTGAAACGGCGTGTTTTGCTAAATTGATGGAGAGCCGTCAGATAGGGTCGATCCAATGCAAGCAAGGGACGCATGCACAATGAAAAAGATCATCGGCTTTATTCCACACGTCATCGCCGTTTTCGCAGCGGCGGTCTTTCTGGACAGTCTGCGCTACAAATTCACGAACGCACCAGAGACGCAGGAGATCTTCGGTCGCCTGGACGGCTGGGCCGGCACACTTGGCGCGGGTGGCCTGTTCTCCCAGACGGGTCTGTTTTCGCAATACACCATCGGAACGGCCGAGCTTTTTGCATCAGCGCTTCTTCTTATCGGAATCATTCCGGCTCTGCGTCGCCTGCAGGCGCTCGGCGCACTTATCGCGCTGGCCGTTATGTCGGGTGCAGTCAGCTTTCACCTGTTCACGCCGCTCGGCATCGACCCGAACAATGACGGCGGCGGCCTCTTCATGTCAGCGGTTATTATCTGGGTAACATCGCTCGTCATGTTGGTCATTCGCCGCAAGGAACTGACAGGTCTCGTTGGCGATATTGGTGCTGCTCTCGTTCGCAAAGACTGATCGGGCGCCCATCTCACTGTAAAAATACCGGCTAAGCCTATTCCCTGGACCGAATCCGTGCGTCTAAATGCACAAGGTTAATCAGGGCGAGCACCGCGCGCCCGAATTTACGGGGATAGAGATCATGGAAGCGATTCTGGAGAATTTGCAGAATGTGTTCGGCGGCAGCGTCGATCTTGCAGCACTCGCGTCGGGCGCGGGCTTTTTCGGCGGCAGCGCCAGCGCTATCGCCGTAGCCTTTTTCCGGGGCGCGATCATCCGGTTCGTTATCCGCACGATTTCGACGGCCCTGCTGACAGGCGTCGGCTTTCTGTTCCTGCTCGATTTCCTCGGCTTTGAAATTGTGCCGCCGGAAGAATATCGCGATCAGTTCCAGTTCGGTCAGAGCATGGATTCAACAGAGACGATCGAAAAAACGGATGAAGACGGCAACCGTCGCCGCATCATCATTCACTCACCATATCGCCGTCACGGCTGATCAGGCTGCGATATTGTCGCCGGATGTTCGGAACGCCTGAGTTTCGGCATCACGGCGAAACCGCTCATACATGCGCATTACAGCTTCAGGACGATAATTAAAGCCGAGGCTCGAAAGATCTGCGTGGACTTTTTCCACCGCAAGATCAGCGCCCGTATTCGCGATGGAACTCACGATACGTTTGTAAGCATTCGGTTCTGTCCGGTCACCGAAATGGGCCAGCGCCCACTCTGCAAGCTGACGGCACGACCACGTGTCGATGCGGTGCTCGCGGTAGAACAGTTCCTCGGATGAAAGCGTATTATTTTTGTTATCAGTCATGCCACATCTCCAAACGGGTTTCTCTTCATTCGAACCCTGTCTGAAATGTCGCAGACCCAACTTAGGATCAGGTGCAAAAAAGGTTACGAAACCTCGCGGTATTCGTAACCTTTCAGAAAGCTTTAGCCGGATGAACCGGCGAAGTCTGTAAGCGGAATTAGCCCGCTTTCACCTGCTCGATTGCGACCGGCATCAGTTCTGCGAGCTGCGCAACGATGTCTTCGCGTGAGCGTGAAACGCCCTTCGCGTCGAAATCGCCAAGAACTTTGCGGATCACGTCTTCGTCGCCCGGCTCTTCCAGGTCAGACACGACAACAGATTTTGCATAAGCTTCAGCTTCGTCGCCCGCCAGACCGAGAACGTCTGCAGCCCAGAGGCCGAGAAGTTTGTTGCGGCGCGCCGTTGCTTTGAAGAGTGTTTCCTGATCGAGGGAGAACTTCTTTTCTTCTCCACGCTCGCGATCTTCAAATTGTGCCATGTTCGGGTCACTTTCCTGACTGACTTCGTTACAATGATTTCTACCCCGTTCTTTGCTAGGTTTTCCACCCTATCGCAAACAGAATCTCCGGGTTTTTCGCCGCAGATATGGCATCTTGCATAGAAACCGTGTAGTGCGTCGCAGCTTGAAACACTCTATTCTACACAGAGCGTCGTAACCGGAGAGCCGAATGATGTCTCGTCGCCGCAAAATCTACGAAGGCAAAGCCAAGATTCTTTATGAAGGTCCTGAACCAAACACGCTGATTCAGTACTTCAAAGATGACGCCACAGCTTTCAATGCGGAAAAGCATGCCGTTCTTGATGGCAAGGGCGTACTGAACAACCGTTTGTCAGAATACTTTATGACGCGCCTTTCCGGCATCGGTATTCCGACCCACTTTATCAAGCGCCTCAATATGCGTGAGCAGCTGGTAAAGCAGTGCGAAATCATTCCTCTGGAAGTGGTTGTTCGTAATGTTGCTGCGGGCTCCATCTCCAAGCGCCTCGGCATCACCGAAGGCGAAGCGCTGCCGCGTTCACTCGTCGAATTCTACTATAAGAAAGACGAACTCGGTGACCCGATGGTTTCTGAAGAGCATATCGCAGCCTTCGGCTGGGCAACCCCGCAAGAAATTGACGACATGGTCTCAACGACCCTGCGCGTAAACGACTTCCTTGCAGGCCTGTTTGCTGCTGTCGGCATCCGTCTCGTTGATATGAAACTGGAATTCGGTCGCCATTTCGAGGGCGACATGGTTCGCACAATCCTGGCAGACGAAATCAGCCCTGACAGCTGCCGTCTCTGGGATCTCGAAACCAACGAAAAACTCGACAAAGACCGCTTCCGTCGCGACATGGGCGGTGTTACCGAGGCCTATGCAGAAGTCGCAACGCGACTCGGTATCTTCAAACAATCCTCAGACATCGCGTCTGTGATTGATATCAACAGCGAGCGCAACGGAGGCTAACGCTCACATGAAAGCTATCGTTTATGTGGAACTGAAGAACGGGGTGCTTGACCCGCAGGGCAAGGCTGTTTCTGAAACGCTCTCCCGTCTTGGCTTCGATGAAGTCAAAAGCGCACGCATCGGCAAACGTATCGAGCTCGAACTCGAAGACGGTCTGGCGAAAGATGCTGCTGAAGCACGTGTGAAAGAGATGTGTGAAAGCCTTCTCGCAAACACAGTCATCGAGCGCTACCAGATCGAACTGGCAGACGCCTAAAATTATCCGGCTACGGCATTTTTTTAATGCCGCGTCGTGAAATCGTCATAGCTCCGCGATACTGGCTGGACCCAGCTAAGATCGCGGAGTTTTTTATGCTGAAGACTGCAAACCTACTCGTCCTGTCCGGGCTTGCGCTTTGTCTGGTGGCCTGTGGAAACGACACCACCGAGACAGCGGCTGCAGACGCACCCGTGCTGCCGCAGCTCGTCTTTCCCGGCGAAGAAATTCCTGATCCCTATCACCGCGCCTATACGCTGACTGAAAACGCTGAAGGCACTGTTCGCGTTTTCACGCGCGAGACCCGCGATGACACAGACCTCTATGAGATGTTGCTTCAGGACGACGGAAGCTGGTCTGAGCCGGTCAAGCTGGACTGGCCAAAGCTCCGTTCAAACGTTGCCCCGCATTTCAGCCCGTTTGACGGCCGGCTTTACTTTGCATCGGATCGCCCCGCTCCCGGCCTCGAAAACCGGGATGACATGAATATTTGGTCCATTAACCGAACCGACGATGGTTGGGGTGAAGCCGAATACGTACCCGGCAATATTCATTACGGTTCGGACGAGACTTCGGTAACCACAACAGCGAATGGCGACATGTATTTCGTATCGCAGCGCCGCGAAGGTCCAGGCGGCCATGACTTCTATGTCGCCCATTATGACGAAACCACAGAAGGCTGGATTTTTGACGGCCTGCTGCCAGAGGGTAATACCTCGCTCGTTGAAAGCCATATCGCGGCTACGGCTGATGGTCGCCATCTGGTTTTCTATTCCCGCATGCGTCCAATCCTAGGCAATGTGGATTTGAAAGTGCTCACTCGCGCAGAAGATGGAAGCTGGATCGGGCCATACACGCTCGGCCCGAATATTAATTCGCGCGGCATCGAATTCGGCGCGAGCTTCTCTGCAACCGGCGACACCTTCTTCTATTCTCAGGAAGGACGCCTCGTTGAGATGCCGATGGACGCCTTCATGGCCGAAATCGATGCGGCTCGAGCCGCATACCTTGCGGACGAAGAGCTTCAGTTCCTCGGACTTTCTGACAACTAATTAATGTAAAAACCGGCGACGGAGCAGACGGAAACCGGATCGGCCAGCGTTTTACTATCATGAACGCGGCCGAAAGCGGCTGGAGCTCCCCCTTAATGGACACCGCCTGTCCGCCCCTTAAAGCTCCATGGTCCCGATACTGCGATTGGTCCTGTTCATACGTTTAAGTTCCTCCACGAACTTACCCAGACTGAGGACGTTCGCTTTCCCCTGCCCTTTTAAAGCGAACGTCCTTTTTTTCTGCCTTCTAAGCGCCTTCGGGATTTTCATTTGCTGCGATTACCGCTAATGCGAACGCATGAAAGCAGGCGTCATCATTTTTCCCGGTTCAAACTGTGATCGCGATGCGATTACGGCTCTGAAGGACATCACCGGACAGGATCCGGTGCAAATCTGGCACAAGACAACAGAATGGCCGAAGGGTCTCGATTTTGTCGTCGTTCCGGGCGGGTTCTCTTATGGTGACTATCTGCGCTGCGGCGCGATGGCCGGTAACTCTCCGATTATTCCGGAACTGAAGGCATTCGCAAATTCTGGTGGACATATCCTCGGCATTTGCAACGGCTTCCAGATTTTGACCGAAACCGGTCTGCTTCCTGGCGCACTCCTGCGAAACGCCGGACTAAACTTTGTCTGCCGTAACGAACGTCTTATCGTCAGCCCGAACAGCTCTGCCTTCACGTCCGAGTATCAGTCTGGCAGCGAAGTCATCGTACCTGTTGCACACCATGACGGTAACTTCTTCGCAGATGACGCTACGCTCGACATGCTGGAAGGCGATGGCCGTGTAGCGTTCCGCTATGCGGACAACCCGAACGGTTCAGCACGCGACATCGCTGGTATTCTGTCAGAGAACCGCCGCGTTCTCGGCATGATGCCTCACCCGGAACGCGCGATTGGCGGCCATGAAGGTGGCAGCGATGGCCGTGCGATGTTCACAGGCGTTATGAACGCTCTGGCGACCGCGTAAGGCTAGATCAGCCCGAAACCTCGCATCAGATAAACGACACCGATCGCAGTGAGGATGTATTTCGTCCAGCTGCGAAACGACACGTCTGTCATTTTGTCGAGAACTTTGCCCCCAACCCAGGTGCCCATCATCGCCACGGGCAGCGCGGCAATGCAAAGCCAGATGGGCGGTAACGCCCCCTCTTCTGCTGACATCAGAACCGGCAATGTCCAGAAACCAATTTTGGTGAGGTGGGCGATCACCTGCGTTGCGCCTTTGGTCGCGACAATCTGCTGGCGCGTCATGTCAGACTTCACGAAGAAAATATCGAGTACCGGACCAACGACACCTGCCAACGTGTTCAGTGCCTGTGCGATAAAGCCAAGAACCTCAGCCTGGAACGGCCTGTTCACATCCAGCGCGAAAACCGCCTTGGGTATCCACGGTACGAATGCGAGTACGCCAAGCATGATGAAGACTGCCTGCTTGTCCGGCTGCCAGAAGACCAGACACAAACCACCAATCGCAAGCACACCGCCAATCAGATAGCGGCCAACGATTCCCCACTGAATGTGCTGACGGATCAGAAAGGCGCGCCACCCGTTTGCAAACAGCTGGACCACTCCATGCAGCACCATGGCGAAGGATAGTGGAAAAATAGCCGTGAACACGCCCATCAGAATAAGCCCACCGGCCATCCCGAAAATACCGGATAAGAGAGACGTGACGAAAACAGCGGAAAAGATGATGGCAAGCAATTTCAAGAGAGCTGCCGTACCCGTCACTCCCAACATGCCTGCCCTCCAAACTTAGCTTCGGGGTCTGAGTAAGCGGCTTTCAGTCGGGTCGCAATATGTAGCGATCTATATGATGCAACGTTTTGTCACAGAAAAAGTATGGTTTTGAGGCATTCTGTCCAATAGGCATATTCCTCAAAAAAATTATGGTCTCTCTCAAGATTATGGGAGAAACCTGATGAAGTTCGATTTTTCAGACAGAACAAAAGACTATATTGCCCGCGTGTCTGCCTTCATGGACGAGCATATTTATCCAAACCAGAAAACCTATGAAGATCAGCACGCTGCGTTCGAGAACCCGTGGAACGTGCCACAAATTGTCGATGACTTGAAAGCCAAAGCGAAGGCTGAAGGTCTGTGGAACCTGTTCCTGGCACCTAGCCCTGAGCACGATGATGACGAGTTCCATGGAGCAGGTCTCTCCAATCTGGAATACGCCCCACTCGCAGAGATGATGGGGCGCGTCAGCTGGGCATCGGAAGTCTTTAACTGCAACGCACCAGACACCGGCAATATGGAGACGATCCACCGCTACGGTACGCGCGCGCAGAAAGAGCAATGGCTTCGCCCCCTCATGAATGGCGACATCCGGTCTGCATTCCTGATGACAGAGCCGCAGGTTGCCTCCTCTGATGCGACCAATATCGAGACACGCATTGAGCGTGACGGAGATCATTATGTGATCAACGGACGAAAATGGTGGTCTTCCGGTGCAGGCGATCCACACTGCAAGGTCGCGATCGTCATGGGCAAAACCGATTTCAATGCTCCAAAGCACGCGCAACAGAGCATGATCCTCGTGCCTATGGACACGCCGGGCCTCGAAATCGTGCGCATGCTGCCAGTGTTCGGATTTGATCATGCGCCGCACGGTCATGCCGAAATCCAGCTGACGAACGTTCGCGTGCCGGTCGAGAACATGCTGCTGGGCGAAGGCCGCGGATTTGAGATCGCGCAAGGTCGTCTCGGCCCGGGCCGTATCCACCACTGCATGCGCACCATTGGCGCGGCAGAGCTTGCCCTTGAAAAGATGTGCAAGCGCCTCGTTGGACGTGTTGCGTTCGGTAAATCCATCGCAGAGCATTCTGTCTGGGAACAACGCGTCGCTGAGGCGCGCCTGAACATCGAAATGACGCGCCTTCTGACGCTGAAAGCTGCGTATATGATGGATACGGTGGGCAATAAGGTCGCGAAGAACGAGATCGCCATGATCAAGGTGGCCGGTCCACGTATCGCCTGTCAGATCATTGATGACGCCATTCAGGCTTATGGCGGCGCCGGTGTGACGGAAGACTTCGGCCTCGCTGACGCCTACGCCAATATCCGTACCCTACGCATGGCGGACGGACCGGATGAGGTCCATGCGCGGGCCATCGCGCGCAATGAATTCCGCAAATATAAGGATGCCAATTACGGCAAATCCGTCGATGCGGAGAAATTCACCGAAAGCGTCGGTGCGCGCTAAGATCCGCCGCAATCTTCAGAGAAGCAGCCCTTCGGAACCTCCGGAGGGCTGTTTGCTATGGCGCGCCAGATTCTTCATGCTAACAGTTGAGCATGTTTACCCGCTTTGTTCGCCGGATCTCACGGCTCCACAAAATCTTCGGCATGGTGATCGGCCTGCAGCTCCTCTTCTGGGTGGTGTCAGGCTTCTACTTCACGCTCTACCCGATCGAAACGATCCATGGGGACCATCTGCGTGCACAGATTGATCACGGCATACTTCGCCCTGAAGAAGTCGAAGTCAGTGTGCAGGATGCGATGGATGCGTCGGACATCTGGGTGTTCGAGNCAGAGCTGTCCATGTTTCTGGGCGAACCCGTCTGGAAGCTCAGCAACAGTCATGAAGTAAAGCTGGTCAGTGCACGCACAGGCGATCTCATTTCTCCCATACCGGAAGAAACGGCGCTTGAGATTGCACGCACGGGCGTACCGGGCCTCGCCTCTTTCGAAGGCGAGATGATTCTCATTGAAGAAAACGCGCCGCGTGAATATGGCGGTCGTCTGCCCGTATGGGCGTTTGAAACCGCCGATAGCAATGAACGAGCCTACATCGATGTAAACACAGGCGATATTCGCGCGGTACGAACCACCGAATGGCGCATTTTCGATGTGCTCTGGCGTTTTCATATCATGGACATCACTGGCGATGACCGAATTGACACCTGGTGGATGAAACTGGCCGCGTTCCTCGCCTTCGCGATGGTCATTACCGGCATCATTATTCTGTTGCAGCGTCTGATGCGCGGAAAACTGTTCAGCTAACCGCGCCAGCGGCGTCAGACCGTATAGCTGACGACCTCAAATTCGATGCCGTCCTCATTATCGAAATAGAACCGGCTGCCGGGCTCATAAGTCTGATGTGAATGGGTTTCATACCCCTCGGCCAGAACCGCTTTCTCGGCGGCCTCCAGATCGTCGACCAGAATGCCGATATGGTTGAGCCCTCCACGGGTGCGGTAATTATCCGGTCCTTCAGATACGCCTTCAGGCGGTGAATAGATCGCCAGATAGAGATCAGGTGTTCCCACGTGAACGCTCTGCCCACCGTGAATGGATGGGCCTTTCCAGCGGATATACCAACTGAAGATACGCGCAAGACGCTCTGCCGATTTCACCGGATCAGCTGCGGTAAAGTTCAGATGTTCGAGAGTTGCCAAAGACATGGTCCTCACTCCTTTTCGTTATGGATTGATATGTCGATGGGCCGGTTCTAATTTCTAAAGTTAAGTTGAGATCAAGAGATTTTTCTGAGAGGCAAATATGGCGCTGAAACAGGTATTAGCGATTGGAGATCTCGCCGCGCGTACGGGGCTGTCTGTCTCCGCTATTCGCTTCTATGAAGAGAAAGGCCTGATTACCCCTCACCGCAATTCAGGTGGTCACCGTCGCTATATGCGTTCCGATATCCGGCGTCTTTCCTTTGTGATGATTACCCAGAAGCTCGGCTTTTCGATTGATGACATCGCAGCTGAAATGAGAAAGCTGCCGAAAGGCCGGACACCAACCGCGAAAGACTGGGAAGCGATCAGTTCCCGCTTCATCACAGTGCTGGATGAAAAGATCAACGAACTCACTCGCATGAGAAACAATCTGAACGGCTGTATTGGCTGCGGCTGCCTCTCGCTGGATAAGTGCGCACTCTACAATGCCGAGGATGAAAAAGGCCAAAATGGCCCCGGTCCACAAAACATATTCCCTTCGCGTAAGGAGAAGGCTTGATTAACGCTGCGTGACCTCCATTACTGCAATCGCAATAAGAGAGGGAGAAACGCATGGCTTACACGCCATTTGATCTGACCGGTAAGGTCGCACTCGTAACAGGTGGTAACCGCGGCATTGGCCTCGGCATGGCCGAAGCACTGGCGGCATCGAACGCTGACGTGGTGCTCTGGTGCCGCAATGCGGCGAGCGCAGACGAAGCTGTCGCAAAGCTGAAAACACTCGGCACTGGCGACGCGACCGCATTCTCGGTCGACGTATCCGACGAGCAATCTGTCGTAGACGGTATGGCGCTTACAAATGCCTGGAAGGGCCGCCTCGATACCGTAATCGCAAACGCTGGTGTTTCCGCACGCGGTATTCCATTCATTCAGCAGGACACACAAACCTATCGCGACGTACTGTCAGTGAACCTTGATGGCGCTTACTGGACCCTGCGCGAAGCGGCAAAAGTCATGGTCGAGCGTGCTAAAGACGGCGATCCGGGCGGCTCTCTCATGGTGACCGCGTCCATGGCGGCTGTAGAAGGCGCTGCGCGCAATCAGGCCTATGCGGCAACCAAAGGCGGCGTGATCTCAATGGTCAAAGCGACTGCTGTGGAACTCGCCCGCTATGGCATTCGCGCAAACTCCATCCTGCCAGGCTGGATCGCGACAGACATGACATCGAACGCTCAGGGCGACGACAAATTCGAAGAGAACGTGATCAAACGCGTACCTGTACGCCGCTGGGGCAAGCCGGAAGACTTTGGCGGTATCGCCGTCTATCTCGCATCCGATGCGTCATCCTTCCATACGGGCGACACATTGCTCGTCGATGGCGGGTACAGCATCTTCTAATGGCGCTTAGCGGGACCATCCGCATACAAAAAGAGCGCTGCCCTCCTCAAAGCAGCGCTCTTTTCAAGCTTTATAAGTCGCTCTTAGTGCTCTGTATGAGCTTCGACTTCAGCCTCGACGTCTGCTTCAACTTCTTCAGCTTCGTCGGTCATGTCTTCGACTGCGCCTTCAACAGCTTCAACGCCTTCGTCGATCATGTCGCCTGTTGCTTCAAGCATTTCGCCAGTCGCTTCAGCAGCATCTTCAGCGCCAGCTTCGATCGCCGCGCCAGCTTCAGCTGCCATTTCTTCAGTTTCAGCAGCAACTTCCGCAGAAGCAGCTTCGATTTCTGTCGGCTCTTCGCCTTCACCACTACAAGCCGCGAGCGCGAGTGCAGCTACAGCTGCGAATACAATGTTCTTCATCTGGTTTCCCCTAATGCAAGGTCGGGATTCGACCGATGCCTTATATACAACCTTCGAAGAATTCACGCCACGAAAACCTAATGCAGGTCGTCAGATATAAATATAGCGACCTACTTTTAACCAATAAATACATGGGAAGGAAACAAGAATGGGCATCAAAACTCCGCTAAATACTTTGCTTGGGATTGAGCACCCGATCATGCTGGCAGGAATGGGCGGCGTATCATACGCTGAGCTCGTCGCAGCGATGAGCAATGCCGGAGGCTATGGCGTTCTCGGTATGGCCGGCACAGGGCCGGACTTCATCAAAGCCCAGATTGCCAAGGTCAAAAGCCTCACAGACAAGAAATTTGGTGTGGACTTGCTCGCAGCCGATCCTGAAAGCCTGGAGCGTTCAGTAGATGTCATCATTGAAGGCGGCGCCGACAGCTTCGTGGCAGGTCTTGGCGTGCCAATGCCGATCATGAAAAAGCTCAAAGACGCTTGCGTGAAAGTCATGGTTGTCGGCGGCGCGGTGAAGCATGCCATTAAAGCCGAGGAAGCGGGCTGTGACGCCGTTATCCTGCAAGGCGGCGAAGGTGGCGGTCATACGGGCCTCGTGGGCACCCTGCCCCTCGTCGCGCAAGCTGTAGAGACCGTGAAGATTCCGGTGATCGCTGCAGGCGGTATTTACGACGGACGCGGGATTGCAGCTGCGCTCAGCCTAGGCGCTGTAGGCGTGTGGATGGGCACGCGCTTCATCGCGTCAGCGGAGTCCCACGCGGCAGACACGTATCGCAACGCTATTGTCGGCGCGACAGACGCTGATACGACCCGCACACGCTGCTATTCCGGCAAACCAATGCGCGTGCGCACCAACCCTTACGTGCTCGACTGGGAAAAGCGCCCGGACGACATCATGCCTTTCCCGCATCAAGCCATCCACTCAAGGCAGGTCGATGTGCTCAGCGGTATTGCAGGCGTTACAGACGAATCGCGTCTGGATATGGAGAAGTCCTGCTTCGCCATGGGCCAGTCCGCTGGCGGCGTGAAAGAGGTGAAGCCTGTGGCAGAGATCGTGGCTGACCTGATGAACGAAGCGGAAGCAGCAATTCGTAAGACCAACACTCTGCTGGTCTGATCAACTCATCTCAATTCAAACAACAATCCCCCCGCGCGAGTCGGGGGGCTTTTTGTTCTTGGCTTCCGCTTCCTTGCGCATGACATAATCCATCTTCGCGCGGGCCAGTTGTTTGATTTCGTCTTCAGTCGCTGTCTTAGGAGCAACAAAACGGACCTCACGGCCCGTTTCGCTGTCTATAGCTGCGATTTCAAGCGCATGGCCGACAGGCAGGATCTCGATATAGATACTGCCTTTATCGGCCATTGGAGCTTACGCTGCTTTTGGCAGACCGAGCTGCTTCCAGATCGCAAGCAGTGCTGCGACGAGGTCATTCATCATCTCTTCTGTATGGACAGGAGACGGTGTGAAGCGCAGACGCTCAGTACCCTTAGGAACAGTCGGATAGTTGATCGGCTGAACATAAACGCCAAAGTCGTGCAGGAGTGTGTCAGAGAGCGCTTTGCAGCGTTCTGGATCGCCAACCATCAGTGGCACGATATGCGTGTCTGATTCCATCAGCGGCAGGCCCGCGTCACGGAATTTCTGCTTCAGCATTTCAGCTTTTGCCTGATGTTCAGCGCGCAGACGGCGGCCTTCATCCGTGCGGAGTTTCGCAACAGATTTCAAAGCGCCAGCAGCCATGACCGGGCAAGTCGATGTTGTGAAGATGAAGCCTGGCGCCATAGAGCGGATCGCGTCGACAACCGCTTCGTCAGACGCGATATAACCGCCCATCACGCCGTAAGCTTTCGCCAGCGTGCCTTCGATAATGTCGATGCGGTCCATCACACCATCGCGCTGGGCAACGCCTGCGCCTTCATGACCATACATGCCAACAGCATGAACTTCATCAAGATACGTGATTGCGTTGAACTCGTCTGCGAGGTCGCAGAGTTCTTTCATCGGTGCGACATCACCGTCCATAGAATAGACTGACTCAAACGCGATAACCTTCGGACGATCAGGGGCGTCGTTTTCCATTAGCGCACGAAGATGACCGAGGTCATTGTGTTTGAAGATACGACGATCGCAGCCTGAACGACGAATGCCTTCAATCATGGAGGCGTGGTTCAGCGCGTCAGAATAAATGATAACGTCCGGAAGAATCTTAGCGAGCGTAGAGAGCGTCGCTTCGTTAGACACATAGCCCGAAGTGAAGAGGAGCGCTGTTTCCTTACCGTGAAGGTCAGCCAGCTCACGCTCCAGATCTACGTGAAAACGGGTTGTGCCGGAGATGTTGCGTGTACCGCCAGAGCCAGCGCCGAACGTATCGACAGCTTCGTGCATTGCGTTGATCACATCATCATCCTGGCCCATGCCAAGATAGTCGTTAGAGCACCAGACGACGATGTCTTTTTCTTCGCCGTGCTCGAAACGCGCAGTCGCACGCGGGAAAGACCCACGGTGACGCTTCAGGTCAATAAATACGCGATACCGCCCTTCTTCGCGAATGGTGCTGATCGCTTGCTCGAAAGCCTCGAGATGCTTCATTATATTTTCCTCGCGGGTGGACGTCTGGTGGTCAGCGCCCAGTATCTGGCGAACACATTACCCAAATGATCACAAAAAGAAAAAGGCCGTTTCGCCGCATGTGACAATCTAAACGCAGCGTTTTTTGGACCCGTTTTGGGAATATGCCGGTTTCCTCCTCATAGACTACTGTTTTTTATATTTTTTTAGCCTCAAAACAGCAAGAGATACCTTACTACACCAAAATGCATGCGTGTGCAAAGAATTGCCCTGTGCGACCTTTTTACCGCTCTGAATCAGAAGTCTTCTACAAAACCGGGCGATTTTTCAGTAAAATTTGCGGTGAATACAAAGGGCGATGCAAACTTTGCATGTTACGACGTGAGCTGGAAACCCGGGTGGAGACTAAGCTATGTTCAGATTCATGACCGTGATTGCCGGCATCGCAGCCCTTAGCCTGACGGCCTCAGCGCAGAATGCATCACAGATTGCGAGCGTTCAGTCCGGTCACTCCTGCGCCGGATGTAATTTGTTCCAGGCGAACCTTTCCTATCATGATCTGCCTATGCTGGATCTCTCTGGCTCGCGCCTGCGTCAGGCTGATCTGAGCCTGTCGACGATGAATAACGTCAATTTCGAAGCGAGCGATCTTTCGATCACGAATCTGTTTGGTGCACGTTTCACCGGCGCAAACTTTCACGATGCGAATCTCAGCCGTTCGATTATGGTTGGCGCATATTTCGGTGGCGCAAATCTGGCCGGTGCTAACCTTTCAGGCGCAAACATCTCCGGCGCTGAACTCGATTCAGCGCGCGGCTTGACGCAAAACCAGCTCAACACGGCATGCGGAGATGCAGCAACGACGCTTCCGAACGGCCTGTCTGTGCCTTCCTGCGCACACTAAACCCGCATAACGGTCATTCCGCCGGTCATTACATGGAATTAAATCGACGGCCTTTCCCAGTATGTTATCAACAGCGCATGAAACTTTTCAGCGCTCTTGCCTGTACTGTTATCGCGGCCTCCGGGTTGCAGGCTCACGCCTTCCTTTTTGATGGCGGGACAACGATCATGTATCAGCCGCGCATTGGCGGCCAGCTGAATGGAAGTAACTTCACGGGCGCCAATCTGAACGGCCGCACGATGAACAACGCGCAGTTCGTGAACTGCAATATGACCAATACCTCACTTCAGGGTGCTCACGCGCCGCGCGCACATTTCGCTGACTCGCGCCTGTACCGGACGAATATGTCCCGCGCCCACCTTGAAGAAGCCCGCTTTACAGAACTCACGCTCGACGAAATTCAGGCGAACCAGATTGATGCGCCAGCGCTCAATATGATGGAAGTTGTGATCGCACGTTCGAACTTCTCAGACGCTTCGCTCGTCGCAGCCAACCTTGCTGGCGTGGACGTCTCTGAATCCAACTTCCGCAAAGTGAAGTTTATCAGCGCCCATCTGGCTGATGTTCACTTTGATACCTCCAATCTGAACGAGAGCGACTTTTCGGCTGCATCTCTCACAGACGTGGGCTTTGTGAATGTCGACCTGACGCAAGCAAGCTTCATTGGCGCGACACTCGCCGATGTAGACTTCAACGCCGTAATCCTCGGCGATGTAAGCTTCCTTGATGCGCGGATGTTCGACATTCGGTTTGAGAATGCCGAAGGCCTCACACAGGCCTCCTTCGAAGGTGCATGTGGCGTTAGCGTACGCGGCCTGCCTGAAGGCGTGACCCTGCCGGTCTGCCAGTATTCAGGCTTCAGCGCCGAAGACTAATCTTCAGGCGCTGTCCTATGCCGGGCATCAAGTCCCCGACTGCCCCTCATTCAGCCTTGGAAACAATCCCACAACGGAAACACCGGACAGGTTATCTCTCGCATACTGTCCCAGCGTCCCAATGACCTTGCGGGTATTCTCAGGAGCTGCATCGAGCTCCTTAACAAAACCGTCCAATGCAGACTTCGACTTCATTGACGCGATAGCCGCCCAATTTGCCGGGATACTCGCAAAACCGCCCATAAGATTTCTCCTCTGTAAGAGCATTATGCCCTTTCGGGCTAACCACAAACCATTTGTGATCATTTGCTCACTAATTGCCGGAGAATAAGGCGAAATTGCGGCAATGTGATCATTTGCTTACAAAATTTCTACTCACGGCAAAATTGACTTCAGCGGTTCGCGCAACGCGAAGAGTCTGCTACCTGTTTCGGCATGTCCATTTTGGAAGGGGTGACTAATGGCTGAACTTTTTAGCATTTCCGGGCTTTCGACCCTGCTGGTTCTGATCCTGCTACAAGCCGTACTAGGCTTCGATAATCTTCTTTATATCTCGATTGAATCAAAGCGTGTCGGCGAAGAAGGCGGCAAAGCCAGCATGGTTCGACGCTGGGGCATTGGCCTGGCCGTTGCGTTCCGGATCGTGCTGCTGATCATTATCGTGAGCCTGTTCTCAGTGCTCGCAGCGCCGTTTCTGACGATCCCGCTGACAGGTATTTTCGAAGCCGAATTCAACCTTCAGAGCCTGGTCACTCTGTTCGGCGGTGGCTTCATTATCTACACGGCGATCAAAGAGATTTCCCACCTACTCGCGGTCGATCATATCGAGCACACCGAAGGCAATAAGAAGAAGTCGGTTGTTCAAGCGATCACGATGATCGTCTCCATGAACCTAGTATTCTCATTCGATTCAATTCTGTCAGCCATGGCAATTGCAAACACCCGCAATGAGGCTGGCGAAATTGAGTATCAGGTGTGGATTATGGCTGTGGCCATCATCCTGTCCGGTATTGCAATGATCCTGCTTGCAGATCACGTTGCAGAATTTCTGAAAAAGAACCGGATGTACGAGGTTCTGGGCCTCTTCATCCTGTTTATTGTAGGCGCCCTGCTCGTATCAGAGGGCGGCCACCTGGCTCATATGAAGGTGTTTGGCTATGAAATTCACGCCATCGAGAAGTCTACCTTCTACCTTGTAATTTTTGTTCTGGTCGTGACGGACATCATCTCCACTAAGTACCAGAAACGGCTTTGGGCTCAGCGTGAAGCTGAAATCCGTAGCGGGGGCAGCGAGCACGCAGCCGCCGAGGCGGCCGAGGCTGCTATGCGTGGAAAACACTGAGAGAGGTAAGATCATCAATCCGGCCTTATTTTATTATCAGATCGGCATACGCAGAATGTCCTGATAGGCCTTGATGACCTGATCACGAACGGCGACGACGGTTTCCAATGTGGCTTCGGCTGCGGCAACCGCCGTCACCACATCCACAAGGTCAGCGCGGCCCGTTGCCGCCTGCACCATAGCTGCCTCAACAGTCTGCCCGGCACCGGATGCGGCGGACACTGCCTGATCCAGCATGTTTCCGAATCCTGAGCCCTGAGCCTCTTGAGCCGAGCCACTGTTCGGTGAGTTTGCGATCGTGCGCGCTGTATCGAGATAGGCGCGGGCCGCAGCTAGAGAATCAATAGCCATGAGATCTTATCAACTCCAGTTTAACCGCGACGCAGAAGGTCCAGCGCGCGATTGATCATCGCTCGTGAGCCTTCGATAATGTTCAGATTCGCTTCGTAGGTGCGCTGCGCTTCGCGAATGTCAGCCATTTCGATCAGCGTCTGAACGTTTGGAAGCTTCACAAAACCGTTCTCATCCGCAGCCGGATGTGTTGGATCGTACTCAACAGGAAAATCACTCTGGTCCTGAGCCGTTCGCACAACCTGAACACCATGTGCACCGGTCTCACGATCAACCATCTCACGAAAAACCGGCATGCGGCGCTGATACGGGTCACCGCCTGGCACGTCCGATGTTGAGTTCGCGTTCGCGACATTCTCGGCAGCAAGACGGATACGCACAGTTTGCGCACGAAGCCCCGTAGAGGCAGCAGAAAGTGCAGAAAAAAGATCAGCAGACATGTGTTCTAACCTTCACCTTAAACCGTCATCAGGTCGGCGACCGTGATGCGAGCCGAATGAGTGAGAGCCCTTTCTGATAAAGGCTCAGTGCCGTGTCGAAATCAGCACGTGTCTGATTGAGACGAAGCATTTGTTCTTCAACCACAACTGCGTTGCCATCCATTGTGACTTCGCTGTCAGGCGTCGAAAGCGTGCGCACCAGAGGTGCTGGCGCTGCCGTACCCTGAATGTGCCCGTTTTGCGTAGTCGCCAGCCCTACACTTCCAACCGATGGCTGGCTGTAGCGGCTCAGCGAACGTTCGAACGCAGCCTGATCAATATCGTTCGGGACGTAACCCGGTGTGTTCGCGTTCGCGACATTCTCCGCAACAGTCTTCTGACGCGTCTCAAGCATGTTGAGTCGGTTGTTCAGAAGCTGGAAAACAGAAAGATCGCTCGGCAATATCATTCCGGTAAATTATGCCGAGTCAGTTAATACCTGATTAAACCTACTTAACGGCGCTCCGGCGCAACCGGTTAACAGCCCGTTAACCAATGCGCCCCAGAACTCTTAACAAAGCTTAACGGCCAGAATGGCCTATAAGAGGCGTGGTATGGATACTGTTACCGCAATGCGGGCACTCGCAGCACTTGTACTAGTGCTTGGCCTGATCGGCGGCCTCTATTGGGGCCTGCGCCGTTTCACATCTCTCACACCCGGCGTTACAGACAGCGGAGAGCTGCGCGTCAAATCCTGGCGCCCGTTCGACAGCCGCAAAAAGCTCGCCGTGGTTCAATGGGGTGACGAGGAGTTTCTGATTCTCACCGGCCAGACGCAGGACACCCTGATCTCCAGTCGTAAGGTACAAGGCGACGAACCTGCCGAATCCGGAGAAGAGAACTGATATGTTGCGTATCACTGGTCTTCTGATTCTTGGCTTGATTGCTGCTGCAGGGCTTCCGGCTCTGGCACAGGAAGTTACGGTCGATCTTGGCACCGGTGCGGGCCTGAATCGCAATATCGTTCAGCTGATCGCAATCATCACCGTGCTCAGCCTCGCGCCGAGCATTCTGGTGATGACGACAAGCTTTGTGCGGATCGTTGTTGTTCTGTCTCTTCTGAGGACAGCCATCGGCCTGCAACAAAGCCCGCCGAATGCTGTCATCATTTCACTTTCTCTGTTCCTGACAGGCTTCGTCATGGCGCCGACATTTGGTGAGGCATATCAGTCTGGTATCGCGCCTTACATGTCTCAGGCTATTGATGTGGACGACGCCATTCCGCGTACGCTTGCGCCTGTAAAAGCCTTCATGGGTGAGCATGTAAACGAGACCGATCTGGAACTTTTCGTAGGCTTTGCGAACCTTGAGACGCTTCCGGATACTGCAGCCGAAATGCCATTCGAAGTGCTGGCCCCGGCGTTCATGATTTCAGAATTGAAGCGGGCGTTCGAGATCGGCTTCATGATCTTCCTGCCCTTCCTCATCATCGACCTTGTTGTCGCGTCGATTCTGATGAGTATGGGTATGATGATGTTGCCACCAGTCACGATATCACTGCCGTTCAAATTGATATTCTTCGTACTGGTAGATGGTTGGCGATTACTGACGGGCTCACTCGTTGAAAGCTTTATCGCGGGGCCGCCCGTCCCCTAAACGGACTTCCAGAACGCTTGAATAATAGCGCCGGCCTGTTCCGGCGCTTCGACGATACCCCAATGTCCGCAATCTCCGAGGATATGTAGCGAGTATCGCCATTCTCGTTGAAAGCGTTCGGCGACCTCAATTCCGACGAACGGGTCATGTTCGCCCCAGATCACACATCCCTTTTTCGGTAGATTGCGAAGGTCTGCCACCCAGTCGCCTGAGAATTTCAACCCCGTTGCCGAGCGATACAATTTCAAAATCGAGCTCCGCATGCGCGCATCAATCGCGCCGGCTTCGTCGTCGACAATGCTTTCCGGCATGCCGGCCTTTTGCAGCACTTCGCCCAGCTTCATAAATCGCCAGGACGCCATTGAGGCTTCACCCAGAACAGGCGTCGCCCAGAGGCGCGCCATGCGATGCCCCTTATACTGACCGTCAATCAGTGCGTCTGCGACAACAAAGCTTTTCACGAGATCAGGTCTGCGACTGGCCGCGCGCAGGGTCAGAAGCGCGCCCCAGTCATGACCGACGAGGCGGACCTGACCACCCTCGCCTGCATGGTATGCCATCTGCTCTATGAGCCAGTCGGCATACTCGTCTTTAGTACACCCAAAGCCATCTGGAATGGGCGCAGCAAACCCGGGCAAAGACAATCGGACCGTTTGCGCCTCTTCCAGCCCCAGATGAGGCAGAAGCGGCGACCACATATTCGCGGTGTCCGGGACACCATGAACGAACAGGGTCTTCATGTTTTTACGCCGGGTTATATCCTCGCTATTCGAGGTCTTCCTTCAGAATAGTCATCTGGAACTGGTAAGACGTCTCGCCTTCTTCCTCGATGCGGAAGAGTAGCGCGATGAACTCGTTGTCGAGATATACCTCAAGCGAGTCAGACGTTTTTTCACGCGACTCGACCCGAATAGCCGGATTGAGCTGGGCTTTGAGATAAGCCTCTACGCGGGATGTTTCTTCTGGGCTCATAAGAGAATCCTTTTCTTGAATCTGGCCGACACAATAGTCCGGTTTGACTCATAAAAAAAACCAGCTGGCAGCGGATAATTTCCGCTTTCCAGCTGATTTTGAGCTTGCTTCGATGGAGTTCAGAGCCTGCGATCAGGCTTCGTCGTAAAAGTTCTGATCCATGCTCTCGGCTTTGCCGCAGCACGGGCCACCAACCGGACGCGCAGGAACGCCTGCAACCGTACAATTCTCACTGACCGGTTTCAGCACCACGCTGCCCGCACCGATAACGGCGCCATCACCGATATGGATATTACCAAGCACTTTCGCGCCGACGCTGACGAGTACGCCATTACCGATTTTCGGATGACGGTCATCAATCTCTTTGCCGGTGCCGCCAAGGGTAACGCCCTGCATGATGGAACAGTCGTCGCCAACGACGGTGGTTTCACCGATTACGATACCGGTCGCGTGGTCGAACATCACGCCAGAACCGATCTGCGCTGCCGGATGAATATCTACGCCAAACAGCTCAGAGACACGCGATTGGAAGAAAAACGCGAGCGTGTCACGGCCTTCATTCCAAAGCCAGTGCGCAACGCGATGCGTTTGCAGCGCCTGAAACCCTTTAAAGAAGAGAAACGGCTGAAGGAAAGACCGGCATGCTGCATCCCGATCAAGAACCGCGACCATGTCTCTTTCGGCAGCTGCTTCCAGAACGGGGTCTGCATTATAAGCATCATCAAAGATTTCGCGGATCTGCAGCGCGTTCATTTCAGAACCGGCAAGCTTCTGCGCGAGGAAGTAAGACAGCGCATCGCGAAGATGGTCATGGCTGAGAATCGCCGCGTTCAGCAGGCTGGCGAGCGTTGGCTCTTCCGCTGCACTTGCTGCAGCTTCGAAGCGAAGCCGCTTCCAAACTGGCGGCATAGCCCCCGTCGTTTCAGGCATTGCGGGGCTGATTTCGGTCTCAATAGTCATAGACCTCTCCTATCGGTTCAGACACGGAATGCCTGTTTGTCATCGCAGTCTGCCTATGTGGTGACTCAATTTCAATAAGGCAAACCTAAACAAGTCTGTGAGGTTTAAGTGAACTAACCACCCAGCGATCACGCAGCCCCTGGCAGGTATTCACCCTTTCCGTCACTCTCGGGAACGTTTTTTCCGCCCATCATGTTCCGCAGCTTCATTCCAAGCGAGAACATGGCTGGCGAGAAATAGAGCGCCAGCAATGCCGATCCGCCGACGCCCACAGCGATAGAACTCGCCAGCGGAAGCCAGAACATATCCTTGGTCAGAATGAGCGGGACGAACCCGCCCATCGTGGTGAGCGTTGTCGCCACAATATGACGGCTCGCCTGCACCACCGTGTCGACCTGTGCATCAATATCGCCAGCACGAGCAGCCGGATTCACCTGCAGCGCTGACAGGACAACGATCGTACCGTTGATGGCGATCCCCAACAGGCCCATTGCGCCAATTATCGCGTTGAAGCCCATTGGCAGCCCAAATGCCCAGACGCCTATGAAGGCGATACCAATGGACAGGAAGCCAGACAACAGAACCAGAAATGACTTACGGAACGAGTTGAACACAAGCGCAACACACCCCGCCATGGCGATAACCAATGGCAGCGCCGCACCGAAGAGATTACCCATAGCATCGCCGCGTTCAGCCGCTTCCCCGCCCAGCACAATTTCATAGCCTGGTGGCAGCTCGAAACCCGCTTCATCCAGCTGAGCCTGAAACTCGGTAAACACCGGCGCGGGCAGCGCGTATGGTTCGATAGAGGCGCGAATAATGTTCGAACGCACGCCATTTCTGTGCGTGATCACCGCAATTTGCGGGGTAAGCTCCAGATCACCTAACGCAGCAATGGGCGTTCCCATAGGATTGTTCGGCCCGACACCGACACGTGCATCTCGCAGACTGGACAGTGTGCCCCGACGCTCTTCCGGTGCGATCACGCGGACAGGAATCTCTTCCACGCCCTCAAGTACACTGCCCGCACGAACCCCTTCGAGCTCAGCATTCATATCAGCGGAGATATCCTGCAGACGCACCCCTGCGAGGTCAGCCGCCGCTTCGTCCGCCATCAGACGAATGGTTGGCGCACCAGTTTCAATCGTGGACCAGGAGTATGTCACGCCGCGCACATCATTCAGAATACGCCGCGCCTCCTCGCCCAGCTCGTTGAGCGTCATGATATCAGGGCCGTTGACGAAGAACTCGATTGGCGCGTTTACCGGCGGCCCCTGCTCGAATGGCAGTGACAGGAAACGTGCCTCAGGAAATGCGTCGCGCAACTCCATTTGCAATGTTGGCACAATCTGACGGGTCTGGGCCGCTGACGATGTGGTCACCCACCCCGCCGCAAAGCCGGACACACCGCTCTGAAAGTTGAATGCGTTATAATAGACGCGCGGCGCACCCTCACCGATGGTCCAGTGCACATCCTCAATGCCCGGATAGCTGCGGATGATCTCGGTCGCACGCTCGGTGAGCGCTTCGGCCTCGTAAATCGTCGCGCCCGGCGGCAATTGCACATCCAGCTGGAACTGATCACGCTCTGTCTGCGGGAAGAATTGCGATGGCATCACCGCAGCCACGAGATACATACCAAAACCGAACAGAGCGAAACTCAGGAATAATGGCCCCACTGGGAAACGAAGTGATTGGCGCAACGTCCAGCGATAGCCTTCGCTGAGGATCGGGAAATTGAATCCATCCCGCCACCAGACCGACTTTTCGCCCTCAACGCGGTCGCGGTCGAACCAGCCTGCAAATGCCGGAACAACGGTCATTGCCAGGAAGAAGGACGAGCAGACAGCGAAGATCACCGACACGCCAATCATGCCGACGAATTCACCCGCTCCGCCCGGCAGCATCGCGATCGGCGCAAACGCGAGCGCCGTCGTCAGCGTGGACGCAAAGAGCGGACCGAAAAGGTGATGAAGTGACTGCTCGATCGCTTCAGAGCGTCCAAGGCCATGCGCCCGCTTTTGTTCGATCTCGTCCACAACAACAATCGCGTTGTCGATCAACAGGCCAAGCGCAATGACCAATCCTGTCACGGACATCTGGTGCAGCGGCATGTTGAATATCTGAAACAGGATCAGAACCAGACAGACCGAGAGCGGCAGCGCCGTTCCAACGATCAAAGCGGCACGCCACCCCATCGAAACGAACAGCACGACAAACACGATCAATGCGGACACAAGAAGGTTTTTTGCGAGACCTTCCAGACGCTCAGTCGTGTAGCCGCTCTGGTCGAACAGAACATTTACCTCAATGCCGCGCGGCGCGTTTGCTGCAAATTCCGCGACAAGCTCACGCGCACCTTCAGCCCACTGGTCTACGCGGTTGTTCGGCTCGATATAGGCTGACACCATGATTGCTGGCCGGTCATTGCGACGCGCCAGCACATCCGGTGGCGACTGTTCGGTTTTCACGACGTCTGCGACATCGCCCACACGAATAGCCGAACCATCTGCACGCTGGATCAATGGCACTTCGCGGATTCGGGAAATCGACGTGAACTCGCCACCTACTTCGAGGCCAAGATTAATCTCGTTGTTGCGAACCTGACCGGCAGGCGCTTTTGAATCGGCCTGCGCGATGAGGCCTGCGACCTGACGCACGCTAAGTCCTGCCGCAGATAGCGCTTCGGGGTCGATAACGACGCGTATCTCTTCGGTGACGAGACCAAAAACTTCGGTTTCTTCTGTCCCAGCATAATTCTGAAAGCGCTCTTCAAGATCGCGCGCCATACGGTTCATTACAGCGAGCGGCGCCTCACCTTCTCCGGTCCACTCAATACCTGCTGTAAGCGTCGATGCGCCAACATACTGGCGTCGAACCGTTGAGGGTTGCACACCCTGAGGCATGTCTGCTGCGGCAAGGCCAACCTGTTGACGGATAAGCGTCCAGGCCTCGTCCACACGAGATGGGCTCAAATCTTCGCGAATGCTCAGACGGATCTGTGAAACGTTACCGCGCGAGGTCGAGATCAGCTCGTCAATTTCGGTGAGCTCCTGAAGCCGCGTCTCAATCGGGTCAGTCACCAGCGCTTCCACACGCTCGGCGTCAGCACCCGGAAAATATGTGAGCACGAAGCCGTAGCGCTCAACCAGCGTCGGGTCTTCCTGACGCCCGAGATTGAGCAGCGCACCAATGCCAGCAGCGATGATAATCATCACCATCAGAGCGGTCAGACGCGGCGTCCTGAAAAACAGCGTAGCGAGGCGCACAGTCTCAGCCCCCCATTGCAAGATCTGTGTGGACGACTGGCGTGACATTCATTCCCGGCACAAGGCGGTGAAGCCCGTCCATAACGAACATGTCGCCGTCATGAAGCGCACCGCGAACGAAGACGCGGTCTGATTCTGAATGAATGATGTCCACGAGTTGTCGATCAATCTGATGCGCACCAGTTTCGATCTCACGCACGACATAAATAGCCCAAAGACCGCGGCTCGCCTCGGTCAGCGCCGATATCGGCACCCAAACGCCGCGTTGGTCCAACTCTTCGCTCATGTTCAGGCGCGCTGTTGCGCCCGGCGCGATACCGGTTGCTTCGGGAAGCTCGAAAATCGCCGTGACGGTTCGACCATTAGTCTCAATCACGCCCGTGATTGCTTTAAGACGCGCCGAGACCTCGCGCCCCTGTATGCTGATCGAATAGGCGTCATCAACCAAAAGGCGGGACGCGACGTCGGGCGGCAAGCCGATACGCACTTCAGGGACGCCAATTTCAATGAGTTCGAGCATTGGCTGGCCCGGCGCGGCAATTGCCCCCTCATCCACACGACGCTCTGTGATAACGCCCGCGAATGGCGCACGGATGGAAGCCAGCTCGATCTGAACACGAAGGGTTTGCGCCTGCGCCTCGGCCGCAGCAAGGCGAGCATTTGCGGCATCTACCTGCGTCTGCACTTCATCAAAGCTCTGACTTGAGAGTAGATCGCGCTCGATTAGGAAAGCCTGACGTTCGCGCGTGGCCTCAGCCAGCTGAACGGCAGCCCGCGCCTCGGAAATCTGCGCGTCAGATGCGCGAAGACGTGCATTCAGAGCACGCGTATCGAGACGAGCAAGCACCTGATTTTCTGAAACGGTATCGCCAATATCAACATTGACCGACGTAATCCGGCCACCCGTCTCAAATCCGAGGGCGCTGGACCGACGGGCCAGTACGATACCGCTGAACTGCTCATCAAGTACCAGCGTTTCGCGATACACAACAGGGGCCGCATTTACACTCAGCGCACGAGCGCGTTCAGTCGGAATGTTGACCGGGCTTTCCTCGCCACGCTGAACGTAGATAAATCCCGCAACAGCAAGAACCGCCACACCGATGACAGCGAGAAAGATTAGCCCACGGGCAAAAGAAGGCTGCTTCGCCCAATCCTGTGACATCGCACAGCTCCTCAGAAATTTCTGAAGAACATATATATCATTGAACGCCGTTAGAAAAGTGAACGGTGTTCTTTTTTTGTTTGAAAAAGGCGTCTTACGCCTGCATTTTTGCCGGGTTTTGAATGCCGCGAACCAGCTGGTCTGCGGAAAATTCCAGCACTTCCTCAACGGTCATCTGAGAGCCGTCCGCACGCGTCATGAACACAGCAGGTTGATGTATCAGCGCTTTTGCAATGCCGTGCATAGACATTGCGATGGAGATCGCCGCCATGTGACAGTCCAGATCAGGACGGAAAACACCCTGCGCGACACCATCACGCAGACCATCGCATAAAAAGCGGAAAGCGACTGCGCTTGGCGTGCTCTCATCCTGCATCAACTCCGACTCATCGGCGCAATCGTCTACCGGACTGGAGGTGGGCGTGAATGCCGCCACATAATGGTGTGGCTTCTCCATAGCAGTGCGCACATACGCTTTGGTGCAGTCCTTCACGAAAACCCAGCTGGAGGGCTCGTCGCCAATTGCAGTTTCGATGTTACGCACGAGACGCATGAAGAACGCCTCTTTGAGGCATCCAACGAGTTCGGTCTTGGAGGCGAAATACTTATAGATTGCGGAAGGCGAATAATCGATCTCGTCCGCAAGACGGCGAATCGACAGCCCTTCATAGCCCTCTTCCGCGAAGACGCGCTCTGCCGCTTCGAGAATCGTCTGACGGACTTTCTCGCGGCGGCGCTCTGCCGGCGTTTCCAGTTTTCTCTCTTGGGAATCAGGTGCAAATGTTGAGATATCTGAGTTCATTCCCAAGTGTGTAACTCAGTTTCAGGCGTAAAAACAGCCTTCACGCGCACGACAACACAGCACCGCAAGGAATTTCAATGAGCGATCCGGTCTTCAATCTTCCAGAAGCAAACGCCTGCCTCAGCACTGCCAGCACACCGGAAACCAGCGCAAAAACCTTGCTCAGCCAGCGGCGCTCGACACCCGTGAAGCTAATGAAGCCGGATGCGGACGGACCAGATGACGCGACGCTGGAAAACATCATTTCAACTGCAATGCGTGTGCCCGACCACCGTAAGCTTGAGCCATGGCGACTGCTGGTCATCAAAGGCGACGCACGTGAAAAACTGGGCGCATTGCTAGCCGGGAGATATGCGGAACTCAATCCTGAAGCCAGTGACGCAGCACTCGCGGAAGAGCGAAACCGCCCGATGCGCGCTCCGCTTTGCGTCACCGTGATTTCCAGCCCCGATCACACGCACAAAACACCGGTCTGGGAGCAGGAGCTTTCAGCAGGTGCGCTGTGCATGAACCTGCTCTATGCGACGCATGTTGCCGGATTTTCTGCGAGCTGGATTTCAGAATGGTGGGCATTCGACGAGAAGATCGACCGCGCTCTGGGCCTCCAGACGGGTGAGCGCATTGCCGGACACATCTTTATCGGTCAGGCGAGCGTTAGCGAACTCGCTGAACGTCCCCGCCCTTCATTTGCGAATAAAGTGACAGAGTGGGTATAGCCCCGCTCAACCGCGACCACGATATGGTGCAACACCCGTCTCAGGCACCCAAAGACCTGACGGAATTTCACCGGACTGCCAGAACACGTCGATAGGGATACCACCGCGCGGATACCAGTATCCGGCGATGCGGAACCATTTTGGCGCGAGCAATTCTGTCAGACGCTTCGCGATGTAGAGCGTGCAGTCTTCATGGAACGCGCCATGGTTGCGGAAAGACTGCAAGAACAGCTTCAAGCTCTTTGATTCCACAAGGAATTCTCCCGGCGCATAGTCGATTACGATATGAGCAAAATCAGGCTGGCCAGTCACCGGGCAAAGCGAAGTGAATTCCGGCGCAACAAAACGCGCGCAGTACAGCATGTCCGGATGCGGGTTCTGCACACGCTCCAGCTCCGCCTGTTCCGGAGTTGCCGCTGCATCAACCTTTTCACCGAGCTGATCCAGCCCTGAATAAATGTCTTTCTGGCTCATTACGCCGGTCCCATAAGAAGCAAGTAAATATAGACGCAATAACCGAGCAGCAGAACGCCGCCCTCCCATCGCGCGAGTTTGCGCCCTGTAAATGCAAACAGGACGAGGAAGAACATAGATAGGATCAGCCCGCCAAGATCCCGGCTCACGCTGATCTGATCCAGCGGCACATTAAACGGCATAACGCCAGACGTAATACCGAGAATACCGAACACGTTGAACGTGTTGGAGCCAAGCACGTTACCAAGCGCAACATCCGGCTTCTTCTTGAGCGCCGCCATGACGCAGGTCACGAGCTCTGGCAGGCTAGTACCAATCGCAATAATGGTGATGCCGATCACGGTTTCAGACAGCCCGACCATGCGCGCGAGCTGCACACTGCCGTCGATCAGAAACTTCGCACCGAGCACGATGCCAAGAAGACCGCCAATCGCCATCGGAATGGCAAGCAAGAGCGGAACGTGCGCGTCCATGATCTCCGCTTCGTCACGGTGCAGCTCGGCTGTATCGCTGTGACCACCCTGTTTGCGATCACTGTAGAAGCTGTAAATGATGATGCCGACAAGAGTCAGGAAGAGCGCAATACCGGTCAGACGAGAAGCAAACCCGTTGAAATAAATGAGCGCCGCCAGCACCAATGTCGCGGCGATCGCAAACACACCATCGCGCGCCAGTGCCTTAGGATTTGTCGCGATCGGGTAAATGACAGCCGCCGTACCCAGGACCAGAAGAATGTTCGCAATGTTGGAACCAAGCACGTTACCAACGGCAATACCCGGGCTGTCCGCCGAAACTGCGTTCAAGGACGCAACGAGTTCAGGGGCCGATGTGCCAAAGCCGACAAGCACCGCACCGATAAACAGATCAGAGACCCCGATACGGCGAGCCAGTGCCACTGATCCGCGGACGAGAAACTCGCCACCAAGGATCAGACCAACCAGGCCTCCAATGATCATCAACCACATCATGCTTTCAAACCCACGCTATTTGGGCTTCCTTATGGACGACTCGGTCGCCGGTTCCAAGGTTAGCCGCAGCGATTACAAATGGTATGTTCAGGGGAGAAACGCAAATGTCCATTTCAACAGATTTATCCGGTCGTGTCGCGATTGTAACAGGCTCGGCAACGGGGCTTGGCGCGAGCATCGCAAAGCGACTCGCAGAGGCCGGTGCCAATGTCGTGATCAACTATTCACGCAGCAGCACAGAGGCCGAAGCCACTGCAGACGAATGCCGCGCATTCGGCGTTGAAGTTCATTGCGTTCAGGCTGATGTGTCCGAAGACGCCGACTGTCGCAAACTCGCGCAGGTCGCATCGCAATACGGGCGGCTGGACATACTCGTGAATAATGCAGGTATCACCAAACAAGTGCCAAACCATGCCGACCTCGCCGGTCTGGATAAGGATGACTTCCTGCGACTTTACTCCGTGAATGTCGTCGGTCCGTTCATGATGGTCCGCGCCGCTGAAGACCTTCTGCGCGCCGCCCATGAGAAAACCGGTATTGCGAGCGCCGTCCTGAATACATCTTCCATCGCAGGCGTGACAGGAATTGGATCGTCGGTCGCGTATGCTGCGAGTAAGGGCGCATTTAATACGATGACTTTGTCTCTCGCGCGAGCGCTCGCGCCTGCGATCCGCGTAAATGCCATCTGCCCCGGCTTTATCGGCACACGCTGGTTCAAGGATTATATGGGCGAAGAGAAGTATAATCGGATGGAAGCATCGGTCCGAGCCGCCACCCCGCTTCAGCACGCCTGCGATGCAGACGACATTGCGGACTCGGCAATGTTCTTCCTCACAGACGCATCTCGTCACGTCACAGGCGAGACACTCTTGACAGATGCGGGAACCCATTTGGGGTTTGCGCCGTTGAAGGCGCGCTAGAGACAGAATCCACAAATCGCTCGGCACGCCGATTCGCAATCGTTGCAAGAAAGCAACACAAACTCACGTGAAAGCGGTCACTCACAACGCTATTTTCATTACATAAATTACAGAAACGCCCAATATTTTGTGTCAAATTTGCAACGATTTGACACAAAATATTCACCAAAATTCTGAAAGGTAAATACGCACGATCTGTGACCAATTCGAATTTTTGGTGCTTACGTCTTGTGCACACTGAATATTTTCGATCAGGCAGCAACAAACGAACTTGCTGAACAGGCCCCCGATTAACAATTTGCGTTCAGGCATCGAGGTATCACGCGGTGACTTTAGCGCAGTTAAGGTTATTGTCCGTGCCACATGCTTGTGCGTCTAGGCGTGCGGTTTGTAAAAACATGGGGAAACATAATGATCCGTAAAATTCTGCTTGCTGGCGCTGCCAGCCTCGCAATCGCAGCACCTGCTGTTGCACAAGAAGTTTCCGTAAGCGGTAACGTTGCTATTTCTACTGACTACGTTTGGCGTGGTGTATCCCAGACGAATGGCGACATGGCTATCTCTGGCGGCTTCGACCTCGAGTCTGGTGGCTTCTACGCTGGTACTTGGGTTTCTAACGTTGATTTCAACGACTCTGCAGACACAAACATTGAGTGGGACTTCTACGCAGGTTTCGCTGGTGATCTGACAGAAACTGTCGGCTTCGACATCGGTCTGATCTACTACGCTTACCCAGACTCCTCTGGTCTGGACTATGACTTCGTAGAACTCTACGGCGGTCTCTCTACTGAGCTCGGCGCTGGTGTTGGCCTCTCTGGTTACATCTACTGGGATCCAGACAACGAAAACATCTACGTTGAAGCAGCAGCTGGTTACGCTCTGACAGAAACACTCGGTGTTGACGCGACTGTTGGTAACTACTCCTTCGATGGCGGTGGTGACTACACAACATTCTCTGTTGGTGCGACTCTCGCAACTTCAGTTGGTCTCGACCTCGACTTCCGTTACTGGGACACAGACATCACTGGTGCTGACGACGCATTCGTCTTCACAGTGTCTAAAGCTCTGTAATTTCTTCCTGCACACGCAGGTTTGAAACAGAAGGCCGGGTTCTTGTGAACCCGGCCTTTTTGTTGGCGTTATTATATGAAACAAAGCCTTACACTCTAAAAAATCAGGATCATCCATGACACCAGTTGAAGCGCTACAGCCTGTTATTGCCCTTTTAGGAGCAGGTACCGTTGCCGCTTTAACGTCCAGAGCCCTGAAGCTCAGCCCTATGGTTGGCTACATTGTCGCCGGCATGGCTATCGGCCCGTACGGCCTGAACGCCATTGAGGAAGGAGACGTTACCCACCTGCTCGCTGAAATGGGTGTAGTCTTTCTGCTTTTCGACATCGGCCTGCACTTCTCTTTGAACGAAGTGAAAAATAGCCGGCGGGATATTTTCTTCCTCGCTCCGCTTCAAATGGCCATTTGCGCGCTCGTGTTTATAGGCGGCGCAATCATGCTGAACATCAGCATTCCTGTAGCCATCGCCATAGGCGTGTCGCTCGCCCTCTCCTCCACCGCCGTGGTCACGCAGATTTTGGGTGAGCGGGATTTGAACACCTGCCCGGCAGGCCGCTCTTCAGTCGCCGTGCTCGTCTTCCAGGATGTCGTCGCGATCTTCCTGTTGATTTTCGCAAACTCGCTGGAATCAGACCCTGCACGCCTCGCAACGGCGATGGGCATCGCTGCGGGACAATCCATTCTGGCTTTCATCGCAGCAGCATTGATCGGCCGCTATATGGTCCGCCCGCTCTTCCGCGTTCTGGCATCTGCTCAGGTGCCAGAAATCTTCACTATGACAACGGTGCTGATTGTCGTTGCTGCCGCGACGGCTACCGGCGCAATCGGGCTTTCATTGACGCTGGGCGCGTTTCTCGCAGGCATGGCCATCGCTGACAGCCCATTCCGTCACTCCATCCAGACGGAAGTCTCTCCGTTCCGCGGCCTGCTGATCAGCTTCTTCTTTGTAAATGTCGGCATGATGATCGATTTGCCGTCAGTTGGTTCGAACATCCTTCTGGTCATGGCCGTCGCGCTCGGCATCATGCTGATCAAAACCGTGATGATCTTCCTGGCGGCGCGCATCAATAAGTGGAACCTGCCGGGCGCGACACGCCTTGCATTTCTATTGCCTCAGGCGTCGGAGTTCACGCTCGTTGTCCTGTCACTCGCCGCAGTGCGTGTCGGCACGCCCGGCAACTGGATTTCGATCCTCGTTGGCGCAACCGCACTCTCACTGGCTCTCGCACCTGCATGGGCAGGACTTGGTATTAAACTGTCCCGCCGCATTGCCCAGAAACTCGCCGAAGGGATCATTACCGGCACCACACGTAACGAGGCACAGGAACCGGAAGAAAAGCCTCAGGCTATTCTGTTTGGTATGACGCCAAGCAACCGGATCATCGCCGATGCCCTACTTCACCTGAACATTCCACATGTCGCGTTAGATAACGATCCCAAACGCTTCATCGCCGCCGCTTCAGACGGCTATAAAGTGACATTCGGCGCGGCATCGGATTTTCGCATGCTGAGCACGCTCGACGCTATGCAGGCCAAGGCGCTGGTACTCGGATTGTCCAACTATACTGTCTCGAAGAGCCTCACTACAGAAGTCCATGAGCGCTTTCCAAAGCTGACACGATTTGTCGTCGTTGAATCGGTTGAGGATCACGCACGACATAAAGCACTTGGCATGCAAGCCCATTTGGGTGCCACATCCATGGACTCCATCGCCCTTGCTGGCGAAGTCCTTCGTACTCTGGACGTCTCCGAAGAGCGCATTGAAGAATGGACCAGCGCAGAAATCGAACGTCTTGGACGTGACGAAGCGACTGCCAGCACGCCTGAAACCACCGAAGCGGCTTAGATTTTCTTCTGTTTCTGTAATCCCCTCCCCACCCTCATGCGTAGTAAGAGGGGAGAGGATACTGGAATGCTGGAAAAACTGCCCGACGGGTACAATGCGGTCGTCATCGGAAGCACGGGAGAGATTGGCGCAGCCATTCTTGAACGCTTGCGAACTGATGAACGCTGCGCGAACGCGATAGGCCTCTCACGTGGAACAGATCTAGCAATAGATTATAAAGCGCCAGCCTCTCTGCAGGATGCGGCTGCAAAAATAAAAGCGGAACTAGGCGAAATCCATTTCCTCTTTATCGCCACCGGCATTCTTGCCTCATCAGATGGTGCCTCACCGGAAAAAGCCTTCAGCCAGCTCACGCCTGAAAGTCTGTCAGAAGAGTTTGCAATCAACGCCGCAGGGCCGGCACTGGCCCTCTCTGCTTTCATGCCCCTCCTCCCCCGGAATGCGCCATGCATCGTCGCATCTCTATCGGCGCGCGTCGGATCGATTGGTGACAACGGGCTCGGCGGCTGGATCAGCTATCGCGCGTCGAAGGCTGCCCTGAACCAGATCATGCATACTGCCGCGATCGAACTCGGCCGTAAAAACGATCAGGCCGTCTGCGTATCTCTTCACCCCGGCACGATTGAAAGTGAACTCTCGCGTCCGTTTGCGCGAGATCGTTTTACCCATACCGCAGACGAGTGCGCGACAAATCTTCTTGGCGTACTCTCAAACCTGACGCCCGATCAGAACGGTGGCTTTTTCGACTATGCCGGTGAGGAGATCGTCTGGTGAGCACGCGTAATCTGATCCTCATTCTCGGCGACCAGCTCTCACCTGAGATATCGTCTCTACGAAATGCCGATCCGAAGAAAGACACCATCCTCATGTGCGAGGTTATGGATGAGGCGTCTTATGTGAAGCATCATAAGAAAAAGATCGCCTTCATATTTTCTGCCATGCGCCGCTTCGCAGAAGAGATGCGAGACGCAGGCTGGACCGTCGAATACACAGAGCTGAAAGACGCCGATAATGCTGGCAGCCTTTCCGGCGAACTGACCCGGGCTGTCGAACGCCTGTCCCCTGAGAAAGTAATCATGACAGAGCCTGGCGAGTGGCGGGTTCTTAAATCCATACGCGGCTGGGGCGCGCAGGCAGACTGCGATTTTGACATGCCCGAAGATGACCGTTTTGTCTGTTCAACGGCAGAATTTCAGGACTGGGCCAAGGGCCGTAAGTCCCTGCGCATGGAATACTTCTATCGCGAGATGCGCAAAAAAACCGGCATTCTTATGGAAGGAGATGATCCTGCCTGCGGACGCTGGAATTTTGATTCAGAAAACCGCAAGCCCGCCGCAGATGACCTCTTCATCCCAAAGCGTATGAAGTTCGAGCCGGACGACATAACACAGGAGGTTCTGGACCTCGTTGAGGCCGAGTTTCCAGACAATTTTGGTAAGCTTGAAGGGTTCTGGTTTGCCACCACCCGCGACGATGCTGAAAAGGCTCTCGATCACTTCATATCAGATGCACTCTCCTGCTTTGGCGACTATCAGGACGCGATGCTGATCGAGCATAAATTCCTCTATCACAGCCTGATCTCCTTCTACATTAATGTCGGGCTTCTGGACCCACTTGAAACCTGCCGCAGGGTTGAAAAGGCCTTCCAAGACGGCAAAGCGCCAATCAATGCGGTCGAAGGATTCATCAGACAAATCATTGGCTGGCGTGAATATGTGCGCGGCATCTATTGGATGGTGGGCGATGACTATGTGAACAAGAACGGCTTCAACGCAAAGCGGTCCCTGCCTCACTTCTATTGGAGTGCTGATACAAAGATGAAATGCGTGGCCTCCGTTGTCGGCCAGACGCGCGATGAAGCCTATGCGCACCATATCCAGCGCCTGATGGTGACCGGCACATTCGCACTTCTTGCCGGTATCGATCCGTTTGAAGTTCATGAATGGTATCTGGCGGTCTATGCAGACGCTTTTGAATGGGTCGAAGCCCCGAACGTCGTCGGCATGGCGCTTTACGCTGATGGCGGGTTTCTGGCATCGAAACCGTATGCCGCCAGCGGCTCTTACATCAATAAAATGTCGAATTATTGCGGCGACTGTCAGTACGCAGTCTCAAAGAAGACCGAAGAAGGCGCCTGTCCGTTCAACTCTCTCTACTGGCACTTCCTGGTCGAGAACCGTGAGACTTTGAAAGACAATGGCCGCATCAATCGCGCCTATTCTACATGGGATCGGATGAGTGCCGATAAACGAAGTGCCTATCTGGAACGGGCCGAGCACTATCTGTCGTCTCTCGATACGTTGTAGTTATGCTCAAGTGAACGCCTCCAATTTGCTTTACGCTAGGTAAGCAAAAATTTCCTCCAGATTTATTCCTAGGGGGAATTTCAGACATTCTATTCCGGTATGTTATGCCTCACGCGCATTTTTCTTGCGTTTTCTGCGATTTTCTTCCAAAGCCCTAGTTAACGCGAGCGGCAACTAGTCATGCCTGATTTCAGGCTGTAGGGTCGCGCCATAACTCGAGGGAGAAAACTATATGCGTGACGCAGTAATCCTTTCCACCGCACGTACTGGCCTTGCGAAGGCTGGTCGTGGTTCTTTCAACAATACACACGGCATCACAATGGCCGGTACAGCGATCAAAGGCGCTATGGAGCGTGCTGGTATTGATCCAGGTGTTGTAGAAGACGTCTACCTCGGCTGTGCGCAGCCAGAAGGCGCAACAGGCCACAACGTTGCACGTAACGCTGCACTTTGGGCTGGTTNCCCGTCCACAGCGTCTGGCGCGACGATCAACCGCTTCTGCTCTTCAGGCCTGCAAGCTGTTGCAAACGCTGCATGGACCATCAAAAATGAAGGCGCTCCGGTCGCTATCGGCGGCGGCGTTGAATCCATCTCTCTCGTGTCCGGTTCTGGCAACATGAACCGCTCTAACTACACAGAAGAGAAGCTGATGAAAGAATGGCCAGCCATCTGGATGACCATGATTGAAACAGCGGAAATCGTTGCAGACCGCTATGGCGTTTCCCGTGAGTATCAGGACGAATACTCTGCGCTGTCTCAGGCGCGTACAGCTGAATTCCAGTCTTCTGGTAAAATGGCTGAAGAGATCGTTCCGCTCACAACGATGATGAAACTCGTCAACAAAGAAACCGGCGAAGAGACATTCCAGGAAGTGACTTGTGACCGCGACGAATGTAACCGCCCGGGTACAACAGTTGAATCTCTGGCTGGCCTCAAGCCTGTCTTCAAAAACGGTCAGGTTGTTAAAGAAGGCAAGTACGTTACAGCGGGTAACGCATCCCAGCTTTCTGACGGTGCTGCTGCGCTGGTTCTGATGGAAGCGAAAGAAGCAGAACGTCAGGGCAAAGAGCCACTCGGTCGTTTCGCTGGCTTCAACGTTGCCGGTTGCGATCCTGACGAAATGGGTATCGGCCCTGTCTTCGCTGTTCCACGTCTCCTCGAGCGTCACGGTCTGACAGTTGACGACATCGACCTGTGGGAGCTCAACGAAGCTTTCGCGTCTCAGTGTCTCTACTCTCGTGACCGTCTCGGCATCGACCCAGAGAAATACAACGTCAATGGCGGCTCTATCTCTATCGGTCACCCGTTCGGTATGACTGGCGCACGTTGCACAGGCTCTCTCCTTCTCGAAGGTAAGCGCCGCGGTGCGAAATGGGGCGTGGTCACCATGTGTATCGGTGGCGGCATGGGTGCAGCTGGTCTCTTCGAGATCTTCTAAGCCCTGCGCTTCATCTGAAGTTCAAAAGTCCGGAGCAGATGCTCCGGGCTTTTTTGTTGAGTTTCGTCTGTCTGAATTGGTCATTCCGTCGTTGGCTCATAGACTGGGCGATCAAGGTCACCACGGGTCAAGACGATCTCGCCAAATCCATCTCCATCATAGATGAGCGTCTCCGGACAGCGTTGTTCTTCGCCACCGGTATAATCATACACGCAATATTGGATCTCGGTCTGGATGCTCAGACGATCACAACTCGTCTCTGAGTTCAGTCCCACGATGCCGTTTGTGCGGGACATGCCTTCATCATCCCACCCACGAAACACATACTGCAATGGGATACGGGTTGTCTCTCCGGTGTCCATGTCCACATATTTTGCGTCCCCGAAAATATTGAACAATTGGGTCGATGTACGATGCACTTCGGCCAATTCCTCTACCTGACAGTATCCATCACTGCTCGTCCCTGCAGTGAGTGTAATTGTTGGCACGCTCGGATCAGTTGCGGTTTCGGGCTCGGCTGCAGATTCTGTCGTACACGCTGCTATCGACATTATGGCGCAAGCCACAGCCACAACGGTGATTTTCAGATGAGTCATATCGTCCCCTTTTGATCTCTCTTCCAAAGCCCATGACAAGCAAGGTTTTCCCTGATCCGCAAGAGCCGCAGTCAGTCCGTAGCTTCGTAGGCGCGCACGCGCACGCTACCAACCAGCTGATTTCAGAGGGTATCCTTCGTTAGAAGACGTTCATAATTCCCCTCCCGACTTTACCTTTTGCCTCAAACCGTGCAGGAAGCGCCAAAAGATAAATTGAGGAAGCACTTATGAGTAATCCTGATCTCGACTATCTGGATGAGAATGCAAAAAAAGACGGCGTAACTGTCACCGCTTCAGGTCTTCAGTACCGCGTACTGGAAGAAGGCACAGGTTATAAGCCAGGCCCTCGCGACAAAGTAAAAGTTCACTATGCAGGCCGCCTCGTGAACGGCAAAGAATTCGACAGCTCTTACAAGCGCGGTCAGCCAATTGAGTTCCCGCTCAACGCTGTAATCGCAGGCTGGTCCGAAGGCGTTCAACTGATGCAGGAAGGCGCGAAGTACGAATTCGTGATTCCGTCCCAGCTTGGTTATGGCGCACGTGGCGCACCTGGCGCGATCCCGCCAAATGCGACGCTGATCTTCGACGTCGAGCTGATCAAAGTCGGCTAAGCCCGATTGATCCGGACATCCAANAGGCGACCTCTCACAGGTCGCCTTTTTTATTATCTTAGCGTCTGCGCGTTGATGAGATCAGTATAACGCGCCGCGACCTGCCCCAGATCAATCTGGTTGAGGAATGTCGAATACGATAAATACGCCAACAGATAACGCGCATCTTTCGCCCATGGCGGCATAAACTGCGGACGCTTGATCAATTCCTGATGCGCTAAAACATCCATAGCCTCAAGGTCTTGCAGGTCGATCTTACCAACGAACAATAACTCTATCAGGCGCGTATCACCCGCGCGGATCGCCGCCCTCAAATAAGAGTGCACCTCGACCAGTCCGGAGAGATATACCCCGTCCTTCGTGAAAGGTGCCCCGCCATCGACAAGCCCGCCACGCACAATACGGCGCGCGCTTTCAAAAGCCTCAAACGGTGCGTCGCGCGTCGATTTCTCACGGAAGAAATTATAGAGATCGATAAAGTCTGCGCCATTGGCGGACATATCAATCGCGATGACACGATCTGCCAGACGACGGAAACGGCGTGGATCGATCGAGCCGGTAATAAACTCGGCGAAAACCGCCAGCCCCTCCTGTGTGCGGGCATTGCCCGGATGGCTTTCACCCAGAATCTGGAAACGGTCATGGCGGCTACCATTAAAGCCCGTCGCAATATGGATCAGCGCCTCATGCTGAAGAAGCTGCGAGCAATCAAGATCAGAAAAGCTCGCATCCTCGCGCAATTTCACATAATCGCGTCCCGCGGTAGCCTTAGCGGAGACCTCGCTGGTGACGATCACTTCAGGTGTGTCAGCGCCAAAATGCTCGGGCAGTTCGGCGTCCAGCTGCGCTTTCAATTGCTGCGCGGTCAGGACAACCGGCTTTTCGAGCTTCAGCGTGCCTTCATCGAACTCTGACAGCAGACCATCAAGTCGGCGTGCAAGGTCAAGCGTTGTGACATTGCCGTCGGCAATCGGCTGCTGCGGCGAGCCATACAGCTCGTTCGAGAACACGCAGAAGCCCGCAGTGCCGATAGATGCCAGCATCGCAGCCGTCTGCTCGCCTGTCTCACACAGGCGTAAGAGCCACTGATGAACAGCGCTATCGCCGTCGATCAGCTCACGAGCAGCCTTGATGCGCTCGACCGATGGATGCGGATCAATACGGGTGTATGTAGGCTTTGGAAGCGCTTTCGCATCTGCTGCAAAAAACGCGTCTGCTACGCTGCGATCCCAGTTCGTAGACTTGAGGACAGGAAGCCGGTCCTCGGCTTCAAATAGCAGGGTTGCGGCCCGATCGAGCCGGTCCAGTTCTTTTTCGGAAAACTCAGGCAATCAATGCAAATCCCAAATGCACCGCTTCATGCTTAAAGCTGAATTGGCATTTAGGGTAGCAAACGGCCTACCGCAATCACAATTTACGCGACGACGCCTGTCGCCAGACCTTCAAACCAGGCACCAAGTGCCAGCGCATCACGGCGGTGACCACCAATTCTCTGAAGCGCTTCCTCGTCTTCGCCCCATTGCTCCATTTGCCAGAGCTCATCAATGATGGAGATGTCATAGGCGTCAAGCGCCGTAAGCTCTTGCTCGGCAACAGCCATTGAGAGGACTGCGGACCCGTAAAGGCCGAGCGCCATGCCAAGTCCGGTAAGTACGAAATCGTTCTTGCCGGCAGCATACACACCAATTGCTTCAATGCTGTTTGGAGGCTGAAGCGCATTCATGACGCCCTCAGTCGGCACCAGAAGCACACCATGCTCACGGCTTGCCCAATCGCGCAGGGGACGGAAATGCCCCTCCTGACGGTCACGAAGCTCTGTAGGCCCCTCCGCAAGATAGCAGACCAGATCAGTACCGGCATATTTCTGCACTTCAGCGATCAGAGCATCACGCGTGTCAGGTGTACGGTCGAGCGCAACATTGGCCATGCGAGTGAGCGTCATGGTTGGTAGATCGATCTCATCAATCTGTCCCTCCCACTCTTCAGCAACTGAAACAGCAAGCGCTTGCGTAGGAAGCGCGAGCTTGCGCTTGGCCGGCGTTACCGGCGTGCGCCCGTCCAATTCAACGTGCCAGCCGGTTTCGCCTTCAGAGACAGAAACGGTTTTATAAAAGCGCTTCGGCTTTTTGAGAGCAGATCCATTAGTCATGCGCGCCTCTATACAGAATTCTGAGCAAGGGTCACCCCCTCACACTGTCACGCCTCAACGCGCGCAAATGCGAGCAAAGCATCGGACAAGCTGTCCATCTCATGGTGGATATGATGCGCTTCAGCCGCTTCCAGCTCATGCGCTTTGCCAAAGCCCCAGCTTACGCCGTGAGTGACCACTCCAGCAGACCGGCCCATATGGATGTCGTGGATGGCATCGCCAACCATAACGGTCTGTTCCGGCTCCACGCCGACCGCTTTCATGGATTCGGCGACCATAAACGGGTTCGGCTTGCCCGGGCCATCATCTGCGCACCAGATCGTATCGAAGTACCGCCCCAGATCGTGCATACCGAAAACCGCCTCTACGCCTCGACGGGATTTTCCGGTTGCGACTGCCATGAGGCAATTCTGATTGGCTAGCGCCTCAAGGAGCCCGACTGCGCCATCATATAGCGGCTCACGGAAATCGGGGTTCTGCGTGCGATGCGCAACAAACGCATTCTTGTAAGCTTCGGCCAGTGCAGCCACGTCGCGATCGGACATGCCCTCCGGCGCCAGAATACGGCAGCCATCCTCAAGCCCCAACCCGACAATCTGGCGGGTGCGGTCATATTCGGGCGGCGTCAGACCAAAACTCTCAAACGCCGCGGTCATCGCATTTTGAATGACCTTCCGACTATCAATAATGGTCCCGTCAATGTCCCAGACAACCAGTCTCAGGCTCATTCAAACGGTTCCCATGGATCCTTGCCAGCTTCTTCAAGAAGGAAGCCAAGGGTCTTGAAGGTTTGCTTCATATGCGGCGGCAGCGGCGCGGTCAGAGTCAGGTCTTTGCCATTCTTACGTGGAATGACCAGCGCTCGCGCATGAAGGTGCAAACCGTCAGCCAGACCGTTCAATGGTTCGCGGCGGCCCGGATACTTCGGATCGCCGATGATCGCGTTCTTGATCTCTTCCATGTGGAAGCGGAGCTGATGGGTGCGGCCTGTCAGCGGAGACAGCGCCATCCATGCAGCCTTCTGGCCTGCCGTTGAAATCACCGAGTATTCAGTAATGGCGTGCTGGGAGCCTTTATCGGACTGAACAGCCGGAACCATGCGCTCTTTGTCAGCGCCTTCAGTTCCCTTGACCATCCAGCTACGGATCTGCCCGCGGATTGGATGAGGTACGCCCGCACATACCGCCCAATAAACTTTCTTGAGCGTGCGGTCGCGGAACATGTCACCGAGCTCAGATGCTGCGCGTGGATGTTTGGCGATCAGCAAAACGCCTGACGTGTCGCGATCCAGACGGTGTACCAGACGCGGGCGATGTTCGCCCTTCATCAGCGCATCCAGCATACCATCAATATGGCGGTTAGTATTGGTACCGCCCTGAACGGCCAGCCCCATCGGCTTGTTCAGCGCAATGATATCGTCATCTTCATAGATGAGCATGTCGCGAATGAAGGCTGCGTCCTTTGCAGAAACCGTCTTGGCGCGTCTTTCTTTCGCTTTATCGAGGTCTTCTTTGGTCGGCAGAGGCGGCACACGAACCATCTGGCCTTCTTCAAGCCGTGTGTTTGCTTTCGCGCGCGCGCCATCAACACGGATCTGTCCCGTGCGCAGGAATTTCTCGACCTGCCCCTGTGTCACGCCCGCATAACGACGCTTGAACCATTTATCGAGACGGGCGCCCGATTCCTCGTAGCTCACCTCGATGAGCTGAACCTCTCCGCTCACATCAGAACCTTTCGTATGATGAAGAGGCCGGCGAATACCATAAGGACACCAAGAATGACAGAACTTCCGGCATAAAGCGCAGCCTGAGTGTAAGCCTTACTTTCTACCATGCGTGCCGTTTCCAGCGAGAACGCGGAAAAGGTGGTAAAACCGCCCAGAATTCCGGTCGCCAGAAATATCTGTGCGCCGCCTGCGCCAGCAGCGCTCTTATGCGCAAACCATCCGATCACCAGCCCCATGAGCAGCGATCCGACAATATTCACGGTGTAAGTGCCCCAGGGCCAGCCCGGCCCCATAAATCGCAGCATCGCGGCACCTACGCTGAAGCGCAGCGCAGAACCGATTGCGCCACCAACCGCCGCAAATATGAGATGCTGTATAAACATGGTGCCTCTCTGCCCCAGTCTGCGAAATTGAGCAATGAGATCAACACGACTTCACGCCTCGCGGAAGAAGCCTTTCGGGAAAAGCGACATAAAAATCCGACGCCTCGTCAGATAGGCAGACGTATCCGACAGCACATCGGCAAGACGCGGTGTCACCGTTGCCGTGACAGCATCGCCCGACGCCTGCACATCAAAGCCTGCGGCACGAAGACTGGTTGCGGGCATATAGCGCTTCAAGTCACCGCCCAGCGTCAGCGCCCACCCCGCTCCGGACGCGACAGGAAACTCGTCCGGTTTGAATGGCGGAGAATTCAGATAGCAGGACAAGCCTGAAATGCTGAGACTCAACTCTGCCGCGACGACCGGCCCCGCCCCCAGCAGTCGCTCATAATACGCCTCATAGTCGGTTGATGCAGAATAGTTGCCCTCCATCGCCCAGTTTGACAGGGACGACGCCCCTTCTGAATGCATGACGAAGCTATCGAGATAAGGGCTCGAGCGCTGCAAGCTCGGATGATACAGCGCGCCGGTATTCTGGCTGCCAATGATGATCGGCCGCGCCCATTGGTCCGCGATGAAGGTCTCCTCGTCTCTGAAAGGCCCCTGATCATCGTCATAAGGCTCGTGAGAGGTGTCGCAGTCAGTCAGCGTCACATTGAACGTGGAAAGCGGCGCAAGCGCCTCCGTGAGGCGCAGAAACGCGTCTGCGTGCTTTGCAGATATCATTGGACCGGAGAAATATGCACCGGCCGATACGATCATGCGTGGCCGCCGCCCACAAAGCCCTTAAACTCGGGCGGTGCTGGTGCAGTATAATCGAACTGGCCGCCAATCGGGTGTGGTCCCTGAATTCGGTGCGCATGCAGCATGAGACGAGAGGCGTTGTCGCCATCGCCATAAATGCTGTCGCCGAAAATCGGGAAGCCTGCATGAGCCAGATGTATGCGAATCTGGTGCATACGGCCTGTCTCCGGACGACATTCGATCAGGCTGACACCATCCTGTACGGCGAGCGTGTGGAAGCGCGTCAGCGCCGGTTTGACGTCTTTCACGTTAGGCTGCCCACCAATACCGGAAATCTGCATACCGTGCTCCAACCGGATCATACCGATCGGACTATCAACGCGCGTCATACGTTTGGCATTGCCCGGTACGAGCGCCAGATAAGTCTTTTTGATCTCGCGGTTTTCAAAGGCACGCGACAAAGCTGCCGCGGCAGGCTGAGTTTTAGCCGCGATAATGATGCCGGAAGTTTCCGCATCCAGACGGTGCACCATACGAGGCCGCTTACCGTTTGATTTCGCAAATGCCCAGAGAAGCTTGTCGAATGTCTGGTCGTCAGTCTTGCGCGTCTGACACGGCAGTCCTGCCGGTTTGTTGAACGCGAGGATGTCGTCATCTTCCTCGATCAGAAAGGAACGGACGAAATCTTTTTCTTCGTCCGTCAGCCAGACGGTTTCACGGTTTCTCATAACGGGGTCACCAGACCTCTCTTGTATAAATCTCAGAGGTCTGGATGCGAGCAGCAGGGAGTTATGTCAACTCAAACCGCAAGACCCACCTCAACCGTGGCATCATAGCCATCCTGTATGGTTCCGCTCATCACCAGCGTTTGCGCCTCGATCTCTTCAGTGGAGTTGTCGCGGAAGACATTGTCCGTATTGATCGAGATGGAAGAGAGGTTGCGACTGCTATTGCCGTAAACAGCACTCTGCGTGCTGTAGACATACGCACACTCTTCTTTCGGCACGGCCATCTGGGAGACCAGCAGACGGTTGTTGTAATGCGTTGCGGAGGCGAGGCTCTGATAGACCTCGAAATGGATATGCGGGAAACGCCCCGCGTAACAGCCTGGCACAATGGTCGTGAACTCAATCTCGCCATTGCTGTCGGTCACACCGACGCCGCGCAGATAGTTTTGTGCAGGTAGGTTATATACCGAGTAATTGCCATCCGCCGTGCAGTGCCAGACATAGATCGCGTATCCGGCGAGCGGCGCGCAGCTATCATTCACATTCGACAGAGTGACCTTCAGCCGTAGCTCAACACCCTCTGCGGTTCCGGTCTGGCCATTAAAGCTGCTGCGGATATCCGAGCGCACAATGCCGCTCTCTAGTAGTACGTTGGCGACGGCGCCATTAGCAGAGTTCGAGCCATCAGCCGGGTATGGCCCGTTCGTCTCGGTCGGATGCGCTACGCAGCTGCCGGTCGTTGTCGAACTATTTGAGGAGGATGACGTCGTAGTGCCCACAGGAGTGGCCGCGGTGACCGCAGCCTCCGATGAAGATGCCCCGCCGGAGCAGGATGCCAGCATCGTTACGCCGCCAAACCAGCCCAGAGAGACAAGCGTGCGCCGCCGCGAAAGCATACGCGCCAGATCACGGGACAAGCCCGGTTCTTCATGCTGCCGCGTCTTCGATTGCGAAGCGTCTGAAGTCAAAAGTGTCATATGTCAGCAACCTTTCAGTTCTCTAAGAACAGAAGACCGCCTGTTTCGCCCAGTTCAGAAATACCGGTGCCGCGTACATTTTCAAATGAAACATTAGACATAAAACGCTGAACTTGTTCAGTTTTTATTCTGCAGCCTTTTACGCAAACCTTCCAGATAAGCGAGCTTTTCGCGAACACTCTTTTCGCGTCCCTCACCTTTAGGATCATAGATCTTCAAGCGACCCACGCCTTCTGGAAAATAATGCTGCCCGGAGAAGGTATGCTCTGTGTCGTGATCATAGATATAGCCATCGCCATATCCCTGATCTTTCATCATATCCGTCGGCGCGTTCAGGATATGCTTTGGCGGATTAAGATGCCCTGTCTCACGCGCGGCGAGCTTGGCATTCTGGATCGCCATCTTCACTGCGTTTGACTTGGGCGCTGTCGCCAGATGGATCACGGCATGGGAGATGGGGTATTCGCCCTCCGGCATGCCAAGGCGCTCAAACGCACGCGCTGCTTCAGACGCGACCATAAGCGCGGTCGGGTCTGCAAGGCCGATATCCTCGCTCGCGATCACAACCAGACGCCGCGCAATGTAACGCGGGTCTTCTCCGCCCTGCAGCATACGCATGAGCCAGTACATGGCCGCATCCGGATCAGAGCCACGGATTGATTTATGGAGCGCCGAGATGAGGTTGTAATGACCCTCCCCCGCTTTGTCATAAGCGGCAGCACGTGTGGTCACGAGCTTTTTAAGCTGCGCGAGGTTTAGCGTTCCGCGATTGCCTGCATAGCGATAGACGTCCTCGACCATGCCAAGGAAATAACGGCCATCACCTCCCGCCATTCCGGTGAGGTAGTCTACGCCCTCAGGTGTGAGTGGCAGCGCTTCACCCATATGGGCCTCAGCACGTGCGATCAGCTTGTCCAGCGATGGTCGCTCCAGCGCCTCAAGCACGAGCACCTGACATCGCGATAGCAGCGCACCATTGAGCTCAAAGCTTGGATTTTCTGTGGTCGCGCCCACAAGCGTGACGACACCCTTCTCGACATACGGAAGGAAGCTGTCCTGCTGGGCTTTGTTGAAACGGTGGATCTCGTCGACGAAAAGAAGCGTCCCCTGCCCCATGGAGCGACGGTGTTCGGCCTTTTCAAAAACCGTACGCAGATCTTTCACTCCGGAGAACACAGCGGACAGCGCCTCGAAATGCAGCCCTGTTCCATCCGCCAGCAATTGCGCGATCGTCGTCTTCCCGACGCCGGGCGGCCCCCAGAGGATAACGGACGACAAGCGACCGGACGCAATCATACGCCCTAGCGGTCCGTCCGCACCAATCAGATGATCCTGCCCAACAACCTCGGACAGTTTTTGAGGGCGAATCGCCTCAGCGAGAGGCTGAGGCGCGCTTTTATCTAACCCGGCTGCCTGAAAGAGATCGCTCACGCCTATAGCCTGAACGTCTGCGACAGACGGCGTCCATTACGATCTACAGCAATCTGCCAGATGCGTAGCTTGCTGCCATCGTCCGCCTCTGCGTTGAGAGCATTCTCCAGCTCCTCAACCGTCGTGATCGCCTGACCGTTCACCTCGATAACAATATCACCTGGCCGCACACCAGAACGGTAAGCATAGGAGCGACGCACAATGCGGTTGACCAGAACCCCCTCATCGAACGGATCACGACGAAGCTCTTCTGCCAACGCCGGCGACAGATTTGCGACCTCTGCCCCAGATAGCGGGTTCTCACCTTCCAGAAGGATCAGTTCGGCGTCCGTTGCGCCAGGAGGCGCTGTGACCGTCATATTCAGCGTTCGCTGCTCTCCATTGCGCAATATGCTGATCGGCGCTGAGTCGCCCGCTGCGAGCGTCGCAGACAGGAAGCGGAGACCGTTCTCATCAAACACATCGCGGCCGTCAAATTTCAAAAGCAAGTCGCCGCGGCGCAGACCTGCAAGATCGGCAGGACCATCAGGATAAATCTCGGTTACCAGAAGACCACCTGGACGCTCCAGTTCCATAGAACGTGCGATTTCCGCAGTTACAGCCTGACCACGAAGACCAACCCAAGGACGTACTACACGGCCTTCATTGATTGCTGAATCAACGATACGCCGCACCATCTCGGACGGAATGGCAAAGCCGATGCCATTCGAACCGCCGGAGCGAGAAAAAATCGCCGTATTAACGCCTACAAGCCGTCCGGCATTATCAATCAGTGCGCCGCCGGAATTGCCCGGATTAATCGCAGCGTCCGTCTGAATGAAGAATGCATAGTCCGAGATGCCGACATCGGTCCGAGCTGTGGCCGAAACAATTCCGCTGGTGACAGTCTGGCCCACACCAAACGGGTTGCCAATTGCCAAAACAAGATCGCCAACTTCGACAAGACGGGTGTCCGCGTATTGTAGCGTCGGAAGGACTTCTCCTTCAGGATCGATTCGAAGCACTGCGAGGTCGGTACGTTCGTCTGCAAGCACGAGCTCGGCCTCGAACTCTCGGCGGTCAGCCAGCACAACTCGAAGCGCATCCGCGCCCTCAACAACGTGATTGTTGGTAACAATGATACCGTCTTCTCCGACGATCACACCCGAGCCAAGAGACGACTCAACCCTCTCCTGCGGTACACCGAAAGAATTCGGTCCGAAGAAGCGGTCGAAGAAAGGATGCCCGGCGTACGGGTTAGCCGACTGGCGGACGAGACGTTCGGAATAAACGTTCACTACAGCGGGAGACGCTTCGCGAACGAGAGGCGCGAACGACATCTGGATGTCTTCACGGCTCTCAGGAAGCAATTGCGCATTTGCCGGGGTCATAACCGGCAGAAGCAGAAGGCAAGCGAGCGCGACCAAGGCCGCGCTCAAAGCAAGAAGAATTTTATTTATGTGTCGTGTCATGATCATGAGTTAACCCTCCGACCATGTCCGGATTTGGGCGGTTTCTGGCCAAACTGCAAGACCCGCTCCAAATTCAGCAGTGCTTAGTCGTCAGCGAGCTCAAGCTCAGCTGCAACACGCTCACGGTCTGCTTTACCTTTAGCGTCTTCGTCGCGTTCAACGAATTCGATAACAGCCATAGGCGCATTGTCACCGTGACGGAAACCCGCTTTCATCACACGAACGTAACCACCATTACGCTCTTCGTAGCGTGGGCCGAGCACGTCGAAGAGTTTCTTCGCCATCTCAACGTTGCGCAGTTTAGAAATCGCGCGACGACGGGAAGCGAGATCGCCCTTCTTAGCGAGAGTAACCAGCTTCTCGATGATTGGACGCAGGTCTTTCGCCTTAGGCAGAGTCGTCACGATCTGCTCATGTTCAATCAGAGACGACGCCATGTTAGCGAACATCGCTTTGCGGTGCTCTGACGTGCGGTTGAGTTTACGATGTGCGAGTCCGTGACGCATGACTAAACTTCCTTATCGGCTCTTCGCCGTTAGATCTGATCTTCGTATTTTTTGGCCAGGCCTTCGATATCTTCAGGCGGCCAGCTTGGTACGTCCATACCGAGGTGCAGGCCCATTCCGGCGAGCACTTCTTTGATCTCGTTCAGAGACTTACGACCGAAGTTCGGCGTACGAAGCATTTCAGCTTCAGACTTCTGAATGAGGTCACCGATATAAACGATGTTATCATTCTTCAGGCAGTTCGCAGAGCGTACAGACAGCTCAAGCTCATCAACNTTCTTGAGAAGGACTGGGTTGAAGCCTAGATCCGGCTCATCGTCCTGCTCAGATTTGTCATCTGGCTCTTCGAAGTTGATGAAGAGACGCAGCTGGTCCTGAAGAATACGAGCTGCGTAAGCAACAGCATCTTCCGGAGAAATCGAACCGTCAGTTTCAACGTCAAGCATCAGCTTGTCATAGTCGAGAACCTGACCTTCACGTGTGTCTTCCACACGGTAGCCAACACGGCGGACCGGAGAGAAGATTGCGTCGATCGGAATGAAACCGATTGGAGAATCTTCAGCGCGGTTACGCTCTGCAGCCACATAGCCTTTACCAGTGTCGACCGTAAACTCCATACGAACGTCTGCGCCCTCGTCGAGCGTGCAGATGACCAGATCAGGGTTCAGGATTTCAACGTCACCAGTTGTCTCGATCTGACCAGCTTTCACTTCGCCAGCACCGCTTGCACGGAGCGTCATGCGCTTAGCTGTGTCAGACACCATACGAACTGCAACCTGCTTGAGGTTCAAAACGATGGTTGTGACGTCTTCACGAACGCCAGGAATTGAAGAGAACTCGTGTACAACACCATCAATCTGCATGCCGGTGATAGCCGAACCTTGCAGAGAAGACAGAAGAACGCGGCGAAGCGCGTTACCGAGCGTTGTGCCGAAGCCACGCTCGAGCGGCTCTACAACGAGAGTCGCTTTGCGGAGAGCGTCAAATCCGTGCTCAACAACAGGGCGAGCAGGACGGATAAGTTCTTTCCAGTTTTTGTCGTTGACGACGGCAATTGAGCCTGACATCGCGAATTCCTTCAGATCTGGGGAGGTAGGGTTATACGCGGCGACGTTTTGGCGGGCGGCACCCGTTGTGCGGGATCGGAGTCGTATCACGGATAGATGTGATTGTGAAACCGACGTTCTGAAGCGCACGGAGTGCTGACTCGCGGCCAGAACCCGGACCACGCACGTTCACTTCGAGAGTGCGCATGCCGTGCTCTTGAGCTTTGCGGCCTGCGTCCTCAGCAGCCATCTGAGCTGCGTACGGAGTAGACTTACGAGAGCCCTTGAAACCCATGTGACCAGAAGACGACCAGGAAATTGTGTTACCCTGGGAGTCAGAGATCGTGATCATTGTGTTGTTGAAGCTGGAGTTCACGTGGCAGATGCCGGAAGTGATGTTCTTCCGTTCGCGACGGCGAACCCGAGTAGTGTCTTTAGCCATAATACTTGGTTCCCAGCCTTATTTCTTCTTACCAGCGATCGGCTTAGCCGGACCTTTGCGGGTGCGCGCATTTGTGTGCGTACGCTGTCCGCGAACTGGAAGACCGCGACGGTGACGAAGACCGCGATAGCAACCAAGGTCCATAAGACGCTTGATGTTCATCGCTGTTTCGCGACGCAGGTCACCTTCTACAAGGTAATCCGCGTCGATAGTTTCGCGAACTTGAATGACTTCGGCATCTGTCAGGTCAGCGACGCGACGATCCGATGTGATACCGACTTTTTCACAGATATCCTTGGCCATTGCCGGGCCAATCCCGTGAATATAACGGAGCGCGATTTCAACGCGCTTATTGGTCGGTATGTTGACGCCAGCAATACGGGCCAAGCTACTTCTCCGTTTAAAACTTATTGATCCGAGACATTAGGTGATTTTGCGATGACTAATCGCCTGTACAAAACGCGCCCATGACTCGCAGAAGCCGCGTCTTATACGTGTCTGAGGGGCCACGTCAATAGCTGAGTGGCACCCAGACACAATTTACTTACAGGTTACTTATTTCCCCCGAGAAGCTTCGAGAGGAACCCTTTTTTTTCGTCACCAGACTGCTTTGCCAGTGCGGCATCAATCTCTGCAGCGACTTTTTCGATGCTCCCCATGCCATCAACCTCTGAGAGTTTCTTACGCTCAGCATAGATTGGCAGCAGTGGAGCCGTCTGCGCATTGTACGCATCGATTCGTTTTTTGAAGGTCTCAGGGTTGTCGTCTTCACGTCCCTGCTCTTCAAAACGTTTCGTCACACGGTCGAGGAGAGCTTCCTCGTCCACGCGCAGACGAATGACGCAGTCGATCTCCTGATCGCGCTTGGCGAGCGTCTTATCCAGCGCCTCAGCCTGCGGAACGGTCCGAGGAAAACCGTCAAAGATAAAGCCTGGTGCGTCTTTGTGTGTATCCAGCTGGTCTTCGATGAGTTCGATAACGATCCCATCAGACACGAGCTGTCCAGAGTCCATGATTGCAGCGACTCGCTGACCGAGTTCTGTGCCTGCACTGCGCGCGGCGCGAAGCATGTCACCTGTAGAGAGCTGGATGAACCCATGCTCAGTAACAAGGCGCTTCGCCTGTGTGCCTTTACCCGCGGCCGGTGGTCCGAACAGGATTAGGTTCATCGTTTTTTACCCCCCAAACGAGACTTCTTGATCATGCCTTCATACTGGTGCGCCACCAGATGAGACTGAATCTGTGTTACTGTATCCATAGTCACAGAAACAACAATAAGAAGCGATGTACCACCAAGGTAGAATGGAATACTCGGCACCTGTGCTCTGAGAATCTCAGGAAGCAGACAGATAAACGTCAGGTAAGCCGCGCCAATCACTGTGAGTCGTGTGAGGACGAAGTCGAGATATTCGGCAGTACGCTTACCAGGACGGATACCCGGCACGAAGCCACCATATTTACGCAGATTGTCCGCAGTTTCTTCCGGATTGAACACGATAGACGTGTAGAAGAACGCGAAGAAGATAATCATCAGCGCATAGAGAAGAATGAAGCCGATCTGGCCAGGGCCAAGCAGCGCGACGACTGTGCCAAGAACACCAGAAGGCGCAGAGCCGTCTGCCCCCATAGTAAAATTGGCAATCGTAGCCGGCAGAAGCAGGAGCGAAGATGCGAAGATCGGCGGGATAACACCGGCGGTATTCAGCTTGAGCGGCAGGAAGCTCGTCTGGCCCTGCTGCATCTGATTCCCTTGCTGGCGCTTCGGATACTGAATGAGGATCCGGCGCTGGGAACGCTCAATGAAGACGATGAATACGATCATCGCAATCGCCATAAGCAGGATGCCCGCAACAAACGGGAAGCTCATCGTGCCAGAATAGCTGGACGTCACCAGGTTGAAGATAGCTCGTGGAAGTTCCGCAACGATGCCCGCAAAAATGATCAGCGAGATACCGTTACCTACACCGCGGGAGGTTACCTGCTCACCCATCCACATCAGGAGGAGCGTACCGCCCGTCATGGTCACAACCGTTGAGATCGTGAAGAAGATCGACGACATGCCGTCCATGCGCGCTTCCTGCAGGCCCTGTGAGATACCAAAGGATTGAACCAGCGCAAACAATACAGTGAGGTAGCGCGTATACTGGTTGATCTGCTGCCTGCCCGTCTCGCCCTCTTTCTTCAGGCGCTCAAGCGATGGCGAAGCCGTCGTCATAAGCTGCATGATGATCGACGCCGAAATATACGGCATGACGTTCAGCGCAAAAATACCCATGCGCTCAATCGCGCCGCCAGCGAACATATTCAGGTTACCCAGAATGCCGTCCTGCTGTTGCTGGAACATGATCGCGAACTGAGCCGGGTCAATGCCGGGGATCGGGAGATAGGTACCGAGGCGATACGCCACCAGAATACCGAGAGTGAAGAGAATACGCTGCTGAAGCTCTTTGGCCTTACCAAAAGCTTCAAAGCTCATATTCTTCGCAAGCTGTTCTGTCGCTGACGCCACACGCGCCTCCTTATACCCGTTCGGCCCAAGTCATAATGCAAAAAGGCCTGCTGCCAAATGCAACAGGCCTTTAAATCGGCACTTGGCACTGATTTGTGAAGCCTGAAATTAGGCTTTATTCAGATTCGTCGGAAGACGGAGCTGTTACTGTGACATTTCCGCCAGCAGCTTTAACAGCTTCGATCGCCGCTTTAGACGCGCCAGTAACGGTAATGTTCAGACCTTTCGGTGCATCACCTTTCGCGAGAAGGCGAACGCCATCACGTGAACGACGCAGAACGCCGGATGTCACCAGGACTTCTTCAGTTACTTCAGCCTTGCCATCAATCTGACCGCTTTCGATCGCCTTAGCGATACGGCCGAGATTAACCCAGGTGTACTTCTTGGTGTTCGGCGCTTTGAAGCCACGCTTCGGAAGACGCATATAGATAGGCATTTGCCCACCTTCGAAACCGTTAAGCGCAACACCTGAACGGGATTTCTGACCTTTGACACCGCGTCCGCCGGTTTTACCCGTGCCAGAGCCGACACCGCGGCCTACACGCTTACGAGCTTGTACGGCGCCCGTGTTATCAGAGAGTTCATTGAGTTTCATGTCGATAACCTCACCAGAGCAGACCGGCTAAATGCCGGGCTCAGGCCTTGTCTTCTACGATTTCAACCATGTGCTGAACCTTGGCAATCATGCCACGGACAGCCGGCGTATCTTCCAGCTCACGCTCGCGACCGATCTTGTTCAGACCAAGGCCGACCAGCGTAGCACGCTGGTCATTCTTGCGACGGATCGGGCTACCGGTCTGGCGAACTGTAATAGTCTTTTTAGCCATAACGAGAGCTCCTAGTTCGCTGCGTCAGCCATGCCCGCTTCAGACGCACCATCAGCACGACGGCCGACAATGTCCTGAACCTTCAGGCCACGCTTGGAAGCGACAGACCGTGGGCTGCTTTGGTTTTTGAGCGCGTCGAATGTCGCGCGGACCATGTTGTACGGGTTAGACGTGCCAAGAGACTTAGCAACAACGTCCTGAACACCGAGAACATCGAGAACCGCACGCATTGGACCACCAGCGATAACGCCGGTACCCGGAGGCGCTGCACGAAGGACAACTTTACCAGCGCCGTGGCGACCACGACCATCATGGTGAAGTGTACGACCTTCGCGCAGTGGAACGCGGATCATTTTCTTCTTGGCTTCGTCAGTTGCCTTGCGGATCGCTTCANGAACTTCACGCGCCTTACCGTGACCAAAGCCTACACGGCCCTTCTGGTCGCCGACTACGACGAGTGCAGCAAAACCGAAGTTCTTACCGCCTTTAACAACTTTCGCGACGCGGTTGATTCCGACCAGGCGATCTACGAATTCGCTCTGCTCTTCTTCGCGCTTGTCCTTGCCCCGGCCACGGCCGCGACCACGGCCTTCACCGCTGCCTTTTCTTTCTTCAGCCATTACCGTCTCCTAGAATTTCAGGCCGCCTTCACGCGCGGCATCAGCCAGCGCCTTGATACGGCCGTGGAACATGTAACCACCGCGGTCAAAGACAACGTCTTCAACACCAGCTTTAGAGGCACGTTCTGCGATCAGCTTACCGATAGTGGCAGCCGCGTCAGATGTACCGCCGTTTGGCGTAGACGAGCGGAAGTCTTTTTCCTGTGTGGAAGCGAAAGCGAGCGTGATACCACGTTCGTCGTCGATCACCTGAGCGGCGATGTTCTTGGAGGAGCGCACCACGGACAGACGAGGACGGCCATTTGCCTGCTTGCGCAGTTTGGCACGAACCCGCTGAGCGCGACGCATGAGTTTTTCGCGTGGCGTCTTCATGGTTACTTCTTCTTACCTTCTTTGCGACGAACTTGCTCGCCGGCATAACGGATACCCTTGCCTTTGTATGGCTCAGGTGGACGATACTTGCGGATCTCAGCAGCAACCTGACCAACAGCTTGTTTGTCAGCGCCAGCGATCTTCACTTCCGTTGGCTTGGTAGAAGACAGTGAAATGCCTTCCGGAGCCTTGTAAATGACATCGTGCGAGAAACCGAGCGAGAGCTTAACGTCGCTACCCTGCATTTGAGCACGGTAACCAACGCCTACGAGTTCGAGCTCTTTCTCATAACCTTCGGTGACACCGATGACCATGTTCTGAGCGCGAGCACGCATTGTGCCCCACATTGCGCGAGCACGTTTGGATTCATCCTTAGGCGTGAACGTAACAGAGTTGTCGCTGACTTCGGCGTTAACGTCGTCAACAACAGTCAGTGTCAGTTCGCCTTTAGGGCCCTTCGCGGTGAGTACGCCGTCTGCGAGAGACAGTGTAGCTTTGCCACCTTCGACAGGAAGTTTACCGATACGAGACATACCTTGTTCCTTCCCTTAAACGACCCGGCAAAGGATTTCGCCACCCACATTCTCGTTACGCGCAGTGTTGTCAGACATGACACCCTTTGGCGTAGAGAGAATGGAAATGCCCAGACCGTTCTGTACGAGCGGCAGATCCTTCACAGAAGAATAAACACGACGGCCTGGTTTAGAAATCCGGCGGATTTCAGAGATAACCGGCGAACCGTCATAATATTTAAGTTCGATGTCGATGTTCTTTTTGCCGTCTTTCTCGACTTCCGTGTAACCACGGATATAGCCTTCAGACTGAAGAACCTCGAGCACGCGAACGCGAAGCTTAGATGCCGGCGTGGTCACCACTGACTTACCGCGCATCTGAGCGTTACGGATACGTGTCAGCATATCGCCGAGAGGATCAGAAATGTTCATTTAGATACCCTCCCTTACCAGCTAGATTTGACCATGCCAGGAACCTTACCAAGGTTGCCCAGCTCGCGAAGTGCCACACGTGACATCTTCAGCTTACGATAATAACCACGCGGACGACCGGTGACTTCGCAACGGTTGCGAACACGGATCGGCGCAGAGTTGCGCGGAAGCGCTGCCAGTTTGAGGCGAGCTTCGAAACGCTCTTCCAGCGGCAGATCTTCGTTAGCGATCGCAGCTTTCAGACGCTCGCGGCGACCGGCGTACTTTTTAACAAGCGCCTTACGCTTGTTGTTGCGTTCAATAGCAGACTTTTTAGCCATTTCTTGTCTCCCCGCGCTTAATTACGAAACGGGAAACCGAGGTGCTTCAGGAGCGCCTTAGCTTCTTCGTTCGTTTGCGCCGTGGTGCAAACAATGATGTCCATACCCCAGATCTGGTCGACCTGATCGTAGTTGATCTCCGGGAATACGATGTGCTCTTTGATGCCCATGGCGTAATTGCCATTGCCGTCAAAGCTCTTACCGTTCAGACCACGGAAGTCTTTCACACGCGGAAGCGCGATCGTGACCAGGCGGTCCAGGAATTCAAACATACGGTCGCGACGCAGGGTCACTTTACAGCCGATGCTCATGCCCTCACGGAGCTTGAAACCAGCGATAGATTTACGCGCTTTAGTCGCAACAGGCTTCTGACCCGCAATAGCTTCCATGTCACGCAGAGCGGACTGGATCTTTTTAGAGTCAGCAACCGCTTCGCCGACACCCATGTTCAGAACGACTTTGTCGAGCTTAGGGATCTGCATTGGGTTGGTGTAGTTGAACTCTTCCTGCAGTTTCGGAACAATCTGTTCGCGATACAGCGTACGGAAGCGCGGTTCGTAAGTGGTGGCATCAGACATCGATGGCCTCCCCTGAACGTTTAGCGTAACGGACTTTGTTACCTTCTTCGTTCACACGGAAACCAACGCGTGTCGGCTTGCCGTCTTTCGGGTCAAGAAGTGCAACGTTAGAGACATCGATAGCTGCTTCGAAGCGCTTGATGCCGCCCTGGTCCAGTTGGTTCGGTTTCTGGTGACGAGTAACAACGTTAACGCCAGAGACGATCACACGACCTTCTTTTGGCATAACTTGCGTAACTTCACCTTGCTTGCCCTTATCACGGCCAGCAAGAACGACGACGCGATCACCCTTTTTCACTTTGGCAGCCATTACAGCACCTCCGGAGCCAGAGAGATAATCTTCATGTGGTCCTTAGCGCGAAGCTCACGCGGAACAGGGCCGAAGATACGTGTACCGATCGGATCACCATTATTGTTGATCAGAACAGCAGCGTTCGTGTCGAAACGGATCGCAGAACCGTCTGGACGTTTGATGTCTTTAGCAACGCGAACGACAACAGCTTTACGCACGTCACCTTTTTTCACGCGGCCTTTAGGAATAGCTTCCTTGATAGACACAACGATAATGTCGCCTACGCTGGCATAACGACGCTTAGCGCCACCCAGTACTTTGATGCACTGGACGCGACGTGCGCCGGAGTTGTCAGCGACCGACAGGTTTGTCTGCATCTGAATCATGCGGCGTCTCCACCAGCTTGATCAGCAATGAGTTCCCAGCGCTTCAGTTTAGACTTTGGCGCACACTCAATGATTGAGACCTTTTGGCCTTCTACAGCCACGTTATTTTCATCATGGGCGTGGTAACGCTTAGATTTACGTACGGTCTTACGAAGCAGGGGATGCAGGAAAGTACGCTCAACACGTACGATCGCTGTTTTGTCCTGCTTGGTGGAGACCACCACACCTTCCATAATCCGCCTAGGCATATTGCTTTTGCTCCCTCAGGTTCACGCAGCGCTGGTTTGCGTTTTCTCGCGAAGGATCGTTTGGATCCGAGCGATATCACGACGCACCTGGCGCACGCGGGCGGTGTTCTCCAGCTGGCCAGTAGCCTGCTGGAAGCGAAGATTGAATTGCTCTTTTTTAAGAGCGACGAGCTGATCTTTCAGCTCGCTTTCCGTTTTAGCGCGAACGTCTTCCGCTTTCATAACGATCTCCTCTCGCGCTTATTCAGCAATCCGGGTGACAACTTTAGTCTTGATCGGCAGTTTAGCCGCACCAAGGCGAAGAGCTTCACGAGCAACTTCGTCGTTCACACCATCAATTTCAAAAAGGATACGGCCCGGCTTCACTTTAGCGACCCAACGGTCGATTGAACCCTTACCTTTACCCATACGTACTTCGATTGGCTTCGCCGAAACTGGCAGGTCTGGGAACACACGGATCCAGACTTTACCCTGACGTTTCATCTGACGAGTGATCGCACGACGTGTCGCTTCGATCTGACGTGAGGTGATACGTTCCGGCTCGAGAGCCTTCAGGCCGTAAGAACCGAAGTTCAGAGAAAAGCCGCCTTTGGCGTTTCCGTGAATCCGGCCTTTGAAAGCCTTACGAAACTTTGTGCGCTTTGGCTGCAGCATTGATTACGCTCCTGCACCTTCGCGGTTGCCCTGGCGCTCACCGCGTGGGCTCGTAGAGCGTGCGCGGGCTTCGCCTGAAGCTTCCTGTTTCTTGTCCTGAGCCATGGGATCGTGTTCCATGATCTCGCCCTTGTAGACCCAGACCTTGATACCGATGATACCATAGGTGGTCAGCGCTTCAGCTGTGCCGTAGTCAATGTCCGCACGCAGAGTGTGCAGTGGAACAGAACCTTCAGCATACTGCTCTGTACGCGCGATTTCTGCACCGCCAAGGCGGCCAGCAACCATCACACGAACACCCAGAGCGCCGAGACGCATAGCAGACTGGATCGAACGCTTCATCGCACGACGGAAAGAAGCACGACGCTCAAGCTGACGCGCAATGTCGTCTGCGATGAGTGTTGCGTCGATTTCCGGCTTGCGGATCTCAACAAGGTTCACGAAAACCTCGTCCTCGACGATCTTGGAGAGCTCTTTACGAAGCTTCTCAATGTCAGCGCCTTTTTTACCGATAACCATACCAGGACGAGCCGTGTGAATGGTGATGCGGCATTTCTTGTGCGGGCGCTCAACGATGATCTTAGAGATACCAGCTTGCTTAAGCTTGTTCTTGATGAACTCGCGGATCTTCAGATCTTCGTGAAGCAGACGGCCGTAATCAGCGCTGTCAGCATACCAGCGGGAATCCCACGTACGGTTGATGCCAAGACGCAGACCAATCGGATTTACCTTCTGACCCATTATGCGGCCTCCTCAACAGCCATGCTCGTATCACGCACGACGATGGTAAGTTGCGAGAACGGCTTCAGGATGCGAGCCGCGCGACCACGTGCACGAGCGCGGAGACGCTTCATGACGAGGTTTTTGCCGACGTATGCTTCAGCAACGACCAGAGAGTCGATGTCGAGACCATGGTTGTTCTCAGCGTTTGCAATGGCGCTTTTCAGAGCCTTGCGAACGTCTTCAGCATGACGCTTCGGAGAAAACTCAAGCTCAGCGAGCGCTTTCTCAACAGTCAGACCACGAATGGACTGAGCGATCAGGTTAAGCTTCTGCGGGCTGATGCGGAGCATGCGAAGTACGCAACGCGCTTCGTTCTCAGCCTGTTTAGGAGCTGCCTTAGGCTTACCCATGACTACCTCCGCTTCGCTTTCTTGTCCGCGCCGTGGCCGTAGTATGTACGGGTCGGAGCGAATTCGCCGAACTTGTGGCCAACCATTTCCTCAGAAACAGTAACCGGGATGAATTTGTTGCCGTTGTGGACCTGGAATGTCAGGCCAACAAAGTTTGGCAGGATCGTAGAGCGACGGGACCAGGTTTTGATCACTTCGCGCTTTTTGGATTCGCCAGCCGCCTCTGCTTTTTTCAGCAGATAGCCGTCGACGAATGGGCCTTTCCAGACAGAACGTGACATGTCTAAGCGTCCTACTTCGATTTGTGACGGCTACGGATGATGAGACGATCCGTTGCCTTGTTTTTGCGGGTTTTAGGACCGCGGGTTTTCTTACCCCATGGCGTAACCGGGTGACGGCCACCAGAGGACTTACCCTCACCACCACCGTGTGGGTGGTCGAACGGGTTCATGACAACACCACGAACAGACGGACGCTTACCGAGGTGGCGCTTACGACCTGCTTTACCGAGGTTTTGGTTCATGTTGTCCGGGTTAGAAACCGCACCAACCGTTGCAAGGCAGCGGTCCATAACCATGCGGAGTTCACCGGAAGACAGTTTGATCTGAGCGTAGCCATCAGCGCGACCGACGAGCTGAGCGTAAGTGCCAGCTGAACGTGCGATCTGAGCGCCCTTCTCAGGCTTCATCTCGATGTTGTGAATGATCGTACCAACCGGGATATTCTTCAGCGGCAGTGTGTTGCCAGGCTTGATGTCAGCCGTTGCAGAAGAAATAACCTGATCGCCAGGGCCAAGGCGCTGAGGTGCGATGATGTAAGCGAGCTCACCATCTTCGTACTTGATCAGAGCGATGAACGCTGTGCGGTTCGGGTCATACTCAAGGCGCTCTACAGTCGCAGGAACGTCAAACTTGTTACGTTTGAAGTCTACTTTACGGTAGAGTTTCTTGGCACCACCACCAATGCGGCGTGCAGTGATACGACCAGTGTTGTTGCGACCACCGTTCTTAGTGAGACCTTCAGTGAGGGTCTTTTCCGGGCGACCTTTGTGCAGGCCGGAACGGTCTACCAGAACAAGCTGGCGGCGACCCGGAGATGTCGGATTGAATGTCTTCAAAGCCATGACAGGTTTCCTTAGAGTCCGGTTGCCACGTCGATCGCCTGACCTTCAGCCAGGGTCACAATCGCTTTTTTCACGTCGTTACGACGACCAACGATACCGCGGAAACGCTTAGTCTTACCCTTGGTAACGATCGTGTTCACACCGAGAACCTGAACGTTGAAGAGCTTTTCTACAGCTTCCTTGATTTGCGGCTTCGTAGCGTTGATCGCAACTTTGAACACAACCTTGTTTTCCTCAGAGAGGAAAGTCGACTTCTCGGTGATAACCGGAGCGACAATTGTGTCGTAGTGGATCGGTTGAGCGTCTTTTACCATCGCTTAGCCCTCTCCGTTTGCGGCTTTAGCAGCGCGCATTTTCACGAGAAGACGCTGGTCAACCTTCGCACGCGGAGCTTCGCCCGCTACGATTGCCTTAGCCTGGCCAACCCAGTCTTCGTTTACAGCGCGCTGTGCTACGCCGATTTTCTCGAACAGCGCTGTCGCGTCTGCTTCGCTGATTTCAGCAAGCTTTGTGAGCTCACCATAACCTTCGCCAGCCAGAGCTTTCGCTGATTTCGCGCCAACACCGTCGATCAGAACAACATCATCGATGAACGCGTCGTCGCCAGGCTTAGCGCCAGCTGGAACGCCGCTCTCGCCGTTGTAACGAGCGTGGATGCTGTCGATAGCGTCTTTCGTCAGGACCAGAGTGTTGCGACGAAGAACGTCGTACACGTTGAGGCCAGCGAAAGGCAGGACGTCGACGTTAGGAATGTTGCGAGCTGCGCGAGCGAAACCTTCGTTCAGCTCAGTGCCGCCAATGATGAGAGCGTTAGAAATGCCCAGAGCCTCGAAAGAAGCACGCAGAGATTTCGTTTTGCCTTCGTCAAAGTTCGCATCTTCCAGAACGATAACGTTCTCAGACTTCACCTTGGAAGAGAGAGCGTGCTTCAGAGCGAGCGCGCGAACCTTCTTAGGCAGGTCGTGAGCGTGGCTGCGAACGCGCGGGCCATGAGCAACACCACCACCAACGAAGATAGGAGCGTTCTTAGAACCGTGACGTGCGCCGCCAGAACCTTTCTGACGGATGTATTTCTTTGTCGTCACGCTCACTTCAGAACGGGACTGTGTTTTGTGCGTACCAGCCTGACGTTTCGCCAGTTGGTAACGAACCATACGCTGCAGGATGTCGCCGCGGATCTCTTCAATGCCGAATACAGCATCATCGAGCTCAACCTTACCGGCTTTCTTAGCAGCGAGCGTTGTGACTGCGAGTTCCATTACGCGTCAGCTCCCTCAGACTCAGCCGGAGCAGCGTCAGCTTCTTTAGAAGAAGAAACAGAACCCGGCATAGGAACACCTTCCGGACGCGCTTTTTTCACAGCGTCACGGACTTCAACCCAACCACCTTCTGGACCAGGGACGTTACCCTTAACCAGAACGAGGCCACGCTCAGTGTCCACACGAACAACTTCAATGTTTTGCGTAGTGATACGAGCAACGCCGTAGTGACCGGCCATCTTCTTACCTTTGAAGACTTTACCCGGATCCTGGCACTGACCTGTAGAACCATGCGAACGGTGAGAGATAGAAACACCGTGAGATGCACGCAGACCGCCGAAGTTCCAGCGCTTCATCGCACCCGCAAAGCCTTTACCGATGGAGATGCCCGCTACGTCGACTTTCTGACCTGGTACAAAGTGGTCAGCAGAGATAGCAGCGCCCACTTCGAGGAGGTTTTCTTCAGCAACACGGAACTCAACCACTTTAGCTTTAGGCGCAACGCCCGCTTTCGCGAACTGGCCACGGTCAGCTTTGGTAGCGTTCTTAGCTTTCTTGGAGCCGGCACCGAGAACAACAGCTGTGTAGCCATCGTTTACAGTTTTCTCGACAGCGTCCTTTTTAGAACCGCGGTTGATCTTAGCAGTACGATCTTTGTCTTCACGTACGCCAACAACCTGGCAGCCTTCCAGAGACAGAACCGTCACAGGAATGTGCAGCCCTTCTTCAGAGAAGACACGGGTCATGCCCAGCTTGCGGGCAATAACGCCGGAACGTTTCGCTTCTGCAGGCATTAGCGCGCTCCCTCAAGTTTAATCTCAACCGCAACGCCAGCAGAGAGGTCGAGCTTCATAAGAGCATCAACAGTCTGTGGTGTTGGATCAACGATATCGAGCACACGCTTATGCGTGCGGATTTCAAACTGCTCACGAGACTTCTTGTTCACGTGAGGAGAGCGGTTCACCGTAAAGCGCTCAATACGCGTTGGCAGCGGAACTGGTCCGCGTACCTGAGCGCCTGTTCGCTTGGCCGTAGAAACGATCTCTTTCGCCGACAGATCGAGGGCGCGATGATCGAAGGCCTTCAGGCGAATCCGGATGTTTTGTCTGTCCATTGTAGCGTCCGTCCGCACAAAAGCTAAAGTCCGCTCAGCGCCAGCCTTCGCTGACCCGACGGACCAAAACCGTTTAAAATGTTCCGTTTCGTTGAGAGTACGTTTGCGTTTAGACAGTGTCTAAGGCACGGCTACCTCATTAACGAGCGCGCACCTCTATAGTTTGCACGCACCCCTGTCAACACCAGAGTCATGATTACGGCGCGTATTCTTCACCTATAGAAAGCGGGACACATCGCCGACTGGCAGAGCAATCCTGATCTGCTTTATCCGGCTCGTATCCCCCGCATGTAGCGCAACACCCGATTTAGGAATTCCGAGCCATTTGGCAATGAGCTGACAGACGGCCTTGTTCGCCGCGCCCTTGTCCGGTAGAGCGCGCACCCGAACCTTCAGGAATAACTGGCCAGAAGCGTCCGATTCCACGCTCTCCACGGCGTCTCTGGACGATTTTGGCGTAACCCGCACCGTCAGAAGCGTCTCATCTCCATCCGCGCGCAGAGGCAGTCCCTGCTCTTGCATCACGTCCCCCTCCTCTGCTCGGCCGCGCGCGTCTTATACCAGATGCACTTAAAGAGAATTCAACATGACCGGTGTTTCGGCTCGCCCGACAGAATAGATGAGGCCGGATTAAAAAGACAAAAGGGAATCGCCAGATCAGCGATTCCTTTTCCATTCTCGACGATACACCGGACCAGCCCGCGACTCGATTCTCAAAGGCCCGAGCCCTCAAGAATCGCCGTAGCGCCCTAGTGCTTCAGGTCGCGCGCCAGAGGGCGCACCTTAGTTTCAAGGTTCTGAATGATGAGAGAGGCGACATCTTTACCCGTCGCAGTCTCAATTCCTTCCAGCCCTGGCGACGAATTCACCTCGAGCACCTTCGGTCCTTCGCTTGTGCGCAGGATATCCACGCCAGCAACGGACAGCCCGATCGTCTGCGCAGCACGACGCGCAACATCACGCTCTTGCTTCGTCAGACGCACAGGCGCAGCGGTTCCGCCGCGATGAAGGTTTGACCGGAAGTCACCGTCCGCCGCGCTCCGCTGGATCGCCGCAACCACCTTATTCCCGACAACGAAACAGCGCGTATCCTTACCAGCCGCCTCTTCTACGAACTGCTGCACGAGGAAATCCGCCTCCAGACCACGGAAAGCATCAATCAAGCTCTCAGCAGCCTTCTTCGTTTCCGCGAGTACGACACCCTTCCCCTGACTGGACTGAAGCAGCTTCACGACAGCAGGCGCGCCGCCTACCAGCGCGATCAGGTCTTTTGTGTCCTTCGGTGAGTTGGCGAACGCTGTGACTGGCATATTGATACGCTCGCGCGACAGGAGCTGGTGCGCCAACAGCTTGTCACGTGATGCCGCAATCGCGTTAGGCGGGTTCAGACAATATGCACCGCTGTTTGCGAACTGGCGAAGGACCGCGAGGCCATAAGACGTGATGGCAGGGCCGATACGCGGGATCACCGCATCATAACGCGGCAACACTTTGCCATCGTAATGCACCTCAGACGAGGTTGCGTCGATCTTCATATAGCAACGCGTCGTATCGATGGCTTCAACGACATGGCCGCGCGCCTCACCGGCTTCAATAAGACGACTTGAGGAATAATTGTTCGGTTCGCGCGTTAGCAATGCGATGCGTAGCGGACGCTTTACCGGCTTCTTACGCGGAATGCCTTTATAGAGATCGAAGCTCAACGGCGTCTGCGCGAACGAGACGTTAGGATCAACAACCATGTCGTCTGCAATAGACGTACGACCAAACAACATACGGTACTGCATGTTTTCGCGGTTGGTCAGTGTCATCTCCACGGGCCATGTCCGGTCGCCGCATGTCAGCTCTGTCTGGATCACATAACGCAACTCTGCCTCACCATTCGAGCTCGTCACCTGTCGGCGATCCACCACGGGCGCGGAACAGGTGAACTCCATAGACAGATCGTCCGGGTTTGGCTGAATGAGAAAACGGACCTGAGGCTTATTGATCGGTCCGAAGGGCTCGATAACACTCGCATGCAGCGCAGATGTACGCGCGCCGGTGTCAACTTTCGCCTTGATCGCCGGAAGCCCGAGAGACGGAAGAGAGACCCATTCTTCCCAACCGAGTGTAAATGATGATGACATGACGTCTCCAAAAATTCAGTTGAGCGCGACATACAGGATATCGCGCCCAAATAACACGGTTAAGTCATGCAGCCGTTCCGGAATTTTCGGCAAGTTTCTACCGGCTCAGGGTCACCGCATCAGAGACAATAGCGTACTTAGCTCGACCTCTGAGAGATGCTCATTCCGCGTCATCAAGTCTCTCCCCCTAAGGCGCAGCCGTCACCGTGAACGGGACGATCTGGTCGATAGCGGAATATTCCAGATAGTAACTGATGTTCCCCGCCAAATCCGCGATAGCGAGGATGTCGTCTGCGTCGAAGCCCGTCTCAATGAATCCCTGAACCGAAAGCTGAACATTCCGATCAAAACCTTCCAGTTCAACGACGCCTATATACGGGACATTTTCATAGAAAATATAAATTTCCCACTGCCGGTCTCCGTCAAAGTCTCTGAAGTACAAGCGCTCGGGAACACCTACGCCGAGGTCCAGACTATCCACGAGCGCAAATGTTTCATTCACGTCCGGCGTGGTCTGCCCATAGAGATAGAGCGTATGGTTGCCGGTATGCTCACCGTCGGTAGCGATATATGCTACGTAGTTGTCGCTACTGCCACCGCCTGAAGAAATGAGAGAACCGGGGACGTACTGCGTCCAGACTATTTCCTGTCCTTGTGCCAGCGTGATTGGTGTTTCGTCACTTTCGGTATAGCTGCCTGCGGAATGGAAGAATGTCCGAATAGACGGAACAGACACATCTATCGCCATCCGATGTTCTGGCGCTGGTTCATTGCGAAAGTATACGCGCGAAGACCCCTGACAAAAATTACCGTCGGGCGTGATCGTTACAGCCTGACCATAGGTAGAAACGCCGCCGTTGACCGTACGAGGCAGGTAGCGCATGCCATTAGTATCACTTGCGAGGAACAGGTCGGTTGTCCCGGAAAGACCATCAAGCAAGTCAGCCGATGCGTAACAGATGTCGTTGAGCGTGAGCGTACCTTTAATAGTCTGCCCTGCCGGTACATTGCCATCATACTCCATGACGAAGCCTAGGCTGTCCTGCGGAAACACAAGAACTTTTTCGATTGCCGCGCCGAAACCAGGAAACGGACCGGTCATGAAGGCCGGAATCGCCAACTGTCCAGGCGTCGCATTTGGCAAATCAACCGTCGTTTCAGTGCCGAAACCGTTATTCGCCTCAACGTCGATCATAAAATACTCGAGCGTCCCGTCATTCTTGGTCCGAATGCCGGACGCAGCAGTCTGAGCGCCAAAAAATTGCACGGTCATCAGATCCGGGAAGATCTGGTCAAACTCCAAGTCTATCGGTGTTCCGAAATTCACATTCACGCTGGTTACCAACGGAGCGCGAACGATATTGGTCGCGGTGATTGATATTGCAGACGTGTCGGAAAACTCACCGTCACTGACGGTCAGCTCGAAATCGAGCGAAGCGTCAGCTGTGACCTCGGGAAGCTCAACAGAGAGGGTAGCGGTATTGTCGCCAGATAGCTGGGCAGTCGGCCCCGCAGTTTGCACCCAGGCATAAGTAAGAGTATCGTTTTCAGGGTCGCTGGAGCCAGACCCGTCCAGGATAACGGTCTGTCGCTCGTCTGCACTCGTTCCGCCTGGAGCAGACGTTGCCGCCGTCGGCGCAGTATTCGTTGGGGTCGGTGTGGGCGTGGGTGTCGGCGTTGGAGTTGGCGATCCTCCGCCCCCGCCACCTGAACATGCCGCCAGAAAAATCGCACTAAAAATTACACTCGCGCTTCCGAGCGCGATCGAGCGAACCGTCATCCGTAAGACCCCCGTCTTTCCTCTAAACGTTCAAGAGTAAGGTCAGGCTATCGGCGCACCCAAAGATTGCAAGCTGATTTTAAATCAATCTACAACAAACAAAAAAGCCCGCTCACGAGAGCGGGCTTTTTCTTGATCAGGTTTATTCTCGCTAAGCTACGCTTGGCATAGAACGCGCTCAGGGCTGCTCGCACTTAACTCAGATCAGAGCGGCAGCCTTGAGCCTGTTTCATGTGATCGCTTCAGCAATCACGGAAACGAATAGAAACCTATTCGATAACTTTAGACACAACGCCTGAACCAACAGTACGGCCACCTTCACGGATAGCGAAGCGAAGCTTCTCTTCCATAGCAACCGGCTGGATCAGCTCAACGTTCAGCTTNACGTTNTCGCCNGGCATAACCATNTCNGTGCCNTCNTGAAGNGTNACAACACCTGTCACGTCAGTTGTACGGAAGTAGAATTGTGGACGGTAGTTAGAGAAGAATGGTGTGTGACGACCACCCTCTTCTTTCGTCAGAATGTAAGCTTCAGCTTCGAACTTCTTGTGCGGTGTGATGGAGCCCGGCTTACAAAGAACCTGACCACGCTCAACACCTTCACGGTCTACACCGCGAAGAAGCGCGCCGATGTTGTCGCCAGCTTCGCCCTGATCGAGCAGCTTGCGGAACATCTCAACACCCGTACAAGTCGTCTTCGTTGTACCTTCACGGATACCAACGATTTCGATCTCGTCGCCAACTTTCAGAATACCTGTCTCGATACGGCCTGTTACAACTGTACCACGGCCAGAGATTGAGAACACGTCCTCAACCGGCATCAGGAATGGCTTATCGACCGGACGATCCGGTGTCGGGATGTACTCGTCAACTGCAGCCATCAGCTCAAGAACTTTGTCCTTACCGATGTTGTCGTCACGGCCTTCAACAGCCGCAAGAGCAGAACCTGCGATGATTGGAATATCGTCGCCCGGGAAGTCGTAAGAAGACAGAAGCTCACGAACTTCCATTTCGACGAGCTCGAGAAGCTCTTCGTCGTCAACCTGGTCAACTTTGTTCATGAAGACAACAAGCGCTGGTACACCAACCTGACGTGCGAGCAGAATGTGCTCACGTGTCTGTGGCATTGGACCGTCAGCTGCGTTCACAACCAGGATCGCGCCGTCCATCTGAGCCGCACCCGTGATCATGTTCTTCACATAGTCAGCGTGGCCCGGGCAGTCGACGTGTGCGTAGTGACGGTTAGCCGTCTCATACTCAACGTGCGCTGTGTTGATCGTGATACCACGCGCTTTTTCTTCCGGCGCGGAGTCAATGTCAGCGTATGAACGCTTCGCGCCACCTGTTACTTCCGCAAGTACCATAGTAATCGCCGCTGTCAGCGTCGTCTTGCCGTGGTCAACGTGACCAATCGTGCCAATGTTTACGTGAGGCTTATTGCGCTCAAACTTTGCCTTAGACATGTTTTCCTACTCCTGAACTGTGTGTCTGGCTGCTGCCTGGATTAACCGGCAAGCTGAGAAATAATTTTCTCGCTCTCAGCGCGAGGAACTTCTTCATAGTGGTCGAAGATCATTACGAACTGCGCACGGCCCTGAGACATGCCACGCAGGTTACCGACGTAACCAAACATGTTCGCCAGTGGGACATATGCGTTGATCGCCGTGATGTTACCACGTGGTTCGGAACCCTGAATCTGACCGCGACGGGAGTTCAGGTCACCGATGATGTCGCCCATGTATTCTTCAGGCGTAGACACTTCAACCTTCATCACTGGTTCCATGATGCGTGGCGCACCCTTGGACTTCAGCTCACGGAACGCTGCACGGCTGGCGATCTCGAACGCAAGAACGCTGGAGTCGACATCGTGGTATGCACCGTCGAGAAGTGTCGCTTTGAGGTCGCTCATTGGGTAACCAGCGAGGAGACCGCTGGACATCGCGCTTTCGATACCTTTTTGAACGCCTGGGATGTATTCCTTAGGAACGTTACCACCGACGATCTTGGATTCGAACACGAAGCCTGAACCTGCTTCACCTGGCTCGAACATGATCTTAACGCGACCGAACTGACCTGTACCACCAGACTGTTTCTTGTGGGTGTAGTCAATTTCAGCAGCCTGGCTGATAGCTTCACGGTAAGCAACTTTCGGTGCACCGATGTTCGCTTCAACTTTGAACTCACGCTTCAGACGGTCAACGAGAACGTCAAGGTGAAGTTCGCCCATGCCCTTCATGATTGTCTGACCAGACTCGATGTCTGTTTCGACGCGGAAAGATGGGTCCTCAGCCGCAAGACGTTGCAGACCAACAGACATTTTCTCCTGGTCGGCTTTAGACTTAGGCTCAACCGCGATCTCGATAACCGGATCAGGGAAGTTCATCGTCTCGAGAACAACCGGACCAGACTTGTCACAGAGTGTGTCGCCAGTCGTTGTGTCTTTGAGGCCTGCAAGAGCGATAATGTCGCCAGCAAATGCTTCTTCGATCTCTTCACGGTTGTTGGAGTGCATCATCATCATACGACCGACGCGTTCCTGCTTGCCCTTCGTGGAGTTCATGACTGAACCGCCTTTAGTGAGCGTACCGGAATAGATACGAACGAATGTCAGCGAGCCAACGAACGGGTCGTTCATGATCTTGAACGCGAGACCGGCAAACGGCTGGCCGTCATCAGCAGAGCGCTCAATGTTACGAACTTCGTCTTCGTCGCCTGGTTTGAAGCCCTTGTAAGCAGGGACGTCAAGCGGGCTTGGAAGATAGTCGATTACGCCGTTAAGCATAGGCTGAACGCCTTTGTTCTTGAACGCAGAACCGCAAAGAACCGGAACGAAGTCCATAGCCAGCGTACCCTTACGGATAAGCTTGCGAAGCTCCTCGATAGATGGCTCTTCGCCTTCAAGGTAAGCTTCCATAGCTGCTTCGTCCTGCTCTACAGCAAGCTCGATCATCTCGTTGCGCAGCTCTTCAGCTTTGTCTTTCAGCTCGTCGCGGATGTCTTTCTTGACCCAGCTAGCGCCGAGGTCTTCACCCTGCCAGACCCATTCCTGCATTGTGAGCAGGTCGATCATGCCTTCGAGTTCGCTTTCAGCGCCGATCGGCATCTGGATAGGCATAGGCTGAGCACCTGTGCGCTCTTTGATCATCTTCACACAGTTGAAGAAGTCAGCACCCAGCTTGTCCATTTTGTTCACGTAAACGATACGTGGAACTTTATAGCGGTCAGCCTGACGCCAGACAGTCTCTGTCTGTGGCTCTACACCAGCGTTCGCGTCGAGAACACAAACCGCGCCGTCGAGAACAGCCAGAGAGCGCTCAACTTCAATTGTGAAGTCAACGTGTCCTGGGGTGTCGATGATGTTGAAACGGAATTTTTCAGTTTCAGCAGTTTTACCGTCTTCTGTGCGTTCCCAGAAAGTGGTCGTCGCAGCAGACGTAATGGTGATACCGCGTTCCTGTTCCTGCTCCATCCAGTCCATGGTCGCAGCACCGTCGTGAACCTCACCAATTTTGTGAGATTTACCGGTGTAGTAAAGGATGCGCTCGGTTGTGGTAGTTTTACCAGCGTCGATGTGCGCCATGATGCCGAAGTTGCGATAACGTTCGAGCGGATAATCGCGTGCCATGGAAATGAGCCTCGAATTACGAAGTTAGATAGAGAATTACCAGCGGTAGTGTGAGAATGCGCGGTTAGCTTCAGCCATACGGTGCGTGTCTTCACGCTTCTTAACCGCGTTACCACGGCCGTTAGCTGCATCGAGAAGCTCACCAGCGAGACGCTCGCGCATAGTGTTTTCGTTGCGAGCACGCGCAGCAGCCACCATCCAGCGGATAGCAAGGGCCTGACGGCGCTCAACACGTACTTCAACAGGAACCTGATACGTCGCACCACCAACACGGCGTGAACGTACTTCTACTGACGGAGAAACGTTGTCGAGTGCATCGTGGAACAGCTCGATCGGATCGCGCTTGAGGCGCTCTTCAACGATATCGAGCGCACCGTATACGATACGTTCAGCTGTGGATTTTTTACCGTCGATCATGATCTGGTTCATGAATTTAGACAGTACGAGATCTCCGAATTTTGGATCCGGTAGAACTTCACGTTTTTCAGCGCGGTGACGACGAGACATATCTGTATAATCCTATTTCGGGCGTTTCACGCCATAATGCGAACGACGCTGCTTACGGTCTTTAACGCCCTGTGTATCGAGAACGCCGCGCAGCACGTGGTAGCGGACACCCGGAAGGTCGCGTACACGACCGCCACGAATCAGGACCACGGAGTGCTCCTGAAGGTTGTGGCCTTCACCAGGAATGTAACAGATCGATTCGTAGCCAGACGTCATACGAACCTTCGCAACCTTACGAAGCGCCGAGTTCGGCTTCTTCGGCGTTGTTGTGTACACACGGGTACACACGCCACGGCGCTGCGGGCACGCCTTCAGCGCCGGAACTTTGTTACGTTTCGGGCGAGGCGCCCGTGGATTGCGGATCAACTGGTTAATCGTCGGCATAGACCTGTTCTTCTATCCTTTGTCTGGGTCCAAAACACCCAAATTCCATAACTAAATCCGAGGAGATACCATACGGATCACCTCGGAAAACTACGACTTGGGGAGGCTTGGGCCCCTAACCCTTGCGGGAGGTCACTCGGTTTATCACCTGAGCGAACCTACACATCGAGCGGCGCTAATAGTCTTTGTACCCGAGAAGGTCAACCCTTCTGTGCGGTTTCGGAGTTCGGATTCCTCCCCGGGAGTACCGAATTCCTTATTCTTCGGGCCAGTTCAGTTCAAAGCGCTGTGCGCCGAACCTGTGGCGGAATACAGGCGGCCCCGAAGAGCCGCCTGATTCTGTATTACTCTGCAGCTTCCGGAGACGGAAGTGCTGGTGTTGCAAGAGCTGCAGCAGCTTCTTCGCGCTGTGCTTTCAGCTTCACATCGCGATCGCCAGCGAGGCGACGGTAGCGACGCAGCTGACCACCTGTACCAGCCGGGATCAGGCGACCCACGATAACGTTCTCCTTGAGGCCTTCGAGCGTGTCGACCTTGCCCTGGATAGACGCTTCTGTGAGGACGCGTGTTGTCTCCTGGAACGATGCCGCAGAGATAAACGAACGTGTCTGCAGAGACGCTTTCGTAATACCCAGCAGAACCGGTGAACCAGTAGCTTCCTTACGACCAGCCTTGCGAGCTGCAGCATTGGCGTCTTCGAAGTCGAGCAGTTCGACGGTCTCACCTTTGAGGAGAGATGTCTCACCACCGTCCGTGATTTCAATTTTCTGCAGCATCTGACGTACGATGACTTCGATGTGCTTGTCGTTGATCGGAACGCCTTGCAGACGGTAAACTTTCTGGATCTCATCGACCAGATAGTCCGCCAGAGCTTCGACACCGAGAACCGTCAGAATGTCTTGCGGCGCTGGGTTGCCGTCCATGAGGTAGTCACCACGACGGATCAGATCGCCTTCCTGAATTGAAAGGTGCTTGCCTTTCGGGATCAGGTATTCTGATGGCTCCATACCTTCCTCTTCAGGAACGATACGGATACGGCGCTTGTTCTTGTAGTCACGGCCAAACTCAACACGGCCATCGATTTCAGCGATGATCGCGTGGTCTTTCGGACGACGAGCTTCGAAGAGTTCAGCAACACGCGGCAGACCACCGGTGATGTCTTTCGTCTTCGCACCACCGGTCATGACACGAGCAAGTGTTTCACCAGGGCCGACCTTGTCACCCTCGCCAACATTCAGGATCGCGCCAGCAGAAAGCTGGTAACGAGCCGGCATGCCGTTTGGAAGCTGAACTGGCTCGCCAGCTTCATTCACGATGACAACAGACGGACGCAGATCAGCGTTTTTCGCAGTCGCGCGGAAGTCGACAATGCTTCGGGACGTAATGCCCGTAGCTTCGTCAACTTCTTCACGAGCTGTGAGGTTGTCAATGACGTCTTCGAGTTTCACTTCACCTGCAACTTCGGTGATAACCGGCTGAGCAAACGGGTCCCAGTCAGCGAGCTTGTCGCCGCGAGTAACCTTGTCGCCTTCTTTCACGAAGAGCTGTGTACCGTAACCGGCTTTGAACGTCTGACGTACGCGGCCATCTTCGTCGACTGTGTCGACTTCCATGTGACGACCGATAACAATCAGGCGGCCATCGTGACGAACAACTGTCGCCGCTTCGCGGAAGACAATCTTACCGTCATAAGCTGCTTCGACACCTGACTGGTCAGAGACCTGAGCCGCACCACCAATGTGGAACGTACGCATTGTCAGCTGTGTACCCGGCTCACCAATAGACTGGGCAGCAATAACACCAACAGCTTCGCCCTGGTTCACGCGCTCACCACGAGCAAGGTCACGGCCATAGCAGCTTGCACAGCAGCCATTACGTGTCTCACATGTGAGAACGGAGCGAACGAAGACTTTGTCCACGCCAGCTGAATCGATACGCTTGGAAAGCGCCTCGTCCAGGTATGTGTTCGCAGGAACGATCAGCTCGCCTGTACCCGGCTCCATGACGTCTTCTGCAGTCGTACGACCCAGAATACGGTCTTCGAGTGGAACGATAACTTCAGCACCGTCCATAACCGCGCGCAGCGTGATGCCTTTGTCAGTACCGCAATCATCTTCAGTGATGATGCTGTCCTGAGCGACGTCAACGAGACGACGTGTGAGGTAACCGGAGTTAGCCGTTTTCAGAGCGGTGTCCGCAAGACCCTTACGCGCGCCGTGGGTAGAGTTAAAGTACTCAAGGACGGTCAGACCTTCCTTGAAGTTCGAGACAATCGGCGTCTCGATAATCTCACCCGACGGCTTCGCCATCAGACCACGCATACCAGCCAGCTGCTTCATCTGGTTCTTGGAACCACGGGCACCGGAGTGCGCCATCATGAAGACAGAGTTGGATTCAAGCACGCGACCTGTTTCCGGATCAATTTTCTGCTCGCCTGCAGCTTCCATCATGGCGTCAGCCACTTTGTCCGTACAGGTCGACCATGCGTCGACGACTTTGTTGTATTTCTCGCCACGTGTGATCAGACCGTCAGCATATTGACGCTCGTATTCAGCAGCTTGCGTACGGGTCGCTTCAACCAGCTTATGCTTCGCTTCAGGGATGACCATGTCGTCCTTACCGAAGGAAATACCAGCTTTAGCAGCTTCACGGAAACCGAGGCTCATGATCTGGTCACAGAAGATGACCGTCGCCTTCTGACCGCAGTTACGGTAGACGTGGTCGATCATACGACCGATCGCTTTCTTCACCATCAGCTCGTTTACGACGTCTGGCGTCATATCCGGCTGTTTTGGAAGACAGCTTGCGACCATGAAGCGGCCTGGAGTTGTATCGAAGACTTTGCGTGTCACATCGCCGTTTTCATCAACAACGTCGAACGCACATTTGACCTTCGCGTGCAGCGTAACAGACTTGCTGTGAAGCGCATGCTCAAGCTCGCCCATATCTGAGAAGCACATGCCCTCGCCCGGTTCGCCCTCTTTTTCCTGTGTCAGGTAATAGAGACCAAGAACCATATCCTGAGATGGAACGATGATCGGTCGACCGTTTGCAGGTGACAGAATGTTGTTCGTAGACATCATCAGAACGCGAGCTTCAAGCTGAGCTTCAAGCGACAGCGGAACGTGAACAGCCATCTGGTCACCGTCGAAGTCAGCGTTGAACGCTGTACATACGAGCGGGTGAAGCTGGATCGCTTTACCTTCGATGAGACGTGGTTCGAACGCCTGAATACCAAGACGGTGAAGCGTTGGAGCGCGGTTCAGAAGGATCGGGTGCTCGCGGATAACCTCTTCGAGGATATCCCAGACTTCCGGCTTTTCTTTCTCAACCAGCTTCTTCGCAGCCTTGACCGTACCGGCCAGACCTTTCGCGTCGAGGCGCGCATAGATGAACGGCTTGAACAGCTCGAGCGCCATCTTCTTAGGAAGACCACACTGGTGCAGTTTCAGCGTTGGGCCAGTCACGATTACGGAACGACCGGAATAGTCGACGCGCTTACCGAGAAGGTTCTGACGGAAACGGCCCTGCTTACCTTTAAGCATGTCTGAAAGGGATTTCAGAGGACGCTTGTTCGTACCCGTGATGACGCGACCGCGACGACCGTTGTCGAACAGAGCGTCAACCGATTCCTGAAGCATACGCTTCTCGTTACGGATGATGATGTCCGGTGCACGAAGCTCCATAAGGCGCTTCAGACGGTTGTTACGGTTGATCACACGACGGTAGAGGTCGTTAAGGTCGGATGTCGCGAAACGACCGCCATCAAGCGGAACCAGCGGACGCAGATCCGGTGGGATAACCGGAACGACAGTCATGATCATCCACTCAGGACGGCAACCGGAGTGCATGAAAGCTTCGATAACTTTCAGGCGCTTCGCAATTTTCTTAGGCTTAAGCTCACCGGTCGCTTCTTTCAGGTCGTCACGGAGCATGTCCGCAGTCGCTTCCAGATCGATGTCTTTGAGAAGCTCAAAGATCGCCTCAGCACCAATGTTCGCTGTGAACGCGTCTTCGCCGAACTCGTCGCAAGCATCCATATACTCTTCTTCAGAGAGGAGCTGCTTTGGTTCGAACGGCGTCAGAGACGGCTCGATAACAACATAGCTTTCGAAGTAGAGAACGCGCTCTACGTCTTTCAGCGTCATGTCGAGCAGAAGCGCGATACGGGACGGAAGTGATTTCAGGAACCAGATGTGCGCAACCGGAGCTGCAAGCTCAATGTGGCCCATGCGCTCGCGACGAACGCGCGCAAGTGTAACTTCAACGCCGCACTTCTCGCAGGTAATGCCGCGATATTTGATCCGCTTATACTTACCGCAAGTACACTCATAGTCCTTCTGAGGACCGAAGATACGTGCACAGAACAGACCGTCTTTTTCCGGCTTGAACGTACGGTAGTTGATTGTTTCCGGCTTCTTGATCTCGCCATGTGACCATGAACGGATCTTTTCCGGGCTCGCGATAGAGATACGCAGTGCCTCGAAAGACGGGGCCGGTGCGTTCGGGTTGTACAGGTTAGTAACTTCCTGGCTCATATAGGCCGCTCCCTAGCGGTAGTTGAGAGACTGGATCTGGGGAAACAGTCTCTCCAAAAAATCAAACAGGCTGAAAAACGCGGTTACCCACTACTCTTCGTCGTCGACTTCACCATCGATCATCTCGATGTTAAGGCCAAGTGAACGCATCTCTTTGACGAGAACGTTGAAGCTTTCCGGAATACCGGCTTCAAAGTTGTCCTCGCCGCGGACGATTGATTCGTAGACCTTAGCACGACCTGCCGTGTCATCCGATTTAACGGTGAGCATCTCCTGCAGCGTGTAGGCAGCGCCATACGCTTCAAGGGCCCAGACCTCCATCTCACCGAAGCGCTGACCACCGAACTGAGCTTTACCGCCCAGTGGCTGCTGCGTGACGAGTGAGTATGGACCAGTCGAACGAGCGTGAATCTTCTCGTCCACAAGGTGGTGGAGCTTGAGAAGGTGCTTGTAGCCGACTGTTACAGGGCGGGCGAACGCCTCGCCTGTACGACCGTCATACAGTGTCACCTGACCAGAGCTGTCGAGGCCGGCGCGAACCAGCATCTCGGAGATATCGTCCTGGTGAGCACCGTCGAAGACAGGTGTCGCGATCGGAACACCGTTACAGAGATTCTGAGCGAGCTCGATAACCTCAGCATCGGATTCCGGCACTTCAACACCGCCGCCATAAGCTTTCTCGATAGAATCACGCAGCTTCGCTACGTCATGATTGCGTCGATACACTTCAAGGCTGTTCTCAATCATGCGGCCAAGACCTGCACACGCCCAACCAAGGTGCGTCTCAAGAATCTGACCAACGTTCATACGGGACGGAACGCCCAGAGGGTTCAGGACGATGTCCACAGGAACGCCATCTTCAGTGAACGGCATGTCTTCCAGCGGGTTGATCTTGGAGATCACACCTTTGTTGCCGTGACGACCAGCCATTTTGTCACCTGGTTGAAGCTTACGCTTCACAGCGAGGAAGACTTTGACGACCTTCATCACGCCAGGAGGCAGATCGTCGCCGCGCTGGATTTTCTCAACCTTGTCATTGAAGCGGGCTTCAAGTTCACGAGTTGAGTCTTCGAATGATGCCTTGAGCGCGTCGACTTCAGCTTGTGCAGCTTCGTCTTCGAGCTGGATCTGCCACCACTGAGACTTCGGAACGCTCTCAAGATTTTCGAGTGACACGTCACCCTTCTTGAAGCCTTTCGGGCCGGCAATTGCAGACTTACCAAGCAGAAGGTCAGCCAGACGACCGAACGCGTTGCGTTCCAGAATGTTCTGTTCGTCCTGACGGTCTTCTTCGAGTTTCTCGATCTGCTCGCGTTCGATCTGGATCGCACGCTGGTCTTTGTCGACACCGTGACGGTTGAAGATACGAACTTCAACAACAGTACCCGCATCACCCGGAGGCACACGCAGGGACGTGTCACGAACGTCAGAAGCTTTCTCACCGAAGATAGCACGCAGAAGCTTTTCTTCCGGTGTCATCGGGCTCTCACCCTTCGGTGTCACCTTACCAACGAGAATGTCGCCAGCTTTAACTTCGGCACCAACCGCAACGATACCGGACTCGTCGAGGTTGCGGAGCGCTTCCTCACCGACGTTCGGGATGTCACGTGTGATTTCTTCCGGACCAAGTTTCGTATCGCGAGCTGCGATTTCGAATTCCTCGATGTGGATCGAAGTGAAGACGTCGTCACGAACGATGCGCTCGGAGATGAGGATGGAGTCCTCATAGTTGTAGCCGTTCCAAGGCATGAACGCCACGCGGACGTTACGACCGAGAGCCAGCTCACCGAGGTCTGTAGACGGACCATCAGCAATGATGTCGCCTTTAGCAACAACGTCACCCACTTTAACGATCGGGCGCTGGTTGATGCATGAGTTCTGGTTAGAACGGCGGAACTTCACGAGACGGTAGATGTCGACGCCTGAGCGATACTTGTCGAGATCGTCCGTTGCGCGAACAACGATACGTTCCGCATCAACCTGTTCGATCACACCGGAACGACGCGCAACCAGAGCGGCGCGTGAGTCACGTGCCACTACAGATTCCATACCCGTACCAACGAGCGGCGCTTCCGTTTTAACAAGCGGAACGGCCTGACGTTGCATGTTTGATCCCATGAGCGCGCGGTTCGCGTCATCGTTCTCAAGGAACGGGATCAGAGATGCAGCAACAGACACAACCTGCTTCGGAGAAACGTCGATGAAGTCGACTTCTTCACGCGGAACAAGCATCGCGTCACGCGCAGAACCCACACGAGCGTTCACAAACTCGTTTGAGAGCATGCCGTCAGCGTCAACGGTCGCGTTCGCCTGAGCGATAGAATAGCGCTGCTCTTCCATAGCGGAAAGGTAACGCACTTCGTCGGTCAGCTTGCCGTTTTCAACTTTGCGATACGGGCTCTCAATGAAGCCGTACTTGTTGATGCGGGCGTGCGTCGCAAGAGAGTTGATGAGACCGATGTTCGGTCCCTCTGGAGTCTCAATCGGGCACATACGACCATAGTGTGTCGGGTGAACGTCGCGGACTTCGAAGCCCGCACGCTCACGCGTCAGACCACCAGGGCCGAGCGCAGAGAGACGACGCTTGTGCGTGATCTCGGACAGCGGGTTTGTCTGGTCCATGAACTGAGACAGCTGGGAAGAGCCGAAGAATTCGCGGATCGCAGCAACAACCGGCTTCGCGTTGATGAGATCGTGCGGCATAACCGTATCGACATCAACAGAAGACATACGCTCCTTGATCGCACGTTCCATACGAACGAGACCAACGCGGTACTGGTTTTCCATCAGCTCGCCAACGGAACGAACACGACGGTTACCGAGGTTATCGATATCGTCGACTTCACCCTTACCATCTTTCAGGTCGAGGATCGTTGTCATAACGGCAACGATGTCTTCCTTGCGGAGGATGCGGATTTCGTCTGAACAATCGAGGTCCAGACGCATGTTCATTTTAACACGGCCAACTGCAGACAGATCATAACGCTCAGCGTCGAAGAAGAGCTGCTGGAAGAGACCTTCAGCCGCTTCCTGCGTTGGCGGCTCGCCTGGACGCATTACGCGGTAAATGTCAGACAGAGCTTCGAAGCGTGTTTCGTTCTTGTCTGCTGCAAGTGTGTTGCGCAGCCATGAACCGCGAGAACCGTTGTCGATGTCGAGAATAGACAGCTCGTCAACACCAGCGTCACGCAGTTCAGCGATGTTTTCTTCTGTCAGCTCGTCGCCTGCTTCGATGTAGATCTCACCTGTTTCGGGGTTCACCACGTCGTAAGCTACGAACTTGCCCTCAAGCGCAACGCTCGGGATCAGAATGTCATTAAGGCCGCCTTCAGAGAGCTTTCGTGCTTTGACAGCAGAAAGCTTCTTACCAGCCGGCGCTTCAACTTCACCCGTCTCAGCGTTGACAAGGTCATGATCAGGCTTTGTACCGCGCCAAGCTTCAGGCTTGAACGCAGTCGTCCAGCCATTCTTGTTAATGCGGTAGATGGAGTTGGTGTAGAACGTCTCGAGCACTTCCTCGGAATCGAGGCCCAGCGCGTAGAGAAGCGTTGTCGCCGGAAGCTTACGCTTACGGTCGATACGAACGTTCAGAATGTCTTTAGCGTCGAACTCGAAGTCGAGCCATGAACCACGATAAGGAATGATACGCGCAGCAAACAGAAGCTTGCCTGAAGAGTGCGTCTTACCTTTGTCGTGGTCGAAGAACACGCCAGGAGAACGGTGCATCTGAGACACGATTACGCGCTCTGTGCCGTTCACGATGAACGTGCCTTTTTCCGTCATCAGCGGGATATCGCCGAGATAGACGTCTTGTTCTTTAATGTCGCGAACAGATTTGGCCTGCGTTTCTTCATCGATATCGAAAACGATGAGACGGAGCTTTACCTTGAGCGGCGCTGCGTAAGTCAGGTCGCGCTGCTGGCATTCCTCAACGTCGAACTTTGGCGGCTCGAACTCAAAAGATACGTATTCCAGAACCGAACGTTCGGCGAAATCTTTGATCGGGAAGACCGATTTAAAGACCGCACCAAGCCCCTCATCCGGGGATCGCTGCTCAACGCCCATCTGAAGGAAGTTTTCATATGATGCACGTTGAACCTCAATGAGGTTCGGCATGTCGACAACGGCAGGAAGCCGACCGAAGGATTTGCGAATTCGCTTTTTTTCCGTAAGGGACAGAGCCATCTTCGTTCCTGATCCAGGGCCCCCGCTCCCCAAATAAGGGAACCAGGCGGCGTTCGCTAGAAGCGCGGTCGCGGCGGACCCAAAGAGGATCCGCCGCGTGATACTTTACAATGGACGCTCCGCGCAGAACACGTCCACAATTTGGTTGCTCGAAAGCAGCAGCGTTACTTGATTTCCACTTTCGCGCCAGCTTCTTCGAACTTTTTCTTGATCTCTTCAGCTTCTTCTTTCGTAGCGCCTTCTTTGATCGGCTTAGGAGCACCTTCAACGAGCTCTTTAGCTTCTTTCAGGCCGAGACCAGAAACAACTTCGCGGACTACTTTAATCACGTTGATTTTCTTAGCACCGCCGTCGACGAGGATTACGTCGAACTCAGTTTTTTCTTCAGCAGGACCAGCAGCGTCGCCGCCAGCAGCCGGACCAGCTACAGCTACAGCTGCAGCAGCTTTGATGCCACGCTCTTCGAGGTAGTCGTTGAGCTCTTTAGCTTCGAGAATGGTGAGTGCGAGAAGCTCATCACCGAGTTTAGCAATATCAGCCATTTTAGTTTGTCTTTCTCTAAGTGAGGTTAGATTTCTGGATCTTACGTTGTGTTCAGACCTTAAGAGCTTGCTTGCTCCCGGATCGCATCAATCGCGCCAGCAAGCTGCTGACCCGGTGCGTTAACACGCGATACGATTTCGGTAGCCTGGCCGAGAAGGCGAGCAACAACAGTAGCAACAAGCTCTTCGCGCGATGGCATAGATGCGAGCACCTTGATGCCAGCTTCGTCCATCACTTCTTCGTCCATGATGGCGCCGATAAGCTTCAGCTTTTCGTTGTCTTTTGCAAACTCGGACGTAACTTTCGCCGCTGAAGATGGATCTTCAGCAAACGCAATAGCTACAGGCCCCTGAAAGAGATCAGCCGCCGCGTCGCCGCCTTTGCCCTTAAGAGCAATTTTGGCAATACGGTTTTTGATCACTTTGAGCGTCGCACCCTTCTCGCGAAGTTTCGTGCGAAGCCCGGTCATCTCCGCAACGCTAAGACCAGAATAGTGTGTGACGACGACTGCTCCGGATTCCTCGAAAACAGTTTCGAGTTCCTTGAGCGCCGCCTTCTTTCCGGTTTTATCCATTACGGTTCTCCAAAAAGTCAGGCGTACAGTTGATCCGCACACCCTGGTGTCTGCCGTCAGAAGGCGCACCTTCATCCGGCGCCTGCCCAGGGTTATGGATTAAACAAGAACTTGCAGACATCGCCCCCAAGCCTCAGTCTCACCTCACCCCGTCTGCATAGGATATTTCATAGCCTAGGCTAACCTATGGTCTCGGACAGGTTTTCTGTCCGGAAAGCAGACGCAATCCGGCCAGAGCCGGGTTCCATATCGTCTTTACCAATGAGTCGCAAGGCCCAGATTCAAGATTTTTTCATACACCGTCAGATTGTCGGCGCCCACACAACCAAATCTGGCCGGATACGAAAAAGGCGCGAGCTTTACACTCGCGCCTGAATTCTTGTGATGATCGCCAGAGCTTATGAAACTGAAGCGATTGTCTCGTTCACGTTCAGCTGGACACCAGGGCCCATAGAAGAAGACAGTGTGATCTTCTTCACGAACGTACCTTTAGCGCCTGACGGCTTAGCCTTTAGAAGCGCAGACACGAACGCGTTGACGTTTTTCTCGAGGTCTTCGTTAGAGAAGCTCGCTTTGCCGATACCAGCGTGGACAATACCAGCCTTCTCGACGCGGAACTCAACAGCACCGCCCATAGAGTCTTTAACAGCCTGCGCCACGTTCGGCGTAACTGTACCAACTTTAGGGTTAGGCATCAGACCACGTGGGCCGAGAACCTTACCGAGACGACCAACGATCGCCATCATGTCAGGTGTCGCGATCACACGGTCAAAGTCCATGAAGCCGCCCTGAACTTTTTCCATCAGGTCTTCAGCACCGACGATCTCAGCGCCAGCTTCACGCGCTTCGTCAGCTTTTGCGTCACGCGCAAAAACAGCAACGCGAACTGTACGGCCCGTGCCAGATGGCAGGTTACATACACCACGGACCATCTGGTCAGCATATTTCGGGTCTACGCCAAGGTTCACAGAGATATCGATTGTCTCGTCGAACTTTGCTTTAGCGTTAGATTTTACGAGCTCAACAGCGTCGCCAACACTATAAAGTGCGCCGCGATCTACAGTCTGAAGAGCTGCAGCCATACGTTTACCAGCCATCAGTCTTACTCCGTAACCTGCAGACCCATAGAACGCGCAGAGCCAGCGATGATAAGCGCGGCAGCGTCCAGGTCGTTTGCGTTGAGGTCAGCCATTTTGGTTTCAGCGATCTCACGGCATTGCGCCATTGTGACCGTACCAGCTGTTTCGTGACCAGGCTTGTTCGCACCTTTTTTCAGGCTTGCAGCTTTAAGCAGCAGCACTGAAGCAGGCGGAGTTTTCGTGACAAAAGTAAAAGACTTGTCCTGATAATAGTCGATTACGACTGGAATCGGCAGGCCTTTTTCCATGCTAGCTGTTTTAGCGTTGAACGCTTTACAGAATTCCATGATGTTGATGCCGCGCTGACCGAGCGCAGGACCGACCGGCGGAGACGGCGCAGCCGCACCAGCCGGGATTTGGAGCTTGAGCTGCCCCAGAAGTTTCTTAGCCATGTATCCCTCACATGATTAGGTGTGGTCTGCGTATTTCAGCTCGCCACTGCTACGGGTGCGTGGTCGGGTTCAACCCTTGGACTTACGGGCCACCTCCCACACGAAGCCGCGCGTATACATGAAGGCTGGTATAGACGCAAGCCAAGTTTCTTTATGCCTCACGACGCGCAGCGTCTCCGGCGGGGCGTGCTATCGCCCGGACCGCAGTCGCGGTCTGTCAGCACATGAGAAATCAAACCATATGTCCGCAGGTTCCCGTGAAGACGGGAAAATTGGACCATCCATGTCGCACCAGATTCCTGTCCGTGTGTGTTTGCTCTCGTATCGCTGCGCTTACATAGAGCGCATTCAGGGCTGCTTCCCCTCTATTCCAAGCTCTTCATGCAGCCCGCAGGTTCCCGTGAAAACGGGAACCCATGCTGAAATCTGACCGCGTGCTGTAATAAAACATCTCAGCCTGGATACCCGCCTTCGCGGGTATCTGCGGTGTTGAGAGAATTCCCGTAACGGGAAGAAGCTGGTCCCACGAGCAACGCGAAGGCATCAAACAAAAAACCCGGCTCAATGGCCGGGTTCTTCAAAACTGGATTGCTTGCCAGCCTAGCTGACTTTATCGACCTGACCGTATTCCAGATCGACAGGTGTCGCACGACCGAAGATGGATACCATAACTTTCAGGCGGCCATTTTCTTCGTCGACTTCCTCGACAGACCCTTCGAAAGACTGGAACGGGCCATCGTTCACACGAACCTGCTCGCCAACTTCGAAGCTGATCGTTGGACGTGGACGCTCTGCAGCATCCTCTGCGTCGCCAAGGATTCGCTGAACTTCACGTTCGGACACCGGAAGTGGCTTTTTACCACCGTCAGCACCGAGGAAGCCGGTAACCTTCGGCGTGTTCTTGACCATGTGGTAGATGTCGTCAGTGAGGACGGCCTTCATCAGAACATAGCCCGGGAAGTAGCGCTGCTCACGTGTACGCTTGCGGCCGCGAACGACTTCAACGACTTCTTCAGTCGGAACTTCCATCTGCTCGATCAGGTGATCGTGACCGTTCATGCGCGCCTGCTCAAGAATGGACGCGGCGACCTTCTTCTCGAAGTTCGAGTATGCGTGCACAATGTACCAGCGAGGCTTTGTTACGTTTTTCTGGCTCATGCCAGGGCCTTCCTTAGCTAGATGCGCCAGTGATCATCGGGATAAGGAATCCCCAGATCACATCTACGAAAAAGAGAAATGTCGCTGCGATTACGACCATGACCAGAACCATGATCGTCGCTGCGATTGTTTCCTGACGGGTCGTCCAGGTGATTTTGTTACCTTCTGCACGAACCTGCTTTAAGAAGGTAAGCGGACCTGTGCGCGGTTTCTTTTCCGACATTAGTTCAGTTTCTCGTTTTTGGGATAAGCATGCTGCCTAACCCAGTTTCATCTTTTCGTCTACGTCTGGCAGGGAATTTATTTGCGCGCGCATGCGCTGTTTCCCCTTGCGTAAGCTAGCGTCCATTTTGTCAGATAAGTGGTGGTTTTCTGAATGAAATGCAGGCAGACACAAAAAGTCATAAAACAATATCAGTCAGGGCTGTTAAAACGGATGCAGCAATGGCAAGAAGCGTCAATGTTGAGTTAGGGGACGACTTCAATGAAAATTATACCGACCATTCTGTGCGGCGGCTCCGGTACGCGCCTATGGCCGACTTCACGCACCTATGCGCCAAAGCAGCTTCAAAGCCTTGTTGGTGAGAAATCGCTTCTGGCGAATACAGTGCTGAGACTTCAGGCGCAGGAGAACTGCATTTCTCCAGTACTGATTTGCGGCCAGAGCTACGCGACTGAGATCGAACACCAGATGGAAGATGAAGGCGCCGAGCTTTCTGCCGTTATTGCTGAGCCGATGGGACGCGACACTGCAGCAGCGGCGGCGATTGCCGCGCACTGGGCACGTAAAATCCAGCAAGAAAATCCGGACGAACAATATGTCGTTCTGCTGCTTCCGGCAGATCACCATATTTCAGACATTCCCGGCTTCCATCAGGCGCTTGATTCGGCAGGTGAAGCCGCCCTCGCCGGCTATATCTCAACGATTGGCATCACGCCGAATGCGCCAGAGACCGGCTTCGGTTACATTAATCGCGCGTCTGACAGGCTGCCTGATCTGGCCTCCTACCCGGTTGCGCGTTTTGTAGAAAAGCCGGACGAAGACACGGCAAAGCAGTATCTGGAGAGCGGTGACTATCTCTGGAACTCGGGCATGTTTGCTTTCACGCCGGATGTGTTCCTGTCCGAACTCGAACGGTTTGATGAGATCATTTCCCGCAAAGCGGCTGAGGCGTTTTCAGAAGCCGATGTCGCTGTAGATGCAGCTGGGCTTCCGCGCATTTCATTTGATCCACAGTCGTTCGAAGCCATTCCGAAGAACTCCATCGATTTTGCGGTCATGGAGCACACAGAAAAGGCCAGCGTTCTGCCTGCTGATTTTGGATGGAATGATGTCGGCAGCTGGTCGGCGGCGCACGAAATTGCGCCATCAGACGCGAACGGCAACGTTCTGGAAGGTGATGTCGTCGCGATCGACACGGCCAACAGCCTCATCCGCGCACATGACAAGCTGATCGCGGCCGTTGGCCTTGAGAACATGATCATCGTCGATACAGTCGACGCCATGCTGATCTGCCCGAAGGATCAGGTTCAGAAGGTGAAAGCCGTTCATAAGCACCTCAAAGAACAGGGCCATGCGGTAGCCGATCACCATGGACCGGGCAGCACGGCCTATGTATCGCAGCAAAAGTCACGCGCGCGCAGCTGGCTGTTTGGCAAGGCTCTGCCGTTCTGGATCGAGAACGGTCTCGATCTGGAAAATGGCGGCGCATTCGAGGCGGTAAACTTCTCCGGTGAACCTCTCAAAGACATGCCGAAGCGGCTTCGCGTTCAGGCTCGCCAGACCTATGTGTTTTCACACGCAGCCATGCTCGGCTATCAGCCAGCCGAAGAAGCCATCAAAGTACCCCTCGACTTCATGTTGCGCCATGGTCGCCGTGAAGATGGAGGTTTTGGGCACATTCTTTCGCCAACCGGACACTTCATCGACGATCAGGCGGACTGTTATGACCACGCCTTTGTTCTGATGAGCCTCGCATGGGCTTATAAAGCGACCGGCGACAAGGACCTGCTAAAGGTCGCCACTGAGACGATGGAGTTCCTGTTCGCCAGACTCCGTCATCCGGTAAACGGCTTCAAAGAGGCTCTGCCGGAAGGTGATGCCCTGCGACGCGCGAACCCGCACATGCACCTGCTGGAAGCAGCCATGGCGTGGATGAAGCTGCACAATCACGATCTCATGGCCGACATGGCTAAGGAGATTATCGGACTGTTCCGGACGCACTTCTGTGTCGGCGGTCTGTTGCGGGAGTATTTCCAGAACGATCTGTCCATGCTGCCGTCTACAGCGCCGGAGCTCTCACGCGCTGTCGAGCCTGGTCACCTGATCGAGTGGACCTACCTTCTGAGGCTTTATGAGTCTCTGACAGGAGACGCCGTTGAGGAAGCCGCGACGATGGAAGCCTTCTCTGACGCTTACGGCATCAACCCGCTCACCGGTCTCGTGGTCGATCACGTCATGCCGAACGGCAAGATGATGGACGCACCAACCAGCCGGCTGTGGCCGCAGACGGAGTACATCCGGCTCAAACTGCAGCATAACACCACTGAGGGCACTGATCTGGCCCTTCACATGTTCGAACGTCTTGCAGACGACTATATGACATTCGACGGTGAAATGCCTGGCTACTGGAAAGACCAGCTGAGCGTAGACGGGCAAAACCTGCTCGACCGCGCGCCGGCGAGTTCATTCTACCATATTCTCGGGTGTCTGGAGCCGATGCTCTGACAACGCACCAAGGAATGACCTAATCTAGAGGAAAGCTGACAATAGTCTTTCGCTAAACTGAATGCAGTCGCGCGCGCACTGTGCAAGTGGTGAACAGACGACAGACACACCTCACATTCTAATTATTTTCGTTAGTGGAAACTTGTCCCTACGAAAACTGACCGATAGAGACTGAATTTATGAGTACGCGTACGCCATGGGGGGCACTTTGAAGAACTTAACCCACTTAGACCGCCTCGAAGCGGAGAGCATGCACATCATGCGCGAGGTTGTCGCCGACGCTGAACGTCCGGTGATGCTTTATTCTGTCGGCAAGGATAGCGCGGTGATGCTTCACCTTGCCATGAAGGCATTCTATCCGAGCAAACCGCCATTTCCTCTGCTTCACGTCGATACGACATGGAAGTTCAAGGAAATGATCGAGTTCCGCGACCGTCGCGCGAAAGAAACAGGCCTCGAGCTTCTGGTTCACAGTAACCAGGAAGGCATTGATGCAGGCATTGGTCCCTTCTCGCACGGCTCGGCTCTGCACACGGACGTGATGAAAACCGCGGCGCTGAAGCAAGCACTCGACAAGTACAAATTCGACATCGCATTCGGTGGGGCACGACGCGATGAAGAAAAATCACGTGCGAAAGAACGTATCTGTTCTTTCCGTACAGCCGAGCACCGCTGGGATCCTAAGAACCAGCGTCCGGAACTCTGGAACCTCTACAACACTCGTATTCGTCCGGGTGAAAGCATTCGTGTGTTCCCGCTTTCCAACTGGACCGAGCTTGATATCTGGCAGTACATCCGTCGCGAGAATATCGACATTGTTCCGCTCTACTACTCCGCAAAACGCCCGGTCGTTGAGTGGGAAGGCACGCAGATCATGGTTGATGATGACCGCGTTCCTGAAGAGCTTCGCAAAACAGCGGTCGAGAAGTCGGTCCGCTTCCGTACGCTTGGCTGCTACCCGCTCACCGGCGCAGTCGAGAGTGAAGCCGATACTCTGGAAGAGATCATTCAGGAAATGCTTCTGACCAAGTCGTCCGAACGCCAGGGCCGTGTCATCGACCGTGACCAGTCCGGCTCGATGGAGAAGAAAAAACAAGAAGGATACTTCTAAGATGTCCGACCAGAATTCACTCCTCGAGACCGATATCCGCGGCTATCTCGAAGCGCACGAGAACAAATCCCTTCTGCGCTTCATTACTTGCGGCTCCGTAGACGACGGCAAATCCACGCTTATCGGTCGTATGCTTTACGACTCCAAAATGATCTTCGAAGATCAGTTGGACGCTCTTGAGTCCGACTCCAAGCGTGTTGGTACACAGGGCGAGAATATCGACTTCGCACTTCTTGTTGACGGCCTCACTGCCGAACGCGAGCAAGGCATCACGATTGACGTTGCGTACCGTTTCTTCTCAACCGACAAACGTAAGTTCATCGTCGCGGACACGCCAGGTCACGTTCAATACACACGGAACATGGCAACGGGCGCCTCTACAGCGGATCTTGCGATCCTGCTGATCGACGCACGCCGCGGTGTTCTTGTACAGACACGCCGTCACGCCTTCATCGCGTCATCACTCGGCATTCGCAAACTGGTTCTCGCCATCAACAAGATGGACCTGCAGAACTACGAACAATCTGTCTTCGATGACATTGAAAGCGACTTCATCGAGTTTGCTGAAGAACTGGCAACCGGTATCGAAATCCAGGCGATTCCGATGTCTGCGCTCGAAGGTACAAACATCACGACCAAGTCTGAACAGACGCCTTGGTATGACGGCCCGTCCCTGATGGAATATCTTGAGACTGTTCCAGTCGACGATGACCGCCTCAACGCGCCATTCCGTCTGCCGGTCCAGTATGTGAACCGCCCGAACCTCGACTTCCGTGGTTTCTCCGGTCAGATCCCGTCCGGTACGGTCAAAGTTGGTGATCGCGTAAAGACACTTCCTTCTGCTAAGGAAACAACGGTTACGCGTATCCTGTCCGGCGATCAGGACGTTCAGGAAGCGATGGCAGGCGAGTCTGTCACTGTCTGCTTCGCAGACGAAGTCGACACCTCACGCGGCGACCTGATCTGTACAGCCGAGTCTCCGGCTCAGGTTGCTGACCAGTTCCAGGCGCGTATCTTCTGGATGGCCGACGACAAAATGCTTCCGGGCCGTCGTTACCTGATGAAGATCGGCTCCAAGACGGTCACAGCGCAGGTCAACGAAACCAAATACCGCATTGAGATGTCAGACCTGCAGGACCGCCCTGCCCGTGATCTGTCGCTCAACGAAGTCGGCGTTTGTACCCTGTCGCTCGATCAGGCCATTCCGTTCGACCCATACAATGAAATCCGTGAAACTGGCGGCTTCATTCTGATCGACCGCCTGAACAACAACACCGTTGGCATGGGCATGATTGACTTTGCGCTTCGTCGCGCAGGCAACATCCACTGGCAATCTGTTGATGTGAACAAAGAGGCGCACTCGGCTCAGAAAAACCAGAAGCCGGCCGTACTCTGGTTCACGGGTCTTTCCGGCTCCGGTAAATCGACCATCGCGAATGCGCTTCAGAAGCGCCTCTACTCGATCGACCGTCACACTTACCTGCTCGATGGTGACAATGTGCGTCACGGCCTTAACCGTGACCTTGGCTTCACAGACGCTGACCGCGTGGAAAACATCCGCCGTGTCTCCGAAGTGTCGAAGCTTATGGTCGACGCTGGTCTGATCACACTTGTTTCCTTCATCTCTCCATTCCGTTCCGAGCGCCGCATGGCCCGCAACATGGTGGAAGATGGCGAGTTTGTAGAAGTATTCGTCAATACGCCGCTCAACGTAGCCGAGCAGCGCGACGTGAAGGGCCTCTACAAGCGTGCGCGCGAAGGCAAGATCAAGAACTTCACAGGTATTGATAGCCCTTACGAGCCGCCAACAGAGCCAGAGATCGAAATCGACACAACGAAAGTAAGCGCTGACGAAGCGGCTGAAATCATCGTCGACTGGATGAAAGAACGCGGCATGCTCGGCTAGAGCATCGCCCCCACCTCAAAGAAAAGCCCGGCTTGATCGCCGGGCTTTTTTTATTACCGCTATGCAGCTTCTGAAAACTCTTCGATCAATGACGCCAGCGTCGTACGAAGCAGCGTCTCGATGATGACTGATACTCTTTCAGGATTGCGCGAATAACGGCCCGTAATTCCGATGAGTAAAGTCATCAACGAATCAACAAGCTGTTCGAGATTGGTCACACCCAGTTTTGGCTTCAGGACCTCACATAACTTCGCCCTGACGCGCTCGTCATTCTCAAGCATCCGCTTGCGGACTTCCTCATTCCGATGACCTTCGGCAACAATTTCAGCATCAAGGCTCGTCTGGAACGGTGAAATCTTTTTCGTGATTGCAGCTACGATATGCTCAATGAAGGTCTCTTTGAACGTATCGACCGGAATCTTTTCCAATTCACTAATCCGAACCAGAGCCTCGTCGCCCTCACGCTCTACAATCGCCAGAATGATGGCCTGCTTATTGTCGAAATAATGATAGATGTGGCCCGTGCTCATGCCTGAGCGCTTGGCGACTTCAGCCATGCCCGCCCCGTGAAACCCCTTTTCGACAAAACAATGCGCGGCAGCGTCCAAAATCTGGTTCTGCCTTGCAGACTTGCGCGAAATCGAGTCATTATAGTTCACTACACTAAACTTTCTGTGATCTCATAGAAAATCCCTTGACGTAGGGACAAGTCAAACAATATTAGAACGATCATTCTAAAACTCAACGGGTAATTCGGAAAGTCGCTAAAGCATGCAATCGAACGCCTCCGTTACGAAGCGTAGCCCACTTACAGCTGGCATCGCCCTCGTCTCAACTGCTCTCATCCTGACCGCCTGTGGCGGCGGCCACGAATCCGAACCCGCTCAAAGCGCGAGTGCCGCTCAACAAATGGCATCTGCCGTGGGCGTAATCGAACTTCGGTCTGAAGAAGTCCAAAGCGTGCGCGAACTCACTGGCCGCGCTCGCGCCTTTGCTGAGGCAGAAATCCGCCCGCAAGTAACCGGACTTATTCAGCGACGTCTCTTCACCGAAGGCCAGACCGTCGAAGAGGGCGAAGCGCTTTATCAGATTGATCCGGCTGAGTACCGCGCCGAAGTCCGAAGCGCACAGGCTGCCCTGCGAGGCGCTGAAGCGAGTGCTGCTGCTGCACGCGAAACTGCAGAACGCTTTGAACGTCTGGCGGAAATCAATGCCGTCAGTCGTCAGGACTATGATAACGCAGTTGCAGACATGGAACGGGCCGAAGCTGATATCGGCATACGCCAGGCAGCTCTTGCACGGGCGGAAATCGATCTTGAACGCACGACAGTTCGTAGCCCCATTAATGGGCAGATTGGTCGTTCAAACGTGACGCAAGGGGCGCTCGTCACAGCAAACCAGAGCACGTCTCTGGCGCGCGTTCTTCAGCTTGATCCGATCTATGTTGATTTGACGACTGCGAGTTCGGAGCTTCTCCGCTGGAAGCAAGATGTAGCCTCGGGTTCCATTTCCAGCAATCAGAACACCAATGTACCGGTCACAATCCACCTCGAGAATGGCTCAGAATTTCCTGAAACCGGACAGCTCGGCTTTAGCGAAGTCAACGTTGATGAAGCTGCGGGTACGGTGATCGTCCGTGCCGTCGTCCCAAACCCTGATGGCTTGCTTCTTCCGGGCATGTTTGTGACCGCCAGCTTCTCTGCAGGGTCTTATGACCGTGTCTTCGTCATCCCTCAGCGGGCATTGCAGCGCACACCACGAGGCGATGGCTATGTCTACGTGGTTGACGAGAATAACACAGCTCAGTCCCGCACGGTTTCTATCCTGGAATCTCAAGGTTCGAATTGGGTCGTAACGGAAGGTCTGGAAGACGGCGACCAGCTTATCGTCAGCGGACTTCAATCAGTTCGCAATGGCGCACCAGTTCGCGTTACGTCGCGCAATGGCGAGCCAACTGCTCAACCGGCCGGCGCACAGTAAAAGGGGAAGATCTCAATGGCTCGTTTCTTCATTGATCGCCCCGTATTCGCGTGGGTGATTTCAATTCTGATCATGCTCGCGGGCGTTTTCTCGCTACGCATGCTCCCGGTTGCTCAGTATCCCGATATTGCGCCTACGACGATCAATATTACCGCATTCTATCCTGGTGCATCGGCTGAGGCTGTCGAGGATTCTGTTACGCAGGTCATCGAGCAGCGTATGACTGGGCTGGACGGGCTGGAGAACATCACGTCTTCGTCCAGTTCCTCTGGTGCGAGTTCTATCACTCTGACATTCGAGACCGGTACCGACCCGGACATTGCGCAGGTTCAGGTCCAGAACAAACTTTCTCTCGCAACGCCATTGCTTCCGCAGCCCGTTCAGCGGCAGGGCGTCAGCGTCAACAAAGCGTCTGACGGTTTTGCGCTGATCACAGCGATCTATTCCGAGAACGGAGATTATAACCGCGATGATCTCGGCGATTTCATCTACGCCAATATGTACGATGCAATTGGCCGTGTAGACGGTGTTGGCAACGTCCGCGTTTTTGGCTCGCAATACGCTATGCGTATCTGGCTCGACCCACTGAGCCTGGCTCAGTACCAGCTAATGCCGAGCGACATCACGAACGCGATCACAGCGCAGAACGCACAGGTCTCGTCCGGTTCCGTGGGCGCGATGCCAGCAGAGCCCGGACAGGAAATTACCGCGACCATCACGCTGCAATCCCTGCTGACGACAACTGAAGAGTTTGAAAACCTTCTGATCCTGACAACGGCTGAAGGCCGCTCGGTTCGTCTGGGCGACGTTGCACGTGTCGAGTTGGGCGCGGAAACCTATGATGCCGTCTCCAGATTCAATGGTCAGCCTGCGTCCGGCTTCGCGATTACGGTCGCAACGGGCGCCAATGCGCTCGATACCGTGGATGCTGTAAAAGAAGAAGTCGAACGCCTGTCACGCACCTTCCCTGAAGGGGTAGATTACGCGTTCGCCGTGGATACATCTCCATTCATTGAAACCTCTATTCACGAGGTTCAGAAGACGCTTATTGAAGCCGTTTTCCTCGTCTTCTTTGTTATCCTGATCTTCCTGCAGAGTCTGCGCGCAAGCTTTGTACCGATGATTGCGGTCCCTGTCGTTCTGCTCGGCACATTCGCCGTGCTCTATGTGCTCGGCTTTTCGATCAACGTGCTCACCATGTTCGCTATGGTCCTCGCCATTGGCTTGCTCGTGGACGATGCGATCGTTGTCGTTGAGAACGTCGAGAGGGTGATGCATGACGACAAACTCTCGCCTTTGGAGGCGACAAGAAAATCGATGGACCAGATCACTGGCGCGCTGATTGGTATCGCTGTCGTACTCTCTGCGGTGTTCGTCCCTATGGCGTTTTTCCCAGGCGCTGCTGGCGTAATCTATCGCCAATTCTCCGTCACGATCGTGGCGGCGATGGCTCTGTCTGTTCTTGTGGCTCTCATCCTGTCACCAGCGCTTTGCGCCACAATTCTGAAGCCAAAAGGCGCAGACAAAGGCGGCATTCTCGGCGCACCGGCCCGGATATTCAATAACGGCTTTGATCGTCTTCGAAGCGTTTTCGAAGGAGCGGTCAGCCGGATGATCCGTCGTAAGGTTATCTTCTTCGGCGTCTTCCTTGTGATTGTTGGCGTGGTTGGAGCTGGCTTTACTCGCCTGCCGACTTCGTTTGTTCCAGAAGAAGATCAGGGCCAGTTCCTCACCTTCATAACACTGCCTCAAGGTGCCAGCGTGGAACGGACCTTCGATGTCGTAAACGACATTTACGATCACTACGCCGAAACCGAGGAAGACATTGTCGATGGCGCGTTCGCACTTGCCGGTTTCAACCCTGCCATGGGTGCAGGTCAGAACCTTGGTGTGATCTTCGCCGCCCTCAAACCATGGGATGAGCGAAAGCAGGAAGATCAATCCGTATTCGCGCTCACACAGCGTGCAAGCGGCTATCTGTTCAGCCTGAACGAAGCGCGTGCATTTGCTGTAGCACCGCCTCCAATCCGCGCCTTCGGCACCTCAAGCGGCTTCAACCTGTATCTGCAGGATGTTGGCGGCGTAGGTCACGATACGCTCGTCGAAGCACAAAACATGCTGCTCGGCATGGCCAATCAGGACCCGCTGCTCACGAGCGTACGTCCAAACGGTCAGGCTGACATGCCAGAGCTGAACGTCGACATAGACTATCAAAAGGCACAAGCTCTCGGCATTTCACTGTCCGATGTTACGAACCTGATGTCCGTGGCATTTGGCGGTCGTTATGTGAACGACTTCATTGATCGCGAGCGTATCAAACGCGTCTATGTTCAGGGCGATGCACCTTACCGCATGCAGCCGGAAGATATTGGCGACTGGCAGCTTCGTAACAACCAGGGCCAGATGATCCCTCTGGACGAGATCGCGACGTCCTCATGGGCGTACGGCCCGCCACAGCTGACGCGCTATAACGGTATGCCTGCCCTCAACATTCAGGGCGCGCCGGCGGCGGGTGTTAGCTCTGGTGATGCTATGGACCGGATAGAACAGCTGATCAGCCAGCTTCCTGAAGGCATTAGCTTCCAATGGGCAGGCCTCAGTGAGCAGGAGCGTGAATCAGGCAATCAAGCACTGATGCTCTACATCCTGTCCGTGCTGTTCGTGTTCCTGTGCCTTGCAGCCTTGTACGAGAGCTGGGTTGTCCCGGTTGCCGTTCTGCTCGTCGCTCCGCTTGGTGTAGGCGGCGCCGTTCTGGCCGCCCACTTTGGGGGCCTTGCAAACGATGTGTTCTTCCAGGTCGGCCTTCTGACCACGGTGGGACTGGCGTCTAAGAACGCTATTCTGATCGTCGAGTTTGCCAAAGCGCTCGAAGAAGAAGGCAAGGAACTCGTCGCAGCGACGATGGAAGCCGTCAAAATGCGTTTCCGTCCGATCCTGATGACATCCTTCGCGTTCGGCTTCGGTGTCCTGCCGCTCGTGCTTAGCTCTGGTGCTGGCGCTGGCGCACGTATCGCTATCGGCACGACCGTTCTGGGCGGTATTATCTTCGCGACCCTTTTCGGTCTGGTGTTTGCGCCGCTCTTCTACGTAATTGTACGTAAGGTGACGGGTGCAAAACCGCTTTATAAAGGTCCACAGTCTGAGGAGGCTGCGTAATGGCTTCGCGTCATCTGAAAATTGCTCTTCTTGCAGGGAGCCTCTCTGTTACGGGCTGCACCAATCTGGCTCCGCTCTATCAGCAACCGGAAGCAACTATTCCTGCCGAGATTCCAAGCGCACCGACGGGGATCGCCATCGATTCTCCACTCGCATGGGATCAGGTATTTCTTTCGGAAGATCTTCGATCACTTATCGAAATCGCCCTTGAGGAAAATCGCGACCTGAGAGTGACAGCAGCAAATATCGAGATTGCCCGGGCGCAGTATAATATCGCCCAGTCATCACTGCTGCCCAATACCTCAATCAGCGGAAATTTGACGGAAGGCGGTCGTTTCGGTGGCTCAGGCGCCAATACCTCGGCCTTCCGTGACTCCGCACTGTTCCAGCTTGGTGTCACCGGGTTTGAGCTCGACTTTTTCAGCCGGGTACGCAACCAGAATGAAGCGGCATTCCAGAGCTATCTTGCTACCGTCGAAGGCGAACGTGCTGCACGCATCGCGCTGATCGCATCGGTAGCCGAACTCTGGGTGCGCCTCGCAACGGACCGCGAGCTGCTCGCACTGGCAGAAGACACGGTCGATATCCAGTCTGACTCTCTGTCGCTCACGCAGGAACTACTAAGCGCAGGCGTCGCGACGGAACTTGATACACGCCGCGCATCTGCCAGCGTGGAAAATGCCCGCGCGCAGGCAGCTCAGTTCGAAGCCCAGATCAGACAGGACCTGAACGCGCTGCGCCTCGTCGTCGGGACAGAGCTTCCGTCATATATTGAAGGCTCTGCCGCCCTGACGCCCTCGCCGGTCGAGCTTCTTGTGCCGGGCAACATTTCGTCAGAAGTGCTTTTGAACCGTCCCGACGTCATGGCAGCCGAACGAAACCTCGTGGCAGCCAATGCCAATATCGGCTTGGCACGCGCCGCGCTTTTCCCGTCGATCAGCCTTTCTGGCCGTGTTGGATATTCCAGCACTGACCTTGAGAACTTCTTCTCAAATGATGTAGCCGGCTGGACTTTCGGCCCGTCGCTTGATCTTCCGATCTTCGACTATGGCGCCCGTCAGAACCGGATTGCCGTGACTGAAGCCCAGCAGGAGCAGGCAGTCGCCCGCTACCAGCTCGCGATCCAGACAGCGTTCAGAGAGACAGCTGATGCGCTTGCTATCACCGAGACGATCGATACCCGACTGAACGCACTTGAACGCCTCTCAGAAGACGCAGATGTGACGCTCAATCTATCGCAAGAGCGATTCCGCGTTGGCGTAGACGACTATCTGTCTGTACTCGACGCGCAGCGTGAGGATTACTCAGCGCGTCAACAGCTCATTCTGGCGCGGCGGGATCGGGCATTGAACGCCATCGCGCTTTACCGCGCACTTGGTGCCGCGCCTTCTGCAGAAAACGAATAAGCTAAACGCGTTTTATTTCTCACAGTTATTTGATTAAGGGTGACGCACCCGAAATATGGCTGTACCCAAGACTTCATAATTAACTCAAATGAAGTCTTGGGAGAAATTCATGACAAACCTACCTGGCACCGGTCTTCAGGTCCGCACACACATCAAACCTGAAGGCGTACTCGAACTCTCACTTGCAGAAGTCGAAGTCGCAGCACCAGGCTCGGATGAAGTTGTCGTTCGCGTAGAAGCTGCTCCGGTAAACCCGTCAGACCTTGGCCTGCTGATCGGCCCCGCAGACCTCTCTACAGCACGCGCAGGCGGCACAGCGGACAACCCAACTCTGATCGCGGACATTTCCCCTGCTGGCATGCGCGCAATGAGCGCTCGCATGGACGAATCCCTGCCTGTCGGCAATGAGGGCGCGGGTGTCGTGATTGCGGCTGGCGATTCACCTGCTGCACAAGCGCTTCTTGGTAAGACAGTCGCGTGCCTTGGCGGCGAAATGTACTCGCAATACCGCAAGCTACACGTGTCACAGTGCCTGCTGCTGCCAGACGGCACATCCGCACGTGACGGCGCATCTTGCTTCGTAAACCCGCTGACCGCCCTCTCATTCCCTGAGACCATGCGGATGGAGGGCCACAAGGCGCTGGTTCATACAGCTGCGGCGTCCAACCTTGGTCAGATGCTCAACAAGATCTGTATCGAAGACGGCGTTGATGTTGTGAACATCGTCCGCAAGGAAGAACAGGCCGAAATCCTGCGCAAGATCGGCGCGAAGTACATTGTGAACTCATCTTCCGAAACGTTCATGGAAGACCTGATCGACGCACTCGCGGCAACTGGCGCAACACTCGGCTTTGACGCGATTGGCGGCGGCTCTCTCGCAGGCCAGATCCTCATCGCGATGGAAGCTGCAATCAACCGCACAGCTAAAGAGTACAGCCGTTACGGTTCAGCGACACATAAGCAGGTTTATATCTATGGTCGCCTCGACGTCGGTCAGACAGTTCTGCCTGCAAGCGTCGGCATGGCATGGGGTGTTGGCGGTTACCTGCTGACACCATTCCTGCAAAAGGTTGGCGCCGAAGCACGCGAGCGTATGCGTCAACGCGTCATTGCAGGCCTGAAGACGACCTTCGCCAGCCATTACAGCGACGAAATCTCTATGAAGGACCTTCTCAATCCGGACATTGCCCGTGCGTACAACGCCAAGGCGACCGGTGAGAAATATCTGGTCAATCCGACACTCTAAAAAACGAAAGAGGGCTCCATGGAGCCCTCTTTTTTTGCCTGATTGTCAGCGCAATCTAGCCGCCGAAATTATAGACCAGAGACACTTTGGTCGTTGTGTCTGTAGATTCAAAACCCGGACGCGGGTCCGTATCATGACGAACATCAAAAGAGACGCGCGCAGATAATGCATCCGTCAGGCCTGCCGTAACAGCAGCCACGTTCTGCATCTGCGTAGTATCCTCAGACGCGATCGCGCTTGTCGTGTTAGAAAAGCTCACATTCTCATTGAAGCTATAGCTCAGCGTAGAGTTTGCGAGGAAGGAAACAGACTCGCGTGTTTCGCCAGCTGTTGTGACAACGCCGCCAGAGGACACTTCGCGGATCTCATCTACCTTGAAGCCCGGGCCACCGCGTACGGACCATGTCAGGTCTTCGCTGTCGAAAATATCATAGCCGAGACCACCACCAATAAACAGACGGCTATCATACGCCGAGAACTCATCCGATTCATACTGGCCCTGACCAAAGCCGAACATGCGGTCAGTCATCTGAACGTCGACATTGCCAGCGATCTGAAATCGGTTCTGGGTCTCCAGACCATCCGTCTCGCCATAATCTGCGGACGCGACGATGCCGTGTGACCAACGGCCCTGCGTGTATTCCATATCCACGCCCAGACCGAGCTGTGTTGTGTCTGTGTTACCGGAAGAGGTCGACGCGCTGAAAGACCCTTCTCCGCTCCAGCCTTCATCCTGCGCCATAGCTGGCGTTGCCATAAGAGCGAGAGTTGCCGCAAAAACCGATAAACGCATCACATACCTTTCAAATCATAGTGCTTCCGACTCAGCAGGTAGGTCTTTAGCGCATGAATGAAAGGTATGCCCAGTAAAGAATTCAGCGGATCGACGAAGCGGTTACGCGCGCTCTGTTGTGTCAATCAGGCGGGTGCGAACAACTTTGCCATCAGCGGTGATGTGGATACCGCATTCGGTTTTTTCGCTTTCTCTCCAACGCCCTGCACGCGGGTCCTCACCCTCTGCGACAGGAGTGGTACATGTCGCACAGCCGATGGATTTATAGCCCTGCGCTTCCAGCGGATGGCGTGGCAGGTCATGTTCGCGAAAATAAGTCTGCAGGTCGGTTGGCGACCAGTTCGCCAGCGGATTGACCTTCACCTTACCCGTCGTGTCGAGTTCGAAGATTGGCAGGTCTTCGCGATCGGTATTCTGATAACGCTTGCGGCCAGTAATCCATGCGTCGAAGTCATCCATGGCGACTTCGAGCGGGCGCACCTTACGAAGGGCGCAGCACGCATCAAAATCTTCAATGTGAAGCGTCTTGGACGGATCCTCAGAAGCGACTTCTTCGGCGCGCGGGCGAACAATGCGTACATCGCGCAGACCAAGACGCTCGATCAGCTCGTCACGATAGGCAATCGTTTCAGGGAAGTGCATGCCTGTATCCAGGAACAGAACGGGCGCCGCTTTGTAAACGCGGGATACAAGGTGAAGAAGAACCGCAGACTCAGTGCCGAATGAAGAGCTGACTGCAATACGCCCCGGAAACTCTTCCAGAAGCGCAAGACGCAGAACGCGCTCGGCCTGAATCGTCCGCCAGCGAGCGTTAAGGCTCGCTACACGTTCCTTTGTGCTTTCACCGTTAAGGGCTGCGCTGATTTTTTCCTGCACCATGGCGTCGTCACTACTTTCGTCTTCAGAGCGCACGGCGCCTGCCGCACACCCGTCAGTGTTGCTTACAGGTGCAATATGTCGATGACCCCCCCTGAGATGAACGCCTCAATTCATAAGCCTTGCTTTAGTTTTTCTATTCGAAACGCGTGGATAGGTCAGCGCCGCCCTTAGAAAGGAAGCATTAACCCTAATGAATCTCTGACAGGAAAACTCAAACTCGAGCCGGCGGCTCCACACCCCGTTAGCGGCGAGAAGTTAACATGAAGGCTGAAACATCAGGTGTGGAGTTCAGACATGGAAAACGCTTTTCCGCGGCTCGTAATATCGAACAGAGAGTCTGAGGAAGAACATCTGGACGAGTGGATCCCCGAAGTTCCACGTCGCCCACTATATTCGCAGAATTATGTTACTGCGTTGCTCGGGCCCTTCGACGAAGCCGAAGAGCGCCGATCACAGATCAGAATGATCACAACCAGTCAGGAAAAAGATTAAAGGTCGAGTTTCGCCTTCAGAATCTCGTTTACCGCCTGAGGGTTAGCCTTACCCTGGCTAGCCTTCATAACCTGACCAACAAACCAGCCGAGCGCCTTCGGCTTAGCATGACCTTCAGCTTTCTGAGCCTGAACCTGCTCAACCTGAGCCGGATTAGCTGCGATGATATCATCGACGATTTTCTCGATCGCGCCGGTATCAGAAACCTGCTTCAGGCCTTCTTTTTCAACGATGGCAGCTGGTGCGCCCTCACCGTCCCAGACCTTCTCGAAGACAGTCTTGGCAATCTTGCCGGAGATCTCTCCTGATTTAATGAGGTCAAGCAGCTCACCAAGGTGTTCTGCGCTGACAGGGCTTTCACCGATTGTCAGGTCTTCCTTGTTGAGACGACCGAACAGTTCGTTCGCGACCCAGTTCACAGCCATTTTACCGTCACGGCCTTTGGCGACCGCTTCGAAATAGTCCGCCTTGTCATAGTCAGCAGCAAGAACAGCCGCGTCATACGCTTTCAGACCATAATCATCCATGAAGCGTTGCTTCTTCTGGTCCGGAAGCTCAGGCAGAGACGCACGGATTTCATCAACCCATGCCTGATCGATCTCCAGCGGCAGCAAATCCGGATCAGGGAAATAGCGATAGTCATGCGCATCTTCTTTAGAGCGCATGGAACGTGTTTCGCCTGTCGTCGTGTCGAACAGGATTGTTTCCTGATCAACTTTATCACCGCGTTCGATCTTTTCGACCTGATCACGCGCTTCAAACTCGATCGCCTGCTGAATGAAGCGGAATGAGTTCATGTTCTTGATTTCACGACGTGTGCCGAGGAATCCGAAATCACCGGTTTCCTTGAACTTCGCGTAATTGCCGACCTTACAGACAGACACGTTCACGTCTGCACGCAGGTTCCCCTTCTCCATGTCACCGTCGCTGGAGCCGAGCGCAACAACGATTGCGCGCAGCTTTTTAAGGTAAGCAGCAGCTTCACCCGGTGAGCGGATATCCGGCTTGGAGACAATCTCCATGAGCGCAACGCCAGACCGGTTGAGGTCAACATATGTCGCGTTCGGGTCCAGATCGTGGATGGACTTACCAGCGTCCTGCTCGAGGTGCAGACGCTCAATGCCAACCACGAAAGAATAACCGTCTTCGGCTTCGACTTCGATCTCGCCCTCACCCACGATCGGGTACTGGAACTGTGAAATCTGATAGCCCTGCGGAAGGTCCGGATAGAAATAGTTCTTACGGTCAAAGCGGGACCAGAGATTGATCTTCGCATTGAGACCAAGACCCGTACGAACCGCCTGCTCGACACAGCCGCGGTTGATCACAGGCAGCATGCCAGGCATGGCCGCATCAACGAGGCTGACATTGCAGTTCGGGTCTGCACCGAATTTTGTTGGCGCGCCGGAAAACAGCTTGGAATTCGTCGCGACCTGCGCGTGAACTTCCATGCCGATCACAACTTCCCAGTCACCGGTATCACCTTCAATAATGTAGCTCGTACGATCGGTCATTCTTGGTCTCAGATATCTGAATCAATAACGTGTGTTTTTAAGCACAGCTTAGCAGCAGCTTCTACAAGCACATTCGACAAAGAGGAACAATCTGGAAGAAAGTCTTTTCAGATAATATGCAGTGCACGCAGCGCGATATAGACCGCCACGACAATAATCAGCGCCGCAAACAGTTTCCGGCCCAGTGACAGACGGTTCGCCAACAGGCCAATCAGACGGTTGCCGATAAGGCCACCCATCAGTCCACCGACGACGAGAAGTCCTGTCAGACGGAAATCCACCCATCCAGCGAGCGCATAATTGCCAGCTGTCGCAGTACCGAAGATCGCTACCGAAACCAGCGAAGACGCAGCAGCTGCGGTGATCGGCATACCCGTCGCCAGCATAAGGCCAGGCACAATCAGGAATCCGCCGCCAATACCGAAGAAACCAGCCGCAAAGCCGACCAACAGTCCTACTGGCAGAAGCTTCGCCGTGAACTGCCAGGTGAGATGAACATTCGGGTCGCCTTCACTGGCAGGCTTACGGAACATGGACAGGCCAATCGCAGCCATGGCCACAGAAAATGCAACGAGAAGAGACTGGCCATCAATCATCTTCGCAATGGTCGAGCCAATGATCGAGCCGACCAAACCGGCCGCGCCAAATACTAGCGCACAGGGCCATTTGATCCGCCCGTTCCACCAATGCCCGAACAGATTGATCATAGCGGTCGCGGCAACGCCAGCCGCGGACGTACCAATCGCAAGGTGTGCATCGGTTACGCCTACAAAATAGAGGAGCAATGGCGCCGCGAGCACAGACCCGCCGCCGCCGAACACCGTCAGAAATATACCGATTACGACGCCGCTCAGCGCCGCAGTCAGCAAGATATGCGGTGTCAGCTCGATCATTGTCAGCCAGCCTGCTCTTTATTCCACGGCATCAAAGCCAGTAGCTTTGCCATACCGCACCAGCCGGATACGCCTGCGAACAAAAGTCCCGCCCCAACGAAGCCGCTGAGATAGACGAAACGGAAATCTGCAAGTTGAGAGAGGATCACACCGATCAGAATAAGCGTGCCGGCCACCATAAAGACCTGACGCATAATGCTCGGCGGCGCGAGCTGGCGCGCACGTTCTACCGAAAGGCCTGCTTTCTTCCACGCGATCAGACCGCCATCCATCAGGATCGCATTGCCATTGGCCGCATCTGCCAGAAGATTTGCATTCATGCGTGTACGCATGCCCGAGCGGCAGAAAAAGACAACAGGCACATTCGACGGGTTGGAGATGGCATCCTCACCCCAGCGAGATAACGGGCAAAGCTGAGCGCCTTTGATGTGCTCGCGCGTATGCTCGGGTGTTTCACGAACGTCGACCAGCACGACCTCGCCTGCGTCACGCAGTCTGACGATATCTTGTGGTGACAATTCCCGAACTGATTCCATACTCATATCTCCCAATTCTGATCTGGCGGCATCTCGCCAGCGAGGCTAAATTCGTGGCCTCTTTAGCATACGCCCTGAATTTGAAACCTCATTTCACCAAATCAAAATATTAGGTATTGCGTTTTTTAGAATATTCTAATATTTTAGATCGAAACGCAAGGGTGAAAATATGTTTGTTCAGGGATTTTTTGACGAAGCCACGTTCACGATCACATATCTGGTCGCTGACGAAGACAGCGGCGAAGCGGTCATTATTGATCCTGTGACAGAATATGATGCTGGTCGTGCAAAGCTCGCATCCACGCCGATCGATCTCGTTCTGGATGTTGCTACCGACAAGGGCTTCAAAATCACACGAGTGCTCGACACGCATGCGCACGCAGACCATTTGTCTGCCGCTGATTATGTGCGCCGTAAAACCGGTGCGCGCTACGGCATTGGTGGACGCATCACTGAGGTTCAAACCGTCTTCAAAACGCTGTTCAATGCGAAAGACGTGAACACGAATGGCGTGGTCTTCGATGATCTGTTCGCTGACGGCGAGACGTTCAAGGTTGGCAATCTGGACGCAAAAGTGATTGCAACGCCGGGCCACACACCTGCGTGCGTGACTTACGTTATCGGCGATGCAGCCTTCGTTGGCGATACGATGTTCATGCCGGACTACGGCACCGCGCGCACGGATTTTCCGGGCGGCGACGCTGGCACCCTCTATGACAGCATCCAGAAGATTCTGTCACTGCCAGAAGAGACCCGCGTCTTTGTCGGCCATGACTATCTGCCGGAAGGCCGTACAGAATACGTCTGGGAAACGACAGTTGCCGAGCAGAAAGCCAAAAACATTCACGTGCATGATGGCACTAGCCGGGAGCAATTTATCGAGATGCGTAACACGCGTGACGCAAAGCTAGCGCCGCCGCGCCTGATCATGCCGTCACTTCAGGTGAATATTCGCGCTGGCCAGCTTCCGCCCGCCGAAGACAACGGCAAGCAGTACATCAAGATCCCCGTCTCTCTTGTAGGATGAGCCTTGAAGACCTTCGGGTCTCCTGAAATGTCCCCCCACCCCCGCTCTCCTGCATAAAGAGAAGCCCGCTTTTCATACGAGAAGCGGGCTTTCTTTTATTCTGATTATCAAGCGTCAGACTAAGCAGACCACCAGTTGGCTGGCTTCGCCTTAAACTGGGCGGCTTCTTCAAGCTGGGCCGCGACACGCAGACATGCAGATTCGTCAAGCGCCTTGCCGATAACCTGAAGCCCCATAGGCAGACCATGGTGATCTGTTGCCACCGGCACAGAGATACCTGGGAGACCCGCAAGGTTCGCCGTAACCGTGAAGACGTCGTTCAGGTACATTGAAATCGGGTCATCCATACGTTCGCCCAGCGCAAATGCTGCAGACGGACATGTTGGCGTAAGAAGCGCATCAACTTCTTCAAAGACATTCTGGAAGTCCTGAAGGATTTTCGTGCGAACCTTTTGAGCTTTCAGATAATACGCATCATAATAACCCGCTGACAGCACGTAAGTACCGATCATCAGGCGACGCTTCACCTCTGCACCAAAGCCTTCTGCGCGTGTATTCTGATAGATGTCTGTGAGATTATCGCCGGCCTGACGCAGGCCATAGCGCATGCCGTCATAGCGCGCGAGGTTTGAAGACGCTTCCGCCGGCGCAACAATATAATATGCAGGCAGAGCATATTTCGTGTGCGGCAGGCTTACGTCGACGATTTCGCAGCCGGCAGCTTTCAGCCAGTCGATACCTTGCTGCCAGAGCTTCTCGATGTCTTCCGGCATGCCATCGACGCGGTATTCTTTAGGAACACCAATCTTCATGCCTTTAACCGGCTCGCCAATCGCTTTCGTCCAGTCAGGCTGTTCAACCTTCAGAGAGGTAGAATCCTTCTCATCATGGCTACACATGACGTTCAGCATGATTGCTGCGTCCTTGACCGTCTTCGCGATGGGGCCGGCCTGATCAAGAGACGATGCAAACGCGACCATGCCAAAACGGCTTGCACGGCCATACGTCGGCTTGATGCCCACTGTACCCGTGAAAGACGCAGGCTGGCGGATAGAGCCACCTGTATCAGAAGCGGTAGCCGCGAGGCAAAGATCAGCCGCGACCGCGGACGCAGAACCACCAGAAGAACCACCCGGTGTCAGGTCGGCATTGCTACCGTCATTACGGCGCCACGGGTTGATAACGTTGCCATAGAAAGACGTCTCGTTAGACGAACCCATAGCAAACTCGTCCATATTGAGTTTGCCGAGCATAACAGCGCCTTCGCGCCAGAGGTTCGCCGTTACCGTGCTTTCATATGGTGGGGTGAACTCACCCAGAATATGAGAACAAGCCGTCGTGCGAACACCCTCAGTGCTGAACAGGTCTTTGATGCCCAGAGGAGCCCCCTCCAGCACACCAGCTTCACCCTTAGCGCGACGCGCATCGGAAGCTTTCGCCATTTCGATCGCTTTTTCAGGCGTCTGGAGAATATACGCGTTCAGCGCGCCGTTTGCTTTCTCAATCGCGTCCACGTAGGCGGTGGTGATCTCTTCTGAAGAAAACGCTTTCGAGTTCAACCCGTCCAGAGCGTCAGACAGAGTAAGCCCAGTGAGATCAGTCATTGTCAGTCTTTCAATAATAATCGGTCCGCAAGCCGTGCATTGCCGCAGCGAACCGGAAAAGAAAACTCCAACCGCTTGGTAGACGCGTACGCCCTAACTTATCAAGTGCTGAATTGCCTGTATCTCCCGACTTTTCCGAAGAAGTCGCGCGATGTTGCAGGAATTAAAAAAGGCGCTTCATTTGAAGCGCCTCCAACTCAAGGAAGAAGCTTATTCTTCGGCAGCTTCCTCGGCCTCTTCGTCCGCGTCGTCATCCCACTCGTAAATCGCAGTGATAAGACAGGAATCAACCGACGTCGCAGTGCTTGTTCGCCCGGGAAAAATACTGTCCGAAACGATCAGACGATCACCGCGGCCTGCGCAGCTCGTACGCGAATCAATTCCAATAGACAGAGCACGATCAAGATTGAAGCAGGAAGCCGTCTCAACAAGGTAATGACGCGACGCGCTCGCACGAAGCACCACAGTGTCTTCATCCGGCTGAGAAAAGCCATCGATCGTGGACGTGAAACACATGCGATCTACGCGTTCACCCAAGCGCGGATCATCGGCAAACTTCGCAGCGCCGCTGACTTGCTGAGCATCACCCTCGCCGCCATTTGCTACTGTGGCACAGGCAGAAAGCAGGAAAACCATTCCCGCATAGACCATTGGCAGACTTTTATCGCGTAACATCGCTCACCTCTTGCTCAGGTCTATATCGCGCCAAAACAGTAAAAGTTCAATGATATCGCGGAAAAATTGATCAGTCGGAGACTTATTCAACAACCTTCGGAACGACAAAGAAGCCGTCTTCGGATTTCGGCGCGTTCGCGAGGACTTTGTCCTGAATGCCGCCGTCTGTCACAACGTCTTCGCGCATCGGCAGAGATGTCTCCACAACAGAGGTCATCGGCTCAACATCTTCAACATCAACTTCGCCGAGCTGTTCGATCCAGTTCAGGATGTTGTTGAGTTCGTCCGTCATAGGTTCAACCTGATCCTCTGGCAGCGCAATGCGGGCCAGGCGGGCAACTTTTTTTACGTCCTGATTGGTGACGCTCATGCGGAACACTCCTCTGTGTGAGTGCGGGTTTATGACGAGCTTACGGCTTGATCAAGAATGACGGACGAAAATTTCTGCGAATACCGCCCGCAGAAAGTCTTTTGAGCTTCGCTGACAGCAAGCTATCAGACAGACATGATATTATCAGACGTAACAGAGCTGCCGAATCAGGGCGTTATTATCGGGCTGGATCCGGGGTCAAAGACGCTGGGCGTCGCGGCCAGCGACAGCCTCCAGCTCACAGCCCATCCGGTAGAAACCATTCAGCGCGGCAAAAAGCTCGCTCCGACGCTCCCCCGCCTGTTTGCACTCTTCGATGAGCGAGGCGCCATCGGCATTGTGATGGGGCTTCCGCTCAACATGGATGGCAGCGCCGGCCCGCGCGTTCAGTCCGCGCGCGCACTCGCACGTCACATTCTTCAGATTCGCGATGTGCCTATCGCTTTTCAGGACGAACGCATGTCGAGCCAGATGGCGGAACGCGCCATGCTGGAAGCTGACCTGTCACGCGCGCGCCGATCCGAACTTATCGACAAATCCGCTGCAGCGATCATCCTCCAGACTGCTATCGACCGTATCGCCAACGCTTCATGACGTTTCTGAACGCTCTTCTTCCCGTCATGTTCATGGTGGCGCTGGGGCAATTCCTTGCCTGGCGCAAATTACCTGATCGGGATGGCTGGCGGTCCATTGAACGACTTTGCTATGTGGCGCTGTTCCCTGCCCTGATCATTCTGGTGCTGTCACGGGCGCCTTTTGACGAAGCGCCGTGGAAAATCGCGCTCACGCTGTTCATCGCCCAAATCCTCATGGCCGGTACAGGTCTGCTTGCGCTTTTATGGCCAAACGTGTCCCGGCCGGCCGTCGGCAGCATCATCCAGTCCAACTCGCGCTGGAACACCTTTATCGCATTGACGATTTCAGGCGTACTCTACGCGGAAGATGGGCTGGCGCTGACAGCGCTTTGTGCCGCCATCCTTATCCCGATGGCCAACATCCTCTCAATTCTGGCCCTATCTCATTTCGGCGAGACGGAAACGGGCGTAACGCGTAACCCGTTCACAGAACTCATTCGCAATCCGCTTGTCATTGCCTGCATCATCGGCGCAGCGCTGAACGTCACAGGACTTCAGCCAACGGGCATTCTCAACACCATTCTGGAACTGGTGTCAGAACCGGCCATGGCACTCGGGCTGCTGGCGGCTGGCGCGGGCGTAAATTTCATCGCGCTGCGGCGTGCTGGTCTTTTCACGGTATTCTGGTCGCTGGTCCGCCTGATCGGAATGCCAGTCCTGACAATCCTCATCGCCCAACACGGTTTTGGACTGGAAGGCGTGCCTCTGGCAGTGATGGCTATCGCGACCGCCACGCCGACTGCCACAAACGGCTTCATCCTCGCCCGTCAACTCGGTGGCGACGCAGACCTTATGGCGAACCTGATCGCCACAGAAACGGTTCTTGCTGCCCTGACCATGCCAGCCATTCTCATCGCTTTCGGCCTTCTATAGAGAGAACTCGGTGACGGCACGTTGCGCATAATGTTGACGTACCACCCCGAGAGAGACTAGCTGGTCCGGATTTTTCATTCTCAGAGTCTTCACCGATGACCTTCGCTTATGACTTCTCCCTTCAGCACCTTCTGGGCATTGAAGGGCTCAATCGTCTGGACATCGAGTACCTGCTTGATCGCGCAAACGAGTTCGTTGAAAATCGCACTCCTGAACAATCCCTAAAGGGAAAAACGCTGATCAATCTGTTCTTCGAAAACTCGACAAGAACACAAAGCTCTTTCGACATTTCAGCAAAACGCCTCGGCGCAGATGTTGTGAACATGTCTGTTCAGTCGTCGTCTGTGAAGAAGGGCGAAACGCTGGTCGATACGGCGATGACACTCAACGCCATGCAGCCGGATCTTTTGGTGATCCGTCACGGCTCTTCAGGCGCAGTGAGACTTCTGTCACGTAAAGTCGATTGCGCGGTCGTGAATGCCGGTGACGGCACACACGAACACCCGACGCAGGCTCTGCTCGACGCGCTTACGATCCGCCGTCGCAAAGGCCGGGTTGAAGGGCTGAAAGTCGCAATCTGCGGTGATATTCTGCACTCACGTGTGGCCCGTTCCAACGCTATGTTGCTGCACCTTATGGGCGCCGAAGTTCGGCTGGTCGCTCCACCTACGCTCATGCCGCCGGGAACTGAGACCTGGGGCGCACATTCAACGCATACCAACATGATTGAAGGCATTAGCGGCTGCGATGTTGTCATGATGCTTCGCCTTCAGCTCGAACGGATGCACGGCCTCTATCTTCCGAGTAAACGTGAGTTCTTCCACCTTTACGGGCTCGATAAGGAAAAGCTCTCTCACGCCGCACCGGACGCGCTGATCATGCACCCGGGCCCTATGAACCGAGGCGTCGAGATCGACAGCGCCATCACGGAATCGGAAAACAGCACCATCACAGAGCAGGTCTCCATGGGTGTTTTCGTACGCATGGCTGTACTGGATGCACTTGCCAGAAATCTTGATCGGGCACGCGCGGAGGCTTCAGCATGAAACAGGCTCTGATCAACGCGCGTATTCTCGACCCGGCGACCGGCCTCGATACGGTCGGCGGCATCATTATCGAAGACGGCTACATCTCCGAATTCGGCCCACAGGTGACCGCCGCAACAGCCGGAACCGATCTTATCACCGATTGCGGCGGCAAGGCCGTTGCTCCCGGCCTGATCGACATGCGGGTCAAAACCGGCGAGCCTGGCTCCGAACACCGTGAGACGCTCGAAACCGCCAGCCGTTCTGCGGTATCCGGCGGCATCACCTCAATGGTGATCATGCCAGATACCGATCCGGCTATCGATACGCCTGCACTGGTCGATTACCTGAAACGTGCAGGCCAGTCTCACAAGGTCCTGAACCGGATTTACCCCGCAGGCGCACTGACTGTCGGCCTTGCTGGCGAAGGCATGACCGAACTCTCCCTCATGAAGGATGCGGGCGCGGTTCTGTTTTGTAACGCGGATAAGGCTCTGACGTCTGCTAACCTTGTACGACGCGCACTTCAGTATGGCCGCGGTGTAGGCGCTAAGATTATGCTCCGTCCGGACGAGCCATCGCTGTCGACCGGCTCCATGAATGCCAGCGCATTTGCAGCGCGACTGGGCCTGCGCGGACTGCCTTCGAATGCAGAATGGATTGGTCTGGAACGCGACCTGCTGCTCGCAGAAATGACAAAGAGTGACATCATCGTCGATCAGGTCACGACGGGTCGAAGCCTTGATATTGCGAACCGCCACCGCGAAGCCGGCAACAATATTATCGTGACTGCGGCTGCCCACTCTCTGTTCTTCAACGAACTCGATATCGGGGATGGGTCTCACGACCCGCGCAAAGCGTATCTCACCTATTGCAAGGTGAACCCGCCATTCCGCGCAGAGGAAGATCGTCTCGCCCTGATTGAAGGCCTGAAAAATGGCTCCCTCAACGTAATCGTCTCCTCTCACGACCCACAGCCTGCCGAAGACAAGCGACTTCCGTTCGACGAAGCCAGCTTTGGCGCTGCCGGTTTGGAAACGCTTCTTTCAGCGCTCACAACTCTTGCGGCAGAACCGCACTACGAACTTGATCTTCTGACTGCACTCGCCGCTGTAACATGCAATCCGGCAGACGCGCTCGATCTACCGCTCGGACGGATCACAGAAGGCGCAGAAGCAGACCTTGTCGTCTTCGATCCGGAGACACCATGGAAATGTCTGCGGGAAAACCTCTCTTCACGCTCTGGCAACAGCCCATTTGATGGCCGCCTCCTGACTGGCAAAACAGTCCGGACAATGGTCAAAGGCAAATGGGTGTTTGGCCCTGAGAACGGAAACTAATCATGGAAAGCATTCCTGATACCGCAATCTGGGCGGGCGCAGCTGTTATCGGCTATCTGCTCGGCTCTATCCCGTTTGGTCTGGTCATTACGCAAATGGCCGGTCTTGGCGACATTCGCGCAATCGGCTCCGGCAATATCGGCGCAACGAACGTCCTGCGCACCGGTCGCAAAGACCTCGCTGCAGCGACCTTTCTGCTCGATTCCGGTAAAGCAGGCCTCGCGGCTCTGTTGTTCGGGTTTCTCTTCGCTGACCGCATTCCGGCTATCGGTCTGTTCGCAGGCGCCATGGCGTTTATCGGCCATTGTTTCCCGGTCTGGCTGCAGTTCAAAGGCGGCAAAGGCGTCGCGACCTATGCCGGCCTGCTCTTTGCTGCCGTCTGGCAGATCGGTTTGTTCGCTGCTGTCTGCTGGCTGACCGTAGCCTTCCTTGCTCGTCGCTCTTCCGTCGCTGCGCTGACGACCGCTCTGTTTGTGCCGATCGTCGCCTGGGGGCTGAACCTGTCTCTGATCCACGTTCTGATTCTGGTCGTGCTCACCGCCCTCGTCTTCTGGCGACACGCGACGAACATCAAACGCATACTGGACGGCACCGAACCAAAATTCGGACAAGGCAAATCTAAAACCGCCGACGCAGAAGCACCCGCTCCGTGACGGACGCTGAACGCATCGCCCGCGTTCAGCTCGCCCGGACGAAAGGGGTCGGGCCTCTCACCTATTCCAGATTTCTTGAGACCTATGGTTCGGGTCTCGCCGCGCTGGAAGCGTTTCCAGAACGCGTACGTGCCTCAGGTCGCGGCGAGCTGAAGCTTTATCCTGCAGACAAAGTCCGGCGCGAGTTCGACGAAACCGACCATATTGGTGCTCGCATAATTTTATCGGGTGATGAGGATTACCCCGAACTTCTGGGACATTTATCACCTGCCCCGCCGGTGATTACGGTCTGGGGCAATACAGACCTCCTCAAAAAGCCATGTGTGGCGCTGGTGGGGGCTCGCAACGCCTCTGCCGCCGCTATGCGGATAGCTCATGACATGGCGCATGATCTGGGCAATGGCGGATACACTGTGGTTTCCGGTCTGGCCCGCGGCGTTGATACAGCCTCTCATAATGGCTCGCTGTCTACAGGAACGGTCGCGGTGATCGCAGGCGGCATAGACAACATTTATCCGGCGCAGAATGAGAAACTCCGCGATCAGATAAAAGATACAGGTCTGGTTGTTTCTGAGTCGCCATTCGGACACGAACCACGCGCGAACGACTTCCCACGTAGAAACCGTCTCATCACCGGGCTCAGCCTAGGCGTCGTAGTCATTGAGGCTGCGCAACGCTCTGGCTCTTTGATTTCAGCACGCACTGCGCTCGAACAAGGCCGCGAAGTCATGGCCGTTCCGGGAAGTCCGCTCGACAACCGTACCAGAGGTTCAAACGGACTTATCCGGTCTGGCGCAATACTGGTCGAAAATGCAGAGCAAGTGATAGAAGCCATCGCACCGGCTGCGCCGTCTCAGGCTAGCCTGTTTGAAATGCCGGACGATGATCTGGACGATGAAACGCTGGAGTTTTCAGAAGAGGACCGCGCACGAATCATTCAAGCGCTTTCACCCACAGCGACAACCATTGCCGATATTTCACTGGCAACAGGCATTCCAAGCCGCAAATGTGCCATCCTTCTGGTAGAACTTGAGCTGGAAGGAATCGCAGGCTCTCTGCCGGGCGGGCTGGTCCGCCGTCAGAACTGAGATTTCAGGCATCAAATATGCAACAAGGCGACCTTAAAATCGCTTTTTTTGCCTGTCATTGGGTATGAACTCTTTTGTCCTTGCGACGAAAAGTATAACCCAGACAAGTAGGTTTCGAAGGGGATAACCGTGAAGCGCAACGATCTGCTCGCAATCATGGCGATGATGGCATTCACACCGGCTGTGGTTGCGCAGGATTTTTCATCTGATCGGGTTTATCTGGAAGCAGACGTTCTGATTGATAATCAGGATGAAGGAATCATGATCGCAGAAGGCAATGTGGTCGCGCGCTATGCGGACCGCCAACTCACGGCTGATCGGGTAATCTACAATCTTCAGGAACAAAAAGTTCACGCGATTGGCAATGTGCGCATTGTTGATCCGGACGGTACTGTCCGCGTTGCAGAAGAGCTGGAAGTTGACGGTTCACTGTCGGACGGTGTTGCAGCCAATTTTGCCGCTCAACTACCTCAAAATGCCGTTGTCGTTGCCCGCACGGCTGCGCGTAACGATACTGGCTCCAACTCTCTGGAATATGCGATCTATACCGCATGCCCGATCTGCGAAGAAGAAGGCAGCCAGCCAACATGGAGCCTGCGTGCCCGCCGCGCCGTCCAGAACGCTGACACCCAGATGATCACCTATGAGGGTGCCGTATTTGAGTTGAAAGGCGTTCCGGTACTTTACCTGCCGTATTTCGCGCACCCGGACCCAAGCACGGAACGCCGCTCCGGCTTCCTCACGCCAACGCCAGAACTCTCCTCGAAACTCGGTTTCGTTTACGAGCAGCCGTATTACTGGGCGATTTCGCCGAGCAATGATCTGACTGTCACGCCGCGTCTCCACACGAATGTGAACTCGACACTGGGTGCCGAATACCGCCAGCGCTTCTATTCCGGCTCGTTGAACCTGTCTGGCTCCATGGCGTATGACTATGAGTTCGACAGCAATGGTGACCGCCAGTTCTACAATACGAACGGTCGCATCGTTGCCAATCCATCAACCTTCACTGGCACGCTGATCCCAAGCGCAGAAGAATTCCGTGGTCACCTCTTCGCAGAAGGTGATTTCGAGATTTCGGATATCTGGAGCTGGGGCTTCTCTATCGAGGAAGTCTCCGACGACCTCTATCTGCGCCGCTACGACATTAGCGACTGGAACACACCGCGCGGACTGGTCGACTCCAACCCTCAGCGCCTTCTCAACCAGCTTTATTTTGTTGGCCAGAGCGAGAATTTCTACGCGGATGCAATTTCCTTCCACACGCAAGGTCTGCGCGATGGTGATGATGACGCCCTGTTCGCGCGCGTGACGCCAAGCGTTTACGCAAACCAGCTCATGGACTTTGGTGACAATGGTCTGGTCTCTCTCGAGACCGGCCTCGCCATTCTGGATCGCAGCGGCGGAAATGACACGCGCCGCCTCACGGCATCTGCTGACTGGCAGAACTCCTATGTGTCTCCAGGCGGCCTGGTGCTCGAGCCCCTTCTGCGCGTGCGTGGTGATTATTTCGATTATTCTGTCGCTCAGACAAACGCGACGCCAGCATTCGAAGACTCTGAAGCGCGGGGATATGGTCTGGCCGCAGCAACAGTACGCTGGCCTTTGGCGCGTTATTCAGAAGGTTCGCGTATTTTGATCGAACCGATCATGACGATCGCCTATAGCGAATCCTCACTCGAAAACATTCTTGTACCGAACGAAGACTCCACGAAGTTCGAACTGGACCACGCCGTTCTGTTCGAAGCTGATCCGTTCACGCAGCAGGACCTTGTTGAAACGGGTGGACGTATCGCGGCAGGTGTTCGCACGGCGGTCTCCATGGACAATGGTTTCACGCTCCGCGGCACACTTGGCCGTCGCTGGCGCGACGAGGCGGACCCGCTATTCACTTATGCCTCTAACCTGGCAGGCACTGAGTCAGATTATCTGGTCGGCGGTGCGCTTGAGTACAACGATACATTCAGCTTTGCAGCCAACTTCCGTCTCAATGATGATTTCGACATTCAGCGCGTCGAAACCCGTGCGACAGTCGACTGGTGGCGCCTCAAGGGCGATGTCACCTATTTCAACGTGTCAGATGACATCTCAATGGAAGCGCTCCCGCTGCAACGTCAGGGCATCTCCCTTGGCGCGACCGTTGAGCTGACCGAAGACGTTGAGCTGCTGTACCGGATCAACCGGAACCTCGAAGCCAATCTGAACCAGATCCAGGCCGTAGCGCTTCGCTGGTCTGACGAGTGTAGCTTCTTCCAGATTGGCTATCAGCAACGCGAAATCAATGATCGCGGCGTGGGCAATAGTGAATCCATCACGTTCGGCTTTGGCTTCAATACACTTGGCCAGGTCACCAGTGGTAATTTTGATTAAGAGAAACCCTTCTGCATCTTCATGTGACATTTCCTTTTGGATCATGTTATCGCATGTGACACGATGAATTCGCGTTGGCGGGCAGGTTTTTGGAGTAAAGATTTATGATCGGATTTCGGACGCTGGTAAGTGGGCTTGCTCTGATGGCATTCAGTGCACCTGCAATTGCACAGACCGCTACCGGCCCAGCGACCGCAGCAACTTCTGAAGCAGCTGAGTCTTCTACTCGCATGCTCGGCGGTGTCGCAGCTGTCGTGAATGATGAAGTAATTTCCATCTCTGACGTCGCGTCCCGCGCACGCCTGCTGCTGATTACACTGGGCGTTCAGCCATCGCAGGAAGCTCTGCGTCAGGTTCTGCCGCGCGCAATGGAAGAGCTGATCGACGAACGCCTGCAACTTCAGAAAGCTGCTGAGTACGAACTCGAAATCGACGAACGTGAAATTGACGCGGCCGTCAACGACCTCGCACGTCAGAACCAGACATCGCTCGAAGGTCTTTACGCAACGCTCGTGCAAAACGGTGTGAACCCGCAAACACTGCGCGAGCAGATGCGTGCAGAAATTGCATGGCGCCGCATCATCAATGGTCTCTACGGTTCTCGTATCCGTATTTCCCAGCTGCAGATCGACAGCACGCTCGACCGTATGGAAAATGATGCGTCTGAAGAGCGCTATCAGCTCGCCGAGATTTTCCTCTACGCGCCAACGGAATCAGACCGCCAGCAGATGATGCAGGGCGCTAATGTTATCCTGCAGCAAATCCGTCAGGGTGCGCGTTTTGAACTTGCAGCTCAGCAATACTCAAATTCCCCGACAGCTGCGGTTGGCGGCGATCTCGGTTGGGTCTCCCCGACAGAGCTGGAACCGGAAGTTCAGGAAGTTATCCGCGCGACTGAAGCGCCTGCGATGACACCACCTATCGTCGCGTCTGATGGCATCTATGTCTACGCGGTCCGCGCCAAGCAGGACGGAACAAACGGACAGGTGGAAGTCGACCTCAATCAGGTTCTCTCCGCAACAGGCGACATCTCAGCGCTCGAAGCTTTCCGTGCCGAAGGCCATTCGTGTGATACGCTGGAAACGGCCGTGAACGAAACCGAAGGCCTCCTCTACGCGCCGCTCGGTCGTGTAAGCATGGACGCTCTGATGGAGCAGATTTCTGAAACAGTGCGTGACACTGAAGTGGGCACATCTGCAGCGCCGATCGAGACACCGGCAGGCCCGACCCTGCTGTATGTGTGTGATCGCGGATTTGCTGACATCGAAATTCCGGACCGCGAAGCTATCGAGGATCGCCTGTTCAACCAGCAGCTTTCTCTCATGGCGCAGCGCGAACTTCGTGACCTGAAGCGTGACGCAACAATTATCAGACGATAAGCGGTTACCGCTTGTTCTGACGCAGGGAGATCCGGCGGGCGTTGGCCCGCAGGCTTCTCTCCTTGCCTGGCAGGCATTCCAGAAAATACCGGATACTCGCAGCTTCTATCTTCGCGGCAATATCGCGACGGTGCGCGAACGCGCGCGTGAATCCGGCCTCGATGTCGACATCATCGAAATCAGTGATCCGGCAGAGTGTGAAGCTGTGTTCTCGGATGGTCTTCCGGTCATTGATGTTACGAGCCCTGACGTTCGCGCCGGTGTGCCCGATACCGCAACAGGTTCTGCGATTGTTGAGTCGATCAGACTGGGCGTGGACGATGTCTGGAATGGCACAGCCTCCGCTGTTGTGACCAATCCGATTGCCAAGTCGCTGTTGAAAGCCGCTGGTTTCCAGCACCCTGGCCACACCGAATACCTTGCGGAGCTGGCAGGCACACTGACGGGCGCCGAAGCGCCCCACCCGGTTATGATGCTTATTGGTGGCGGGCTTCGCGTTGCGCTCACAACGATCCACATGCCGCTGCGCGCCGTGCCGGATGCGATCACTGGACCACTTATCAAACAGGTGGCGGAGATCGTCTCAACCGCGCTCAAACGCGATTTTGCGGCAGATAGCGCACGCATTGGCGTTGCTGGCCTCAACCCGCACGCAGGCGAAGACGGCATGCTGGGCCATGAAGAACAGGCGGTCATCATTCCTGCGCTTCAGGAGCTCAACGCGTCCGGCATCAACGCTATTGGTCCACGTCCGGGCGATACCGTATTTCATGAAATGCTGAGAGGCGCGTATGATGCCGTGCTGGCCATGTATCACGATCAGGGGCTTGCGCCGCTGAAGACGCTCGATATGTGGGGCGGCGTGAATGTGACGCTTGGTCTGCCATTCATCAGAACCTCACCGGATCACGGAACGGCATATGATGCGGCGGGCGCATTTAATGTGCGCGCCGACAGTCTGATCGCCGCTATAAACATGGCCGACACAATGAGCCACAACCGAATCGAATATGACGCCGCCCATGACTGACGACAAAGCACCTGAACTTCTGCGCGCGACGGCTAATAAAAAGCTCGGCCAGCACTTTCTGTTTGATCCCGACATTCTGAAACGCGTGGCCCTCGCAGGCGGACCTGTTGACGGCGCCGATGTCATCGAAATCGGTCCCGGCCCGGGCGGCCTGACGCGTGCGCTGTTGGACAATGGCGTTAGAAAGCTTGTCTGCGTTGAGATGGATGATCGCTTCGCAGAAGCACTACTGAGCTGGCCTGAAGCGTCGCAAGGACGACTCGCTGTTCATAAGGGCGATGCAACGGCTATTGATTGGCCCGCCTTCATCGACGAACACGGCCTCGGCCAGAATATCAAAATCATTGCCAACCTGCCCTACAATGTCGGCACGCCGCTCTTCGTGGGCTGGCTGAACCAGATGTCTCTGTTCGGGACCATGTCTCTCATGTTCCAGAAAGAGGTGGCCCAACGCATTTGTGCAAAACCGGGAAGCAATCATTACGGGCGCCTCGCAGTTCTCTCGCATGCAGTCATCGAGCCGCGCATGGCGTTTACCCTGCCACCGGGCGCGTTCAAGCCGCCGCCGAAGGTGGCCTCGGCGGTCGTCTCGGCCAAACCGCTGGCAGAAGACAAAGTTTACCCCCATCTGGATGCCTTGCAGACAGTCACTGCAGCCGCGTTTGGTCAGAGACGTAAAATGCTGCGCGCGAGCCTGAAGCAAATCATGCCTCAGGGCGCCACGACAGAACAGCTTTTGGAATCAGTCGGCATTGATCCTACCCGCCGTGCAGAGACGCTCTCCCAGCAGGAGTTCCGCGATCTTACGACAGCGTGGAAAGCGCTTTAGTCCGCCAGTAGTTTTTGAACCAGAGGCTCGAGGCGAAGCTGACGCAGACGCTTCTGGCGTTCCGTCAGAAGGATGCGCTCCAGCTCTTCGAACGCCACATTCAGATCTTCGTTCACAATGACATAGTCATAGCGACGCCAATGGCTAATTTCGCTTTTGGCACCTGCCATCCGGCGAGCGACTTTTTCAGGGTCTGATCCCGGACGCTCTTCCAGACGCTTTTGAAGCGCCTGAATGCTCGGCGGCAGAACGAAAACAGATACAACATCATTCGGCATCTGGTCATGGATCGCATCAGCGCCCTGCCAGTCTACGTCAAATATCACGTCACGGCCCTCAGAGAGGCGGCGCTCGACAGCTTTGCGAGGCGTTCCGTAGAAATGGTCGAACACCTTCGCCCATTCCAGAAACTCGCGATCCTCAATCATCTTTTCAAACTGCGCATGATCGACGAAGTCGTAATGGACGCCGTCTTGTTCGCCCGGACGCGGCGCACGTGTCGTCGCAGAAACGGACAGACGAACATCTTCGTATTTGTCCATCAGCTTTCGGGACAGCGTGGTTTTACCAGCTCCGGACGGGCTGGAAATGACGAGCATAAGGCCGCGGCGCGGATGAGCACTATTCGACATTTGCGGACTGCTCCTTGAACTGATCGATAAGCGATTTCAGAGCGAGCGAATGACGTGTCATTTCAAGGCTCGCAGACTTGCTGCCAAGCGTATTCGCTTCGCGCAAAAGCTCTTGAGACAAGAAATCAAGTTTCCGCCCTACAGCCTTGCCTGATTTAAACAAATTCCGCGCTTCAACAAGGTGCGCCGAGAGGCGATCAACCTCTTCTGTGACGTCCGCCTTACTCACCAGAATAGCAAGTTCCTGCTCCAGACGTTCTTCGCTGATACGAGAATCAGAAAGAAGCCCTGTCACGCGCTCATTGAGACGTGCCATCATTTGTGCAGGCTGAACATCAGCTTTGGCTTTCGCTTCAACGACCACAGCTTCCATGTCGGACACAATGCGTTCCATAATCTCAAGCAGCGCCTGACCTTCCGTCTGGCGTGCCCGCTTCAACTGTTCGATTGCTTCGCCGACGGCATCCATAATGCCTTTTCCAATATCGCTGTCCGGAGACACTTCAATGGCAGTCCGCTCATTGGAGAGAACGCCGCGTAGAGCAAACAAATCACCGGCAGACGTAGCAGCGCCACGGCCAGCAGCACGGTCAGCCAGGCGAGCCTTGCGCGAAAGTGCATTCAGCAGGCCTGAATCGATCGAAACTCGCTGACCATCGCCGGTTTCACGGAGATTAAGCGAAGCCTGCATATTGCCGCGCGCAAAAGCCGACTTGAACGCAGCACGAATGCCGGCTTCCAGACCTTCACATCCCGGCGGCAGATGAAGCCGTAGATCAAGACCACGCCCGTTTACCGATTTGGCTTCAAACTGCCATGAGAGGCGCGCGCCATCTCCTTGTCCGCTGCCAAATCCTGTCATGCTGGAGAGCATGGTGTGTCTCCTTATTGAGCGTTGCGGCGGCTGCGTTCAATCTGACGCCAGCGCGCAACATTGCGATTGTGTTCTGCGTTGGTGCGGGCGAACACGTGATGCCCCTCACCGTCGGCAACAAAGAATAGATAATCAGATTCCGCGGGCTGAAGAACTGCGCGAAGTGCCGCCTCACTCGGATTGCAAATTGGTGTCGGAGGCAGGCGGTCAATCTGATACGTGTTGTAAGGCGTGTAACGGTCGATTTCAGAGCGATACAGGCCACGCTGTACCTCCTGACCGTTCACAGTGCGCGTCAGACGTTCGCCCTGTGAGATGCCGTAAATGATCGTAGGATCGCTCTGCAGACGCATACCGCGATTAAGACGGTTGATGAACACGCTGGCGACGAGATCCTCATCACCGACACTGCCTGTCTCTTTTTCAACGATAGATGCGAGGATAACCGCCTCTTCCGGAGAGGCGAGCGGGAGATCTGGCTGACGATTAGCCCAGATTTCATCAAGCAACGTGTCCTGAGCGCCCATGAGCAGTTGGACAACTTCGGCGCGCGTCGTACCGCGGGTGACCATATAGGTGTCCGGCAGAAAGCTTCCCTCTTCAGGTGTCTCAGGCATGTCGCCTGTCAGCACTTCTGAAGCCTCGATTGCGCGCATTGCCTGCGCAATAGTCGAGCCTTCAATCACCTGAACCGGATGCAGAATGACATCGCCCTCTTCCATCAGGCGGAGGATTTCGGTGATGCTGGCATCGGCCGGAATGCTGTACTCACCAGCTTTCAGGCTCGCGTCGAGCTCGTAATAGCGTGAAGCGAGGCGGAAGAGACGTGTGTCCTCTATCAGCCCCTGTTCAGCGAGCTGTTCGCCGATACGGATTGTGCCGGCACCGCGCGGGATAAGCACGATCTGGTTCTCAGCGCCCGCCATAGGACCCGGTTCGTTAATCTGACCAAGAAACCATTGGTAAGCGGCAAACGCGCCGCCTGCTGCGATGAGCGCTAAAACGAGAAGGGCCACCAAAGCCCTGGTGACCCATTTCATCGTTTCACTCCTGGAAACCTGATCTTAGCCAAGGCAGCTCGTCCTTAGTCGTCGATGCGTCCAAGTACGAGCGCTGCGTTTGTGCCGCCAAAACCGAATGAGTTAGAGAGCGCGTATTTGATCTCGCGAGCTTTAGACTTGAGCGGTGTCAGGTCGATCTCGGATTCAAATGACGGGTTCTCAAGGTTCAGCGTTGGAGGGATCATACCGTTCTTGACCGCAAGCGCCGTGAAGGCAGCTTCAACCGCACCAGCAGCACCCAGAAGGTGACCGATAGACGATTTCGTCGAGGACAGAGACAGCCCTTTTACAGACTCACCGAAGAGACGTTCGATCGCGCGGACCTCGATCTCGTCACCAACCGGTGTCGATGTACCGTGAGTGTTGACGTAGTCGATGTCTGCTGGTGTCAGCTTGGCATGGCGCAGCGCCATTTCCATAGCGCGGTAACCACCATTTCCGTCTTCCGCAGGAGACGTGATGTGGTGCGCATCGCCGGAAAGGCCATAGCCGAGAACCTCAGCATAGATTTTCGCGCCGCGCTTTTTCGCGTGCTCGTATTCTTCAAGAACGAGTACGCCAGCGCCTTCGCCGAACAGGAAGCCGTCGCGGTCTTTGTCGTACGGACGTGATGCGCGTTCTGGTTCGTCGTTGAATTTCGTGGAGAGGGTTTTTGCTGCAGCGAAACCTGCAACTGCGATACGGCAGAGAGAGCCTTCCGTACCACCCGCAACCATAACGTCCGCATCGCCATACTGAATGAGGCGGGCAGAATCACCGATTGCGTGCGCACCTGTCGCACAGGCGGTGACCACGGAGTGGTTCGGGCCTTTAAAGCCGTGCTTGATGGACACCTGGCCGGAGCACAGGTTGATCAAAGCACTTGGGATAAAGAACGGGCTGACTTTGCGCGGCCCGCTCTCTTCCAGAAGTTTTGCAGTTTCGGCGATTTCTGGAAGACCACCAATGCCCGAACCGATGAGAACACCGGTCATGCACTTTTCTTCTTCCGTTTCCGGCACCCAGCCAGAATCTTCAATCGCTTCGGCGGCCGCAGCCATGCCGTAGACGATGAATTCGCCGACGCGGCGACGTTCCTTGGCAGAACCGACACGGTCTGGATCAAAGGCTTCAGGGTCACCCTCGCCTCCGCCACGACCGGTCGTCCATGGAACCTGCGCCGCAATCTTGCAGGACAGGTCGTCAGTATCAAACAGGTCAATCTTTTGCGCGCCAGAGCGCCCTTCAATCAACCGTTCCCAACTCGCCTCGCGGTTGCCCGCTAGAGGCGTTACGAGGCCAATGCCTGTAATAACAACCCGTCTCATCGCTAAGATTAACCCTGAGTTTTCTTGATTTCAGTTACCGCGTCACCAACGGTGCGGATGTTTTCCTGAACTTCGTCTTCGATCTCGATACCGAACTCTTCTTCAAAAGCCATAACGAGCTCAACGAGGTCGAGGCTGTCAGCGCCGAGGTCGTCGATGAAGCTAGCAGCTTCTGTTACCTTGTCCGCCTCTACCTCGAGGTTTTCGACAACGATTTTCTTCACACGTTCGAAAACATCAGACATTTCATCTTCCTTCTAATTATGGATCGAGCAGTCAGCTCTTGTTTGTAAACTGCTTGCGTGTTGCGCCGCTAGCACATGTTTTGCGGCTTGACCATTATCCGGACTGGGATTTCCTGACTAGCCCTAACAGGCTAAATCATTGCCATCCCGCCATTCACATGTAGGGTTTGCCCTGTAACATAAGCCGCTTCTTCGCTTGAGAGATAGACACAAGCAGACGCGATGTCGTCACCAGACCCCAGACGACCCACAGGGATTCCGCCCAGAAGGTGTTCTTTCTGCGCATCGGAAAGTTCGTCAGTCATCGGAGAACTGATAAAGCCTGGCGCCACACAATTTACTGTGATGCCACGGCTCGCAACTTCCTGAGCGAGCGATTTGGAGAAGCCAATCATACCAGCTTTGGACGCAGCATAGTTTGTCTGGCCCGGGTTACCTGTAACGCCCACGATGGACGTGATACCGATGATGCGGCCGAAACGGCGCTTCATCATGCCACGAAGGCTCGTACGTGCGAGAATAGAGTAAGCCTTGAGGTTTACGTCTACGACTGAGTCCCAGTCTTCTTCTTTCTGCTGGAGCAGAAGCTTGTCCCGCGTGATGCCTGCATTCGCGACCAGAATGTCGACAGGTCCAAAGCCTTTGTCGACAGAAGGTACGAGGCCAGCGACGCTCTCCATGTCAGAGAGGTTGCACGGCGCAATGTAAGTTTCGCCCGGCAGTGTGGACGCCACTTCTTCAAGAACGGCTTCACGCGTACCGCTCAGCGCCACTTTCGCGCCCTGCGCAGACAGTGCTGCAGCGATTGCACGACCAATACCGCCAGAAGCGCCAGTCACAAGTGCAGTTTTACCCGTCAGATCGAACATGGAAGCGATCCTCCCTTTTTCCAAAAGATGTTCAGGCCTGATTCTGAGCTTCAGCAAAAGCCTCAAGATCAGATGGCGTACCCAGTGCTGTGCCGTTCAGCCCTTTTACAGTGCGTCGGTTCATGACGGTCAGGACTTTGCCTGCGCCGCACTCTACGAGGTTCACAACACCTTCTGCAGCCATTTTTTCGACGCTTTCGCGCCAGCGCACACGAGCCGTCACCTGTTCGACCAACAGATTACGGATTTCTGCTGGATCTGTAACCGGCGCAGCAGTCACATTTGCGTAGACCGGCACAATTGGTGACTTCAGTTCTGTCGCCGCCAGAGCTTCGGCCATCGCATCAGCAGCCGGCTGCATAAGGCTACAATGGAAAGGCGCGCTGACGGGAAGAAGAACCGCTTTCTTGATACCATTCTCTTTAGACCACTCAGCAGCTGCCTCAACGGCCGCTTTCGCGCCGGACAGAACCACCTGTCCCGGTGCGTTGTCATTGGCGATCTCGCAAACGCCGCCAGATGCAGCGCAAGCGGCTTCAGCCTGCTCAATTGTTGCACCAAGGAGAGCTGCCATAGCGCCTTCACCTGCAGGAACGGCTTTCTGCATGGACTCGCCGCGGAAGCGCAGAAGCTTTGCAGCATCGCCAACGCTGATCGCGCCTGCAGCAGCCAGAGCTGAATATTCACCGAGCGAGTGACCAGCAACATATGTTGCGTCACCCACTTTAACGCCGAACTCTGCCTCAAGCGCACGTGTTGCCGCGAGGCTGACTGCCATCAAGGCTGGCTGAGTGTTCGCTGTCAGCTTGAGGTCGTCGTCGGAACCTTCCCAGATCAGACTGGAAAAGTTTTCGCCGAGCGCAGCGTCAACTTCTTCGAAAACGGCGCGAGCACTTGCGAAAGCATCAGCAAGCTCTTTGCCCATTCCAACGAACTGGGCGCCCTGGCCCGGAAAGATAAAAGCTGTGTGGTCCATAGTGACAGGTCCTTTTCAGAGCCGAATGCCCTACCCATACGAGACGCAAATGACAAGCCACTTGCATTTTTTGTCTTATTACGCTTTAAGCGCGCCTTCACTGGATAGCGGCCCGTACCAATCGTGGGGCGGGGCCATCATCTGCTGCTTCCCTTGTCAGCGGGTGCCGCCTTCCAACCAAAGGGTAAAACATGGCTTTTTACGAACACGTCTTCGTAGCGCGCCCAGACATCTCACCGCAACAGGTGGAAGCGCTCGTTGAAGACATCACAAAAATCATCGAAGACGAAAACGGCAAGGTCGGCAAGACTGAGTACTGGGGGCTTCGCAATCTGGCATACCCAATCAACAAAGTTCGCAAGGGTCACTACTCCCTTATGAACCTTGATGCGCCAGCATCTGCGGTCCAGGAACTCGAGCGCCGTCTTCGCATCAATGATGACATCATGCGTCACATGACGATCCGCGTTGAAGAACTCTCTGACGAGCCTTCTGCGATCATCGCTCGCAAAGACCGCGACGACCGTCGCAAAAGAGACTAGGAGGCAACCATGTCAAAAGGTGGAAAACTGAACATCTCCAACCTGCCGGCTCGCCGTCCTTTCGGTCGCCGTCGCAAGGTTTGCCCGTTCTCTGGCGAGAACGCTCCAGCAATCGACTATAAAGACGTGAAACTGCTGCAACGCTACGTGTCTGAAAAAGGCAAAATCGTTCCAGCTCGCATCACGGCTGTCAGCCAGAAGAAACAGCGCAAGCTCGCTCAGGCCATCAAACGTGCCCGCGTTCTCGCTCTGCTTCCGTTCAGCGTTCAGTAAGGAGAGCCCACAATGCAAGTTATCCTTCTTGAACGTGTCGAGAAACTCGGAACGATTGGTGACGAAGTCGAAGTTAAAAACGGCTTTGCGCGCAACTACCTGATCCCTCAGGGCAAAGCGCTCCTCGCTAACGATGCTAACCGTGCTCGCTTCGAAGCTGAAAAAGCTGAAATCGAAGCTCGCAACGAAAAAGCTCGTGCGGAAGCTGCGTCTAACGGCGAATCTCTCGACGGAACAACTTTCGTCCTAATCCGTCAGGCTGGCGAAAACGGCTACCTCTTCGGTTCTGTTGCTGCACGCGACGTTGCTGAAGCGGCTACTGAAGCTGGTACAAAAGTTGAGCGTCGTCAGGTTCTCCTGAACACGCCAATCAAAACTATTGGTCTTCACGAAGTCGAAATTCGTCTTCACCCGGAAGTCACGATCACTGTCACAATGAACGTTGCACGTTCTGAAGACGAAGCTGAGCGTCAAGCTGCAGGCGAGAACGTGATCGAAGCTGCTATGGCTGAACAGCGCGCTGAAGAAGCTGCTGTTGCATCCGAAATGGCTGAAGCTGCTGCTGAAGCGGCTGCTGAGCGCGGTCCGGCTGACGAAGACTAAGGTCTTCGAACGATCTAATTCAGAGAAAGCCACCTCTCACGGGGTGGCTTTTTTGTTGGGGAAAATCTGAAATTTCCTGGGTTCGTTAAAATTGGCCGTGTGTATTTTAAGAATACCTACATTTCTGATGGGTATACCTGCTCGCCATAATAAGATGGTGAGTGGACAAAATAATGGCTCTGTCACAACAAAAATTATCGTCAAACTCTGCGCCGGCGTCAAAGCCAACGTCAGAGGACCTTTTCAAATATCTGATGCCGGAAGATCCGAATGGCGCGCGCGCGAAAGCCGTGTGGAAGGAACTGAAGCCAGAAATCGAAGATATCCTTGGAGCATTTTACAGCCGCATCAACGAGACGCCAAATCTCGCGGCTATGATCGAGAAATCACCCCACCGTGCAGGCGATCTGGCGAAACGTCAGACCACTCACTGGGAAAAGGCATTTATCACGACAGAACTTCGTGAATTTGAAGCTGACGCGCGTAAAATCGGCTCGGCCCACGTTCGCATTGGCCTAACCTCTGACTGGTTTATTGCTGGCTATGGCCGCGTCCTCATGGAAGCCGTGCCGCGTATTCTGAAAGCGCACCGTTTCACACCGCAGCGCGCGGCAGAAGCCATCAATACACTCATTTCGCGCATGTTCCTCGATATGGCGCTGGCGAATGAATCCTATTCCAGCCAGATGACCGATCACGAAGCGATCGAATGGCGTGAGGACAATGATTATCAGAACCTCCGCACGATTTCTGACTCCATGCATGACATCAACAAGGTCACGCTGAACCTTGCCGTGCTCAGCAACAGCACAGCGAAAGCCACCAGCTCCAACGAATCTGTTGCTGCTGCTGTCGAGGAACTGGTGTCGTCTATCCAGCAACTGTCTGACACCAGCCAGAATGCGGCGAATGCGGCGGGAGACACCAACACGCGCCTGATCGAAGGCGTTCAGGGCGTTGTGCGTGCGCGTGGTGCAATCGCGACGGTTGCCGAAGCTGCCGAGCGAAGCAATCAGAGCCTGTCATCCCTTCAGGGTGCAGCCGCTGAAATCAACGACGTCATGTCGGTGATCCAGTCTATTGCGGACCAGACGAACCTTCTGGCTCTCAACGCGACCATCGAAGCAGCCCGCGCAGGTGATGCCGGCAAAGGCTTTGCGGTTGTTGCGAGCGAAGTGAAAGCGCTTGCGAACCAGACTGCGTCAGCGACGGAAGACGTCGCAAGCCGTATCCAGACCCTGCAAGCTGAGATTGACCGCATCAGTGCAAACTTCGCAGCAACGCGCGAAGCTATCGATACCGGCGAGGAAACGCTCAACAATGCCAGCGACCAGATCGAAGGCGCGGGCAGCCAGATGGAAGGCGTTGCCGGACGTATGAGCGAAGTCGCTCAAATCCTCGAGCAGCAGGAAAGCTCCGCGCGCGAAATCTCAAGCCATATCGTTGGCATGACCGATCTTGCGCGTGAGAACTCTTCGTGCCTTGATGACATTGCTACGTCGATGACCGGAAGCAATGACAATCTCTCAAAAGCAGCTGGTCAGTGGTTCCGCACGACGTCATCCCGCTCCCTCTGCGAAATGGCGAAGATTGACCACACCATGTTCAAGAAACGCGTCGTCGACGCAGTGCTCGGACGTGGACAGTGGAAATCCAGTGAGGTACCGGACAACCATAACTGCCGCCTCGGCAAGTGGTATGATAGTGTGGAAGATAGCGAGCTGCGCAATCTTGAAGCGTTCCGTTCACTGCTGGAACCGCACCATCGCGTACACAAATCCTCCACCGAGGCGCTGGCTGCGAAAGAACGTGGCGACATGGAAACAGCCATGAAAAAGCTCACAGAGCTTGATCGGGCGAGTATCGAAGTTGTCGAGAAGCTGAATGATGTTTCCGCATTCCTTCACTCACGCGAGTCTATCTCTGAACGTCGTAAGCGCGAACGCAAACCGATTTTCGGCGAAAAAGTCGAATTGAAGTCCGGTGAACGCACAATCAAAGCCGATGTCGTGAACGAAAACGCGGGCGGGATTGGTATTGAAGGCGTCTCTCAGAGCGAAGTCGGCCAACTCTTTGAGATGTTCTACAAAGGCAACAAAAAAGAGGGTACGGTTCGCTGGGCGAGCGGCAATCGTGGTGGCATCAAGTTCGAAGACTAATCCCCCTCCTGAAGACAGAATACAGAGACCGCATTCCTCCGAATGCGGTCTTTTTTGTTGGCTAATAGTCTATCTGGCTGTGGAAAACGGGGACGCAGCGCGAATCAGATAAAATCAAGTCGTGATCTTTCCGCAGTAAAGGGTTAACGCTGCCTCATGGCATATGACGATCCGGCTCCGAACGCGAAATCCGAACTCCCGTATAACACTGCGGCCGAGGCTGCGATTCTGGGTGCGATTCTGTTCGATAACAACGCGTATCACCGCGTCTCCGAGCTGTTGATCTCCACGGATTTCTACAACCCTGCCCACGCCGAGATTTACGAAGTCATCGCCAAGTTTGTTCCGAACGGCAAAATGGCCGACGGCGTCACGCTGCATGACGACTTTGCCAAGCGCGGCAAGCTGGAAGCCATTGGCGGCGCCGCTTACCTCGCTGAACTTCTCGACCACGCCGCGTTCGGCCCCGAAATCGTCGACTACGCCCATATCGTACGTGACCTCGCCATCCGTCGCGAACTTATCGACATCGGCTCTGTCATGGTCACACATGCAGCCCACCCGGAAGAAGACATGCCGGGCTCTCAGCAGATCGAAGCTGCAGAGAAAAAGCTCGGTGCGCTGGCAATGCGCGGGTCTGCGCGCGGTGGCTTCAAGACATTTGGCCAGGCGGTTACCGAATCCATCGAATCCGCGACCGCCGCTTTCCAACGTGATGGCAAGATTGCCGGTATTTCCACGGGCCTTCTGGACCTCGATGGCAAGCTCGGCGGCCTGCACAATTCCGACCTTCTCATCCTCGCTGGTCGTCCGTCTATGGGTAAGACGTCACTCGCGACAAACATCGCCTATAACGTCGCCGCAGCTTACAAAGCCGCGCAAAACGAACAGGGCCAGCGTGTTCTGGAAGACGGCGGCATTGTTGGCTTTTACTCTCTCGAGATGTCATGCGAGCAGCTCGCGACGCGTATTCTCGCCGAGCGGTCTGGCATTCAATCCCACCGTATCCGTCAGGGCGACCTTGAGCGTCACGAGTATGACAAGCTCCGCGACGCGGCGGCTGAACTGGAATCCCTGCCGCTCTATATCGACGACACGGGCGGCATCTCGATTTCCCAGCTCTCCGCCCGCGCGCGCCGTCAGAAGCGTAGTCACGGTCTCGACCTGATCATTATTGACTATCTGCAGCTGATCACGGGCTCTGGCGCGAAGAGCGCTCAGGGCCGCGTACAAGAAGTCTCTGAGATCACCATGGGCCTCAAAGCTCTGGCGAAAGAGCTGAACGTGCCTGTGATCGCACTCTCCCAGCTCTCGCGTCAGGTTGAGCAGCGCGACGATAAACGCCCGCAGCTTTCTGACCTTCGTGAATCGGGTTCCATTGAGCAGGATGCGGACGCCGTTCTCTTCGTATTCCGGGAATCTTACTATCTGGAACGTCAGGAACCTGACGATGCAGGTGAAAAATTCGCGGAATGGCAAGAAAGAATGGAACGTCTCCGTAATATTGCCGAAGTTATCGTGTCCAAACAGCGTCACGGCCCGATTGGTAAGGTAGAGCTACACTTTGACCCGAATGTCACCAAGTTCAGCGATCTCGAACGACGATACAACGCCGACGACTTTTAGTGTGTCCGGCGCAGCCCCTGAACAGTTGAACGGGCCGAGATCGGTCGTTCATCTGGGAACGATTGCAGCCAATTACCGCGCATTATGTGATTTCTGCTCTACGAGTGAGACAGGCGCTGTCGTCAAGGCCGATGCATATGGACACGGCGCAGCGCAGGTCGCTGCGAAGCTTGCCTCTGAAGGCTGTGAGACCTTTTTCATTGCCTATCCGCGAGAAGGCGAAGCGGTTCGTAACGCCGTCGGTCCGGATAAACGCATATTCGTATTCCACGGCCTCACCAACGACTCGCCAGAACTGATCATCCAGCACGACCTGACGCCGATCTGTAATCGCGTGGAAGAGGTGAAACTCTGGCTGGAGGCGTATCCGGATCGCCCGTACGGGCTTCACTTTGACACCGGCATCAACCGTCTTGGTCTGAGACTGTCTGATCTGGAAGAGGTACAAAGGCTTACATCCGGCACCCCGCCTGTGCTGGTGATGAGCCACCTCGCCTGCGCCGACCAGCCGGAACACGCGATGAATGCTCAGCAGCTGGAAAAATTCCGTGAGGTCGTTGCCGCGTTTCCGGAAAGCAAAGCCAGTCTTTCAGCGACTGCCGCAAGCTATCTCGGCCCTGACTATCACTTTGATCTGATCCGCCCCGGTATCGCACTCTATGGCGGCGGCCCTGCCCGTCCGCCAGAGCTTCGCCTGAAGCCCGCCATGAGCGTCACAGCGCCCGTTCTGAATGTCTTCAATGTCGAAGCCGGAGAACACACCGGCTATGGCGCAACGTTTGAAGCCAAATACCCAATGACGCTCGCGACTGTTTCTCTCGGATACGCTGACGGATACCTTCGCTCAGCCTCCAATTACGGGTTCGGCATGCATGAACGCGGCCCCTGCCCGATTGTCGGTCGCGTTTCCATGGATCTTATGACCGTAGATGTCACAGATTTGCCTGAACCGCCTGCTATAGGGTCTCACATAGAATTCATTGGCCCCAAAGCGGGACTGGAAATACAAGCCGAAGCTCTTGGAACCATAGGTTATGAGTTGACGAGTCGCCTTGGCGGTCGCATCTCACGAGAGTGGCAGGACGAGGACTGACAATTGGCTGACACCATCCCAGTAGTATTCAGACCCTTTCAGTGGGTCGGCGCAGCCGTGCTTGGACTGCTTGGCGAGGCCGGGCGTCTCGCGACATTCATCACCCGCGTCAAACTCGCCGCCCTCACGCCATGGGTTTTCTTCGGTGAAACGCTGAAACAGTGTATTCGCATTGGATATTTCTCGCTGCCTGTTGTTGGCCTGACGGCCATTTTCACAGGCGCTGCGCTCGCGCTGAATATTTTCGTCGGCGGCTCGCGCTTTAACGCCGAGCAATTCGTTCCGAACATTGTTGTCCTCGGCATAACGCGCGAACTCGGGCCGGTTCTTGCTGCTTTGATGCTTGCAGGGCGCGTCAGTGCAGGCATTGCGGCGGAAGTCGGCACGATGAAGGTTACCGAGCAAATTGATGCGCTTCACACGCTTTCAACCAGCCCGTTCCAATATCTCTATGCCCCGCGTTTCTGGGCGGCCGTTCTGACGCTTCCTATCCTCGTTCTGATCGCTGACATTATTGGCGTTTATGGCGGCTATCTGGTTGCGACCGGCACGCTGGATTTTAACGGCAATCTCTACATCAAGAACACGATGGATTATGTCACCGGCGGAGACGTGATTGGTGGCCTTATCAAAGCTGCAGTTTTTGGTGGTGTCGTCGCTCTAATGGGTTGCTATCACGGCCAGAATAGCCAGGGCGGTGCAAGCGGCGTTGGCCGTGCTGCAACGCTTGCTGTTGTTTCCAGCGCGGTTCTGATCTTCTTCTCGAACTTCCTCATGACAACTCTCTTCACGAGGATCGGCCTGTGACCCAACCACTTCTCCAGATGACGAATGTCCACAAGGCATTCGGACCGAAGAAAATTCTTCAGGGCCTCGATATCGATGTCGCGCCGGGCAAATCCCTCGTAATCATTGGTGGCTCAGGCACAGGCAAATCTGTTTCGCTCAAATGTGCTCTCGGCTTGATGAAGCCTGATGACGGCGAGATCCTGTTCGACGGTGAGAAGCTGAATAAGAAAAAAGCACGCGAAGCTATGCTGGCGCGTACTGGAATGCTGTTTCAAGGCGGCGCTCTGTTTGACAGCCTGCCGATCTGGCAAAACGTGTCATTCAAACTTCTCGGCAAATCTGGCACGTCAAAAGCTGATGCCAAGGACCACGCTATCGAAACGCTGAAAAAGGTGCGCCTCGGAAGCGAAGTTGCTGATCTATATCCGGCTGAACTGTCCGGCGGCATGCAGAAGCGCGTAGGCCTTGCGCGCGCTATTGCGACACGGCCTGACCTCATCTTTTTTGACGAACCGACGACCGGCCTCGACCCGATCACAGCAGATGCGATCAACGATCTCATTGTCGAACAGGTGAAAGGTCTTGGCGCTGCGTCGGTTTCGATCACGCACGACATGCCGTCTGCGCGCAAAATCGGCGACGAGATCGCCATGCTCTATGAAGGTAAAATCATCTGGCGCGGCCCTGCCGATACGGTCGATGATTCAGGCAATGAGTATGTCGATCAGTTCGTTCACGGTCGTGCGGAAGGCCCAATTCAGCCGGCTATGTAGCCTTCGCAGCAGCCTCGCCTGCTGCTTTGCCCATCGCCATACAGGCCGTGAGAAGATAACCGCCGGTCGGCGCATCCCAAGACACCATTTCACCCACGCAATAGGTGTTGGGAACGGTTTTCAGCATTAAATGCTCATCCAGCGCGTCCCAGGACACCCCGCCTGCAGTTGAGATGGCGTCATCCATTGGCGCAGTACCTGTCACGGTCAGTGGCAGCGTCTTCAGTAAAGCAGCGAGTTCCGAAGCATCGCTCGGCGGTGATCCGCGCGTGACCTCATTCACCAGCGCGACCTTCACCTTATCCAGACGTGCAGCCTTGCGGAGCCGGTTCGACATGGAATCTTTTCTGTTGGCGGAAGTAAGGCGTTTGGCCAGCGCATCAGTCTGCACGTCCGGCACAAGATCAATTAGTAGCGTTGCCAATCCATTCGATGACAGCTCTTTGCGCAAATCCGCCGCTACGGGATACAGCGCGCCGCTTTCAATGCCGTGCCGCGTGATCACTATGTCGCCGCGCGAACTCTTATCTCCCATTTTCAAAGCGATACTCTTCACCGGAGCGCCTTCATGCTGAGACAGCAAACGGTCACTCCAGCCCACCTCCATACCGCAATTGGACGGTTCAAACGGATCGATGGACACGCCACGTTCAGAGAGAATATCGACCCACTGACCGTCAGACCCGAGACGCGACCAGCTCTTGCCGCCAAGCGCAAGAATGGTTGCGTCGCTTTCCACCTCAACTACACCGTTCTGCGTCGAAAATGTGAGCAATCCCTCCGGTGTCCATCCTGTCCATCGGTAGCGCGTATGCAGTTCTGCGCCCTGCTCTGCCAGTTTCCGCAGCCACTTTCGAAGCAGCGGAGAGGCTTTCATCGCAACCGGAAAAATTCGTCCTGATGAACCCACAAAAGACGGCTCGTCCAACGCATCCATCCAGTCACGAACATCCGACGCATTGAACGCCGGAACTATGGCTTTCAGCCGACTGTCTGGAGCATCGTAGCGACCTATAAACTGCTCGACCTGTTCGGAATGAGAAATGTTCAGCCCGCTCTTACCCGCCATCAAAAATTTTCGGGCAGCCGAAGGCATCGCTTCATAGATCGACACTCGCGCGCCCTGCTCTAGTGCAGCTTGCGCGGCCATAAGACCGGCAGGCCCTGATCCGATGATTGCGATGCGTTTCATGCCGATCATTTATCCGGACAAGAGCGTAGAGGCCAGCGCCTGATGAAGTTATGATTGTAATCGGTTTCGAATTGGTTTTACGAACACGCCTCAACACTATACCGCTTATCGCTATGGCTAAAACGACTACCCAATTCATCTGCCAGTCCTGCGGCACTGTTCATTCCAAATGGAACGGCAAATGCGAGGGCTGCGGCGAGTGGAATACCCTCGTCGAAGAAACGCTCAGCGCGGCCCCGGGCGGCCTGAAACCCACCAGCAAAAAGACAGCTGGCGGGCCGCTGGAGTTTTCCAGCCTCGATGATCACCGCGAAGCACCGGAACGCATCAAGCTGGGCGTCGATGAACTCGATCGCGTCTTCGGCGGCGGTCTTGTTCCTGCATCCGCGACGCTGATCGGCGGTGACCCGGGCATTGGTAAGTCTACGCTTCTGCTGCAGGTGACAGCGCGCCTCGCCCGCAACGGACTGGAAACGGTATATGTCTCTGGAGAGGAAGCTGCAGCGCAGATTCAGGACCGCGCAGAACGGCTCAAAGTGGCCTCCAGCCCAGTTAAACTCGCAACCGAAACAGACCTGCGCACCATTCTTTCAGCGCTCAAGAAAGCCAAGCCCGATTTCGTTGTCATCGACTCGATCCAGACGCTCTGGTCAGACAGCGTCGAGGCCGCGCCCGGCTCTGTCTCACAGGTACGGGCCTGCGCTCAGGAACTTGTACGATTCGCCAAGAAAAGTGGCTGCGCTCTGGTCATCGTCGGCCACGTCACCAAGGAAGGTCAGATTGCCGGACCACGCGTCGTGGAACACATGGTCGATACTGTTTTCTATTTTGAGGGCGAACGCGGCCACCAGTTCCGCATTCTGCGCGCAGTGAAGAACCGCTTCGGACCGACCGATGAAATCGGCATTTTCGAAATGTCCGCCTATGGCCTAGCGCCGGCGAGCGAGCCTTCGGCTTTATTCCTAAGCTCGGAAGATGATCGCACCGGGGGCGCAGCTGTCTTCGCTGCTATGGAAGGCTCGCGCCCCATGCTGGCCGAAGTGCAAGCGCTGGTGGGCCCGGCAGCTTACGGCACACCGCGCCGTTCAGTCGTTGGATGGGACAATAACCGCCTCGCGATGATGATCGCCGTACTGGAAGCACGTTGCGGCCTGCAGATTGGCGGCCGCGATATCTATCTGTCTGTGGCTGGCGGCTATCGCATGGTGGAGCCAGCCGGTGATCTCGCCGCAGCCGCTGCCTTATTATCGTCCATGGCTGACCAACCGCTCCCTGAAAAATCAATCTTTTTCGGAGAAATTGCACTTTCAGGTGCGATTCGCCCTGTCGCTCGAATGGATGCACGGCTAAAAGAAGCAGAGAGACTTGGCTTTAAGTGCGCATTCGGACCAGAAGGACCTCAGCGAAAGCATGGCAGCCTGACTTATACGCCGATAAAGCGGCTGGCTGACCTTGCTGACATGCTGGAAGTGAGAAACGACGATGAGTGAACTGCTGAACTCACTGAATATGACGATGTTTGATGTCATCGTTATTCTGCTGACACTCGTTTCAGCCCTGATGGCACTGGCTCGGGGATTTATCCGCGAAGTGGCCTCAATTCTGGCATTCCTACTCGCGCTAGGCGCTGCGTTCTTTGCTTATTTCTATCTGACACCACTCGCGAAGGGCGCCCTGCCAGGCACGATTGACCCGATCATGATCGAGGTCGTTGTCGTCGCCGTCACCTTCCTCTTCATCTATATATTCGCGGCCTGGCTTGGACGTAAGTTTTCCCGCTTCGTCCACACGTCCACGGATATCACGCTTGTAGACCGTGTAACCGGACTCGTTTTTGGCGTCGCGCGGGCCTTCGCGATCATCGTTCTCGTGCTTTTTGTGTCACGCCCGTTCATCGAAGAGGCCGAGATTTCCTGGGTACTGGATTCTTTTTCATATCCCTATTTCATTCAGGCAGTAATCTGGGTACAGAGCGTTATTCCAGCGGTAGCTGACAACGTTCAGCAGGCAATTCCAGAAAACCTGCCGGACAGATCTTAGTACTAAACAGATCGAAAAATCGGAGCTTAAACCATGATGTTTTTTGACCATGATGACGATAAGCTCCGCGAGGAATGCGGCGTATTCGGCATTTTCCGACACCCTGAAGCGTCTGTCATTACAGCGCTGGGTCTTCACGCTCTGCAGCACCGCGGACAGGAAGCCTGCGGCATCGCCACATACGATGATAAATCCGGTTACTTCGTGAACGAACGCCATATCGGCCTCGTCGGCGATAACTTTGTCGGTCAGGACATGCGCACGCGCCTGCCGGGATCGTCTGCAATCGGCCACAACCGCTACCCGACACAGGGCACGCCAGCCATTCGCAACATTCAGCCTATTTTTGCTGACCTTGATTGCGGCGGTATTGCCATCGCCCACAATGGCAACCTGACAAATTCCCGTTCCCTGCGCCGTCAGCTCGTCGACAAAGGTGCCATCTTCCAGTCCACAATGGACACCGAAGTTATTCTCCACCTCATTTCCCGCTCCGATAAAGCGCGCATTACAGAACGCTTCGTTGATGCGATCAGCCAGATCGAAGGTGGTTTTGCGCTCGTGGCGCTGACAGAAGAAATGCTGATCGGCGCACGCGACCCTGTAGGTCTTCGTCCTCTGGTTCTGGGTGATCTTGGCGGAACGAGCGTGCTGGCTTCTGAAACATGTGCGCTTGATCTGATCGGTGCAAAATTCGTACGCGAAATCGAACCGGGCGAAGTCGTGATCATTACAGACAATGGCGTGGAAAGCCTGACACCGTTCCAGCGCCGTTCGACCGCACCATGCCTGTTTGAGTTTGTATATTTCGCCCGTCCCGACAGCATTATTCAGGGCAAGAGCGTCTATGAAGTCCGTCGCCGCATGGGGATGCGCCTCGCACAGGAAGCGCCTGCCGATGCTGACGTGATTGTGCCGGTGCCAGATAGCGGCGTACCAGCTGCGCTGGGATACGCAGAAGAATCCAACATCCCGTTCCAGCTTGGAATCATCCGAAACCATTATGTGGGCCGTACCTTCATCGAGCCGACGCAGGTGGATCGACAAACGAGCGTCTCCAAAAAGCACGCGCCGAACAAATTCGTTCTGAACGGCAAGCGTGTGGTTCTGGTCGACGACTCCATCGTCCGCGGCAACACCTCCAAGAAGATCGTCAGCATGGTTCGCGAGGCTGGCGCGAAGGAGATTCACTTCCGCTCGGCAAGCCCGATGATCAAGTTTCCGGACTATTATGGTATCGACATGCCGTCCGAGCGCGAACTGCTCGCTGCGAACCACTCACTGGAAGAAATGCGCCGCGAACTGGAAGTCGACAGCCTCGACTTCCTCTCCGTTGATGGCCTCTATTGGGCAGTTGGCGATGTCGCACGCGATACAAACTCACCTCAATACGCAGACCACTGCTTTACCGGCGATTATCCGACCCGTCTGATCGACCGCCGTAATGAAGAAGTCGGTCGCGATGCTCAATTGTCTTTCCTCGACGACTAAGCGCTGAGATAAAGCCGATATGACTGATAAAAGACTCACCCTTGTAACCGGGGCTTCTCGTGGCATTGGACGCGCGCTGTGCGTCGAACTCGCTACCAAGCACAACCATCACGTCATCGCTGTTGCACGCAGCCAGAAGGCTCTGGAAGCGCTCGACGATGAGATCAAAGCGGCTGGCGGACAGGTCACACTCGTTCCGCTCGACCTGACGGACGCCAATGCGATTGAGCGTTTGTCTGTTGCCGTTCTGGAACGTTGGAAGAAGCTTGATGGCCTTGTGGGCAATGCAGGCGTTCTTGGCCCTCTGGGGCCTCTACAAACGATCACGCCATCAGGTTTCAACAGCACGATTGATGTGAACCTGACTGCAAACTGGCGTCTGATCCGCTCTTTCGATCCGCTTCTGCGCGCAAGCCCTGCAGGCCGCGCCGTCTTCATTACGTCTGGCGTCGTGCCACGTCCTCGCGCGTTCTGGGGGGCTTATCAGGCATCTAAAGCCGGTCTTGAAGGCATGGTCGCAGCCTGGGCTGACGAAACCAAGGTCAGCGATATCCGCGTCAATCTGTTCGACCCGGGCGCTGTGCGCACAGACATGCGCGCCGATGCGATGCCGGGTGAGGATCCGCTCAGCCTGCCGCCGCCAGAAGAGGTCGCGGCCAGGCTCGCTGAACTGCTTGGCGATGATGTCACCGCCCATGGCGAACGCGTCGAATTCCGAACCAAATAAAAAACGGCCTCGAAAGAGGCCGTTCTCATATCTGTTTCAATGTGGTCGCGGATCAGACGAGGTCGTAACCGCGCGCATTGATGTACTGACGAAGCTCTGTCGCACGGCGCTCTGGGTCAGGGTGCGTGGACATAAACTCTGGTGGTCGGTTGCCTGAGCTGCGTGCAGCCATGAGCTCCCAGAGACGCGGCGCCTGACTGACGCGATAACCAGAGCGGTACATATAGTCGACGCCGAGACGGTCAGCTTCGAGCTCGTGGCGACGGCTATATGGCAGAATAACGCCGAATTGCAGCGCTGCACCGCCGAGAACACCGATTGTATCGCCGTATTCACGGAGCGTATCAGACTGCTGGATAGCTACTGTTCCCGCGACCAGAGCGATCTGGCTCGCCAGACCGATCGAATAGCGCTCAGCCGCGTGTCGTCCAGCAACGTGACCTGCCTCGTGACCAAGTACGGACGCGAGCTGGTCGTCATTTTCCGTCAGCTCCGTGATTCCACGATATACGCCGACTTTATTACCCGGCATGACGAATGCGTTCGCATCATCCGTATCAAAAACAGCGATTTCCCAATCCTGATCGGCACGGCCGGCGCCTTGCGCAACCTTTTCCCAGACACGATTTACGCGCGCGTTCAGAGAGGAGTTCGTAGATAATGGCGTCTGCTGTTTCATCTCGGTCCAGGCAGATGCAGCCATCGTTGCAATTTGGCCTTCGCCGACCAATAGAAACTGGCTTGTACCGGTTTCCGGATTGGTTGTGCAGCTAGTGACAATCGGCACAACTGAACCAACTGCCAGTCCGCGAATAAGCTCACGTCGAGACATATTCACACGCGGAGCCGCGTTGAGAATTTTGTTGGAAATGGTTTCTTTCGAAAGCCGCATTGTAATCTCCCTCATGCCGAATGGCATCCCGATGCGGATGTTACCCCTAGTCGTCTGAAGGTCAAACGCCTGATATCAGTCGAATGTTCCCCCAAGCCCCAATTGCGACAACACAATCTCTGTATGCTGCCCCAAAACGGGAGGCTCACTGCGGATGTTGGCAGGCGTTCTGGAAAACGCAACGGGGTGTTTCATCGCACGATAGCTATGGCCAATTTCATGGAGACGCTCCTCGAAGAAACCGACATCTTTCAGGTGCTGATCGGTCAATACTTCAAGATTGGAGTTGAAGCCCATAACCGGAATTTGCGCTTCGTCGAGCAGCTCCAGCCATTCTTCAGTGGTTTTGGTTTTCGCGACCTCTCCAATGATACCATACAGCTCCCCGACATTTTCGGTGCGGGCTTCATAAGTCGCAAATTTTGGATCAGAGAAAACTTCCGGTCGTCCACCAATCTGGAAGAAGAGCTCCCACTGGTCATCTGAATACGGCACAAGGCCGATATAGCCGTCTGCTGTCGCATAAGGCTTGCGATTTACATTGATAGACCGCGTGTACGCCATGCGACCATTACCTGGCAGCCATGTCTCCCCATAGAGATTTTCGACCATGTGGAAGAATGTAAAGGTCTCGAACATCGGCACCTGAACGAACTGCCCCTCGCCTGTCCGCTCCTTGTGGAACAGCGCGGCAATCGTCGCATAGACGGCATAGAGGCCCACCGTCTTGTCGGCGATGAGAGATGGGATATAGGCAGGGTCTCCGCCGTCACGCAGCCTCAGAAGGTCGGAGAAGCCGGACGCGACCTGAATAAGGTCGTCATACGCCTGACGTTTCTCGTAAGCGCCGCCCTGCCCGTAGCCAGCGCAGTGCACATAAACGATATCTGGATTGATCTTCGCCACATCATCATAGGCAAAGCCGAGCCGCTCCATGCCTGCAAGGCGAACATTGTGGAAGAAGACATCAGCGTCCTTGAGAAGTTCCGTCAGAGCCGCTTTGCCCTCATCGGTTTTCGCGTCGAGCTGGATTGATTTCTTATTCCGGTTCAGCGCCGTAAAAATTGGCCCCATACCTGGCGCAGGAGACGGGCCTGCGCGGCGCATGACATCGCCCGTACCATTCTCGATTTTTATAACTTCAGCGCCAAGGTCGGCCAGTATGAGTGTCGCAAACGGACCAAGCACGACCGTCGACATATCTACAATTTTTACGCCAGCCAGAGGACCAGTCGCTTCCGTCATATTATTCCCTCCTCAGATGGGCCGGCGATTTTTCTATCCGTCCTGACCCGATTGTTCTGTTTCAATGGCGAAATGCGAGCGAGAACACATAGGCTTGTTCCTCAAACTCTCCGCCGATTTCATAGCGTGTTGCAAAGCCCGCTTCGAACGCGCCTAAATTTCGCGAAATCATAATTTCGACTTTGTCGCTATTCCCATTATCTCCGCGCTCGGACCAGTACTGGGTGGTATAGTTGAAACCATCGGCATCACTGACACCCATGACGAATTCCAAACGGTTCGTCTGACAGTCGCTTTCATGGCTGCGGTGCCCCAAGGTAAGTCCAGCAAAATATGTGTCCTCGCCCAGCTGGCCGGAATGCCCGACACCGAGCTCGACTTCGCCTCCGCGGCTTTCGCACCCAAGACGACCGCCAATGGCCGCGCCTTCTACAAACCCGACGGCAGCCGTGGTCGACCAGAAATCGCCCCGCCATAGCGCACGACGCAGCTGCAGCCGGTAGCCATCTGCATCAAACGCGTTAGACGTCTCAAAATCTACGGTTTCGAATTTGCCCGCGAGCGTCCAATCATCCGTCAGGCCGTACTCTGCATAAAGATCAGAGCGATTGGCACTGAACGGGCCATGATCTTCCAAAGCCAGTGAGGTTCGCGCGAACAGATTGCCCGCATCCTGAACCCAACCGGCCGCGACCGCTGGCTGGACGACTAACAGCCATCCCGCCAGAAGCCGGACGCTTAGGCGTCGTATCCTGGAAGATTGCGATCGAGACGGCGAAGCGCCGCTGGCCAGAGAAGTTTGTCTGAAAGAACAGCCATGCCTTTCGGATTGCTCTGTCCTTTGACGACATCCTGAACTTCTTCGGAACAAATGATCAGCTCCCCACCGCCGGCTTGCGCCATGATCTGCATTTTACATGCGCGTTCCAGATAGAACATACGCATGTAAGTCTGCGCAGCGGTTGCACCGCAAGTCAGCGTTCCGTGATTGCGGAGAATGAGCATGGATTTGTCGCCCATATCAGCAACAATGCGCTCGCGTTCGTCATGGTTCAGGGCAACACCCTCATAGTCATGATACGCAACTTCGTGCTGAGCGATCATCGCATGCTGCGAAATTGGCAGAAGCCCGTTTTTCTGAGCCGATACCGCAACACCCTGATCCGTATGCAGGTGCATCACGCAGCGCGCATCCTCACGAGCGGCATGGATTGCTGAGTGGATCGTAAATCCTGCCGGATTGATGTTGTAAGGTGTGTCCTCAACGATCTCACCTTCCAGATCGACTTTCACCAGCGATGATGCGGTGATCTCTTCAAAGAGAAGGCCATATGGGTTGATCAGGAAATGGTGTTCCGGGCCCGGAACGCGCATGGAAATATGCGTAAAAATAAGGTCGTCCCAACCATGGTACGCTGTGAGGCGGTAAAGCGCTGCGAGGTCTACGCGCGCTTGCCACTCTTCCGCTGAAACACGTGATTTAACGTCACCGAATCCCAGATCGTCTGCCATTTTATTTCTCCCGAGGTAATTTTTCCGAGAGACTAAACGAAATAACTGGCCACGCCAATCATTCCCGAAGAGAATTGCCCCTGACGCCGTAGCGGTATGCTTGACCTGAGCGGCAGACCTGCCAATGCTCGGCGCGAAGTAAAACAGGTAGTATTGATGTCTAACAAAGTCGCATTTGTCGCCAGCGCACGTCCGGAAGCCCAGCAGGCGCTCCGCACGATGATCGCGAAGTATGGCCAGTGCGATGAAGCGGACGCTGATGTCATCGTCGCGCTTGGCGGTGATGGCTGCATGCTGGACACGCTGCGTCGCCGGTTCTCCGACCCGCGACCGGTTTACGGCATGAATCAGGGCACGATCGGCTTCCTGATGAATGACTACCGCGAAGACAAGCTCATGGAGCGGCTGGATCGCGCCGAGCGTGCGGTCATCTATCCGCTACGTATGAAGACACGCACCGTGGACGGAGACGTGTCTGACAATCTCGCAATCAACGAGGTTTCTCTGCTTCGCCAGTCATCTCAGACCGCAAAGCTGCAAATCACCATTGATGGACGTGTTCGCATGTCTTCGCTTTCGTGTGACGGCGTCCTGGTGGCAACGCCTGCCGGCTCCACCGCGTATAACCTGTCAGCGCATGGTCCGATCCTTCCAATCGGCGCGAATTTGCTTGCGCTCACGCCGATCAGCCCGTTCCGCCCACGTCGCTGGCGCGGCGCACTTCTGCGCCACAATGCGACGGTTCAGATTGATGTTCACACCCCGACACTGCGCCCCGTAGCCGCCTCAGCAGACAACCAGGAGGTCAGACACGTCGAATCGGTTACTATTACTGAAGATCGGAACAAGCCTTTGGTGATGTTATTTGACGAAGGACACGCTCTTGAAGAAAGAATCCTTCAGGAACAGTTCGCTCATTGACATTCACTAATCGCCACGAACAAAATCTTAAGGAAAGTATGTGCCTTTAGGGGTTCACCAAATCCTTAGCTAGCGGATGGGGCAAATGGGTAAAGCGAAACCAATAGAGATTATTACGCCTCCTAACGTGTTGAAGGCCAAACTCGGCGGTCCACTTTCCCTCAACAGCAATGATGCAATTAAACTTGCAGAAAAAGCGCTCGAGTCGCTTTCCGGTGAGTTTGACACATGGCTGGATGAAGAGATCACACGTGTGGAAACATCATGGACGAACGCCAAGCCGCTGACTGACCGCGAGAAGCAACTCAGCGACGTCTTCGGCATGTCACACGACCTTAAAGGTCTGGCGACAACCTACGGCTATCCGCTGATCACACGTTATGCAGACTCACTCTGCAAGCTGCTGGCGTCTGAAGAAATGCGCGCGATTGCACCGGTCAATCTGATTGATGCGCACATCAAGGCTTGCCGTACCGCTATGCGTGACGAAATCAAAGCCGAAAATCACCCACTTGGTGTGGCGCTTGCGACCGAGCTCGAGTCGCAGACTGGCAAGCTCGTCGCAGAACACGAATAGTCCTCAGACTGTTTTCATTACCCTTTCAAGCGGCTCGGTTGTCACACGATAACCGGCCGCTTTTGGTATGCGGAGAAACTTTCCGGTTTCGTCGCTCTCCACGACAGGAAGCACTGTGACGACGTTTTCCGGCTGCGCAAACTCGCAAATTGCAGAGACAGAGCCCAGATCTTCCAGTCGCTCCAGATTCACGCGTGTCGGGAATAGGAGCTTCGCCTCCCCTGCCTCTGCCTTCTCCAGAACTTCAGTCGGTTTCACCCAGACAGCTTCCGTCGTTTCTCGGCCATCATGCAATGCTTCCTGCCCTTCTGGTGCGCGTGCCACATAGAAACGGGTATCAAAGCGCTTCGGCATGAAGTCTGGCGTGATCCAGTGGGCATAGGGCTGTAGATCGGTCAGATCGAGTTGCAGCTCATATTTTTGCACCAGCTCCAGAAAACTCATCTCGCCCCGATCAACGGGCGACCGAAATTCAGCAAGTTCATTACAAACAGACTGGCCCACAAATTTCCCAGCCGGGTCCCCTTTTCGGGTCGCGAGAAGAATTCCAGATTCTTCAAAAACTTCTCTTACGCCACCAATTCGCGCTGCAAGTTCGTCATCAGAATACATCCCGTGAAACCAGCCATCCCAGTCATCGCGGTGGTCATCTGCGCTGACTTTTCCGCCCGGAAACACCATAGCACCGGACGCAAAATCGATCTGATAATGGCGTTTTACCATGAGTACCGTAGGGGCAACCTCACCTTTGAGAAGCAGCATGGTGGAGGACAGAACAGGCTCTGCTGACTTGCTGAAATCGTTCACAAATTCTCTCCACTGTCGTTTGAGCTTCTCTGAAATTGCGGATCAGATCAGCACGGGATTGTAGGAGTGTCCTGCTAGTCTCTCTCCTTGTCCAGACCAGGGAGACATCATGAGCCAGGCCTTTTTCGCAGCATTAACATCGACTTCGCCTGGTAACCGTCCGTTTCGCAGCCGTTTTGAGCCATGCCTGAAGCTCTCAACCGGCGAAATTGATTTCCCTATCACACGCGTTGATCCCCTGTTTGAAGACCTGCCAATAGGTCACACAGCGACGAATCATCCAACCGCATGGCTTGTCACAACACTGCGCAAGCTCGCTCATGCTGCGCGTCAGTACGACATCAATATTCGTCCGATCCACGTGCCTATGCCGCTCTGCATTCTTCAATACGAAGATGCCGCGCGCCATTGCAAGGTCGCCGCGGAGGCCGAAGGCTGGTGCCCGCAGGAATTCGTCATGGAATTCCACGATGCAAGCCTCGCCTCCAGCGAGATGGACGTTCTGAGCCGCATGGAATCCTATCGACGTGTGGGCTTTCGCATCGGACTGGACGCACGCCAGTCGTCTACTGCACCGTTTGGCGCGCGCCTTCGGTCAGCGGTGGAACGTATGCGCGTTCAGGAAGACGATTTGCTGACAGACGAAACGCTGCAACACCGCGCGGAGATCGTTTCTTCGCTCGGCGGAGACGTCATTATCGAGCGCGCACATTGGAAACGCGCCGAACTCCTTCAGAGCTACGGCGCGACCCATGCATTAAAAATGGTGTGTGACGCGTAAGGGCGCTTAAGCCGCTTCGTCCGAACGCTGGTCCTCGACCTCACGGTACGCGTCCAGTTTCTCAAGCAGATAATCCAGATCCGCTTTCGGAATGTTCTGAAACTGCGTCAGGACGCGTTCGACCATACGCTTACGGAAACGCTCGCGGTCTCCATCCAGGCCATCATAGTCGAGCTCATGGTAGACATTGATCGCCATCTGGAACGGCACGTGCATGCCTTTTGGCAGACCTGCATGTTCGAAGATTTTGCGAAGACCGAGAGAGCCTGCATCATGCAGCAACAGCCATGTCCGGTGGTGTGGTAGCCCTGACAGCTCTGAAAGCGCGTGTTCAACGAAAGACACATGCCCCAGACACATGGCCCGCATGATCATGCTCGGCGTAAGGCGGTTATTGAGAGCGAGCTGCTGCACAAAGCGCGGCAAATTGCTGGAGTGACCGGCCTGCTCGACAAGATCTAGCGTCGCACGCTCGTGTGCACCGGAGGCAAGCTCGATCGCCAGCTGCGGCGGAAGCTCGTGATTATTGACCAGCAGATCGAACATCTGACCTGACACCAGAGACACCATTTTTTCGGCGACCTGCGGCGGAATCCAGCTGCGTGAGATCAGTGCGCCCTGCACATCTTCGTCGGTCTTAAAGCGATCAATAGTGAAACCGTATCCGCGTTCCGTCAGATTGGCATTGTCGTTAGATGCCATTTTAACAACCGCATCACGGCAGGCATGCTCGGCAATCGTGTCCGCGACCTCTGCAGAAAGCTTTTCGCGTCCCGCAACAGCAATCTGTTTTGCTTCTGTCGCGTTGAGAACGAGCTCCACAAGGTCCGAGTTCCGGAACACCGGAGAGTTCTCGATGACAGGCAGCGCAACAGAATCGATATCGTGCGCCAGCTTCAACGCCACTTCGCGTGGCAGGTTCGGAGAGTTCTTGAGAGTCACCGCCATGGCGCGGCGAACAAGTTTCTCGGCATCCTGTGCCAGCAGATTAAGAATCTGATCTGCGAACACCTTATCCTCAGCCTGCAATTCCTCGTTGCCGATACGGCGGCAGAGCTTGTGCGTTGCGTGCGCACGGTCTTCTGCAGAACTGCCCTTCATCAGACGAACAATATCATCCTGATTTAATTTCGGGCGCATCGCTTTGACGGACATCGGTTAAAGCCTTAACGAAAGTGGATAACGTTCGCTCTTAATTTTGGCGGTTAACATTAACGTCTGCTTACCGCGGTTAATATTTTCGTCAGAATTTAAGAAACACAAATGAAATCAGATACGCTTGTGGGAGGCAACATGCTGCAGGGCATTAAGGTCATTGAATACGCAACTTATATGGCAGCACCGGGTGCTGGATGCATTCTGGCAGACTGGGGCGCCGAGGTAATCAAGATCGAGCCCCCAAAAGGCGACCCGATTCGCCAGTTCTTCGCATCTATCGGAACTGATTCGACAGACAATCCGGTCTTCGATTTCGACAATCGCGGCAAGAAATCCATCGTCGTAGACACGTCCACCGAAGAGGGTGTGGAGATCGTCAAAAAGCTCGCAGCGGAAGCCGATGTCTTCCTGACAAACGTGCGTCCGGGCGGCCTCGAGCGTTCCGGCCTCGATTATGAAGCGCTGAAAGCGATCAATCCGGGCCTCGTCTACTGCACGCTGACAGGTTACGGCCTTGAAGGACCTGATAAGGATCGTCCCGGCTTTGACATTGCGTCTTTCTGGTCACGCGCGGGCCTTGCGCGCCTCTTCCCGCCTAAGGGCTCAGACCCGTTCCCGCTTCGAACTGCTTTCGGCGATCACGTCACGTCCATTGCGGCGTCGTCCGCGATCAATGCTGCACTGGTGAAGAAATTCCGTACAGGCGAAGGCCAGCTGGTAGAAGCTTCCCTCCTCCGCGCAGGCCTCTATTCTGTGGGCAGCGACCTCGCAATCCAGCTCTTCTTCAACAAGGTGGCCTCCACCAAAGACCGTTACAGCACCAATGTACCGATCATGAACTTCTTCCAGTCCAAGGACGAGAAATGGTTCACGATTGTGGCCCGTCAGGGCAATGGTGACTGGGCACCGATCTGCCGCGCTGCTGGCGTCCCTGAAATGGCGGACGACGAGCGGTTGGTGTCTGGAAAAGGCCGCCGCGCGAACTCACGTGAGGTCGTCGAGCGTCTGGACGCGGCGCTGAACCAGATGGATATGGCTGAAATCTCCGAACGCCTTGATGCAGAGCAGATTGCGTGGGCGCCGGTCCAGTCTCTGGCTGAAGTCGCTCAGGATCCGCAGGTCTATGCAGCTGGCGGTATTCAGGAAATGCCTTCCAGCTCTGGCGGCACATTCAAGACACCGGGCTCTCCGGCGCGTTTTCCGGGTACAGATGATGGTCCGAGCGGCCCTGCTCCGGCGATGGGCGAACACACCCGCGAAACGCTTGCCTCAATGGGACTATCCGAGGCCGATATTGATGCCCTCTATGAAAAAGGCATTGTAAAATAAGGTAAATAAAAAGGGCGGCTCACAGGCCGCCCTTTTTTTACGTCATTGGTTAATCACATCACTGATTTCCAAGTATCTCGATCGCGGCCGCCGTCATAGATGTCACGCCGGTTTCGATAGTGTTTTCATAGTCCGGACCAAAGAGCCCTGAATGAAGCGATGGCAAACCCGGACCGCCATTCTGTGACGCCACATACTGCTCTTCAGAAATCGCGCCGATCCAGAACAGCATGCCCGGAATATTTTCATCGGTTCGCGCATAGCGGCTGAAATCTTCACCGCCCATCACCGGAGACAGGATGCGCACTGACTCGTCGCCGAGCGTTGCGCGGAGTGCGCCGCCAATACGCTCGGACAAATCAGGATCATTGAAGGTCGCTGGCGTGTAATCCGGATCGACAAAGAATTCTGGCTCTGGCGCGCCAAAGGCTTCGGCCTGCCCACGCGCAATACGCTCAATGCCGCTCAGCAGCGTTTCACGCACATCATCGCCATATGAGCGCACAGTCAGCTGCAAATGCGCCTCGTCCGGAATGACATTGTGCTTATGGCCTGCTGTGATCGCGCCGACTGTGACAACGGCTGGGTCTTGCGGGTTCACATTCCGGGAAACAAGCGTCTGCAGTGCGGTCACCGTATGCGCAGCAATGACGACAGGGTCGATAGTGGTGTGAGGATACGCACCGTGGCCGCCTGCGCCGTGAATGGTGATATCCACGCTATCTACGTTGGCCATCGCAAAGCCAGGTACATAGCCGACCGTGCCGGCAGGCATAGATGAATTCACATGAAGCGCGAGATTATAGTCAGGCACAGGAAAGTCATCGAACAGCCCCTCTTCCAGCATGGCCTGCGCACCGAGCCCCAGTTCCTCGGCTGGCTGCAGGATCATGATCAGAGTGCCAGACCACTCATCTCGCCGGTCGACGAGATTACGCGCAGTGCCCAGCCATGACGTCATATGTATGTCGTGGCCGCAGGCATGCATTACCGGCCCTTCAACGCCCGTCCACGAGGTCGCAACCTGCTCTGAGGCAAAGCTGAAGCCCGTTTGCTCAGGCACCGGGAGTGCATCCATGTCAGCGCGAATGAGGAGCGTCGGCCCGTCACCATTTTCCATCACGCCGACAACGCCATAGCCACCGACATTCTCACGAACGATGCCCTGCTCGCGTTCGGCCTTCGCACGCACCCAGTCATCACCCAGCCCGGTCGTCACATCAAAGCCGAGGCCTTCCAGCTCACGCGCGAGAAGCGCTGACGTATTCACTTCCTGAAGCGACAGTTCGGGATTGGCGTGGAGGTGCTGATAAACCGTGATCAGATCAGCGCCCGTTTCAATATCCTGCGAAAATGCAGGCTGCAGTCCGGCAAGGCTCAAAGCCAGCGCGCTGCCGAGTAGATAGGTGTTTTTCATGATTCAGCCCTCGAAATACCTGTACGCAGAGGACCACGCAGCGGCGACAGGTTCAAGTAGTGCCGTCGCAGGGGCGAGACCACGTTAGTTTAAAAATTACCCTGACGTAATTTGACTCCACGTCGCACTCGCGCGACACATGTCGCACGCCTTAAAAGAGTCGCACTATGAAACCCACAGATACCGAGCTCACATTGCTCCGCCCGCTCTGGCAATCTCGCCGCCTGAGCGCGCGTGAAATTCACGACGCAACAGAGGCAAGCACGGGATGGTCATTCTCATCCACACGCAAAACGCTGGACCGGATGGTGGATAAAGGGCTGATCGCCATCGAAATGGTGCATGGCGTAAAGACCTTCATTCCGACGACACCCAAGCTTTCCGTTCTGGCGAGCCTGATAGGTGACTTCTCGAAAAACATTCTCGGCTCTGACCAGCCACTGCCGGCTGCGGCCTTTGTTGGTAGCTCTCTCATCTCAGAAGACGAAATCGACGAACTCGAGGACCTGCTGAAAGACCTGAACGAAAAGGATGCGCAGTCATGAACACGATACCTGCTCTCGTTCTTGTCTGCGCCATCATTCCTTTTGCATGGTCAGGACTGCTCGCTGCCCTGCGAAGCTTCATCCCTGCACCATGGCGCTCTGAAAGTTTCGAAAAGACGGTTCTCTTTTCAATGATTGTTGCGCCTGTTCTGGGGTTGGCCGCACTGAAGCTCGCGCCAACGCTCGCCATGTCGCAATTGCCGCTTCCGGAACTTGCTTATTATTTCGGCGGTAATCAGGAAGTTCTGCCAAGCGCACCTGTGAGGGAAAGTGTCCACCTGAACTTCGGGCCGTTCATCGCGCTCGCTTTGGGCTTGCTTTATCTAGGTGGCTTACTCTGGAACGCCTCTAACCTTGGGAAGCGCATTACGCGCATGCTGACCGTCGAACGACGAAGCGTACCACATGGAAGTATATTTCTGACTGATGCTCCGATTTCAGCGATCACAACCTTGAGCGGCAAGATCATCATCTCCGAAGCGCTCTTCCGCGGCCTCTCAAAGCCGCAGATCGACATGATCGTCGCGCATGAAGCCGCTCACCGCAGCCGCCAGGACGCCGTCTGGTTTCTCTGCCTCTCTGTGATCGATTGTCTGTTCTGGTTCAATCCGTTCGTTCGCCATCAGACAGAACGCTGTCGCCACGCCGCAGAACTCGCATGTGACGCAGACGTCACACGCACCTCCATGCCCAGCGCTTATGCAGAAACTCTTCTCATCGCGTTGAAGCATTCCGCCGGAAACGCACTGCCATGCGCTCCGGCGGTCTTCTCACAAGGACCTAAAGGAGATTACCGAATGAGAATTACCCGAATAATGCAGCCCGGCCCATCAACTGGCAAGACACTCCCGCGCGTTGCGGCCTTAGCGTCCGCGCTAATGCTTCTGCCCCTCGCAGGCGTGCAGCTTGCGCTGGCGGATGAAACATCCACTGCACCATTCGAACTTGCATTCCTGCCGACGGAGGGCCGCCTGACCTCCAGCTTCGGGCCACGGGTCCATCCAATCACCCGTGAAGCTGCCTTCCACAGCGGCATGGATATCGGTGCAGCAACAGGTACGCCCGTGCGCGCTCCGGCCGCTGGCACCGTCATCTCGGCGGAGACTCAGGGCGCCTATGGGCTGATGGTAACAATCGACCATGGCAATGGCATTCGCACACGCTATGCCCAGCTGCACACAGCGAGCGTATCTGCGGGAGACCGCGTCAGCGTTGGTGCTTCAATCGGTACAGTCGGTGCGAGTGGTCAGGCCACCGGCCCTCACCTTCATTTTGAGGTCTGGAACGGCAATGAAGCGCTGAACCCGAGCGACTATCTGGCGCGCTAACGAAATAGGCTCTGCCAGCACGGCAGAGCCTATTCTTTTTCAGCGTTGAACGGTCAGATTACTGCCCGCCACCAAATCGCTCCGTCCATTCGGCAACCTGAGCATCTTCAATCTTGGAGAAGAGCACGTCAGGCGGTGAGATTTCCATGCCATGCGGAAGCGCATCCAGCAGGTTTTCATCGTCAGGTTTTGGCATTTTGCGGTTCTCTTCCGGAATGCCCAGAGCATCGAGAATTTTCGCCGCCGCTGTCGGGATAAACGGCTGAGCTAGAATGCCAAAGAGCGCTACAAGATTGAGACCCGTGCGCACGCCTACAGCAGCCGCATCAACGTCATTCTTGTATTTCACCCAAGGCTCAGCGCGCGTGAGATACTCGTTACCTGCCGCCCAGATCGCACGTGTTTCTGCTGCAGCCTTACGGAACTCCATCTCCTCATAATGCTGCATCAGCGTTTTGAGGCGGTTCTTTAGCTCGGCTTCCATCCAGGCTTCATCTTCGCCCGGTGTGCCCGCGGCTGGCAGCTGACCATCGAACTTGGATTTGCAGTATTTGGTGATGCGGTTCACGAAGTTACCAAGCACGTTGGCGAGGTCAGAGTTCACCGCTGCCTGGAAGCCTTCCCAGGTAAAGGCCGCATCAGACCCTTCCGGCGCGTTCGCCATCAGATACCAGCGCCAGTAATCTGCCGGCAGAAGCTCCAGCGCCTGATCCATGAACACACCGCGGTTCATAGAAGTCGAGAACTTGCCACCATACCATGTGACCCAGTTGAAGGCCTTGAGGCGGTCCACCAGCTTCCACGGCTCGCGTGAGCCGATCATAGTCACAGGGAAGCTAACTGTGTGGAATGCGACATTGTCCTTGCCCATGAACTGGACATAGGTCACGTCGTCAGCGCCTTTGTCGGTACGCCACCAGCGCTCCCACTCTTCCGGCTTTCCAAGCTTTTCGGAATATTCCTGCGTTGCACCGATATATTCGATAGGTGCGTCGAACCAGACATAGAAGACCTTGTCCTCAAAGCCTTCGCGCACCTTTCCTTCATATGCGACCGGAATACCCCAGGACAGGTCACGCGTGATTGCACGGTCCTGCAGGCCCTCATCCAGCCATTTCAAAGCGATAGATTTCGCTAGTTGCGGCCACTCGGTGGAGGCTTCTACCCACTCACGAATATCATCCTGCATTTTAGACTGCAGGAGGTAGAGATGGGTCGTGTCACGGATCTCGACATTGGTAGAACCGGAGACGGCAGAGTACGGGTTCTTCAGTTCGACCGGATCGAGCAGACGCCCGCAATTGTCACACTGGTCTCCGCGCGCTTTTTCGAAATCGCAATGTGGGCATGTGCCTTCAACATAACGATCCGGCAGGAATCGGCCGTCATCGATGGAATAGACCTGCTTCTCGGTGCGCTCTTCAAGCAGGCCACGCTCTTCAAGAACATGCGCGAAATGCTGTGTCAGCGCCGCGTTCTGAGACGAAGACGAACGGCCGAAATGGTCATAGCTCAACGTGAACCCTTCGCCCGCCGCACGCTGGATTTCATGCTGTTCATCACAGTAGGACTGAACCGGCACACCATCTTTCTGCGCGGCCAGTTCCGCAGGCGTACCATGCTCATCCGTCGCGCAGATATAGAGAACTTCATGGCCCTGAAGGCGCTTGAAACGCGCATACACGTCAGCTGGCAGCATTGAACCGGCAAGGTTTCCGAGGTGCTTGATGCCATTGATGTAAGGGAGCGCGGAAGTGATGAGGATGCGTGCCATGTGCCCGTCTGATTTCTTATCTTGCGTGGAGACGCAGGAGGCCCTGAGTCGTCAAAGGCTTTCTTTAACGCGCAAGTGCGCCATAGGAAACGGCTAATGCATAGAAATATCGGCGCTGCGCCCGGCACGTTACGGCCTTACACTTGTCGCAATTCTGAGCTTTTCTCTTGCTCGATCAAAAAGGGCTGAAGCCTTTGGAGCGGGGAAACACTTATGATGAAACTCAACACGATACTTTTAACGGCTTGCGTGCTCTCGCTCGCGGCATGTGGCGGATCTGAACGGGAGACAGAATTCCGTCCGCTCTCGCGAATTTCGCCCGCCCCTGAGTCTTCCTACGCTGTCACTGATGATGGCGCGCTCGATCTATCTGCAGCTGCGTCATCAGGTAATGCCAGTTCTACCGACAGCGTGCCTCAGCGCGCCGGTCGATTCCTTGCCTATACTCACAACCGTACCATCAGCGCCCCAACGGACCGTCTTCGTGATCTGCTGGAAAGCCACATGACGCAATGTGAAGACGCAGGGCCTGAGAACTGTCTTGTCACCAATTCAAACGTACACGGCCTCGAAACAAACTATGCATCGGGAAATCTGGCGCTGAAGGCGTCGCCGGACTGGGCCATTCCGTTTCTGGAAGGTCTTCCGGAAAGCCTCGGTGAGTTCAATTCCAACGTCTATGCGTCAAGCACATCGACGGTCGACCTGACCGCTCAGATTATTGATACGGACGCCCGTCTGGAGGCGCAAACCACACTACGCGACCGGCTGCAGCAATTACTGGAAAGCCGTGAAGGCGATCTCGGAGAGCTGCTCTCTGTGGAACGGGAACTGGCGCGCGTTCAATCCGAGCTCGACAGCTATGAATCTCAACTCGCTAATCTGCGCCAGCGTGTTTCCATGTCAGACATCAACCTCTCCTACGAGGCCCGCGTGTCGCCGACATCCCAATCTGTGTGGCGCCCTGTCACCGAAGCGTTCGGAGACTTTTTCCGGAATGTCGCATTCGCGCTGAGCTCCATCGTGACCATTCTGGCGTTCGTCCTGCCATGGCTGCCTGTGATTGTCGGTCTGATCTGGCTCTTTATGTTCCTTTTCCGCAAAGCCTTCCGGAAGAAAAAGACACCAGAAGCACCTGCCACAACTGAAAAGGGCGACGCCTAAGCGCCGCCCCTGACAAAATAAAGACTGGGAGCGCTTACGGGTAAGCGCTCTCTCCATGCGTGTTCGTATCGAGCCCCTGATCTTCAGTCTGCTCGTCCACGCGAAGGCCGCCCGTCAGTTTCACCACGAACAGAATTGCGAAGCTGGCAATCGCGGACCAGACGCACACGGCCACAACACCGGTCGCCTGCGCCATGAACGCACCCATTACGCTGTCTTCACCGAGGCCCGGCGCAAGCGGCCCGAGAGCAGCGACGAATGGAATAATCAGCGTACCAAGAATGCCGCCCACGCCGTGGACCGCGAACACATCGAGACTGTCGTCGAATTTGAGGCGGTTACGGATCAGCACGACCGCGTAATAGCAGATAATCGCCGCAAGGAAGCCGATTATCAGGGCACCGGCTGGCCCAACCGATCCTGCTGCAGGCGTGATGGTCGCAAGACCAGCAACCATGCCTGTACAAATGCCGACGAGCGTCGGCTTACGGAACTGAATCCATTCAATCATCATCCAGACGAGCGAAGCTGTAGCTGCGGAGAGATGCGTCACAAGCATGGCTTGGGCTGCGCCACCATTCGCACCGAGCGCCGACCCAGCGTTAAATCCGAACCAGCCGACCCAAAGCATTGATGAGCCGATCATCACCAGAACAGGTGCGTGCGGTGGATGCAGGTCATGTCCGAAGTTCTTACGCTTTCCGAGCATCGCGACGAATACGAGCGATGAAATGCCCGCTGTCGCGTGAACGACAAGGCCGCCAGCAAAATCACGAACGCCCATTTCCGCAAGCCAGCCGCCGCCCCAGACCCAGTGGCACACTGGTGCGTACACAACGAGAATCCAGATCGCAGAGAATTTCAGCACCGCATCAAAGCGAACGCGCTCGACAAAACTACCGACAATCAGCGCAGGCGTGATGATCGCAAACGTCATCTGGAACATAAAGAAGAGTGGTTCCGGTATCGTACCCGTCATGCTCTCGCCAGTGACGCCACTCAGCATGGCGCGGGTGAGACCACCCCACCACTGCCCTGCTCCATCGGCCGCGCCATTACCGTCTCCGAACGCAATGGAGTAACCGACGACAAGCCAGATCACTGACATGAGACAGGCAATTGCAAAACAGTGCATCAGAACCGAGAGCACGTTAATTGATCGCACAAGGCCACCATAAAAAAGCGCCAGGCCCGGCAGCGTCATGAAGAGCACTAATGCTGTTGAAGTGAGTATCCAGGCAGTGTCGCCTGTGTCGGCGTAAGCAGCGCCTGAAAATGCCGTGATGACGCCACACGCCAGCACAGCTCGCACTGCGTGACGCAGCGCAAGTCCGAAACGACCCATCGTTGAGCCTCCCCAATGTATCCGGGCCCGCCATTGAACCCGTTTTCGTTATTCAGGGTGACATCGGTACGATACAGAATTGCGCACACGCAAGCCAGTTGAGGCCTGTGCGGTAAAATATTTCGTTTGGGATGGGATTTTTCCCCGACACTTGCGCCGGCGACAAAATCAGACGGTCGGTGGCACCGGAACGAATCGGAGGTCTACCTTGCGGCGCATAATCAATGGCTCACCAGAATCAGAGACAGCGCCTTCCTGGCCGCGCGCACTCATCTGAATGGTGTTCGCGACAACGCCATGCTCTTCCAGATAGGCCATCGCGTGCTCGGCGCGTTGTTCAGACAGGTGATAATTGAAGTCCGCCTGACCTGATGAATCACTGAAGCCAACGACTTCGATCTGAGCGAGTTCGCAATGCTCAACACGACTAACGGCCTGCTTCAGCAAGTCCTCTGCAAATTCGTTCAGCTCATACTGTGATGGTGCGAAATAAACTGAAACTTCGACAGGTGCACAGTCCTTCTCCATGTCTTCACGGATGGATTGTTCCGCGAGACTATGTACTCCGAAGGTGGATGCTGCGATGGCCGCAGCGACTGTAAGTAAGCGTGCTGTCTGTTTCATTATTGCCTCCAACCCATTGGGCCGTACAGAATTAATGAATGAACAACCCGATTGTTCCGAGGCGCAAATGTGGCAATCTCGGGGTAGTTATAAACAGCTGAATCGGCTCCAGAAAAAATTTCTGAAAAACAGTTGTCAGAAGCACTTGCCAGAGCCGATCAAACTCGGTAAGACGCGCGCTCTTTACCAGTGCCGGCTTAGCTCAGTTGGTAGAGCAGTTGATTTGTAATCATAAGCTCTATGCGCTAAGCGGCTGTATTGTAAGGATAAAAAACTAAGAAACTGTGTAAGTGTGTAAGCTTTTGTGTAAGTTTTATCCACAAAAACATAATTTCTTGATTTAAGGCTCCTTGTTCGCTAAAGGTGCCGCTTTGGTAAAATGCCGCTATAGCTCAGTTGGTAGAGCAGTTGATTTGTAATCATCAGGTCCCGAGTTCGAATCTTGGTGGCGGCACCACCTTCCCCCTTGAAAAACATCGATATTTTCACCACCCGAACAACGGGTGCGGCATCCAATTGGCCGTATTGTGAAAGCGATATCCTTACACAGTCAACAAAATCACAAGGCAAATGACCCGCAACCGGAGGGCTGCGGGCCAGGATGAATCAGGCCGCATCGGCCAAGGCTGCCGATTGTTGTTTCTGACGCTCAATCTCGTCGTAAGCGGCTTGGGAGAGCCTCGCCAGGCGCAGCAACTCTGAGCCTGAGAAACTGTAAGCTTCACGCCACTCGTCGTTCTTGAGATAGCTCCGAGAAAAGGTCACGGAGTAATGGTCTTTTCCATTCTCAGTCTGGTTCTTCCAGACCGTCGCTGAGATAAGCCCATCTTTGAGTTTGGTGATTGGTTGATTGGACATCGTCTTTTCCTTTCTGTTTGGCCGGTGAATTCCGAACCTTGAAAGGCGACTGGGTTGGACACTTTGACGGCGTCATGGGCTACACGGGTGCAACGCACTGGAGCGGGCCGCCTATTGACGAGTTCACGACGGATGAGGCTCCAACCAGCATTTCTGAAGGTGATGGATTTGAATGGCCAACATAGGGAAGCCTGTCGATCACGCTCGTCACGAACCAACCGTCGCGCTAGCACGACCATCTCCCTGGACAGCTTGTAGTGTGTTATTGCCTTTTTATATACACTCAATGTATATTGTCAGCTTGCTCTGAGCTCAGTCGCAAAAATGCTCTCGCGCTGTCAGTAATGTGGACGACCGTATGCCCAATTCTCAACCTCAGCAGATCGTAGCGTGTGTCGTCTATACAGACAGAATGATTGAGGCCTCAGCCGCACAGGTCATTCATAACAGCAAAAAGATCGATCACATTGAGCTTGGCTGGTCGGGAGATGACAGCACCAGACTTTACCGAAAAACATTCCCAACGCCTCCAAAGCAGGATGAACTCGTCGAAGCGTTGCGCGAGGCGATGTCTGAAGTATGCAAGAAAAGACCAGCAAGCCTTGTTCTTGCCAGTCCGTCCCCACTCAAATCTACCGCACCCAGCGAGCGCGGGTTTGACAGCTCAGGATACGGGGTAACCGAAGCGTCCGGGCTTTTTCCTGCGTGGTCAGGGCTGGATCTGTACGCACTGGCTTGTGACGCGTGTGCTTCAATTATCGACCCCATGGACATTCACGTTCAGCTTGATGTCGCTCTCGCATCACTTGGCGAGTATCACTGGAGACTAAATCACAAAGAGCTCACCTCCGAAACCACTCGACAGAAGCAAAAGCTCTATGCAGCACGAGTGGGACGAAGTGTAGACCAAGTCATTTTCGACGAACATTCAGTCAGTTATGTGAAGCTTTCGAGCGATATCAACGCCGCGCTTACGCAGCAAGGGGTACTCTTTGAGGGGAAGGGAAACCCCTACCTATCCATGCTGCATCCCCATAGATGTAATATCATCGACCATGGTTTTAATGACGACTTCGAAGGCGATTGCTCGCTTCACAACGATTGCTTCGGCGGAATGTTGACACAGCGCGCCCTTAAGCGCCGCGTCGAAATTTATCGCTCAGATGGCTTGTCGATGAACGAGATCGCACTCCGAAAGGCTTTAGTCATCGTCGAATACGCAGTCCAGCTATGCGAGATTCTGGTTGCCGCACATAGACCATCGCTGATCGTACTGGACGGGCGCGTCGTAAATGACAGAGATAGCGAAATGGGGCCAGACGGCCTTCTCATCTCTGCAATAAACGATCAACTCTACAAACGCCTCGCTGTTATTGATGCGGATGGAAATGTCAGCCTCAAACCAAGCTATATTCAGCATAACTTTGATGAAGGCTTCCGTTTTGTTCAGGCCGCAAGCTGTCCCAACCCCTTGACATATGGCGCCCTAGCTCATGCGGCGAACATCATCGCTGCCGCAGGCAAGATAGTGAATCTCAGGAAACGCTCGGGCAAACAAAGTATGGAATGAAGATATGCAGCCCTCCAGTTCAAAGTCAAAGCAAGCAAGCACTCAACCTCGTGGACTCGAACAGAGGCCCGGTCACCCAACGAAAGAAGAGCCCTACGAGCTTCTCTCGAAGAAAATCGAGGACCTGAAGGCAGGCGGCACGAATGGAACGCATTTGTCCTCGGCGCTGTCAACATTCGTCAGATTAAAAAGAAGTGGAAGGCTTTCAGGAGATAAAGTACAATTACTGAAGAATAATTTTGATAGCATAGATCGACGTATTAACGAATTACCGCACAAACCTGACGAACTAATATCTGCAAAAGAAGCCAATGCAGTTCCATTATACTGTAGAGAAGCGGCCAAACAGCGAGTGGAAGCGCTCGCCGAGTATCTTTACTTAACAGAGCGATATAACGAAAACTTGGTTACAAAGATTCCCAAATTCCCGGGAGTGCGCGCAGGCTACGACCCGATCGACTGGTACAACGAACACTATAAGCAGCTAGCCGACGAAAAAGTTTTCTTCGGCGACCAAGTCCAAAAGCACGATAATAGCTTTTTCGTTGCAATCATGCGGAGAAATGGCAATTCAGGGAAAGGCTTTTTTCCAACGAAGTCAGAGTGCCTACAGCTTCAGCAGGACTTGCTTGACGAAATCACCGCCACCCCACGCCAAGGCCGCCCCCGCTAGGTATTGACAATTCGTATAAACATAAGCATTATTTTTATACATCCGCAAAAGCGGGTTGTTGACAGAGCGGCTCCTCAATCGAATTCGACCGCGAAAAAGTGCGCCGCTCCGCCAACGTAACAGCTCGGAAGCCGCGATTGCAGGATAAACCATCCGTGCCTGCTTGCCAAAGGGTTTCCGATGCACATCGGAGAACTTGCATGTCCACTTTCGTAACTAAAGCAGTAACAGCAGCCGCCCTGATCGTCGCCACGGCCACTCCCTATGCGCACGCAGAGACAAGGGAGGAGTGTAGAATCAACGTTCAGGAGAATGCACGCCTCGCAACTTCGGGCGCCGTTGGCGGTGGTGTGGGGACCTTTGCGGGCGTACTCGGGTGCAGCTACCTCGTTTCAATCGCCTGGATTTGGTCTGCTCCCTGAAAAGTGGTCCATTATTTGAGTTAGTTCCGGCTTCAGATATGGAGCTGAGACATGGGCAAGAGATCTACGCCTGAAGAGATTATT